>CP144169.1:0-2400000 GCA_039636785.1 Micrococcaceae bacterium Sec5.7 | reverse complement strand
GTTCGTCGATCCCGCTGGTGCGCTGCATCCGCAACACGGGCATCAAAGCGCGGATGACGCCGTCGTAGTCTGCTTTGGCCTCCGCCACCTGCGCCTGGGCCAGGCAATACGGCAGCAGCATGATGGGATAGCTGTCGCCCGCCGCGGAGCCGCGCTCCAGATGGTGGGCAGCGGCGTCCCAATTGCCGCGCAGGGCATGGATCTGGGCACCGGTCCAGTGCAGCAGCGGCCGCAGCAGGTCAATTTCGGATTCCTCCTGGATGGACACTGCGCTCTCGACGGTCTGCAGGGCGTTGTCCCAGGCTCCCAGTGCCACGTCGGTTCTGGCCAGCCAGGCCTTCGCCCAGAGTGAGATGCGCTGCGAGCCGTGGCCGAATTCCGTGGGCATGGCTCCGGCAAGTTCGGCCCGGGCCTCCTCCACCCGGTCCATGGCCAGATGCAGCCAGCCTTTGCCCATGGCGATGCGCTGGTGCTGTGCGCCGTGGTCCGGTAAGCGCTCCGCGGCCTGGTAACTTCTCTCAGCCTCGGCGTAGCGGCCCATGGCGCCCAGGCCCAGTCCTTCGATGGCCTGTGCTTCCACCACCGACGGGCTGCCCGCAGGGGCAAGGCGCCTGGCCCTGTCCGCCCAGATCACGAGGTCCCGCCCGTTGAACCGGGCCAGGGCGTGCAGGACCTGCCGCTGGCAGATTCCGCCCGCCATCTCGGCGTCGGTGGAGGGATCGACGGCGGTCCACGCCTTATGGAGCAGTGCGTCGGCCTGGGCCGGGTGACCCCGCAGAATGGCGAGATAGCCGCGGACGGCGTCGCTACTTGGACTGGGCGCGAATGAGTCGAGGACGTCGAGAGCGGCAATTGCCCGTGGGAGCTCGCCGGCCCCGACCATGGCATCCACGGCCTTAACAACAAGCGATTCCCGCTCCTGCGTGCGGGGGTTCAGCCGTGCCGCCTGGGCGTAGGCGTCAGCCGCCCGCCGCCAGGCGCCGGTTGAGGCGAAACCGGAGGCAGTCCTCTCGAGTTCGGCGGCCAGGGCGGGATCCGGCAGCAGCGCAGCGGCGGCGCGGTGGTTCAGCCGTTGGACCGGGCCTGTCACGATGCCGGCGGCGGCGGTGTGCAATGCAACGCGGCGGGCTGGTCCGAGCCGTTGGTAGACGGCGGCGCGGAGCACAGGCAGTGGAAATTCCAGCAGGGTTTCCGCGCCAGCCATGTTCAGGCGCAGAAGACCGGCGGTGTCCGCGGCGTCCACGGCTGCCACTGCGTCCATAACGCCTGCAAGTTCCGCGGCGAGCGCCAGCGGTGACCGCGCGCCCAGAATGGCGGCCGCCTCCGTGAGCGCGGCTGCCTCCCGAGGAAGGCTGAGCAGCAAGGCGGCGACCGAGGCGGCATACTCAGCCGGTGCCGGCAACGATTCGGGGCCTGCGGACCAGATCGACGCGGGAAACTCTTCCAACAGCGGCTGGATCAGAGACGGGCTGCCTCCGGTGTGGTCCGTGAGGGAACGCGCCGCGGACCGCGGAAGCCCGGGGCCGGAGTTACCGCGGGACATCGCAAGGACATCATCCGGCGCCAGCGGCCCCAGCGTGATCCTCATGGCACCGGGATACCTGAGCAGGCCGGCATCTGCGGGGTCCGTTCCGCCCCGGCCGGGGGTCACGCACAGGATGGTCAGCAGCGGCAGCGGACCCATCCTGCGCAGTGTGTAAAGGAGTGCCTGCAGCGAAGCAACATCCGCAAACTGGAGGTCGTCAACCCAGAGGATCACCATGCGGTCTGTGCCGCCGGCCAGGGTTGTGAAGGCAGAGAGCAGCGCTTCACCGTGTTGCCGCAGCATTCCCGCAGGGCGGCTCCCGGCGTCGTTGGTCCCCGGCCTGCCCGCTTCCGCGGGGTCCGGGCACCTGGCCAGCAGCTGCTGAACCACGCCGAAGTCCATGGGCCTTTCCCAGACGGCGCCGGCAGCCCTGAGGACGGTGGTACCGGCCGTTTCCACTTCCTGCAGCTGGAGAAAGTTCTCCACGAAGACAGTCTTTCCCATGCCCTGCCCGCCGCTGACGACGGCGAGGGCAGGCACGCCTGAGCGGGCGGACTGCAGCAGGCCCAGCAGCTGCCGGGTCTGTGCCGTCCGCCCGCTCAGGAATGGTCTGTCGACTGTGTCAGGCATGGATCCCAACACTAACCGACGGGTGGCTCACAGGCCCCAGCGTCCGGATCCGTTCGCCACGGTGTCCTTGCTTTCTGTTGCGGCAGCCGGCTGTTCACCAACGGGCTCTCCTGCAACATCCACTGTGGCAGCGGTTGCCTGGGACGTGTGGTGCTTGCGGACGAAGACCGTGACCAGGCCACCGGCCAGCGCTATGGCCAGCGCTATGGCTGCGAACACCACGAATGCCACGTTGCTGGGAGCGTGGGCACTGATCAGGAAGCCGCCCACCAGCGGACCGACAATGCCGCCCAGACGTCCGAACCCTGCACACCATGCCACGCCGGCCGCACGTGCCGGTGTGGGGTAGTAGTTGGACACGAACCCGTAGACGAGCACCTGGGTGCCCAGGCTGCCGACGCCGGCGAATGCGACGGCGATCATCAGCACGGGCAGCGGGAATTCGAACGTCAGCAGGACCAGGGCGGCGGCCGCAATGGCAAACGTCGAGGCAATGATGGCACGCGGCCCGAACCGGTCCGCGGACCGCGACGCGATGAGCCCGCCGATCACGGCGCCCGCGTTGAGCGCCATGAGGAAGGTCAGTGAGTACGTTTTGCCGTAGCCGTGCTGCCCCATGATTTCCGGAAGCCAGGTGTTCAGGCCGTAGGTCAGCAGCAGCCCGCAGAAACTCATGAGTCCCAGCAGGATGGTAGGCGTACGGTATTTCCCGGAGGCGAGGGCGGCAAAACCGGTGAGGGGACGGCCGTCATTGCCGGCTGCGACCGGAGGTGCGGAGCTGGGGATGCCCTTGCCCTTGTCAGCGTCGCTGTCTTCCAGAGGAATGCCGGTCTTCACTGACAGGAGCTCGGCCTGCTCAGTGCGGCCGCGGGCGAGTAACCATCTGGGCGACTCCGGCAGCTTCAGGTATGCCAGCGGGAACAGGATTACCAGGGGCAGGGCACCGATCATGAAGAGGCCGCGCCAGTCGGTGACACCGCCGAGAATGATGGCCAGCAGCGAGGCCAGAAGGCCGCCGGCGGGCACGCCGGAGTAAACAAGCGCATTGTAGAAATTGCGCTTGCCGGCCGGGGCGAATTCGGCCACCACGGCACCGGCAGTGGCTACCAGGGCGCCCACGCCGATCCCCGTCAGGAACCGGAAGAGGCCAAATACCGGAACGCTCGTGGCCATGGCCGTGAAGGTCATGCCCACGGAAAACCAGACGATGTTGATCAGCATAAGTTTCCGCCGGCCAAGGAAATCACCTACCGCGCCCGCCGTGAGTGCGCCCACCATCACGCCCATCAGGGCGTAGCTGCCCAGGGCGCCGGCCTGGGCAGCGTCCAGGGCTCCCAGCTGTGAGGGGTCCCGCAGCAGCGATGAAACAACAGTTCCATATACGACGAGATCGTACCCGTCAAAGAGCAGGGCGGCGGCGGCGATCGCCATCACCCAGCGGACAGTTTTCCTGCGATTTGCATCATTATTCGATGCGGACAGAGCTTTCATAGGGTGCTCCAGTGTCTCGGGCCGCTTCATTGCGGCCGGATGTGGGTGGCTGGGTTGTGCGCCTGCCTGGGGATCAGCCCAGGTCGCCACCGGCAACAGCGAGGACACTGCCGGTGATGTAGGAAGCCTCATCCGAGGCGAGGAACGCGATGGGACCCGCCTGTTCTTCGAGGGTTCCGTATCGCTTCATGAGCGATGAATCGATGGTCTGGTCCACAATCTGCTGGTACCAGGCCTTTTCCGCCTCGCCTTCCGGTTGGGGACCGCGCGCAACACGCCGGGGCGGCGCTTCCGTTCCGCCCGGGGCCGTGGCCACAATGCGGATTCCGTGCGGTGCTGCTTCGAGTGCGAGGGCCGCCGTGATGGCCTTTACTCCGCCTTTGGCTGCAGCATATGGGACACGGTTGACGCCACGGGTGGCAACTGATGCGACGTTGACGATTACACCGCTTTGCTGCGCGATCATGTGCGGAAGTACTGCCCGGCACGTCCAGAGAGTCGGGAACAGGGACCGTTGGATTTCCTTGCTGATCTGTTCCGGCTCGTACTCTTCAAAGGGCTTGGCCCAGATGGTGCCGCCCACGTTGTTGATCAGGACATCAATCCGGCCATGGCGGGCCAGCGCTTCTTCGATGGCGGCGCTGGCGCCGGAATAGTCCTCGAGGTCGGCGGTGATGCCGAACGCGGCAGCGCCTTCCGCCACGAGTTCCGCAGCGGCTTCCCGGACAATCTCGGCGCGGTCCACCAGGATGGCCTCGGCGCCCTCGGCTGCGACCCGGGAGGCAACCGCATTACCGATGCCCTGGGCAGCTCCGGTGACCACCACCACTTTGCCGGCGAAGCGGCCCGGGCTGAGAACCCGGGCCTTGCCCGTGCTCAAGCGCTGGCTCCGGCGAGTGCCTGTTTCGCTGTGGCTCCCACAGCGAAACGCTCATAGTAGAAGTTGGCCGGCGTGATGCCCTGGGTGTCCCAGTACTTGCGGACGGCGTCCACCATGGCGGGCGGGCCGCACAAGTAGACGTCGACGTCGCCGTCGTTGATCTGTCCGGCGGTGATGTGCTGGGTCACGTAACCCTTCTTCTCCGCTTGGCTGGCGGGGTCCGCCACGCAGTAGTCGAAGGTGAAGGATTCGATGATGTCGGCGTAGCGCTGCAGCTTGTCGAGCTCCACCAGATCCTTATCAAAGGTGACGCCGTAGGCCAGGTGCACCGGGTGTGCCGGTGCTTCTTCCAGACCCATCGCGATTTTCTCCAGCATGGACAGCAGCGGTGCGATGCCAGTACCGCCCGCCAGCATCAGCACCGGACGCTTGATGTCGCGCAGGAAGAAGCTGCCCATCGGTCCTGTCAGGGGGATGCTGTCTCCCACAACGGCACGTTCCTTGAGGTACGTGGTCATGGCGCCGTCCGGTGCGGTGCGGATCAGGAAGCGAAGCTGGTCGGCGGAAGGGCCGCTGCTGAAGGAATAAGACCGGGCGAACTCCGTGCCGGGCACGGCGAAGTTCATGTACTGGCCCGGGAGGAACCTGAGGTCGTCCCGGTTTTCCAGCGTCAGGGTGATGGCAGCCGTATTGTCAGCGAACCAGGTCAGCTCGTTGACTGTCGCCTCGAAGGTTGTGGCTCCCACCTTGGCCATCTCTGAGGTACCGGCGATCTGCAGGACAAGGTCGGTTTCCGGAACCATCTGGCAGGGCAGGCAGAAGCCTTTCTCTGCTTCATCTTCGGTGAGGGCCTCATCGATGTAGTCACCGCCGTCGAACTTGCCCGACTCGCAGAAGGCCTTGCACGTGCCGCAGGCGCCGTCGCGGCAGTCAAAGGGGATGTTGATTCGTGATTTGTACGCGGCGTCCGCAACAGTTTCGTTCGGGTTTGCGGTGACAAAACGGGTCACACCGTCCTCAAAGCTGAGGGCAATCTGGTAGTTCATGGGGGGCTCGAATCCAGTCCTAGGGAAATTAGATGTGGTAAATGTCCACGATGTGGTGGATGTAGTCGTTCTTGAGGACCACCTTCTTCTTCGTGATCACGGGCTGGGTGCCGGAGAAGTCGATGGTGTAGAAAGACGTTCCGAAATACGGATCGATGTTCTGATAGCGGTAGTACAGCGTGTACCAGTTGAAGCGCACGTCGACCTGCTGGCCGCGGACCTCCACGATCTCCACGTTGCTGATGTTGTGGCCGGTGCGCGGCTCAGGCAGGCTCGTGGCGCTTGAGCGGTCTGTCTTGATGCGGAAGACGCGGTCTTCAAGGCCGCCACGGTTGGAGTAGTAGATCAGCGAGATCTCGCGCTGCGGATCGCTGGTGAGCTGGTCGTCGTCGGCCCAGGCCGGCATCCAGAACTCGGCCTCGGGGTGGTAGCAGTCCAGCCAGCGGTCAAATTCGCGGTCGTCCAGGAAGCGCGCCTCGCGGTAGAGGAAGGAGCGGATGTCCTCCAGGCTGGCCGGGCTGTCAGCGACGGCAAGCTGGCTGATTTCAGTTGTAAGTGTCATGTTCTTCTCCTCAGGCTCTGTCCGGGCCTAGTTCTGAGCGGCTTCTTCGGCGTCTGCAGCCTTGCGCATGGTCTCCACCCAGTAACCATGCTGGATCGGGTAGAGGCCTTCGTCCTCGGTCCGGGCGCCGCTGGAAATCGGCTTGAGGCCAATGACGCTGGCGTTTTCATTCGCGCCTTCGATCTGGTGTGTCACGCCGCGGCCGAGGTCGTTCCACGGAGCAGCGGTGGCGAGGTAGGTTTTCTGGCAGGAGCGGAACTCCTCCAGATCATCAGGCGTGGCCATCCCGGAGGCGTTGAAGAAGTCCTCATACTGGCGGATGCGGTTGGCACGTGCCTCATCGCTTTCGCCCTTGGGGGCGATGCAGTAGATGGTCACCTCGGTCTTGTCGACAGCGATGGGGCGGAAATGCCGGATCTGGGAGCCGAATTGATCCATCAGGTAGACGTTGGGGTAGAGGCAGAGGTTGCGGGAGATGTTGATCATCCAGTCGGCCTTTTCCACACCGAACTTCTCCACCAGTTCGTCGCGGCGGTCGAAAAGCGGGCGGTTGCTGGGATCGAGCCACTCGGTCCAGAGCAGCAGGTGGCCGTGGTCGAAGGAGTAGTAGCCGCCTTTCTGCCTGGCCCAGCCGCCGGCGTCCATGTTTTTGGTTTCGTTGGCTGATTCGCCGGTGGTCCGGCGTGCGGTGGTGGCAGCGTAGTTCCAGTGCGTGGCCGAGACGTGGTAACCGTCGGCGCCGTTTTCTGCCTGCAGCTTCCAGTTGCCGTCGTAGGTGTAGGTGGAGGCGCCACGCAGGACTTCCAGGCCGTCCGGGGACTGGTCCACGATCATGTCGATGATCTTGGTGGATTCGCCCAGATGCTCCTCGAGCGGCTTCACGTCCGGGTTGATGCTGCCGAAGAGGAAACCGCGGTAGCTCTCGAACCGGGCCACCTTCGTGAGGTCGTGTGAGCCTTCCTTATTAAACTGCTCCGGGTATCCGGCGTCCCGGGGATCCTTGACCTTCAGGAGTTTGCCCGTGTTGTTGAAGGTCCAGCCGTGGAAGGGGCAGGTGAACGTGGTGCGGTTGTCCGTCTTGCGCCGGCACAGCATGGCGCCGCGGTGGCTGCAGGCGTTGATGATTGCATTCAGTCCGCCCTGCTTGTCGCGCGAAATGATGATCGGCTGGCGTCCGATGTACGTTGTGAAGTAGTCGCCCACGTTCGGAATCTGGCTGTCGTGCGCCAGGTAAACCCAGTTGCCTTCGAAAATGTGCTTCATCTCCAGTTCGAAGAGGTCTTCGTCCGTGAAGATGCTTCGCTTGGCGCGGTATACGCCATTCTCCGGGTGCTCCACCAGGGCCTGGTCGAGGTGGGCTCGGATGCCCGCCAGGGTCTCAGTCATGTTGGCTCCTATCGATATCGGGCCGCATTGCCCGGGTTGCCGGGCTTCTCTGCCCGTACGGACCGCCAAACTATCGGTCGGTCAATGGTGAATGCATGCAACTCTGCCACTGCGTGGCGCGCGTCACACTAGGCATTTGCCTAGCCCCGCCTAGGTGCACATTCATATTTGTAAAGTCTCAAAAAGGAACAATTAGGTATTTGTTCAATATCAAAATCAGCCATACGCTGTTGAATCAACAACAAACACGGCAATCCAATCGCGGGACGGACTCACACGACCGTTTGGGCTGCCGACGATGACAAAGGAGAGGGGCGTCAGGACTGTGGAACTGCGTCACTTGCGCTACTTCGTGGTGGTGGCCGACACCTGCCACTTCGGCCAGGCAGCGGAACGCCTCCAGATGGCTCAGCCACCGCTCTCCCAGCAGATACGGCAGCTGGAGGCGGAGCTGGGCGTGGAACTGCTCGCAAGGACGACGCGCAGCGTCAGGCTCACCGCCGCCGGTGAGGCTTTTCTGGCGGATGCCCGGCGTATTCTCGCGGCCGTTGATGATGCGGCCCGGCGGGCCCGCCGCTTTGCCGAAGGGAAAGCCGGCACTCTGCGCATCGGGCTGACTGGCACGGCGTCCTACACCCAGCTTCCGGTTCTGGCCCGGTTGGTCAAACAGCATCTACCGGGCGTCGCTCTGGACATCCACACGGAAATGCTCACTCCAGCGATCGAAACGGCATTGGATACAGGGGAACTCGACATCGGGGTCCTGCGTCCGCCGGTCCGGGAGGACTCGCTGGAATTGCGTCCGATTGCCCGTGAGCAGTTTGTGGTTGCACTGCCGGACGGCCATCGGCTCACGGCGCAGGCATCGGTGACGGTCGGCGAGCTGCGGGGCGAGGACTTCATCATGTACCCGGCAGCTTCCCGGTCGGTGGTCAATGACGCCGTCATCCGTGCATGCAACGCAGCTGATTTTCATCCGCACGTGGCGCACGAATCAACCAAGACCTCAACCCAGCTCTCCCTCGTCGCGGCCGGGCTGGGAGTAGCGGTTTTGCCAGGATCCGTCCGGGGGATTGCGCTTGACGGCGTCCAGTACCGGACGGTGGATGGATCCGATTCAGTGGAACTCGCCCTCGCCTGGCGACGCAACGATGTGTCACCCCTGGTTGACGCATTCCTCGCGGCACTTGAGGACAACGAAATCTTTATCGACCAGACCTATCCCGGAAGGCTCCCGTGAAAATCACCGCTATCGAGGCGATCCCTTTCGCCATCCCCTACACGAAGCCCCTGCGCTTCGCCAGCGGTGAAGTCCACACAGCCCTGCACGTCCTGGTCCGGGTCCATAGCGACGACGACGTGGTCGGCGTCGCCGAAGCCCCCGCCCGGCCCTTTACCTACGGTGAGACACAGGAATCCATTGTGGCGGCGGTCATGACCCTTTTCGCCCCCCGGCTTGTGGGCATGTCCATCATGGACCGCGAGGCCATGCACGCCGTCATGGACAGGACAGTGGGTAACCCCACGGCCAAGTCCGCTATCGACATGGCCGTTTGGGACGTCATCGGCAAGACCCTGGGGCAACCGGTAACAGCACTTCTCGGCGGGTTCGCCGACAGCATGCGGGTGAGCCACATGCTCGGCTTCGCCGAGCCTGCCAGGATGGTTGCCGAAGCCGAGCGCATGCGCGCCAGCTACGGGATCACGACCTTCAAAGTCAAGGTCGGACGGAGACCCTTCAGGCTCGACGTCGACGTCTGCCGCGCCCTGCGCGAGGAGCTCGGTGACGGGATCGAGCTGTACATTGACGGAAACCGTGGCTGGACGGCGTCGGAATCGCTCCGGGCTCTAAAAGCCATGGCGGACCTTGACCTGACCCTGGCCGAGGAGCTCTGCCCCGCGGACGACGTCCTGGGCCGCAAATGGCTCGTTGAGCGCTGCCCCATCCCGTTTGTGGCGGACGAAAGCGCAACGAATCCGGGCCAGGTGACCCGCGAGCTGCTCAACGGTGCGGCCACTGCCATCAGCATCAAGACCGCCCGCACCGGGTTTTCGCACTCCCAGCGGGTGCTGTACCAGTGCGACGGACTGGGAGCAGAGGTTGTCATGGGCAACCAGATCGATGGGCAGGTGGGCACCCTCTGCACCGTCACTTTCGGCGCCGCGTTCAAGTCCACCACCCAGCGGGCGGGGGAACTTTCCAACTTCCTGGACATGAGCGACGACCTCCTCACCGAGCCGCTGGAGATCGTGGACGGCTCCTTGTCGGTGCGCCAGGCGCCAGGAATCGGAATCGAAATCGATCCGGACAAGCTGGCAAGGTACCGCCTCGACCAGAACGACTGAACCCTCCCAACGAACCACCGAACCCAACCACAAATCACGGTGACTGTGCGGCAGCCAGCACCGGAAAACGAAAGCGAGTCGATGATGACAACTGAGCTGAGCGAATTTGACGCCAAGGCGGCCGAATCGGGCGGCCTCGCCACTGAACGCTTCCGCGACAGCGGCAAGACGGCGGCACTTGAGGTCCCCAAAGAACGTGTGTCGCTCCTGGCGAACGAAGTACTTGGCGCCGTCTACGAGACCATCCGACAGCACAAAGTCACTTATGACGAGTTCAATGCCCTGAAGGCATGGCTCATCGGAGTCGGCGAAGACGGCGAATGGCCGCTGTTCATGGATGTCTGGGTGGAGCACGTTGTCGAAGAGGTCTCCACGGAGGACCGGGAAGGCAACAAGGGCACCATCGAGGGCCCGTACTACGTGCCGGCCGCACCTGAGCTGGAAACCCCGGCCACCCTGCCGAAGCGAGAAGATGAAGGCGGCACTCCGTTGCTGTTCCAAGGCCAGGTCCGCGGCGTTGACGGTGCCTCGCTCGGAGGCGCCCACGTGGAGATCTGGCACGCTGATGACAACGGCTTCTACTCGCAGTACGCCCCGGGTCTGCCCGAATGGAACCTGCGGGGAACAGTGGTTGCCGACGCAGAGGGCAACTTCGCGCTGAATACGGTGCAGCCCGCCCCATACCAGATTCCTACCGACGGTGCCTGCGGCAAGCTGATAGCGGCAGCCGGATGGCATGCTTGGCGCCCGGCGCACCTGCACCTGAAGGTTTCGGCTCCCGGCTACCAGCTGCTGACCGCCCAGCTGTACTTCGAAGGGGACCAGCACCTCTCCGATGACATCGCCTCGGCTGTCAAGCCGGAGCTTGTGCTGAGCCCGACCACCCGCGCGGATGCTGCCGGCAACGAGGTCACTTACGACTTCGTGCTGGACGCCGCCAAGTCCTGATCCGACTCTGAGAGAAGGAAGTCCCGTGCTTTTTGCAGTCCGTATGGACGTCAGCATTCCGCAGGACATGGATGCGCAGGCCAAAGCCGAGCTACTGGCCAGGGAGAAGGCCTATTCGCAGGAGCTCCAGCACAACGGCGAATGGCAGAACATCTGGCGCTGCGTCGGCGAATACGCCAACATCAGCATCTTCGATGTGGCCGGCAACGAGCGCCTGCACGAGATCCTCTGGGGGCTGCCGTTGTTCCCGTACATGAAAATGGACATCACGCCGCTGGCACTCCACCCCTCGGACATCGCGCTGGGCTGACAGCCCAAATGGTTGTCCAGGAAGACCCGGTTCAAACCTGAGCCGGGTCTTCCATGGTCCCAGGTGCCCGTCTGCCGCCGTTGGCTGCCAGCACCAGCCGTTCCGCGAGTTCACGGGCGTAGCCGCGGAATTCCTCGGGGGCAAGGATCTCAAAGTCCATGTCCAGTGACGCCAGATGGGCAGCAGGGGTTTCCAGACGGTCCCAGCCGGCGCGCAGGATGGTGGTGTTCTCCCCATCGGCGCTGAGCGTTGCCATCTGCGGGCCGACAAAGGCCGCCACCTCGCGGAGCGGGGCATGGAGGCGGACGACGACGTCGTACCGGTAAGGTGACCGCGTAATTGAGCGCTGGACGTAGGCTGCGAGATCCTTCGCGGGGAGGGGACGCGGGAGGTATTTCTTCCGTTCCGACGGCAGCGACGCGATTCTGTCCGCGCGGAAAGTCCGCCAGTCCCCGCGGTTCACGTCCCAGGCGACGAGGTACCAGCGCTGCCCTGCGGCCACGAGCCGGTACGGCTCCACGAGGCGCCGCCCCGCCGTACCGTCGGCCGTGGTGTAGTCAAAACTGAGCTGCCGGCGGTCCGCGATGGCCGCCGAAGCGGCCGTCAACTTCAGTGGATCCACCGGTGCCGCGTGGGTGGGAAGAGTGGTCACGGAAGCCCTTAGCATGGCAAATTTCGGGCGCAGCCGGGAGGGGAGCACCTGTTCCAGTTTCGCCAGTGCGCGCACCGAGGCTTCGCCGATGCCGGCCACCGGTCCGGCAGCCACGGAACTCAGCCCGAGGGCAACTGCCAAGGCCTCATTGTCATCCAGCAGCAGCGGTGGCAGCTGGGCGCCGGCGCCCAGCTGGTATCCGCCGGCAATGCCGGGGGATGCCTGGATGGGATATCCGAGATGACGCAGTTTGTCGATGTCCCGGCGGATGGTCCGCTCAGTCACCTGCATGCGTTCGGCCAGAGCCGGACCAGTCCACTCGCGGCGGACCTGCAACAGGGACAGGAGCTGGAGGAGGCGGGCCGAGGTCTGGATCATATGACTGAATTTACGCCCTTATGCGGACAGAAACTGTCCGCATAAGAACCTGGCCAACTGGCTGCCGTTTTGGGGCAGGCGCTGCAACAAATCAGAAGTTCCGCAGCGTGTAGTTGCTGCTGGGCAGGTCAAGGGCGCTCCAGTCACTGTTCGAGCGGACAGGCGGCGTGTGTCCACGGCCGTCTTTGAGCAGGGTGGCGAAGGTAGCGTAGATGGCGATCAGGAGCAGGATGACGAGGGCGATTCCGATGATTTCCATACCTCTATGGTTCTCCGTGGAGAAGGAGAGAAACAGTGGCAGAAACGACCAAAAAGCTCTAATTTCTGCCATAATGAAGTCATGTTGAAATCAGTGGCAATCATCGTTGTTCCCAATTTCTCGATCTTCGAGTTCGGTACTGCTTTCGAGGTGTTTGGCATCGACCGGTCCGGGCGCGGCAGCAGTGTTCCCGCCTTCGACTTCCGTGTTTGCGCCCCGGAACCGGGGGATATCAGGCTTAAGTCCGGCCTGTCCATCCACGTCAGCCTGGGGCTCGAGGCGGCCACCGACGCCGACCTCGTGATCATGGCGCCCTATGGCCGGGATGAAGAGGTCCCTGATTCGGTGCTTGATGCATTGAGAGCGGCGGATGCGCGGGGCGCGTGGGTCATGTCCATCTGCTCCGGAGCGTTTGCACTGGCACGGGCAGGTCTCCTGGACGGCCGGCGCTGCACCACACACTGGCAATACTCCCATGACCTGGCCAGCAAATTTCCCCTGGTGCACGTTGATGAAAACGTGCTCTACGTCCAGGACGGGAACATCATCTCCAGCGCGGGCACCGCTGCGGGCATCGACGCCTGCCTGCACCTCGTGAGGGTTGAGCTGGGAGCGAACGTCGCTTCGGCGATCGCCCGTGACATGGTGGTGCCGCCCCACCGCGATGGCGGCCAGGCCCAGTTCATCGACCGCCCCATGCCGCGCTGCGGCTCCGCACCCATGGAAGAGCTGCTCCGCTGGATGGTGAAGAATCTGGACCGGGACCATACCGTGGACCAGTTGGCGGACAGGCTGCACATGTCGCCGAGAACCTTCGCCCGCCGGTTCCGTTCCGAAACGGGTGCAACTCCGGCAGCATGGCTGAACTCACAACGGGTGCTGCGCGCCCAGGAACTCCTGGAAGCCACCGATCTCAACATCGATGAGATCGCCAGGGAAGCCGGATTCGGACACTCCGTGCTTCTTCGCCATCACTTTGCCAAGGTGCTGGACACCAGCCCGCAGTCGTATCGCCGGGCTTTCCGTGGACAGCTGGCGCCTTCGGTTTAGCCGGCAGCGCGGGGCGGTTCCTCCGCCGCGGCTCTGGTGTTCTCTACCAGTACCCGCCACGGGCCGGTCACTGATTGCTCCGGAAGGGTGGCCCGGCGCTGTCCGGCGCGGATGGAGTACATGAAACGGTCTGGCTGGCCGTCGGGTGCGGTGCCTGCGGCTTTCCGGGTTTTCGGAACGGAATCCCAGGGGCATGCCTCAACGATGGGCTGCCAGTGACTCTTCTCACTGCTCGTCACAGCCTGGACTGTCCATACCCGGGTCAGTGCAGCAATCCCGCCGCTGCGCTGGACAGTGATTTTCATGGCCTGGTTCCTGTGCTTCCGAGGCTGCCGGGAACCGGTCGAACCGGTCGAACTGGTCGAACCGGTCGAGCCGGTCGAACCGGTCGAGCCGGAAGACCCGGCAGCGGGTCAGTTACAGCTTTACCTTCACAGTTTCCCATGCCATCCGCACGGCGTCATGTTCCGTGGAATCCGCACCGAACAGTTCCGCTGCAGTGGCGGCAGTGGCCTTCGCGAAAACCCTGAAAGTGGCGGTGGCTGGAAGCGTACCGCCGGTGAGCGTCTCATACCAGATCTGCCCCGGGGCTTCCCAGGCGTTGCCGCCCACGGCCTGTGCCACGAGGCAAAAGGCACGGTTGGGGATCCCCGAGTTGATGTGCACGCCGCCGTTGTCGGCACTGGTCCGGACATAGGAATCCATGGAGTCGGGCTGTGGATCCTTGCCAAGGACATCGTCGTTATAGGCCGTTCCCGGCGCTTTCATGGAGCGCAGTGCCGAGCCCTGAACCTGCCCGGTAAACAGGCCTTCCCCGATCATCCAGCTTGCGTCGGCAGTGGACTGCTTGTTGAGGAACTGCTCCACGAGGGCTCCAAAGACGTCAGACAGGGACTCATTAATGGCGCCCGCTTGGTTCCGGTAGGCGAGCCCGGCGGAGTACTGGGTGACTCCGTGGGCGAGCTCATGGCCGATGACGCTCAGTGAACGTGTGAACCGTTCGAAGATCTCGCCGTCACCATCGCCGAAGACCATCTGTTTGCCATCCCAGAAAGCGTTGTCGTACAGCTTTCCGAAGTGGACCGTGGCGTCGAGGGAGAGGCCTGAACCGTCAATGGAATTCCGGCCGAAGACTTCCGCGTACAGGCGGTGGGTGTGGCCCAGTCCGTCGTAGGCTTCGTCCGTTGAAGGGTCGCCGGTGGCTGCTTCGCCTTCCTTGCGGACCAGCCGCCCGGGCAGCTTTTCGGCGGACTGGGCGTCGTAGAGTGTCCTGTTCGGCGGACCCGGCTGCACCTGCCTCATGCCTGGTGTCTGCGCCGGTGCCGGCAGCGCACGGGCAGCCTGGACTGTCCTGACATGCAGCAGCGTTTCCCTGGCTGCCCGGGCCACGGCGGAGAACCGCGGTGCGTCCTGGGCCGCCAGCCGGCGCAGGATGTAGGGCGGAATTATTGAGCAGTACATGGAATACCCCTTTGTGCTTCGGCGGGGAACCACGCACACCATGTGAGACCGGATGTGGGGAGCTGGATGGTGCCAGATCCCGGATACCCCGCTGCCGATGAGACCAGCCTACGAGGGGTCACGGACATTTTCGGGCGGCACACACAATGGATGCAGAAAACCCCGCCAACTAACGTTGACGGGGTCTTTTCTGTGCCCTCGATTGGAATCGAACCAACGACCTTCTGCTCCGGAGGCAGACGCTCTATCCCCTGAGCTACGAGGGCATTCAGGGATCCTGCCGTTGCCGGTGGGACGTCCTAGAGCTTAGCAGGAAGGTGGCCTTCAAGGAAAAACCGGACGCCTGTGGCAGCAGCCTGGCGTCAGTAGCCGGCAAAGGAATCAATGTGGATCCGCCGGGCGCCTGCGCTCCGTGCGGCTGACCGCAGAGACGCCACGCTCGCGGGAGAACCGGAAATGAATACGTCCCGCGCCGCGATGTCCGGAACCAGTTCCTTCAGGGCGGGCCCGTCCAGCCGGTCTCCTGCCGTCCCTGCCACGGCGACGCTCGCGTCGCCGGCGCCGCCGCCAGCAGCTGCGTTCTGAACAAACGACGGCGGTGCGGATCCATCCGAGAACCGGGCAAGGATGCGCGCGCCTGACCTTTCAAGCTCGTCCGCATATGCGAGCTCGGCCGAGTTCCTGGCCAGACACAGGAGAACGGTGTCGCGGTCCCCGGAGGCCCCGGCGTTGAGCTGCGCCAGATAGGGCGTTATTCCGATTCCCGCCGCTATAAGCAGCACCGGCCGGGATGACTTGCGGGGGAGTACAAAGTCACCGCCAACGGCCGTGGCCGTCAATTCATCGCCCGGTTCAAGGGCCTGCAGCACCCGCTTGGCGGCGGAAACAGGCTCGGCGGTTCCCACCCCGAACCTCACCTCATTCGAACCGGGAGCGCTGGTCAGGCTGAAAACCCTCCGCCGGCCATTTCCATCCGACTTTGTGTGCGGAAGGTCCAGCTCCATGTACTGGCCGGCGGTGAAGCGTACGGCGCGCCGTGGCTGGAAGGTGAACTCCGTCGTCGACGGTGTCAGCGGGCGCGAGCCCGTGAACGCCAGCCGGATGCCGCCGCGCTGGCCGGCCATAAAGGCCAGGAGATTGCCGAGGAGAAGCGCCAGTTCCGGCGAGTTTGACACAAAACCAAGGTTGTAAGGGATTGCGAACACCACACCGACGACGGCGCCCAGTGCCAGCTGCTGCCACCGCCGCGGTGCCAGGGTGAGCGGTTCGGTCAGCATGAATCCGACGAAAAAGAGCACCGGACGCTGTGCGAGAGGCTGCCACAAGGCGCCGCCAAGGGCCATGCCTGCCCGCAGAAGTTCCAGAGCCACAAGGGAGGTGGCCACAACCGTGAAGACCGTCGCCATGAGCATTTTCCTGGTGCGGTAGAGCACCAGAAGGATGCCTGGAACCAGCACCCACAGCATGGCGGGTGTCGCGGCCCACCACGTGGCGATGTTGAGTCCGGTGAGCCCGGCGATGAAGGCGCCGGCGGCTGCGGGATTAAAGATGTGGCGGCCGCGCCAGGCCAGGGCGTATTTGGAAGCAGATGCGAGCACACACGCGAGCGCCACGCCGGTCATATCCATCGGGTTGAACGTCGGCCAGAACAGGAAATAAAGGAGGAGGCCCGTAATCAGCGAAGACTCAGAGTGAGGGCGGACGTGGAAAATCGCCGCGAGTCCGAGGTTGGAGGCATACGTCAGCCCCAGGCACAACGCCAGATGGGCCAGCATCTCCGGAATCCCGAACGTCAGCCAGCCCAGGACATTGAGCAGCAGGCTGTAGGCGGCCAGGAACGCCAGTACCAGCAGCACCAGCCTGTACATGGTGAACCGGCCCAGTGCTGTGTCGAGTGCGGCGGGTGACATTTCCGGCCGGATCTTCCGGACATTAATCGGACTCATGTGAACAGTGTCCCTTCAAAACCTGCGGAGTAGTCCGCACCTCCGTCGGAAAAGACCTTCAGCCAGGAAAACTCAAAGTTTCGTTCCAGGTCGTCGCCGGGAACAAAAAACAGTGCAGTGGCCAGGGCATCGGCCACCATGGCGGTTTCGGCCATGGCCCAGGTGGCCACAACCGTCTGGACGGGCGCTCCTGTAGTTCCGTCCAGGACGTGGTGAAGCCCGTCGCCCCATAACCGCCGGTTCGATGCCGAGGCGCACAGGGCACCGGCACCCAGAGAGACCGTGCCGATGGCCGCATCCGGATCGTAGGGGTGTTCCAACGCCACACTCACCGGGACCCTGCCGCTGTTCAGGAGGTCGCCGCTGGCATCGATAAAAAAGTCATTGATGCCCCGGGACTGCAGCTCCGCGGACAGGAGATCAACCAGCTGCCCCTTTCCCGCAGCGCCGATGTCCAGGACCAGCGGAACTGAGGTGGTTACCACCGTTCCATCCCAGTCCAGTGCGCCTTCCCATTGCGGTGCCGGACGTGGCGCCCCCCGGGGCCGTAGCGAATAGGCGGCGTCGTAGCCAAGATGCTCCAGGCTGCCGCCGATGAGAGGCGTCATGGCGCCGTGGCTGAGGTCATAGAGGGACCTGTAGACGGCGCCCAGCGCTGACGCTTCCGCCGGCAGCTCGTAACGTCCGGCTTGCCTCGACATGGCGGCCACCACAGAGTCCTCCCTGAACCTGGACCATGTGGCGTCGTAGCGCTCAACCACACGCAGAAGCTCCATCCGGAGGGCATGGTCCAGCGGTCCGGGAGCGGAAATCTCCCAGCGGGTTCCGATCCCGTCGAAATCGAAGTTCTGCCACTCCGTGTGCGGCACGGGCTCTCCTTTGCCTGGGCGCTGTGTGTTGGCTCCGTCCGGAATCTACTGCGCCTCTGATTTGATCTGTTCGACCGCCTGGTTGAAACCGCCGCTGGTGAGCGAGGAGCCAGCCACCTTGGATACATTCAGCCCGTCCAGGCTCTTGCCCACGATCTGGGCTTTGACGCCGGCGGCGAATTCCCCCTGGAATTTCCGGGTGTTCGGGTTGGACGGATGCTCGGTGATGGTGACGTCTGACACCGTGCCGTTGGACAGCGTCAGTTCCACGCCCACCGTTTCCGTGCCGTTGGGGGAGACATAGTTGCCGTCGGCGCTGTAGGTGCCGTCCTTGTAGGCAGAAGGGCCGGCGGAGCCAGCGGCCGTCCCGGAAGACGACGCAGCAGCGCCCGCTGAACCGGCCGGCGTGCTCTGGGCACCCGATTGTCCGGCAGACGGTGCGCAACCGGCCACAGCCCCGGCCAGGGACAGGCCGGCGACGCCGGCGAAAACACTCTTGCGGACCGACGGTCTCATATTTGGCTCGTTTCGTATAGGCGGGTGCTTACGGTGTTCTCAACGTTGACTTCAGCGTAGTGGTTCAGCCTGTGATTGGGGACAGGATTTCCTGTGCGCCCCACAGGGTCACGGGGCCGCGGGAATTCCGCGACTTTGCAGGCCACCGGTAGGCTGGTTGCGTGACTCCCGAAGAACTCTCCCTCGCCATATCCGCCTGCCTGAAAGACGCCGTCGCCGCCGGTGAAATTGCCCTTTCCGCATCAGCCGTCCCTGACGAGGTGCGGGTGGAGCGGCCGAGGAACAGGGAGCACGGGGACTGGGCCACCAACATCGCCCTGCAGCTGTCCAAACAGGCCGGCAGCAATCCCCGCGAATTCGCCGGCATTCTGAGCACGAGGCTCAAAACCATTGCCGGTGTAACGGCCGTGGAAATCGCCGGTCCCGGCTTCCTGAACATCACAGTGGACGCCGCAGCCGCCGGTGTGCTGGCCAAGGTAATCGTGGAGGCCGGCGCGCAGTACGGCACGAACACCGCGCTCACGGGCCACGTGGTGAACATGGAATTCGTGTCCGCCAATCCCACCGGTCCCTTGCACATCGGGCACACCCGCTGGGCTGCCCTCGGCGATGCGATCGCCCGGGTCCTGAGGGCCTCCGGTGCGGAAGTCACAGCGGAGTACTACATCAACGACGCCGGCTCGCAGATGAACGTCTTTGCCAACTCGGTTTTGTCCCGGCTCCACGGACGCGGGGTTCCGGAGGGCGGCTACCCCGGACAGTACATTGTGGATCTGGGCCACGAAGTGCTGACGCTGCACCCTGGCATCCGGGAACTCACCGATGTCGCTGCCCTGCCGGTCATCCGGGCGGCAGCCTACAAAGCCCAGATGAAGGACATCAAGGACACCCTGGCGGAGTTCGGCGTGGAGTTTGACGTCTACTTCTCCGAACACGAACTGCACGACGCCGGCGCGATCGAAAGTGCTGTGGCCCGCCTTCGCGAACAGGGCCACGTCTACGACGACGGAGGCGCTGTCTGGCTCCGCACCACGGACTTCGGCGATGACAAGGACCGGGTGATGATCCGGGCCAACGGGGAACCCACCTACTTTGCCGCCGACGCCGCGTACTACCTCTCGAAGAAGGACCGCGGGTTCACCGAGAAGATCTATCTGCTGGGCGCGGACCACCACGGCTACATCAACCGGCTCAAGGCGATTGCCGCGTGCGCGGGCGATGATCCCGAGGTCAACATCGAGGTCCTGATCGGCCAGCTGGTCTCGGTCAACGGCGCGAAGCTGTCCAAGCGCGCCGGCAACATCATCGAGCTCAAGGACCTCATCTCCTGGCTGGGCAAGGACGCCGTCCGCTACTCGCTGGCGCGGTTCCCCGCTGATTCGCCGCTCACGCTTGATCCCGAGCTGCTCAAGAAGCACTCCAATGAGAACCCGGTGTTCTACGTCCAGTACGCGCATGCCCGTTCATGCGGCACTGCGCGCAACGCCGTGGCCGCCGGGGTGGACCGCAGCGTGTTCGACGCGTCCCTGCTGGACCACGCCACCGAAAACGAACTGTTGTCGTACCTGGGCAGCTACCCGTCCATCGTGGCCATGGCAGCGGAGCTGCGCGAGCCGCACCGTGTTGCCCGCCACCTCGAGGTAATCGCCGGCGCCTACCACCGCTGGTACGACGCCTGCCGGGTCGCACCGCAGGGCGAGGAACCCATTACCGACCTCAACCGCACGCGGCTCTGGCTGAATGATGCCACCAGCCAGGTGCTGGCGAACGGGCTGGAATTGCTTGGCGTCTCTGCGCCGGAAAGGATGTGACCCAATGACGGAACCTGCTTCGAATCATGCTTCGCCGCTGGCTCCCGACTGGCTGGCTGTCCCCGCCGACCTGAATGCCATGCACCAGCCCATGTGGGCGGCCGGTGTTGAGCGGAGCAACGACGGCGCCCTCGCCATTGACGGAATCCCGGTCAGTAAGCTGAAGGAACAGTTCGGGACGCCGCTCTTTGTGATGAGCGAGTCCGATTTCCGTGCCCGGGCCCGCTCCTTCAAGGACGCCTTCGACGCGGCCTTTGCGGACATCTGCGGGGGAGTGGACGTCTACTACGCCGGCAAGTCCTTCCTGTGTACCGCCGTGGCAAGCTGGGTGGCGGAGGAAGGCCTGCGCCTGGACACCTGCTCCGGCGGCGAGCTGGCAGTAGCGGCCCGCGCGGGAATTGACGGCGCCAGCCTGGGCCTGCACGGCAACAACAAGTCCGACGCCGAAATCAACCGTGCGCTGGACATGTTGCTTGGCCGCATTGTGGTGGACAGCCTGGATGAGCTGGAGCGCGTGGCCAAAATCGCGTCCGAGCGCGGCGAGACTGCCAAGGTGCTGCTGCGGCTCACCCCGGGCGTACACGCCCACACCCATGAATTCATTGCCACCGCGCACGAGGACCAGAAGTTCGGCCTGTCCATGGCGGAGGACTCCACCGAGCAGCCGGGCCTGTCTGCTGCTGAGGAAGCCGTGGCGGCAGCAACGAGCTACCACAGCATCGAACTGCTGGGCCTGCACTGCCACATTGGCTCACAGATTTTCGAGCCGGACGGCTTTGCCGTTGCCGCCGAAAAACTGCTGACTTTTCTGGCTGCCATGCAGCATAAGTACTCCATCGCGCTTCCGGAACTGGACCTCGGCGGTGGGTACGGTATCGCCTACACACCGGTGGACACCCCCCGCCCCCCAGCCGAAATCGCGAAGGCGATGGCCGCCGTCGTGCGTTCCAGCTGCGCCGGACTGGGCATTTCCGCGCCCCGGATATCCATCGAGCCGGGCCGCGCGATCGTAGGCAGCAGCACCTTCACCCTGTACGAAGTGGGCACCCTGAAAACTGTGCGCGTGGATGCACAATCCCCCGAAGACGGGGAAGAAGCCGGGAAAAACGTTACGCACCCACGCCGGTATGTGTCAGTGGACGGCGGCATGAGCGACAACGCCCGTCCGGTGCTCTACGACGCGGATTATTCGGCGATTCTGGCGTCGCGGACCTCCTCCGCGTCGCCGCAGCTGTCCCGAGTAGTGGGCAAACATTGCGAGAGCGGCGACATAGTTGTTAGAGATGTATATCTGCCCGAGGACGTGGCAGCCGGTGATCTGCTCGCTGTACCGGGGACCGGCGCCTACTGCTGGGCCCTGTCAAGCAACTACAACTATCTGGCCCGGCCGGGCGTTGTCGCTGTGCGCGATGGATCAGCCCGGCTGATTGTCCGCGGGGAAACCGAAGAAGATCTGCTCAACCGCGACATGGGAGTCTGAATGACGGAAATGCGAACCCTGAAAGTAGCCCTGCTGGGCTGTGGCAACGTTGGGGCCCAGGTAGCGCGGATTCTCATTGACGACGCCGGTGCCCTGGCTGCCAGGACCGGCGCACGTCTGGAACTGAGCGGCATTGCCGTGCGCAACATCGATGCCCGCCGCGACGTTGAACTGCCACATGAGCTGTTCACCACGGATGCGGACACGCTGGTCAAGGACGCCGACCTCGTGATCGAGCTCATGGGCGGCATCGAGCCCGCCCGCTCGCTGATCCTTACGGCGATGCAGAACGGTGCGTCAGTTGTCACCGGCAACAAGGCCCTGCTGGCACAGGACGGCCCCACCCTCTACGAAGAGGCGGACAAGGCCGGCGTCCAGCTCTCCTACGAAGCCGCCGTGGCGGGCGCCATCCCCATCCTGCGCCCCATCCGGGACAGCCTGTCGGGGGACCGCATCACGCGTGTTCTTGGCATCGTAAACGGCACCACCAACTTCATCCTGGACCAGATGGACTCCACCGGCGCACAGTTTGCCGACGCACTGGCCGAAGCGCAGAGGCTTGGCTACGCCGAAGCCGATCCCACGGCTGACATCGAAGGCCACGACGCCGCCTCCAAGGCCGCAATCCTCGCCTCGCTGTCCTTCCATACCCGGTTTGCCCTGGAAAACGTCCACTGCGAGGGCATCACGGGCGTCAGCGCGGCGGACATCGCCGCGGCCAAGGACGCCGGCTTTGTCATCAAGCTGCTGGCCATCGCCGAAAAACTCGTGGACGCTGACGGCAAAGAGGGTGTGTCAGTCCGGGTGCACCCCACCCTCCTTCCGCGCGAACACCCGCTGGCCGCCGTCCGAGGGGCTTTCAACGCAGTATTCATTGAAGCCGAGAACGCCGGCGAGCTGATGTTTTATGGGCAGGGTGCCGGCGGGACCCCGACAGCATCGGCTGTCTTGGGCGATCTGGTTTCCGCGGCCCGCCGCATTGTCCTCGGGGGCCCGGGGCGCACCGAAACCACTACCGGACACGTTCCTGCGCTTCCCATCGACGCGGTTAACACCAGCTACTACATCGGACTGGACGTCGCGGACCAGCCGGGCGTCCTGGCCAGGATCGCCCAGCTCTTCGCAGAGCACGGGGTGTCCATCGAAATCATGCGGCAGACCATCCACCGGGATGCCGATTCGAAGGTGGAATCGGCCGAACTGCGGATAGTCACCCACCGCGCATCAGAAGCTGCCCTCGCAGCAACCGTCGAGGCCGTCAAGGGCCTGGACGTCATCATTTCAGTCACATCCGTACTCCGGGTAGAAGGAGTCTAAGTGGCTCACCAATGGCGCGGGGTTATCCGCGAATACGCTGATCGTTTGCCCGTCACCGAATCCACCAAGGTCATCACTCTGGGTGAAGGCGGCACGCCGCTGGTCCATGCACAGAAGCTTTCCGAGCTCACGGGTTCCACCGTCTACCTCAAGGTGGAGGGCATGAACCCCACGGGTTCGTTCAAGGACCGCGGCATGACCATGGCGATGACTGCTGCGGTGGCCTCAGGTGCCAAGGCGGTGGTGTGCGCTTCGACGGGCAACACCTCGGCGTCAGCGGCCGCCTACGCGACGGCTGCCGGCCTGAAGTGTGCCGTGCTGGTCCCGGAGGGCAAGATCTCCATGGGGAAAATGAGCCAGGCGATCGCCCACGGCGCCACCTTGCTGCAGGTTGACGGCAACTTCGACAACTGCCTGGACATTGCCCGCAAGCTGGGCGAGGCCTACCCGGTTTTCCTGGTTAACTCCGTCAACCCGGCGCGGATCGAGGGCCAGAAGACCGGCGCTTTCGAAATTGTGGACTCTCTGGGCGACGCCCCGGACATCCACGTGCTGCCGGTGGGTAACGCCGGCAACATCACAGCGTATTGGAAGGGCTACAAGGAATACGCTGCTCCGTTCGAGTCCGCGACGGCAGGAACGCTGCCGGCCGTCGCCACCAAAACCCCCGCGATGTGGGGGTTCCAGGCCGCCGGCGCAGCGCCGTTCGTGGCAGGACACCCCATCACCGATCCGGACACGATTGCCACCGCAATCCGGATCGGAAACCCGGCATCCTGGGACGGCGCCATTGCCGCCCGAGACGAATCCGGCGGACTGATCGAGGCCGTTACGGACGATGAGATCCTGGCGGCACACCGCTGGCTGTCCGCCCGCGAAGGTGTATTTGTTGAACCGGGCTCGGCTGCAGGTGTAGCCGGTCTCATCAAGAAGCACGCCGCGGGCGAGGTCCCGGCAGGCAGGACGATTGTTATCACGGTGACCGGCCATGGACTGAAGGATCCGCAGTGGGCGCTGCGGACCGAAGACGGCAGTGAGGTGCAGCCCGTCAAGGTATCCAATGACGTTGTCACCGTTGCCGCCGAACTGGGCCTGGAAGAAAAGTAACCTTGGAAGCCACACTTCCGCTTGCGGCTGAGACGCCCTCCATCGCGGCAGGACAGAAGGTGACGGTCAGCGTGCCGGCCACGAGCGCCAACCTGGGACCGGGATATGACAGCCTAGGCCTGGCACTGGCCCTGCATGACACATTGACCGTCGAAAGCCTGGACAGCGGCGAGCTGGTCTTTGAGCTCAGCGGTGAAGGCGCGGAGTCCCTCCCAAGGGATGCCAGCCACCTCGTGGTCAAGGCCATGAACGCAGCCTTCGGACGGCTCGGCTACCGGCACGGCGGCCTGAAAATCACGGCAGCGAACGTCAACCCGCACGGACGGGGCCTTGGATCCTCGGCATCGGCGGTGGTGGCGGCAGTTATGGCGGCCAACGCACTGGTACCGGAAGAGGCACAGCGTGGCCGGGAATGGATTCTGCAGCTCACGAGCGAAATGGAAGGCCATCCGGACAACGTTGCTCCGGCCATTTTCGGCGGACTGGCGTTGTCCTGGCAGGACAGTGACCGGTACAGCAGCACCTGCGCTGCGGTGGCGGAGACTGTCATCCCTGTTGTCGCAGTACCGGATTATGAGTTGTCCACCGACGCGGCACGTGCGCTCCTGCCGGCCTCGATCGGACACCACGCGGCCGCGATGAACTCCGGCCGCGCTGCGCTGCTGATCCATGCACTGACCCTGAAGCCGGAATTCCTGCTGGCCGGCACGCAGGATTACCTTCACCAGAGCTACCGTGCCGAGGCCATGCGGCCCAGCGCGGCGTTGATCGGGGCACTGCGGCGGGCAGGCCATGCAGCGGTGGTGTCCGGTGCGGGCCCCACCGTTATGGTTCTGGCCAACGGCGAGGCGGAAGCCGCTGAGATTCTGCAGTTCATCGAGGATTTCACCGCCGCCAACACGCCGGACGTCGCCTGGCGTGTGATGAAACTGGCAGTGGACGTTGAAGGTGCTAAAGTGGACTTGCACCGGCGGTAATACCGTACTGGATGTTGGCCCAGTTGCCTTTCTAATCTCCTACTGCGCAATATTTTCCGGTGCCACCTGCTTTGGTCTGTCGCAGGAACCTGCAGAAATCATTGTCTGCCCCTGAACCGTCAGTCCGCCGTTCCGCCATTTCTCGGAACGCAGAAGGTGAATAAGTATCCGGCCCTGCTGGCCGAAATCCAACCGGCAAGACCGAAAATCCCGGCTGCAGATCTGAACTGCAGCCCAGATCAAATCATCGCGTCCAGCTCCTAGTCTGGACGCCGTCGAGGGGGAAGGATCCTTCGTGACCGAAACCACTGAGCTGTCTTCAGCTGTGGAAACATCATCTTCTGCTGCCGGATCGTCAACGGAAGCACCCGCTAAGAGCAGCGGCCTTGCAGGCCTCAAGCTCGCCCAGCTGCAGGCACTTGCCAGCCAGCTTGGTATCTCCGGCGGATCCCGCATGCGCAAGGGGGATCTGGTTTCGGCCATTTCCGCCCACCGCTCGGGTTCTTCAGCCAGCAAGGCTCCGGCCAAAGCTGCTGAAAAGGCGAGCGAGAACCACTCCGCCCCGGTTGCTGCGCCTGTCGCCGCAGCCGCCGCCACCGTGGAGGCCCCGGCTCAGGAAGGTACCCGGGCCCGTGGCCGCGGTCGCAGCCGCCGGGCCGGAAGCGACGGCGTGATCTCCACGCCCGCCGCCGAGGCACCGGCTGCCGCTGAACCCGCCGCCAAGGAAGCGCCGGCAGTTTCCGCGCCGTCTGATGCAGCAGATTCATCCGCTGCAGAGGGCGCCGGCGAGCGTCGTCCGCCCCGTACCCGCAACCGCCGTCGCGGCGAAAGCGCCGCAACGCAGAACGTCGAGTCCGGCGAAGGCCAGGCCGAGCAGCCCGCCGTCGAACAGCAGCGCGCTCCTGAGCGCAACGCCGATCAGGCAAGTGAAGCCGGCGACGCCGGTCAGCGCGGTGACCGACGCGAAAACACCCGCACGCGTGGCGGCCGGGGCAACACGGCCGATGCTGATAACGCCGGCCAGCGTGATAACGCCGGCCAGCGTGACAATGCCCGCCGCGATGACAGCCGCGACAGCGATGACACCGACGGCGGCAGCCGCCGTAACCGGCGCAACCGCCGTGACCGGAACGATCGCAATGAGCGTTCCGGCTCGCAGGACAGCCGCGACACCAACTCGCGCAACGACCGCTTCCGCGACCGTAACGACCGCCGTCGCGGACGCAGCCAGGGCCCGGACGTCGACGACGTCGAGGTGACCGAGGACGACGTCCTGCTGCCCGTAGCAGGCATCCTGGACGTCCTGGAGAACTACGCGTTCATCCGCACCTCCGGCTACCTGCCGGGCCCGAACGATGTGTATGTTTCCCTCGCCCAGGTCAAGAAGTACAACCTGCGCAAGGGTGACGCCGTCGTCGGCGCCATCCGCGCGCCGCGCGAAGGCGAAGACCGCAGCCAGCAGACCGCCCGCCAGAAGTTCAACGCGCTGGTCCGTATCACCTCTGTCAACGGCAAGACGCCGGAAGAGCTGAAGGACCGCGTCGAGTTCGCCAAGCTGGTGCCGCTGTACCCGTCCGAGCGCCTGCGCCTCGAAACGGACCCGAAGAAGATCGGCCCCCGCGTCATCGACCTGGTTGCACCGATCGGCAAGGGCCAACGCGGCCTGATCGTCTCGCCGCCGAAGGCCGGCAAGACGCTCATCCTGCAGTCCATCGCCAATGCCATCACCATCAACAATCCTGAGGTCCACCTCATGATGGTGCTCGTTGACGAACGCCCTGAAGAAGTCACGGACATGCAGCGCACAGTCAAGGGCGAGGTCATTGCCTCCACCTTCGACCGTCCCGCTGACGACCACACCACCGTGGCCGAACTTTCCATTGAACGCGCCAAGCGCCTCGTGGAAATGGGCATGGACGTAGTGGTGCTCCTTGACTCCATGACCAGGCTGGGGCGCGCCTACAACCTGGCAGCGCCGGCCTCCGGCCGTATCCTGTCCGGTGGTGTGGACTCCGCAGCGCTGTACCCGCCGAAGCGTTTCTTCGGAGCAGCCCGCAACATCGAAAACGGTGGATCACTGACCATCCTGGCAACGGCCCTTGTGGAGACCGGTTCGAAGATGGACGAGGTCATCTTCGAAGAGTTCAAGGGCACCGGCAACATGGAGCTCCGCCTGTCCCGCCAGCTGGCTGACAAGCGCATCTTCCCGGCAGTGGATGTCAACGCGTCCGGTACCCGCCGCGAAGAGAACCTGCTGTCCCCTGAAGAGGTCAAGATCATGTGGAAGCTGCGCCGTGTCCTTTCCGGGCTCGAGACCCAGCAGAGCCTTGAACTGCTGACCAACAAGATCCGGGAGACCCAGAGCAACGTCGAGTTCCTCATGCAGGTTCAGAAGACGACTCTTGGTGCGAAGTCCGATAACGACAAGTAGCTGAGTCAGGGGCGGGGTGCCGGAATCCTCGCGCGGTTAGCCGCGCGGATTTTCCGCCCCCGCCCCTCCGCGTGGTGGCCACGTCCTGACGGACTTGGCCACCACGCTCCGGCAGGCCCGATGCCACTCCCGGGCGGCAAAATCCGCACGCCTTTGCTGTTGTCTCACCTACCGCACGTCATAACTAGACTTGTTTACAAGTCGAAAGAGGTTTTGAAATGTTTGAGTCCGTTCAGGGCCTGCTTGATGAGCACGATGCCATTCAGGCGCAGCTTGGGGATCCTGCTGTTTATGCTGACCAGCGGCTGGCCCGGAAGCTGGGGCGCCGGTCTGCCCAGCTGAACGGAATCGTTGAGGCCTACCACCGCTGGCATGCCATTGAGGATGACCTCGCCGCCGCCAAGGAGATGGCGTCCGAGGATCCTGAATTTGCCGCGGAAGTACCCCAGCTCGAGGCGGCCTTGGAGACTGCGGCGGCGAATCTTCGCCGGCTGCTCATCCCGCGCGACCCGGACGATGCCCGCAACGTGATCCTGGAAGTCAAGGGCGGCGAAGGTGGCGACGAAGCTGCATTGTTCGCCGGTGACCTGCTGCGGATGTACACGCGCTACGCGGAGTCACGGGGATGGAAGACCGAGCTGATCTCGTACAACGAGTCCGATCTGGGCGGTTACAAGGACGTGCAGATGGCCGTCAAGGGATCCTCCAATGATCCGGCGGAGGGTGTTTACGCCCGGCTGAAATTCGAGGGAGGCGTGCACCGGGTGCAGCGTGTGCCCGTTACGGAGTCCCAAGGCCGCATCCATACCTCGGCCGCCGGCGTGCTGGTGCTTCCCGAAGTGGACGAGCCCGAGGAACTCGAGATCAACCAGAACGATCTCAAGATCGATGTCTACAGATCTTCCGGTCCGGGTGGACAGTCGGTGAACACCACTGACTCTGCTGTCCGCATTACGCACCTTCCCACCGGAATCGTGGTGGCCATGCAGAACGAGAAGTCGCAGCTGCAGAACCGCGAAGCCGGCATGCGTGTCCTGCGCGCCCGGATCCTGGCGCACCAGCAGGAGCTGATCGACGCCGAAAACTCGGCTGTGCGCAAATCCCAGATCCGCACCATGGACCGCTCCGAGCGCATCCGTACCTATAACTACCCCGAGAACCGGATCGCGGACCACCGCACCGGCTACAAGGCCTACAACCTCGACCAGGTAATGAACGGCGACCTTGAGCCGGTCATCCAGTCAGCCATCGAGATGGACGAACAGGCCCGCCTGGACGCCATCGGCGAATAGCGGTTGGCGGCCAATCCCATGACTCCGGAGCATGAGCCCAGCCTCGCGGACGCTGTCCGCGAGGCTACGGCACTTCTTAGCGATGCCGGCGTGCCCAGCCCGCGGGTCGATGCCGAACTCCTGGCAGAGCACCTCCTGGGCGTCGGACTGGGCCGGCTCCGGGCCATGCTCCTGGGGGACACCCCGGCGCCGTCCGGATATGCGGAACTGGTGTCCGAACGGGCGCAGCGGATCCCGTTGCAACACATCACCGGCGTGGCCCATTTCCGGTATCTGCAACTTGCGGTCGGCCCCGGTGTCTTCATTCCCCGGCCGGAAACGGAATCCGTGGTCCAACTGGTCATCGACCACCTCCAGGGAATGTTACGCCCCAGGGTGGTGGATCTCGGTACCGGATCCGGTGCCATCGCGGGCTCCATCGCCCATGAGGTACCGGACGCTGAGGTCTATGCCGTGGAGTTCAGCGAATTCGCGCATGCGTGGGCGGACAAGAATCTGCACCCGCTGGGAGTCACGTTGATTTTGGGAGACCTTCGCAACGCGCTGCCGGAACTCAACGGAACTTTCGACGTCGTGGTTTCCAATCCTCCCTACATTCCCGCTGAAGCCATCCCGAACGACCCCGAAGTGGCGCTGCATGACCCGCCTGTTGCGTTGTACGGCGGGGGAGCGGACGGAATGGAGCTCCCGACGGCGGCGGCGGCCTCGGCTGCCAGGCTGCTGGTCCCCGGCGGCTACTTTGTGATGGAACACGCCGAAGTGCAGGCAGCCTGGATTTCCGCCATGCTGACAGGAGCGGGCGTATGGTCCGGGGTGACGACCCACCTGGACCTCAACGGCAAAGAACGTGCCACCAGCGCCGTGCTTGCGGTTCCCGGCTCCGAGTGATGAAAGAATAGGCCAGTGACCACAACCTACAACTGCACAGCAGATGACCAGCGCGCCGAAGGGCTTGAGCATGCTCAACGCGCCATCCGCGAGAAAAAGTGCGTGGTATTCCCCACCGACACTGTTTACGGGATCGCAGTGGATGCCTTTTCACCCCAGGCCGTCACTATGCTGCTGGCGTCCAAGGGCCGCAGCCGGCAGATGCCGCCGCCAGTGCTGATCCCCCGGCTCAATGCCATGGATGGACTGGCCACAGATGTTTCAGCAGATGCGCGCAAACTGGCCGAGGCCTTCTGGCCAGGCGGACTGACCCTGATCTTTCACTCGCAACCGTCTCTGGACTGGGATCTGGGTGACACCAAGGGCACTGTGGCGTTGCGTATCCCGGCGGATGAAATCGCCCTGGACCTGCTTACGCTGACCGGCCCCCTTGCAGTGTCCTCGGCGAACCGGACAGGGCAGCCGCCTGCGCAGACCGCCTTCGACGCCCGTTCACAACTGGTCGAGTCCGTTGAGGTCTACCTCGAGGGAGGCTTCCGGCCGGTGGAAGGCACCGATGCGTTGCCTTCCACCATTGTTGATGCCACAGCGCTGCCACTGCGCGTGGTGCGCGAGGGCGCCGTGGGTCTTGATCGACTCCGCGAGGTTGTACCGGGGGTGCTCGGACTGGGCGAAGAGCCGGTGGTTGAAGCTGCTCCGCTGGTTGAAGCTGCTCCGCTGGTTGAGCCTGTCGAAACCGAGTCCGACACCAAAGACTCCCAGGCATGACGCTTGGCCGAGACCATATCCGGCTGCTGGATATCGATGTCACCGCACTCTCCGAGTGCCACGTCGCCGGGGTTCTCAGCGACCTCATCGCCTCCGGCGGCCGGCGTACCGTAGTTGGGCACAACCTGCACAGCTGCTATCTGTATCACACAGAGCCGGACTTCAAGGCTCTGTATGACTCTGCCGATATTGTCCTGCTGGATGGCGCACCAGTGTACGCCCTGTGGCGGAAACAGGTTCCCATGTGGGGCCCCGATGCAGGTTTCCGCGTGGGTTCCACAGACTGGATCAGGCATCTGGACAAGGTGGCCGGACTCAGCCGACTGGCGGTTGTAGGCACCACCGGCGAAAGCAACGCCGAAGCGTGCCGGAAACTTCAGGAGCTCCTGCCGGACGCAACCATACTGGGACTCGAAGGCGGCTGCTGGAATCCTACGCGGGAACACACCGTCGTGCTTGCGCTCAATGCATTCCAACCACAGCTGGTGCTCTTTGGTCTTGGTATGCCGTTGCAGGAGTCGGTCCTGTGGCAGCGGCGCAACGACCTCCCGGACGCCGTGTATTGCGCCGTTGGGGGAGCCCTGGACCAGATTTCGGGGCGCCAGCTTCTGGCCCCCCGGTGGTTGGGGAGACTTGGCCTCGAATGGCTGTGGCGCCTGCTCCTGTCACCCAGACAGATCTTCGGCAGAGTTTTCATCGAACCATGGAAACTGGCCGTCATCCTGATCCGCCGCAGAATTCAATCCCCGGACAATAAGGCCGTGAAATGACCGGAAATGCTGTTGTTGCAGTGGTGGTGACGTACAACAGGCGTGAACTTCTCGAAACCACCCTGGCGGGAATAACCTCTGGAGACGTCAGGCCCACCGCAATTGTCATCGTGGACAATGCCTCCACCGATGAAACCGCGGCATTCCTCGGGTCCTATGCGGGACCTGTACCAACGGATGTGGTCCGGCTCGGCAAGAACCTGGGCGGTGCCGGAGGTTTTGTTGTCGGCATGGAACGCGCCGTTATTGACCATGCGGCGGATTACGTCTGGATCATGGACGATGACACCGAACCGCATCCGGCAACACTGAGCGAGGCGCTGCTGGCCTCTGACGCCTACACCGCTGGATCGGGCGAAGCCCCGAGCTTTATTGCCAGCCGCGTGGTGTGGACCGACGGACGTGATCACCCGATGAACCGCATGCGTTCGCGGCTGGGCGCCAGCGAGAAGGACCGTGACCTGGCGGGGAAGGTCGGAGCGGTGCAGATCCGGACGGCGTCATTTGTGTCCGTCCTGATCAGCGCCGCCGAGATCCGGCTCCACGGCCTGCCCGTGGCAGACTACTTCATCTGGAACGATGATCTGGAGTACACCGCCCGGATTTCCAGGCGCAGGAACGCCCTCTCCGTATACGCCTCCGTGGCGAGCCATCACACGAAGTCCTTTGGCAATGCCGGTGCTGATCCGGGGCCCCGGTTCTACTACGAAGTCCGTAACAAGGTGTGGGTATACACGCGCTCCAATGCGTTGACGCCCCGGGAGAAGCTGCTCTATTCGGGGGCCTCCATCCGGAACTGGACCCGCACCATTCTGGCGTCGAAGCACCGAAAGGTGCTTCTGGGCAGCCTGGCGAAGGGGCTGCTGCATGGTTTGCGCGCACCCAGGAGCAACGGCCAGGTGCTGGAAGGAATTTATGAGCTGCGCGACGTCCGGACCAGCGGGGGAGCAGCCTCATGATCATGTACCTGCTCATGATGCTGACAGCGGCCGTGGTGTCTTACGGCGCAACGTGGGGTGCCCGGCTGATCGGCAACAGGCTCGAGCTGTTCTCGCCGATTCGAAGCCGGGATGTGCACTCCTCGCCCGTGTCCAGACTGGGCGGGCTAGGTATATTCGCGGGCTTCCTGGTTGCGCTGGTGGTGGCGAGCCAGTCCTTCTTTGTCAAGGATATTTTCCGCGGCAACTCCGCTCCGTGGGGGGTTCTGGCCGGTGCCGCAGTCATTGTCATAGTGGGGATGGCCGATGATTTACTGGATCTGCGCTGGTGGGTCAAGCTTATTGGCCAAAGTATTGCCGCCCTGGTGGTAGCCATCTGGGGGGTTCGGATGACCGTCATTCCGTTCATCCCCGATCCGATCCGGATCGAATCGGATCTGTTGCACATCCTGCTCACCGCCGGACTGATTGTGACCACCATGAATGCCTTCAACTTCATTGACGGTCTGGACGGACTTGCGGCCGGCGTAGCCATCATCGGCGGCGTGGCATTCTTCCTTACCGCCTACTGGGTGCACCGGAACGCGGTGCTGCTGGACCGTTCGGACCTCGCCACCCTGCTGACCGCCGTTGTGGTTGGCAGCTGCGTTGGATTCCTGCCACACAACTGGTTCCCGTCGAAGATCTTTATGGGCGATTCCGGCGCGATGCTCATCGGGTTGCTGATGGCGACCGCCGGTGTGGTGTCCACGGGCCAGATCTCCTCTGGTCTCTATGACCGGGCCAACGGCATCCCGACGATCATCCCCATCCTTCTGCCGTTCGCCGTACTGTTCCTGCCATTGCTGGATCTGGGACTCGCTGTAGTCAGGCGCACAGCGCTGGGGCGTTCACCGTGGTCCGCGGACAGAGGCCACCTCCACCACAAGCTGATGGACGTCGGTTACTCGCACCGCAGTGCCGTCCTGCTGTTGTACATGTGGACGTGTGTTCTGGCGTTCGGCGGCCTGGCCTTTGCCGTCTTCCCGTGGCAGATCGTTCTTGTTGTGGATATCCTCGCTGCGCTGGCCATGGCGCTTATGACCGCCTGGCCCTATCTGAGTCGCAAGAGCACAGTGCCCGGCGAGTGAGTCCGCGGCGCTTACCGAATAATTTCTATCTCGTGTAGAATTCAAGAGCAGCTAATCACCGCAACCCTTTGACCAACCATCAGGCCACGACGATTGGGATTCCATGACCTCCAACGCCGAGTCCGGACACGCGTCCGGCAACGGGCCCGTTGGCGTCGCTGGCCCCACACGCTCCTTATGGCTCCGCCTGCTGGCAATGAGCTCGGCCGCTTCGGCTGTTGCGCTGGTTCTTGTGGGCATTCCTGCTGTTATCTTCAACGGTTCGGCAGGCGTGCTCTCTAGCACCTTCGGCGGTCTTCTGGTGATGTTGTTCTTTGCGATAAGTCTGCTTGTCGGCCATTTTATGGGCCGCAACAATCCTTCCGGTGCAATCGGGCTCTTCGTGGCGACCTACTTCGTCAAGGTAGTGGGATTCGCAGTGGTGCTCTTTGTCATCGGTGCGCCGGAATGGCTTCATGGGCGCTGGTTCCTGATCGGCGCCGTTGTCGCCGTGGTGTTCTGGCAGGCCGCCGAAATCTACGGCTTCAGCAAAGCGCGTCTTCAGATTTACAACGACCCCGAAACCGATAAAGGCGTCACAGATGTCTAACCGCAACCGAACCGGGAAACCGGGCTCCGACAACCGCAAAACAACAGGCGGTGCTCCCGGCGTGTCAGCCGAGAACAGGGACGGCGGATACAACGCCGGAATCGCTGTCTTCAGCTACATTGTTGGCGGAATCACCGTCTGGAGTTTGATAGGGTGGGGTCTGGATTATCTGTGGGGAACCCGCTGGATCGTGCTCGCAGGCGCTCTGCTTGGAGCTGCGGGAGGGTTCTATCTTTCGCATATGCATGGCCTCACCAGTCTAAGAAATTCGGCCGGCAAGAGCAGCCCAGCCAGCGGCCCGTCCAAGGACGGAAAACAGTAATGCCAAATAATTTCACAAGGGGGACAGCGGAGTTAGAAACCGCCGCCCCCCGACCAACGCCCAATGATGGACACTGCAGAGAGGAAACGCGTTGATCGCGCTTGCGCTCCCGGCCCAAGATTCAGGAGAGTTCAATCCTCCTGGAATTGAACAATTGCACCTGCCGGCAATCCTGCCGTGGGGTACGGCAGACGGATTCTCCAAGCAGATGCTGCTGGTTATCCTGTCGGTCGTCATTATCGCTACATTCTTTCTGCTAGCTGCGCGGAAGCAGCAGCTTGTTCCCGGCAAACTGCAGTTCGCAGGCGAAATGGCCTATGGCTTCGTCCGCAACAGCATTGCCAAGGACATCATCGGCGGCAAAGACTTCATGAAGTACGTCCCGCTGTTGTTCAGCCTCTTCTTCTTCATCCTGGTGAACAACATCTACGGCGCCATCCCGGTGATCCAGCTTCCGAGCTTCTCACATGTCGGAGGCGCCTACGTCCTCGCCGGCATCGTGTACGTCACCTGGATCGCCATCGGCGTCAAGAAGAACGGCATCAAATACTTCAAGCTGGCCACCGTGCCGTCCGGAGTTCCGTTCTACATCCTGCCGATCGTTATTCCGATCGAGATCATCTCCAATTTCCTGGTCCGCCCGGTCACGCACAGCCTCCGTCTGTTCGCCACCATGCTGGCCGGACACCTGATCGTGATGATCGCCGGCTCGGGCATTGAATTCCTCGTTATGCAGGAAAACGTCCTGCTCAAGGGCACCTCTGTACTGGTCCTTGGCGGCTCACTCGCCATGTACATGCTCGAAGCCCTGATCATGGCGCTTCAGGCCTACGTCTTTACCCTGCTGACTGCGATCTACATCGAAGGCGCGCTTCACGCCGACAGTCACTAGGCATCCACGAAGATTCCCCTCGCGGGGATGAAGCAAACCAAACAACCTGCCACAGCGATGGCATCTTGAAAGGAAAAAAATGAACGGCTCCATCAACGGCTCCCTCAACCTCATCGGCTACGGCCTCTCCGCCATCGGTGGTGGTATTGGTGTGGGTCTCGTTTTCGCGGCTTACATCAACGGTGTGGCACGTCAGCCCGAAGCGCAGCGCGTACTGCAGCCGATCGCATTCCTCGGCCTCGCGCTGACTGAAGCCCTCGCCATCCTTGGCCTGGTCTTCGCTTTCGTTCTCAAGTAAACCTTCAGAACCAAGCGAACATTCAGAACCGAGAAGATAAGGACGGGTGAAATATGAATCAGCTGATCATCTCAGCCGCCACTGAAGGCGCCGGGGATACCAACCCGCTCATTCCCAACATTTGGGAAATGGGCGTAGTCCTCGTCGGCTTTGCGGTCCTCATGTACATCGTGGTCAAGTTTGTTGTCCCGATGTTCGAGAAGACGTTCGCAGAGCGCGCCGAGGCTATCGAAGGTGGCATTGCCAAGGCTGAAAAGGCCCAGGCCGAGGCCTCTGCCGCGCTCGAAGAGTACAAGCAGCAGCTCAGCGACGCCCGTGCAGAAGCCAACCGTATCCGCGAGGAAGCTCGCGCAGAAGGCGCCCAGATCCTGGCAGAGCTGAAGGAGAAGGCGGCTGCAGAGTCTGCCCGCATCACGGCCCAGGCTCACGTGCAGATCGAATCCGAGCGTCAGGCGGCCGTTGTGTCCCTCCGCTCAGAGGTGGGCACGCTGGCCACTACGCTGGCAGGCCGCATTGTTGGCGAGTCGCTCAACGATGACGAGCGCTCGGCACGTGTCGTCGACCGCTTCCTGGCAGATCTGGAGAACCAGAACGCAGGTGCAGCTAAGTAATGGCAGGTGTATCGAGCGGATCGCTGACCGCCGCGCTGACCGCGCTGGAAGCAAAGCTTCCGACGGCCTCGCTGCAGTTGGCTAAGGAACTCTTCGGAATCCTGGGAACGGTGGACAGCTCGGCTGGCTTGCGCCGGGCGCTGACTGACCCGTCCCGCACCGGTGACGAAAAGTCGGCGCTGGTGAAGCAGCTCGTCGGCGGGAAAGTCTCCGCTGAGGCTGCGGAAATCGCGGGCGGACTGGCCAGTTCACGCTGGGCATCGGCGCGGGATATCGGCGATGCACTCGAGACTCTTGCCGCAACGGTGGTTATTGCCGTTGCTGAAAACAAGTCGGCCGCTTCTGCCTCCGGAATCACCGGTCTGGAAGAGCTGGAGAACGATCTGTTCTCCTTCAACCAGACCGTTGCTTCCAGTCACGAGGCGCAGGGTGCGCTGTCTGAACCGCAGGCAAGTGCCGCTGCAAAGATCGCACTTGCCGGGAGATTGGTTCCTGGCGCAAGCGAGGAAGCAAAGGTCCTCATCGGCCAGGCCGTGTCGCAGCCCCGCGGCATCAAAGCCACCAAGCTCGTCGGCCGTTTCGCCGAGCTTGCAGCCAAGCGTCAGCAGCGCTGGATTGCAACGGTGGGCGTCTCCCGTCCCTTGACGGAGGCGCAGACCAGCCGTCTGCAGACAGGGCTCAACTCCCTTTACGGACGCGAGCTCAAGGTCAACTTCACTGTTGACCCTGCACTGATCGGTGGAATCCGGGTCCAGATAGGCGACGAAGTGGTTGACGCTTCGGTACTTGCCCGTCTGGGCCAGCTGCACCGTCAATTGGCCGGCTAGCCGGACAAGCACAACTTAACTGATAGAAACCCAGGTCATCGTGAGCAACGATGATCACGAAAACAGGAGAGCAGGGACTGCAGATGGCCGAATTGACCATCAACGCCGACGACGTCCGTAATGCGTTGAACGAGTTCGCGGCGTCCTACGAACCCGGAAACGCAGAGCGCGTAGAGGTTGGCCGCGTATCCGCCGCAGGTGACGGAATCGCCCGTGTTGAGGGCCTTCCCTCGGTCATGGCGAACGAGCTTCTTCGCTTTGAAGACGGCACCCTGGGCCTCGCCCAGAACCTCGACGTCCGCGAGATCGGCGTCATCATTCTCGGTGACTTCACCGGAATCGAAGAGGGCCAGGAAGTCCACCGCACGGGAGAGATCCTTTCCGTTCCCGTGGGCGATGCCTTCCTCGGCCGCGTCGTTGACCCGCTGGGTCAGCCGATTGACGGCCTCGGCGAGATCAAGGCTGAAACCACCCGGGCACTGGAGCTCCAGGCTCCCGGCGTGACCGAGCGCAAGTCCGTGCACGAACCGCTGCAGACCGGTCTCAAGGCTATCGACGCCATGATCCCGATCGGCCGCGGCCAGCGGCAGCTCATCATCGGTGACCGCAAAACCGGTAAGACGGCCATCGCCGTCGACACCATCCTTAATCAGAAGTCCAACTGGGACTCGGGTGACGTCCAGAAGCAGGTTCGCTGCATCTACGTCGCCATCGGCCAGAAAGCTTCGACGATCGCCGAGATCCGTCAGACCCTTGAGGACAACGGCGCGCTCGAATACACCACGATCGTTGCCTCACCGGCTTCCGACCCCGCTGGCTTCAAGTACCTTGCGCCGTATGCCGGTTCGGCAATCGGACAGCACTGGATGTACGGCGGCAAGCATGTCCTGGTGATCTTCGATGACCTGTCCAAGCAGGCCGAAGCCTACCGCGCCGTGTCTCTGCTGCTGCGCCGTCCGCCGGGACGCGAAGCTTACCCGGGTGACGTTTTCTACTTGCACTCCCGCCTGCTGGAGCGTTGTGCAAAGCTCTCCGACGAGCTGGGCGCCGGTTCGATGACCGGCCTGCCCATCATCGAGACCAAGGCCAACGACGTCGGAGCCTTCATCCCGACCAACGTGATCTCGATCACCGATGGCCAGATCTTCCTGCAGTCGGACCTCTTCAACGCCAACCAGCGTCCCGCTGTTGACGTTGGTGTCTCTGTCTCCCGTGTGGGTGGTGCTGCCCAGGTCAAGGCCATGAAGAAGGTCTCCGGTACTTTGAAGCTGGACTTGGCGCAATACCGCGACATGCAGGCATTTGCCATGTTCGCTTCGGACCTGGATGCGGCTTCACGCCAGCAGCTCACCCGTGGCGCACGCCTCATGGAACTGCTCAAGCAGGGCCAGTACACGCCGTACCCGGTCGAGAACCAGGTTGTTTCCATCTGGGCCGGCACCAAGGGCCACCTTGACGCCGTTCCCCTCGAGGACGTTCAGCGTTTCGAGGCCGAGTTCCTGGAGCACCTGAAGCACAGCACCTCTGTGCTGACGACTCTTGCACAGACCAACGTGCTGGACGACGACACGCTGGCGGTTCTTGAGGCAGCCATCAAGGACTTCTCCAAGGGTTTCTTCGGCGAAGGTGACAACCACCTGGTTGGTGCCGGCCATGAAGAGTTTGATGCCCTGGCCCAGGCCGACGTAGATCAAGAGAAGATCGTCAAGCAGAAGCGCTAGTTGAGTCACCGCGGCCCGGACATGCACAATCGGCGGGCCCGGGCCGCGGTTTCACACAACAACGAAGGGAAACGTAAGTATGGGAGCCCAGCTTCGGGTCTACCGCCAGAGAATCAAAGCGACTCAGTCGATGGGAAAGCTCTTCAAGGCGATGGAACTGATCGCTACCTCGCGAATCAGCAGAGCTCGTTCGCGCGTAGCGGCCTCACTGCCCTATGCGAACGCCATCACGCGCGCCGTGTCGGCGGTTGCTTCTCAGTCTGAGATTGACCACCCGCTCACGACCGAGCCGGCGCAGATCCGACGCGCCGCTGTTCTGGTGGTCGCCTCCAACCGCGGCCTGGCCGGGTCATACTCCGCCAGTGTGCTCAAGCAGTCCGAGCAGCTCCACGGGCTGCTCAGCGCCGAGGGCAAGGAAGTGAAGACATATCTGGTCGGGAACAAGGCGCAGGCCTACTTCCAGTTCCGGAACCGTGAATTCGCGCAGTCATGGCTTGATGCCACGGATGCGCCTCAATTCGCCACGGCCAAGGACATCAGCCAGGTTCTGCTCGGGGACTTCGCCAAGGAGTTCGAGGACGGCGGTGTGGACGAGATCCACGTCGTCTATACACGATTCGTCTCCATGGTCCTCCAGGTCCCCACTGTTGTCCGGCTGCTTCCGCTGGAGGTTTCGGAGGAGCAGGTCACTGAATCATCTGTTCTGTTGCCGCTCTACGAGTATGAGCCCGAGCCCGAGCAGGTTTTGGATGCACTTCTGCCGCGCTACATCGAGGCACGTATCTTCAATGCACTCCTGCAGGCCGCTGCAAGCGAGCTGGCTGCCCGCCAGCGTGCCATGAAGTCTGCCAGCGACAATGCCCGCGATCTGGTCAAGAAGTTCACACGACTTGCCAACACTGCCCGTCAGGCGGAGATCACACAGGAGCTTTCAGAGATTGTGGCCGGAGCCGATTCGCTCAACGCGTCGTAGCCGATCCAGGTCCAGGCCTTCCAGGCCTAAAAAGGCTGATTCGTCAGCACCGATAGAATTAATTCCACGCCATCTACATTGAGTGAAGTGAGAGAGATGACTGCCACCGCAACCGAACAGGTAGCCAAGACCGCTGGCGTCACGGGCCGTATCGCCCGTGTCATCGGCCCGGTTGTCGACGTCGAGTTCCCGGCTGACGCAATCCCCGGCATCTACCATGCCCTGACCGCGGAGATCACCCTTGCGGGTGCAACCCATATGGTCACCTTTGAGGTCTCCCAGCACCTGGGCGACAACCTGGTCCGCGCGATCGCGCTTCAGGCAACAGATGGCCTGGTTCGCGGCGCGGCTGTGACGAGCACTGGTGCTCCGATCTCCGTTCCCGTCGGCGACGTCGTCAAGGGTCACATCTTCAACGTTCTGGGCAAGCCGCTCGACGTTGAGGAATCCAGCCTCGAGATCACAGAGCGCTGGCCGATCCACCGCAAGCCCCCGAGCTTTGACCAGCTCGAGGGCTCCACCGAGATGCTGGAGACAGGCATCAAGGTCATCGACCTTCTCACCCCGTACATCAAGGGCGGAAAGATCGGCCTCTTCGGTGGTGCCGGTGTGGGCAAGACCGTGCTGATCCAGGAAATGATCACTCGTGTGGCACGGAACTTCGGTGGTACTTCGGTATTCGCCGGTGTTGGCGAGCGTACCCGTGAAGGCAACGACCTCTGGGTTGAAATGGAAGAGGCAGGCGTCCTGAAGGACACCGCTCTTGTGTTCGGGCAGATGGATGAGCCACCGGGAACGCGTCTGCGTGTTGCACTGTCTGCCCTGACCATGGCGGAGTACTTCCGCGATGTTCAGAAGCAGGACGTGCTTCTCTTCGTTGACAACATCTTCCGCTTCACCCAGGCCGGCTCCGAGGTTTCGACCCTTCTGGGCCGGATGCCTTCCGCCGTGGGTTACCAGCCGAACCTGGCCGATGAGATGGGCCTCCTCCAGGAGCGCATCACCTCCACCAAGGGTCACTCCATCACGTCCATGCAGGCTGTATACGTGCCGGCAGATGACTACACCGACCCGGCTCCGGCTGCGACGTTCGCCCACCTCGATGCAACAACCGAGCTTTCCCGTGAAATTGCTTCACGAGGTCTGTACCCGGCCGTTGACCCGCTGACGTCCACCTCCCGAATCCTGGATCCCCAGTACATCGGCAAGGATCACTACAACACGGCTGTCCGTGTGAAGCAGATCCTGCAGAAGAACAAGGAACTCCAGGACATCATCGCCATCCTTGGTGTTGACGAACTTTCGGAAGAGGACAAGATCGTCGTGTCGCGTGCACGACGTCTCCAGCAGTTCCTTTCCCAGAACACCTACACCGCCAAGCAGTTCACCGGCGTCGAAGGCTCCACCGTTTCCATCAAGGACACGGTTGAAGGCTTCACTTCCATCTGCGATGGCGAGCTGGACCACGTTGCTGAGCAGGCGTTCTTCAACGTCGGCGGCCTGGACGATGTCGAGCGCCAGTGGGCCAAGATCCAGGAACAGACCAAGTAGTATGGCTGAGCTTGAGGTTGAGATTGTCGCAGCGGATCACTTCGTGTGGTCCGGAGCGGCCAAGATGGTCAAGGCCCGCACCAGCGATGGTGAAATCGGAATCCTGCCCGGCCACTCGCCCCTGCTGGCGATCCTGGCCGAAGGTGAACTGGCGATCATGCCGGTGACCGGGGACCGCATTGATGTAGTTGTTGACGGCGGATTCTTCTCCGTCGACAACAACCGGGTGGTTATTGTTGCTGACAACGCCCAGCTGGGCGACGCGGCTACTGCTGGGATCCGCTAGCACGATCTTGATGGACGTTCCAGGTTTTCCGTTCATCGCCATAGCAACCGTCTTCGCGTTGCTGATTTTTACACTGTGCCTTTTCGGGGTGCGCCGGTTCAATCTGCGGCGAGCCCTGGGCACAGTGGACGCCTCCATTTGCACGGCTGGAAACAGCTGGCAGATGGGGGTTTGTCGTTACCAGGACAATGACCTGGAATGGTTCAGGCTGCTCTCGCTCAGCGTGCGTCCGAAACACCGGTACAAGCGCAGTTCACTTGAGCTGCTGGACCGCCGTGAAGCGACCGAAGCGGAGCTGGTCCGGGTTCAGCCGGACGTTGTTGTGGTGGAGCTCCGTTATGAAGGCCACGAAATTTTGCTGGCCATGAACTTTGACGCCTACACAGGACTGTCCTCCTGGCTCGAAGCCGGACCGGTCATCGGAGTAGGTACCTGGCGCTGATGGGTGCTGAAGGCGTCGCCTGGAAGTCCGTTGGGCGGCCCGCATGGCAGAGGGTGCTGCGGCATTTCAGAGCCACACCATTCACCCTGACTGTTCTGGTCTTGTTTCTGTGCACCGGTGCAGCGACCGGCAGGATCCCCACCGGTCCTCCTGGATCGCTGCAGGATGTTGCGGGCGTAAGCGCCGCCGCCCTCAGGGCCGGGAACGGTTGGTCCCTCTTCACTTCACTGTTCTTTGCCACCAACCCCCTGGCCTATCTGACAGGGGCCTTAATGATCCTGCTCCTTATGGGCCTGGCTGAACGGCAGCTCGGCACCGTCAGGACAGCGGTGTTTTACGGTGCGGGCCAATTCGCGTCTGTCACATTGTTTTTGCTCCTCACCCAGCTGGCCCGCTATGCGGGGGACGGCTGGCTCGGCATGATGCCCGAGGACCGGCTCAGCGGACCCTACGCTGCCGTTCTGGCAGTTGCCCTGGCTGCCAGCGGGGGCCTGCCTGCACTCTGGCAACGCCGCCTTCGCACTGCGTTGCTGTCCGGTTCCCTGCTGCTGGTGCTGTATGTGGGGCACGCAGAAAGCGTGGTAGGTCTGCTCGGAGCCCTGGTTGGCCTGGCAGGGGGGCTGTGGATCCAAAGCGATAACGGAAGCCTCCGCCGGCACCGCTCCACAGGCCGCGAGACACGAAACCTGTTGTCCCTTACGGTCGGTATTTTTGCCGTTGGTCCCATTCTCACGGCGGCGGTAAGCAGCCCCACTGGCCCGCTGGCTCTGCTGCGCGATGTTGTCCTGAATCCTTTGCCCACGTTGAGCCAGCTGGAAGAAAACTGCGGTGGAACCGTCGAGTCCAGCTGCCTGGACGCAGGCGGACAAGGCTTTGCCGGACCGCTGGGACTGGCGCTGGCCGTGGTGCCTGTGGTCCTGCTGCTCATTTGCGCAGACGGAATGCGGCGGGGCCGGAGACTGGCGCTCCGCATCGCTGTTGCGGTCCAGCTGGCTGTAACGGCGTTGTCCGGAGTCTACCTGGCATTCTTCGCGCTCATTCCGCATTATCCATCCAGGCCGCATACCGCGGTGCTGGGCTCCGGCTTCGCCCATGTGCTGCCACTGGTAGCGGTGCCGCTGCTCCTGTCGTTGCTGCTCTTGGCCAACCGCCGGCAGTTCAGGGTTGAATCCGCGCCCGGGGTCCGCCGCGCGCTGGCTATCGTCGTTGGCGCCGTCTGGCTGGGGCTGGCGGGGAGCTACGCGGTGGCGTGGCTCGCTGCCGGGGGAATGGATCGGGACGGGGGAGTCCTGGGGCTGGTTGTCGAATTGTCGCGCCAATACCTTCCCGTGCCGATTCCCCATCTGTATTACCGTGGTTTTTCCAGCCGTGACGGCATTGAAGCCCTCCTGTTTGCATTCTCCGGCATCGTCTTCTGGGCCGTCGCCCTGGCTGCGGTATGGATCGTCCTGCTTCGGCGCGACCACAGCACTGACGCCGGCAGGGAAGGCAGAGCCCATGCCCGGGCACTGATCCGGAAAGGTGGAGACTCACTGTCGTGGATGGCGTTATGGGAACCCAACAGCTACTGGTTCACTCAGACGCGCGCGGGTGGAGTGGCCTACCAGCAACATGGAAGCGTGGCCCTCACACTGGCAGGGCCGTTCGGTGCTTCGGGCGGCCACCCGGATACCGCGGAAGGCTTCCTGGACTTCTGCACAGGACGCGCCCTGATCCCGTGTTTCTATTCGTGCAGCAGCCGGCTGTGGCCTCTCCTGCAGGACCGGGGATTCCGACGGGTGGCAGTCGCGCAGGAGACCAGGCTGGCTGTGCAGGAACTGGAATTCAAAGGCAAGGAGTGGCAGAACGTGCGGACGGCCTTGAACCGGGCGGCCAAGATGGACGTCAAGGCCGTATGGGGCAGCTACGCCGGGCTGCCGGCGGCCCTGCGGGCGCAGCTGAGTGAGGTATCAGAAGAATGGGCCGCGCAGAAGAAGGTTCCGGAAATGGGCTTTACCCTTGGCGGAATTGATGAGCTGATGGACGATGACGTGCTGTGCTGCCTGGCTGTTGATGCCGAGGGCACTGTGCACGGCGTCACCAGCTGGCTTCCGGTCTTCGAGGACGGGCAGCTGGTGAGCAGGACTCTTGATTTCATGCGGCGGCGCGGCAACGGATTTCCTGGTGTTATGGAGTTCCTGATTGCCTCGGCGGTGCTGGAGCTGCGGACGTCCGTGGAAGTGGTCTCTCTCTCCGGTTCGGCACTTGCGAAGGAGCCGGAAGACCGGGACGAGGATACGGACAGGCCGGACAGGCACGCAGAAGGACTTATTCGAATTCTCGACGTCGTGGGCGATGCGCTGGAACCTGCGTACGGGTTCCGTTCGCTCGCAGCCTTCAAATCACGATTCCAGCCGGAGTATCGCACGCTCTATTTGTACTACCAGGACCCCCTGCATCTGCCAGCGATCGGAAGGGCCCTCACCCGGGCCTATCTACCCGGGATGTCAGTACGGCAAAGTGCGCGGCTGCTGCGGAAACTCGTAAGCTAATTCCCGCCGGAGTGAATGTTTCAGTATCGGAAACATTTGTGACAATGATTTCCAAAAAAATGATCCCCGGCACAAATGCCGGGGATCATTGATTCGTGGATTTCGCCCAACGGGAGGAATCCAACGAGGGACTAGACCAGCGTTACACCGGTAGCCTGGGGACCCTTGGCACCCTGACCGATTTCGAACTGAACGCGCTGGTTCTCGTCGAGGGTCTTGAAGCCACCGGTCTGGATCTCGGAGTAGTGAACGAAGACATCGCCATCGGAGTCATCCGGGGTGATGAAGCCGAAGCCCTTTTCAGCGTTGAACCACTTGACGGTTCCCTGTGCCATTTATTTCTCCTCATTGTGGAACTCTATTTAAGGCCAGCACACTTCGTGCTGGTCTTGGTCACTCCGCGAGAAGAATCCTGGCTTGCCCGTCCGGTGGGACCGGACGTGCGCTGCAGGAGCTTCGCGCTCGCAACATGTCTTGCGAGCATGAATAACACCTACACAAAGACTCATATAAGAATTTCATGACAGCTGCGTCAGGTCAACGGGCAAATCGCTGAATCCGATAAATTTTGCGTTAAAACCGGGTAACCGGTTCCGGCCTGACAAAGCCCGAACGGCCGTGACTAGGAAACCGGAGTCAGCCATTCACCTTGCCGGAGGACACCGGACAACTCAAGGTCCCCGTTGACCACTACGGCGTCGGCGCGGAGACCCCGGCGGAGCCCGCCCACCTCGTCGGCGAGCCCCAGCACACCGGCGGGAACTGCGGTGGCGGAGTAGACAGCATCCGCCAGCGCCACACCGGCGCCCACTGTACGGCGGACGACGTCGAGAAGCGTGGCCGTCCCGCCGGCAATCGAGCCGGTTGCGTCAAGGGTGGCCACACCGTCTGTGACCGTGACGGGGGATGGCCCCAACATGTACTGGCCATCGGTCAGCCCGGCGGCAGCCATGGAATCTGTCACCAGCAGGATATTTGCAGAGCCCACGAGCTGGAATACCGTGGCGACGGTCCGCGGGTCCAGATGTGTGTTGTCCGCGATGAGTTCAACGATCGCCTTGCCGTCCTGCGCGGCCCGGAGGCACGCGGCCACAGGGCCGGGGGCCCGGTGATGCAGGGGAGGCATGCCATTAAAAAGGTGCGTCACGGTGGGAAGGGCGCTGATGCCATCGAAACCGGCCGATTCGAGGCCTTCCCTTGCGGTGGCGAGCGATGCCGCCGCTGTGGCGTCATCGCTGTCGGTGTGGCCCAGGGACGGGGTCACGCCGTGGGAGGTCATGAAATCCACCAGCGCCGCGGCTCCGGGCAATTCGGGGGCATACGTCATGGTGACGAGCTTGCCGCCTGCCGCATCTATGAGTTCACGCAAAAAATCCAGGTCCGGTTCCAGCAGGAAGGCCGGGTTCTGGGCCCCGCAGCGCGCGTGCGAGAGGAAGGGGCCCTCCAGATGGATGCCCGCTACCAGCCCTTCATCCGTGAGCCGGACGAAGAGGGCAATGCCTTTGAGGAGGTCCTCCCTGGACGCTGTGACCATGCTCGCCAGCAGCGTGGTTGTTCCTGAGCGGTGCAGAAATTCGATGGCCCGGCGGGCGGATGACTCCTCGCCGCCCGGAAAGTCCCCGCCGTTTCCGCCGTGGCAGTGCACGTCGACCAGACCGGGCAGAATGTAGGAACCTTCGGGAACCCTGGTTTCCGCAGCGCCGGCGAATTGAGCAGGATCGAAGTCAACGGCAGGGCCCGCATGGACTATGCGGTCGTTTTCAACGGCGAGCACGGCCCCTTCCACCATCAGGCCGTCGCTGACGATGGTTCCGGAGATGAGCCGGCGCCGTGCCGACGGCGCTGTGCAAGACGGTTCAGGGGCTGTCATTGAACGATTCTAGAACGAGGCCGGCACCTGGCTCTCAGAACAGCCGGGATTCACTGTCATCTACTCCGCGCATGGCGTCATAGTCAAGGGTGATGCAGTCGATGCCGCGGTCATTCGCCAGGACCTTTGCCTGCGGCTTTATCTGCTGCGCGGCGAATACCCCGCGGACGGGAGCCAGCAGGGGATCCCGGTTCAGGAGTTCCAGGTAGCGGGTCAGCTGTTCGACGCCGTCGATGTCGCCCCGCCGCTTCAGCTCGATGGCCACCGTGGCGCCGTCGGCATCCCTGGCAAGGATGTCCACCGGCCCGATTGCGGTGAAGTACTCCCGGCGGATCAGCGAGAAGCCCGAGCCCAGGGTTTCAATCTGTTCAGCCAGGAGGCGCTGCAGGTCAGCTTCCACGCCGTCCTTGATCAGGCCGGGGTCCAGGCCCAGCTCGTGCGAGGTGTCGTGCAGCTGCTCATGGATGCTGATGATGAGGCGGTCGTCCGTTTTGGCTGACTGGACGGTCCATTGCTCCGTGACGCCCAGCTCGAGGTCAACATCATCGGGAGTGGACACACGGAGCCTGGCCGGAGGGCTCATCCAGTTCAACGGTTTATAGGAACCGCCATCTGAATGAACCAGGACGGAGCCGTCAGCCTTGACCAGCAGGAGCCTGGTGGCAAGCGGAAGATGGGCTTTTAGGCGGCCAACGTAATCAACAGAACAACGGGCTATAACAAGACGCACGCCGTAAACACTACCGCTTTGCTACCCGTCCGGGCAGCGGAACGTCACGGCCGGTGCTCAAACGGGGCCCTGCCTGGGGCAGAATGGTGGTATGCCCCGTTCCAACCGTCCCCGCCGTGGATCCTCCGGAAAACCGGCATCCAACGGCGGGAAACGGAGTCCGGATCAGGTTCCTGAACTGGATCTGGAACGCGCCCGGGCAGGGATTGCGCGCCGCGAAAGTGCCCCCGACGGCGATTGGATGGTGCGGTCCATTACGGCCAAGAAGGCCGAAAAAACCTATACCTGCCCGGCGTGTGCCAGGGCGGTGCCGCCCGGCGTGGCCCACCTCGTGGTGTGGAAGGATGACCATCTTTTCGGTGCCGCCGCCGGTCTGGCTGAGCGCCGTCACTGGCACTCGAACTGCTGGACATCACGCAGCTACCGCTACCGCTGAGCGTTCGGTGCCTCTGAAACGAACCGCGCTCGATCAGTCAGGCGAACTGTCGCTAAGCTGATAGCCATGACTTTTGACCCGGCGTCGTACGTCTACAGCCAGCCTTCCGCGGCTTCCTCCATCCGCGCCTCCACCGTGCTTCCCGCCCGCCGTGAAAATGTGGAGATCCATACGGAGGACGGCCATGTCCTGTTGGGCGAGCTCGCCCTGCCGGAATCCGGCCGGATCAGCGCCACGCTGATCACGCTGCATCCGCTGCCCACGCACGGGGGATTTATGGATTCGCACGTGTACCGCAAAGCCTCTTACCGCCTGCCGGCGCTCGCGGGTGTGGCGGTGCTGCGGTTCAACACCCGTGGCACGTCCTCTCCCCGTGGCACGAGCCAGGGCGCCTTCGAAGACGGGATCGGTGAACGGTATGACGTCGAGGCCGCCGTACGCTTCGCGGTGGAGCGGGGACTGCCCAACCGGTGGCTGGTGGGCTGGTCCTTCGGCACCGAACTTGCCCTGATGTACGGCGCACTGGAGCCGGTGGCCTCCCAGGTGGAAGGCGCTGTGTTGCTGTCCCCGCCACTGCATCGGGCAACTGACGCACATCTCCGGCAGTGGGCGGTTTCCGGCAAGCCGATGACGGTCCTGGTGCCGGAACACGACGATTATCTGCAGCCGGCGGCCGCCGCCGAACGGTTCAGCCTGGTGCCGCAGGCGCGCATGGTGGGGGTCGACGGCGCCAAGCACCTTTGGGTGGGGGAGAAGTACGCCGCGCGGGTACTCAACGAAATCGTTGACGACGTCACGGAGGCGGGTTCAGGACCGGCAGGTCTTCCCCAGGAGTGGAACGGCCCGGTGGCCGCGGCAGCTGCCTAGTGCTGGTCCTGCCGCACAATGTAGATTTCCTTGAGCAGCAGCAGGATCGCCGCGGCGGTGGGGATGGCAATGAGGGCTCCCAGGACGCCCAGCAGGCTGCCGCCGGCGATCACCGAGATCACGGCCACTGCACCAGGAACGGCCACCGCCTTCTGCATGATGCGTGGCGAGATGAAGTACGCCTCGAACTGCAGGTAGGCAAAGTAGCAGATCGCGTAGATCACGGCCGTCTGCCAGCCCTGTGTCAGCGCAACCACAATCACCACCACAGCGGCGATCAGGCCACCCACCAGCGGAATGAAGGCGAGCAGGGTCACCACAAACGCCAACAGCACGGCGAACGGAATGCCCAGGATCGACATGACAATGAACGCGAACAGCGCGTTCAACACTGCGACGCAGGCCTGGCCGATGACGTAGTTGCCTACCGAGCGGGTGATCTCCTCGGAAAGCGCTTCGACCCTCTCGCGGCGGGACCGTGGAGCCAGCCGGTAGGCCCACTTCTTCATGGCGGGGAGCGCCGCGAGGAAATAGAGGCTGAGCACCAGAACGATCAGTGTGCCGAAAAGCCCGTTGGCCACTGTGGAGCCGAAACCCAGGACGCCGCCGAAGATGCCGCCCATCGCGTCAGGATTGTTGACGAACTTATCCAGTTCCTCATTAATCCGGTCGCGGACTCCGAACTGGTCATCGATACTGCGGAATAATTCGGAATCGATGAAGTCCCGCACCCAGACCGGGGCCTGGACAACGAGCTGGCTCACCTGTTCCACAATGGTGGGAATGAGCGTGGCGAAGAATCCGGCCACGCCCGATGCCAGCACCGCTACGGCAACCAGGATTCCGGCGGGCCGCGGAATTTTGCGGCCCTCCAGCCAGCGGACCACGGGATCGAGGCCCAGCGCTATGAACAGGGCTGCCACGATCCAGAGCAGGAGTTGAGTAGTGTGGGATCCGATCCAGTACACCAGCAGCGCCACGCCAACGCCGACTGTCCCCATAAAGCCCAGATAGAGGGGATGCTTTGACGACATCCGCGGTCCGGGATCGCCGAACCGGGTGGTGACCTCGTTTGGTCCGGTCACCTCCACATCGATGCTCCCTGAGCGCTCAGGCGGCATTTCGAAACGGAGCCTGGGCTGCGCTCCGGGCAGCGGCCGGCGCAGCTTGCGCAGGATCGATCCGATCGCTGCAGAAGAGGCAGCAGCCCGCCCGGATTTCAGCTTGTCCGGGCCGATCTCCGGGGAGCCTGTTCCGATCGGGTCTTCCTGTCCTGCGGAGGACGCATCCGTGTGTTCAGTCACTGCGTTCTGATGCCTTTTCCGTCCGTGGCGCCACTGCTGCGGGCCCGATGTGATGATCATCGCAAACACTATCAGCAGCCTTGCTGCTGCCCCGAAGAGGGGCTGCCGTGCCGCCGGTTCAGCCGGCGTCACGTACCCCCGAACTGACTGATTGGTAACAAAACGGTTACTATTGAAAGTAAACCCCGCTGATGATAGGTGTTCCTTTGCGTTTCAAGACTGCAGTCGCACTCGTGCTGCTCGGCCTCCTGACACTGCTGGCCGGAATTGGCCAGAAGACAATCTGGGCCCCCTCCGAGACCTTCACGGCATCGGCACCCGCCGACGCTGCTGCCGCCCCCCTGACCGTTATTGACCAGAAGCTGCGCACTCTGCACGGAGGCACAGTGGAGATCGATATCAAGGGCGAAGGTAACTTCCTGCTGGCAGCAGGCCGCCCAGACGACGTGGCCGCGTGGGTGGGCAAAACGGCCCACAACAGCGTCACCGGCGTGTCCGAGGACAACAAGTCGCTGCAGGTGGAACGGACCGACGGCGAGGCCACGGCACCGTCGCCGGCCGGATCTGATCTCTGGGTCTCCACCGAGAATGCGAGCGGAGAACTGAAATACAACTGGACGCCTCCTGCCGACGGTGACTGGTCCCTGCTGCTGGCCAGCGACGGAACCAAGCCGGCGCCGTCGTCTATTTCCATGACCTTCCCGAATGACACGGCAACCCCGTGGGCCATTCCGCTGATGGTGATCGGCGGCCTGCTTATGCTGGCCGGAATTGCGTTGCTCGTTCTGAAGAACGGCCACCGCAACGGAAAGGCCGGCGGCGGGATGGGCAGCCTGTTCGCCCGGCGTGCACGCGCAAAGGCCGCCGCCAAAGCCGGGTCATCTGCGCGCCTCAGCATGATCGTTGCCGCCGCGACTGCTGCCGTCGTGGCCGGAACAGGTGCCGCAGCCCATGCCGCCACGTCACCGGCCCCGGCTCCTTCCACGGGCACCTCCTCAACCGCTTCGCCGTCCGGCTCCTCCACGGCAACCGCGAAAACCGCCGCCGATTCGCCGGTGTTGCTGGATGCACAGTTCCGGCGGATCCTGGAACAGGTCTCCAGCGCCACGGATTCCGGAGATGCCGCGAAGGATGCCGGAAAACTGTCGGCCCGCGTGGGCGGTACCGAGCTCGAAGTCCGCACCAAGAACTACAAAATCCGATCGCAGGTGGGCTCCTACGAGGCGCGGATGCCTGTCCGGTCCACCAAGCTGCTCACCACCGTTGTCACCAGCAAGCGCGCCTTTCCCCGTTCAGTGCTCGCCGTTACCCAGGGCGAGGGCAACGTTGTTCCCCAGTTGCTTACCCTGGTGCAGGCCTCTCCCCGCGCTAACTACAAGCTGGTCGAGACCACACCGCTCCAGCCCGGCACCACGTTCCCTGCCATCGGCCGCGACGGCACGGAAACGTTGGCCGCGGACGACAAATCAGGTCTGCTCTACAGCGGCACTGAAGCACTGGCAGGGCTTGCCGACCGTCTCACCAAAGCGGACTCCAGCTTTAAGGACAAGCTCGTGGAGGGTGACTCCTCGCCCTACATCGCCGACACCCTTTCCTACCAGGCAGATGTGGTCAAGTCAGGGGTCAATGGCAACTTCGCCTTCACCCACAAGGTGGTTCCCGGGAGCTCGGTGGTGTTCCGCACTGCCGACGGCGGGGCACTGGTCCTCGGCCGGCTCACCTTCGGCTTCGACGGAACGCCGAAAGCCGACGGCGACAAACTGGCGATTGGGAACGACGCTGCCGTTCTTGCCGGCGGCAAGGAAACCACCACCGGCATGGTGCTCAGCTTTGCCGAGTCGATGGCCGTTTACATCCCTCCGGCCGGCTCCAAGGACCCGATGAAGCTGGTCGCCGCAACACGGGGACTGGTCGGAGCAAGCTTCAAGTAACGCCGGCTTGCATAACGCCGGCAGCGGCCGGAGTGGCTAGAGTGGAAAGCATGACTTCGTCAGCTTCCCGTCCAGTCCCTCCGGCCGTTGCCAGCCAGCTTAACCTGCGCGGCGCCGTCGACCTTTCAGCCCTGAAACAGAGGCCCGCGCCGCCTGCCGGTCCGGCAAACATTCCCGTAAGCGGACCCGGACCGGCGGGTCCGGACCGGACCGACGGTGCTGAAGCCGGTGCCGAGGACTATCCCGACGCCGGCGGTCGGCATTTGCGGGTGGAGGTAACCGAAGGAAACTTCCAGGAGCTGGTAGAGCTTTCTGCCCAGGTTCCGGTCGTCATCGCACTGTGGGCCGGGTATTCCCCGGAATCCGCCGGGATGCTGGACAGCCTGGAACGGATCGTCGAGAGCTATGCGGGCCGGCTGGTGCTCGGCGCCGCGGACATCGAGGCGTTCCCCCAACTGACCCAGGCTTTCCAGGTCCAGGCCGTTCCCACGGCGGTGGCCATACTGAAAGGGCAGCCCGTGCCGCTGTTCCAGGGTGGCGCAGACGAAGCGCAGGTGCGCAGCCTTCTGGACGAACTCCTGAAAGTAGCCGCTGCCAACGGAGTGACCGGGAGCGTGGGCGGATCCGCCCCGGCCGATGAGGAACCGGCTTCGCTGCCACCGCTGCACCAGGCCGCCTTCGATGCCATCGAGGCCGGCGACTACGCGTCCGCTGCGGACTCATACCGCCAGGCGCTGACGGAGATGCCGGCTGATTCGGACGCCAAGGCTGGCCTCGCCCAAGTGGAACTCATGGGCAGGCTCCAGCCGCTGTCGGCTGCGGACACAGAGGCCCTTCGCCAGCTCGCTGCCGACGAACCGGACAACCTCGATGCCCAGCTTGGCGTTGCCGATCTGGACGTCGCAGGAGGACATGTCGAGGACGCCCTCAGCCGGATTGTTGTCTTCATCGGCCGGAACTTCGGACCGGAGCGTGAAACGGCCCGTGTGCGGCTGCTGGAACTGTTCGATGTGGTGGGCACCGCTGACGACCGCGTGGCCAAAGCCCGCCAAGGACTGGCACGGGTGCTGTTCTAATGCCCGTGCCGGCCCTCTTCAGTCCCCTGAAGCTGCGCTCGCTGGAATTGCACCACCGTGGCTGGGTTTCGCCCATGTGCCAGTACAGCTGCGATCCCGACGCCGGCGCCGGAGTCCCGAACGACTGGCACCTGATGCATCTGGGCTCCTTCGCCGCAGGCGGTGCAGCGCTCATTCTCACCGAGGCCGCTGCCGTGAATGCCGAGGGGCGGATCAGTCCGCGCGATGCCGGTCTCTGGAACGATGACCAGGCCGCGGGCTGGGAACGCATCACCTCGTTTGTGCACCGGAACGGCGCAGCGGATGCCAAGATCGGCGCGCAGCTGGCTCATGCCGGCAGGAAGGCCTCCGCTTACTGGCCGTTCTCCGGCCGGCGGGGGAGCGTGCCCGAATCCGACGGCGGCTGGAACACCGTGGGTCCTTCGGCGGTGGCCTTCGACGGCTATGCCGCACCGGCCGCGATGACCGAAGACCAGATCCGCGGTGTTGTTGCCGACTTTGCCGCGGCGGCTGTGCGGGCCGTGGACGCCGGGTTTGACACTTTGGAACTCCATGGTGCGCATGGGTACCTGCTGCACCAGTTCCAAAGCCCGTTGATTAATCAGCGGACGGACGAGTGGGGCGGCGATGAAGCCGGCCGGAACCGGCTGATGCTGGCAGTGATCGATGCCGTGCGGGACGTCATCCCGGATTCGATGCCGCTGCTGTTGAGGATCTCGGCAAGTGACTGGGCCGACGGCGGGATCGACATCGAGGCTTCCGTCAGGCTCGCCGGCCTCGCTGCGGAGCACGGGGTCGACCTTGTGGACGTCTCCAGCGGCGGGGCAGTTGCGCACCAGCAGATCCAGGCCGGACCCGGGTACCAGACCGGCTTTGCCGCCCGGATCCGCCGCGAAACCGGTATCCCCACTGGAACGGTGGGGCTTCTGACCTCTTCCGGTCAGGCGGAGCATGCGGTGGCGACAGGCCAGGCCGACGGCGTCTTTATCGCCCGTGCGGCGCTCCGGGATCCTCACTGGTGGCTGAGGGCCGCGTTTGAACTCGGCCATCAGCTTCAGTGGGTACCTCAGTACGAGCGGGCGGTTCCGCGCCACGCGTTCTAGTCGAAGGCCCCCGCTGTCACTCCGGATTCCCATCCCCTACTCCTTCAGGAGGATCCGCTCCGCGATGTGCGGCGGCTAGGGTGGCTGTATGGAAAAATCGCGGTGGACGGCATCAGCCTGGACGTGCCTGCAGGTTCCTTCTTTGGAATCGTGGGGCCCAATGGTGCAGGTAAAACCACCACGCTTTCCATGGCCACAGGCCTGCTGCGGCCGGATTTCGGCACCGCAGCGGTCCACGGTGTGGATGTCTGGTCCCGGCCGCTCGAAGCGAACAAGCTCATGGGCATCCTGCCGGACGGCGTGCGGCTCTTTGACCGGCTGACCGGCTGACCGGCGAGCAGCTGGTGAGCTATGCCGGCCTGCTGCGTGGCATGGACAAGGACGTTGTGTCATCGCGGGTGGGAGAGCTCCTGGCCGCGCTGGACCTCAGCCAGGACGCCGGAACGCTGGTGGTGGACTATTCCGCCGGCATGACCAAAAAAGTCGCCCTTGCCTCCGCACTGATCCATGCGCCCCGGCTGCTGGTTCCGGATGAGCCGTTCGAATCTGTTGATCCGGTGTCCGCCGCCAATATCCGGGACATTCTGGACCGCTATGTGTTGGGTCCGGCGGAACAGTTATTGTGTCCAGCCATGTGATGGATCTGGTACAGCGGATGTGTGACCACGTGGCAGTTGTGGCCGCGGGGAGGCTGCTGGCGGCCGGCACCGTGGACGAGGTCCGCGCCGGGGAGAGCCTCGAGGACCGGTTTGTCCAGCTGGTTGGCGGACGCAGCCAAACGGAAGGCCTGGAGTGGTTGCGCACCTTCTAAGACTCAAACTGACCCTCCTCCGCAACGGTCTGCGGCGCAGCCCCTGGCAGCTGCTTGGCCTGGCCATCGGGAGCATCTACGCCCTGGGGGTGGTGGCCACCCTGGTTGTTGCGCTGTTCCTGCTGCGCCAGGAGGACGCGGGCATGGCCCAGACGGTTGTGGTCCTTGGGGGATCCGCGGCCTTCCTGGGCTGGGGCCTCATCCCCGTGGTTGCCTCAGCCGCGGACATGACCCTGGACCCCGCACGCTTTACCACCTCGGCCATCCCCAGCCCCCAATTGCTGACCGGGTTGGCTCTGGGCGGGCTGATTGGCATTCCGGGTGTTGCCACCACCATCGTGGCGCTGGCGACGGTGGGGACCTGGTCGCGTGGGGTCGTTCCCGCAGCGGCGGCCTTGATTGGCGCAGCGTTGGGGGTGCTCAGCTGCATAGTCCTGTCCAAGGTGTCCACCACGGCCACCGCAAGCCTTGCCGCCTCCCGCCGCTTCAAGGATGCCAGTGCCATCGCCTTTCTGGCCCCGCTTGTCCTGATGGGACCCATGGCGGCGGGTGTATCCCAGGGAATCGCGGGCTCCGCCGGCTTTCTGCCCGACTTCGCGCAATCGCTCTCCTGGACGCCCGTGGGGGCCGCCTGGTCCGTGGGCGGGGACTTCGCCGCCGGAAATACCGGTCCGGGGACGCTGAAGCTGCTCATCGCCGCGGCCACCCTCACCGGCCTCACCTGGTGCTGGAAAGTCCTGCTGGACCGCGCCCTTGTCACGCCTCACTATGCAGGCAGCAGCCGGAAGCGCGGCGGAAGGATGGGCCTGTTCGGTATCCTGCCGGCCACACCCACTGGGGCCATCACGGCCAGGTCGCTGACCTATTGGCTCCGTGACCCGCGCTATGCCGGGTCCTTGGTGGTCATTCCGCTGCTTGCCATTCTTTTCCTGTTCCAAGGCAGCCAGTCCGGAGACTTCCACACCTTGGCCGTCACCGGCCCCTTGACGGCCTTTCTGCTGGCATGGTCCATTTCAGCTGACGTTTCCTATGACAGCACCGCATTTGCCCTTCACCTTGCCACCGGGGTGCGGGGCATATACGACAGGACGGGACGAGCGCTGGCCTGCCTGGTATTCGCCTTGCCGATCGTCCTGCTCTTTACGATCGGGCAGTTCGTCTTTACCGGAGGGTGGCAGGGCCTGCCCGGCCAGCTGGGATTGTCCCTGGGCATCCTGTTCACGGGGCTTGGCCTGTCGTCAGTGGTCTCGGCCCGCTACACCGTGGCCGTTCCGTGCCGGGCGACAGCCCGTTTAAGAAGCCGCCGGGCAATGTCGCGCAGACTATGGCGGTCCAGTTCGGCGGCATGGGTGTGCTTGGCCTGCTGATCCTGCCGGAAGCTGCATTGCCCATCGCGCAGAGTGTTACGGCCAATGTGCTCTTCGGATGGCTCAATCTGCTGGTGGGCACGATACTTGGACTGGTGTTCTTTGTGGCCGGGGTCCGGCTGGGCTGCCGTTGGCTTGATGCCCGCGGGCCGGAGCTGCTGGCGCAACTGACCGTCAACCGGTGAGCGACGAGGCGGCCGGGAAGCCATGTCCGACGACATAGTCATCGGACATGGGATAACCTCTATTCATCAGTGACTTTGTTACCCAGCACACAGAAAGGTCGTGGACCATGGAAGTTGTCATTCTTCCGGGCAGCAAGCAGATCGGCTCGTTGGCAGCAGACACAATCGAGGCCCTGCTGCGCCGCAAGCCCAACGCAGTCCTGGGACTGGCAACAGGTTCATCTCCACTGCCCATTTATGATGAACTGGCCCTCCGCCATCAGCGCGACGGGCTCGATTTCAGCCAGGCGCACGGGTTTGCACTCGACGAATACGTGGGGCTTGCGGCCGGCCACCGGGAATCCTACCGGGAGGTCATCCGCCGCGAGTTCACCAATCGGGTGAACATCGCCCCGGAGAACGTCCACGGCCCGGACGGCGCCGCAGCAGACCTGCCTGCCGCCTGCCAGGCCTACGAAGATGCCATGAGGGAACTGGGCGGCGTTGACCTTCAGATCCTGGGCGTTGGCACTGACGGGCACATCGGGTTTAACGAGCCCGGTTCGTCGCTGGCATCCCGCACCCGGATCAAAACGCTGATTGAGCAGACACGCCGGGACAATGCCCGGTTCTTCAACAGCATTGATGAGGTGCCCCACCATGTGGTGACCCAGGGCCTGGGCACCATCATGGACGCGCGGCACGTGGTGCTCGTGGCCACCGGCGCCCAGAAGGCGCAGGCCGTCCGCGACTTCGTGGAGGGCCCCGTTTCCGCCATCTGTGCGGCCTCCATTCTGCAGCTGCATCCGCATGTGACCGTCCTCGTGGACGAAGCAGCGGCGTCATCGCTGAAGCTGGCTGACTACTACCGCCACACCTTTGACAACAAGCCGGACTGGCAGGGCCTGTAGCCCTGCGCTGTCATGCGGTTGAACGACGCCGGCCGGTTCCCTGCCAGCGCAAGGGGCCGGGCGCCGTCGTCCGTCTTCCGTCCGGAAAGGCTAAGATGGATGGCATGACTAGCATGGCGGATCCTCTCGAAAACGACCCGATGCGTGAGCTTTCCGGAGCCGGAACGTCCACGGCCACTATCGAGCGCGAGGAACTGCGCCAGGAAGTGGAGCCCGGGGACCGCGAACGCTTCTCGCACTACGTCCGCAAGGAAAAGATCATGGAGTCCGCGTTGTCGGGTGAACCCGTGATCGCGCTCTGCGGGAAAGTCTGGACCCCTGGGCGGGATCCGCAGAAGTTCCCGGTCTGCCCCATGTGCAAAGAAGTCTACGAGGGCCTGCGGCAGGGTAACGACGGCGGCAAGGGGCCCGGCGGGGACCCGGGCAATAACAAATAGTGACCGAAACGCTCTTTGGCGGCCCCACCCTGCCTCCGGCATACCCGGAACGTGCAGCCTGGGGAACCGCCCAAAAACTCCGTGCCTGGCAGCAGGAAGCACTGGACCGCTATTTCAGCTCCACGCCCAGGGATTTCCTGGCCGTGGCAACGCCGGGCGCCGGCAAGACGACGTTTGCCCTGCGGGTTGCGTCCATGCTGATCGAATCAGGTGTGGTGAACCGGGTGACCATTGTGGCGCCCACCGATCATCTCAAGCGCCAGTGGGCTGACGCGGCTGCCAGGGTGGGGATCGCCATTGATCCGAACTTCAAGAATGCCGACGGCCAGCACGGCCGCGGCTTCATCGGCGTCGCGGTGACATACGCGCAGGTGGCCAGCAAACCCATGCTGCACCGTGCCAAGACCGAGGCTGCCCGCACACTGGTGATCCTGGACGAGATCCACCATGGCGGCGAAGCGCTTTCCTGGGGTGACGGGCTCCGCGAGGCGTTCGAGCCCGCAGCCCGCCGCCTTTCGCTGACCGGAACCCCGTTCCGCTCCGATACCTCGCCGATTCCCTTTGTGGAGTATGCCCAGGACAAGGACGGCATCAGGCGCTCGAAAGCCGACTACACCTACGGCTATGGAAACGCCCTGCGCGACCATGTGGTCCGTCCCGTGATGTTTATGGCGTACTCCGGACAGATGCGCTGGCGTACCAGCGGCGGCGAGGAAATGGCAGCATCGCTGGGCGAATCCGCGGTGACGAAAGACGTCACGTCGCAGGCCTGGCGGACTGCGCTGAACCCTGCCGGGGCATGGATTCCGGCTGTCCTGGCCGGTGCCGACAAGAGGCTCAGCGAGGTACGCCGCACTGTTCCCGACGCAGGCGGCCTGGTCATTGCCACAGACCATGAGGACGCGAGGGCGTACGCCGGGCAGCTGAAAAAGATCACCGGCGAATCACCCACGGTGATCCTTTCCGATGACACCAAGGCCTCGAGCAAGATCGAGGAGTTCACTTCCAGCGGCAAGCGCTGGATGGTAGCCGTGCGCATGGTGTCCGAAGGGGTCGATGTGCCCAGGCTGTCCGTGGGGGTTTATGCCACCTCAACGTCCACGCCCCTCTTCTTTGCACAGGCCGTGGGGCGATTTGTCCGTGCGCGGAAACGCGGAGAGACGGCCTCGGTCTTCCTGCCGTCCGTACCGCAGCTGATGGCCCTTGCTAACTCGATGGAAGCCGAGCGCGACCACGCCCTTGACCGCCCTGACAGCGGCGACGGCGACGGCCTCGTCAACCCTGAAGATTCCCTGATGGACGAGGCCAACCGGGAGGAAAAGGCATCCGACAGCCTCACAAAAGGCAAGTTCGAGGCCCTGGATTCCCAGGCATCCTTTGACCGGGTGCTGTTCGACGGCGGCGAGTTCGGTACCGGTGGCGAAGTGGGCTCCGAAGAGGAACTGGATTTTCTGGGTATCCCGGGTCTGCTCGACGCCGAACAGGTGGGGGCGCTGCTTCGGCAGCGGCAGCACGAGCAGCAGAGCCGCAAGAAGCTGAGGTCACCGGAAGCTGCTGCCGTGTCACCGGCAATGCCTGACCATCGGATGCTGATGGACCTGCGGAACGAACTCGCGAAGAATGTGGCCGCCTGGTCAGCCAGGACAGGAACGCCGCATGGCGTCGTCCACACCAAGTTGAGGACAGTCTGCGGGGGCCCACCGGTGGCCCAGGCGGATGAGCAACAGCTTCAGACCAGGCTCCGGAAGCTCCAGGACTGGTTCATCGGCAGGAAATAGGCCGGAGCCGGTGGCGGAGGGACTCCTACCCGGGATCCGCCGCTACCCTAAATCCACTCCGCCGAGCTCCATTTCGGCAAAGGCGTCATCGAGGTTCTCTGCGATTCCCGCCGTCAGCCCGCGGATGACCGTGACCGAATAGCCTGCCTGCACCGCATCAAGGGAGGTGGCCATCACGCAGTAGTCCGTCGCGATCCCCACCACCACAACCTCTTCGACGTCGTGGCTCTGCAGCCAGTCGTCCAGGCCGATTGCATCCTCTTCAGCGGCGTATGCCGCGGCGGCGTCGCCCGGCATCGCGCCCTGCTTCCGGTCGCCGGCAGGCACGGCGTCCTCGGGAGCCAGCAGTCCTTCAAAGCCGGAATAGGCTGCCGTGAACTGGCCCTTGTGGAAGTAGGCCTGGATGTATTCGGTGTCCAGGTCAGGGTGCAGTTCGGCGCCGCGTGTCCCTGCCACGCAGTGCGCGGGCCAGCTTTCGGTGAAGTCCGGCGATTCCGAAAAATGTGCGCCGGGATCGATGTGCCAGTCCTGGGTGGCAATGATGTGGTCGAACTGGCCATGGTGCGCATCCACGTACTCACTGATGGCACCTGCTACCCCCGCGCCACCTGCGACGGCAAGGGATCCGCCTTCGCAGAAGTCGTTTTGTACGTCAACAATAATCAGGGCACGGGACATTCAGTCCTCCTCGTAGATGGTGGGAATGGCGGCTTCGCCTCGCTGCAGCCGGTTGACTACCGAAGGCAGTTCCGCCATGGAGTCAGCGTGCCGCTGGCGCGCACGGACAACTGCTTCATGCCCTGTCCAGCCCGGCAGCAGCTCCCCGTTCTTCATGAACTGCTGCAGCAGCTGGCGGTCGTTGCCGTCGTCGTCAGGGCGGTGGCCGATTCCGACGATCTCCTGTGTGGCGATGCCCCGTTCGTTGAGTCTCCTCAGCGCGTACTTCCGCCCGCCCATGCTGGTTTTGTTCTTCGCCGTTTTGGCCACGGAGATGAACTCACCGGAATCGTCGGCGCGGCTGACCAGCTTGTAGACCATGCTCGCAGTGGGGGCGCCGGAGCCAGTGACAAGCGAAGTGCCCACGCCATAGGAGTCAACGGGCGCGGACTGAAGGGCCGCGATGGCATATTCGTCCAGGTCCGAGGTGACCACGATCTTGGTGCTCTCACTGCCGAGCTGGTCGAGCAGCTGCCGGACCCACTGGGCCTGTGCCACCAGATCGCCCGAGTCCAGCCGGACAGCCCCGAGTTTGTGCCCCGCAAGTTCAACGGCCGTACGGACGGCTGCCTCGACGTCGTACGTGTCCACCAGGAGCGTGGTGCCCGCGCCCATGGAGGCGATCTGCGCCTCAAAGGCGTCCCGTTCGGTGTCGTGGAGCAGCGTGAAGGAGTGCGCGGCGGTTCCCACGGTCTTTATTCCGTAGCGGAGCCCGGCCTCGAGGTTCGAGGTGCTGTCGAAACCGGCGATGACAGCCGCGCGGGCTGCCGCTGACGCTGATTCCTCGTGCGTCCGCCTCGAGCCCATTTCGATGCAGGGCCGGTTGCCCGCGGCCGTGATCATGCGGGAGGCAGCGGAGGCAATGGCGCTGTCATGGTTGAGCACCGAAAGGACATAGGTCTCCAGGATGCAGGCTTCGGCGAAGGTGGACTCCACCATGAGGATAGGGGAGTCGGGGAAGTAGGCCTCGCCCTCCGGGTAGCCCCAGATGTCCCCGGAGAATCTGAAGCCGGCAAGATAGTCCAGGGTTTCCCGGTTGACCACCGCCGTGCGGGCCAGGAAATCCAGCTCTGCCTCGCCGAAACGGAAGGCGGCAATGCCTTCGAGCAGGCGCCCGGTGCCCGCCACGATGCCGTATCTGCGGCCGTCCGGCAGCCTCCGGGCGAATGCCTCGAAGACAGACTTGCGGTGGGCGGCGCCGGAATGAAGCGCCGCCTGCAGCATGGTCAGCTCATAGTGATCGGTATACAGGGACGTGCGGGGAAGATCCCAGCCGGCGGAAGTACTCACAAATTCACTCTAGTGCGCATCCCCATAGAATGGACAGATGACCCTAAGCGTTGCGCTCGGACCTGATACCCAGGAGAGCACCCAGACCGGAACAGCGACGTCCACCGACGCCCTGACCGCCCCGGACATCCCCTGGAACCTGGTGATCTGGAATGATCCCGTCAACCTCATGAGCTACGTGAGCTACGTGTTCCAGAGCTACTTCGGCTATTCGGAGACCAAAGCGGACAAACTCATGCTGGAAGTCCACAAGAAGGGCCGGTCCATTGTTGCCCACGGCAGCAAGGAACAGGTGGAGCAGCACGCCGTGGCCATGCACGGTTTCGGGCTCTGGGCCACCGTTGAAAAAGCCACCGGCGGGCACGGCGGCAACCCGGGCAAAAACGGCGGGTCCGGCAAAGGCAAGGGAAAACGTGGCTAAGGCATTCAAATACGGGCTCAAGGGCATCACCGGTTTCCTGGAACCGACCGAACGCGGGCTGCTGCGCAGCCTCATCGACGACGTCATCTCCATGCTCCAGCCGGAGGAACGCGCCAACCAGGATCCGCTGGCAGCCCTGATCGGCCTGGACATGGACGTCCGGGAACCCTCGGACCGTGCACTTCACCGGCTGCTGCCGAATGTCATGAAGAACGACGACGCCGCGTCCCTGGAGTTCCGCCAGCTCACCGAACGCTCACTGCGCGAAAGCAAGATCGGCGCACTGCGGGCGGCCGCCCTGGACCTGGACAAGGACGAACTCGTCCTGAGTCCCACTGATGCGAGGCACTGGTCCATGGCGCTCAACGACGTCCGCCTGGTCCTGGCCGAGCGCCTTGACATCCGGGATGATGCGGACGCCGAACACGTACACCTGATGCAGGACTGGTCACAGGCAGAGGACGTGGAAAGCTACCTGGCGCTGGTATACAACTTCACCACCTGGCTTCAGGAATCACTGGTCCAGGCCATGCTGCAGTCCATGGATTCGCGGTCCTGAAGAGTTGCTGCTGGGCGCGGTGCCCTTGCAGAGTACGTCCGGGGGCCGCTGCCGGTTCCGCAGTGTGACAAATCAGACATGAGGCGGACGCCACAATGTGATGGCCCCACCAACATGGAAGACCTATCCTCGAATAATCATGACTTCAGCATCGAGCATGGATCCGTCAGCGGGAGCTGCACCGGAGTCCCCAGCCAGCAGCACCGCCAGCGGCACCATGGGATCGCGGCCGATCGGCGTCTTCGATTCGGGCGTGGGCGGGCTGACTGTGGCACGGTCCATCATCGACCAGTTGCCCAATGAGTGCATTCTCTATGTCGGGGACACCGCCCACGGGCCGTACGGTCCGCTGCCTATCGCCGAGGTGCGAGCCAACGCCCTGGGCGTGATGGACGAGCTGGTGGACTCCGGCGTCAAACTGCTCACCATAGCCTGCAACTCGGCGTCGGCCGCTGTCCTCCGTGACGCGCGCGAGCGGTACACTGCCCGCTACGGGATCCCCGTCATTGAAGTGATCCAGCCTGCCGTGAGGCGGGCCGTTGCGGCAACCCGCTCCGGCCGGGTAGGGGTCATAGGGACATCGGCCACGGTGGGTTCACGCGCCTATGAGGACACCTTTGCCGCCGCGCCTGACCTGGAGATCACTTCGGTGGCCTGCCCGGAGTTCGTCAGCTATGTGGAGGCCGGCATCACCACCGGGCCCGAACTCCTGGCCCGGGCGGAGGAGTATCTGGCACCGTTGAAGGCTGCCGGAGTGGATACCCTGGTTCTCGGCTGCACGCACTACCCGCTGCTTACGGGCGTCATTTCCTTCGTGATGGGCGATGCCGTGACCCTGGTTTCCAGTGCGGAGGAGACGGCAAAGGACGTCTACCGCGCCCTGGCCACCGGCAATCTGCAACGGACCTCGGCTTCCGCACCCGAGCACCATTTCATCGCCACGGGCGATGCCGGCCAGTTCGAAGCACTTGCAAGGCGGTTCCTTGGCCCGGAAGTCCTCAGCGTCCGCCACGTGGACCACGTGGCCGCGCAGTACCCCACCGGAAGCCTCGCGCGGATTACGCCGGAGATGATCGCCGCAGCCCAGGCGGCATCGGACCGGCCGCGGATTTCCAATTTTGTGGCCGGAATCCCCGCGGGAGGTTCTGGCCTGTGAAGCTGACGATTGTAGGTTGCACCGGATCCTTCCCGGGCCCCGGATCACCGGCGTCGTGCTATCTCCTGACCGCCCATGACGGTGAACGCACCTGGAAAATTGTGATGGACCTGGGCAGCGGTGCCCTCGGCGCCATCCAGCGCTATACGGACCTGGAAGACATCGACGCCATATTCCTGACCCACCTTCACCCCGACCACTGCATGGACCTGTGCGGCCTTCATGTTGCCGTGCGCTGGAAGCCGGGCGGCTGGGGACGCGGCCGGATCCCCGTGTGGGGCCCTGCTGCCACTGCGGACCGGATGGCCACGGCGTACGGGCTGGAGCTCGACCCCGGCATGCACGAGGAATTCGACTTCACCAACTGGGCAGAGCGCCAGTCCGTCACCATGGGCCCGTTCACCCTGACGCCGTTCGCCGTGAACCATCCGGTGGAGGAGGCCTACGCCCTGCGGGTGGAGGTCACCGAGCCGGACAAGAACGGCGCAGCCGTCAGACGGATCCTGACGTACTCCGGGGACACCGATTCCTGCGCCGGCCTGGAAGAGGCAGCCAAGGACGCTGACCTGTTCCTGTGTGAAGCCGCGTTCGAGGAGGGCCGCGACGACGACATCAAGGATGTCCACCTCACCGGCAAGAGGGCGGGGGAGGCCGCTGCTGCTGCAGGTGCCCGCCGGCTCCTCCTGACCCACATCCCGGTGTGGACCTCGCAGACCAAAGTCATGGCCGAGGCCCGGCCTGTGTTTGGCGGCGACGTTGCCGTTGCCGTGGCGGGTGTGCACTACACCGTCTGACTGACCGGGGAGGCCGGGCCCGTTCCGGCAGGCGGGGCTGCGGCAACGGTGCGGCCCGCCGCCTGCATCTGACGGCGGTGTGGCCTGCCGCTTCTCGATAAGCTAAAGGCATGACTTCTGAAACAACCGCAGCCCCCGTCATCCGTGCCGACGGACGCACCCCCGATCAGCTCCGCCCCATCAGCATCACCCGCGGCTGGTCCAAGCAGGCTGAAGGTTCCGCCCTCATAGAGTTCGGAAACACCCGGGTCCTGTGCACGGCCTCTCTGACTGCCGGCGTGCCGCGCTGGCTCAAGGGCGAAGGCCGCGGCTGGGTCACCGCAGAGTACGCCATGCTGCCCCGGGCCACCAACACCCGCTCCGACCGTGAGTCCGTCAAGGGCAAGATCGGCGGCCGCACCCATGAGATCTCCCGCCTGATCGGCCGCTCACTGCGGTCCATCATCGACACCAAGGCGCTCGGCGAGAACACGATTGTGCTGGACTGCGACGTCCTCCAGGCCGACGGCGGCACCCGCACCGCTGCGATCACCGGCGCCTACGTGGCGCTCGCCGAGGCCATCCGCTTCGCTCGCGAGAACAAACTGATTTCCAAGAACGCGCAGCCGCTGATCGATACGATCGCCGCCGTTTCCGTGGGCATCATCGACGGCATTCCCATGCTCGACCTGCCCTATGTCGAGGACGTCCGGGCGGAAACCGACATGAACGTCGTGGTGACCGGCTCCGGTAAGTTTGTGGAGGTACAGGGCACCGCGGAAGGCGCCCCCTTTGATCGAGACGAGCTGAACAAGCTGCTGGACCTGGCTCTGCTGGGGACGGGCCTGCTTGCGGTCATCCAGCGCGAAACCCTGGCGGAAGCCCCGTGACAGCAGCCAGCCCGGTGCCGCGGCTGGTTCTTGCGACCCACAACCAGGGCAAGTTGCGGGAACTGCGCGAGCTCCTGCGTGGCCAGGTTCCCGGGCTCGACGTCGATACCCAGGTGGTTGACGCCGCCGCAGCAGGGGCACCGGATGTCGCCGAGACCGGAGTGACGTTCGCCGAGAACTCACTGCTTAAGGCACGCGCCGTGGCGGAAGCCACCGGTCTGGTGGCGATCGCCGATGATTCCGGCTTGTCGGTGGATGTGCTTGGCGGTGCACCGGGAATCTTTTCGGCCCGCTGGTCCGGCCGGCACGGAGACGACGCCGCCAATCTGCAGCTTCTGCTCGCTCAGCTTTCCGACGTCCCGGACGGGCACCGCGGAGCCGCGTTTGTATGCGCGGCAGCGCTCGCTGTTCCGGGCTCCACGGATGCTGCGGATTCCACGGATGCCGGGGATCCCGCGGGTGCTGCGGATTCCGCGGGGGCCATCGCGGGCCGTGAGGTGGTGGAGTACGGCCAGCTGGAAGGCACCCTGCTGCGTGAACCCCGCGGCGCCGGGGGATTCGGCTACGATCCGGTGCTGCAGCCTCTGGGCCTGAACCGAAGCTGCGCGGAACTGAGCTCCGGGGAGAAGAATGCCATCAGCCACCGCGGCAAGGCGTTTCGCGCGCTGCTGCCGGCAATTGTCGAGGCGCTTGCACAGCGCTGACTGAAAACTGCGCATACGAGTGAAGGCGCCCCACATGGTGGAGCGCCTTCACTCGTTGCGCTTTATCCGGTGGTGATCAGCGCTCGGGATTCGTTTTACGTTCGGTTTCAGCGGCGGGCTCTGCGATGAACTCGTCCACGGGATCCGTCCCGCTGGCGGCAGCCTGGCGCTTGGCCGCGAACCCGCGGATGACTTCAATGCCGATCGGAATGACGGATAGCAGCACAATGAGAATGAAAATGATGTCCAGGTTGTCCCGGACCCACGGCACTTTGTCGCCCAGCAGGTATCCGAGCAGGGTGACGCCGCCGCCCCAGAGCACGGCGCCGATCGCGTTGTAGAGGAAGAACTTCCGCTTATCCATCTGGGCCACGCCCACGATAACGGGGACAAACGTCCTGATGATGGGGACAAAGCGGGCCAGGATCAGGGCTTTGCCGCCGTGCTTTTCGAAGAACGCGTGGGCGTTATCCACATTCTCGCGCTTGAAGAGGCGGGAATTGGGCTTGTTGAAGATGGCCGGCCCGGCCTTCGATCCAATGAGGTAACCGGCCTGGTTGCCCACAATGGCGGCCACGATGATCAGGATCGCGAAGAGCCAGATATTGAACTTGATGGTGTCCGTGGCCACGAGGAGCCCGGCCGTAAACAGCATGGAATCCCCTGGCAGGAAGAAGCCCACCAGCAAGCCCGTTTCGGCAAAGATGATGCCGCAGACCAACAGGACCACCCAGGGCGCGAGTGCCGGGTCGGCGAGGAAGATCTGTGGGTTCAGCCAGTCGGGCAGGAACGAGGCCAGCTGTGGCTGCACCGGTCCGGCGCCGCCGAGCATGGTCACGGCAAGGTTGTTCATCGCAGAAAAGTTCACCTTTCAAGGGTACTTGACTGCTCACCGATGCTTGCTTGAGCATCTGGCAGGCATCCGGAGGTTCCACTCATTGACGACGGCAATCCGCTGTGCTCTGTGCCCCTCACCGGGGGCTCGTACCTGACGGTGTCACGGGGGCGGCCCTTTCGGGCGCTAAAGTTGAGGCGTGGGTTTGGACTTTACGGCTATCGACTTCGAGACAGCCAATGGCTTCCGTGGTTCACCCTGCGCTGTTGGCCTCACCAAAGTCCGTGGCGGTGCGGTGGTGGAGGAAGCATCCTGGCTCATGCGTCCGCCGGAAAACCACGACCGCTTTGACCACCACAACGTCCGGATCCATGGCATCACGCCGGAGGATGTGGCAGGACTTCCGCGCTTCGGGGAGTTGTTTCCCGAAATCGGAGCCTTTATCGGCGGCGACGTCCTGGCGGCGCACAACGCTGCCTTTGACCTGGGGGTCATCCGTTCCGGACTGGAAGTCTCCGGATTGCCCGGTCCGGCCTATGACTACGTCTGCACCGTGATGCTTTCCCGGCGCTGCTACTCCCTGGTGTCCAACTCGCTTCCGTTCGCTGCGGAGGAAGCCGGCGTTCCGCTGCTCAACCACCACGACGCCGCCGAAGATGCACGAGCGTGCGCCGGGATCCTGATCGACATCGCGGCCAGGAACGGCGCCAACAGCATTGTCGAACTGTTTTTGTCATTGGGCCTGGCCATCCCGCACCAGCACGCTTTTGATCCTTTGTATGACGCGCTCTCCAAAGCCACGCTGACGGCCGTGGCTGCTTTGACCGGGAACAGCGCCGACCTCGTCAGTCCCTTCCAGAGCGGCTGGCCGGAGGAAGGCGCCAACCCCACTTCCAATTCCGACGCCGAGCCAGGACATCCGCTGTTCGGCCAGACAGTGGTTTTCACCGGCCAACTGGCAATGCCGCGCCCCGAAGCCAAGATCCGCTCGGCAGAGCTTGGTGCAAGGCCGGAAAGCCGCGTGACTGCCCGTACCAGTGTGCTGGTGGTGGGCGACGGCTTTGTTGCTGCCGATCTCCGTTCCGGCCGGCTGACGGGCAAGGCCAGGCGTGTACTGGAACTTCATGAGCGCGGACAGCTGATCGAGGTCATTTCCGAAGGCGAGTTCCTGCAGATGGTGGGCGGTGCGTCCGGTCACGCCGCAGTTGCGCAGGGCGCCAAAATTCACATGGCGCAATAATTCTTCCCTGGAGAGAGCTGCGCTCCTAGCCTTGCACCATGAGCAAACCGCGCGGACTTCAGAGCCCCGAAGCACTGGCCAGTGCACGGCCCGACGGTGCATCGGCGAGCACAGCGCCCGGCACAGCGCCCGGCACTGCGTCGGCAAGCGCACGTCCCGGGGCCGGCGTGGATTGGCGTGCGGTTTTTGCTTTCCCCAACCCTGTTAACGAATACGCGGCCAGGATCACCGCCGGCCTCGTGGTGCTGGTGGCTCTCGCCACACTGCTGACGGGTTCCGGTTGGGGCCTTGCCGTGATCGCCGTGGGCTTCTGGCTGCGTGTGCTGTTCGGCCCCAGAATCTCGCCGCTGGCGTTGCTTTCCGTCAAGGTACTGGCGCCCCGGCTGGGACGTGCCAAGCTGGTGCCCGGCCCGCCCAAGCGCTTTGCCCAGGGAATAGGTGCCGTACTCTCCACCGCGGCCACCATGCTCCTCGCAGCCGGTATTGCGCCGGCAGCCTGGATCCTGCTTGCCGTGCTGATCGTTGCCGCCTCGCTGGAGTCCTTCGCCGGATTCTGCCTGGGCTGCAAGGTATTCGGTGTACTTCAGAGCCGCGGCCTGATTCCGGAAGGTGTCTGCGAAGCCTGCAACAACGTTACGCTCAGGCAGTCGTAACGCCCACAAGCTGGTCTGCCATTCCGCGGATTACATCCGGTGCCTCGAGGGCTTCCAGCCAGGCTGCGGGCAGGCATTCCTCGCCGTAGTAAGCCCCCAGGACGTTGCCCGCAATGGACCCGGTGGAATCGCTGTCCCCGCTGTGGTTGACTGCCAGTGCAATGGCAGCCTTGAAGTGATGCGCCGGGTCCCCGTCTCCCGAGGCGCCCTGTGCCGTGGCCAGTACTGCGTAGAGAGCGACGGCGAACGCCTCCTCTGCTACCCATCCCTCCCCCAGTTCCTGCACCAGCTCCTCGGGGCTGAGCACGCCGTTGGCCCCGGCCGCGGCTCCCGCCCCATCAGCGAGGCGAACCGCCGACTCGAGCCGTTCGATGAGCTCCGGTACAGCCTGCGGGTCCCTCTGGACGTGCGCCAGAACGGACCCGGCAGCTTCCCGGAGCGTTGCACCGGCAACCAGATGGTGGATCAGCAGGGTGAACGCACCGGCGCTTTGCCTGGCTGAAGGGTGGCCGTGAGTCAGTGACGCCGCGTCGGAGCTCAGTTTGTACAGTGTGTCGGCGCCGAGATGGGGAATGAGGCCGAATGGGGCCGAGCGCATCACTGTTCCGCAGCCCTTCGAATCCGGATTGACAGGGCGGTACACCGTCCCCATTTCACCGGTGGCGAGCCCTGTGAGGCAGGCATTTCCAGGTGCACGGCGATGCCGCAGCACCTCCTGGGCATCGATCCACCGCGGCTGGGGGACCGGGGCGGAAGACGGTACCGGAACCCCCTGCGTGCCGAGCCAGCGCAGATACGCGAGCCAGAGGCAGGCATTCGCATCCGCGCCTACACCTGAATTCGCCCACTCGAGTGCCTCCACCAGTCCGTCAACGGTGTACAGCGTCATCTGGGTGTCGTCAGAGAAGTGGCTGCCGCCGTCGAGCGCTGAAAAATCCTGAAGTCCTGCGGGGCCGAACCGTGCGCGGATCGTGGCGATGGAATCAAACTCCACGGCATAACCAAGGGAATCGCCCAGGGCACCGCCCAGCAGGCAGCCGTGGATGCGGGACTCCGGTGATGGAACGGCGGCAGGGCCGGTGTTAATGCTCATGACTGTAAATTTACCGGGCCGGACCGCCTGGCCCGAACAGACGCAGCGCCGGTCCGGACGCCAGCCAAACTGGAAGTACAGTGCTGTAGGAGAGACTCTCCATCAAGGATGGATACCAGACCGGAGGAACTTCATGCGGGAACCTGCGTGGCGAAAAACCGGCAAGACGCCGGACTACAGGTTCTCGCTGGCCAATGAGCGCACGTTCCTGGCCTGGATCCGGACGTCGCTGGCGCTGCTGGCAGGCGCTGTGGCAATCGACCAGTTCGCCCCGAACATCGCACCCGCTCCGGTCCGCATTGCGCTGTGTGTTTTCCTGGCACTGATCGGCGCCGGCCTCGCTGCGCTTACCTATCGGCGCTGGGGCCGCATGGAAGCCGCCATGCGCCAGGACCGGGAGCTGCCTTTCTCCTGGCTCATGTTGGTCATGACCATCGTCGTGGCGCTCGCCGCGTTCACGTTCGGCGTGCTCATCCTGGTGGCCCGTTGACGGAGAACGCCGCGCGGGACAGCGGACTCCAGCCGGAGCGTACGGTGCTGGCCTGGCGGCGCACAGTGCTGGCACTTCTCGCGGTGGACCTGTTCATCTGGCGGAGCTGGCTTGTCTCCGGGCCGCTGCCGGCGCCGGACTTCCGGGGCATCTGCGCGCTGACGGCGGCGGCTGCCACAGTGGTGCTCAGCGGCTGCCTGTTGGCGAGGTCCAGGCAGCTCCGGGCAGGTACCGGTGCGCCGCCGTCGTTTCTCCTGAATCTGGCGGCGGCAGCCGTTGTTACGCTTGGCCTGACTACGGTCGCAGCCAGCACCCTGGGCCGCTAAGCTCGGATCCAGCGAGTGTCCAGACTGTGCTGGCAGAATGCAAAGGCTGCACCCGAACAAGCACCGGAGTCACCGGCGCGTACCAAAGTAGAGGATTCCTTGAACATGACCACGCCTGAGTCCGCATACCACGCCAACGAGCCGCACGCCAACGAGCCGCACGCCGTTGAGCCGCACGCCGTTGAGCCGCACGCCGGCGGCGATGCCGCCTTCCGGCCCGGCCTTGTATCCAGGCTGTCGGCCGAAGCATTCGGGGCCCTGTTCCTGGTGATCGCGGGTCTGGGCGTGCCGCTGTTCACCATCCCGCAGTCCAACCCGCTTTCCGCGTCGCTTGCTGCGGGACTCGCCGTGACAGCGGCCATGCTGGCGTTTGCCTACATCTCCGGCGGTCACTTTAATCCCGCGATCACAGTGGGTAACGCCATCGCAGGACGCATCCGGCTTTCCGAGGCTGCCGCCTACATCGGCGCCCAGCTGGTGGGCGCGGCGGTCGGTGCGCTGACCCTGTTCGGCATCCTGCGGACAGTCCCCAAGATCGAGGACACCCGGGCCGCCTTTGACACCGTCACCGCCGGGTTCGGCGAACACTCCATCATCCAGGCCCCGCTGGCCGGTGTGCTGCTCGTGGAAGTCATCGGAGCCGCGCTCCTGGTTGCCGTATTCCTTGGCACCACCGCCCGCCGTAACGTCCACAAGGCCGCTGCCCCGTTCGCCGTGGGTCTCACGTTCGCCGTGCTGCTTCAGCTCGGCCAGGCCATCGGCAACACCCCGTTCAACCCGGCCCGGGCAACGGCCTCGGCGCTGTTCAGCAATATCTGGTCGCTTCAGGAGCTGTGGCTGTTCTGGGTGGCTCCGCTGGTGGGCGCCGCCATCGCAGGTCTGGTTTTCCGCGGTTTCTCCGAGAGCCCGGCCGTTGCACCTCTCGGTACTGAGCCCACCGACGACAACGACTTTGACGCGCCCGACGACGACGCCCCCGCCGCGGCAGCCTCCGACGCCGGTGATCGCGCGGATGTTGCCGATGACCATGAGTTCAGCAACGATGCCGTCAGCCATGACGGGGCCAGCCATGACGGGGCCAGCCGTGAAGGGGTCAGCGGTGGCGGGGTCACTCGCGACGAGGCACGGGACTTCTTCGACGAAAAACGCGGCCAGTAGTTTGCAAGAGGGCCGGAAACCGGCCCGCTTGCCGTCCTGGTCGCCGGCTGTCCAACAGCCGGTCCACCTGTCTTCCAACAGTGGGTCGGACGGCCGGTGCGCAGAACTGTCGGTGGCAGCGGATAGCGTATGGATATGAGGTTATTGCACACATCGGACTGGCATTTGGGACGCTCGTTCCACGGCATCGGCATGCTGGAGGCCCAGCGGTCATTTGTTGATCAGTTGGTCGCCTATGTTGGCGAAAAGAGGGTGGACGTCGTCCTCATCTCGGGAGACGTCTACGACCGCGCCCTGCCCGGGGTTGACGTTGTGGGTCTGCTGGATGATGCGTTGGTGCGCCTTGCCGGTGCGGGCGCGCAGGTGGTCCTGACCAGTGGCAACCATGATTCCGCCATCAGGCTGGGGTTTGCCTCACGGCTGCTGGAACGCGGCGGTGTCCACCTGCGCACCCGGCTCGCCGAACTCGACCAGCCGTTGGTCCTGCCACTGGGCGATGCGGGCTCAGATGATGCGCCGGTGCTGGCAATCTACGGGATTCCCTGGCTGGAACCGCGGCTGGTCGCTGAACAGCTCGGAGTGGAAACGGCAAGCCATTTCGAGGTGACCAGAGCCGCCACGGAACGGATCAGGGCGGACCTGCTGCGGCGGGGCGAAACCCGGACCGTGCATTCTGTGGTGCTTGCCCACACTTTTGCCAGCGGAGGCCTCAGCTCCGACAGCGAACGCGATCTGAGCATCGGGGGAGTCGGTGCCGTGCCCCTGGACCTTTTCGACGGCTTCAGCTATACCGCGCTGGGGCACCTCCACAGGCGGCAATCGTTGTCTCACGAAGTCCGTTACTCCGGCTCGCCGCTGGCATACTCGTTTTCGGAGGCAAAACACCACAAAGGCAGCTGGCTGATCGACGTCGATGCTTCAGGCGTCACCGCGGTGGCAGAAGTGTTGTGGAATGCACCACGGAAGCTCGCGGTGCTCCGGGGCAGGCTGCAGGAACTGCTGGAGTCCGAGGAACATGCCTGGGCGGAGTCTGCCTATTGCCAGATCACGCTGACGGACGAACAGCGCCCGGCGCAGGCCATGGAAAAGCTGCGCACACGCTTCGCGGACACGCTGGTTCTGGGCTTTGACCCGGAAGGTGCCACTGCTGCTGCCAAAACGAGCTACAGCAGCCGGCTGGCCGAGGCGGAAGATGACCTGTCCGTCTGCTGCGGGTTCCTTGAGCATGTCCGCGGACGTCTGCCGGATGAGCCCGAACGCATGGCGCTGGCCGCGGCTCTGGACAACGTCCGCCTGCAAGGGGTGTCACTGTGAGAATCCATCGCCTGGAAATTTCCGCCTTCGGACCGTTCGCGGGCACTGAGGAAGTCAACTTTGACCGCCTGAGCGCCCACGGGCTCTTCCTCCTGAACGGGGCCACCGGCGCCGGCAAAACCAGCGTCCTTGATGCCATCTGCTTTGCCCTCTATGGCTCCGTGCCGGGGGCACGCAATGATGGCAAGAGGCTCCGCAGCGACCATGCCGACCCAACTCTCGAACCCAGGGTCAGCTGTGAGTTTTCGGCCAGGGGACGGCACTTCGAAGTGTCGCGGTCCCCGGCCTGGGACAAACCAAGCGCCCGCGGGAAGAACGGATTCACCACCCAGCAGGCCAACACACTGCTGCGCGAACGCGTTGACGGCGTCTGGATTGAAAAGTCCGGCCGGAATGACGAGGCCGGAGCCGAAATCACCGCCATTCTGGGTATGGACCGGGAGCAATTCACCAGGGTGGTGATGCTGCCGCAGGGCGACTTCGCGGCCTTCCTGCGGTCCAAGGCCGCCGACCGCCTCGAACTGCTGCAGAAGCTGTTCGGCACCCAGCGCTTTGAGTCGGTGGAGCAGGAGCTGGCGCGGCAGGCACAGTCGGCCCGCGCAGACGTTTCCACCCTCAACGACCGGCTGTCGCTGACGGTCTCACGTGCCGAAGCCGAGGCCGCGCCCCTCGGACTGGACACTTCCGGGGCTCCGGCAACGGAAGACGCGGCGGCATTGCTGGCCTGGTTTGAAAGGGCAGTATCGGCACGCACGTCCGAACTCGTTTCAGGGGCGGCTGCAGCAGAATCCGTGTGGCGCGAACGCGCCGGGCAGCTCGAGGCAGAAACAGCCCGTGCCAGCCGGCGGCTGAAGCTGACGGACGCCATGCGCCGGAAGGCAGCGGCCGAGGCAGCTGCTCCGGCTGCGGAGCTCAGCGTTGCCCGTCTGGAGCGTCACCGGAAAGCGGAAGTCCTCGGCGGCCAGCTGCAGGCGGTGGACGCCGCCGGAACTGTTTTGCGCCAGGCAGCCGACGCCATGGAGCTGTCGGCCGGGGCGCTACGGGCGGCGGCGGAAACTGATGCCGAACTCGCACACCTTGAAGTGCACGCCATCAACGTTGCTCCTGAGCTGGGCAGGCTCAGATCGCTTCTGGCCGTGGTGGAAGAACGCCTGGCTGATGAAAAGAGACTTGCAGGCCTGGAGACCCGGACCGCCGAGCTGGAGAAATCACGGCAGGCGCTGATTGCGGCCAGCCGGGCCCACACCCAGGCGTTGCATTCCCTGCGGGCTGAGTCGGCCGTGTTGTCCGCCGGAATCGAGCCGCTGGAAGCTATGGCAGCCGAGGCTGTCCTGCACACCAAGGAGGCTGTGGCCGCTGACGAACTGGTGGACGTCGTGCGGCGCTACGGCGCTTCAGTTTCGGCGTGCGCTGCGTCAACTGAGCGCCGCCGTGCGGCAAGGGACGAGCACCTGGGCCTCCGGCAGAAATGGCTGGACCTGCGTGAGGAACGGCTGGCCAACGCGGCAGCCGAACTCGCAGCCCAGCTGGCAGACGGAGAACCCTGTCCGGTGTGCGGAAGCCCTGAGCATCCGGCCCCGGCACCGGCAGCTGCTTCAGCGCTGACGGTGGCCCAGGCGGAGCAATCCGCCCGGGACCGGTGCGACGCGGCGGAGCAAGCGCTGGCCGCGCTCGATCAGGAACTGTCGGCGGCCCGGCAGCGCGTGGCCGTACTGGCCAGTCAGGGCGGTGATACAGCGGCCGGGGAAGCCAAACTGGCGGCCGTCGCCGCGCACGAGGCAGCAGTGCGGGGAGAGCGGGCGGTGGCTGAGCTGGCTGTCAGCAGGCTTCGGCAAGACGAGCTGGGGGACCAGATCGCAGCCACCGGGGAGGCCAGGGCAACAACAGAATCCGCCCTTGCCCAGACTGGATCCACCCTTGCGGAAGTGAAGGAACAGTCCGCCTCGCTGGAGTCGGCGCTTTCCGCGCTTCGAGCCGGACACCCCGGCCTGGCGCAGCGGATAAATGCCATCAGGAACACCGCGGGCACCCTCGAGCGGGCGGAGGCGGCACAGATCCAGCTCGAAAGTGCCGAGGCACTTGCCGCAGAGGCGCGCCAGCAGCTGGATCATGCCCTTCCGGGTGCGGGCTTCGAGACGGCCGCCGCGGCGAAAGCAGGGCTGTTGCGTGCCAGCGAGGCAACCTCGTTGCAGGCGGAGGTCCGGGCCGGTCAGGACGAGCACGCACGCATCACAGAGCTGTTTGCCAGTGAAGACCTTAAACTGGCCGCGCAGGAACAACAGGCAGGACAGCCGATCGACCACGCTGACCTTGAGCTCTTGCGGGCAGCTGCGGCCAGTGCCGAACAGGAAACCAGAGCGGCAGAGCTGGCGTCCGTTCTCGCCTCCAGATCTTTGGAAACTGTTGGCCGGATCGGCCGTGAATTTGCAGACGCTGCCGCCGCAGCAAGCGAGCCGCGGCAACGGGCAGAGCTGCTGACAGCCCTGGCCGAATCAGCGGGCGGGCGGGGTGATAACAGCTACCGGATGAGCCTGAACAGCTACGTCCTCGCAGCCAGGCTTGAACAGGTGGCAGTTGCGGCCTCTGACCGCCTCGTAGCCATGAGCGACGGCCGCTACACCCTCCAGCACACGGATGCCAAAGCGGCCCGCGGAGCCAAGTCAGGCCTCGGACTTGAAGTAGTTGACCAGTGGACCGGCCATCGCCGGGACACCTCCACGCTTTCCGGAGGCGAGTCGTTCATGGCATCGCTGTCCCTCGCCCTCGGACTGGCCGATGTGGTGCAGCAGGAGTCCGGCGGCGTGGACATTGAAACCCTGTTTGTGGACGAAGGGTTCGGCAGCCTCGATGAGCAGGCCCTGGAACAGGTCATGGACGCACTCGAGGGCCTGCGCGATGGCGGTCGCGTGGTGGGCCTGGTGAGCCACGTGGGCGAAATGAAACAACGGATCGGCACCCAGCTCCAGGTGGTCAAGGGACGCAGCGGCTCCACCCTGCACATTTCGGACGGCGTGCCGGCGGCCTAGGAAGCCAACGGCCCGGTCGGCTATGCTTGGACAGTTACCGGGTTGCGCGCATCGGGAGGAGGGACGATGCGCACTAGTGAACGAGCCCGGATTCTTGACTACTTCAACGGCGCCCTTGCATTCCAGCGATCAGCGCCCCACGGACCCCGCCCCTTCAACCCAGCAGGCCGAAGCCGATCCTGCGGTGTCCGCTGCGACACCTTGTGCCGGCGCCCCTGCGGTTTCCAGCCAGCGCGGCCGTTTCGGCAGGCTTCCGCTCCTGGCCGGCACGGGGTTCATCCCACTCGGCCTGTTTGCCAGGCTGCCGTTGGCCATGCTCACGGTGGGCGCGCTGACGCTCATCACCTCGGCCAGCGGTTCATACGCGATCGGTGGTACCGCTGCCGGCGCCGTCGGCATCGGCTCCGCCTTAGGCGCGCCGGTGCTGGGTGCACTCGCCGACCGGCTCGGCCAGCGTTCCGTCCTGTTGGTGGCCGCGGTCCTCAACTCCATCGCGGTTCTTGCCCTTATCTTGGCGGCCTATTCGATACCCGGTGTGGTTCAGTTCGGAACTGCCGCCCCCGTGTTCGCGGCTTCCTTAATCGCCGGAGCCAGCTGCCCCCAGGTGGGTCCGCTGGCCCGCGTGCGGTGGATGGCGCTGACCTCCAAGGGCAGCCGGGCAGAGAACGCCACTGATCTCGATACCGCTTTGTCCTACGAAGGCACAGCCGACGAACTCACGTTTGTCCTTGGCCCCGCGCTGGTGGGAATCCTTGCCAGCCTCGTGGCGCCGTGGCTTCCACTGGCTCTCGCGGCGGCATTAACCATCACTCTGGTCCCGGCTTTTGCTGTCCACCGCACCCAGCTGGCCGTTCCGCGACGCGCGGCCCGCAGTTCATCCGTCAGAGCTAATCTGGGGGACGGGCCCGGTACCCGGCTGCGGCGGCGGGCAAGGTTGTCGGCAGCGGTTGCGCTGCCAGTCCTGGCGATGGTCTGCATGGGAACATTCTTCGGTTCCACGCAGACGGCCCTCAGCTCCTTCTCCGCCGGCTTTACCGGCTCCGAAATTGCGGGCCTGCTGTATGCGGTGATGGGCCTGAGCTCCGCCGGGGCCGCATTGTCCGTGGCGTATTGGCCGCAGACGTTCGCCGTGACGTCCCGCTGGCTGGTGAGTGCGGGGCTGATGACGGGGTTGTCGATCCTGTTGCTCCTGCCCTCATCGGAGTGGACCATGGTGCTGGTGCTGCTTGTCCTGGGGTTGCCGGTTGGGCCCGTAATGGTGACGGTCTTTGCGATCGGCGGCCTCGTTGCGCCTGCCGGACGGCTCGGAACGGTGATGACAGCGCTGGCCAGTGGCATCGTCGCAGGCACGGCCATCGGTTCGTCCATCGCGGGACAACTGGCCCAAAGCCAGGGCTATTCGGCCGCTTTTGTCGTTCCCGTTTGCTCAGCAGCGGCACTGTTCCTGCTCGGTGCGGCTGCCGCCGTCGTCGTCCGTCAGAAAAAGCGAATCCCTGTGGTTGAAAGCCCAACTGAGTAGCAGATAACGCTGTTTTGGGCGCTCAAAACAGCGTGTGCTGCTACCCAGTTGGGGACTGAACCTCTAGAGCACCTTCGAGAGGAATGCCCGGGTCCGTTCATGCTGCGGGTCGGTGAGCACCTGACGCGGATCGCCGGACTCCACCACCACGCCGTCGTCCATAAAGACCAGGGAATCGGCCACTTCGCGCGCGAATCCCATCTCATGCGTCACAACGATCATGGTCATGCCGCTGGCGGCCAGTTCCTTCATCACATCCAGGACCTCGCCCACCAGCTCCGGGTCCAGCGCGCTGGTGGGCTCGTCGAACAGCATCAGCTTCGGGTCCATGGCCAATGCGCGGGCAATCGCAACACGCTGTTGCTGGCCGCCGGAGAGATGGGCCGGGTAGTAGTCGCCCTTGTCGCCCAGGCCCACACGTTTCAGAAGGTCCATGGCGCGTGCCGTGGCCGCGGACTTGGAGATGCCTTTGACGTTCATCGGCGCCTGGATGATGTTTTCCACCGCTGTGAGGTGCGGAAACAGGTTAAAACGCTGGAAGACCATGCCGATCTCGCGGCGCTGGAACGCCGCCTCCTTCGGCTTGAGTTCGTAGAGCTTGTCTCCCTTCTGCCGGTACCCCACCAGCTGGCCCTCCACTGAGAGCCTGCCGGCGTCCACCCGTTCCAGGTGATTGATACAGCGCAGGAACGTTGATTTGCCGGAGCCGCTGGGACCCACGATGCACAGCACCTCGCCGGCATTGACCGTCAGGCTGATGCTGCGCAGCACCTTGTTGGTTCCGAAACTCTTTGACACACGGTCCGCGTGCACCATCGGCATGCCTGTCATCCCTTGCCTCCTGCGTCGTTGCCGGGCCGGGCGCTGCCGGGAACAGCCGCGGCGGGTGTGGCCGTCGCCGGATCGCCAGCCGCTGTCGGCCGGTCTGTCTTGCGACGCCCGGTTCCGCGGGAGAAGCGCTTTTCGATGAAGTGCTGGCCCACCATCAGCACCGAGGTAAAGAGCAGGTACCAGATGGAGGCCACTATCAGGAGCGGCACCGGGGTGAAGGTCACCGCGGAGATGCCCCGTGACACGCCGTACAAGTCGATGCTCAGGGGGATCGCGGCCACGAGGGACGTGGTTTTCAGCATCGAGATGACCTCGTTGCCGGTGGGCGGGATGATGATCTTCATGGCCTGCGGGACCACAACAACACGCATGGTCTGGCCCCAGGACATGGCCAGTGCCCGGGAGGCCTCCTCCTGGCCCTCGTCCACGGAGAGGAGCCCGGCGCGCACAATCTCTGACATGTAAGCCGCTTCATTGAGTGCCAGCCCCACCACTGCGGTGATGAAGAGGTTGGTGAAGATGCCGTTGGGTACGGTCAGCCACGGTTCCATAAAGGGAATTCCCACGGTGAACACTGGGTAAATCAGGGAGACAATCCCCCAGAACACCAGCTGCACGTAGACCGGGGTACCTCGGAAGATCCAAAGGTAGAGCCACGCGACGCTCTTTACCACGGGGTTCGGAGACAGCCGCATCAGGGCGAGCAGGAGTCCCAGGACAATGGCGATCACCATTGAATAGACTGTCAGCTGCAGGGTGACAAGCGCCGCCTCGCTGATCCGGCGGTCAAAGATGTACTTGCCCACGTCCGCCCAGCCGTAGTCCTCGCGCTGGGCGGCATCGAGAATAAAGATTGCCAGGGCGAGCACCAGAAACACGGCCGTCAGCGACCGCCAGGGGTGTCGCAGCGGGATGGCCTTGATGGCCTCCCCTTCGTGATCACCGCCGAGCTGCCCGGATCTCGTTGCTGCTGCGGTGCCGCCGTCAGAAGGGTTCATGGCCGGCTACCCTTTGGCGGCGACGTTGAGGGCGGCTGTTTTGACGCCGCCGCTCTGGACGCCCCACTTGGTGAGGATTTTGGTGTAGCTGCCGTCGTCGATCAGTGCCTGCAATGCCTGCTGAAGCACGGGCGCGAATTCGCTGTCCTTGGCCACAGGTATTCCGTATGGCGCCACTTCAAAAGCATCCCCGGCTGTCTGCAGCTTGTCCTTGGTCTGCGAGATCGCATACAGGGTCACCGGCGAGTCGGCGCTCATCGCCTCCACCTGTCCCACGGCCAGGGCGTTGGTGGCCTGGTCCTGGGCGTCGTACTTGAAGATGGTGATGGCCGGCTTTCCGGCATCGGTGCAGGCCTTTGACTTGGCCGGAACCTCATGGGTGTCCTCGTAGGTGGTGGCCTGCACCGCAACCTTGAGCCCGCAGGCGTTGTCCGGATCAACGGTCTTGCCCTTGGCGGAGGCCCATTGGATGCCTGCGGAGAAGTAGTTGATGAAGTCTGTCTGCTTCTCGCGCTCCGGGGTGTCGGTGAAGGAGGACATACCCATGTGGTCCTTGCCGGCCTTGATGGCGGGCAGGATGTTGTCGAAGGTGCCGATGTCGAAGTTGACCTTCAGCCCCAGCTTCTGCCCGAGGGCGTTGGTGAGATCCACCGACCAGCCGGCCGGCTTGCCATCGCCATCCTTGAATTCGTTGGGAGGGTAGTTGTTGGCCATGCCCACGTTGAGGACGCCGGCGGATTTCATCTTCTCCGGCAGCAGGGCAGCGATCGCTTCGTCCTTCTGCACCGTCACGGTGTCCGCCGGATTGGCGGCGCCGCTGGCGGCCGGAGGGGCGCTGTTGTCCACACACCCGGTGAGCATCAGTGCAGCGGCTGCGGTGAGGGCGGGAAGTGCGTAGCGGGCGCGCATGGTTTTCCTTCGTGTTGTCGGAGGTGCTGCTTCGTCAGTGAAACCCATGAACTGGAACCACATGGTTGGACCGGCGGCCGCGGCAGAGTGCCACGGCCGGGTCCCGGAAAATGGCGGCGGATGACCTCCGGTCCTCTGGCCTTGAGCCCGGCGCTGGTTGTGACGCCCGCCACCGCCATCGTACGCCGGGGCCGGGCGGCAAAGGCGCCACGACGCCGTCGGCCCTCCCGCGTCGTTGCTAGAGCTGCGTGCCCACCTTGAAGCCGCGTTCCTCGCCAGGGCCCTTCGTGTAGGAGAAACCGTCGGCGCCCACTGTCACAGCCATTTCGCTGCTCTCCGTGCGCGCGGTGACCGGCTGCGGGTTCCCATCCAGGTCCAGGACCAGGGACGCATCGGTGTACCAGCTCGGCACAACGGGGTTGCCCCACCAGTCGCGGCGCTGGTTGTCGTGCACGTCCCAGGTCACGGTGGGGTTGTCCGGGTCGCCTGTGTAGTAGTCCTGCGTGTAGATCTCGATCCGGTGCCCGTCGGGGTCCAGAATGTAAAGGTAGAAGGCGTTGGACACACCGTGGCGGCCGGGACCGCGTTCGATCCGGTCCGAGATGCGCAGGGCGCCCATCTTGTCGCAGATCTGGATGATGTTGTGCTTCTCGTGGGTCGAGAAGGCAATGTGGTGCATCCGCGGCCCGTCCCCACCGGTCAGCGCGGTGTCATGCACCGTCTGCTTGCGGTGCATCCATGCCGCGTACGTCACACCGTCGGAATCCTTGATGTCCTCAGAGACACGGAAGCCCAGATCCTCCAAGTACTTCCGGCCGCGTGGAACGTCGGGCGTGACCTGGTTGAAGTGGTCCAGCCGGACCAGTTCACCGGCACTGTAGAGGTCATAGCGCTGCGTGAGGCGTTCCACATGCTCCACCTCGTAGAAGAACTCGTAGGGGAAGCCCAGCGGATCCTCCACCCGGACGGAATCCCCGATGCCCCGGGCGAAACCGTCTTTGCGGCGCTCCGTGCGGCAGCCGAGTTCCTGGTAGTAGGTCTCCGCCTTGTCCACGTCCTCGGGAGTGCGGACCCGGTAGGCGAAGGCCGCAGCAGCCGCCACCGGGCCCTTTCGCAGCACCAGGTTGTGGTGGATGAACTCCTCGAAAGACCGCAAATAGATTGCGGTCCCGTCCTCATGCGTGACGTGCAGCCCCAACAGGTTAACGTAGAAGGCGCGCGACTTTGCCAGATCGGTGACCACCAGGTCCATGTATGCGCAGCGGACAATGTCCGGCGCCGGTGCGGTGGGGGTGGGTACTTCGTTGCTCATGGCTGGTTCCTCGTTAAGCGGCTGGGTTTACTTGGCGGTTGCGCCGAATTTGGGTGTATGGACTGCGCCCAGGGTGATGTGGACGGCCTGCTGGTCCGTATAGAAATCGATGGAGCGGTAACCGCCTTCGTGGCCCAGGCCCGAGGCTTTAACACCGCCGAACGGTGTGCGCAGGTCACGGACGTTGTGGCTGTTGAGCCACACCATGCCGGCCTCGATGCTCTGGGCGAAGTTGTGGGCGCCTTGGAGATCATTGGTCCACAGGTAGGCGGCCAGGCCGTATCTGGTGTTGTTGGCCAGCGCGAGGGCTTCCTGCCAGGTGTCGAACGGGGTGATGGCCACCACCGGCCCGAAGATCTCCTCCTGAAAGATCCGGGCGTCCGGCTTCACATCCGCGAAAACAGTGGGCGCGATGTAGTTTCCCGTTTCGAGGCCCGCCGGCCGCCCGCCGCCAGCCAGCAGGCGCCCCTCGCCCTTGCCGATCTCCACGTAGGAGGCCACCTTCGCGAAGTGTTCCGGGTGCACCAATGCGCCGACTTCGGTAGCCGGATCATGGGGGTCGCCCACCACAATGTTCGTGGCCCGGGCAGCATACTTTTCGCAGAATTCGTCATACACACCGCGCTGGACCAGGATGCGGGAGCCCGCGGTGCAGCGCTCGCCGTTGAGGGAAAAGACCCCGAACAGGGTGGAGTCGATCGCCGCGTCAAGATCGGCGTCATCAAAGATGATGGCCGGGCTTTTACCACCGAGTTCCATGGAGAGTCCCTTGAGGTGCTCCGCGGCGTTCCGGAAGATCGTCTTGCCGGTGGTGGTTTCACCCGTGAAGGAGATCAGCGGCACGTCCGGGTGCTTGACCAGTGCGTCGCCGGCTTCCTCGCCGAGGCCGTTGACCAGGTTGAAGACGCCGTCGGGCAGCCCGGCGTCCTTGAAGATGGTGGCCCAAAGTGATGCGGACAGGGGAGTGAATTCGGCAGGCTTGAGCACGACGCAGTTGCCGGTGGCCAGGGCCGGTGCCAGCTTCCAGGACTCGAGCATGAACGGCGTGTTCCACGGCGTGATCAGGCCGGCGACGCCGATCGGCTTGCGGTTCACATAGTTGATCTGTGCGCCCGGGACCTTCATGGCGTCGTCGAACTGGGCAACGATAAGGTCGGCGAAGAAGCGGAAGTTCTCTGCGGCACGGAGCGCCTGGCCTTTGGCCTGGGTGATGGGCAGGCCGGTGTCGAACGTCTCGAGTTCGGCGAGCCGCTCCTCCTGTGCCTCCACGGCGTCGGCAATCCGGTTAAGGATCCGGGCGCGCTCACGGGGTTTCATCCGGGGCCAGGGCCCGTTGGCGAAAGCCTCGCGGGCGGCGGCGACGGCACGGTCGATATCGGCCTTCTGGCCGGCTGCGGCAGTGGCATAGTTTTCATTCGACACCGGGTCAAGGACGTCAAATGTCTGACCGCCGACGGAGTCAACGAACTCGCCGTTGATGTAGTGCTGGATGTGGGTGGGAAGGTCCTGGGGGACGTAGTGCTCAGCCATGTGGATGGTCCTTAAAGTTCTGCGGCCTGGTTTGCGGGCTCGTCTGCGGCCTGATCGGCTTAGAGCGGCGGGGCGGTCATGTGCTGAGGCGGAAGCCGTCCACCGGCGTGAGGTACTTCCGGCCGGCGTAGCTGAGTTCCCTGATCTTCGCCAGCCCGGCGTCGGTGGGCGTGATCAGCGGCGGGCGCACGTGGTCCGAAGCAATCAGACCTGCCTGCGCCATCAGCCATTTGCCGGGTGCCGGGTTGGTCTCAACGAACAGGAGGTCCACCAGCGGGTGTACGCCGTAGTGGATTTCCCGGGCGGTTTCGAAGTCGCCGGCCATCCAGGCGTTATACATGTCCGCGGAGGCCCTCGGCGCAATATTGGCCAGCGCTGAGATGAATCCGACGCCGCCGATCGCCATCAGGGGCAGGCACAGCAGCTCGATGCCGGACCACACCAGCAGCTCCTTGCCCGACAGGTGCATCACGCGGGAGAAGTGCTCGAAGTCCTTGGTGGTCTCCTTGATGCCCACGATGTTTTCGAAATCGTGGAAGAGCCGTGCCACAGTCTCCGGGGCCATGTCCACGGCCGTGCGGGAGGGCACGTTGTAGATGACGAACGGCATGTCCGGGAATTCTCTCGCGATGGTGGCATACCACTGGTAGAGGGCTTCCTGGGTGGGCCGGGAGTAGTACGGCGTGATGATCATGGAGGCGTCCGCGCCGGCGTCGACGGCGGCCTGCGTCAGTTCCAACGTTTCGCCGAGTTTGGCGGTGCCGGTGCCCGCCATGAACGGCACGCGGTCGCCGATTGCCTCGGCCGCCACCTTGATGGCCGCGGCCCGCTCCTCCACTGACTGGGCGCTCGGTTCGCCGGTGGAGCCACCGATAGTGATGCCCGCGGAGCCGCTGGCGATCTGCCACTCCACCATGTTGCGGAGGCTGGTGTGGTCCACGTCGCCGCTATCCGTGAACGGTGTGAACATGGCGGCCAGCGAGCCCTTGAGGTGCTGCTGCGGATCGGAACGGAACTTCATTGTTTTTCCTTATCGCTCGGGGTGGTCCGGGAGTGGGCAAGATAGGCGTCAAGGGTGGCGGTACGGTGGGCCCGTGCGGCGCGTTCGACTTCCTCGGCCGGGGTCCTGCTTTCCAGCAGTAGCAGCAGCGCCTCATGTTCCGCCACTGACTCACGGGCACGGCCCGGAACGTAGCTGAAAGTTGAGGACCGCAGCGCCTGCAGCCGGTTCCAGCCGCGGTGCACCAGATCGAGGATGTGCGGGTTCGGGCAGTTTTCAAACAAGATGCTGTGGAAGTCCAGGTTCAGTCTGGTGAACGTCACGGGATCGAAGTTGTCCAGGCTCTCGCGCATCAGGGCATTGACGGCACGGGCGCGGGCGATGTCAGCCGGCGAGATCAGGGGCGCCGACAGGGCCGTGGCTGCACCCTCCACGATGCTCAGGGTCTGCATCGTATGCAGGTATTCTGTGGGCTCAATGCCGGCAACGGTGGCGCCGACATTGCGCTCAAACACCACAAACCGTTCGGCCTCCAGACGGCGGATGGCCTCGCGGACAGGGACCACGCTGACGCCCAGGTCTTCGGCAAGTTTCGCCAGCACCAGCCGGTAGCCGGGGGAGTACTCGCCGCTGAGAATGCTGCTCTTGATAGCGGCATATGCCTGTTCTGACTTGCTGGCCGCAGCCTGGATGGTCACGGGGCGTCCTGTTCCGCTGCCCACTTCTTGTACTTCGCCTGCCACTCGGCGTTCATGGGGTAGAGGCCGTCCACGCTGTGCCCGGCCCCCACCATTTCGGCGATGTAGGTTTCCTCCGCCTCCTGGCTGATGGCGCCGTCTGCTACTTCCTCCGCCAGAGCCGGCGGGATGACCAGGATGCCGTCGGCATCGGCAACAATGATGTCGCCGGGCTGGACGGTGGCGCCGCCGCAGGAAATGGTCAGATCCACGTCCCAGGGGATATGGCGGCGGCCAAGGACCGCCGGGTGGGCGTTGGCGAAGTACGTGGGCAGTTCGAGAGCCCCCACGGCCGTGACGTCGCGGACGCCGCCGTCGGTAATGATCGCCGCCGCCCCGTTGACCTGAGCCCGGAGCGCCAGGATGTCTCCGACCGTTCCGGTGCCTTTTTCACCGCGCGCTTCCATCACCAGGATTTCGCCTTCGTTGAGCGAATCGATGGCGCGCTTCTGTGCGTTGAAGCCCCCGCCGTGGGTTTTGAACAGGTCTTCACGGTTGGGCACGTACCGGAGCGTGCGGGCAGTGCCCACCACCTTGCGGTCCGGCCGGGTGGACTGAAGCCCGTCAATGCTGACGTTGTTGAGCCCGCGTTTGCGCAGCTGCGCACTGAGCGTTGCGGTGGCCACTGACTCCAGTTTGGTCCTGAGCCCGGGGGAGAGAGCCGGGTTTGGCGGCGTGGCGGGCGGTGGCGGCGCACCGTAGGCTTCGGCACGCTGGACGTCGTCGGTCCGCGGTTGCGCACCAAAGTCTGCAAGCGGCGCCGTACCTTCGGTGACGGTTGTGGCCAGTTTGCCGGAGGTGATGCCCGACGCCGGATCATCCACTTCGATCTCCATCAGGTCGCCCGGTTGGGCTACTGAAGCCCCTGCCGGAGTTCCGGTGAGGATGATGTCGCCTGGTTCCAGTGTGAGGAGCTGGGAAAGATCCGCCACAAGCCGGGCGAACGGGAACAGCAGCGTCCCTGTGGTGTCTTCCTGGACCAGTTCGCCGTTGAGCCAGGTCCGCACCCGGAGGCGAGCGGGGTCAGCGTCCTGTGCCGGAATGAGGCCGGGGCCCACGGGTGTAAAGCCGTCGCCGCCCTTGGACCGGAGGTTGGACCCCTTGTCTGCGTACCGGAGGTCATAGACGCCCAGATCGTTGGAAGCAGTCACAAAACCGACGTGGCTCCAGGCATCTTCCACACTGACGCGCCGGGCTGCCGTGCCGATGATCAGGGCAACTTCGCCCTCGAAGCCCAGGAGCTCGCATCCGAACGGGCGCTCAACGGTGCCGCCGGAGAGGCTTAGCGACGATGAGGGCTTGAGGAAATAGGACGGCTGCTCCGGTGTGCGGCCGCGTTGCGCTGCCCGGCTGGGGTAGTTGATGTGCACCGCGATAACCTTGCCTGTGGCGGCAATGGCCTCGCTTGAGAGCCCGTTCATCCGCATCCTCCTCATCGAGTATGAAATCGTATACGATACAAGCTGCCGGAGTCCCGCCGTTTTGTCAAGGCCTGCATGGCCGGGCCTGGCAGGCGAGGTCCGTCAGGCTGGTGACTGGAAGTCGGGCCGGAAAAGGCGAATCAGGTCAGGCAATGGACGCTACGCCAGCTGGCTTTCGATCCGGGCTGCGCTCGCCGCCAGCACCGCCCCCATTTCCTCCGGATCCTGCGCCGACCGGATGTAGACGACGGCGAGCGCCGCCGGCCGTCCGCCCGGCACCCGGACCGGTGCAGCCAGTGAGGACAATCCGGGGATGACTTCGTCGTGGCTGGCCGCAAAACCCCTGCGGCGCGCCTGGGCGGCTTCCGGCCGGTACGAGACGCCGGGAACCAGGGCGTTCCACTCGGATTCGCTCAGTGCCGACTGGATTGCGATCCCGGGCGCGCCGGCGTTGATGGGATGGCGCGTGCCGGGGTGCTGGGCCACCGTTGCCCCGGAGTGCCGAGGTTCCACCGTCACCAGCGTGATGCAGTCCTGGTGGTCCCAGACCGCCACAAATGCCGTCATGTTCAGGGTGTTGGCAAGCTGCGTCAGCTCGGGGAGGGCTGCCGTCTGGAGATTGCGGGACACTCCCCTGGCCAGCACGGCGAGGCCAGGCCCGGGCTGCACGCGTCCGGCGTCATCACGGACCAGCAGTGCATGGTCCTCCAGAGTGCGCAGGATCCGGTACGCCACCGAGCGATGGACACCCAGCGCATCGGCAAGCTCGGCAATGGTGAGCGGGTGTTGCGCCTCGGCAAGGATTTCCAGCGCCCGGATGCCACGGGAGAGCGTCTGCGACGGCGAGGCCTGGGCTGGTGCGGCTTCCGTGTTGCTTCCGGCGGTGGGGTTCATGGATCCATCCTAGGCGGGCGCCGCGGAGGAGTTCCCGGCGGGTCTTGTGTTGCGGCTCACGTTCGACTAGCGTTCTATATAAGAATTACGTATTCAACTATAGAACTCTGAATGCGAAAATACACTAGATTTCAGGGATCAATGATGATTGCTAAACCCCGGATCCAACCGGACCCCCAACAGTCCCGTAGGACGTCGACCCCCGGAGCCCACCATTTCCGCGGAAGCCTCGGCAAGTTCGCCACAGGTGTCGCGATCGTCACGTTCGACGGCGTCACCAAGCGTCACGGCATTACCGTGAACTCCTTCACTTCAGTCTCCATGGAGCCGCCGCTGGTGCTGGTCAGCATCGCGCGGAGTACCAAAGCGCATGACGAACTTGCCGGCCGTCCGTTTACGGTGAATATCCTGGGCGCCGAGCAGCAGCAGCTGGCCATGCACTTTGCCGGCAGGCCCGGGCCGGAGCCACTGTGGGTGGAAGGCGGCACGGCACCCAGGCTCTCCAACGTCCTTGCCTACTTCGAGTGCAGGCCCTGGGCTGCATATGACGGTGGGGATCACACCCTGTACCTCGGTGAGGTGGCGGATTTCAACTACCGAAACGGTGACGCCCTCGCCTTTGCCAACAGCCGCTTCACCACCATCCCCGAGAGTCTGCTGGGGATGGAAGACCTCCTCTAGCTTTAGGCCCTGCATCAGCCCTGCCACCGGCAGGCAGTGCCGGCAGACCGGAAATAACCACAGTTCAACGATGACTGGAGAATAACAATGGGTATCCGTACCGGACAGCAGTACCTTGACAAGCTCAATGGCATGAGGCCGCACGTCGTCATTGACGGCGAGGTTGTCAGCGACAAGATCGCGGAGCATCCCGCCTTCCGCAACGTGGCCCGTTCCTATGCCAAGCTCTTCGACATGCAGCACGACCCCAAATATCAGGACGCCCTGACGTACACCTCGCCGACCACCGGGGACTTGGTCAACGCCTCCTTTCTGGTGCCGAAAACCATCGGGGACCTTGAGCGCCGTCGTGCCGCGATTTCCACCTGGGCGGAGCAGTCCAATGGTTTCCTGGGCCGCTCCGGTGACTATATGAACTCCTCGCTCACCGCGCTCAGTACGGCGGAAAAATGGTTCTCCCAGGCCGATCCCAAATTCGGCGAGAACATCCGCAAGTACTACGAGTGGGCCCGCGAGAACGATGTGCTGGCAACTCACACGCTGATCCCGCCGCAGGTCAACCGCTCGGTATCCGGCTCCGAGCAGCTGGGCGGCCAGCTCTCCGCCCGCATCGTCGAGGAACGTGAGGACGGCATCGTCATCCACGGCGCGCGAATGCTGGCAACCATTGCTCCGATTGCCGACGAGCTGCTGGTGTTCCCCTCGACGGTGCTCCGCGGCACCCCGGAGGATGCCCCTTACTCCTACGCCTTCGCCATTCCCAACGATGCACCCGGCCTTCGCTACCTCTGCCGTACTTCCCTGTACAACGGGGGAGGAACCCACGACGAGCCGCTCGCCTCGCGCTATGAGGAAATGGACGCCGTCGCCATCTTCGACAACGTTTTTGTCCCGAGCGAGCGCATCTTCATGCTGGGCAACCCTCAGCTGTGCAACGGTTTCTACGCCGAGACCGGCGCCGGGGCACTGATGACGCACCAGGTGGTCACCCGCACCATCGCCAAGAGCGAATTCTTCCTGGGCCTGGCCTCGGAACTGGCTGCTTCGATCGGCATTGACGGCTTTCAGCACATCCAGGAGGACATCGCGGAGCTGATTGTCGACGTCGAAATCGGCAAGGCGCTCGTCCGGGCGTCGGAGGCGGATGCCGAACTCAACGAAGCCGGCGTCATGCTGCCCAAGTGGACCACCCTGAATGCGGCCCGCAACTGGTACCCGAAGATCGCCCAGCGGTTCCCGCAGATCATCCGCAAGTTCTCGGCCTCCGGGCTGATGGCCCTGCCCGGCGAGGCAGATGTGAACAGCGATGCCCGGGCGGACATCGAGCTGTACCTGCAGGGTAAAACGCTCACGGGACCCGAACGTGTGCGGCTGTTCAAGCTGGCCTTCGACGCCTCAATCTCCGGGTTCTCCGGCCGCCAGTCGCTCTACGAATACTTCTTCTTCGGCGACCCGGTGAGGATGGCGGGTGCGATGGTCAACAGCTATGACCGCGAGCCGGTCCGGGCGCGGGTCCGGGAATTCCTGGCCCGCGAGGACTGACACGCCAAGACTGATCCGGACCTGTTTCCGGTCACCGGGGGCACGTCTTTTTCGAAAGAACGTGTCCCTTGTCACGTTTTCGTAGTATTCTGCTAACTAACTGACCGTTCTGTCAGTAATTTAGAAGGCGCCCTTAGTGGCAGTTCCGCTGCCCAGAACAATGGAGTTTCAATGACCGCAGCTTCCTCCGTCGATTCAGAGGCGGGCCCCAGCAGCAAACATGAGGAACGGAAAGTCCTCGCCGGGACGCTGGTCGGCACCACCATCGAGTGGTACGACTTCTTCATCTTCGCCCAGCTCACGGCAACGCTGCTGTCGCCGCTGTTCCTCACTCCGCTGCAGGCGTCAAATCCGGGGCTTGCGCAGATTCTGTCCTTCGCCCTGATCGGTATCAGCTTCCTCTTCCGCCCGCTCGGCGCGATTGTTGCCGGACACCTCGGCGACAGGCTCGGACGCAAGGCCATGCTTGTGTTCACGCTCATCATGATGGGAGCCGCGACGGCACTGATCGGCATGCTGCCCACGTACAACGAAATCGGCGTACTGGCTCCCATCCTGCTGATCACCCTCCGCGTGATCCAGGGCTTCTCGGCCGGCGGCGAGTGGGGCGGGGCCGCGCTGATGGCAGTGGAGCATGCGCCCAAGAGCAAGCGTGGCCTCTTCGGCGCCTACCCGCAGATCGGTGTCCCGGTAGGCATGATCCTGGCCACGGGGCTGCTCTACTTCCTCAACACGGGAATGTCCAAGGAGGACTTCGCAAGCTGGGGCTGGCGTGTTCCGTTCCTGCTGTCCATCGTGCTGATCGTGGTGGGCTATCTGATCCGGCGGGCCGTGGCTGAGAGCCCGGTTTTCAAGGAGATGACCGCGCGCAAGGAAGAGAGCAAGGCGCCCCTGGGCGAGCTCCTCCGCCGCCACAAGAAGTCAGTGCTCTACTCCACCATGATCTTCATCGGAAACAATGCCGCCGGGTACTTGCTGATCGCGTTCTTCATCTCCTACGCCACCAAGTCACTGAAGATGCCCGTCCCGCAGATTCTGCTCGCCACCACCCTGGCATCCTTCGGCTGGCTGATCTTCACGCTTGTGGGCGGCTGGCTCTCCGACAAGATCGGCAGGGTCAAGACCTTCCTTATCGGTTATGGGATCGTCTTCGTCTGGATGATTCCGATGTTCGCGCTCATCGATACCAAGGACATCTGGCTTTATGGCGTCGCGCTGTTCGTCCTGACGATCGGCCTGGGACTGTCCTATGGCCCGATGTCCGCCATGTACGCCGAGATGTTCCCGGCGAACGTCCGGTACTCGGGCATCTCAATCGGTTATGCCTTTGGTGCAATCCTGGGCGGAGCCTTCGCGGCAACCATCGCGGAAGTGCTCCTCCAGAGCACCAAGTGGACCGGTTCGATCGGCATCTACATCATGATCCTGTGCGTCATTTCCGCAGTAGGCGTGCTGCTGGCCAAGGAAACCAAGGGCCGGCCGCTGGGTGTGAGCAAGCACTAGCTGCACACACTCAGCTAAAACGCGCGGGCGCGGACCCTTGGGGGTCCGTGCCCGCACCTTTGTTTTTCAGCCTGGGCTGTCCTGACCATGCAGGAGCCCGATGGTTTCTTCGTCGGTCAGCTGTTCGAAATGCCGGTAGAAGCTGCCCACGGCCCGGAACTTGCCGGGGAGGTGCAGGCACAGGATGGAGTCGCTGACCCTGGCGATGGACTTTTCGGCGTCCAGCGAGCCCACAGGCGCTGCGGCCACAACGGTAGCGGCCCCTCCCGCACGCACGGCCTCGACCGCTGCCCGCATGGTGGCTCCGGTGGCGAGGCCATCATCCACCAGCAATACGGTCTTGCCGCTCAGGTCGTGGCTGATGCCGGGGTAGCTTTGGGCCCGCCGAAGCAGTTCTTCGCGCTCTCGGATTTCCACCTGGTCAAGCCATTCCTGACGGACGCCGTGCTCCAGGACCCTGGCCATCAACGGCCTGTTGAGCATCCGCACAATCCTGCCATCGGACCAGGCCAGAGCACCGTAGGCCGTTTCATCGTGACCGGGAATGCCGAGCTTCCGCACCAGAACGGCGCCGAACGGCAGGTGCAGTGCGGCGGCGGCCGCAGCAGCCACGGGAACGCCGCCGCGGGCTAGGCCCAGCACAAGAGTGTCCGGCCGTTCGCGGAACTGCGGAAGTGCCGTGGCGAGCCGTCTGCCCGCGTCTCCGCGGTCGTCAAAACGCATGCTCATGGTTCCCTTTCGCGGTGTGTCCCCGTAATCCCAGCCTACCGCCCGGCCAGAGCCCGGGCAGCAGGGAACGGGCCACGAACAGGGACTTGCCGGGCCTGTTGCTCCCTGACACCATGGGCAATGTGAACAGGCCCATCGGATACTGGCTCAAGCGGCTGGACGGCGCATTGGAGAACCATCTCGATGCCACCCTTGCGCACCTGAAGCTGACCCGCCGGCAATGGCAGATCGTCAACACGCTAGCAGCCGGTTCCATTAGCCCGGACCACCTCAGCGAGGTGTTGCATCCGTTCTGGAGGGCCGACGGCGGCGATTCCCAGGAGCGTGAAATGGCTGCGCTGGTGGGCAGGGGCCTGATGATCCTGGTGGACGGACAGCTTGCCTTGAGCGATCTCGGCAGGGCCCGGCACGCCGAGGCTCAAAGCCTGGTGGACGAGAGCCGGCGGGACCTGACGGCGGGCATTGGCATGGATGAGTACGCCATGGCTGTCAGTGTCCTGGAACGCATGTGTGGCAACGCCGAGCGACTATAACGGGGCTGACTCAGCTGCCCAGGAATGCGATTGCGCCCTGTTTGAATGCCCGGCTGGTGACGGCGTTTGTATGGCTACGGGCGGGCAACACCAGCTGCTCCACCATGGAACCGGCTTTGGCGCCCAGTGCGGCAAGTTCCGGCATGGAAGCCGCACGGTCGTCGTTCTCGCCGGCCACGAGCAGCATGGGCATATGCGGGACGGCTTCGGCCGGATCGAAGGGCTCGCCCTTGATGGCCTCGATCAGGGACAGCAGCGCGAATATGTTGTTGCTGGGCAGCAGCTGGGCCATTTTGAGCAGCCCCGCCGTTGATTCGTCGGGAATCGGCGTGCCATCAGCCAAATGACGCTGGGCGGCCACCAGATCGAAGGCAGCCAGCGGATCGGCGGTGTTCGGGCCGCCGAGGACCAGCCGGTGCACCAGCTCCGGCTGCGTGGCGCCGAACTCCCAGGCGAGCCGTGAGCCCAGCGAATAGCCGATCACATCCAGCCCGCTGGAAGGGTCACCGTCGCGCACCGGCCGCACACCGGCGTCGAACGCTATCTGCAGGAGATCCGCACGGATCCGGCTGGGCGCGTAGGAGTCCAGGTCCTCCGGGGCGCCGCTCCGGCCGTGGCCGGGCAGATCCACGGTAATGACCCGGCGTCCGGCCTCGAGCAGGGCGGTCAGCCAGCCGGTCTCCTCCCAGTTCAGCCGGGTGGAAGAGGAAAATCCATGGATCAGCAGGATGGGCCGCAGGCCTGCATCGGCTGCTGGCTCATGCACCTCTACATACAGCTGGGGGTCTGTGCCTTCCACTGTATGGGAATGCTGCTCGCCGGTGTGCCTGCCGCTCATGGTGTCAGTCCTCATCAAGTACGGCGCTCAGGCGGACCCGGCGCTTCGGTGCCTCTTCCTTCGGGACCGTGCCCACAATGCCGGCAGTGTTGTCCGGCACCTCAAACACAATCAGGGGCTCGCCGACATTGATCTTGTCACCGGGCCCGCCGTGGATACGCACCACTTTACCTGCCTGCGGGCTGGGCAGTTCAACGGCCGATTTGGTGGTCTCAACTTCCACCAGCGGCTGGTTCCGTTCGACCTGGTCGCCGGGAGCAACCAGCCATTCAAGCACCGTTGCCTCGATCAGCCCTTCGCCGAGGTCAGGGAGCGGGAAGGATATTTCAGCCACGTCGGTACTCCAATACTCGCTGGATGCCAAAAAGGATCCGGTCAATGTTCGGGATGTATTCGTCTTCCAGATCGCCGGACGGGTAGGGGACGTCGAAGCCCGTGACCCGCTCCACCGGCGCCTTCAGCGTATCGAAACAGCTCTGCGTGATCAGCTGCGCCACTTCGGCACCCAGGCCGGAAGTCAAGGGAGCTTCATGCACGACGACGGCGCGCCTGGTTTTGGCGACGGAACTCGCCAGCGCCTCTGCATCGATCGGCTTGAGCCAGCGCAGGTCCAGGACCTCGACGTCAATCCCGTCCTCCGCGGCGAGTTCAGCCACCTGCAGGCAGCGTGCCACCATGGCCCCCCACGCCACGAGGGTGATGTGCCGGCCTTCGCGCATGACCTTGGCGCCGGTGTTCCTTTCTGCGTCAGGGGAGCCGCCGCCGTCGAGGTCGACGTCGCCCTTCTGCCAGTAGCGCGACTTCGGCTCCATGAAGATGACCGGATCCGGGCGGGTGGCCGCGTATTTGAGCAGGTGGTAGGCCTCGTTCGGGTTCGACGGCGAGACCACCTTGAGCCCGGGAACATGGGCGAAGAGCGCTTCAAGGCTTTCCCCATGGTGTTCAGGAGCACGGATGCCGCCGAAGCTGGGGACCCTCAGGGTGATCGGCATCGGCAGCGTGCCGCGGCTGCGGTAGTTCATGCGGGCCATCTGGCAGACGATCTGGTTGATGGCCGGGTAGGCGAAACCGTCGAACTGCACCTCCGGTATGGGATGGAAACCGGCCATGGCAAGGCCCACGGACATGCCCAGGATTCCGGACTCGGCAAGCGGCGTGTCAAAGACTCTGCCCTCGCCGTGTTTGGCCTGCAGCCCGTCAGTGATGCGGAAGACGCCGCCCAGCCTGCCACAGTCCTCACCGAAGATGACCGCCTTGGGGTTCTCGGCCAGGACTTCATCCAGCGCGCGGTTCAGGGCCTGCTGCATGGACATTTCCACGGTCCTGGTCTCCGGTGCTTGTCCCTCCGGTGATGGGGCCTTTCGAAATCCGGTCATGGTGCCTGCATTCTTAGACATGTTCGGACTCCTCGCGCCAGTTGGCGGCCTGTGCCTGCAGGGCAGGGGTGGTTTCCTGGAAGACCAGGTCGAACATTTCAGTGCCGGGGCGGGATCCAAGCGCCTGGATCCCGGTGCGGATCTGCTCTTCCTCTGCCTTCGCCGCGGCCAGTGCCTCTGCGAAGAACGACTCGTCCCCGACGCCGTCGGCCAGCAGCTGTTTCCTGAAGCGTTCCAGCGGATCCACGCCCGCATCCGTCCGTTCGGCATCGAGCGAGCGGTAGCGTCCGGGATCATCGGACGTGGAGTGCGGGCCGCGGCGGTACGTCATGGCCTCAATCGCCACGGGTCCGTTGCCTGCCCGGCAGTGCGCGAAGGCGCGCCTGGTCGCCTCAACCACCGCGACGACGTCGTTCCCGTCCACCTTGATGGCCGGGATGCCGTAACCGGCCGCGCGGGCGGCCACCGAGCCTCCGGCCACCTGCCGCTCGGTGGGGACGGAAATGGCCCAGCCGTTGTTCTGCGTGAAGAACACCACCGGAGCCTTCATGACGGCAGCGAAGTTCATGGCCTCGTGGACGTCGCCCTGGGAGGAGGCGCCGTCACCGAAGTAGGCCATGGCCACGCCGTCCTTGTTGTCCAGCGTCTGGCCGTGTGCCCAGCCCACCGCGTGAAGCACGGAACCTGCCACGACAGCCTGGATCGGGGCAAGCCTAGAAGTCAGTGGATCGTAGAGGCCGCCGTGCCAGGTGGCCTTGTGGGTGGCCATGTAGGCCACCATGTCCACGCCCATGGCGCGGGCAACTCCCATTTCCCGGTAGGTGGGGAAGACAAAATCGCGGGTGGTATCCACGGCGTAGCCGCTGCCCACCTGCGCCGCTTCCTGCCCCAGCTCCGGGGCATAGCCGGGAATGATTCCCTGCCGCTGCCAGGCGATGGTCGAGGTGTCGAGGTGGCGGACGGCCACCATCAGCGAATACAGCTCGCGGAGCTGAATGGGCGTGAGCGGAGCAGCTTCGTTGCTGGCGTCCGGCGGAGGCAGAGTGTCCATACCTGTGACCCTAGCCACCGCCGGCAGCTTGAGCAATCCGCCTACCGCGGGCTAGTCATACTGCCAAAGCCTGCCAGCTCCGTGCGCAGATCCCTTAGCAGTTTGTATAGACCTCTCATTTCTGATCCAGTCCCGCCCCGCCCAACTAGGTAGCAGCAGATGCTGTTTTGAGCGCTTAAAACGACGTCTGCTGCTACTCAGTCGGGGACTTGGCGGGCGCTGACGTGAGCCTGGCGCCGATCCGGCAGGCGGCAGCGATGCCGGCGATCAGCAATGTGGTGCTGAACAGCTGGAGGCGGCTGCTTTCGGCGCTGAAGCCGACGGCGAAGATCAGGCCCAGGAGCACCAGACCGAAGATGGTCAGCGCCGGGAACCCGGTCATGCGCAGCGGCAGGGGAGTGCCATCACGGTCTGCCCGGCGGCGCAGGATCAGCTGGGACACCAGGGCGGAGCCCCACACCACCAGGCATGTCGAACCGACCAGCTGGAACAGCGCCGGTAGGATCCGTTCCGGAAATAGCAGCTCCAGCACGGTGGCGATAAAGCCGAAGGCCACGGACACGCCCACGGCAACCATCGGGACGCGGGCGCCGCTCAGCTTTGAGAGGAAGCGCGGTGCCTCGCCGCGCTCGGAGAGTGAAAACACCATCCTGGAAGCGCCGTAGAGGTTTGCGTTCAGGGCAGAGAGAAGTGCGACGACGGCCACGAGGGTGATCGCCGCACTGGCTCCGGGGATACGCGCGGCATCGAGCACGCCGGCGAAGGGTGATGCCAGGGCTTCCGACGTCGAGGGGAGGACAGCGGCGATGACAAACACGGAGCCGATGTAGAACACCAGGATCCGCCACACCACAGTGCGGATGGCCTTGACCACGCTGCGTTCGGGATCTTCTGTTTCCGCGGCGGCCACACTGACGATTTCCGTACCACCGAACGCGAAGATCACTACGAACAGCGCGGTGGCTATTCCGCCGAGACCTGCGGGGGCAAAGTCTGTGGTGATGTTGGAGAGCCCGGGCGACGCGACATCCGGCAGCAGTCCCAGCAGGAGAGCCGCGCCGATGGCCAGGAACAGGACAATAGCGGTCACCTTGAGAATGGCGAACCAGAACTCGAACTCGCCGAAGTTCTTCACACCCGCCAGATTGATGCCGGTGAAGACCACCATGAAGATCAGGGCCAGAGCCCAGACGGGAACGACTGGCCAGACCGAGAACAGCAGGCCGGCTGCACCAAGAGCCTCGGCGGCGATGACCACCACCAGCTGTAGCCACCACAGCCAGCCCACAGTGGCACCGGCTGTCTTTCCCATCGCCCGCTCCGCGTAGACTGAAAACGCGCCGCTGTTGGGGTTGGCCGCAGCCATTTCGCCCAGCGCCCACATGACCAGAATGATCAGGGTGCCGGCAACCAGGTACGAAATCAGCACCGCCGGTCCGGCCGCCTGGATGCCCGCGCCTGAGCCGAGGAAGAGGCCTGCGCCGATGGCGCTGCCAAGCCCCATCATGGTCAGTTGGCGGGGTTTCATGCTGTGGACGAGTTGTGCAGCCGGGCGCTCTGCCGTGGACTTCATTGTCATGCCTGCATACCTTCTTGTGGTCGGTGTCTGGTGGGGTCCTCTTGGGACCATTCGAATTTACTGCCTCGGCACAGCCCTGACTTCTCCCAGGCGTGAGATCATGGAGGCAGTTTGTATAGTAAACATCCAGATTGATGGCGGTTTGTGATGTGATTGCCTGCCAGGAGGAGTACTCAGATGGATGTCGACGCTCTGGACGCCAAAATTGTCCGATTCTTCACTGATTTCCCCCGGGCCGCCGTCCTGGAAGCATCCCGGGTTCTCAAGGTGGCCAGAGCCACCGTGCAGTCGCGGCTTGACCGGATGTGCGAAACAGGGGTCATCGGCTCGTGGGTGCCGCAGCCGGATCCGTCGCACTTCGGGTTCCCGGTAGTGGCATTCTGCTCCCTGACCATCAACCAGGATCTGGGGCACGACGCCGTGGTTGAGGCTCTTGCTGAAATCCCGGAACTGATCGAGATCCACACCGTCTCCGGCAGCTCCGATCTCATGGCGCGCATCGCCGCCAGATCAAATCCCGACCTGCAACGTGTGCTGGACGCCATGATCGCCACCAAAACGGTGCTCCGGTCGTCGTCGGTGATTGTGCTCAACACCCACTTCCAGGGGCGGACACTGCCGCTCCTGGAAGCCGCCGCTGTCCCGTCATAACCGCCCTGTGTGACCTGAAACATTTTGACACCGGCAAAAGCCGCCGTAGGATTAGTTCTAGTCAAGTTGACTATAACTAGTCGAAGCGCCGCAGGCGCCCATCGAGCGGGGTGAATCATCGTGTACACCAACTCAGCCAACGTTGCCGAGCGGCAGGTGGCTCCGCCGTCGTTGGCCATCTCCACGGTGATCTTCGTGCTACGACCCAGCGAGCAGTCCGGCCGCCCCACACTGTGGATCCCGCTGGTCCGCCGGATCCGTGAGCCGTTCAAGGACCTGTGGGCTTTGCCGGGCGGCCCGCTGACCCACGCTGAGTCGCTCCAGGATGCGGCGTCACGGAACCTGCGCGAAACCACCGGTCTCGCACCCAGCTACCTCGAGCAGCTCTATGCCTTCGGCGGTCTGCACCGTTCGCCGAGCCAGCGCGTGGTATCCATTGCCTACTGGGCCCTGGTACAGCCCACTGAAGCCGCCCTCGCTGACGAATCCGAAAATGTCAGGTGGTTCCGGGCGGACAGGCTCGGCAGCCTGGCTTTCGACCACAACGCGATTGTTGAGTACGCGCTCTGGCGGCTGCGCAACAAGCTGGCCTACGGGGCAATCGCCTATCACCTGCTGGGCGAGTACTTCACGCTCGCCCAGGTCCGCGAAGTGTATGAGGCAGTCCTGGACCGCCAGCTGGACCCCGCCAACTTCCGCCGGCAGATCAAATCCGCACCGGAGATCGAAGAAACCGGTGAATACCTGCAGGGCGGAAAACACCGCCCGCCACGCCTTTACCGATTTACCGGCCGCCCAGGCCTTGACCCAGACAACAGGAGCACACCATGAGCAGCGTCAACACAGCAATCCAGCTGATCACGCGCGAACAGGCTGAGAACGGTGCCGCCGCAGCCGGCAGCACATGCAGCCCCGCCCTCGCCCGGGGACCCTGGGACTATGACCTGGCCGAGGCCCGCGCCGGCATCCCCGCGTACGGTCCGGGAGCTTCGAGCGCGAATGTGGCACCGCCCGCCACGCCCCGCCAGGGCCAGTTGCCCGAGGAATACAAACTTGCCGGCGACGCCGAACTGGATTCCCGCATCCGTGCGGCCAAGGCGACCCTCGGCGACCGCGCCGTGATCCTTGGCCACTTCTACCAGCGCGATGAAGTGGTTGAATACGCCGACTTTGTGGGTGATTCCTTCCAGCTGGCCAACGCGGCCCTGACCAGGCCCGACGCCGAGGCGATCATTTTCTGCGGCGTGCACTTCATGGCCGAAACCGCGGACATTCTCTCAAGGCCGGAACAGGCCGTCATCCTGCCCAACCTCGCGGCCGGCTGCTCCATGGCGGACATGGCGGACACCGATTCAGTGGAGGACTGCTGGGAACAGCTTGAAGAAATTTTCGGCACAGCGCCCGACGCCGAGGGCCGGGTTCCGGTTATTCCGGTCACCTACATGAACTCCTCGGCCGCGCTGAAGGCCTTCTGCGGCGAGCACGGCGGCATTGTCTGCACGTCCTCGAATGCCAAGACCGTTCTCGAGTGGGCTTTCGAGCGCGGCCAACGGGTGCTGTTTTTCCCGGACCAGCACCTGGGCCGCAATACAGCCAAGGCCATGGGCGTCCGCCTTGAGCAGATGCCCATGTGGAACCCCCGCAAGGAATTCGGCGGCAACGACGAACAGGCGCTGCTCGATTCCCGCGTGATCTTGTGGCACGGCTTCTGCTCGGTCCACAAGCGCTTCAACGTGGGCCAGATTGAAAAGGCCCGTGCCGAGTTCCCGGGCGTGCAGGTGGTGGTGCACCCCGAATGCCCCATGGAGGTGGTGGACGCCGCTGATTCCGCCGGCTCCACGGACTTCATCAAGAAGGCTATCGCGGCGGCAGCTGAGCCCACCACGTTCGCCATCGGCACCGAGGTCAACATGGTGAACCGGCTCGCGGCAGAGTACCCGCAGCACACCATCTTCTGCCTGGACCCGGTGATCTGCCCCTGCTCCACCATGTACCGGATCCACCCCGGCTATCTGGCCTGGGTGCTGGAGGAATTGGTGCAGGGCCGCGTGGTCAACCGCATCACGGTGGACGACGCCGTGAAAGAGAACGCCAGGACAGCGCTGGAGCGCATGCTGGCCTCGAAGCCCCAATGAGAAACGTCGATTCCCCGGCCCGCAAGCGGCTGATCGTCGTCGGCAGCGGGATTGCGGGCCTGTATGCGGCGCTGCGTGCCGCCGAGGCCGGCGCCGAAGTGGTGCTGCTGACCAAGGGCGCCCTCTCGGACAGCAACACATGCTACGCGCAGGGCGGTATCTCCGCCGTACTCGACGAGCCTGCCCCTGGCGACACCGTTGCGGCCCATATTGCCGACACGCTTAAGGCCGGAGCCGGGCATTGCAACGAGGAAGCGGTGCGGGTCCTCTGCACCGAAGCACGGCTGGATATCGCGGGACTTGGGCGCTTCGGTGTGCGTTTTGACATGGACGACGACGGCGATCCCGCCTTGGGGCTCGAAGCGGCCCACTCCGCGCCACGGATCCTGCACGCGGGAGGCGACGCCACCGGAGCCGGCGTTGTCTCGGCCCTTATCCGCGCTGTGCTGGCTGCCGAGGCCGAAGGGAAGGTGCAGATTCTCGCCAACGCCCTGGTGACATCCCTGACGCACAGCGAGGGTCGCGTGACCGGTGCCAACTTCATCCAGGCCGGACGCAATGAGGACCTTCAAGCCGACGCTGTGCTGCTGGCCACCGGCGGCGCCGGCCAGCTGTTCGCCCGGACCACGAACCCCTCCGTGGCAACAGCCGACGGACTGGCCCTTGCCTGGCGTGCCGGGGCCAGCGTTACGGACCTCGAATTCTTCCAGTTCCACCCCACCTGCATGGTGCTCCCCGCCGACGCCCCGGAAGCAGCGGGAACCGCCGAAACAAATACCGATCCGCTGCTGATTTCCGAGGCCGTCCGTGGCGAAGGTGCCATCCTGCTCGACGCAGCCGGTCACCGGTTCATGCCCGACTATCACGCCGACGCCGAGCTCGCCCCGCGTGACGTCGTCTCGCGCAGCATCGCCCTGCACCTGGCCAATCTGGGGGACGCCGACGGGCACGTATTCCTCGACGCCCGCGTCATCGAGGCTGCCAAGGGCCAGGGTTTCCTGGACAAACGGTTCCCCACCATCAGCAGCCGGACGCGCGCCGCAGGCGTCGACTGGACCACGGAACTGGTACCGGTTGCGCCCGCCGCGCACTACTGGATGGGCGGCGTGGCCACCGACCTGCACGGCCGCACCACCGTGCCCGGGCTGCTGGCTGCGGGCGAAGTGGCTTGCACAGGCGTCCAGGGTGCCAACCGGCTGGCCAGCAATTCATTGCTCGAAGGGTTGGTCTTCGGGCGGAGGGCGGTTCAGGCGTTTCTGGCTGGCGTGCCGTCGAACTGCGCCCCTCCGCGTGCCAGCTCGATGGATTCGCAAAACGGCATTCCTCCGCGTGCTAGCTCGGCCGCAAGCGGCCTCCCTTTGACGCACGCTGCCGGAACGCCGTTCCGCGATGAAGCGTTCTCCCGTGGTGCCCTTCGTCGTTTGATGACGGCCAAGGCCGGGGTGCTCCGTTCGGGTGGAATGTTGGCTGAGGCCGCCCAGGTGCTGGATCAATGGGACGCCGTCGAGCCTTCCGAATACGTGCAGGACTCTCTGGAGCCGCGCGAGCACGAGGACGCCAACCTGCTCCTTGCCGCGCAACTGCTGGTCCACGCTGCGCAGGAACGGCGCGGCTCGCTCGGGGCGCACTACCGCAGCGACGGTCAGCCGGCGGCAACCGCCGTCGACGATATACACAAGCGTTACACCATGAGCCGGAAAGCGAGCCTCGTCCATGACTGAACTGACTCTCCCCGCCGCCCCCGTGCGGGACATCCTCGAGCGCGCCTATGCCGAAGATGCACCGGCCGGCGACATCACGTCGCAGTTGCTCATCCCGGCCGAAGCGCGGGCCACCGCTGTCCTGAACGCGCGCGTTCCCGGCGTTTTCAGCGGGGCCACGGTCTTCCGCGACGCCATGCTGCTGATCGACCCGGAAACGGAAGTGGAGCTGCTGCTCGCCGATGGCGACGCGTTCGACGCCGGAACGCACCTGGCGCGGGTCAGCGGACGGGCGCGTTCGGTGCTGCTCGCCGAACGCGTGGCGTTGAACCTTGTCCAGCGGATGAGCGCCATCGCCACCAAGACAGCCGAATTTGTGCGGCTGGTGGATGGCACAAAGGCGCGCATCACCGACACCCGCAAAACCACTCCCGGCCTGCGGATTCTGGAGCGGTTCGCGGTCCGGTGCGGCGGGGGAGCGAACCACCGCTACAGCCTTTCCGACGCCGTTCTGGCCAAGGACAACCACCTGGCCGTGATGACCGGCGGCGATTCCGCCAAGCTGACTGGACTGCTGGCGGCAGCCAAGGCACACCTCGGCCACACCACGCATTTCGAAGTGGAGGTGGATCGGATGGAGCAGATCGAACCGGTGCTTGCTGCCGGGGTGGACACCATCATGCTGGACAACTTCGGGCTGGACGAGCTCGCCGCCGGAGTGGCGCTGGTGAACGGACGGGCCCGGGTGGAGGCCAGCGGCAACGTGAACCTGGAGACTGTGGCCGGCATCGCCGCCACCGGTGTGGACGTTATCTCCATCGGCGGTCTGACGCACAGCGTGGCCGCCCTGGATCTTGGCCTTGACATTGAACTGCTGGACGTCGGACTCACGGTCAATTGAGCTCCTCATGATTTTCCTGGATGCCGCCGCCACCACACCGGTCCGCCGCGAGGCACTCGAAGCCATGTGGCCCTACCTCACCGGCGAATTCGGGAATCCGTCGAGCCATCATTCCCTGGGCGAGGCTGCCGCCAATGGGCTCGCGGGGGCACGTGCCGCGGTGTCCAAGGTGCTGGGTTGCCGGCCGGGTGAGGTCACGTTTACCTCGGGCGGGACCGAAGCAGACAACCTGGCCGTTAAGGGCATTGCACTGGCCCGGCAGGCCGCGGACCCGGCGTTGAACCGGGTGGTGATCAGCGCCGTCGAGCATCCTGCGGTAGAGGAATCAGCGCGGTACCTGGAGCGGTTCCACGGCTTCACGGTGGACGTGGTTCCGGTGGATGCTTTTGGGCGCGTCACTCCGGCGGCTCTGGGCGCTGTCTTGCGGCCAGAGACCGCCGTGGTCAGTGTGATGTATGCGAACAACGAGGTGGGTACGGTCCAGCCGGTAGCTGAGCTGGCTGCGCTGGCGCATGCCCGGGGGATTCCGTTCCATACCGATGCCGTCCAGGCTGCAGGGTGGCTGCCCATTGACGTCAAGTGGCTCGGGGTGGATGCCCTGAGCTTGTCGGGACACAAACTCGGGGCGCCAAAGGGCTGCGGGGTGCTGTTTGTGCGAGGCCGGACCAGGGTGGAGCCGCTGGTTCACGGCGGCGGGCAGGAACGCGGGCGCCGCTCCGGGACGGAGAACGTGGCCGGTGCCGTGGCTCTGGCTACCGCGTTGACGCTGGCGCACACGGATCAGCATGGGCTGGCCGAACGGGTCACGGCACTCCGGCACGGGTTTATCGGCGCCGTGCTTGAAGGCGTCCCCGGCGCTCTTTTGACCGGCCATCCGAGCGAGCGGCTGCCATCGGTGGCGTCTTTCTGTTTCCCCGGGACGAGCGGCGAGTCCGTGCTTCTGGAGCTCGAGCGCCAAGGCGTGGTGTGCTCCAGCGGATCCGCATGTGCGGCCGGCTCGGATGCGCCATCACCGGTCCTGCGGGCACTGGGAATTGAAGCCGAGGTGGCGCAGACAGCCGTCCGGTTCAGCTTTGACTCGACGGTGACGGCGGCGGAACTGGAGACGACAGCGGTCGCCGTGAGGGCCGCCGTCGAAAACGTCCGGACGCTGGGCCGCGGCTGACCGCTCAGGACCCAACCGGGTAGCAGCAGACGCTGTTTTGAGCGCTCGAAACGACGTCTGCTGCTACCCAGCTGGGGGGATTCGGGGCAGCTAGCGGTGCCGGGCGCGCCGGAAGATCCAGTGCCGCAACAAAGTGAACCGCACGGCCGTGGCCAGGAACCCGGACAGGGTGGTGGTCCACAGTTCGTCGGCCACAGCGGCCCCGGGTCGGAGCCAGTGCAGCACACCCAGGCTGCCGCCAGTGATGACGAGCGCCACCAGTATGACAAACAGTCCGTTGAGGTGGTCACGGGCCATCCTGCGCTGGTCCGTGATCTTGAACGTCAGGCGTCGGTTAAGCGCGGTATTCATCACGGAGGTGACGGTCAGGGCCGCCGCATTCGCCAGCTGCGGACCCAGCCAAGGACGCAACAGCGCGTACAAAGAGAGGGACACTGCGGTGCAGATGACCCCTACACCCGTGAACCGGATGAGCTGCCGGACCACCGGAAAACGCAGGATTCCGCGGTAGTGCCGCGTTGCCGGAGCAAGGCGCGGAGGCCGCTGCGTCAGCTGGGCGGTCGGCGCAGCGGGGGAATCCATGGCTCAAGCCTCACACATCAGGCGGTGATTTCCTCCCACGAGGCGGCCGTGACGGGGTTGGTGAGTTCGCCGATTCCCTGGACGCGGCACGTGACGGTGTCGCCCGGCTGGATCCGGGCGCACTCGGCCGGGAAGCCGGTGAGCACCAGATCGCCCGGGTGCAGGGTCATGAAGGACGTCAGGTACACCAGGATCTCGTCCACCTTCCAGCCCAGATCTGCGGAATTGGCAGCCTTCAGCTCGCTGCCGTTGTGCACGATGCTGATGGACAGGTCCGCCTCATCCAGACCAGTCACCATCCAAGGTCCAACGGGTGTGAACGAATCCTGGCTCTTCACGCTGATCCACAGTTCATCGGATTTCTGCAGGTCCCGTGCGGACACATCGTTGCCGATGGTGAAACCAAGGATGGCGCTGCGTGCGTTCTCGAGCGTCAGTCCGCAAACTTTACGGCCGACGACGACGGTCAGTTCAGCTTCCGGGTCAACGTGCCCAGCGTCGGAGGCCAGCTCAATCGCCTCGCCCGGGCCGATCACGCTGGTTGACGCCTTGTGGAATGCCTGGGCGGGGAGATCACGGCCCGGCCGCCCGGTGTTGTGTGCCATGCCGAACACATTTGCCGGAACACTGGGCGCAAGGAACTCAAAGGTGTCCTCGGGGACGGTGGCACCCGGTTCTCAGCCCGGCCGCGGAGCGCTGCTGGCGTTTGCAGGTGAGCCCGGGAACGGCGTTTCAACGACTGTCCACACCTTGCCGGCATCGCTGCCGAACTCCGCGGCATCATTGGCCACGAAGAACTGCTCGGCTGCAGCGGCTGTACGTGCCGAAGCCGCCGAGTGCGGGCGGACGCGGGCGATTCGGCCGGAGGCTGGGGAAGTCATGAAGACATCCTATGTCCTGCCGGAGGTTGCGGGGGAGATGTCCCGCTATTTAGCGCGCACTCCGTGGCGCCGGGGTCAGCTGTGCCGATCCGAAGGCCACGCTGAAGCGGTCGCACCACAACACCACAGTGGTCAGGGCAGAGATATCCGTGCCCTCGGGCACAGTGTAGTTCTGGTTTCCATGGGTAGCCTTGATCGCGCCGAGGTCAACGTACTTGCCGGAGCGGTACTTGAACCAGTCACCGCCTGCTTCGAGGCTGCTCAGCCAGACCTTGACGTCGGGGCCGTCGCTGCTGGCCAGGTTTTCCAGCCTGATTACTTTTGTGCCGTCCGGCAGGTTCAGCAGGCTTGCCGTCCCGGTGGTGGCGTGTTCCTGCGACTGGAACGCTCCGGTTGCCAGGATCGCGGGTGCGGGTGCCGGCGCCTGTGTAACCGGGGGGCCGGACGGAACCCGTGTGACCGCCGTCGGACTTTCCACTTGGATCGACGACGGCGCCGCGGCGGCAGGCAGCGCCTCGTCCAGTTGGCTGCTGGTGAAAATGCGCCACGGCTGGAACAGGGCCGCACCCGCGATGACGGCCACCAACGCAACGGTGCCAAGCGCAGCTAGCAGTTTCCTGTGCCTGGTGAGGTTCATTCCTCAAGCCTAGGCCTGCTGAAGCCCCCTTGTCCGCGCGAAATTCTTACCATCCGATGACAGCCGCCGTGGCCTGCGGCTCAGTATAGCTCGCCGACCGGAATCTCCACGGCAAGCCTATTGGAAGGACCGGCGAGAGGGCAGGCCCAGGCCTCGTTGTAGGCGCAGGAGGGGTTGTAGGCGAAGTTGAAGTCCAGCACGTATTCGGCCCCGGGGCCGGAACCGTGCACGCCGTGGAAGGCGCCCTTGATGGTGTCCAGAAGGTACCGGCCCGCGCCGTAGCTGCCGCCCGGCTGGCCGGCTGTGGCGTCACGGACCGGTACAAAGATTCCGCCGCCATATCCATGGAGCTTCCAGACGGCGAGCTGGCCCATTTCCGGGAGGTCGAAGGTGCCCAGCCGGACAAACCTGACCACACCGTCGGTGCCGGTTTCAACGCTCATCTCCCGGCCGGCGCCCTCTTGGGTCAGCGGTACGTGGAAGCGGTAGATGGGATCGTAATCGGCAGTTCTTAGTCCGCCGAAGTTTGCCTTGGCGTCCGACGTCAGGGCCGAGGCCGGATGGGTGCCGAACATGCGGTCCCGCTCCTGGCGCCAATACGAATGCGCTTCCGCGGGGTTGTCTGCCGCAATTCTGCGGACGTTGTCATAGAGCGCAAAGGTCCGCAGACGCCAGTCTGCGATGTCGATTGCGGAAATATCCGCCGGGCTGCCTTCGGCCGCGTCAAAATGCTCATCCGCCATGACTCCACCCTAGTACTCTTTGGCACGCGGAAAACCCGGCTGCCGGATGCGGACCGGCGCGTGGACCCAACCGCCTTTCCAAGCCCACCGACGGCACTTACCTGTGGGGCCGCGGGACCTCAGGCCAGGGTGTGCGCTCCGACGAAACACTGATCCGGACGCTCTTAGCGGACGGGGACCCCGCTAGGCTGGCTGCATGACAGCGACAGCAACATCCCGCAGGGCCCGGATCGCGGCCGTCATGGTGGTGGCCGCAGCCGTGATGTCCGGTTGCAGCAGTGACGGCAAAGGGACGCCGGCCTTTACGGTGCAGCCGGGCAACAGCTCTGGGAGCACCGCATCCGGGACACCTTCCGGTACGGCGGGCGCAACGCCGGGCGAGACTTCCGGTTCCACAGCATCGGGTTCCGCGCCGGCCGCGCCCGGGGCTACGGCGTCGTCGTGGAAAGTCTTTGCGGATCCCGCCAAAAACGTAAGTTTTGACCTTCCGGACGAATGGATTGCGCAGACGGTGGCACCGGATCAGGGGACGCTGCCCGGCGCTCTCAAAATCGAAGTCAAAAAGGCCGACGGAACATACCTGGCCACCCTTCAGACGGGGCTGCCGGAAGCCTCCCCCGCAAAGTGCCCGGATTCAGCCCGCAAGCCGTATGTGGTGGTGAGCAGTGTTCCCGTGGACCTGCCCCACGTCGGCGGGGAAGGGACCATAGAGCCGCATGTGGTGTTCCGCGTGGTCCAGGGCTACAAGTTCTTCGGGTCATACGGCATCACCAACCTGGTGGGAGGTGCCGACGGAAAGTCCTGCGGACTCCGCAACGTCGTCCGCGGCCCGCAGGGTACGGGCAACTATTCGTTTGGTGATATCGGAATCCTGAAGGCGTTCGCAACAGACGAAAAAGTTGCGCCGGCAAAGACCTTTAACACCCTGGACCAGGCGGCCAAGTACGTCAACGAGGGATCGGAATTCGCCAATGTCCAGCGGATGCTACTGTCTCTGAAGATCAAGAATTAGCCCAGCTGCCTGCCGCGCACCCAGCCGCCTGTCGTGCACCCACCCTGCCCGCCGACGGGGACCGGCCTGCCGTAACCTCATACCCCGGAGATACATGGAACGCACTGTGGCCGCCCGCCTCATCTTCAAAACCATGGCCGACACAAAGGCGGCACTGGCAATTTCCGTCGCCAGAAACCCCGGCTACACATCCCTTGACGAGACGTTGTCGGTGTTGGCAGGCTCCGAGCGGGTGCCTGTGACAGAGCTGTCCGACCACCACGGCGGCAGGTTCCATTACATGGAGTTCGCGGAACCCACCGAGGTCACCGTGGACTACACAGCCAGAGTGGCCGGGTTGGCCGAGCCGGAGCCGGCTTCCCTGATGGAACTCATCCGCTATGTCCGCCCCAGCCGTTATGCCGAGTCGGACCGGCTCCTGCCCACGGCCTACGCGGAATTCGGCGGCCTTCAGGGCGAAGAGCTGCTTCATGCGGTGCGCAACTGGGTGTACAGCGAGCTCCGGTATGTCAGCGGATCCTCACGCGGTACCGACGGCGCGGTTGAGACACTCCTGAACCGGCGGGGAGTCTGCCGTGACTTCGCGCATCTGGCCATTGCCCTGCTGCGCTCCAAGGACATCCCGGCCCGGCTCGCGGCCGTTTACGCGCCCGGGCTCAGCCCCATGGATTTCCACGCCGTTGCCGAGGCCCACATCAACGGAATCTGGCAGATCATCGACCCCACGGGCCTGGCGCCGCGGGAATCCATGCTGCGGATCACCGCCGGCCGCGACTCCTCGGACACTGCGTTTCTTTCCACAGTGGGCGGGAGCCTGTCGCTGACCGAGCTCAGGGTTACCGCAGTTGTTGAGGGCACCTTGCCGGAAGAAGACCCCGCCAAGATGGTCGCCCTCCGGTAGCGCCGCCCTCCTGTATGGGGGCAGCTCCGGCAGCGCCGCCCTCCTGTATGGCGGCAGCTCTTTACCGCGTGGCCACCGAGCTGCGCAGCTTCTCCGTCAGCCGGGCAAGCTCGCGCTGTTCGGCTGCCGTCAGCGCAGGGGTGAGCAAGGCGGAGATGTCGCGGACATGGTCGCGGCCAATCTGTTTCTGAAGCTCCGTGCCCGTCTGCGTGAGTTTCAGCAGGACGCCGCGGCCGTCGTCCGGCGCTGGCATGCGCTCCACGAGGCCCCGCTTTTCCAGCCGCTCCACCAGCCGGCTCAGGCTCGACTGGCTGAGCAGCACATGGTCGTTGAGCTCATTGAGGCGCAACCAGCCCGAGGGGCAGGCGGACAGGGTAAACAGGACATCGTACTCGTTGAGCGGGAGGTTCTTGAACGCCGGCCCTGACTGGAGTTTCCGCATCACCGCCACTTGCGCGCGGAACAGTGACTCCCAGGTCTCGGCAGCCAGGCGGACCGGAGACTCGGCTGGTTTGGCTCTCATCAGACCTCCGTAGTTGCGGAACCGGCAGGCTGCACGGCTGCGGCGGTCTGCTTGGCCATCAGGGCGGCCACGCGGCCGGCGTGGGTGGGTGGTTCCGGAACATGGGCCGGCTTGAGCGCGGCGTATTCCTTGCGCAGCACCGGGAGAACCTCTTCGCCGAAAAGGTCCAGCTGTTCCAGTACCGTCTTCAGCGGAAGGCCGGCGTGGTCGATCAGGAAGAGCTGGCGCTGGTAATCGCCGAAGTACTCACGGAACGTGAGCGTCTTTTCAATGACTTCCTGCGGACTGCCTACTGTCAGCGGGGTCTGCGACGTGAAGTCCTCGAGGGAGGGTCCGTGGCCGTACACAGGCGCGTTGTCAAAGTACGGCCGGAATTCCTTCACCGCATCCTGAGAGTTCTTCCGCATGAAGAACTGCCCCCCCAGGCCGACGATTGCCTGGTCAGCCTTGCCGTGGCCGTAGTGCTCGTAGCGCTCGCGGTACAGGCTGATCAGCTGCTGGTAGTGCTCCTTGGGCCAGAAGATGTTGTTCGCAAAGAAACCGTCGCCGTAGTAAGCGGCCAGTTCCGCAATCTGCGGGCTGCGGATGGAGCCGTGCCACACAAAGGGGGCTACGCCGTCGAGCGGGCGGGGTGTGGACGTAAAGTTCTGCAGCGGCGTGCGGTACTTGCCGGACCAGCTGACGGTGTCTTCGTCCCAGAGCTTGCGAAGGAGGCTGTAGTTCTCCACGGCGAGCTCAATGCCGTCCTGTATGTTCTTGCCGAACCACGGGTAAACCGGAGCCGTGTTGCCGCGGCCCATGATGAGGTCCACACGGCCGTCAGCCAGGTGCTGGAGCATGGCGAAATCTTCCGCGATCTTGACAGGATCGTTGGTGGTGATCAGCGTGGTTGCCGTGGACAGCGTGATGCGCTCTGTCTGGGCGGCGATATACGCCAGTGTGGTGGTGGGGGACGACGAGAAGAAGGGGCGGTTGTGGTGCTCGCCGATGGCGTACACGTCCATGCCGATTTCTTCGACCTTCTTGGCGATTGCCACTGCCGCCTTGATGCGCTCATTCTCGGTGGGCGTCCGGCCTGTGGTGGGGTCGGTGGTGATGTCGCTGACGCTGAATACGCCGATCTGCATGATGTGCCTTCCGTTTTCTGAACTTCTGCGGGCTTGCTTCAACTATACCCGATTTACATGCATTTGCATCTATTAGTCAGTGTAACGTCCGGCACGGTCCTTTATTCCCTGCAGTAGACGCAGCCCCGGCCCAGGACGCAGTCACTAGGCTGACGGCTAGTGCCCGGCCCCCGCGAGGTCACAGTGCAGCGCGCAGCATTGCGTCTACGTCCCGACGTGGTCAGCCCAACTAGGTAGCAGCACATGCCGTTATGAGCGCTGAAAACGACGTCTGCTGCTACCTACCTGGGTGTCCAGCCACCGTTCAGAAGCGCCGCGCGCACCTTGGTGGCAGCGGATCGGGCGCCATTGGCCATATGCCGTTTGGATACCCGGACCAACGTCCAGCCGGCAGCGGCGAAATCCTCTTCCCGGGCGATGTCCCTCACGATCTGGGCGGCCTCGGAGTGGCCCTCGCCGTCATATTCAACCGCCACCCGGAATTCGGGGTAGGCAAGATCCGGTTGACGTACGACGGCGGCACTCAGCTCCGTGGCGACGTTCAGTTCCGGTTCGGGCAGGCCGGATCGATCGAGCGCCAGCCGAAGGCGGGTTTCCGGGGCTGAGTCTGCACCGGCGCGGGCCTGTTCGAGAGCTAGCCGTGCCTTTCGGATGCCCGGTGTTCCCTTGTGCCGGTCCAGCATGTCTGTCAGCTGTTCCGCCGTGGCGTATGGTTGTGTTCGCCCGTCGAGCCCCGGGTGCTGAATCCGCAGCAGATGATCAGCAGCCACGGTGAGCTCGTCCACGCTCATCCGGCGAGAAACATCCAGCCAGGTGCGCACCCTGCTGGTCACGAGCAGCCCGTCCAGATCTTCGATTTCATCGGGAAAGAACTGGCCCCGGTGGCCGATGACACCCCGGCGGCGGGCGATCGCCATGTGATCCGGGCGCGAAATATGGACTCCCGGCGCGTCGCTGCCGGGCAGGAAACCTGGCAAGTCCCAAAGCAGAAACGCCGTCGCGTGGGACACGGCGGAAAACTGCGTGATCAACGACACCGGGCGGGCGAGCTGCGCAAGCTGCAGCGCGCCGTCGTCGGCTGCCATCCGAATTCCGCGGCTCGGCGTCAAGAGTCGACGCTTCCTCAGACGCCCGGGGCTGACGCCGGCGTCGAGCGCTTCACCCAAGGTGAACGGGGCGGAGGCCAGTGGCTCCGGCAGCGGATGGGGAATCTTCATTTCCCCATGCTCGCAAATCCGGCGGGCCCCCGATGAGTTATGCACAGGCTGGTCTGTTTTAGCCCCATCTGGGTAGCAGCAGATGCCGCTACGGGCGCTGAAAACAGCGTCTGCTGCTACCCACTTGGGACGGGAAGGTCAGGGGACGGAAGGGAAGGTCAGGAAGGGAAGGCGAGGGAGGATGGGGACGGAAGGGAAGGCCAGGGAGGAAGGGCTACTCGGCCCCGCCCGGCGCAGCGCGGCGGCCGCTGACCTTGGGGCGCATCCCGGTGGTCCAGTCCTGGAGCCCGGAGTCCGCACCGTGTCCGGGAGCAACGTCCGGAAGCTGCTGGATGTCACGAAGCAGGGATTTCCTTTCCCGCCGGCCTTCCACCAGCCGGTACAGGACCGGGACCAGGACCAGCGTGAGCGCCGTCGAGGAAATCAGCCCGCCGATCACTACAACGGCCAACGGCTGCGAGATGAACCCGCCGCCCCCGGTCAAGCCAAGTGCCATGGGCGTCAGGGCAAATACAGTGGCCAGGGCAGTCATGAGGATGGGGCGGAGCCTCTGGCATGCGCCGTGGGTGATGGCTTCCGCCACGGTCATTCCCGGCCGGCCGTCGCGGGGCTGGCGGTACTGGTTGATGAGGTCGATCAGCACAATGGCGTTGGTCACCACAATTCCCACCAGCATCAGCATGCCGATCAGCGACGGCAGCCCCAGCGGAACACCGCTCACCAGCAGCAGGGCCACAGCACCGGTGGCCGCAAACGGAATGGAAACAAGCAGGATCAGCGGCTGGATGAGCGACTTGAACGCGGCAACCATGATCACATAGACAATTGCGATGGCCGCCAGCAGGGCGAGTCCCAGCTGCTTGAAGGACTGCGCCTGCTGCGTGGTGGCACCGCCGATTTCAGCGGTGACGCCTGGCGGCAGCTGGACCGGCCCGAGCCGGTTCTGCACTTCGGCGCTGACCGCTCCCAGGTTGGAGCCCGACGGCGTGACGGACACTCTGGCGGTCCGCTGGCCGTTGCTTGAGGTAATGGAGACGGGAACATCCACCTGTTCCACGGCGGCAATGCTTCCGAGGGAGACGGGGCCGGCGCCGGTGGGCAACTGGATGTTCCGGACTGCGTCGATGCTGGCAAAGCGGGTTCCTTCGCCGATCTGCACCGGGAAATCATTGGTTTCAATCCGCACGGTGCCGGCCGGAACGGGGCTGATGGTGGATGCCAGGACGCCTGCCACCTGCTGCTCGTTCAGCCCCGCGGCCACGGTCTTGGCGCGGTCCACCTTGACCTGGACCACAGGCTGGCTGGACGCAAGGTTGGTGGCCACTTCGGTGGTGCCGGGCACGCCGGTCATGGCCTGGACCATTGCATCGCTGGCCTTCAGCAGATCCGCCGAATTGGCGGCCTTGAGCGTGATGTCCACCGTGGAGGAAGTCCCGAACCCGCCCTGCTGGGAGCCCACCGAGATCTTGCCGGCGTCGCTGACTTTTGCCAGTTCCTCCCTGACGGTGTCCTGAAGCTCGGCCTGTTTGGCCTTTTCTTCCGTCACGACGGTAAAGCTTGAGTTGGATGCGCCCGACGACGTCAGGGCCGTAAAGCCAGTCTGCGCGTTGCCGGACGTCACCTGGACATCCTTGACGCCGTCGATGCCCCGCAGCACTCCTTCGAGCCTCACGGCAGCCGCACTGGTGTCGGCGAGGCTGGTGCCGGCAGGAAGCACCTGGCGAACCGTCATGCTGTTCTCTCCGGATCTGCCCAGGAGATCGGTGGCCAGCAGCGGGGTCATGGCGGCCGTGCCGCCCAGAACGAGGGCTGCAGCGATCAGGGTTACCACGGGGTGTTTCTGGGTTTTGGTCAGGATGGGAAGATACCCGCGCTGAAGGAGGCTGCGCTGTTCGGCCTCCTGCGCCTTGGCCCGGGCGGCCTTGCCGGCAGCCAATCCACCGGCAGCCGTAGCGGCGGCCAGTCCACCGGCGGAATCAGCCGGCGTCTTCAGGAACCAGTAGGCCAGCACCGGCACGATGGTCAGCGAAACCAGCAGCGATGACAGAAGTGCGATGGTCACCGTCAGCGCGAACGGACGGAACAGTTCGCCGGCCAGTTCGCCCACAAACGCGATGGGCAGAAAGACGGCCACGGTGGTCAGGGTGGAGGCCGTAATGGCACCTGCCACTTCGCGGATAGACGTGAGAATTGCGGTGATTTTCGTTTCGCCATAGCTCAGGTGCCGCTTGATGTTCTCAATCACCACGATGGAGTCATCCACCACCCGGCCGATCGCGATGGTAAGTGCGCCGAGGGTCAGGATGTTAAGGGAGTAGCCGGTAGCGGAAAGCCCGATGAAGGTGATCAGGAGCGAGAGCGGGATGGAAACGGCCGTGACCAGGGTGGACCGGACGGACATCAGGAACACCAGGATCACGGCGACGGCGAACCCGAGACCCAGCAGACCTTCCGTGGTGAGGTCCTTGATGGATTTCTCAATGAAGGGTGCCTGGTCGAACATGGGCGTGAACTTGGCGTTGGAGCCGAGCCCGGCCTCCAGCTGCGCAACGGAGTCCTTAACCGCGTGGGAGATTGCCACGGTGTCGCCCTCGGGCTTTTTAGTGACCGACAGGGCAAGAGTCTCTTTGCCGTTGGTCCGGGTGATTGACGTCCGGGGGTCATCCTTGATGCTGACATCGGCAACTGCGCCGATCGTGGCGGCACCCTTGGTCCCGGCAAGCGGCAACGCTTTCACGGCATCCAGGGAATCCACGGGGCTGCCGATCTGCAGCGAGAGCGTCTTGCCCTTGTCCTCGATGGTGCCCGCCGGGATCAGCGCGCCGTTGTTGCCCAGGGCGTTCCGGATGGACTGGATGGTGGCGCCCTTGGCCGCCATCGCGGCGGGACGGGGCAGGATCTGGATGTGCTGGGTGGCGCCGCCGGTCACGTCGGCGCCCCTGACGCCGTCGAGCTTCTGAAGACGCGGAACGCTGAGGCGCAGGAGATCGGCGTTCAGCTCGCTGAGAGGCTTGTCCGAGGATACCGCTAGGAAGACGATGGGAAAATCGCTGATGCTGCCGGCAACGGCCTGTGGCTGAACGTCGTCCGGGAGCCCGCGCTTCGCATTGGAGATGGCACGGTCGATCTGGTTCCGCGCACGGTCCAGATTGGAACCGTAGGTGAACACCATGGTGATCTGTGACACGCCGTTGCGGGACGTGGACGACGTGGATTCCAGGCCCTCGACGCCGTTCAGCGCGGTTTCCAGCGGGGCGCTGACCTGCTTGTCCACTACTTCCGGAGATGCCCCCGGCATCGCTGAGATGACGGTGATCTGCGGAAACTCAATGGAGGGGATGAGCTCCTGTTTGAGGGAGGACATGGTGATCACGCCGAACACCGACGCGAAGACGGTGATCAGTGCGATCAGGGCCCTGTTCGCCAGCGAAAGTTTTGCCAGCCGGAACATCGATGGGTCTCCTGGTGGGTTGACGGGCTGTTGCCTGAAGGTGGAACCGGCCCGAAACCCGGAGCCGTGTCAGCGTGCGGCGGCCGGAACGGCTTTCAGCTGAAGGGCCTTGGCCGTGCTTGCCTCAAGGTCAGCGGCCAGCTCCGGGTTGTTGTTGAGCTTCACACCGTAGCCGGGCATCATGTCCTTGAGCTTGGACTGCCAGCCCTTGAAGTTCTTGGGGAAGGACTTCTGGAGCAGTTCAATCATGATGGGCACGGCGGTGGAAGCACCCGGGGATGCACCGAGCAATGCACCGATGGAACCGTCGCGTGCGGCGATCACTTCGGTGCCGAACTGGAGGACGCCACCCTTCTTCGGATCCTTCTTGATGATCTGGACACGCTGGCCGGCGGTGATAAGTTCCCAGTCGCCGTCCTCGGCTTCCGGGTAGTACTCGCGGAGGGCATCCACCTTGGCGCTGTGGCGCTTGGCCACTTCCCTGATCAGATAGGCAGTGAGGTCCATGTTGTCCTTGGCCACGGCCAGCATGGGAATGATGTTGCCGGGCCGGATGGACAGCGGAAGGTCAAGGTAAGTGCTGTTCTTGAGGAAATTGGTGGAGAAGCCTGCGTAAGGCCCAAAGAGCAGTGACCGCTTGCCATCGACGTACCGGGTATCAAGGTGCGGCACGGACATGGGCGGGGCACCGACTGACGCCTGGCCATAGACCTTGGCGCTGTGCTTGGAGGCCAGCTTCTCGTCGGTGCAGCGGAAGAACTGCCCGGAGACGGGAAAGCCGCCATAACCCTTGCTTTCCGGAATCCCGGAGGCCTGGAGCAGGTGCAGGGCGCCGCCGCCGGCTCCCACAAACACGAACTTGGCGTGGATGGAGCCGTGTTCCCCGGAAGCCGGGTGCTTGAGCGAAAGGTCCCAGCCGCCGTCGGACGCCTTCCTGATGCCCGAAACGTCGTGGCCGTAGTTGATCTCGACGCCGTTGTTGTCCAGGTAGGTGGTCAGCTCTCGGGTCAGCGCGCCGAAGTCGACGTCGGTGCCCTCAGCCGCGCGGGTGGCCGCAATGCGCTGCCTGGAGTCGCGGCCCTTGACGATCAGGGGTGCCCATTTGGCGATCTGCGCGTGGTCCTCGGAGTACTCCATGCTGCGGAAGAGGGCATTGGGCTTGAGTGCCTCGTACCGGGTTTTCAGGAAGGCGGCGTTGTCCTGGCCGATCACAAAGCTCATGTGCGGGACGGTGTTGATGAATCCCTTGGGGGAACCGATCAGCGAGTTGGTCACCAGATGGGACCAGAACTGGCGTGACAGCTGGAACTGCTCGTTGATCAGGAGTGCCTTGGAAGGGTCAACCGAGCCGTCCTTGGCTGCAGGGGAGTAATTAAGCTCACACAGTGCGGCGTGCCCGGTGCCTGCGTTGTTCCACGGGCCGGAGCTCTCCAGGCCCACTTCATCCAGGCGCTCGAACAGGGAGATGGTCCAGTTCGGCTCGAGCTGCTTGATGAACGCCCCCAGCGTGGCGCTCATGATGCCGCCGCCAATCAGGACGACGTCGGCATGTTGGGTCTTGGAAATGAAGGTCACAATCAGTCTCCGATAGCAGCGGCTCTGGCTGTCACAGAATATCCCTGCGCGGCCCTCTTACTGAAATTGGGCCCTTCCGTCAAGGCCTTAGTTGGACCTTCGTGAAAACTTCGTTTAAGACAGGCGACGCCGGGTAGCTGACGACGCGGTCGGACAGCGCCAGCGCGGAGATGGGGAAGGCGATAGGCACTGCCGGGACTGAGACGGCGATCTGGGCGTTGATGGTCTGGTACTGCTCGTTGCGGTCCTTGCCTTCAGGAAGCCCCCGGGCGCGGTCGATCTTGGAGAATACCTGCGCGTCCTGATAGCCGAACTCGCCGTTCTTCTCGCCGAAGAGGGGGCCCAGGAAGTTGTCCGCATCCGAATAGGCACCGTTCCAGCCCAGCAGGTGGAGGGCGTGGTCTCCGGGAGACTGAACCTTTTGAAGATAGCCGTCGGACCAGTCCACGGGCATGGGACGGATGTTCAGTCCGATCTCCGTGAGCTGCCTGCTGATCTCGGCGTACACCTTTTCCGGCGTGGGGAGGTAGGGTCGCGTCGCGTTCAGGGGGTAGTAGAACTTCAGCTCTTCGCCGTTGTATCCGGCGTCGGCAAGCAGCGTCTTGGCCTTCGCAAGGTCATGGCCCAGCGCGGGTGCGTTGTTGTTGAACCCGCTGAGCTTGGGCGGAACAAACTGTGAGGCCTGGGCGGTGTTGTCGATGAAGAACCTCCGGATCAGGGTGTCCTTGTCGATCGCCATCTCGATTGCCTGGCGGACTTTGACATTCTGAAGGATCGGCACTTCCTGGTTCATGCCCAGATACATCACGGAGAACGGGTCACGCTGGATGATCTGCTTGCCGCGTTTGACCAGCTGATCGAAGTTTCCCACGGTGACGGCGTCGAAGCCGTCGATTTTGCCGTCCAGGAGAGCCTGAAGTCGGGTCTGGGGGTGGTCGTAGGTGACGAAGTTGATAGTGCCGATCTGCCCCTTGTCTCCCCAGTAGCTCCTGTTGCTGAGCAGCGTGACACTGTTCTTGTCCCATGAACCGAAGGTAAAGGGGCCGGTGCCAACCGGGTGCGTGGCATACGCAGAGATGGGCTGACCGGCGCGGGTCTGGTCCAGCGCATCGGCGGTCTGCGATGCGAGTGCCTTGGGGGACGAGATCCCGAAGGCCGGAAGCGTCAGCGCCTGGAGGAATCCCGTGAACCGCTCCGTCAGGTCGATCCGGACCGAATCGGCGGACAAAGCGGTGCAGCTCTTGAAGACTGAAAGGGCGGCCTGGTCTGAATGGGCCTTGAAAACTCCCTTGAAGGAGCTTCCCGGTGCCTTCTTGCGAAGGGCCTCGGAAAATCTGAACCAGCGGTTGAAGTTTTCACAGACCGCGGCCGCGTTGAAGGGCGTTCCGTCCTGAAAGGTCACACCGCCGCGAAGTTTGAAGTAGTGGGAGCGTCCGCCATTGGACTCGCTCCACTCGGTGGCCAGCAGGGGAGTTGGCTGCCCGGTGGTCTGGTCAACGCCCACGAGCCCTTCGAGGACCTGCCGGGTGACGCGGTAGGACTCCACGTCGTTGGAGAGCGCAGGGTCCAGGCCAAGCGGCTGGGAGGCTGTGCCGAAGGTGAATGTGGCATCGGGGCCGCGGTCCGTAGGAGCCGGGGACGCAGACGGCGATGACGGTGACGGTGGGGGAGCAGCGGTGCATGACGAGGCCGTCAGCGCCAGGAAAACTGCACCGGTTTTGATCACCGTTCGACGCGATGTACTGCTGGGCACTCGATTATCACCTCTGGACTGCGGGGTGGCACCTCTGGTCGGCGGGGCCTCCCCCAGTCTAGTTGACGGACCTTGCCGGTCCGCCTTGGAAGCCGCCGCGGCAGACGTCGCATTGGCAAAGCCGCGGACAGAGCTGAGGCCCGCACGGTGGGGTGCGGGCCTCAACTCCTCCTTAGAGGGCCGGGGGAGTCAATCCGGACCGGGCTCGGGAGTGCCTGTGGACACTTACTTGGGCATCAGAACCGAGTCGATCATGTAAACGGTGGCGTTCGCCGTCTGGACGCCGCCACAGATGACGCTGGCACCGTCAACCTTGAGCGCGTCCTTGGTGCCGGTTACCGTCACGGAACCGCCCTGGACGGTTTTGTGGGTGCCCACAATCTTGTCGGGGGTGATCTGGCCCGGAACAACGTGGTAGGTCAGGATCTTGCTCAGGAGAGCGTCGTCCGTCTTCAGGGTTGCAATGGTGGCGGCATCGATCTTGGCGAAGGCATCATCCACCGGTGCGAAGACCGTGAACTCGCTGCCATTGAGTGTGTCAACGAGGTCAACCTTGGGGTTGAGCTTGCCCGACACAGCCGCCGTGAGAGTGGTGAGGATCGGGTTGTTTGAGGCCGCGACAGCGACAGGGTCAAGGGCCATTCCGGCAACGGAGCCGGCGCCTGTAGGCACCTTTGCCGCGTAGCCCGCGCAGCCTGCACCTACGAGGTTGGCCGCAGGATCCATCGAGGCCGAGGCGCTTGCAGACGGCGAGGGCGCCTTGCTGGAATCGGACGGTGCTGCCGCGGGAGCAGACGAGCCGGGAGCCGTGGTGGTGGATCCGCCGCAAGCGGTAAGGCTGAGCAGAGCTGCAGCAGCAACACCTGCAACGGTGAAAGTAGTGCGCTTGATTGACTGCATTTCGATTCTCCTTGGTTGTGCCGATCATTGCCTGCTGCGGACAATTGTTCGTCCGTCGCCTCGTGGCCCTATTCCGACTGTTGGGCACCGACCCCTTGGCTGGTGTCTCAATGGGTATTCGGCCGCTGTGCGGAGACGGATGGGTGAACCTGGGAATTTTGTTGAGAAATCGTGGTTTCGGTGTAAAAATGCCGGGAATCCACGGTTTAAATGGCGGAATCCCGGGCGGTGGCCCGGGATTCCTCTGTTGTGGCCAGTCGGTTTGACCGCGGCCGTGACACTTTGTGCGCAAGGGGGGACTTGAACCCCCACGCCCGAAGGCACAGGATCCTAAATCCTGCGTGTCTACCAATTCCACCACTCGCGCGTGGTTGCCGGTCCGTTTCTGCCATGAACTCTCAAGAACAGGAAACGTACGACGGCGGATGCCAGCCTCCATTGTACCTTTCGCAAGGCGGGAGGCCGCCAGCTGGCGGACTTGCCTACTCGTCCAGTTTCAGATCCCGGCGCAGTTTGGCGACATGCCCGGTGGCCCGCACGTTGTACTGGGCGACAGCCACCTTGCCGTCGGGGTCCACCACAATCGTGGAGCGGATGAGGCCCTGGTAGGTCCGGCCATAGTTCTTCTTCTCGCCCCACGCGCCATAAGCTTCAGCCACGGCATGGTCTTCGTCTGACAGTAGAGGAAAAGTCAGGCCTTCCTCGGCGACGAAGGCGTGCAGTTTGCCGACCGGATCGGGTGAGATGCCCAGGACGTCAAAGCCGGCCGACTCCAAGGATGCCAGCGTGTCACGGAAGTCGCACGCCTGTTTGGCGCATGCCGGTGTGGACGCAGCGGGGTAAAAGTAGACGATTGTGCTCCGTCCGCGGTGGCTGCCGAGGGATACATCCGTCCCCTCGGAATCCTTCAACAGGAAGTCCGGCGCCTCGGCGCCCGGAATGAGTCTTTCAACCAAAGTTTCGCTCCTCGTTGGCATGCTGGACTCTCCAGCTTAGTAAGCGGGGGACAACAGGACGAATCGGCAATTGGATATACTTATTGGTATGCCTGATATGGATCGCTGGCCCACCGGGCGCCTATTGTCCACGGCGGCCCGCCTCGTCGAACACTCCTGGAATGAAAAACTGGGGGCTATCGGCCTGACACACGCCGGCGTCATTGCCATCGAAGTCCTGGCGGCCAACGGCCCCATGACACAAGCGCATCTGGCCCAGCTGGTGCGGGTCCAGGCGCAGACAATGGGTAAAACTCTCAGCAGGCTCGAGTCCCACGGCCACGTCGTGCGCGTCCGCAGCCAGTCCGACCGCCGCAGCCACGTTGTGTCCCTGACAGACCGGGGCAATGAGGCCGCATCGGCAGCCGTGGAAATGGAACGGTCGGTGCTGGCAGCAGCTTCGATCGATCCCGACGTGCTCCGGCAGGAGCTTCAGGCCGTTGTCCGTGAATTGGCTAGCCGGTTCGCCTCCCCGGCGACAAATGCCATAGTGGCCGGAGCCGTGCCCGCCCAGCCCGTGGAATCGCCGGACCGGGGCTGACCGGCTCACTTCTGTCGGGAGGCCGTATTGCAGGGACGGCAACCCTTTCTTTGGCGCCAAGTGTTGGGGCCTCGTGTCGGAGCGGTCTCCCGTAACCTGTTAGGGCAAAACGAAACAGCCCCTGACCGGCGTTTCCGCTGGCCAGAGGCTGTTCCTCGGGTGGTGCACCCCCCGGGACTTGAACCCGGAACCCATTGATTAAGAGTCAATTGCTCTGCCAATTGAGCTAGAGGTGCATCTATTGTTTTCGATCGATTGAGGGCTTTTTGTTTCCCTCAGTGACCTCCGCAACGACATGAAACTCTACACGAACTTCCGCCCGGTGTGAAATCGGAGTCAGCGGTGCCCTGACCGGCTAGTCCGGCAGGCCAAGAACCAGCACAAAGTCGGGGTTTCGGTTGTTGCTCAGCACCCACAATTCGCCGTTTGGCGCCAGTGTGACGTCCCTGATCCGCCCATACGTACCTGTGAAATAGCCCACAGGATTCCCTGCATTCTCACCGTCCAGGGGAATGGTCCACATGCGCTGGCCCCGGAGTGCTCCCAAGTACGCGGTGGCTCCTGCGATTTCCAGTCCGCTGGGTGATGACTCCGCGGTGGAGGGCCACACGACTTTCGCATCGATGAACCCGTCCCGGTGCGGAGCGCCGGTGACCTCGGGCCAGCCGTAGTTTCCACCTGGCCGGATGAGGTTGAGTTCATCGTTGACGTCCGGTCCGAACTCGCTGGACCACAGCCGCCCTGAACTGTCCCAGGCCAGCCCCTGGACGTTTCGGTGGCCCAGGCTGTAGACGGGGTTGTTGCCGAAGGGGTTTCCCGGCGCAGGGCGCCCTTCAGCCGTGAGTCTGAGGATTTTTCCGCCCAGGGCGTTTTGGTCCTGTGGCTGTTCCCGCCGCTGTGAATCGCCTGTTCCGACGTACAGGAACCCATCCGGTCCGAAGCGGATCCGCCCACCGTTGTGGGTTGACGCTTTGGGGATGCCGGTAAAGACAACTTCAGGTGCCGTGGGTTTCAGAGTGCCGTCGGCCGCGTTTCCTTCAAGCCGGAGCCGGGCTATCCGGTTGTCCTGCTCGGCCGTGAAATACAGGTAGAGGTAGCGGTCCGTGCTGAATTTGGGGGAGAGCGCCAGTCCGAGCAATCCGCCTTCCCCGGCCGGAGTCACCCCCGGCACTTTCCCGAGTGTTGTGGCCTGCCCGTCCCGGACTGATTTGAGCAGGGCCGAATCCCGCTCGGAAATGATGGCTGTCCCGTCCGGCAGGAAGACCGTGGCCCACGGCAATTGCAGCCCGATCTCGAGCTTCCGCAACACCTTTGGCGATTCCAGGGGGCTACCGCTGCTAGTGCTAGTGCTGCTGACAGTGCTGCTGTTGCCGGTAGGGACGCTGCCGCCTTCACCTGCGCCTGTGCAGGCGGACAACAGGAGCGAGACTGATAGTGCCGCGATTGCTGCCCCGGAAAACCGTCCGGGCCCGGTCCGGGACTTTTGTCTGGAAACCTGGCCGGATCGTGGGCGGGAAACCGGGCGGGAAACCGGGCGGGAAACCGGGCGGGAAACCGGGCGGGAAACCGGGCGGGAAACCGGGTGGGAAACCGGCCCGGAAACCGGGTGGCAAAGCACAGAACGGGACGGCGGACGCGTCCGGAGCCCCGCTCTGGCGGTTTTCATTCTCTTAGCCTGTCGGCTGGTGGACGGGTTTTCAACGTTGCCGGGTGCCGGCGTCGCCCGCTGTCAGGTCCTGGTCCGTCGGGGCGCCCGGAAACCGGCAGCTTCCGCATGGGCAATGGACTCAAACCAGACCTCGGCCCGCGTTTCCTCAAAGGAACCGCTGGTTTCGTCGTGATAGGTCATGGACCCGGCGTCGCCCTTGACCGTGTAGCCTTCCGGTCCAGTTCCGTCTGCAGCAGGGGAAGCAGAACCCTCGCCGTAGGGCTGATCCGTGGCCAGATGGCCCATGGGCTCGGCGCTGTGGCTTGCTGCCGTCTCGGAAGCCGCCGTGGACACGGTGCGCTCCTGCGTCTCAGCGGCAGCGTCGTCAGTGAGCGCCTCGTTTGATGCGGGCCCGTCCACGGCGGCTGCCGAGACGGCAGCCCCGCTCCAGGCGGACCCATCGGCGTCTGGCAGCGGGGCCGGCCATGCGGCAGGAGCAGACTCCGACGCGGCACCGGAGTCCTCCCCAACGTCCGGTTCGCCCAGCCCATTTTCAGCAGCTGCCGATTCTGCCCCCGGAAGGGTAGGGGAGTGGGCGCCGGTGTATTCCTGATGGTGAGCCGGGGCTGCCGCCGAAGGAGGTTTCGTCCCGGCCGCAGTGTCAGTCGACGGGCCAGCAGCGGCAGCGGATGCCGATCGGGGCGTGCCGCCCGCTTCGGACCACTGGGACTCCCACTCCGACCTGTCTTCCTCTGTCCGCAGGATCGACGCCGCGCGTTCCTGACTCGCGGCTTCCCGGTCTTCGGTATTGTCCCTGTCGCCTCGATCGAACGAATCGTCCGCGGTGAACGAACCGCCTGCACCCGCTGTGGAGGTGCCGAGCGTTTCTGCGTCGAGCAGTGACGCGTCTGATGATTCATCGTCCGCCGGAGATCCGTGGACGGATCCGTCGGCAACCGTTGTGTCCTCACTGGAGAGTCCGGAAAACGCCGGCGCGGCAGATGCAGTCGCTGCGCCGCTCTGACCGGCGGCAGCAGCAGTGGGAACGGCGTCCGGCGTCGAGTCGCCCTCCCAGTCGTCAACGTCGACGCCGGCGGTGGCGGCAGGTGCCCATGCGCCGTCAGCTGCGGGTTCGGGGGCCGGATCCGCAGCGGCGGGTTCGGCCGCCGGTGCTGCCCATGTGCCTGTGGCTGCAGCAGAAGCGGCGGCGCCGCCGGAGAGGGCTCCATCGGCGCGCACGCCGTCCGCCGACGCTGATGGAGTGACCTGGTCCGTTCTGCCCCCGGGGGCTGCATTGCCGGCGTTATTCCGGTTCAGCAGCCACCAGACAATGGCAATTATTAAGGCGATGACAATGACCCAGATAATCCACTCCATAGCAGAGCCCTTCTATCCATGAGGCAAAGTTGCCGTTGCTTGACGTTACGTCGGTGTCAATACGGCTGTCTAGGTTTGTCAATCGGCGCAGACCGTCCGGCAGCCCATGATTTAGCAGTGACAAATGGTTTTTGTACGATGAAGTAGCCTCACTACATGGATTTCAAGCGACTCCGCATCATCCGTGAACTGGCCGAGCGGGGGACTGTCGGCGCCACGGCGGCGGCATTGAACGTCACCCCCTCTGCGGTGTCGCAGCAGCTCAAGACGCTTCAGGACGAACTGGGTGTTGTCCTGGTTGAAAAATCAGGCAGGGGAGTGCGGCTCACCGAGGCGGGTTTCGCCATGGCAGCGGCTGCCGCTGAGGTCTCCACGGCAATGGCCCGGGCGGAGGCAACCATCGATACCTACCGTCAGGGCTGGCAGACCCACGTCAAGGCCGCCTTCTTTCCGAGTGCCGCTGAGATGTTCCTCCCGGGGCTGCTGCACCGGGTGAAGGCGATCGAGGGGCTGCACCTCGAAGCCCATTTCCAGGATCCGGGCGTGGCCGGATTTGCCGCTCTTGCAGCTGACTACGACGTCGTCCTGGCGCACAGCGTGGACGGGCCGGAAGTTTTCGCCCGGCGCGGCCTGGTGGTGGTTCCGTTGCTGGACGAGCCGCTGGACGTGGCGTTGCCAACGAACCACGTCCTGGCCGCCAAATCCAGGCTGACGGCACAGGACGTGGTGGGCTACCCCTGGATGGGAGTTCCGGACGGCTTCCCCTTTGATACTGTGCTGCGCCAGATCGAATCGCGGGCCGGCGCCACCGCAGTGCGTGCCCAGCTGTTTCCCGATCTGCGCGTCCTGGAGGCCCTTGTCAGCGCCGGCCACGGACTCTCACTCCTGCCGCGCTACACGGCGCTGGCAAACCAGGGGCGGGGCTTCGTCCTTCGCCCGCTGGAGGGTGTCACCGCCCGGCGCAGCATTGTGGCGCTGGCTCGTCCGGACGTGGCTGCGCGGACCACCATCCAGCAGGTGCTGGCCATGCTCAAAAGTGAAGCCCAGGCAGTCGCAGACGGATTGGAACCCCGTGATCCATGACACAAGAAGGCCGGATGGCGGGCAGTGGGTCTCATTATTTGAGACGAGAGTCCACTATTTGATCGAAATATTCCTGCTTTTGGGCTTAACGCACCGTTCCGGGTCGTTGGCTTCAGGGTCTGAGTCATAGACTTTGACCCATGAGTGAGGACACCCAGATCGCGACCGAAAACAAGCCTGACATCAAACCCCGGAGCCGGGTGGTCACTGACGGAATCCACGCGGCGCCCGCCCGCGGAATGTTCCGTGCAGTCGGCATGGGTGATGACGACTTCGCCAAGCCGCAGGTCGGCGTCGCGAGCTCCTGGAACGAAATCACTCCCTGCAACCTTTCGCTGAACCGCCTGGCCCAGGCCGCCAAGGAAGGCGTACACGCCGGCGGCGGGTTCCCCATGCAGTTCGGCACCATCTCCGTCTCTGACGGCATTTCCATGGGCCACGAAGGCATGCACTTCTCCCTCGTCTCCCGCGAGGTCATCGCCGACTCCGTGGAAACGGTGATGCAGGCCGAGCGGATCGATGGCTCGGTGCTGCTGGCCGGCTGTGACAAGTCCCTCCCGGGAATGCTTATGGCCGCGGCCCGGCTGGACCTGAGCAGCGTGTTCCTCTACGGCGGCTCCATCATGCCCGGCTGGGTCAAGCTGGAGGACGGCTCCGAAAAGGAAGTCACCCTCATTGACGCCTTCGAAGCGGTGGGCGCCTGCGCCGCCGGCAAGATGAGCCTCAAGGACCTTGATGCGATCGAGCGCGCCATCTGCCCCGGTGAAGGCGCCTGTGGCGGCATGTACACGGCCAACACCATGGCGTGCATCGGCGAGGCCCTCGGCATGTCGCTGCCGGGCTCCGCAGCCCCGCCGTCGGCAGACCGCCGTCGTGATGAATTTGCCCGTAAGTCCGGCGAGGCTGTGGTCAACCTGCTTCGACTGGGGATCACGGCCCGGGACATCATGACAAAAAAAGCGTTTGAGAACGCCATCGCCGTGACCATGGCGTTCGGCGGCTCCACCAACGCTGTGCTCCATCTCCTGGCCATCGCCCGGGAAGCCGAAGTGGACCTGACGCTGGAGGACTTCAACCGCATCGGCGACAAGATCCCGCACCTCGGCGATCTCAAGCCGTTCGGCCGTTACGTCATGACCGACGTCGACAGAATCGGCGGCGTCCCGGTCATCATGAAGGCACTGCTCGACGCCGGCCTGCTGCACGGTGACTGCCTCACCGTCACCGGCAAATCAGTCGCGGAAAACCTTGAAGCCATCAACCCGCCGGACGTGGACGGCAAGATCCTCCGTGCGCTGGACAACCCCATCCACAAGACCGGCGGCATCACCATCCTGCACGGCACCATGGCCCCTGAAGGCGCCGTGGTGAAGAGTGCCGGATTCGATGCCGACGTCTTCGAAGGGACTGCCCGCGTTTTCGAGCGCGAACAGGGTGCCCTCGACGCGCTGGACAAGGGTGCCATCCACAAGGGCGACGTTGTGGTCATCCGCTACGAGGGCCCCAAGGGCGGACCGGGCATGCGCGAGATGCTGGCCATCACCGGTGCCATCAAGGGTGCCGGGCTCGGCAAGGACGTCCTCCTGCTGACCGATGGCCGGTTCTCCGGCGGCACCACCGGATTGTGCATTGGCCACGTTGCGCCGGAAGCAGTCGACGGCGGCCCCATCGCCTTCGTCCGCGACGGCGACCGCATCAGGGTGGACATTGCAGCGCGAAGCTTTGACCTGCTGGTGGACGAAGCTGAACTCGAAGCCCGCAAGATCGGCTGGGAGCCCCTGCCGGCCAAGTTCACCAAGGGCGTTCTGGCCAAGTACGCCAAGCTGGTGCACAGCGCCTCCACCGGCGCATACTGCGGGTAGATCACGCTGGACAGCTGAACCCAACTGGCTCGCATTAGATGTCGTTATGAGCTCTCATAACGACACCTAATGCGAGTTAGTTGGGGGACAGCGTTCGGTAAATGGACAATGGAGTCCATATGGTGAGATAGCGGGTTGGGCCGTTGACACGTGTCTCACTAAGAGGGAAAACTGAACGCATGATCGCATTCGTTACCGTCGGCCTCGTCGTCGTCCTTACCAAGCGCGTGGCTCCATAGCCCGACTGGTAACGAACCGTCACGCGCAACCCCTCGAAGAGCCGCAAGGCTGAGGGGTTTTTTTATTTCCCCGCAGTTTCCGAGAACCACCGAAGATCCACAAAGGAAGAGTCCGATGAGCAAAGGATCGCCGATCAGCCCCTCGCTGATGGCTACAAAGTCCGCTGGAGCCCCCAAGGCTCCGGAACGCGTCGAACGAACGGCTAACACCGTCGTCGACACTGCTGCTGTCTCTCCTGTACTTGGGCCGAACAACGTTGTACCCCCAACGGTGATGACCGGCTCACAAGCTATTGTCCGATCGCTCGAAGAACTCGGCGTCGACGATATTTTCGGTTTGCCTGGTGGCGCGATCCTGCCTACCTACGACCCCTTGATGGCCTCCAAAATGAACCACGTTCTGGTCCGTCACGAACAGGGAGCCGGCCACGCCGCGCAAGGCTACGCCATGGTTACCGGGCGGGTCGGCGTCTGCATCGCCACCTCGGGCCCGGGAGCCACAAACCTCGTTACCGCCATCATGGATGCCCACATGGACTCCGTGCCGCTGGTGGCCATCACCGGCCAGGTGTCCAGCTCAGTGATCGGCACGGATGCCTTCCAGGAGGCAGACATCGTGGGGATCACCATGCCGATCACCAAGCACTCCTTCCTGGTCACCAACCCCCAGGATATTCCGCATGTTATGGCCGAGGCATTCCACCTCGCGTCCTCAGGCCGCCCCGGCCCGGTGCTGGTGGATATCGCCAAGGATGCTCAGCAGGGGCAGATGACGTTCTCCTGGCCGCCGAAAATCGATCTGCCGGGTTACCGGCCGGTGACACGCGGCCACAACAAGCAGGTCCGCGAAGCCGCCAAACTCATCGCCGCAGCCAGCAAACCCGTCCTGTACGTCGGCGGCGGTGTGGTCAAGGCGCACGCCTCAGCCGAGCTCCGCGAGCTGGCCGAACTGACAGGCGCGCCTGTGGTCACCACTCTGACGGCACGTGGCGCCTTCCCGGATTCCCATGACCAGCACGTTGGCATGCCCGGCATGCACGGCACGGTCTCCGCGGTGACGGCGCTTCAGCAGTCCGATCTCCTCATCACCTTGGGAGCGCGCTTTGACGACCGCGTGACCGGCATCCTGAAGTCCTTCGCCCCGCACGCCAAGGTCATCCACGCCGACATCGATCCGGCGGAAATCTCCAAGAACCGCACGGCCGACGTCCCCATTGTCGGCTCGGTCAAGGAAATCATTCCGGAACTCACCGAGGCGGTGCGGGCCCAGTTCGAAATCTCCGGTACACCGGATCTGGACAACTGGTGGGCTTTCCTGAAGAACCTGCGCGACACGTACCCGCTGGGCTGGACTGAGCCGGAAGACGGACTCAGCGCACCCCAGCGCGTCATCGAACGCATCGGTGCCCTCACGGGTCCGGAAGGAATCTACGTTGCGGGTGTGGGGCAGCACCAGATGTGGGCCGCCCAGTTCATCAAGTATGAGCGTCCTCATGCCTGGCTGAACTCCGGCGGGGCCGGCACCATGGGCTACGCCGTTCCGGCCGCCATGGGTGCCAAGGTGGGGGAACCGGACCGTGTTGTGTGGGCGATCGATGGCGACGGCTGCTTCCAGATGACCAACCAGGAACTGGCAACCTGCGCCATCAACAAGATCCCCATCAAGGTAGCCATCATCAACAACTCCTCGCTGGGCATGGTCCGCCAGTGGCAGACCCTCTTCTACGAGGGCCGCTACTCGAACACGGATCTGAACACCGGCCACGACACCGTCCGGATCCCGGACTTCGTCAAGCTGGCCGACGCCTACGGCTGTGCCTCCTTCCGCTGCGAACGCGACGAGGACATTGACGCCACAATCCAGAAGGCCCTGGAGATCAACGACCGCCCCGTGGTCATTGACTTCGTTGTCAGCCCCAACTCCATGGTGTGGCCGATGGTGCCCGCCGGAGTCAGCAACGACCAGATCCAGGTAGCCCGCAACATGACCCCGGAATGGGAAGAGGAGGACTGATCATGAGCCGCCATACACTGTCCGTTCTGGTAGAAGACAAACCCGGTGTGCTGACCCGCGTGGCGAGCCTTTTCGCCCGGCGTGCCTTCAACATCAATTCGTTGGCAGTCGGCCCGACGGAAGTTCCGGGCATGTCCCGGATGACCGTCGTCGTCGACGCCGAGGGCGACCTGATCGAACAGGTCACCAAGCAGCTCAACAAACTGGTCAACGTGATCAAGATCGTTGAGCTGACTTCCGAATCTTCCGTACAGCGAGACCACATCATGGTCAAGGTACGTGCGGATGCCGCAACACGGCTGCAGGTGACCCAGGCTGCAGACCTGTTCCGTGCTTCAGTGGTTGACGTTTCCACAGACTCCGTGGTCATTGAAGCAACCGGCCACCCGGAAAAGCTCTCGGCACTCTTGTCGGTGCTGGAGCCCTTTGGCATCCGCGAAATCGTGCAGTCCGGCACCTTGGCCGTTGCGCGGGGATCCCGCTCCATGAGCGACAGGGCGCTACGCTCTGCGTAAGGCGCAGCCTGGACGCCGGCCTGAACGCAGCCTGAACACCGCTCGTAACGGCAGTGCAGTACCGCAACACCACAGACAATCAACACCAAGAATCCACTCAAAAGGAGACACCCAAGTGACTGAAATGTTTTACGACGACGACGCCGACCTGTCGATCATCCAGGGCCGCACCGTTGCCGTCATCGGTTACGGCTCCCAGGGCCACGCCCACGCCCTCAGCCTGCGCGATTCCGGCGTTGACGTCCGCGTCGGCCTGAAGGAAGGCTCCAAGTCCCGCGCCAAGGCCGAGGCGGAGGGCCTGCGAGTCCTGAACGTGGCGGAAGCCGTTGCCGAAGCGGACCTCATCATGGTCCTCACCCCGGACCAGGTCCAGCGCCACGTCTACGCCGAGGACATCGCCCCGAACCTGCAGGCCGGCGACGCCCTGTTCTTCGGTCACGGCTTCAACATCCGTTACGGCTACATCCAGCCGCCGGCAGACGTTGACGTTGCCCTGGTTGCGCCGAAGGGTCCGGGGCACATTGTGCGCCGCGAATTCGAAGCCGGCCGCGGTGTACCGGACCTGATCGCCGTGGAGCAGAACCCGTCCGGCAAGGCCCGCGAACTGGCTCTGTCCTACGCCAAGGCAATCGGCGGCACCCGCGCCGGCGTCATCGAGACCACCTTCACCGAAGAGACCGAAACGGACCTCTTCGGCGAGCAGGCCGTCCTCTGCGGCGGCGCTTCACAGCTCGTCCAGTACGGCTTCGAGGTCCTGACCGAAGCCGGCTACAAGCCGGAGGTCGCGTACTTCGAGGTGCTGCACGAGCTCAAGCTGATCGTTGACCTGATGGTTGAGGGCGGCATCGCCAAGCAGCGCTGGAGCGTCTCCGATACGGCAGAGTACGGCGACTACGTCTCCGGCCCGCGCGTCATCACCCCGGACGTGAAGGAAAACATGAAGGCCGTCCTCGCGGATATCCAGAACGGTGCCTTCGCCAAGCGCTTCATCGATGACCAGGACGCCGGCGCTCCGGAGTTCGCGGCGCTGCGCAAGAAGGGTGAGGACCACCCGATCGAGGCCACCGGCCGCGAACTGCGCAAGCTGTTCTCCTGGATCAAGACCAACGATGACTACACCGAGGGCTCCGTGGCCCGCTAGTTCCGTCCGCGCAGGCAGGCCGGGCCCACAGCTTTCCGGGCCCGGCCTGCCTGCGCGAAACACGCGTTTTGCCCCAGAGCACGTTTCACCAAAATCCCCACCTGAATACAAGAGAGCTAAAGAGGTCACCGGTGACAAGCACCAAGCCTGTAGTACTCCTCGCTGAGGAACTTTCGCCCGCCACAATCGATGCCCTTGGCCCGGACTTTGAGATCCGCCAGACCGACGGCGCCGACCGCTCCCAGCTGCTCTCTGCCATCGCGGATGTGGACGCCATCCTGGTCCGTTCCGCCACCCAGGTTGACGCTGAAGCCATTGCCGCCGCCAAGAACCTGAAGATCATCGCCCGCGCCGGCGTCGGGCTGGACAATGTGGACATCAAGGCCGCCACCCAGGCCGGCGTGATGGTGGTCAACGCACCGACGTCGAACATCGTCTCGGCCGCCGAACTCACCGTGGGCCACATTCTGAGCCTGGCCCGCCACATCCCGCAGGCCAGCGCCGCCCTCAAGAACGGCGAGTGGAAGCGCTCCAAGTACACGGGCATTGAGCTGTACGAGAAGAAGATCGGCATCATCGGCCTTGGCCGCATCGGCGCGCTGGTGGCTGCCCGCCTGCAGGGCTTCGACACCGAAATCCTTGCCTATGATCCCTACATCACCTCGGCCCGCGCCGCGCAGCTGGGCGTCAGGCTGGTCACCCTGGACGAGCTGCTGGCCCAGGCCGACTTCGTGACCATCCACATGCCCAAGACGCCGGAGACGGTCGGCATGCTGGGCGCCGAGGCGTTCAAGAAGATGAAGCCGACGGCGTATGTCATCAACGTTGCCCGCGGCGGCCTGGTGGACGAGGAGGCCCTGTACACGGCCCTCCAGGAGGGCCAGATCGGTGGCGCCGCCGTGGACGTCTTCGTCAAGGAGCCCAGCGCCGATCTCCCGTTCTTCAAGCTGGACAACGTTGTGGTCACCCCGCACCTGGGCGCATCCACCGACGAGGCCCAGGAGAAGGCCGGCGTTTCCGTGGCCAAGTCTGTCCGTCTGGCCCTGGCCGGCGAGCTGGTCCCGGATGCCGTGAACGTGGCCGGCGGCATCATTGCACCCGACGTCCGCCCGGGCATCCCGCTGATCGAAAAGCTCGGCCGGATCTTCACCGCGCTGACCCACGCATCGCTGACCCAGATCGACGTCGAGGTTGCCGGTGAAATCGCCGCGCTGGACGTCAAGGTGCTGGAACTCGCTGCCCTCAAGGGCATCTTCGCCGATGTCGTGACCGAACAGGTCTCCTACGTCAACGCGCCTGTCATCGCTGAACAGCGCGGCATCAACACCCGCCTGATTACGACGCCGGACGCCGAGGACTACCGCAACGTCCTGACCATCCGGGGTGCTCTGAGCGACGGCAGCCAGATCTCCGTTGCCGGAACCCTGACAGGTCCCAAGCAGGTGCAGAAGCTCGTGGGAGTCAACGGCTACGACGTCGAGATCCCCATCAGCGAACACCTTGTGGTGGTCTCCTACGCGGACCGGCCGGGCGTGATCGGTACCATCGGACACATCCTGGGTATGAACAACATCAACATCGGCGGCATGCAGGTGGCCCGCCAGGCAGAGGGTGGGCAGGTGCTGGCTCTCCTCACTATCGACACCTCCGTGCCGCAGCAGGTGCTCGACGCCATCAAGGCAGGCATCGGCGCCGAAATGGTGCGCGAAGTGGACCTCGAAGACTGAAGCTCCAACGAGTCAGGGAGTCCCCGGTGACCGATTTGTAACTTCGGCCACGTATGATTGGCCGGTCTGCCTACAATGGCTTGGTCCGAATTCAGGATCGCGCCGGCAGGCCGGCCAATACTTTTTGCACACCCGGCAGGGGACGCCTTCACATCCGTCAGGAGTGGACAGCGGTGTGCGCACGCAATCCAGGTTTCAGGGAGCCCAATGAACGCCGTACAGAGGTTCATCAGAAGCAGAGTGCTGCTCTTGACCGCTGCCATTTTGATCGTCGCCATGTGCTTGTCCGTGCTTGTCCAGGGCCAGTCGCAGGCAGCCCTGAACCGGACCGTGGACCAGAATTCCAGGGGACTGTATGACATCCTGGTCCGGGCCAAGGCCGGCTCGGGTGCGCTCATGCAGCCGGAAATTGCCAACGGCCAGGGCGGCATCGGCTTTGACCAGCTGGACAGCATCCGGGAGCTGAGCGGAACGTCCATCGCAGCCCCCATCAGCCTGGTCTCCCGCGTCACCCAGAACCTCGAGGCGCCGCGCCTTGACGCCATGGACTACCTGGGATTCAACGCCGGACTCGTGGGAACAGCAACCGCCGACCAGCCCGGTGGCACTGACCCGAGCAAATGGCCGGCAGCCGAATCCGTGCTGTCGGATACGGCCAAGAGCTACCGCCTCACCGCCAGCGCCGTGAGCTCGGACGGCGTCTCCGAGCGCACACTGTTCAAGTCCACCGCTGAAGGCGCGTTGGGCAAGGCCAAGCTTGTTGAAGAGCAGGTTGCCGGCGGGAAAAACGTCCGCATCGCGGGACCCGCCGATGAGACCGGCATCAAGTTCCCTGCCCCGGCCGGCGGCTCCGAACACAACCTCTTCAACCTTTCCGTGGCGTTGCCGCTGGCGCCGGAGGTGACCGAGTCGGTCGTCGCCGTCGATCCCGTTTCCGAGCGCGCACTGCTCGGTACCGCCGGCGACTTCCTGGCCCCCCTTGAAAAAGCACCGCCCGCGGATGCCCGCAACGCCGGGGCAGTCGGCCGCCATTTCGAGAGTCTGTTCACCACCGGCATCAGCACCAAGGAGCTCGAGGAAGGACCTGATTTCCTCGGCGTCAAACTCAAGTACTGGGCGCCACTGATGACGCAGTACCAGCAGGCCAAGCGCGACGGGAAGCTGACTGATGATTCGCAGGCCATCCCGCTGATCGTCCGCTCAGGCACCTCCCTGGACCTGAAATACACGGTCAAGGTCGAGGAAATCGACGCTTCGGGCAAGGTTGTCAAGGACGTCGGGACGGTGTCCCGCTCGCTGGGCAAGGACTACCTGCCGTTTGTGTCCAAGTCACCGTTCGCGCTGTCCTGGCCGGGATCCACCGACTACTCCCAGCTGCTCGGCAACGCCGGCAACTTCAGCCAAGGGCTCTACAATCCCGCCACCTGGAGCACAGACTTCGCCTCCGCTCCCAAATATACCGACGGTTCCACTGCCGGCAACGGCGCCGTGGACAAGACCGCCACTCCGGGCGACTGGGTGACCGTTAACCGGCTGCCGGAGAAGACCGCCGGCGGAGCCCCGGTCGACCAGACCCAGCGTGAGCCCGTGGACGAACGCTCCTACCGGGAAAATCTCGAAACGGGCAAGAAGCTTGCCGCCCCGCTGGCCATGGTTTACGGAACCTTCGATCCCGCAGCCGTAAAGGAAGCGGCCGGTGACGTCAACAGGCTCCCGCTGGGCGGCTACGACCCCTCGCCGCTGACGATCACCAAGGATGCCGCCGGAAAGGACGTTCCGGCCGCGGAGCTCAAGCCGTCACTGAGCGCCACCGGGCTGGCCAGCCAGTCTGCCGGCGCCATCACTGACTACTACGGTCTGGCTGCTGCCCGCGGTTATGAGAAGAACGCCTCCGTGATCGACGCCGTCCGCGTGAAGGCCAAAGCGCCCGGCAGCTGGAAGCAGGTTCAGCCCGAGGTTGAAAAGCTGGCCGGCGAGATCCGGGACATGGGCCTGGAAGCCACCATCGTGGCCGGTTCCGCCCGCGAAGACGCCAACATCTTCGTGCCGGGATATTCCAAGGACGACGCCGGCAAGGAGTCCGCGCTGGGCACCGTCAAGCAGTCGTGGGTCCGCCAGAATGCCGCGGATGCCGTATCCGGTTCACTCACCGGCACCAACCTCACGCTGCTTTTCCTGACACTCTGCGGCGCCGCCCTGCTGACCGGCGCATCAACAGTGAGCTACATCCGGCAGCGGAAACGCGAGGCGGGCACCTTGCGTGCCATGGGCTGGACCCAGCGCCGGATCCGGTCCTGGGTGCTCGAGGAGTTCGCCGTCGGAGCAGGTTTGCTGGCAGTGGCCGGCACTGCGCTGAGCCTGCTTAGCTGGAACGTGGCCACGGTCATCGTCTCCGCCTCGGTCCTTACCCTGTACCTCGCGGCCGCTTACTTCGCCGCCCAGCAGCTGCGCCACCGCGAGATCGTGGACCAGGAACCGCAGCATGACGAACGGCTCGTCGCCGTGGATTCCCCGCTCACTTTTGCCAACCGGCAGCTCAGCACCAACAAGTTCAATACCATTTCCCTGGCCGTGGCAGTCGGTGTGTTCGGCGCAGCCGTGGGCGGCCTGATCGCCCTCCTCATCGACATACCCCGGGCGGCCGGCTCCAGTGCACTGAGCGGTCTGGCGGCAGCCAGCATCGCGCTGCCAAGCATCGTCCTGGCTCTCTCGGGTGTAGCAGTGGGGCTGGTCCTGACCCTGGTTACCGGGCGCTTTGAGCTCCGAGCCAAACGCCAGTACCTCGGCACTCTCGAGGCCATGGGCTGGAACCCGGACATGCTGGGCCAGGTCCGGCTCTTCGAAAACGCGCTGGTAGGCACGGTGGCCTTGCCGCTGGGTGTGCTTGGTGCCCTGGGCATCGGCCTGCTGCTTGCCCCCTATGCCGCACTGTGGGCCGGCCTGGCCGGCCTCCTGGCTGTACTTTGCTGGATTCCGATTGCAACGAAAGTGGTCCAATGACTAACGAGCTGAACCTTCGCCGGAGTCGCGGGAGTGAGGCCGGCGACGCTGAACTCCAGACCCGCGCCAACACCATCGTCAAGGCTGCAGACCACGAGACTCCCCTCGAGCTGAGCAACATCACCATCCGCTACGGCGGCGGCAAGGGCGGCTCCGAGGCCGTCAGCGTGGTGGACGGTTTCAACCTGACCCTCCACGCGGGCGAGATGCACTGCGTGGCCGGCCGAAGCGGTTCCGGCAAGACCAGCATCCTGACGGTGGGAGCAGGACTCACGCTGCCGACGTCGGGCCGGGTTTTCTGGGAAGGCCAGTCGCTGGAAAGCATGGCCGACGACGAAATCGCCGACCGCCGTCGTGCGTTGATCGGCTACGTGGACCAGGGCGGGGCGCTGATCGACGGCATGAGCGCGCTTGAGAACGTCCTTCTTCCGGCAGTCCCTGACGGTGAAGTGGACCAGCGCCGCGACATGGCCAAGGATCTCCTGGATCTTGTAGGCCTGGGTCGCCGCATGCGGCACCGTCCGGCGCAGCTGTCCGGCGGTGAGCGTCAGCGTGTGGCGATCGCCCGTGCCCTGATCCTGGGCACCCGCGTGCTGGTGGTGGATGAGCCCACCGCCAGCCTTGACCGCACCTCGGCCAACCGCATCATCAGCATCCTCAAGGACACAACGTCCGATGGAATTGCCGTGCTCGTGGCTTCACATGACCACGAACTGGTCCGCCAGAGCGATACCCTGACCGAACTGATCTAGATTTACCCTAGGGCTGCGCAGTTTTTCACCTGAGGCTGCGCGGGCCGGATCAGTCATCCCTCCGCACTAAAGGCAACGTTCCTCCAGTGACTTCTTCAGAAAAGCCCCCGTTCTACATCACCACGGCCATCAGCTACCCCAACGGCCTGCCGCATATCGGCCACGCGTACGAGGGGATCGCCGCTGATGCCATGGCGCGCTTCAAACGTCTCGATGGTTACGATGTGTTCTTCATGCGCGGCACCGATGAGCACGGGCTGAAGATGCAGCAGTCGGCTGAAAAGGAAGGCCTCACGGCCAAGGAACTGGCGGACCGCAATGCCGCCGAGTTCAAGCAGATGGATCAGGATCTGGGCATCTCCTTTGACCGTTTCATCCGCACCACGGATGCGGACCACTACGCAGCTTCCCAGGCCATCTGGAAGAGGATGGAAGCCAACGGCGACATCTACCTGTCAAAGTACGAGGGCTGGTACTCCGTCCGTGACGAGGCCTACTACGTCGAGGATGACACGGTGCTGAAGGAGGACGGCGTCCGGTACTCCCGCGAATCGGATACCGAGGTGACCTGGACGACGGAAGAAAGCTACTTCTTCAAGCTGTCGGCCTACCAGGACAAACTGCTGGCACTCTATGAGGCACAGCCGGAATTCGGTGCCCCGCAGTCCCGCTTCAACGAGGTCATCAGCTTCGTCAAACGCGGCCTGGAGGATCTGTCCATCAGCCGCACCACCTTCAAGTGGGGTGTTCCGGTCCCGGGCGACGAAAACCACGTGATGTACGTGTGGGTGGATGCCCTCACCAACTACCTCACCGGCACCGGCTTCCCTGACGTCGAGTCCGAGTCCTTTAAGAAGTACTGGCCTGCGGACGTCCATGTGATCGGCAAGGACATTTCCCGCTTCCACGCCATCTACTGGCCCGCCTTCCTGATGAGCGCCGGCCTGGAGCTGCCCAGGCGGGTCATGATCCACGGCTTCCTGACCAACAACGGCGTCAAGATGTCCAAGTCGCTCGGCAACGTGGTGGCGCCGGCGGACTTCGTGGCACAGTACGGCCTGGACCAGGTGCGCTTCTTCTTCCTGCGTGAAGTGCCGTTCGGCGCCGACGGCAGCTACAACCACGAGGCAATCGTGGGCCGGATGAACTCGGATCTCGCCAACAACTTCGGAAACCTGGCGCAGCGTTCACTCTCCATGGTGGCGAAGAACTGCGAGGGCCGTGTGCCTGCCCCTGGTGGGTTCACATCCGGGGACACCGCGCTGCTGGCCCAGGCAAACGGCCTGCTGGAGCTCTCACGCGCGGCGTTCGAGAAGCAGGAATTCAGCCGCGCCCTCGAAGCGATCTGGGGCGTGCTGGGGGACACCAACGCCTACTTCGCGGAGCAGGCCCCTTGGGTGCTGCGGAAGACCGACGTCGAGCGCATGAACACGGTGCTTTACGTGACCCTGGAGGTCGTGCGGATTGTCGCCATCCTGGCGCAGCCGGTGATGCCCACCGCGTCCGCCGCGCTGCTGGAGACACTCGGCCAGCCGGAAGGTGAAGCCCGTCAGTTTGCGGCAATCCCGACGCCGGTTGTTGCGGGAACGGTGCTGCCCGCACCCGCCCCCGTGTTCCCCAAGTATGAGGAACCCGCCGACGCCTGATCACCTCCTGTGAGATTCGGTGCCAGGTGAGATGTTTCGGGCCCTATCCGGTGGTGCGGCTTCCATGCAAGCATGGGGGCTCAGCGAAAATGCACCGTGAGGGGACTCGATGAAATCCAACGAACTGCTGCTGGATGCCTTCGGCCGGATCCGTGACACCGCGGCCGCCACTCTTGAAGGGGTCGACGACGAGGCTCTGGTCCGTCGGCCCGCGGGCAACGGAAACTCGATTGCGTGGCTGATCTGGCACCTCAGCCGGGTAGAGGACGCGCAGCTCGCCTCCGCCGCCGGCCTCGAACAGGTCTGGACCTCGCAGGGGTTTGCCGGCCGTTTCGACCTGCCGCTGCCCGAACGGGACACCGGCTACGGCCATTCGACCGGTAAGGTCGACGCGGTGCAGGCCCCGCCGGAGCTGCTGCTCGAATACTACGACGCCGTTCACCGGCAGACCGTGGAGTCTCTGAAAACCCTCGGCGACGAGGACTTCGACCGCATCGTGGACAACCGCTGGGACCCGCCGGTCACTCTCGGGGTGCGACTGGTCAGCACTATTGCCGATTGCCTCCAGCACGTGGGGCAGTCCGCGTACGCCAAGGGCTTGAACCCTGCGCACGCGCACGGTTAGTGGAGTATGCAAGCTTAGTTTTTACGGGTACAGACACTCCGACAGCCTTCGCAGCGCCCCGCACCGGCAACTAGGTCGGAATCTCACACCGCCGCTTCAAATGCTCCCTCGGCCTTCTCCCGAAAGCTGAGGGGGCATTTGTGTTAGCCTGCGGAAGGCCAGGCCAGGGTGCGTTCGGTCAGGCGGTGGCGAGGCCCTCCACCGGACTCCACCGCGCAGGCGCCGGGCGGGCATCACCGAGGCCAGAAGCCCCGCGATAACGGCTACACCGAAGACCCCCAGCAGCTGGAGCCAGGGCACGGCGGGGGCTACGTCGGCCAGACTTCCAAGCGCAGACTTCGCGCCGAGCCAGCCGTAGGTGATCCCCAGGACGGAGCCCAGAACGGCTGCCACGCCGGCCACCAGCACAGCCTCTATGGCCAGCATGCCCCGCAGCTGGCCCCGTGTCAGTCCCAACGCCCGCAACAGGGAGTTCTCGCGGGTGCGCTCAAGTACTGAGAGCGACAGCGTGTTGGCCACCCCGATCAGCGCAATCACCACGGCCACCCCGAGCAGACCGGTCACCACCAGCAGGAGAACGTCGATGATCTGGTTGAACGTGGCCCTTTCGATCGCAGCCCCGCTCACGGAAGCCTCCGGAACCGACAGCGCACCGGCCACGGCTTTCTGGATGCCGCGGACCTGATCGCCGGACAGGCCATCGTCCAGCTTGATCCAGAGGGCGCTGCCCTGCCGGCCCGCCTGCCGGCCCGCCTGCCGGCCCGCCTGCTGGGCCGCCGGATTCAGGGCCTCCGCCGAACTGCTTTCGATCAGCGGAGGCATGTTCCGGGTCTTGAGCACCACTGGGGCCAGCTCCTTGCTGCCCGCTGCGGAAGTGACGGTAGCCTCCGTCTCCGGTGAATCCTCGGGGAGGTAGATCTTCCCGGGCTCCGGCCGCAGGGTTTTGTCCCGCAGCACGGACGCCGCCTCGCCCGCAGCGAGCGAGTAAACGGGCGTATCCTGGCCGCCGAGGCTGACGGTTCCCGCTGCCGGCAGCAGGGCTGCGGCAGCAACGCCGTCGAGCGCCCGCACCGCATCCCGCTGGGCTGCGGTCAGGGGGGACGCGCCCGTCGCCCCGTCAGTCTTCCCGTCAGTTGTCCCGGCGGAGGCCCCGCGGGACGTCCCGCCGGATGCAGCGGAGACGGCCACGTCCACCGGGTAGTTCTGCGCGAGCAGCTGGTCGAAGGCGAGCCTGGAGGTGGCAGCTCCTGTCATCATCAGCGCCACCAGCGTGACGCCGATCAGCAGTGCCGCGGCTGTAACTGACGTGCGCGCCGGGTTGCGGATGGCATTGACGGCAGCGAGCCTGCCAGGCACTCCGGCCGGCGCCGCCAGTTTGCCGGCGAGCGCCACGAGGCGCGGCACAAACAGGGTGGCGCAGAGCAGCACCCCCACAAAGGACAGCGCCCCGCCGGCAAAGGCGAACGGCAGCTGGTTTGCCATGGCCCCGGGCACCAGCACCCCGGCACCCAGCCCCAGGGCCAGCAGGCCAAGGACCAGACGGACCCGCCCCCTGGAGTTGCCGACGGTTGCGTCGTCGGCAGGACGCAGCGCAGCGAGCGGCGCAACCGCTGTGGCTGCGCGTGCCGGAACCAGGGCGGCAACAACGGTCAGGAGGGTCCCCACAACCAGCCCGGCGATTATTGCCGACGGCGGTATGGCCACGGTGGCGAACGTCATGTCGGGATGGGCCCGGGCCCAGCCGATCAGCGCGGTCATCAGCCCCGTTCCGGCCAGCACCCCGAGTACAGAGGAAACCAGGCCCACAATAAGGGCCTCCGCCAGGACAGAGGCACGGATCTGGGACCGCCCGGCGCCCAGGCACCGGAGGAGGGCGAGCTCACGGGTGCGCTGGGCCACCAGGACAGAGAAGGTGTTGCTGACCACCAGGGCAGACACCACCAGGGCCACTGCCGCGAAGGCCAGCAGAATCAGCGTCAGCTCATCCTTGCCGGAGCCCATCTGGGCCACCTGGTGGGTGACCTGCTCGGTCGCTGTGCGCACCACGGCGTCGCTGGCACCTGCCGTGTGCAGTGTTCCGTCGAGTGCTGCCTTCGCCTGGCCCGCGTCTGTGCCCCGGGCCAGGGACACCTGGATGCTGTCGAACCCGGGGGAGCCCGGACCGGATGCCCCGGATACCGGCGGCCCGGCCACCAGCGCACCGGACGCCAGCGCACTGACGGCCGGCGTCTGCGCGAGCAGCTGCGGCAGTGCGGCGGCGAAGGGATCGTTGCTGGGCCGGAGCAGTCCGGAGACGGTCATCGCAACGGTTGTGGCGCCGTCGCCGGTGGTGAGTGTCAGCTTATTGCCGGCTGCCAGGCCGTAGCGCGTGGCTGTGTTCACGTCCACGGCCACCTCGCTGGCGGTGGCCGGGTATCGGCCGCTCGCAAGTTTGGACGGCTCCAGGGCCTCGGGCGCGAGGTTCCGCACCTGGCCGTGGATCTGCTCGCCGCGGACGGTGAAACCGGCGAAGGCGGACTGCTGGGCGTAGGCCTGGGCAACACCCTGCGACGACGACACGGCGGCGAATGCCGCCTGGCCCAGCGGGTCCGTGCCCGGCGTGGCGACGAGATCGGCCTTGCTGTATGCCTCGCCAACGCTCGCCCCGAGGGAAGCCTGGGTGCTGGCCCCCAACATCAGCGTGGTGGACAGGAAGGCAACGGAGAGCATGACCGCCAGGCCAACGGCGATGAACCGCCTGGCGTGGGTGTTGAGCTGGGACAATGCAACGCGCAGCATGCTCAGGCCCCCGGCTTGCCGAGGGCGCTGAGTACCGACTCGGTGGTAGGGTCCCGGATTTCGCCCACCAGGTTGCCGTCGCTCATCAGCACCACCCGGTCCGCATAGCTGGCGGCAACGGGGTCGTGGGTGACCATGATGATGGTCTGGCCCATTTCCTGGCTGCTGCGCCGGAGCAGCGCCAGGACTTCCCCGCCGGCCTTGGAATCGAGGTTGCCGGTGGGCTCGTCGCCGAAGATCACATCCGGCCGGGTCAGGAGGGCGCGCGCCACGGCCACCCGCTGCTGCTGGCCGCCGGACAGTTCGTGCGGGCGGTGGGAGAGCCGGTCCTGCAGCCCGAGTGTGGTCACCACATAGTCCAGCCAGGCGGTATCGGTTCTGGTGCCGGACAATGCCAGCGGAAGCGTGATGTTCTGTTCGGCCGTCAGTGTGGGAACCAGATTGAAGGCCTGGAACACAAAGCCGACGCGCTCGCGGCGCAGGATGGTGAGCTGTTTGTCGTTCAGCGCGGTGATGTCCGTTCCGCCCACCACAATCCGGCCGGAATCGGCGGTGTCCAGCCCGGCCAGGCAGTGCATCAGGGTGGATTTACCGGAGCCGGAAGGGCCCATGATGGCGGTGAAGCGGCCGGATTCGAAGCTCACGCTGACGTCCCGGAGGGCTGTCACCCGGGTTTCGGCACGGCCGTAGCCCTTGGAGAGTGAGAAGGCCTCGACGGCGGCGTCACCGGCGGGGCGGTCCTCGCCGGCGGGGTGGGGGAGTTGCACGGAAGTTGTCATGTTTCCACGCTATGGGGGCGGGGGTGCCGCCCGGATCCAGCCTGGGGCTGGTTCTCCCGGGGCTGCTCTCATACCGGGGGCTGAGAACGCTGCCACACCGGAGATCACCGTCAGAACCCGGGCGTCACCACTCCGGTCTCATAGGCGATGACCACAATCCGCACCCGGTCCCGGGCTCCCAGCTTCGCCAGAATGTGCCCCACATGCGTCTTGACCGTGGCTTCGGACAGGAACAGCCCGGCCGCAATCTCCGGATTCGACTGCCCCTGGGCAATCAGCTCAAACACTTCGCGCTCGCGGGCTGTGAGACGTTCGACGGCGGCGCTGTGCTCCGCCTGTTCCGGCCCCGGCGTGCGCAGCAGCGGTGCAACGTGTTCCAGCAGTCTCTTGGTGGTGGACGGAGCGATGACGGCATCGCCGCGGTGCACCGTCCGGATCGCCTCCAGCAGCTCTTCCGGCGGCGCGTCCTTGAGGAGGAACCCGCTGGCTCCGGCCTGGATGGCGGCGAGGGCATATTCGTCCAGATCAAACGTGGTCAGGACAACAATCTTGATGTCAGCTCGGCGCGAGCCGGCCGGGGCCGCGGCAGCCTGCTCCAGCAGCCGGCGGGTTGCCTCGATCCCGTCCATGCCGGGCATCCGGACATCCATCAGGACGACGTCGGCGGCGGTGGCGTTGAGGGACCGGATGGCCTCGATCCCGTTTCCGGCTTCAACCACCACCTCCAGGTCCGGCTGGGAGTTGATGAGCATCCCGAAGCCGGAACGGACCAGGCGCTGGTCATCAACCAGGGCCACTCGGATGGGTTCTCCGGACATTGCTCAGGCCTCCGTGTAGGGGATGAAGGCGGAGACGTGGAAGCCTCCGCCGGCGGCCGGGCCGGCCGCCAAGGAACCATCGTAGAGGCTGATCCGCTCGCGCATGCCGCGCAGCCCGTTGCCCCCGCCGGGTGAGGCATCAGCGGAGGCTCCCCGTCCGTCGTCGTGCACGTCCAGCCGGAGGCCGCGGAGCTCCCACGTCAGCGACGCCGTTGCCCGCGCTTTGGGGCCCGCGTGCTTGAGTACATTGGTGAGAGCCTCCTGGAACATCCGGTAGGCGGTGAGTTCGGCGCCGGCCGGAAGCGTCCGCCTGGCGGTGCCGGTCTGTTCGAAGCGGAGCTGGAGACCGGAGGCCCGGAAACCCAGAAAGAGCTCGTCCAGATCGTCGAGGCCCGGCAGGGGCCGCGTCGAGGCCTGGTCATCGCGCCGTAAAACGCCCAGCAGGCGCCGCATCTCGCTGAGCGAACTCCGCCCTGTGGCGGCAATGGTGGCGAGCGTTTCCGTCGCCACCGCCGGGTTGGCGGCGGCGGCGTACCGCGCGCCGTCGGCCTGGGTGATGATCACGGACAGGGAGTGCGCCACGATGTCGTGCATTTCGCGGGCAATGTGTGACCGTTCGTCGGCCGCGGCGAGCGATCTCTCCTGCTGATGTTCGACTTCCAGGCGCCGTGTCCGGTCCTCGAGTGCCTGAAGCTGCAGGCGCCGCACGCGGGTGAGGTCGCCCAGGGTCCAGCTGAAGAGCACCAGCATCCAGATCAGCACCGTATACAGGGCGCCGATGGTCAGGCCCAGCACCCCGGTTGCCGTGGTGCCGCTGTAGTTGCGGGTGGTGAGCATGATGCCGCCCACCAGGCCCAGGACCAGTACGGTGCGGCTCGCCCACGCCGGGCCGTAGGCCGCAACGGCGTAGATGACCAGGGGTACGGCAAGCTGTCCGGCAACAGGGTCCAGCGCAAACGCCCACTGGAGCAGGCACACGGCGGTGATCACTGCGGCCGCATATACCGGACGGGTGCGGCGCCAGGCCAGGGGGAGCAGGAGCCCGCAGGATACAAAAAACAACCCGGGCCGGCCGGCATACAGGTACACCGGTCCGAACAGGACCAGGAGTAAGCACATGGCCACGAGGTCCACTTTGAACGGGTTGTTCCTGAACCAGGTGTATAGCGCATGCCGTCTGTCCACGGTGAAACTCTAGTTCGTGCCCGGGTTGAAGGGCATCATGCCGTGGGCTGACTTCCAGGGCTCACGTGAAGTGTTCGGATAATGAGACAACTTGACCAGCATGTGGATTCCTTGGCTACGCTGAAAGCATGAGCGCATCCACGATTAACCTCGCCGTCATCCCCGGCGACGGCATTGGACCCGAGGTCATCGCCGAAGCCCTGAAGATCCTGGAAAAGGTGCTGGCTGACCGCGGCGTCACCCTGGAACAGACCCACTACAAGCTCGGCGCCCAGCACTGGCTTGAGACCGGCGAGACCCTTCCTGACGAGGTGCTGGCTGATCTGCGCACCCGGGACGCCATCCTGTTCGGCGCCGTCGGCGCTGCTCCCGGTGATACCCGGATCCCGTCCGGCATCATCGAGCGCGAGATGCTGCTCAAACTCCGCTTCAGCCTGGACCACTTCGTCAACCTGCGCCCGTCCCGCCTGTACGGCGGCGTGGGCAGCCCGCTGGCCAACCCCGGTGTCATTGATTTCATTGTGGTCCGCGAAGGGACCGAGGGCCCCTATGTGGGAAACGGCGGCACCCTGCGCGGCGGCACACGCCATGAAGTGGCCACGGAAGTCTCGCTCAACACAGCCCACGGGGTGGAGCGTGTGGTGCGCGATGCCTTCCGCCGCGCCAGCGAACGGCCCCGCAAACACCTCACGCTGGTGCACAAGCACAACGTCCTGGTGTTCGCCGGCCACCTGTGGAAGCGCACCGTTGAAGCCGTGGCGAAGGAGTTCCCCGAGGTCAGCCACGACTACCTGCACATCGATGCAGCCACCATCTTCATGGTCACCGACCCCTCGCGCTTCGACGTGATCGTCACGGACAACCTCTTCGGCGACATCCTCACAGACCTCGCCGCCGCCATCACCGGCGGCATCGGGCTTGCGGCATCGGGCAACATCAACATGGACCGCACGGCCCCGTCCATGTTCGAGCCTGTCCATGGTTCCGCACCGGATATCGCGGGCCAGCAGAAGGCGGATCCGACGGCGGCAATCCTGTCCGCAGCGCTGCTGCTGGACCACCTCGGCTACACCGAGGCGGCCCGGCGGATCGAAACCGCGGTGATCGCCGACGTCGAAAACCGCGACGGCGGCGCGCGCAGCACCAGCGCGGTGGGCGATGCCATTGCGGCCGCTCTTTAGGGACTGATCTCGAGGGACGTGCTTCGGGCGTAAGCTTGTTTTGAATCACCAAAATGCTGCCGTGGTCCGACGCTGAACCACGTTCACACACCAGGCAGCCGACCGTGGAGGAACCATGACTCAGACTGCCCATGGCGTCGAATTCACCCAGCAGCCCTCGGCAACCCCGAAGTCAGCTGAAGAGCGTGCAGCCATCCTGGAGAACCCGGGCTTTGGCAACTACTTCACCGACCACACCGCCATCGTCGACTTCAGTGTCGATGAGAGCGGCCAGGGCGGCTGGCATGATGCACGCGTTGAAGCGTACGGCCCCATTTCACTGGATCCCTCGGCCGCCGTGCTGCACTACGGCCAGGAGATCTTTGAGGGCCTGAAGGCCTACCGGCACGCGGACGGCTCCATCTGGACCTTCCGCCCGGAAGCCAACGCTGCCCGCATGAACAAGTCCGCCCGGCGCCTGGCGCTTCCGGAAATCCCCGCCGAGTACTTCCTCGGGGCCATCCGCGAACTGGTGTCCGCGGACAAGGACTGGGTTCCGGCCGGCGACGGTGAGGCCCTGTATCTCCGCCCGTTCATGATCGCCACGGAGGCGTTCCTGGGGGTCCGTGCCGCCCGTGAGGTGTCCTTCCGGGTGATCGCCTCGCCGGCCGGCAACTACTTCGGGGGCGAGCTCAAGCCCGTGTCCATCTGGATCTCCCGCCAATACGCCCGCGCCGGCCGCGGCGGCACCGGTGCCGCCAAGTGCGGCGGCAACTACGCTGCGTCCCTGATCGCCCAGATGGAGGCCGAGGCCAACGGCTGCAAGCAGGTGCTCTTCCTGGACCAGTTCAACGACAACGCCGTGGAAGAACTCGGCGGCATGAATGTGTTCTTTGTGATGAAGGACGGCTCGCTGGTCACCCCGTCGCTCTCCGGCACCATCCTGGAAGGCGTCACGCGCTCCTCCGTCATGCAGGTGGCCAGGGACATGGGCCGTGGGGTCACCGAGCGCAAGATCACCCTGGATGAATGGCGCGACGGCGTTGCCTCCGGCGAGATTGCGGAGGTCTTTGCCTGCGGTACCGCCGCCGTCATCACCCCCATCGGCGTCCTCAAGGACACCACGGAGTTCATCGGTTCCGAGGATGCGAAGGCCGGCGAAACCACCATGGCCATCCGTGAGCGGCTGCTCGGCATCCAGACCGGCACCGTTCCGGACACGCATGGCTGGCTGACCCGCCTGGCGTAATTCTGAATTCAGCCCGCGTTAAGCACGACGGCGGGTGGCCGGCAACTCTCATTGCCGGCCACCCGCCGTCGTACTTTAAGCTAAAGCAAAGTATCCGGCTGCGCGGAGGTTTTCTCTGAGTCACCGCGGCCTCTTGAAGACGGTCAGGTGCCTGAGTATGGTACTGACATCCGAGGAACCTGACCGCCATCTTCGCCCAAGGAGACGTCATGATGTTAATGCAGAAGTTAGCGGCCGTAATCGGGGCAAGTGCATTGAGTTTGACTTGGTCCGGCCTCGCACCTGCGACGGAAGTGGCATCAGCGGTGACCACGAGCACGGACGGCACCCAGGCTGCAACAGTCCATGGGTGGGGGCCTGTAATTGCCGGGGACGAGTTCTCCTACACTGGAGCCCCCGATCCCACGAAATGGAAGGTCTACAACGGACCCGGACACGCGGGCCATGGGATCCGCAGCCCACAGGCCTGGAACGTAGCCAACGGTGCCGCAACAGTCAGGGGCGACTCAGCAGGCACCACCGGCGGAATGTCAGCCAGATTCGCCCAGCGACAGTATGGCCGCTGGGAAACCCGTATGAGGACAAGCCCGCGGGATCCGAAATACCACCCTGTCGTGATCCTCTGGCCGAATAACAACACGTCGCCGAACTGCGCCGAAGTCGATTACGCGGAGGGCAGCGGGGATACCACAAAGATGAAATTCCACCTCCACTACGCGTGCACCGGCGCTAACTTCCAGACCACGGCGGCACGGACGATCGACGCCACGCAATGGCACAACTACGCGGTGCAATGGACGCCGGCCGGGATCACCGGCTACATCGACGGCACCACATGGTTCACGGACACGAACCCGGCACATCTTCCCCAGGTGGGGATGCACCAGACGCTGCAGCTGGACTGGTTCCCGAACGGGACCGCCACCGTACCGTCGCAGATGCAAATTGACTGGGTGCGTGTCTACAACTGACGCTCCGGCCACCACTCTTGGTCCTCAGCGCTTGGCGGCTTTGCGTGCAGCGTTCTTGAGCGCTTTCCGGGACACCGGCTTGAGCGCCTTGCGGGCCGCCTCTTCCTCGATGGCGCGGTTGCGCCGGGCATCGATCAGATCGTTCCACAGGGCCGTGGCGAAGTTTCCGCCGTCCTGGCCGTACACGTCGTAGGGGTAGTCCGAGAACACGGCAGCGGGAGTGCCGGACGGCAGCCCGGCGCCGGATTTGAGCGCGTAGGCGTCGCCCAGCGTCCAGGTGTCCGTCAGATGGCGGGTCAGTTTTTCCTGGACAAAAACGCTCGAATCCGGGGCTGCGGCTGCTGCTTCAAGCAATGCTGCCAGCCGCACGGACAGGAGCGCCGAAGCGGCATCCGCAACAGATTCACCGGAGCCTGCGGCTGCAATATCCAGCTGTGTACCGAGTTCCTTCACACCGGTATCCCACTCAACGGTTTCGCGGTTCTTGTGCCAGGTGGGGAACCAAACCACGGCACCCGTGGCGTGGTTGTGGACGTGCAGGAGACCGTTGCCTTGGTCTGCCGTGGCATGGTCGTGGCCGGCGGCGTCTGCCTCGTGCAGGAGTTGCTGCAGGGTGATGGTGTTCGGCGCTTCAGTCATGGGTGGGGTCCTGTCGTGTGGATCTGGTCGGTGGCCGTTATGTCCCATCAACCGCGCGAGGGCCGCTGCTTATTCCGCCTGCGGGGATCCGGCTGCGGGTGCGAAGATTGTCCGGTGAGTACTCCAGCCGGCCCCGCCATTCTCCGCAGCTCATCCCTGACCCGGTACCGGCTCGCCCCGAACCCCGGGCCCATGAGCCTGGACGGAACCAATTCGTACCTCATTGGTGTGCCGGACGCGGCTGGCCGGGGCCGCTGCGTCGTGGTGGATCCGGGGCCGCCGGACGAGCAGCATCTGCAGGAGCTTGCCGCTGCCGGAACCGTGGAGCTGATTCTCATCACCCACCGGCACGCGGACCACACGGCCGGGTCCGCCCGGCTCCACGAGATCACGGGCGCCCCCGTCCGGGCAGCAGACCCGCGGCACTGCCATGGCGGACCGGCGCTGGAGGGCGACGAGACCATCCACGCCGCCGGCGTGCAGATCCGCGTCATCGCCACCCCGGGCCACACCTCCGATTCGGTGTGTTTCCACCTGCCGGAGGACGGCGCTGACCGCTCCGGTACCCCGGCCGGCTCTGTCCTGACGGGGGACACAATTCTGGGCCGCGGCACCACCATGCTGGACTTCCCCGACGGGAAGCTGGGGGACTACCTTGCCTCGCTGGACCTGCTCGAACGGCTGGGCGGAGCCACCGTCCTTCCCGCGCACGGGGCCGTGCGCCCGCATCTGGACGCCGTGGCCCGCGCCTACCGGGCCCACCGCCGGGACCGGCTGGCCCAGATCCGTGCAGCGCTGCGTACTCTGGGCCGGGACGCCGGTGTGCAGGAGGTAGCGGACGCCGTGTATGCAGATGTCGATCCGGCCGTGCGGCGTGCAGCGGAAATTTCGGTGGCGGCGCAGCTGGAGTACCTGCGGACGGAATATGACCGCCGCTGACCTCCCACGGCTGCAGGCGCCACGGCCGGAGACTGTAGGCTTGGAACCATGCGTATCGCCCGGTTTGTAGTCGATTCTGATCCCCTCTATGGCATTGTTGAAGGCGAGCCAGGCAGCGAGGAAATCACTGTCATCAACGGTGACCCGTTCTTCCACGGCGTGGAGCGCACCGCCGTCCGGCACAAGCTGGAGGACGTGCGGCTGCTGGCCCCCATCATTCCGCGCAGCAAGGTGATCGGGGTGGGCCGCAACTTCGTGGAGCACGCCCACGAGCTCGGCAACGAGGTTCCGCCGCAGCCGCTGCTGTTCCTGAAGCCGAACACGTCAGTCATTGGCCCCAACGATCCGATCATCCTGCCGGAGTTCTCCGAGGAAGTCTCCTACGAAGCCGAACTGTGCGTCGTCATTGGCCGCATCTGCAAGGACGTCCCGGAGGAGCGCGTTGACGAGGTCATCTTCGGCTACACCTGCGGCAACGACCTCACGGCCCGCGACGTCCAGCAGACCGACCTCCAGTGGGCCCGTGCCAAGGGCTTTGACACCTCGGCGCCGCTCGGGCCGTGGATCGAGACCGAGCTGGACCCGGACGACCTGTACATCAAGGGCTGGCTGAACGGCGAGCTCCGCCAGGACGGCAGCACCAACCAGATGGTGCGCGGCGTCCGCGAACTCGTCTCCATCGTTTCCCGTGCCTTCACCCTCCTGCCCGGCGATGTCATCATGACGGGTACCCCGGCCGGCGTCGACGTCGTCCAGGCGGGGGACCGCTACGAGATCGAGGTCGAGGGCATCGGCCGTCTGTCCAACCCGGTAGTCCGCCGCTAGGCTGCGGTCCACGCCGCCTGCCGCACGCTGAAATCCATATGCCTTTGATTTTTCGGCGGGCGGCAGGCGGTAAAGTTGGAGCCACTATGACTATTGCTTCTGAGCCGCTTGCTGCCTCCAACGCTGCCATTCCTGCCGTCACTGCCGATACGCCGGTCCGGGTGCGTTTCTGCCCGTCGCCCACGGGTACGCCGCACGTCGGCTTGATCCGCACCGCCCTCTTCAACTGGGCGTACGCACGCCACACCGGCGGCAAGCTGATCTTCCGCATTGAGGACACGGACGCGGAACGTGACAGCGAGGAGAGCTACCACCAGCTGCTGGACGCGCTGAAGTGGCTCGGCATCGACTGGGACGAAGGCGTGGAGGTGGGCGGCCCGCACGAGCCGTACCGCCAGTCGCAGCGCGGCGAGCTTTACCAGGACGTCATCGCCAGGCTCAAGGCCGGCGGCCACGTCTACGAGTCCTACTCCAGGCCGGACGAGATCGAGGCGCGCCACAAGGCAGCAGGCAGGGACCCAAAGCTGGGTTACGACGGTTTTGACCGCCACCTCACGGAGGAGCAGCTTGCCCAGTTCAAGGCCGAAGGCCGCGCCGCGGTGCTGCGCCTGCGGATGCCGGACGAGGACCTGACCTTCAAGGATCTGGTCCGCGGCGAGATCACCTTCAAGGCAGGCTCTGTTCCGGACTTTGCCGTGGTCCGCGCAAACGGTGCCCCGCTCTACACGCTTGTGAACCCCGTGGACGACGCGCTGATGGGCATTACCCATGTGCTGCGCGGCGAGGACCTGCTCAGTTCCACGCCCCGCCAGATTGCGCTGTACCGTGCCCTCCATGCGGTGGGCGTTGCCGAGTACATGCCCGAGTTCGGCCACCTGCCGTACGTGATGGGCCAGGGAAACAAGAAGCTGTCCAAGCGCGATCCCGAGTCCAGCCTGTTCCTGCACCGGGAGCGCGGCTTCATCCCCGAAGGCCTGCTGAACTACCTGTCCCTGCTGGGCTGGTCACTGAGCGCCGACGAGGACATTTTCACGGTGGCGCAGCTCGTGGAGCACTTCGATATCCACGACGTCCTGGGCAATCCGGCACGCTTCGACATCAAGAAGGCCGAGGCCATCAACGGCACGCACGTCCGCCTGCTGGCCCCGGAGGACTTCCGCGAGCGGCTGGTGCCGTACCTGCGCGCCGCGGAGCTGGTGGGGGAGATCCTCACTGACCGCCAGGAGGAAATCCTCACGGAGGCCGCGCCGCTGGTACAGGAACGCATCACGCTGCTGGGCGAAGCACCCGAAATGCTCGCGTTCCTGTTCAAGAACGACGGCGCCATCGATGTTGCCGACGATGCCCGCAAGGGACTGCCGGAGAACCTCACTGAAGTGCTGGACGCCGCACTGGCTGCGCTGGAACCTGTTGGGGACTGGGCCCCGGAGAACATCCAGACAGCCCTGAAGCAGGCCCTCGTGGAGGACCTCGGCATCAAGCCGCGGCTCGCGTTCGGGCCGGTCCGCACGGCAATTTCCGGCCGCCGGATCTCCCCGCCGCTGTTCGAATCCATGGTGATCCTGGGCAAGGAATCCTCGCTGCACCGCCTCCGCGCTTTCCGCGGCTGATGGAACGGCCGGCAGAACCGAAGGACGTCCCGGGCAGTCGCACGGTCCGCGGTGTCCTGTTCGACATTGACGACACCCTGGTGGACCTCGAGTACGCCATGACCACGGCGCTCCGGGATGTGAGCGAACACCTCCTGCCCGGCCTTGACCCGGCCGGGTGGGAGAAGTTCGGCCGGATCTTCACGCACGAGACCACCCACTACTACGACCGCTATATTGCCGGTGAGCTGACGTTCAATGAGCAGCGGCTGCTCCGCGGACGTGCGGCGCTGGGGCATTTTGGTGTCGACCTCGGCGACGGGGAGGATGCACACGGCTGGCTGACCTCGTATGCCCGCCTGCAGCCCAGCTACGTCCGGGCGTTCGACGACGTCGCCCCGCTGCTGGATGCCCTCGACGCCGCGGGTCTTCCCTACGGCGCCGTCAGCAACAATGTCCATGACTACCAGCGGGTGAAGCTGGACAGCGCCGGTCTGGGGAGGATCAGCCGCCTTGTGGGCACGGATACCGTGGGCGTTCCCAAACCCGATCCCGCTATTTATCTGGAGGGCGTCCGGCTGCTCGGCACCAGCGCCGCGGACACGCTGTTTGTCGGCGACAATAGGATGCTTGACGCGGAAGGCTCGACGGCGGCGGGGCTGCTGGGAGTCTGGCTCAACCGTGCGGGGGAGACCGTCCCGGGCTTTGACGGGCCCGAGATCGGCTCCCTGACGCAGCTGCTTGCCTGGCTGCCGGCGTCGGCTTAGACGCCTTCTGCGGCCGGACGCTTCCGGCGCAGCGCCATGAAGGCGCCCACTGATCCGAGTCCAAGCACACCCACCAGCCCCATCGCGGCTCCGGCGTCGCTCTTGCCCAGCATATTCGCCGGGGACACTGCTGAGGCGCTGGAAAATAGCGTGTCCGTGCCGTCTGCTATCCGGGAGTTTCCGTCGGCCAGTTTGTCAGCGCCCGTGGCCAGCCGAGCCGACCCTGAAGCCAGTTTGGTGTTGCCCGCGGAGAGGTCCGATGCGCCGGCAGCCAACGTCTGTGTACCCGTGAGCAGCCCGGGATTGGCAGGATCGGAGGGATCGCCCTTGATTCCTGCGTTGAGGGTCAGCGTCCCCGCCGCCAGCCGGGAGCTTCCCTCGGTCATGCTTGCGGTGGCCGCCACCAGGCCCGGATGCTCAGGGTCTCCCGGAACGCCGTCCATCCCCACCCGGATCTTGGATGTACCGGCGGCCAGGAGCTGTGTGCCAAGGACCACGCCGGGGGTGTTCGGATCCTGGCTGTTGAGTTTTTCACCCAGAGTGGCGAATCCTGCAGTCAGTTTGGCGGTGCCGTCAGCAAGCCGGCCCGTGCCGTTCTGCAGCTGGGCGGCGCCGGTGTGCAGCTGTTCCGCACCCGTCTGAAGGCGCCCGGTACCCGCCTGCAGCTGGCCCGCACCCGCCTGGAGCTGGCCGGCCCCGGCATCAAGATCGTGTGCCCCCTTGTTCAGCGCATTGATCTTGTCCTTGAGCACGCCAAGGGGGATCAGCCCGCCCGCTCCGCTGGCCGCATCCGCGAGAGCCTGCAGGCCCTGCGCCAGTGCGGCTGTGCCGGTACCCGCCGCCGGGTCATTGTTGGCTCCCTGGTATCCCTTGAGCCTGTCTGTTCCGGATGCCAGGGCTGTGGCTCCCGTGTTCAATCGGGCGGCTCCGTTATCCAGCTGGGCAGCACCCGCATTCAGCTGGCCCGCTCCCGAGTTGAGCTGGGTGGCACCTGCATTGAGCTGTGTGGCGCCGTCGGCCAGGTTGTTCTCTGCGTTTCCGGATGCCGTGGGTGTCAGGGCTGCGGACAACTGCACGGCGCCGGCGGCAAGCTTCTGCGCGCCGTCGTCCACCTGGTAGACGCCCGGAGCGAGCTTGTTGTTGACGTCTGTCTCGATCTTGACCGCTCCGGTGGAGAGCTTGTCGGCGCCGGCCTGCAGCTTGTCCGCACCAGGGGCGAGCTTGTTGCTGATGCCAGCGAAGACCTTCTTGGCGCCCTCGGAGAGCTTTCCGGCGCCGGCGTCGGCTGCGACCGCCCCGGTGGCTAGCCTCCCTGCACCGTCCTTGAGCTGGTCCGCACCGGCGGACGCCTGGCCGGCGCCTTCGTTAAGACGGGCGGAGCCGTCGACGATCCGCCCGGTGACCAGGGTGTAAAACGCGAGCAGCGCTATGAGCAGCAGGGCCAGCACTGCGATGGCTATCTGCTGGGGCCTCGTTCTGTTCTTGATGGCTACGGCGGCACGACTCTGTGTCACAGATGGATCCTCTCGACGACCTCCCAGGCAGCGGTTCCGATGCCTGGCCCCTGGCATGTGATGCAGCTAACATCCGAAACCGGCCGTGCAGCTGCCCCTGAACCATTGGGGAATTGTTGTTACTGATTGGTAACTTACCGAGAGTAAACTTATCCGGACCGGATTGGCAAGGGTTTCCCAGGTTTTCGTGCCGTCGCCCCATCCGACCGAGGGGTACGCGCGCTGCCCGGAGCGTCACCGGTGCCGATTTGTGCCAGTCAGAACTCTCGGGTAAAGTAATTACTCGTGCTGAGGCGCTCGGAGAGCGGGTTTTGACCCGGGGATCCGGCCCGAAAGTTTCATTGGGATATGGTGTAATTGGCAACACTACGGTTTCTGGTACCGTCATTCTAGGTTCGAGTCCTGGTATCCCAGCTCTGAGAAATCCGCGGATTCCGCTGAATCTCAGGCGTTTCAGATTGGCTTTGCGAGTTTGAAACACTTGCTGAGTGTGTGAAATAATCACTTAGCTTGATCGGCAGTGATGTCGGTTGGAGAGTACGCGGCCCCATCGTATAGCGGCCTAGTACGCTGCCCTCTCACGGCGGTAACGCGGGTTCGAATCCCGCTGGGGTCACCAAAGTGCATGGGAAATACCCCGGTCTTCAGATCGGGGTATTTCTTTTGCCCATTTTTCAGGTGTCCCACCAGATGAACCGTGATCGACTCCTGCGACACCGCGTCCATTCGATGAGGGGCCCGGTCGACTCAAAGCTGTAGCTTTCGGTGAAAATTTTTGCCTGGAAGCTCCCGGCAATAGACTAAGCGGTGGGCTCGGCCTGACCGGATAGAGGTGTAACTAGGGGATATCTTGATTGGTTTTGAGTCCAGTCGAGCACGGTGCAAGTGCGCGCTTGGACTCGCATTGCAAGAAGTGCCGCCGCTCCTGGAAGATGACATGAGCCAGAAGGCGCCCCAGGCGATAAATGTGCCGAGAACGTCTCGGAAGCTTGAGCCTGGTTTGGCCTGTGACTGACTGTTTTGGATCTGGCGAAGAAACCGTCAGGCCGCAATATGGCACGCACAACTACGATTAGTGTCCGGCCGATTTTTCCGAAGCGACGGACTATCTTATTTTAAGCCTAGTTTCAGAAGGGCAGAGGGCGTTATTAAAATGAATCTTCACTCGCGCAAATTGTCGGACAAAGAGATGTTGGATCTCGCAATGGGAGAGCTTGACCGCGCCCATGCAGACATTTCTCGGCTTCTGCGGCTACACAAGTCCAACGTTTCTGCCATGTCGAGCCTTCTGGAAAATATCAATCGCGAGTCTGGGAGCGACAGGCCGCATTCCCTCGAAGGGCTCGTTGTCCAATTGACATCCCGTTTCGGCGGACTGAATTCGATCACGCACTACTTGGCGGAAAAGAAATACGACAACGCATTCGTTTGGGCCAGTGCAATCCGGAACAGACTTTCGAAGGATGTCGGTTTCGTGCGTGCCCTAAGGGACCTTCAGATCAAACGCGGTGAGGTTAGCGACGCCCTACTTCTTACACACGAGGTGGCTCGTCAGGACCCCAGGATCAACGCTGCAGGAATCAGGAAACTTGAGGGGCGTTTTCGGGAGATGTCAGGCTGGACACCCAAAATTCCTGGTCTGAAGGTTCCGATTGACAATCCGGTGCAGGGCCGTATCTTGCATCTGGTGAAAGAAAGCCGTCCCTACCTTTCAAACGGATTTACTTCGCGCAGTCAACGCAACTTCGTGGCTGAGGCGCAGTCAGGCTTGGATCCCGTCGTAGTCACGGAACCGGGATTCCCGCGAGGTCTTGTTGGGAAATCGTTTCCCCGGACCGAACAGGTGGACGGAATTCCCCACGTTCGGCTCGACGTCGGCGATATCGACTACGCCGGCATGCCAGTTGACGATTTCCTTCAAATGTTTGCTCAGCTGGCCTACGAAGAGGTTGTGAAGCATCGCCCGGCTGCCATACACGCCAGTTCAGGCCGGAGGGGCTACGAGACCGCCCTCGTGGGGTTGGCCTTGCAGGAGAAGACTGGGCTTCCGTTCGTATATGAGGTCCGGTCATTCTTTGAAGCGAACTGGACAAGTGACGTCGAGTGGGAATCCACTGGAGAGACCTTTTCCCGGAGGATGTGGGTCGAAGAGATGTGCATGAACCGCGCAGACCGGGTGCTCACCATCGGGCAGGCGATGAAAGATGAGCTCATCTCAAGGGGGATCCCGGCCGACAAGATCGGAATTATTCCCAATGCCGTGGACACTATTGCATTCACTCCACGGGATCGGTCCCAGGCGCTGGCGTCCAAACACGGCTTGCAGGATTTTCCGACTTTTGGGTATGTGTCGAATATGGATCACTATCGTGAGTCGCAGGAAACCCTGATCGAAGCCTGCAAAATTCTAAAGGACGCGGGATCGCAGGCCCGATGCGTCCTTGTTGGTAGTGGTCCGCGGAAGGACGCCCTTGTCGCGATGGCGGCTGGTCTCGGCATCTCCGACCGCGTGGTCTTCACCGGCTCAGTCGACCATAACGACATCCCGGACTATTACTCATTGATTGACATATTCGTAGTGCCACGGATTCCTGAACGGGCCGCAACCTATGTGACTCCGCTCAAGCCATTCGAAGCGATGGCTCTTCGGAAACCGATCGTGGTAAGTGACCTGCCTGCGCTTACCGAAATCGTAGCCCCGCCTGAGCGCGGCACGACGTTTCCCGCCGGCGACGCAGGCGCTCTGGCTTCGCTACTGATGCGGCTTTTCGATGACCCGGAGGAATGCATGCGGATGGCCTCGGCCGGACTTGATTGGGTCACCACATCCCGAACCTGGGGCAGTAACGGTGAACGGTATGTTGAAGAATTCGGAAAATTGTTCGAAGAGGATGCAACGAAGTGAAAATCGAGTACCGTTCCTTTAAGGCAAGCCCGCAGTCACCGGCCACGGAATTGCTGGCGGCCTACTCGGCCCTGGCCGGCGGTGAAAGCCGCCCCCATCTCCTCGGTTACACGCCTGTCGCCCGTATGAATCCGTACCAGTCGCTGCTATACCGGAGTTTTCCTGAGAGCGGCATAGCCGTGGCACCAATCTTGAAACCGGACCAGTTTCGTGGCCTCCTGGATTTTCAGAAAATGGCGGAGACCACGTCGCTCCACTTGCACTGGAACTCGTGGATGACGTTTGGTGAACCGGATGAAAGCCGCGCCCGTCTGCTGGGTATCGGCATGGCCGGACGATTGGAGCAACTGCGGAACAAGGGTGTAAACGTCGTATGGACAGTCCACAACGTATACCCGCATGATGCTGTGCATATTGACCTTGAACTTGAGATCCAGCAACTTGTCGCCGACGCAGCCAATGTTGTCCACGTGATGTCCAAGAGCACCATCGGTGCCATGGAGGGATACGTCAACCTGGACCCAAACAAAGTGGTTGTGGCGCCCCACCCGAGCTACAAGGGTGCCTACGTGGATGTCGTAACACGGGAAGAGGCCCGTGCAATGTTGGGATTGGGCCCGGACGAAGTGGTCTTCCTTCTCTTCGGAGCGCTCAAAACATATAAAGGGCTGGACCGCCTGCTGAACGCAGTAGATGCGCTGTCTCGGCAATCGCCGGACCTCCGTTTCCGAGTGCTGGTAGCTGGCGGGGCAGACGGGACCCGGGAAGTAGCGGAATTTGTGAACCGTGCTCTTGTTCACCCGCACGTACTAGTCGAAAGCAATAAAATCCCGAGCGATAAGGCGCAATACTTTCTTCGGGCCGCTGATATTGGACTCGTAAACTACGAGCGGACGCTCAACAGCGGGGCCGCTCTACTCTTTGGCACATTCGACTTGCCCGTCGTTGCCGCCGATACTCCAACATTCCGCGAGGGCCTCGACGAGAGATCGACCGCGTTCGTGGAAGACAGCTCGCCGGAAGCCTTTGCGCGGGCGATGGCTACGGCCGCTCATCTGGTGGGGGACTACTCGGTGAAGGAATCCCTAGCCGCACATATGGCGCGATTCAATCCAGACGACGTCAGCCGCGATTTCGCCGCACGCCTGCTGACCCGGCTGGAGTAGCGATGGCGTGGCGTTTTCATGCAACTCGCCTTGTTAAAGTGTCATCGACATCATTGTGAAAGTTTGGGGCTGGATTTGCCGCACCAGGTTGGGCTGATTGGATTCTTCGGCTGGGGTAACTTTGGCGACGAATTGTTCTTTCAACTATGGACGAACCAGTTGAGCCGTTGGACACCATTTCGAGCTAATGATCTTTTGGCAAAGCCCTACTTCTCCAGGCCCGCAACCGAAGTGGCGGCCAGCGCTGACGCCTTGATTATAGGAGGCGGAGATTTGATTCGGACCGAAGCGATATCTCCGCTCTACTGGAACAGGGCCTGGACTGACCGACCCCTGGTCATCTCAGGAATCGGAGTAGCGGAGGAGTCAGGACAACGCCGGCCTGATGTAGTGCCCAGACTCCGGCAATTTTTCCAGAATGCCAACATCTTGTCATTGAGCGCACGAGATGCCAGGAGCCAGGAGTGGATTGAATCCAAACTTCATCCGCCTCTGCCCGTTCGCCTCGTTCCGGATTTGGCATTTGGTATCGAGACTTCTGCACGTAGAAGACGTGACTCTGATGATGAGATATTGGTTCCTACTATCGGTCTCGTACTGAACAGGGATTGCTCAGAGACGGACGTAAAGTTAGCTGAAGAACTGACTGTTATGCATTTGGCGGGAAATATATACTTGCGAATTCTCGTGCTGGCAACGGGCCAGCAGTTGTCAACCGAACGGGCTCTTCTTCTTGCACTGAATTTAAGTGTTTCATTTGAGGTTATTGATTCGGTTGACCACATGATCGGCGCCATCGCAGACCTCGACCTGCTATATTCCGCTAAGTTTCACGGTCTGGTTGTGGCGGCCCGGCACGGAGTCCCGTCCTTTTCCCTCCGCAGGACCTCAAAGGCGATTTCCTTGGCTGAGTCATGTCATCTCGTTCAAATAGCTCCGGATTATTCGTGGAGTCTGCAAGACGCACTGCAGTCGATCAACGATTCAGAGGCAGGGCGAGCGCAGGTGGCGGGCTGGGTCTCGTCTGCGCAAGCTGAGCTACTACATGTCCAGGGGGTCATTGATGAGATCCAGCGCTGTCGATAGAGCCAGGCCGAAGCTGCACTGCGTCGTTACAAGCGAATGCATGCCATTCAGGGCATCAGGCCATTCACATCGTTCTGCAGAAACGGGTGTGACAGCTTGAGATCCTGTTGCTTCCCAGCCGCGCCAGCTCATGCCGGCCCGCGTCCATACGGGTCGTGGACATGTGTATGGTGTTGGGAGAGCCAATGCAGTTTGCGCACTGTGCCATAGATAGGAACGCCATGACTTATTCACCTCCGACGTCCAACAGCCAGCCTGTTTCACCGTATCGGGGAAATCCGGCAAAGACGTATTGGAAATCCGCCGTTCAAGGGTCGCAAATAACGGAAATTGAGAACTTGTACGTTAAGAAGTTCCCAATATCGCCAAAACAACGTATAGCGACGGCTGGCAGCTGCTTCGCTCAACACATCAGCCGGCACCTTCGCCGGAACGGATACTCTGTACTGGACGTTGAGCCGGCTCCTCCTCATCTGGATGGTGCCTCAGCAGCGGAATATGGTTACGGAATTTATTCTGCGCGGTTTGGAAACATTTATTACACAAGGCAATTGATGCAGCTCGCACGAGAAGTGCTCGAGCAGAAAACCCCCGGAGAGATCGTGTGGGAGCGCGGCGGACGCTATTTTGACGCACTTCGACCGTCAATTGTGCCGAATGGGCATGACTCGCCGGCGGCTGTGCTCGCTCATCGCGCCGCTCATCTGAAGAGCGTAAAGAAATTATTCGCCATGACCGACATTTTCGTTTTCACCATGGGACTCACTGAAGCGTGGGAGCTTATTGAGGATGGGACTATTTTTCCGACCGCCCCTGGAACAGTAGCGGGCAGTTTTGATCCAGAAAAGTATCAGTTCAAGAATTTTAATTATGACGAGATCGTTCGTGACTTTTTGGAGTTCAGAATCTTGTTGCGGCGCATCAATCCGAATGTAAAATTCATGATCACAGTCTCGCCCGTACCGCTGGCCGCCACCGCGACGTCCAACCATGTGCTGACGGCGACCACATACTCGAAGTCTGTACTCCGCGCGGCTGCGGGAGAAATTGAAAGAAGATGCGCGGACGTTGACTACTTCCCTTCTTACGAGATTGTCACAACTAATTTCCTGCCGAATCATGCGTTCGATGCCACCGGAAGGGGAGTTCTACCTCAGACAGTGAATCAGGTAATGTCGTATTTCTTCAATCAGCACCCGATAGAGAAACGTGTGAAAGAAGAATCGCTCGAGGCTGCTGCGGCCGAGGCTGTTTATTGTGAGGAAGCACTTCTTGAGGTGTTCGCAGTATGAGAATCTGTTTGATTGGTAATTCGCATCTCGGTCCGGTTGCGGCGGCTTCAGCTCAGAGAATGAGTGAAACGTCGGGACTTAGAATTGGTCATTATATTGACAGGACCTATGGAAAAGTGCCGCTGAAGCTGGTCGGTCGAGCCTCTGCGGGCGCAATGGCCTCTTTCCTGATTGAAGAAGGGGATAATATTTCCTCTATGGTTGCCGTCGAGGACTGGGACGCCTTCGTGGTGGTTGGTCTAGGATTTTCTCTAGTCCGACTGGTGGAAAAGTGGACAAGTTTCCAGCCTGACTGTCTCTCCGAGCCCGTCGGGGAACACTTGTTGGTGCCGGAGCTGGTCGATGGATATGACAACGCCGGCATGGATACTACGAAGGCTCTGGCTCTCATCAGGAAACTACGGACACTGACTGACAAGCCGATCAGCCTTGTCCCAGGGCCGCTACCCGCAGCGTGGGTGCTGAATCGTTCCGGCGGAAGATTTGATTCTTTTCAGCCATTCGCCGGGTATCGAAATAGGGCATTCCTGCTCGCCCAGTTTGAGAAGCAGGTCAATCGCGTTCGTGCGATGGGTGTTGACGTGGTCAACCCACCCGAAGAAACCGTGATTGACGATATGTGGACTCGAACCGAATTCTGTCTCGGTCAACCATCGGATCCTTCGCCTGATTCATTTTATGCGAAGGGAGACTTCTATCATATGAATCGTGAATATGGTGATTTGGTGTCCAGATCGATCATGCAAGAAAAAGTATTACAAGGTATCGGAAATAGCTTAGGCACAAAGGAGTAGATGTGGCCCGCATTGGCCTAGTAGGTTTCTTCGGCTGGGGGAACTATGGAGATGAACTGTTCCACAGGATATGGACGGATTCAGTCGGTAAGTTCCACGAAACGAAAGTGGTCCACGACAAACTGGAATCACCGTATTTTAGCCGCCCCGCGAGTGAAATCGTTAAAGATTTTGATGGATTTGTCATAGGGGGCGGTGATCTTGTGATTCCCAACAAGATTTCGCCGCTCTATTGGAACAAGGCATGGCTCAACCGGCCTGTATATATTTCCGGCGTGGGGGTACCCACGTGGATAAAGACTGAAGCCCCTGATGTTATGGAGCGGCTTCAAAACTTCTTCCAGCACAGGAATGTTCGCTACATTTCAGCTCGCGATATCGAAAGCGCAGAGTGGATTCGGAAGAAGCTGACGCCTAACGTCGAAGTGAGGTGCCATGCAGACCTGGCCTTCGGCGCCATGTATCCGCCCGCCCGTAAGTTTTCTCGGCCCACTGCTGGAATTTCTCTCCGGACGCACCGTGCCGACGCAGACCCGTCGGTACTGATCGGTGTGTGTCAGCAACTGCAGTCTGAGGGATTCGATATCCTGAATATCGTCATGGGCATAGGGAAGACGCGCGCAGCGGATCTGAAGGTGGCTCAGGACTTTCCTTTGCCTGGGCAAATAATCTTTGAGAGCGAAAGTATTGATGAGATCAGCTCAACGATCGGCGGACTGGACGTACTCATTTCCAATAAGTTCCATGGGACGGTAGTAGCCACGAGCTACGGCGTATCCTCCGTCGTTTTGTCATCGACGTCAAAGTCACGCAATTTGTACCGGCGACTCGGTCGGTCCCCCCTCCTATCAAGTGCCGTGGACGAGCAGCTTCTGGACAAGGTTCGTTTGGCCAAGATGCCGCTTTCAGATGACTCGCTCAAGTCAGTGCGGGTTGAAGCTTTTGAGGGAATCCATTCAGTGGTAAAGGCAATCAATAGCGATTTCCGGCCACAGTAGATGACGACGTTAGTGCCGGGCGCCCCCTGCCGCGGCACTGACGTCGGTATCAATCACGCCTGTGCCCCCATGCAGGTCCCAGTGATGTCCGAACCTCAAATCGCCAGTGTACTGGCATGATGATGCTGTGACCTCCCAAGACGAGCCTGTGCTGCCAGCCAACAATTCTCCGCAGGCAACACAGTCCTCCTCCGCGGCCGTAGCCCTGCTGGAAGCGGTGTACCGCGATCTGGCGGCAGCCTCGCTTCCGCTCGCGCTCCCGGATGCGGAGCAGGCCCGGCTGGTCATCAGAAACTCACTGGCACAGCTGGATGACTACATTCTGCCGCGGTACCGCAGCTTGGACGCTCCGCTGCTTGCCGTAGTCGGAGGTTCCACGGTGCCGGCAAATCCACACTCGTGAACGCCCTGGTGGGGCACCCCGTAAGTAGGGCCGGTGCCATCAGGCCCACAACGCGGCAGCCCGTACTGCTGCACAACCCCGCCGACATCCGCTGGTTAGAAGACCAGCGGGTGCTGCCGAGCCTCATTCGGATCAAGGGCACCGTGGTCTCCACCCCGGTTCCAGCCAACCAGGCCGGCGTAACGCCAGACCTCGCCTCCATCTCCTCGCTCGTGTTGGTGGGCGATCCCGCGGTGCCCGAGGGGATCGCGCTGGTGGATGCTCCCGATGTCGACTCCATCTCGGACGATAACCGGAAGCTCGCAGGCCAGCTGCTGGCCGCTGCCGACCTCTGGGTATTCGTGACATCAGCCAACCGCTATGCCGACGCCGTCCCCTGGAGGCTGCTGCTCGATGCGGCTTCCCGCGACATCATGGTGGCTGTGGTGCTGGACCGCGTGCAGCCCTCCGCGGAGGCGGAAGTCAGCATGGACCTGCGCGCCATGCTGGAACACGAAGGGCTCGGCGAAGCACGGCTGTTCATTGTTCGGGAAGTAGGGCTGGACCCGCTGGGCATGTTGCCGGCCGAAGCCGTGGAGCCCTTGCGGCTTTGGTTGAGGGAACTGGCAGCCGATGCTGCCGGCCGGGCAGTCATTGCGAGGCTGACCCTCAACGGCACCGTTAAGGCAGTCGGTGGCCGGGTCCGGTCAGTGGCGCAGGCCGCAGCGGAACAGCGTCCTGCCGCCCAAACACTGCGGCAGGACGCCCGGGACGCATATCAGGATGCAGTCACCCGGATCCTCGAAGCCACCAAAGACGGCGCGCTGCTCCGCGGCGAGGTGCTGGCACGATGGCAGGACTTCGTGGGCACGGGGGAGTTTTTCCGAGCGCTGGAGCAAAACATCGGCCGCCTGCGTGACCGGCTAGGCGCGTTCGTCCGGGGCGAACCCACCCCGGCTGTCAGGGTCGAGAGGGCCATCGAAACGGGACTTCAGGCCGTCATCATCGATGAAGCTGCCAACGCCGCCGAGGATACCGAACAGCGCTGGCGCTCCGATCCCGCAGGACGCCAGCTGTTGGGCACTGACGATCTCTCCGGGACAAGCACCGGCTTCGCCGAAAAAGCAGCGGCCGAGATCAGGGTGTGGCAGGGCAGCCTGATGGAACTGATCCGCACTGAGGGCCAGGGCAAACGCACCCAGGCCAGATGGCTGTCATTCGGCATCAACGGCCTGGGCTCCGCTCTGATGATTGTGGTGTTTTCCATGACGGCGGGACTGACCGGCCTGGAAATCGGCGTGGCGGGAGGGACCGCCGTCGTCGGCCAGAAACTGCTGGAAGCGGTATTCGGCGAGGATGCCGTCCGCCGCCTCGCGCAGACGGCGCGGGAGGATCTCCGCACGAGGTGCCAGAACCTGCTGCAGGCTGAGCAGCAACGGTTCCTGGCCAGGCTTGAGGCCGGGGAGGGTGCATCCGCGGATGTCCTGGCCCGCCATGCCAAGGCGTTGATGCGTCTGGCGGAGACAGCATGAGCCGCCACAGCGTTGCCCGCGAGGCGTCCCAGCTGCATCGCCGCCTCGAAGCGCTCCATGATGCCCGCGAACTCGCCGAAGGAGTCCTCCCCGATGAGGATCTGGACGCGGTGCTCCTGGTGCTGGAGCGTGCAAGCTCGCGGCGCTCACTGTCTGCAGACCACACGGTGGTTGGCTTCTTCGGTGCCACCGGCAGCGGTAAGTCGTCTCTTTTCAACGCGGTGAACGGTGCTGAAATTGCGACGGCGGCAGCCCGCCGGCCCACTACTTCGGAACCCTTGGCGAGCGTCTGGGGAACGGACGACAGCGAGCCGCTGCTGGACTGGCTGGAGGTCCGCAACCGGCACCATGCCGGTCCCGTGGCCGGATTCGCGGACGAAACCACCGGGCTGATCCTCCTCGACCTGCCGGATTTCGACTCAACACGCGCAGCGAACCGGGAGATCGTGCAGCGCATGGTGGGCCTCCTGGACGTGCTCGTGTGGGTGCTTGATCCGCAGAAGTACGCCGACGCCGCCGTCCACAATGACTTCCTGACCCCGCATTCATCGCACGGCGCCGTGACGCTGGTGGTGCTGAACCAGATCGACCGGCTGCCCGAGGGGGACGTGGAGCCGGTCCTGGAATCGCTGAAAGGGATCCTCGGCCGAGATGGTCTGGGCAAGGTACCGGTACTCGGTGCCTCCGCACTCGCGGGCACAGGGGTGGATAGAGTCCGCGCCGCAATCCGCCACGTGGTGGTCCAGCGCGAGGCATTGTCGCAACGGCTGGCGGCCGACGTGGCCAGGGCCTCGGCCCGGCTCCGGGATGCTTCGGGCGACGGCGAGGCAGCCGGCGTGAAATCCGGAACCACGTCCCGTCTCGCCGAAGAACTTGCCATTGCGGCCAACGTCCCGCTGGTAGTTGACGCAGTGGCCCGGTCCTACAAACATGAGTCGACCCGCCGCACGGGCTGGCCGGTTACCCGGTGGATGGTGAAGTTCCGGCCTGATCCGCTGCGCCGCCTCAATCTGCGCCGGGAGGATTCCACGGCCGAAGTGAACCGGACCTCCCTGCCTCCGGCCGGAGCCCCCGAACGGGCACGGACGGACTCGGCGGTGCGTGAGTTCGCCGATTCGGCAAGCCTCGGCGCCCCCGTGCCCTGGCGGGCAGCCATCCGCGGTGCCGCCCGAGAAGGCCGGGAGCAGCTTCCGGATGCCCTGGACCAGGCCATTGCGGGAACGGATCTCAAGGCAGGGCGGAAGTCCTGGTGGTGGGGTGTCTTCAACGTGGTCCAGTGGCTTGCCCTCCTGACAGCCGTGGGCGGGCTGGGATGGCTCGGTGTGCTGGCCGTTCTGGGCTACCTGCAGATGCCGGTTCCGGAGGTGCCCAGGGTGGAGGGCTGGCCCATCCCCACGCTCATGATTGCCGGGGGAGTGGTGCTTGGCATATTCCTGGCGATTACCGCGAAGTTCATCACGTCCGGGGGAGCCAGGCTGCGTGCTGCGGCGGCAAAGAAGCGGCTCAGATCAGCCGTGGCACAGGTTGCCGTTCAGCTCGTGGTGGAGCCGGTTGGGGTTGAAGTGATCCGGCTCGAATCGTTCAATGCTGCACTGAAGGCAGCCGGCGGCAAATAGTTTCCTCTCGCCGTACCTGCTTACAAGGCTGCCGCAGCGTCCCGGACCTTGACCATGGTCCGGAGGTTGCGCGTGGTGGTGGTTGCCTTGTACTTCGGCTTCGAGGAGAGTTTGCTGAACGGGCTGTCCAGAGTGCCGCCGGCGGGGGCGAGCCAGGCCATGGCCTCCGGGCCGAGCCGGGTCAGCTCCGTTCCGTCCAGTGCGCCGCCGGCATCGTACAGATCCGCAAGTGTGGCGGTGTCCGAGGCCAGGGTGATGTAGGTATGCGTGGCCTTGTCATCGGCAGGGTAGGGGCACGCTTCCACTAGTTCGGCAACGCGTGCCGACGTCAGCACTACCACCCAGGCGTCGTATCCGAATGACTCCCGGAGGCAGTCCTCGAATTCCTTCTTGACGGCCGCAGGGCCAAGTGCACTGTTCAGGACAACGTTGCCACTCGCCAGGAGGGTCTTCACATCCTGGAACGGGCGCGACGTCAGCGCCCCTTTGAGGTCCGCCATCTTGATGTTGATGCCGCCCACGTTAATTCCGCGGAGAAACACCGCATAGCTGCTCATGCGGACAGCCTACTGCGGCCGGTCGTTTCGACAGGCTTCCTGGAAGGTGTCAGTCGTTGTTCTTGCGGAGGGCTTCCGTGAGGACGCGGGCCGCATTGCAGACAACTTCGGCGTGAAGCCGGCCGGGCTGACGGGTCAGTCGCTCGATGGGGCCCGAAATCGAAACGGCGGCAATGACGCGGCCGGAGGGCCCGCGCACCGGTGCCGAAACGGAGGCGACCCCCGGCTCACGTTCGCCGAGGCTCTGGCCCCAGCCCCGCCGTCGTACTCCCGCCAGGACAGTGGGCGTGAAACGCGCTGCCTGGAGGCCTTCGAGCAGACGGTCGTGGTCTTCCCAGGCCAGAAGCACCTGGGCGGCCGAGCCGGCCTTCATGGAAAGCTGCGTGCCCACGGGGATGGTGTCCCGCAGGCCGATGGGGCGCTCCGCGGAGGCCACGCACACCCGCCAGTCGCCCTGGCGGCGGAAAATCTGCGCGCTCTCGCCCGTGGCATCGCGCAGCTGCATGAGCACCGGCCCGGCGGAGGCGATCAAGCGGTCTTCGCCAGCTGCGGACGCGAGCTCCACGAGCCGGCTGCCAAGCACGAACCTGCCCTGGATGTCGCGGCTGACCAGCCGGTGGTGGACCAGCGCCAGTGCAAGCCTGTGCACGGTCGGCCTTGCCAGTCCGGTCGCGGCCACCAGCTGCGCCAGAGTGGTGGGCCCGGCCTCGAGTGCGTCAAGCACATGGGCCGCTTTATCAATGACACCGACTCCACTAGAATTGTCCATGTAATGATATTGCCGTCTCATTATCTGAGATGCAAATGTTTCGACTGGCTTATTGCGGGGCTCTGCTGATTCAGTGGACGTAAACAGCCAACAGCAGTGAAGGGAGATGGCCATGGCAAAGACATTGGCCGAGAAGGTCTGGGACGCGCACGTGGTGCGCAAGGGCGATGGCGAAGGTGTCAATGCCCAGCCCGACCTTCTTTTCATTGACCTTCATCTGGTCCACGAAGTCACGTCCCCGCAGGCCTTCGAAGGGCTCCGCCTGGCCGGCCGCAAGCTGCGCCGCCCGGACCTGACCATCGCCACCGAGGACCACAACACTCCCACGCTGGACATCGACAAGCCGATTGCCGATCTCACCAGCCGCACGCAGATCCAGACGCTGCGCAACAACTGCCAGGAATTCGGTGTGCGCCTGCACTCTCTGGGCGACGCCGAACAGGGCATCGTCCACGTGGTGGGACCGCAGCTGGGCCTCACCCAGCCCGGCATGACCGTGGTCTGCGGCGATTCGCACACCTCCACGCACGGAGCCTTCGGCGCTCTGGCCATGGGCATCGGAACCTCCGAGGTGGAGCACGTCATGGCCACCCAGACGCTGTCGCTGAAGCCCTTCAAAACCATGGCCATCAACGTGGACGGCACGCTGCGCCCCGGCGTCACGGCCAAGGACATCATCCTGGCCGTCATCGCCAAGATCGGAACCGGCGGCGGTCAGGGCTACGTCCTGGAATACCGCGGATCAGCCATCCGGGCGCTGTCCATGGAAGCCCGCATGACCATCTGCAACATGTCCATCGAGGCGGGCGCCCGCGCGGGACTGGTGGCGCCGGACCAGACCACCTACGACTACATGAACGGCCGCCCGCATGCGCCCGAAGGTGCAGAGTGGGACGCCGCCGTCGAATACTGGAACACTCTCCGCACCGATGACGACGCCGTCTTCGACGTCAGTGTGGAACTCGACGCCGATACTTTGGAACCGTTCGTCACCTGGGGCACCAACCCCGGCCAGGGCGTTTCACTCTCGTCCAAGGTGCCCTCGCCGGAGGACTTCGGCGACGAAAACGCCAAGGCTGCCGCGGAGCGTGCCCTGCAGTACATGGACCTGGCGCCAGGAACTCCCATGAAGGATATCCGGGTGGACACGGTGTTCCTCGGCTCCTGCACCAATTCCCGGATTGAGGACCTGCGTGCCGCTGCGGACATCATCCGGGGCCGTGTAAAGGATCCGCAGATCCGGATGCTGGTGGTCCCGGGTTCGGCGAGGGTCCGGCTCGAGGCCGAGGCAGAAGGCCTGGACAAGGTCTTCAAGGATTTCGGCGCGGAATGGCGGTTCGCCGGCTGCTCCATGTGCCTGGGCATGAACCCGGACCAGCTGGAACCGGGGGAGCGATGCGCCTCCACGTCCAACCGAAACTTCGAAGGGCGCCAGGGCAAGGGTGGCCGCACCCACCTGGTTTCGCCGGTGGTGGCAGCTGCCACTGCCATCCGCGGAACGCTGAGCTCGCCGTCGGACCTTGATCCGGCCCCTGAACCGGCAGCCATCCACTCAGACGCCGCCTGACCGATTCACCGAGGAAGACTCCATGGAAAAGTTCACCACCCACACCGGTATCGGCGTCCCGCTGCGCCAGAGCAACGTTGATACGGACCAGATCATCCCGGCCGTATACCTCAAGCGCATCACCCGCACCGGCTTCGAGGACGCCCTGTTCTCGGCATGGCGCAAGGACCCCGCGTTCATCCTCAACCAGGAGCCCTTCAACGTGGGTTCCGTTCTGGTGGCCGGCCCGGACTTCGGCACCGGTTCATCACGCGAACACGCCGTCTGGGCCCTGAAGGACTACGGCTTCAAAACGGTACTTTCTTCACGTTTTGCCGATATTTTCCGCGGCAACTCGGGCAAGCAGGGACTGCTGGCTGCCGAACTTGCCCAGGATGACATCGAGCTCATCTGGAAGGTCCTGGAGAACGCTCCGGGAACCGAGGTCACCGTGGACCTGGTCTCCAAGACCGCCATCTGCGGCAACATAGTGGCGCCTTTTGAGATCGACGACTACACGCGCTGGCGCCTGCTGGAAGGCCTCGATGACATCGGCCTGACCCTGCAGCATGAGGAAGACATCACGGCATATGAGGCCACACAGCCGTCCTTCAAGCCGAAGACCCTGCCGGCGCGGCTTTCCCAGACGTAATTGCTCACCGAGGTTCTGCCGGTGGGGATAGACGGAACTGAACGTCCGACAACTCGTTTCTGTTAAGGTACTTGGATGCAAAAAAACGTCATGATCTACGGCAGCTGCGTGTCGCGGGATGCTTTTCAGGAAATCGGTGCCGGTTATGATTTGCTCGCCTACGTCGCGCGCCAGTCCATGATCAGCGCCCTGTCGCAGCCAACGGCGCTTTTGCCTGGCGATCCGCTCGGTTCGGCTTCTCAGAATCGATCGCTGACGGCCGACATTAAGTCGAGCCTCATGCAGCAATTGCGTCGGCATGCGGCAGACATCGATGTACTGGTAATCGACTTGACCGATGAACGGCCTGGTGTGGTTGCGCTTCCGGACGGAAGCTACGTGACTAATTCCCATGAGCTGGTCAGTTCGGGACGCCTCGAAATGGTGCCAGGCCGCAAACCAGTTATCAACGTTGCCACGGAGCGCCACTGGACGCTCTGGGAATCCGCGGCAAACAGATTTTTTAAGGCACTAACCTCCCTGGGGCTTATGGAGAAAACAATCGTCCTCAGTACGCCCTGGGCCGAGGTTACAGAAAACGGCGAACCAGTAGAGGAGTTCCAAGGCCGGCCCACAGCTGAGATGAATGCCTACTTTGGCGAGTGCTGTGCTCACATCAGGAGTCTTGGCTACACCGTCCTGAACATGCCGGAGGACGTCCGCTACGCTGCCTCGGACCATAAGTTCGGCGCCGCCACATATCATTTTGGAACTGAGGCAAATTCCTGGATCGCCGCCCAGATCCGGGGCGCGGCGAACGTGGCAGTCCAATCTCGGAAGTAGCGGTCGGTGGGACGCCGCCCCCAATCCCTCGATGAGCCCGGTATTTCGGTTCAGTAACGCTAGCTCCTATGCTTAGCTGGTGCCTTTGTAAGCATTCGGGGGCGAGTAGTCGTAAGGAAGCCGGTATATGAGTAGTGTTCTGACAATCCGCGGAGGCGTCCCGCTAACAGGCCGCGTCACCGTCCGCGGGGCCAAGAACCTTGTGCCCAAGGCCATGGTGGCCGCGTTGCTGGGCAACGAGCCGTCTGTTCTGCGGAACGTGCCGGAAATCAAGGACGTCGAGGTGGTCACCAGCCTCCTCCAGCTGCATGGCGTGACAGTGGATAAGGATCCCGTCACGGGTGATCTCACCCTGGACCCCAAGAACGCCAAAACCGCGCCCAGCACGGCCATTGACGCGCACGCCGGTGATTCGCGGATCCCCATACTGCTGTGCGGGCCCCTGATCCACGCCATCGGCGAGGCCTTCATCCCGGATCTGGGCGGCTGCAAGATCGGCGACCGCCCGATCGATTTCCACCTGAATGTCCTGCGGCAATTCGGTGCAGTGGTAGAGAAGCGCCCCGGCGGCATCCATATCTCGGCACCCAAGGGACTGCACGGGGCTAAGATTTCCCTGCCGTATCCCTCCGTTGGAGCCACGGAACAGGTCCTGCTGAGCGCAACCCGCGCCGACGGCATCACGGAACTTTCCGGCGCCGCCACCGAGCCTGAAATCGTAGATCTCATTGCCGTGCTGCAGAAGATGGGCGCCATCATCAGCGTCCAGACGGACCGCACCATCCGCATTGAGGGCGTCCGGGACCTGGGCGGCTACAACCACCGCGCTCTCTCGGACCGGAACGAGTCGGCGTCGTGGGCATCCGCGGCCCTGGTCACCCGTGGTGACATCTTTGTGGAAGGCGCATCGCAGCGGGACATGATGACGTTCCTGAACACCTACCGCAAGGTGGGCGGCGGCATGGACATCGGCGATGACGGCATCCGCTTCTACCACCGCGGCGGCAAACTCAATCCGCTGGTTCTGGAGACCGACGTGCACCCCGGCTTTATGACCGACTGGCAGCAGCCGCTGGTAGTTGCACTGACGCAGGCCGACGGCGTGTCCATCGTGCATGAGACCGTGTACGAGAACCGCTTCGGCTTTACCGATGCTCTCATCCGCATGGGCGCCAACATCCAGGTGCACCGCGAATGCCTGGGGAGTGTGCCCTGCCGGTTCGGCCAGCGCAACTTCCTGCACTCGGCAGTCATCTCCGGGCCGACGCAGCTCAAGGGCACCGACATCGACGTCCCTGACCTGCGGGGCGGCTTCAGCCACCTCATTGCCGCGCTGGCGGCCACCGGCACCTCACGTGTGACCGGAATCGACATCATCAACCGCGGCTACGAACGGTTTACCGAAAAGCTTGCCGGCCTCGGCGCCGATTTCGACATCACCCCAGCGAAGTAGCGGTGCGCACGTGAAGGAAACGGCCAAGAGCCGGATCACATTCGTGATCATTGCCGGAATTGCACGCACCTTGCTGAACGTGATGATGAACAGAAAATGGGAGGGCACAGAGAAGCTGCCTCCCGGAGGTTTCATCGCCGCACCCAACCACTGCACCGAGATTGACCCCCTGATCGTGGGGCACATGCTCTACAACCAGAAGCGGGCCCCGCACTTTCTGGCCAAGGCTGGTCTTTTCAAGGTGCCCGTCCTCGGCGCAATTCTGCGGGCCACCAAGCAGATACCCGTGGAACGCTCGACGGCGGGCGCGAACCGCTCGCTGCAGCTCGCCCAGGAAATCGTGGACGAGGGCGGTGCGATAGTCATCTATCCGGAAGGCACGCTGACGCGCGACCCGGACCTCTGGCCGATGAAAGGCCACACGGGGGCAGCACGGCTTGCGCTCGAGACCGGCATTCCCGTGGTTCCCATGGCGCACTGGGGCGCCCATGAGGTGTTCCCGCGCTACGCCAAACGGTTCTACCTGTTCCCTCGGAGGACATCCAGGATGGTGATCGGGGATCCTGTGGATCTCAGCGCGTTCGCAGGACGCCCCCTGGACAAGTCAACGCTTACGGCCGCAACAGAGGTCATCATGAGCGCTGTGACCGACCTGCTCGCCGGGCTGCGGGGCGAAGAGCCGCCCGCAGAGCGGTGGAATCCGTCAGCCCACAATCAGGCCAAACACGGCCGGTTCATGGAACGCGGCAATCACCCAGGCAGTCAGTCCGGAAAACCGGGTGCGCCCACAAGGCCCGCCACGCCGGAACCCGGCGACGAAGAAGGTGGCAAGTGACGGCAGACATGGCCCACATGGGTTCGGCGCTGTCTGTCGCCGTGCTGGGCGCAGGATCCTGGGGAACCACCTTCGCCAAGATTCTGGCCGATGCCGCCACTGCCTCCGGGGTGGACCGCGGAATCCGTCTCTGGGGCAGGCGCAGCGAAGTAGTGGAGCAGATCAACAGCCTCCACCGCAATACGCAGTACCTGAAGGACGTGGACCTTCCGCACAGCATCACCGCGTCCACCGACGTGGCTGAGGTGCTGTCCGGGGCCGATCTGGTGGTCCTCGCCGTGCCTGCGCAGTCCCTGAGGCTTCAGCTGCGTGAGTGGAAGCCCTTGCTTGAGCCCGATGCTTTTGTCGTGTCCCTTATGAAGGGCTTGGAGCTGGGCACAGATGCGCGGATGAGTGAAGTGATCAGCGAGGAGCTGGGAATCTCGCCTGACCGCATCGCAGTGGTGTCCGGGCCCAACCTGGCCATGGAGATCGCCCGTGAAGAACCTACTGCCTCTGTTGTGGCGTGCTCCGATGCTGAGGTGGCCGGCTGGATTGCCAGGAGCTGCACGGCCCCCTACTTCCGCCCGTACACGAGCCCCGATGTGGTGGGCGTGGAGATCGGCGGGATCGTCAAGAACGTCATCGCCCTGGCTGTAGGCATCTGCGAAGGAAAACAGATGGGGGACAATACCAAGGCCTCCGTCATCACCCGCGGGCTGGCCGAGACATCGAGGCTGGCACTGGCTCTTGGCGGTGAAGCGCACACCATGGCAGGCCTGGCCGGGCTTGGCGACCTGGTGGCCACGTGTTCGTCACCGTTGTCCCGGAACCACACAGCAGGAAGGCTGCTGGGCGAGGGCCTCACCCTTGACCAGGTTGCCGAGAAAATGACCCAGACAGCCGAAGGCATCAAGTCCGGGCAGGCAGTGCACGAATTGGCCGGCAAGCTCGGCGTAGAAATGCCCATCACTGCAGCCGTTGTGGCTGTATTGGCGGGAAAATTGTCCGTTGACCAACTGGGACCGCGTCTCCTGGCCCGGGATCTGAAATCCGAAGGCGACTACTGACAGTGTTGAACCAAAAATTGACCGCAGCGTCCCGGCCAGGGAAGTCCAAACCCCGGGTTGCCGTGTTGTTTGGCGGCCGTTCCAGCGAGCACGCGGTGAGCTGTGTGACCGCCGCCGGCGTGCTGGGCGCCATCAACAAGGACAAATACGAGGTCATTCCCATCGGGATCGCCAAGTCCGGCCAGTGGGTCCTGGTTGCGGCGGATACCGAGCAATGGTCGCTGTCGTCGTCGTCCCTCCCGGAGGTGCCGCCGTCGTCCTGCACCGTGGCACTGGCGGAAATCGGCGGTGAGCACCAGCTGATCGTTGCGTCACCCAATCAGGTTCCCAAGGAACTCGGAACCGTGGACGTCGTTTTCCCGCTGCTGCACGGACCATTCGGTGAAGACGGCACCATCCAGGGGCTCCTGGAGCTTTCCGACACCCGCTATGTGGGTGCCGGTGTGCTGGCTTCTGCCGTTGGCATGGACAAGCACTACATGAAGGTGGTGTTTGAGTCGGCCGGTCTGCAGGTGGGGCCGTACGTTGCCGTCACTGATCGGCAATGGCTCAATAACCCCGAATCTGTCCGCAAACAGGTGGACCTGCTGGGATTCCCGGTCTTCGTCAAGCCTGCCCGTGCCGGCTCCTCCATGGGCATTTCCAAGGTGGATTCCCTTGACGGACTGGACGCAGCCATTGAGGCGGCCCGCGAGCACGATCTCAAACTGGTGATCGAAGCCGGAATTGTTGGCCGTGAAATTGAATGCGCCGTGCTGGAAGGCCGTGGCACTGATGCTCCGAGGACGTCCATGCCGGGCGAGATTTCGGTGGCTGCAGGGGAGCACGAGTTTTATGACTTCAATGCCAAATACGTTGAGGACGATGCAGCCGCACTGAGCTGCCCGGCTGATATTCCGGACGAGGCAATTGCGCGGGTCCGCGAGCTGGCAGCGGTGGCCTTCGACGCCGTCGGAGCCGAGGGCCTGAGCCGCGTTGACTTCTTCTACACCCCCGACGGCGAGCTGATCATCAACGAGATCAACACCATGCCGGGATTCACGCCCAAGAGCATGTACCCGCAGATGTGGGCGGCCTCCGGGCTGGACTATGCCGAGCTGATCGACGAACTGATCCACCTGGCGCTGAACCGGAAAACCGGGCTGCGCTAGCCGGGGCTGGTCGAGCCTGTCGAAACCCGCTGCTTGAGAGACCCGCTGGTTGAGCCTGTCGAAACCCGGGGGTCGAACCCTACTTGCTTGTGGGCAGGTTCTGCAGGTCATCCTGACCCACGCAGTTCCGGTTTGCCTTGATCTTGGCTGCAGACGCTGAGAGGTCTGCCAGGACCGTTGCCGAACTGATCTTGTCCGGATCCATCAGGATCTCGATGGCGGGCTCCCGCCCGAACGTGGTCAGTGTCCAGACCGGATCGCCTTCCTTGATGACCCAGTCAACGCCGTTCACTGTGACGCAGCGGTCAGTAGTCGGACCCGGAACGATGACGCCGCACCGGAGAATCACCCGCGACGGGTCGCCCCAGGCGGCCGTGGCCTGGCTGTTGGTCTTGCGGAGGGCGGCGTCGCCGATCGCATCAGGAAGTGCAACCATCATGGGGGCACATGCCGGGTTGGCGGCATCCGTTGCAGCGGAAACGTCGACGGCCGGAGAACAGCCTGAGAGGGCGATTCCTGCAACCGCTGTGACGGCCACAATTCGAAGGTGACTGACGAAGCCGTGAGCTCGGTGACGGTGCATCCGTTAAGTTTATCCTTGTCCGGCTGTGGCCATTGCTTGCGAACCGCGCCGGACGACGGGACGTAGTCATGTAATGTTGAATGGGCTCAAGAGACGGCAAACCGGGCGATCCGGTAGAATGGCAATGTTGTGCCTCGCGCGGGGTGTTACGGACAGCGGGGTCTGTAGTACCGGTATGTGGGGGCAATATTAATCTCGCACCATGGGGGCACAGTTGAAACACATCAACAATGGCTTTAGGAAAACTGCATACTGGGCCGTGTGCGGCCTGTTTCTGACCTCGTGTCTCATGACGGTCAGCACGGCCGCCCTCGCAGATGAGCTGCCCCCCTCCGATCCCGGCACCGTCGTGACGGATCCGAGCCCTGTGCCCACAGAAACTGTGGATCCCGCACCGGTGGAGCCAATCCCGGTGGATCCCGCCCCGGTAGTTCCCGTACCCATTCCTGTGGTTCCGGCTCCAGAGCCAGTGATCCCGGCGCCCGCGCCAGTCCCCGTAGCTCCAGCTCCGGTGGCTCCGCGCCAGCCGGCTGCCTCGGTCCAGCCCGATGCCGCTCTCCGTAGCCCCGCGACGACTACTTTTGGCTCAGTTCTTGAGTCCCTGTTCACGGCGCCGGCCGAGCCGCCGGCCGCTGTTGCAGATGACGGCATCGAGCCGTCCGCGAAGGGCAGCACGACCACGGCACACTCGGCGCCTAAGTCACGTTCGGCTTCGTCTGCCGCAGCACCGGCCGCGTCCAATGTTGCCTCGAGTCGGGCTCCGGCCATAGCGAAATCGGAAATCCAGGCGGCTGTTGCCGTTGCCGCCGGCAGCCCCTTCGTTGTTCAATTGGGCACTGTTCTCGCGTTGCTGGTGGCCGTGATTGCCTACTTCCGCGCAATGGCGACCAGAGGTCCCCGCGCTCCAAGCAAGTCACGGTAGTAAGGACCGATGGAAGGCTTTACTCCGGGCCAACGGCCCATCGGCCAGCACCGTGTGGCATTACTGGTCCACAGCTATTGGCCGGACCAGAGTCCGCCCCAACGGCGCTGGAGCGGATTAGTGCGGGAGTTCCAGGCGGCAGGCTGGACTGTTGACGTCGTAACCCCGGTTTCTCATTTCCCCCACGGACGCCGTCAGGAGCGGCGTGTGGCTGCCGGCTACCCCTTCGGACTTCAGACAGGGCAGCACGGTGAACGAATCCGGCGCGTCCCCTACCTGCGTCACGCTGAAACACGTATCGGCCGGTTCATCGATCACATCTATACGGCGGTTATGAGTGTCCCCGCCGCTATGATGAATCGCCGGCCCGATGTGCTAGTCGTGACCGCGCCAAGCCTCCCCAACCTCGCGGCAGGCTACATCGTCTCCCGCCTCCACAGAGTCCCCTTAATTGTGGAAATGCGGGACGCCTGGCCGGACCTTGCCCGCGACGCCCGCCTTGTGCAGGGTCCGGTGAAGAGTGTGGCCGAACGTGTCGTGGACTTCGTCCAGCGCAAGGCAGACCTCGTGGTGACGGTCACCGAAGGATTTGCTAAGACGCTTTTGGAACGCGGCATAGCGCATGTTGCTACAGTCCCCAACGCGTTGGACCTAGCCAGCATTCCCCTTTTGGAGGCTCCTTCGGCCGGCAAAAGTTGCCTGGATGTCCTCTACCTTGGCAACCACGGCGAGAGCCAAAGGCTCGACGTGATGATTGAGGCAGCCGCCCTCGTTGGCAGCTCCATGCACCTGCACATGGTGGGCTATGGCGTGGTCAGGTCAGAGCTGGAGATACTTGCCAAGAGACTCCAGGCTCCCGTCACTTTTTATCCTCCGGTTAAGCGGGCAGACGTAGTGGAGCAATACCAACGAGCGGATTCCTGTATCGTGGCTTTGCGCGATGACTGGAAGTCTTTTGAGACAACAATTCCTTCCAAAACTTATGAGGTCTTGGCCGTTGGCCGACACGTCACCGCAGTAGTCAAGGGAGAGGCTGCACGAATCATCCAAGACTCCGGGGCAGGGGATCTGGTGGCCAGCAATGCAGAAGCAGTGGCGGCACTATGGCGGTCTCTTGCGAAAGACCGTAGCCGGCTGGATGTCGGATGCAGCGGCCGCGAGTGGGTCCAGCAGCATGCCGAGCTCACACTGTCCGCGAAGCACTATATGGAGCTCATAGACGAAGTGATGTACAGAACAGGCGGCCAATAGCCGCGATGATCCAACAATTCCGAAACCTGCGGGTGGCTGCTGCCACCGTCGTGGAGCGGCTCACTGACGACCCTGCGCTCCTGGCAGTTCAGGCGTCCCAGCGTCTTCCAAGGACGTTAAGCAGCGGACTTGCCTCCATGAGTGTCCGGGTTTTTCCATCGACTTCGTCATCACCCGTGCCGGTCATGGGGAGCCTGGTGCTCGGAGATATGGCCGATGTGGAGCGTCGCGTTCAACTGGCGTCCAGCCGTCTGACCCGTGCCGGACGTGCCAGGCTGCTGGCTGATATTGCCCTTGTTGGCAACAGGCCTGATCTGTCAGATCGCTTGGCGACCCAAGCCGAGGGATCGCCTCGTTATGCGGCCTTTGCGGCGCGGCGCAGGTGGTTCGACGGCGACATGGCCGGCGCCGTCGCCGTTCTTCAGGACGCCGCAAATGCCCAGGGCCAGCTCCGCCGACTTCAATCCGAGCTGGACGTGTTCCGAGGCCTCCGGCCCCACCTTCCCAGTATTGGCTTCACGCCTCGTCGCGATACGGTGCTCCACGTCCTGACAAACTCCCTCCCGCATACTGAAAGTGGCTACGCCCAGCGGACTCACTCCATCCTCATGGCCCAAGCCGCAGCTGGCTGGAACGTCAAAGCGGTTACGAGGCTCGGATATCCGGTTCACGTGGGCAAAGTCTTGGCACGGGGCCAGGACGTCGTGGATGGTATCTCCTATGGCAGGCTGCTTCCGGGCGTTCTCCGGGCAGGAATGGCAGGGCGACTCCAACAGCAGGCCGAACAGCTGCTGGATGTCGCGCTGAAAGTGCGTCCTTCGGTACTGCACACCACGACGCATTTTGCCAATGGCCTGGTGACTGCCGCAGTGGCCGAAGCCATCGGTATTCCGTGGGTCTATGAAGTGCGTGGCCAACTGGCTGATACCTGGGCGGCCACTCGATCCCCTGCGGCGCTGGGCAGTGACCTCTATCGGCTCTTCCAGGAGCGGGAAGGGGAGGTAATGCGTCGCGCGGACTTAGTAGTGACTCTGGGCGAGCAGATGAAGCAGAGCATTGTGCGTCATGGCGTGGAACCGTCGAAGGTGTTGGTCTGCCCCAATGCGGTGGGTGGCGAGTTCCTCGACGAACCAGTGTCCCCGGCTGCGGCCAGAGCCGAGCTCGGCCTCCCCATTGACGGCCAGTGGGTGGGCACCGTCAGTAGCCTGGTCCACTACGAGGGTCTGGAAACGCTTCTGGAGACCGCTGCGCTGCTGACATCGGACTATCCTGGCCTGCGCGTTCTATTGGTTGGAAGCGGCGTCGCGGCTGCCAGCTTGCAGAAACGCGCGAATGATCTGGGCCTTGGGGACAGGGTGGTTTTCACCGGGCGTGTTCCCCGCGAAAAGGCGCGCCTTTACCACCAAGCATTGGATGTGTTTGTGGTTCCGCGGGCTGATCAGCAAGTTACCCGCCATGTCACCCCGCTGAAGCCCGTTGAGGCCATGGCCTGCGCCCGCCCGGTCTTGGCTAGTCGTCTTCCTGCTCTGGCGGAGATCGTGGACGACGGCAGATCAGGGTTGTTGGCGGACGCAGGCGATGCCCGCGACTTCGCCATTAAACTGAAAAGGCTGCTCGACTCCGCAGAGCTCAGGTCCCGCTTGGGAAAGGCCGGGCGGGGGGACGTGCTGAAAAACCGAACCTGGATGGCGAACGTCAACGTATTGGCCTCCGCCTATGATCGACTGACAAAGGACCGCGAGTGAGCCCCAAGAGACCCGACACGGCCCAGGGGCCGCAGCCAACGTTGGTAAATACCTCCGTGAATTTGCGAGGTCTTCGCCGTGTGGGTGCGCGGCCCGCGTTCCTGGACTATCTCGTTTCTTTGTGGGACTACAGGCATTTTATCTATTACGATGCAAGATCACGGGTCCAAACCGGAAATGAGCAGGACCGTCTTGGCCGTGCGTGGCTTGTACTCGGACCGCTCTTGAACGGACTGATGTTCTATTTGATCATGGGCGTACTCCTTAGTTCCGGGCGAGGCATCGAAAATTTCGTTGCATTCCTGATAATAGGGGTATTTCTATTTCAAATGTCCGTCAGATCAATAACGGCGTCGTCGCGTATTATTTCTACGAACAAAAATGTAATACATGCTTTTCAGTTCCCACGAGCAAGTTTGGTCCTTGCTGTCAATTTGCGTGAATTATTGTCGAACATTCCCGTCTTAATTACCATGCTGATTCTTATCATTATCCTTCCCCCAGCGGAAGAAATATCGTGGCGCTGGCTCATGCTGATTCCGATCATTGGTTTACAGCTAATGTTCAACCTAGGCATCGGGCTGATCCTCGCGAGGGTCGTGTCGGTCTTTAACGATGCCAGCCAACTGATCTCCTACGCCATGCGTCTCTGGATGTATGCATCCTGCATGTTCTTCTCCATTGACCGTTTTAGTAACCTTCCCGTGGTCAAAGCCATCATGGAGTACAACCCCCTCTACAACGTCCTCCATCTCGCTCGTGAATGTCTGCTCTATGGACATGCCGGGGACTGGCGGGCCTGGGCAATTCTAGGATTATGGTCCGCATCAGCTCTTGTAATCGGAATGATTTTCTTTTGGAAGGGGGAGGAGACTTATGGCCGAGAGCTCTGATCTGAACTTCATCCAGGGAACGCCTTCCGTTGTCATCGATAAGGTGAGCATGACCTACCAGACCACGTCACGCACACGGGAAGTGGCGTCGGAGCCGGGCTCAGGCTGGACAGGACTTAGAAAGGCCGTCAGTCGAACAAAGGCCGTAAAGGTCAACGCTCTCAAAGAGTTGTCTATGGTTGTCGAGCACGGCGAGTCTGTCGGCATCATCGGCCGCAACGGATCAGGCAAAAGCACTCTTCTGAAACTGGTCGGCGGACAAATCCCTCCGACTTCGGGCGCAGTCTATGCAACCTCCACTCCTGTCATGCTGGGAGTCAATGCCGCCTTGCTACCGGGCTTGTCTGGTGATCAGAATATAGTGCTTGGCTGTCTTGCAATGGGATTGACACATAAACAGATCGATTCCAAGTACGATGCAATCGTGGAATTGTCTGGGCTGGAAGACGCCATTCACATGCCGATGAAGTCCTACTCTGCGGGCATGAGCTCGAGGCTGAGGTTCGCCATCGCAGCGAGCATCGACCCCGAAATTCTCATCATTGATGAGGCACTAAACACAGGGGACGCACAATTCAAGGACAGAAGCCGCAAACGCATGATCGAGTTATTGGACGAGGCGGGCACTGTTTTCCTTGTTAGCCACAGCATGGCGACGATTACTGATTTGTGCAACAGGGCAGTTTGGATTGATCAAGGCGAGCTGATTTCCGATGGCGATCCTGCCGATGTCGTCAAGTCATACCGCTTATTCGCCCAGAGACTGGCCAGCGGTGATCGGGTGGGAGCCTTGAAACTCCGCCGCCGCATGATTCATGACCTGGAAGTAGCAGACGTCGATGACCGCAATTCCAGACGACGGTCCAAGGGATGAAAACTGCAAGCGCAAGAAATCTGAGAAAATGCCTCTGGCACCTCAGAAAGGGCGGCATCAGGCAGGTTCGTACGTGGTTGGCTCGCGAAGCTTTGGAGGCCGGCCATAGAAAGCTCGAGACGGTAAGGGGCGCGGAAGGAGCATGGGTCGGCCGAGGGAAAACCCGCCGATTGCGTTTCCGTGCCTCTGCAGTGCCGTCTCACCGCAAGACAGGAGATGCTGCACCGCGCGTAGGCGTGATACTTGATGACTTTTCTGCGTTGGCCTTCGGGCTGGAATGGGAGTGCATACTCCTCTCGCCCCACACCTGGCAGCATCAGCTGGTCGAAAACCGGGTGGATTTCGTCTTCGTCGAATCGGCGTGGAGCGGCAACAAGAAACTGTGGGCCGGCAAAATCGCCCGACAGGACCATGCCGGCTCAGCGTTGGCAGAACTGACTGGCTGGTGCAGACAGAACGGCATACCCTCTGTTTTTTGGAACAAGGAAGATCCTCCTCACTACGGGGATTTCCTCAATGCCGCAAAACTTTTTGACCACGTCTTTACGAGCGATGGCAACCGACTTGAAGCCTACGCACAGGATCTGGGCCACGACCGAGTGGACGTATTGCCGTTCGCAGCCCAACCTAGGCTGCATAATCCAGTGCGTCCCAAGTTTGGCTGGCATGATCGTGACATCGCCTTTGGCGGAATGTATTTCGTGGAGAAGTATCCGGAGCGCCGCGAGCAACTGAACATGCTGCTGGGCGCTGCTGTGTCGGCGTCGGAAGCAATGGACGTTGGCCTCGAGATATTTTCGAGACAAATGGCTGGGGATCCGAAGTATCAGTTCCCGGAGCCCTTCGCCGACAGAGTGGTCGGGAGGCTCGATTACCCCGAGATGGTTACGGCATACAAGGCATACAAGACCTTTTTGAACGTTAACTCGGTAGTCGATTCGCCCACCATGTGTTCCCGACGTGTTTTTGAGATCATCGCGTCTGGCTCCAATCTGGTGACCACGCCCAGCGCCGCCATTCATACGCACTTCGCTGGTGACGAAGTCTTCACCGTAGCGAGCCAGCCGGAGGCGGAGCAGGTCCTGCGTGCCTTGCACCGGAACCCCGAGCTTGGTGACCGTCAGCTCCACCGTGGCCAGCGTCGGATCTGGCGTGATCACACGTACAGAATCCGAAGCAATCAGGTCATGGCCGCGGTTGCTCCGCACCTGGTGAGCAATGTAGGCCGACCCACTGTCTCGGCATTGGTGTCGACCATCCGACCCTGGCAGCTGGACCACATATTTCAAACGATCGGTAGTCAAGTCGATGTGGATGTACAGCTCATCCTTTTGTGCCACGGATTTGAGCTGGAGCGGGATTCTCTGAGACTATTGCAGGAGCGACACGGAGCGGCGAACGTGACTTTGCTTCATGCCGACAAGGCAGTTTCTCTTGGGGAGTGTCTTAACGCGTGCGTTGCTGCAGCCTCTGGGAGCGTGCTGACAAAGATGGATGACGACGATTATTATGCTCCAAATTACCTGAGCGATCAGCTGTATGCACTCGAGTACTCGAGTGCCGATGTCGTCGGAAAACAGGCGCACTACATGTACCTCGCTGAGAAGAACGCCACCATTCTTCGCTTCGCTGAGTGGGAGCATCGCTATACGCGGACGGTCATGGGACCAACGATCATGGCTTCGGCGGAAACTTTCCGCAGCCACCCATTCGCTCCGATTATGAGCGGAGAAGATACCCGCTTTCTCCGCGACGTAGCGGCAGAAGGCGGAATCGTTTATTCCTCTGACAGATTTAATTATTGCCAACAGCGATTCTCGACGGATCACACGTGGAAGGTTGACGACGTCGAGCTTCTGGCAAGCGGGACACTGAAGTTTTTTGGAAGCTACAGAGATGAAGTCTCTGTCTAAACTGGGGGTTCCCTGTGAATACCATCGAAAACGTAGCGGTCATTGGACTGGGCTACATCGGCCTGCCCACGGCAGCCATCCTGGCCGGCAACGGCATCGACGTCGTCGGGGTTGATGTGAATGCGAGCACGGTGCGATCGGTGAACCAAGGCGAGGTTCCCTTCGTGGAACCCGATCTGGCCTCATATGTTGCCGGAGCCGTGAGCCAGAACAAACTGAGCGCCACCACGGATACGCCAAAGGCACAGGCATACATCGTGGCTGTTCCCACACCCTTCAACCAGGACCGGACAGCGGACGTCAGCTACATTGAAGCGGCGGCACGTGGAATTGCCCCGCAGCTCGAGGGCGGCGAACTCATCATTCTCGAATCCACGTCGCCTCCCGGCACCACGCAGCACCTGGGCGAATACATCATTGGACTGCGGCCGGACCTGAGCCTCGATGGAGCCGACGGCAAACGGTCCATCCATGTGGCTCACTGCCCCGAGCGGGTTCTCCCCGGACGGATCATGATCGAATTGGTCACGAACGACCGAATCGTCGGGGGTCTGACGCCTCAGGCTGCCGAGCTGGCCAGCGCGCTCTACGCCGTCTTCTGCCAGGGCGAAATCCTCGTCACGGATGCAGCAACGGCCGAGATGGCTAAACTCGTGGAGAATTCATACCGGGATGTGAACATCGCGTTCGCCAATGAGCTTTCGGTCATAAGCGACAAGCTGGGCATCAATGTCTGGGAACTCATCAAACTGGCGAACCACCACCCGCGCGTGAACATCCTGCAGCCAGGGCCCGGAGTCGGAGGTCACTGCATCGCGGTTGATCCATGGTTCATAGTTGCCGCTGCCCCGGACGAGGCCAAGCTGATTCGTCAGGCGCGCGAAACCAACGATTCGAAGCCTGACTGGGTGATCGGGAAAGTGATGGACCTGGTGGGCGACAAAGTCTCTCCCACGATTGCCGTCCTGGGGCTCGCTTTCAAGGCCAACATTGACGACCTTCGGGAATCCCCCGCCGTTGCAATTGTCGAGACTCTAGGCCGGAAACTGGATGCTGCCGAGCTCCTGGTCGTAGAGCCGCACGTTGACATATTGCCGCGTCAGCTCTCCGGCATGGCTAATGTTGTTCTCAGGGCGCTGGATCCCTCGTTGGCGGCCGCCGATGTTGTGCTCCTGCTCGTGGACCACGATGTTTTCAAGGAAATCGACCCAATTGTCTTGGAAGGCAAAGGCCTCGTAGATACCCGGGGAATCTGGCAGTAGAAGAGCAGAATAGGGCAGGCAGAAACCAGCGCCGTGAAGTATTCAGACGAAGTCGCCGGATCGAGCACGGTCCAACTTGCCAAACGCAAGCGCTACCTGGAGGACCTTGATTCCCTTATCCGGAATTATGAAACTCTTCAGGCCCGTGAGGACAGTATCTTCCGCAAGACCCAGGTGTTGGAGAAAGACCTGCGGGCCATGCGGCGGGCACGGGATAATGCCAGGACTGAGCTGACAGCGGCGAACAAGAACCGCAACGAGCTCAAGGCGGCTTTGAAGGCTATCCGTTCGTCAAGAAGTGTCCGGATGGGACGGACCGTGGCCAAGACTGCCCGACTTATCCTGAGTCCTTTCACTGTGCCAGGGCGCCGGCTGAAGGGCAGTCTTGGGCTGCTTCGAACCGGGTTGTCATCCGGCGCTGGATCCGCCCGGTCGGCCGGTCCACAGAAGGCGTCTGCGACGGTGGATGTTTCTGCTCGCCCGGCGGCGGTCGAGAATTCGGCCATCGGTCGGGATCAACTGTTAGCAGAATTCACAGCTGAGCCGTCGAAAGGTGCGGCTATCCGGCTGATTTCGCACGACTACTTCGTCAGGGGTGCCCTTGTGGAACCTGCGGAGTTCATTCAGCGTCATGCCGCGCTGCTGAGTGAAGCGTCCGGGCCGGACCTGGCGTTGCTGCAGAACGTCCTCGGTCAAGAGGAACTGCTGACCAAGGAACAGTTCCTTTCGCCCCGACAGCCAAACGCCGGATATCTGGCGGAGCGCAACCGGATCATGTACTGCGCCCACAGCACCGGCTACTTCAACAGCAATGGTTACTCGACACGCACAGGCGGCATTGTTTCGGGGCTCAAGGCAAACGGTGAGGATGTGCTCGTCGTCGCGCGTCCGGGATACCCCTGGGACGCAAAGGTTGACGTGGAAGTTGCCGCGGAGGGACGGTTTGAGCGCGAGATCAACGGCGTGACCCATATTTACAATCCTGGGCCCAGCTGGACGACTGACAGGCTGGACTACTACCTCGCCGAATCTGTTGATGTCTATGTTCGCGAGGCGCAACGTAACCGCGTGTCCCTGATCCACTCGGCCTCGAACTTCGTGACGGCTTTGCCGGCCCTGATGGCAGCCCGCCGGCTCGGTATTCCGTTTGTCTACGAGGTCCGCGGACTGTGGGAAATCACACAGCTGTCAGCGAACCCCGAATGGGTCGAGACTGATCGCTACAAGCTCGCGGTTCGGCTTGAAACTCTTGTTGCCAAGGAATCGGATGCAGTCTTTGCCATTACGAGTCAGGTTCGCGACGAACTGGTGGAGCGCGGTGTAAGTGCTGCCGCGATATCGCTCATGCCCAACTCCGTGGATACTGACGAATTCACGCCCATGCCTCCTTTCGAGCCGTTGCGACGGAAGCTCGGCTTGATGGACGGAACAGTCGTCCTCGGGTATGCAGGCAGCCTCGTAGCCTACGAAGGCATTGAGGACCTGCTGGTTGCAACGAAAATGGTTCGCGATGGGGGTATAGACGTTCAGTTGGTGGTAGTAGGTGACGGGGCGCAGCTGCCCGAGCTGAAGAAAAAGGCATCGGAGCTGGGAATCCGTGAGCACGTCACCTTCACGGGCCGTGTCCCGGCCGGTGAAGTGCCTAGATACGTCAGCCTGTTCGACATCATGCCTTGTCCCAGACGGCGTCTGCCTGTCACCGAGATGGTGTCGCCGCTTAAACCACTGGAAGCCATGGCCAGCGCCAAGGCAATGATCCTCAGCGATCTGGCTCCTTCCCGCGATCTTGCCGGCCAGCAAGGAGAACGCGCATTGCTCTGCGAACCGGGAAATCCGGCATCGCTGGCGGACGCGATAGCCCATTTGGCGAGCAATGCGCACATTCGTGCCTCAATGGGAATGAAGGCGCGCTTGTGGACCATCAATGAACGCACCTGGAAGACCGCCGTTAGCAGCGCGGCCCTTGTGCACAGCCGCGCCAGACGCCAGGGAGTTTCGCCGACAGGCCGAGCGGTGCGAGAGCTGACCATCGGTGTCATTGCTGACCAGTTCACCCTCGAAGGACTGCAAGGAGAGGCCAGCCTGGTAGAAATCCGTCCGGATACTTGGCGCAAGCAGCTGGATGCGCAGCCGCTGGACGCGCTCTTCGTGGAATCTGCATGGGAAGGCGTGGACGGCCTGTGGAAGCAAAAGGTCGGTTACTACGATGACGAGCGGTTCTCGACGCTGAAGGATGTCCTGGCATATTGCAACACCAAGGGTGTGCCCACCATTTTTTGGAACAAGGAAGACCCGGTTCACTTCAATCGGTTCAGGCGCACATCCATGTACTTCGATCACGTGTTCACGACGGATTCGGACTGCATCCGCCAGTACAAGGCGAACGCTGGTCAGAGGCAACTGACCGTTGCGTCACTTCCGTTCTACGCTCAACCCCGGCTCCACAATATCGCCCCCTCCGCCCGTCTCTACGATCATTCCGTGGCCTACGCCGGCTCATACTATGGCGATAAATTCAAGAGCCGGTCCGGTGAGCTGGCCAACCTGCTCAACGTAGCCAAGAACCATGGTTTGTCCATTTACGACCGGCAGCATCTGAACCCGGAAAGTCCCTATCACTTCCCGGATCACCTCGCTCGTTTCGTGCGGGGAGGCCTTGAGTACGCCGAAATGGTGGAGGCGTATAAATCCCACCCCGTGCACATCAACGTCAACTCCGTCGACGGTTCTCCGACCATGTTTTCACGCCGGGTCATGGAGATCGCTGCATCCGGCGCTGCTGTCATAAGCGGCAAAGGCGTGGGCGTTGAACATGTACTAAATAACCTGGTTCCGGTTGTGGAGGAAGCGGGGGACGCGGAGCTGCTCCTGCAGGAATGGATGACCAATGAGCCAGCGCGAATCCGTGACGCATGGTTAGCGTATAGGCAAGTTCATCGGGGCCATACTGCGGCGCACAGGCTCTGCTACGTTCTCCGTACGGCGGGCCTGCAGGTCACGGCGCCCGACGCGCCGAAGTATGGAGTGTTCATTGACGTGCTCACTGCTGAAGCTGTGTCGATCCTAGAAATTCAGACGGTCAAGCCTGACCGCATCTACTGCCTTGACGTTGGGGTTGACTCAGAACTACCCATCACCCTTGTCTCCGATTTCGCAGAAGCCGCCCAGCGGGCCGCAACCGGCGGTCTCTCATTTATGGGAGATCCCGGCACGGGGCACTTCGACCGTACGGTGTTCGAAGATATGCTGACCGCAACCAGCTTCGGTAGCTGGAATTCCGTTTCCATATCCACGGCGGATATGGAGATTCCTGGACTGGGACTGGCGCAGCTGGGCTCCAGCCATCCCGGGCGCCCACAGCTGCGGACGCTTGATGCAGCCGCTGGGATGGGGGACCTTCGACTGAGGCGGGAACTGGCAGTACCCGCTCCTGACGCCGAGCCATCCGGGAATAGCAGCGAGTCCAAGAATATCTTGGTGGCCGGACATGATCTCAAATTCGCCACTGGAATGATTTCCGAGCTCAATGCCCTCGGACACATCGTCAGTATTGATAAGTGGGAGGACCACAACAAGCACGACGAAGCGGAGAGCCACCGCATGCTTGCGGAGGCCGACGTTATCTTCTGCGAATGGGCGCTCGGTAATGCGGTGTGGTACTCCCGTAATAAGCTGCCGCATCAGCGATTGGTTACGCGCGTGCACCTGCAGGAAATCTTTCGCCCGTACCTGAGGGACGTCTCGTTTGAGCAGGTTGATGAGGTCGTTTTCGTGGGGCAACACATCCTCGACTTAGCAGTCCGTGACCATGGTGTGCCTCGCCAGATCAGCCGAGTTGTTCCGAATGCCGTTGACATTGAGCTGCTGCGTCAAGACAAGGCCGCAGACGCCCGATTCAATCTGGGCTTTGTCGGAATCGTTCCCGCCAGAAAGCGACTGGATAAGGCCCTGGACGTCCTGAGGCTGCTAAGGACCCAGGATGATCGCTACCGGCTCTTCATCAAGGGGAAACGTCCGGAGGACTTCAGCTGGATGGCCAAACGTACTGAGGAAAACGCCTTCTATAGCGAGCAATATAAGAGAATAGAGTCCGACCCGTTGCTTGCAGGCGCCGTCACTTTCGATGCCCAGGGAAATGACATGGCCGAGTGGTACCGCAAGATTGGCATCGTGTTATCTGTAAGCGACTTTGAGTCTTTTCACCTCACCCTGGCAGATGGGGCCGCGTCGGGAGCCGTACCGGCCAGCCTCGCGTGGCCCGGGGCAGACCAGATCTACCCGACCGACTGGCTGCACCCGGATGCCAGCAGCTTGGCGGACTTTCTCCTCGGTTTGTCGGACGAGAACGCATGGTTCCGAGCCGCGGCTGTTGCCCAGGAGTACGTAGCATCACACTTTGATGCTCGAACCGTTATCCCCACGTTGGCCGCGGCGGTCTCGGGGGAAAACATCGCTTGAGAGCCTTCCCAATCCGTTGAACGGCAGCTTTAACAGACTCAGCGCTTTGGTCTCGCGGTGTAGTCGGTGTAACGGCTGATGTCCCTGCTAATGATGCGGGCAGGGACGCCGGCCACCACACAGTTGTCAGGGATCTCGTCCAATACGACGGAGTTGGCGCCTATTACGACGTTGCTGCCAATTTTTCCGCCGAAGCATTTGGCACCGGGTGCTATGAATACGTTGTTGCCGATGACTGGTGTCCCGTTCCCGCGGACGCGGCCCCCGAGCGTTACGTTTTGTGCTATTACGCAGTCGCGGCCGATGATTGAGTCCGGGTGGATGACCGTCCCGATTCCGCCTATGCCGAGCCGCGTTCCTTCACCGATTCTTGCCAGGAACGGAACTCGGCAGTTGAACTTGTTGAAGATGAAATTCTGGATGTAATACGCACCGTCGGTGAAGCCCTCCAGATAGGCTGACCGCGAGATTCGGTACAGATCCATCACACCGAAGCGATGGAGCTCCTTCGAGAGAACATCTACAGCACCGTTCGCAAGTGTGAAGGTATTCAGCTCGGCAATTTGTTCCGAGTAGGCTTCGTGCCCAACAAGAACCACATCGCTTGGCACGTCGCCTATTTCTACAACGGGTCGATCGAAGAATTGCGTGCCTACGTGCTCCCCGGTTGGGTCGACGAAGCAGCGTATTTCATTCTTTACCATGAAAACATGGGAAGCGAATCCGCTGGTTCTGGTAACCCCGACCACAGCTAAATCGGGCCGCGGCTGTCCTCGGGGAACGTCCCTAAGACCGTCGAAGCGGAATCGCTCTGAGAGCCCGGATGTAATCTCGCCCGAAGCGGATTTGGTGTACCACTTCACCCGGTAGGCCCCGGCTTTGTCGAGGGGAAACTTGTAAATGGCCTTGGTGGAGTAAGGCGTACGTACCAGGACGTCGTCGTTCAGATACAAGTAGAACGCATAGGAGCTGGCCTCGAGCTGCATGGCCACCGTCAGTTGGAAAAGGTTTTCAAGTTTAAGTTCTATGATCTGCATGGGTCTCTTTCCACTTAATCGGTGATGCGGCGCGGGGTGCCGAAGTAACTCGCCTCACCGATATGTTCCGGGTGGCTTCCGTCGCATTTGATAATACTGCGCAGAAACCCCCGTGCGTCTCAGCTGTCCGTCACACGCAATCATTTCCACGCTTCCGGACGTGTCAGCGACGACCGGCGGCCGTCTAATTTGACATCCCGTATAAACTAACGTAGGGGGCTAAGGGCGCAGAGCTTTACGGTTCTCTGCACATGTGAATATTCAGTCCGGTCTTGGACGGCAGTCTCACCCAACCATGACTTCTGAACTCGCCCGCCCAACGTGGAGTTGATCCAATGAAACCAACCATGAAGCTGTTCACTGCCCGTGCCGGCCGGAGCGCGCCGAGCCCACGACGGAAAGGCATGCCCCGGTGCGGCGCAGCGGGTCTGGTTTTGGCTTTGGCGACATCAGGCCTGGCGGCAAATCCGGCGGCAGCCGCAACCCTGAGCGAGCAACGAGCGGCATTGCGTCAGGTGTCCTACGCTGCGGCTCAGAACTACGTCAACGCGCGTCCGTTCATCTCTGAACTTGCGCGCACAAACGCGCTCATAGTGAAGGGTGCGATTGCCGCAGGGACGGCCTCGCTTACGGAGGTCGGAAGTGCCTTGACTGTCGCAGCAACGCAAGCGGCCATGGACGCAGTGGCACTGCGTATGGAGGCCGAGTCCGTCAAGGCCGCCACCGTTCGAAAGACTGCCGAGCAATTGACCGTGCTGGAAAATCTCCGGGCGTCGCAACAAAGCGTGGCAACGAAAGCCCTGAGCGACCTGACGGCGGCCCGGATCTCCATGGCCGCTTACTCCAGCACCAAGACGCGAACGAGTGCGTTTACCACCCAGGTGGCGGCGGATACGGTCACACAGCTTGGCGTGATAGGCAAGCCCCTCCCAGCGCCTGATCTGAAATCTTCTGCTTGGCTCTCCGTGTTGCAGAGCGGTTCCGGAACGATTCCGACAGTTGCAGGCTGGGTTGGGTTCCCGGGCGGGTGCGCACTGCCGTCTGCCAGCAGCGCATACACACCCTCGCTTCCCACCGACGGGCCCGGCGTGGCCACCACCAATAAGTTGATCGCCGGCGCTAAGGCCCGTGTAGGCGCCGATCCTGCGCTCGGAGCTGTCCACGAGCAAATGCTCCGGTCGGCTGCGTCAGAAGCGGCTACTGATTTGACCCTGTCACAACTTAGGCTGGCGTATGTTCCCCGCGTTGCCCGGCTGGGTTACGGTTGGCTCTCCGGTTCCGATGCAAAGTCGCGTGATGCACTGGCGTCAGAGGCGCGGGAAATTCTTTCGGCCGGCCCCGAAGGAATGGACACCCTGGATTCCTCCCACCTGCTATTGGCTGCTGCCACAGCCACGGACTGGGCGAAGTCGACGGGCATGGAAGAGACCGTGCTGGTGCGGTGGCTTGGTCCGCAAAGCTGTTTGCAGGCCGACAAGGAGAATTTCGTCGATGCCCCCACCAATATCGCCGCGATTCACAATTCAGCCAACTTCATTGCCGCCGCTGTCTTCCTCAAGAAGTCTCCTGCCCGGGCGGCCGCACTGGCCAAGGAGTCCCTCGAATCAATTCAGCCGGCGCTGCGCTTGATTACCGCCGACGGCGGCACCCAGGAAGGCCCCGGCTACTGGACGTATCAGAGCCGGGCGATCGCCGCACTGTATTCCACCTTGCCCAACGCGTATGCCCCCCCGCCGGTGACGATGCCTTCACTGTCAAAGGTCTCGGTGTATGCGCTCAACAGCACTGGTCCGGATAACCGCCCCACACCCTTCGCTGATGCCCAACCCGCAGAACTCAGTCCGCTGATGCCTGCGTGGGATGCGCATGTTCGCAGCGATTCCGCAGTCATGGCTTGGGTGGCTGAAAGATTCCGCCAAAAGCCAGATGCCTACCTCATGTGGTGGGCTTCGCAAGCCGGCGTGATTCCCGCTAAAAAGTCTTCGCTGTTTCCGCAAACCGGGCTTGCTGCACTGCATCTTCCCGGCAGTACGGCTACGCTCAAGGGCGGTAATAATGCTGCCAATCACGCCCACCTCGACCTGGGGTCCATTTCCTTCTACCGCCGCGGTGTGCAGTGGTCGGTAGACCCGGGGGGAACTACGAGTGCGGCACCGGGCTACTATTCCGATCCGACCCGGTGGACGTATTGGAAGCCCGGAACGTCCGCTCATTCCACGCTGATGGTGGAGAACACGAATCAGCCGACCAATGCCGTTGCACCTGTGACGTCAACCTCTGGATCTGCTGCCTCGGTTGACCTGCGCCTAGCCTTTCCCGGCTCATCATCGGCAAGCCGCTCGATTTCACATGGGACCAGCAGCTTGGTGATCAAAGACATTTTCCGTTCGACGCAGCCGTCGGATCTGGTGTGGCAGTGGGTTACTGATGCGGCCGTGAGCCTGGGGACGGACCGGGCCATATTGCGCCGCAGCGGCCAGACGCTGACCGTACGATTCGCAGGTGCCCCTGCAGGTTCTTCATTAGCTGCAGTGCCTGCTCCTGAAAAGGGTTCGGAGGGACAAGCGCTGACGATCATCAGGTTTTCCATGCCGCAGGTCAAGAGCCTGAACCTCACCACCACGGCATACTGACGTAGCGGGACAACCACAGATTTTCAGAGTCATGGTGCTGCAGGAGCTCCATGATGGTTGGGCGGCTACGCGACGGTGGACCAGTGGGTCGTGAACGGCCGGACTACGCTTGTGTCAGGATTCCTCAGGAAGATGCGGACTCTGTACCTGCCAGGACTTAGCCCCGCCCAGGCAACAGTGGTGCCATCCGAATAGGGTGTCCGTGCAACGAGCCTTGAGCCGCAGTACAGGCGGCACGCCGCCTCCCAGCCGGAGGGCCGATGGATCCGCACGGCGAGCTCTCCGGGTGCGGCCTTCGACGCCTGGAGCGAATAGGGCATTGCCTCTTCGCGGGATCCAAGGATTTCCTGGTGAATATTCGCGCTCAGGAAGCTTTTGTAGACCCCGCCAATTTCGGCATGGGGCAACCCAGGTAGGACTGTCAGCTCCAGAGCCTTGGAGTGCGTTGAGGCATGTGCCTTCAGAGGCAAGACATGGTTTCGATAGTGATGGTCGCTCTCGCCAACCAGGATGGAAAGCCGGGTTGCATCCGACTTGTTTTCGATGGCGGTAAACATGACCTGGTCCAGGCTGGTTACAGCCTCCTCCGAGGCGTCGCCCATGATGAAGCCGAGTATGTTCGGATGCGGCTTTCGGAGGAATGATCCGATCTTCACCTGAGGCGCGCCTGCAAGAATACGTCCGGCTCCTGCTGCAATGCCGTGGAGTATCGCAGCGCTGGCGCCCTTGGATGATCCGGCCATAATGAGGTCCGCGGATGTCAGTCCCAGGCGGGCAAGCTCCCTCGCAATGAGTGCCTGAACAGACTCGAAGATGGAGCGGTCGCCATGGTCAGCCAGATAGTACGAGCCCTGATCCCCAAAATCGTCCAGGATGTAAAGCGCATGCACGCCAGATCCGTCGACGGATTTCTTGTAGTTAAACGTGAAATCTCCTGGCTGATGGATGGCGGAGAAGACGACGGCGAGCTTGCCGGAGCCGGATTCCGTTCGGGCCGGGACGGAAAGATGATTGAGGCCCACTGTGCCCTTGGTCCTTTTCCAGGCCAACGATCCGTCGGTAAGTCCTCGGTCGAGATAGTTGAAATCGGCCAATCGGATGCGGGAATGGATGCTAGCCCCATTGCCCGAGAAGGAGATCTTCACAACAGGGGAGGGCACCACCTGGCCGAAGCTTGGGAACCGCCACCCGAGGTATTTGGGACGCTTTTCTCCCGTGTGCAGGGAGACATGAGTTGGGACGTCCGCGTCGAACTGGAGGTCCATGACCTTGCGGCCATTGTGGAACAACTCAAAACCCTGGCCGTGAACCACTGGCTCAACATCAGGGCCGAGGTTCCATAACAATTCGTAGGAGTGGTCCCCGTTGCTCGTGATGGCATCGACAATGTCGATTTCAGGAATACCAGATGCTTCATGGATATCAACAGTTCGGCAATGGACTGTTTCCTTCAACCGCTCTGTGCGTCCCGTGACGCGGTACCCATCCTCTCGTACGTGGTGCGATTCAAGGGTGGTGAGGTGGCTGAATTTGTCAGTGCGGGGGAGACTGATTCCGTCCACGACGAGGCAGTTGTGGGCATACGACGAGTATGCAAACTTCGTTAGGGGGTCCTTGTAGTCATATCCGTATGCCCCCGCTTCGCAAAGCAAATCCACCCCTGCGCTACGAAGGAAAAAACTCAGGTCATCGGAATGCTTGTGATAATTGGCATTGTATGCCGCTGAAAAGAATGCGAACGTGGCATGAGGATCGCCCCACGAACTCCGGTAAATAGCGTACCCGGAGTCAGGCAGGACCAATGTCTTGCTGCTGGGTCGCGTACCATGCTTGCCGGCGGAAGCCGCATAGACAAATTCGTCGCTGCCGAATATGTTTTGTCGCGCCGCACTAGTCTCAAACTGCTGGGTGGTGTCGCTAATAGGGGGATACATGCCGTTGGGCATGAGGGCGTGCGTTGCGTACTCTGCGGCGTCTTCCAACAACGCACGGTAAAAGTCCGCGTGCTCGTGGCTTATCTGGGACAGGATCTCCAAAACCGCATGCACATGCCTTGCGACCATAAGGTGATAAGTCGGGGTGTTTTCGACGTGGACACCATCGGGTGTGAAGGACGAGGAGAAGTAGGAATGCAGCCGTCGTGTCGACGTTTCGAAGAAACTCTGACGATCTTCATTCGGGATGGATTCACACAGCACGCTGAAGTAAAGGAGCGCCAGGTCTTGGAACATGCCGTGGTTATTTCCGGTCGAGTGAAACTTTTCCGAGTCCAGCAGTCGCGCTGTGTCGAGAGCGAGCTCGACCAGCCACCTGTAATCCTCTTCCGAAACCAGGACGTCAAGCTCAAGGAGAAGCGCCGTCAGCTGGATGAGGCGCTGCGCTGTAGTTTCGTCGTGGTGCGAGGCGGCAGGGAGCTGTTTCCCGTCAGCATAGGTAGCGGCCCACGTGCGTATGATACTGACAGCCGAATCTGCATATGAGGTTGCGACTTGTGCATCGCTCCATATAGTCCCATGCCAGTCAGAAAAGAAAATGAAGCCGTGAACGAACCGCGCACGTGCGCGTTGAGTCGAGTCGGCCCAAATATTTCCGCCGTCATACGGTAGGGGGCCAAACCTCGGACTGACAATAAGCCCTTCCTTCAGGAACTGCTCTGCACGGGACCGAGAAGCCTTCTTGTTGGAATTGGGTAGCTGCCGTGCTACTGCTTCTTTCATCAACTCAAAATTGATCGGCTGAACCACTGATTCTCCGGCCCTTAGTGCAGCTCAACTGAGCTAATTTCCGCCCCAATATTACCGCGCCCCGATCTAGTCACTGACCGAATTCCGCGAGCCTGGGGCCCAGGTTGAGCATGTGGGCGATGGCGGCGACCGTGCGCGCGGATGCTTCGCCGTCGCCGTAGGGGTTGACAGCGTTGGCCATGGAGTCGAAGTGGTCCTGATCGTGCAGGAGGCGATCAACTTCCTTGACGATTCGCTCTTCATCAGTGCCGATCAGCGTGACGGTTCCAGCGTGCAGGGCTTCCGGCCGTTCGGTGTTGTCGCGCATGACCAGCACGGGCTTGCCCAGGCTTGGCGCTTCTTCCTGAACGCCTCCGGAATCGGTCAGCACAATGTGGGCCAGCGAAAGCATGCGGGTGAATTCACCGTAGGGCAGCGGCTCGGTGACAACCACATTGGGCTTGCCTTCAAGAGCAGGCAGTACGGCTTCGCGTACCACGGGATTCTTGTGGGCAGGCAGGACGATGACCAGATCCGGTTCGGCATCGGCGATTCGTGCCAGCGCCCGGCCCACACCACGCATGGCGTCGCCTTGGTTCTCGCGCCGATGCGTAGTTACGAGCAGTACCTTGCGGCCGCTGGCGGCGAGCTCCTCAAGTTGCGGGTCTGAGAACGGGATTTGCTTGTCCACCGTGGTCAGGAGCGCGTCGATGACGCTGTTCCCGGTGATGACGATGTCTTCGGCGTTGACGCCTTCGGCGAGGAGGTTGGCCTTGCTGGTACTTGTCGGTGCCAGGTGCAGGCTTGCGATCTGGCTGGTGATCTTGCGGTTGGCCTCTTCTGGGAACGGGGAGAATAGGTTGCCGCTCCGGAGCCCGGCCTCAACGTGTACCACCGGAATCCCATGGTAGAAAGCGGCGATGGCACCGGCTGTGGACGTCGTGGTGTCGCCTTGGACAACGACGGCGTCCGGCTTGCTTTCCGAGAAGAGTTTGTCCAGTCCGTCGATCGTGCGGGTCATGATCGCGGACAGGGACTGGCGCTGTTGCAGGATATTGAGATCATGGTCCGGCACAATACCGAATAGTTCGTTCACCTGGTCCAGCATTTCCCGGTGCTGGCCTGTGACGGTCACGACGCACTCGAAAAGTTCGGACCGCTGAAGGGCGGCGACAATGGGGGCCATTTTGATGGCCTCCGGACGCGTGCCAAAGATCGGCATGATGCTGGGCACAGTGTTCCCCCGGAAGTTTGTGAAAGGTTTCGAACAATGCTAAGTCACGCCGCGGCTGATCAGGGAATCGTGCGATCGTAAATCGGACTACTTGACAAAGATCAGGACCAGCACCATGGCCGGTATGCTGAGCGACGCCAGGATCAGGAATCCTAGAGCCACAGCCCTCTTCCTGCGCCTGACGAGTTCACTGTGGGGGCGAACTGCTGCCTGGGGTTGCGGCTCCCGTTCCACACGGGACGTTGCTGCCGGAATGGCAGGGCGAACGCCGGAAACAAACAGGGTGTCAGGAATCTCATCCCGGAACGGTCTCTTGTGAAGATGCCTGGGTGCTGCGACCAGCGGAGGCGAGGGTGCAGCTTCATCCATTGGCTCCGCTCCTCCCAGTGATGTCCACTTGCCGTGGGGCCGCGTGTGCGGATCCGCCTTAATTCTTACATCACGCAAGGCAAGTTCAGCATTCGGGCCGGAATGAAACGTCCACCAGACCGCCGGTCTCAATCACAAAACGCCGCAGCCACTGTCCCGGGTCCAGATCCGGGTGGGAGGCAACCATCTGGACTTCCGCCGTCGTGCATTGCTCCATCAGGCGCTCCGCCCGGGTGACGTGATAAGTGGAGGTAACCACCGTGACGGACTTCCAGCCGTTGTCAGCCACAAGTTTGCCGACGGCCCGCGCTTCACCTCTCGTGTCGAAATCATCCGGCCGGAAGCACATCAGGGATGCGTTGGGAAATGTTGTGGAACTGCAGACCGTATCCGCCTCCGCGTTTCCCGGGGTATCCGTGTGGGACAGCACCAGGACCGGGATGTTCAATTCACGCTGCACTTCCTGCGCAACCGGCAGACGTTCCGAACCTGCACCCCCCAGCATGATCACCGCGTCAGTCCGGTGCAAGGACAGCGGATCCACATTGACGAACAGCTGGAACGAAAAAATCAACCATAGGAGGACTACTGTGAATACGGCGATGAACCAATTGCGGGCCGCCGGCAGCGTTCTTCTGGCACGTGGGTTCACGTTGCCAAGTCTGCCATGGCCTGCGCAGCGGGGTTCGCCGCGCCTTTCGATGTCGGACCGTAGCGGTAGCGTAGTGCCGTGCCTGAAACACCGTTGACTGTTGCCGATCTTTCCGAATCCGGACTCCTTGCCCGGATCTTTCCGCGTCTGGAACTGGGCGCCCAACACAATGCCGGGACATTGCTCGGGCCCGGGGACGACGCTGCCATAGTTGCCGTGCCGGACGGCCGGGTGGTGGTCAGCATCGACACCCAGGTGCAGGACCAGGACTTCCGGCTCCAGTGGAACAACGGCTACCGCACCACCGGCTATGACGTCGGCTGGAAAGCCGCCGCGCAGAACCTCAGCGACATCAACGCCATGGGCGCCACAGCCACGTCGCTGGTGATCAGCCTCACCATGCCGCCGGAAACCCCGGTCAGCTGGGTGGAGGATTTCGCGGACGGCCTCACCGCAGGGATCCGGGAGCTGGGGGCAGCTGGCTGTTCAGTGGCCGGCGGGGACCTGGGCCGGGGCCGCGAGCTTGCCGTCACCGCTGCTGTGCTCGGCACGCTCAACGGCGGACACGCCGTGCTGAGGTCCGGGGCCGGGCCGGGGGACACCGTTGCCCTCGCCGGGACGGTGGGCCGTGCCGCTGCCGGGCTGGCGCTCCTGGAGTCGGAGAACGCACTGGATTCACTCACCCCGGCCGAGCGCGCCCTGATGGACAGCCAGTGTAGGCCGGTGCCGCCCCTTGCCGCCGGCCCGCTGGCACAGGCCTCCGGAGCAACAGCCATGATGGATATTTCGGACGGGCTGGTCCGCGACGGCGCCCGGCTGGCCGCAGCCAGCAGCGTTGTCCTGAATCTGGACTGGCAGGAACTGAAGCGGCTCGCGGTACCGCTGCTTCCGGCGTCGGAACTTCTCGGCGCGGATCCGTTGGCCTGGGTCCTTGGCGGCGGGGAGGACCATGGCCTTTTGGCCACATTCCCCGCAGGCATTCAGCTGCCTCACGGATTCACTGGGATAGGCTCAGTGGAAGCCCTTGCAGTAAACGAAAGCACTGGCGTCAAGATTGCGGGCCGGCCCGCTGACACTGTGGGATGGGATCACTTTGCAGACTAAGGTTGCCGCCAACGCACAAGCGATGAAGCGGTGGTTGGGCAAGGCGGAAACAGCCCTTGGAAACCACAGCGACCGCCTCAATGCGATCAACATTTTCCCCGTGGCCGACGGCGACACCGGCACCAACCTCTACCTCACCGTCCGTTCGGCAGTGGTTGCCCTGCGCGACGTGGAGTCCACCGAGCACGACGTCGGTGCAGTGCTGGCGAAGGCCGGCCAGGCCGCGATGGAGCAGGCCCGCGGCAATTCCGGCACGTTGTTCTCCGTTTTCCTCTGTGCCGCCGCCGAGCCTCTCGCGGGGCACACCAGGCTGAGCTCGCCGCTGCTGGCCGCGGCCCTGAACCGTGCGCAGATCCGAGCCTGGTCCGCCCTGAGCGACCCCGTTCCCGGAACCATGCTCTCAGTGATGGAGGCGGCATCGCGTGCTGTTGCCGCCGTTGATGCCGGCCAGAACGGTGATGACAGCAACCACGCGCTGGGCCTCGCCCTGGACGCCGCCGTTGAGGGCGCGCTTGCGGCCGTCATCCGCACGGAGGCCCAGCTGGACGCACTGCAGGCCGCCCATGTGGTGGACGCCGGCGGCGTGGGCATGCTGCTGATCCTTGACTGCCTCCGGTCGGCCGTCCTGGGCGAGGAACTGCAAAGCGAGCTTCTGGACGGCCTTCACGGCTATGACCTGCAGGATCCGCACATCCACACCGCCATGCCCGACGACGACGGAGTTGAGGTCATGTGCACCATCAGCCTTTCGCCGCTGGACGCCGCCACCCTGCGGCAGCGGCTGGACGAAATAGGCGAATCCGTGATTATGAGCCAGCTGGGCGGCGCAGCCGACGCCGGGGGCAGCTACCGCTGGCGTGTCCACGTCCACGTTCTCCACTCGGAACCGGCAGTGGCACTCATCCGTTCCCTCGGGGAGCCCACCGACATCACCGTCAGCGAACTCGCCCTGCCCCGCGACCCCAATTCACCGGGAACCCAACTGGCATGAGCACTGAGCTTGACCTTGGCCTTGAACGCCGGATCGGGAAGCGCTCCGCGGCTGTCATCGAGAAACACCTCGGCATCACCACCGTGGGCGGTCTGCTCAACTATTTCCCGCGCCGCTACCTGAGCCGCGGCGAACTGACGCCCATCAGCGAGGTCCCGCTGGACGAGGAAGTCACGCTGATCGCCCGCGTGGTGTCGAACAGCACCCGGCCAATGCGTGCCCGCCGCGGTTCGCTTACCGACGTCGTGATTTCAGATGACGCCGGCGCCGGCGCCGCGCGGCTCCCCGGTGCAGCCATGCCCGGCACCCTCAAGGTCAGTTTCTTCAACGGCTACCGTGCCAAGGCTGAACTCCAGCCGGGCCGCCGTGCCATGTTCTCCGGCAAAGTGACCCGTTTCGGCGGCTCGCTGGGCCTGACCAACCCGGACTTTCTGCTGCTGGACGAGGATCCGGATGTTCCGGGGGTGGATCCGGAAAAGCTCGCGGCCATGCCCATTCCCGTTTATCCGGCCACTGCGAAGCTCACCAGCTGGTCCATCCAGAAGGTCATTTCCACCCTGCTGGACACCGTTGACCTGGACATTCTGGCGGATCCGCTGCCCGCTGGAATTTCGGCGCGTGAGAACTTCCTGCCGCCGGCCGAGGCCTACCGGCTGATCCACGTACCGCAGGCGCCCGCAGACTGGCAGCGCGCCCGGGACCGCTTCAGATACCAGGAGGCGCTGGTGCTGCAGTCCGCCCTGGCACGGCGCCGCGCCCAGCTGGCCGCAGAGGAAGCCACTGCCCGGCGTCCGGTGGCAGACGGTCTCCTGACGGCCTTCGACCGCCAGCTGCCGTTCACCCTCACGGCCGGCCAGTCCGCTGTCGGCAAGACACTCTCGGAGGAGCTGTCCCACCACGGTCCCATGAACCGGCTGCTCCAGGGCGAGGTTGGTTCCGGCAAGACCATCGTGGCGCTGCGGGCCATGCTGCAGGTGGTTGACGCCGGGGGGCAAGCAGCGCTCCTTGCCCCCACGGAGGTCCTTGCCGCCCAGCACTTCGACTCCATCCGGCGCACCCTGGGCCCGCTGTCCAAGGTCGGGCTGCTCGGCGGCTTCGGTGACAGCGCCGTTCAGGTCACGCTTCTCACCGGCTCCATGCCGACGGCCGCACGCAAACAGGCCATGCTGGACGCCGCATCGGGCACGGCAGGCATTGTGATCGGCACCCACGCCCTCCTGAGCGACAACGTTTCCTTCTACGATCTGGGCCTGATCGTGGTGGATGAACAGCACCGCTTCGGTGTAGAGCAGCGCGACGTCCTCCGCGCCAAAGCCAGCAGGCCGCCCCACCTTCTGGTCATGACCGCCACACCCATCCCCAGGACCGTGGCCATGACCGTCTTCGGCGACCTCGAAACCTCCATCCTGGACGAGCTGCCCGCCGGACGCGCGCCGATCACCACCCACGTGGTGGGCCTCGTTGAGAATCCCGGCTGGGCGGCCCGGATCTGGTCCCGCTCCAGGGAAGAGATCGACGCCGGCCACCAGGTCTATGTGGTGTGTCCCAAGATCGGAACGGACGACGACGGCGACTTCAGCCCCGGTGAAGCGGAACCCACCGCTGCGGATCTGGAGGGGGACGGCGCCTCGCGTGAACTGGCCTCGGTGACGGCCGTCGTCGAACAGCTCCTGCAGGAGCCCGCCCTGGCGGGTGTCCCGGTGGCGCCCCTGCACGGGCGGCAGGACCCCGCGCTCAAGTCGCAGACCATGGCATCCTTCACCGCCAACCAGACCAAGCTGCTGGTCTCCACCACGGTGATCGAGGTGGGCGTGGACGTGCACAATGCCACCCTGATGGTCATTCTGGACGCGGACCGGTTCGGCATTTCCCAGCTCCACCAGCTCCGGGGCCGCGTGGGCCGTGGCGGACTGCCCGGGACCTGCCTGCTGGTGACCACGCTGGAACCCGGCCACCCCAGCCGGCGCCGGCTCGAGGCCGTCGCCGCCACCACTGACGGATTTGAACTCTCGCAGGAAGACCTCAAGCTCCGGCGCGAAGGTGACATCCTGGGTGCCTCGCAGTCCGGCGGACGCTCCACGCTGAGGCTCCTGCGGGTGCTCGAGCACGAGGACATTATTGCCCGCGCCCGGAAGGATGCCCAGCAGATTGTGGGCAATGACCCCACTTTGGCCGGCCATCCCGCCCTGGCGGAGGCAATCGATGAATACCTGAACCCTGAGAAGGAGGCGTTCCTTGAACGCGGTTAGTGCAGCGTGGACCATGGAGTTTGTGGCAGGGGAGCCCCCCGTATGAGCCGCATCATTGCGGGAGTCGCCGGCAGCACCCCGCTGGTGAGTGTGCCCGGCTCCCTGACCCGGCCCACCACGGACCGCGTCAAGGAGGCCCTGTTCTCCCGGCTTGAAGCCTTCGATGCTATTGCCGGCGCCCGCGTGCTGGATCTCTACTCCGGCTCAGGATCACTCGGCGTCGAAAGCGCCAGCCGTGCCGCGGAATCCGTGGACCTCGTGGAGTTTGATGCCAAGGCCAGCGCCGTATGCCAGCGCAACGCGGACCTGGTGAACGGGGTGCTCGGCCGCAAGGCAGTGACGGTCCACCGCTCCAAGGTGGAGTCATTCCTGGAGCGGACCGCGGACGGCGTTCTGTGGGGCCTTGTGTTCCTGGACCCGCCCTACCCGCTGGACGAACCGGCTCTGTCCGCTGTGCTGGAAAAGCTGGCAGGGCATCTGGCCCCGGCCGCCGTTGTGGTGGTGGAACGGTCGGCGCGCACACCGGAGCCCGCCTGGCCAGCGGGCCTGGAACGCTTCGCTGAGAAGAAGTACGGCGAGACCAGGCTGTGGTTCGCGGAGCCGGCGGGCCCTGGGCTGGGAAGCAGCGGGCTGGGTGCCACCGAGCCCGCGGCGGCCGAATCCGCAGCTGAATCCCCGGCCGGCTGAAGTCAGCCGGAGAGCGCGTCCAGATCCACGCCGGCCAGCACCGTGGCCGGGTGGGGGCCGCGCGCGGTCAGCGCTTCGGTCCACGCGGCCGGCCAGGGCCACTGCGTGCCGGTCAGAATGATGTTGCCCGGGTAGCGGCCGGCGAACATCCCCGTTTCGGCGAACGCTGAAACGTCGGTCAGTACGCGGCGCATGGCGGCCAGCTGGCTGCGGACCAAAGTGAGGCCGGGCTCATCGCCCACATTGACCACCAGGACTCCATCGGCGCTCAGCCTGGCGGCAGCCTCCTGATAGAACTGCGTGCAGGCAATGTGCGGGGGCGCCTCGGGTCCGGAAAAGATGTCCAGGATCACGACGTCGAACCGCAGCCCGGCGGGCAGCTCCGCCAACGCGTCCCTGGCGTCACCGATCACGGTGTGCAGCTCCGTGCCGTCGGGCAGGGGCAGCTGCTGGAGCACAAAGTCCAGCAGCTCGCGTTCCAGCTCCACGGCATACTGCACAGACCCCGGGCGGGTGGCCTGGATGTACCGGGCTAGCGTCAGAGCGCCGGCACCCAGATGCAGGGCACTGATCGGCTCACCGGCAGGAGCGGCCAGATCCACCACATGGCCGATCCGGCGGAGATACTCGTAGAAAATCTCGCCGGGGTCGGCCAGATTCACGTGCGACTGTTCCGCCCCGCCGATGCTCAGCACATAGGCGCCGTCGGTGAACGCATCCGGTTCAACGGTGGCGTGCTGGCCGGTGGTCCGCAGGAACCGTGACGCCGCGGCCCCTTTGCCGGCCGCCATCAGAGCCTGTCGCGGAGGGTAGCAAGTCTGGCGGCGGCCTCTTCCAGGACCCCGGTCTTCTTGCAGAAGGCAAAGCGCAGCAGGCTGCGGGTGCGTTCGGCGCCTTCGGGGTGGCAGAAAACCGGCACCGGAATGGCTGCGACGCCCACCAGCGCCGGCAGCCTGCGAGCGAGGTCCACCGAGTCACTGATCCCCAGCGGCGAGGTGTCCACGTTGACAAAATACGTGCCCTCGGGAGTGAAAACATCAAGACCTGCTGCCCTGAGGCCCTCGCTGAGGATGTCCCGCTTCGTCCGCAGGGTGGCGGAAATGCCGGTGTAGAAGCCATCCGGGAGCGCCAGGCCGGCCGCAATCGCGCTCTGGAACGGTGTGCCCGAGCTGTAAGTCAGGAACTGCTTGACCGTGCGGATTGCCGCCACGAGCTCCTCCGGTCCGCTCAGCCAGCCGATCTTCCAGCCGGTGAAGGAAAACGTCTTGCCGGCCGAGGAAATAGTGATGGTCCGCTCAGCCGCGCCCGGCAGCGTGGCCACCGGAATGTGGCTGGCACCAAACGTGAGGTGCTCGTAAACCTCATCGGTGATGATCAGGGCATCGTATTTCCGGGCCAGTTCCACGACGCGCTGCAGCACTTCGCGTGGGAACACGGCACCGGTGGGGTTGTGCGGATTGTTCAGCAGCACCGCCTTGGTGTTGCTGCTGAATGCCGACTCCAGCGCTGCCAGGTCGGGAAGGAAATCCGGTGCCAGCAGCGGGGCGGTGGTGTGAGTGGCGCCGGACAGCCCGATGATGGCGCCGTAGGAATCGTAGAAGGGCTCGAATGTCAGCACCTCGTCGCCTGGCCCCACGAAGGCCAGGAGTGCCGCCGCAATGCCCTCGGTGGCGCCGGTGGTGACGATGATCTCCGTCTGCGGATCCGGCGTCAGGCCGTAGAACCGCTCCTGATGGGCCGAGATGGCTTCACGCAGTTCCAGGATGCCTTTGCCTGGAGCGTACTGGTTGGCGCCCGAGGCGATGGCGGCCTGCGCTGCAGCTTTGATTTCGGCCGGGCCGTCCTCGTCTGGGAAGCCCTGGCCGAGGTTGATGGCGCCCGTCTGGAGAGCCAGTGTGGTCATTTCTTCAAAGATGGTGACGCCCAGGACGCCGTCGGGGGCAAGGAGGTTGGCCCCTCTGGCCGCCCGCCGCCATGGTGCGGCAACTGCGGCCGTCACTTCTGTCCCGCCTTGGCGTTGAGCCCGGGCTTTTCGGTCCGTCCGGTGAATTTGTCCATACTCGAGTAAATCCTGAAGATCCGGCCGCCCACAACATCCCAGGCCCTGACAGGGAGGATGCCGCGCAGGGACTTGCCCAGATTGGCGGTCCACGGCGCAATCAGCAGCGGATCACCCGCAACGGTTGCCCGCCATGCCCGCCCGACGGCGTCGTCCGGCGTCATCAGCGGTGTCATCAGCGGCCCGCGGGCGCCGGCGAACATCCCGGTGGAGATGTAGCCGGGGCAGAACGTGGTGACCCGGAGGTGGGTGTGGCCCTGCTGCTCGAGTTCGAGCCGCAGGGAGTCGCTCCAGCCGATGACGGCCCACTTGGACGCCGCATAAACGCTCATCCGGGGGTTGGCCACCGTACCCGCCGCAGAGGCGACGTTGAGAATCCTCCGGGGCCTGCCGGCGTCGGCCATCATGCCCGGCAGGAAAGCCAGAGAAACGTACATGGGCGCCAGCGCGTTGACGTCCATGGTCAGCGCGATGTCCTGCTGCGGATCGTGGTCCCAGAAGAAAGCACCGCGGACGATTCCGGCATTGTTGATCAGGAGCGTCAGCGGGCCCTCCGCACGGCAGTCCTCGGCGGCTGAAGCAATGGCCGCGCGGTCCGCGAGGTTGACCTGCCGGACCACAGCCCTGGCACCAAAGGCACTGACTTCCGCCGCAACACTTTCCAGGCCATCCTGGTCCACGTCCCAGAGAATCACGGTTGCGGCGCCTTCGCGCGCGGCCCGGAGTGCGTAGAGCCGGCCCATTCCCATGGCGGCTCCGGTGACCAGCACAGCGCCGCCCGTGACTGTAAAAGGTTCCGTCTGAGGATTCATCCAGTCATGGTATCCCGGCCCGAAGATGGGGTAAGTTCGGAGAATGAGACGCGCAGTTTGTCCAGGCTCCTACGACCCCATCCACAACGGGCATCTGGAGGTCATCGCCCGGGCCGCGAGCCTTTTTGACGAGGTGATTGTGGCGGTGTCCACCAACTACTCGAAAAATTACCGGTTCGGCCTCGAGGAGCGGATCGAGATGGCGCGGGAAACCCTGGCATCCCTGCGCGGCATTGTGGTTGAACCGGTGGGGGAGGGACTCCTGGCGGAATACTGCCGGCAGCGCGGAGTTTCGGCGATCGTCAAGGGACTCCGGTCATCATCCGATTTTGACTACGAACTGCCGATGGCCACCATGAACCGGCAGCTCAGCGGAGTGGAGACTGTCTTCCTCCCGGCTGAAGCGCACTACCTGCATCTGTCTTCCACTCTCATCAAGGAAGTCTCGGCACTGGGCGGCAGCGTGTCGGAATACGTGCCCAGATCCGTGCTGAAACGCCTGCTGGCTGGCGCGTCCCCTGCGGATCAGGCGCCAAGAGGGTAAGCTAGACCGGTACTCGACGGCCTCCTGCCGCTTGTGCGGCCCATTCCCCAGGCTGGCCTGCAGTTTCGAACTGCGTGCCCGCCGCCCGGTTTGAGTCCGCCCGGGACTTCAGGCTAGGATAGTACGTCGGTCATATGTTCAACAGGAGTTCTCATTAAACGTGATGCTAGTTCGCCCTTGGCGTTCGACGTCAAGGACCTCGGACGCAGTCCGGGGAGCATGCGGACGCTGACGGAACATGTACCTGCACCAAGCGATCTTGGTGTGGCACTCATTGGCGTGAAGCAAGGCTCGGATATCGGGCTGGACCTGAGGCTCGAGGCCGTACACGAAGGAATTCTGGTATCAGGAGACGTAATCGCCAAAGTTACCGGCGAATGCGGCAGATGCCTGGATCCCCTTGCGTATGACCTTGAGGTCAATGTGCAAGAACTTTTCTTCTACGAAGGCGTTCTGCTTTCGGACGAAGAAGACGATGAAGAGCAACGTCGAGTCGAGCACGATCTGATCGATCTTGAACCGGTGTTGCGGGACGCAGTTGTAACCATGCTGCCGTTCCAGCCGGTGTGCCGGGAAGACTGCCAGGGCCTTTGTTCCGAATGCGGAGTTCGCCTGGAAGACGAGCCGGGGCACCACCACGAGGTCTTGGATCCTCGCTGGGCTGCCCTAGCCGACTTGGCTAAGCCTGACCGGCAAAATTGATTTGTAAGTGTTTGTCTAGAGAGAAATGAGTTAGCCGTGGCTGTTCCCAAGCGGAAAATGTCTCGCTCGAATACCCGCGCCCGCCGCTCCCAGTGGAAGGCAACTGCCCCCCACCTGGTGAAGACCGTTGAGAACGGCCAGGTTACGTACAGCCTGCCGCACCAGGCAAAGGTCGTCACCGACTCGGCTGGCACTGCGCTGTTCCTTGAGTACAAGGGCCGCAAGGTCGCTGACGTCTAATAAGCCATAAAGGCTGACTATGATGTCTTCAACTGAAGAGCTTCTGAAGCGTCTCGGTGTCAATATTGACGCCGGGACGCTTCGTCTTGCTCTGACACACCGTTCCTATGCCTACGAAAACGGCGGCATACCCACCAACGAACGCCTCGAGTTCCTGGGGGATTCCATACTGGGATTCTCCGTGACTGACGCGCTGTACCGTGACAACCCAACGCTGCCCGAAGGAGATTTGGCCAAGCGCCGTTCCGCCGTGGTCAGCACGCGGGCACTGGCTGGAATCGGCCGCAGCCTCGGCATCGGTGACTACATCTACCTGGGCCAGGGCGAGAAGCTCACCGAAGGAAAGAACAAGTCCTCCATTCTGGCGGACACCATGGAAGCGCTGATCGGCGCCACCTATGTCTCCAACGACATCGAGACTGCCCGCCGGCTGGTCATGCGGCTGGTCGGGCCGCTGCTCAAGGACGCAGCCGCCCTCGGCGCCGGGACCGACTGGAAGACCAGCATCCAGGAGCTTGCCGCCAGCCGACAGATGGGAACCATCAACTACGCCGTTGACGGCTCCGGCCCTGATCACGCACGTACCTTCGAGGCAGTGCTGATGATCGGCGGCACGGCCTACGGTAACGGCGCGGGGCACTCCAAAAAGGAAGCCGAACAGGAAGCTGCCTCGGACGCCTGGCGCAAGCTGACCGGCACTGCCGGCCCTGCTTCGCAGCCGGAATCCGAAGTCACCAATTAGGCTGCGCTGTGCCTGAACTCCCCGAAGTCGAGGTTGTCCGCCGCGGGCTGGTGAACTGGGTCCGCGGCCGGACAATCACTTCGGTGGACGTCCTGGATCCGCGCTCCATCAGGAGGCACGCCCTGGGCACCGAGGACTTCGCCGGCAACCTTGTAGGCGCCAGAGTCCTGGATGTTGTCCGCCGGGGGAAGTTCCTGTGGATGCCTTTGCGGGACGCTTCATCCGCGGCTGCCGTTGATAGCGGTGCCGCCGACGGCGATGCGGCTCATGACGGTGCCGCCGACGGCGATGCGGCGCCACCCGCCGTCGCGCTGATGGCGCATCTTGGCATGAGCGGCCAGCTGCTGATGCAGGACACCGCAGTCCCGGACGAGAAGCACCTCAAGGTCAGGCTGCGCCTGAGCCCCCGTGATGGCATGCCCGAACAGCTGCGGTTTGTGGACCAACGGATTTTTGGCGGACTGTTCGTCACCTCCATGGTCCCAACGGACGACGGCGGTCCCGGCGGTCTCGCGGAAACCCCCGTGCCGCTGATCGCGGAAGAAGCGTCGCACATTGCCCGGGACCCGCTGGATCCATACTTCTCATTTGACGGCTTCTACCGCCGGCTGCGCGCCCGGAAAACCGGCCTGAAGCGCGCCCTCCTGGACCAGGGTCTGATCTCCGGAATCGGCAACATCTATGCAGATGAGGCGTTGTGGCGGGCCCGGCTGCACTATGCGCGCCCCACAGACACCCTGCGCCGCGCGGAAGCAGAGCGGGTACTGGGCGCAGCCCGGGAGGTCATGCTTGATGCCCTTGCCGCCGGCGGCACGAGTTTTGACTCGCTGTACGTGAACGTCAACGGTGCCTCGGGGTACTTCGACCGGTCCCTGAACGCCTACGGCCGCGAGGGCCAGGAGTGCAGCCGTTGCGCCGCCGTCGGCCTTGTCAGCATCATCAAACGCGAACAATTCATGAACCGGTCCTCCTATACCTGCCCGGTCTGCCAGCCGCGGCCCCGGAGCGGACGCTGGTGAAAGCGGCGCTGGTGACAGCGGTGGTCGTGACAGGTTTAAGCGGCCCGAAACGGCTGAAATGGCAGCACCTGACGACTCGCCGGGTGTTGTTGCGCCGCAGGGTGCCACGCCCATTGGAAAGTCGGCGTCGAGTTTCGGGCGTTATGGGGGCGGCGGTTGGGTTGGTGGCTGCATGGTCCCGTCTCCGGGCAGGTGCAGCAGTCTTCTGTCTCCCAGCGGCTTGGCCAGGGTAATGATCCCGATGGGTACATGCAATACGGCGTCGCAGGGGGTTCCCTCGGGCCCGTTCCGGTAGATCGGGACGAGAGCGACGTCGGCGGAGGTCTGGGCCACGATGACCCCTTGGCCAACCGCGCAACCATCCTGGGAGTACTGGATCACCAGCTGTGCGCCGCCGTCATTGATCTCCAGCAGCCGCCAGTCCCCGATGTCATCGAGGCCTTCCTGGTAGGAGGTGGCCAGGGGCGCGGGCTTCGGCGCGCCCTGGCCCACGAGCCCGATCGGCTTCAGGGGGTCGGCCGCGCCCTGGTTCCAGAGGGTCGTCGGTATGCCGGCGGGCGGCTCAGCGGTACACGCGGCTGTGCCTAGCGAAAAGGCAACAATCACGAGAACCACAGGGATTGTTCTCATCCGCCTCCGACGTGGTCGGGCGGCGGAATCGCGAGCCCTGACACCCGCTGGCTCCGTACCGGCCAGCTCCCTACCTTCAGTCGGTGCAGACATGCCGTCTCCCATCCCCGGTAACAAACGTCCGATTGACTTGAAACTACTCTCGGCCGGCAAGGGTCACAACAGGCCGCGGGAGTCCCCGGTTTCACGAATGGACTTGCCACCATGACAGCGGGATCCGCGGCGCATTGGCTCCTGCCCTAACGGGCCCAAATCCGGGGAAATCCACCGGCAGGCAGTAGATTTAGGGCAGGGAACGCAGCCGCTTCAGCCACTCAGGAGACCAGAAACACCTTGCACCTCAAAAGTCTGACTGTCCGGGGATTCAAGTCGTTTGCGTCGGCCACCACCTTTGACTTTGAGCCCGGCGTCACGGCAGTGGTGGGCCCCAACGGTTCAGGCAAGTCCAACGTGGTGGATGCGCTCGCCTGGGTCATGGGTGAGCAGGGCGCCAAGACACTCCGCGGCGGCAAGATGGAGGATGTCATTTTCGCCGGTACCTCCGGGCGTCCGCCGCTGGGCCGTGCACATGTTTCCCTGACCATAGACAACACCGACGGCGCCCTGCCCATTGAGTACAGCGAAGTCACCATTTCGCGTACTCTCTTCCGGACGGGCGGTTCCGAGTATGCCATCAACGGTGCCGGCTGCCGGCTGCTGGATATCCAGGAGCTCCTCTCGGACTCCGGGCTGGGCCGGGAAATGCACGTCATTGTGGGGCAGGGCCAGCTGGACAAGGTCCTGCACGCCACACCGGAGGACCGGCGCGGGTTCATCGAAGAGGCCGCCGGCATTCTCAAGCACCGCCGCCGGAAGGAAAAGACGGTGCGCAAACTCGAGGCCATGCAGGCCAATCTGCAGCGGCTCAGCGATCTGACGGGTGAAATCAGACGGCAGCTCACACCGCTGGGCAAGCAGGCGGAAGTGGCCCGCCGGGCCCAGAGCGTCCAGTTTGAGGTCCGTGACGCCCGCGCCCGGCTGCTGGCAGATGACCTCGTGCAGCTCCAGGGATCCCTGGACCAGGATGTGGCCGATGAATCAGCGCTCAAGGCCCGCCGCGCCATTGTGGAACAGGAGCTGGAGAGCGGACGCCAGCGGCAGGCCACACTGGAGCAGCTGGCGGCCGAGGCCGCTCCCCGCCTCAGCGCCGCCAGGGACTCGTGGTACCAGCTTTCCGCCGGCCGTGAGCGCCTGCGCTCGCTGGGTTCACTGGCACTGGAACGCTCCCGCCTGCTCGGCTCAGCGGACGCAGCCCCGGATTCCGGCCGGGATCCGGAACAGCTCGAAAGGCAGGCAGTCCGGGTCAGGGGCGAACAGGCCGAACTTGAACGCCATATCCTGGACAAGCGCAGTGCGTTGGAGACCGCCACAGCGGCCCGGAACGACGCCGAGAACGCCGCAAGCGCCGAAGAGAAACGCCTCGCCGCGGTTCTCCGGGCTGCAGCCGACCGCCGCGAAGGACTGGCCAAACTCGCCGGCCAGGTGGGTGCGGCACGGTCCCGGGTGGAGTCCGCTCAGGCGGAACTCGGGCGATTGCGTGAATCCGTGGCCTTCGGTGCCGAACGCCGCCGGCTGGCACAGAGCGAGTTCACCGCCCTTGAAACCCAGGTGGCCGGCGTTGAAGACGGCGAGGAGACTCTGGACGCCGATTACGAAAACGCCAGCGCCGTCCTTGAATCAGTGCTGGCGGAAATCGATTCACTCAAAACCGCCGAACGGGAAGCCGTCCGTGAGCGTGACGCGCTGCTGGCCCGGCGCGATGCCCTGCAGCTTGGCCTGAACCGCAAGGACGGCTCCGAACACGTTCTGCACGCAGGCCTGGAGGGTGTCATTGGCACCCTGGCGGCGATGCTCACCGTTGAAGCCGGCTACGAGACTGCCGTTGCGGCCGCCCTGGGCAGCGCTTCGGATGCCGTGGTGGTCAGTGATTCCGCCGCGGCCATGGCTGCCGTACAGATCCTCAAGGACGACGACGCCGGCCGCGCCGCTCTGATGTTGGAATCACCCGCGGCTTCCCCCGCAGCAAAAGCGCCCGACGGCGGTGTCCCAGCACCCCGCGAAGCGCTGCCGGGCGGTGCCCGGTGGGCCCTGGATCTCGTCTCGGCGGCCGGCCGAGCAGCCGGAGCCGTGGCTCGGCTGCTGGCCGGCACCGCCATTGTGGAGGACCTGGATTCGGCTGCGAAGCTGATGGCCACGCGTCCGGAACTCACCTCAGTGACCAAAGCCGGGGACGTTTTTACGTCCTTTTCCGTCAACGGGGGTTCGGCGAAGGCACCATCGCTGCTGGAGGTGCAGGCCGCCGTCGACGACGCCGTGGCCAGGCTGGCCGCCGTCACCGGCGAGCTGGAGCGAAGCCGCTTTGCCCTGGCCGGTGCCGCGGCGCGGCGGTCTGACGCCCAGGACCGTGCGGACGCTGCCCTGGACAGACTGCATGACTCCGATGCCCGGCTGGCCGCGGTAGCTGAACGGCTGGGCCACCTCAACTCGGTGCTGCGCAGCGCTGTGGGCGAGAGTGACAGGCTGGCCGCATCCCTGGCGAAGGCCGAAGCCAACATCGTCACGGAGCAGGAGGCCCTCGCCGGGGTTGCCGCCCGCCTGGCGGCAGCGCAGGAATCTCCCGCGGAGGAAGAACCATCCACGGGGTACCGCGATTCGCTGGCCCTGGCGGCGTCCCTGGCCCGTTCCGCGGAAATGGACGCGCGGTTGGCGCTCCGCAGCGCAGAGGAACAGCTGACGGCCACCCGGAACCGGGCGGCCTCGCTGGAACGCGCCGCGGCCACTGAACGCCGGGCCCGGGAGGAAGCGACTGAACGGGCGCGCCGCCGCAGGATCCAGGCTCAGCGTGCGGCTGCCGTGTCCGCAGCGGTGGAGCAGGTTGTCGGCTTCATCGACGTCTCGGTGGAGCTGGCACGGCAGGAACGCGATCTCGCGGAGGAAATCCGTGAACGGCGGGACAGCGAACTGCTCGAGGTCCGGACCGGCAATGACGCTTTTGCCCGCGAACTGGCCGAGCTGACGGACTCGGTCCACCGCGACGAACTGGCCCGAGCCCAGCAGCGGCTCCGTATTGAGGCGCTGGAGACCAGATCGATCGAGGAACTCGGCCTCACTGCGGACCAGCTGGTGGCCGATTATGGCCCGGACAAGCCCGTGCCTTTGCCTGCCGGGGAGTCTGATGACAAATGGGCTGCGTTGCGGACCCGGGTGGACGACGACGGCAATCCGGTTCCGGAGGGCAGGCCGTTCGTCCGGGGGGAGCAGGAGAAGCGTCTCCGCAAGGCCGAACGCGATCTCTCGGCGTTGGGCAGGGTGAATCCGCTCGCGCTGGAGGAGTTTGCGGCGTTGGAAGAACGGCATCAGTTCCTCAGCACCCAGCTGGAGGATCTCAAATCCAGCCGCAAGGATCTGCTGGAGATCATCAAGGAGGTTGATGACCGGGTGCAGAAGGTCTTTGCGGAGGCTTTCGAAGATACCGCGGCACAGTTCGTGCGGGTCTTTGCCCGGCTGTTTCCCGGCGGCGAAGGCAGGCTCATTCTGACCGACCCCTCGGACATGCTCGCCACCGGCATCGAGGTGGAGGCGCGCCCCGCCGGCAAGAAGATCAAGCGGCTTTCGTTGCTGTCCGGGGGAGAGCGGTCGCTGACCGCCGTGGCGCTGCTGGTGGCCATCTTCAAAGCCCGCCCGTCGCCGTTCTACGTGATGGACGAGGTTGAGGCAGCCCTGGATGACACCAATCTGGGGCGGCTGATCACGATTTTCGAGGAACTCCGCGAGTCCAGCCAGCTGATTGTGATCACGCACCAGAAACGCACCATGGAAGTCGCCGACGCCCTCTACGGCGTGACCATGAGGGGCGACGGCGTGTCCACCGTGATCAGCCAGCGCCTGGGCGCCAACGTGTAGGTGCCGTCCATGTCCGGACAAGCCCCAAGGCGTTTGTGAGAAGCTAGGGGAGTGAATGACATCCTCCCTATTATTCTGTCCATTGTTGCTGCCCTGGTGGTTATTGGCGGGCTGATCCCGGTCCTGATGAAGACCCGGAAGAACATCACCCGGTACCCCGGCACCAGGGATGAGAACGATCCCGCTGCCCCGCAGGGCGGCGGCGGAACGCTTACCGAGGACCGCCCGGAGGCGGCGCCGGAGCGTAAGGCGCCTGCCGCCGTCGACCTTGAAGATCTTGAAGATCTTGAGGCAACTGAAGTCCCCGACGACGTCGCTGGGCTGGAAACCATCCCGGTGGAAACCCCGCTGCCAGTTGCGGGGCGCCTTACCCGGCTGCGTGAACGCCTGGTCAGGTCCAACAACATCCTGGGCAAGGGATTGCTGGCGCTGCTGTCCAGGGACACCATCGACGAGGACGTCTGGGACGAAGTCGAGGAAACGCTGTTGCTCGCGGATCTGGGAACCGAACCCACCATGCAGCTGGTCGATGCGCTGCGCGAGCGGGTGAAGGTGCTCGGCACCAGGACCCCGGAGCACGTCAAGGCGCTACTCCGCGAAGAACTCATCAAGCTCGTTGACCCGTCCATGGACCGCAGCCTGCGCATTGAACGCCACGCTGACAAGCCCGCGGTCATGATGGTGGTCGGTGTCAACGGCGTGGGCAAGACCACCACTGTTGGCAAGCTGGCCCGTGTACTGGTGGCCGAGGACAAGGATGTCCTGCTCGGCGCCGCTGACACCTTCCGTGCGGCAGCCGCTGAACAGCTGGCCACATGGGGCCAGCGTGTGGGAGTTCCCACCGTGAAGTCCGACGTCGACGGTGCAGACCCGGCGTCGGTGGCCTATGAGGCGGTGAAGGCGGGCATCGAGCAGGAAGTCGACGTGGTGATGATCGATACCGCCGGCCGCCTGCAGAACAAGGTTGGCCTCATGGACGAACTCAGCAAGGTCAAGCGTGTGATCGAGAAGCTGGCCGAAGTCGATGAGGTGCTGCTGGTGCTGGATGCCACCACCGGCCAGAACGGACTCAACCAGGCACGGGTGTTCTCCGAGGTGGTCAACATCACCGGCATTGTGCTTACCAAACTGGACGGAACCGCTAAAGGCGGAATCGTCGTCGCCATTCAGAAGTCACTCGGTGTCCCGGTCAAACTGATCGGACTCGGCGAGGGTGCGGACGATCTTGCACCGTTCGAAGCCGAAAGCTTTGTCGACGCCCTGCTGAACTGACGCCCCGCCCGCCCAGCTGGGTAGCAGATAACGCTGTCTTGAGCGCTCAAAACAGCGTCTGCTGCTACCCAGTTGGGCGTTGGCCGGCTAGTACTTGAAGTTCAGGACCGTCGCGGTGCCGGCCGTGAGTACGAAGTTCTGGGTATCGGAACCGTAGGTGAATCCCGGTACCGTAGCCCGCTTAGCAAGAGGGACGGGGGCAGATTGTGCGCCGTCAATCGCTGTGCTGTCCTGCGCCGCGAAGCCGGGTCCGGTCAGCTGTGTCATGGTTCCGGTCAGGGCTTTGCCCGGGAGTTTCAGAGACACCTTGGTCTGCGCTGCCTTCTCGGGGTTGTTCTCGTTGACAAGGACCACCGTTGTGCTGCCGTCGGCGTTCTTCAGGGCGTAGGAGTATGCCAGGCCGCCTCCGGAGCCTTCAAGCTTGAGGAACTTTCCGGCCTCCAGATCCGCCACCATGGCCATGCCGAAGTAATTCGCCCGCCCCGATACTTCGCCGTTCGGCTGGAGGTAGTTGCCGCCGCTGCAGATGACGGACATGGGCGGTCCGCCCTTGCAGGTCAGCATGGAGCTGTGGAAGCCCATCCGGGTGATCCCCAGCTTTGCGGCGTTGAGGGCGTAGTCAACGCTCCAAAGTGCCGATGCATGGGTCTTGGTGGTCTCGTTGGATCCCGGGCAGGCTGTCATTCCCGTTTCCGCCAGCCAGGTTTCGAGCCCGGAGGCTTTGGCGGCCTCAAGCGCATGGTTCTGGTAGCTGGCTGCACGGTCATGCATGGACGTGCTCATCAAATTAGCCAGGGAGGGGAAGCCCTCGGAGCTCTTATCGGTGCAGCTGAAGAGCGGGTAGTTGTGGAAAGACAGGATCTTTTTCTGCGGGATCTGGGCGTCGATAAATGGCTTCCACCATTTCTGGTCGTACACCCCGGGACCTGAGATGGCCACGCCGGGAGCGGCGGCATTAATCGCATTCGCGTAAGCCTTGAGCTCCGTGACGTAATCTTCAGAACCATAGTCTTTATTGCGCAAGCCAGTGTAGGCCAACCCGTTCGGCTCGTTGCCGATGGTGACGCTCAGGAGCCGAGGTCCGAAGACCTTCGAGGCGTTTTTGACCATGTCGGCTGCGCGGTCCGGGTCGTAGTGGCCCAGATCCACGGTCAGACTGATTTTCGCATCAGTGGCGTTCAGGAGTGTGGCTACGCGCTGCAGGTCGCTGGGACCAACCGCCCGTGCGGGATGCGCTTTGTCGCCCTTGTAGTCGGACGGCAGCGGTTCGTTCGAGGACGTCCAGAAGAAACGGCGATCCACGGCGTTGCCGCCGAAACGCAGAACAGGGTTGTCGGCATCTTTAAGCAATTTGACCATGGAGGCGTTGTCGACGCTGAGATTGGGGTCGGCCAGATCAGTGGCTTCCAGCGAGATTCCCACCATGCCCTTATTGAGGGAAGTACCCACCTCGTCCCCTGAAACCTTTACTTCCAACGGGTCGACGGCCTCGAGCGGTGAACCTGCGGGGGGACCGGCCTGGTTGTAGTACGTCACCGCCGGTGCCGGAGGCAGGGACTTGCTCGGCGTCGGCTTGGCCGCCGCGGTGGTGCTGGACGGCGCAGTGGCAGCCTGGGGCGTGACAAATTGTGAAACGGTCAGGAACAGAGCCACCAGCGCAATCACGGCTACAGCGGAAATTGCCGCGATGATTCGCAGCTTCTTCCGCTTCGTGCTGGCTTGGGTTTCAGCGTACGTTTCAGGGTGGTCGTCAGGTAACGGGTCAGGGTGGGTCATAGACGTGTTTCTCCAGCGCGATTGGGACGTTTCCGTCAAGCGTAGCCAATTCCGCGGCCGGAACAGACACAGTGGCGCCCACGAACGTACGCCGACACCCAAGTAGGTCGCAGGTAACGCTGTTCTGGGCGCTGAAAACGGCGTCTGCTGCCACCTAGTTGGGTGGGGCACCCGTGTCTGATGTCCGGTGCATGGGCTCCCGCACCAGCGACCAGGCCGCGGCGGATGCCAGGAGAACACCACCGGTGACGGCGAACGCCCAGCCATAGCCAAGCCGGTCCGCCAAAAGGCCGGCGAGCACCGGACCGATGATGGCACCGATGTCTGCCGTCATCTGGTAGACCGCCAGTACTCGGCCCCCGGACCTGTCACGCCCGATCACGTCGGCGATGGCGGCCTGCTGGGCAGGACTGAGCAGCCCGGAGCCGATGCCGGCGATCGCCGAAGCCACCAGGAACCAGCCGAGGTTGTGCGTCAGACCGATCGCGGCCGTGGAGATCCCGGTGACGAACAGCCCCGAAATCATCATGGGTCTGCGGCCGAGCGAATCCGCGAGCCGGCCGGAGAATGTCAGGGCCAGGGCGTTGCCGGCAGCAAAAACGGCGAGCGCCAGGCCTGCGGCTCCAGGGCCGGAGCCCAGCGCGGCGACGGCAAAGAGCGGGACCGTGGCCATCCGCACACCGAATGTTGCCCAGCCGTTGGCGAAACTCGAGAACAGCGCCGCGCGGTAGGCGCCGTCGCCCAGGGCTTCGCCGAGCTTCATATCGGGCGACGAGGAACCGGCCAGCCGCGAGGAACCCGGAACGTGGCTGAGCTGGGTCTGCACCACGATCGCCGCCAGTACAAGGGCGGCCGCATACGCCAGAAACGGTATACGCAGCCCGAATCCTGCCAGCATGCCGCCAACGATCGGCCCGCAGACATTGCCGATCAGAAACGCGGATGCATACGCCCCCGAGACCCGTCCGCGGCTTTCCGGTGGAGCAAGCCTGATGACCAGGGCCATCGAAGCCACCGTAAACATCACCGAACCGGCACCACCGAGCCCGCGGAACACCAGCAGCTGCCAGTAGTCCTGGGCGAAGGCACAAGCCGCCGTCGACGCCGCGACAATCAGCAGCCCCGCCACATACACCGGGCGCTCGCCGAGCCTCCCGATCAGCGCACCGCCAGCAGGGGCAAAGACGAGCCGCATCAGCGCAAAAATACTGACGATCACTGCCGCTGCCGTGGCACCGACATCAAAGGTGGTGGCGAACTGCGGCAAAACGGGTGCCACCAGGCCAAATCCCAGTGCGATGAGGAAGGCTGCCGCGAGCATCACCTTGATGTCACGGGGGAGCTTGGCACGGCCGGGCCCGCCGGCGGCGAAAAACCGGGCTCTGGCGGTGGCAGGGCGGGGAGGTGCCGTCATGGTGAAGGTGTCCTTGCGGATTTGGTGGGCCGGGTGGCTACTTATGCCGTGAAACATAACCGTAACAAGCCGGAGATGCACCATTTACTTCCAAGAGGTTGTTGTAACAAGCCGGCAATGTAAATCCTCCGTAGGCGAAACACAGCGAGACCAGACTCTTCTTAGAACGCAAAAGGCGTTGGGACAGGCGGACAACTCCGCACAAAAGCAAGAGAGGACGTAGACCATGGAACTCACCGCAGGTCTCGTTTGGCTCCTGGTCGCTTCAGCACTAGTGCTGTTCATGACCCCGGGCCTGGCATTCTTCTACGGCGGCATGACCCGCGCCAAGTCGGCTTTGAACATGATGATGATGAGCTTCGTCGCCATTGGAACCGTCGGCATCATGTGGGTCCTGTGGGGCGCTTCGATGGCTACGAGCAACGAAGACAACTTCTTCCAGATCTTCGCTAACCCGTTCAGCCACTTCGGGCTGCACAACTTCACCGACCCCGCGGATCTGCTCAAGGTAGGCTACGCAGCCACCTTCGCCATCATCACCGTGGCCCTGATCTCCGGAGCTGTCGCCGATCGCGCGAAATTCTCGGCATGGGTCATCTTCACTCCCATCTGGGCCACCCTCGTTTACGCGCCGCTGGCCTTCATGGTCTGGGGTGGCGGGCTCTTCTCCAAGGACGGCTGGTTCGGCCAGACGTTCGCTCCCGTGATTGACTTCGCCGGCGGCACCGTTGTCCACATCAACGCCGGCGTGGCCGGCCTGATCCTGGTTCTGATCATCGGTAACCGCAAGGGCTTCGGCAAGGACCCGAACCACCGCCCGCACAACGTCCCGTTCGTTATGCTCGGTGCCGCGATCCTCTGGTTCGGCTGGTTCGGCTTCAACGCCGGTGCCGCTGCCACGGTTGAGCAGGCTGGCCTGATCTGGATCAACACCCTCGCTGCCCCGGCGGCCGCAATGCTCGGCTGGCTCGCCGTCGAACGCTTCCGCGACGGTCACCCGACCTCCCTCGGCGCCGCATCGGGCGTCGTAGCCGGGCTCGTGGCCATCACCCCGGCCTGCGCCAACGTCTCCCCCCTCGGTGCGATTGCGCTCGGCGTCGTCGCCGGTGTCGCCTCCGCCCTGGCCGTCGGCCTGAAGTTCAAGTTCGGCTACGACGACTCGCTCGACGTCGTCGGTGTCCACCTTGTCTCGGGTGTTGTCGGCACCGTGGCGATCGGCTTCCTCGCCACCCCGACCCAGGGCACGGCAGGTCTCTTCTACGGCGGAGGCACCTCCCAGCTCGTCGCCCAGGCTCTCGCGGCGCTCCTGTCCATCATCTTCACCGCGGTGATGACCTTCATCATCGCCTTCCCGATCCACAAGACCATGGGCTTCCGGGTCTCCCAGGAGCAGGAAGTGGTTGGCGTGGACCTGAGCCTGCACGCAGAGACCGCCTACGAATTCGGTGTCGGCGGCCACGGCGGAAGCTTCCAGCCGCTGCATGAACTGATTACCGGCAAGCCGCAGGGCGAAGACGCCGGGGCCGCAGCTGGGGCCCCAGCCAACACAGCAGCCACAGCGGACGTCACCTCAAACGGCAAGAAGACCGCAGCAGCAGGTAAGGAAAGCGTGGGGGCATGAAACTGATCACAGCAATCGTCCGTCCGGAGAAACTCGATGCCATTCGGGAAGGGCTGGAGGCCTACGGTGTGCAGGGCCTGACGGTCAGTGCAGCCAGCGGCTACGGCCGGCAGCGCGGCTACACCGAGGTGTACCGCGGGGCCGAGTACAACGTGGACCTCCTGCCCAAGATCCGGGTAGAGGTACTGGCCACCGACGAACAGGCGGACGACATCCTGGATGTCATCATCGCCAGTTCAAACACCGGCAGGGCCGGCGACGGCAAGGTCTGGACGATGGATGTGTTCGAGGCTGTGAGGGTGAGGACAGGCGAACGCGGCGTAGCCGCCATCTAGCCGCAGTCCCTGGACTCCCTCCAGGGTAATAAGAAGAGCGGGCCGGGCATCTGGAAAAGGTGTCTTGCCCGCTCTTCTTATCTTTAGCCTTTAGCTACCGGCAACTACCGGTCAATACCGGCAACTACCCCCGGTTCAGCCACCCGGCGCAATGGAAGCCCGTACAGCGGAAGATGACCAGCCGCCGGGGCCTGAAGCGCCGGCGTCGTACTCTTCCAACGGAACGGTGCCCCGGGACCAGGCCTTGAGGACCGGCTCAACAATCCGCCAGCAGTCCTCGGCTGTGTCGCCTCGCACGGAAAGCAACGGGTCGCCGGTGAGTACGCCTTCCAGGACCTCGCCGTAGGGGAGCAGCTCGGAGGCGTTGAGTTCGGCATTCAGCGTGGTGCGGTCCAGCCTGAAGATGTTGCCGGGGCCGTTCACATCGACGTCGAGCTGCAGGGTGTCCGGTCCGAAACCGATCCGTAGCTGGTTGGGGGAGTCCACGCCGGAGAAGCCCCTGGGCAGGTGCGGGACCCGCCGGAAGGTGACCACGGCTTCCTTCCGCGTGGTGCCCAGCGCCTTGCCGGAACGCAGGATGAAGGGGACCCCCTTCCACCGCCAGTTGTCGATCTCCACCCGGACCTCGGCGAGGGTTTCAGTGTTCTTTGCGGCGTCCACGCCGTCTTCCCCGGCATAGTCCGGAACTTCCCTGCCGGCAATGCTTCCGGCCGCGTAGCGTGCCCGGCGGGTGGACTTCGCGTATGGCGCATTGATGCTGCTGGCGCGGAGTACGGCGGACACGGCGTCGCGGAGATCGCGCTCGCCGATGCTCGCCGGTGCTTCGATGGCCATCAGGGCCATGATCTGCAGCAGGTGGCTTTGGATCATGTCGCGGAGGGCACCGGCGCCGTCGTAGTAGCGTGCGCGTCCTTCCAGGGCCAGATCCTCATCGAAGATGATTTCCACCTTCTCGATGTGTTCGCGGTTCCACACCGGCTCCAGGAAATTGTTGGCGAAGCGCAGCCCCAGTATGTTCAGCACGGTGGCCTTGCCCAGGAAGTGGTCCACCCGGTGGATGTGGTCTTCGGGAACCAGCGATGCCAGCGTCCGGTTGAGCTCACGCGCGGATTCCTCGCTGGAACCGAAAGGCTTCTCCATCACCAGACGCGTTCCCGCCGGGACCTGGGCCGGGGTGAGCACCCCGCAGGCCAGCTGGCTGACATGCGGAGGCAGCGCAAAGTAGACCGCCACGGGGCCGTCGAGTTCCGCCAGCAAAGACGCCAGGGGGCCGTCCGCCGTGACATCGAGCCGGTGGTAGGCCGTGGTTTTTTCGATGGCTTTCAGGGCCCTTTTTCCGGCGGCATCCGAGGAACCGGCGGCATCGGCGAACGCGGTGTGTACACGGTCCTGCCACTGTTCAGGCGCCCAGGCGTCGGAGCCGGCGCCCACCAGTTTCAGCCCTGCGGCGCGTCCCTTGGCCACGAGCCTGGCCAGTCCTGGCAGCAGCAATCGGCCGGTGAGATCGCCTGAAGCTCCGAGGATGAGCAGTGTTTTCACAGTTGTTTGGCTCGTCACCATGCCAGCATGCCATCTTGAAGGCCCGTCTTGGTACCCTAGATAGTCGAGTCCCGTTGTAGAGGCAGTTGGTTCAGACGAACAACAGCCACGACACTGGCGCGCCGCACCGGCCGCCATGAGTAGATCCACTGAAAGAAGTGCACGGCGCGTGTTCAATTCACTCTCTGACCGGTTGACAGCAACCTTCAAGAATCTCCGTGGCAAGGGCCGCCTCACCGAGGCGGACGTTGATGCCACAGTCCGCGAGATCCGGCGGGCCCTCCTGGACGCTGACGTTGCCGTATCCGTGGTTCGGGAATTCACCGGCCGCGTCCGTGAGCGCGCGCTCGGCGCCGAAGTCTCCGGCGCGCTGAACCCGAGCCAGCAGATTGTCAAGATCGTCAACGAGGAACTCGTTGAAATCCTCGGCGGCGAAACACGCCGGATCCGTCTGGCCAAAACCGGGCCCACCATCATCATGCTGGCCGGCCTCCAGGGCGCCGGCAAGACCACCCTCGCCGGCAAGCTCGCCAAGTGGCTCAAGGCCCAGGGCCACAGCCCCATCCTGGTAGCGTGCGACCTCCAGCGCCCCAACGCTGTTACGCAGCTCCAGATTGTGGGCCAGCGCGCCGGTGTCCCCGTGTTCGCGCCGCACCCCGGTGCCACCTCCGAACTGGACGTCACAACCGGCGATCCGGTCGCCGTCGCCCGTTCCGGTGTGGAGGAAGCGCGCCAGAAGCTGCACGACGTCGTGATCGTGGACACCGCCGGCCGCCTCGGTGTTGACACCGAAATGATGGAACAGGCCCGCCAGATCCGTAAGGCCATTGTGCCGAACGAAGTGCTGTTCGTCATCGACGCCATGATCGGCCAGGACGCCGTGAATACGGCGGTGGCCTTCGATGAGGGCGTCAACTTCACCGGTGTTGTGCTGTCAAAGCTCGACGGCGACGCCCGCGGCGGTGCCGCGCTTTCGGTGGCGTCGGTGACCGGCAAGCCCGTGATGTTTGCGTCAACCGGCGAAGGCGTGGATGATTTTGAACTGTTCCACCCGGACAGGATGGCGTCACGCATCCTGGACATGGGCGACGTTCTTTCCCTGATCGAGCAGGCCGAGAAGTCCTGGGACAAAGACGAAGCCGCACGGATGGCGAAGAAATTCGCCGACCAGGAAGATTTCACCCTGGACGACTTCCTGTCCCAGATGCAGCAGATCCGCAACATGGGTTCCATGAAGAAGATGCTCATGATGATGCCGGGTGCGGCAAGCATGAGGCAGCAGCTGGAGCAGTTCGACGAACGCGAGATCGACCGCGTTGAGGCAATTGTCCGCTCCATGACCCCGCATGAGCGTGTTGCCCCGAAGATCATGAACGGTTCACGCCGTGCACGGATTGCGCGTGGCTCCGGTGTGCACGTCTCCGAGGTCAACGGCCTGCTGGAGCGCTTTGCCCAGGCCCAGAAGATGATGAAGAAGATGGCCCAGGGCGGCGGCATGCCGGGGATGCCAGGCATGGGCGGGCCAGGCGGCGGCCGTAAGGCGGTCAAGAGCGCGCCCAAGAAGAAGGCCCGTTCCGGAAACCCGGCCAAGGCAGCACAGGAACTCCGCGACGCGGAGGCGAAGCGTGCCAGCGGGCCGAAGCCAGTCCCCACGGGTGCCTCTTTCGGGCAGCAGTCCGCCGACTTCGATCCGTCCCAGCTCAGCCTGCCCAAGGGCTTCGACAAATTCCTCGGCGGCAAGTAGCGCCCGGCTATGTCGGCCACGCCTGTTGTCATACCGTTGCCATAGGGTTAGCAGATGCTCAAACAGCGCGTAGTTTTCGTCCACGGGACGGGTGCTGTCGGTGCCGCCGCGTGGCCCCGACAGCACGGGCTGGCATTGGACTTTGACGCGCTCTTCCTGCGCCGTGCGGGATACTCCGGGGGCGAGACGTCGGGAGCCACGGAGTTCCTCGCTGACAAGGAAATCGTGCTGGAGGCTCTCGGCTCAGGCGGACATGTAGTGGCTCATGACGGAGGTGCTCCCGCGGCCATGCTTGCCGCAGTCGAACATCCGGAACTGGTCCGGTCCCTGGTCCTGTGCGAACCAGCGTGTCTTTCGCTGACGGTGGGGCTTCCGGTGACGGACTCATATATCGCCCAGCACGGACATGACGCCGAACGTCCCTGGGAAGCCCCGCTGTCCATCGTTCCCGGGGTGCCTACGCTTGTGCTGACTGGCGGCTGGGAGCCCATGTACGAAGAGGTTGCACACTATCTGGCTGCCACGGGCGCCATCCACCGGACGGCGCCCGGAGCCCACCGCCCGCAGGATTCGGCAGAAGGAGCCGCGCTGGTGAAGCAGTTCCTTCGGCGGCGCAGCAACCCTTAGCAGTGCCACGCAACATCCGGGTGCAGATCAGGGGGACGCCGGCTCCGGCAGCCGCCCCGATCTGCACCCGGCGGGCTACTCGGGGACGCCGACGCCGATTGTTTCCGGCAGGTAGACCTTGCCGCCGGCGGCAAGGAATTCCTGGCTCTTCTCCCGCATCCCCGCCGCCATCTCGGCCAGCGCAGCCTGCGCCTCAGCTGAGCCGTACTCATCCCGGATGTCCTGGCTGATGCGCATCGAGCAGAACTTCGGCCCGCACATGGAACAGAAGTGGGCGGTCTTGGCCGGTTCCGCCGGCAGGGTTTCATCGTGGAACGCCTCGGCCGTGACCGGGTCCAGTGAAAGCGCGAACTGGTCGCGCCAGCGGAATTCGAACCGGGCCTTGGACAGGGCATCGTCGCGTTCGTGGGCACCCGGGTGGCCCTTGGCGAGATCCGCCGCGTGGGCCGCGATCTTGTAGGTGATCACACCCGTCTTCACATCGTCCTTGTTCGGCAGCCCGAGGTGTTCCTTGGGCGTTACGTAACAGAGCATCGCCGTGCCGTAGCGGGCAATTTCGGTGGCGCCGATGGCCGAGGTGATGTGGTCATAGCCCGGAGCAATATCGGTGACCAGCGGGCCCAGCGTGTAGAACGGGGCCCCCTTGCAGAGTTCCTGCTGGCGCTCCACGTTTTCCCGCACCAGGTGGAACGGGATATGGCCCGGGCCCTCCACCATGACCTGGACGTCGAATTCCCAGGCGCGCTGCGTCAGCTCGGCCAGGGTGTCCAGTTCGGCGAACTGCGCGGCGTCGTTGGCATCCGCCGTTGCGCCCGGCCGCAGTCCGTCTCCCAACGAAAAGGCGACGTCGTACTGTGCGAAGATCTCGCACAGCTCGTCAAAGTGCGTGTACAGGAAGTTCTCCTGGTGATGCGCCAGGCACCAGCCGGCCATGATGGCGCCACCGCGGGACACGATTCCGGTCACCCGGTTGGCCGTGAGCGGAACGTAGCGAAGGAGCACGCCGGCGTGGACGGTCATGTAGTCCACGCCCTGTTCGCACTGCTCGATCACCGTGTCCCGGTAGATTTCCCAGGTCAGGTCATTGGCCTCGCCGTTCACCTTCTCCAGTGCCTGGTAGATCGGCACGGTGCCGATCGGGACGGGGGCGTTGCGGATGAGCCACTCCCGTGTGGTGTGGATGTCGTCACCGGTGGACAGGTCCATCACCGTGTCAGCGCCCCACTGCGTGGCCCACTGCAGCTTGTCCACCTCTTCCGCGATGGAACTCGTCACTGCCGAATTGCCGATGTTGGCGTTGATCTTCACCAGGAATGCCTTGCCGATGATCATCGGCTCGGACTCGGGGTGGTTAATGTTGTTGGGGATGATGGCCCGGCCCGCGGCCACTTCGCTGCGGACCAGCTCCACGTCGCAGTTTTCCCGCAATGCCACGAACTGCATTTCCGGAGTGATGACGCCCTGCTTCGCGTAGCGCATCTGGGTGACCGTCTGACCTTCGACGGCGCGGCGGGGCACCGGCTGCGCGCCGCGCCACTCTGCGGAAGCTGCGCCGCGGCGGACGGCTGACTTGCCGTCGTCGAGCAGGTTCCGTTCCCGGCCGCTGTAGGGTTCCGTGTCGCCCCTTGCCGTAATCCATTCCGAACGGAAGGCCTCCAGTCCCACTACGGGATCACTTCCGGGGCCGGCCGTCCGGTAGATCCGGAACGGTGCATTCGCCTCCCCGTTGGGAGACTTTTCCAAAGCGATTTCTGTGACCGGGACGCGGATTCCTGTTGCTTCGCCTTCGATGAAGGCCAGGGAATGCGACTTCAGGGACTGGGTTTCTTCCCGGACAGTTGCACTCCGGGCTTCACTTTGGGCGGGGATCAGCTGTGTTTCTTGTGTATTCAATGAATACTCACTTCCTTCGCCGGCATTACCCGGACAGGTTCAACGGTCGCAGGCCGCGTCAGCCTGATCTCAGCCCCTGCAAGGGCACCCGTGTGGTCGTAGACGAAGCTACCACAGGCCGGCGGATGGATGGCGATAGGACTCAGTGTTACTGTGGCGGCGTGCATCAGATCAAGGGCGGGCATCAGGTTCGAATTGCAACGCCGGAAGATATTCAGTGCCTGCCGCAGCTTGAAACTGCGGCCGACCAGTTGCTTGAGAGGGAGCTGGGATCCGCGTCACTGCCGCCCGCGGCGACGGCCCCGGCCGGTGAATCACTGTTCGTGCTGGTTGCCGGAAAACCTCCGTTGGGCTTTGCCCGCGTCGACGAAGTGGACGGCCAGGCCCATCTTGAGCAGCTGTCGGTGCATCCCGGGGCGGCCCGGCGCGGGATTGGCCGCTCGTTGCTCGAAGCAGCCATACGTGAGGCCCGGCGCCTTGGATTCGGGGCGATGACGCTATGTACCTACGCCGACATCCCGTTCAACGCATCGTTCTATTCCACCTGTGGTTTCGAGGTGTTTCAGGATCCGGGTCCGGAACTCGCCGCACTCCGGATACACGAGAACAAAATGGGGCCGGACCGGTTTGGCCGCCGGGTGTCCATGCGGATTAGGCTTTAAACCATGGCCGGAATCATTGAATTCAGCGGAACGATCCTCACAGGGCCGGACCACGAACAGCGCGGTCTGTGGTCCGTGGACGGCAAACTGACCTTCAACCGGCCGGCGGCGCGTCCGGATGTACTTTTGGACGGCTGGGTAATCCCCGGGTTTGTTGATGCCCACTGTCATATCGGCCTGGGACCGGGCGGCGCAGTTGAGGACGAAGTGGCCCAGGAGCAGGCCGCAACAGACCGCAACGCCGGCACACTGCTGGTCCGCGACGCCGGAGCAGCCACCGACACCCGCTGGCTGCAACAGCGGAAGGACATGCCGCGGATCATCAGGTCCGGGCGGCACATCGCAAGATCGCGGCGCTATCTGCGGAACTTCGCGGTGGAAGTGGAACCGGACGGGCTCGTGGAGGCCGTCCGCAAGCAGGCACGTGCCGGCGATGGCTGGGTCAAACTGGTCGGGGACTGGATTGACCGGAACGCCGGTGACCTGTCAGCGTCCTTTCCGGCCAACGTCCTCAAGGACGCGGTCAGTGCCGCCCACGATGAAGGCGTCCGGGTGACCGCACATTGTTTCGCTGAAGACACGCTGGACGACATGCTCGACGCCGGCATCGACTGTATCGAACATGCCACGGGACTCCTGCCGCGCCACCTGCCGAGATTCGTGGAACAGCAGGTGCCCATCGTGCCCACTCTGATCAACATCGCCACGTTCCCGGGCATCGCGGTACAGGCTGAATCCAGGTTCCCCCGCTATGCCGCCCACATGCTGGCGCTGTGGGAGCGGCGCGGCGAACGGGTCCTGGAGGCCTTCGAAGCAGGAGTTTCGATTTTTGCTGGGACCGACGCCGGCAGCGTGATCAGCCACGGCAGGATCGCAGACGAGGTCCTGGCGCTTCACGCTGCAGGCCTGCCCGCAGCGGCGGCGCTCGACTCGGCCACGTGGAGGGCGCGGGAATGGCTGGGCGCGGAAGGCATTTCTGAGGGCGCCAACGCGGACGTGCTGCTGTGCGCTGAGGATCCAAGAAGACTCCTCGCCACCATCCGCAAACTCAAGCATGTGGTGCTGCGTGGCGAAATCATCCGTTGGAATAAATTGAAGCTTCAAGTAATTTAGGTAGGTAAGAGGTCAACGAAAGCCGGTGACCTGTGAACTCGGGAGCGTCCAATGTCTACAGAAGCCAGCAGCCAGGATCTTCTTCCTGCCGATCTCACAATGGGCACCGTGATGCTCAAGGTGGGCGACATGAAGCTGATGGCCGATTACTACCAGCGCGCGCTCGGGCTGGACATCGTGGCGGAACAGGACGGCGGCCTTTATCTGGGGCGGCGCCGGAAGCCTCTGGTCCACCTTGCTCCCGCGCCCGGCCTGAATCCCCCTGGACGCGGCGAGGCCGGACTCTTCCACACGGCGCTGCTTTTCGACGACCAGTCATCGCTGGCGGCCACCGTGGCCACCACCGCCCAGTTTGAACCGCAGTCCTTCACCGGCAGCGCCGATCACCTTGTCAGCGAGGCCTTCTACTTCAACGACCCCGAGGGCAACGGCGTCGAGCTGTACTGGGATCGGCCCCGCGAGGCGTGGTCCTGGGAAGGCAAGAACGTCGTCATGGACAGCCTTGCCCTGCCCCCGCAGCGGTACCTGCGGGAGCACCTGACCCAGAGCTCGGTGGACGGCCAGCGGGAGGCGGCCGCCGGCGTCGGGCATGTCCACCTTCAGGTGGGCGACGTCCAGTCTGCCCAGGATTTCTATGTGGATACCCTGGGCTTCGAGAAGACCGCAGGGTGGCACGGCCAGGCGCTGTTCGTCTCCGCCGGCGGCTACCACCACCACATGGCCATGAACGTCTGGAACAGCCGCGGCGCCGGCCCCCGGCGCGACACCCTGGGCCTGGGCGAGGTGCTTATCGAAGTACCTTCAGGCGACGACGTCGGCTCACTTGCCGACCGCCTGAAGGCCGCCGGAGTGGAATCGCACCACACCGGAGCCGAACTGCGCTTCGAGGATCCGTGGCGCAACAGGATCCGCGTTGCGGAGCGCTGACCTGCCAGCCCTTGTGGGTTAGGCTGATTCCGAACGGCCACAGGCAGGATTGGCGTCTGTCTGCACGGGCTGTCGCACCGTCTACGGAATGAGGATGTCTTCCATGGGATTCACCGAAATCTTTGTTTCCACGCACAATGAAGCGCTCAAGCGCGCCGGAGTTCTGGACGGCGGGGGAGCGGCATCCGGCGGTGGGCTGCGCATCCCGGGAATCAGCGACTTTGAAATCGAGCAGCTGGGCGATCTTGCCGGTGCGGCCGTCCATGCCGCAGGGGCAGACTACGAGCTGGCCATGGTGGACGTGGCCAGCGACTCCCTCCTGGGAGTGCCCGCTGCCATGGTGCGGGCCCTCGCAGAGCTGCTCAGCTACGAATCCGAAGGTGAAGGCAATGTCCTCGAGGAGGTCGCTGAAAAGTGGGCCGCGGAGGACGACATGCCCTTCGGTGCCGAGGACGCAAGAACCTACGTCCAGCAACTCGCCGAGCTGGCCAGCGGGATCGACGCAAACGACCGGACCGGGCTCTACGTCTGGTCGTCCTGATCCACAAACCGGCTCCGGGTGCGGCTAAATCCGCAAAAAGAGGGTCTCGGCGTGTGTCAAGTCGAAATCACGCCGCTGATCTGGCACAATAAACAGGTACTCGATCTGCGTGGCCCCTCTCTCCGCGTCCGGATCCTGTCCTTAGAACCCCCAAGTATGGCCCGCCCCACGGGTGCAGAACGTCGGGTTCAACCCCGTTTCAGAAACAGGAGTGACCACAAAAGTGGCCGTAAAGATTCGCCTTAAGCGCTTTGGCAAGATGCGCGCACCGTACTACCGAATTGTTGTTGCGGACTCACGCACCAAGCGTGATGGCCGTTCAATTGAAGAGATCGGCAAGTACCACCCCACCGAAGAGCCCTCATACATCGAGGTCGACTCCGAGCGTGCACAGTACTGGCTGTCCGTCGGCGCCCAGCCGTCCGAGCAGGTTGCCGCGATCCTCAAGATCACCGGTGACTGGCAGAAGTACAAGGGTCTCCCGGGCCAGGAAGGCACCTTGAAGACGAAAGCCCCCAAGGTTCCCTTCGTTGCCCCGGAAAAGGGTTCCGTGATCATTCCGGAAGCCATCACCAAGAAGGCTAAGGCAGCCGAGGCTCCCGCTGACGCTGAAGCAGAGACCACCGAGGCTGAGTAAGTTGCTGGCAGAAGCGCTCGAACACCTGGTCCGCGGGATCGTTGACAGCCCTGAGGATGTCAAGGTCAGCGCCAAGAACAACCGCCGCGGGGATACCCTCGAGGTGCGCGTTCATCAGGAAGACCTCGGTCGGGTAATCGGCCGCCAGGGCCGCACCGCACGTGCATTGCGCACCGTGGTTGCTGCACTGGCGGATGGCGAGGCGGTCAGGGTCGACGTCGTCGACACCGACCGCCGCCGCTGACGCAACTGCAACACTTGTCTTAAGTCCGGCCCCTTCACCAGCTAATGGTGGAGGGGCCGGACTGTTTTCAGCAACAGAATCCCCAGAACAACACGACACGAATCCCGGAACAGAGGAACACATGCAGCTTCAGGTGGCACGAATCGGCAAGCCCCACGGCATCCGCGGCGAAGTGACGGTCCAGGTGTTGACCGATGCACCCGCAGACCGCTTTGTTGAAGGCACCGAATTCGTGGTGGAACCGGCGTCCGCCGGGCCGCTGACTGTCATCAGTGCACGCTGGAACAAGGACATCCTGCTCCTTGCCTTTGACGGGTTCGAAACCCGCAACCAAGCCGAAACTCTGCGCGGAGCCAAGCTCTTTGTTGAAACCGAAGAACTCGAAGACAACGACGACGAAGGCTGGTACGAGCACGAGCTCCTGGGCTTCGAGGCGCGTGTGGGAACCCAGGTGGTGGGAAAGATCTCCGGGCTGAACACCCTGCCGGTCCAGGATCTCCTGGTTGTTGAAACCCCGGACGGCAAGGAGATCCTCATCCCGTTCGTGGAGCAGATTGTTCCTGAAGTCAACGTGGCCGAAGGCTACATTCTGATCACCCCGCCGCCGGGGCTTTTCGAGATCAACACCGATGACGCCGGTCCGCCCGCCGCAGCCGGGGAAGCCAATGCCGGAGAGGCCGGGCACGGCACCCCCGGGGCCGGAGACACGGCGTAAATGAGAATCGACGTCGTCAGTATTTTTCCGGAGTATCTGGCGCCCCTGAAACTCTCACTGATCGGAAAAGCACGCCAGGATGGCCTGTTGGACCTCAATGTCCACGACCTCCGTGATTTCACCACCGACAAGCACCGCTCGGTGGATGACACGCCCTACGGCGGCGGCGCCGGCATGGTGATGAAACCGGAGCCGTGGGCGCAGGCGCTGGCTTCGGTGGCGGCTGCACGCCCCGCGCGTGCCGGCAAGCCGGTACTTATCGTCCCGTCGCCGGCGGGGGAGCGCTTCACCCAGGCCTTGGCCCATGAGCTGGCCGAAGAGGACCAGCTGGTCTTCGCCTGCGGCCGCTACGAGGGCATCGACGAACGCGTCATCGAATGGGCGGAAGATCACTTCACGGTGCGGCCCGTGAGCCTGGGCGACTACGTTCTCAACGGCGGCGAGGTTGCTGTCCTGGCAATGGTGGAAGCCATCGGCCGGCTCCTGCCAGGGGTTGTGGGCAACCCCGAGTCACTCGTGGAGGAATCACACTCCGACGGTCTCCTTGAATATCCTGTCTACACCAAACCCTCCAGCTGGCGTGACCGTGAGGTTCCGCCGGTCCTCCTGAGCGGTAACCACGGCAAGATCGCCCAGTGGCGCCGGCATGAACAGTACCGCCGGACGGCGGAGCGCCGCCCCGACCTGCTTGAGACGTTCGACGCCGGAAAGCTGCCCCGCGCGGACCGCACCGCTTTCGCGGATCTGGGGTACGACGTCGTCGACGGTCGCCTTAGTGCCCGGCCCGACGCGCACGGCGATTCCTGACAGCTCCTTCCCTGGCTAGGGAAAGCTGATCAAAGTTATCTAGGAATGTTGGAGAAACCCAGGTGATGTTGGGGAAAGTTAGGGAATGTGGCAGAATTAGTCCTTGTGTCTACTGGGTCCGCACCTGCCACAGGGGGAGCGCAATCAACAGCTGGACACCCCGGTACCGTCAAGCAGTGACGGAGCCGGACCAAAAAACTTTCGACGGTAATTTCCGGCCGGTAAAACGAGTCCGGGCCTGACCGCCGTGACCCAAAGTGAATGACCCGTGGCGTTCACCAGGAGTGGATTTATGCATATCCTCGATTCCGTAGACGCAGCCTCGCTGCGCACCGATGTTCCCGTCTTCCGCGCGGGTGACACCCTCAAGGTTCACGTGAACATCATTGAAGGCAAGAACTCCCGCGTCCAGGTATTCCAGGGCTTCGTCCTGGGCCGCCACGGCGACGGCCTCCGCGAGACCTTCACGGTCCGCAAGGTCTCGTTCGGCGTCGGTGTAGAGCGTACCTTCCCGGTACACTCCCCGATCATCGACAAGATCGAGGTCGTCTCCAAGGGTGACGTCCGCCGCGCCAAGCTTTACTACATGCGCGATCTGCGCGGCAAGGCTGCCAAGATCAAGGAAAAGCGCGACTTCCTCACCACGAAGTCCGCGAAGGCTGCCAAGTAAGCCTCCCTGGTTTACACCGCGGGTCCCCGCTCCGTACCCGGCCAGCGCCGGAGTTATTCGCCGCAGTGCCACAGGATACGGATCATGGACCAGACAGAACGCCAGCCCAGGAAACTGGGCTGGCGTTTTGCGTTTCCGGCCCTTGCCTTGGCCGTGGCCATCAGCGGGCTGGTCCGGTCACTGTGGCTGGACGTCTATTACATTCCCTCCGAATCGATGGAACCGCTGTTTTGGTCCGGCGACAGGATCCTGGTATCCCGGACCGATTTCCACGCGGAGCCCATCCGGCGCGGCGACGTCGTGGTGTTTGACGGGCGGGGCACTTTTGCGCCGCTCAACAGCGGCAGGGGACCAGTCCAGGATGGGGTCGCTGCCGCGGGTCATTGGCTGGGCCTCACCGGAAGCGATACCACCTACGTCAAGCGCGTCATCGGGCTCCCGGGGGATCACGTCATCTGCTGCGACGCCGGGCGGCGGCTCACAGTGAACGGCCAGCCGCTTGCGGAACACTATCTTTACCAAGGAGATGCGCCGAGCAAGCAGAAGTTCAGCGTGATCGTGCCTGAAGGAAGACTATGGCTGCTCGGCGACCACCGTTCCAAATCCGCGGATTCCCGCAGTCTGCTCGGGGCGCCGGGTGGCGGCATGGTTCCCGTGGAACGCGTCATCGGCCGGCCGGTCCGGATCCTTTGGCCTCTTGATAGATTTACGGAAGTGCCACGGCCGCCCGCGGCCGGAACAACTACAAAGGACGGACAGTAGATGCCCGAGAACCAACCCCGGACACCTGATCCGCAGCGCGGCGAGGCTCGAGGACTCCCGGGCATTCCGGAAGACCAGGATGCCGCCGGTCACCTGAAGGCTGAGCCTTGGAAGCCTGAGCCGGCGACGGCCGGAACTCCGCGTTCTGGGCCTGCGCATTCCGTGTCGTCGGGTGCCAGGCGCAGCCCGCTGCTTCTCTGGCTGAAGGAAGTCGCCACCGTGGTGGTGATCGCCGTTGTGCTTTCCTTCCTGATCAAGACTTTCCTCTTCCGCGCTTTTTACATCCCTTCTGAATCCATGGTCAGCACACTGGACGTGAACGACCGCATCTTCGTCAATCTGCTGGTTCCGGAACCGTTCGCCTTGTCCCGCGGCGACGTGGTTGTGTTCAAGGACACCAAGGGCTGGCTGACCCCAACCCCCGAGAAGAGCGACGGCCCGTTCACCTGGGTCCAGGACAGCCTGACGTTTGTTGGCCTGCTCCCGGACAATTCCGAACAGCACCTGGTCAAGCGCGTGATCGGGCTCCCGGGAGACCATGTGATCTGTTGCGACGCGGACGGACGACTCACCATCAACGGATCGACACTCGACGAGACCTATGTAAACCCCGCCGAAACACCGGAAATCCGTAACTTCGACGTTGTCGTCCCGGCTGGCAAGGTATGGGTCATGGGTGACAACCGGAACCACTCCGCGGACTCGCGCTCCCATGCGGAATCCAACGGAGGCTTCGTCGATATGGCCGATATCGAGGGTAAGGCCGCCGTCATTGCGTGGCCGCTGAACCGGCTTTCGTCCCTCGACAACTATCCGGACGTATTCCGGAACGTACCCTCCGCGGCCGGATAGCAGTGTCCGCCGCACCCACCCTCGAGCATGAGCGTGCCTTCCTCGCCCACGGCGTGCGGTTCCTCGCGGGCGTCGACGAAGTAGGCCGCGGAGCGCTGGCCGGTCCCGTGAGCGTGGGGATCGCCGTCGTTGATCTTCAGCAGCAGGAACTGCTGGCCGACGTACGTGACAGCAAACTCCTCAAACCCGCCGACCGCGAACGTCTGGAACCCCTGGTCCGGGACTGGAGCGTGGCCTCAGCCGTGGGGCACGCCTCCGCGCAGGAGATCGATTCGCTTGGAATTGTGGGCGCTCTGAGGCTGGCAGGTACCCGGGCATGGTTCGAGGTCCTGAGCACGGGCATCACTCCGGACGTGGTGTTGCTGGACGGCAGCCACAATTGGCTGTCACCGGTCTCACAGCCCTCGCTCTTTGAAGAGCCCGCCGCGGATCCCGGCTGCGACGCCCCAGTCCACACCCGGATCAAAGCCGATATGCAGTGCCTGAGCGTGGCCGCCGCAAGCGTCCTGGCCAAAGTGGAACGGGACCACCGGATGCAGGAACTCCACGGAGAATTCCCGGACTTCGGCTGGAACGTCAACAAGGGCTACGGCACGGCATCCCACCGTGACGCCATCCGGGCGGCCGGCCCCACGCCCTACCACCGGGTCAGCTGGCGGCTCCTCTGACAGTTTAGACGGGGGCTGCTTACGCGGCTGCTTGGCGGCGGCTTTGGCGCCGCAGTGTCCGTCAGTGCGCTTCCTGCCCGCTCCATGGTGCAAGATGGAACCATGAGTGCCGAGGACCTTGAAAACTACGAGACAGACATGGAGCTGCAGCTCTACCGTGAGTACCGCGACGTTGTCAGCCTGTTCAGCTACGTTGTCGAGACCGAGCGTCGTTTCTATCTGGCCAACCACGTTGACCTGCAGGCACGCAGCGCGGACGGCGAGGTCTACTTCGATCTGACGCTCCAGGACGCGTGGGTGTGGGACGTTTACCGCTCGGCGCGGTTCGTCAAAAGCGTCCGGGTCATCACGTTCAAGGACGTTAACGTCGAAGAACTTCCGCGCAACGAAGAACTTGCGCTGCCCAAGGACGTTGACCTCGGCAACTGACCCCGTCCGCCAGGCCGCGGCACTCTTCCTCCACACGCCGCTGTATCGCAGGGTTTCCCACATAGCGAAATAACAGTCTGTCCACCGTGATCATGCCCCCTCAGGCTGGTTGCGGAGGTAGAAATGAAAGCCAAAGACTTGCTGGGCCGGCGCGGGGAAGAGCTCGCCGCCGGATATCTGGAATCGCTGGGCATGCTGATCGTGGAGCGCAACTGGCGCTGCCCCGAAGGCGAAATCGACATCGTCGCGCTCGACGGTGATGCCCTGGTAATCGCGGAAGTAAAGACCCGCAGATCGCTGGCCTATGGCCACCCGTTCGAGGCCGTGGGCCCGGACAAGCTTGCCCGACTGCACAGGCTGGGATCCGCATGGTGCCGCGACCGTGAACTCAGAATGCCGCTGCGCCGCGTGGACGTCATCGCCGTGGTGGACGACGGCGGCGGCGAACCTGTCCTGGAGCACCTCAAGGGGGTGGGGTAGTTGGCTCTCGGCCGGAGCTACTCCGTGGCTCTCGTGGGGCTCAACGGGTACATCGTCGAAGTTGAGGCGGACATCGGGCAGACGCTTCCGGCTTTTGTCATCCTCGGGCTGCCGGACGCTTCGCTGAATGAGGCCAAGGAGCGGATCCGTTCCGCCGCGCAGAACTCCGGCATCCCGCTCAGCCGCCGGAAGATCACCGCCAACCTGATTCCCGCGTCGTTGCCCAAGCGCGGTTCGGGCTTCGATCTCGCCATCGCGATGGCGGTGCTGCTGGCGGCAGAGGACATCAGGTCCACCAACCGGACTGTCTTTATTGCCGAGCTGGGCCTGGATGGCAGGCTGCGGCCTGTGCGGGGTGTCCTTCCGGCCGTTATGGCTGCGGTGCAGGCAGGCTACCCGGACGTGGTGGTTGCCCAGGCCAACGCCGCAGAAGCTGCCCTGGTGCCCGGCGCGCGGGTCACCGGATACAAGACCCTTGCCCGGCTTGCTTTCGATTTCGGAGCAGACCCGCTGGAGCTGGCCCTGGACTTTGAGCCGGAGGACCAGCCGGGCATGCCGGCAGGTGACGGCCCTCCGGGGCTGGTTCCGGACATGTGTGACGTCTCCGGCCAGGGCGATGCCCGCCGTGCCCTGGAGGTGGCCGCGGCCGGCGCCCACCACCTCTTGCTGACCGGACCTCCCGGGGCGGGAAAGACCATGCTGGCTGAGCGGCTTCCGGGACTCCTGCCTGATCTGGGCGATACGGCGGCCATGGAAGTGACGGCCATCCACTCGCTGTGCGAACTGCCATCCTCCGCTGTACAGCTGATGCGCCGGCCGCCCTTCGAGAACCCGCACCACACGGCGACTTCCGCCGCGATCATTGGGGGCGGGTCCGGGCTGCCCCGCCCCGGAGCGGCCTCGCGGGCGCATCGGGGCGTCCTGTTCCTTGACGAGGCTCCGGAGTATGAGCGCCGTGTCCTGGACGCCCTGCGCCAACCGTTGGAGAGCGGCGAGCTGGTGATCCACCGCTCAGCCGGCACCGCAGCCTATCCGGCGCGGTTCCAGCTGGTCCTTGCCGCCAATCCGTGCCCTTGCGGCAAGGCCTCCGGTAAGGGACTCGACTGCACGTGCACACCCATGATGCGGCGCCGGTACCTGGCGCGGATGTCAGGACCGCTGCTGGACCGTGTGGACATCCAGCTGCAGGTGGAGCGTGTATCCCTTGCCGATTTCGGTCAGTCCGGGGCCGAGGAGAATACGGCCGCGGTCGCGGGACGTGTGATCGCTGCCCGCGAGCTTCAGCTGCAACGGCTCCGGCCCCTTGGCATGGAAACCAACTCACAGGTGCCGGGCCGAGTCCTACGCGGCGAATTAAGGCTTGCCGCACCCACCACCCGAATTCTGGACCACTCCCTTGAACGGGGAGTTCTCACAGCCCGCGGCTACGACCGCGTATTGCGCCTGGCCTGGACGCTGGCAGATCTGGCCCGCCGTGACAAACCGGACCTCAATGACATTGGACAGGCACTCAGCCTCCGGCAGGCTGGGTCAGCCGCCGCGTGAAAGGAACAACCTGATGGAAAACGAAAGATACGCGCGCGCAGCACTGTCCCGGCTCATGGAGCCACAGGATGCCGCAGGCCTGGCACTGGTGCACGTGGCGGGGGCAGAGGACGCCCTGAGGATAGCGACCGGTCAGCTACTGGCCGGACCACGGCTGGAGCAGGACATCACCGGAGTGCTGGCCGAAAACGGCGCAGGCAGCACCTGGGCCGGTATCAGCGCTGCCCTCAAGCGGTGGGCTCCGCGGATCCCGGACCTGGCGCCTGGGAGGGACTTGGCCACCATGCAAAGACTCGGCGGCCGCATGATTATGCCGGCGGATGACCTCTGGCCCGGCCAGCTGGCCGATCTGGGGATCCATGAACCCATCTGTCTCTGGTGGCGTGGCGTTGAACAGGAGCTGCCCGCCGCCGCGCAGTCCGTGGCACTTGTGGGATCCCGCGACAGCACCAGTTACGGGGCATCGGTGACCGGGGATCTCGCGTATTCCCTGGCGCAGCGGGGATTCACTGTCATTTCGGGTGGGGCGTACGGTATCGACGCTCACGCGCACAGGGCGGCACTGGCCGGGGGATCCGGACCGTTGCCCACCATTGCCGTAATGGCTGGCGGTGTGGACCGGTTCTACCCGTCAGGCAATGACGACCTGCTCCGCGCCGTGTCCAACCAGGGGGCCGTGATCGCTGAAGTGCCGCCCGGATCGGCGCCCACCCGTTACAGATTCCTGCAACGCAACAGGCTGATTGCGGCGCTGGCGGCCGTCACAGTGGTGGTGGAGGCCAGATGGCGTTCGGGGGCGCTCAACACGGCCCATCATGCGGAAACCCTTGGCCGGGCGGTCGGAGCCGTTCCCGGGTCAGTGCACAGCGCCAATTCGGCGGGCTGCCACCGGCTGCTGCGGGAAGGCGGCGCCGTCTGCGTTACGGATGCCGGGGAAATTGCGGAACTGGCGTCTCCCAGCGGTGAATCCCTAACGGAACCCAGGGAAGGCACGCGGGCCGACCACGACGGCCTGACGCTCGAGGACCTGATCCTGCTGGACGCGCTGCCGCTGAGGTCCACGAGCTCCGTGGAGAAACTCTGCACCGTTGCCGGGCTCAGCGTTGACTCCGTCAGGGCTGGACTCGGCCGGCTTGGACTGCTGGGACTGGCCACATCGGAAAGGGGCGGCTGGAAACGGTCCAAGGAAACCGTGTAACGAAGTTGTCTGCCTGGCCGTGCCATTCCGTGAATGACCGCCGGATGCTGGGAGAGTTGGTGTGTGGATACACAGGAACTGCCTCCGGAGCTGGCCCGCGCCGTCCGCCGCTTCGGGCGCTATGTGGAGGCGGAGCGGGCAATGTCTCCCCACACGCTGCGCGCCTACCTCTCGGACATCAACAGCCTGCTGACCCATGCAGCCTCAGAAGGTATCCACGATCTGGCCGGCATTGAACTGGGCACCCTCAGACGCTGGCTCGGTGCTCAGAGCGAATTGGGGATGGCCCGGTCAACGCTGGCGCGCAGATCAGCCACGGCCCGCGCTTTCACGGCCTGGGCCGTGCGCGAGGAACTGATCGAAACTGATCCTGCGCTGAGGCTCAAGGCCCCCAGGAAGGACAAATCACTGCCGGGCGTGCTGCAGCAGCAACAGCTGGTGCGCCTGCTCCGTGAACTGGAAGAGGCAGCCGCCGACGGCGCACCACTGGCGCTGCGGAACCGCGCCATGGTGGAGCTGCTCTATGCAACCGGGGTGCGCGTAGGCGAACTGGCAGGCATGGACGTGGACGATCTCGATCCGGACCGCAGGACATTGCGCGTCATCGGCAAGGGCGATAAGGAGCGGACGGTTCCGTACGGTGTTCCGGCCGCGGTCGCCGTCGACGACTGGCTCCGCCGCGGCCGTCCGCTTGTTGCCGCGGCGGACAGCGGACCCGCCCTTTTTCTGGGGGCCAGAGGCAGGAGAGTTGACCAGCGTCAGGTCCGAAGCGTGGTCAGGGATGTCTTCGAGGCCCTCGGGGACACCGCCGCCACCGGCCCCCACGCGCTGCGGCATTCCGCGGCAACCCACCTGTTGGACGGCGGGGCGGATCTCAGGGCCGTTCAGGAAATCCTGGGACACAGCAGTCTGGCCACCACCCAGATCTACACGCATGTTTCCGTCGACCGGCTCCGGCAGAGCTACCAGCAGGCACACCCGCGGGCGTAGCTCCGGTGAATGACCTCTGCCACGGGGGACGCCATGGCCGTCACTTGGCCGGCGGCACGGCGAATTGCACTGGCGTAATTAGCCAACGTACGGCACAATAAGATTCAAGTCGGGCAACTTTCAAGTTGTGCTTGAAGCTCTATCGCTTCGAGCGCAGAGCGGAAACCGGCAGTAATTTCATAGTCTGGCAGGGACCACCGGCACCATGCGGAACCCGGCACAGCACATGTACATCCAGGCAGAGGTCGTTGGGGAAGACGTACCTACAGCTATGGAGGATGGAATGTCTGTTGCAATGACCCGCGGTGTGTTGTTCGTTCACTCGGCCCCTACCGCATTGTGCCCTCACGTTGAGTGGGCCATCGGATCAGTCGTGGATAAGCGCACGGATCTTGAGTGGACCCCGCAGCCTGCGGCGCCCGGAATGTTCCGTGCCGAGCTGTCGTGGACCGGCCCGCAGGGAACCGGCGCTCAGCTTGCCTCTTCCTTGCGCGGTTGGGCCCACCTCCGCTACGAAGTTACCGAGGAACCGAGCCAGGGCGTCGACGGCGGACGCTGGTCCCACACCCCGGAGCTGGGCATCTTCCACGCAGCGACCGACGTTCACGGCAACATCATGGTGTCCGAGGACCGCATACGTTATGCCTACGAATCCGGCGCCGGAGACCCCTCCGCCGTCTACCACGAGCTCTCCCTTGCTTTGGGAGAAGCATGGGACGAGGAACTCGAACCCTTCCGGCATGCCGCCGAAGGTGCACCGGTCCGCTGGCTGCACCAGGTGGGCTGATATCGGCCGTCGGCCAGCGCCGCGGCTGATCAGGTAATTCCGCAGCAAACACGTTTCCATAGCAAAAAAGAGGAGGCCCAGCCGCCCGGCGGAGCCTCCTCTTGCCATGCGCCCGTTGTTCGGACTAGACGCTTCGAACAGCGATAACGGCGTTGTGCCCGCCGAAACCGAAGGAGTTGCTCAGCGCCACAATGTCACCGGCGGGCAGATCGCGGACCGAGGTGACGACGTCCAGCGGGATCTCCGGATCCTGGTTTTCCAGGTTGATGGTGACGGGCGCTTTCCGCGCATACACCGCCAGAACTGTCAGGACGGCCTCCACCGCGCCGGAAGCGCCCAGCAGGTGGCCCATCTGGGACTTCGTGGCGGAGACAGCCACGCTGTCAATGTGGGACCCCAGCGCTGCACGGAGCGCCGTGTACTCGGGTTTGTCACCTACCGGAGTGGAAGTGGCGTGGGCGTTGACGTGAACAACGTCCTCTGCCTGGATGCGGCCGTCGAACATTGCAGCCTTAAGTGCGCGGGTGGCGCCCAGACCCTGCGGATCCGGTGCGGTGATGTGGTATGCGTCGGCTGTTACCGAGGTACCCGCCAGCTCAGCGTAGATGCGGGCACCACGCGCCAACGCGTGCTCCTCGGCTTCGAGGACCAGCGCACCGGCGCCTTCGCCCATCACGAAGCCGTCGCGGTCGCGGTCGTACGGCCGTGACGCGCGCTCGGGCTCGTCGTTACGGCGGGAGAGCGCCTTCATGGATGAGAATGCTGCCAAGGGCATGGGGTGAATCGCTGCTTCAGCGCCACCGCACATCACGACGTCGGCCTTGCCCGAGCGAATCAGCTCCAGACCGAGATGCAGTGCCTCGGTTCCGGAAGCGCAGGCGGAAACCGGTGTATGGGCCCCGGCGCGGGCGCCGAGGTCAAGGCTTACAGCCGCTGCGACGCCGTTGGGCATCAGCATGGGGACTGTCATGGGCAGGACACGGCGGGGACCCTTCTCCTTCAGGGTGTCCCACGCATCAAGCAGCGTCCAGACGCCGCCGATGCCGGTGGCAAATGCCACGGCCAGGCGGTCGTGGTCAACTTCGGTGATGCCGGAATCGGCCCATGCCTCGCGGGCGGCGATAACACCGAACTGCGTGGACGGGTCCATCCTCTTTGCCTCTACTCGGCTCAGGACATCCAGGGCCGGAACCGTGCAGCGGGCCGCGAAGTGGACGGGGAGCTCATACTTGGCCACCCAGTCGTCCTCAAGTGTGTGGGCACCCGAGACCCCCTTCAAAGCGTTCTTCCACATTGTGGGTACATCGCCGCCAATGGGCGTGGTAGCGCCCAGGCCGGTAATGACTACTTTGCGTGTCATGGGATCACTCTCTGTCGGTGCGCGCGCCCGGTCCGGTGATGAATGCCCAGGATCCGCGTGGGGTAAATGCGTGAAATGTCAGCAGGGGGAAACGTGTAGAACCGGACGGCCGGCCCGGTGGAGTATGGAACTCCGGGCCGGCCGTCCGTGTGAAGCCAGGTGCGGCTGGTGCCGTACTCAGGCCTGTGCGTTGGCGATGAAGCTGACGGCGTCGCCCACGGTCTTGAGGTTCTTGACCTCTTCGTCCGGAATACGTACACCGAACTTCTCTTCGGCGTTGACCACGATGGTCATCATTGAGATGGAGTCGATGTCCAGGTCCTCGGTGAAGGACTTGTCCGGCTCGACTGCTTCCGTGGCCAGGCCGGTTTCTTCGTTGACGATTTCAGCCAGGCCGGCCAGGATCTCTTCGTTGCTAGCCATTGATGGCTCCTTTTCTTGTTAGTGCCGGCAGGGCTGCCGGAAATGATGCAAACCGTGGATACGGCTTGGTTTGGGAATCCGTACTGTTCAGAACGATTCAGTTTTGGATAGGCGAGCGGCTGCCTGCGTCTGTATTGCCTATGGGAGGACGATCACCTGAGCGCCGAAAACGAGCCCGGCTCCGAAGCCTATCTGGAGCGAGAGACCTCCGCTGAGTTCAGGGTTCTCCTGGAGCAGGCGGTGCGTGGCCAACGGGATCGAGGCCGCCGAAGTGTTTCCGGCGTCGGCGATGTCCCTGGCCACAACGACCGTTTCGGGGAGTTTAAGCTTCTTGACCATTTCATCGATGATCCGCATGTTGGCCTGGTGGGGAACGAACGCCACCAGGTCTTCTGCCTGGACACCTGCAGCGTCCATGGCCTGCTGGGCCATCTTCGCCATCTCCCAGACAGCCCAGCGGAAGACCGTCTGGCCGTCCTGCCGGAGTGTGGGCCAGAGACTCTGGGCAGCCTCAAGGATCGCCTGGTCGTCCGATGCGTCGGCACTGCGCGCGGATTCGCTGAGCTTGCGCACGTCCTCGAGCGAACGGGTCATTCCGATCGCATCCCACTTGCTGCCATCGGAGCCCCAGACCGACGGACCGATACCCGGTGTTTCCGAGGGGCCGATCACCACGGCGCCGGCGCCATCGCCGAGCAGGAACGAGATGGTCCGTTCATGGTTGTCGATCACATCCGAGAGTTTCTCGGCCCCGACCACGAGCACGTACTTTGCTGCGCCGGAGCGGACCAGGGCGTCCGCCTGAGCTATGCCGTAGCAGTACCCGGCACAGGCGGCCGAAATATCAAAGGCGGGAGCCGGCGTCGCCCCTAGGCGGTGGGCCAGGCTGGCCGCGGCGGAGGGCGTTGCATATGGGTGCGTGACAGTGGAGATGATCACCGCTCCAAGCTCAGAAGCCTCGATGCCGGCCTTGGCGATGGCCTCCCGTGCTGCGCCTTCAGCCATATCGATCACGCTGACGTCCGCCGCTGCCCGGTGCCGGGTCACAATACCGGTGCGCTGTCGGATCCATTCGTCAGAGGAATCGATCCACTGGCAGACGTCATCGTTGGTGACGATCACATCCGGGCGGTATGCACCAAGGCCCAGGATCCGGGTGAATTCGTTTACGGGTGACTGCTTAAGTGTGGGGACGCTCATGCCTGTCCCTCCATTTCTGCAAATAGGGCAAGCGCTGCGGTCAGATCATCGGGGGTCTTCACAGCGACGGTCTTTACGCCGGGCATGCCACGCTTGGCTAGCCCGGCCAGGGTACCGGCCGGGGCGAGTTCAATCACGCCGGTGACCCCGCGCTGGACGAGCGTCGCCATGCACAGGTCCCAGCGGACGGGCCGGGAGACCTGGGCAATGAGGCTTTCGACGGCCACGGATCCATCGGTGACTTCCGCGCCGTCGAAGTTGGAGAGCAACGGCACCTGCGGGTTCTTCGGACGGAGCGTCGGACGCAGCGACTTCAGGGCGCTGACCGCGGGGGACATATGCGAGGTGTGAAAAGCGCCGGCCACCTTGAGCGGGATGACGCGGGCCTTTGCCGGCGGGTTCTCGGCGAGAGACTTGAGCTGTTCGAAAGTGCCTGCAGCTACGGTCTGGCCGGCGCCGTTGACGTTTGCCGGGGTGGCACCGGAGGCCTCGATGGCGGCCAGCACCTCGGCCGGATCACCACCCACCACAGCGCTCATGCCGGTGGGGGTGACTGCGGCGGCGGCGGCCATGCTGTTGGCGCGCTCCCGGACAAAGGTCATCGCCTCGTCCTCGGTGAGCACAGCTGCCAGCGCCGACGCCGTGATCTCGCCGACCGAGTGACCTGCCAGTATCACCGGCAGCGCGTTGAGTTCGACGTCGAAGAGCGACTTTGCGGCAACCAGGCCGGCGGCCACGATCAGTGGCTGCGCAATGGCCGTGTCCTTGATGGTGTCCTCATCGGAGGTGGTGCCGTGGGCAGTGAGGTCAATGCCTGCAATCTCACTGAGGGAGGCCAAATGGCCTGCTACGGAAGGCAGTTCCAGCCAAGGGGCCAGAAAACCGGGGGTCTGTGAGCCCTGTCCAGGGCAGACGATTGCAAGCACGTATCCAGCTTTCCAAAGTACCGCGTGAATTGACGGTGTATTCATACACCAAGCTCACTGGGTCAGTTTGTAGGAAGTCTACAACGGTTCAGATCTGGTTCCGCGACGGATGACGCTCCGCAGCGGCCTTTGGCGGGGTTGAAAGCCGGCCCACAACCAGCGCAGCCTGCAGCACAAACGCCTCGCGGGGGAGCAGCGGATCCCAGCCCGTGACGTCGCAGACGCGCTTGAGCCGGTAGCGGACGGTGTTGGCATGGACAAACAGTTCGCGGGCCGTCGCTTCGAGCGAATGACCCAGCTCCAGGTACGTTCCGAGGGTCTCCACCAGGCCGTTCGACGCCGCCAGCAGGGGGCGGTAGATGTTCTTGATGAGTGAGCGCCGGGCTGCGTCGTCGCCGGAAATGACGCGTTCGGGGAGCAGATCGTCAGCTGCCACAGGACGCGGGGCAGAAGGCCATGCGCGGGCTGCCGTGAGCCCGGCAAAGGCAGACTGGGCCGAGCTGCTGGCCTCAAGCAGCGAGCTGGCTTCAGCACCATAGACAACCGGCCCGGGGGCGAACATTTCGGCGAGTTTCTGATAGGCGGTTTCGCGGTCCTGGACTCCGCCCAGAATCAGGATCAGCCGGTCGCCCTGGATTCCGACCAGAGCGTCCTCCGCGTAACGGCCGGCCATCCGGCGCAGCTCGCTGACATAGCTGGCACTGGGTTCGGAGGGCGAATTGCCAACCATGACGGTGAACCGTTCCTGCGCTTTCCAGCCGAGAGCGGCGATTCTGGACCGCAGGGCGTCGGTGTTCTCGCCGCGGAGAATGGCATCGACGATGAGTGCCTCGAGCCGAGTGTCCCAGGAGCCGCGCGATTCGGCCGCACGTGCGTAGACGTCCGCGGCAGCGAATGCCACCTCACGCGAATACCGAAGGACGGCTTCACGAAGTGACGGCTGGTCGGCCTCCGGGGCAATCACGGGCACCTGGTCCTCCACCACCTCAACCACGATCCGGATGAGCTGGAGCGCCTTCTGCAGGCTGATGGACCGTGTCAGTTCGGTGGGCGCGGTGCCGAAGACGTCGGAGAGAATCCATGACGGCGAACTGGGACGCTCATACCAGGACACAAAGGCGGCGATGCCGTTCTGTGCCACGAGACCCAGCGCGGATCGTTCATCGGAACTGAGCCGGCTGTACCAGGGCAGTGATTTTTCGAGCTGCCGCATGGTGGTGGTGGACAGCTGGCCCACGCTCGCCCGGAGCTTCTTCAGGGTTTCTGACTTTTCCGGCGTTACGCTGCGCGTCGACGGTTTGCGCTTTGCGGGGGTGGTGGTTGGCTCTGCCATCCTTTGAGCATACGGTGCCCGCAGGGCAAGCTCCATTTGTGCAAAGGCTACAACTGGCTTTGTGCCGGATCACAACAGATGCACAGGGGATGGAACGACGACGGCGGCCCCACCTTTTCGGTGAGAGCCGCCGTCGTTCGTTGTTGATTTTGTGCGGAAGCCGCCTCTTGGCCGATACGGGCTAGGAGTCGCCGCCCGCGTTGCCGGTGGAGCCTGCGTTCACATTGTGCAGCCGGTACTTCTCGATGGCCTGGGCCGGAGCCTGGGCATCCACCTCGCCGCGGCGTGCCAGCATCTCAAGGGAACGCACCACGATCGAGTGGATGTCGTTCTTGAAGAAGCGGCGGGCCGCGGCGCGGGTGTCGGAGAAGCCAAAGCCGTCCGCACCGAGCGACGCGAACTCGTTCGGCAGGAACTGGCGGATCTGGTCCGGGACGGCCTTCATGTAGTCCGAGACGGCAACGATCGGCCCGGTGGCGCCGGCGAGCTGCCGGGCCACAAACGGGACCCTGGCGGGCTGCCCGGGGTTCAGGAATGCTTCCTCTTCCGCGGCCATGCCGTCCCGGCGGAGTTCGTTCCAGGACGTGACGGACCAGACATCGCCGGAGACACCCCAGTCCTCGGCCAGGATCCGCTGGGCTTCCAGGGCCCAGGGCACCGAGACACCGGACGCCAGGATCTGCGTGCGGGGGCCGTCGATCTTCGCTGGTGCCAGAAGATAGATGCCCTTGAGGACGCCCTCGACGTCGAGCTCCTCAGGTTCGGCGGGCTGGCTGATGGGCTCGTTGTACACGGTGATGTAGTACATCAGGTTCCGGTCCGCGGAGTCCGGGCCGTACATGCGTTCGATGCCGTCGCGCATGATGTGGCCCATTTCGTACCCGTAGGCGGGGTCGTAGGTGACCACTGCCGGGTTCGTGGAGGCGAGCAGGGGGGAGTGGCCGTCGGCGTGCTGGAGTCCTTCGCCGGTGAGGGTGGTCCGTCCTGCGGTGGCGCCGATGATGAAGCCGCGCGTCATCTGGTCCCCGGCGGCCCAGAAGGCGTCGCCGGTGCGCTGGAAGCCGAACATGGAGTAGAACACGTAGACCGGGATGAGCGGTACGCCGTGGGTGGCGTAGGCGGTGCCGGCGGCCGTGAAGGCTGCCACGGCGCCGGCTTCGTTGATGCCCGGGTGGATGAGCTGGCCCTGCGCGGATTCCTTGTAGGCCAGGACCAGGTCCCGGTCCACGGAGAGGTAGTTCTGGCCCTTGGGGTTGTAGATCTTCGCCGTGGGGAAGAACGCGTCCATCCCGAAGGTGCGGGCCTCATCCGGGATGATCGGCACGATCCGGTGGCCGAACTCCTTGTCCCGCATCAGGTCCTTGAGGAGCCGGACGAACGCCATGGTGGTGGCTGCCTGCTGCTTGCCGGTCCCGCGTTTGGCGACGTCGTAGGTTTTGGCCTCGGGCAAGGTGATGGGGGCGTGGTTGGAGCGGCGTTCCGGCACAGCCCCGCCCAGTGCGGCGCGGCGTTCCATCATGTACTGGATTTCCGGAGCATCCGTGCCCGGGTGGAAGTACGGCGGCTGGTACGGATCTGCCTCGAGCTGTTCATCCGTGACAGGGATGCGCAGGTGGTCCCTGAAGTCCTTGAGGTCCTCCAGGGTGAGTTTTTTCATCTGGTGGGTGGCGTTGCGGCCTTCGAAGTGGGGTCCGAGTCCGTAGCCCTTGACGGTTTTGGTGAGAATGACGGTGGGTTTGCCGGTGAATTCGGTGGCGGCCTTGTACGCGGCGTAGACCTTGCGGTAGTCGTGGCCGCCGCGTTTGAGCTGCCAGATCTCGTCATCGGAGAGGTCCGCGACCATCTCTTTGGTCTGCGGGGTCTTGCCGAAGAAGTGTTCGCGGACGAACCCGCCGGATTCGGCCTTGTACGTCTGGTAGTCGCCGTCGAGGGTTTCGTTCATGATCTGCACCAGGGACCCGTCGGGGTCTTTGGCGAGGAGCTCATCCCATTCCCGGCCCCAGACGACCTTGATGACGTTCCAGCCCGCACCGCGGAAGAACGCCTCGAGTTCCTGCATGATCTTGCCGTTGCCGCGGACGGGTCCGTCCAGGCGCTGGAGGTTGCAGTTGATGACGAAATTCAGGTTGTCCAGGTTCTCGTTCGCGGCGAGCTGGAGCAGGCCGCGGGACTCGGGCTCGTCCATTTCGCCGTCGCCCAGGAACGCCCAGACCTGCTGGTCCGCGGTGTCCTTGAGGCCGCGGTTGTGCAGGTAGCGGTTGGACTGCGCCTGGTAGATCGCGTTCATCGGGCCGATGCCCATGGAGACGGTGGGGAACTCCCAGAACTCCGGCATCAGCCGCGGGTGCGGGTACGAGGACAGCGCATGGCCCTCACGGGATTTCTCCTGCCGGAACCCGTCCAGGTCCTCCTCGCTGAGGCGCCCTTCCATGAACGCGCGGGCGTACATGCCGGGGGAAGCGTGGCCCTGGAAGAAGACCTGGTCCCCGCCGCCGGCATGGTCCTTGCCGCGGAAGAAGTGGTTGAAACCGACCTCATACAGGGTCGCGGCACCGGCATACGTGGAAATATGCCCGCCCACCCCGATGTTCGGGCGCTGGGAACGGTGCACCATCACGGCCGCGTTCCAGCGCATATACGCCCGGTAACGGCGCTCGAACTCCTCGTTGCCGGGGAATTCGGCTTCCTGGTCCGCCGGGATGGTGTTCACATAGTCCGTGGTGGTGACCATCGGGACTCCGACGCTCTGGGCGCCGGCACGCTGCAGGAGACTGCGCATGATGTATTGGGCACGCTCGGTGCCCTGTTCCTTGATCAGCGTGTCCAGGGACTCAACCCACTCGGCGGTCTCTTCCGGATCACGATCAGGCAGCTGGTTAGTCAACCCGCTGAGGATATGGGAGGTATCTTCTCCTGCAGCCACGTCCAACCTCTCTTTGCGCGCATGCATCGGCGCCCTCAGGTCGGGCAGGGTGACTGCCTGGCATGAACACGACGTGTGCGACATATCGGTTACAACAGCCCGGTCATGTGCGCCGGGCAGGGTCCTATCACGCCTATGTCTGCATGTAGAGCCAGGGCGGTCGCCCCGCAGGCATAGTTGTCACCAGCCACTCTAGCTGTGACGGCTACCCGATGCGTAGCCGCCCCCTTGGTGCCCCGGTTGTATTTCGCAGTCATACTGGTTGTGTGACAAGAAGCCGCTGTGCGGAAAGTCGCCGGTGCCCGGATGTGACGCAGAATATGGCGGATCGCGGTGCCAGCAGCTTGAAGCGCAGGCCCAAAGGGTGTTGGCTTTAGTAATGGAAATCACTATGCATAGGAGGAACACGTGAGCGAGGCCGACGCCGCCACTTCGGTAAATGTGGCGGAAAAATTGGGTTTCAAAAACGGGGATCTGATTCAGGAGTTCGGCTACGACGACGACGTCGATTTCGACTTACGTGATGATATTGAAGAACTCACGGGTTCTGAACTCCTCGATGAAGACGATCACGACGTTGCTGACGCCGTCATATTCTGGTGGCGGGAGGGCGACGGGGACCTCGTTGACACTCTTGTCGATTCGCTCACCACGCTGGCCGAAGGCGGCGTGGTGTGGGTTCTGACGCCTAAGTCGGGGAGGGACGGCTATGTTTCTCCATCCGACATTCAGGACGCCGCCCCTACCGCAGGGCTGCACTGCACCACTTCAGTAGGTGTCTCCAAGGACTGGAGCGCTACCCGGCTGGTGACCAGGAAGAACAAATGACGGGGCCGGGCTCCTTGGCCTTGGCTGACAGCGTCCACCTACCTGCGGTTGGGCAGACAGCTCCGGACTTCGAGCTGGTCAACCAGTTCGGTGAGCCGGTCAGGCTGTCTTCCTTTCGGGGCCGGAACGTGGTTGTGGTGTTCTACCCGTTCGCCTTCTCCGGCATCTGCACGGGAGAGCTGTGCGAGATCCGGGACAACCTTGCGCTGTTCGAGGACTCCAACGCGACTGTTCTGGCCGTATCCGCAGACAGCAAGTTCACGCTGCGCGCTTATGCGGAGAAGGAAGGTTACGGGTTCGACCTCCTGGCCGACTTTTGGCCGCATGGTGCCGTGGCTGCGCTATATGGCGTCTTTGATGATGAGAGCGGCATGGCCCGGCGAGGCACTTTTATTATCGATGGTGCCGGCATCATCCGCCACGTTGTGGTTAATCCGCGCGGGCAGGCACGGGATCTGGCTGAATACCGCAGTGTTCTGGCGGACTTGGGTCGGGCCTGAACCAATGGATCAGCGGCGGGACGGCACTGGCCTTACCGGCTTTGCCAGCTTGCCCGTTGTTCCCCGCGCGGAACCGTCGGCTCAGGAGCTCGCGGTGCTGCAGGAAATCCGGGATGTCCTTTCCGGTAAGCGCATTGCACTCCTGACCGGGGCCGGGCTGAGCACGGATTCGGGGATCCCGGACTACCGCGGGCCGGACGCCGCACCGCGTTCGCCAATGACGTACCAGGAGTTCGTCCTCGACGAATCAAACCGCCGGCGGTACTGGGCCCGCAACCACATTGGCTGGTCGCACCTGCGGCGTGCGGATCCCAACGGGGGTCACGCTGCGGCGGTGCTGATGGAGCGCCGCGGACTCCTGGCAGGGCTGATAACCCAGAACGTGGACCGTTTGCACGAGGATGCCGGCAGCATCAATGTGGTTGATCTGCACGGTCGTTACGACCAAGTGGTGTGCCTCAGTTGCCGCCGGACGTTCACCAGGCAACTACTCGCGGGTGTACTGGAGGAACTGAACCCCGGCTTCCTGCAGAAGGCCTTGGACTCGGGAGTTGTTGAAATGGCGCCCGACGCCGATGCCACGGTTGAGGACCCGGCGCTGATTGAGAGCTTCGTCGTGGCGAAGTGTCCGGCCTGCGGAGGCGTGCTGAAACCGGACTTCGTCTACTTCGGTGAAAACGTCCCCAAAGAGCGCGTGGAGAGGTCATACGCCATGGTGGACGACGCCGGAGCGTTGCTGGTGGCCGGGTCTTCACTGACGGTAATGAGCGGACTCAGGTTTGTCCGGCACGCGGCAAAAGCAGGCAAGCCCGTTGCTATTATCAACCGCGGTGAAACCCGCGGAGACGACCTCGCCACCATCAAACTTGCCGCCGGGGTCAGCGAATCATTGTCCTGGCTCGCAGCAGAGCTGCCGGCGCTCTGACGGGTTACCGTCAATTGGCGTTCCGGTGCTTTGATCCGGTACAGTTGCTGTTCGTTGGTTGAAGCGCTGAGACGCGGAAATCAGCAGTTTGGGTCTTTAGCTCAGCTGGTAGAGCGCCACGTTTACACCGTGGATGTCATCGGTTCGATCCCGGTAGGACCCACCAAGGAAACCCCGCAGTTGCTGGCCATACAGGCCGGGAACGGCGGGGTTTTTTCTGTGGCGTCCCATTCGGAGGCCGTCAGCTACCACACGTTGCCGGCCGGGGAGCGTGCGGTGCGGATGGTCCTGGATCACCTCAGGGAGTACGACTCTGTCTATGCCGCATTTTCTGCCATTGGCCCGAAGCTGAATATCGGCCGCGAGTCCCTGCGCCGCTGGGTTCTTCAGGCCGTGGACTCCTCTTCGCCTCGTAGGCTGCGGGACCGGGCCATCATCCTGTGCGTGGCCCGTCTGGGACTGCGGGCAGGTGAGGTCGTACAACTGCAGCTGGAGGATCTCAATTGGTCCAACGCCACTTTGCGGATCCGTGCCCGCAAGACCGGTCATGGCGCATTGCTGCCGCTGACCAACGAGGTCGGCACGGCGCTGGCCGGATACCTGCAGCACGGTCGCCCTGAGACCGGCGGCCGCGAGGTGGTTATGGCAGTTTGAGTGGGTACCACTTTGGCAGTCTGACTTGAGCCCACCTCGCGACTCGCCGGAGCATTAATCGCAGTTTCACTTGAGCCCACCCCACCGTTGATTCCGTCAGAGTGTTTTTCCGATGGTGGAAGGCAGTGATGGAGTCGAGGGTGGATGTTTTTGCTCAGATCCGGCGGGACGCACGAATGGATGGCTTGTCCATTCGGCGATCGGCAAAGAAGTATCGTGTTGCGCGACGAACGGTTCGTCAGGCGCTGACATCAGCGGAACCGCCGAGCCGAAAGACCCCGGTCCGGGTCGCCCCTAAGTTGGATCAGTTCAAGCCTGCCATTGACGAGATGCTGAAGCAGGATCTGGTTGCGCCGCGGAAGCAGCGGCATGCCGCTCAGCGGATCTTTGACCGCCTCATCGATGAACACCGGGCAGAGGTTTCGTATTCGACGGTGCGCCAGTATGTGAAGGCCCGCCGGGTCCGGATCGAGTATGAGGCAGGCAAAACATCTCTGGAGGTGTTCATTCCTCAGGAACACGCCCCGGGTGCTGAGGCTGAAGTCGATTTTGGTGAAGTGTGGGTTGATCTGGCCGGGGTCCGCACGAAGTGTTACATGTTCGCGTTCCGGCTCTCCTTCTCCGGAAAGGCTGTCCATCGGGTCTACCCGACGCAGGGCCAGGAAGCGTTTCTGGAGGGTCACCTTGACGCCTTCGCGACCATTGGCGGCATCCCCACCGGGCATATCCGCTACGACAATCTCACGGCCGCGGTGAAGACTGTCCTGGGAACCGGTCGCGGAAGGGTGGAGAACGACAGGTGGGTGCCTTTTCGTTCGCATTGCGGCTTTGACCCGTTATATTGCCAGCCAGGTCTGGCTGGGGCTCATGAGAAGGGCGGGGTTGAAGGAGAGGTTGGCAGGTTCCGCCGCAACCACCTTTCCCCGGTGCCGGCGGTCGCGTCGCTGGCTGAGTTGAATGAGCAGATCATGGTCTGGGACGAGGCTGATGACCGGCGCCGGATCAGCGGGAAACTCCGCCCGGTAGCCGATGACTACGCTGCCGAGCGGCCACTGCTCAATCCCTTGCCTGCTGAGGCCTTTGATCCCGGGCTGGTGCTGACGCCCAGGGTTGACCGGTCGTCGCTGATCCGGGTGCGGATGGTGAAGTACTCTGTGCCGGTCCGGTTCGAGCGCACCGCGTCGAACCCGACCCCGGGCAACGCCAGGGACGCGGCCATATCTTGGGCGAACAGCTCGCCCAAGGCCAGTCCCTTGCGGTAGTGCGTGGTCCCAGCCAGGGCATCGCACCTGGCCATGAGCACCTCGTTCAATGCCAGCAGGCTGGAGGCCTCAGGTTCGGGGACCATGAGGTTGCGGCGCAGGAACCCGACCGCGTTTTCCACGTTTCCCTTCTCATGACCGGAGTACGGGTTGCAGTAGCGCGATTCGGAGCGGTAATGCAGCTTGAACGCCCCGAACAGTTTCGTTTCCACGACCTTGGTGCCGACGCGTCGCCCGATGCCGGTGGCGTTGTCAAAGACCAGGTGCCTCGGTGCTGCCCCGATATGCTCGAACACCCTGCGTAGGCCGTGGCAAACGCACTCTGCGGTCTCGCCCCGGTAGGCCTGGACGAAGCGCATGTTCGAGAACGGGAAGGTAACCACCAGAATGTGCAGGATCTGGCGAATCCCGGCGATGATGGCCTCGGCCTGCCCGAAGTCGACCTGCGCCGTGCCGGCCGGCCAGACCAGCTCGGTGAAGCCCTCTCCGGTCTGGCGGTTCCGGGCAGTCCACTTCTTCACGTGCCGTTGCACCGGGGAATAGGTGCCGGTGAACCCGTGCTCGTCAACGAGCCGGTCGAACACGCGCTTGGCCGTATGCCGCTGTTTCCGCGGGCGGCGTTGGTCCTCGCCCAGCCATGCTTCGATGAAGTGCTCGAATCCGGTCAGCACCGAGGCTCCGGGCCTGGCCCGTGGTTCCGCGGGCGCCGGTGAGAAGTCCTCCTGATCGGCGTACTTGGCCACCGAGGCCCGGCTGCACTCAACCGGCGGGCGATCTCACGGCTGGGGACTCCTTGGGAGTCGAGTCTTCTGATATTTTCTTGAACGGACATGGGTACCGTCATCTGCTTTCCAGCCCTTCCGGCGCATACGCTTCGCAATGGCAGCGCCGTAAGGAACCTATCTGGGGGTGGCGGGCCCATGTCCCCAACTCATTGGACATCGGACCGGGCCACCGGGTGATCTCAATCTCTGCGCAATCCCCTAATCCATGATCTGGAGGGGCATTGCCTGGCCTGATTCTTAACGCTCTTTTGGCCTGAAACGAGCCACCACCATGGCTCAAATTCTTGGCTGAAACGGCCTACAGATAGTCGATCACACACAACGTGACGGAGTTGTCCGCGCCCACCGCCACCGCCGTCTCGGTAGTGCCCTCCGAGAGGGTGGGCCGGTCGTCGTTGATGCTGTTGTACCGCAGCGACAGGTCGATGTCCCGGTCCGTGCCTTCGAAGTGAAGGAGCTTACCGGTGACCAGGATGTTGCCGGTGGTCGGGTTCCAGGCAAGGTTCATGCTGTCCGTCAGGCTGCGGTTGACCATTCCGGCCGGGGACCGGGAACCGGACAGGTGGCCGTTCGGTCCGGCCGCCGGCGGCAGGGTGTCATTGAGCGGGATGCTCTGCGCCACCGCCAGGTTCATCGGCGCCGAGACGGCCGGCGCAAGCGTCGTGGGCGCCACGCTCCGCGGCTGCACCACGGCGGGCGTTGAAGCGGTTCCTGCCGGGGCGCTCAGGCCCGTGAGAACAACCGCGGATAGGACAAGACCTGACACAAGAGACCGTAAAGCAGCCATGCTGCGCCCCCAATATGATGTGCTCCCCAGCGAGCCGCTTTGCGCCCCCATGAGCACAGGATGATCATCAGTGATTGCCGCCGCACATTGCAATACATGTGAATGCATTTTCTCCAGATCATGGCGTAACCCTTGGGCGGCCCCGAGTCACCGCTCCATGGTCGTGTGACATCCGCAACGACCACGCTGCCACCCGCCGAGTCTCGAAGGGATAAATCCAGGAATCGGCAGGAATCCGCGCCTTTGAGCTGGACTGGAGGCATCTCTGTCGTCGAGTCGACACGTGATCCACGTTGCGGATGGCGTTGCTGGGTGCCCGCCCCGGGCGTCCTGTGACAGCAGGATTACAGGCCCGTCAGAAACTTGACTCTTATTGCAAACTCCGGACTGATCGGCTGAAGCCACATCCAGTCCTTGACCCGCCGTCTCGCACAAACCAAGAAACAGCATAACTAGCACCACAAGGTGGGCTCAAGTCAGGCTGCCAAAGTGGTACCAATTCAGATTGACATTCTCAGCTGGAAATCTAAAGTTATCGGGCGTACTTCTGGAAATCTAAAGTTATCGGGCGTACTTCTGGAAATCTAAAGTTATCGGGCGTACTTTGTGAGCATCACAAGTGAATAGATCTTGTAGAACCTCTGGGAGAAACATGAAACGAATACTAGTTGCATTTATGGGGGCGCTTACGCTTGTGGCTGCGGGGCCTCTCGCCTCCGCCCAAGCCACCGACCCTAGCGTCACGCTCACGCAGGTTCAGACCGGGTTCTCGGTCTCGGCCTATGGGTCGTACATTGTCAATGCCGACAGATCCCTCGTCTCGGGTCCGACGGCCCTCTCGGTCATCTCATGCACCTCGGCCACCGGCAAAACGTCCACCAACAACGTTGCGGCTGTGAATGTCCCAGCAGTCGGTACGGTCGGTGCCGCCGTGACAAGCGTCAAGACGCTCCTGACGACCACGGGCAAGCGGGCCGAAGCGAGTTCGACGGTAGCAGGGGCCAACCTGTTGGGTGGACGGATCACGGCCGGCGCCATTACGTCCACGAGCTCGGCCGACAAGAGCACCACGGGCGGGTTCTCGGGCGCCAACCAGACGACGATTGCCAACCTCAAGGTGTTGGGTCTGCCGATTGGCGTTAGCCCGGCCCCCAACACCATCATCGACCTCAAGGACCCGCTGCTTGGCTCGCTCGGCACGATCACGCTCAACGGTCAGGAGAAAAGACTGGTCAACGGCACGTATCAGGTGTCCACCACCGCTGTGCGGGTCCAGATCCTCAAGTCCGGCCTGCCCGGTCTCAAGATCGGCACGGATATCCGACTTGGCGTCAGCACTGCCCGGCTCATTCCACCGCAAGCCGGCTACCTCACGGGTAGTGGCTTCAGCACCAAGGCGTCGCTGCTGAACGGCCTGGTGGGATCCGGCGCAACGGCCTATGCGCCCGTAAAGTGCGCAGGCGGAACCAGTACGGCGAACGTCGCCGGGGCCACCATCCCTGGTGTCCTGACCGCGGGTGCGGCCACGACCAACACCGCAGGAACATTGACACCCACGCTCAAGGCCTCCGTGACCAACACGCTCGCGGCATTGAACGTCCTCGGTGGTCTGGTCACGGTCGACGCCATCAAGGCGGAAACCTCGGCCAGCCGGGCTCCCTCGGGCGGCACAGTGACCCTGACCGATACGTCGACCTTCACTAACCTGAAGATCACGGGGTTTGCCGCGATCAACGCCTCCGTTGCCCCCAATACGGTGGTTCAGGTGCCGGGACTCGGCCAGGTCACGCTGCACAAGGTGGTCAAGACGTCCTCGAGCGTCACGGTCACCATGATCGAGATCGTCCTGAACCAGGCTCGCGGCTCCCTGCCGACGGGCTCGAAGATTCAGATCGGTTACTCCAGATCGGGAGTGCGCGACTAGCACTTAGGCCGAAGTTACGTGGGGCCACGGCCCGGGGATCGTTGAGTTTCCGGGCCGTGGCCCTTCTTTTGCACCAGCATTTGTAGCCACTAAATTCTGGCATGTCCTTCGATGTTCCCCCTTCATGCCCTTTTAAAAGGGTGGTGTTATCTCGCAGGATATCGGTGACAGTTCTGCCTCAGGACATCGGTGACACTTCCGCCTGTTTTGGTGGTGACACTTCCCAGCGGACGTTAACGGGTTTTTGGCCGGCCCCTGATGGTGGCAAAGAATGACGGGTCAACAAGAATGAGCCTGTCAATGCCCGTATCCGCCTCGCAATCGCCCAGTGGCCCGATGACGCGCCACGCGGTTCAGTCACCACATTCTGCGACGAGCACGAGATCACCCGCAAGACGTTCTATGCGATCCGGGCCAGGGCACGTGACGAGGGCCAGGCCGTGGCCCTGGAACCACGCTCACGCCGCCCGAAAACCTCACCCACGAAACTCACCGAGGACCTCAAGCAGGAAGCGCTGAAGGTGCGTGCCGCCTTGGAGTCCTCCGGGCTGGACCACGGGCCGATTAGTGTGCACGACAAAATGGTGTCTCTGGGCCTCCAGGCCCCGTCCCCAGCATCGCTGGCGCGGATCTTTCGGGAGAAGAACGTGGCCCGGGCGGAGCCGAAGAAGAAGCCTCGGGCCGCGTACCGCAGGTTCGTCTACCCGGCCCCGAACGCGTGCTGGCAACTGGACGCGACCGAGTACGTGCTCACCGGTGGGCGCAAGTGCGTGATCTTCCAGCTCCAGGATGACCATTCACGCCGCGCGGTCGCCTCCCTCGTAGCGGCCGGCGAAACCAGCGAAGCGGCCCTGGCGGTCGTGAAGAAGGGCATCGGCGCCCACGGAGTACCACAAAGACTTTTGACCGACAACGGCATGGCGCTGAATCCCTCACGCCGCGGGTGGGAAGGCCGGCTGGTCGCCCATCTGTCCTCGCTCGGGGTCGAGGCGATCACCGGCAAACCGTACAAACCGACTACTCAGGGTAAGAATGAGCGGTTTCATCAGACCCTCTTCCGGTGGCTGGACAAGCAGCCCCTGGCCCAATCCCATGCAGAGCTCCAAGCCCAGGTGGACCGGTTCGACCTGATCTATAACACCGAGCGTCCGCACCAGGGATTGCCGGGGCGTATCACTCCGCAGCAGTCGTGGGACGCCGCGGCTGCTGCCGAAGCGCCCCGGCCGAAACCACTGCCGGTTCTTCCCGAACCGCAGGAGTCGGCGCCGGTGGCCAAGCCACCGAGCCCTGCCGAACCAGTCGCGGACGCCGATACGGAAGCGGTGGAGCAGACCACCACGGACCCTGGAACAGAAGCTTCTTTCGAGACCACTGCATCACAGAAGATCAGCGGCAGCATCGCCCACCCGGCAGCCACCGGGAGCCAGAAGCTGAAGGTCTATCCCAACGGCGTGATCAACATCGGGCGGACCCTGTACTCGGTGACCAAGCGGATGGGCGGACGAATTATCACTGCCGTCTGGGACCTTGACGGCGTGGTGTTCGCGAATACGGACGGCGAGGTCATCGCAGAATACTTCTGGCCGCCCGAAGGAACCCCATACGTCGGGATCAGCAAGGCTCGCGCCCGCTTCCGAAGGTAGGCCGCGAGGGATGGAACTGCTACCGATGTCCGGATACATCAAGTGTCACCATTGTCCTGAGGCAGAACTGTCACCGAACTCCTGAGAGATCACACTTTTAAAAGGGTGGCATGCTGGGAACACAGCAGGCGGTGCCCGTAGCCCGGACAAGCTCGCGGCGGGTGAACAAGGCCGGCGAAACAGTCGAGTACGAGTCGGGACTGCTCACGGTTTGGTTGACTCGGGGGGTTGATGGTTTCTCAGGCGGCTAGCGCCATCTTGTTGATTGTCTCAAACTCGATCGGGGTTAGTTTACCCAGGGCCCTTTGCCGTCGCCGGCGATGGTAGGTCCGTTCGATCCAGGTGATGATGGCCAGGCGCAATTCCTGCCGGGTTTCCCACCCTTTCCGGTTCAGCACGTTCTTCTGCAGCAGCGAGAAGAAGGATTCCATGGCGGCATTATCGCCGCATGCGCCGACTCTCCCCATCGAGCCTTTCAAGCCGTTGCTGCGCAGCGCGGAGACGAACTTCCGGCTGCGGAACTGGCTGCCCCGGTCCGAATGCACCACCGTCCCGGACGGGCTTCTCAGAGCGACGGCATGGGCCAGTGCGGCCACTGCCAGGGAGGCTTTCATCCGCCCGTCGATGGAATAGCCCACGATGCGGTTGGAGTGCAGGTCTTTGATGGCGCACAGGTAGAGCTTGCCCTCACCGGTGGGGTGCTCGGTAATGTCGGTGACCCATTTCTCGTTCGCGGCCTGTGCGGTGAAGTCCCGCTCAAGCAGGAAATCGTGCACAGGCGGGCCGGCCTGGCGCCCTCCGACCCGTTTGCGGTGGATGACCGAGAGGATGCCGTTCCGGGAGCACAGACGCCAGACACGCCGTTCACTGGCCACCGGGGCGTCAACGGCGTTGAGCTCGTCTGAGATGAGCCGGTACCCGAACGCCGGATCATCGGTATGGACATCGACGGCGGCATTGATCAGATGCGCTTCTTCCCAGTCCCGGGCGCAGACAGGGTTGGCCTTCCACTTGTAGAAGGTCTGTTTGGAGAAGCTCAACACCGAAGCAGGTCACCGTGACGGGAACGCCGTCAGCGGCCAGTTCAAGGACCAGCGGGTACATCATTTTGGGTTGACGTCCCGCGAGAGGTAAGCGACGGCCCGGCGCATCACTTCGGCTTCCTGTTCGAGGAGCCTGATGCGTTTTTTGGCTTCCCTCAGTTCGGCTGACTCATCCTTCGCCGCTTTGGCCTGGGGGTCGTCCTCTTCGTCGGCTTTCTTCAGCCACCGGTGCAGGGCGGCCGGGGACACCCCGAAGTCCTGCGCTATCCGGGTCAGCGGTGCTTCGCCCTTGCGGGCAACCGCGACCACATCGCGGCGGAACTCTTCAGGAAAGGCTTTGGGCATGATGAACATCCTTCCACCCGCGAGGCCAATCCTCACAGGCTAGGAGTCAACCAAACCTTCAGCAGTCCCGTTCATCTACCTGGCCACCGTCATCGACTGCTACTCGAAGAAAGTCGTGGGCTGGTCCATCGCCGATCACATGCGCACCGGACTCGTCGCCGACGCCCTCAACAACGCCGCCGCAACGACCCTGATCGAGCCTGACGCGATCTGCCACTCGGACCGTGGCGGCGTGTATACCTCGGCCGGGTTCGGGCCTTGGTGACCAGTCTGGGGATGCGCTCATCGATGGGCCGCACGGGCGTGTGCTGGGATAACAGGCCCTTCGCATTTAGGCATGGTTCGGTGATTTTCGGCGGTACGGCCGATGGCCTCCGGCGGCGAGTAAACATCTGAGCCGGTAGTTGTCGAAATTACGGAAGCCGCGGGCGATCCGGCGGGTTGTTTCGATTACTCCGTTGATTGCTTCGGTGGGGCCGTTGGAGGCCCCGTTCGTTTCGAAGTAGGCAAGGATCGCGGCCTTCCAGTTCCGCAGGGTCCGGCCGAGTCTGGCGATCTCCGGGATCGGGCAGGAAGGGAAGGACGAGAGGACCTGGGTGACCAGTTCCCGTCCCTTCTCGGCCCGGGCGTGGTAGATGGCGCGGACCTGCTGGTAGCACTGCCAGGCGAGGGTGACTTCGTGGTTCGGGTCTCCGGCCTCAAGCTTCGTATCCAGCCGCGCTACCTGTTTATCGCTCAGGTGTTCGGCGCGGATCTGCAGGGTCCTGCGGATCCGTCAAGAGCGGATCGCCGGTGCGGCCGCGGTGGCCCAGGGTGTCCTGCTGGACGCGGCGGCGGACCTCATCGACCACGGTCCCGGCGAGCTTGACGACATGGAAGGCATCCAGGACGGTAATGGCTTCCGGTAGTTCGTCACGGATGGCGTTCGCGTAGCCGCGGAACGGATCCAGGGTGGCGGTCTTGATCCCGGCGGCGAAGTCCTTGCCGCGTTCTTTGAGCCAGTCTGCGTAGGCCTTCCCTGTCCGGCCCGGGACAAGGTCCAGCAGTCTGGCGTGGACGACGCCCTTGACATCGCGGGTGTGGTCCACGATTCCGGTTACCATCCCGGTGCCGGGCCAGCCGGTATGGGCCCAGACAGGCTCATCCACACCGAGCGCGTCAACCCCGGACAGCCGCCCCGGCTCCGCGATGCGCCGTGTTGCTTCAATCTTGACGGCGTCCCAGACGGTATGCCAGGACACGCCCAGCTGGTGTGCCAGGGCCGAGACCGAGGTGTCGAAGCGCTCCAGCGCGTCGGTAGCCCAGTTCACCGCACGGCCCGTCAGTTTCGCTTTCGGCCCGGCCAGCACTGGGTCTCGGTGAACGTTGATCTCGGGCAGTCCGCGTCCGGGCACCGCCATGTCCGCTTGGCCCGGACCAGCCGAACGGGCCGGCCGAAACAGGGAATGTCATGGAGCTGAACCCGCCGGCGGCCGTGACCGATGGCAACGACCCCGCAGTCGGGGCAACCGGTGATGGTCGCATCGGACTCGACGTCCAGGAGGAGAGTATCGCCGGAGCCGGCTACGGCGGCGCTGATGTGGATGCCGTCGATATTGAACATTGCATCGGCGAGGTCGCACCGGTGCCCCTCAGGGCAGGAAGTAGAGTTAGACACGTCAGGGTTTCTTTTGGATTTGGTCGCTTGGTCGCTACCAATTCAAAGAGACCCTGACTTCTTTCCAGCACCCGCCACGCCGCAGCTTGCACGGAAACCCTGCAGCCCCGATTCCTAGGCCACCCTAACCATGCTCAAATGCGAAGGGCCGGATAACAGTATGGCGGAATCTTTCTTCTCGATGCTCAAGAACGAGCGTTTTTACCGGACCGTTTACGCGACGAAATCACAAGCACGCAGCGACGTTATCCGCTATATCGAGGGGTTTTACAATAGTCGGCGCCGGCACTCCGCGCGCGGTTACCGACGGCCTAACGAAATCCACTATGGTTATCAACAGCCAGCCCTGGCAGCGTAGAAGAATCCATTAATTCCGCTGTCCGAAATCCCCGCGGCAGCTCAAAGAAGGGCACCCACGTATTCCGCACCGTCCACCAGGTCACGCGGGACGAAGCGGGCGCCAACAGTTCCAAGCGACGCGACTTCGTTGAAGCAGCAGCACGGGTGAACCTGGGAAAAGGTGTGAGAGTCCCGGCGATTGGCGGGTGTGCGACCTCCGGCATACCGTTGCGTTCTGGGCCGTGCGGCACCCTCGTGAAGTCGGTCCGGCGGTGCTCGGACATACGACCGTGGCTATCACGCGCGACGTCCTTTCGACATTGCTGGCTTGCACCCCAGCCCGCCGTGAAGGCGTATGCCTGTGGACAGATTACCGTTGCATGACGCCCCTTACTATTGGAGAACTCCGTTGCAGCCCGCACCAATTGTCTACAGCTCCTTTGTCGCATGCCCGATGCTTCAGGACATGCATCTCTTTAGCAGCGTGTACGTACAGGGCGCAGCGGTGGTCGAGGGCGTGGATCGCGCAGTGATGGCCTCCCATGGGGTGGGCGTTGTGCGGGAAAGGTTGGTGACGCGTGCGGGAGAAGCCCAACGAGTGCTCGATACACACGCGCAAACACCCCTCTGGAGCATCGGTCAGGATATCAAAGGGTCGTTGACTCTATATGTATCGGAAAAGCGCACCAAGCGCGTGACAGTCCTTCCTGACCCGCTCGGCGGCGGCATCATTTACATGCACCGTGACGCTGACGGAACCGCTATCTCGTCCGATCTCGGCGGCCTCGTACGATTCCTTACGATGCTTGGTAAACCGCCTCGCAAATCTCTCGCATACGTGGCGAGCTACGTCGCCACAGGCAGCGGCGGGCTTATCCAGTCCAGCTACGAAGGCATCACGGCACTTGAGCAGTTCGCCTACTTAGAAGTCTCGTCGGCCGGCGTGCGGACTCGAACGTACCCAGTCGAGGCCGAAGTCTTTCAACGGCCCAGTACGTACAAGGCCGGACTCGAAGCAGTACGTGCCGATGTCGAGGAAAACATCCGGGCCATCGCTTCGGCGGGACGCCCTGTCAATATCGCGCATCTGACCGGCGGCGTAGACTCACGTGCAGTCCTCGCCGCCATATTGGCCACTGGGGTTAAGGAACAGTTCTCGTTTTATTGTTCAGGGGGCCCCCGGGAGCCGGACAGGATCGTCGCGGAGTGTTTGGCCGTCCACTATGGGCTGACTATGTCCAACTACTCAGGCTACTCTGAAACTTCGCTCGCGGAATCGTTCGATGAAACACTGCTCTCGCGCTTCCAACACACGTCAGGCATTATCAGCGGCGTCGCGTCGGCGAGGGGCAGGCCGGGCACATCTACGGTAAGCAGCGGGGGTTATGGTGAGCTCTTCCGGTCCTCCTACAACCACGGCAGACCTCACGGTAAGTCGCTGGCAGAGACCGCGGAGCGGATGTTCGGTCGCGTCGGCATGTCCGTTGATCCGGCACGGCGTCTGCTCGCAGACCCTTTGGTCCGAGAGCTTCGGTCACGTCTGGGTGCGGTTCTCGGTGCGGCAGCAGGGCATGATGTTCGAAGTGACGCCCGTCTGGACTATGTGTACCTGAACAAACGCAACAGGTACTTCATGGGGGAGATTTCTCGTTCCCTTTCGCCCTTTGCGGCTCGGATGGATCCCCTCTATTCCATTAACGGTGCCAAGCTGGCCTTGTCTATTTCAGGAGTCGAGAGGGAAGCCAATATAGTGGGTATGGATTTGATCGAGCAGCTCAGCCCTGGGCTGTCATTGTTGCCGTTCGATCGCGACCGTTTCGGTGGCGCGTTTGGGCAGCTGCGTGGCCGGCCGATGACCAAGGACTTCGAAGGCTACGGGCCGCCAGAATACGTTTCTCGGGGGGACATGAACGCCGATCGTGTTGGCTATAAGGTTGAGCGACCCACTGAGGAGCAGATAACGCGGGCCGTCGCCCTGAAAATGACGCCTCGTCTCGTGGCACAGTTTCCACACGTTCAGGCAGGGCTAGGTGAACTCATTGCGGCGATACCGAACGGCGAGTTTGGCGCTACATTCAACCATCGATCCGTAAGGCTGTTGATGCAGCGGGAACCTGGCCATCGGGTCCACTTCAGGACGGCTCGTAATCTGTATGCCGCGCTGCTCTGGTATGTCCACGGCTAGAGTACAGTCCCATGTGGACAGCTGGAAACACGTCCAGTGGAGGCAAGCCGGGGAAGAACGCGACCCTCGAAGACGAGTTTGAAGCCCACGGCCCGCCGGAGTCGAGGTAGTCCTGGACATGGCCGAGGACGTTGCTCATCGCTGCTCGCCCCCGGGCCAGGGCTGGGCCAGGGCCCGGATCCCGTCGATGTCCGCCCTGGCATAGATGGCCGGTGCTTGTGAGGCACCTGTGACGGAGCACCTGGGCGATCTCCGGGAGGGACACACCCGACTTGACCATCTCACAGGCCAGGGTGTGCCGCAGGCGGTGGGCACCGACAGGCGCAAGCCCGACCCATCGACAGGCGCGGCGCACGATCAACGAGACCCCGCCCCGGCCCAAGGCCTCCAGAGGTGCGAGGGATCTCAAGAAAACTTCCCAGGTGAGACGTCGGCGGCCGGCCCCGCTGTAGAAAGCCCGTGATCGCTTGACCCACATCAACGGGAAGCGGAAGCCGGTCATCATGGCGGCCCTTGCCGTGCACCACGATCAGCCCCGCCCGCCAATCGATGTCATCGAGGCTCAGCGCGGCGACCTCACCGGCCCGCAAGCCCAGACGGAGGAGGACGAGCAAGATGGCATAGTCCCGACGGCCATCACCCCGTCGCCGGTCACAGGAGTCCAGAAACTTGCGCGCATCAGCGGCTGTGATTCCTGCCGGTAATGTCGAGCGGCGGCGGCCGGTGATTGACAGCGCCGCCCCCGAGAGGTCGGCCGGGATCAATCTTTCGATGAAACAAAAACGCAGGAACGAGCGCACGGGCACCACGAAGAACTGGGCGGAACCGACCGAGACCATCGCCGCCTCGGCGAGCAAGGCATCAGTCACGTCCTTGGTGTTCAGATCGGACAGGGCACCCCGGGGGTGCCTGTCGGGCCAGGAAACGGCGGGCCCGCAGCACGTAAGCGGCCGCCGTGCACAGGGTCAATCCCGCTCTGCGAGCAGGAACTTCTCGAATGAGCCAAGCAGTGCATCGATCGATGATCCTGGCACCGGTGCCTTGCTCTCGACCTGCATCACACCTCGTTCGATGAGGATCTCGATCATCGTGTTGAAGGCACGGGCCGGATACGGGGAAAGGCGACCGGCGGAACGTCTGCTCGCAACGAATTGTCCGATCCGCTCGCTCGTCACATCCGCTGCTCTCGGTCCCTGTTTCTGGAGCCAGCGGCTCAAGTCGGCCACGACCTCAGCTCGCTGGCTGTCGTCAACGGCGTATAGCCCAGGTCCTTCAATTTCGATCTGAATGCCGGGGCAAACGGTGCCAGCGGCCCCGTCACGCGGACCTTGCTTACCTTGGTTGCGGGGATGCCCACTTCTTCCTCCTTCATGCGGATACTGATACATGAAGGTGGATGACGCCCTGTGACTATGCCGACAAATCCTGGCCGCCTCACCCCGCTGAGCAGGAGCTATGCAAAAGGTCGGCATAGCGCGAAGATCGGCACAGTCGGTATCGATCCCGATGCTGGGGAACGGGAACACCGCGGTGACGTGCTCCAGGGCTTCAAAGACCCATTTGGCAGCCTTGTTCCGCACGGACCGGTTCACCGTCCCTCCGGTTGAAATGTCGGGCACTGTCAGGGTGAAACAGAACTCGCAGAAGCTGTTGCCTCCCTCATGGCCGACCAGGTCGATCTCCACAACCCCGGGACGGCGTCATCCCATTCGGTCCGGGTCCGGGTCCGGGTCCGGATCCGGATCCGGATTTAAGCAGCGTGCCCGGCTTGGTATGGGACCGTCCCCGCGGGATCAGTTTCGCCCGTTCACCGGCCAGCTTGCGGTCGATGGTCGCTGCGCTCATGCGCATCAGCGGCGCGGCCTGGTCATCGGTGATCGCAAGCTCCTGATCGCGGCGCAGCAGCGGCACCAGAACGGGCAGCATCGGGGCCAGCAGCCTGCCGGCAGGGGCCCGCAGTACCGCCCAGCACCTGATCAGCGCAGGCAGCGGGTCAGGTCCGTAGACCGGCGTCCTGACGGGCCTGGGTTTGAGGATCTTCAGGACCAGGGCGTCCCGCAGGGCCGTCCGGGCATAGTCGCTGTGCCAACCGGTCAGTTCGACCAGTATCCGGGACTTCCCTGCACGATCGGCGCTCTTATAGGCGAGGGCTTTCTTCTTCGTCACAGCTTGGCGCTGGGCCATCGTGAGCTCCATGAAAACGGGCATAACCCGCATCCGCCGCCACAACCGCGAACCACGCCGCTACGCAGAGGTTTTCAAATGAGGCAACGTGTCCGGCTACGCGGAGGTTTTCTCTGAGTCACCGCGGGCGCTGTGCGGATGACACCTCGGAGATATAAACTACGGTCCTGATGTATGGGGGACAAAAAATGACTTCGACCACACATGGCATCAGCCGCCGTGAGTTCTTCCACGCCGGCGCCCTTGGCGGAGCCTTCGCGCTCGTTGCAGGGGCGGGCCTGGCCGCTCCGGCTCAGGCCTCACCGTTGGCGTCTGCTGCGTTCCCCTTCACACCCAACCAGCAGCTACTCGACGCTTTCATGGCAAGGCGCGGCGGCCCCATCGGGACAGGCGGGAAGCCAGCCATTGCCTTCCGCTGCGACCATCACTTGAACAAGTTCCAATCATTGGTCCTGCCCTTACACCAGAAGTACAGTATCCCGGTCACGATCGCAGCCATGTCGCAGATGTTCAAAATTGATATCGGGTCCAACGGCAGCAACAACCTCTCCTTCCCTGCTTTGCAGAAACTGGCCTTGGAAAACGGGCTGGAGATCGCCAATCACGGCGGCAACCATCAGGACGCGCCAACAGATCAGCGGCTCCGTGAGGAGATCGTCTACTCGCGAGCGGCCCTCTCCAAATCCCTGCCGCTCCTGCCCATCGAACTTTTCACACCCCCTGGCGTAGCAGGTACCGGCTACGGAGGCTTCGACGGCGGAAGATCGCAATACTCGTTCCAGCGATACAGTGCTGGCCGGCTGATAACGCAGCAGCACGCTATGTCCACCGGCTACGCGCCGGGGTATTGGCCCATGACTGGGAACCCGTTGCACAGCATGGGGAACGTGCACATCGGGCTCCACACTGCGGAGTACATCCGTCGTGGACCATCGTTCGTTCAGGCTGCAAAAGCCCAGGGCCGTGGGGTGTGCTTCATGTACCACCCAAGCCTCGTCGACTCCATCGACCTCGCAGCGCTCGATGATTTCTTCGCGTGGTGTGCGAACGAACGCGACGCGGGCCGGCTGGAAATCCTCACCACAACGGGCTTGATGATGTCCAGCTTCAACAGTTCGTCCCGCCACAACTTGCTTTCCCGTAATGCGAGCTTCAAGACCGGCTGGAACGGATGGAACGGTGCCGCCGCAAAGTGGGCCATCCGCAACGAATTCGGATTCAGCTATGCCCGCCGAGGCTCATCGTCAACGTCCCTGTCCAAGGACGTTCCCCTTGGTGTCCATGCCGGTTCTGTACGCCAGCTGCGGATCCCGCTACGGTCCACGACGGGGGTTCGCGTGCAAATCGAAGTCCTCAACGCTGCCTCGGGCGCTCCATTAAGAGCCGCGAAGGACCTGGTTCTTCCCAAATCAACGGTGTTCAAACCGTTGCAGCAATACCTCATCCTCCCGTTGACGGGCACGCCCACGGTACGGTTGCGCATCACGCCTCGCACTGGCGGAGAACTTCACGTTCAGGAACCACAGATGCTGGCAGCCTGATGCACAAAACCGCCGCACCACCAGAATTCGCCCCATGGGGTGAGGTGGGGCTTCTCTGTATGCGCGTAGTTTAACTGAACTGCTGGGCACCGTAGACGGCCAATATGGTCTGTGCCGACCCAGCCGGACTGACCAGGTCATGATCAGGTAGGCGTCTGCGATCGCCACGGAAACCGCGATCGGGACGGCGACCCTGGCGACCTTCGTCCAGAACTCAGACATGACCCAGGCGATGCCGAGCGAGGAAACGGAGGCCAGGACCGCCGTGGTAACTGCCACCGGGACTTCCCCGGACCAGATGACGGCGCTGGCTGACACGATCGGTAGCCGGTATCAGGGTCGCATCTCGGTATTGGCCGCTATGGGGATCCGGATGAGGAGGCCACGGAGCTGTGCGCCAAGGATCTGGATGATGTGGCGGTGCGGATGGATGCCTGGATTGGCGCCTCTGTGGCGGGCGAACCGACCCCAGACCGCACCAGCCTGACAGGGAAATCTGCCTGACGTGGGGAAACTCTTGATTCTGTCCACGTCTACACCGTGGATGTCCGGTGGGTGGGACCCATCACGGAAAACCCCGCAGTCCCAAGCCATGCAGGCCGGGAGCTGCGGGGTTTTTTGTATTCGTCACCGGCTGTTAATGTCATTGCCTGACCCTACTCTTGCGGGTATGGAACATGTACTGCTGATGACAACGGAGGACGGCAGGCCGATGGCTGTACTCCGCGGCGGCCGCGAATGGACGGTAGGCGCCGATCCCGTCAGATGGTTCGAGCGGGTGAGCTGGTGGGACGCCGAACGCCGGATGCCCAAGGGCCTCGGACGTGTGGATGTTGAGGTGTGGCAGATCCAGGCAAGGCTGGGCCGGAACCGGAACTCGGCACTGACCACAATGGAGCTGGTACGGGACGGAACCGGCGGCGGCTGGCGGCTGCGGGACGCGGTGGCGGACGCTGCGTAAGCACAGCCCGCGGGTCCGGCGCCCGGCAAAGGAAACAGCCATTGGAAAAGCCTTCCACCGCGACTATTGGGGGATGCCGCGGTGGAAGGCTTGGTATTAACATACCGTGAATATTCGGAAACACGAAAAAGCTGCTGTCTCCTGTCCGGGAAGTCATTGCCCGGCGTCAGCGGCGCTCCGCCCATCGAGGCCGGAACCATTATGATGGTTAGTGTTCAGCTGAATGAACAGAGCTATTTGGGATGCACCGGGTTACTGATTGAAGGCACCGGCATCGTACGCACACTGACTGAAGGAGAATCATGGCCGATTCCCGAAACCCCCGATCTTCCGACGTATCGGGGAGCGCATCACCTGCGCCTGCCGTCACGCGTGCAGCTGCCGTGCTTGAAGCCCTCGCAGCGTCCGCGACGGGCCGGCTCACTCTGAGCGACCTGTCCCGCGAACTGGAAATCCCGAAATCCTCGACGTCAAACCTGTTGCTCGCACTGGAAGAGGCACGCCTTATTAACCGGCAGGGCGCCGAATTCACGCTCGGCCGGAAACTGGTGGAACTCGGGGCGGCTTATCTCAGCCGGCTGGACGAGGTGCAGGAGTTCTACCGGTTCTGCGAGCAGGCCACCACCCTCTCAGGAGAAACCGTTCGCATCGCCATGCTTGACGGTGCCAATGTCATTTATCTGGCCCGCTATGAAGGCCATCCGGCCGTCCGGCTGACTTCCAACATCGGCGACAAGATGCCCGTTTCCCTCTGCGCCGTGGGCAAGGCCCTGATCGCCCGTCTCCACGACCACGACATAAACGCAATGTTTTCGGATGACCAGGTACTGCCGGTACTGACGCCCAAATCCCTCCGGACAGGCGCCGAGTTCAAGGCGCAGCTGGCAGTGATCCGGGAGCGGGGCTATGCGTTCGAGGACGAGGAATCCACCACCGGGGTGGTCTGCCTTGCGGTCTCGGTGCCCACCCGGGGCGCGCATGGACCGAGCCTTGGGCTGTCGGTTACGGCACTCAAGGCCACATATACGGATGAGCAGGGCGCCCTGATGGTCAAGGAACTCAAGGAACTGGCCAGGTCGCTGGGCAACCCCATGGGATAGCAGCACTGCTGAGGTCCGCGTCACATTTCCGCCCGGAATCTAAAATCTGCTTACTTCGTTGGCTTGTCGTTCAACTTGTTGTACGCTGTTCACCATAGTGATCGACGCCATAGGTGCCGTCGCTATCCCACCAGGCCAACGGGGGTCTGGAGTGTTCTTGAGGGAGTGCTTGTGATAACTCGTACTGATACACCGCAGGCTGAAGCGGACGGCGCCGTCGTCGATCCGGATCAGCTGCGAAGGGCAACTCTTGCCAGCTCCGTGGGCTCGGCCCTGGAGTACTACGATTTCTATATTTATGGCCTGGCTTCGGCCCTCATCTTCGGACCGCTGTTCTTCTCACCGCTGGGCGAGAGTGGCGCGGTCATCGCCTCGTTCGCAACATACGGTGTCGGGTTTGCCGCCCGACCGTTCGGTGGCATCGTCTTCGGCTACATAGGCGACCGCTTCGGCCGCAGGATGGTCCTCATCCTCACCATCGGCATGATGGGAACGGCCAGCTTTGCCATCGGGCTGCTGCCCACGTTTGAACAGGCGGGCATGCTTGGTGCAGTCCTCCTGGTGGTGCTGCGCATCGTTCAGGGCCTTGGGGCCGGTGCCGAGCAGGCCGGCGCCACCACACTGATCTCCGAAGTGGCCCCGCGGCGCCGTCGTGGTTTCTTCGCCTCGCTTCCATTTGTGGGCATCCAGCTGGGAACCCTGCTCGGTGCGGGAACCTTCGCGCTGATGGCCCTCGCCGATAAAGAAGTCCTTCAGGGCTGGCTTTGGCGCGCGCCGTTCCTGGCCAGCATCATTCTGATTGTCATTGCCGTCTTCATCCGTCTCCGCCTCAAGGAGACGCCGGTCTTCCAGGAGCTGGAGAAGCACAAGGCTGTGGTAAAGAACCCGGTGGGCCAGATCTGGAAGCACTCCAAGAATAATGTCCTGATCGGCATTGGCCTGCGCATGGGCGAGAACGGAAACTCGTCCATCTACTCGGCGCTGCTGGTTTCGTTCATCAGCCTGCCGGCCGGAGTTTTTCCGGGAGACAAATTCATCGGTCCCGCCGGTCTGCTGATCGCCGCAGGTTTCGCGGCTGTCATGGTGGTGACGTTCGGGGCCCTGTCTGACAAGTTCGGCCGTGTACCGGTTTACCGCTACGGTGCGCTATTCCAGGCAGCCATTGCCCTGCCGGCGTTCTATCTGGTCACGTTGGGCAACGTCACCCTGGTGTGGGTTGTTATGGCCGTTGGCATCGCACTGGGTGTGCAGTCAATGCTCGGCCCGCAGTGCGCAATGCTTCCAGAGCTCTTTGGCTCCCAGCACCGCTTTACCGGCGTTGCCTTGAGCCGTGAGCTCTCGGCCGTCCTGGCCGGAGGTTTCGCTCCCATGATCGGTGTTGCACTGCTGGCTGTGACGGGGCACTCCTGGCTTGTTCCCGCGATCTACTCGCTGGTCCTGGCACTGATCTCATTCATCACCACATTCTTCACGCCGGAGACCAATGGCCGTGACCTGCTGCTGACTGAGGATGCCAGCTAGGCAGTCCGCACAACACACAGGAAGGGCGGCCCCTCCGCTGGAACCCAAGGCGGAGGGGCCGCCCTTCCTGTGGGTGCCAGGGGATTTAGTAGAACTGCACCGTGTCCACGAGGTGCGGCAGTTCGCCGCCGTCGAGGAACGTGCGCAGGTTGCTGCAGAATCGCTCCGAGATGAGGCGGTTCTCCGCGGCGCTGAGCGCTGAGGTATGCGGGGACACCATAACCTTCGGGTGGTTCCACAGCGGGCTGTCCTGGGGGAGCGGCTCAACGGCGAAGACGTCCAGGCAGGCGAACGAGACCTGCCCGTTCTCAAGCGCCTCGAGCAGCGCGTCTTCGTCCACGACGGTGCCGCGGCCCACGTTGACAAATACGGTGCCAGGGTTCATCGCCGCAAAGATTTCGCGGTTGAACAGCTTCTCGGTGTAGGGCGTGCCGGGCAGCGTGTTCACCACGGCATCGGCCGAGGCCAGCAGCCCGGCGAGCCCGTCATTGCCGGCCACCTCAGCAATGCCGTGAATCGGCTCCACGGTCCGTTTGGTGCCGCTGACGTTCATGCCCAGGGCCCGCGCAATCCGGGCAGTTTCGAGGCCGATTTCGCCCAGCCCAGTGATGACCAGCGAGGAGCCGTTCACCAGCCGGGTGGGGGTGCGCAGCTCTGGCCAGACTTTCCCGGCCTGGTCCTGGGCCAGTTCGGCGCTGCGCTTAAAGCCGTTGAGAATTCCCAGGGCAGCGAATTCGGCGAGCGGCAGCGCATGCACGCCGGCGGAGGTGGTCACTTTGAACTTCTGCAGCGTTTCGGAATCCAGGCCGGACGCCTTGACGGCCCCGCCGGCACCGGCAGCCATGGCATGGATCCACTGCAGGTGGGGGTTGTCCCGGGCAATCCTGGCCAGACCGGCCGGGCTTTCGTTGGGAAAGCCGTACAGGACCTGCGCCTTGTTGAGCATGGCCCAGTAGCGTTCTTCCTGCTCCGGAGTGCGTTTGAAGTCCGGATCGCCGGAATGGTCTGCCGGGAACCGTTCCGGCGGCAGGAGCCCGGGTTCGTAGAGGACGGTAACGGAGGGTTCTACGGCGCGGATGCGCTCCACAAACTCTGATTCGAGCGGGACAGCGATCGCGACGGTGGTTTGAGACGTCATAGTGTTCATCATACTGAATGGAGGCTAGGATATTGAACAGATTTTCCTAGATGAACCACACCGATGTGAGGCGAGGCAGCGCATGAATGTACAGAGAGCCGGATTCGTCGGCCTGGGTCTTATGGGGGCGCCCATGGCGGCGAACCTCGTGAAAAAGGGCTGGGCGGTCACTGGCTGGAACCGGTCGGCCGGTGCAGTGGATGACTTTGTGCAGCTCGGCGGCGCCCCCGCTGCCGATGTGGCAGAGCTCCGCGGACTGCCCGTGATTGTCTTCATGCTCCCTGATCTGTCCTTCGTCGAGGACGCTGCGGCCGGACTTCTGGACAGCTGGGCGGCTGAGCCTCCGGCCCCCGGGACCACCGTGGTGGTCATGAGCAGCGTTTCGCCCGCCGCGGTCCAGGAATTCGGACGCAGGGTCGGCGAGGCGAGCGGCGGAAACGCGGCGGTAGTGGATGCACCCGTCAGCGGAGGAACCAATGGCGCCGTCGACGGAAGCCTGGCCATCATGGTGGGTTCAACTGACGAGGAATTCCAGCGCCTCGCCCCGCTCTTTGGAGCGATGGGGGCCACCGTCCGGCGGATGGGTCCGCTGGGCGCCGGCTCGCTGGCCAAAGCCTGCAACCAGCTGGTTGTGGGAACCACGACGGCGGCACTCGCCGAGGCGGCAGAGCTCGCCGAACGCTCCGGAATGGATGTTGCCGCACTCTATGAGGTGCTGGCGGGTGGCCTGGCAGGGAGCCGGGTGCTCGACGTCGTAGGTCCGCGGCTGGCACAGAAGGATTACACGCCCACAGGTCCGGCCAAGTTCATGCACAAGGACCTCTCCTTTGTGGTGGAGTCCGCAGGGGCAATAGGTGCCGCCGTCCCGATGGCGAGCGCCGGCGTCGAACTCTATGCGGAACTCAAGCGGCAGGGACTGGGGGATCAGGACCTCGCCGTGGTCAGACTGGCCATTTCCAATCTCAGCGATAAGGCGGCGGACACCGCGACGAAAGGGACAGCATCAGCATGAGTGCGCTATTTGACCTCACCGGGCGCATCGCTCTGGTGACAGGTTCCAGCCGGGGAATCGGGAACGCCCTGGCGCGGGCCCTGGCCGACGCCGGAGCCACCGTGGTGCTGAACGGCATCAATCCGCAGCGCCTCCTGGCGGCGGAAACGGCAATGGAAGCCGACTATCCGGACGGCCGGATCCGCAGCTGCGCCTTCGACGTCACGAGCGACACCGCCGCGGCGGAGGGGATTTCCTGGATTGAACAAAATGTGGGGCCGCTGGACATCCTGGTGAACAACGCCGGCATCCAGCACCGCGTGCCGATGCTTGAGCTTGACGTGGGCGACTGGGAACGTGTCCTCAAAACGGATCTCACGAGCGCCTTCCTGGTGGGTCGCGAGGCCGCCCGGGACATGATCCCGCGCGGCCGCGGCAAGATCATCAACATCTGCTCGGTCCAGACTGACCTGGCCCGTCCCACCATCGCGCCCTATATTGCGGCCAAGGGCGGCCTGCGCAACCTCACCCGGGCCATGACCGCCGAGTGGGCAGCCTCCGGGCTGCAGATCAACGGCATTGCGCCCGGCTACATCCGCACGGAAATGACCCAGAACCTGGTTGATGATCCCGGTTTCAACTCATGGATCCTGGGGCGCACACCGGCAAACCGGTGGGGGACAGTGCAGGACCTCGCCGGGCCCGCGGTCTGGCTTGCCTCTGACGGATCCAATTTTGTGAACGGCCAGACCATCTTCATCGACGGCGGAATGACGGTGGTGGTCTGATGCCGCCTGTAACCGAATTGCCGGCTTCCACGCCGGCAGTGGTGGCGCACGCCGCCGGTGACCTGCGGATCGAAGACGTTCCGCTGGCCGCCCCTGCCACGGATGAAGCCGTCGTTGAGGTGGCTTACGGCGGAATCTGCGGCTCGGACCTGCACTACTGGATCCACGGTGCCGTCGGCGAATCGGTCCTGAAGGCCCCCATGGTGCTTGGCCACGAGATTGTGGGTGTGGTTACACGCTCTGCAGCGGACGGCAGCGGCCCGGCCGCCGGCACCGCCGTCGCGGTCCACCCGGCCACCCCGGCCCCGGGGGCAGCGAAGCATCCCGAGGACCGGCCCAACCTGTCCCCCGGCTGCACGTATCTGGGAAGCGCCGCCCGCTTTCCGCACACAGACGGTGCGTTCAGCCGCTTCGTGAATCTGCCGTCGCGAATGCTCCGTCCCTTGCCTGGAAACCTGGACCTGCGGACAGCGGCCCTGATTGAACCGGCGAGTGTGGCATGGCATGCGGTGGGGCGCGCAGGCGGCGTGGCCGGAAAGACCGCCCTGGCCATCACCCGGGAACTTGAGCTGCTGGGATCGTTCCGGTTCAATGACGAGATCGACGACGTGATCCGGGCCCTGGCGGACGGCACCCTGCACATCGCGCCGGTCATCACCCATGAATTCACCCTGGACCGTGGCCTGGAGGCCTTCGAGGTGGCCCGGAACTCGGCGGAATCGGGGAAAGTGCTGCTGGACTTCCGGAGCGTCGATGGCTGACTGTGCTGAGCTAGCCGCGCTGAACCGGAATGAAGACCCGGGGCTGTTCGCTCCAGGACGGCTCCAGCTCCGAGATCGTCTGGCGCATGATGCTGTTGGACGCTTCGCGTGCGGCCGAGGCATCACCCGTCGAAATCGCCTCGGCAAGGTCAACATGCCATTGCAGGGCGGCGTCGCGGGGGCGGTCCGGCATCAGCCCGTGAACAGTCCGGCCCGTCAGGGTTTCGGCCACCTGGCCCACGAGATTAGCGAACATTTCGTTGCCGGATCCCGTCAGGAGCAGCGAGTGGAAGTGGATGTCCAGCTCCAGGAACCGGGGAACATCACCGGCCATGCCGGCGTCGCGCATTGCCACGGACACCTCAAGCAGTTCACGGCGGAGCTCTTCCGGCGCATTCGCGGCTGCCAGTTCCGCGGCAACGGGCTCGACGGCGGAGCGCAGCTCGGCGAGCGAGCGCAGCTGGGCGCCACGGCCGCCGCCGGCGAGCCGCCAGCGGATCACGAGGGGATCAAAAGGGTTCCAACGGCTGGCCGGCAGCACGCGGATGCCAACTCGTTTGATGGTCTCCACGAGACCCAGCGACTGAAGAACGCGCACCGCTTCACGGATTACGGAGCGGGATACCTTCAGTTCGGCTTCAAGCTGCTCGGCCAACATAACGTGTCCGGTGGGAAGGTTTCCTTCGACAATTCGGGTTCCCAGATGCTCAATGGCACGATGGTGAAGGCTGGTTGACATGTTAGTAAGCATAATCGGGCTGGCCCGGTCCCTCTTCAGCGTCGTTGCTGGTGGCTCGGAAGCCATATCGTCACACATCCTAGACTGTTTGTGACGCGCCATTTTCCACTAGGTGGGCGCTACTTTCCCGTTGCCACGGGTAATACATATGGTTTATTCACAGCCACTGGTCCTAAAAGCGTGTCCCGCAGGAAGTGCGGGACTGATTGCACACGTTGCACATGAATGAATTGGAGTTTTGATGTCAGCACACATCGGTGTCACCGGCCTTGCGGTGATGGGCGCCAACCTGGCCCGCAACCTGGCCCGGAACGGCTTCACTGTCGCCCTGCACAACAGGTCTGTGGAGAAGACTGACGCACTCCTGGAAAAGCACGGTGGAGACGGTGACTTTGTCCGCACTGAAACACTTCAGGAACTCGTTGACTCCCTGGAAAAGCCCCGCCGCGTGCTGATCATGGTGAAGGCCGGCAAGCCGGTGGACTCCGTTATCGAACAGCTGGAGCCGCTGCTGGAGGCTGGCGACATCATCATCGACGCCGGCAACTCGCACTACGAGGACACCCGCCGCCGCGAAGCAGCCCTCGCGGCAAAGGACCTGCACTTCGTGGGAATCGGCGTCTCGGGCGGCGAGGAAGGCGCACTCAACGGCCCGTCCATCATGCCCGGCGGCTCCAAGGAATCCTACGAGGCCCTGGGACCGCTGCTTGAAAAGATTGCAGCGCACGTTGACGGCAAGCCCTGCTGCGCCTGGATCGGCACCGACGGCGCCGGCCACTTCGTCAAAATGGTCCACAACGGCATCGAATACGCCGACATGCAGGTCATCGGCGAAGCCTTTGACCTCCTCCGCTCCGGCGCGGGGATCGAACCGGCGGAGCAGGCGAAGATCTTCGAAGAGTGGAACAAGGGCGACCTCGCCTCCTTCCTGATCGAAATCTCTGCAGAGGTCCTGGGCCACGTTGATACCAGGACCGGCAAGCCGTTCGTTGATGTCGTGGTGGATGCGGCCGGCCAGAAAGGCACCGGCCGCTGGACGGTCATCTCCGCGCTCGAGCTGGGATCCCCGACGTCGGGCATCGCCGAATCGGTCTTCGCACGTGCGCTGTCGTCCCAGACGGAACAGCGCAAGCTGGCCCAGGAGCTGCTCGCCGGCGAAGAACTCGACGTTCAGGTTCCCGAAACGTTCGTCGAGGACGTCCGCCAGGCCCTCTACGCCTCCAAGCTGGTCTCCTACGCCCAGGGTCTGGACATGCTGACTTCGGCAGCCAAGGAATACGGCTGGGATCTGAAGCTGGACGAGATCGCCTCGCTGTGGCGCGGCGGCTGCATCATCCGTGCGGAGCTGCTCAAGGAAATCACCAAGGCCTACGCCGCGGACCAGAAGCCGGCCAACCTGCTGTTCGCCCCGGCATTTACCAAGGCCATTGCCGAGGTCCTGCCGGCATGGCGCCGCGTGGTGTCCACCGCCGTGCAGCTGGGAATCCCGGTACCGGTCTTCTCATCCTCTCTGGCTTACTACGACGGACTGCGTCGCAAGCGCCTTCCGGCCGCCGTGATCCAGGGGCAGCGTGACCTCTTCGGCGCCCACACCTACGGCCGTGTGGATACCGAAGGAACCTTCCACACCCTCTGGGGCGAAGATAAGTCCGAGATCGAAGCCGTAGACGCGCACTAGCACTCCAGCGCGGCCCTTTTCAGTACCGGCCGGTGCCTCCCGGATATTCTGGGTGGCACCGGCCGTTGTTGCATCTGATGACCGGTTGAATGAGCAGAGTCGGTCGTACCCGCAGAACCGGTTGCATCCCGAGACCCGGTTGTAACCCCAAGAACCAGGAGTCCAGAGTGCCCCAGCCAATAGCGTTTGTCACCGGAGCGTCCACCGGAATCGGCTTCGAGGCCGCGAAGAAGCTGAGAGGGAAGGGCTTCACCGTTTACGCGGGGGCCAGGCGGGTGGACAAGATGGAGCCCCTCAAGGTGCACGGGATCCAGGTTCTGTCCCTTGACGTGACAGATGAAGCCTCGATGAGCACCGCCGTCGGCGAAATCCTTGCAGCGCACGGCAGGATAGATGTGCTGGTGAACAACGCCGGCTACGGCTCCTTCGGCTCGCTGGAAGAAGTGGAACTGGCTGAAGGCCGGCGGCAGTTCGACGTCAACGTCTTCGGGCTCGCCCGAATGACGCAGCTGGTGCTGCCCGCCATGCGTCAGGCAGGCCGCGGACGGATAATCAACGTGTCATCCATCGGGGGAAAATTCTACGAGCCCCTCGGCGCCTGGTACCACGCCACAAAGTTCGCCGTCGAGGGGCTCAGTGATTCACTGCGCCTGGAACTGAAACCGCATGGCATTAGCGTTTCGATTATCGAACCGGCCGGCACGCAGACGGAATGGGGCCGTATCTCGGGCGAAGGGCTTCTGGCCAGCTCCGGGAACGGCCCATACTCGCAGCAGGCCAAGGAGATGGCGGCGGTCCTGGCGTCGACCGAGACATCCTCCATGTCCACGCCACCGGACATCATTGCGGATGCGGTTGTGCACGCCGCTACGTCCGCGCGTCCCAAGACGCGGTATCCGGTCGGCAAAGGGGCTGCGGCCATCCTGACGCTACGGCGCATCTTGCCGGACCGGATGTTCGACGTGGTGGTTTCTGCAGTCCTCAGGCGGTTTTCACGCTAGAGACGCGCCCCGGGCCGGCGTGGTGCAGCTCTTGCCGGACGTCAGATCCGGTACTCGATGTCGTATTCGGCCGGGTCAACAGCGGGCTTTGTTTCCCGCTGGGCGTCGCGGTGGCGCCATTTGCCAGGGATCCCGGTAACGATTGATTCCGGCGGTGCGTCCTTGACCACCACTGCGTTGGCGCCCACAGCGCTGTCCCGGCCGATAGTGATGGGGCCCAGGATCTTAGCTCCCGCGCCGATGGTGACCCGGTCTCCGATGGTGGGGTGCCTCTTGACCCTGGCCAGCGAGCGGCCGCCCAGGGTCACGCCATGGTAAATCATCACGTCTTCACCGATTTCGGCCGTTTCACCGATCACCACGCCCATTCCGTGGTCAATGAAAAACCGCCGGCCGATCGTGGCGCCGGGATGGATCTCAATGCCGGTCAGGAACCGGGCCAGCTGGGAGATGAGCCGGGCCGGGAAACGCAGCGCGGGGTTCTGCCACATCCTGTGTGTCAGGCGGTGCGCCCAGATGGCGTGCAGGCCGGAATAGGCGAAAAAGTTCTCAAAAGATCCTCGAGCCGCCGGGTCGTGCGACCGGGCGGCGTCGAGGTCTTCCTTCAGTCTTGCGAAAAAGCTCACAAAGTTCTTTCTACAGGAAACAGGAGATCAGAGGCTACGGCTTAGCCCCTGATGTCGTCATAGAGAACGGTGGAGATGTAACGCTCGCCGAAGTCGGGAACGATCGCAACGATCAGCTTGCCCTTGTTGTCCGGACGCTTTGCGAGCTCCAGTGCGCCCCAGACAGCCGCGCCGGCGGAGATGCCGCCGAGAATGCCTTCCTTGGTGCCGAGTGCCCGGGCCGTGGCAACCGAATCCTCGAGCGTTGCGTCCAGGACCTCGTCGTAGACGTTCGTGTCCAGGATCTCCGGGATGAAGTTTGCGCCGAGTCCCTGGATCTTGTGCGGGCCGGGTGCCCCGCCGTTAAGGATGGCGGAGTCTTTGGGCTCAACAGCCACAATCTGGATCTCCGGCTTGCGCTCCTTCAGGACCTGCCCGACGCCGGTGATGGTGCCGCCCGTGCCGACGCCGCCGACAAAGATGTCCACCTTGCCGTCGGTGTCCGACCAGATTTCCTCGGCCGTTGTGGTGCGGTGGATTTCCGGGTTGGCCTCGTTGGCGAACTGCTGGGCCCAGATGGAATTCTCCGTGTTGGCCACGAGTTCCTGGGCCTTTTCCACGGCGCCGCGCATGCCTTCGGAGCCGGGAGTCAGGACGATCTCCGCGCCGAATGCGCGGAGCATCACACGGCGTTCCGTGGACATGGTCTCGGGCATGGTCAGGATGACCTTGTAGCCGCGGGCTGCGCCAACCATCGCCAGGGCGATTCCGGTGTTGCCGGAGGTTCCTTCCACAATCGTTCCGCCGGGCTTCAGGGCGCCGGACTTCTCGGCTGCATCAACAATGGAGACGCCGATCCGGTCCTTGACGCTGTTCGCCGGGTTGTAGAACTCGAGCTTGACGGCCACGGTGGCGTCCAGGCCCTCGGCCAGCCGGTTCAGACGGACAAGCGGGGTGCCGCCGACCAGCTGCGTTACATCGTCATAGATCCGTGCCATGTACATATGCCTATCTCTGAAGAGTGAATACTGAGGTCAGCCTAACGAGGGCGAACGGGCCCTGCTAAGCATTAAGCCATGAAGAGTAATATTTCCTCGCCTTGGCCAGCTTCGGATTGATGATCACCCGGCAGTAGCCCTGTTCGGGGTACTTGGCGTAGTAGTTCTGGTGCACTTCTTCAGCGGCATGGAACACCGGAAGCCGGCTGACCTCCGTCACCATCGGGTGCGCCCACAGCGCCTGGTTCCTTTCGATCGCCTCTTCGAAGAGGATCTTCTGCTCAGTGGTCTCGTAGAACATGGACGAGCGGTACTGCGTCCCGACGTCGTATCCCTGCCGGTTGAGCGTGGTGGGATCGTGCAGGGCAAAAAACATGTCAAGGATGACCTCGGCGGGGATGATGCTCTCATCAAACGTGACGGCCACCACCTCCGCGTGGCCCGTTGTCCCGCCGCAGACGGAGTAGTAGTCAGGGTGGGACTCGTGGCCTCCGGTGTAGCCGGACACCACCGAGCTGACGCCCTTGGTTCGCTGGTAGACGGCGTCGAGGCACCAGAAGCAGCCTCCGCCAAGCACAAAAGTTTCCATGTCCTCTTCAATGGTTGAAGCGTCCCGATGATTCCCTGTCCACCTTACGAGACTGTGACGCGTGCAGGCGAGCACCGCGCATAGGGTAAAAATAGGGGTATGGAACCTGTGAACACCGACGTTGCAGAAGCGGCCCCAGACAGTCCCGGTGCCGCGGAAGGGCCCGATGTACCCACCCTCGGACAGCTGCTGCTCGCTGTGGAGGAACTCTGGCCTGAATCCCTCGCAGAGGACTGGGACGAGGTAGGCCTCGTGGCGGGCCACCCTTCAGCGGCCGTCAGCCGGGTAATGTTCGCCGTTGATCCCACTCTCGAGGTCATCGAAGAAGCTGTGGAGTGGGGCGCGGATCTACTCATCACGCATCACCCGCTGCTGCTTAAGGGCGTCACTTCAGTGGCGGCGAATACTGCCAAGGGCAAGGCGGTCCACCGTCTGATCGAATCCGGCACCGCACTGCTGACTGTCCATACGAATGGTGATTCCGCCGTCGGGGGCGTTTCGGATGTCCTGGCCGATGCGCTGGGACTGGAGAATGTTGCTCCGCTGACGGCGGCCTCCAACGGCCTGCCGGAGGAGGGGATCGGCCGCGTAGGCGATCTGGCCGATGTGATGAGCCTGGGCGATTTCGCGGCCCGGGTGTTCAGTATTTTGCCCTCCGTGGCCGGCGGCGTCCGGGTCTCCGGGGACAAGGACGGGCTGATCCGCAGGGTTGCCGTGTGCGGCGGCGCGGGTGATTCGCTGTTCGGCGAAGTCCGGGCCAGCAGTGCGGACGTTTTTGTCACGGCGGATCTGCGCCACCACCCGGCGTCGGAAGCCCGCGAGGCAGCCGTGAACGGAAGGCCGTACCTCATTGATGTTTCGCACTTTGCCAGCGAATGGCTATGGCTGCCCGCTGCGGCCGAGGCATTGGGCAATGTGCTCACAGACCAGGGTTACAACGTGGAGATTCGCGTCAGCACCACCAACAGCGATCCCTGGGACTTCATTCTGACTCCGGGCGGGGACTAGAGTCTATACAGCGCCGGAACGGGTGCCCGGCCCAGGCCGGATGGGATCAAGCGGAGGTAATTGTGGCTAAGGCAGCACCGGCGGAACAGTTGAAGTTGCTCGAACTGCAGGGACTTGATGCCAAGCTCAAGTCCCTGACCAACCGCCGCCGCAGCATTGAGACCGATCCCCGGATCGAGGACCTTCAGGCAGCACTTGACGTGGCAAACGGCGAACTCGGCGGAGCCAAGGTGGCTGTCCACGATGCGGAGGCAGAACTGAAACGCTCCGAGGCGGACGTTGAACAGGTTGCCTCCAGGATCGAACGGGACGAAGCCCGACTCAACAGCGGAAGCGGCCTGTCGAAAGACCTCGTGGCACTGCAGAGAGACATCGCGTCCCTCAACAAGAGACGCTCGGACCTCGAAGATGTTGAACTCGAGGTGATGGAGCGGCTCGAGGGACTCCGTACGCGGCAGGCAACCCAGCAGCAGATCGTGGACGATATCCAGGCTTCCTTCGGTGTCATCCGCGCGGAACTGGACTCGGCCCTGGCCGAGATCGCCACCGGGGCGGCCGATGTGGCGGGCCGCCGTTCCGATTTTGCGGCAGGTCTGGACACAGGAATGCTTGCCGTCTACGAAAAAACCCTTGCCAAGCGCAGTATTGGCGCTGCCCGGCTGTTCCACGGAACCTCGGAGGGCTCCGGAATGCAGCTCAGCCCCGGAGACCTCGCGGAGATCAAGGCCGCAGCCGAGGACGACATCGTTTTCTGCCCGGATTCCGGCTGCATCCTGGTCCGGTCCGCAGACTGGGCATAGACCTTGGCCGCCGGAGATCGCACCGGCGCGCCGGCCGGGGCCCGCGGCCGGCTGCACCACGTCGAGCTTTGGGTGGCCGATCTCGCATCCGCCGAGGCAACGCTGGGGTGGCTGCTGGGGAAGCTCGGCTATGTGCCGGCCGACCGCTGGCCCCACGGCGTGAGCTACCAAGGCATGGGGGAGTACATTGTGCTGGAGGCCGGCACAGACATGCTGCCGGGCGGTCACGAGCGGTGCCGTCCCGGGCTCAACCACCTGGCCTTCCATGCAGGCTCCGCGTCGGATGTTGACGCGCTGGTGAGGGAAGCGGCAGACCACGGCTGGTCCGCCATGTTCGCCGATCAGTATCCGCACGCCGGAGGCAAGGGGCACTACGCGGCCTATCTGGAGAATGCCGACGGCTTCGAAGCGGAGCTCGTGGCGGACAGCGCCGCCCGGCCCAACTGAGCAGCAGCAGACGTCGTATTGCGCGCTCAAAACAGCGTGTGCTGCTACTCAGCTGGGCAGAATGATGTTCAGGGTGTGCGCCTTGCGGGTGGTGCCCTCGACCAGTTCCGCATCCCATTTCTCGCAGGCGGCTTTGAGGAGCTGCTCCGGGCTTTGAGGCGCTTTTCCGCGCCTCGTCAGCAGGTGCCGTGCGAGCTTGCCGCGCGTGTGCTTGGCAAAATGGCTCACCACCTTACGAACTCCGTTGACTTCAGCAAACACACTCACGGCGACCGTCCGGAGCGGCGGCGGTGCCCACGCCGCCGCATACGTGCTGGACCTGCAGTCAACCAGCAGCTCACAGTCCGTGGCAGCAGCGAGTGCATCCGCCAGGTGCGGTTTCCAGAATGACGCGAGGCGTCCGACGTCGGGCAGTGAAGTTGCCATCGACAGGCGGTAGGCGGGCACGCGGTCGGCGAAGCGGATGGCTCCCCAGAGGGCGGAAATGACCAGCACCGACTCATCGGCCTTGCGCCGCTGCGCCGGTGTCAGGGACCTGTAGCCCAGGGCGTCATACAGGACGCCGGAATAGAGCTGATGCGCAGGGGCAGCCGGTTCTGCGTGCAGGCGCGTATTGCGTTTGACGTCGTCTTTCAGAGACGCACCCACTCCCAGTAACGCAAGGGCGTCCACGTGTGCGCTGACGGTACCCAGCGCCTCCAGAACCTTGGCCCGGTAACTGTTCAACTCCGGAAATCCCAGTGAAGTCCAGTCGACGGCGTCTCCGGTGACTGCGGGGGTCTTGCCTTCGGAAGGGGGGAGCAGAATCAGCACCGTACGATCCTACCGGGGAGGTGACGGGCCTTTTCAACCAAGGTGCTTGCCGAGGAAAGAGATCACGTCCGGCAGGATCCCGCGCCAATACCGCTCATCGTGGCCGCCTTGCCCGAAACCGCCGCTGTGTTCTCCCGGAAGGTCCTTGGCATAGTCCCTGACGCTGTACAGCAGATTGTCGCCCGTGCCGCAGTCGATCCGCTTCGGCAGCAGCTCCAACTCCGGCCGCAAAGCGAATACGTCATTGGCCGCAAAGTCTGCGGCACTGTCGAAATTGTCCTGACGGCCGGCGTCGTACTGGCTCCAGACGGCGGGGCTCATCGCCGCTACCGCGCGGATGCCGGCAACACGGTGCTGCGACGCCAGCAGCAGGGCGCCGAAACCGCCAATGGAGAGACCGAACACTGCGGTCCGCCCGGTATCAAAGCCCATTCCGGCCAGCAGCGGAACGAATTCCTGCAGCAGCATGGATTGGGCGTCGGAGCCGTCGGCGCGGGAGTGCCACCAGGAATTTCCACCATCTACGGCTGCGATGGCGAAAGGAGCCGCCCTGGCCGACGTAGCGGGAGAGCTCCTCGTGGGCGTGCAGACCATCAAAGACCATCCCGTTGTGCCGCCCACACCGTGGAGGAACAGTGCCACGGGAAGTTCGCAAGCGCACCCGCGCCGAGCACCAGAAAGCGACGTCGGCCAGGGTCAGGTTTTTCCATAGCCCGATCATAGGCCGGTGCAGCGGCGCGCGGCCGGAACCCTCCGAGACCGTAGAATGGATGGCGGATGGGTTGACCAGGCGGCCGCGCGTCACGCAAGTGGCTCGAGGAACGTCCGGGCTCCGCAGAGCAGGGTGGTGGGTAACGCCCACTCGGGGTAACCCGCAGGCCAGTGCCACAGAGAACAGACCGCCTGCCAGCCGGCTGTGTCCGCACAGCATGCTGAGCAGGTAAGGGTGAAACGGTGGTGTAAGAGACCACCAGCTTCCCGGGCGACCGGGAAGGCTAGGTAAACCCCACCCGGAGCAAGGCCATACAGGGCATGTTTGAGGGCTGCTCGCCCGAGTGCCCGGGTAGGCCGCTGGAGGGCGTCGGCAACGGCGTCCGTAGATGGATGGCCGCTACTCCTTCGCCGGCAACGGCGTGGGATGACAGAACCCGGCGTATCGGTCAACCCATCCATCCACCGCCCCGGCCCGAACGGACTGCGTGTGAGTGAATTCACGCACGACGCGGCCATTTGAGGCCCGGGGCCGTCCTAGAATGGATAGCGAACGTAGAAGTTCTTCCGCCGGATCTGCGTTTGCAGCCGGCGGCTTTTTCTTTGAATACGTTTCAGGCATCCGGGGCGGACCGAAACCCTGCCGGTGCCGGCGCCCCTGGACAACATCCGGTGGCCAAGAGCTGCGTACGAGGACGTATGCCGCTGACCCGAGGAAGGTAGTTCTGTGAGCCAGACGTCAGATTCTTGTCTTGATACGTGGATGGGCCGGGAGGCTCTCGCCGAGGCCATGATTCCGGTGATCGGCCGGCTGTACCGCGAAAACAACGTGGTGACCAGCATTCACGGCCGCAGCCTGATCAATAAATCCACCATGAACATCCTCAAGGCACACCGGTTCGCCCGCCGGATGAGCAAGGACGAACTCCTCCTTGAGGAAACGGCGCCGCTGCTGGATGCGCTCGCCAACCTTGAGCTGGGTGCGGCCGCCATTGACATTGCCCGCCTGAACCAGAGATTCAAGGCCGAAGCCGGCGGCGCCAGCCTCGAGGATTTCCTCCGCGCCGAGCTGGCTGAGGTTGTGGGCAAGCGGGGCGGCGACGACCGCACCAGCACCGACGTCGTACTGTACGGTTTTGGCCGGATCGGCCGGCTGCTTGCCCGCCTCCTGATCGAAAAGGCCGGTGGTGGCCACGGGCTGCGGCTGCGCGCCATCGTGGTCCGCCGGGGCGCGGAAAATGACCTGGCCAAGCGTGCCAGCCTGCTCCGCCGTGACTCCGTCCATGGCTCCTTCGAGGGCACCATCAAGGTGGACCAGGAAGCCAACACCATCACCGCCAACGGCGTTCAGGTTCAGATCATCTACTCTGACAACCCCGCAGCGGTGGACTACGCGGCCTACGGCATCAAGGACGCCCTGGTGGTGGACAATACGGGACGCTGGCGCGATGCTGACGGACTGTCACAGCACCTGCAGAGCAAGGGCGTGGCCCGCGTGCTGCTGACCGCCCCGGGCAAGGGCGATCTGAAGAACATCGTCCACGGCATCAACCACGGGTCCATCTCCGACTCGGACAAGATCGTCACGGCGGCCTCCTGCACCACCAACGCCATCACGCCGGTCCTGAAGGCCATCAACGACAAATACGGCGTCATCCACGGACACGTCGAGACCGTTCACTCGTTTACGAACGACCAGAACCTGATCGACAACTTCCACAAGGGCGACCGCCGTGGCCGTTCCGCCGCGCTGAACATGGTGATCACCGAAACGGGCGCCGCCAAGGCCGTGGCCAAGGCCCTGCCGGAGCTGCTGGGCAAGCTGACCGGCAGTTCCATCCGCGTCCCCACGCCGGATGTCTCCCTGGCCATCCTGAACCTGAGCCTGGAGAACGGCACCACCAAGGACGAGGTCAACAACTACCTGCGGGAGATGTCGCTGCACTCGGACCTGCGCAAGCAGATCGACTACATCGATTCACCCGAGGTTGTCTCCACCGACTTCGTGGGTTCCAGACGCGCCGGCATTGTTGACGGTCTTGCCACGATCTCCAACGAAAAAAACCTGGTACTTTACGTCTGGTACGACAACGAGTTCGGCTACAGCTGCCAGGTTGTCCGCGTGATGGAGGAAATGGCGGGCGTCAACCCGCCGTCGTTCCCCGCCAAGGAACAGGCTTCCGTGCTGGCAGCGATCTCCGCCGTTTAGCGGGCACTGGCGGACTGCGGTCCGCAAGTTCCCGGCTGATGCTCTGGAATCAGCCGGGAAAGGGGACCAAGATGGAGTCATGGACAAAGAATCAACTCTCCAGCACGACACCTCCCTGGAACACGCCCTGGACGTGGCAAAGGCCAACCACAAGGAAGCCATCCGGCTGCTTGACGGAGCCCGCGCGGCCCACAACGCGGGAGATGTCAGCCAGGACCGGGTCAGCCAGCTCGAAGGGCTGCTGGATGTGGCCGCCGAGGACCTGAAACGGGTCACGCGGGAGCAATAGCGCAGCGGCAGGCGTCCGGGCTGGTCCCCATCGGCCCGACAGGGCACTTGCCCTCCACACTGTGGATATCGACGTGAGCGTCGGGGGTCTGACCTAAGCTCATCTGGTGCGGCATAAATCCAGTAGAGCGGGAAAACCATGACCATCAGTTGGACGGCATATCGGCGTGCCAGACGCCGGTCCCGGCAGGCCTGGGCCGTGTTGCTGGCGCTGGTACTCTCAGCCATCGCCGGCGTTACGTGGTTCTTCACGGCCGGCCAGTTTGCGGCAGCAGAACCGCCGATCACCGGGCCCAGCGAGATGCGGGTGCTTGACCGCACCTGGATGAAGGCAGTCGCGTCCGTACAGCCTGTGCCGGAGGGCGCCGCCGCAGCAGCCCTGGAGGCGCTTCCGGTCAAGGGCAGGGCGCCAAAGGACAATTACCAGCGAACGGCCTTCGGCCAGGCCTGGCTGGACGTGGACCGCAACGGCTGCGACACACGCAACGACATTCTCCGCCGCGATCTCTCCACTCCGGTCTTCACCGAGGGATCAAAATGCCGCGTGGCCTCCGGGACGTTCCACGAGCCCTACACGGGCAAGGTTGTTTCGTTCGAGCGGGGTGCCGAGAGCAGCAGGGCAGTCCAGATTGACCATGTAGTTGCCCTCGGCGATGCCTGGCAGAAAGGGGCCCAGCTGCTCTCGCCGCAGCAGCGTCAGAGCCTGGCCAACGATCCTCTCAACCTGATCGCCGCAGACGGCCCGGCCAATCAGCAGAAAAGCGCTTCGGACGCCGCGACCTGGCTGCCGAAAAACAAGGCGTTCCGCTGTCATTACGTGGCCCGCCAGATTTCGGTGAAGGCGGCCTACCGGCTCTGGGTCACCCAGGCCGAGAAGGATGCCATGAAGCGGATCCTGGATTCCTGCCCGGGGCAGCAGACCCTTATTCCGCGCTGAGCGTCAGGTGGCCGTGCCCCAGCTGCCAGGTGCCGCCGTCGTCAATCCGCTCCAGCACCACGCGCTGCAGTGACGTTTCGCGGGGGAGCGCCGACAGGCGGTCCAGGCCCCGCTGACGGAAGGTGAAGTACACGGCGTCTTCGGGTGCATCGGTGCACTTGTCCAGTTCAAACCGCCGGGCAAAAGCCGCGAGGTTGCTTTCCGGCAATGCGGACGCCAGATACGGGTCCAGCATCCAGGACGAGCACACTGCGGTGGTGACGGGCTTGTCCGGGAAATAGGCGGCGAAGAAGTCCCGGGCCATCAAGAAGCTCTCGTCCACCTGGGCAGGTGCGAGGCTTGCCTGCGGACCAGTGAGCTCCGGAATGTGCAAGCCCAACAGCCATTCCCCGGCCCGGGCCCACGGTGTTTCCGTATTCTTCCGGATCAGATGGAACTGCAGCCGGCCCAGCTGGAAGATGTTGCCGGCCATGTGCAGTGTCAGCCAGGACCAGGTGTCCAGTCCGAACGCGCCGTGAACCCGGCGGTGAATGGCCAGCTGGCGGCCAACGTCCGCGAGGATCGCTTTAGACAACTCACCGGGAATGCCCAGAGCGGCATGCCATTCGGGGACGCGCGGCGCGAAACGCAGATGGGCCTCCAGCCACGACTCCGCTGAAATGCCTTCATCCGAAGCAGGGGACGTGGCAAAACTGCCCAGGCGCAGCTCGAGGGCCGCGAGAGCACGCCGCACTTCAGCTCCGGCGGGGGAATCAAGCAGCCCGGCGCAGCCAGGTCGGTCCGCGGGCCGGATGTCCAGCAGCTCAAACAGCGCGCTGTGGTCAGGCGTTGCTTCATGGCGAGTCATGGAATCAGTGTCCGAACGGATCGGGATCGACGCCGGGCATCCAGGTCAGCCCAGGGACGCCCCAGCCGCTCTTTTTCGCCTGCTTCATGGCTTTGCGCGCGTAGCGGTCCATCAGGCGGTTTACGTACAGCTTGCCGTCCAGGTGGTCGAATTCGTGCTGGATAATGCGCGCGAACCAGTCTGTTGCTTCGAAGTCCACAGGCTGGCCCAAGCCATCAAAACCCTGCACCCTTACCCACTCGGCGCGTTTGAGCGGGTACTGGCCACCGGGGAAGGACAGGCACCCTTCCTCTTCCTCGTCCGGATCCGGCAGCGCCCCGGAGACTTTGGAGAGCGTCAGGACAGGGTTCACCAGGACGCCGATGGGCGGGGCGCCGTCTTCGTTGACAAACTTGTAGATGAAGATCCGTTTGCCCACGCCGACCTGCGGTGCGGCGAGGCCTACGCCGTTGGCTGCCGCATTGGTCTCGAACATGTCGGAAATCAGAATGCGGAGCTCGTCATCGAATTCTTCGACTTCAGCAGCCCGGCGGTGCAGCACCGGTTCGCCCCAGATGGTGATCGGCAGAACGGTCATGTCAGGTGGTTCCTTTGGTGCTTGCGGGTAAGAGCCGGCAATAGTGCGAAAACAAACAAAGGCCGCACCGGATATCCGGTGCGGCCTTTGTTTCGGAGCGGCAGCTAATGCCGTCCTGCAAGGGTGAGCGACGGGGGTTGAACCCGCGACCTCCTGGACCACAACCAGGCGCTCTGCCAACTGAGCTACGCCCACCATGTGCCTGCCAGGGCCTCCGGCGAACCGGCTGTCTGAAAAGGCAACGACAAATAGTTTACCTGCTGTTCGGGGGTACTTTTGCCACTTTTGCGGTTTTTGCCGAAATTTCCCTCAAACGTGGCGCAAATTACTGGTTTGTCTGGACGGCTGCCGGATCCACCGCCGCTTCAGCGGGGGCGGAGATCCGCTTGGAGATCCGCTGCGCTGTGGCGCTGTCCGGGCCGGGGGCGGGCACAAAAACGGCCTCCCGGTAGTAGCGGAGCTCATCAATGGAATCCTTGATGTCGCCGAGGGCCCTGTGTCCGCCGTGCTTCGCCGGTGCCTGGAAGTAGGCCCGGGCGAACCAGCGGCGCGAGAGCTCCTTGATGGTGCTGACGTCGATGATCCGGTAATGCAGGTGCTCCACCACCGCGGGCATGTCCCGGACCAGGAACACGCGGTCGGTCCCCACGGAATTGCCGCCGAGAGGCGCCTTGCGGGGATCCGGAACCCACTTCTCGATGTATTCAAGAACGGCTGCTTCGGCCTCCGCCATGGTCTTGCCGTGGGGAAGCTCTTCGAGCAGGCCGGAGCGTGTATGCATGTCCCGGACAAAATCGTTCATCTGGGCCAGCGCGGCATCATCGGGCTTGATGACGACGTCCACACCGTCACCGAGAATATTGAGCTCTGAATCCGTCACGAGGACAGCCACCTCAATGAGGGCGTCATTCTTGGAGTCCAGGCCGGTCATTTCGCAGTCGATCCAGACGATGCGTTCGTTAGATATAGGCACCCGCCCAGCCTACCGTTTGGCTGTGGCGGAACGGTCCGGTGTTAGGATTTCGGGTACGCGGCGGCGCGTTTTCCGTCGTCGCGCCCCACTCCGGCCGGTTCGCCCGGCCATCCCGGGTGGACGCACGCCACACAACAGATTGGACGATCCTGAGATGACGGCGCCTGTGCCAGCAACGGGGGATATGGCCGCCGCTACTTCCTTGGATCCGGCTCCGGCCGAGGTGGACAACGCGCGGTCCCCGCTCATCGCCGGATTCATCGGCTCGGTGTTTATGATGATCGGATCCTTGGGGGTCGGCTGGCTGGCGCCCGCGTCCGAACTACGGCGGATGCCGCTCTTTATCTGGATGCGTACCGAGGCTGTGGGCGTGGCCCTGTCCATCGTGCTGCTGGCGATCGGCGGAATGTTGCTGGTCCGGGCGTGGCTCCGGCTGGGGCAGCGCGTGCGGGTCTGGGGTCCGGAAGCACGCAAGGCCATGCTGCAGGCCGTGGTGGCGTGGGGATTGCCCATGATGTTCACCGTGCCGCTCTTCAGCCGCGACGTGTACGCCTACATAGGCCAGGGCCGGTTGATGGTGGAGGGCTTCAACCCCTACGAAAACGGGATTTCGGCGCTGTCCAACTACTTCCAGCTCGGTGCGGACAAGATGTGGACCGAGGCCCCGGTGCCCTACGGCCAGCTTTTCTTATGGATCGAGCAGTTTGTGGTCTGGACCACCCATGTGCACCCCGAGGCCAGCATCATGCTGTTCCGGCTGGCGGCGCTGATTGGTGTGGTGTTGTGCATCATCTATGTACCCAAACTGGCAGAACTCCACGGCGTTAATCCGCACCGGGCACTCTGGCTGACGGCCGCCAACCCGCTCTTCCTCACCAACTTCATTGCCAGCGTGCACAACGATGCACTGATGATCGGCCTGGCACTCGCAGGGCTGTACTACTGCGCCACCAAGCGCGTTGTGTTGGGTATTGTGCTGGTGACACTCTCCATCTCGGTCAAGCCCATCACTATTGTTTTTCTGCCGTTCATCGGCCTCCTCTGGGCAGGTAAGAATGCCAGCTGGCCGCGGAAATTCGTGTTCTGGGGACTCACCGCAGGCATCACCCTCGCTCTCCTGTATGCCATGAGCCTCGTCAACGGTTTTGGCTTCGGCTGGATCAACGGGCTTTCCGCCCCCGGCAGCATCTGGATCTGGTACGCCCCGGTTGGACTCGTGGGCCTGATCGTCGCTTCCATCGCCAACGCGTTCGGCCTGGACGGCTGGGGCCTCGCCAAATGGGTCTACGACGCCGGCAAGCTACTTGCCGTGGGTATTGTCGCCTGGCAGATTTTCAAGGGTGGGCACGACCGCCTCATGCGGCGGCTCACGCTGGCGTTCGCCGCCGTCGTATTCCTGGCCCCGATGATCCAGTCCTGGTACGTGGTCTGGCTCATCCCGCTGTTTGCCGTCACGGGAATCCGCGACGACTGGCAGGTCAAGGCGCTGTACTTCCTGGTGTCGTTTTTTATGGTCTACGCCATCTCCGACCAGCTGGAGGTCTTCCCCTACCTGCAGACGGAGGACCTGGGCCTGGCGCTGGCCCTAGCACGCAACGGGGCCGCGATCATCGCGCTGCTGTTTGCCCTGTACCTGATTTTCCTGGACCCCCGGACCAAACTGCTCTTCAATAAGTCGGACCAGCCGGTCACTTCCCGTCCGGTCATCTGACAGGCAGGTTTTTCAGCGCTTCCCGGCGGGAGAGCGGGCTGAGGGATTCGTGGGCAGAGACGAATGCAGCCACCCAGCCGGCGTCTGTTTTGGCATACTCGCGCAGGGCCCAACCGATGGCCTTGCGGATGAAAAACTCACTGTCCGCCTGATTCGCCTCAATCACGTGGGCCAGCAGAACCGTGTCCGTTTCGGACTTCGCGGCCAACTGCGAGGTGATGGAAGCCCGCCTGATCCAGAAATCCCGGTCTGTGCTCCACGCCTGCAGAACCGGCGTCAGCCCGGTCCGGTGGGCCTGCAGCAGCCCGCAGATCCTGTGTGCCACGCCGTCCACGAAGTCCCACCACGCCCCGGTGCGGATGATCTCCTCGTAGACCGGAAGCATGTCCAGATCGTGTGAGGCCAGACGCAGGCCGGTGAGATCGATTGCCGCATAGCGCTCTTCACGAAACGCTGCCCCTCGCCAGAGTTCAAGCACAACGGCCCGCAGTTCCTCCGGTGACGCCAATTGCTGGGCCACGGCTTCAGCCTTGGCGATCTTCCGTACCTCGGGAACGCGGACGCCCAGGGATAGCATGGAGGATTTCATGTAGGCCTGCCCGGCCGCAGCCCGGCCCGGATCGGCAACTGCCCTGAGGCGCGTGCGGATCGCGGCGACAAGTTCGTTGTTGGCCATGCGTCAACTGTATCCAGCCGTGCGGCCGCGCCGGCCCCGTTCTAGAGTGGGAAGCAGAACGCTGCTCCGCCCGTAGCTTGCGCGCAGGCGGAACCATCAACTGCTTCCGGAGGTACCAAAATGTCCATGATCAAAAGCCCTGACCAGATCGCGTTGATGCGCGAAGCCGGGCGCGTGGTGGCGAACACCCTGGCCGCTGTCCGCGAGGCGGCCGCCGTCGGGGTGTCCCTGAGGGAGCTGGATACCGTTGCTGCGGACTCTATTTCCGGCGCCGGCGCCACACCCGCGTTCCTTGGCTACCACCCGAGCTGGGCATCGGTGCCGTTTTCCGGCGTTATCTGCACCAGCGTGAACGATGCCGTGGTGCACGGTGTCCCAGACGGATACCGCCTTCAGGACGGGGACCTGCTCAGCGTTGACTGCGGTGCGTTCCTTGAAGGCTGGTGCGGAGACGCCGCAGTGAGTTTCATCGTGGGCACGGCGGATCCCGTGGACCAGGCGCTCATTGACGCCACTGATGCAGCCTTGGCCCGGGGAATCGATGCAGCCAGGATCGGCAACAAGATGGGCGACCTCGCATACGCGATCGGCGGTGCTGCGCGTCGCGCTGGCTATGGCCTGCTGGCCGACCACGGCGGCCACGGGATCGGCCGCACCATGCACGCCGAACCCCCGGTACCCAATGACGGCAGGCCGGGGCGCGGCATCAAGCTGGCTGAAGGCCTGGTGATCGCCATTGAGCCGATGTTGATCCTGGGCGGCAAGGACGACTACTACCACGACGTCGACGAATGGACCCTCCGCTCCGGCAGCGGCCGGCGGGCTGCGCACAGCGAGCACACGGTGGCCATCACGGTTGACGGTCCGGTGGTACTGACGCTGCCGTAGAAAACCCGGATCATCCGGGGCGGGCAGTGCTGGCGCGCTGCTGACCGATTGAACGCACCGGGGGTTCCTGTGCGTTGAGCCGGACGACGGCGCGCCCCGGAACCGAGCTGCTGACCACTTCGAAGCCGGCGGCCAGAAACAGTTTCAGCGTTCCGTGGTAGAGGTCTGCCGCCCCGGCCTTTGGCCGCTGCGCGGCGTCAAGTCCGTGGAGCGAAGAATGGTGGCGGCTCCCGGGTGCATTTGATGGCCGCCGTGGACCACGCCACCGGCACTGTTCTGGGGCAAGTTGACGTGGGCGTCAAGACGAATGAGATCACCATGTTTACCACCCTCCTGGAGACGTTCAACGACCTGGACGGTGTTGTGGTTACGGCAGATGCGATGCATACCCAACGCGCCCATGCGCAGTATCTCCATACCCGTGGCGCGCACTATGTCCTTTGCGTCAAGGGCAACCAGAGGAGTCTGCAGCGGCAATTGAAGTCGCTGCCGTGGGAGCAGGTGCCGGTAGGGAACCGGCACCAATATCGTAGCCATGGCCGCACTGGCAGCAGGGCCATCAAAGTCGTCACGATCGAGGCCGGGATACTGTTCCCGCATGCGGCCCAGGCCGCCCGGATCACCCGCGGATCCCGCACACTCGGCGGCAGGAAGTGGCGTGTTGAGACCGTCTATGTGATCACATCCCTGCCGGCCGACAAAGCCAGCGCCGCCGACCTCAACACCTGGATCCGCGGGCACTGGACGATAGAGAACCAGCTCCACTGGACCCGAGACGTCACGTATCTGGAAGACAAATCCCAGATCCGTACAGGCAACGCCCCGAGACTCATGGCATCCCTGCGAAACCTCGCCATCAGTCTCTACCGAATAGCCAAAACCAGCAACATCGCCAAAGCCACCAGACACACCGCCAGAAACGCCAACCGAGCCCTCAAACTCGCCAGAATCAACCCGCTACCCACGACTTTGCATTAGCCCTGGTAGTTGGCCGGGCATCCGGGCCCACGTTGTCGGTGGTGCGCTCTCGATGATCCGGCACCCTACCGCTTCCTCGCCGCGCAGTTGGCTTTCCCGGGCGACCGAGAGGGCTCCGCCATTAACTACGCCACCGTCGCCAAGGCAGCAGGTGTCTCCCGGGCACTGCTCTACCGCGACACTGAACTGCGCGAAGAGATCAACCGGCTCCGCGATCCCGCCCGCACCATCGCCCGTCGACAGCCGGCCACTGAGCGGATGTCTCAGGGCTCCCGCGACGAGCTTCTCGCCACCCTCCGCAGCGAAGTCCGAACGCTCCGCAACGAGAACCAAGCACTTCGGGCCCGACTCGCCGTGGTCTTGGGGAAAGAACGCGCCGCTGCCCAACAACCCCAGACCTGATCACGAATACGACCGTGTCAGCGACATGTCACCGACACAGAACCCCAACAACTACACCGCATCCACCGGCGACGGCTCCAGATATCCATCAACGGCGTCATCGAAACCACACGCCGCATCGCACGCGGATTCCGGAACTTCGAAAACTACAGAATCAGGAATCTACTCGCCGCCGGTGGCCACCGCCCGTACCGGAAGAAATCACCTAACCACGCTTAGAGACGAAGGGCCAGATTTACACAGACACCTCAACCGGCACCAAAGCCGACCGCCCCCAATGGAACCTTTGCCTGAAGGACCTCCGGCCAGACGACACCCCTGTCATCTGGAAAATTGACCGTCTCGGACGAAACCTCCGCGATCTGATTGACATTGTCACCACCCTCGATGAACGCGGCGTCGGAGTTCAGTCGCTGACCATGTCAGCAGAGCGACAGTCGGCGCTCCTCCACGACACGCGAGTGGCATAATGAAATAACGGGGTTGTAGCGATCGCGGTGGTGGATTCCGCGGTGCAAGGCGTGGTGGGGATGTTTGGCTGTGGAAACTCAACCGAGTCCGAGTCGCCGTCAGGTGCTCAAGGGCCTCGCCGTGCTCGGCGGGGTCGCCGCCGTGGGTGGTGGGGCAGCCGTGGTCTGGCAGATCTTGTCGTCTCCGGATCGGAAGACCGCGCCTTCCGACCCAACGTCATTGGAGGGGCTGGCGGGCGCCGTGGTGTCGGGTGGTCCGGGCAAGGATGGGATCCCGGCCATTGATCGGCCGCGGTTCGTCTCCGCTGCCGGCGCGGACTTCCTGACCGGGGATCAACCGGTGTTCGGCCTGGACTATGGCGGTGAAATCCGGGCGTACCCCCAGTTGGTTCTGGTCTGGCACGAGATCGTCAACGACGCCGTGGGAGATCAGCTCCTGTCGATCACGTACTGCCCGCTGACCGGCACGGCGGTCGGTTACCACAGCCCGCCCGGGCAGAAGTTGACATTCGGCACGACCGGCAATCTCGTCAACTCGAACTTGCTCATGTACGACCGACAGACCGATTCGCAGTGGCTGCAGATCCTGGGAACCGCGATCACGGGCCCGCTGAAGGGCAACCGGTTGTCCACGGAGCCGCTCGTGTGGACGACGTGGAATGCCTGGCGCAACGCTCACCCAAACACCAAGGTGCTCTCAGCCGACACCGGGTTCCTGCGGAGCTACGGCACCGACCCCTACGGCTCCTACCCCCGACGGAGCGGCTATTACGCCAGCGGCGAACCGATCTTTCCCGTGCAAGCGCGGGATCACCGCTTCGCCGCCAAGGACGTCGTGGTCGGCGTGCGCGCAGGCGACGGCAGGCTGGCCATCCACAAAGACCACCTCCGGCGCGTCCAGGCCATCGAAACCCAGTCCGGAGGCACCCGGGTGCGCGCGCACTGGGACAACCAGCTCGATACCGCCCTCGTCGAACAGCAGGTAGAGGGCCGGTGGGAGGCGGCGGATTACCTCGACGCGATGTGGTTCGCCTGGTATGCCTTCTACCCGCACACCGAGGTGCTGCCGTGAACCCGCTGCTGCACGCCGTCGCCCGGGTCGGCACCAGTTGGGACAGCGTGATCGCCGCGGGCGTGTCCACGCCGCGCAAGGTCCTCGCCGCTCTCGCGGTGCGGCGCGATCGGCGCGTCGGTCTGGTGGCGGCCACGGTGACCTTGGTGCTCTACCTCATCGCGATCGGTGACCTGGCGGTGTCGTTGTCTGGAGACTGGGACCACGCTCCAGTCATCCAGACCGCGCCGGCGTCGCTGTGGCGAATCCGCGCGCCGTACCTGTTCGAGCCGGTGCTCGTCGTGCACCCGATTCCACAGCTCGCGGTGTTTGTCAGCCCGGTCAACATCGTCCTCGGTGCTGTCCTTGCCGCTCTGGTCGGTTGCAACATTGCTGTTGCGGCCAACTCAGCGCGTACCGCAGTCTCTTGTCGGCGACCCGGTTACAGCAGGGCTCTCGCCGTGCTGCCCGCGTTCCTCATGGGCTTGGCCTGCTGTGTGCCGACCTTCCTGCTCGTGCTGGGCAGCGGTGTGGCGGCGACGTTGCTGCCTCTCGTGCTGCCGTTGCGGCCGATCTTCTACCCGTTGGCTATCCTCCTGCTGCTCGCTGTCCTCGTCTCCGGCACCCGGGAACGGATCCCGCCGCCAAGCACGTCACCCCGAACGGTTGCCGACCATGGTTCGAGGTGACCGGTGAGTACCGGCAGCGGGAAGGAAACCCGCTCGCGGATTCGCACGGACCGGCTGCCGATGTGGCGGATCGGCCTCACCGGCGGCGTGGTCGGCATCCTGTGCTGCGTCGGCCCAACCGTGCTCGCCCTGCTCGGCATCGTCAGCGCCGGCACCGCGTTCGCGTGGGCCACCGACCTATACGGCAATTACGCCTGGTGGTTCCGCCTCGGCGGGCTCGCCGTCATAGTCCTGCTCGTGTGGCTGGCGTTGCGACGGCGCGATCAGTGCAGCATCGCCGGGGTGCGGCGCTGGCAGTGGCGCCTGCTCGGAGTCCTCACGGTGGCGGTAGGGACCTACGTCGCGTTGTATGCGGTGACGACCTGGCTCGGCACGCTGGCATAGCGCCGCGTGACGACCCGCGCTTGGCACGGCCCGCCACCGCCGCCTGACGTTGAGGTGCACCATCCTGATGGGTCAGCGGATGTTCTAATCGCTGTCGGTTGACGCAGCCTCGGCCGGACCCACTTGGGGTTGGGGTCTGAGTGGTAATGGACCGAAAGCGTGCGCTAAGGCCCTGGCTAGTCGGCGGTGTTGGGGTTTCTGAGGGGTCGGAGGCGACCTTTTGGGACGTCTTGGGTGCTGAAGCGGTAGCGGCCAAGAATGTTGATGTGGTCGTGGCCGAGGGGTGAAAGCCGTTTGAGGTCCTCGTCGTTGATGGGGAAGTTCTCGGTGCGGAGTTGTTGGAAGGCGGCGTCGATGTATCGGGTGTTCCAGAGCACGATGGCCTTAACGACGAGTCCGAGGGCGCCCAGCTGGTCTTCCTGGCCCTCTCGATGGCGTTGGCGAAGTTGTCCTCGTTGGCCGTGGAAGACGTCGCGGGCGAGTGCGTGGCGGCCTTCGGTGCGGTTGAGTTGAGTGAGAATACGGCGTCGGTAACTGTCGTCGTCTAGGTACGCGAGAAGGTAGATGGTTTTCGCGATGCGTCCGTATTCGGCGAGGGCCCGGCCAAGCGGTGTGGGGCGGCCACCACCTTGGAGGACACGAAGGAGTTCTGCGGTCGTCAAGCTTTTGAGACAGTTTCGTAGTTGATTTGGTTTACGCGGCCAGGGGTTCCTGGCCGCGGGTCAGGTGAGCCGCAAGGGCTGTGGCCGGTGGTTGGCCGCCGGCCCGTCGATTGGGTCGGCGGCGCTTGTACCAGCCCGTCGATGTATTTCATGACAGCGGTCCTCGCGGCCTCAAAGCCAAGTCCGCCGACACCGGGGTCAAGGCCCTGCACAACGGGAAGTTGCTTGGGGCCATAATGCGTGGTGGTCAAGGGAACTGCCAGGTATTCTCGTTCACGGCGGGAACCTGCTGTTAAGCATCAACGGGATGCCTCCAGCGTTTGTCCCTATTGAAAAACGGTGTGCGTCAAGGAGAGGTGGAATCCGTTTTGCTTGTTGCCGTGTAGTTTCTGTTGGTTCCGGATCCGAATCCCGGACAGGCTGCCGAGCACCGGCCCCGAATGATCATCAAAGGCGTCCGGTAACGATGGTTTTCGTTCCAATGTTCCTCGTGGGCCTGGACGGCGCCCTCAGTGCCAGTCGGAGATCTTGAGGTCGTACGGCTCGGGTGCGCCGGTACCCGTCTCTACGAGCTGCTTGAGGCTCACCAGGAACGTCGCCCACTTGGTGCTGCAGTGGTACATGAACTCGACGGGCTCCTTCCAACCCTCGTGGGCGAACAGTACGATCGTGTAGTCGCCCTCCTGCTTGAGGTCCCACCGCACCGTCGTACCGATCCACTCGGCCGGCCCGTCGGTGACTTCCCAGAGCACGCTCTGTCCGGGATTCAACTCGAGCACCTTCATGTCGAAGCCGCCGGGCTCGAACCGGAACTCCAGGATCCCACCGACATCGGTCTGGCCCTTCGTGTCCGTCGCCCACCAGCCCGACAGGCCTTCGAGCGTGGTCAGGGCCGCATACACGTCGTCCAGTGACGCCGACTTCATCCCGACTCTATGGAGTATGTCCACCATTTCGATTCCCCGTCTCGCATATTGTTTGCTATTGGATTGGATTACTTTTCTTGGCCGCGCTCGATCGCCTCGGCGATCCGCTTGATCCGCCGCAGGCGGGCGTCCCAGGTCGCCCCGACGTCCGCGAGCTGGGCCACCGCGCGGGCGAGCTGAGCCTCGTCCACCTGGTAGCGCCGCTCGCGTCCGGCGGGCGTGACGTGAACCAGGCCCACGCGGTCCAGGACCACCAAATGCTTCGAGACGGCCTGACGTGTCACCGGCAACCGCTCACTGAGCGTGGTGGCCGTGCCGGCACCCTCGGCGAGCAGGAGGTCGAGCATCCGGCGTCGGGTCGGGTCCCCGATCGCGGACCACAGGTCGTCGTCGACGGCGACGCTCATGGCGTCGACACCAGCCGGGTGACGTAGTCGCCGAGGCTGGGCACGAAGATGTCCCAGCCCTTCACGTGCTCGGCGTACGCCGCCTCGAGCACCGCGATCTCCCACCCCTTCTCCCGGAAGCCGGTCTCTGTGAGCCGGACCACCGTGCCCGCTCCAGACGGGACGAGCTCGAAGGTCACCAGCAGCGAGTTCGTGGGGGTCGCCACGGCTGCGCCCTCGTAGACCCACCGGAACGAGAACAAGCGAGGCGGTTCCGCGTCGACGACCGTGAGCGGCTGGATGTGCGGCTCCGCCGTGTCCCTCCCCCACGCGATCTCGGCGACCGCGCCCGGGGTCGGCGACAGGTCGGTCTCCGCACCGTTCCACCACTCCCGGATGTGCTCGGGACTGCTTATCACCTCGAAGACGATCTCAGGAGCCGCGTCGACGTAGATCTCGCGCTCAATGCTTCCGAACTCCATGGGTTTCCCGCTTTCTGCAACGTTTGGTTGCACATCACCATAGCCCAGGATCCCTTCTTGCGCAACCATAGGTTGCTTATATGGCTTGAGGAGTCGAAACAGCGGCCACGCCAGCAGCGCGCCGAGCAGTCAGTCCCCTGGGGTCGGGACTGGTAATGACCGTTGATTGAGTAGTCGGTATTCTTCGGATTTTCTAAGGAGTCTGTCGATGGGAGTGGCTGACTTTGTCGCGGCTGGGAATGGCTCGGTGTTGCGGGAGTTGTTATCGGCTGTGGTCGCCGGGAGCGTATCCGCTCCAGGGTGATCCGGCTTCTGCTGCGATCCTGGTGGTGCTGTTGTGGTGTAACCGAGGGCCTGGGCCACCACCGGCGGCGGCATCTGGAGGACGAGTTGTCGGATCGCTGCGGTTCTGCCGGACTGGGCCGGGATACCGATTTTCTGCAGCAGATCGCGGAGGGTTCCCGGGTCCATGGCTTGCCCGGCCCGGCGGCCGGGGAAGAGCCATCGGGAGGCCGGGTTGGCGGCGGTGGTCATGTTGGGCCTGTCTTCGAGGTATGCCCGCAGTAGCCCGGCCAGCGGTTCTGGAACCGGAGTCGGCGGTTCACCGAGGCGCAGCAGGGTGTGGTCCCCGTCGTGGAGGATGTCGTCTATGGTGAGCCGGACGATCCGGCTTACCGGTTGGGCGTAGAGCAGAATCAATGAGCCGGCGATGGGGGAGCGTAGGGGCACGGTCTCGTCGGTGACCAGGTGCCGGAGAGCGGCGATCCGGTGATGCTGCCCCATCGGGGCCGGGTTTCCCGTGGACCGGACAGGAACGGTCAGGGCGGGCATCCGTCCGGTCTTCATACACCAGTTCAGGAAGGTCTTGCCGGGTCGGGGGGCGGCGTATTTCCCGCTGTGCCAGGCGTCGAGGTCGGGTTGCCGGCAGTGTTCGAGGAGAGCGCCACGGACGGTGAGCCAGGTCAGGAAGGAACCGGCTTGGATAAGCTGCTGCCGGGCCGCGTATGCCGGAGAGTTGCCCAGCAGTCCTTTGCCGGCTTTGGCCCGTAGTTTGCGGAGTTGGTGCCAGGTGGCGAAGCGGTGGAGCACCCGGGTGTGTCCGGGGTCGGCGGCGGCGGCCAGGTGCCCGGTGAGCCATCTCTCGAAGAGCAGGAGTTGCCGGTCGACGGCGGGCAGGACCCAGCACTGCATGAATATGTCGCGCAGGTGGGCGGCGGTCCGCCAGTTCGGTAGTTGCTGGAACGCTTCGTGGGTCAGGGCGAGCCGGCCTTTGGCGAGGTCCTGCAGCAGGGCCAGTGGCTGAGCGCGGGTCAGCCAGGCAAGCCCGCTTTTGGTCCGTTGCATCGTCAGCATTGGGTCGAACAGTGTTGCCAGGGGTGGGTGGATGCGGCCGGTGCCGTCATCCAGGAGCGCGCTGAGCCGGTCGGTGAGGGTGCATCTGTGGCAGAGCCGTCCGGCGAGCAGGGGTCCTTCAACGCGGCAGCGGTCGCAGGAGAAGTCGCGGGTGATCCCTGCGCAGTCCCGGCAGACCGGCATCCCTGAGGCGTCGCGGCCCGGCAGCAGCCGTTCGCTCCGGCAGCCGGGGCAGGATCCATGTGTGCGTGTGGCCTTGTCGAAGCAGGTCCGGCAGATCGGGCCGTCCGACCAGTTCGCCGCTTTCGCGGCCTGTCGGCCGCAGCGGGCACAGATGCGTATATGCCAGCGCTCATACTTCTCGCGGGTGTCGTAGGCGGGGCTCACCGCTCGGGGGTGATCTTGGCCCGCTTGGGCCGGATGGTGGCGGCAAGGTCCACGACCTCGGCACCCGCGCCGGCCGTGCGGCGCGGTGTCACGGCCTCCGCTCCGGTGGCGATAAGCTCCGCGGGGGTCACCTCCAGGATGTCGCAGAGCGCGGCGAGGACCGGCAGCGAGAGCCGCTCGGGGATCTGGGTGACCAGCCGCCAGACCTGCATCGAGGACAGCTCGATGCCGCGCTGGGCCAGCAGGGGGGACAGATCCGAGGCAGTGAAGATCCCGCGGGTGGCCATCACCTCGCGCAGCCGCCACTGGTAACTGACATGACGTTTCATCAGGGTTTCCTTACTGGCCGCAGGGCGGCCTCCATCGTGGCGTCCAGGGTCCTGCGGAGAGTTCGGGTGCGGAAGTCAGAGGAGACGCAGGTGTAGATCGAGGTGGTGGACGCGTGCTCGTGGCCGACCTGTTCCTGGACGAACCGGGCGTCCTAGCCGTCCTCGATCAGGTGCGTGACGTAGGAGCGCCGAAACGAATGAAAATCCAGACCCTGATCCAGGCCAAGGCTGTCCCGGTAGGTGCAGAAGCGGGTGTTCATCTGGGTGAAGCCCACCCGTGAGGAGCGTTCCGCGGGCCATAAGGCTCCGGGACCGGCGGTGGGGAACAGCGGACGGGCCTCCTCGGCCCATTGCTGCAGGATCTTCGCCGACCAGTCGAAGACCGTCAGCACGCTGCGGCGCTTGGGCGGGGAGCCCTTCTTCGCCTTGCCGTGGCGGACGTAGAGGACGCCATACTCCCCGAACTCCGGGCCCCGGGGGTCGCGGCCGAAGTCCACCACATCGAGCATCCGCGCCTCGTTGCGGCGCAGACCGAAGGCGTGCGCGGTCTTGAAGAGCATCGCGTCACGAAAGGCCGGCAGTCAGCCCTTTCGTCCTCGCCCGCGCACCCGGCCGACCTGTTCGTCCGCGTGGTCGAAGTCGGATATTTCACTTTTTCACAAGCCACCCCGGGACCACTAGGAAGCGGGTTCCGTGCTTCGCCGCAGCGTGACCTGACCGGCCACCGTTGCGGGGGGGACGCCGTCGTCGTCCGTCCCTGGGCTGGCGGAGCTGCGCGTGGCAAGCCTGCCGATCTCCTCCAGCGGAAGGCGCACCGTTGACAGCGCGGGGCGGAAGTCCCGGAGGGTTTCGATGTCATCGAATCCGGCGATCAAGGCGTCGCGGGGGATGCGCAGGCCTTCCGAGCGGAGTGCAGCAGCTGCGCCGATGGCCATCACGTCGTTGGCCGCGAATATGCACAGGCGTGCGGCGTTGCGGGCTTCGGCGCCGCCGGTATCCGGGCCACCGGCGTCCGAGCCTGCGGCGGGCCGCCCGGAGCCGGTTTTTTCAGCGTTGATGCGCCCCGCCAGTGCCAGTCCGGCTTCGTATCCGCCGGCGCGGTTGAACCCACTGCGCAGGACTTCCGCGGCTGTCCGCCCTGACTCGGCCAGACCACGTTGGAAGCCGCGGATACGGTCATCCGAGGTAAAGAGCCCTTCCGGCCCGCCGATGATCGCAAATCTCCCGGTATGAAGTGCGGCAAGTTCACGGGCGAGCCCGGACGCCAGCTCTTCGTTCGGGACCGCCACCACGTGGTAACCCGCAGTAACCCCAGCCCCCACGATCGCATGTCCCACAACGCCCACCTGGCCGCCATTGCGGCAGTACCGGTCAAGTTCCGCCGCGAGCTCAACGTTGCTTTCCTGGTCTTCGCTCCGGGACGAGCGCGATCCTGCGATAACGATGGAGTCTGCCCGGCGTGCGGCAAAGGCAGCCACAGCCTGTTGCTCATCGGCCGGTCCGCCGGCGGTGGTGGCCAGGAGCACCATCTTGTTCTGTTCCCGCGCTGCATCCTGCACGCCGCGGGCAATGGCGGAAAAATAGGGATCGGCAATGTCATGGACGATCAGCCCAATCAGTCCCGAGCTGGATTTCGCCAGCCCCTGTGCCTGGGCATTCGGAATGTATCCCAGTGATTCGGCGGCCTCCCGTACACGGTCAGCGATGTCCTGCCCCGGCTTGCGCGCGGAACCATTGAGGACACGGGAGGCAGTGGCTGGCGAAACTCCGGCCAGCCGGGCCACCTCGGTGAGGGTACTTGCAGCCACGGACATCTCCTGTTCAGGGAACTCAGCGATGCCCACAGTATGGCAGTTTTCCCGGATTTTCGGAAAGCGCTTGCCATGACGCGCCGGAACATGCATGATAAATGCAGGTGGGAACGCGCTTTCCCAATCCAGTACGAGCATTGCTCACCAACCGTGGAGGACACATGGGCTTCGAAACAAAGACGATCCGCATCGCCATGAACGGCATTACCGGCCGCATGGGGTACCGCCAGCATCTGCTGCGCTCCATCCTTCCCATCCGCGATGCCGGCGGCTTTACGCTCGAAGACGGCACCAAGGTCCAGGTTGAACCCATCCTGGTGGGCCGCAACGAAGCCAGGATCCGCTAGCTGGCAGAACTGCACAAGGTATCCGAATGGACCACGGACCTTGATTCCGTCATCAATGACCCCACCGTCGACGTCGTCTTCGACGCGTCCATGACGAGCCTGCGCGCCGCCACGCTGAAGAAGGCCATGATGGCCGGCAAACACATCTTCACCGAGAAGCCCACAGCGGAAACCCTTGAGGAAGCCATCGAGCTGGCCCGGATCGGCACCCGGGCGGGAGTGACCGCCGGCGTTGTGCACGACAAGCTGTACCTGCCGGGTCTGGTCAAGCTGCGACGCCTAGTGGACGAAGGATTCTTCGGGCATCCTTTCCATCCGCGGCGAGTTCGGCTACTGGGTCTTCGAAGGCGACGTCCAGGCTGCGCAGCGCCCGTCCTGGAACTACCGCAAGGAAGACGGCGGCGGCATGACCACGGACATGTTCTGCCACTGGAACTGCGTCCTGGAAGGCATCATCGGCAAGGTCAAGAGCGTCAACGCCAAGACCGCCACCCACATCCCTGTGCGCTGGGACGAAGCCGGCAAGGAATACAACGCCACTGCGGACGACGCCTCGTATGGAATCTTCGAACTCGAAACCCCCGGGTGGCGACGACGTCATCGGACAGATCAACTCTTCCTGGGCCGTCCGCGTCTACCGCGACGAACTCGTTGAGTTCCAGATCGACGGAACCCTTGGCTCCGCCGTCGCCGGGCTGAACAAGCGCGTTGCGCAGCAGCGTGCCCACACGCCCAAGCCCGTCTGGAACCCTGACCTGCCCGTCACCGAGTCCTTCCGCAGCCAGTGGCAGGAAGTTCCGGCGAATGCCGAACTGGACAACGGTTTCAAGCTCCAGTGGGAGGAATTCCTGCGCGACGTCGTCGCCGGCCGGGAACACCGCTTCGGTCTGCTCTCCGCAGCCCGCTGTGTCCAGCTCGCAGAACTTGGACTCCAGTCCTCGGCCGAGCGCCGCACCATCGATATCCCGGAGATCACGCTCTGATGACTTCCCTGATCCTTCCCACGAACGACGGCGGCACCCGGGAATACCGCCTCCGGGGCGGCACATCCTGGGCCAGGCCCAGTGCCCCGATCACCCACCGCCACGCGTATGCCGCGGCGCATGTGATCCCGGAAGTCACGGCCGACAACACGCCGTGGGCGCCTGCACGCCTCGACTGGGCGGCCACGCTGGCCTACCGCCACGAGCTGTGGTCCTACGGGCTGGGCGTTGCCGATGCCATGGACACCGCGCAGCGCGGCATGGGGCTGGACTGGGCCGCGACCCAGCAGCTCATCAAACGCACGGGCGTTGAAGCTGCATCGGTGGTTGCCGGCGGAAATTCTGCGACGGCCGGCAAGTCTGTCCGCGACCTGGTGTCCTGCGGTGCGGGCACGGACCAGCTGGACATCGATTCGCTGCCGTCCGGCGAAGCAGGACTGACGGCGGTGCTGGACTCCTACCGCGAGCAGATAGCCGTCGTCAGCGACTCTGGAGCGAAGATCATCCTGATGGATTCCCGTGCACTGGCCAGGGTAGCCAGCGGGCCGGACGACTACCTGCGGGTCCACTCCGCACTGCTGCAGGAAGTGGACCGGCCGGTGATCCTGCACTGGCTCGGCACCATGTTTGATCCCGCGCCTGCCGGATACTGGGGCTCGGACGATGTTTCCGAGGCCACCGAAACGTTCCTGTCTCTGATCCGGGAAAATGCGGGCAAGGTGGATGGAGTCAAGGTCTCGCTGCTGGATGCCAGCCACGAAGTGGCGCTCCGGGCCGTACTGCCGGACGGCGTCCGCCTATACACGGGTGACGATTTCAATTACCCCGAACTGATCGACGGCGACGGCGCCCACCACTCGGATGCCCTGCTGGGCATCTTCGCGGCGATCTACCCGGCCGCGTCAGCAGCCCTGCAGAGCTACGACGCCGGCGACTCCGCCAAGGGACGGGCCATCCTGGACTCCACCCGGGAACTGGGCAAGCACATCTTCAGCGCCCCCACGTTCTACTACAAGACCGGCATCGCCTTCATGTCCTGGCTGAACGGTAAGCAGCCGGGCTTCCAGATGGTGGGCGGGCTGCACTCCGGCCGGTCCGTGGTGCATCTGGCAAGGACTTTCGAACTGGCGGACCAGGCAGGACTGCTCAAGGATCCTGCGCTCGCCGCTTTCCGGATGTCGGACTACCTGCGAATCAACGGAGTGGGAGTATGAGCGACTTTTCACGGCTGTCCCTGAACAGCGCCACCACCAAAAAGTGGACCCTGGCCGAGGCCGTGGACGGCTGCGCACGGGCCGGTATCCCGGCCATCGGGCCCTGGTGCGACCGCGTGGCCGAGACAGGACTGGACAAGGCGGCAAAGCTGATCAGGGACGCCGGACTTCGAGTCTCCTCGCTGTGCCGTGGCGGCTTCCTCACTGCAGCCGACGCCGACGGCCAGGCAGCAGCGCTCGCGGACAACCGTGCCGCCATCCTTGAAGCCGTGGCGCTTGGCACCCAGGAACTGTTCCTGGTGGTCGGCGGCCTGGCTCCGGGGGAGAAGGACGTGGTGGCTGCCCGCCAGCGCATGGCGGACAGGCTCGGGGATCTGGTGCCGTTTGCCGTCGAAAACGGCATCAGGCTTGTCCTGGAACCTCTGCATCCCATGTATGCGGCGGACCGCGCACTGATCTCCACCCTAGGGCAGGCGCTCGATCTCGCGGCGCCGTACAGCGACCGGGCAGTAGGCGTCGCCGTCGATACCTTCCACGTCTGGGGGACTCGGAACTGAGGGCGCAGATCGAACGCGCCGGCCGGGAAAACCGGATCGCCTCCTACCAGGTATGCGATTTCAACCTGCCGATTGCTGCCGATGCACTGCTCTCCCGGGGAATGATGGGCGACGGCGATATTGACTTCGCGACGATCGGGACCTGGGTGCGGGATGCCGGCTACACCGGCGACATCGAAGTGGAAATTTTCAATCAGGAGATCTGGGACGCCGACGGGGACGGCGTACTGGCCACCATCAAGGAGCGCTACGCGGAACTGGTTCTGCCGCACGCCTGACCGATGAAGCCCGGCAGCAGGGCCTCCTGATTCAGACCGCGGGCCCCCGCTACGTCACGGCCGGGGCCTGCGCCCCAAGTAATCGGGCCTGCACCACATCAGCGGTGCGGGCCCCGACCGCTTTAAGCGAGCTACCCCAGGCGACTCGCTGTTAGGCGACGCGCACGTCGATTTCGCCGGGCCGGGCGGCATCGGCTCCGAAGACCAGATGCCGGTTCGCGATTTTGTCGCTGAAGAAGCGGTCGTGGCTAACCACAACAACAGCCCCGGGGAAGTGCAGCAGCGCCCGCTCCATCACCTGTGTGCTGGACATGTCAAGGTGGTTGGTGGGTTCGTCCAGAAGAAGTACCGAGGCACCCGAGAGCAGACACTGGGCCATTGCCACCCGCGCGCGCTGCCCGCCGGACAGGTTGCCGATCCTCTGCTTGAGGTCTGCCTCGGAGAACTGGAACATCGCCAGGAACCTGTTCACTGACTTGCGTGTCGCGGTGAAAGCGAGGCTGCCGGGCATGGCGTTAACGGCATGGGTGACGGTGTCGTTCTCGTCGAGCTCGTCCAGGACCTGGTTGTACGAGACCACGGCCGTGCCCTTGGCCCAGATCACCTCACCGGAATCGGCCTGCTCTTCTCCCGCCAGTACCCGCAGCAGGGTTGTTTTTCCGCTGCCGTTGGAGCCAAGGACCACCATCCGGTTGCCCCGCCTGATCTCGAAGCTCAGATCTGTGAACAGCGTTTTATCACCGTACGACTTGCCGAGCATCTCGACCCGGCACAGCGCGTCCTTGACGTGAAGGCCGCCGTAGATCTCGGTGATGATCTTGTCCACGGGCCGCGGCGTACGGGCCTTTTTGATTTTCGCCAGCTGGTTCCCGAGGCTCCGGCTGGCATCCTTCGCAGCCTCCCGGCGGTCGGCGATCCCTTCCGCCTCAAAGGCCAGCAGCTCGGACTCATGCACAAACTGCTGCTCAAGGGTCTTGAGACGGAACTGCTTCTGAATCACGTACTCGCCGAAGTTGCCCGGATACTCATTGAGGTGGAAGTTTTCCACCTCAATGATCCGCGTGACCACGCTGTCCAGGAACCTCCGGTCATGCGAGACGATGATTGCGGCGCCGCGGAAGTCCCGGAACCACCCTTCGAGCCACTCGACACCGGCCACGTCCAGATAGTTGGTGGGTTCGTCCAGCAGCAGCACATCCGGGGCCTCGAGCAGGATCTTCGCCAGAGCCGCGCGGTTTCGCCAGCCGCCGGACAGTTCATCGATCGCGCAGAAGCGGTGAGCCTCGCTGAAGCCCAGCGTGGTCAGCACCTTGTCGATGCGGCGCCCGTAGTCCCAGCCATCGAGCCGCTCCATGTCCTCGAACAGCTCTGACTGCCTTCGGACCAGCCGGTCGAGTTCACCGCTGTCGGCGGGATCCGTGGCGATGGCCGCGTCAATCGACGCAAGTTCGGCTTCGATGGCCTGGATCTCAATGAACAGGGCGTTCAGTACCTCGGTGATGGTGGTTTCGCCGTCGAGTTCGGAGAACTGTGAAAAGTAGCCAACCTTGGTCCCGAGCTCCACGGTGACGGTTCCGGTGTCCGCTGACTCCTGGCCGAGCACCAGTTTGAGAATTGTGGTCTTTCCCGAACCGTTCTTCCCGATCAGGCCAACACGGTCGCCGGGTTCCAGCCGGAAAAACGCCTCGCGTAGGATCTGCGAGTTCTCGAAACGAACACTTACGTCCTGCAGCCGGATCAGGCTCATTGCTGCTGTCCTCTCGAGGGGTGGTCCGGCCGGGACACGAGCCCCTTGAAGGGGTCGCAGTCCCGACCATTCCACTTGAGTGCCCCAGGAGGGAATCGAACCCCCGACCGGCGGATTAGAAGGCCGCTGCTCTATCCCCTGAGCTACTGGGGCACGTGGCGTCCGCAGGCAGATGCCGGGCGCCTCAAAAAGTCTACATTGCCTTGCGCCCGGGCGCTGTCTTGGTGGCCGCACCGGCTTCACCCGTCCTCCACAGGCCAGTCGGCGCAGGGTTTTCCACATAGGGAAATTCGCTTCTACCGGCCGGCCTCTGACGGCGCGAAGCTGGACGTGCCTGCTAGGGCATGACAATTCGAGACAGGACACCAAGATGAGTGACAACATTACGGTCCGCGGCTTCGTGGCCTCGGAGATCAAGAGCTCGACGACACCGGGCGGGGTTGCTACCGCGTCCTTCCGGCTCGGCTCCACCGACCGGCGCTTCGACCGGGCGTCCAGCACCTGGGTGGACGGCAACACCAACTGGTTTACCGTCCAGGGTTACCGCCAGCTGGCCGGAAACATTGGCTGCAGCATCAAAAAGGGCCAGCGGGTCATCATCGTGGGCCGGCTGAAGATGCGGAGCTGGGAAAAGGAAGGCCGGATCTACCATGTGGCCGAGATCGACGCCGAATCAGTCGGCCACGACCTTATGTGGGGTTCGGCCAACTTCACCCGGATGGCCTCGAACTCGTCCCAGCCAGTGGCAGGGCAGGCCGGTTCCGCCGACGGGGCAGAGGGCCTGACCCGGGAAAATGCGGACGGCGGACCGGATTCCGCAGATGACCACGGAGCCGAGGACCGGGACGAGTCACCGGGGATTTTCGTGGACGATAAGACCGGAGACCGCCTTGAGGTCGATTCGGAGACCGGCGAACTGACCGGAGCCGCGGCCTGACGGGGGTCCAGGCTGCCGCATCCGCGGCACCGTCCCGCCGGCGGTGCCGCATGGCAGAATGGCAAGGTGAAACAGGCGAAGACACCGCAGCGGCAGAGCACCAACAGGTTCCCTGCCCGAATCGCTTCGCATCTCACGGCGGCGATTCTGCTTCTTGGTGCAGTGGCTGCCTGCACCGGCGGAAACGGCGAGCCGTCACCGGAGTCTCGCTCTGCGGCGGCGGGTGAAGGCCAGACTTCCGCGTCGCCACAGGCATCCACAGCGGATGAGGCATCCCCGCCTGCGTCCAGCCAGAGTGTGGCGGCGCCTTCGGCTTCGACATCTGCCCCCGCTCCCTCGGAAAACCCGGCCACAGCCAAACTCAAACAAACCGTCACCGACGCGCTCCGCAAAGTGGCCGCCGGCAACCCGAAACCCAGCCAGATCCTGGTGACGGATGCCCTGACAGGTGCGGGCTTACCGGCCGCCTCACTTGAGGTTTCGGTCAGCCGCACCCCCACAGGCCTGGAGGTGGATGCCATCGAAGCCGCAGCACTTCACGGCAAGGACTGTGTGGTCGGCCAGATTCGCGACGGCGGCGTTATGGTGACGGTTCTGCCCGTATTGGCCAGCGGCAAGTGTTTTGTGGGGTCTCCGCTCTGACACCCCGAATGTGAGTTATCTGCGCTGACCCCGTAGATTTGGAGGCATGGCGGAATTTATTTACACAATGACCAATGCCCGAAAGGCCGTTGGCGAAAAACTCATCCTCGACGATGTAAGCATGTCGTTCTTCCCTGGGGCGAAGATCGGCGTAGTCGGTCCCAACGGTTCCGGCAAGTCCACCATCCTCAAGATCATGGCAGGCCTGGACATTCCGTCCAACGGCGAGGCCCGGCTCAGCCCCGGCTATTCTGTGGGCATCCTGCTCCAGGAGCCGCCCCTTAACGAGGAAAAGACAGTTCTCGGCAACGTCCAGGAAGGCGTTGGTGAAATCATCGGCAAGATCCAGCGCTTTAATGAGATCTCCGAGGAAATGGCCAACCCGGATGCGGACTACGACACGCTCCTGGAAGAAATGGGCCAACTGCAGGAAGCCATTGACGCTGCCGATGCCTGGGACCTTGACTCCCAGCTCGAGCAGGCCATGGACGCACTTCGCTGCCCGCCGCCTGAAGCCGACGTCACCTTGCTTTCCGGTGGTGAGCGCCGCCGTGTAGCACTGTGCAAGCTCCTGCTGCAGAAGCCTGACCTGCTGCTGCTTGACGAGCCCACCAACCACCTCGACGCTGAGAGCGTGCTGTGGCTGGAACAGCACCTCTCCAGCTACGCCGGCGCCGTCCTCGCCGTCACTCACGACCGCTACTTCCTGGACCATGTCGCCGAATGGATCGCCGAGGTGGACCGCGGCCACCTCTACCCGTACGAAGGCAACTACTCCACCTACCTGGAGAAGAAGCGCGCCCGCCTGGAAGTCCAGGGCAAAAAGGACGCCAAGCAGGCCAAGCGCCTTACCGAGGAACTGGACTGGGTCCGCTCCAATGCAAAGGGCCGCCAGACCAAGTCCAAGGCGCGCCTTGCCCGTTACGAGGAAATGGCTGCCGAGGCTGACCGCACCCGCAAGCTCGACTTCGAGGAAATCCAGATCCCGCCGGGCCCGCGCCTGGGCGGGCTGGTCCTGGAAGCGAAGAACCTGCAGAAGGGCTTCGAGGACCGCACGCTGATTGACGGACTGTCCTTCACCCTGCCCCGCAACGGCATTGTGGGCGTCATCGGCCCCAACGGTGTGGGTAAGACCACTCTGTTCAAGACCATCGTGGGGCTTGAGCCCCTCGACGGCGGCGAGCTGAAGATCGGCGATTCCGTCAAGATCTCCTATGCGGACCAGAGCCGCGGCGGCATCGACCCCAACAAGACGCTGTGGGAAGTTGTTTCCGACGGAAATGACTACATCCAGGTGGGCCACGTTGAAATGCCGTCCCGCGCCTACGTTGCCGCCTTCGGCTTCAAGGGCCCGGACCAGCAGAAGAAGGCCGGGGTGCTCTCCGGTGGTGAGCGGAACCGCCTGAACCTTGCGCTCACGTTGAAGCAGGGCGGAAACCTGCTCCTCCTTGACGAACCCACGAATGACCTCGACGTCGAAACCCTCAGCAGCCTGGAGAACGCGCTGCTCGAATTCCCCGGCTGTGCCGTGGTGGTTTCGCACGACCGCTGGTTCCTGGACCGGGTGGCTACCCACATCCTGTCCTACGAAGGTGACGAGGAAAACCCGTCCAAGTGGTACTGGTTTGAAGGTAACTTCGAATCCTACGAGGAGAACAAGGTGGAGCGTCTGGGCCCGGACGCGGCCAAGCCGCACCGTGTCACGCACCGCCGCCTCACCCGCGGCTAAGTCCCTGCCCGGTTAAGCCCTTCCGGGGCTCCCCGTGAACGGACCAAAAAGGCCGGCCCCCGCAACGGGGGCCGGCCTTTCGTATGCCTGGTTGTTGTATGTCCGGGAAACAGTCAGTCCCGTTCCGCCTTGCGGATCTGGTGCTGCATGACGGCGGACTGCACCGCGCCCACCACCTTGTTTTTGAGGTCCGTGGGAACCCGGACCATCCCTTCCTGGGCCACGGAAGCCACATGCTGGCCTGCGCGGTTGAAGATCTTGCCGGAAGCCAGCCCGCGGGCACCCTGCGCGCTGGGGGATTCCTGGACGTACAGCAGCCATTCATCCACCCGTACCGGGCGGTGCCACCACATGGCATGGTCCAGGCTGGCAACACTCATGCCCGGCGTAATCCAGCTCAGGCCGTGTTTGCGCAGAATCGACTCCAGCAGCGTGTAGTCACTCGCGTAGGCAAGTGCGGCGCGGTGCATGTTGGGGTCATCGGGCATGGGGCCGAAGGTCTTCATCCACACCGCATTGCGTGCTTCCTTTTTCCCCTTGGCGGAAACATAGAGCGCGGGGTCGATGTGCCGGATATCGAACGGCCGCTCGTAGGCCCAGTGCCTGGCTACGGGGTGGTCGAACTTTCCCAGCAGATCCGCGGTGCTGGGCAGCGACTCGGGATCCGGGATTCCCGTCGGCATGACCGACTGGTGTTCGATTCCTTCGTCTTCGTCCTGGAACGAGGCAATCATGGACAGGATGGGCATGCCGTCCTGATAGGCGTGGACCCGGCGCGCGGAAAACGACCGGCCGTCACGTAGCCGCTGCACGCCGAACGTAATGGGTTTGTTGGCGTCGCCGGGACGCAGGAAATAGCCGTGCATTGAATGCACCGGGCGCCCGGCGTCAACAGTCCTGATTCCGGCAATCAGCGACTGGGCCAGCACCTGCCCGCCAAACACCCGCTGGTGGGGTTGCTTCTGGGAAGGGCCCATGAAGATGTCTTCGTCAGTACGGGCACCGTCCAGCTCGCCAAGATCAAGAAGATCAATGAGGGAGGAGGTGGGGTCCTGGGAGGGCAACGCCTGCAAACCGGCTTCCGCTTCTGTCATGGTTTGACTCTAGACGCAGCCCCGGCACGGCTCAACCGGAGCCAAACCGGTAGAGTCCTTAATGTGTCTGACCTCCTCTCCCGGTTCTTCCGGTTCGCCGATCCCCGCGATCTTGCCGATCTCCGCAACTACGCCACGCGCGCAAAGGCCATAGACGACGGCGCCATCCGGCTTCAGGCCTCGGGTTCCGTGTTGGCCGCTTACGTCTGCATTCTCCGGCCAAGGCTCCTCGGGGAATCCACGCCCACGATTCTCGGTCTGCGCACCATGGCGCTGGCAGAGCCGTCCAGCGCGGATGTCACCGTACCGCTTTCGGCGGTCCTTGACCGGCTGGCCCGGGCCGGCGAGAACGACGCCGAACTTCCGGTGCCGCCGTCGACCGTCACGGAGCCGTGGGCGGGAGTCAGCGCGCCGAGGGGCGGCTGGGAGCTGATCGGCTCAGTCACGGACGCAATACTGCGGCAGGCAGCAGAGGCCGGAATTGCCGAAGTGGCCGGCATTGTGCCGGACAAGCCCGGCGCCCTGATTGTCAACAATGCCCGGGCCGCTGTCTGGGGCCGTGAAGTGGACGGCCTCAGCGGACTGCCTTCCGGTGCGGCCTTCGCCGCCCTCACGCTGGGGTTCCTCGGAAACGATGAACAGCAGCTCTACCGTTCAGGCCGCTGGTTCCGTCTCAGCGGAAGCCGGGGGCATGTGCTCGCGCGGGCGGGTGCAGGGTTGGGCCTCTGAGCGATTCCGCTCAGGTGTCGGAAGCGCTGTTCACCATGGACAGCGCGGCACGCTCCATGTAATCCCACAGCGTGCCCTCCTGCAGCGGCGGCAGCTCCAGCGCGTCCACAGCGGTGCGCATGTGGAGCAGCCACCGGTCTTTCGCCTCAGGCGTGACACGGAACGGCATGTGGCGCATCCGGAGCCGCGGATGCCCGCGTTCCTCGCCGTACGTGGTCGGGCCGCCCCAATACTGTTCCAGGAACATCAGGAAGCGCCGCTTCGCCGGGCCCAGATCCTCTTCCGGGTACATCGCGCGCAGCAGGGGGTCGCCCGCCACACCGTCGTAGAACACATCGATGAGCTTCACGAACGTCTCGTGGCCGCCCACGGCGTTGTAGAAATTATCGGTGTAGCCGGGCTGGCTGAAGGGATCGTTCTGCATCAGCTGCCTTGGCGGCTGGGGATCGGGAGTCATGGCTAATCTCCTGCCTTCTGGTCTGTCGAGGTCTGCTCGGGGTCAATATCAGCCGTCTCCACCACGGGCACGTAGTTGCCCTGGGAGCGGTTGCCTACACGCAGGATCTCACCGTTGCGCAGGTACCAGACGGCGCCGTCTTCGGAACGCACCCGGGTGATCCGCAGGCCGATGGATTCTACAGTTCCCACCACCTCGCTCGTCTCGATGGTGTCGCCGATCCCGTACTGGTCCTCGATGGTGATGAAGATGCCGGCCAAGAAGTCGCGGATCAGCTGCTGGGCGCCGAAACCGATGGCAATGCCCAGGATGCCGACGCTGGTCAGCAACGGCGCCACGTCCACGTCAAGGTTCTTGAGTACGTAGATGGCGGTGATCACCACGATGACCACACCCACCACGCTGTTGAGCAACGAACCGATGGAGTTCGCCCGCTGGACACGGCGCTCGTGGTCGAGGACCCGCAGGGCCGGTGCTACCCACTTAAAATGGGGTTTCTTGAAAAAGGTTGTTCCGGCGGCTACGCGCTTCGTAATCCGGGATATCACCAGGCTCGCCAGCAGCCACAGGGCAACTCCCACCCCGATGCTGATCAGGATTCCCGGGACGCTCAGTCCCTGGGGAGCTGAGTTGATGGGCGGGGCGATTGAAAACGTGCTGTACATCTGCAGGGTTGCTCCTTGCTGCTCTCCGGCGTCAGCCGGCGTGGTCTGCCGGCGTTCGCCGGGCGCATAACACTCTGTTCTCCTTCAACCCTAGCGCCGTAGCGTGGCCACATGCGCATTCTGATTCTGGGCGGAACCGCCTTCCTGTCCGCTGAAATTGCCCGCCAGGCCATCGCCGCGGGCCACCACGTTACGTGCCTTGCCCGCGGCACGGCCACCGAACCACCGGGGGGAGCGGCCTGGCTGCGGGCCGACCGTTCGCTGGGCGCGGACGCCTACACGGCAGCCACCGGGGAGTGGGATGCAGTGATCGATGTGGCCCGGGACCCGGAGCAGGCCGGAGACGCACTCCGGGCTCTGGCAGCCCGTGCGGGGCATTGGACGTTTGTGTCGAGTTGTTCGGTCTACGCCGATCACTCAACGCCGGGCGCCACGGAGGGTGCCGGGCTCTTGCCTCCCCTTGAGAAAGGGACGGAGTTCACGCCGGAAAACTACGGGGAAGCGAAATCGGCGATCGAACAGGCCACCACCGACCTCGCCGGAGACAAAGCCCATCTCTGCCGTGCAGGGCTGATCGGCGGCCCCCATGATGCTACGGACCGCTATGGCTACTGGCCGGCCCGGTTCGCGCGGGACGAGGATCCCGCGCTGATTCCGGACATCCCCGACCACGCAACGCAGATCATCGACGTCCGGGATCTGGCGGCCTGGATCCTCAAGGCGGCAGAACAAAAGACCAGGGGCCCGCTAAATGCCCTGGGTGATGTTGTGCCGTTCGGCGAGTACATCGACGAGTCGCGCCGCCTCGCCGGGAACCTGACCCATGCTGTGCCTGCGTCCGAGGAATGGCTCGTTGACCACGGCGCCGGCTACTGGGCAGGCCCCGATTCCCTGCCGCTGTGGCTTCCGCCGGGCCATGAAGGATTCTCGGCACGCTCGAACAGCGCAGCCAAAGCCGCCGGCCTCGTCCTTAGGCCCTGGCAGGAAACTCTCAGGGACACGCTCGACGACGAACGTCGCACGGGACTGTGGCGGGACCGGAAGGCCGGGCTCTCGCCGGAAGCCGAGATCCGGCTGATCCGCGAGCTTGAGGACAGCTGACAGGCTGCTCAGCTGAGGGCCTGTCAGGCGGCGGCCGTGGTGGTGGGTGTGTGCATCACCGGGAAGTTCACGCTCCGGGCGATGAAGCAGACCCTGTTGGCCTCATGGTGCATCCCCTCCACCAGATCCACGTGCGCAGGATCGGCAACCGTCACGTGCGGGTTCAGCGTGACGCTTTCGAACTGACCGCTGCCGTCGCGGTTTAGCCGCATCATGCCGGTCGCCTTGTCCTCATAGGCTGTGACCACCACACCGGTTTTGACCGCGATGTGCAGGAACGACAGCAGGTGGCACTGTGCCAGCGCGGCCAATAGCAGCTGCTCCGGGTTGTACCTGGTCCCATCCCCGTGGAACGAGGGATCAGCGGAGCCCTTGAGTACCGGCAGTCCTGGGATCTCGACGTCGTGGTCCCGGGAGTATTCCCTATAAGACGACGTGCCGTTGCCCAGATTGCCGGTCCAGCGGACCGTCAGGGAATAGTTGTGCTCGTCCAGGCTCATGGCTTTAGGCATCAGCCTGGCGTGCCCGCAATGCCCTGGCAACGCCGTCGCGGTTTTCCAGCATCATGCGCCGGAGAGCGGCACTTTCTTCCGGCAATGTGGCCAGGAATTTATCGGTCCGGTCCACGGTGGCCTGGGTGGTCAGCTGGGACGGGTAAAGCCCGACGACGATCTGTTGGGCCAGTGCGTGGGTCCGGTCTGCAACAACCCCGGTAACGGCGTCGAAGTACTTGTTCGTGTAGGGCTCCAGCAGCGATGGGTCCAGCACTCGGGCGAAGCCGGCCACGGCCGATCCCTGGAGCGCGTTGGACAACTCGCCCTTGACCACAATGGATTCCCAGGCTGCCGCCTTGGCTTCCGGAGTGGGGATGGCAGCCTTGGCAAGTGCAGCTGCGTTTTGCCCGCTGGAAGTGTTGTCCCGTTCCAGTTCGGCGTCGATCTGCCCCTGGCCGAACCGGCCGCCGGCCACCAGCGAAGCCAGGAGTTCCCAGCGCAGGTCCTGATCCACTGTGAGTCCATCGAGGGCAACGGATCCGTCCATCAGGCCGGCTGCGGTATCCAACTGCCCGGCGCTGCGGGCGAGCAGCGCGTAGGACTTGACGAACTGCAGCTGCGAATCGGATCCGGCCGGGACCGTGGACGCGAGCTCCCACAGCCGGTCAGTGGCGGCTACGGCGGTTGCCTCGCGGTGCTCCGCCGAAACGTAGAAATTCAGGGTGGTGGCAAGCTGGCGGAGCTGGACAAGGATCACGGAGGAATCGGATTCCTCAGCGATGTTGGCCAGAATCAGTTCAACGTAGCCGCGGGCCGGGGTCTCGCCATCACGGGCGGCATCCCAGGCTGAGTTCCACACGAGAGTGCGTGGCAGGCTCTCGCTGAAATCCTTCAGGTGTGCCTTTGCCGTTGTGAGTGATTTTTCATCGAGGCGGACCTTGGCGTAGGCGAGGTCGTCGTCGTTGATGAGGATCAGGTCAGGCTGTGCGTGCCCTGCAAGTTTGGGAACGTCCGTGCGCTCGCCGTCCACGTCCAGCTCTTCCCGGTGGACGCGCTCCAGCTTCCCGGCGTCCGTGACGTTGTAGAAGCCCACCGCCAGCCGGTGCGGGCGGATGGTGGGCTGCTCCGCAATGGCTGACTGCAGAATGGCGAACGAGGAGATGTTGCCGTCCGCATCCACTGTGAGCTCGGGCTTGAGGGTATTCACGCCTGCCGTCTCCAGCCACAGCTTCCCCCACTGATCGAGGTCGCGGCCGCTGGCTGCCTCCAGCTCCACCATCAGATCGCTGAGTTCGGTGTTCTTCCACGCGTGCTTCCGGAAGTACTCCCGGACGCCGGACATGAACTCCTCCGGGCCCACCCAGGCAACAAGCTGGCGCAGCACGGAAGCGCCCTTGGCATACGTGATGCCATCGAAGTTGACCTCCACGTCCTGAAGGTCATTGATCTCGGCGAAGATGGGGTGCGTGGTGGGCAGCTGGTCCTGGCGGTAGGCCCAGGACTTCTCCACCGAGGCGAAAGTGGTCCAGGCATGGTCAAACCCGGTGTTTTCCACCGCGGCCAGGTGCGACATGTACTCGGCGAAGGATTCGTTGAGCCAGAGGTCGTTCCACCAGCGCATGGTGACCAGGTCGCCGAACCACATGTGGGCGAGCTCGTGGAGCACCGTGATGGCGCGGCGTTCAACCTGGGCGCCGGTGACGTTCCCGCGGAACACATAGCCTTCCAGAATGGTCACGGCACCGGCGTTTTCCATGGCGCCGGCGTTGAACTCCGGCACGAACAGCTGGTCGTACTTCTCGAACGGGTACGGGCAGCCGAACTGCGCCTCGTAGAACTCGAATCCCTGCCGGGTGAGTTCAAAGATGTTGTCCGCGTCCAGGTACTGCATGAGGGACTTCCGGGCAAAGATGCCCAGCGGGGTGATGCGGCCATCAGCACCGGCCACCTCGCTGCGGACCGACTGGTACGGGCCGGCGATCAGCGCTGTGACGTAAGAGGAGAGCCTGGGCGTGGAAGGAAACTTCCAGACGGAGCGTGCGCCGCCGTCGCCGCCGGGCGTTGCCTCGGACGGGGCAGGGGTGGGGGAGTTGGAGATGAGGTCCCAATGCGACGGCGCCGTCACCGTGAAAGCGAACGTCGCCTTCAGATCCGGCTGCTCGAAGACGGCGAACATCCGCCGGGAGTCGGGAACCTCGAACTGCGTGTAGAGGTAGACCTCGTTGTCCACCGGATCCACAAAACGGTGCAGGCCCTCGCCGGTGTTCATGTATGGCGCGTCGGCCACCACTGTGAGCTCGTTGGCGACAGCCAGGCCGGACAGCTGGATCCGGACACCGTCGGCCACCACTGACGGATCCAGTTCGCGGCCGTTGAGCGTGACGCTGTGTACTTCGTGCGTAATGGCATCGATAAAAGTCGAGGACCCGGCCGCTGCGGTGAATTTCACGGTGGTTGTCGAGCCAAAGACTTTCTCGCCTTTGGTCAGGTCAAGGCTGACATCGTAGGAATCAACTGCGATCAGATCGGCGCGCTCGCGAGCTTCGGTGCGCGTCAGGTTCAAACCTGGCAAGGTGGTGCCTCCAGAGGGGTTGCGGTTGCCGGTGGGCCACGGCCTGCACCGGCACTGTCAGTTCATCACTGTGAAATTATTCTTTCACTTCTTTGGCCGTTGGCAAGTCGCGTGGATCACTTTCGCCGCTTTCAACGGCGACGGGCGGGGTAGCGTTAATGCATGGGTAACTTCCTGGACGCTGTGGATGTCAAGGCTCTGCGCTTCGCCGTGGGATTCCCCGTGGTGCTGGCGGCGGCGTTTGTGTTCTGTTCCTTGCTGTTACGCCCCGAACTGCCTGAACCTCTGGCGGTCCGCTGGACGGACGACGGCGGCGCAAGCTTTGCGCCGTTTGCGGCTTACGTCGGTGTGGGCGCAGCAATGATCGTCGGGGCCGGCTGGCTGGTGCTGTTGCAGGCGGTGCCCGTCTCCCGCCCAACCATCATGCGGCGGATCATGATGGGTGCAGGCCTGACCCTGTGTCTTTTTGTCACCAGCGTCCTGGCAGCAGGCCTGGTGGGCCAGGCAGGCATTGGTGACGCACGTGAGTCCCGGGTGGACCTGGCTGTTCTGGCCCTCGGCAGCGGAGCCGCACTGTCGCTCGGGGTTGTGATGGGCTTCGTTTTCAAGGCCGACCAGCGGTGGTCACCGGAGGATGAGCGTGCCCTGCAGCTCGTACTGGCCAGGGAGCTCGACCCCGAACTGGCAGGTGATTCCATCGGGTTCTGGGTCCATGCCCGGAGTTCCGTTTTTGTCATGATCGTCATCGCGACGGTGTTTCCTGCCGCCCTGATCGCCATTGCCATCCCCTGGCTGGGCGCGCTGCTTGTGGCCATCGCGGCCGTGGCCGCTGCCTTCCTCTTCGCCCGCATCAAGGCGGACCGCACCGGGCTCCATGTCTTCGTGGCAGGCCTGGTCCGCGTCATGGACGTCCCCGCTGCCACCATTTCGGCCGCCAGTGCGGCGGATGTCCGCGCCGCCGACTACGGCGGCTGGGGCTACCGCAACCACGGCGGCACCGTCGCAATGCTCGTAAGCAGCGGTCCCGCCGTCGTGGTACGAAGAACCGACGGACGCCAGCTGGCGGTGAGCGGCGGAAGTCCGGCGTCCGCCGCCCGGCTCGCCGAGGTCCTGACCCGGGTGGCAGCGCGGGCGCACCGGGAAAACCGGCCGCCAGCCGCCGGCGCGGCCGAGTCCTAGTAGGCTTGGTTCCGTTGATCTGACGCTCAAGACTGAACGGATACCGCCGTGACCACATCCCCTGCCTTCCCGCGGGTTCACATCGCCACCGACCACGCCGGCATGGAGCTGAGCGCCCACCTGGTCAGCCATCTGGGCGCCAAGGGCTACGACGTTGTTGACCACGGTCCCGCGGCCTACGACGCCCTGGATGACTACCCGTCCTTCTGCATCAATGCCGCGCTCGCCGTGGTAGCTGACCAGGAAGCGGGAGTGCATGCGCTGGGCATTGTGCTGGGCGGCTCCGGCAACGGCGAACAGATCGCCGCCAACAAGGTCAAGGGTGTCCGTGCCGCGCTGGCCTGGAACCACTCCACGGCAACGCTTGCCCGCGAGCACAACGACGCCAACGTGGTGGCCGTGGGCGGCCGCCAGCACACCGTTGAAGAGGCCACCGCCCTTATTGAAGCCTTCCTGGCCGAACCGTTCAGCAACGACGAACGCCACATCCGCAGGATCGGCAAGATCGCCGCCTACGAGACCACCGGCGAGGTCATCGACTAGTGCCGGAAGGGCACTCGGTCCACCGGCTGGCGCGGCAGTTCGGTGACGTATTTTCGGGCGGTTCGCTTGCCGTTTCCAGCCCGCAGGGGCGGTTTGCTGCTGGGGCGGCGCTGCTGGACGGCCACGCTCTTGTGGCGGGCCACGCGCACGGAAAGCACCTGCTCCTGCGCTTTGAGCATGGGCTGGTGCTGCACGTCCACCTGGGCCTTTACGGAGCCTGGAACTTCGGCGGCGACGAGTCGTTCCGCGGTGCGTCCAGCATCGGCGCGCCCCGGAAGGTGGGGGAGCGCGAGGTGTTCGACGACGATTCGTCCGCCGCCTACAGCGGTCCACCGGAGCCCGTTGGCGCCGTCCGGGTGCGCCTGGTCAGCGCCCATGGCTGGGCTGACCTCCGGGGCGCCACCACATGTGCCACCCTCACGGAAGCGGAGGCGGCTGCCGTCCTGGCAAGGCTGGGGCCGGATCCGCTGCGGAACGGGCCGGGGGACCGTCAGCGCTTTGTGGACACTGTGCTGTCCCGGCGCACGCCGCTTGCTGCCGTACTGATGGACCAGAAGGTGATTGCCGGCGTCGGCAATGTCTACCGTGCGGAAGTGCTTTTCAGGCAGAGGACAGACCCATGGCTGCCTGGCCGCTCGCTTTCCGCCCGTGCAGCGGCGCTCCTCTGGGATGACGCAGCCGCCGTGATGTCCGACGGCGTCCGTGACGGCAGGATTATCACCACCCCTCCCAGCTACTGGACGGGGAACCAGCCGCTTCCGGCAACTGATGAGGCGCATTTCGTCTACAAGCGCAACGGGCTGCCGTGCAGGGTCTGCGGGAATGCTGTGGCCCTGACAGAACTCGGTGCCCGGAAACTCTACTGGTGCCCGTCCTGCCAACAGGCCGCCTGAGAACGCGAGAAGCAAAACCTCAGAAAACCAAAAAAGGGCCCCTCTCGGAGGGGCCCTTTCTGTTGCTCTTACTGTGTTCCCATGGAGGGGACGACGGGAATCGAACCCGCATCATCAGTTTGGAAGACTGAGGCTTTACCACTAAGCTACGTCCCCGAGGCGTGCCGAGGCGATACAAGTGTACCGTTCCTGGACATCTTCCGGGCGGCTGTTGAAGCCGGATACAACTAAACCTAATTCAGGGCCCCAGTGTCAAATGTGCAAAGACGCGCCGTATGAACGTAGACTTACCTGTGCACTTACGGGGTGTAGCTCAGCTTGGCTAGAGCACCTGCTTTGGGAGCAGGAAGTCGCAGGTTCAAATCCTGTCACCCCGACTCTGCAGCCCGGGCCTTATGGTCCGGACAGAACATTGCGTTTGCAGAAACCCATCCCACAAAACCAGGAGTACTTAGACTGTGAAGAGCGCTGTCGAGAACCTCACCCCCACGCGGGTCAAGCTCAATGTTGAGGTCCCTTTTGAGGAATTGAAGCCCAGCATCGAAGAGGCATACAAGACTGTTGCTTCCCAGATCCAGGTCCCTGGCTTCCGCAAGGGCAAGGTCCCCTCCAAGCTGATTGACCAGCGCGTTGGCCGTGGCTACGTCCTGGAAACCGCCATCAACGATGGCCTCAACGGCTGGTACCAGGCTGCCGTCCAAGAGTCGGGCATCCGCCCCCTGAGCCGTCCCGAGGTTGAAATCACCGAGGTTCCGGATCCCACGTCGACCGACGGCGAGCTCAAGTTCCACGCCGAAGTTGACATCCGTCCCGAGGTGGAACTGCCCGACTACGCCGGCATCAAGGTTGAGGTCGCTGCTGCGGAGTCCTCGGACGAAGATGTTGACAAGGCACTGGACGAACTGCGCGGCCGCTTTGGCACGCTCAAGTCCGTGGACCGTCCGGCTGCAGATGGCGACTTCCTCACCATCGACATCACCGCGACTGTGGACGGCAACGAGGTTGACTCTGCTTCGGGCCTTTCCTACCAGGTCGGCGCCGGCACCATGCTTGAGGGTCTGGACGAGGCCGTAACCGGCCTCAGTGCCGATGAAGACTCCATCTTCGACACCACACTGGTGGGCGGCGAGCACGCTGGCTCGGCTTCGCAGGTCAAAGTAGTGGTCAAGTCCGTCAAGGAGCGCGAGCTCCCCGAAGCCAACGACGACTTCGCCCAGCTCGCTTCGGAGTTCGACACCCTTGCCGAGCTCCGCGGTGACCTCGCCAAGCAGGCCGCCGATTCCAAGGTCGTGGAGCAGGGCGTTGAGGCCCGCGACCTGGTCCTGGACAAGCTCGTTGAGCTGGTTGAGGTTCCTGTTCCGGATTCCGTTGTCGAAGAGCAGCTTGAGGCCCACTTCAAGGCTGAGAACGCCCACGGCGACGGCGAGCACGACACCGAGGAGCACCGCGCCGAGGTCAAGGCCAACACCGCACGTGCCTTCCAGAACGAGGTCATCCTTGACGCCATTGCGGACAAGGAAGAGGTCAATGTCAGCCAGAACGAGCTGATCGACTACATCGTCACCACTGCCGGCCAGTACGGCATGGAACCGAACCAGTTCGCCCAGATCATCGATCAGAGCGGCCAGGTCCCCATGATGGTTTCCGAGGTGCGCCGCCGCAAGGCACTGGCCGTTGTGCTGGGCCAGGCCGACGTCACGGACTCTGCGGGCAACAAGGTCGACCTCAGCGACTTCGTCCGGCCCGGCGGCGACGACGAGGCTTCTGCTGTCGAATCAGAAGCCGGCGAGGACGTCACCGCCGAGGTTGTCCCCAGCGACGATCCCGCAGCTGTGAAGTTCTAGCAGGACCCGCAGACTCATCTGCACAAGCGGCCCCTGGATCTGAGGATCCGGGGGCCGCTTGTTTTAAGCGGCGGTTTTGCACACGGCGGAGTGCTCCTGCGGCAATCGTGCGCCGTCAGCGAACAGCGCGATTCGGGAGAACAAATCCGCTGCGAAAACGGTTAGTGTCCAAGTAGTGAAGTTCAGTGATGTCACGTCACCAGTGAGAGGTAAGTACACATGTCAGAGCAAGCAGGGGCCCCCCGGATGGCGACTGTCGATCCCGCAGCCCAGGACAACTACATCTACAACCGCCTGCTGAAAGAGCGCATCATCTGGCTCGGTTCCGAGGTACGGGATGAAAACGCCAACGCGATCTGCTCCCAGCTGTTGCTCCTTTCCGCGGAAAACCCGGATAAGGACATCTACCTCTACATCAACTCTCCCGGTGGCTCCGTCACCGCGGGCATGGCCATCTACGACACCATGCAGTTCATCCCCAATGACGTAGTCACAGTGGCTACCGGCCTTGCGGCGTCCATGGGACAGTTCCTGCTCTCCTCGGGCACCAAGGGCAAGCGTTACGCTACCCCGAACGCCCGCATCCTGATGCACCAGCCGTCCGGCGGCATCGGCGGAACGGCTTCGGACATTAAGATCCAGGCCGAACTGATCCTGCACATGAAGAAGGTCATGGCTGAACTGACGGCCGATCAGACCGGCCAGACCGTCGAGACCATCCTCAAGGACAACGACCGCGACAAATGGTTCACGGCCGTGGACGCACTTGAATACGGTTTCTTCGACAAGATTGCCGCTCACGCGGGTTCGGTTGCCGGCGGTGGCGGAACGCAGAACTCCGCAAGCGGCGACAAGTAACCGGCACGTAGACAGAACTGGATTCAGGAGCAATGGACATGAACTACAATTTCGGCTCGTCTGCCGGTAATCTTCCCACCAGCCGCTACGTGCTGCCGCAGTTCGAGGAGCGTACCCCGTACGGTTTCAAGCGCCAGGACCCGTACACCAAGCTGTTTGAGGACCGCATCATCTTCCTCGGTGTCCAGGTGGATGACGCCTCGGCTGATGACGTTATGGCGCAGCTGCTGGTGCTCGAGTCCACGGACCCGGACCGTGACATCACCCTTTACATCAACTCGCCCGGCGGTTCGTTTACGGCCATGACGGCCATCTACGACACCATGCAGTACATCCGCCCGGAAATCCAGACGGTCTGCCTGGGCCAGGCAGCCAGTGCAGCAGCTGTGCTGCTGGCAGCAGGAACGCCCGGCAAGCGGCTGGCCCTGCCGAACGCCCGCGTGCTGATCCACCAGCCGGCATTGTCGGGCGGCCAGGGCGGCCAGGCCTCGGACCTCGAAATCCAGGCTGCCGAAGTCATGCGGATGCGCTCCTGGCTAGAGGACACGCTGGCACACCACTCAGGCAGGACGTCCGAGCAGGTCAACAATGACATCGAACGGGACAAGATCCTCACCGCGGCGGAGGCCATGGACTACGGACTCATCGACCAGGTGCTTGATTCACGCAAGATGAAGCCGCAGGCAATCACCAAGTAACAGTGCGGCCAGGGCGCCGGTGCGGTTCAGGATTTTTGGGCCGCACCGGCGTTCGCTTTCCACCCATCAGGCCGAATGTGACCTAGAGTGGAACTTGTCACGGCTGGGACATCCCAGGCTACGTCCGTGATTCCAGCGATCGGTGCAGAGCTGCAGTAGCAGCAAGATACTAAGGGGTTCACATATGGCTCGGATTGGCGAGAGCACGGATCTGCTGAAGTGCTCTTTCTGTGGAAAGAGCCAGAAGCAGGTGCGCAAGCTCATTGCCGGGCCCGGCGTCTACATCTGCGACGAATGCATTGAACTCTGCAACGAGATCATTGAAGAAGAGCTCGCGGAAGTCGCTGATCTGGGCAGTTTCGAGCTGCCCAAGCCCCGCGAAATCTTTGATTTCCTGCAGGAATATGTCATTGGCCAGGAACCTGCCAAGCGATCCCTCGCCGTCGCGGTCTACAACCATTACAAGCGTATCCAGGCCGGCCACGCGCCGAAGAGCGGCAGCCTTGCCGAGGGCCTCCATCACGACGACGTCGAGATCTCCAAGTCAAACATCCTCCTGATCGGGCCCACCGGTTGCGGAAAGACCTACCTTGCCCAGACGCTGGCGCGGCGGCTGAATGTCCCGTTCGCCGTCGCTGACGCCACTGCATTGACTGAGGCCGGATATGTGGGTGAAGACGTCGAAAACATTCTTCTCAAGCTCATTCAGGCCGCTGACTATGACGTCAAAAAAGCCGAGCAGGGCATCATCTATATTGACGAAATCGATAAAATCTCGCGCAAGAGCGAAAACCCCTCGATCACCCGCGATGTCTCCGGCGAGGGTGTTCAGCAGGCCCTGCTGAAGATCCTCGAGGGCACCGTGGCTTCGGTTCCGCCGCAGGGCGGGCGCAAGCACCCGCACCAGGAATTCATCCAGATCGACACCACCAATGTCCTCTTCATCGTGGCCGGGGCCTTCGCCGGGCTGGAAGAGATCATCGGTTCACGCTCCGGGCGCAAGGGCATCGGTTTCGGCGCCCCGCTCAACGAGGCCAAGAACAATGCTGATTCCTACGGCGAGGTCATGCCGGAGGATCTGCTCAAGTTCGGGCTGATTCCCGAATTCATCGGCAGGCTCCCGGTCATCACCACGGTGTCCAGCCTGGACCGTGAGTCGCTCATTCAAATCCTCTCAACGCCCAAAAACGCGCTCGTGAAGCAGTACCAGAAAATGTTCCAGCTTGACGGCGTTGAGCTCCTGTTTGACGACGATGCCCTGGACGCGATTGCCGATCAGGCGCTCGAGCGCGGCACCGGTGCCCGCGGACTGCGCGCCATCATGGAGGAAGTCCTGCTTCCGGTGATGTTCGACCTGCCGAGCCGCGATGACATTGCCAGCGTGGTCATTACGGCGGATGTGGTGTTGAGCAAGGGCCAGCCCACCATGATTGCTCACGACGTCGTGGCCAAGCGCCGGAATAAATCCGCTTAGTCCATCGCTGTAATACGTTGGTGTGCCCGGTGTGCCCGGTGTGCACCGTGCCCCGATGTCTTTCTCTGAGGAGACCACGTATGTCTGAAACTGCCCGGAACAAGGCCGACTTCTGGTTTGATCCGCTGTGCCCCTTTGCCTGGATCACGTCCCGCTGGATCGATGAAGTGGAGCAGGTCCGCGATATCAGGACCGAGTGGCATGTGATGAGCCTCGCGGTCCTGAATGAAGGCCGTGAGCTGGATCCGAAATACCGGGAACTCATGGACAAGGCGTGGGGGCCCGTTCGGGTCATCATCGCCGCCCGGGAACAGCACGGCGATCAGGTCATCAAGCCGCTGTACGACGCCATGGGGTCCGAAATCCACGCCGGTGGCCAGAAGGATTATGGCCTCGTGATCAGCAAGGCTCTGGCTGAGTGCGGACTGCCGGCCGAGCTTGCCTCCGCTGCCGCCTCGGATGCCTTCGACGCCCAGTTGCGCGCCAGCCACGAAGAGGGGATCTCCCTGGTGGGACAGGACGTAGGTACCCCGGTGGTTGCCTTCAACGGCACCGCATTTTTCGGCCCGGTGCTGACCCGTATCCCCCGCGGCGAAGAGGCGGGCCGGCTCTGGGATGCCACCGTCACGCTGGCGTCGTTCCCGCACTTCTTCGAGATCAAGCGCAGCCGCACTGAAAGCCCCGAGTTCGGCTAGTATCTGGGTAAGGTAAAGAGCCCCGGTGAAACTACTCGGATGTAGTTCAACCGGGGCTCTTGCGCATCCCAATACGGGGGAGAATACTGGGTCTTACCCACTTCGAAAGAAGAGGGACGCAGGAACCAAAGATTCAGTGATATGCATCCGACGCAGCCATCGGCAAAGTCAGATGCAAGCTACCAGTGACGAGGTAGGAAGACCTGGACATCCAAGGATCCCGCCAGACTGTCAAAGACGTCACCAGACAGCCGAAAGTCGAAGCCCCACCAACGGCAAAACGCTGATGGGGCTTCCCCTTTGCCCAAAAATTTGCCCAAAAACGAGGCCAAGTACCAATCGGCGCCTGTCAGGCTTGCGGAGTCTCCTCCGCGGGAGCCAGCACAACATCGCTGACCGTCAGCTCGCCGTCGCCGGCCACAAGGGTGAGCTCGCGGGCGTTGGATGCAGCCTTGAGATCCCCAAGCCCCGCTTTGAGCTGCGTCGTGAGGGATTCCGTGGCCGTAATGGTCGCGGAAAGAACCTCGGTGCGCTGCTTGACCTTGGCCTCGGACTTGGCCTTCCGGACCCCGCTCAATGCCACGCCCACGGTGGAGAGCATGGTGGTGTCGCCATCGGCGATTTCCAGGGCGGCCGGCCAATCGGCGCGGTGTACCGAGCCGTTGCGCCACCAGCCCCATACCTCTTCGGTAGCGAAGGGCAGGAACGGCGCGAAGAGCCTCAACAGCGTGTCCAGGCTGGTGGCAAGTGCGGCCAGGACGGAGGCCTTCTCGCCCTCGCCAGCGGCGCCGTACGCACGGTCCTTGATGAGCTCCACGTAGTCGTCGGTGAACTGCCAGAAGAAGCTTTCGGTGATCTGGAGCGCCCGGGCGTAGTCGTAGTTCTCGAACGCCTTGGTGGACTGCAGCACCACGTCGGAGAGCTGGGCCAGCACGGCGCGGTCCAGCGGGTTGGTGAGTACGGACAGATCCGATGAGACTACGGAGTCCTCGGTGGCGCCGAGGTTCAGGACGAACTTCGAGGCATTGAGAAGCTTGATCGCCAGGCGCCGGCCGATTTTCATCTGCGCGATCTCATACGCGGTGTCCGCGCCAAGTTTGGCGGAGGTGGCCCAGTAACGCACGGCGTCTGAACCGAACTCGTTCAGGACGTCGGTGGGCACCACCACGTTGCCCTTGGACTTGGACATCTTCTTGCGGTCCGGGTCCAGGATCCAGCCGGAGATGGCCGCATGCTTCCACGGAGCTGAGTCCTGGAGGGCATCTGCGCGGACGGCTGAAGAGAACAGCCAGGTGCGGATGATGTCGTGGCCCTGGGGGCGCAGGTCGAACGGGTAGACCTTCGCGAAGAGTTCCTCGTCCCGGCTCCAGCCGCCAACAATCTGCGGCGTCAGCGAAGACGTGGCCCAGGTGTCCAGCACATCAGCGTCGCCCGTGAAGCCACCGGGGACGTCGCGCTGCGCTTCGCTGTAGCCCGGTGCCGCGTCAGCGGCAGGGTCCACGGGAAGCGATTCATCCGAGGGGAGAACCGGGGCGTCGTAATTCGGGTTGCCGTCCGCATCCAGCGGGTACCAGACAGGGATCGGCACGCCGAAGAAACGCTGGCGGGACACCAGCCAGTCGCCGTTGAGCCCGGAAATCCAGTTCTCGTAGCGCGAGCGCATGAACGCCGGGTGGAAGTCGATCTCGTGCCCGCGGGCGATCAGCCGTTCGCGTCGGTCTGCGTCCCGGCCGCCGTTGCGGATGTACCACTGGCGGGAGGTGACCACTTCGAGTGGCTTGTCACCCTTCTCGAAGAAGTTGACAGGGTGCATGATCTTTTTGGGCTCGCCGTCCAGCAGATCTGCGGCAGCGAGGAGTTCCACCACGGTTTCCTTGGCACTGAAGACTGTCTTGCCGCAGATTGCCGCAAAGGCGTCGCGGCCTTCAGCGGTGGTGATCCATTCGGGGGTATCACCGATGATGCGGCCGTCGCGGCCAACAATGGCGCGGGTAGGCAGCTGCAGCTCGCGCCACCAGGTGACGTCCGTGAGGTCGCCGAAGGTACACACCATGGCGACGCCGGAGCCCTTGTCCGCCTTGGCCAGCGGGTGGGGCATGACCTCAAGCTCTACACCGAAGAGGGGAGATGTGACCTTCTTGCCGAACAACGGCTGGTACCTCTCGTCGTCGGGGTTTGCCACCAGTGCGGCACAGGCGGCCAGCAGCTCGGGGCGGGTGGTCTCGATGTAGATCTTCTCGCCATCGGCGGTGAAGAACGGGTAGCGGTAGTACGCGCCGGCCACCTCGCGGTCTTCGAGTTCAGCCTGGGCCACGGCCGTGCGGAACGTGACGTCCCAGAGCGTGGGTGCCTCGGCCATGTACGCGTCGCCGGCGGTCAGGTTGGCGAGGAAGGCGCGCTGGGACACTTCGCGGGAAACGTCGTCAATGGTGCGGTACGTCAGTTCCCAGTCAACAGAGAGGCCGAGCGTCTGGAAGAGGCTTTCGAAAACCTTCTCGTCCTCAACGGCGAGCTCTTCACACAGTTCGATGAAGTTCCGGCGGGAGACGACGTCGAAATCGCGCTGGTTCTTCGCAGGCTCGGCGGGCGGCCGGTAGCCGGCGTTGTAGGGGATGGCCGGATCGCAGCGCACACCGTAGTAGTTCTGCACGCGGCGCTCGGTGGGCAGGCCGTTGTCATCCCAGCCCATCGGGTAGAAAACGTTCTTCCCGATCATGCGCTGGTAGCGCGCCAGGACGTCTGTCTGGGTGAAGGAGAACATATGGCCCACGTGCAGCGACCCCGATGCCGTGGGCGGGGGAGTGTCGATCGAGTAGACCTGCTCCCGGGTGGTGTCCGGATTGAACTTGTAGGTCCCTTCGGCAAGCCAGCGCTGTGTAAGAGCCGCCTCGAGCCCCTCAAGGGCGGGCTTGTCCGGAACGTTGATAGGGGCAGTGGAGGGCGTGTCTGTACCCTGATGTGTTTCAGCCATGGAGCAATTGTTTCATGGCCAGCGACGTCAACCTGCAGTAGCATGCGGCATATGGACGAGTCTGCCGGCGGTTATGTGATTAAGCGCATCTATGAAGACGCCGCGAACGACGACGGCTGCCGGGTTCTGGTGGACAGACTGTGGCCGCGCGGCGTCAGCAAAGAACGGGCACGCCTGGACCTCTGGCTGAAGGAGATTGCCCCGTCTCCGCCCCTCCGCAAGCAGTTCGGGCACATGCAGGAGCGGTTTGCCGACTTCAAGCAGCATTACGAGGCCGAACTCGAAACCAACCCGGCGGTGGACACCATGAGGGAACTCACGGCGGGCCACAGCCAGGTGACACTGCTGTACGGTGCCAAGGATCCGGAGATCAACCACGCCCGCGTGCTGCTGGAGTTCCTCCAGCGCGACGACGCGGCACGGTAAGTCCGGTGCCAGGTTCCCCAGAGGTAGCAGGCGCCGGACCGGTGCCCGGCCAGGGTGCGGCAGGGTTGCAGCATCCCCGTTTCGCACGGGCCTTCGCCCGCGCGGTGGGCGGGATGAACCGCCGAGGGGCCGACGCACACCGCCGCAGCATGCTGGCCGGCCTCCACGGCCGCATCGTTGAAATCGGCGCGGGCGAGGGTTCGACGTTCGGCCTGTATCCCGCGACCGTGACAGGTGTTTTGGCGCTGGAACCCGATGACTACCTCCGAAGCCTTGCCCTTGCAAAGATCGCTGCTGCTTCCGTCCCCGTGACGGTCCACCCGGGCTCCGCCGAAAGCATTCCGTCCCCCGATGGGAGCGCCGATGGTGTGGTTGTCAGCCTCGTCCTGTGCAGCGTGGCCCACCCGGCCGCCGCACTGGCAGAAATCCGCCGGGTCCTGCGCCCCGGAGGAACCCTCGCGTTCTATGAGCATGTACGCTCCGGCCATGGTGCGTTCGCCGCCGCGGAAGACCTGCTGAGTCCCGCCTGGCAGCGGATAGCCGGGGGCTGCCATCCCAACCGGGACACCCTGCAGGCAATCTCCGACGCGGGCTTTGAGATAGAAGAGTGCCAACGTTTCGGCTTCTCCGTGCACCCCCTCGTCCCGCCGGTTGCCCACATCCTGGGACGTGCCGTTTCGCCCGGCAGAAAACGCTAGGGTTGGATCATGAAGGACGCGGCGCAGGGAAAATCGGCAGTAGTGACAGGGGCGAGCACAGGAATCGGCGAGGCCACGGTGCGGCTGCTCGCCGCCGACGGCTGGCGGGTATTCGCCGTCGCCCGGCGCGGGGACCGGCTGTCGGCACTGGGGGCGCAGACGGGTGCTGTGCCGTTCGCCGCGGACATCAGCAACGACGACGACGTCGCCGCCTTGCTCGCGGAAGTCACCGCTGGGGGCGGCGTCGACACACTTATCAACATTGCGGGCGGTGCACGCGGCGCGGAGCGGCTGGCCGAAGCCCGAACGGAAGACTGGGAGTGGATGCTCCAGGTGAACGTCCTGGGCACCATGAAACTGACCCGTGCGTTTCTTCCCATGCTGCGGGCCAGCGGTGAAGGCACCGTGCTCAACCTGACGTCCACAGCCGGCCTGGCCGCCTATGAAGGCGGCGGGGGCTACAACGCGGCAAAGTTCGCCCAGCACGCCCTGACGGGTGCGCTGCGGCTGGAGGAAGCCGAACACAACGTCAGGGTGATCGAGGTGGCGCCGGGGCTGGTCCATACGGAAGAGTTCGCACTCAACAGGCTGGGCGGCGACCATGAGGCCGCTGAAAAGGTCTACCAGGGTGTGGAAAAGCCGCTCACTGCGGCCGACGTGGCGGACGTGGTCCGGTACGCCGTCAGCGCCCCGCACCACGTCAACCTGGACCAGATCGTGGTGCGTCCGGTGGCTCAGGCCTCCAACTACAAGCTCATCCGCAAGGGCTAGAAGCCGCGCCGCACCGCAGCAGCTCCGGCACCGTGACCAGTGCGGCAGCTTGTGAACCGCAGCAGCTTTTTGAACCGCATTACCGCGTTTCTGGGACGCCCAGCGTTGCCAGAATGGCGCCGTGGTCGGTCCCGGCAACCCGGTGCACCGCATATCCGGTGCCCTGGATGTGCGGGCTCGTGACCATGTGATCGAGGGCAATCCCAGGCAGCAACGGGCCCTTCATGGGCCAGGTGGGCAGCAGTCGGGAACCTGTTGAGGTTCCCACATCCACCATTTCCCGGCCATCGGCCCCCGCGTCCAGCAGCTGCCGGAACTCGGAATGGTCGTACGTGGCGTTGAAATCCCCGATCAGCAGCTGGTTCCCGGGCCGGGCAGCCAGACGCCCAACCGCAGCGAGGTCACTGCGCCACTGGGCAATGCGCCCGTCCACGGGCGGAAGCGCATGGACGTTCGTTACGTCCAGGATCGCGCTGCCAGCACTGTCCTCAAGCGTCAGCCGCACGGTAGGAATCTGGAACGCGGTGTTCGGCAAAACACCCGCCTGCTGCAAGGGATGCACGGAGTAGACGGCGCTGCCGGCGCCGTCGTCGGTGGGGTCGCTGACTCGGTTCGGAAGCAGCCTGGCCAGCCCCTCTGCCGCCAGTCGGTCTTCAAGAGACTGCGAGTGCTCCTGGATGGTGAGCAGCCCAATGCCGTTGTCACTCACCAGCCGGACGATTTCGGCCGCATCAGCCTCACCGAACTCCGAATTGATGTTCATGGCCTTCAGCTCAAGCAGTCTTCCGGCACGGGCACTTACACCGGCCCCGGCTGAGGCGAGCGGCGCGTAGCGGCCGTAATCCAGAGGGAAGAGCCAGAATACCTGTGCGGCGAGCAGAACCGAGGTCAGCAGAATCACCCACCCACGGCGGCCCAGCAAAGCCAACAACAAGGCCAGAGCGGCGGGGAGCACCAGCCAGGGGGTGAAGGACAAGAGCTGGACAAGCTGAGTGGGCCATTCAGCAGTCACGGCACGGAAGACTGACAGGGTTGCCACAGGAAGCGCCGCCAATAGGGCCAGCATCCGACCGACGAAGGCCAGGCCGCGTTTCGGGGAGGCAGCGGGCTGGACCGGAGCAGAGGCGGTCATGTGCTCGAGTCTAGGCACCGCACTGCGTAACATCCTCATTTCCCGGGTGCATTCCGGGCACGGATTCAGCCACCGGCTCCGGAAGCGGCGGTTGCTGAGTACGGCGGCGCAGCCGTTAGACTTGTGGCAGCGGCTTTGACCCGGCAATCACCGGTGAGCTTCCGGAAGAACACTTTGCACGCGGTTTCCATGAGGCAGGGTCAGTAGAACCGGACGGGTAAGCCCGTCACAGCAGTAATGAGCGGCCGACGCCGGAACAGCTCCTTTTATTCGGGGGCGTGCCATGGCACCGGTTAGTGAGGTGGTACCGCGGCGCCGGTGCTGGTCCGGGAGCGGAGTTCCAGGACAGCGCAAGAGCCGTCCTCGCATCCTGAACGGAACGTCGTGTTCACCAGCTCAACCCAGGATGTAGAGATGACCTATTACCCCAAGGCCTCAGCGGCACCTTCCGGTGCGGCCTCCAACAACTCCGGTTCCAACACCTCCGGTGCGGCTGCCTCCGTGAAGTTCCCGGAGATCGAAGAGCGCATCCTCAAGTACTGGGACGAGGACGGTACCTTCCAGGCCAGCATCGACCAGCGCGATTCGGATCTTCCCGGGGGCACCCCCGGCAGCAACGAATTCGTTTTCTACGACGGACCTCCCTTCGCCAATGGTCTTCCGCACTACGGTCACCTCCTGACGGGTTACGCCAAAGACCTGGTGGGCCGCTACCAGACCCAGCGCGGAAAGCGTGTGGAGCGCCGCTTCGGCTGGGACACCCACGGGCTCCCGGCCGAGCTGGAAGCCATGAAACAGCTGGGCATGACGGACAAGACCCAAATCGAAGCCATGGGCATCGACAAGTTCAATGACGCCTGCCGCGCCTCGGTGATGAAGTACGCCGACGAGTGGAAGAGCTACGTCAGCCGGCAGGCCCGCTGGGTGGACTTCGAGAACGACTATAAAACCCTCAACGTTGAATACATGGAGTCCGTGCTCTGGGCCTTCAAGCAACTGCACAGCAAGGGCCTCACCTACAACGGCTACCGCGTCCTGCCGTACTGCTGGAAAGACGAAACACCGCTGTCCAACCATGAGCTGCGCATGGATGACGACGTCTACAAGAACCGTCAGGACCAGACAGTCACGGTGACCTTCCCCATCACGGCAGGGGAGTCCGCCCTCTCCCGGGAGCTCGCCGGCGTGCAGGCGCTCGCCTGGACCACCACCCCCTGGACGCTGCCCACCAACCTGGCGCTCGCCGTCGGGCCTTCCATCACGTATGCCGTGCTGCCCGCCGGCCCCAACGGTGTGAAGGCGGCTTCGCCGGATGCTCCGGTGACTGGCACTTTCCTGCTCGCGGCCGATCTGCTGGGTACCTACGCCAGGGACCTGGGCTACGACGACGACGCTGCCGCAGAGGCCGCTGTCACGGCCACGCACACCGGCGCCGAGCTGGAAGGCCTGCAGTACGAGCCGCTCTGGCATGATTTCAGCGACACCGAAAAGTTCGGTACCGAGAATGCCTGGCGCTTCCTCGTGGCGGACTACGTCACCACCACCGACGGCACGGGCATCGTCCACCAGGCCCCCGCCTATGGTGAAGACGACCAGAAGGTTTGTGAAGAGGCCGGCATCCCCGTGGTGCTGTCCGTCGACGAAGGCGCAAAGTTCCTGCCCTTGTTCGGCCACGGGGACCTCGCCGGGATCGTCGGGCTTCAGGTGTTCGAGGCCAACAAGCCCATCACGCAGGTGCTGCGCGCCCAGGGCCGCCTGGTTCGGCAGGCCAGCTACGAGCACAGCTACCCGCACTGCTGGCGCTGTCGCAACCCGCTGATCTACCGCGCGGTGTCCTCCTGGTACGTGGAGGTCACCAAGTTCAAGGACCGTATGTCCGAGCTGAACCAGGAGATCAACTGGATCCCGGGCAACGTCAAGGACGGCCAGTTCGGCAAGTGGCTGGCCAATGCCCGCGACTGGTCGATCAGCCGCAACCGCTACTGGGGCAGCCCCATCCCGGTGTGGCAGTCCACTGATCCGGAATACCCGCGCACCGACGTCTACGGCTCCCTGGCCGAGATCGAAGCCGATTTCGGCCGCCTGCCGCTGAACAAGGCGGGGCAGGTGGACCTGCACCGGCCGTTCATTGACGAGCTTACCCGGCCCAACCCGGACGATCCCCGCACGCCCGAGGACGGCCAGTCGGTCATGCGCCGCGTGGAGGATGTGCTGGACGTCTGGTTCGACTCCGGCTCCATGCCCTACGGCCAGGTCCACTACCCGTTCCAGAACGAGGAATGGTTCGACACCCACAACCCGGCCGACTTCATCGTGGAGTACATCGGGCAGACCCGTGGCTGGTTCTACATGCTGCACATCCTGTCCACGGCACTATTTGACCGCCCGGCCTTCCGGAATGTCATCAGCCACGGCATCGTGCTGGGCTCGGACGGCCAGAAGATGTCCAAGAGCCTGCGCAACTACCCGGACGTTTCCGAGGTCCTGGACCGCGACGGCTCCGACGCCATGCGCTGGTTCCTCATGTCCAGCCCCATCCTGCGCGGCGGCAACCTCGTGGTCACCGAGCAGGGAATCCGCGACGGCGTCCGCCAGGTCATCCTGCCGCTGTGGAATGTGTACAGCTTCTTCACGCTGTACACGAACGCATCCAACGCAGTTGGCGGGACAGCCTCCGGCTACGACGCCCGGCTGCGTTACGACGGCTACGCCGACACCCTGGACCAGTACCTCATGGCCAACACCGGTGACCTGGTCCGGAACATGACCGCGCAGCTGGACAGCTATGACATCTCCGGCGCCTGCGACGAGCTGCGCGGTTACCTGGACATGCTCACCAACTGGTATGTGCGCCGCAGCCGCCAGCGCTTCTTTGACGAGAACGTTGATGCCTTCGACGCCCTGCACACGGCTCTGGAGGCAGTGTGCCGGGTGTCGGCATCATTGCTTCCCCTGGTGTCCGAGGAAATCTGGCGCGGACTGACGGGCGGCCGCTCCGTGCACCTGGCCGACTGGCCCGATGCCACACTGTTCCCGGCGAACGCCGAACTCGTTGCGGCTATGGACCGGGTCCAGCAGATCTGCTCCACCGGTTCGTCCCTGCGCAAAGCCGCGAACTTGCGGGTCCGGCTGCCGCTGCAGGAACTCACCGTTGTGGCACCCGGCGCAGACGCGCTGGAAGGTTTTGCGGGCGTCGTCGCTGATGAACTGAACCTTCGCTCGGTACGCCTGCTGGATGCCGCAAGCGCCTCGCCGGAGGAATTCGGCATCGAGCAGAAACTTGTGGTCAACGCCCGGGCCGCGGGACCGCGCCTCGGCAAGAACGTCCAACAGGCCATCAAGGGTTCCAAGTCCGGCGACTGGTCCCTTGACGACGCCGGTACGGTCATCGCGGGTGGCCTCGCCCTTGAGCAACAGGAATACACGCTGGAGACCGTGGTGGCGGAAACGGCCGACGGCGGTTCTGCCTCTGTTGCGGTGCTGCCCGGCGGCGGCTTTGTGGTGCTGAACACCGAGGTCACTGCCGAGCTCGAAGCCGAGGGATTGGCCCGAGACATGGTCCGCGCCATCCAGCAGGCACGCAAGGACGCCGGGCTCAACGTCAGCGACCGCATCCGCACTGCTGTCGCTGCGGCGCAAAACGTGGTTGACGCATTGCTCGCCAATGCCGAGCTGGTGAAGACCGAAACCCTCACCGTTGAACTGACTGCCGTACCGGGCGACTCACCGGAACCGCAGATCACCGTCGAAAAAGTAGAGGCCTGAGACATGACTGACGAATTCTCCGTGGAGAGCGTCTACGCCGAGCTGCTGGGGCGTGCGCCGGAAAACAAGATGGAACCGCGGCTTGCCCCACTGTTCCGGGCCATGGACGTGCTGGGGGAGCCCAACAAGGCCTACCCGATCATCCACATCACCGGGACCAACGGCAAGACGTCCACTGCCCGCATGATCGAGGCCGGTCTGCGCGCCCACGGCCTGAGCACCGGACGATACACCAGCCCGCACCTGTCCAAGGTGACGGAACGGATAAGCATCGACGGATCGCCTGTTTCGGATGAGACATTTGTGCGCATCTGGGACGAGATCCGCCCGTACCTGGACATCGTGGACAAGGAGCTGCTGGCTGAGGGCCAGCCCCGGCTGACCTACTTCGAGTGCCTCACCATCCTGGCGTTTGCGGTGTTCGCCGACCAGCCGGTCAATGTGGCCGTCATCGAGGTGGGCCTGGGCGGCATCACCGATGCCACCAACGTGGGCGACGGCCAGGTGGCAGTGGTTACCCCGATTTCACTGGACCACACGGATCTGCTGGGTGACACCACGGAGGACATCGCGTATGAAAAGTCCGGCATCATCAAGCCGGGCGGTTTCCTGATCAGCGCCGCACAGCCGGTGGATGCAGCGCAGGTGCTGCTGGAGAAAGCCAAGGAAGTCCGGGTGCCTTTCCGCTTCGAAGGTGTGGAATTCGGCGTCGAATCCCGTCAGGTTGCCGTTGGCGGGCAGGTAGTCAGCATCCAGGGCATCGCCGGACGCTACCCGGAGCTGTTGCTGCCGCTGCATGGCAAGCACCAGGCCGAGAACGCAGCGGTGGCTGTTGCTGCGCTGGAGGCGTTCCTCGGCGGCGGCGAAAAGGAACTCGACACCGAGATCCTGCAGGAAGCCTTTGCCACCGTGACATCGCCCGGCCGCCTTGAGGTGGTCCGCACCGCGCCCACCATCATCGTGGACGCCGCCCACAACCCGGACGGCATCCGGGTATCGGCCGAGGCCATCCACGAAGCGTTCAGCTTCAGCAAAGTAGTGGTGGTGGTGGGGGTTCTGAAGGAGAAGGACGCCGAACAGATCCTCCGCCAGCTCAAGGAGTCCTTGGGTGATCTCGCCGAGGAATACTGTTTCACGCAGTCCAACTCCCCACGGGCAGTGCCGGCGGCGGAACTTGCGGAACTTGCGGTGGAAATGGGCTTCGGCGAAGACAACATCCACATCGCCGAGAAGCTGGACAACGCCTTGGAGTGGGCCGTTGAGCGTGCTGAAGCCAATGAGGATCTCGCCGGCGGTGTGCTGGTGACCGGCTCCATCACCCTGGTGGCGGAAGCGCGGATCCTGCTCGGGAAAACGGAGGCCTAAGCCATGGCCAAGCTGACCAGAGCCCAGCGTGAATGGCGCCCGGGCATGCCCAAAAAACGCCGTTCCACCAAGGTGATGTTTGCCTCCACCGTGCTTCTGCTGGAGTCCTTCGTGGCGTTCTTCGCAACACTGGCGGTGTTCGGACTCCGGCGGGACGACTTCCCTCCTGCGCTTATCCTTTCGGTGGGTATCGGGCTGAGCGTGGTGCTGATTCTCGCCTGCGCTGTGCTGTCCAGGCCATGGGGTGTGGCGCTCGGATGGATCCTCCAACTGGTGTTGATCCTCACGGGCTTCGTTGAACCCATGATGTTCCTGGTGGGCGCACTCTTTGCCCTGGCCTGGTGGTACGGCATCCGCACCGGCATCAGAATCGATTCCGAAGCCGCAAGGCGTGAGCGCGAACAGGCCGAATGGGATGCCGCGCACCCGGACGGCCAGCGTTAGCCCGACGGCCCTGTCCCTCCATCCAGACCCCGTAGACTTAACCGGACCCCCCACTACCGCATTGGAGCAGCTGTGAGCATTGAGCGCACCCTAGTTTTGATCAAGCCCGACGGCGTGGCCCGTAACCTGGGCGGCACCATCATCAGCCGCATCGAGGCGAAGGGTTACACCCTGGCCGAACTCAAGAAGGTCAACGCGAGCCGCGAGCTGCTCGAACAGCACTACGAAGAGCACGTGGGCAAACCCTTCTACGAGCCGCTGGTCGAGTTTATGCTCAGCGGACCGGTTGTTGCTGCGATCTTCGAGGGCCACCGCGTTATTGAGGGCTTCCGCCTGCTCGCCGGAACCACGGATCCCACCACGGCGGCACCCGGAACCATCCGTGGTGACTTCGGCCGCGACTGGGGCCTGGCAGTTCAGCAGAACCTCGTCCACGGCTCGGACTCTGTTGAGTCTGCCAAGCGCGAGATCAGCATCTGGTTCTAACCCTGAGCTGAATCGCCGAGGTGAGACTTGGGGCCCATGTTTGATCAAAACATGGGCCCCAAGTCTCACCTCGGCGTTGTTTAACCTGCCGGAGCCGGGTCAGAAGCCGGACGTGCCGACGAACACCTGGATGAACGCGAAGAAAATGGTGGCGATCACAGCCACGTAGAGCAGCGCAGTGATGATCCAGCCGGAATCACCCAGGATCCGCGCTGCGGGGGCCGGGACGGGGAGGACCCCCTGCGTGACGTTGCGGACAGTGACCCAGACGAAGAGAGGAATCATGGCAGCCCAGACAATCATGCAGAAAGGGCACAGAATGTGGATCTCATACAGGGCCTGGGACCACAGCCACACCACGAAGGCGAAGCCGAGTGTCACTCCCGCCTGAAGCCCCAGCCAGTACCAGCGGGCAAAGGTTGCTCCTGCCAAGAGACCCATGCCGGTGGTGATAATCACGGCAAAAGCCACGATGCCGATGAACATGTTGGGGAAACCAAAGACGGAACTCTGCCACGTCTGCATTACCTGGCCACAGGATATCCACGGATTGACGTCGCAGATGGTGGCGTGGTTCGGATCCTTGAGGACTTCAAGCTTCTCGAGCACCAGGGATCCGGAGGCCAGCCAGCCAATTACTCCGGCGACGACCAGAAGCCAGCCGAAGGGCCGGTTGCGTGCCATGGCTGGCCCGGCGGATCCGGAAACGGCCTGCAGAGGTCCGGACTCATTCACAGCTGCTTTGGCTGATTCCGCGCCGGTGGCGGGGGAGATGCTGGGCATGGTTCTGGCGTCCTTTGTCTCGGGTACTCCTGGCCCCGATTGTAGCGCCGGACGCTGGGAGAAGGGGACCGGCTTTGGCGGCGCAGCGCTTTTGCACGCCGCTGGCCCCTGCCTACCGCTTCTTTGGGCGGTCGTGTGAGAGAATGGAGGTGGCTGGAGGACGATCCACATTCGCTCTTCGGTCCGGTGGCTAGTTCCCAAGACCGCCAATGATGAGCAGGGCACGCTCCGGATCAATCGATCCCGGCTATCCCGCAATGCCATTGGACGGCACCTGGTTGTGGCGTGTAGAACAACGGGTTTCAGGACACAGTTGCCGGCTCTCACGGGCTGCCGCACCCCACTGCCGGTGCGAACCTGAGGGTATTCAATTGACTTCTGTCAACGCCTGCGGGTTTTGACAATATATGCCCCAATGGGTGCCGGATGTGGCGGTACGTCGGGGGCAGGAGTGTTGCCACATATGGATAATGACCAGATTGTAACCGTTAACGAAGAAGCAACGGCTGCGGAAACTCCCGAAGCTCCGAAAAAGACCACCCGGACCCGGCGCAAGGCGGTGCCCAAGGCCAAAGCGGCAGAGGCCGACGCCAGCGAGGCAGCTGCCCCCGCCATGACGGAGGCTCCCGGTTCAGTCGAAGCCGTTCCGGCATCTGACGAAACAGCACCGGAAGCCAAAGCCCCGGTCCGCCGTAGCCGGTCGCGGAAAAGGACCGACACCGCTGAGCCGCTGCCGGTTTTTGCTGAAGACACTGCTGCTGGTGCCGAGCCCGCAGCTTCCGAAGCTGCTGCCTCCAAGCCCGCTGCTGAGGCTGCCGCCGACGAAGCACCGGCAGCTGCCGGTGCACCCGCTGATGCAGAAGCCGATGCCCCTGAGGCACCCACCAAGCCCGTCCGCCGTCGTCGCGTTGCCAAGGCGAAGGCTGTCGAGGTGGCTCCCGAGGAAACTCCGGAGGGAGTTGCCGACGCTCCGGCAGTTGAGGCTGCAGTGGCTGAGTCCGCAGCAGGGGGAGCCGGCACCGAAGCGCCTGAATCAGCCGGGGAGACTCCCGCCGAAACGTTGAGCCCGTTCGGATCGCTTTTTATGGAACCGGCTTCGGCCGCCTCAGTACTGTTCCAGGCACCGGATTTGAGCACAGTGGCCCGACCCGTGGCCGCCATCCCCGCCACTCCCGCTGTTGTGGAGGAAACCGAGAACGCCGAAAACACCGACGACGGCGAGCCCGACGACGCCGATGGCACCCGCCGGCGCCGCGGCCGTGGACGCCGCGGCCGCAGCCGCACTACTGACCGCGGGCTCGACGCCGATACCAATACCGAAGCCTCTGATGAAAGTGCCGCGGACGACGCCGAGGATTCCCCCGGTGAGGCAGGGGACGGCGTAACTTCCCGGCGTCGCCGTCGCCGCCGCCGTGGCGACCAGGATCTTGAACTTACCGGAGGCGGGGATGACGATCCGCCCAACACCGTGACCCGCGTCCGGGCCCCCCGCGCGGTCAGCGAGCCGGCCGTCAACGACCGCGTCACAAGCGTCAAGGGCTCCACCCGCCTTGAGGCCAAGAAGCAGCGCCGCCGCGAATCCCGCGACACCGGACGCCGCCGCACGGTAATCACTGAAGCCGAGTTCCTTGCCCGGCGCGAGTCCGTGGACCGGCAGATGATCGTCCGTCAGCGCGATGACAGAATTCAGATCGGCGTTATGGAGGACGGCGTTCTGGCGGAGCACTTTGTCTCCAAGACCCAGCAGGACTCCCTGATCGGCAACGTGTACCTGGGCAAGGTCCAGAACGTGCTGCCGTCCATGGAAGCCGCTTTTGTTGACATCGGACGTGGCCGCAACGCTGTCCTGTACGCGGGCGAAGTCAACTGGGACGCGGCAACGCTGGAAGGCAAGCAGCGGCGGATCGAGAACGCGCTGAAGTCCGGGGACACGGTCCTGGTGCAGGTCACCAAGGATCCGGTGGGCCACAAGGGCGCGCGCCTGACCAGCCAGATTTCGCTGCCCGGCCGCTACCTGGTGTACGTGCCCGGCGGGTCCATGACCGGCATCTCACGCAAGCTTCCCGACGTCGAACGCAACCGTCTCAAGCGGATCCTCAAGGACCGTTTGCCGGAGCATGCGGGAGTTATTGTCCGCACGGCCGCCGAGGGTGCCTCCGAGGAAGAGCTGACACATGACATCAACCGTCTCCGCGCACAGTGGGAAGGCATCGAGAGCCAGTCCACTTCCACCAAAGTCCTCTCCCCGGAGCTCCTGTACGGCGAACCGGACCTCACCATCAAGGTGGTCCGCGACGTCTTCAACGAGGACTTTTCCAAACTGATCGTCTCCGGCGAGGAGGCCTGGGACACCATCGAGGCCTACGTCACCTATGTGGCCCCGGACCTGGTTGGCCGGCTGGAAAAGTGGACCAAGGACCAGGATATTTTCTCGGCCTGGCGCATTGATGAGCAGATCCACAAGGCCTTGGACCGGAAGGTGTTCCTGCCCTCCGGCGGTTCACTGGTCATTGACCGCACGGAGGCCATGACAGTGGTTGACGTCAACACCGGCAAGTTCACCGGCAGCGGCGGCAACCTCGAAGAAACCGTGACCAAGAACAACCTCGAAGCCGCCGAGGAAGTCGTGCGCCAGCTGAGGCTGCGCGATATCGGCGGAATCATCGTCATCGACTTCATCGACATGGTGCTGGAGTCCAACCGCGACCTGGTGCTGCGCCGCATGGTGGAGTGCCTGGGCCGGGACCGGACCAAGCACCAGGTTGCCGAAGTCACTTCGCTTGGTCTCGTCCAGATGACCCGCAAGCGCATGGGCACCGGACTGCTCGAGGTCTTCGGCGAGCAGTGTGAGACCTGTGCCGGTCGCGGAATCGTAACCCACGACGAGCCCGTGGAGCACCGCCGCGCCAACACTGTGGCGGCCGAACACCACGTCCAGCGGGCCGACAGCTACCGGAGCGACAGCAACCGGGCCGACAGCAACCGGAGCGACAGTAACCGGAGCGACAGCAACCGGGCCGACAGCCAGCCAGCTGGCCGTACGGACCGGAAGCGCCGTCGGGGCAAGGGCGGGCAGGCTTCTGCCGATGTTGCCCAGGCAGCGCCTATCCAGGAGCACCCGGCCCACCCGGAGCCCACAGACGCAGAACGCCATGCCAAGGCAGAGGCCACACGCGCGGCGCTGGCCAACATTGCAGCCGCGGCACACGCTGCGCATCTGCATGACGACGACGCCCACGCAGCGGCAGCCGCCACCGAGCGGGTGGCGGTGGAACCTCTGGAATCTGCTTCCGCCGGCCGTCCTGCTGCCGTGCTGACGTTTGGTGGCGAGCAGGTGGTGCTTCCGTTCGTCGAATATGCAGGGGACAACCCGCAGGCGGCGGCACTCACGCTGGACCGCCTGGCCGAAGCATTCGCTCACTTGGGCGAGCCTGCGGCCGCAACTGAGCGTCCTGCAACTGCTGGCCGTCCCGCAACTGCCGTGGAGCGTCCTCTGGCAGCCGGCCGCGCGGACGCCGACCGTTACGAGGACCACACAGCGGTCCAGTCCACAACCCGCCGGCCGCGCCGCAACCGGAGCGCCAGCCGCGCCCAGGGTGCGGCCAATGAAACGTCCGTGGAACAGCATGAGACGGTCCATGCGACGGCCGCAGGTCACTCGCACGAGTCCAAGGCACCTGCGGCGGCCGCCAGGCGAACTGCCAAGGGAACTGCTCCGTCCAAGAAGGTTGCGGCCAATGAGCCCATCATTCTTGGCGTAGGTGTTCCTGCATCCGAACTCTGACACTGAGGTGTGGCTGATGCCCGGACCGGCGCTGATTGCAGCGCCGGTGCGGGCATCAGCTGTTTAAGCTGGCGAACAACGGCTAGGCTGGATGACTGACACGGGGTGCCGCGCACAGGGCCGGCTGAGATCCACACCCGTTGAACCTGTCCGGTTAGCGCCGGGGAAGGGATGTCTCCTTTGTCCTCCACAACGTTTCTGCCAGCCGCCGAGCTGGCTCCTGAGCTAAATCCTGAGGCAACTCCGGCAACCAGCCCTGCCGGAGTCCGGGTACTCCGCGATGTGCCGCGGGTCCTGACCATTGCGGGCTCGGACCCGTCCGGCGGAGCAGGGATCCAGGCGGACCTCAAAAGCATTGCGGCCAACGGCGGCTACGGAATGGCAGCCATCACGGCGCTCACGGCGCAGAATACCCAGGGGGTCCGCGCCGTCCATGTGCCGCCGGCCGCATTTCTGACCCAGCAGCTGGACGCCATCAGCGACGACATCAGCGTGGACGCCGTCAAAATCGGCATGCTCGGGGATGCCCAGGTGATTGCCGCCGTCCGGAGCTGGCTGGAGAAAGTGCGTCCCGCCGTCGTGGTTCTGGATCCTGTAATGGTGGCCACGAGCGGTGACCGGCTCCTGCATGAGACCGCTGAAGCTGCCCTGCGGGCGCTGCTGCCGCTGGCTGATCTGATCACCCCCAACCTTGCTGAACTCGCCATGCTGCTTGGAGTGGGCCAGGCGGTCAGCTGGCCGGAGGCGCTCGAACAAGGCACGCGGCTGGCAGCCGAAACCGGTGCCACGGTGCTGGTCAAAGGGGGACATCTCGACGCCGGCGACTGCCCGGACGCGCTCGTCAACACCGCGGGGCTGCTGTCGCAGGAAGTGGTGGTGGTGCCAGGCGAGCGGGTTCCCACCCGCAACAGCCACGGAACCGGATGCTCGCTGTCGTCAGCCATGGCCACCGCCCAGGCCAGGCTGGGGGACTGGGAGGCGTCACTGCGTGCGGTGAAGCCCTGGCTGGAAGGGGCCCTGAGAACATCAGGGGAGCTGGAGGTGGGCGCCGGCAACGGACCGATCCATCACTTCCATATGACTCCCCTCGCCCGGACCGGAGTGCCACGCCTCCTGAGGGAAGGCGGTTTCGCGGAACTCCTCCGCGCAGCGGCCTCTGCGGACCTGGAGGCCATCTACCGTCTTGAATTCATCCGCCACCTTGCTGCCGGCACGTTGGCCGAAAAGCATTTCGCCTATTACCTTGCCCAGGATGCCATCTACCTCAACGGCTACTCGCGGGTGCTGGCACGGGCGAGCGCCCTGGCACCTAGTGAAGCCGAGCAGCTTTTCTGGGCCCGCTCCGCCCAGCAGTGCCTTGAGGTGGAATCCGAGCTCCACCGCAGCTGGCTCAGCACGCGCACGGTGGAATCCACACTGGGGCCTGTGACCAAGTCCTATGTGGACCATTTGCTGGCGGCTTCGGCATCCGGCAGCTACGCAGTGCTTGTGGCGGCCGTCCTCCCGTGCTTCTGGCTGTATGCGGAAGTGGGTGAAACCCTGCATGCGGAGTTCCTTGCGTCGGGGGCACCGGCAGGCCACCCGTACTCAGAGTGGCTGCGCACCTACGCGGACGAGGGCTTTGCCGAGGCGACCCGGCAGGCCATCAGCATCGCCGATGCGGCGGGGCGGGCGGGATCGGAGGCCGAGCGTGCCGCAATGACTCTGGCGTTCCGGCAGTCATGCGGCTTCGAAGTGGACTTCTTCGACGCGCCGCGCCATTACGCCTGAACCCAAGCAGCGCCCGGAGCCGGTAGGATAGACAGGCACGGTTCCGGAAGTCAGTGCAGTAAACCCTTGTGGTGCATATCACGGACAACCCGCCGGAACCAGCCTCATTTGCGGCCGAAGGTAAAATTAGCGTATTCTAGATCTTCGGTGCTTACGCCAACACTTGGGTTATACCTCTTTGAAATTGTTCATGGGATAGCTCACGGGTTCCCCCGGGTAATCCACGGCGTTGAGGCACAGCGTGAGCCAGGCCAAACAATTGGACCCAGGTTCCGCACGCAAATCTAGTAATAAACGTCGAGAGAAGTGAGTTCCCAAGTGGTGTACGCGATTGTCCGCGCAGGCGGCCGCCAAGAGAAGGTTTCCGTTGGAGACTTCGTTACCCTTAACCGCGTCCCCGGTGGAGCCGGCAGCACCTTTGAGCTGCCCGCCCTGCTCCTGGTAGACGGTGACAAAGTCATCTCCGCCGCTGCGGACCTGGCCAAGGTAACTGTTACGGCTGAGATCCTTCAGGACCTTCGTGGTCCGAAGATCGTCATCCAGAAGTTCAAGAACAAGACCGGTTACAAGAAGCGCCAGGGTCACCGTCAGGAACTGACCAAGGTCAAGATCACCGGTATCAAGTAACCACTGGTTACTGTTCGGTTTTCAGCTGATTCCCCAGAATTTAAAGGCAGGCATTTCAAATGGCACATAAAAAAGGCGCGAGTTCCACTCGCAACGGTCGTGACTCCAACGCCCAGTACCTCGGCGTCAAGCGTTTCGGTGGGCAGGTGGTTTCCGCAGGCGAGATCATCGTCCGCCAGCGTGGCACCCACTTCCACCCGGGCGCCGGCGTTGGACGTGGCGGAGACGACACCCTGTTCGCACTTGCAGCAGGCGCGGTCCAGTTCGGCACCCGCCGTGGCCGCCGCGTGGTCAACATCGTTACTGCTGCAGCTGCAGAGTAATAACCAGATTTAAAGCGGTGGAGCGGGCCATTTGGTCCGCTCCACTGTTCTTTTAACCGCATTACAATCAACTGGAGCGGACCCCAGGGTCCAGTTACAGCACAGAGGAGATCCACGTGGCGAGCTTTGTAGACCGGGTAGTACTGCACGTATCCGGCGGTACCGGCGGCCACGGCTGTGTCTCTGTCCACCGTGAAAAGTTCAAGCCTCTGGGCGGCCCGGATGGCGGCAACGGCGGCGACGGCGGCGACGTCATCCTGCGCGTTGATGCACAGACAACCACGCTGCTCGACTACCACCACGCCCCGCACCGTCATGCCACCAACGGTGGATCCGGCATGGGTGACTGGCGCGGCGGCAAGGCCGGCGAAACCCTCATTTTGCCTGTACCGGACGGAACTGTGGTCAAGAGCAAGGACGGCAAGGTCCTTGCAGACCTCGTGGGCGTAGGCGCCGAGTACATCGCGGCAGCCGGCGGTCTGGGCGGTCTGGGTAACGCGTCCCTCTCATCACAGAAGCGGCGTGCGCCCGGATTCGCGCTTCTGGGCATTGAAGGCGATGCCCGCGACATCGTCCTGGAACTGAAGTCCATCGCAGACATCGCCCTTGTGGGCTTCCCGTCAGCCGGCAAGTCCAGCCTGATCGCTGCCATGTCTGCTGCGCGGCCCAAGATAGCTGACTACCCGTTCACCACGCTCATCCCCAACCTCGGCGTTGTCCAGGCCGGTGAGGTCCGCTACACCATCGCCGACGTCCCCGGCCTGATCGAGGGCGCCAGCGAGGGCAAGGGCCTTGGCCACAACTTCCTGCGCCATGTGGAGCGTTGCGCCGCGCTGGTTCACGTACTTGACTGCGGCACTCTGGAATCGGACCGCGATCCGCTCGCTGACCTGGCCATCATCGAAGCTGAGCTTGAGAAGTACGCCGTGGACATGAGCTACGCGGGAGCCGATGGAGAGGTTGTCCCGCTCAACCACCGTCCCCGGCTCGTCGCCCTGAACAAGGTGGACCTGCCTGACGGCAAGGACATGGCCGAATTCGTGCGCCCGGAGCTGGAATCACGCGGATACCGTGTCTTTGAAATCTCCGCCACGAGCCACGAAGGGCTGCGCCAGCTGGGCTTCGCCATGGCCGAAATTGTGCAGGCTGCCCGCGACGCCCTTGCTGCAGCGCCGCCCAAGGTGCACCCGCCGGTGCTGCGCCCCCGCGCGGTCAACGAGTCAGGATTCAAGATCCGCCGGGAAGAAAAGAACCTCGAGCCGCTGTTCCGGGTTCTGGGCGACAAGCCGGTCCGCTGGGTCAAGCAGACCGACTTCACCAACGAGGAAGCTATCGGCTACCTTGCGGACCGTCTTGCCAAGCTGGGCATCGAGAACGAACTGTTCAAGCAGGGTGCCACACCGGGCGACACCGTGGTGATCGGTGAGGACGACGGCGTGGTCTTCGACTGGGAGCCCACCATGATGGCGGGCGCCGAACTGCTTGCGGCGCCGCGTGGGACCGACGTCCGGTTTGCCGACATTGGTGACCGTCCCACCCGCGGGCAGAAGCGCGACGAGCAGGTGGAGCGCCGCGAGGCCAAGGCTGCCGCGCGTGCCGAGCTGGAAGCGGAGCGCAAGGCCGGCATCTGGACCGAATCCGTCAGCGGACGCCGGGCCGCTGCGCCGGTCAAGGAGAGTGGACTGGACGCAGAAGATGACGAGTAACTCCGTCACGGCTGCACCGGTTCCCGGCGCCGCAGACAAAGCCGCAGACAAGGCCGCGGACAGAAGCGTGCTGTCCGGCGCCCGGCGCATTGTGGTGAAGGTGGGCTCGTCCTCCCTGACCAGCATCAAGGGCGGCATTTCCGAAGAGTCGCTCATTGCGCTGGCTGACGCATTGGCCGCCAAGCGCAATGCCGGCACGGAGATCATCCTGGTCTCCTCCGGCGCAATCGCAGCCGGCCTGGCGCCCCTTGGGCTGGCCAAACGTCCGCGGGATCTGGCCACCCAACAGGCTGCGGCCAGCGTGGGGCAGGGCCTGCTGATGGCGCGGTACACCCAGGCCTTCGGTGCCCACGGCGTGACGGTCAGCCAGGTGCTGTTGACGGCCGATGACCTCATGCGGCGCAGCCAGCACACGAACGCTTTCCGCGCCCTCAACCGGCTGCTCAACCTCGGCGTGGTGCCGGTGGTCAACGAAAACGACACCGTCGCCACCCACGAGATCCGCTTCGGCGACAACGACCGCCTGGCAGCACTCGTGGCGCACCTCGTCCGCGCTGACGCGCTGGTTCTGCTCTCCGACGTCGACTCCCTCTACGATGGCCCGCCGTCGCACGGTGCCAAGCGGATTCCGCTGGTGGCGGGCCCGCAGGATCTCCATGGAGTGTCTGTCGGCAAGACCGGCAGGGCAGGCATTGGAACGGGCGGAATGCTCACCAAGGTGGAGGCGGCTACCATTGCGGCCGGTTCCGGGATCCATGCCCTCGTCACATCAACCGCGAATGCCGCTGCGGCACTGGCCGGCGAAGATGTTGGAACCTGGTTCAGCGTGAACGGCGCCCGCAAGCCTGTCCGGCTGCTGTGGCTGGCCCACCTTGCGCCGGTACATGGCAGGCTCATGCTCGACGACGGCGCCGTCAAGGCTGTGCGTGACCGCCACACCTCGCTGCTCCCCGCGGGCATTTCAGCTGTTGAGGGTGATTTCGAAGCCGGCGACGCCGTGGAAATGGTCAGCGCCGACGGCACCGTCATTGCACGGGGCCTGGTCAACTATTCTGCGGCGGAGCTGCCACAGATGCTGGGCCGGTCCACGAAGGAACTCGGAAAGGCGCTGGGCCGCGGATATGACCGTGAAGTTGTTCATGTTGACGATCTGGTGCTGGTCTAAAGTCAGTGCTCGCCTAAACTTGAACCATGACTGAGGCACTGATTCCGCAAACCACCCTGATTTCCGAAGACACCCTTGCGGTGCCCTCGGCTCCTGAGGCCGGTAGCGTGCCGGTATCACCGGTTCCGGAATCACCGTCAGTTATTGAGCCGGCGGCGGATGTCGAGGCTGCCGTCCACGCCATAGCCGACCGCTCGCGCCAGGCCGCCCGGCGTATGGCGAGGGCCAACCGCGCTTGGAAAGACCGCGGGCTCCGCGCCATCGGTGCTGCCCTGCTGGAACGCAAGAGCCTGATCCTTAATGCCAATGCCAAGGACGTGGAGGCCGGGCGTGCCAACGGGACCACGGCTGCGCTGCTTGACCGGCTCACCCTGAACGCCAGCCGGATCGAGGCGCTGGCCGGCGCACTCGAGAGCCTCGCGAACCTGCCCGATCCGGTAGGGAATGTGGTCCGCGGACAGACTCTCCCCAATGGCCTGCGACTGCGCCAGATCAACGTGCCCATGGGCGTGGTGGCTGCCATCTACGAGGCCCGCCCCAACGTCACTGTAGATATTGCCGGACTTGCCCTCAAGAGCGGCAATGCGGTGATCCTGCGTGGCGGCAGCGCCGCTGCGGCCACCAACGAGGCCCTGGTGCATGTCCTGCGCGGGGCCCTTGAATCGGTCGGTCTGCCTGCCGACGCCGTCCAGACAGTGGACCAGTTCGGACGCGAAGGCGCCAACGCCCTGATGCGGGCGCGGGGCCGGGTGGACGTCCTGATTCCCCGCGGCGGCCGGGAACTGATCCAGACTGTGGTCAACAACTCCTTGGTGCCCGTGATTGAAACGGGGGAGGGCAACGTGCATATCTTCATCGATGAATCGGCCAGCGAGGAAATGGCGGTGGAGATCCTCCTCAACGCCAAGACCCAGCGGCCCAGCGTCTGCAACGCCGTGGAAACGCTGTTGGTGCACTCGCGCGCAACAGTGCTGCCGGCCGTCGCGGCGGCTCTGCGTGAGGCCGGTGTGACGCTGCACGCAGATGACAGGATCCGCGCTGCACTGCCCGCCTCCATCCAGACAGAAGCTGCCACGGAGGAGGACTGGGCCACCGAATACATGGACCTGGACCTCGCCGTGGCCATGGTGGACAGCCTGGATGACGCCGTCAACCACATCCGCACGTGGTCCACCGGGCATACCGAAGCCATCCTCACCAATGACCTCACGAATGCGGAACGGTTCATCGCGGAGGTGGATTCGGCTGCCGTGATCGTCAATGCCTCCACGAGGTTCACCGACGGCGGAGAGCTGGGCCTGGGCGCGGAAGTCGGCATCTCCACGCAGAAGCTGCACGCGCGTGGCCCGATGGGTCTCACTGAACTGACCACCACCAAGTGGATCGTGCAGGGCGAGGGCCAGATCCGCGGCTAGCGACGCGGTAACATAGAACAGAAGTCCGGAACGGCGGGAACGTCCGCCGTCGTTATCCTTTGAGCTCTAGGGGAGAAAATGCTGCTCCAGCAGATCGCCACGTCAATTGCCGCCGTCGGCGAATCAGAACACGAGGAACTGGCTCCGATTTGGGCCGCACCATGGGTCTTCGGTGTGGTGATCTTCTCCATCCTGCTGGTTCTGATGTTCATTACGTGGTCCTACTCGAACCTGGGTAACCGCCACTCGGCTGTCGAGGAACATTCGGATCCGCACCGTCAGCACCCCAACAAGCACGATCATCCCCAGGGCCACTGACATTTCCGCCATCCTTCAACAGAGCCGTACAGCGGGCCGGTACCGTTTGGGCGTAATGGGTGGAACGTTTGACCCCATTCATCACGGCCACCTGGTCGCGGCCAGCGAAGTGGCCGCCAAGTTCGGACTGGACGAAGTGGTCTTTGTTCCCACCGGCCAGCCCTGGCAGAAATCGGCCAAGACAGTCAGCGAACCCGAGCACCGTTACCTGATGACGGTAATTGCGACTGCGTCGAATCCGCGTTTTACGGTCAGCCGGGTTGACGTGGACCGCCCCGGTCCCACGTACACCATTGATACCCTGCGCGATCTTCGGACCCAGCGTCCCGATGCCGATCTGTTCTTTATCACCGGCGCCGACGCCCTGTCGCAGATTCTGTCCTGGAAGGACATTGACGAACTGTGGTCGCTGGCCCATTTTGTCGGGGTCACCAGGCCGGGTCATGTGCTGGACGGCATGGGCAGAAAAGACGTCAGCCTGCTCGAGGTGCCGGCCATGGCCATCTCCTCCACGGATTGCCGCGCAAGAGTGGCCGCCAGCAACCCCGTCTGGTACCTCGTGCCGGACGGCGTGGTTCAGTACATTGCCAAATACGGACTGTATGCCGGGAACTCCAGCCCGGGGGACAGCACCGCACCTACCGAAACAGACAAACCAGCCAGTACTGAATGAGTTTTAAATGAGTCAGGAACAGCCCCCCGTCCGCAGCCGTCGTGAATTACGACAGGCCAGAGATGAGACCCTGGAACAGACCCAGGATGCCGGGACCACAGGTCCAGGCCAGGTACCCCCTACCTCAAAACAGACTGACGAAGCGCCCGGCCCCGTAGAGAGCACCGGGCGCATCCGGCATGTTGCTGCGGGTCCCGTTGACTCGGTGCCGGCCATATCGGCCGCAGAGCGCTCCTCCCAGATCAGGGCCCGGGACAGGGCAGCCCTCCGTGCCATTAAGGAACTTGCGGAAAAGGAGGAGCAGCTCTCCGCGGGTGGTCCGCCCACCCGCCGGCAGCTGCGCCTCCAGCAACTGCAGGAGCAGGCCGTCACCTCGGCGATTCCCGTCGTTTCACCGGCAAAAGTTCGGCCGGCCGCAGTTCTGCCGGCCGCAGGCTCCGCTTCGGCGGCCCAACCAGCGCCCAGACCGCGTGAACTGGAGACCCCGAATCCGCCCATGCAGCCGTCCGGCGGGGCCGATTGCCGAGGCCTGCCGTCTGACTCTGTGGAAGAGCTGCCTCACGGGATGACGGTGGACCAGGCGCTGGCTGCGCGCTCCCTCATTGCGGAACAGGCCAGGAACCAGCTGGCCAAAATGGAGCACATCGCGTCCCACGACCCCGAGGCCGTGGATCCCGAAATCCTGGCTCAGCAGATTGCCCTGGCTGAACGCGCGGCGGTCCTGAACCGGCGCGCCATGGCCAAACAGAAACTGGCCGAGCAGAACAGCCAGCCTCCGCTTCAGCGCCAAGATCCGTCTGCGGCCAGCAACCTTGCCATGGTCACGCCGCTGGAGTTCGTGCAGGTCCCGGGTGTGGACCGTCCGGTTATGAAGCCGCCCGCCACGTCTTATCTTCCGCTTGTAACGAGTCCCGGTCCGAGGTTGAAGCCCCACCGGGCCGCCGGGCCCCGTCCGTCGTCGGCGTCCCGCCTGGCGGGTGCTGGACCGTTAACCGGGCGTTCCCGGGTCCTGGCCCGTGCTGAAGCTGCGGCAAAGGCCGCTACCCTTGCTGAAAGTTCCGCAGCCGGCGAAAGAGCCCCGGGATCGGGCGAAGACCTTACTGAGCTGCGTGTGGCTGCCAAGGCCGCGTATGGGCTGGAACCGTTGGATGCTGTCACCGCAGGCCTTGGCCGGGCGCAGCGAATCCGGTTGCTCCAGCTCGGCGTGCTGGCTCTCGGAATAGTAGCCCTCATCGCCGGCATCACCATGATCATCAGTGGCCTGTCCCGCTGATCACCACAGCATTTTCAACAACAAGCTTTTACACCACAACAAGGAGTCCCGTGACTGCATCTGATTCATCCATCGAGCTAGCCCGCCATGCAGCAAAAGCTGCCGCGGAAAAGATCGCCCAGGACATCGTCGCTTTGGACGTCAGTGAGCGACTGGCCCTGGCCGACGTCTTCCTGATTGCCTCAGCACCGAGCGAGCGCCAGGTCAACGCAATCGTTGACGGTATTGAAGAGGAGCTCGCCAAGGAGGACCGCCGTCCGGTGCGCCGTGAGGGCCGTTCTGCCGGCCGCTGGGTGCTGCTTGACTACTCGGACGTTGTTGTCCATGTCCAGCACGAAGAAGACCGCGTTTTCTACGCCCTCGAGCGCCTTTGGAAGGACTGCCCTGTGGTGGATCTGCAGCTTGGTGACGACACCTCAGCCAAGGCTGCCGTTTCCACCGACGCAGAGTAGGCAAACCCGGAACAGCCCGAATATGCCCGATTTGGAATTTTCGGAACGGCTGTTCTAAGATATTTGAGTTGCTTCGGAGAAATCCGGACAGTGAACCGGGCCCGGATGCGCAAGCTGACGGTGCCGGAGCAGCGAAAATTCGGGGCTGTGGCGCAGCTGGTAGCGCACCTGCATGGCATGCAGGGGGTCAGGGGTTCGAGTCCCCTCAGCTCCACCGGATGATCCGCCGGAATCGAAAGATTCCGGCGGATTTTTCTTTGACCGGACGATGCCGGATCCATGCCGGGGGCGTTGTCTGTTTTCCGGCCCGGGGTGAGCCCTACGTGTTCAGCTGCACGATTCGCATCAGACCGGATTCTGGATTAAGATAAACAGGTTGCTTCCGGGAAATGCGAGACGGCCGGGAAGCTAACGCTTGGGGCTGTGGCGCAGCTGGTAGCGCACCTGCATGGCATGCAGGGGGTCAGGGGTTCGAGTCCCCTCAGCTCCACCATATTGACCTTATTCGAACCATCGACAGAGTCGATGCCATTGAGTAAGTCATCAACGGATACCAAAAGGGAACCACCGGATCTGGTGGTTCCCTTTTTCGTGTCGCTGTGGCCACGTAGTGCGCCTGTGCGCGGTCAAGGGCCTCGACTCGGCTGGTGCCCGCCATGCGTGCTTGGCCTGCTGGTCTGGGAGCGGATGGCGACTATCGCCCACCTGTATCCTGAGTACGTAGGTTGAATGGCATTAGCGGTCACCAACCCTGCCCGGTTCGCGGCCGGAACCCGGTCCTGAATCTTGGGCCGTATCCCAGGACTTCGCGGAATCTCCACCGCAAACGTCAGCCGCCAATCGGCCTCGGAGTCTAGGAATGGAACTCTCATCAATACCGACGCACCGGCGCCCCTGGGAATCCCTGCGGCTGTCCTCGAGCCCTCGCACACAGCCAAGGCAGATGAGCCCGCCGTCGTGACCTGGACCGAGGCCGGCGACGGCAGGACGGCTCGATGGCGTTCGGCGAACGGCCGGCCGGCGCCGACACGCGTTGAAGCGGTTGACGACCGCCTCACGGCCGATGAGGCGAACCGGATGGCGTCCCAAGGCATCGCCATGCTCTGGCACGGTGACTTCCACAATGCGCGGCAGATCCTCAACGCCATGGATCGTCGGGTGAGTGCTGGAAAGAAGAAAATCGCCAGAACGTACGCCGATGAGTTCTACCGGCACCGCCAGGCCCGCTCGCATCGTGCACGCATTCTCGGACTTCTGCTGATTCCTCTTGACCCGGGTCCTGCGGTGCCGCTGCGGCGCGCACCGGATATCAAGGAGGCCGCCGCGGAGGCCTACGGGGCAATCGAGGAATCTTCGGTTGTGTCGCTACATGAGCTTGTGGGGGCAATCGGCGCACACCAGTGGCGAAAGAACGGAGTCTACGTCGATGCCCTACACGACCGCGTTCACCCGCACTATGGCACTTTCTTCCCGACCCGCAGCGAGTATGTGGATCTCGTGGCTTCCGCTCCGCTACCATCTGACACATTGGCGTTCGACATCGGCACCGGCACCGGGGTGCTGGCTGCCGTCCTGGCCCGCCGTGGCGTCCACCGCGTCGTCGCGACGGATAATGAACCGCGTGCCATCGCCTGCGCCGCAGAGAATTTCCGGAACCTCGGCGTCCAAGACCGTGCCGAGCCAGTCCTGACCGACATGTTCCCGTCCGGACGCGCACCGCTCATCGTGTGCAACCCGCCCTGGATTCCGGCCACACCGCATTCTTCCCTGGACAGCGCCGTCTACGACCCCGGCAGCCGGATGCTGTTCCGCTTCCTGAACGAGCTCTCCGACCATCTGGAGCCGGGCGGAGAGGGCTGGCTCGTCCTCTCGGATCTGGCCGAGCACCTCGGGCTGCGGTCCCGTGACGATCTGCTGGGCGCCATCCGGTCGGCCGGTCTGAAGGTGATGGAGCGGCTCGACACCAAGCCGACGCATCCGAAGGCATCCGACCGCAACGATCCTCTGTTCGAGGCCCGCGCGGCCGAGGTCACGTCGCTGTGGCGGCTCGTTGCCCGCTGAGCCCAGACATCGTCGCAGCCCGCAATGTGGGCCGCGCACCGGCTCCCATCAGCATGCCCACCAAGGCAAATGAGCCGAGTCCGCCGAGCTGCAGCGGGGTCAAGTCCCATGCCTTGTGTTCGGCCAACGGAGGGCCCAAGGCAAAAGGCAAGCCGTGGACAATGAACCTGGGACGGCCACTGCCGGGCATCCGTCAGGGACGGCGGCGTTACTCCGGCACCCTGTCAGGCCGCCGGGACTATCATGGGGACGTGAATGAGACATTGCCCCCGTGCCCGGAATGCTCCAGCGAATACACCTATGAGATGGGGGCGCTGCTGGTCTGCCCCGAATGCGCCCACGAATGGTCCGCCGAGTCAGCAGACGAGCCGGAAGAGGCCGGCGAAAATGTCATCAAGGATGCCGTGGGCAACGTCCTCGCCGACGGAGACACCGTGACTGTGATCAAGGACCTCAAGATCAAGGGAAGTTCCGCCGTGATCAAGGTGGGCACCAAGGTGCGCGGCATCCGCCTGACGGACGGAGTGGGCGATCACGACATCGACTGCAAAGTTGATGGCGTGGGACCCATGCAGCTCAAGTCCAATTTGGTGAAGAAGGTATAGCCGGAGTCCACGCCGCCATGACGCACAAGGTGAGAAACGCCGACGTCGTGGTGATCGGCGCCGGCCAGGCAGGGCTGTCTGCGGCCTACCATTTGGGCCGCCGTGGCTTTGTGCCATTTGCGCCGGGCGCCGCTGCGCCGGGCGCCGGCGCGCCGGATGCCGCCAGGCCGGAATCGCCGGGAACCTACATGGTGCTCGACGCCGAAGACGGTCCAGGCGGCGCATGGCGCCACCGCTGGAAGAGCCTGCGGATGGCCACCGTCAACGGCATCAGTGAGTTGCCCGGCATCGCCAAGCCTGAGGGGGACCCGGACGAGCCCAGCTCCGCGTTCCTGACCCGCTATTTTGACGGCTATGAGCAGGAATTCGCGCTGGCAATCGAGCGGCCCGTCAAAGTCAACGCAATCACGCGGGAGGGCAGCAACCCCGCCGGCCGGCTGAGGATCAGCACATCAAACGGCGACTGGTCAGCCCGGGCCGTTATCAATGCAACCGGAACCTGGACCAGGCCGTTCTGGCCCATCTATCCGGGTCAGTTCACTTTTCTTGGCCGGCAGCTGCATGTGGCGGACTACGTCTCCGCCGATGAGTTCAGGGGCCAGCACGTGATTGTGGTGGGCGGCGGAATCTCCGCGGTGGGACTGCTGGATGAGATTTCCAGGGTCACCTCCACCACCTGGTTCACCCGCCGCGAGCCCGTGTGGAGGGACATCGAGTTTGACCGGCGGGCGGCCCACGACGCCGTGGCGCTCGTTGAGGAGCGTGTGCGGCAGGGGCTTCCGCCACAGAGCGTGGTGGCGGTGACCGGGCTCATCTGGACGCCGGCACTGCGCGCCGCTGCTTCCCGTGGCGTGCTGGACCGGCATCCGATGTTCACCAGCATTGAACCGGACGGCGTGCGGATGCCGGATGGCAGCCTGGTGCCGGCCGATGTGATTCTCTGGGCCACCGGTTTCCGGGCTGAGCTGGAACATCTTTCCCCGCTTCACCTGCGAGGCCCGGGCGGTGGGATCGCGATGGACGGCACCATGGTGGTGTCCGAGCCGCGGGTGCACCTGGTTGGCTACGGGCCGTCGTCGTCAACCATCGGCGCAAACCGGGCGGGCCGGGCAGCAGTGACAGGCATCCTCAAGTTCTTCGGCAGGTAGACGCCCCGGCACACGGTAAGTTTGCACAGTAGGTCGGTACGGAACGGGCGGCAGGAAACACATGGCAGAAAACAGTCTTGAGGAACTCTTCGGCCGGCTGGGGAGGTACCCGGATGTCGAGGCACCGAATCTCCAGGCCTGGGATGCCACGGATAAACTCCTGATCGACACTGCCGCCGGCATCCTCACTGAGGAAAACGACGTGGCCGTGATCGGCGACCGTTACGGTGCGCTGTCGCTGGGCCTGCTGGCCGGCCCGCGACTCAGTAGAGTCCGGGTCCATCAGGATCTCATCACGGGGGAACGGGCTCTCCGGAACAATGCCGACAAGCTGGGCATCACCGGCGGATATCAGCAGCTGCCCCTCGGCCCGGAACTGCTGGCGGGAGCTGACGCCGTGCTGCTTCAGCTGCCCAAAACTCTGGCTGAACTGGAGGAAACCGTCGACGCCGTTGCGCGCTATGCTGCGCCGGAAGCACGGTTGCTGGCCGGTGGCCGGGTCAAGCACATGTCCCTTGGTATGAACGCCGTGCTGGAACGGTATTTTGGCAGCGTCCAACCGCAGCTGGCCCGGCAGAAATCCCGGCTCATCCTGGCCGGCCAACCCAAGTCCCCGGGCAACACACCGCCTTTTCCGGTGACTGAGTTCAATGCCGGGCTTGACCTCCACGTGGCCGCACACGGCGCCGTCTTTGCCGGCACCAAACTGGATATCGGGACCAGATTTCTGCTGGCGTTCCTGCCGGACATGCCCCGTGCCAGGCACGCCGTGGATCTGGGCTGCGGCACGGGCATTCTTGCCGCAATGTATGCGCGACGTAACCCGGAGGCCATGGTGACGGCCACAGACCAGTCAGCTGCCGCCGTCGAATCCGCCCGTGGCACGGCAACAGCGAACGGCCTCGCGGACCGGGTCACCGTGGTCCAGGACGACGCCATGGGCTCCTTCCCGGAGGGAAGCGCGGACCTCATCCTGCTGAACCCGCCGTTCCACCTCGGTGCCAGTGTGCACGCCGGCGCCGGGATCAAGATGTTCGAGGCCGCCGCCAGGGTGCTGGCACCGGGGGGTGAACTGTGGACGGTGTTCAACAGCCACCTGCACTACGGTGCGGCGCTGGAACGGCTGGTTGGACCCACCCGGATCAAGGGTAAAAACCCCAAATTCACCGTTGCCGTCAGCGTCAGGCGCGCCTGACGGGTGAGTGCCGGAGTCGCTATGTACATCGACTCGCGGTCAACTGCGTGTGTGGGTGTACCCCGCAGCCAAGGGGTAACGTACGATGCAGACATCATTAGTGCTTAGCCAAAGACGTTTAGGGGAATCCGTGACCGCGATCCGCCAGCCCTCACCGAGGCGCGGAACAAATCTGCCACGCATGGGCGACTTTAATCTCACGGTAATTCTTGATGCCATCAGGCGGTCATCCGGAGGCCTCAGCAGGGTGGAGCTGGCTCAGATTGTGGGGTTGTCGCCACAGACGATTTCCAACATCTCCCGCCGGCTGCTGGACCAGCATCTCATTGTCGAAGCAGGGAAAGAGGGGAGCGGTCCCGGAAAGCCACGGACTATCCTCAGGCTGAACCCCGCCGGAATGTACGCCGTCGGCGTCCATCTGGACCCGGCCGTCACCACGTTTGTGGTGCTGGACCTTGTGGGCGCGGTGGTCCGTCATTCCCGGATCAATACTCCGGGTGGGAACGATCCCCAGGCCGTCATCTCCACCATCGCAGAGGAAATCAAACAGCTGGTGGACGATTCCGGCGTCGACAAGGAGAAGATTGCGGGCCTGGGTGTCGCGGCACCCGGTCCGATCGACCTTGATCAGGGCACGGTATTGGACCCGCCGCTGCTCCTCGGCTGGGACCGTGTGCCGCTCCGCGATGCGCTGGCCGAAGCAACCGGGATGTCCACGCTCGTGGACAAGGACGTCACCAGTGCGGCCGTGGCCGAAACCTGGGCCGGCGGCCCCAGCGGGTCCGGCAGTTTTGTGTTTATGTACATGGGCACCGGTATCGGCTGCGGGATAGTCCTCAACGACGAAGTGGTGCGCGGAACATCAGGGAATGCCGGGGAGATCGGACACATCGTGGTTGACCCTGATGGGCCGCCGTGCGACTGCGGCCTGCGCGGCTGCGTGAAGTCTTCGTGCATTCCCCAGGTTCTGGTGGCCGAAGCCCAGGAAGCCGGAGTCTTGGACGGGAACGGAAAACTTACCGGGGGCCCGGCCGTCCAGCAGGGTTTCGCACTTCTCTGCGCGGCGGCTGACGCCGGCGACAAGAAGGCGGCCGAGATCATCGACAAGTCTGCAGTGCTGGTGGCGCGTGCGGTTTCCGTGGTCACCAACACGCTGGATGTGGAACGTGTGGTGTTCGGCGGACCATTCTGGACGGGCCTCGCAGAGCGCTACCTGAACCGGATCCCCGGGCTACTCGCGGAGAACAGCGCCGCACGGAAGATCCACTCCATTGAGGTTGTGGGTACCGGCGTCGGAGAAGATGTGGGCGCCATCGGGGCTGCGTGTCTGGTTCTTGAGCACACGCTTGCGCCGCGCGCCCAAAGGCTCCTGCTGGAGGGCTGACGGTCAGGCCTCAGTCGATGTCTTCCACCACGGTGCCGAAAGGAATACCGTCATCGAGATGTGCCTGATGCCCGTGCGGGAGGAGCAGGACCCGGACACCGTGGGTCTGGTCCGCCGCCGACTGCAGCAGGATCGGCCGGACAGTGTTGATGAAACTCTCGCTCTTGCCGGCGAGGTACTCCTGGTAACTGGCTGGAAGCTGACTCATGCCATCAGGATAGACCCGTGCGGACCGGATGGGGAGGGCTCGCCATTGCGGAGTTCCCCGGCGCGGGCACAACACGTCATGGCCAACATCACCCGCAGCTTCGACGCCAAGGTGGTGGGACTGGTGACTCCACCGGCGAACAATATTCTGTGCGCATGCGAAATACTGCGTAAAGCTGCGTCTTAATTCGGCGGCCGACTTGAACGCTCCCGCGGCGGCTTCTAGAGTTCTATACAAGTTACCGAGGTAACGTGTCAGCGATCCTCCGCTGTGGATCTGCCGTAATGGCAGCCAGGAGGGTGTGGGTGCCCCCATGTGGGTCTGACATTTGCTCACGGACAACTTCATTTCAGGCGTACCAGTCGCGGCTGCGTCCTGCTGGAGTTCTATCCGTGATCCCCAAACTCAATTCATTGACGGCACAACTGTCACTGGTCCTTCCGGGCAGGTGCAGGCGCCGCCAATGGCTCAAAGCCAAGGACGCAAATGTCACCGCCAAGTCTTATCGAGACACATCCGAATCTTTCCGGCACAGCTCCCGTTGCTCTGTCCTACGAGCTGTTTCCGCCCCGTTCGCCGAAGGCTGCCGAGTCACTCTGGACCACCATCGGCGAGCTCGAATCCACGGACCCGGACTATGTCTCCGTCACATACGGAGCCAGCGGCTCCAACCGGGACACCGCCGTCGAACTTATCAACCGGCTTCTGCTGGAGACCACCCTCCGGCCGCTGGCGCACCTGACGTGCGTCGGCAACACCCCCCAGGAGCTCGCCGAGATCATCGGTGAACTCCTGGACCACGGGGTCCGCGGGATCCTGGCCCTCCGGGGAGACCAGCCCAAGGACGGCGGCGAACCCGTCAGCGGATCGCTGCGCTACGCCCAGGACCTGATCGAGCTGATCAGGCGGGTTGAACTGCGGCGTTCGGCACTGCTTGGCGCCGGCAAGGTTGCCGTGGGTGTGGCTGCCTACCCCACCAAGCATCCCGAATCGCCCAGCGAAGCCCACGACATCGAGGTGCTGCTGGCAAAACAGCGCTCCGGTGCCGACTTCGCCATCACGCAGGTCTTCTTCCGCACGGGGCAGTACGCGGACCTCATCACCAGGGCGCGCCGGGCCGGCGTCACCATTCCCATCGTTCCGGGCGTGATGCCGCTGACCAGCGTCCGGCGCCTCAAGCGTCTTGGCGAGCTGACCGGCGTCGAACCTGTGCCGGAGCTCCTGGAGCAGCTGGCAGCTGCCGATACTGAGGCCGAGCGGCTGCGGATCGGCGTCCGCGCCACGGTGGATCTGGCCAACGCCGCCCTTGACGCCGGAGCCCCTGGCATTCACCTGTACACCTTCAACGAACACGCCCACGCGCTGGAAGTACTGGACAAACTGGCGCTGCCTCGGCCGGCGCGCTCCGTCAGCCGGCTCAACGCCATCGCGCGCCGCCAGGTCCTTGCCAGCTGAGAATCCTCGCAAGCTGACCGCACCCCAAGACATCCGCCCCAGCTTTTCACCAACCATTTCAAGGAACTCCAATGACTGAACAGAACATCACAACGCCGTTCCCGTCCGCCTCGATCCTGGGCTACCCCCGCATCGGCCGCCGCCGCGAACTGAAGAAGGCCATCGAGGCCTACTGGGCCGGCAAGATCGACGCCGCCGCCCTGGACGCCGCCGCCAAGGAAATCCAGCTGGGCACGGCCAAGCGGCTGCAGACCCTGGGCCTCACCGAAGCTGCTGCCGTTCCGGGCACGTTTTCCTTCTACGACCAGGTGCTCGACGCCGCCGCCCACCTCGGCGCTGTTCCAGCCCGTTTCGGCCCGCTTCTCAATGCCGAGGGCCAGCTGGACATCGACGGCTACTTCACCCTTGCCCGCGGCAACACGGAACAGCAGCCGCTGGAAATGACCAAGTGGTTCGACACCAACTACCACTACCTGGTGCCGGAAATCGGCCCGGAGACCAGCTTCTCGCTCACCTCCAACCGCATTGTTGAAGAGTTCGAGTTCGCGCTGGCCAACGGAGTGGAAACCCGCCCGTACATGGTTGGCCCGGTGACGTTCCTGCTGCTGAGCAAGGCTTCCGACGACGCACCGGCCGGCTTCAGCCCGCTGTCCCGCCTCGAAGACGTGCTCCCGGTGTACACCGCTCTGCTGGAGAAGCTGGCCGCCGCCGGTGCCAGCTGGGTCCAGCTGGACGAGCCTGCCCTGGTGGTTGACCAGGACACCTCTGCTGAGGAGATCCAGGCAGCCGTTGCCCGCTCCTACGAGGTTCTGTCTTCCACGGCCGCCCGCCCGCAGCTGTTCGTTTCCACCCCTTACGGCGCACTGGACGGCCAGCTCGGCACCCTTGCCGCCACCGGCATCGACGCGCTTCACCTCGACGTCTTCAAGGGCGCGGTTCCGTCGGCCGCCGCCCTTGCTGCACTCGGCAACAAGACTCTCGTTGCCGGCGTCGTTGACGGCCACAACATCTGGCTCAACGATCTCCAGGCCTCCGCGCACAAGATCGCCGAGCTGAAGAAGAGCGTGGCCAAGCTGGCCATCAGCACCTCCACCTCCACGCAGCACGTCCCGCACGACGTCGACGAGGAAGTCCAGCTTTCCGAGCAGCTGCGCAGCTGGCTGGCATTTGCTGACCAGAAGACCGTTGAAGTCGTCACCCTTGCGGGCCTGCTGACCGATGCAGCCTCCGTCCAGCCGGCCATCGACGAGGCCACCCGCATCATCGCTTCCCGTGCAGCGGCCGAAGGTGTGCAGCGGGCCGAAGTCCGTGCCCGCATAGCAGCCCTGGCTCCCGCCGACTTCAACCGCTCCGAATACACGGTGCGCGCCGCAGCCCAGGAAAAGGCGCTGGTACTCCCGCCGCTTCCCACCACCACCATCGGTTCCTTCCCGCAGACCGGTGAAATCCGCACCGCCCGTGCCCGCGCCAACAAGGGCGATCTCACCATCGAGCAGTACGAGCAGCTCATGAAGGACGAGATCAAGCGCGTTGTTGAGCTGCAGGAAGAGCTCGGCTTCGACGTCCTGGTGCACGGCGAGCCCGAGCGCAACGACATGGTCCAGTACTTCGCCGAGAACCTCGAAGGCTTCGACGTCACGGTCCACGGCTGGGTCCAGTCCTACGGCTCGCGCTGCACCCGGCCCTCGATCCTGTGGGGCGATGTCACCCGCAGCGCCCCCATCACCGTGGCCTGGGCAGAGTACGCGCAGTCCCTGACCGCCAAGCCGATGAAGGGCATGCTGACCGGTCCGGTCACCATCCTGGCCTGGTCCTTCGTCCGCGATGACCAGCCGCTGGGCGAGACCGCCAACCAGGTTGCCCTGGCCCTGCGCGACGAGATCGCTGACCTCGAAGCCGCCGGGATCAAGGTCATCCAGGTGGACGAGCCCGCACTCCGCGAGCTCCTTCCGCTGCGCAAGGCAGACCAGGCCGCGTACCTGGACTGGTCCGTGAACTCGTTCCGCCTCTCCACCGCCGGCGCGGCTGACGCAACCCAGATCCACACCCACCTGTGCTACTCCGAGTTTGGCGCCATCATCGACGCGATCGACGGACTCGATGCCGACGTCACCTCGATCGAAGCCGCACGTTCACGCATGGAGGTTGTCCATGACCTCGAGTCGCACGGCTTCGGCCGCGGCGTGGGCCCGGGCGTCTACGACATCCACTCTCCCCGCGTACCGGGCGAGCAGGAAGTCACCGAGCTGCTCAGCACCGCCGTGAAGCATGTGCCGTCCCGCCAGCTCTGGGTCAACCCGGACTGCGGCCTGAAGACCCGGGGCTACGCCGAGACCGAAGAGTCGCTGCGCAACCTGGTTGCGGCCACCAAGACAGTACGCGCGGAGCTGCTGGAAGCTGCCAAGTAACTAACTAAGCAATTACGACGGCGGGCGGTCACCCCAGAGGTGACCCCCCGCCGTCGGACGTTAAGCAGGGAGTTCAGGACTCCCAGACGATTTCGTCGTCCACCACGCCGTCTTCATCGGCGGAGGCCACGAGAACTTCGTCGGTGAAATGCGCGCCGAGTGTGAAGTCCAGGACGAAATAGCGCTCCGGCTGGCCGGGATAGATACCCACATGGCCGAGTTTGAGTGCCTTGAGGAAGACCGCGTTGGTGAGCTGGCTCTTATCCGAGACACCGAACACCTTTTGCAGATGCTCCTCTTTGAGCGCGTTGCAGTGGAAGCGGAGGTATTCCTGGGGGCTCGTGCCCTCCTGCTCCAGTTCTTCGGCGATCATGTCGCGGACCTGGTCAACCAGCTCGGGCAGGTAGCGCAACCGGTAATCAACCTTGTGCATGGCCGCTTCATCGAAATGATCATGCGCGTTGATATTCAGGTCAAGCTCAAGGCTGTGGCCCGCCAGCTCGTGCGAAGTGGCGAAGTTGTGGTCCCGGCCGTGGTTGAGCTGGATCTCTCCAAAGTGCTGACTCGCTACCTTGTTCATATCTTCAACATAGTCCTCAAATGCGGTCCATTCCAGCATCACGGATTAATTGGCGGGCCGGATTTGTTTACCTGGTACGGCGCCCGGCCCGCGGCAGTGCGCCGGTACATTGGGGGAATGCTTACAGTCAGTGCCTCCGTAGCCCGGGCCCGCGAAGTCTTTAACAGCGGCAGCACCCGTCCGCTGGCGTGGCGGCTGGAGCGGCTTGGGAGTCTGCGCCGGATGCTGATTGAACGGCGCGCCGAGTTCGCCGGGGCCCTGCACAGTGATCTCGGCAAGCACCGGAGTGAATCGCAACTGATGGAAATTGGGTTTGTCACCTCGGAGGCCGCGCATCTGGAGCGGCATCTGGAGTCCTGGCTGCGCCCACGTCCGGCCGCCGTGCCTCTGGCCGTCCAGCCTGCCAGGGCCTGGACTGAGCTGACTCCGCTGGGCGTTGTCCTGGTGGTGGGGCCCTGGAACTATCCGGTTCAGCTTTTATTGGCACCTCTGGCCGGTGCACTCGCGGCGGGCAACACCGTGGTGCTCAAACCCAGCGAACATGCTCCGGCCACGTCCGCCGCGCTGGCGCGCTGGGTGCCCGAATATCTGGGCGGCGCGGCCGCGGTGGTGCAAGGCGGCATCCCGGAATCCACGGCACTGCTGGCTGAGCACTTCGATCATATCTTCTTCACAGGAGGGCACGCGGCGGCCAAGGCGATCATGCGGGCCGCAGCGGAAACACTGACGCCGGTGACGCTGGAGCTCGGCGGTAAATGCCCGGTTTACGTGGACGGCGCAGCGGACCTCGCCAAGACCGCCAAGCGAATTGCGTGGGGCCGCTTTATGAATGCCGGCCAGACATGTGTGGCGCCGGACCACGTCCTGGCGACCCCCGAGGTGCTTGCGGCACTGGAGCCTGAACTGGTCCGCGCCGTCGGGGAACTGTTCGGCGATGACCCGGCAGCCAGCGAATCGTACGGCCGCATTGTCAACCGGGCCCATTTCGATCGGCTGGCCGGGCTCGCTGACAGCAGCGAAATTGTCCATGGCGGCCAGCGTGACGCGGCCACCCGGTATTTCGCGCCCACCATCGTGCGCGCCGGCCGCGGTGACGCCGTGATGCAGGAGGAGATCTTCGGCCCGTTGCTCCCGCTCGTGGAAATCAGCGGGCGCGACGACGCCATCCGGTTCATCAATGCCGGGCCCAACCCGCTGGCCCTCTACGTGTTCAGCCCGGACGATGAAACCCGGCGGGCGTTCGCAGCCAGGACCTCATCCGGGGCACTCAACTACGGGGTGCCGGCCGCGCATCTTCTGGTGCCGGGACTTCCCTTCGGCGGTGTGGGCGGCAGCGGCATGGGCGCCTACCACGGCGAGCATTCACTCCGGACGTTCTCCCACGAGCGCGCCACGCTGGATAAACCGCTGCGGCCGGACACCCTGGAACTGATCTACCCGCCCTACAACAAAGCCAAAGACCTGTTGATCCGGACGGTCGTGGCACCCGCCGGGAAGCAGCCGCTCGAGCGATGACCTGAACGGGCCGGCGGTCAGTCCTTGCCGGACGAGCCGAGGCCACCCAGGGTGTCGGCCAGCAGCTCCACAAACAACTGCACCCGGGCCGTCTTTTTTTCATTGATCAGCAGCGCAAACACGTTGCGGGCAAGCCGGATTTCCGGAACATCCAGGACCACCACTCCGGCGGGCCGGTTCAGCAGGGCAAGTTCGGGAACCAGCGCTGCACCAAGGCCAGCGGCTGCCATTCCCAGGCTGGCGTGGAAATCGTCGCTGTGGGCCACTACGCGCGGGTGAAGGTTGCAGCTGGCGAAGAGCCGCTCAATCACCGTGGCATCGCTGGTCCCGGGGTGGTGCATGATCCACGGCATGTCGGAGAGATGATCCGCCGCAACCTTGGCATCGGTGCGGATGCCCCATGACGCGGGGAGCACTACCCGGAAATCGTCGTCACCGATCCACTGCCGGTTAATTGTGTGGGGCCATGCCAGGCCGGACTGGCCAACCTGGTAAACCAGCGCAACATCCAGTTCCCCGCCGGTCCGCAAACCCTGAATGGTCTGCGCCGGCTCCGCCACGGATACCCTCAGGTCAATGCCGAGGTTCTTCCAGGCAGCGTTCTGCAGCATCCGTGGAAGTACGTATGTGGCAAGGCTCGGAAAAATACCCAGCCGGAGTTCCTGGCTGGTGGTGTCGTGGGTTTTGGACGCGGCCGCCATCAGCGCTTCGATGTCTGTCAGCACCTTGGCGGCGTGCCGGGTCATGACCATTGCGGCCGCGGTGGGGAGGACGCTCCGGGCCGAGCGCTGGAAGAGGTCCACTCCGGTATCGCGTTCCAGGGCAGACATCTGCTGCGAGACTGCGGACGCCGTATACCCCAGTCTGTTGGCTGCGGCAGCGAAGGAGCCCAGACGTGTGACCTCAAGAAGTGTCCGCAGGTGAACAGGGTTGACCAATAGCTTTCCTTTGCCTCAAGGTGCCGGAACCGCAAGGCACATCAGGGGGAATCCACGGGCAACCCGCGAATCAGCCCACAGTACTCCGGCTGCCGCGGCCAGGAAACTTTTCCAGGTTGCGTTCATCACAAAGAGGGCCCCGAGGATGGCTTCGGGACCCTCTTTATGTGCCGGGGAACACCTCTGCGACACGCCGTCTACAAGGCGACACGCGGAGGATTAATTGTGGCTAAGTAGTCCACAGGCTGTGGATTTCGTCCTTGAAAACGGCGGAAATACGGACATTTTGAAGCACTCTGCCTGTGGATTAAAAGTGTGTTAAATGACATACTTGTAATACATCATCTTGGGGTCCCGCCGAGGCGCTTGCACTACATGTAGTATCAACTTACAGATTGAGCGAGACACCAGCGCAGAACATCAAACTGTATATCGGCTGCGGAAGCAGCCCGCAGGCAGGGCCCGTATCGGACATGGAATCCGGTCCGGAACAGCCCACCTAAGAAGATCGAAGACTTCAACAAAGGGGACAGGGACCATGACCGTTACGGTTTACACGAAGCCGGCCTGTGTTCAGTGCAACGCGACATACCGCGCGCTGGATAAGAAGGGCATTACCTACCAGAGCGTGGACATCTCGCAGGATGCGGATGCACTCGAGCGCCTGAAGGCCCTTGGCTACATGCAGGCTCCCGTAGTGGTTACGGACCAGGACCACTGGTCAGGCTTCCGCCCGGACAAGATCGAGGAACTGGCTCTTTCCGCCGTTTCCTCCGTGGCCTAAGGCCCTCCCTTTTTTCGTCGTCAGGCAAGCAATCAATGCAGGTGAGGTGACTCCCGTGGCAGCACTGGCATTGGCCGATGCTCCCTTTGAGGCGCAGCCCGTCCATACGACGGAAAGCCAGCTCATCTATTTTTCCTCGGCATCCGAGAACACCGGCCGCTTCGTTGAGAAGCTCGGCCGGGACTTGGCCCGGATACCTCTCCATCCTAAGGACGCACCGCTTCTGGCCACCAGGCCGTACGTGTTGGTGGTACCCACCTACGGAGGCACCGGTGGAGAAGGATCGGTTCCGAAGCAGGTCATCAAATTTCTCAACAACCCGCAGAACAGGAAACTGATCCGCGGCGTGATTGGCGCAGGCAACACGAATTTCGGGGACAACTACTGCATGGCGGGCGATATCATCGCCTTCAAATGCCAGGTCCCGCATCTATATCGTTTCGAACTCATGGGGACGCCAGAAGACGTTCTCCTGGTAAATCAAGGATTGGACAAGTTTTGGACACGACTGTCGCAGACACAGAAGTAACCAGGGCCGAGGGCAAGGGCTCCAGCGTGGGCACCGCCGTCGAGAAGCCCGAGATGCCGGCTGCCTACAAGGGGCTGGGGTATCACGAGCTCAACGCGATGCTGAACCTCTACGGTCCCAACGGCGAAATCCAGTTCGACGCCGACCGCGAGGCGGCCCACCAGTACTTCCTGCAGCACGTGAACAACAACACGGTGTTCTTCCACGATCTGGAAGAGAAGCTCGATTACCTCGTCAAGAACGAGTACTACGAGCGCGAAACCCTCGACCAGTACACGATGAACTTCATCCGCGAGCTTTACAACCGCGCGTACAAAAAGAAGTTCCGCTTCGAGACCTTCCTGGGCGCCTTCAAGTTCTACACCTCGTACACGCTGAAGACGTTCGACGGCAAGCGCTTCCTGGAGCGCTACGAGGACCGCGTCTGCATGGTGGCCCTGCACCTGGCGCGCGGCGACGAGCAGCTTGCGCTGCAGATGGTGGACGAGATCATCGAGGGCCGTTTCCAGCCGGCCACCCCCACGTTCCTGAACGCCGGCAAGCGCCAGCGCGGCGAGCTGGTCTCTTGCTTCCTGCTCCGCATCGAAGACAACATGGAGTCGATCGGCCGTTCCATCAACTCCGCCCTGCAGCTGTCCAAGCGCGGCGGCGGCGTGGCCTTTGCGCTGACCAACATCCGCGAGGTCGGTGCGCCGATCAAGCAGATCGAAAACCAGTCCTCCGGCGTCATCCCCGTGATGAAACTGCTCGAGGACAGCTTCTCCTACGCCAACCAGCTCGGTGCCCGCCAGGGTGCCGGTGCGGTCTACCTGCACGCGCACCACCCGGACATCTACCGCTTCCTCGATACCAAGCGGGAGAACGCGGACGAGAAGGTACGCATCAAGACCCTTTCGCTCGGCGTCGTGATTCCGGACATCACCTTTGAGCTGGCCAAGCGGGATGAGGACATGTACCTGTTCTCGCCGTACGACGTCGAACGCGTCTACGGGATGCCGTTCTCCGACGTCTCGGTCACCGAGAAGTACTACGAGATGGTGGACGATTCCCGGATCAAGAAGACCAAGATCAAGGCGCGCGAGTTCTTCCAGACCCTCGCCGAGATCCAGTTCGAATCCGGCTACCCGTACATCATGTTCGAGGACACCGTGAACCGGGAAAACCCGATCGACGGCAAGATCATCATGTCCAACCTGTGCTCCGAGATCCTCCAGGTCAGCCAGCCCACGACGTACCACGATGACCTGTCCTACGACCAGACCGGCAAGGACATCTCCTGCAACCTGGGCTCGCTGAACATCGCCAAGACCATGGATTCGCCGGACTTCGGGCTGACCATCGAGACGGCCATCCGGGCGCTCTCGGCGGTCTCGGACATGTCCAACATCACCTCGGTGCCCTCCATTGCGCGCGGCAATGACCAGTCGCACGCCATCGGCCTGGGCCAGATGAACCTGCACGGCTACCTGGCCCGCGAGCGGGTCCACTACGGCTCCGAAGAGGGCCTGGACTTCACCAACATCTACTTCTACTCGGTGGTTTACCACGCAGTCCGCGCCTCCAACCAGCTGGCCATCAAGACAGGCCAGACCTTCGGCGGCTTCGAGAAGTCCAAGTATGCAACCGGTGAGTTCTTCGAGAAGTACATCGCGGAGGAATGGGTTCCCCAGACCGAGAAGGTTGCGGAGCTGTTCAAGAACATCCACATCCCCACGCAGGCTGACTGGCAGGAGCTGAAGGCTTCCGTCATGGAGCACGGCATCTACAACCAGAACCTGCAGGCCGTTCCGCCCACGGGTTCCATCAGCTACATCAACAACTCCACCTCCTCGATCCACCCGGTGGCGTCCAAGATCGAGATCCGCAAGGAAGGCAAGCTGGGCCGCGTCTATTACCCGGCGCCGTACCTGACCAACGACAACCTGGAGTATTACCAGGACGCGTACGAGCTGGGCTACGAGAAGGTCATCGACACGTACGCCGCTGCCACCCAGCACGTGGACCAGGGCCTGTCCCTGACGCTGTTCTTCAAGGACACCGCCACCACCCGCGATATCAACAAGGCCCAGATCTACGCCTGGCGCAAGGGTATCAAGACCATCTACTACATCCGTCTCCGCCAGCTCGCGCTGGAAGGGACTGAGGTGGACAATTGTGTTTCTTGTATGCTATGAAACCGAAATCGGTTGATTTTAGGAAATGACTGAAATGATGGAAACGACGACGGCGACGGGCGGGTTGGTCTACGGCATCCGGCTTAGGCAGGAAGTCGAGTACCGCTACGTCGGTATAACGACCAAGACGGCCAGCCGTCGTTTCCATCAGCACCTCCGCGTGGCTGCGGAAGGGCGGAAGACGCCCTTCTACGATTGGGTCCGAAAGCAGAACCCGGATGATCTCATTCCGGATGAATTGGACTGGATCGAAGGGTTGCCCGAGCTGGGACAGGCCGAGGTCGAGTGGATCAGTTATTTGCGACGCGAAGGGGACCGTCTGCTGAACCTTGCGGATGGTGGCTTGGGGCCGACCGGCGTCGTCTGGACGGAAGAACAGCGTGAAGCTGCCTGCATCAGGAACACCGGTCGTAAGGGACTGAGCCGGCCCGGTGCAGCTAACCCGTTCTACGGCGGGAAACACAGTTCTGAGCAGCGAACGAAATGGGCAACGGAACGCAAAGGCATGTACTCCGGTACGGACAACCCGAACTTCGGTAGGTTCGGCGCAGACCACCCGAGCTTTGGACACACTATGAGCGAGGAATCCCGCAGGGCGTTATCCGAAGCACGGAAGGGCGCTGGCAATCCGAACTTCGGGAAGAAGGTGAGCGCCGAAACACGTGCGAAATTGTCAGCTGCTCAAAAAGGCCGGCCCAACCGAGGCGCACACACTAGATATCACACCAAACAGGGCATTGAGTTTGCCGGGTGCAGCTTCTGCATCGAAGACTCAGCCAAACCAAGTCTCTCTTCAGAAAGCGAGTCGGAGTCATGACCGAGAAAGTAAAGCTTCTTAGCCACGTTGAAGCCATCAACTGGAACCGTATCCACGACGACAAGGACGTGGATGTCTGGAACCGTCTGGTCAATAACTTCTGGCTGCCGGAGAAGGTGCCGCTGTCCAACGACATCCAGTCGTGGGCTACGCTGACCCCGGACGAGCAGCAGCTCACCATGCGCGTTTTCACCGGCCTGACCCTGCTGGACACCATCCAGGGCACCGTCGGAGCGGTGTCTTTGATTCCGGACGCCATCACCCCGCATGAAGAGGCTGTCTACACGAACATCGCATTCATGGAGTCCGTGCATGCCAAGAGCTACTCCTCGATCTTCTCCACCCTGTGCTCCACCAAGGAGATCGACGAGGCATTCCGCTGGTCCACCGAGAACGAGAACCTTCAGAAGAAGGCTCAGATCGTCATGGACTACTACCAGGGCGACGACCCCCTGAAGCGCAAGGTGGCTTCGACGCTGCTGGAGAGCTTCCTGTTCTATTCGGGCTTCTACCTGCCCATGTACTGGTCCTCACGGGCCAAGCTGACGAACACCGCCGACCTGATCCGCCTGATCATCCGCGATGAGGCCGTTCACGGATACTACATCGGCTACAAGTTCCAGAAGGGCCTCGAGAAGCTTTCCGAGGAGCGCAAGCAGGAGATCAAGGACTACACCTTCGAGCTGCTGTTCGAGCTGTACGAAAACGAAGTCCAGTACACGCACGATCTTTACGATGCCGTGGGCCTGGCCGAGGACGTCAAAAAGTTCCTGCACTACAACGCCAACAAGGCGCTGATGAACCTGGGCTACGAGGCCATGTTCCCGGCTTCCGTCACCGATGTGAACCCGGCTATCCTCTCGGCGCTGTCACCGAACGCTGACGAGAACCACGACTTCTTCTCGGGGTCCGGTTCCTCTTACGTGATTGGCAAGGCTGTCAATACTGAGGATGACGACTGGGACTTCTAGACTTTTGTGAGATCGGAAGCTAGTTGGCGGTTTGACCGTTAGTTGGCGAAACGGGACGGAAAAGTTGGCGAAGACTGGCCTAGTTGGCGGCTCGGTGTGAGTTGACGACCTAGTTGGCACAACTGACAAGTTAGTTGGCACCGTGACATACAGCGTGGTGACAATGTCAACTTGGTTCAGAACCACTGAGACGGCTTGAACCAAGCCCACCCGCGACCCTGCTCCAGCGGCAGGATCGCACCGCCGTTTGGCGCCGGCGTCCTTCACGGGAAAGGAGCAGGACTTGGTAGAGAGGCCGCTCACCCCCAATAGTGACCGGCCGTCTCGGCCTGTAAGCTGCGGACGGTGACCTGATTTTCGGGGTGCGGCCGTGTCCCGAGGTCTGGAATGTCGGATACGCCTGGGCGGCCATCTTGGACGTCAAAGCTTAGGGCGCGGAGTTCACCACGGACGTCCGCACTGACGTCCACGACACGACCGTTCCGGCGGGGGAACCAGGGAAATCTTTCTGCAGCAGCGCAGTACCACCGGCAATCAATCGGAACGTGTCTAACGGCGTCCTGTCACCCCCGATGCTGACAGGACGCCGCCGGCTTTCCGCCATACCCCACTATTTCGATGCAGTGGCCTCGGCCTCCAAGGTTGCTGCGTTGGCGTCAGCGGTGCGGCGGATCTCTTTGACCTTCGCGATTTGCGGGGCCAGTTCCTGCATGCGGGTTGTCAGGTATTTGTCCAGGACTTTGTCCAGCGTGGGGTGGAACCCGGTCTTGTCCCGGCAGACTGCGTCGGTCACGGCGATTCTGAACTCTTCCTGACCCCCCGCCGCCTTTCCCGCATCGGCGGCCTGCTGCGGGTTCGCGAGGGAGGAGTAGGGGGTTTCTTTCATGCAGGCCGCCCAGTCACTGATGGCTTTGGCAATTCCCGCGTCACCGGAAGCGGACAGGCTCGCGGGGAAGAACGAGTTGTAGGCGATTCCGGTGGCGAGCATGTAATTTTCAGCGCTGCCGTAAATCTGAGTCATAGCCTCGCCGCGGCACCCGCCGGAGGAGGTTCCCATACCGCCCACCGTGGTCGTTGACGAGGTGTCGCCAGGCCCGGTGAGTGCCGTGGTGAAGGCCGGATCGGCGAAGAGTTTGCCGTCCGCGGACTCGGGAGCCGGCTCGCGGGGTCCTTGCGGCCCGGTGCTGGCGTAGCCGCTGGCTTTGGCGGCCTCGACCGAGAGCCGTTTGAATCCAATGGCTCCGCTGAGGTCCAGTGTCATGACGGAGCTGGGCGGCGTGTAGTCGAAGCCGGCCTTGGCCATGCAGAGCCGGACGGCCTCCTGCATGCCCTTTTCGGCGATCGGATCGGCTGATGCGTAGGCCTCTGCCTGGCGCATGATCCCTGGGACGGGCTCGGGGGACGCGGTAACTGACGCGGCCGGGATCGCGGCCGCGGCCAGCGCGGCGCCGGTGCCGACGATCAGGACGGCGGCGCCGAAAATCTTCTTCTTCATGGTGGCTCCTTAGCTTGTTTTGGACAATGCGGTGGCTGGCCTTCGCTGTTCGTGAAGGCCTCTGCGTGTGGGACGGATTTGTTGGGGGCTAGTTGAGGACGTTGTTTTCGTAGGCGAAGGCGACGAGCTGTATGCGGTTCTTCAGTTTGAGTTTCGCCAGGATGCTGCCGACGTGGGATTTCACGGTGGCTTCGCTGAGCACCAGTGACGCGGCGATTTCGGCGTTTCCCAGTCCTTTGGCAGTCAGGAGAAACACGTCGCGTTCCCTCCCGGACAGGTCTGCCAGTGCGGCATCGTTCCCGGAAGAGGGCGTGGTGTAGTCGCGCAGGAGTTCGTTGGTGATGGCCGGGGCGATGACCGAATGGCCCGAGTGCACCGTTCGGATGGCGGCCAGCAGGAAGTCGGGCGTGGTGTCTTTGGTCAGGAAACCTGCCGCGCCGGCCTGGATGGCCCGGACAACGGCTTCGTCATGCTGGATGGTGGTCAGAACGATAATCTTCGTCGCTGCCCCGGAGTGCCCTTCCAGGATCGTTCTTGTGGCCGTGATTCCATCCATGACAGGCATCCGGATGTCCATCAGGAGTACATCGGGGCGTGTCTCCTGGACGAGTTCGACGGCGGCCTCTCCGTTGGCGGCTTCGCCGACCAGATCCATATCCGTCTGGCTGCGCAGGATCATTTTGAGTCCTGCACTGAACAACGGCTGGTCGTCGGCCAGAGCAATGCGGATGGGCGCTGCGGTCATGGCTTTGCTCCTTCCAACGCGGGGAAGCGCTGCTTGGAAGGAGTCGCCGCTGTGTGCTGGTCGGGAGCTGTCCATGGGAGGAAAGCCAGCAGCTCGAAGGATTCTTCAGCCTGGATCGTTTCGACCCAGCCGCCGGCCGCTGCGGCGCGGGCCTTCATCCCTGCTATTCCGCGACCCGACGGGGTTGTGCCCGGTGTCGCGGCCGGGTTAGTGACGACCGATGAGCGGACGCGGAGCTCCAAGGATGTCCCGGTCCAGACCAGGTGCAGATGCGCGCCTCGGCTCCGGTCACCGTGTTTGAAGGCGTTTGTCAGGCTTTCCTGCGCGAGCCGGTAGACCGTTAGCTGCTGGACTGCGGTCATGTCCCACACCTCGCCCGTCGTCTCGATCGTGACCGGCATGCCGCTGGAGCTCAGCCGTTCGGCAAGAACCACGAGATCTTCAATCTTGTGGGTCGGGTGGTTGCTGATCTCCGTCGAGAAGCCTTCGATCAGCCGGCGCGTTTCGACCAAGGCTGTCCTTGCTGATTCGGCGATGACCTTGGAAGCCTCCTCGACGGATTCCGGTTCTGTGCGGTGAATGAAGCGTATTCCGTCGGCCTGGGCCACGATGACTGTCAGTGAATGAGCCAAGACATCGTGCAGTTCCCTGGCGATTCTGTTGCGTTCCTGTTCGACGGCAAGTTCGGTCGCGGTTTCCCGGAGCCGGGTTTCCGCCGCCAGCTGCGCCCTTCGGCTCCTTGAGACGTTGTTTACCGCCACACCGACGGCCCAGGCGGCGAGGTTCAGGGCGGCGAACGCCCCGAAGATCAGAAAAGCGTAGGTGAGGGTTCGCAATAGTCCCCGACCATACAGCTGGTTGCCGAAGATGAAGTTGATCCAGGTCTGGTCTGTGAACCAGTTGACGGCCGTGATGCCGGCAAAGACGACAGCAGCAACGGGTGCAACCCACCGGTTGCGGGTTTTCCAACCGATGACGGCGAAGAAGATGACCGCAGGAACCGCAGCGTAGCTCAGCACGCCCGACAGAAGGACCAGCGGGAAGACCTTACAGCTCTGCAGGACCAGGGCGACGAAGACCAACCCCAGGGCAGCGGCCGGCAATAGCTCGGCCACAGCGATACCCGTGAGGAGCGCCAACAGCAGTGCGCTGTTCTGGTCGAAATGGCGCTCCTCCAGGACAAGGAGTGTCCCCATGAGCAGCACGGCCATGGCCGGTGCCGCGAGGAGCCTCAGAGACTGGATCGTTTTGAACATGCCTTCACCCTAAGCGGGCTCTCACAACACAGAGACCCATTTCGAGTGAGTTCCAACCCGATGATGAGGAAGTTCCCCCTGAGGGATGACAGGCAGGGGCAGGCGGGTTGATGAAGAGCAGTCCGGGATTGCGTGCTCTCTTGAGCGGCGGCAATCGGATCTTGAGGCAGGCTCACCAGTACCGATGGACCTCAGGGCTCTGCTCGAAGCCGCTTAGGCTCCTACTAGGCTGTTTGCAGGGAAGGCTCGAGGGCGGCGCCCGCCTGAGTGCCCACGCCTGTTTCGGTTTCCGGCTGGCTTGCGGCCAGTTGCGCGGCCAGGCTGCGTGCGCGGTCGCGGGATGGAAGGAGCCAGGCCACCAAGGTGGCAAGGACCAGCACGGACGCACCAACGTAGATGGCAGGAATGGCCGCGTCCACATAGCCCGTGGGAGTAAGTTTGCCCCCGGCTCCGGTGAAGACCGCTGTCAGAACGGCCACACCGAGGGTTACACCGATCTCCCGGAGCGTGGAGTTGGCGCCGCTGGCCTTCGCGTGGTCCTCGGCGCGCATGTTGGCGAGCACCGAGGTAGACATCGGGGCGAAAACCAGGCCCATACCGATTCCCGCCGCTACGAAGCCGGGCACCAAGGTTTCGTACGGGACGGTCGCGGAAAGGACTCCGGCGAGCCAGAACATGCCCGCTGTGAGCAAGGCGAGGCCTGTGATCATGAGGGTCCTGGTGCCGAGCCGCGGTGCCAGCAGGCCTGCCAGCGGTGCCACAAACATGGGAGCCAGCGTCCACGGCATGGTCATGGCACCAGCCGCGAGAGGTCCGTGGCCCTGCACCACCTGCAGGAACTGGATGAGGATGAAGACGGATCCGAAGATCCCGAAGCTGAAGCTCAGGCCGATCAGGTTGGCCACGGTGAAGCTCCGGTCGCGGAAAAGCCGGAGAGGAAGCAGCGGCGCGGCAACTCGGGATTCCCACAGAACGAAGGCGAGCAGCAGGACGCCACCACCGATCAAGGCGCCGAGGACCTCGGCACTGGACCAGCCGGCGTCGTTCCCGCGGACGATGCCGAACACGAGCGCCAGGAGTCCCAGTCCGGAGAGAAGCAGTCCTACGACGTCGGCGCGGACGCGGGCGCCGAAGCTGTTCGGCAGCGCGAAGAGCGCCAGCGGAATGGACAGGATTCCGATGGGCACATTGAGCCAGAAGATCGCTTCCCAGCTCCAGCCCTCCACTACGGCGCCGCCGATCAGGGGTCCAAGGGCCACACCCAGGCCGGAGACACCGCCCCAGATGCCGATGGCGAGCGGACGTAGCTTGTCACTGACCGAACCCACCAGCAGGGTGAGCGAGAGTGGCATGAGTGCCGCTGAGCCGATGCCCTGCACGGCGCGGGCGGCGATGAGCTGCCACGGTTCAGTGCTGAGCGCGGCCGCTCCGGAAGCCAGGGTGAAGATGGTCAGGCCGGCGATGAAGACGTGACGGCGGCCGAAGCGGTCCCCCAGGCCGACAGCCAGCAGCATGAACGCCGCAAAGCTCAGGGAGTAGGCGTTAATGATCCACTGAAGTTCCTCGACGCTCGCGCCGAGGGCCTTGTGCATCACGGGCAGTGCGTTGGTGACCACAAGGTTGTCCAAGGTGGCCATAAAGACAGGCAGGGAGGCCGCCACAATGGCCAACCAGAGAGGAATGGTGCGTTTCATGATGACTCCACGGGTCGCTGAAGGTGCCGCTTTGCGGGGTTGTTGTAATCGAATGATTACCTAAAAAGCAAAGTTAGTTATCGGCTGATAACATGTCAAGTGTGGCGAAGAAAACAGCGGGCACCGGCGCCCCGGAGACGACCTCAACCAGACAGGTAACTGCCGAACGGATTCCCGCGGCGCAGCGGCGCGAACTGATCCTGGAAGCTGCCACTGGCGTCTTCGCCGAGCGCGGCTACGCCGGCTCCACCACGGACCAGGTGGCCAAGGCCGCCGGCATCAGCCAGCCATACGTGGTACGCATGTTCGGAACCAAGGAAACCCTGTTCCTGGAGGCCTTGGACCGTGCGCAAGGCAAGTTACTGCGCGCGTTCCGCGGAGTCATCGCAGCCTACGACGCCGGGGATTCCGCCGAACAACTACAGCATCTTGATCCGGCCCAAGGCAGCGGCCGGCCGGAACAGCTCAAACAGCTCATGGCCATCGCCTACGCGGACCTGGTGGAAGACCGCGGGATCCTGATGATGCTGATGCAGGCCTTCGTGGCAGGTCACGAGCCCGCCATCGGGGCCCGGGCCAGGGAAGGATTCCTGGACATCTACCGCCTCATCCGCGATGAAGCCGGCCTGCTTCCGGAAACCGCCCGCGATTTCCTCGCGCAGGGCATGCTCATGAACACCCTGATCGGCATCCGACTGCCGGAGATCTACGACCAGGACGAGACAGCCGAAGAGTTGCTCGAATGCACGCTTCGGTCCAAGCTGCCCATCGTGCTCAAGGCAAGCAGAGCGCAGCGCCAGGCGGGGTAGGGCCGGGGCTGCGCGTCCGCTGAGACGAATTCTGTGGGGCGGGGAAGGTGCGCTGGCTGCACTTCGGGTCGCGACAGAATTAGCCCGAAATCCTACGCTAAGCGGCAGGCTGGGAAAGCGTGCACGAGCCCGGAACGTAGTGGCGGTTTCCCTGCTGTAACCCGGCAGCGAAGCAATTGGGTCAGCGGTCGGGGCTCGTGCCGTTGTCGTTAGCGGGGATTCGCTGGATGCTCAGCGGTTGCGCGGTAGCGGGTGGGTGGCCGAGGTCGGTGAGTGGGAGATCCTGTGCTGTTTCGGTTGTGAGGGTGGCGTTGACGATTCGGTCGATGCGGAACCAGCGGACGGCGTGGCGGAGCTGGCAGTGGGCGACGAGGTGCCAGTGGTCGTCGGTGCGGGCGAGCAATTGCGGGTCGATGCGTCGAGATGTGACCGTGCCGTTTTTGTCGCGGTAGGAGAGTGTGATAATGCGTCGGTCCTGTATGGCACGTTCGATTGTGGGAAGAACGCGGCCGGTCTGTGTCCGGGTGTCGTCGTCGTTGATCCAGATTCGTGCGGCGAGACGGGCCGATCGGACACGGGCGCTGTCATCCATGACGGCGAGGATCTTGACGAGCGCTGCCTGTCCTTCGGCGTAGAAGGGCTGCCCGCGGTGTGAGGCCAGCGCTGCCGTCAGCGCGGTGGCCTCCGCAGCGGTGATGTTCACCGGCGGCAGTGTTGCGGCGGCGTCGACCACATAGCCGCCGATGCGTCCGAGTCGTGCCCAGACCGGGAAGCCACTGTGCTGGAGCGCGGAGATGTCGCGCTTGACCGTCCGGACGCTGATCTCGAACGCTTCGGCCAACTGCTCTGCGGTTCTTCCCATTCCCCCGGACCTGCGCAATTCCTCCCGAATCGCGTAAAGACGATCGGTTCGATTCATTCTTTAATAGTGCCATAAGGGTGTCATCTTGCTGCTGGACACTGGGACCATGATCACTACTGCAAATACTGAATCGCCCGTCGTCCTCGTCCCCGGCTACTGGTTGGGCTCCTGGGCGTGGGAAACCGTCTCCGAACACCTCCGCCACAAGGGGCACCAAACGTATCCGATAACACTTCCGGGATTGGAGTCCCCCGCGACAGAGCGGGCCGGGATGCGGTTCGCCGACCACGTGAGCGCGGTGAGTGCGTGCGTGCGTGCGGTCGGGGATGCTGTCGTTCTCGTCGCGCACAGCGGAGCCGGGGCGGTCGTGACCGCTGTGCTCGATGCGGTTCCTCACCTCGTTTCGCGCGTGATCTATCTGGACAGCGGTCCGGCGTCGCAGGGTGCTGTTCCGCGGCCCGATGTCGGACCGGATGTGGTCGAGTTGCCACTACCGCCGTTCGCCGAGCTGGAAGCCAGCGGGGCCAGCCTCGATGGGCTGGACGGTGCAACCCTCCAGCGGTTCCGGGACAACGCTGTTCCACATCCTGCCGGAGCAGTTCGCGAGCCCATCCAGCTGGTGAATCCGGCGCGTCATGCCGTGCCAGCGACGATTATCTGCTGCTCGTTTCCCAGCACCACGGTGAAAGAACTCGTCGCCTCCGGCGACCCCATGTTCGCCGCGATAGCAGAACTGCGCGATGTGACCTACCTCGACCTGCCGACCGGGCATTGGCCGATGTGGTCACACCCCGCGGAAACCGCGGACGTTCTCTCTCGTGCCGCCCGCGACCGCACGCGTCTCATATGATCCTTTCCGATAAGTTCGCGTAGCCCGAAGTCCTGCGGGTAAGGGTCTCGTCTGTTTGGGGTATACCCCAGACTGACGTCAGGATATGGACGGCTCCCATGTCAGGCTAGGGTGGGTAACATAATTTCTTGACACATGGATTCCAAAGTCTTAGGGTTCAACCTGACACTCTTCGTTAGGAATGCATCATGGCCGGACAGCGCATCGGATACATCAGGGTCAGCAGCCTGGACCAGAACACTCAGCGCCAGCTCGAGGGTGCTCAGCTGGAGAGGATCTTCACGGACAAGGCCTCGGGCAAGGACACCAAACGCCCCCAGCTCGATGAGCTCCTGCGCTTCATCCGTGACGGCGACACCCTCGTCGTGCACAGCATGGACCGGCTCGCCCGGAACCTGGACGATCTCCGGTCCCTGGTACAGGAGCTCACCAAGAAAGGTGTTCGGATCGAGTTCCTCAAGGAAAACCTGACCTTCACCGGCGAGGACTCACCCTTGGCCAACCTGATGCTCTCCGTCATGGGAGCCTTCGCCGAATTTGAACGGGCACTGATCGGTGAACGCCAGCGCGAAGGCATCACCCTGGCGCAGGCACGCGGAGCATACCGCGGACGCAGGAAAGCACTCTCGCCCGAGAAGGCAAGCGAGCTGCGGAAGCGAGCTGGCGCCGGTGAACAGAAGACGGGCTTGGCCCGCGAATTCGGGATTAGCCGCGAAACCCTCTACCAGTACCTCAAGACAGAGAGCTGAAGGCGGGCGCGATTGGTGCAGGCGGCTTCGGACCAAAATACGCCTGGAGCAGAGGACTTAGGACAAAACAATGTCAACAGTCGTCTGCACCGGAGTATCCATCGCGCATCAGCGGCTGCAGGCGACTTCGGAAACTGACGGTTCACCAGATGGGGGAGCGGCGGCGGCCGGACCGTGCCAGTTCCTAGGTACTGGGACACACCGGGTAGTGGTTCTCTACCTCCGCCAGACGAACGGCAGCTCCTGCGGCACAACACCCTCTGGAGGATGGATGTCCCACGGCACCAGAGGCGGACACTTCCAAGCTGACGGAAGACGGAAATCCACGTTGCTGCCGGTGAACTCGGCCGAGCCGAAGTCTAGCTCACCGCCGGTGAACTCCGCCTGGAAGAAATTCACCTTGCCGCTGGTGAACTTCGCCAGCCGGAAATCCAGGGTGCTGCCGGTGAACTCGGCCAAGCCGAAGTCCAGCTCACCGCCGGTGAACTCGGCCGAGCCGAAGTCCAGCTCACCGCCGGTGAACTCCGCCTGGAAGAAGTGCATCTTGCCGCCGGAGAACTTCGCCTGGCCAAACCGCATCTTGCCGCCGGCGAACTTCGCCTGGCCAAACCGCAGATCTCCACCAGAGAACTCGGCTTGGGCGAAGTTGACGTTGCCGCCGGTGAACTCCGTCTTGATGAAGATCATCGTGCCGCCGGTGAACTCAGTCCGGGCGAAGTTCACCGTGCCGTGGGAGAAGGACGCAAAGCTGAAGTCCGCCTCGCCGCCACTGAACATTGCCTCGTTAAAATCCACCTCTCCTCCGGAGAACTTAGTATGGAGGAAATCAATGTTGCTGCCCGTGAACATCGCACGGGCGAAGCTCACACTGCCGCCGGCGAATCTCGCGAAGCTGAACTGAACGGTGCCGCCGCTGAACCGCGCACGTCTAAAGTCAACGGTGCCGCCGGTGAACAATGCGTCTAGGAAGTTCACGGTGCCGCCCGAGAACCATGCATCGCTGAAGTCAACGCGGCCGGAGAACGTGGCCAACCCGAAATTTACCTTGCCGGAGAAGGTCGCGAAGCTGAAGCTCATGGTTCGCCTGATGAACGTCGCCCCGGTGAAGTCCACGGCACCCTGGAACAGTGCGCCGGCGAGGCTGCCTCCATCAAAGACTGACTCCCGGAAGTTGAAGTCGTTCTTTGACCAGGACTGCATGGCTTCGGGCTGCAGATGCTGACGGATAACGTCGATGATCGTGAGCCTGACCTCGCCATCCGACGGGCGGTGGTTGATGGTCGTCTGAACTTCGGTGGTTCTGTCAGAGAATGTGTAGGTCCGTCGGGTCGTTGTCGTCGCGGGATGGAGATTGTTGGCAACTGTTGGAGAATATGGAAGTCGCATGTAGCTGCAGAGAACGTCGATGCATTGTTGCCGTTGCGTGCCGTGTGTCTCGTCGGCCAGTGCGGCAAGTGCGTAGATGCCGGAAACCTGCATGGTTGGGTTGGCGCCTCCCAGAAGGTCTGCCGCGATGGAGAGCCTTTCCAGAAAAGAGCCATCCTCAGCCCGGCGTTGCTTGCGGAAGGTGACGACCAAGGCAACTGCACCGCCCAGACCGGCCACAATCGTCAGCGCAATCCGGGTGGCATCTCCACGGGTTTCCGCCCCCTTCGGGAGTGAGTACGTTGGGTTACCTGTGAGCGCAAAGCCGATCAGCCACCATGCACAGGCTCCGAAGGCGAGCAGCCCGAGCGCGGTCAGAAGCACGGCAATGACGAGGTTGACGCGAACGGAACGCAGTTTCCGTATGGCCTCGACGATCCAAGCAGTAGCGGCGTGGAAGCCTCGACCTATCGCATGCCATGAAGTTCCCGCCAACGAGGTCGCGCGCTGCTTGAAGTCCATGTGCACAGTCAATATGACCCCCAATGGCAGACCCAGCGTTTCGCGCGGGAAGGTGCCGTGTCGCGGCGGCGAGTTCTCATAGGGGTCTGACCTGCCGAGGAACAGTGGCTGGCGCTAAGGATTCCGTGCGGGTTGCACGGTTCAGAGGTTGCTGGTTGGAAGGCGGCCGTAGATGGATGCGTGGGAGACCCCGAGTGCTTTGGCGATGGGGGGGTCGCTTCGCCCGACCAGCTGAAGCCAAAAGCCCCGCGGATGCAGCCGTCGCGGCCTGCAGGTATGCCCGAAAACCTCCAGACCGGACTGTGAAAGACCCGCCATTCATGGCCAACAGCGCTACCAGGTAGTCCGGTTGGCGCCTACCGCCGGCCGAGGGCTTCCAGGGCACGAAGCAAGGGTGAGGACCCGCTGTCCAAGAGGTCAACGGGGCGGGATCCCGCGAGTTCCCGGGACGGAGTTACCATCCAGACCGTGAAGTAGTTGTGGGGAATTTTTAGTTCCATCGCTCGCTGAAAAAGCCTGACGACGGTCGGGTGGAGCTGGCCGCCGGGGAGGAACTGGAATCCCGGGCAGAAGGTGCCCTCGTCAATGAAGACGCGGACGAGCTGCTGCATCACCGGTTCCGGATCTTCCATGAGCTCAGAGAGGCGACGGCGAACCTGCCCCAGAGCAGGCAGCGTGAATTCCGCCCTGACCCCTTCCCATGTCTGATCACTGATCGGTTCGCGGTCCAGTTTCACCGTTGCCTAGTAGCCATCAGCGATGTTCTCCAGGAGCCACTGGCTGGCTAGGGGATCACGGCGCAACGTGAACGTACGCAAGGCAGAGTTCGACGCCAGGCCAACCTGGACGCGCCAGTATTCGATGCTCACCAGGTCGCCGCTGCCCACGGCGGCCGTGCTTCTGGTGTCCCACCAGGCGTCCCGTGCAAACCAGTGCACCGGATCGGCCATGACGGCCCATATGCGTCCGTTATGCCGGACGGCCAACGGGTTGCCGGCCGGGGTAAACCGGACGTCCACAGCAGCGTCGAGGGCTGTTCTATTGGCTGTTGCTGTCATGGTCTGCACGCTCTCCTAGGGTCCTTCTTTTCAAATCTTTGCGGCGGGTGACCGCCGAACTCCACACCCACGTCCGGTAGGTCACCGGCCCGTCCTTCCAGGTCACTTCCGCGGCTTTGGCCGTCCAGGCGTACACCTCGCCGTCCACCAGCTCCGCGCAGTTCGGGAACCGGATCCACGCCTTCACCGGGATCCCAGGGAACCCGTTCTTGGCGGGGAAGTGCTCGAAGTCGAGTTCTTCCACCGTCAGCCCTATCGGGCCGGCGCGCCGCGCATACTGCGCCTGCAGCCGGCTCGCTTGTTCTGGTCCCATACCACGATCTTAGGATATATGTTCGAATAACCACGCCGTAAAAAAGGCGGCCTCTCAGCCGCTGGTTTCAGTATGGGGGAGGGGTCTGACAGGAACGGGTTGTACGCCAGTGGGGACAGCCTGAGCTGTGCGGAGGGCTCCACCTGCCCGCAGTGGGCACAACCCGTTCAAGACCTGGTTTCCGCTGCGCTTCAACCAGTGTTGGGCGTCCGCTGGCGCGGCCGGCTGTTGGGTCCAGTGCGCACCGTCGCAGAGCTCCGGACACCCTGGCCCTGTTCTGTCTACGACGATGCTCCTATAGGCGTCAAATTGAACATGGCTGTTTTGATTCAGGACTTGCGCGACGCTTTGGACTAGGACCACCCGTCACAAGAGGGTCGTCTGCAGAGCCGGAAAAGTGGAGATGTTGCAGGATCGATTGCTCAGCGGCTCCGAGGCAGAGGGCGCCGCGTTGCGTGAGGCCACAAGGAAGCGCGAACTGCGAGACATTGTCACAGACCTCGTGCAAGCGGGGAACCGCTGGGCAGACACGATGCAGATTCTGGTCATATCGAGCGCTGGCAACGAATGGAAGCAACGCGATTGGATCGAATGGGTGGACACCGATAGCGGCCGAGAGATGACTCAAAATGCTCAGTCGGTAGATCGCAATATCCGGAAGCTTCGGCTCCACACCGGCGAAGATGCGCTTATCCTGCCCGCGATGGAGGCACAGCGGAGGATTCAAGGCGGCAAGGCATTCGCTGTCCTTCATTCCAATAGCAGGGGCAGTGAGGACGATCGGGTTTCCGCCTACCAAGAGATAAATGCGATCAAGTCAGACTTGGCGAAGTTGGAGCTTGCCGCCATCAGGCTGCTCACTGCTTCCCGCAGCTAGCTGTTGGGAGATGACCACCCGAGTCCGGTAAGGGATCATTCAGCGGGCGGTCCGGCGGGGGCAGTCGCGGAAGTCGAGGAAAGGACGTCCTTGCGGACCGACCAACGGCCGATCGCCGCCGCTGCGCCAACGGTGGCCCATGCGATCAGCAGCAAGGGCTGCCAGCCGAGACCGAGGACGCTTCCCAGCAGCCAGAACGCTAGGGTGGGCACCGCGAAAAAGGCCCCGATGTGGATCCTTTGATTCCGGACTGGGCGCAGAAGGTAGGCCAACACCCAGGCCAGTGGCGCCGCGAACACCAGGGAAACTCCGAAGCCATAAAAAACCACCATGCCCAAAAGGCCCCATACGTGGCCGGCGTCGGTGCCGTCTCGCGCGGCGGGCACGCCGTAGCTTGCCGCAACCAAGAACAGCAGTAGGCCTACCCAGAGCGAAGTGGCGATCAACCAGCCCTTGATGAACGCGTACGCGTCCAGGATCACCCTGTGTGATCGAACTGCCTGCGGCTGCGCCGCTTCCCCCAACGCCATGGACCTAGCCTACCGATGCGCAAAACGTTCACGTATGTCCGCCCCATAGGGATGGCGAGTTCAATCGGTCGTTGCAACACCCCTTTTTATTGTGAGGTGTTGCCCATGTTGTCGAAGAAGGAACGGATCGAAAAGGAGGCCCGGTTCTGGGTGTTGATGGCCCAGGGCTCGACGCTGATCGCGGCGTGCGAGGCTGTTGGAGTGGATCGACGAACTGGCCGTCATTGGCGTCAAGCAACCGGCGGGCGGATCCCGCGCAAGAAACCCGAACCTTCGGGCCGGTACCTGTGCCTGGAAGACCGACTGCAGATCGCGGACCTGCACCTGGCCGGAATAAGTGTGCGGGCGATCGCAGCGCAGCTCAAGCGGTCTGCATCGACGGTCAGCCGTGAACTGCGCCGTAACGGCCCCGGGACGGGCGCGCGGGGGCGGGGAAAGTATGCGCCGTATGCGGCGCAGAAACGGGCCGAGCTGCGCGGTCACCGACCCAAGGCCAGCAAGTTCGATGACCTGGAACTGGCATCCCTGGTACAGGCCAAGTTGTGCGTGAAGTGGAGTCCCGAGCAGATCAGTGACCACCTCGCCACGACGTTCCCGGACCGAGCGGAGATGCAAGTGTGTCCCGAGACGATCTACCAGGCGCTGTATGTGCAGGGCCGCGGTCACCTGCGCGCTGACCTGCACCAACACCTGCGCACAGGCCGCGCCGTGAGGCGGCCAAGACGCCCCACCGGCAAGCGGGCGGGGAAGATCCCGGACATGATCCTGATCAGCGAACGACCCGCCGAGGTCGCCGACCGCGCCGTCCCTGGCCACTGGGAAGGGGATCTGGTCCTGGGGTCGAACTGCCGCTCGGCCATCGCCACCCTGGTGGAGCGCCAGACCCGGTTTACGATGCTGGTCCACCTGCCCGATGACCACGGCGCCGTCGCTGTCCGTGACGGCCTGCTGGCGAGGATCAAGACCCTGCCGGAGCACCTGTGCAAGTCGCTGACCTGGGACCAGGGCACCGAGCTTGCCCAACACCGCCAGATCACCATGGCGACCAACATGGACATCTACTTCTGCGACCCGCACTCACCCTGGCAGCGCGGCACCAACGAGAACACCAACGGACTCCTGCGCCAGTACTTCCCCAAGGGCACCGACCTGTCCGTGCACTCACCCGAGCGGCTGCTCGAAGTCGCAGCCGAACTCAACGCCCGACCCCGCAAGACCCTGGGCGGCATCACCCCCGCCCAAGCCATGGAACGGCTACTATTTGAACCAGAAAAACCCGCCGTTGCAACGACCGCCTGAATTCGCCGATCCTTCACCGGGCGTTTGCTTTCGCCAAGACTTCAGGCGAGAGCAGGGCACCGGCCGTGAGAATCTGCATGCCTCCTAGGATCCATTCGTCCCGGTTACCACGCCTTACGCATGGGCGCTCGACTCGATGGCTGCGGCGAATCTCCTTAGTCTTCTTCGGTCTCTTCGTCTTCGTTCGACTCCGTCTCTTCGTCCGAGGACGGCTCGGTTGCTCTCGCCACGTACGGCAACCCACTGACGTCGTACTTGGGCATAGACGCAGCGAGCTGCTGAGCCAAGTTCACGCTGGGCAAGAGCCCTGCAATGTCGAGCTTGGGCATGGCGGCGGCCATCTGCTGAGCCAGGTTCGCGGTGCCCATGAGGCCAGCGATGTCGTACTTGGGCATGGCGGCGGCCATCTGCTGAGCCAGGTTCGCGGTGCCCATGAGGCCAGCGATGTCGTACTTGGGCATGGCGGCGGCCATCTGCTGAGCCAGGTTCGCGGTGCCCATGAGGCCAGCGATGTCGAGCTTGGCCATAGCGGCGGCCATCTGCTGAGCCAGGTAACTTCCAGCTGCAGAAGACTGCGCAGACAAATTGGCGAGGCTTTGCCGAGCCACGTCGGCCGCCTTTCCTTTGAGTCTCTTTAGAGCCTCCGCGCACCGCTCGTCAGCCATGTCAGGCAGCGAGGGCTCTCCAGGCGTGAGGAGAGTTGGCGTCTGGTCCTCTTCGCTTGCCGAGAAGAGGACTTTCACCTCCCATACACAGGCGATGCTCTGTGTGTCGTTGCCGTCGGTCACAACCCCGTACAGCAGCCACCGCGCCTTGGCCGTATACCAGATGTCCCCCTCGATCTCATGGCCGACGACGTCCGTGACGCTAAGGAGTTCTGCTTCGGGCGGGGTCATCCATGAACGCCACTGCACCACACCATCAGTGACGCCCATGCCTACGAAACCCGTGGGCGAGGTGAGAATCTCGACAGCTGTCTGAGCCAGCCGAGACTGTATCGGAACTGATCGGAGCAGGTCTCCTGCAGCAGTTTCCGCCTCCTTACCAGAGACTTCCTTGGTGAACTGGGAGACCACCTGGTCGAAATCCGCAAGATGCGTGAGCCTGTCCTCAAGGCCGCGGACGTCCTCATCCATCGGATAGGGATAGGCGGTCCCATCTCCGAAGTCGTTGGTATTGCTTGTAACGAAGCAGACGTGCTCTTCGGGGTTTTCCTTGAGAAATTCCAGGATGGAGAACCAGATGGCCACATCCCGTGCACCCTCAGAATGGTCCTTATTACGCTTCGCAGGCGGAAGCGACATTGCTTCGCGAGCCAAGGCCCTGCGTGCGGTGTCACCACTCATGTCGATCACTTCGAAGATCTCGCGGTAAGCATCTCGCCAGTGGTTCAGGAGGCGTTCCAAATCAAGTGGTTCCAGGGAACTCTCCAGCTCCCACGGAAGCATTTCCCTTAGCTTCTGCAGGACGGTTACTGCTGACTTATGCCTGTCTGGGTAGAACGCCGCCTTATGCGCAGCCATCTCTTCCAAAACCATCCACGGCACGGCAATCCTATGGTGCCCGGACTCCCGCAGCTTCCGGATGATGTCGGCACGGGGGCCGTTGGGCGGCAGAAGATTCACGGCATTCGTATCGAAGAGGATCAAATCCAAGTCTCCGTCTCACTCAAGCGCCCTGGGTCTGATGGAGACTCGCGCTGTTTGATTACCACCAGCTGATTGCGGTCGGCTTGGCCCAGCATAGAACGCCTATTTGAACTCAGCGGACGGGAATCGCCGATTTAGCAGTGGAGGCGCTAGGTGATGTGCCATTGAACCATCCGAGGGTCGCGAGCTCGAGGTCCTCGACCGTCTTCCACAGACCAGGCGAACTGAGCGGTCGGAACGTTTGATGGGAAAGAACTTCTAGCGCTCCGTGGACCCTCCGTGATCACTGAGGATCGCATTCCCCAAGCTTGGCGATGCTGCCCGTAAGCCGGTCGATCACCGTGCTGCGGGAGCCTGCTGACTTGTTTGTCAGTTTCAGAAGTCGTCTGCACTGGATCCCGCGGAAGTACGGGACCGGTGCATGCGACTTCTGACACGGCAGTGTGCGAAGTCGTCTGCACCAACCGTCGTTTTGTTCGAAGTCGCGTGCACTAACCGTCATTTTTGCTTGAAGTTGCGTGCACCAACCGCCGCTGACGCTGGGCTCTTAGGCGTTCTGCTGGCTCTCGGCTGTCAGCGTCTCCGGGGGCCGGGGCGGCAGGTGACGGTAGAGGCTGGAGCGGGTGATGCCCGTGGCCGTCACGATTTCGGAGATGGACTGATCCTCGTGGTCGCGAAGGTGCGCGGCATAGGCAAGCTTCGCTGGATGGACCACGCTGGGCCGACCGATCCTTTTGCCCTTGGCAGCAGCAACGGCACGGGCATGGGCTGCGCGTTCGATCGCGAAGGTCCGTTCCATTTGACCGAAGAGCGCGAGCATCACCACTGCCAACTGCGACATGGGATCCTCCGGATTGGCGGAATCAACCCGGATCGGGTCGGCCAGGTTCCGGACTCCGACGCCGCGGCCGGCCAAGTCGTAGATGAGGTTCAGGGTGTCCCGGACTGTCCGGCCCAACCTGTCCAGGGTGTGTACCACGATCACGTCCCCCTCGCGGGCTTGATCGAGTGCTTCATGAAGTCCTGGCCGGTTTGTGGTGGACCCGGATTTCTTGTCCACGTAGATGTGGCGAGCAGGGATGCCCTCGCCGCGCAATGCGTCAATCTGCCGGTCGAGGTCCTGTTTAGCGGTCGAAACGCGGGCATACCCAATATCCATGAGACAACTGTACCGATACTTATCCTGCACGCTCGGCGCGGGACGCCGAAGAGAACATAGTTGTGGAACGAAATCGGATGGCGTGTCGCCATTTTTGTCATTTTCCGAAGTCGTCTGCACGAAATGTCCAAAGTCGTCTGCGCGGCCGACAACATGTCCGCATGGGGATCGGCTAACGGGCACTGTGAGGGGCCGATGAGCCACCGGCTTACGGGCACCACCACACCAAAATTTCAGGGGACCGGCGACCCCGACATCAGGTGATGCCATGTGGCGGGTTCTTTCGGAAGCTTGCCGTGTTTCCGCCACGGTCCAGGACAGGCAGTCCCGCCAAGCGGGCCACATGGCTGGTAGCTTCAAGAAAATCCTTGACGCTATGGAAGGAGCGGAATTGTTCGGTCTATTTAAGAAAAGAAGACCCAGCGTTGTCGTTGTCACGCTGAATGCCCGCCTGCAACCCCTGGACCGGGCCGCACTTGAAGATGCCTTCGAGGCCGCAATGAAACAATGCGGACACGAAATCCGCATAGTTGGCGGGGGAACCCAAATGGCGGCCAACGGTGAGATCACTGAGTGCGACATCGAAATTGAGATTGACGGACCGTTCGAGGTGACGGTCAATGCCGTATCCGAAACCCTGGCCACAATGCTCGCCCCCAAGGGCTCCACTCTGTACGTGTCAGACCAAGATCGTCGGATCGATTTCGGCGCACACGAAGGATTAGCCCTCTACCTCAACGGCGCCGACCTTCCGGACGATGTGTACCGGGACTACGACTCCAATCACGTCTACGCAGAATGCGGCCGGTTGCTGGAGGGGCTGGGGATCGTGAGCAGTCACTGGCAAGGACCGCATGAAACAGCGCTGTATATGTATGGATGGGACTTCACAGCTATGCAGGAGAGGTTGACTCCGTTCCTGCAGGAGTATCCGCTATGTCAGCAATGTCGCGTAATCCAAATCGCGTGATCCCACGATGAGGATGCTCCCGTGACTACATGTTCCTTGCGCCCGTTGAGGGATCCTTTACCGGGGCACCGGTCGGTATTGGTTCGGCGGCTCTCCCCCTCTTGTTGCGCCTCCTTTGCGGGGCCCACGGGCCTGACCCACCCTGATCCTTCGCAACAGTGCCAGAATCTGAACATGCCGCTTATCCAGGTTCTCAATGCATCCCCTTCCTCCACTGAAAAAAAGCGTCGACTGCTCGCTGCGCTGACGGCCGCATACGCGGAAGTCATGGAAATCCGCCCCGACACCATCCGGGTGGTTTTGCACGAACTCCCTCGTGAGAACTGGTCCGTCGCCGGCGTCACCCTGGCGGATTCAGGACAGAACGAATCTGTCTGAGCGGGAACGGCCCAATATGGAGGACCGAGCACGTTCTCGCTCCGTTCGAGACGCCAACCTTTCAGCTCGACCCTCAGCCGGTCGTGGACCGCGCCGCCGAAACAAGGCGTGCTGGCGTTGAGACTTCGCAGCGTGGCCGTCCCGTAGGGAAACGTGCGACAGACAGTCCTGCCCGCTCCGGCTACCGGGCGGTGGCGGGTTGCTGTACCTGTTCGAGCAAGCCGGCGGTGGTCACGACCGTGGCGAACTCTTCGTGTAAATTCACCCCGGTCATCCGGGACAGCACAGCTGCGACAACGTTCTCACCGTCCGGAGCGGTGCGGTCAAAGGTGTGGGTGGCATCCAGGGGGAAGTACACCCGGTAGCCGAGGTTGCCCCCGACTCGGGCAGTAGTCTCGCAGCAGTGATTGGTGGTGATTCCGCAGACGACCAATTCCTTGATGCCGTTCTCCTGCAGCCAGGCATGCAGGTCAGGGGTGCCGTGAAAGCTGGAGTTGACGTTCTTGCGCACCAGGAGATCCGGGGCGCCGGTGATGATGTCCTTGAACGCGTTGCCGGGGTTGTTCGGATGCAGGGGCGAGGAGGGTGCGGTGGAGTCGTGGCGAACGAAAACGATGGGGCGGCCGGTTTCCCGCCAGCGCGTCAGCAGGGCGCCGATGTTCACCTCGCAGGAGGGGTTATCGCGCGGACCCCAGTAGGCGGCGTCATCGAAGGCCTGTTGGACGTCGACGATCACCAGTGCGGCGCGGGGATCAAGGGTGAGGGGCGGGGAAGAAGTCTTCACTTCTGCGACGATAGCAAACCCCATTGTTCCCCGCGGGCAGAACCTACTGGCCATTGACGCCCGCGCACTCATCGATAAGTTTCAGAGTCCTAAAGGCCGGCGGCAACCCGTCCGCGGCGCCGACCCGCTGAGGACAATTTTGGGGCAGGCAGAGTCGCCCTGACCGCAAGCGGATCCCCCAACGGGCGTGGCTGTGCAGACGGCTTTGGACATTCCGTGCAATCGACTTCGGAAACTGACACTAATGCCGTCAACGCCGGATTGAACGTAGGCCGTTTGTGCCGAAGCGAAAGGTTGCCGGTGGCGCCAGACGAAAGTGCCCTCCTGGTCAGCGGCCATCGAAACTCTGCCCTAACTTCGAGTGGCGGACTTCAGTATGGCGCTGATGACCCCAGGAAATCGCGACTGGACTTCCGCGGTCCTGGGCCAATTAAGGCGGCTGTTGCCTGGGCCGAGTTCCTGACGGATGAGGCCCGATTCCCGGAGGACTTTGAAGTGCGCGGAGAGCGTTGATTTGGAAAGTTCGGTTTCGAAGGTTCCGCAGGTCTTGCCAGGGTCGGTGTTGATGTCGGCAAGGAGCCGAAGCCGGGTGGGATCGGCGCAGGCGTGCAGGATAGTGGACAAGTCGAGGTCATCGATCCGGGGGTGAAATAGGGGTTTCACGCGGGCCTTTCCTTTGTCACACCATCATGTACAGTGTTCGTGTATTCGTCAACTAACGAACACCTGGAGTCTCCATGCACCGAACCACTTCACTCGCCGCCGTCGGCGGCCTGGCAACAGCCCTGGCCTGGGGAGGAATGTTCACCATCGCCAAAACCGCATTTTCCCATCTGGGGCCGTTCCAGCTGACGGCCGCCAGGTTTATCGTGGCTACGGTCGTCTTCATGGTCGTCCTCGCCCTTAAGGAGGGGCCCCGGGCCCTCGTCCCCGGTAGGAGGGTCGGCGCTCTGTGGCTGGTGGGAACCATCGGCTTCGCAGGATTCAACATGCTCATGTACGCCGGCCTGGCCTACTCGGCGCCACAGACCATCTCCTTGGTCATGGCAACCCTGCCGATGGTCACACTGTTCGTCATGTGGGCCCGCACAAGGAAGCGGCCTGCCGGCCTGGTGTTCCTCTTCTCTGCCATCGCGCTCGTAGGTGTCGCCATGGTTCTGGGGAACGGGAACCCGGCCGCGGTCCTTCAGGGTGGTCTCGGGCTGGGCGTCCCGTTGACGTTCGCCGGCGTGATCGCGTGGGTCCTCTACACGACCAGCCGCAGCGCTTTCGCAGAGTTGAGCCTGCTTCGGTTCACTACGCACACATGTCTGCTGGGAACGGTTTCCATCATCGTCCTCACCACCGTACTGACGTGGAACGAGCCGCCCATATCTGTCGGGGACGTCGGTTCCGTCATCTGGCAGATCCTCTACATGGCGCTTCCCGCCACGGTACTGGCAGTGCTTACCTGGAATCAGGCCGTCGCCATTTTGGGGGCATCCAATGGGGTGTTGTTCATCAACCTTGTCCCCATCACGGCCTTCACCATCGAAGCCATCCGCGGGCAGCAGCCCACGGGCGGCGAAATCGCCGGAGTAGTCCTCACGCTCGCTGCGCTTCTGGCCGTAAACCTGGTCGCGCGCCGCACGGCAAAAGGCACCCCACAGGCCGAGGCCGCCCAGGCCCGAAGTGATGCACCCCGGGAACAGAAGGCCACCGCCAGCTAACCGCAGCACCTCTGCAGCGAACCCATGCATCATCGATAGCTCACGGCAACGCCAAAGAGCGATCAAGTCTTTGTGGGAGCCTGGTTGGGTGTCGCAGTTCCCTGAAACTGCGACGGGGAGTCGCTGAGTTCGTAGGAAGCGGTAACTGCTAGGCGGAGGCTTGGGTGCTCGCTAAGGCGCTGGCAGACCTTCGGACCGCGGCTTTGCGGAGATTCTCGGTAGCGGTGATGATGCTCTTTACTTCTTCAGGGTCCGCCTTGCCCGGCGAGCCGTGATCGAAGGGGGGTTTCGGATCATATTCGATGGCCAGCTGAATGCTTCGAGCTTCGTCCTCACCAAAAAGTTCCGCCGCCAACGTGAATGCAAAATCGATCCCCGAGGTCACGCCGGCACCGGTAATCCGGTTTCTGTCACGGACTACTCTTTCCGAAATCGGGTGGACGCCGAATTCTTCGAGCATCTGCAGGGACGCCCAGTGACTGGTGGCACGGTAGCCAGTGAGGAGTCCCGCTGCTGCCAGGGTGAATGATCCTGTGCAAACGGAAGTGATCCAGCGGGCTTCTTGGGCTTGGTCTCGGAGAAATGCCAGGGCCTTGGGATCGTCGAACATGTCAAACGCCCCTGCACCTCCGGGCACAAAGATGATGTCTGCCTGGGGGCACTCGTCAAGGGTCGTAGTGGGCACGATGCACCAGCCGGCATCGGTAGGGATCGGATCCAGGCTATGCCAGGCCAAGTGAAGTTCGGTGTCCGGAAACTTGGAGAAAACCTGAGCGGGCCCCGTGAAATCTAACTGGGTGACCCGTGGGAAAAGAAGGACAACGATTCTCAGCGGACGGGAAGGCATGGTCTCAGACTATATGAGCGCGTGCGGCATCCAACGCCTCCCGCACGAATCCGGTACTCGAGGACAACCCACGTGCCAGGGCTTTTCACCTCAAGTCAGGATTCGCTCCGAATGGCGCGCGGAAGCTCTTGCTGCCCGACGCGGGCTGCCAGAAATAAGATTGGTTCGTTCCTGGGCTGCGACGAGTGAAAGTGTCCGGTAAAGGATCGGCGAATTCAGGCGGTCGTTGCAACGGCGGGTTTTTCTGGTTCAAATAGTAGCCGTTCCATGGCTTGGGCGGGGGTGATGCCGCCCAGGGTCTTGCGGGGTCGGGCGTTGAGTTCGGCTGCGACTTCGAGCAGCCGCTCGGGTGAGTGCACGGACAGGTCGGTGCCCTTGGGGAAGTACTGGCGCAGGAGTCCGTTGGTGTTCTCGTTGGTGCCGCGCTGCCAGGGTGAGTGCGGGTCGCAGAAGTAGATGTCCATGTTGGTCGCCATGGTGATCTGGCGGTGTTGGGCAAGCTCGGTGCCCTGGTCCCAGGTCAGCGACTTGCACAGGTGCTCCGGCAGGGTCTTGATCCTCGCCAGCAGGCCGTCACGGACAGCGACGGCGCCGTGGTCATCGGGCAGGTGGACCAGCATCGTAAACCGGGTCTGGCGCTCCACCAGGGTGGCGATGGCCGAGCGGCAGTTCGACCCCAGGACCAGATCCCCTTCCCAGTGGCCAGGGACGGCGCGGTCGGCGACCTCGGCGGGTCGTTCGCTGATCAGGATCATGTCCGGGATCTTCCCCGCCCGCTTGCCGGTGGGGCGTCTTGGCCGCCTCACGGCGCGGCCTGTGCGCAGGTGTTGGTGCAGGTCAGCGCGCAGGTGACCGCGGCCCTGCACATACAGCGCCTGGTAGATCGTCTCGGGACACACTTGCATCTCCGCTCGGTCCGGGAACGTCGTGGCGAGGTGGTCACTGATCTGCTCGGGACTCCACTTCACGCACAACTTGGCCTGTACCAGGGATGCCAGTTCCAGGTCATCGAACTTGCTGGCCTTGGGTCGGTGACCGCGCAGCTCGGCCCGTTTCTGCGCCGCATACGGCGCATACTTTCCCCGCCCCCGCGCGCCCGTCCCGGGGCCGTTACGGCGCAGTTCACGGCTGACCGTCGATGCAGACCGCTTGAGCTGCGCTGCGATCGCCCGCACACTTATTCCGGCCAGGTGCAGGTCCGCGATCTGCAGTCGGTCTTCCAGGCACAGGTACCGGCCCGAAGGTTCGGGTTTCTTGCGCGGGATCCGCCCGCCGGTTGCTTGACGCCAATGACGGCCAGTTCGTCGATCCACTCCAACAGCCTCGCACGCCGCGATCAGCGTCGAGCCCTGGGCCATCAACACCCAGAACCGGGCCTCCTTTTCGATCCGTTCCTTCTTCGACAACATGGGCAACACCTCACAATAAAAAGGGGTGTTGCAACGACCGATTGAACTCGCCATCCTTTACCGGACACATTCTCACGCCTGCAATATTCTGCGGCGCGGTGTTTTCAAGACAATTCTTCAACGCGAGTGACTTAAGCCGCCGTCTATCAGCTTCTTTCTAAGCGTGCTCAAAGTGTCATCAGTCAGCCCCGCCCGGGCCAACAGCGCCAGAGTTGCAGGCCTGTTCAGAATGGAAAACGCAGCTTCGAGGTTCGTCCCTGCTGACTCGAGCGCGTCGTTCACGTTCTTGTGGGCATCGGGAGCTTTCGATGCGAACCTGACACTGTCGTGCATGTAGTCCTCAATAACTGCCTCTGGTCTCACACCCACGAGGCTCAGAAGCAGTGCAACGACAATGCCAGTTCGGTCATGTCCCCGAACGCAATGAAGTAGAACGCCGCCATTCGCAGAAGCGATCCTATTCAAAATGTCCACGTAGTAAGAGGGCCACTTAACCAAGGCGTCTCGGAAAAAGAGTGGTGTCCCCCATAGCCCGGTATCGGCCCATGCTCGCATGTAGTCAACGTCAGCCGCATCTTGAACAGGCAACCGGAGCGCCTTTATCCTCAGATGATCCGGCATGCCAAGATCCGGGTTTTCCTGGGCATGACGATCGGGCTTCAAACCAGCGGTCTGGAAGGAGATTACCGTACGGATTCCGTAATGCCAGATTCCTTCCCACGTCTCAGGTGTGGCTTTAGAAGGGTGATCGGAACGCACAACACACCCGAACTTCGTCTGCGCCCCATCGGTGAGCGGCAGTCCGCCAAGGTCACGAACGTTGAACAAACCATCCCAATCCAGCTCCCGGTTCAACCCCATTCCAGGAGTAAAGCATGGGGGCACCCTCCTTCCAAACAAAACGTCGCGTTAGCCGATCCTTAGTGGGCACCCCGCCGGCTACCCAAGCTCCTTGGCCCTGGGCCCGGCCCTAAGTTGTCAGTCGCACCGATAAGCGGCATTTTCGCGGATCCAACTGAATGGCGCATCTATCCCTCTCGTAGAAGTACGCTTCGGTAGGGATCCGTTGAGGCGAAGAAGGGAATGCTCCGTGAACCCTTTTGCGGCCAACGGGCAATACATAGTGTGAGCATAGACAACGACATCATCAGGCGGTCCCGGGACAGCCCCGAAGTTTTCGGGGAGTTGTACGACAGACACGCTTCAGTCATCTATAGATACGCGGCCAGACGGGCCGGTGACTTCGCCGCCGACGATGTCACCTCCGAAACCTTTCTGGTCGCTTGGGAGCAGCTAGAAACCTATGACCTCGACCGGGACGACGCCCGGCCCTGGCTTTTCGGTATCGCCACCAATCTGCTCCGGCGGCACCACCGGGCTGAAGCCAAGATCCTGAAATCCGCCGCTAAAGCGGCTTCGCGGGAAGCCGTCGCCGATGCCTCGGACAGGATTGCCGCCCAGGTGGACGCCGCTGTGGCGACCGGCCGCATTGCCCGGACTCTGAAACTAATGGCCGCCATCGACCGCGAAACATTGCTGCTCTATGCCTGGGCAGACCTGACCTATGAAGGCATCGCCCAGGCTATGGACGTTCCTGTGGGCACCGTACGGTCCCGCTTGAACCGCGCCCGCCGGACACTGCGGACCGAGCTCAAACTCGAAATACTTGATGAAACGGAGAACGACCATGGACGACTTGCAGCTGCTCCGAGAAATGCGTAGCGACATCGGCTCCGCGCCGCAGGCAACGTTGGCCCGCGGCCGCACCAAACTCATGACCAGAATCAATTCGGCTTCCACCTCCGGGGCATCGACCGATACGCAAGGCAACGGCGCTGTCAGTCCGATCCGGTTCCGGCGCCGGATCCTGCTCGCGTCGGCAGCTGCAGCACTGCTCGTGGGTGGAATCGTCGTGGCAGACGTTGTCAGGCCCATGGGTCCAGGAGCGACCGCCGAAGCTGCCGAGGTCCTGAACAACGCAGCGGCAGCAACCATCCAGACAGCTGACCCGGTAGTGAATGCGGGACAGTACCTAAAGATTCAAAGCACGAACCTATGGGGCTCGGCTGCGGTGGACGAAAACGGTAAAGAGTATCAGTGGCTGGATACGGAAAAGCAGACAATGTATGTCCCGGCCAACCGGGACGACGAATGGGTCTGGGAACGATCAGGCCGAATCCCAACGACATTCTTTGATGAAGCATCCAAGCAATATGTAGACCGCATCCAAGCCGGTGGTCCGGAAGCATACGTACTGCGGGGGGCAAACGGGGCCTTCTACGGACCGGGGAGCGAATCAACTTTCCCTTCCTCCAGTTATCTGGACTCCCTGTCCCGGGACCCCCGAGTGCTTCTGGATGACATCTATCAAAAGACCTCCGGAAAGGGGCAGTCGGTTGACGGTGAGGCATTGGTCTTCATCGCCGATCTCCTGCGTACCGGGGTCGTTCCCGGTGACCTCCGTGCCCCTCTGTATAAGGCCGCGGCACTGATACCGGGAGTCACAGTGACCGATGAACAAGCCACTCTCGATGGGCGCAAGGGTATAGCCATCGGCCGGGTCGAAAACTTCTCGCACTTCCGTCAAGACATCATCATCGACCCCCACAACGGGCTTCCCATCGGGGAACGGCAAGTACTCACCGAACCCCGAGGCACCATGCCAGTTGGAACCGCGACTTCCTGGACAACGGTAGAAACCACAGTCGCAGACACTGCTCCATAAGCCGCTGAAGATGACCGCCACCGTGGACATTCACGGCGGCGGTCATCAACGGCTGCGCTGCCGTGTCTCGAAAAACTACAGGTTTTCAAGACACGCACGCCGTGTCTTTGGGTGTCGAAAAGAATCGCCGACGTGCCGGGCTATGACTTTCGACGATAAATGGCGGGCGTTTTCACAGCGCTGTTTGGCGCATGGCGCCGCCCGCAAGAGGATGGCCGATCCCTCAGCGGGACATGTCTGTGAAATTGCGCGAGCCGACAAAGCTGCTCATACAAGTCTGTTCCGTAAGGGCTCCAGAGGGCACACGGACATTGCTCTTCCTGCGATCTGGGTGTTTCCGAACGAGCATGCGATTGTTCCTATATGACAGTTCAGGAAGCGCTCAAGATTGCGCTGCGAGACGTGCTCGGTCCCTGCGCCCGGAGCTATGGCTTTAAAGGCACAGATCCGACCTGGCGAAAGTCGACGGCTTCAGGCGATTGGGCCGTCGTGAACGTGCAGTCGTCATCTTTTAGTTCCGCGGAACATCTAAAGTGCGTAATCAACCTGGCAGTCGCCCCCGAGCCTTGGCTTCGCTGGAGTCGAGTGAAGTTGGGCCCTGGAATGCCCAAGTCGGTCACCGAATCCCTTGGCCTCTATCGCGAGCGGCTACATCCGCACGGGGCGGCCCGGGCATGGATGCTTGGTGGGAGATCACTGATGCTGCTTCCGCTACGTCCGCAGTCGCGGACATGGTTGCCCAGCTGGATGTCGCGGGCTGGCCAGTTCTCGACCGGTTGCTGAGACGGGAGAGCAGGACAACTGGATAGAAGACGGCGAAGCCATCTCGACCCCCAGCTTGGAGTTCGCGCGGGATCTCCTTCAGAAGGACGCGCTTTGGACAGAGGGGGTCCCCAGCATCTTCCCGACCCCCCAGGGCGGCGTTCAGTTGGAGTGGGTTTCGAGCGGCAAGCGCTTTGTCACTTCGATCGGCCCTAACGCTGAACTGGAATTCCGTTGGTCGAGTAGGGAAAACAGGCGGGACCGAGGCAGTAGTACGGCAGTTGGCATGGAACAGCTGATTCGGCTTTTTGAGGAGTATGTATCTTGACCATCAGCCCCAGCTCTCTCACGCCGATGGCTGCGATCCCCCCGATTTTGGAGCCGGGAGAAATATTGGTTTCGGACGGCACCAATGATGCGGAGTTCCTTTGGCGGCAGGTACACCCGATCTATGTCGACGGTAATGGCCGGGTGACCGAGCAAGCATTCCAGCCAAATTCCTCCGACAAAAGGCGGCTTTCCTGTAGTCGTGGTAACGGTCAAACCCCGGAAGGTGCCCACGACTTTCACACTCAGGTACTCGGCCTAGCGTCCGCGGGTACATGGGGTGTCCTGATTGGGGAAGTCCGCCAGGAACAGGTTCACGCGGTTGATGACTCCCAAGTGCAAAAGCAGGACCCACCAACTCCGGGGCACACCTACGTCGACTACCGGGGCCTGGACAAGAACGGTCGTGCATTCGTGCGCGACGCTTTGGCCGACTACGCCAACGAGCATAAGGTTCAGTACGCTCCCTGACACTTGGAGTAGGGTGCGGCGCCAGCTTCGCCGAAGGACCGTCTATTATTCCTGTCCGAACCTAGAAGCCCTCGAGAGCTTCGACTTCCGCGGCGTCGAGAAGTTCTGCAGCGTCAGCTCCGGTGGTCCGGGCCAGGTCGTCGAGGGTCTTGTGATGGACCCGGGCGAGGGTGATGGCCACCAGTTCGAGGTAGGCGGTGCCGTTGCGTTGTTCGAGATCGTAAAGGTAGTCACGCATGCGCCCTTCCAGGGCGCCGGGGCCTTCGGATTCTTCGGCAGCGAGCCGCGTCAGTGTCAGGGCCGCGAGGTCCGGGTTGTCGTAGATGAGTCCCATGGGCCAACGCTACGCACGCCGCCGGTTCCGTCAAGGGCCGGCGCTAGCGCCAGCGGAAGGATTCGAGCGTACGGATCAGGGGAGCGGGGTCCGTCTTCAGGTGGTCGACGGGGCGGGTCCTGGCAAGGTCCCGGGACGGGGTGACCATCCAGAGGGTGAAGTAGTTGTGCGGGATGTCCAGCTCCATTGCTCGCCGGAAGAGCGCTGTGACGGTTGGCTGGAGCTGCCCGCCGGGGAGGAACTGGAATCCTGGGCAGAAGGTGCCGTCGTCGATGAAGACGCGGACGAGCTGCTGCATCACGGGCTCGGGGTCTTCCATCAGTTCCGAGAGCCGGCGGTGCACCTGCGCGAGGGTCGGCAGCGTGAACTCGGTCCGGATCCCGGCCCAGGTTTGATCGCTGATGGTTTGAGGGGTCACTGTGGCCTAGTCACTGATGCTATCCAGGACCCACTGGGTCGAGAGCGGGTCGCGGCGCAGCGTGAACGTCCGGAGGGCCGAGTTTGAGCCGAGGCCAACCTGAACCCGCCAATATTCGACGCTCACAAGGTCACCGCTGCCCACGGCAGCCGTGCGCCGGGTGTCCCACCAGGCGTCCCGGGCGAACCAGTGCACCGGCTCGGCCATGACGGCCCATATCCGGCCGTTATGCCGAACGGCCAGCGGGTTGCCGGCCGGGGTGAACCGAACGTCCACCACGGGAGCGTCGAGGGCGGTTTCATTGGCTGTTGCTGTCATGGTCTGCACGCTCTCCTAGGGTCCTTCTCTTCAAATCTTCGCGGCGGGTGACCGCCGAACTCCACACCCAGGTCCGGTAGGTGACCGGACCGTCCTTCCATGTCACTTCCGCGGCCTTGGCCGTCCAGGCGTACACCTCGCCGTCCACCAGCTCCGCGCAGTTCAGGAATCGGATCCACGCCTTCACCGGGATCCCGGGGAAGCCGTTCTTGCCGGGGAAGTGCTCGAAGTCGAGTTCTTCCACCGTCAGCCCTATCGGGCCCGCCCGCCGCGCATACTGCGCCTGCTACTGGTGGACCACCGAATAGCTTTTGAACGAATAGCTCTCCGAAATTTGCAGGGTCAGCCCGGTCCTCGGCACTCCATGAAGGTTCACCAAGCGATGGAACGGCAATCCAGTCGTTTTCTCACAGCTGAGGAGCGCGCCGTTTAGCGCCCGCGGGACAGTTCACCGGACGGGTCTTACGGGACACCGCTTTTACCGAAGCAGCAACGCCGCTGTCAGTTTCCGAAGTCGACTGCACAGAATGTCCAAAGCCGTCTGCACAGCTTGCCCGTTGGAGGATCCCTAACCGGACGCGTGCCGTTGATGACGTCTGCGTCAGTCCGGTCAGCCGAGGCAGAGGCACAACGGATGACCGGCCGGGTCAAGGAACACCCGGAATGTGGTTCCCGGCTGGTGTTGGTGCTTGGTTGCGCCGAGCTCGAGCACTGCTGCTTCGGCGTCGTCGAGGTCGTCGACCACGAAGTCGAGGTGCATCTGCTGCGGTACATCCTGGCCGGGCCATTGCGGCGGCGTGAAAGAGTCGACTTTCTGGAAGGCCAGCGAATCGCCGTACTCGGCGCGGATGGACCACCAGTCGTTGTCTTGCTTCTCGACCTTCCATTCGAGCAGAGCGGCGTAGAACTCAGCCAAGGTCTTTGGGTCAGGACAGTCGAGTACGACGACCGGGAACCGTGCGATAGCCATGGCCAACACTCTAGGATCATTTCCGGCGGATCGCATCCGGTTCGTTGGCCGGAGTTGGCGGGCAGGATATGCCCGTGTGGGCAGTTCAGAGCCCTTCGGGAATCTGGGCCGCGAACCACCCTCACGGCAGGTAGATTGCAACCCCTGAGGCGATCGTGCAACACAAACTCACAAAGAGCGAAGTCCACAGGAGTTTGTGTTCTCTGCCATATGGCTCGCCCTTCGACGGCGGGTGTCTCACCACGTAGACGACGGCCACCAAGAAGGCAAGATCGGAGCCCGTCATCAATAGCACCGACAACTGCTGCCGCATGCGACACCTCCATTGAAGATCGTCCATTGCACGGCGACCGCCGCCCCGTCCGTGGCATCAGGCCCACTTGAACCGGAATCCGCGGATCGCCGCTGCCCATCCACAAGATCAGGATAGTTGGTTGCCTTTGCAGCCTCTCCTGGTCCAGTCGTGATCAATAACGTTTCCGCTACAAAACAGCCAGCTCGTTGAAGAGAATGGCGATTCGCAGCGATAAGTGGCGGACTTCTCGCAGCGCTAAATGTCACCCTTAGTGCCCGTTGCCGATCCTTACCGCGACGTTAAAGACATCGCCGAGGATCTTCGGTGGGTAAACGACGACGCCCTCGGACGCCGATTCGAGGCGATTAGTGTTTCTGGTGAGGGTGTAGGTCGATGCGCTGGGATGGGGTGATGCTGAAATCCCTGAACCGGGCGCGGAGTCCACCGCGTTTTGGTGAGCACATCATCATTCCGACCTGGCAGGAGTCTTCGAGTGGCAGGTGCCCAAGGCGCAGCATGCGCCACTGTCCTATCATCCCTTGGGGCTGAAGGTACTGGGTCCGAAGGGCATTGCCTTGGCGGGTTACCTGCATCGTTATCTCGTCCGGGGTTCTCGGCAGCGACATGACGGACCAGTCCGATGCGCCATGGGTGATCACGGTGCTGAGGTGGAGTGCCTCATCGGTGTACTCGACACCGGTTTTCATCCAGGTTCGCTTGTTGGCTCGAACCATGAGTCCGGCTTGGTCGTAGAGCGTCGTGAAGTCGCCGGATAACGTCACCGTAGCCGTGAAGTCGCCCACCACCTCACGGTGGAGGAAGTGCCCTGTGTCGTGAGTGAAGCCGTAGAAAGTTTCCCGCCAGAAATCTGTGTCGTGATCAGAGACCACGGTGAGTTCGTTCGGGGTGTTCGTCCATTGGGCCGGTTCATTCAGCCAGATCATGTTCTCGAGCATCATCATCCTGTTTCGGGTGGTGGGCGGAATTCGCGACGGGCGGGGTGGGAGAGGGATCGATCAGCTTTCGCCGGATTCGCAGGAGGACCGGTGTGAGGGCGAGTAGGACCGCACACAGGGCCGCTACGGCGGCCATCGCTGCGCGCAGTCCGGCGGCTTCGGACCACAAGCCTACATAGACGGGACCCAAAAGGAATCCAAGGTAGGAAATCGTGGTGAGTAGGGAAGTTGCCCGTCCGCGGGTGGCCTCTTCGGTGGAGCGGGAGACGATACCCAGCAACGTTGGGTACAGCACTGCTGTGCCGGCGGCGGCTACTGCCAATCCGATCACGGCCACGATAACGTTCGGCGCGGCCGCGAGTATCGTCGCACCGACACTGGCTGCGGCGGCACCGAGGACCAGTGTTCTCGTTGCGTAGGCCGGTTGTAGTCCTCCGGTGCTGAAGCGTGTGATGGCGACGACGGCAGCGAATACAGCAGGAGCGGTAGAACCCAGGGCCGCCCCGGTGCCTAGTTCGTCTTCGAAGAACACGGCCGCCCAACTCTGATGGGCATTCTCACTAGCAAAGGCCATCGCCCCAAGAATTCCCACCAGCAAGATCGCCAGAACAGGAACACCTGAAGCGGGGTCGGCGCGGCGATGACGCAGGTCGCCCGTTTCCGCCTTAATGCGCTGTCGATCGCTGGGCATTTCAGCAGAAGAAGCATGGAGCAGATACCCGCTGACGATCGTTGACGCGGCAACGACCAGGACGAAGGAGAAGGTGGTGCCGGTGCCCAGCGCAGTCAACAGTCCAACAACAAGGCTGGAGACCACCACGAATGCGGAGAACATGCCATGGGAGCGGGTGATCACTGGTGTGGCAGCAAGCTTTTCCGCGGACCCTGCCGCCGAATTGATCGCCACGTCGGCCGCCCCACTGGCCGCACCGACCAGGAGCAACCCGAAGCACAGGCTGGCGAATCCCGTTGCGGCAAGGGCCACGATCAGTCCGGAGGCCCCCAGCAGAATGAGTGTGACGGCCGCGGTGATCCGCACTCCGAAGCGGTCAATGATCCTGCCGGTCAGAAGCATCGCCGGCAGCGCCCCGGCTCCGATGAACAACAGTGCCGTGCCGAGCTGCCCGTCCGAAATGCCGGCTTGGGACCTGATTCTTGGAATACTCGCACCCCAGGTGCCCCAGAAAACACCGAACGCCGCAAAGGACGCATAGGACGCCCACGCCAACCTATGAGCGGACTGCGATGAGGAACGAATCATATGTGTAACGATACACAAGTAGGCTGGTCCTATGTCACCTGCAGCACCGGAATCCAAAATCACCCTCAGCGAGGTAGCCCGCGAGGCTGGAGTCTCGGTGATGACCGCTTCCTACACCTACAGCATGCCCTCCCGCGTCTCGGCAGCGTCCCGGGAGAAAGTCCTTACCGCCGCCGAGGTGCTCGGATATCCAGGGCCCGACCCCAGCGCCCGATCGCTGCGCACGGGAACCAGCGGCGCTCTCGGGGTCGTTCTGGGAGAGACCCTGACTTACGCCTTCGATGACCCCCAGGCGACACGCTTCCTTGCCGGGATCGCAGATGTCTGTGCGGAACATGGTTTGGCCATGACCATTCTCCCGACCAACGGATCTGCTGACGATGATCAGCGCATCCGCGCAGCAGCGGTAGATGCCTTCGTTGTGTGGACCACAACGGACGATGACCCGGTGCTTGAGGCCCTTGCCCTGACTGGGAGGCCAGCCATCATCCATGCCGGACCAAAGAAAAAGGCATTCGGTCTGGTGGGCATCGACGATCGCGCCGCTGCACAAGCGGTCGCAGCATTAGGCCTACACCAGAGCCAACGCCCTGCCATCATCACCTTTCCCTTCACCAAGGAAAGAGTCGAGATGATCAGCATGGGTCCTGACCCGGCGACAGCGACGTTCCCCGTCACGCGTAACCGGCTCCTGGGATACCAGGACGCGCTCACCGCGGCAGGATTCCAATGGGAGAATGTTGAAGTGGCTTCTTGCTCCATCAACAGTTCTGGTGAAGGAGAACGAGCCGCCGGCCGATTGCTGGCTCGCCCGAATCCTCCAGACACCATTCTCGCGATGAGTGATGAATTAGCCCTGGGAACTTTAGAGGCCGCATCGAAAGCCGGCATTCACGTTCCGAGGAGCCTCGCCGTCACGGGCTGGGATGCCTCCGAGGCCGCGTCAGTGAAACAGGTGACCACCGTTCAACAGAACCTTCGCCAACAAGGCGCCGCATGCGCCCTAGCCGCCATCACCGGCGCTTCGACACCCACACCACACCCATGGCAACTCATCACCGGAAAAACAACACGATAAACACCGGAACTTGTCCTGGGGTAACCCGCATCTAACAGTGTCCGGTAGAGGATCGCCCTTCCGGGGCGACGGCCGCCGGCCAGCCTACGGGCTCTCTACCGAGGAGCAGAGTTCACGAGCTCGTAGTGTTCGACCAGGGGAAACGGCTCGTAGAACCTGTGCAGTAGCTCCCGCCACTGCTGATACTGCGGGGATCCCCTGAAACCAACGGTGTGGTCCTCCAAACTCTCCCACTGCACGAGCAGCAAGTACTGGCTGGGAGTTTCGATCGCACGAGAGAGCGACAACGAGACAAAGCCAGGCATCGACGCAATAATCAAACGAGCCAGATCGAACGCTGCCTCAAAGTCTTCTTCCTGTCCGGAAACGACGGGAAGCAGCGCGTGTTCGGTAATCATTGGGTAAGTCTCGCAGATTCCCGCAGAGGGTTCGGCGAATTCAGGCGGTCGTTGCAACGGCGGGTTTTTCTGGTTCAAATAGTAGCCGTTCCATGGCTTGGGCGGGGGTGATGCCGCCCAGGGTCTTGCGGGGTCGGGCGTTGAGTTCGGCTGCGACTTCGAGCAGCCGCTCGGGTGAGTGCACGGACAGGTCGGTGCCCTTGGGGAAGTACTGGCGCAGGAGTCCGTTGGTGTTCTCGTTGGTGCCGCGCTGCCAGGGTGAGTGCGGGTCGCAGAAGTAGATGTCCATGTTGGTCGCCATGGTGATCTGGCGGTGTTGGGCAAGCTCGGTGCCCTGGTCCCAGGTCAGCGACTTGCACAGGTGCTCCGGCAGGGTCTTGATCCTCGCCAGCAGGCCGTCACGGACAGCGACGGCGCCGTGGTCATCGGGCAGGTGGACCAGCATCGTAAACCGGGTCTGGCGCTCCACCAGGGTGGCGATGGCCGAGCGGCAGTTCGACCCCAGGACCAGATCCCCTTCCCAGTGGCCAGGGACGGCGCGGTCGGCGACCTCGGCGGGTCGTTCGCTGATCAGGATCATGTCCGGGATCTTCCCCGCCCGCTTGCCGGTGGGGCGTCTTGGCCGCCTCACGGCGCGGCCTGTGCGCAGGTGTTGGTGCAGGTCAGCGCGCAGGTGACCGCGGCCCTGCACATACAGCGCCTGGTAGATCGTCTCGGGACACACTTGCATCTCCGCTCGGTCCGGGAACGTCGTGGCGAGGTGGTCACTGATCTGCTCGGGACTCCACTTCACGCACAACTTGGCCTGTACCAGGGATGCCAGTTCCAGGTCATCGAACTTGCTGGCCTTGGGTCGGTGACCGCGCAGCTCGGCCCGTTTCTGCGCCGCATACGGCGCATACTTTCCCCGCCCCCGCGCGCCCGTCCCGGGGCCGTTACGGCGCAGTTCACGGCTGACCGTCGATGCAGACCGCTTGAGCTGCGCTGCGATCGCCCGCACACTTATTCCGGCCAGGTGCAGGTCCGCGATCTGCAGTCGGTCTTCCAGGCACAGGTACCGGCCCGAAGGTTCGGGTTTCTTGCGCGGGATCCGCCCGCCGGTTGCTTGACGCCAATGACGGCCAGTTCGTCGATCCACTCCAACAGCCTCGCACGCCGCGATCAGCGTCGAGCCCTGGGCCATCAACACCCAGAACCGGGCCTCCTTTTCGATCCGTTCCTTCTTCGACAACATGGGCAACACCTCACAATAAAAAGGGGTGTTGCAACGACCGATTGAACTCGCCTTCCGCTTACGCGACGGTGCCAGGTTTTTCGGGCATCTCACCAGCCACGGTCAACTTTGCTCCGGAAGCCGGCCATCCGCAATTGGGTAGTTGCAAGTGGGGAAGTACGAGAAGGATGTTGGCAAGATGGAAGCTTTGCTTGAAGAAGCCTGGCTGGAGGATATCTTGCATGCGTTCGAGGCGAACTTCGATCTCTTCGGTCAAATCGAGTGACTGTTCCCCGACGCGTTCGCATCCGAGCGCAACAAAGTAATGGATGAGGTTGTCCTGGTTTCCCCAATTCGCGTAGGCACTTCCGACCGCCAACAGCAGTGAGGGGCGATATCCAGTTTCCTCGAGAAGTTCTCGCTCAGCTGCGGTCGCTGGATCCTCGCCGTCTTCGATCCCTCCACCAGGAAGACCGGGAGCGACCAGACCGCCACCATGGTGATACTCCTCAATTACCAATACCTTCCCGTCGTCAGTTACCGGAACGATCGACACCCAGTCGCTCGCACAAATGACGTAATAGGGGTCGATCACCTGACCGTCAGATCCAGTGCAGCGGTCAGCTCGCACCTGGATCCAGCGATCCTCGAGCACAAAACTGCTCGCTTCGGTCGTCCATTTACTGACCATGCATACCCCCGTGATTCATTGACATGCTGGCTGCAACTCGCCCCACGGCAAATCCGCTCGACACGGTGTTTGCAGTGGGAGCCTCGCAATATATTCTGCCTTGTCCCGCAGCGCGTTCCCCATGCGGACCGGCTATCGGACACCGTCAAACTGTGTTTGGTGTGCTGAGACGTCGTCGCGGTGAGTCTCGGACCAGAGTTTGAGCTGTCGGACCGTTTGGTGCAGGGAGAGCCCGAGGTTGGTGAGTTCGTAGGTCACAGTCACGGGGACGGTCGCGATCGCGGTCCGCGCGATCAGCCCGTCGCGTTCGAGGGACTTTAGTGTCTGCGACAGCATCTTCGGGCTCACCCCTGCCAGGACTCGAGCCAGCTCGGAATACCGCATCGGTCGCGGCTCACCATCACAGTCCGGCCCGCTCCCTAGCGCGGACAACACCAGGGTCACCCACTTGCCAGACACCTGAGCGAGCAACTGCTGGCTCGGGCACGCGGCGAGGAACGCGTTGTACTGCGTCTTCGCCTCCGCCTTCTTCTCCGCTGCTGTCATCGTCGGCATGGGCCCTCCCTTGGGTATCAACGCACTTCCAGGTAACTACTTCCCAGCGGGTAGCAGCTCATTCAGGATGGAGGGCAGCACGTTATTCCGCAAGCACCGAAAGGCACATACATGAGCACCAACACCACCGACCTGCCCGGCGGCACCTGGAACCTCGGCGACACCACCGTTTCCCGCTTCGGGTACGGCGGCATGCAGCTCGCCGGCCCGTGGGTCGTCGGCCCGCCAAAAGACCACGACGCAGCCCTCGCCGTCCTGGGTCACGCCGTCGAAAGCGGCATCACCCACATCGACACCGCAGAAACCTACGGACCCCGCGTCGTCAACGAACTCATCCGCGAAGCCCTGCACCCCTACGCCGAAGACCTCTTCATCGCGACGAAGGCCGGCGGACGCCGCGACGCCCAGGGCAGCTGGCCGTCCGCGCGGAAGCCCGACGAACTCCGCGCACAAATCGACGACAACCTCGAAACCCTCGGCGTCGACGTCCTCGACCTGGTACACCTTCGCCTCGGGGACGCCAACGGGCCGGTCCCCGAGCAGATCAGCGAGGCGTTCGAGACGCTCGTAGACCTGCAGCAGCAGGGCATCATTCGGCACCTTGGCGTCAGCAACGCCACCGCGGAGCAGGTGAAGGAAGCGCAGTCGATCGCGCCGATCGTGTCCGTGCAGAACATGTACAACCTCGCTAACCGGTGGGACGACACCCTCATCGACCGCCTCGCCGTAGAAGGAATCGCGTACATTCCCTTCTTCCCCCTGGGAGGCTTCACCCCGCTTCAGTCCGACGCGCTGTCATCCGTCGCTACGCGGCTTGGCGCGACCCAGATGTCGGTCGCCCTGGCCTGGCTGCTGCACCGTTCCCCGAACATCCTGTTGATCCCGGGAACGTCGTCCGTGTCGCACCTCAGGGAGAATATCGCTGGCGCCGCACTCACACTGTCCAACGACGACCTCACCGAACTCGACCAGATCGCCAGCTAGCCACAGCACGGCGCATGGCGGGGCGCAACGGCAGCGCCCTCAATGCGCCTACACAGGCGCCCGTTAGGGGATGGCGAGTTCAATCGGTCGTTGCAACACCCCTTTTTATTGTGAGGTGTTGCCCATGTTGTCGAAGAAGGAACGGATCGAAAAGGAGGCCCGGTTCTGGGTGTTGATGGCCCAGGGCTCGACGCTGATCGCGGCGTGCGAGGCTGTTGGAGTGGATCGACGAACTGGCCGTCATTGGCGTCAAGCAACCGGCGGGCGGATCCCGCGCAAGAAACCCGAACCTTCGGGCCGGTACCTGTGCCTGGAAGACCGACTGCAGATCGCGGACCTGCACCTGGCCGGAATAAGTGTGCGGGCGATCGCAGCGCAGCTCAAGCGGTCTGCATCGACGGTCAGCCGTGAACTGCGCCGTAACGGCCCCGGGACGGGCGCGCGGGGGCGGGGAAAGTATGCGCCGTATGCGGCGCAGAAACGGGCCGAGCTGCGCGGTCACCGACCCAAGGCCAGCAAGTTCGATGACCTGGAACTGGCATCCCTGGTACAGGCCAAGTTGTGCGTGAAGTGGAGTCCCGAGCAGATCAGTGACCACCTCGCCACGACGTTCCCGGACCGAGCGGAGATGCAAGTGTGTCCCGAGACGATCTACCAGGCGCTGTATGTGCAGGGCCGCGGTCACCTGCGCGCTGACCTGCACCAACACCTGCGCACAGGCCGCGCCGTGAGGCGGCCAAGACGCCCCACCGGCAAGCGGGCGGGGAAGATCCCGGACATGATCCTGATCAGCGAACGACCCGCCGAGGTCGCCGACCGCGCCGTCCCTGGCCACTGGGAAGGGGATCTGGTCCTGGGGTCGAACTGCCGCTCGGCCATCGCCACCCTGGTGGAGCGCCAGACCCGGTTTACGATGCTGGTCCACCTGCCCGATGACCACGGCGCCGTCGCTGTCCGTGACGGCCTGCTGGCGAGGATCAAGACCCTGCCGGAGCACCTGTGCAAGTCGCTGACCTGGGACCAGGGCACCGAGCTTGCCCAACACCGCCAGATCACCATGGCGACCAACATGGACATCTACTTCTGCGACCCGCACTCACCCTGGCAGCGCGGCACCAACGAGAACACCAACGGACTCCTGCGCCAGTACTTCCCCAAGGGCACCGACCTGTCCGTGCACTCACCCGAGCGGCTGCTCGAAGTCGCAGCCGAACTCAACGCCCGACCCCGCAAGACCCTGGGCGGCATCACCCCCGCCCAAGCCATGGAACGGCTACTATTTGAACCAGAAAAACCCGCCGTTGCAACGACCGCCTGAATTCGCCGATCCCCCAACGGGCGGGGCTGTGCAGACGGCTTTGGACATTCCGTGCAGTCGACTTCGGAAACTGACACTGGACGTGCCCGGCCTCTACCAGGGATATCTCGACAGCCTGGGCCGTGACGACAATGAGAATTGATGAGCAGTCGTCGCATTACGATTCAGTCTTCGCCGCCCACATGGCCGGTTTCATTCGCTACAAGCGCGCACAAGGCCTGAGCTACGCCGACGTTCCTCAGTCGTTACGGGCGCTGTCCAGGTTCATCGCGTCCACGGGCCACACCGACCTGACGATAAGTCAGGAGCTGGTCGACCAGTGGTGCAGCAGACGGCCCAACGAGCGTCGCAGCAACCAACACAAACGGGTCGTGCACACGAACCAGTTCCTCAGCTATCTGGCCGCAGAGGGCCTGCCGGTGGCGTTCCCGCAGACCCTAAAGCATCGGGGCGACCGAGAATCGTTCGCTCCATACATATTCACCCGACACGAGCTCGACCAACTCTTCGCCGCCTGCGACCGGCTCGAGGCCAAAGCGCCCTCGGTCATGCCAGTCCTGCTGCCAGTCTTGATCAGGCTCCTGTATGGGTGCGGCCTGCGGGTGTCCGAGGCGCTGAACCTGACCCGCGGTGACGTCGATCTCGACAACTGCTGCCTGACCGTCCGCCACGCGAAGTTCGATCAGGACCGCCTCGTCCCCATCTCGCCGACGATGGCCGACATCATGCGCCGCTATGACGCCACCGGACCGCGGCTATTCACCGCCGACCACGACACACGGTTCTTCACCCACAGAGACGGCCGGCCCATCGCCCCCGACACCATCTACAGATGGTTCAGGAAGACCCTGTGGGCGGCGGGCATCTCGCACGGCGGCCGTGGTCATGGCCCCCGTGTACACGATCTTCGGCACTCCTTCGCCGTCTACTCGCTCAAAGCCATGGTCGACCAGGGCGCCGATGTCTACTGGGCGCTCCCGACCCTGGCCACCTATCTCGGCCACGCCTCGGTGACGGCAACCGGCCAATACGTCCGCCTGATCCCGGACATGTTCCCCGAAGTCACCGCCGCTATGAGCGCCATCGCCTCGCGCGTCATCCCAGGAGGCGAGCCCGAATGACCACTCACGACTTCCAGCACTACCTCAGCGAGTTCCTCGCCCGGTTCCTGCCCGGCGAGGTCGGCTCAGCAACGAACACAATCAGGTCCTACCGAGACACCTTCGCTTTGTTCCTCAGGTACTGCAAGGCCCACGAGGACATTACCCCCGAGCACATGACGTGCGACCTGTTGACCAAAGACCTTGTGGAACGATTCCTGACCTGGCTCGAGGCCGAGCGGGGCTGCGTCCCAGCGACCCGCAACCAGCGACTGGCAGCGATCCGGTCGTTCTGCCGCTACCTGCAAGCCCGAGATGTCGAACGGATCGGGCAGTACCAGCGTGTCCTGGCGATACCAAAGAAGAAGACCACCACCGCCCCACCCCGCCACCTCTCGGTCGACGGGATCCGGCTGATCCTCGACCAGCCCGACACCAGCAGACCTTCTGGGAGACGCGATCTCGCACTGCTGGCGCTGATGTATGACACCGGCGCCAGGGTCCAAGAGATCGCCGACCTGACCTTCGGCGACCTGCGGGCCGATCCTCCCGCAACCGTAAAACTCACTGGCAAAGGCAACAAAACCAGGATCGTGCCGCTGATGATCCCGACAGTCGCCCTGGTCCAGCGTTACGCCGACGGTGCCGGCCTCACCGGCCCCGCCAGCAGGACCCGGTCGCTTTTCCCCAACCAAGGTGGCAAGAAATTGACCCGTACCGGCATCGCCTACATCCTCGATAAGCACGTAACGGCCGCGAGGGAAGCCGACCCGGCGGCATTGCCGGACACGATCTCGCCACACACCCTCAGGCACAGCAAGGCCATGCACTTGCTTCAAGCCGGAGTCAACCTCGTCTACATCCGAGACATCCTCGGCCACGCCGATCTGAAGACCACCGAGATCTACGCCCGCATCGACGGAGAGATGAAGAGAAGAGCACTCCAGAGCGCTTTCACCAACGTCACGCCACCCGACGCCATGCCGCTCTGGCACCAGGACAAGGACATGCTCACCTGGCTGACCAACCTCGGACGCTGACCCGAGTACCGCGGGGCGTTATGCCAAGAACCCTTCAGCGACTGGCCGTCAAAACGCCAGCGCGAACGAATACTTCGGCATAACGTCCCGCTGCGCATAACCGAGGAAGCCCGGATCGAACTTCACCGCCTTGAGTTCAATCACCACGTAGCAGCGGAGCTTGAGGTGGTAGAAGAGTAGGTCGGCGAAGAATTCGTCACCGTTGATCTCCAGCCGCACTTGCCGTCCCACGAAGGCAAACCCAAGACCCAGTTCCAGCAGGAACTTCGTGTAGCTTCGTTTCGATGTGGTGACCCAGGACGGCGTGGGACCAGCCGTTGGCGACAGTTTGGGCCATGTACCACAGCTTTGTTTCGCTGTCTGGGACCTTTTCAATGAGCAGGACGTGATGGCTCCACGGCAATGTTGCAGACACCGTCTGCAACATTCGAAAATCAGGCCACGCCTCAGCAAACGGCTTCATGTAGCGGAGATTTCGCGGTGAGAAACCACGCGCCCCTGGGATTCGTTCTTTGAGACCTGTGAACGGCGCCTCTCCTTCAACCCAGGCGTCATGTCCTGGCGGGATGGTGTTTGAATCGCCAGGGGCTAAGTTGAATCGGCTTCCGTCGGAAGTCTCGACGACCAGACGGCAGGAAACACAGCGCCAGCCCGGTTCAAATTTGAAGCGACCGACGGCGTAGTCGCCGACGGACACGATGTCCACCTCCATCTTTCCGTAGGGGAAATGGGCACGGCCTGTTTGGATCCGCATGTGCGAACCGGACAGTGGAAGCGGCTGGGGCCCGCGCTGAGCACGTCACCGGCAAGGCCAACGCATGAATCGCTTAGGCTGCCTGCCTCCTCAGATCCATGCGGGTTGTCGATACCCGGCGGGCTGTTCCGCTTACGGGAAGAGCGACGTACCCTAGGGCTGGGAGGTGGTTGCCATGGAGGCATCCCAGGGAGACCGCATTATCATCCGGGGAAAGACGGTCGAGTCGTCAGACCGGCACGGTGAGATCATCGAAGTCAAGGGTGCAAATGGTGCGCCGCCGTATCACGTCCGATTCGACGACGGCCACGAGACAATCCTGTACCCGGGTGGAGATTTCGCCGTCGACCGGAGTCAGGCACCTACTACCTGAAACGCTCCGACCTGGTGCTGGCAAATGGTCGGACTTTTACCTCTGGGCATTGTCTCCACCCTCTCCATCCGAGGAGTCGCTTGGCCGATCCCTGGCGCACCGTAGCTTTGCCCCGGACCAACTTCGTGGTGCGGCAGCTACTTCAGTTGTCGAGAAGTGCTCCGAAGCCGTTGCTTGGACGAGTCTCCAGGTTCCGGAACTGACCGACCTTCAGACTCGCGTCGCGGCGCCGGCAACTCTGGCCTCTGCCGCCGACGCCGAAGCAGCCAAACGCTTTGAGCTGCTGATGTACCAGGCCCCCCTCGCCGCACTTAACGCGGCGGCCGCCGTCGAGCCCTATCGCAAAAGGATAAAGGACACCGCGTCCGCCCTGCGGGAACGCCGCAAGGTGGTGTCCACCAGCTTCGAGGACACACTGTGGGAAATTCTCGGGGGACTGAAAGGCCCGGTGACCGGGTCTGTTGATCTCGCCCGATACCGTGAGAAGGCTCGGCCGTACTTGCAGGGGTTCCTGGGCAACATGGCGATCCATCGCCGGCGCCGTGGCCTGCCACTGACGGAGACGGACCTTTCTGAGCTCCAGCGCTTGTTGATTGAGAGTGGCGCAGGTTCGCCCGAATCGCCCTACAGCGACGCGGCGCCGACGGGGCCGGAGAGTTGCTTCAGGATGCTGACGCGGGCTTCCTTGCCGAAGCACTGGAGCGGGTACGCGTTTCGGCGATGGCGGGACGATCCTGTTCACTGCCAATCTTGCAACGCCCCGTTGCAAGATTGGGCGGAGGCGGGAAGCGCGCAGCGCGTTGCACAATTGGAGCCCGCGGGGTTCGACTGCCTGCTTTCGAGGGGAAAGAATGGAGGGGGCCCGCGCTCCACTACTCTCCAGAAGACGTGTGATGCAGGGACCTGACAGTAGCGAGCCATCTGGCAGCGGACGGCGACGTCCCCTCCCGGTGCTCGCGGAGGGGACGTCCGCCGGACTGTCCAAGCCGTGACGGATCAGGTGTCGGGGCCGGCAGTGAAGTAGTTGTGGAGGTCGTAGTATGTGACCTTCGGAGCCTCAGGGAACCCTACCTCCATGCTGAACGGGCCGATCTGCTCCTTCGCGAAAGCATCGTAGAGCTCGCGGGATTTCCAGATATCCGTGATGAGCATTCCGTTCTCTGTAGCCGTCACCCAGTGGGACAGGGCTCCGGCCGGACCGGGTCCGCCCGGGGTGAGGCCCATCTTTTTGACCACCTCGTCGTATTGCGCCAAGGTGGCGCCGTTGAACTCCATACTGACTGCGACTGGCATGTTCTTCTCCTCACAACCTGCAGGCCGTCACGTTGCGGACTGCGAACGAATCGGTATGTCTCGTAGTACGCCCGGCAGGACATTTCGTCAACACCCGAACGCTGAGAAGCCGGCCGCAACACACGGTCTTCTCCAAGCGGGCGGCCTGAACGACCATGTCGGCCGGCGCACTGGAGGTCATCAATAGTCGGCCTCCTGAGTGCTAGTTTTCCGAACCGGGGGCCCTTACTCCCTTGAACATCACCCACCCAAGGCGTAGAAGTGGACTGCCGGGATCGGCGACTACGTCCACGAGGAGAACTTGATGGCTGATACAGTCCAGTCCGCTGATGGAACGACTATTGCTTACGGGCAGACAGGGAGCGGCACCCCTCTCATTGTGATTGGCGGGGCGCTGAACTCGCGCCATTCCGCCGGTTCCCTGGTGCCATTGCTCTCGAAAAACTTCACTGTGGTCACCTACGATCGCCGCGGGCGAGGCGAGAGTACGGACACGCTGCCGTACGCCGTCGAGCGTGAAGTAGAAGACGTTGCCGCGCTGGTCTCAGCTCTGGGAACGTCAGCCCTCGTGTACGGGCATTCCTCCGGCGCCATAATTGCTCTGGAGTCCGCGGCGGCGGGCGTCCCCATCGGCAGGCTCGCGGCCTACGAACCGCCTTACCTTACCGGGCAGGGGGGTGAAGAACCATGGGAGGTCTTCGCGGAAAAGGTGCAGCGGCTCGTGGATGAGGGCCACACGGATGCGGCGGTGGAGGAATTCATCCGGCACACGGGGTCGGACTTTGACGATGGCATCAAGCAGACTCCGTGGTGGCCAGCCCTCACGGCGCTGGCGCACACTCTGCCCTACGACCTGGCACTCACCGGCGACGGGGCTGTCCCGGCGGAGCGGTTTTCGCGGATTACCGCACCAACCCTGGCACTCTACGGCGGTGCAAGTCCGGCCTGGGCGGAAGCATCCACCGCTGCGGTGGCCGGCGCCGTCCAGAACGGCCGGCAGGACGCCGTCGAAGGCCAGGACCACGCGGTGGCCCCCGAAGCCGTGGCACCGGTTCTGCGGGACTTCTTCCGCGACGGAAACGCCGGCGTCTGATGCCCAGACTCCGGGTCCACAACCTGTCAGTCTCACTGGACGGCTATGTCGCCGGTCCGCACCAGGACGCCAGCCACCCGCTGGGCGTGGGCGGCGAGCGCCTGCACGAGTGGGCATTCGCCACTGCCACCGGGCGGCGCATGTTGGGTCACGACGACGGCGGCAGCACCGGTGTGGACGACACCTACCTTGAGCGAGGCGATGAGGGGATCGGCGCCACCATCATGGGCCGCAACATGTTCGGGCCCATCCGAGGACAGTGGGCAAACGAAGACTGGACCGGCTGGTGGGGGGATAACCCGCCGTACCACCACCCCGTATTCATCCTGACCCACCATGCCCGGCCACCGGTGACCATGCAGGGAGGAACGACGTTCCACTTCGTGACGGACGGCATCGAAGCGGCCCTGGAACAGGCGTTTGATGCGGCAGCCGGGTCCGACGTCCGGTTGGGCGGCGGGGCGGCAACCGTGCAGGAGTACCTGCGGGCCGGGCTGGTCGACGAGCTGCACGTGGCAGTGGTGCCCGTGCTGCTGGGCGGCGGGGAGAGGCTCTTCGACAACCTCGACGGCGGTCCGGACGGTCTGGAGCTGGTGGAGTTTGCCGCCTCTGAGGGGGTGGCGCACATGCGGTTCCTGCGGTGAGGCACGTAGAAGCCGCCACATCCAGGGAGCCTCCCCGGTTCCACGGCCCCCGGGATCCCGGCGATGCGTGGGTTGAAGGGGAACAGGGGCGCTTTTGGGGCAGGTTCGGCGCGGCAGGAGTCCTGGTCTACGATTCCGACCAAGGCATTCTGCTCCAGCACCGCGCCGTCTGGAGCCACAACGGCAGCACCTGGGGCCTGCCCGGCGGGGCGCTCCACGAAGGCGAGAATGCCGTGACCGGCGCGCTGCGCGAAGCGTATGAAGAAGCCGCCGTTCCGCCCGAGTGCGTCCGCGTATTGTTCACTTCTGTGTTCGACGTGGGCTATTGGTCCTACACCACCGTCGCGGTACAGGTCATCGAACATTTCGAACCGGCTATCACTGACCCCGAGAGCATTGAGCTCCGATGGGTACCGGTGGCCGACGTCGACCGTAGGGAGCTGCATCCCGGCTTTGCCACGGCCTGGCCGGTGCTGCGACGCGCCCTGACACATGTCAGGTGAGTGATGCCGGCGAGTTCATCGATGCCGCCCTTCAGCGCGAAGGGGATTGGTACCGTGCGCAGGACGCGCGGGGGCGCCTGGGCAGCGAGCTGCGGTTCTTCGGCGCTTCGGTCGGTGCAGTCCGGGGAACCGTGCGGGATGCCGGCCGCCGCCACCCAGGCCTGACGCATGACCAGATCACCGCGCTGAGCTCCGAGCTGTGGGCCGTGCCCGTATTCGAGCGTCGCCTCGCCGCGATTGTCCTGCTGCAATCAAACGTCCGTCTGCTGACGAACTCCGATCTGACGCGCATGGAAAGCTTCGTGCGGGATGCGCGGCTGCGCGCCCTGGTCGATCCGCTCGCCGTCGACGTCATCGGGCCCATGATCGAAGAGCTGGAAGAGCCGGGCAGGACCAGGGCTGAAGGAGTCCTCGATCGATGGGCAGCCGACGCGGACATCTGGTTGCGACGCGCGGCCGTGCTGTCCCCGCTCCGAGCGCTTCGGGCAGGAGCAGACGGCTGGGCCGGGTTCACCCGCCGTGCCGCGATGGTGCTGGCGGGGGCCCCTGGCGCAGGTGAAGACGGAATCATTGTCCGTGAGGCGGTCGCCCTGGTCCTTGATGAGATGCCCGCGACACACTGAACCGGTGGAGACGGCGCCCTGCATCCTCCCGGCCGTCAGAAGTCTTTCCCGTACTCCGCCGTCACCAGAATGGGCAGATGGTCGGACTTGCCCCTGGGTAGAGTCTCCACGCTCTCAATGTCCAGGCCCAGGGACGTGGCGAAGTCGAAATGCCCCTTGAAGACCTTGTAGCGCGTGTAGGTCCGGCGGTCGCTGAGCGACAGGGCGTAACCGGAATTCTTCATGTGGGTATCGAGGTTCTTGGTGAAGAACGGGTAGTTGAAGTCGCCTACCATCAGCGTCATGAGTCCACTGCCCATGCTCAGCAGCTCCGCGTGGGCTGCATGGATCTGCTTCCTGCGCAGCGAGTTGGAGGCCGTCAGAGGTGCCGCGTGGAAAGACCCGATCACCAGCTCGTGCTGGGTCTCGTTGTCGATGACGCGGGTGCCGATCAGCCGTTCGTGCGCCGGGGCCAGAACCCTGTCGTGCAATGATTTCTTCAACGCAAAGGAGTTGGTCTCCAGCGCGGTGAAACGGTCCGCACGGTAGTAAATGGCCAGCCCCAGCCTGTTTCCCTTGGTGACGTCAGCGAGGTGCAGCGGTCCAAGCGTGGCCGGGAGGTCACCGGAGTCGCACTCCTGGAGACACAGGGCATCGATCCCGAAGTTCGCGGCCAGATGGGCCAGTTCGCCACTCGCTTTGTGCTTGCGGAGGTTGTAGCTAATAACTCGCATCAGTGGAACACCTCTTCCGAGGGTTGCTAAAAGGAACCAGTCACTGAGTCTACCCAGACCATCCGGCGCACCACGGAAACATGACGGCGCGTCCGTGCTACGGCATTTGTGAACCCGGCCGGATTCCGCGGATAGAGTTGGTTGAGATTCAATCGGAACGAGCGAAAGGGTCAACGTTGACCACTGCACTGCCGGAACTTGCCGGGGGCGACTTCTACTATCAGACGTTGGGCGGCGGACGATTCCGTTCAACTATCCATGCGCAGGGCGCCTGGAACGAACACGAACAGCACATGGCACCGGCGTCCGGGCTGATGGCGGACTGCCTGGAACGGCATAACCCACGGGCAGACATGCGCATGGCCCGGCTGAGCTATGAGATTCTTGGCCTGATTCCGGGCGGCGAATTCGACGTCGTCACGTCAACGCTCCGGCCGGGCAAAACCATTGAGCTGCTGCAGGCTGAACTGGTGGCCAACGGGCGCGTGGCCATCCGTGCAACCGCCTGGCGCATGATCACCAGCGATACCTCCGCCGTCGCCGCCGTCGAGGATGTCACCATCCCGTCGCCCGACGAATGCAAGCCGTACGACGGCGCCAGCATCTGGCCGGGCGGGTACATCCGCTCCCTGGAGATGCGCGTGGCTGCCGGCCACCGTCCCGGGGCCGGGAAAGTCTGGCTCCGCACGGATCACCCGCTCACGGACGTGTCCGACAGCGGTGACATGGCGCGCCTTATGGGCTTGGTGGACACCGCCAACGGAATTGCCGCACGCGTTGCGCCGGGCAAAGGCAGCTACGCCTTCCCGAACCTTGACCTGCAGATCCACATGCACCGCAGGCCCGACGGCGAATGGCTGGGACTGGATAACGCGGTCTCTTTCGGGACCGACGGCATCGGCCTCACATCAACGGTGCTGCACGACCTGGCCGGCCCCTTTGGCCGTGCTGAACAGATCCTCACACTGCGCAAGAGCTAGCAGGCGCCGGGTGAAAAGGCATCGACTTCAGCCGGAAAGCATCGATGACGGCGAACACGGCAGCGACGACCAGGAATTCCAGAATGACCGTAAGGGAGCTTAGCAACATGCATCAGTCGTGGGACGGATCGCGTGACCTGACAATTGTCAGGCAGGAGCACTCGCTCGGTGCGGCCCGGGATCTCGAGTTCGGCCTGGAGCTGTTGGGCCAGGCCAAGACCGGCAGGATCGGCCCAACTCTCCGGCTCTACCGGCCCCTACCCACGGTGGCCTTTGGGCAGCGTGACACCCATCTGCCGGGATTCGAGGCAGCCGCCCGGGCCTGCCGTGACCATGGGTTTGAGCCTCTCGTCCGCAAGGCAGGCGGCCGCGCTGCCGCTTACCACCAGGGCACGCTGGTGATCGATCACGTAGAGCCCCGCACCGATGCAATCGCCGGCGCCAAGGGACGGTTTGCGTTCTTCGGCGAGCTACTGGCGCAGGCGCTCCGGAGCACCGGAGTACACGCCGCCGTCGGCGAAATTCCCGGGGAGTACTGCCCGGGCGAGTTCAGCGTCCACGGCGTCGATCCCGAATTCCCCGCCCACCTGTTCAAGTTGATCGGTACGGCCCAGCGGGTGGTGTCCGGCGGGTGGCTGTTCAGCTCGGTGATTGTGGTGGAAAACTCCGCACCCATCCGCAGTGTGCTGACGGACAGCTATGCGGCACTCGGCCTCGACTGGGACCCCGCTACCGCAGGGTCTGTAGCCGACCTCATGCCGCACCTCGACGTCCGGGCAATCGAGGACGCCGTCATCGCCACGTACGCCACCTACGCACCGCTTGTGCGCGGTGATTTCAGCAGCCTGCGGGCCTAGCTTCCACTCCTGGCGCTACAAGCTGACACTCCTAGTGGCCCCGGGCAATCCAGTCGTCCAGATCCGGGGCTTCGGTGCCGATCGTGGTGCTATCGCCGTGGCCGGTACGGACCACCGTTTCCGGCGGCAGCGTCAGCAGCCGGGTCCGGATGGATTCGATGATGGTGGGGAAATCGCTGAAGGACCGGCCGGTGGCGCCCGGCCCGCCCTGGAAGAGCGTGTCGCCGCTGAAGAGGGTTCCTTCGCTTTCCAGGTAGAAGGACGTTGACCCGGGGGAGTGGCCCGGCGTGTGGATGGCCTGCAGTTTGGCGCCGGCCACGTCAAAAACGTCACCGTCGCTGATGGCATGATCCGGCTGCACGGCGGGGTACACAGTGCCCCACAGCGCCCAGTCCTCCTGGTGAAGGTGGATCGGGGCCTGGACCAGATCCCAGAAATCGCCGACGGAACCGATGTGGTCATCGTGGCCGTGGGTGAGCAGGATGGCTTTGAGCGCCCGGCCTTTGACAGCAGCCGCGACAGCCGCGGCATCGTGCGCGGGGTCGATGACGATGCATTCATCGTCATTACCCACGATCCACACGTTGTTGTCCACGTCCCAGGTGCCGCCGTCGAGCGAAAACGTGCCCGAGGTGACCAGGTGTTCAATCCGCAGCTTGCCCGGCGAAGCCGTCACAGTTCCACTACCGAGCGCAGCACGGAACCGGCATGCATCTTCTTGAAGGCTTCCTCGACGTCGGTGATGCCGATGCGCTCGGTGACGAAGGCGTCGAGGTCTAGCTTGCCCTGCTTGTAAAGGTCCACGAGCATCGGGAAGTCGCGGGACGGAAGGCAGTCGCCGTACCAGGAGGACTTGAGGGATCCGCCGCGGCCGAAGACGTCCAGGAGCGGCAGCTCAAGGGTCATCTCCGGCGTCGGGACACCCACCAGCACCACCGTGCCGGCGAGGTCGCGGGCGTAGAAGGCCTGCTTGTACGTTTCGGGACGGCCGACGGCGTCGATCACCACATCCGCGCCGAAGCCGCCGGTGAGTTCGCGGATCTGCTCCACGGGATCGCCCTTGGAGGAATCAACCGTGTGGGTGGCACCGAGTTCCTTGGCCCGCTCGAGTTTCTTGGCATCGATGTCTACGGCGATGATGGTGGTGGCCCCGGCGAGGGCGGACCCGGCAATTGCTGCGACACCAACGCCGCCGCAGCCGATGACTGCAACTGAGTCGCCACGCTTGACACCGCCGGTGTTGATGGCGGCGCCGAGGCCGGCCATCACGCCGCAGCCGAGCAGGCCGACGGCGGCAGCGTCGGCGTCGGGGTCCACCTTGGTGCACTGGCCCGCGGCCACCAGGGTCTTCTCGACGAAGGCGCCGATGCCCAGGGCAGCGGAGAGCTCGGTGCCGTCCTCCAGTGTCATCTTCTGGGTGGCGTTGTGGGTATTGAAGCAGTATTGTGCCTGGCCGCGGTTGCATGCACGGCAGTTGCCGCAGACGGCGCGCCAGTTCAGGACGACGCGGTCGCCGGGGACGACGTCGGTGACGTCCGGGCCGACCGCGCTGACCACGCCGGTGGCCTCATGGCCCAGCAAGAAGGGGAAGTCGTCGCTGATGCCGCCGAGCTTGTAGTGCAGGTCCGTGTGGCAGACGCCGCTGGTGAGGATGTCCACGAGGGCTTCGCCCGGACCCGGCTCCGGAACCAGGATGGTTTCGAGTGTGGCCGCGGCGCCCTTGGAACGGACTACGACGCCTTTGACTGCATGGACCATGTATATCTCCCCTTGAGCATCTTGGAATGCGGACGGATGTCCGATATCGACATCCCACTGTCTATCACAGCGGGCAGACAGGATTCTAGAGTCTGTTGCGCTATCCGCTACATGTTGCGCATTGATATACACATGCGAGAGGCCGGGTAATCCGGCTTCGGGGACCATCTGCGGCCGTATGGTTTTGTGAGACATCTTGTTATGAGCCTTTTCTCGCATGACCGACCGAAGGAAATATACGCAGCGGTTCAGGGATGAAGCCGTTGAGCTGGTGATTTCCTCTGGCCGTCCGATCGCGCAGGTGTGCGTTGATATCGAAGCGGAGAAGGCGAACCATCCGATCGCGTGGTTGTGCCGCGCCTTGAAGGTCTCCCGGGCCTTGTTCTACCGGTGGCGTAACCCGGCCGGCCCGTCGCCGCGGGCTGTGCGGCACGAACAGTTGGCCGCTGAGGTTACCGGGTTGTTCGAGAAGGAAAAGGGCCGTGACGGCAGTGACCAGCTGACCCTGATGCTCAATGCCAAGGGCGTGGAGGTCTCCGCCCCGACGGTGGGCGCGATCATGCGCTAGAAGGGCCTGCGGGCCGTGCGCGCCAGGGCGTGGAGGTCTCCGAGAAGGTCACCGAGCACCGGCACGACCGGACCCTGCTGAGCATGCCCGGCTTCGGCCCGGTCCTCGGCGCGGAGTTCCTCGGCGCCACCGGCGGAGACCTGAGCGTCTTTGAAACCGCGGACCGGTTCGCCGGCGTCGCCGGACTCGCCCCCGCACCCAGGGACTCCGGCAGGATCACCGGCAACCACCACCGCCCCCGCCGCTACGACCGCCGGCTGCTCCGGGTGTTCTACCTCTCCGGGCTTTCGGCGCTGAAAAGCTGTCCCGCCTCCCGGACCTACTACGACCGCAAACGCACCGAAGGTAAAACCCACATCCAGGCCATGCTCTCCCTGGCCCGGCGCCGCCTCAACGTCCTCCGGGCCATGCTCCGCGACGGCACCACCTACACCCCGGTCCCGGCGCCGGCAGCCCGGCTGGCTGCCTGACCCGTTAATCTCTGGGCACCCCAGTGAACTGCAGCCGCCACGGGGGCACGACTGTCCTACAGTTGGGTGCCGTAGATGAATGCCTTCGCGTGGTCTACGGCCTTTCTGAAGGCATCGTTGCGGAGGGTGATCTGTTCTTCGGTGTTCGTCTTGCCTGCCTCGGTATAGGGGGTGTGCCCGGGGCGCAGTACCCAGATGTCCCCGGCGGGCGGAAGGTAGAAGACGCCGAAGGAGCGGTGCCGGGGGTCTTCGGCCCAGATGGGGACCACAGCTACCGCAGCACCGGTGTCCGCGTTGATCCATTGGGCCCGGGGCAGGGGTTGTTCGTGCACTGGCGAGCCGCTGGCCTGCTGTCTGTGGGCCGGTGCGGAGGGGCTTTCCCATCGCACCGGGCCGATGATCAGGGCGGCGTCGGACGAGTTGTGGGGTCGGTGCGGCGGTCCAGGCTCCGGCAATGGAGGCCTCTGCCGCTGCCGGTCGAGGGCGGCCCGCTTACCGGGGTCCCCCAGGACGGCATAGGCGTCCATGATGTCGTGCAGTTCCTGTGCTCTGGACTCCCGTTCTGCGGGCACGGCTTCGGCCGGGGTGGTGTCGGGATGATGGGTGCGCATCAGGGCCCGGTAGGCGCGTGTTACGTCACCGGCGGTCGCTGCTGGACCCAAGTGGAGAACGTCGTATGGATCCGGGCTGTGTTCTTTCATGGTCCGGGTTTTTCGTCAGCTGTTCGTTTCCTGTTCGCGCCAGGGGCCCCCGGGAGGGCTGGGTGCTGACGTGTGGGGATGGTCCCCGGCCCGTGGGGCCGGGGACCATCGGTGCGGGAGGCATCGTCGGGGGCCGCTTTTTTCGGTGCGCAACTGGCGCGGTGGCGTGGCTACTGTGTGCATCGCCCTTTTACTCTTACGGCGGTCGGTCCAATGCTCCCGGTCCTGCGGGCCTGACCCTGGGGATCAGGCGTTGATTTCCTGGCGCTGGTTCTTCTCGGATGCGATCTCGATGCGGCGCGGTTTGGCCTTTTCGGCCACGGGGATCCGCAGCGTCAGCACCCCGGCGTCGTAGCTGGCCTTGACGGCGTCGGTATCCAGGGCATCGCCGAGGATAAGTTGGCGGCTGAAGACACCGCGGGGCCGTTCGGCGGCGATCAGTTCCGTCTTTTCACCCGCCGGGTCCTTGCGCTCGGCCTTCACCGTCAGGACGTTGCGTTCGATATCGATGTCCACCGAATCGACGGCAACGCCGGGCAGGTCGAACGCGACGACGAATTCTTCCCCCTCCTGCCAGGCGTCCATAGCCATGGCGGCCGGCCGGGCTGTGGTGCCGAGGACCTGCTGGGCGAGCCTGTCGAGCTCGCGGAACGGGTCGGTACGCATCAGCATGGTCTCCTCACTCCTTACAAATCGTTCCTTAATCATTCAGTTCCAGCCGCTTATCTGTTGTGGCTGGTATATATTTTTATAGCACTGGAGTGAAACTGGCGCAACGGGTTTTTCCAGGGTTTTGAGGAGGATCTGATGGAGCCAGAAACCGGGAGAAGGACGGCGGTATATGCCATCTCGGTCGCCGCCGAGATGGTGGGGACAGGTCAGCAGAACCTTCGACTTTATGAGCGCAAAGGCCTGCTGGAACCCGGGCGGACAGTCGGGGGAACACGCCGCTACAGTGAACAGGATCTGGTGACCCTGCGCCGGATCAGCGCACTGCTCCAGGATGGTCTGAACCTGGCCGGCATCCGCGTCGTCCTTGAACTTGAAGCGGCCAACAGGTGCCTGCAAATGCAATTGGCTGCCGCCCGGCACCGGCGGGGCTAAGTGTTTTACCCACGGAGGTTAGTGACATGCGGCGTGGCTAAGCCTTGATCCACCGAGCGGCCTGAGCGGATGGTCTGAATCCGGTATCGGCGGTTTTGCGGGCTGGGGGCATGCCGGGATGGTCGGCCTTGCTGCCGTTAGTGTTCCACTGGTGGTCCTGGTTGCGCCGTGTGGCTGGTTGGTGTGGGTTCACACCGATTGCGGCGGCGGGTAGAGGTGGTCGAAGAGGGTCTGCCATGGTGTTTGCCAGGGCCAGGCTTCTGGGAGATGAAGGCGGATTTTCCCGGCGCTGGTGGCGATGCGGGCCGGGACGTGGATGAGTTTGCGGCGGATCGTGCCGGTCCGGGCCTTGCCGAACGGACCTGCGGCGAGGAGCCCGGCGGCGCCGGTGAGGTTATAGGCCATGACCGCGGTGACCAGCCAGGCCGAGTTCGCCGCGAAAACACCTGAGGGCATGTGGGCCAGGGCCGCCGTCGCGCGCGGCGCGGGTGAGCCTACTGGTCGACCTGCACGGCGTCGCGGCCGTTCAGCGGCTGGACCGGCCGGCTGTTGCCTGAATGGGCCGTCCGCAGCGTGGCGATCTGCTCCGCTCCGAGCTCGATGGGCGTCTCCAGCAGCAGCCAGCGCACGCTTTCCGAGCAGGGGGGAGTGGTGAGGCTGCCGTCGTACGCGAAGTGGTCCAGGGACGCCGGGAACAGTGCCGCGAGGTCGACGATGCCGGCCGCCACCTTCTGCCCGCCGGCTGCGGTGGGTGCCGCGTCAATGAACGGCGCCCACGCCGCATTGACGGCCCCCGCTGTGGCGAGGACCCCGACGACGGCGAGCCCGGCGTCGTCGGCCTGGTGGACAAAGTGGAACTCGGCCTCGTGCCGGACGCCGTTCAGCGTGTGCTCGGACGGGGCATGGAAGTGCATCTGCTTGAAGGCGTACTGCTTGCCGCCGACGGTGATGCTCTGGGGCTTGAGGGCGCGCAGCTCGGTGGTGTGGCCGTTGTCCGTAACCTCGACTTCCGACGCCGAGTAGGCCCGGGTGAGCGGCGGCCAGGAGAGCACGGAGCCGCTCCGCACATCGATGGGGGACTGGGCTGTCCCGGACGAGCAGGAGCCGAAGTCGGAGCTCAGGGTGCCCCAGTTTTCGGTCCCTTCGGCCCCTTCGTAGGACCAGGAATGGGGCGCCTGGGAGGATGCCGCGGTGCCGGTGCCGGTGCCGGTGCCGGGGGCGGACTTGGTGCAGCCTGTGACAAGTGCCAGCAATCCCAGGCCGGATCCAACAATCAAAGACTTCCTGGTCATCATCGTGGCGCTGCGCATTTCCATCCTTCGGTTTGTCGTGGGCCAGCGGGGAGGGTCCGGGCTGGACTTAAGACAAGTACCACGGGAAGTGGCGGCGGGTCTTGTCATGGGGCCTCGCTGCGGGATGTGACCGGCCGCTCAGCTCAGCTTGCCCCGCACCACGAGATCGAACACGGGGCGCGGTTCCGTCCATAGCGGGCACTGTCGGATCCCCTCGGCGGCACATCTGCTCCCAATCCTGGGCCGGCGCCGAACCAGCGGACGAGGGCCGCACTGACGTGACGCCGTCGTCGTTCCCGTGAAGGCGGCGGTCAGCAATCGGCCACTGCGAATTCCGGCGCGGGGTGATCTCCAAGCCTTGGTCCACCGATGACGATCGGGGCGCTGACGGCGGCCTAAACCGAGAATGCCTGTCTTTTCAAGGAAAATGAAGCGCCCCAAGCCCCGATCCACGCATCCAAACAAAAACGCGGGCCGGCCAATCAGACCGTCGGTGGATCAAGGCTAAGTGACATGAAGACGTGACCTGGCTGAACATGATCTCCGATCAGTCCGTCGGGCTGGCGGCCGAGGTGGTGTCGGGCACGCCGAAGGACACCCTTCACTTCGTGGACCTGCTCTACAACCCCGACGGCGGCCAGCGGCCCGAGGAGCTGATCACCGACCAGGGTTCCTACTCCGACATCGTGTTCGGACTGGTCACCATGCTGGGGTTCGACTACCGGCCGGTCCTCGCGGACCTGCCCGACGCCAAGCTCTGGCGGATCAACCGGTCAGCCGACTACGGCCGGCTCGACAGGACCGCCCGGGGGAAGATCGACGTCGAGAAGGTCCGCCGGCATTGGCCGCACATCTGCCGCATCGCCGCTTCGATCCACACCCGCGAGGTCTCCGCCCACGATGTGATCCGCATCCTGCAACGCGACGGCCGTCCGACCGATCTGGGCGAGGCGGTGGCTCACTACGGCCGGATCTTCAAGACCCTGCACGTCCTCACCTTCGTCGATGACCCGGCCCACCGCCGGGAGATGAAAGCGATGCGCAACCTCCAGGAGGGCCGCCACGCCCTGGCCAGGCACATCTTCCACGGCCGCGAGGGCAAGCTCCACCAGGCGTACCGTGACGGGCAGGAAGACCAACTCGGCGCCCTGGGCCTTGTGTTGAATTGTGTGACGTTGTGGAACACGGTCTACCTCGACCACGCCCTGACCGCGCTGCGGGAACAGGGCTACCCGGTGCTCGATGCCGATGTCGTCCGCCTGTCGGCGTACGTGCGCCGGCACATCAACGTCCACGGTCACTACTCCTTCCAACTTCCGGACCTCGCCGGCGGCCGGCGCACTCTGCGCGATCCCGACCGCGACAGCGACGGGGAGTAAGAAGAGCCTGAGAGGGGTCGCTGCAGAAAACGGATCGCATCGTACGTTTGTAAGTTGGGTAACAATGTCAACTGAACTCGGACCCAGGATGGCAATCTAAGGCGAGACCATCTGAGTGGGGTGTTGCGTGATCGCAAACTAGGCTGGGACCACTGTGGGGAGGTGACTTTCCCCCAGAGTCGTGCTGATCGGAGTTGTTGTGGTGTCTGTTGTTCTTCATCCGGATGTGGCTGTTGCGATTGAGGTGTGTGGTCGACTCGGTGCGGGGCGTCTGGCGGTGGCGCCGGAGCCCGACAACGCCGAGTACGGCGCTGTGGTCTCAGTCACCGGCGAGACGCGGTTTCGGGCGGGCAAGCTGACACCGACGAAAGCGGGATTGTTCGTCACGGTGTGGCGGCGCGCCAGTGACGGGTCAACCGAACCATTGTCGGCCGAAGACGGTTCGCAGTCGCTGGTGATCGCCGTTCGAGAGGGCGACAACTTCGGGCTCTTTGTTTTGCCGAAGAGCGCGCTCGTTGAGCGCGGGATCGTTGCTATTGGTGGCGTTGGCGGGAAGCGCGGATTTCGGGTGTATCCGCCGTGGTCAGCGACGGAAAACCCCCAGGCGAAGCGGTCTCAGAAGTGGCAATGCAGATTCTTCCTCGACCTGGGCGATTGGGACGTCGACCTGCAACGGGCACGCCGTCTCTTTGATGCGACCTAGGCATCGCTACAGAAATCGGGCAATAAGGGGTGTCGGAAAACGACCATCTACCGACGCCCCGACCCTGCCGGCGACACGCCGCGAAATCCATGTCGAAAACCCGCGCCGGAAATCAACGTCGGCAAACCCTGTGCTACGGGTATTAGCGACACATGTTGATCGGATATGCGCGCGTCTCCACCGCCGACCAAAACCCCGACCACCAAACGGACGCCCTCGCCCGCGCCGGCGTCGACCTCGCCAAACATTTACCTCGACCACGCCAGCGGTGCCAAAGCCAGCAGGCCCGAGCTCGACAAGGCCCTCACCTCCGCCAACCGGGTCGGTGACCAGCTCGTCATCACCCGCCTCGACAGACTCGGCCGGTCGGTACTACACCTCGTCACCCTCGGCGCAGATTGGACTGCTATGGGGATTTCGGACAGTGGGCCCTCCTAAAATGGGGGTTCCATTGAAAGTGAGAACAGCAGCATGTCTGCGTCACGTCGTACATTTACCCAGGACTTCAAGGACGATTTGTGCCGTGAGGTCATCAGCACTTCCAAGCCTGTCGTAGAGGTCGCCAAGGCCTATGGCGTCGGGGCCGAGACCCTGCGTCGCTGGTTGATCAAATACCGTGAAAGCAATGGCGGTACCGAGACCCCGGCGACCGTTGCCGATGTGGCCAGGTTGAAGGAACTGGAGAAGGAAATCCAGGACTTGCGGGCTGAGAATCTATTCTTGAAAAAAGCCAGCGCTTACTTCGCGAGGGAGCAGCGGTAGTGAGCAAGTATGAATACATTGATTCCCAGAAGAATGACCCGTCCGAGACGAATCCGGTGACGAAGATGTGCCTCTGGCTGGCCGTCTCGACCTCGGGGTTCTACCACTGGCTCAAGCGCCCGCAATCGGCCACCGCGGCCCGCAGGGACGCCCTGGCAGCCCGTATCCACCGCTTCTTTGACGATTCCGACGGCACCTACGGGTACCGGCGGATCCACGCGGACCTGGCCGCCGCCGGGACCGAGTGTTCAGCTGAACTGGTGCGCCGGATCATGCGTGATGAAAATCTCATTGCCTGCCAGCCGCCGAGGCGCCGGGGGGCAAGTTCGTCGGGGACATCACCTACATCCACACCTGGCAGGGATTCATTTATCTGGCCACTGTCATTGACTGCTATTCCAAGCGCGTCGTGGGTTGGGCGGTCGCCGACCACATGCGCGCCGAACTCGTCGAGACCGCGCTGCGCAACGCCGCGGCAACGACCCTGATAGCCCCTGAGGCGATCTGGCACTCGGATTATGCCGAGAAATCGTTAAGCCGGGGACTGGCCCTGTGGGCCCGTGTTTCCGCGGGTTTGTGGCTTGTTTATCGGCTTAGTGTTTCGTGCTATTTCAGTGAGTAGAGCAGCCGAAGTTTGTCTTCGCTGAGCAGTTCGGTGTTTGCTTCGCTGATCGCCGGCGTGGCGGCATTCATGGCTTCCCTCATCATGTCGAGGGTGGCAAAGGCGTAGAAGGCCGAGGTGGTGTTCATGCTTTCGTGCCCGAGCAGCTGCATGATGATCGGTAGGGGTATGCCTTGCTTGTAGAGGTCCATGGCCTTGGTCTTTCGCAGCATGTGGCAGTGGAGGTTGTTCGGGATTGATGGGCATTGTTCACGCCCGATGGTTCCTGCTTTTCTTGAGTACCGCGGCAACGGTGTCGCTGGAGAGCATGATTGGCTGCCCTTGGCGCCAGCTATAGAACAGGGGCCGCATCGCTGGCTGGGTTGCGCGTTGAGGGTGGAACTCGGCGAGGTAGACCTTGAGATGTTCAACGGTTTTCTCTCTCAGGGGAACGACGCGGCTCTTGTCCCTTTTCCCGGTGAGGGTCAGGTGTGCTGGTTTCGCCAGGCTCAGGTCGTCTAGGGTGAGTGCCGTGATCTCGCTGACGCGCGCGCCGCTGTCGTAGAGCAGGATGAGTAACGTTCGGTTCCGGCGTGATTTCAAGTCCTTGCCGTCGTACGCGGCCAGGATTGCTGTTGTCTCGTTCTCTTCCAGGTATTCGGTGGGTTTGCGTGGTTGGGATGGTGCTTTGATGTTCTTGGCAGCTTGGAATACCGCGACCAGGGTGAGTTCTTCCGAGGAAGCGAAATGCAGGAAGGCTTTGACTGCGCTCAGGCGCAGGCCGATGGTCGCGGGCTGGTATTTCTTGGCTTGGCGCATCCATACCAGCCATTCCTTGAGGAAGGCCCTGGCGAAGTGATCGAAGCTGATGTCTTGGCGGGGAACCTGTTTCTCTGCGACCAGGTAGTGGACGTAGTTCTCCAAACTGATCCGGTATGCCTCGATGCTGCGCGGGGCCATGGCTCTGACGTTGGGCAGGTAGTCGTGCAAATAGTTACGGGCATAACCCCAGAAGTCAGGCGTCGGCTCTTGCTTTGCATGTTTCATTGAAATCCCACCTCGGGAAGCACTCGTTGGCCTGCTTGGGTGAGTCCTGCGTAGTCATCCATGAAGTCCGGCGATGTGTGGATGTAGTAGAAGGTGCTATCCAACGTTGCATGTCCCATATAGCGGGCGAGGTAAGGCAGCATCGCATTGACGTCCCGGCCCTCGAGCATCCACCGTTCGATGTTGGCGTACGCAAAATGGTGGCGGAAATCGTAGGGCCGCGGTTGTTTTCCTGCGACGGCCCGAGGCAGTCCGGCTTAGCGGCTCTTCAAGGTTCCCGGGGAATGGTCTGCTGAGATGATTGCAAAGATGGCTGGCCGTCCATCTGGCCGCAGTGGCTGATCCCGAACACGGCCGGCTCCTACGCCGCTTTGCCACCTGGCAGCAGCTCCGCAAACTACGGGCCAAAGCAAACAAAGCCCCGTTGGGCGGTTCACCGGCCCAGGAAGCCCGCGAGCAACAGACCCAGGCCCTGGCGTTCCTGGCCTGGCTCACCCGCCGCGGCACGGTCCTCGACCGCACCCGGCAAGCCGATCTGGATGCCTGGCAAAGCGAGAAATACTCCACGCGCCGGTCATCCCACGCATTCCTGAATTGGTGCATGAAGAACGGCAACATGCCCGCCCTAACCATCCATTCCCGCCAGACAACGCCCAGGCTCCGATGGGCCAACACCACAGAATCAGCGCCATCCAGCGACTCCTCACCGAGGAGACCATCCCGCTGCACTCCAGAATCGCCGGCCTGTTGATCCTGCTCTACGCCCAACCGGCAACACGCATCGTCAGACTCACGATCAGCGACGTCATCAACGACGGGACCACCATCACAATCCTCTTGGGCGATCCGCCAACACCAGTACCCGCCCCACTGGCCCGGCTCCTGCAGAACTACATGGCAAACCGCCTCAACCTGGACAAGGCAACCAACCCCGAATCCCAGTGGCTATTCCCAGGACAACGCGCCGGAGAACCCATTCACCCGGCCACTCTCCGGGCCTTCCTGCAAAAACTCGGCATCCCGCCCCAACGCGGACGAACCTCAGCAATACGACACCTGGTACTCCAGACCCCGGCACCCGTTCTCGCCCAGGCACTCGGCTACCACCACACCAGCACCACCAGGATCGCCGCCGAAGCCGGATCGCCCTGGGCCGGCTACGCACCAGGCAACCACGACTAATCAACCGCTGTCCACCTCGCGACGGTGCCGGAAGGCCAGCGGCAACTTCCACGGTGCCCCGGGAGAAGGGCCGTGATAGGACACCATTTTCAAACCGGCCTGAGATCACTCTCATGACCCTGCCATACCCGTTCCGCTGTTCGTGTGGCTAGCAGAATTTGACCGGCTGCCCTCCCTGCCCTCGCGCTGAGGGGTCTACAACGCAATATGGATTCAATGTAAAGGTGCCTTCTGGGCGACAGTTCGAATCCTGTGTTTTCGGATGATCACCTCAAAGGGCAGGCGATGTTGGGCATTCTTCAGCTTCCGCCGTCACCCTTGACGCGGGCTGTTGCCTGTGTCACAGTTCATTTCAGGGAATATGCAAGTCACTTATGTTGTATTGAGCGTCGTCGATGATCCGGAAGAGGTAAAAGAGTTGGCTGCTGGGCAGAGGGATTCGCTTGATGCGGCGAAGGCCGGATCCATCACTGATGCGCGGTGCGTGGTAGCCCTGCGAGACGGTGGCCAATCGACCATTTCGGGTATCGCGGCGCAAACCGGTTTTTCTCGACCGACGGTTGAATCGGCTCTTGCCTCAATGTTGGCCCGGGGTCTCGTGACCGAGGCGACGGGAACTACGCCGGGGGGGCGAGGGGCAGGCAGACCTGCACGCCTCTACAGATTCAATGCCGCCGCGGGGTACGTCGTAGGCATCGATGTTGGCATCCACAGCGTGCGGGCCCTGCTGGCAAATATGGCCGGGGACATAATTGCCCGGGTTGAGGAAACCGTGGTGCCTGGGACCGTCGGCCAGGACCGGATGAAGAGCGTCAAAAGGGTCATCGGCCAATGTCTTTCCAAGGCCCGAGTACCCAAAGGAGACCTCCTGGCCCTTGGCGTTGCCGTGTCCGGGCTTGTTGGAGCCAATGGACGATTGGTGGTTTCCAGAAACTTCCCGGACTGGGAGGGGGCCGATATCGCCGGGCATTTGCGCGCTGAGTTCCAGTGCATCGTGGTCGTTGATAATGACATTCGTCTGGCAGCCTTTGCCGAGCACAAATTGGGGGCCGCTCAATTAGTCGATGATGTGGCGTACTTCTTTGTCGGACACAGGATGTCCGTGGGACTCATTATCGGAGGAAAGATTCGGCATGGACGCCACAACGCTGCGGGGGAAATTGGAGACATTGCTTTCTCCGGTTGGGCGAATGAAGCCGGCGAGCTGGCCTGGACTTCAGCCGCCACCGGTGAACAGGTCTTCAAACAGGCTTCAGAAGGCGATTCAGCGTCCCAGGCCGAAATTGCCCGCTTTGTGGAGGCGATTGCCCCGGGGGTTGCGACAGTGGTGATGGCCGTTGATCCCGACGTCGTCGTTATTGGCGGCGGTCTGTCCAGGGCCGGGGAGCTCCTGCTTCAGCCGCTGCGGAAGGCTGTTCAGAATCAGATCGTGGTTCCGGTCGTGCCCACCATTATTGGCTCGGATCTTGGCGCTGAGTCAGTGGTTCTTGGCGCCGCGGCGCAGGCCTTTGAACAAATATCAGCTGTCCTGTTTGGGGTAGAGGATATACCTGCTCCGGCTCTAAACCACCGGAGTCTGCCGCCCTGGCAGACCGTAGATGCGGCGCGCAAACCGGTGATGACCGCGATCGCGGCTACTGAATCGCCCAGAAACGATTCCTCCCCGCGCGGGGTGGCTCCGGTCTCCTAGGAGGCAGCGAACTCCTTCTCTAACAACCAGAGCCCGGCTCTTTTCACCGGCACAGTCCACCCGTAATGTACCACGCCGCTTCCAAGCAGGAACCGGCCACTCAAGGAGCAAACAAATGAGAAAACTGAAATATGGACTCGGTGCGGCTGCGGCTGCGTCCGTCTTGATGCTAACCGCCTGCGGCGGAGGGAGCACGGCCCCGGCACAATCGGGGCCGGCACCAACCGATCTGAAAGCCGACATCAGCTATGCATACTGGGACGTCAACCAGAAGCCGGCGATGGACAAGATCATCTCGCAGTTCAACCAGAAATACCCCAACATCAAGGTAACCGGCGAAATCACTCCCTGGGCTCAGTACTGGACAAAACTTCAGACCCAAGGCACCTCCAACACCCTCCCGGATGTTTTCTGGATGAACGGTCCGAACTTCCAGCTTTATGCCTCCAACGGACAACTCGCACCGGCTTCTTCCCTGACTGATTCGAAGCAGGTGGACCCGGCAAATTACCCGGACCCCTTGAACAAGCTTTACACCCTGGACGGCAAGCAGTACGGGGTCCCCAAGGACTTTGACACCATTGGGCTCTGGTACAACAAGGCCATATTCGCCGAAGCCGGCGTGGCAACACCGACTTCGAACTGGACCTGGGACGACTTCCACAAGGCGGCCAAATCCATCAGCGACAAGCTTAAGAGCAAGGGCGTTTACGGAGTTGCCACCAGCCTGTCCGGCGGGCAGGAAGGATATTACGATTCCATTCTCCAGGCCGGCGGCAATGTCATCTCCGCGGACGGCAAGAAGTCCGGCTACGACGACCCCAAGACGGTCAAGGGCCTTCAACTGTGGGCGGATCTGATCGCCGACGGCTCCTCTCCCACGTTGCAGCAGATGTCCGATACGCCGGCCAACAAATGGTTCGACAACGGTAAATCCGCGATGCAATGGACCGGCACCTGGCAGGTCTCGGAAATCAAGGCATCACCGGTGAGCGCTGACGTTTCAGTGGCACCGTTGCCCAGCGACTCACGGAAGGCCACCGTCATCCACGGGTTGGGTAATGTGGTCAGCGCAAAATCCAAGAACCTGCAGGCAGCTCAGGCTTTCCAGGCCTTCCTCGGAACCAAAGACGCCGCGCTGACTCAGGCCGCCATGGGAGCCGCGAACCCGGCTTTCAACGGAACGCAGCAGGCATTCGTGGATTCCGTTCCGGGCTTCAATATTCAGGTCTTCGAGGACGCCGCGACCCAGTACGCGTTCCCGTTCCCCGTGTCGAAAAACACGGCGGCGTGGAACCAGTTGGAAACTGAACTTTTGCCGGATGCGTTCTCGGGGAAGAAACCGGTCGCTGACGTAGCCAAGCAGCTGGCGGACCATATGAACGCGCTGCTGGCGAAGGAATAGTTCAGGCCATGTCAGTTAACAACGCAGCGAAGGTGGGTGCCCCGGGGCGGGCGCCCACCGGAGGGGCACGTCAGAAGTCGCGCGCCATCCGCGCCACTGATGGCTGGTGGCCTGTTCTCTTCGTCCTCCCGATCTTCGCGGGTGTAGCCGTTTTTTACCTCTACCCCATCGTGGAAACGGCATACCTGAGTTTCACGACCTCCGGGGCCTTTGGCGGCTCGACATTTACCGGGATGGAAAATTACGGGACGCTGGCTTCCGACCCCCAGATAGGCCGTTCGCTTCTCAACACCTTGCTCTATACGGCGATCGTCCTATGCGGGGTGCCAATCGCCGTCGGTCTGGCGAGTCTGATCAACCGTCCAGGACTGCGCTTCGCCAAGATTTACCGGATGACGTTTTTCCTGCCGTATGTGGCGATGCCGGTTGCCATCTCGATGGTATGGCGCATCATTTACAACGGTGATTTCGGTGTCCTGAACTTTGCGTTATCACTTTTCGGGGTGCAGGGGCCCCACTGGATATCTACCGACTGGCTGGCCTTAATCTCGGTCGCGGTACTGGGGCTGTGGATATCGCTCGGATTTAACATGATCATCTTGTCGGCTGGGTTGAAGGGGATCCCCGTCGAACTTTACGAGGCAGCATCCATCGATGGAGCCAGCCGCTTCCGCCAATTCCGCCAGATCACTGTTCCCTTGCTGACGCCGTCCATATTCTTCGTCACTGTCATCACTGTCATTGGCGGCTTCCAGCTCTTCGACCTTCTGTACGTCCTCCTGGGGACCGGGAACCCGGCCCTGGTCAACTCCCAATCACTCGTCTACTTCTTTTTCAACGAGACCTTTGTTAAAAACGACAAGGGCTACGGGGCGGCTGTCGCCATAGTCATACTGGTTCTCGTCTCCATCGCTACTGCCATCCAGTTCCGCTTTCAACGACGTTGGGTCAACTATGTCTAGTCCTCGTACGCAACAGATCGGAATGTCCGGGACGACTGCCAGAGCTTCGCACCGGCGGAAATACGGCTCCAACGTCGTTGCCCACATCATTCTGACAGCGGGAAGCATCATCATGATCTTCCCCTTCCTGTGGCAGATCATCATGTCGCTTTCAACAAATTCGCAGGTCATATCGGTGCCGCCGACATTTTGGCCCGGCCAGCTCCAGTGGCACAATTTTGCGGACGTCTTTACCGCAATGCCGTTCATGAGCCAGTTCTGGGTATCGGTGACCATAACCATCATCCGCACCGTCGGCCAGCTGGCGCTGTGCTCGCTGGCAGGGTATGCGTTCGCACGCATGAGATTTCCCCTTAAAGGGCTGATTTTCGGGATCATCCTGGCAATCCTGATGGTGCCGTCCCAGGTCTATCTGATTCCCCAATACCAGATCATCCAGGGCCTCGGTTGGCTCAACACCACAGCCGGAATTGTGGCACCGGGAATATTCAGCGCCTTCGGGACATTCATGATGCGGCAGTTCTTCCTGGGCCTACCCGATGAACTGGAGGAAGCGGCCCGCCTCGATGGATGCAACCCCCTCCAGACCTTTTGGAAGATCATGCTCCCGCTGGCGAAGCCGGGCCTGTCAGCCTTGGCGATCATTACCGTGCTGTGGTCCTGGAATGACCTCCTGTGGCCGCTTGTCGTGTCAACGTATGCCGAGAGCATGCCGCTTTCAGTAGGACTTGCAACCCTGCAAGGCCAGAACTCGACGAACTACCCCGTGCTGATGGCAGCCAGCCTCTTGGCCAGCGCACCGATCTTGATCCTGTTTCTCGTGATGCAGCGCCGAGTCATCGACGGCATCGCCTTTTCCGGCATGAAATAAAGGAAATACCAATGAAGTCACTCAAAGTCGGTCTCCTGGGAGCCGGCGGCATCTCTCCCGTGCACGTCAACGGCTGGAAAGCCCTTGGCGCCCAAATCAGCGTCTATGCCGTCGCCGGCGCCCCCGCGCTGGCCGAAGAGCACGGGCTCCAGCCCTGTGAAACACCCGAGGAACTGATCCACAACGCCGAGATCGTCTGTATCCTGACACCGAGCAAATACCACCGCGAATTGGCCCTAGCCGCCATCGAGGCAGGCAAGCACGTCGTTTGTGAAAAACCACTCGGCGTCACCACCGAAGACTCGCTGGCAATAGCAGCCGCAGCCGCGGCTGCCAACATACAGGTCTATCCTGCGCACGTCGTTCGATTCTTCCCCGACTATGCACGGCTCAAATCGGAAGTGGAATCCGGACGCATCGGTACACCGGCAATCCTGCGGTTCAGCCGGTCCGGAGCAGCCCCATCGCCTGGTTCCTGGTTCTTCTCGGAACCGGACGGCGGGGGCATCATTCTGGACCAGATGATCCATGACCTGGACCAGGCACGATGGATTGCAGGAGACGTCGTACAGGTTTATGCCGTCCAGAACCCCCCGACCATAGAAGGCCAGGTGCCGGAAGCCGTTGCCGCTCAGGTTGTGCTCACCCATGCCAGTGGAGCCATCAGCTACATTCAGGGGGCATGGGGCCCGCGCACCATGCCCTTTCTGACCAGTTTTGAGGTCGCAGGAAGCACCGGAGTGCTCCGCTATGACTCGCGTAACGATTCCACGCTGGTGATGGATCAGGGTGCGGCACCCGAGGGGGCTTCGTATCTTCCCCCCGAGAGCCAGGCTGAAAGCCCGTATACAACGCAGATCCGCGAGTTTGCCACCGCGTTCAGCGGCGGCCCTCCCCCCAGAGTCTCAGCCGCGGACGGGGTCCTCGCCGTTGCCCTTGCCGAGGCCGCCCAGGAATCAGTCCGATCAGGCACCGCCGTCGATTTCGATTCCGCCGCCATCCTTGCACCCCTGATGAGGAGCCATGCCGTATGAATAATGCCCCAATCCCCGGGATCAACCGAAAGATTCGCGTGGCGCTGTTGTCCTTTGCGCACACACATGCAGAAACCTACGCCAAACTGCTTTCAGAACGGCGCGATGTCGAGGTGATTGCTGCCGATCCTGAAGGCAGCGAGGCAAACGATAAGGGGCCCCGCGGCGCTGAGCTGGCAGCCAGGCTCGGTCTCAGGTATGTGCACAGCTACGAGGAAGCCCTCGCCTGGTATCCCGACGTCGTCATTGTCACCGCCGAGAACTCCAGACATCGGGAACTGGTCGAAGCCGCAGCCATGGCGGGTGCACACATTCTGTGCGAAAAACCGTTGGCCACCACCCCGGAAGATGCGCGCGCCATGGTACGGGCTGCCCAGGAAGCGAACGTTTTCCTGATGGCTGCCTATCCGGTGCGGTTCTCACCGGCATTTCTGAGCCTTCGGGACCGGATCCGGGCAGGCAAGCTCGGAAGAATCCTGGCCATCAGGGGGACCAACAACGGCAAGATCCCTCTGGACGATAGGGCCTGGTTCACCGACCCGAAGCTATCGGGGGGCGGCGCACTGGTGGACCATGTCGTGCACTGTGCGGATCTGATCGATGAACTGCTAGGGGACCGCGCAGTCCAGGTTCGCGCGGTGACCAACCGGATTCTTCACGAGGATGCAGGGGTTGGGGTGGAAACGGGCGGATTGGTCACGGTGATTTATCCGGATGGGGTGATTGCCAGCATCGACTGTTCCTGGAGCTGCCCGGCATCATCACCGACCTGGGGCGGGTTGACGCTGCAGGTTGTCGGTACCCTCGGGACCGCAACCATCGATCCGTTCTCCGGGCACGTGAGCGGACATGACAGGTCCGGTGCCGTGTGGGCACCCATCGGCGACGATCCTAATGCAGCAATGCTCGATGAACTGCTGAGCGCCGCACGGGAAGCACGCATCCCACAACCCGACGGTGGCGTAGGCCTACGCACACTTGAAATTGTCAGTGCCGCCCAGGAATCAGCGCTAACCGGCCAACCTGTGAAACTCGCGTCGCACGAACGTCCCGGCCAGCCGATCGCCCATTGAGGTCAGGCATGTTCAACCAGGGAGTTCTCAGACATTCAAGTTGACACTGGGGGCCAGAAGGCTTGCGGCGGGGTCATAGAGACGTGGCCGCTGTTCTTGCACGTAGCGAAGGAAGAGAGTTATGGACCTCAGGATTGGCATCGTCGGTTTCGGTCAGCGGGCAAGCATATGGGAGCAGGCGCACAGGCCGGGCCGGGGATCGGAAGTGACGATTATCTACGACACCAGCGACCGGGGCCGGGCGGACGCGGCGGAAAAGATCCCGACGGCCCACATTGCCGGTGACCTGCAGGAGCTTCTGGATAGCGGGATCGATGCGGTCCTGGTACTCACCCCGGACAGCAAGCATGCCCTGGTAGCGGTGGAAACCCTGAAGGCGGGCATCCCCACCTTCTGTGAGAAGCCCCTCGAGGTGACGCTGCCCGCCGCAGACCTGATCCTGCAGACCGCCTACGAGACCGGGACCCGGCTCTACGTCGGCCATAACATGCGCCACATGCCCGTGGTCGTGCAGATGCGCCAGCTGATTGAGGAGGGCACCATCGGGGAGGTCAAGGCTATCTGGTGCCGCCACTTCGTGGGCAACGGGGGTGACTACTACTTCAAGGACTGGCACTCCGAACGCAAAAACGTCACGTCCCTCCTGCTCCAGAAGGGTGCGCACGACATCGACGTCATCCACTGGCTGGCCAATGGCTACACCAAGCGGGTCTCCGCAGTCGGCGATCTGGCCGTCTACGGGGATGTCGCCAGCCGACGCGACAACACCGGGCGCCGGATGGAGGACTGGTTCAGCCTGGACAACTGGCCGCCTGCAGCGCAGACGGACCTGAGCCCGGTGATCGATGTGGAGGACATCTCGATGATGCAGATGGTCCTGGATAACGGGGTGCTGGCCTCATACCAGCAATGCCACTTCACCCCGGACTACTGGCGCAATTTCACGGTGATTGGCACTAAGGGCCGGATCGAAAACTTCGGCGACGGCCCGGGGGACTCCATCTACGTCTGGACCACCCGCACCGGCGGCGGTTTCCCGGCACCGGACCAGAAGATCGAAATCCTGGACGGCGACGGCGGCCACGGCGGTGCCGATTCCAAACTCATCGCTGAATTCCTGGACTTCGCCAAAAACGGCGGCATGACGCAAACCAACCCAGTCGCGGCGCGCCAGGCCGTCGCCGCAGGCCTCCTCGCCGCCGAATCGCTGCGCAGCGACGGCTCGGCCAGGGAGGTCCCCGCCCTGCCGGCCCAGTGGGTGGAGTACTTCAACACCGGTCAGCCGGCAGGCATCCACGGCGGGCCATGACGCTCCGGCCAGCCGAACTTACCGGGCGCGAGGGCAGCGCCGTAGGGGCATTGGAACTTTCCGATGGCCGCGTTCTTCTGCTCGGCGCCCGGGTGGGCAGCCCGAGAGTCAGCGCCGATGCCGCCACATTCAGGGACGGACCGACGGCGACGGCAATGGCTGGTTCATCGGCATCGGGGAGGAAGCAGAAGTCTCCGCACACTATGCATCGCTGCCTGCCGCCAGACTCGGCCGGCCGGCCAACACCGCCGGCGCGGTTTGGTGCAGCTGGTATTCGTTGATCGAAGACATTGGCGAACAGCGCATGACCCGGACCGTGGACGAACTCCGAGGTTTCCCGTTCGTGGTCCAGATGGATGACGGATGGGAGCAGATCGTCGGAGACTGGGTGGAGAATGAGGGGTTCCCCTCCGGGCTGCATGCCTTCGCCCGGACGATCCGCGGGGCAGGCTTCACGCCCGGGCTGTGGCTCGCACCCCTGATTTGTCTGCCCGGCTCGACTCTGGTGCGTGATCACCCCGACTGGCTGGTCCGCGGCACCGGTAGTTCCCCTCTGATTGCCGGCTACAACTGGGATTCCCACTACTACGTTCTGGACACCACACAGCATGGCGTGCGTGAGCACCTGCGCGGAGTATTCACAAACGTTGTCAGCGACGGATTCCGATATCTCAAACTTGACTTCATGTACGCAGGGGCACTCCCGGGCATGCGCTCAACGGCGACACCGCGCGAACGGGTATACCGCGAAGCCATCGAGTTCATTCGTGAGGTCATCGGGCCGGAGGTGTATCTGCTTGGCTGCGGTGTGCCCATGGTTCCGTCCGTCGGAATTTTCGGCGTCCGCGTAGGCCCGGATACCGCCTCCATATTGGTGCGGGACGGTTCCATCGCCTATCCAAGCTGCGCCGGTGCGGCAAAACACCCGACGAATACAGACCACTTGAACAACGGCCATTACCAGTATCAAGCCCCCAACCCCGTTGAGGTGGCAGCTCGCGCCCATGTTTTCGAAAGACATGGGCGCGAGCTGCCACCTCAACCTGTTGGCTGGGTACCGGCCGGGGCCACATCGAAGTGCGCCACCACCGTGCGCCGGGACTGCCCGCCGTCGTCGTAATCAACCGTGGAGACCCGGACGCCGTACAGTGCGGACAGCTCCCGGGCCGTGAGCAGCTGGGCCGCCGTGCCCGCCTGGACGCGGTCCCGGCCAATCAGCACCACCGAATCTGCCAGATACAGGGCGTGGTCCGGGTGATGCGTGCTGAGCAGCATGGACAAGCCATCCGCCAGCAGCTCACGCAACAGTGTCAGTACCCGGGCCTGGTTCTTCAGGTCCAACCCGGTGGCGGGCTCGTCCAGGACCAGGATGGGGCAGCCCGCGGCGATGGCCCGGGCAATCAGCACCAGTTGCTGCTCGCCGCCGCTGAGTGTGGGGAAGAGCCGGTCGGCCAGCGCGCCGATGCCAACCCGTTCCATCGCCCGGGCCGCCGTCGCGGTGTCCGAGGGACCCGGCGAGCGGAAAACTCCTACCTTCCGGGCACGCCCCATCAGGACCATGTCCAACGCCCGGTACGCGAATGCGCTGCCGTGCGCCTGCGGCACGTATCCCACGGTGTCCAGCCGGTGCACCTGGCCCTCCTGCGGCTTGAGCAGGCCGGCGGCACAGCGGACCAGCGTCGTCTTTCCGGCGCCGTTGGGTCCAAGCACCGCAGTGGCGGTCCCGGCCGGAACCGTGAAACTCAGTCCGCGGAACACCCAGCTCTGGCGGGAGTAACCGAAGCCGGCGCCGGCCAGCTCAAGCACTGTCCCAGATCCTGTCCCGGTTGCGCCGCAGCAGCAGGAAGAAAACCGGGGCGCCGATCAGTGCGGTGAGGACTCCCAGCGGGATCTCCCCGGCCGTCGCTGTCCGGGCGATGGTGTCCACCGCAATGATGTACGCCCCGCCCATCAGGAAGGAGACCGGCAGCAGCACACGGTGGTCCGGTCCCACCCACATCCGGGCCAGGTGCGGAATCACCAGCCCCACCCAGCTGATCGCACCGCTGACCGCCACCGCACCGGCCACAATCAGGGCCACCGAGACCAGCACCACCCAGCGCAGCGTCCGTGGCCGCAGCCCCAACGCGGCCGCATCCTCGTCCCCGAGCGAGAGCACATTGATGCGCCAGCGCAGCGCCAGCAGTACAACCGTGCCCACCAGCACCGGTCCCGCAGCCACCAGCACCTGCGCGTAGGTCGCCGATGCCACACTGCCCAGCAGCCAGAAGACAATGGCGGGCAGTGTGGTGAAGGGGTCCGCAATGTAGGTCACCAGGGCAACCAGGGCCGAGAAAAAGGACCCGGTAACCACACCGCCCAGCACTATCATCAGCATGGGTGTGCCGCCCTTGCCCGAGGTGATCAGAACCAGCAGTCCCAGCGCGCCCAGGCCAAACAGGAACGAAGAACCGACCAGCAGCGCGGAGCCCACACCAAGCAGCAGGGCCAGCGCGCCTCCGAATGACGCTCCCGCGGAGACGCCGATGATGTCCGGGCTGACCAGCGGATTGCGGAAAATGGCCTGCAGCGCCGCCCCGCCGATCGCCAGCCCGCCGCCCACCAGCAGGGCCAGCAGCACCCGGGGGAGACGGACCAGCAGCACCACATTCTGTTCCGCACCGCTCACCGGCGACCTGCCGGGCACCAGGCGCGAGGCCAAGGTCTGCACCACATCCCAGAACGGAACGTTGTAGCGTCCCATCGCCAGCGCCAGTAAACCCACAACGACAAGGACGACGGCGGTCCCCGCCACCGCGCCCGCGGCGCGCCGGGCCGGCCTCCGGCCGGAGGGCTGACGCGGGCCGGAGGGCTGACGCCGGTTCAGGCGGCCAGAGGGTTCGCCCGATGCGGGCCTGCCGGGCGGATCCCCGCCGCTCGGCCACCCGGTGCGCGGCTCATGAAGCATCGAATTGCCCGTAGGCGGCCGACCGGCCGTTCACATCGGTCCAAAGGATCTTGTCAATCTGCGCCGGGCTGGGCTGGCGCGCGTAGAGGAAATCGTAGTAGCCGGCCACTTTGCTCCGCAGCTGGGATTTCTGCGGCTGGGGGAAGCTGATGTCCGAAAGCCAATGCCACATCAGCGGGGATTCCTGCCCGGGCGGATCCCACCGGTAGCCTCCCAGCGGCACCTTGTAGACCCGCCGCGCACGCACCGCGGCGATGGTCTGCCAGATGGGGTTGGAATAGATGTCATTGGGCATCGCGCCGTCGAAGTTGCCCAGCAGGATGACCTCCGGATCCCAGGCCAGCACCTGCTCCACGTCCACACCCACCATCCCGGAGCCCTTGACGCCCTGCTGGCCGGAGGCGGGATTGGTACCGCCCACCAGCTTGATGTAAAAGTCGTTATAGCTGTTGGTTCCCGCCACTTTCAAGCCGCCGGTGAAGCGGTTGAAATACAGGATGCGCGGGCCGGCCTGGGTGCGTCCGATGGCCGCCGACTGTACTTCCTTGAGCTCGGCATCGCTGCGGGCCTTGATCTGCGCGGCCCGGTCCGGTTTGCCGAGCATCGCGGCGAACAGCGCAATCCAGGCGTCAACATCCTGCTGCTTCCCGGTATTGTTCAGGCCAACAACCTTCAGCCCGGCGTTCTCCAGGGGAGCGGTGAGCTGGGAATCGCTCCACTGCACGACGACGTCCGGGTCCAGGGCCCGGACGCTTTCCACATTGGGGGTGAAATCCTGGGTCGCGATGTCATGCGGGATCTTCAGTGCCGCCGGATAGAGCTGGCCCATGATGCCGTCCCGCATCGCGATCCAGGACGCATTGTGCATTGCTGCGAGGTGGTCCGCGCCCTGGTCGACGGCCACCAGCAGGGATGCCGCGGGCATCGGTATGGTCACCACGCGGGTGACGGGCCCGCTGAACGTGATGGTTTTGCCTCGCTGGTCCTTCACACTGATCGGATCCGCGGCCGCCACCGTTGGCGGCTGGGTGCCGGCGGATGAACCGGGCTGGCCGCATCCGGACAGCAGGACCGCGCCACCGCCAAGAATGATGCCGCGCAACACCGAGCGCCGGACAATCTCACTGGGATCCAATGCCCACCTCCTGTACGAAGGAAACGATCGTCTTGCACGCCGGGCGTGCAGGCCTTCAGCATGCACCCGGGTATCAACGCTGTCAACGAAGCGGATGCTGGCCGGCTGGCGGTGGAACCGTACCGCGGGTCCGCCGGTGGATTCCTTGTGGGCCGCCGGGGGAGATGCTAGCGTCAGGTAACACCCTTAGGGAACGAGGCCAGAACATGGTTATCGATGGCGCCCAACTGTTTGTCCGTTATGCCTACCCGCCCAACTCCCGGGGCAGTTGCGGGCCGCCGGACAGTGACGCCTTGCTTCACTACGGACAATCCGGCGTGACCGACCCGGGCCTGCGCGAGCTGGCAAAAGGCTTCGCCGGTGCGTGGCCCTACCTGGAACTCATCGCCGCGGCCACGGGCATCCGCGATCCGCTGGACCACCGCGTCGTCGAGGCCTACTGGGTGGGCAATGCGCTGTTGGATACCATCGGCGTCACCAATGTTGGCAACTCCATGGAGGAGCGGTTCCGCGCCCGCACCGGACGGCAGTTTCCGCACCTGGTCGAGGGCGTGCTGGCCGGTGGCGTCCCGCACCACAGTTTCCACGTTTTTGAGGTCTACCCGTGGCTGGGACTGCTGCGGGATGACCGCCGCTACGCCACCGCACTGAACGTGCTGGACAAATGCCGCATCAGATGGGGCGACGTCCTGGCCATCACCGGAGACGAGGCGGTAGTGCGTTCCCGTCCGCTGTCGTGGGACGGCAGGGTACTCTCGCTCGGCGAGGCCCAGCTGGAAACGGCCAAATATGCAGTGGCAGGCTCCGGCTTCGTGGCCGGCCTGGCGGTGGGGGACGTGGTGTCCCTGCACTGGGACTGGGTGTGCGACCGCCTTACCCCGGGACAGCTGCACCAGCTCCAGCTCTTCACCAGCCGGCACCTGAGGATCGCCAACAGCGGGGTCGAACACCGCGGCACGGCAATCGCTCTGGAACGCTACATCTAGGAAGCGAATTTCAGGCGCATGACACTAGCTCGGCGGGTTTCTATCGGCCTTTTCGTGGTCGATTGCGGTGGCGTCCCGTCCCCCGGATTCACCGACTGGCTGTCGGCCGGGGGAGTTAGTGCTTCCGGTGTCCTGGCGCCCCGCTTCTTGCCCTCCTGCTTGATCACATCCTCTCCTCGCCTCGTGGTGCTCTCACCAACGCCTGGCGGAGGAGTGCCAGCGTCGTCGGGTGTGACATCCGAGCCTGGACTGACGGGTTCTGCGGCCGGCTTTTCGGTGTCGAAGGCACGGGCCGTTCCAGGCCGATCTTCTGCCCCCGTGCTGCGTTCATCGTAGGGCGGAACAGCACTGTTTCCAGTGTCGATCTCTCCACCTGGTTTCGGGTTGGGGCCGCGCTGATAATCGCCGCCTGCCCGGTCTACTTTGGGTTCGTCCGTTTCAGCCATGGCGTCCTCCTCATGCTGCGTCTTCATTGACCAGCCGGCGAAGTCCGCCGGACAGAGGTGTCGTCCTTCATGGATGGAGGACTGTTTCTGCCAATCGAAGTCCGGTCGCATCAGCCCGAACAGGGACGGGACGGGCCCGCTTTACCGGCGTTCACAATCCTTGAATCCCTCGTACGGCTTCTGAACCGAATTTCAGGTGCAGGACGTTAGGCGCCGTCGGCATCCATCGGCCGGCCCATCAGTTCCAGCCCCCTCATGGCCTTTTCCGCGCCGGCAGCATCTACGCGCTCCAGCGCGAATCCCATATGGATAATGACCCACATTCCCGGTTCGAGCGGTCCCTCGTCCAGCAATCCGATGTTGATGTTCCGCCGCACACCGGCCACATCCACCAAGGCCAGCTGATCGCCGTAGCCCTCAACCAGCTCCACCACCTGACCCGGAATTCCTAGGCACATCTTGAGTATCTCCTTAGCATCGTTCGTAGGCCGCTGGGATGTGCTCGTTCACCAGGGCAAGGACCTCGGCCATCGCGGCCGGTACGGCTGCCTCCACCGCGGCGGAGAGACCGATGCCCTCCTCGGTGTCCGCCGCAACGCAGCCGACCAGATACGTCAGCGGAAGCTCACCGCCCAACGCCTGCAACCGTCCCAGCACCACCACCGGGTCCATCCCGTGCGGATCCAGCGCACCGGCCGCCTCCGTCCGGCCCAGCGAACCGTGTACATCGTCCGCACCGATCCCCAGCACGCGGATGCTTCCGGGCTGACTGCCGGCGCCGGAGTCCGACGGCGGGACCGCGTCCACCAGCACCAGCACGGCGACCCCGTCCAGCAGGTCGTAGGCCAGATGCATTCCCCGGATGCCGTAGTCCGTCACGCGGATACCGGGCCGTTGGCTGCTCGGGTCAGCCGCCAGACGCCGGGCCACCTCCGGCCCGAATCCGTCGTCGCGCAGGAAAATATTGCCCACACCGGCCACTAGGACGCGCGGCGGCAGGGCCGGGGGTGCGCCGCCCGAGGATTCCTGCGGACCGGGATGGTTGCTCACATCCGGCTAATCTTCAGGTACCGCTGGATGTCCGGTATTGACCGCACCCCGATGATGACCGCCGCGACGGCCACGCTCAGCAGTATGACGGTGGTGAGCATTCCAAGAGCTCTCATGACTGGGTTTCCTTCCGGTCGTCCGGGCCGGCCGCTGACGCGATCGGCTCCAGTTCCTCGGGCGCGAAGTACAAAAAGCGCCCGTACCATTCCTGCAGGTCCGCCGCCGGATCCACGTCAAGGACGACTGCGACATGGGTGCTTCCGTCGACGTCGAAATGCACGCCGGTGACGCGTCCCGCCTGTCCTGCGGAAAAGAGATCCTGCGCATCGGCCCGCCGCCGGGGATGCACGATCACGCGGCTTCCCCGGGCCACCGGGACGCCGTCGATCATCACGGCATCCGCGTCCGGTTGGACGCTGGAATCCGAGGCCGGGTCCCACCACGGCAGGTCCGAGGTGTCCGCGTCGGGTGGCACCGGTGTGCTTCCGCTGCCGCCGGCAACTCCGTCCATGGCATGCGGGCTGCGCAGCACCCCATGCAGTTGCTGGAGCTCCTCGGCGGACATCGCCTCGCAACGATCGATGACGGCAGCGGCGCGCGGGTCCGTGGCGCGGGCTTCTGCCTTTTCCTCTTCGGTGAGTGTGAGCACCCGCAGGGTGAGGATCTCGTCGATCTCCGTGGAATCGTAGAGTGCCACCGAGCTTTCCGGCGCCACAGCGGGGTGGTCGTAGAGAATGATGGGGGAGAGCAGCAGAATGTCTCGCTGCCCCTCGGGACCGGCCAGCACCGGCCAGCACCGGTGGTGCGCACAGCCGGCAGCGGCGGCCTGCGCCTCGGCCGGCGGCTCCAGCAGCGAGACGAAGTCCGCATCCTGCACGCTGAGCAGCAGATGGGTGCCAATAAAGGAGGATGCGATGGACTCCTGCTTGCCAAACCCGCCCCCCGCGGCAACGTTTTCCGCGGCCACGTGCAGGCGGAGCAGCGGATCCGCCGACGGTCCGTCCGCCGCATGTCCGTCCGCCGCATGTCCGTCCGCCGGCGTGGTAGCCAGCCGGACCACACCCCGCAGCGCCCGGCGGCGGCGCACCAGCCGTCCGGCCACGATGCCTGACTCATCCGTCAGCAGCTCGACGTCCTCGCCGGAGGGAATCTGCACGGGAAGGCTCAGCCCCTCCGCCAGCTCCGCCAGCGCGAACGGGCCCAGCAGCACCTCGTGCTCGGTCGCCTCGTCCCACGTCAGCCAGCGCGAGTTGCCGACCCTGAGCTCTTCCACCGGAGTGAAGCTCCCGCCGTCGGCCAGTTCCGCGGTCCGTGTCAGCAGCTGGAGGAACCGCAGATGCACCTGCAGGTGCGCCTGCGGTCCCGCGCGGAGCAGGCAGTCCGTGGACATCACCGGGTCCTCTCCCACACCGGTCTCGGCGGAGCCCTGCGGGCCCAGGATGCCGAACTGCCAGCGGGCCTGGTTTTTCTGCGAGGAGGCGCGATAGGGATAGAGCAGGTAGCCCTCGTACAGCACGACGTCCGCGATGGCCCGCGCCAGGCTGAGGCTCGTGTTCATGGGACCGGCTCACCCGCCTTGGCCAGCAGGCCCTCGATCGCTTCCTCCCACGAGGTCAGGCCGAGCACCGATTTGTAGTGCGCAAGCGCGTTCAGTACATCGCGGTCGAGCCTGATCCAGCCGGCATTGGGGAAGAACGCATCCATCAGCTCCCGCCAGACCGCCACCGGCAACTGGTAGGTTGCCTCCCGGTCCCAGGGCACCTGTTCCACCCCGAACCCGGTGCTTCCCCTGGTGAAGACCGTGCCGGAAAAGAGCAGCTCAATCGGGATGGTCTTCTCGCGCAACGCATGCAGGTATTTGGCGCCGGCAACGTCGAAGTCAAACGTGCACGGCAGCGGCAGGTCCACCTCGGTCTGCCCGGTAAATCCCTGCACCATCGTGCTGCACTGCATCCAAAGGAAGGGTTTCAGAGTCACCGGCCAGCGCTCGCGGGCTCCAAAGAGGTCCAGCAGCCCCTCCGCCTCCTCGGCGCCGTAGCCGCGGCGCTGCGGCTGGATCCGCACCTGGCAGCGCAGCGCAATGGCGTGGATGACGGCCCCGGTGGATTCGGTGATCCGGAGCCGGGCGGTCAGTTGCGGGGCCGCGGCGAAGGGCTCCGGAAGAATGTCGACGACGGTGAACGTCAGGTCAGTCATGGGGACCAGCTCCCTCAGCCGCGGCCGGCGCGGGGTCCGGGGCCGCGGGATCCGCCGAGACCGCAGCTGCTGCTCCCGCCGGGGCCGGCGAGGCAGGGGCGGGCTTGCTCCGGCTGGCCACCTTGTCGAAGAACACCACCAGCTGCTCGCGTGCCTGCTGGCCGCCGTCGAACCCCCGCCACACCCGGCGCAGCTGCCCCACCAGCTCGTAGCAGGCGTCGATCGGCACCAGATGGCAGTCCGCCTGGGCCCTCTCCGGCCCGGGAGCCCGGATCAGCAGCGCCTCGGTGTCCGGCGCCGCGATGGCCAACGCCGGATTTCCCGCCTGCACCGCATCCCATGCCCCGAGCGGGAGTTCCGACTCGGTGGCGCCGGCCGGCCCGGGGTAGAACGCAAAGGTCCGCGCCTGCTTGGAATTATGGAAGAAAAAGGCCAGGCCGACCGGGATTTCCAGTTCATCCCATTGCCCCGGGCCGAGCTGGAATGCCGGGAACGAGTGGTAGCGTTCCGGCACGGAGCGGTAGCGCAAATGAGCGGTACTTTCGGTGAAGAGCAGGTAGCACGGCCGGCAGGTGCACATCAGGGCGCGGCTCTCCACATCCACGACGTGCTGGTGCGCCTCGGAGATCGGTTCGGCACACATCTCGCAGCGCTCGCCGTCCGCGGGTGCCGGCCGGCTGCTGGCGATCCGGCGCAGGACGGAGAGGGCTGAGCCGCCGCCGGGCAACGCCGTCGTCATGGTGCCCCCATCCCCGCACACGCCCGCATCAGGCCTGCCCCGTTCCCGCCGGCACGGCCACGGACATCACGCCGGAGCGGACCAGCAGCGGCAGCGGGTCAAGATGCAGGCCCTTGTCCTCCAGGCAGGCACCGGCCTGCCGGACGTCAAAGTGGCTTCGGCAGAGCGGGCAGCGCAGCAGTCCTCCGCCGACAGGCGCGGCGAGGGCACGCTGCAGGGTGGCGCCGGCCATGGACCCCGTGCAGCGCGGGCAGTAGTCGCGGAACGCGTACACATCCTGCCCCGTCCGGCAGGCCAGCAGCGCGTGGCCCCCCACCAGGAAACCCGCCACTTCCCCGGGCTGGAGATCGGCAATCCCGGGAACTGCCTCCCACGAGCCCTCGGACTGTTCCGGGACCTGGTCCAGGCGCAGGCGCAGGGATGCCACCGGGATAAGGGCCGGCGAGCCGGCGGCCTTCTCCTCCTCCTCCACCAGGATCGAGGTGACCTCCGGCGCCGCGGCCTGGATAGCGTCTTCGACGGCGAACTTGAGCGTAACGGACGACGACGGGCAGCCTTGACAGCTGCCCAGCAGCCGCAGGCGCACCACCCCTTCCTCGCTGATCCCCAGCAGTTCGACGTCGCCGCCGTGGGATCCCAGGTACGGCCGCACGCTGTCCAGCGCCCCGGCGATCCGTGTGGCCACATCCCGGGGGTGGATCCCGTGCACCAGCAGCAGGCTGGCCACCAGGTCGTCGGCCAGCAGCTCATCCAGGGTGCCGTCCAGGTCCGGCCCGCGGCTGGTCAGGATCGCAAGGATCCTCTCCATCCCCGCGCCGTACAGGTCCGTTACCTGGCGCACCAGTTCCTCGGCGCGCTCGCGGGCGACGGCTCCGCCGGAGCCGAGGGCATCCAGCAGCGTGCCGATCCGCTCGCCCGCGGCCCGCAGCTGGGCCTCCCCGTCCACGGCCGGCAGCGTTGCCCCCCCGCTCATGGCCGGCTACTCTCCTGTCAGTGACTGCGTCGGGGAGTGCAGCTTCTCCAGGGTCTTGCCATCGCCGAGGTACATGTGAACGCCGCACGGCAGGCAGGGGTCGAAGCTGCGCACGGTGCGCATGATGTCGATGCCCTTGAAATGTTCGCGGTCATTCTCCTCGAAAATCGGCTGGCCCTGCACCGCATCCTCGTACGGTCCCGGGGTTCCGGAGGCATCGCGAGGGCTGGCATTCCACGGCGTCGGGGGATAGGGATGGTAGTTGGCGATCTTGCCGTCGCGGATGACCATGTGGTGGGAGAGCACTCCGCGGACCGCCTCGGTGAAGCCGCAGCTGACCGCCTCATCGGGAACCTCGAAGCTTTCCCACGTCTTCGTGTGCCCGGCGCGGATCTCCTCCAGCGCCTTCTCCGCAAAATGCAGAGCCGCGGCGGCGGCGTATGCCTGGAAGTAGGTCCGCGCGCGGTTGCGTTCAATCGTGTTGCTCCATTGCGGAATCTTCCACTCCAGCGAGACCGGTCCCTTCAGCGCGGTTTTGGGCAGGTTGATCTGGACGCTGTGACCGGTGGACTGGATGTAGCCGACATCGACCAACCCTGCCAGCGCCGTAGACCACAGCCGTGCCAGCGGCCCGCCTCCGGTGTCCAGCGCCAAATTGTCCGTACCGTCAAACCAGCGCGGCGACATCACCCAGCTGTACTTGTTGTCCAGGTCGCGCTTCTGCGGCTGCGGATTGGTGTGCTGGTTCCACGGGTGCCGCCGGTCCACCGGGTTGCCCAGCGGGTCATTGGTGACGAACATTTCCTGGTCATTCCAGTCCTCATAGTAGGAGGAACCGAGCATGATCCGGATGCCCAGGTTGATCCGAACCAGGTCCGTGGTCACCAGTTTCCCGTCCACCACGACGCCGGGAGTGACGAACATCTTCCGGCCCCACTCCGTCATGTCCTTGTAGGCGAAGTTGCAGTAGTCCGGGTCCTGGAAGGAACCCCAGCAGCCCAGCAGCGTGCGCCGCAGCCCCACCTGCTCGTAGCCGGGCAGGGCGTCGTAGAAGAAGTCGAAGAGGTCGTCGTGCATGGGCACGACCTTCTTCATGAATTCGACGTAGCGCATCAGCCGGGTGATGTAGTCCGTCATCAGCTGGATGGTGGCCACGGTGCCGACGCCGCCGGGATACAACGTGGAAGGGTGCACATGGCGTCCCTCCATCAGGCAGAACATCTCGCGCGTCAGCCGGCTGACCTGCAGGGCCTCCCGGTAGAACTCACCCGTGAACGGGTTCAGCGAGCGCATGATGTCCGCAATGGTGCGGTATCCGTGCTCGGCCTCGTGCGGGCAACGGGTGTTTTCCGCCTTGGCCAGCACCCCGGGGTTGGTCTCGGAGACCATCTTCTCGCAGTAGTCAACGCCCACCAGGTTCTCCTGGAAGATGTTGTGGTCGAACATGTACTCGGCCGCCTCGCCCAGATTCACAATCCATTCACCCAGCGCCGGGGGCTTCACCCCGTACGCCATGTTCTGCGCATAGCAGGAGCAGACGGCATGGTTGTCGCCGCAGATCCCGCAGATGCGGCTGGTGATGAAGTGCGCGTCGCGCGGATCCTTGCCGCGCATGAAGATGGAGTAACCGCGGAAGATCGAGGACGTGCTGTGGCATTCCACCACCTGCTTGTTGTTGAAGTCGATCTTGGTATAGATGCCCAGGCTGCCAACAATGCGGGTGATGGGGTCCCACGCCATCTCCACAAGGCCCTCCTTACCGGCTGCGCCCTGGGCGGGCATTGGAATCGTCGAAGTCATTGCTTCACCTCTTTCAAAGTTGGCGTTGCTACCACGTGCGGGTTGCACCGGTGAGCAATTGTCGGCCCGGCTTGCGCCAACTCGGTTCCTTGTCCAGCGTGTTCATGGTTATTTTGCGCAGCGCGCGGATGGTGGCCCCATAAGGCCCGACGGCGTTCGTGCTCAGTTTTCCTCCAGGCGGTTCATCCATGAACGGCATGAACTTGTCCGGGAATCCCGGCATGGTGCAGCCGATGCAGATCCCGCCCACGTTGGGGCAGCCGCCGATGCCGTTCATCCAGCCGCGCTTGGGCACGTTGCACTTGACCACCGGACCCCAGCAGCCCAGCTTCACGATGCACTTGGGCGAGCCGTATTCGGTGGCGAAATCGCCCTGCTCGTAGTAGCCGGCACGGTCGCAGCCCTCATGGACCGTCTTTCCGAACAACCACGTCGGCCGCAGGGCCTCATCCAGCGGAATCATCGGTGCCTGCCCGGTGGCCTGGTAGAGCAGGTAGGTCATGGTCTCCGAAAGGTTGTCCGGCTGGATCGGGCACCCGGGCACACAGACAATCGGGATGCCCGCCTTGGACTTCCAGTCATAGCCAAGGTAGTCCGGCACCCCCATGGCCCCGGTCGGGTTCCCTGCCATCGCGTGGATGCCGCCGTAGGTGGCGCAGGTACCGGCCGCAATGATGGCCGTGGCCTTCGGCGCCAGCCGGTCCAGCCACTCGCTGGTGGTGATCGGCTGTCCGGTCTCCAGATTGTTGCCGAATCCGCACCAGTAGCCGCCCTCCGCGTGCAGCTTCTCGTTCGGGATGGACCCCTCGACCACCAGCACAAACGGTTCCAGCTCGCCTCGGTCGGCCTTGCGGAACCACTCGAGGAAATCGTCCGCACCCTCCTGCGGCCCGCACTCAAAGTCGATCAGCGGCCAGTGCATGGCGATCCTCGGCAGACCGGGCAGGGCTCCGAGGGCGATTTCTTCGACGCTGGGCTGCGTTGCCGCCGTCAGGGCGACAGAGTCTCCATCACAACTGAGTCCCGCATTGATCCAAAGGACGTGGATGAGAGTATCTTCGGCCTGCATCGCTGCAGCAGTAGGCATCGTTGCCTCCTTCGCGAGCCGTACCCCGGGAAGCGGGCTCAGTATGTGAACATCAGGGCATCAGAGACGAAATCCGATGCTCTCGCGGTGCGGCGCCGAGCGCCGCAGGAGTGCCGGCCTGGTTCCTGATCCAGTCGAACCAGCCGTCCAAACCCTCGCCAGTGGTGGCTGAAACAATCAGCATTTCGACGCCGGGATTGAGCTGCCGTGCCTGGCGGAGGCACCCGTCGACGTCGAAGTCAACATAGGGGAGCAGATCCGATTTATTGATAATCACCAGATCGGCTGCCATGAACATGTTCGGATATTTCAGAGGTTTATCATCGCCTTCCGTGACAGAAATGATTACTACTTTGGCGCTCTCGCCGAGGTCGAATAGCGCGGGGCAGACCAGATTCCCCACGTTTTCGATGAAGACCGTGGAGCCGGCCTCCGGATTGAGGGCATCCAGACCGTGCTGCAGCATCTCGGCATCAAGGTGGCAGCCGGCCCCGGTGTTGATCTGGATGACCGGACGGCCGGTGGCGCGGATCCGCTCGGCATCCACCGAGGTCTCCTGGTCGCCTTCGATCACGCCGATGTTCAGCGCGCTGCCTTGCTCCTGGATGGTGCGCACCAGCAGGGTCGTCTTGCCGGATCCGGGGGAGCTCATCACATTGAACGCCCGGATCCCGCGGCCCTCCAGCCAGCCCCGGTTCCGTGCGGCCAGCAGGTCATTCTTGGCCAGCAGGTTCTGCTCCAGGGTTATCGTCGTACGCTCGCCGGCGCCGTCATGTGTGTGGGGCAGGGCGCCGTCGTGCGTGTGCTGGTGCGTGTGGCCGACGTCGTCGTGCGTGTGGGTGTGATCGTGCGGATGTTCGTGATCGTGTACGTGTGATTGTGGCTGGCCGGCCTGGGATCCTTCGAGATTCGAGATCCGGACTCCGGCGTCGTCGCTGCAACCACACGTTGTACACATTTGTCAGGCCACTTCCACGGACGTGAGCATAAGTTCCCGGCCACTGATGATTTCGACGTCGGCGCTGCCGCACGGGCACAGCGGGATCAGGTCCTCCATGGTGGCATCCTGGCCGCAGCTGCGGCAGCGGGTTACTCCCTGGGGTTCATCGATCAGCAACTGTGCCCCGGCCAGCGGCGTGCCGTCGGAAATGACTTCGAAGCAGAACCGCATGGCATCCGGCAGAACCCCGGACAGCCGCCCGACCCGCACGTGTACACCCAGGACCGCCAGCGTGCCGGTACGGTCCAGGACCGCATCGACAAGGCTTTGAGTAATGGAGAGTTCGTGCATGGGCTTTGCCACCTCGTGAGTCTAATGTAGGCGCACTAATAGCAAACTTCAAGGGCCGACGACGGCCCTGGGGATGACCTCGGAGATGCCCTGGTCTGCGTCACGGCCGCCGCCTCTCCTAGTCCGCGGCGGCGGTGCCGGCCGGGGATTCCTGTGGCTGGGGCGAACCATTCCACTTGTCTTCGATGCGCCCGAATTTCCAGATGGCCACGGCAACCAGCCACGCGAGGATGAAGACCGCGACGATTGCGTAGCCCACCGAGTTCAGATCCAGTTGACCGATGGCGGCCAGCGGGCCCGTCCGTATTCCGGCGCCCTGCACCGCGATCGAGATGAGCTCGATCGAGCCGATGACCAGGGCGACGGCGACCGAGAGAGCCGTAATGACCAGGTTGTAGTAGATCTTCCGGACAGGCCGGGAAAACGCCCAGCCGTAGGCGAAATTCATGAAGCAGCCGTCGATCGAATCCAGCAGGCTCATCCCGGCGGCGAACAGCACGGGCAGTGTCAGGATGGCATACCAAGGCAGCGAAAAGGCCGCGGCGCCGCCGGCGAGGATCAGCAGGCTGACCTCGGTCGCCGTATCGAAGCCGAGGCCGAAGAGGAGCCCGACGGCGTACATCTGCCAGGGCCGCGTGACAATCCGCGTGGCGCCGCCAAAAAACCGGTTGATCAGGCCGCGGTTGTTCAGCTGCTCCTCGAGGGCGGCCTCGTCGTAGTCGCCGTGGCGCATCCGGCGGAACACCTTGACGATTCCCACCAGCAGCACCAGGTTCAAGATGCCGATGATGTACAGGAAAACGCCGGAAATCCCGGCCCCCACCAGATCTACGATCGCGTGCAGCGTCGAGGATGAGGCATCCAGCTGGTCGGCCAGCGTGCTCACTCCGCCGGCCAACAGCACACACAGGCCGAAGACAATGCTGGAGTGTCCCAGGGAGAACCAGAATCCTACGGACAAGGGTCTTTTGCCGTCGTTCATCAGCTTCCGCGTGGTGTTGTCGATCGCGGCTATATGGTCCGCGTCGAACGCGTGCCGCAGACCCAGTGTGTACGCAGTCACCCCGAGTCCCACACCAAATACCCCCGCCGAGCTTCCCGGGAGGACACCCGGCGCTGCCACCGCCGCCAGGACGCCCCAACCCACGGCATGAAGGAGCAGGACGAAGCCCGCCATACCTCCAATCGAGGCCCATTCGCGTGCTGTCAGCGCTTTCCTGGCCCTGCCAAGCCGGGACAATGTCACCGTGGTCGCTGAGTTCATAAGCTTGCCCTGGGTTCCGCCGCTGGTGCCGAATAACCGGTGATGCCTGAAGTAGCTGCAGTCTACGCCGGAGGCTGCAACCGGTACAGGGCACGACCACACTCATCAATATTGCCCGCGAGATGGGGTGCTTGCCTCATTTGGGAAACGCTCGCGTAAAACAATAGCCGCCCCGGGCACGGCGGCGACGATGAGGGATGGGTCTATCGATGGGAACGCGTCGGGAAATCACGAAGAAGTACGCACGGGATTACGGGAAGGAGTCGAAGAACGGCAAAGGAGTGATTCTCGATGAGCTGGTCGCTGTCACGGGCTGGTCCCGGGCCAACGCCCGCCGGGCACTGTCCACGGCCCGTGAACGGAAGGGGCCGGCCAAGGCAGTCCCGCGCCGGCCGAGGTGTGCACGCACCGGGTCCGGGCAATCACCACCTCCGGGGCCCTGGTGACGCGCAGGGACATCAACGGGGCCAACGACCGCTGGACACTGCACCAGGTGGATCTCATCGGGCGGGCGGTTGCGGTCCTGCCCGGACTCGGCTGGCTGGTGCGTGCCGCCCCCTGCTGCTGCTCGGGACCATCGGCCTGTCTCCACGCTGGAATGGCCCAAAAGGTCTCGCAGGACCAGCAGCGGATCAGCTTGGTCAAATACAGAGACATCGCATCATCGCCGCCGGTATCAATCAGGAGCCGGGCAGCCTGCTGGTAATGCCCCCCGGACAAGCCGTTCCAAGGTGTGCATAGCGAACGTATGCCTGAGCATATGAGGGTGGACATGCGGAAACCCGGGCTCGGAAAACTTCCGGATCCTCGCCGACGTCCGCCGCAGTACTGATGCCCAATCCGTGAACGGGGCGCCGTCCCGCTGCACCGCCACCAGGGCGCTGCCACTATCGGGGCAGACCAGCCGGCGCCGCTCCTGAACGGTCAAATGACTCCAACGCCGCTAAACCCCATTGATCCTGGCCCCATCATGCGTTGGTTCCTCGATCTCCAGGGCGTCCGCCGGATTCCAGGATGAGCCCGTTACTGCGGCCACCCGTTCCATCGCCATGTAGGTGTGCACCCCGGACAGAGCATCAAAGTCAACCCACGTGCTGCGGCCCTTACCTCCCTTCGTTGTCGATGGGGCCAGCGGCAGCGAAATGGGGATACTGCTGCGCCGGGCCGGCAACGGCAGGACCTCGTAAACCGTCAGGTATGCGAATTCCTGGGCTCGAAGACCGCTGGACAAGGTAAAACCAACGAGAGCTACGTTTCGTCCGGTCTCATATCCGCGAAACCGAGGAGTAGCGGACCCGTCAGGGGCCTTGCCTGCCAACCCGTCCATCAGCAGATCCACGAATGGCTGTTCCAAGTACTTCCTGCCGGTGTGCGCATTGGCCGTTCTCAGCGTTGCCAGGTTGCGCTGGACCTCAACCCTGGACCCATCAGGACGCCACAGTGTTTTGAGAGGCATAGGAAAACGGCTCAGCATTGACACGTCCCTCGGCCGCCGCCCACCGGTAGAACGCCGCAATGATCTTCACCGCCATATTCCAGCTCGAAGAGGACAGGCGGTCACCAATATCTCCGGATAATCGGTGCTGCGCGTAGAGCGACAGGCCGTCCTTGAGGTCCTTTCGTGACGCAAGGACGCGGACCTTGTGGGATGCGAGGAACTCGATCCAGCTCTTCATCGCAAATGCGTAAGCCTGCCACGTACGGGTACCGTGTGCGCCGTTGATCGGCAGCTCCCGGAGCCATTGACTGATCAAGGCCGCGTCACTGGGGCCATGATCGTCTTCCAGCAGCAGATCATCATCGATCAACACCGGCATTCCCTCGCGAATCGATGGGCTCGACGAAACATCCCAGCCAGCCCAACCGAGCGAAGAAAAATAGAATAGGACCATGACGGCCACTCTAGGAAGGACCGCCGACATTTCCCGGAAAACATCAATTCCATGGCCACAGCAACCCCGCCCATGAGACACGGCCAAAGAGTCTACATAATGCCCGCGTATCCACCAACGACCAGGACCTCACCGCTTAGAAAAACGCCCTGGTCACTCTTGGGGTGACGCCGGACAAGACATTCACAGACCAGGCCTGACCGGCATCAACCGGGCACGACCGGGGCTCAGAGAAGCGCTAGCAGCCTGCCGAGCCGGGGACACTCTGGTCGTGACAAAACTCGATCGTCTCGCCCGGTCACTACGCGATGCAAAAGGATATTGTTGACGAATTCACCCGCCGCGAAGTCAAGCTAAGCATCGGGGGCTCCGTCCACGATCCAACCGATCCCGTAGGCCGGCTTCTCTTCAACGTCCTGGCAATGGTCGCCGAATTCGAAGCCGACCTGATCCGAGCGCGGACTCGTGAGGGCATGGCGGTCGCAAAAGCAAAAGGGCCGCCTACGAGGGAAACAGCCAAAGCTTTCCAAAACACAGGAAGCTCACCCAGTCTCCGCTCACCGAGCAGGGACCCACACGACGGTGGAACTGGCCGAACTCTTCGCGGTAGCAAGCTCAACCGTCTACCGCGCCATCAAACGCGCTGGCGACACCACCGTTTAGATCCCAAAGCGTCCAACGCCGGAATCCGCACCGATGAGCCCTAAACGTGAATTTCCGTACCGATCCTCCTCAGAACCCTGACCAGGGCGTCATGCACCCGGTGAACGCCTCCAACCGCGAGAAACCCGGCAAGTTACCGTCAGTTACTTGTCGGGTAGGGACAACGACAGGAGTACCGGGCCGTGATCAAGTGCTTAGGGCCAACGGCTGTACCGATGGTCCCCGAGGCCAGGTAATCGGTGTCTTTAGCTGCGGACACCGGCCACCCGGCCTCTTCAGACTCAGGCGGCGAGACGGCTCTTGACCTCGGCGACCGAGGGATTAGTGGCCGCGGTGCCGTCCGGGAACAGCACCGTGGGAACGGTCTGGTTTCCACCATTGAGCTTTTCCACCAGAGCGGCGGTGCCCTCAACCTCTTCGATATTGATCTCCGTGTAGCCGATGCCCTGGGAATCCAGCTGCTTCTTCAGACGGTTGCAGTAACCGCACCAGGTGGTGGAAAACATGGTGATGGTGCCGGTTTCGGGGGTAAAGTCCACGGAGCTCTCCTGAAATGTTTGCGGGTTCGTTCTGGTCAACGGTAACCCGGCCGCCCCAATTCCCCGCCAGTCTCCGCGGGGATGTGACCTGAGAGCCGCCGGCAGCCGCTGGCAGTCCGCCGTTGGGCCCGGCGGGCAGTGATGACACAGCGCGGCCACGGTGACATGCTGGTGCCATGTGTGGACGCTATGTGATGGCGCGGGCCGTCGGGGATCTGCTCGCGGAATTCGATGCCGGGCTTGAAGAGGAATTCGAGATCCCGCCGTCGTGGAATGTTGCGCCCACCGATGATGTTCCCATTGTCCTGGAGCGGCTGATTGACGGCGGCCCGGTCCGGCAACTGCACGTGGCCCGGTGGGGCCTGGTGCCTTCGTGGGCGAAGGATCTCGGCATCGGCTCGAAAATGATCAATGCGCGCAGCGAGTCTGTGCTGGAGAAGCCGGCATTCCGCAAGGCCGTCAAGACCAGGCGCTGCGCGGTGCCCGCGGACGGCTACTTTGAGTGGAAACAGGGCGAAGGCCGCACCAAGCAGCCCTACTATGTGCACCCGGCGGAGGGCAGCGGCATGGTTTTCGCGGGACTGTATGAGTGGTGGAAGGATCCTTCTAAGGCCGACGGCGATCCTGCACGCTGGATGCTGTCAACGTCAATCCTGACGGCCGACACGCCTCCGCCGGGCGCCGAGTCCACCGTGTTCGGGAAGCTGACTGCCCTGCACGACCGTGTGCCGCTGCCCATGAGCAAAGAAACCATGGAGACGTGGCTTGACCCGCAGGCGGATGACGCCGCCGCCCTGGTGGATCTGGTCCGTGACGGGGTGAAGGATGTCGCCGCCGGCTGGCACGTGGATTCCGTCGGCCAGGCTGTCGGGAACGTCCGGAACAACTCCGCTGACCTCATCACACCGGTGGCAAGTCTCTTTTAGTCCGGCAGGAATCAGACCGTGACGTGGCCGCCGTCGTCCACTGTCCAGATGGGGTTGAAAGACCCGGTCCACCTCATGGAAACGGCGGGAGGCGTCGACATTGCGCACTCCCAGTGAGATGAAATCGACTCGAGGCTGCATACTTCGATATTGTCATGGCATGCCGACAAATCACGGAAACGACAAAGACGCCAAGGCCGACAGAGAACAGCTTGCCGCCGTTCGTATCGCCGTTGATGAAGTCGATGAGCAGATCGTCACGCTCATTGCGCGGCGTGAACGGCTGATCCGGATTTCCGGAACCCTGAAGGGCGATGACGCGGAAGTCCGGGCACCGGGCCGGGTGGAGCGCGTTGTTGAGCACGTCCGGGCAGCTGCGGTGAAGAAGGACATTGATCCTGACATCGTGGAATCGACCTACCGGGCCATGATTTCAGCGTTCATCGAACTTGAGCTGAAAGTCCACAAGGACAACAGCTGAGCGTGCCTAGAGCGCCTCTTCCACTGCCACGCCGGACTGGAATTCCCGGCCGTCGGCTTCACTGAACGCTGTCATGAGATGTCCCTTGCCTAAACCGTGGATAGCGGCCAGCGGGAAGTTTCCGGTGATGGTGTTGCCTGAGTGCGAGACGCCGCTGAGCGAGTAGTTCTCTTCTGTGCCCTGCTCATGGCTGAACGAGTAGAAGGCGATCGCCTCCCCGTTCATGAACTCGATGCCGAGCCTGCGCTGGGAAGAGTAGTCAGGGGTGGCTGCCACCAGGCCAACAACGTATGCCCCTGCCCCCGGGATGTTGCCGTCGATGTCGAACCTGGCCACCAGGCTGGCATCCTGGGCCGCGATGCTTACGTGCTTGAGGAGTGCGTCATTGGTACTCATGGCTCCATCCTGCTCTCTGCGCCCCCTGTCCGTCCACCCCTGATCTGCTGCCGGACGGGCGAACGGAGTCCAACCCCATGGTCTTGAATCGCGGCTCGGCAAGGCCTGGAAGGCATTGGAGTCAGCCGAGGTGCACACCCCGTCCGGTGAGGGTGGCCACGTCGATGCGGATGAATAGATTCCGTGCTCCGCCACCCCAAGGCTCGGGCATGATCTGCCCCCACAAGTCCGTCAGGAGCTCCGGTTCCATCACCCGGGATGACGGGCCGCTGGCCAGCACGGACCAACCCTCGCTGCGCGCTGGACGGGCGTCATCAACCTGAAACGACGACTGCTGGTGCGGGACGGCATCGCTGATTATCCCGTCCGGAGAAGTGCGGAAGTAGATGGCCTTGTTGTGCACAAGGTAGTTGACGGGCAGGATCATGACCCGGCCGTCGCGCACGAATCCGAAGCGTCCGGTGGTGTGCGAGCGGAGCAGGTCCCAGCACTGATCCTCGCTGTATTCTGTCGTGACGTGCCGGGCGCCGTCGATGCGGCCTGGTGCCATGTTCGGTATGGACATGTCCGTTCCTTTTCTATCGGTTGCGTCGTAGGCGGCAGGTTCGGCCGGCCGCTTCCGGCACGGGGTTTAGTGAAATGAGGAAGTCCGGGCATCGGAATCAGGCGTGTTCCAGATGTCCGGCCGGGTGGTCTTGAACCGGCGCCCCGTGAGCGACTCGGGGGTCAGCCGCAGGTAGTGGTTCTTGTCGCCAGGCTGCCAGGGGTCCAGATGCAGTGCTCCCGCGGCGGCCTGCTGCCCCGGGTCCAGCACCAGCTCTGCGCGGCCCCGGGCCATTACACTCCAGGCGCTCGCCGCGACGGCGTCGTATCCGTCGATTTCCAGGGCACACTGATCCCGCACCGTGCTCCAAAGCTTCGTTCCGAACCCGGTGCGGAAGATGATGGTGTTCTGGTCCACGACATAATTGACGGGGAAGATCTCGGGGTGCTCGCCGACAATCACGGCCAGCCTTCCGACGACGGTACGGTCCAGCAGCTCCCAGCACTCGTCAGGGGCAAGCCGTTCGGTGAGGTCTCGCTGTTTGGGGCGCATGCCTTTGACCGTACGGTGCGGCGAGCGGCACCGTTAGGGCCTTTAGACCCCGCCTCACGCTGAAGTCTGGTTGATCACGCCATGGCGCGGTAGTCTGTCCTCGGATATGCGCGCGGCTGAAGTTCCGGGCCCACAGATCCACGTGATTCGCATCCGGCGGAAGGTGGCACATGGAAGGTCCCGTTCCGGGCTCTGACCCTGGCGAACGTCCGCTCACGGCCGGCATCCGGATCGAGGACCTGCTCAAGGATTTCGTGGCCCGGGCCGGGGAGCTGGTCCACGCCCAGGAACGCATGCGTGGGCTTCTTGAAGCCGTGGTTGCGGTCGCTGAAGACCTCAGCCTGGAAGCCGTGCTGGACAGAGTGGTCAGATCGGCATGCCAGCTGCTGAACGCCCGGTACGGGGCCCTTGGCGTCCTGGGCGAAGACAGGTCGCTCAGCCATTTCATCACCGTCGGAATCGACGCGGAAACGGCCGGACGCATCGGCCCGCTGCCAACGGGACACGGAGTGCTGGGACTTCTGATCAGCGACCCTGCGCCTCTGCGGCTGCACCACCTGCGCCGCCACCCGAAATCGTACGGGTTCCCCGAGCACCACCCGCCCATGGATTCTTTCATCGGCGTGCCGGTCCGGGTGCGGGACGTGGTGTTCGGCAACCTTTATCTGACCGAAAAAGAAGGCGGAGGCGACTTCACCGCCGAAGACGAGGACCTCGCGGTTGCATTAGCGGCCGCCGCCGGCGTCGCAATTGAGAACGCGCGCCTGTACGAGGACGCCCGCCGCCGGACACAGTGGCTGGAGGCCTGCATGGATGTCACGGGCCGGATGAGGGGCGAGGAGCAGGAAGGTCAGCGCCAGGACGGGGGCCAGGACCTCATCGCAGCCCGGGCGCTCCAGGAATCCGACTCGGATCTTGCGCTCATCCTGGTACCCGACGGCGGAATGGGGTCCTTCCGCGTCATCGGCTCAGCCGGAGAACACGGCGCCCACTACGCCGGACGGGTGTTGGCTATGGATGTTCCTGAGATCAGGGCGATCCTGGCCACCGGAAAACCCGCGCTTCTGGACGATGCCACCGAATGCCTGGCTTCGGCCGCGGGCCTCCCCTGGGGCAGGCTCCTCGCAATAGACCTGAGTGCGCTGGGGACACATCACGGGCTGCTGATGCTGGCAAGGAATCCCGGGGCCGCAGCATTCTCCCGGACCGATGTGGACATGGGGTCCGTCTTCGGATCCCATGTTGCGCTGTCCCTGGAACTTGCCCGCGGCCACCGGATGCGGGAGCAGCTCGTAGTGTTCACAGACCGTGACAGGATCGCCCGGGACCTGCACGACGTCGTGATTCAACGGCTGTTCGCCGCAGGGCTGAGCATCCAGAGCCTTCGCCGGTTCACCACGGATGAATCCGCCACGGACAGAATCGAGGCGGTGACCGGAGAGCTGGACGAGACAATCAGGGATCTCCGGGACACGATCTATTCGCTGCGGGCCACCTCCGGTGAGACGGAGCTGCTCAGTAGCCGCGTGCTCCAGACAGTCCGCAGCGCCTCCATGACCCTCCCGTTCGCACCACGCCTGACCATGACAGGGCACATCGACTCGGTGTCGGATGCCGGCATGGTTTCGAATCTGCTGGCCGTCGTCTCAGAAGGCCTCAGCAACGCGATCCGGCACTCAGGTGCAGACTCCATTGCCGTGTCCGTGGCTGCGGCGGATGGCAGGGTGACTCTCCTGATTCAGGACAATGGCGTGGGGTTCAGCGACCCCGTGCCCGGCAACGGCCTGGCGAACATGAAGCACCGGGCCCGGGATCTGGAAGGGTCATTCACGGTGGAGAGCTCGCCGGCTGCCGGGACCACGCTGGTGTGGTCGGTTCCGTTGAACTGAGACTTCAGCGAATCCGTGGGGCCTGCGCGTCAGATTCATGAGCCATGTACACAGCGGCCTGGGTGCGCCGCTCAAACCCCAGCTTCGCCAGCAGCGAGGAGACATAGTTCTTCACCGTCTTCTCGGCCAGGAGCATGTTCTCACCGATCTGCCTGTTGGTCAGGCCTTGGCCCACGAGCTCCAGCACCCGGCGCTCCTGCGGGGTCAGCGACGCGACCCGCGGATCAACGTGCTCGGGCTCCACCAGCCCCTGAATGATCCGTGCCTTCAACTCGGCATCAAACAAGGACTCGCCCCGGGCCGTCCTGCGCAGGGCCCCCAGGAGATCAGTGCCGCCGATTTCCTTGAGCACGTACCCCGCGGCGCCCGCCAGAACGGCGCCCCGCAGCGCCTGTTCGTCGTCGTAGCTCGTCAATATCAGACAGTTTAGCGATGGGTCCACTGAGCGCACTTCCCGGCAGACCTCAATGCCCGTCCCGTCCGGCAGCCGGGCATCGAGAACAGAGACGTCCGGGCGGAGGGCCGGAATCCGCCGGGCTGCTTCTTCTGCCGACCCGGACATTCCGACAACAACAAAGCCCTCGCCCTCCAGGAGTTCCTGCAGGCCACGTCGGACCAGTTCGTGATCGTCCAGGACGAAGACACGGATGGGTCCGGCTGCCGATGCCTCGGAGGTCCGGAGCGAATCTTGTGGGCGATCCATTTTCCTCCTGCCTGCAGCCGGTACGGCTACAAATAACGCCGGCATGTCGTGGTTGCCGGCCCTGCAATTGTTGCCGAGCACCCGGAGGGTCGCAAGGGTCCAATGGCCCGGGTCGGTCCCGCGACTTTCGGCCCTATCGTCGGGGCCGGATCCCGGTCAGTCCAGACGGGCAGGCCGCTTGCGAGCGAACGGAGGGGACATGGCCGGCGCTGCCCGGCCCGCCCGTCCTTGTAATCCGCTCCCCTTCGAACGACCGCCAGGGCGCCGAGGCCGTTCTCACTGGCGGAAACCTCGGTGTAGGTTTTGTCCGGGCCCCGGCGTAGACTGAAGTTATTAGAATATGTATTCGAATAACTTTATTTTCAGTTTGTTCCGGGAGGCACCCATGGGCATGTTCAGCGAGTCTGTAGACGTCGTCTGCACTCCTGCCGGCCAGCCCTTGAAGCTTCAGTGGGCAGGCCGCCAGTACACTGTCTGCGCCGAGCCGGTGCGGTGGTATGAACGGCGTCAATGGTGGGCTGAGGAAAGCCGCGCGCCGCTGGGAAGCGGCCCAGGACTGGTGGACCACGAGATCTGGCGGATCCAGGTCCGGGCCGCTGATGCTAAGGCCACTGGCATGCCGCCAGGAAAACGCGCTGTGCCGCCGCGGTTCCCGGAGGACCCGCTCACCCTCGACCTGGTCCGGCAGACAGGCAGCGGACGCTGGAGACTGCTGCGGATCCATGATGCGCTCCGTCCCAGAAGCGCATGACCTTCACACATCTGCACGTTTCCACAGCCTTCAGCGCCCACTATGGTGTGTCCTGGCCTGATGAGCTGGCGCAGGCCGCAGCCGCGGACGGCGCCACGGCGCTCGCCTGCACCGACCGCGACGGCCTGTACGGAACCGTCAAACACCTCAAAGCCTGCATGGTTGCCGGGCTGGATCCTGTAGTGGGGGTTGACCTTGCGGTCTTTGACGACGACGGCGACCTCCGCACCCAGCTCGCGGGCCGCGTCGTCGTACTTGCCCATGGACAGAACAACGGCGCCGGCTACCGGGCCCTCTGCCGGCTGATTTCGGACGCCCATGCCCGCACCTCCGGGAAAGCCGGGGGAGCGGTGCCGGTGGCGGTCACCCGGGCAGAACTTGCCTCAAGAACCCTGCACCCGGAAACCCTGAAGCCGGTGCTCACCGTGCTGATCGGGCCGGATTCCGACGTCGGACGTGCCATGGGCGGGCGCCGCTACCTGCGGCCGCGCACCCTGTTCAAACGCTGGCTGGACGCCATGCCACCGGGAACCGTGGTGACGGAAGTGGTGTCCCAGCTCAGCGCACCCGGTCAACCGCTGAGCACGGCCCACGCAGTGCGCATGCTTAAACTGGCTGAGGAATTCGGAGTGCCGGCAGTGCTGAGCAATGCCGTGCGTTACTGCGCCGAGGACGGCGCCGCCACGGCGGACGTACTGGATTCCGCCCGCGCCCTGAAATCCCTGCCCGAACTGTCCGCTGAACCGCTGCTCCAGCCCAACGGGCAAGGCTGGCTGAAACCCCCGGCGCAGATGCTTCAGCTGGGCAAGGAAATCATCCATGCCGCCGCATATGGTGCCGCGGACCTCAAACAGCTGATGGCGCAGACGGAGGCGCTCGCGGACCGCTGCCGGATGGACCCGGTCACGGACATGGGCTGGAAACAGCCGGTGGTCCCGGAGGCCTCGGTGATCGGTATTACAGGGGATCCGCTGCTGGAGCTGACGCAGCGCTGCGAGGCGGGGATCAGCCGGCGGTTCCCGGGGATCTCCGGCAAGCCGGCGGCTCAGATGCGCACCCGGCTGGAGCATGAGCTGCGGATCATCGCGAACCTGGGCTTCGCGTCCTACTTCCTTACCGTGGCCGAGGTATCCCGGATGATCCTGGACATGGGGGTCCGGGCTGCTGCCCGCGGGTCCGGGGCCTCCAGCCTGGTCAACTACCTGATCGATGTCAGCCAAGTGAATCCGCTGCAGCATGACCTGATCTTCGAACGGTTTCTCTCCCGGGACCGGGCAACGCTGCCGGACATCGATATCGACGTCGAAAGCGCGGAACGGCACAACGTCTACCGGAAGATCTTTGACCGCTTCGGTGCTGAGCGCGTCACCCTGATGAGCATGCAGAACGGCTACCGCGCCCGCGGCGCTGTCCGGGATGCCGGCATGGCGCTGGGCATGGATGACGGCGATGTGGGCGAGATCGCCAAACAGCTGTGGCGTTTTTCGGCGCGAAAGTTTCGCGAAGCCCTCGTGGAGAAGCCGGAGCTGAGGGAATTCGCAGGGCGGGTGGAGCAAAGGGACTTCACGGAAAACCAGCAGCTGGATCTGCTCGTGGACCTGACCGAACGGCTGGACCGGCTGCCGCGCCATATTTCCATGCATCCCTGCGGGGTGATCCTTGGGGACGCAACCCTGCTGGACCGGACTCCCGTCCAGCCCAGCGGGCTTGGCCTGCCCATGAGCCAGTTCGACAAACACGACATGGATCCCATGGGTATGCTCAAACTCGATGTGCTGGGCGTCCGGATGCAGAGCGCCATGGCCTTCGCTGTCCGCGAAGTGATCCGGCTTCATCCGTCCAAGGCCGAGGTGGTGGCGGCAGGCGCGCATCCTTCCGGGCCGGACGGCACGGGGCCGGACTACATCACCGACGACGGCCGGATCGATCTCAACGCGGTGCCGCTGGACGATGAACCCACCTACGAACTGATCCGCAGCACCCACACGCTGGGCTGCTTCCAGATCGAATCCCCGGGCCAGCGCGAGCTCGTGGGCAAAATGGCGCCGCGTGATTTCAACGACCTCATCATCGATATTTCGCTGTTCCGCCCGGGGCCGATGAAATCGGACATGGTGCGGCCCTTCCTTGAACACCGCCATGGTTTTGCGCCGGAGGTCTACCCGCATCCGGCCCTGAAACCGGTGCTGCAGGAAACGCACGGGGTGACGGTTTTCCATGAGCAGATCCTGCGGACCTTCAATGTGATGACAGGCTGCGACCTGGCACGTGCGGATGAGTTCCGCCGCGCGCTGGGCAACGAGGCTCTTGAACCCAAGGTGGAGGAGTTCTTCCGGAAGGAGGCCCGGGCCAGGAACTACACGCCGGAAGTGGTGGACAAAGTCTGGGGAACACTAAAAGCCTTCGGCAGCTTTGGTTTCTGCAAGGCACACGGCGCGGCCTTCGCCGTGCCCACCTACCAGTCGGCCTGGCTGAAAGCCCACCACCCGGAGGCTTTCCTGGCCGGGCTGTGGGAACACGATCCCGGCATGTACCCCAAACGGCTGCTGGTGGCAGAGGCCCGCAGGCTGGGCATCCCCATCCTGCCGCTGGACATCAACCGCAGCCACGCGGAGTACCGGGTGGAACGGGTCGATGCGGGGCCGGACCGGGGCAAGCTGGGAATCCGGCTGAGCCTGAACGGGATCTTCGGCCTGTCGGCAGCCGAACTTAAGCGGATGGTGGCCGGGCAGCCCTATGATTCGCTGGCGGATCTGCGCGCACGGTCCAGGCTGAGCAAGCCGAGCATCAAGCGGCTTGCCCAGCTGGGTGCGTTTGATTCCATGCACCGCGAATCCGGGGGAACCGCAAACCGGGCTGATCTGGTCCACCACCTGCAGAACCTGCAGACCCGTCCGGGCAGAAAAGGCATCGACGTTATGGAGGGCCAGCTGACCCTGCCACTGGGCGATGTTGAGTTGCGGAATGTGAAGGCCGGGCTCCCGGAACCAACTTTGGTGGAAAACGTCCGGGCAGAGCTGGACCTTATGGCCATTGACGTCAGCGGGCACCTGATGGACAGCCACCGGCCCATGCTGGACAGGCTCGGCGTCACCACGGCAGACAAGCTGCTGGGGCTGCGCAACGGCACGGAGGTGCTGGTTGCCGGCGTCCGGATCGCCACCCAGACTCCGCCCATGCGCGGCGGCCGCAGGGTGGTGTTCATCAGCATCGACGACGGCACAGGCTGCGTTGACTCAGTCTTCTTCCATGAAGCGCAGGAGCAGGCCGGACCTCTGCTGTTCGGTACCCGGCTGCTGCTGATCCGCGGCACCACCCGCAGGACCGGGCCCAAGGGCATGAGCCTGAGTGCCAGCATGGCGTGGGACCTCAGCCGGGTGGAGACCCTGCCGTTCCCCGAGCATGGACCGGCGGCCGTTGATTCCACCGATCCGGAGGAGTTCAGGCAGCCCGGCCCGTTGGACGGCATTACCAGGACGCTGGCCATCACCGGGCTCGGCAGCTGACGGTTTCGGTTGGCAGGCAGTTCCCCTGCGCCCGTTGGTCGGCCTCTCCGGAAACCGATAGCATGGACGAGGCTGGCTGTGGTCCCCGTACGCCACAAGCTACGAAGCCTAAACATTGAATAGGAGACACCCGTGTCAGATGCCCAGCAGATCACCCTCATCGTCAATGGCGAAGAGACCAAGGTGACTACCGGGACCACCGGCGCGGAACTCTTTTTTGAGCGCCGCGACGTCGTTGTTGCCCGCGTGAACGGCGAGCTGAAGGACCTGGACCAGCCGCTGCCCGAAGATGCGGAAATCGAAGGTATCACCATCGATTCCCCGGAGGGACTCGACGTGCTGCGGCACTCAACCGCCCACGTTATGGCCCAGGCTGTCCAGCAGCTGCGCCCCGACGCCAAGCTCGGGATCGGCCCGTACATCACCGACGGCTTCTACTTCGACTTCGATGTCGAAGAACCGTTCACCCCCGAGGATCTCAAGACCCTCGAAAAGATGATGCTCAAGATCGTCAACCAGAACCAGAAATTCATTCGTCGCGTTGTCACTGAAGACGAAGCCCGTGAAGCCATGAAAGACGAGCCCTACAAGCTCGAGCTCATCGGCCTCAAAGGCGCCGGTTCCGAGGCTGACGGTTCAAACGTTGAGGTGGGCGGCGGCGAGCTGAGCATCTACGACAACGTGGAGCGCAAGGAAGGAACCACGGTCTGGTGCGACCTCTGCCGTGGCCCGCACCTGCCCAACACCAAACTGATCTCCAACGCCTTCGCCCTGACCCGGTCCTCCGCCGCATACTGGCGCGGCAGCGAAAAAAACAAGCAGCTGCAGCGCATCTACGGCACGGCCTGGCCCACCAAGGACGCCCTCAAGGCCTACCAGGAACGCATTGCCGAGGCTGAGCGCCGCGACCACCGCAAGCTCGGCGCGGAACTTGACCTGTTCTCCTTTCCGGATGAGCTGGGCTCCGGCCTGCCGGTGTTCCACCCCAAGGGCGGCATCATCCGCAAGGCCATGGAGGACTACTCGCGCCAGCGCCACATCGACGCCGGCTATGACTTCGTCTACACCCCGCACATCACCAAGGGGCATCTCTACGAGGTCTCTGGCCACCTGGACTGGTACAAGGACGGCATGTTCCCGCCGATGCACATCGACGCTGAACTGAACGAGGACGGCACGGTCCGCAAGCCCGGCCAGGATTACTACCTGAAGCCGATGAACTGCCCCATGCACAACCTCATCTTCCGGTCCCGGGGACGCTCTTACCGCGAGCTGCCGCTGCGGCTCTTCGAGTTCGGCTCCGTATACCGCTACGAGAAGTCCGGTGTGGTGCACGGCCTGACCCGAGTGCGCGGCATGACCCAGGACGACGCCCACATCTACTGCACCCGCGAGCAGATGAAGGATGAACTCACCAAAACGCTCAACTTCGTGCTCGGGTTGCTGAAGGACTACGGCCTGGAGGACTTCTACCTCGAGCTGTCCACCAAGGACCCCGAAAAGAACGTGGGTTCGGACGAAATCTGGGAAGAGGCCACACAGACCCTGGCGGAAGTGGCCCAGGAATCGGGGCTGGAGCTTGTTCCGGATCCGGGTGGAGCCGCGTTCTACGGCCCCAAGATTTCGGTGCAGGCCCGCGACGCAATCGGCCGAACATGGCAGATGTCCACCATCCAGCTGGACTTCAACCTGCCCGAGCGCTTTGAACTGGAATACCAGGCCGCGGACGGAACCCGCCAGCGCCCGGTCATGATCCACCGCGCCCTTTTCGGCTCGATCGAACGGTTCATGGGTGTCCTGACCGAGCACTACGCAGGTGCCTTCCCGGCGTGGCTGGCCCCGGTCCAGGTGGTGGGCATCCCGGTGGCTGAAACGTTCAACGACTACATGTTCGACGTCGTTGGTCAGCTCAAGGCCGCAGGCATCCGTGCCGAAGTGGACATCTCCTCGGACCGGTTCCCGAAGAAAATCCGCACAGCCAGCAAAGACAAGATTCCGTTTGTGCTGATCGCCGGAGGAGACGACGCCGACGCCGGTGCAGTGTCCTTCCGCTTCCGCGACGGCAGCCAGGACAATGGTGTGCCGGTAACAGAGGCTGTCCGGCGGATTGTCGAAGCCGTCCGTAACCGGGCCAGCTAGCGGAAACGGAACAGCGGGTGCAGGAGAACACAGGCGCGGACTATCCGGGCGACGCCGGCGTGACCGATGACTTCGGCCTTGCCGGAGTTCCGGATGCTTTTCAGCGCCTGTGGACTCCGCACCGGATGGCTTACATCAAGGGCGGGCAGAACCAGTTCAAGAACCAGGACGACTGCCCGTTCTGCGTCGCTCCGTCACGCAGCGACGAGGATTCGCTGATCGTTTTCCGCGGGAAGACCAGCTACGTGGTGCTGAACCTGTTCCCGTACAACCCGGGGCACCTCCTGGTGTGCCCGTACCGCCATGTTCCGGACTACACGGATTTGAGCGTAGAGGAGACCGCGGACTTCGCAGAGCTGACCCAGACGGCGATGCGCGTCCTCCGCAAAGTGGCAAACCCCGGCGGGTTCAACCTCGGGATGAACCAGGGTGTTGTGGGCGGCGCCGGTATCGCCGGCCACCTGCACCAGCACATTGTTCCCCGGTGGGGTGGGGACGGTAATTTCTTCCCGATCATTGCCCAGACCAAGGCCATCACGCAAACGCTTGATGAGGTACGTCAGCAGGTCGCCCAGGCCTGGCCCGGGGAGTCGCATGCTTAACAGGCATGCCCGCGGTTTTTTCACCGCGCTGTTCTCCCCGCTTGCCCGCTGGCTGCTCAAAATAGGGGTGTCGCCAGACGCGATCACCATCGTCGGCACTGCCGGCGTGGTGGCTGGCGCCCTGGTCTTCTACCCTCTCGGCCAGCTCTGGTGGGGAACGCTCTTCATCACCGCGTTCATTTTTTCGGATGTCATCGACGGCATCATGGCGCGCATGCAGAACGGCGGGGGGCGCTGGGGCAACTTCCTTGATTCCACCCTCGATCGTGTTGCCGACGGCGCACTGTTTGCCGGCCTCGCCATCTGGTTCTTCACCGGTGGAACGGATGACGCGATAGCGATTGCCGCCGTCGTCTGCCTTGTTCTTGGCATGGTGGTTTCCTATGCCCGGGCCAAGGCGGAGGCGCTCGGATTTGAGGCTAATGTGGGCATCGCCGAGCGCGCAGAACGGCTGGTCTCCGTCCTCGTGGTCACGGGCTTCACCGGCCTGGGACTGCCGAGCATCGTGCTGCTGGTGACGCTCGGGCTGCTCGCCCTGGCGAGCCTGATCACGATAGTTCAACGGGTACTCACGGTTCACCGTCAGTCGCTTGAAGTCCCCGAGTAACCCGAATTAAGCCGCGTCGCCGCGGGGTACTAGTATTAGGACTGCCTGGTCAATGGTTCCGGCAATCCGGTGTGTGCATGCTGCGGCATTTCGGTGCCGTCTGCACCCCGGCGAAGGTCATCTATCTACCCATAGGGGTTTTTGTGTCTACACCTGATGTAAGCAGCGAAGCCGGCAAGTCCGCGAACAGCGTGACGGGCAGCAACCGCGTCAAGCGCGGCATGGCAGAGATGCTCAAGGGCGGCGTCATCATGGACGTCGTCAACGTCGAGCAGGCCCGCATCGCCGAGGATGCCGGCGCCGTTGCCGTTATGGCGCTCGAGCGCGTTCCTGCCGATATCCGTGCCCAGGGCGGCGTATCCCGCATGTCCGATCCGGACATGATCGATGCGATCATCGACGCCGTGTCCGTGCCTGTCATGGCGAAGGCCCGGATCGGCCACTTTGTTGAAGCCCAGATCCTGCAGTCCCTCGGCGTCGACTACATCGACGAGTCCGAGGTCCTGACCCCGGCCGACTACACCAACCACATCGACAAGTGGAACTTCACGGTTCCCTTCGTCTGCGGTGCAACCAACCTTGGTGAGGCCCTGCGCCGCATCAACGAGGGCGCGGCGATGATCCGCTCCAAGGGTGAAGCGGGTACCGGCGACGTCTCCAATGCCACCACCCACATGCGCCAGATCCGCGCCGAGATCAAGAAGCTTGCGGGACTGGCGGAAGACGAGCTCTACGTCGCGGCCAAGGAACTGCAGGCCCCGTACGAACTCGTCAAGGAAATCGCCTCCACCGGCAAGCTTCCCGTTGTCCTGTTCACGGCGGGCGGCATTGCCACCCCGGCTGACGCAGCCATGATGATGCAGCTAGGCGCTGACGGCGTGTTCGTCGGCTCCGGTATCTTCAAGTCCGGCAACCCCGCCCAGCGCGCCGCTGCCGTTGTGAAGGCAACCACCTTCTTCGATGATCCCGACGTCATCGCCAAGGCCTCCCGCGGCCTGGGCGAAGCCATGGTCGGCATCAACGTGGATGAGATCCCGCAGCCGCACCGCCTCTCCGAGCGCGGCTGGTAACCAGCAGCAGCAAAACATTTGCGACGACGGCGGCCGGTCACCTGCGAAGGTGACCGGCCGCCGTCGTGCTTCCTTCCTCCAATCGATTGCTCCCCAACTGCCCTTTTGGCCACCCATAAGGGCACATACGGAGCAATGGATGATCGCGGGAGCTGATTTGCGCCGAATGGCCTCCGTGCTCTGAGGGCTACCCGAGGCCGCGGCGTTTCAGCAGCGGCCCGAGCTCGGCGTCACGCCCGCGGAAGGTCCGGAACGACTCGAGCGGATCGCGGCTGTTCCCGCGGGACAGCAGTTCCGTACGGAAGTGGCTGCCGTTGGCGCGGCCCAGCCCGCCGTTCTCCTTGAACCAGTCCACGGTCTCGGCGTCCAAGACTTCACTCCAGATGTAGGAATAGTAGCCGGCGGCATAGCCTGCACCGGCGAAGATGTGCTGGAAGTAACCCGTGCGGTACCGCGGCGGTATGAGGGTGTGCGCCACACCGGCGGCGGCGAGTGACTTGGCCTCGAACGCGAGTGCGTCGTCCGGGATGTCACTGCCATCCAGAAGGTGCCACGCGAGGTCCAGCAGGGCTGCACCCAGATACTCGGTGGTGCCGAATCCCTCGCCCCACAGCCGGGATTCGTTGAGCCTGTCCACCACATCCCGGGGGAGCGGATCGCCGGTGGCATGGTGGCGGGCGTAGTTGGCCAGTACCTCGGGCCACATGATCCACATTTCGTTGACCTGGGACGGGTATTCCACAAAGTCGCGGGGGACGGCGGTGCCGGAGAACCGTGGATAGGTGACGTCGGAGAACAGCCCGTGGAGAGCGTGGCCGAATTCATGGAACGCGGTGCGGAGCTCGTCCAGAGTGAGGAGCGTGGGCTCTCCGGCCGGCGGCTTGGAAATGTTCAGGTTGTTGATCACCACGGGCTTAGTGCCAAGGAGGGCGGACTGCTCCACGAGGGAATTCATCCAGGCACCGCCCCGCTTTGAATCCCTGGTGTAGTAGTCGCCCAGGAACAGTCCAAGCTCGGTGCCGTCCTCGTTGCGGACTTCCCAGATCCGTACGTCGGGGTGGTAACCGGCCAGGTCCGTGCGCTCGTGGAAGGTGATGCCGTACAGCGAGGTAGCTGCGAAAAACACACCGTCCACCAGCACTCGGTCCAGTTCGAAATAGGGGCGGATGGCCTGCTCATCCACGGCGTAGCGTTCACGCCGGACCTTGGCGGAGTAGTACGCCCAGTCCCAGGCTTCGAGGGCGTGGCCGGCCGCCTCTGCCAAAGCGGCAGCCTCAGTGTCTGCATTGCGCACGGCGGCCGGTGCCAGCCGGCTGAGCATGGTCTGCACGGCCCCGAAATCCGGCGCGGTCTGCCGGTCAACCACCAGCTCCGCGTAGTTGGCGAAGCCCAGGAGCGTGGCTTTCTCGGCCCGGAGCTTCACCGTGGATTTCACGAGGTCCAGCACGTCCAGCCTGTCGCCGTTGCTTCCGCGGGCTATCGACGCCTCATACAGGCGGCGGCGGACGTCCCGGTTCTCGAGGGCGGCCATGGCCGGCTGGTTGCTGGGCTGGATGAGGGTGAGGAGGAACTTTTCTTCGTGTCCGGCGGTCCGGGCCGCCTCGGCAGCGCTGGCAATATCGTCGGCAGGCAACCCGGCCAGTTCCGCCACGTCAGTGAGAAGCAGCGCGCCTGACTTCATTGCTTCCTTGACCCGCTGGCCGAATTCGGTGCCCAGCCGTGAAAGTTCGGCGTTGACGGCCTTGAGCCGTTCCTGTCCGGCGTCGTCGAGCTGGATGCCGGTCTGGCGGAACTCCCTGAGGTATTCCTCCACAAGCCGGACAGACTCGTCATCCAGTCCGGCGGTGCCAACGGCATCGAAGCGGTCAAAAAGTCCGCGGTTCAGGTACACAGCGTCCTGGTGTGCGGAGAAGCGGGGGGAAAGTTCCGTCTCAAGTTCACGGATGGCCTCCGAGGCGTCGGCTGACACAAGCGTAAAAAAGGACGCCGCGGCACGCTCGAGCAGACGTCCGGAACGTTCCATGGCAAGTGCGGTGTTCTCGAAGGTTGCCGGCTCGGGGTTGTCCACAATGGCCTGGATTTCTGCGAGTTGCTCAGCGAGGCCGGCGTCCACCGCTTCGGCGTACTGGGCATCGTTGATCTCGGCGAATGGCGGGAGTCCGAACGGCAGCGGGCTGGGACGCAGCAGGGGGTTAGTCATGAAATAACACTTTCACATAGTCGCCATGTTCTCAATGCTGTCCGAAGTGTTTTGTGAACGCGGTCACCGTAGGATTGCGGCTATGGGGAACAGACTCAAAACGTCTTCCGTCCGCACAGCCTCGGTCATGGCGGCCGTGGCACTAATGGTGTCGCTGGCGTCCTGCGGACTGATAGCCGAGCAGGAGAGTCCCGACGGCAACCCGCCGCGGGCCTCATCAACACCCACGGCCTCAACACCCACAGCCACGCCTGCTCCCACCCCCACGCCTACTCCCGGCGCAGGCCCAGCGTGTAAATCGATCCGCTGTACCTCCGTGCTGGTCACCGGGGACATGCTCGTGCACGCCCAGCTGTGGCAGCAGGCCCAAGAGGACGCAGCGGCCGCCGGCAAGGCCGGACTGGACTTCGTGCCGTTGCTGGAAGGCCAGCGCCGCTACATCAAGGCCAGCGACCTCGCCATTTGCCACCAGGAGACTCCGGTTGCCGGGCCCGGGGGTCCCTTCTCGGCATACCCGTCCTTTAACGTCCCGCCGCAGATTGTCGCAGCCTCGAAGAATCTGGGCTATCGCGCCTGCACCACCGCCAGCAACCACACCATCGACCGTGGCACCGACGGACTGCTCCGCACCCTGGACGCCCTGGATGCCGCGGGCCTGAAGCATACCGGCTCCTACCGGACCGAGGCGGACTCCAAAGGCATTCTGATGCTGCAGACCGCAGCGGCCAAAATCGCGATCGTGCAGGGCACCTACGGCCTCAACGGGCAGTTCCCGGAACAGGATTGGCAGGTGGACATGCTGGACGCTCCCACCATGATTGCCAAGGCGAAAAGAGCGAAGGCGCTCGGGGCTGACATCGTCCTCGGCGCGATGCATGCTGGCGACGAATATGTGAGCGTAGCGAATGCCCAGCAGAAGGAGGTGGCTCATGCACTCGTGGACAGCGGCCAGTTCACCATGATCTACGGCCACCACACGCACTCCGTGCTTCCCATCGAGAAGTACAAGGGCACATGGATCGTCTACGGTCTCGGCAACGGGATTACCGAACTCTCGCCCACGTACGTGGCGAACAACGAAGGCCTGCTGGTCCGCGCCCAGTTCAGCCAGGACACGGCCGGGAAGTGGACGGCATCCGACCTCGGCTGGGCGCCGTCGGTGATTGTCCGCGGGCCCTACCGCTGGTGTTCAGTAGCAGCAGATGCACCGCAGGGGGTCTGCGCCACCGCCGAGGCGGATGCGGCCACCAGACTCCGGACGAAGACGGTAGTGGAATCCATGGGCGCGGCCGCGGCCGGTGCCCACGAGCTGCTTATCACCAAGCAACCCTGAGCCGGGGAGCTGTCGGCCGTGAGGCCCCGGGTCTGACTCGGAAACCCGGAAGGTCAGCGCGGCCGGCGGGCCGCGTGGTCCCGGGCCAGCACCGCGTAGTGATCATCCGGCGCACCGGCGGTGAAGCTGCCGTACTTACGTTCGACGGCGGTGCGGATCAGGAAATCGGCAATGGCCGGGTTTTTGGGGAGCAGGGATCCGTGCAGATAGCTGGCCACCACGTTGCGGTAGCGTGCCCCTTCCTGCCCGTCGGTGCTGTTGTTGCCGGTGCCTTTGGCCACGGTGCCAAGGGGTTCCACGCCAGGCCCAAGGGTTGTCTGTCCGCTGTGGTTCTCATACCCCAGCACCTCGCCGAATTCCTTGGTGGCCACCTTCACGTTCCCGATGAGCCTCTCATCGGTTCCGTGGGTCTCGACGTCAAGAATCCCGATGCCCGGAATCACCGAGCCGGTATGGGTTTTGAAGAAGCGGCCGAACAGCTGATAAAGGCCGCAGATGACCAGAATGGGGGTGCCGTCCTCGGCCAGTTCCTTTAGCACATCAGCCCGCGCCAGCAGATCATCCTGGATCACCAGCTGCCCGCTGTCCTGGCCGCCGCCGCCAACAATCAAATCGATGTCCTGCGGAAACTCGTCACCGACGTTGTACTCCAGGAGCTCCGGTGTGTAGCCGTGCCAGTACAGCCGCTGCCGCAGGACCAGGGCGTTGCCCCAGTCGCCGTAGATGTTCATGTCGCGCGGGTAGAGCTGAAGCACACGGATGGTGCCTTTGCTGCCCGGTTCTGACACGTTCGACTCTGACAAGGGGTTCATGAGACCACTTCCACTGTGGTGATTTTGGACAGCTCGCGGCGGATGGCCAACATGGCCGTGTAGGTGCAGAAGACGCGTTTGGGTTTGCCCTTTGCATCACGGATGAAGGCGGCCAGTGCCGGTGCGATGTCCGGCTGGACGGCGTCGATGCGGACCCCGTCATACTGGAGCCTCAGTGCCATGTCATAGGCGCGGGACCCCGTCAGCTGGTCCACACCGCCGTCGCGCAGTGATTCGAACTCAACGTCCCACAGCCACGACATGTCGCGTCCGTCGGCATAGTTGTCGTTGATGGCGATCATGGTGGCATAGCCGGCGGACGGGAAGGATTTCAGGCCGAGCCGGAACCCGCTGGGGTTTTTGACCAGGATGAGATCCAGCGAGAGTCCGTCAACAGTCAGGCTTTCACCGCGGCCAAAGGCGGGGGCCACCCGGGACAGTGCCTCCAGCAGGGTGTCGTGGTCCGTGGCGGCGCCGTCGCTGCCGGAAATACTGCGCGCCAGCGTCAGCGCCGCCGCCGCGTTGAAGATGTTGTATACACCACGGAGCTTCATCGCAGTGGTGACCGTGACGCCGTCGTACTCAAAGTCAGCGCTGTCCGCACCCACCCGGCGGAGGACGACGTCGGCATGCGGCTTTTCAGGGACAGCCGCCGGTCCAGGGGCACCGGGGACGGTCCGCATGTCGTCGTCGTTGGGGAAAGTGCTGAGCAGCGAGTCGTCAAGGCCAAAGTAAAGGACCTCGGGCCCATCAAGGGTGGCGGCGATTCCCGCCACACGCGGATCCTCACGGTTGAGGACCACAGTGCCGGTGGTCTTGGAGGCAATGCGCTGCAGCAGCTGGGCTGTTTTGTCGATCTCGCCGAAACGGTCCAGCTGGTCGCGCAGCACGTTGAGCAGGAGGCTGTAGCGCGGCGGAACCCTGTTGACGAAGTGAACAGCGTGGGCCTCGTCCAGTTCAAGCACGGCGACGTCCGCGTGCAGGCGCCCGCGCCAATCAACTTCGCCCAGGAGCGCGGCTGCAACGCCTCGGGTGAAATTGCTGCCCGTGCGGTTGGTAAAGACCTTCAGGCCCTGGCTCTCCAGCAGTTCAACCACCATTTTGGTGGTTGTTGTCTTGCCGTTCGTGCCGCTGACCACCGCCACACCGCGGGGGAGCGTGGACAGTGTCCGTTGCATAAAGCCGGGGTCGATTTTCTCGACCACGAGCCCGGGGAGGGCAGAGCCTCCGCCCCTGAGCCGCGAGACCCGGCGAACCAGCTTGCCGAGCGGAATACTGAAGTAAAGCATGCTCTGTAATATATCCCAGCAGCGGCATGGAATCGGGCCGGCCACCGGCCGCACGGGGAATCGGTGGCGCCCGGCCCACTATGATATCTGGATGACCAATCCCCTTTCAGCGGCTGCTTCCCGCGTGGGCTCGGGCCTGCGAATCGGTGTCCTGGCGCTCCAGGGCGACTTCCGCGAACACCTCCATGCCGTAGAAGCGTCCGGCGCCACCGGCGTCGGAATCAGGCGTCCGGCGGAACTTGACGGACTCGACGGACTGATCATCCCGGGCGGCGAATCCACCACCATTGACAAGCTGGCCCGCATTTTTGAACTGGCGGATCCGCTGCGTGAGCGGATAGCCACCGGGCTGCCGGTGTACGGTTCATGCGCCGGAATGATCCTGCTTGCCAATGAGATCGCGGATCCGGCAACCGACCTGGCAGGCAACGCCCAGCAGACTTTCGGCGGGCTTGACATCACGGTCCGCCGCAACGCTTTTGGCCGGCAGCGCGAATCGTTCGAGACCGACCTTGACTTCAAGGGGCTCGACTTCAGCGCCACGGATTCCGGAGTACCCCCGGTGCACGCTGTGTTCATCCGCGGGCCGTGGGTGGAACGTGTAGGTGAAGGGGTTGAGGTGCTGGCCCAGGTGGAACCCGCGGATGCCGCCCACGCCTCACACGCAGCTGCATTGCAAGGGACGGCTAGAATTGTGGCAGTACGTTCCGGCCACCTGCTGGCCACCTCCTTCCACCCGGAAGTGACTGGGGAAAAACGTGTGCACGAACTTTTTATCCGAATGATCAGAGGAGAAGCGTAAAGCATGTCAGGCCACTCCAAATGGGCGACGACCAAGCACAAGAAGGCCATCCTCGACAGCCGCCGGGCGAAGTCGTTCGCCAAGCTGATCAAGAACATCGAAGTCGCGGCGCGCATGGGCGGACCGGACCTTGCCGGCAACCCCGGCCTGGAATTGGCTGTCACCAAGGCCAAGAAGACCTCCGTCCCCGCCGACAACATTGAGCGCGCCGTCAAGCGTGGCGCAGGCCTCACCGGCGAAGTGGTGGACTACACCGAGATCATGTACGAGGCCCGTGGCCCGCAGGGCTCGGCACTGCTGATCGAATGCCTGACCGACAACAAGAACCGTGCGGCCTCGGAAGTCAGGCTGGCCATCTCCCGCAACGGCGGCACCATGGCCGACCAGGGCTCGGTCAACTACCTGTTTACCCGCAAGGGTGTTGTGTCGCTGCCCAAGAACGAACTCACCGAAGACGATGTCCTGATGGCCGTCCTCGAAGCCGGGGCCGAGGAAGTCAAGGACAACGGCGACTCCTTCGAAATCCACTCTGAACCCACCGACCTTCAGGCCGTCCGCGATGCCCTGAAGGAAGCCGGAATGGAGTACGAAACCGACGAAGCCGAATTTGTGCCGACCATGCAGGTTCCGCTTGACCTGGAAAGCGCCAAGAAATTCATGAAGCTCGTGGACGCGCTCGAAGAGCTCGACGACGTCCAGAACGTCTACAGCAACGCTGACCTCAGCGACGAAGTGCAGGCCGCACTGGAAGCTGAGTGATCAGCCGCCTTGCGATTTAAGCCGAAGGCCCGGAAATGACTCTGCGTGTATTGGGAGTTGATCCGGGCCTCACCCGTTGCGGCATCGGCGTTGTCGATGTTGAAAAGAACCGCAGGGCCACCATGGTGGCGGTCGGGGTAGTGGGTTCCTCGCCGCACGAGACGCTTGACCAGCGGCTGCTGGTCATAGCCCTGGCCATCGACGAATGGCTGGACCGCTACGAACCCGACGTTCTGGCCGTGGAGCGTGTCTTCTCGCAGCTCAACGTCAGCACCGTTATGGGCGTGGCGCAGGCGTCCGGCGTGGTGATCGCAGCGGCAGCACGGCGCGGCATACCGGTAGCCCTCCACACGCCGTCGGAAGTCAAAGCGGCCGTCACCGGCAGTGGAACCGCCAATAAGGACGCCGTGACCAAACTGGTGACCAAGATCCTCAGGCTTGAGGCACCGCCGAGGCCTGCCGATGCCGCAGATGCATTGGCGCTTGCCATCACCCACGCATGGCGTGCCGGGAGCGGCGCCGCTGTGGCCACCACCGGCCCCGGAAGCGAGTCGCTCACGCCGGCCCAGCGTGCCTGGGCGGAGGCCGAGGCAAAGGCGCGCCGTGCACGCTGAATGTCAGTCCGGCTTGCTAGTGTATTCGTAGATATGTTCGGATAGCCGGTTTCCCCGGCGGTACTTCAGGAGCCCGGCCTTGATCAGTTTTCTCCGCGGAACCGTAGCGCACGTCGGGTTGTCCTCCGCCGTGATCGATCTCAACGGTGCCGGCATGAGCGTCAACGCGACGCCGCAGACCCTGAGCCGGCTGCGCACCGGCGAGGAGGGCAAGCTGTTCACGTCCCTGATTGTGCGGGAGGATTCCCTGACTCTGTTTGGCTTCGCCAGCGACGACGAACGCGAGGTTTTCGACGTCCTTCTCAGTGTCAGCGGCGTGGGCCCGAGGCTGGCTCTGGCTGTCCTGGCCGTCCACGAACCGGAGGCAATCCGGGTTGCGGCGCACACCGGAGACAGCAAGACCTTTACCAAGGTTCCGGGAATCGGACCGAAGGTCGGCGGCCGGATTGTGCTTGAACTGGCAGGCAAGCTGGTGCCTCATGGGACCGCCGGCGGCACAGCCCGGGCCCCGTCCGCTGCCTCCGTCTGGAAGCCGCAGGTTGTGGCTGCCATGACCAGCCTCGGCTGGTCGGAAAAGGACGCCACGTCCAGCATTGACAGCGCGCTGGCGGATTCGCCGGAGCTGGCGGACAAGGGCAACGTGGCCGAAATCCTCCGTACTACTTTGCGCTGGCTTGGCCAGGACGGCGCCCGTGCCGGCAACAGGGTAGGCACCCGTGGGTGAACCGTCGATGGGGGCCGGGGGAGAGGAGCCGGAAGAGCGGGCCATTGAAGCCGCCCTCAGGCCCAAGAACCTTCAGGACTTTGTCGGCCAGCACCGCGTCCGCAAACAGCTGTCCCTGGTGTTGCAGGCCTCCAGGATGCGTGGCCGCAGCGCGGACCACGTGCTGTTCTCAGGACCGCCCGGCCTTGGTAAAACCACACTCGCCATGATTGTTGCGGCTGAAATGAATGCCCCGCTGCGGATAAGCAGCGGTCCGGCCATCCAGCACGCCGGAGACCTTGCAGCCATCCTTTCTTCGCTGTCAGAGGGCGAAGTCCTGTTCCTGGACGAAATCCACCGGATGTCCCGGCCTGCAGAGGAAATGCTCTACATGGCCATGGAGGACTTCCGCGTCGACATTGTGGTGGGTAAAGGAGCGGGTGCCACCGCCATTCCGCTGGAGCTGCCTCCCTTCACCCTCGTGGGGGCCACCACCCGCGCCGGGCTCCTGCCCGGGCCGCTCCGCGACCGGTTCGGCTTCACCGGGCATCTGGAGTTTTACTCCGTGGCCGAACTTGAGCTGGTTTTGCGGCGATCGGCTGGTCTGCTGGACCTGAAGGTGAATTCTGCGGGGTTCAGCGAAATCGCGGGGCGCTCCCGGGGAACGCCCCGAATCGCCAACCGGCTTCTGCGCCGCGTCAGGGACTGGGCGCTTGTCCACGGCATCGAACAGATTGATGCCCGGGCTGCGTCCGCTGCGCTGGACATGTATGAAGTGGACAAACGCGGGCTGGACCGGCTGGACCGTGCCGTCCTGGAAGCCTTGATCACCAAATTCGGCGGCGGTCCGGTGGGGCTGTCCACTCTGGCAATTGCGGTAGGCGAGGAACCGGAAACAGTGGAAACCGTAGCCGAGCCGTTCCTGGTCCGGGAGGGGCTGCTGGGCCGAACGCCCCGCGGCCGGATTGCCATGGCACCGGCGTGGACACATCTGGGGTTTGCCGTTCCCGCCGGAGTCTTCGGACAGGAGCCTCCGGACCTGTTTGACGCCGGCGAAACAATTGATGAAACGGTCCCTGAGTGGATTCACAACGGTCAATAGCACCGTGCTGTCAGCTTTTCCCTTTAGACTGGAATGACGCTCGGCACGTTCGGGCATTGTTCCGCCAGGTGGCTCCAACGGGCCGCCGGTGACTAAGGGCAGTTTTCTGCCAGTCAACCCGGAGCGAATCGGACGTTGTTGTCAATCAGTTACGCAAGTACAGAATGGAACTTCCCTGTGTTCGGACATATTTCTGCCCAGGCCCAGCCGCAGGCCGGCGGCGGCATCGACATCATGACCATCCTGCTGTTCGTTATGCTTGGTCTCTTTATCTTCATGATGTTCCGCCGCAACAAAAAGACCAAACAGCAGCAGGCCACTCTGCAGTCGCAGTTCGAACCCGGCGTTGAGGTCATGACCAGCTTTGGGCTTTTCGGCCGGATCCTCTCCATCGATGATGAGAACAACAAGGTTGTTCTGGAACTTTCCCCCGGAAACGTTGCCACCGTTCACCGCCAGGCTGTCACCAAAATTGTGGAGCCTGTGGCTGAGACTTCGGCCGTCCCGGACGACGCCTCGTCGCTCACAGCCGAAGACGGCGAAAACACCGCCGCCGTCAGCGAGACCCCGGACGAAACGCTTAAGCGTCTCAACGATGAAGGCAAAAAGGACATCTAGTCCGCGCCGACGCGCCACATCCCGCTAAGCAACAACCTCTACGGATGCGGGCAGCCGCCGGTGTGAGCGACACAGCTCATGCCGGTGGCTCCTCCGTAAATAATAGAAAGATCCACAATGGCACGAACTGGCCCCAAAAACTCAGCCCTCAGGGTGCTGGTCTGGCTTGGCGTAATCATCGCCGTCCTGACCGCTGTCCTTGCCGGCGGCAACATGGCAGGGCAGGCCAGCTGGACTCCCAAGCTTGCTCTGGACCTCGAGGGCGGCACCCAGATGATCCTGGCGCCCAAGGTTGAGGGCGGTTCGGACATCAACGAAGATCAGCTCAACCAGGCCGTGGCAATCATCCGCCAACGTGTGGACGGCTCCGGTGTTGCGGAAGCTGAAATCAGCACGCAGTCGGGCCGCAACGTTGTGGTGAGCCTCCCGGGTACTCCGTCCAAGGAAACCCGGGCATTGATCCAGGCGTCGGCGGACATGAATTTCCGCCCTGTTCTGGCCGCCGGTGCAGGCGCAGCCGTTCCCAAGGAGTCACTGACTCCTGCGGACAAGCTGCCCAAGCCCACTGCTGCGCCCGCCAACAGCAGCGACTCCAACTGGATCACGGCCGCGGTCTACAAGAAGTACGAGGCCCTCGACTGCGACAACCAGTCCCAGGACAAGCAGGAACGCTCGGACCCGGCCAAACCACTGGTTACGTGTGAACCTGCCGCGGACAAGAGCCCGGCGATCAAGTACATCCTTGGACCCGTTGAGGTCAAGGGCACCAACATTGTCACTTCGTCATTCCAGCTGCAGCAGGGCGCACAGGGTGCTGTCACCAACGAGTGGGCTGTCAACATCCAGTTTGATAGCGAAGGCACGGCAAAGTTCAAGGAAGTCACCCAGCGGCTGAACCAGTTCTACGTCGCCGCTGGCGGTGAAGCGGGTTCGGATCCCAAGGCCCAGTTCGCAATCGTCCTCGATGACCAGGTTATTTCCGCGCCTCGTTCACTTGCTGTCATCACCGATGGCCGTCCACAGATTACGGGTAGTTTCAACGAGCAGACTGCCAAGGCACTCTCTGACCAGCTGCGTTTCGGCGCTCTGCCCATCAGCTTCGAGATCCAGAGCGACCAGCAGATTTCCGCAACCCTGGGCGGTGAGCAACTCCGTATGGGCATGCTCGCAGGTCTGATGGGGCTCTTGCTGGTGGTGGTCTACTCGCTCTTCCAATACCGGGCGCTGGGATTCGTGACCATCGCTTCGCTCGTTGTGGCCGGTGCACTGACATACCTTGCCATTGGCATCCTGGGCTGGACGGAAAATTACCGTCTCTCCCTTGCCGGGGTGGCTGGCATCATTGTGTCCATCGGGCAGACAGCGGACTCGTTCATCGTGTACTTCGAACGTATCCGCGATGAACTCCGCGAAGGCCGCGGCCTCGTTTCCGCCGTGGAAAACGGTTGGAAGCGCGCCAAGCGCACGGTCCTGGCCTCCAAGGCCGTCAACCTGCTTGCCGCCCTGGTGCTGTACTTTGTGGCAGTGGGCAACGTGCGCGGGTTCGCGTTCACCCTTGGCCTGACAGCCATTGCCGACCTCATTGTGGTGTTCATGTTCACGCATCCCACATTGCGGCTGCTGGCTCGCACCAAGTTCTTCGGTGAGGGCCACACCTTCTCCGGCCTTGATCCAAAGAGCCTCGGCGCCGTGCCCCTCTACCGCGGTGCCGGAAGGCTCCGCACGCCTGAGGACAGGCCTGCCGTGGTTCGTGCCAAGAACACCGGTGCGGCTGCTGAAGCCGAACGCCGGATGACCATTGCGGAACGCCGCCTCGCGGAAAAGCAGGAACAGCTCGCCGGTTCATCCAAGAGCGCAGCCAAGGAGGGCAAGTAATGTCCAGGTTTGCCAATTTCGGTAACGAGCTTTACACGGGCAAGCGCTCGTACAATTTCGTGGGTTCCAAGAAGATCTGGTTCCTGATCGCGGCCGTGGCCGTTGCCCTGTCCATCCTGATTCCTGTCGCCAAGGGCGGTTTCAACCTGGGCATCGAGTTCCGGGGCGGTTCCGAGTTCACTGTTTCAAACGTCAAGACCACTGATGCGGCTGCGGGCGAGAAGGCGGTGCAGGACGTTGTGGCCGGGAGCATTCCCCGCGTCGCGAATGTTGCCGGCACCACCATGCGCATCCAGACGGATAAGCTCACCGAGGACGAGACCGTCAAGGTCAAGCAGGGGCTGACCACTGCCTATGGTGTTACGGACAATGAGGTGACTTCCACATTTGTGGGGCCCACCTGGGGTGCGGATGTCACCAGGCAGGCCCTGCTGGGTCTGGTCATCTTCGTGGGAATTGCGGCAATCCTCATGGCCCTCTACTTCCGCACCTGGAAGATGTCGCTGTCGGCGCTTGCCGGCATGCTGGTGACAATGTTCATCACAGCGGGGGTTTATGCGCTGAGTGACTTTGAGGTGACTCCATCGGCCATCATCGGCTTCCTCACGGTGCTCAGTTATTCGCTGTACGACACCGTGGTGGTCTTCGACAAGATCCGCGAAAATACAGCGGATCTCGACGCCTCCACACGCCGCACATTCGCCGAAGAGGTCAACCTGGCTGTCAACCAGACATTGGTCCGTTCCATCAACACCATGATGGTAGCCATCCTGCCGGTCGGTGCCATTCTGTTCATCGGCGCCGGGCTCCTAGGTGCGGGCACGCTCCGCGACCTTTCGCTCGCACTGTTCGTGGGCATTCTGATCGGAACGGCCGCAACGATCTTTGTGGCTGCGCCCATGTACGCATGGCTGCGTCAGAATGAACCCGAACTGACGAAACAGGCCAAGCGTGTTGAACACCGCCGCGCAGAAACATCAAGTAAGACGCCGGTAGCTTCGGAAGCAGCGCCGGCCTAAGCTAATCGGACGAACGGGCCGGACGGCGTCACATACGTGACGCCGTCCGGCCCGTTCGCATTTGTGGCCGGTTATCGAAGTATCCTGCTGCGGGAATAGACTGGGATAATCAGACGGGTCGTGAGGGGTGCTTCATTGGAAGAACGTTCGGCGTCGGCGCCAGCGGCAAGCGGGGATGACACCCCCGGTCAGGGACCGCAGACTGGTCTCGTTGCTGCCGGACGCCCCGGTCCTGGTGTTCCGGTAGATAATTCCGGGGTGCGCCCTACCTTTCCCGGCCGCCGTGAACGCACCCGTTCCAGGTTGGCGCGCCTGACCGGCCGCGGGGCCCCCACCTACTCACCCATCCTTGAACCACTGCTCCGGACCGTGCGGGTCAACAACCCCAAAGAAGACTTCGAGCTCATCCAGCGGGCTTTTGTGGTGGCGGAGGAAAGCCACCGCGGGCAGAAGCGCAAGAGCGGGGATCCGTACATCACCCACCCCGTGGCCGTTGCCACGATTCTGGCGGAACTGGGTCTGTCCGGCACCACGCTGGCGGCGGCGCTGCTGCATGACACGGTGGAGGACACGCCTTATACGCTGGCGAGTCTGAAAGCTGAATTCGGGCCGGAAGTGGCCATGCTGGTTGACGGGGTCACCAAGCTGGACAAGGTCAGCTTCGGCGAAGCCGCCCAGTCTGAGACAGTGCGCAAGATGGTTGTGGCCATGGCCAAGGACATCCGCGTTCTGATGATCAAGCTCGCTGACAGGCTGCACAACGCGCGCACCTGGCGATTCGTCTCGGCCGAATCGTCCGCCCGGAAGGCCCGCGAAACCCTTGAGATTTTTGCCCCGTTGGCCCACCGGCTGGGCATGAACACCATCAAATGGGAACTTGAGGATCTTTCCTTCGCGGCACTTTACCCGAAGGTGTATGAGGAGATCGTCCGCATGGTGGGGGACAGGACCCCCGAGCGGGAAAAGAGCCTGAGCGTCATCCGCAACCAGATCGCCGACGATCTGCGCATGGCAAAGATCAAGGCCACCATCACGGGACGTCCGAAGCACTACTACTCGATCTACCAGAAGATGATCGTCCGGGACAAAGACTTCGATGACATCAATGACCTCATGGGAGTACGCGTCCTGGTCGATTCTGTCCGGGACTGCTATGCGGCACTGGGCACCATGCATTCGCGCTGGAATCCCCTTCCGGGGCGGTTCAAGGACTACATCGCAATGCCCAAATTCAACATGTACCAGTCGTTGCACACCACAGTGATCGGCCCGGGCGGCAAACCTGTTGAAATCCAGATCCGCACCCATGAGATGCACCGGCGGGCCGAATACGGTGTTGCCGCGCACTGGAAATACAAGGACCAGCCCAACCGCACGGCGGCCGGCCCCGGCAGCCCCCGTGACGGGGACATGGGCTGGCTTCGTTCGCTGGTTGACTGGCAGCAGGAGACATCGGACCCGGGCGAGTTTCTCGATTCCCTGCGGTTCGAAATCAATGCCCGGGAGGTTTTCGTTTTCACCCCCAAGGGCGAGGTCATGGCCCTGCCGGCCGGATCAACCCCAGTGGACTTCGCCTATGCCGTGCACACCGAGGTGGGCCACCGCACCATTGGCGCCAGGGTTAACGGAAAGCTTGTTCCGCTAAACAGCGAACTGAACCACGGCGACTGGGTGGAAATCTTCACCTCCAAGGCAGAAGGCGCCGGTCCCAGCCAGGATTGGCAACATTTCGTCAAGAGCGCCCGTGCGCGGAACAAGATCCGCCAATGGTTCAGTAAGGAACGGCGCGAAGAAGCCATTGACCGCGGCAAGGAGCTGCTGACCCGGGCCATGCGGAAGCAGAACATGCCACTGCAGCGGCTGATGACCCATGACGCACTGGCCGCCGTTGCCGAAGACTTCAAGTATGTGGACATTTCCGGTCTGTATGCCGGTGTCGGCGATGGCCACACCTCGGCGCAGTCAGTGATGGAAAAGCTCGTTGAAAGTCTGGGCGGCAAGGAAAGCCCCGATGACGACCTCACCGAAGTCAGCATCCCCACCCAGGTCAGCAAGACCAGGTTCTCCGATTCCGGTGTGGTGGTCCGGGGCGTGGGCGACGTCTGGGTCAAACTGGCACGTTGTTGCACCCCGGTACCGCCGGATCCGATCCTTGGTTTCGTCACCCGCGGTTCCGGGGTTTCTGTGCACCGGACCGACTGTACAAACGTCTCAGACCTTAAGGATCAGCCCGACCGGATTGTTGACGTCGACTGGGCGCCAACCCAGTCCAGCGTGTTCCTTGTGGAGATCCAGGTGGAAGCACTGGACCGCAAGTCCCTGCTCTCGGATGTAACGAGGATCCTGTCCGAGAACCACGTGAATATCCTGGCCGCCAGCGTCCACACCTCAAATGACCGGGTGGCCATTTCCAAGTTCGCATTCGAGATGGGCGACCCCAAGTACCTGAGCCACGTTCTGAGCGCTGTCCGGCGGATCGACGGTGTGTTCGACGTCTACAGGACGACCGGCAACCGGCGCCGAAGCTAGCAGCGCGAGTTTTTCGAGGGCTGCCCTTTTGTGCGGCACCCTCGGTGTTGATTCCACCGCCAGGGTCAGCAGGCGCAGCCGGACGTCCAGTTCCGGCCGTGCCAGCAGCTCGCGCAAGGCCGGTATGGCGCGCTCGGCCTCCACATGGAGCGCGATGTCCAGAGCAGTCCGCAGAGGGCTTGAGACCATCAGCCCACCCAGGCTGACAACGTCAAACGGACCCAGCCGGACTTCATGGAGAGTGCAGCCCCGCGTGGAGCGGAGACTGGATATCCGGCGCTTGGAATCGACCAGAAGCGCCAGCCGGTCAGGCTCCCGCGCGCATCCGTAGATCCATGCCGCCGTCATCCTTCCTGCCACCACACGCTGGCGGATGGCCGGGGGAACTGCGAAGGCGGCTGCACGCGCCCGCAGCTGCGGGGTGGCAGCCGTACCGGGAATGGTGTAACCGCGCTGGTACAGCTGCGTCAGCACGCCGTCGGACGCCATTGACTGGAGCTCCGGCCACGAGAACAGGGCCCCGGGGGAGTAAAGATCAAGATGCTGTGCCGGGAGGACCGGACTGCGGAGAAGCGCCTCAGCCGGATCTGCTGCCGGGGGATGCCGGGACGTTGTTGCCATTGTGCAATCTTGCCGTGGCGGCGCCAAACGAGTACAGGCCCTGCCCCGGCTATGTGGATAACCGGAACAAGGCCTGAAACGTCGGCAGGAAATCACCGGGGAAGCCGGAGATTGCCGCTTGTGCCGGAGTCTAGGAGAGCTCGCTGGCAGAGCGCTGGATCTGGTCCAGCCAGGCCTGCCGCGCATCGAGTGCTTCCTGCGCGGCCTTGATCTTGCGCTGGTCACCGGCCTTCTCAGCCTTGGCGAGATCGTCCTTGAGCCCGGCGATCGCGGACTCGAGCTGGGACAAGGCACTGTTGGTGCGGGCCTTGGTCTCGGGATTGGAGCGCTGCCAGTTTTCGTCCTCGGCGTGACGGACTGCATCCTCCACCTTGCGAAGCCCAGCCTCAATACGGCCCATGTCGCCACGCGGAACCTTGCCGGCTTCCTCCCAGCGGTCGCGGATGGACTGCAGGGACTTCTTGACGCTGGCCAGATCCTTGATGGGCAGGAGCGCGTTCGCTTCCACGAGAAGGGCTTCCTTCACGGTCAGATTAGCCACGTACTCCTGCTCAATCTCGTCATTGGCAGCCTGGCGAGAGGTGAAGAAGACATCCTGGGCGGCGCGGAAACGCGCCCAGAGAGAGTCGTCGTCCTTGCGGCTGGCACGAGGTGACGCCTTCCATTCATCCATCAGACGGCGATACTCGCCTGCTGCGAAGCCCCAGTCAGTCGAGGAAGACAGCGCCTCAGCCTCGGTGATGAGTTTTTCCTTGGCGGACTTGGCGGCTGAGTTGTTGCTGTCCAGCTGGGAGAAGTAGGCCCGGCGGTGACGGTCAAAAACGGTGCGCGCGGCCCGGAAGCGCTTCCACAATGCATCCTCGTTACTGCGGCCAAGCCTGACGCCGCTCTTCTGGGCTGTTTTCCAGCTTTCGAAGAGTTCGTTCATCCGTGCGCTGGAAGTCTTCCACTGGACCTGCGAGGGGTCGTGGCCGGAGATTTCCTCCGCCTCGGCCACGATCGCCTCACGCGCCGCCAGCTCTGCGGTGCGGATGGCGTCATGCTCGGCCTTTTCCGACTTTTCAAGGTCAGTGATCTGCGCGGACAGTGTGTCGAGCCGGGTTTCGGCTGAGCGGATATCGCCCACCATGTTCCGTTCGGCAAGCTGCTCACGCAGATGAGTGACCGTTTTCTGCATGTCCGTGCTGGGAGCCTTGGACCCTACGCGCTGTTCCAGCAACACAACCTGCGCCACGATGTCATCGTATTTCCGGGCGAAGTATCCCAGTGCCTCGTCATTGCTGACATCGGGGTACTGGCCTACCGGGTGCTCTTTACCATCGATGGTGAGGAACACATGGCCGTCCCCCTCCACCCGGCCCCACCGGGCTGCCTCAGCCAGGGACGTGGCGGAAGGAACCGGCGCGGGTGCTGCAACAGGTGCGGCTGCACCTGTCTTGGGCCGGGCAGCGAAAGCCGACGGCGAAGGTGCCGCAGGGCGCGGAGCCGGAACCGGCTTCGGCGCATCCGAAACAGACGGCACTTCAGGGGACGGCGCCGAAGGGTACGCAACAGCCGTAGGAGACGGCGCAGTAGGAGCGGCTGGAGCAGGCGTGGATGGTTCAGCAGCTGGTGCCTCAGCGGCTTCCGTTGCCGGCGCCGCCGTTTCTGCGGCCGACGTTTCAGGCTCTGCCGTTTCCAGCTCTGCCGGGGTGTCCGATTCAGGCACGGCCTCGGCTTCCACGGGAGGTTCGGCCACGGGAGCTTCAACTCCCGTTTCGGGTTCAGCCTGAACCGCGGCTTCCGCGGGAGCTTCGGCCACAGCTACCTCGACGACGGCTTCAGGTTCCGCCGGCGTTACCGTCGCGGGGGATTCCTCGGTGCCTGCTTCTGTTTCGGTTTCTGCGCTTTCAGACGCTGCCTCTGCACCGTCGGCCACGGGGGCCTCACTCTCGGTCAGGTTGGCTGCTGCTGATGTTTCGTCGGATTTCTGACTGTCTGTCACCGCTAAAAGTCTTTCGCTTGGAGGGAAATACTCACGTAATGCACCCGCGGCCACAAGGGCCGGGGCTGGCTACTTCAGAGAGAACGAGTCTATCGTGACTGGTTCCACAGGTGCGCCGTCGGTGGCGTTTTCGCCTGTCTTTATGCCAGCCGCAGCGATCTTGGTCACTACGTCCAGGCCTGATGTCACCTTGCCCACCACCGTATATCCCCCGGCAGCATCGGCGGGAATCACGGTGTCCTTGTAGACAATGAAGAACTGGGTCCCGTTACCATAGGCGTTTCCGCCGGTCCGGGCCACGGCAATGGTCCCGGCCGGGTACTTGTTGTCTTGGGGCGTGTTTTCCAGTGGCCCCCAGTTGTAGTCCGGATCGCCCTGGCCGTCACCGGTCTTGGAGCCGCATTGCAGGACGCCGAAGGTCTCGCCGGTGGTGAGCCGGTGGCAGTCGATGCCTTTGTAGTAGCCATCGTCGGCCAGCGACTTAAACACCGCCGCGGCCTGTGGGGCTTTGGTGCCGTCCATTTGGACGGCGAGGGTGCCGCTGTTCAGCTTGAGTTCGCCCTTGAACACCCTCCCGGCTGCTGTTTCCGGCTTGGGGATGTTGGCGCCGTTGGTAGCGGCTGCCGACGGCGTTGCTGACGGGGACGGGCTGGTCAACCCGGCTTCCGCCGCGACGAATTCGTCTTCGGTGGGGTTCCCGGCAAACGAGGTCAGCTGGAGGACGACGGCGAGAATCACCGCTGCTGTGCCGGCGCCTACGGCGATGAGGTTGTCCCTCTTCCGGCGCTTTTCCTGGTCCCGGCGCAAATCGCGCTTTGCTTCCATCTGCTGGATGCGTCGCTTGGCTTCGCGCGCACCTCGTGAACTGGCCGCCAAAAGTCCTCCTGGTTGTAAGGCTGGGTACCGGAAAGCGCCTGCGGCGGTGGCCGGTGTGCAGCAGCAAAAGCGGCAGGTGCCCATGCGGCCGCCTCCCGTATTAGAGATGCAGGCGGCTAAAGCATAAACTGACTGCCGCACATAGTTTATGCATGACTGGCTGGACTCCCGCCGTTGCCGCCCCGTTTCGGCGCGGAATAGCAGCGAAGCCTCCGGCCACCGCTTACTTGAGGAGAAACTCCACCATGGCACGCACAGCCTCTCTGTCCGGATTCCCCGAGTGGCTTCCCGAGGAGCGGCAGGTGGAGCTGCACGTGCTGGACACCCTGCGCCGGATTTTCGAGCTGCACGGCTTTGGCTCCATTGAGACTCGAGCCGTTGAAACCGTGGGACAGCTGCTCCGCAAGGGCGAGATCGACAAAGAGGTGTACGGCCTCCGCCGGCTCCAGGACGACGACGGCGGCTCAGCGGAGAAAGCCGGCAAATCGGATCCGAACGCCCTGGCCCTGCACTTCGACCTGACAGTACCGTTTGCGCGTTACGTGGTGGAAAACGCCGGATACCTGGCATTTCCATTCCGCCGGTACCAGATCCAGAAGGTGTGGAGGGGCGAGCGTCCGCAGGAGGGGCGCGCCCGCGAATTCACCCAGGCTGATATCGATGTGGTGGGCGACGGCGAACTGCCGTTCCGCTACGACGTCGAGATCGTGCTGGTCATTGCCGAGGCCCTGAATGCCCTGCCCATTCCCGATTTCAGGCTGCGGATCAACAACCGCAAACTCGCCGAAGGTTTCTACCGGGGAATCGGGCTAACGGACACTGCCGGTGTTCTTCGCAGCATCGACAAGCTGGAGAAGATCGGCGCCGCAAGGGTGGCGGAGCTCCTGAAGACCGAACTCGGCGCCACCGAGGAGCAGGCGCAGGCCGCCCTGAAGCTGGCGGGTATCCGTACCGAGGACACCTCGTTTGTGGCCCAGGTCCGTGCGCTGGGTATCACCAACGAACTGCTCGAGGAAGGATTGGACGAGCTCGAACAGGTGATAGAGGCTGCTGTTCAGCGTGCGCCCGGCAAAGTGATTGCGGATCTGAGCATCGCCCGCGGCCTGGACTATTACACCGGAACTGTTGTGGAGACAGTGCTCGTGGGCCACGAACAGCTGGGCTCCATCTGCTCGGGCGGGCGCTACGACGCGCTGGCGAGCAAGGGGAACCGCAAGTTCCCCGGCGTCGGTCTGTCCATCGGGGTGACCCGGCTGGTTTCGCGGATCCTCAGCCAGGAGTTTGCCCGCGCCTCACGCTCGGTGCCTGCTGCTGTGCTCGTCGCACTCAGCACGGACGACAGCTGGGGTGCAGCGCAGGACGTCGCTGCCCAGCTGCGGAGCCGGGGCATTTCCACCGAGGTTGCGGCCAAGGCGGAGAAGTTCGGCAAGCAGATCAAATTCGCCGACCGCCGTGGAATCCCGTTCGTCTGGTTCACGGACGACGACGGCAAGCACCAGGTCAAGGACATCCGTTCCGGCGAGCAGACCGATGCGGATCCGGCGCTCTGGTCACCGCCGGCGGAGGACCTGTCCGTCCAGGTGAAGACTGTTCAGGTGGAAACGGTTTAGGAACTTACCTGCTCCGCAACCGCAGGATCAGGAAGCGCCCGGCGATTCCCGCAGCAAGCACAGCCGCCATGCCCAGGACTGACACCGGCGGCAACGTGACGGCCAGAAGGAGGCAGCCAGCCAGGCCGAGGGCGTTCAGCCACTTCGGCGCGTAGCCCGGGCGTTCGGCAAGGGTGAAGGCGGCGGCGTTTGTCACGGCGTAATACAACAGCACACCAAAGCTGGAGAACCCCACCACCGTCATGACGTCGGTGGTCAGCAACAGTACAATCACCACAGCGGCAACCGAGATTTCAGCAATGAAAGGCACCGTGTGCCGGCCCCCGACTCGGGCAAGCTGACCCGGCAAGTCCCGCTCCCGCGCCATGGCCATGGTTGTCCGGCCCACTCCTGTGATCAGGGCGAGCAGAGCGCCCAGGCACGCAGCAGCAGCCCCGGCCTGAACCAGCGGCGCACCGGCGCTGAACTGCGAGTGCGTCACGGCATCAAGCAGGGGTGATGCTGACTCGGCCAGCCGGCGGGTGGTCAGGTGGGTCATCAGGAGCAGCGCCAGCACAACATAGATTCCAAAGGCAGCCGCGAGTGCGGTCATGATGGCGCGTGGGATGGTCCTGGCAGGATCCCTGACCTCTTCCCCCAGAGTGGCTATGCGCGCGTAGCCGGCGAAGGCAAAGAACATCAGGCCGGCCGCGGGGAGGATGCCCCAGGCGCTGACCGCCGGGCCGTCACCTTGCCCGGTGCCCACGGGATGCGGTCCGATGATGCTGGCCACGGCCACAAATACGAGTGTGGCCAGCACCAGCCCCAGCAGGATCCGGGTCAGCAAGGCCGTACGGGTGATTCCCAGCAGATTGACGCCTGTCAGCACCACAACGCCTGCAATCGCCACAGGGGTGGCGTAGTCCGGGGCGATGTAATGCCCGAACGTCAGCGCCATGGCGGCGCAGGAGGCCGTCTTCCCGGTGATGAAGCCCCAGCCGGCAACAAAACCCGGCCATTCTCCGAGCTGCTCCCGGCCGTAGACATAGCTGCCTCCGCTCGCCGGGTATTTGGCCGCGAGCTGGGCCGAAGCCACCGCGTTGCAGTAGGCAACGGCGCCGGCCAACAGCACGGAAACCATCAGCAGGTTTCCGGCCAAGGCAGCGGCCGGGCTGAAGACCACGAATACGCCGGCTCCGAGCATCGAGCCGAGTCCAATGGATGATGCGTCCACCACGCCGAGTCTTCGCCGAAGCTGCTGGTGCTGGTTCATGGCGGGGGAGGGACCTTTCCAACGGGTAAACTCAAACGGGATCGTTCCCGCAACGATTCTATTTCAACTTCATCCTGTCTTCTTTCTGAAAGGTATGCTGTGCTGCGCACACATGACCTCGGATCCCTCCGCTCCGAGCACATTGGACAAACCGTAACCCTGGCCGGCTGGGTTGGCCGTCGTCGTGATCACGGTGGTGTCGCATTCGTCGATCTGCGTGACGCCTCGGGCGTCGCCCAGGTTGTGGTCCGCGAAGAAGAGGTCTTCCACGGCCTGCGCAACGAGTACGTCCTGCAGATCACCGGCACGGTTTCCCAGCGGCCCGAAGGCAACGAAAACCCGGCCCTGGCCACGGGTGAGATCGAGGTGATCGCGGAGACGGTAACTGTCCTGAACACCTCGGACCCGCTGCCGTTCCAGATTGACGAGCACGTGGAGGTCGGCGAGGAAGCACGCCTGAAGCACCGCTACCTGGACCTTCGCCGCCCGGGCCCCAACCGCAACCTGCGCCTGCGCTCAGAAGCCAACCGCATTGCCCGCGAACTGCTCCACCAGGACGGCTACGTGGAAATCGAAACCCCCACGCTGACGCGTTCGACGCCGGAAGGCGCCCGTGACTTCGTGGTCCCCGCCCGCCTGGCGCCGGGTTCCTGGTACGCACTGCCGCAGTCCCCGCAGCTTTTCAAGCAGCTACTGCAGGTGGGCGGCTTCGAGAAGTACTACCAGATCGCCCGCTGCTACCGCGACGAGGACTTCCGGGCGGACCGCCAGCCGGAGTTCACCCAGCTGGACATCGAAGCCAGCTTCGTGGAGCAGGATGACATCATCAGTCTCGGTGAGAGCATCGTCAAGGCCTTGTGGAAGCTGATCGACGTGGAAATCCCGACTCCGATCCAGCGGATCACCTACGCAGACGCCATGGCGCGCTACGGCTCGGACAAGCCGGACCTGCGCTTCGACCTGGAGCTGACCGAACTTACTGAATTCTTCAAGGACACCAACTTCGGCGTCTTCAAGGCACCGTATGTAGGCGCCGTTGTCATGCCCGGTGGCGCCTCGCAGGCACGCCGTGCCCTTGATGCCTGGCAGGAATGGGCCAAGCAGCGCGGCGCCAAGGGTCTTGCCTATGTGCTCTTCAAGGAAGACGGCGAGCTCACCGGCCCCGTTGCCAAGAACCTGACCGACACCGAGCGTGCAGGCCTCGCGGATGCAGTGGGCGCCAAGCCCGGTGACTGCATCTTCTTCGCGGCCGGCGAAAAGTCACCGTCCCGTGCACTGCTGGGCGCAGCCCGTGTGGAGATCGGACACCGCACCGGCCTGATCGATCCCAAGGACTGGGCTTTCGTGTGGGTGGTGGATGCCCCCATGTTCGAGCCGGCTGCCGCTGCTGTGGCTTCCGGTGACGTGGCTGTGGGCGCAGGCAAGTGGACCGCTGTCCACCATGCTTTCACCTCTCCGAAGCCGGAGTTCATGGACACCTTTGACAAGGATCCCGAATCGGCGCTGTCCTATGCTTACGACATTGTCTGCAACGGCAATGAAATCGGTGGCGGCTCCATCCGTATCCATGAGCGCGAGGTCCAGGAGCGCGTCTTTGAGCTGATGGGCCTGGACAAGGTGGACGCCGAGACCAAGTTTGGCTTCCTGCTTGAGGGTTTCAAGTTCGGCGCACCTCCGCATGGCGGCATCGCGTTCGGCTGGGACCGTGTAGTGGCTTTGCTGGCGGGTGTGGAGTCCATCCGCGACGTCATCGCCTTCCCCAAGTCCGGCGGCGGCTACGATCCTCTGACGGCTGCACCGGCACCCATCACGGCGCAGCAGCGCAAGGAAGCCGGCGTTGACTTCAAGCCCGAGGCCAAAAAGCCAGAGATTCTGAAAGTGGAAGCCAACTAGTCTGGGCCAACAAGCCAGCGTAGTACCGACTGACCTGTTGGCTCCCCGGGTGACTCCGGGGAGCCTTCAGCATTTCGAGACATCTTCAGTATTTTTTGGCATGGAGCGGACGATGACGAATCCCCTGGGGCTGGACGATCTGCTGGGGCTGGACCAGCTGGAGGTCCTGATGGACGCTGCCTGGCCGGCCGACGAACGCCACGATACGGCCGAGTGGGTGCTCCGGTCAGCGTCCGGGGTCACCCAGCGGGCGAATTCGGTGTGGCCGCGGCACGAGGCTGCGGATCGGGTGGCAGCTGCCCGTGAGGCTGCGCTCTGGTACCGCAAACGCCGCCTTCCGGTCATTTATCAGGTCCTCGATGATGCCCGTCACGGCTCCCTCAACGCGATGCTGGACGGACTGGGTTTCACCAGACAGTCAGAGACACTGATCATGACCAGAGCCATCGCGGCAGTGTACGACGAGGTGACCGCCGCGCAGGCGGATGTTCCCGCCGTCGAAATTCTTGATCAGCCTTCGGCCGAATGGCTGAGTCTGTGGTGGAGCGTAGACGGGCGGGGAGGGGACCCGGAGCTCAAGATCGCCCGCCGCATACTGACGGGCTGCCCGTCGTTGTATGCACTGGTGAGATACGACGACGGCGCTGTTGCCGCCGTCGGACGGCTCGCCCTGGTGGACGGTCACGGCGGGATCTACTGCATGGCCACTCGGCCCGAAAACCGGCGGAACGGTTATGCGCGCCAGGTTCTGGAGGCACTTCTGGATCAGGGGCGCTCCGCTGGAGTCAACAGTTTCTGGTTGCTGGTGATGGATTCCAACCCGGGCGCCCGGATGCTCTACAGCCAGGCGGGCTTCGTGGAGGCGGGCAGGTACTCCTACCGTCAGGAACGCCCCAAGAGATCCTTGAACGGCTGCTGACTGCCTGCCCGCCGATCACTTCGTCCGAGCTCCTTTCAGTGAACTCCTTGGACAACTACGGCTGGGCGTCCGTTACCTGGATCCTGACCGCGCAGAAATCCGCCGCCGCTTTTTTCATAACAGCCGCCTTGGGGTCGGGGACGTCCAGGAAAGCCAGCCTCGCCAGGGCCGAATAGTCCTTCAGCACGGGCTCGTCGAGGACAAGCTCGGCCAGGGTGCGGTCCCCGCCGGGAGCCACGTATTCGATCCCGTGCCCGGCAAAAATCCTGCCGGCATGGTCTGCCACGGCTTCGACCATCGCGTCTGCCTGATTCGCCCGACGCCGGGCGAAACGATGCTGGGACCAACCTCCGGCAGCCGTGCGCGATTGCACATGACGGGTTCCGGTCTTGGACGCGAGCACCAATCCTTCGCGGACCACCGCCACCGAATACCCGCCCCGCCGGATCAGTATCATGCCCGACGTGCGGGGTTGCGAAGCGAGGGACGCGAGCCTCGCCACGGAGTCTCCTCCCCGTCCCGGACGCCCGTCCACAGGCCAGGGCGGCTGCAGCAGCGCCACGGTCCCGTCCTCGGCACTCAGCTGCAGGCCGTCGTCGTGCTCATCCGTCTGAAGCGCTCCGTGGCTGGCACTGAAGCGCTCCACCCAGCCGTCCAGACGCGCGCCGGAAATGAAGGCCGTGCGCGTTGCCGCCGCCGGGGACCTGCCCGGGGCATGGCTATCGGTCATCAGGGCTTCCCTTGGTTGCTGCGGCGGACCGGCAGTGGTTGAAACTATGAGTAGCCTATCTATGTGGATGATCTCTTTGCCCAAGGGCCCGGAAATGACGACGACGGCGACGCTGGGCCGTCGACGGATGCCCGGTCCGGAGCAGCGGGGGTGCCGTCGCCGCGCAGTCCGCTTGCTGTCCGGATGAGACCGCGCACGCTGGACGACGTGGTGGGGCAGCAGCACCTGCTCGGCCAGGGGTCGCCGTTGAGGCAGCTGGCCGCCGGGGCGGACGCCGCCGGTCCGGCCGGGCCGAGTTCCCTGATTCTCTGGGGGCCGCCGGGAACAGGCAAAACGACGCTGGCCCATGTCATTGCCAGGGGGCCGGGCAGGAAGTTCGTTGAACTTTCGGCTATCACTGCCGGCGTCAAGGATGTCCGCCGGGTCATGGATGAGGCACTGACCGCGCGGGATCTCTACAAAACCACCACTGTTCTCTTCCTGGATGAGATCCACCGCTTCAATAAGGCGCAGCAGGACGCGCTGCTTCCGGGGGTGGAGAACCGCTGGGTGGTCCTCGTGGCAGCAACCACCGAGAATCCATCATTCTCCGTGGTGTCGCCGCTGCTTTCGCGGTCCCTCCTGCTGACACTCCGGCCGCTGACGGACGCCGACGTCGAAGGGCTGCTGCAGCGTGCCCTCACCGATGTCCGCGGGCTGAACGGGAAAATCGAGCTCAGCCCCGGGGCGCTTGCGCACCTGGTCAGGCTGTCCGGCGGCGACGCCCGGCGCGCGCTGACGGCCCTGGAGGCGGCGGCGGGGGTGGCCTTCGGGGACAGCGACGATGCAGCGGACGGCCCCGTCACTGTTGAGCTGCGGCACACCGAACGGGCACTCGATGTGGCAGCCGTCCGCTACGACCGCGCCGGCGACCAGCACTACGACGTCGCAAGCGCCTTCATCAAATCGATCCGCGGCTCTGACGTGGACGCAGCCCTGCACTATCTGGCACGCATGCTCGAAGCAGGGGAGGACCCGCGCTTCGTGGCCCGGCGGATAGTCATCTCCGCCGCAGAGGATGTTGGTATGGCAGACCCCACGGCACTGCAGGCCGCGGTGGCAGCGGCCCAGGCCGTGCAGCTGATCGGCATGCCCGAAGGCCGCATTGTGCTGGCCGAAGCCGTGGTGCACCTGGCCACGGCCCCTAAATCCAATGCAGCGTACCTCGGCATCAACAAAGCCGTCGCAGACGTCCGGGCCGGCCTGGGTAACGGCATCCCTGCGCATCTTCGGGATGCGCACTATCCGGGATCCAAGCAGCTGGGCCACGGCCAGGGCTACAAGTACGCCCATGATGCCCCGCACTCGGTGGCATCCCAGCAGTACCCGCCGGATGATCTGGTGGGCCGCGACTACTACGAACCCACGGCCAACGGTGCCGAGCGGGACATTTCGGTCAGGCTGGAGCGGCTAAGGAGGATCATCCGCGGAACCTGACCAGAGGCCCACCGTGGTAGGATTATTCGTTGTCTGGCAAGGCACGGACGCACAATCCACTCAATCCAGCACTTGATGCTGTTTTCTTGGGTTATGCCCTGCGCCCAGTAGCAAAAGGCAGCGGTTGGCCGATGCTCTCCATCGTGGAGGCCAGTAACACTGACACACCGCAGATATTGGAAGGACACCAGTGGCTAACAACACTCGTGCTCGCCGTACAGCACGCCTCTCGCGTGCACTCGGCATCGCTCTGACCCCCAAGGCCGCCAAGTACATGGAGCGCCGTCCGTACGGCCCCGGTGAGCATGGCCGTGCCCGCAAGAAGCAGGACTCCGACTACGCCGTACGTCTGCGCGAAAAGCAGCGCCTGCGCGCCCAGTACGGCATCCGCGAAGCCCAGATGACCCGTGCATTCGAAGAAGCACGCCGCACCAAGGGCCTGACCGGCGAGAACCTGATCGAACTGCTCGAGATGCGTCTTGACGCCCTTGTGCTGCGTGCAGGCTTCGCCCGCACCATCGCCCAGGCCCGCCAGCTGGTTGTGCACCGCCACATCCTGGTTGATGGCATCCGCGTTGACCGGCCGTCCTTCCGCGTCGCCGAAGGCCAGTTGGTCCACGTCCACAGCCGCAGCGAAACCATGGTTCCGCTTCAGGTTGCAGCAGCCGGCGCACACCGCGACGTCCTGCCGATGGTTCCGGCCTACCTGGACGTCAAGCTTGACGCCCTGCAGGCCCGCCTGGTCCGTCGCCCGAAGCGCTCTGAGGTTCCCGTAACCTGCGAAGAGCAGCTCGTCGTCGAATTCTACGCACGCTAAATTTTCAGCAGCGTATCCGAAGAAGCCCGTGGCAAGCGCCACGGGCTTCTTTGTATGTAAGGTACTTGGGGGAGAACCGCAGGCGGCAGGAACATTGTGGCCACGGGAAGATACTGTTCCACTGAGTTTCAAGGAGATGAACGTCTATGTCTGGTGGCGATATTGCCGGCCTGATCGCAGCCGGAGTGTTTGCCCTCCTGGTGATGCTGATGGCTGTGCCGATTCTGAAACTCGGACGCGTCTTTGATGAAGTCCGGACCTCTATCCGTTCAATCAGCGACGGCGCCGCCCCGCTGATGGACGAAGTCACAGCTACGGTTTCCACCACCAACCAGCAGCTGAAAAAAGTGGATGGAATCGCCTCCAACGTCTCGGACGCTTCCGCCAATATTTCGGCGCTGTCCTCACTCGTGGCCGCCACCGTAGGCTCGCCCCTGATCAAGGTGGCAGCATTCAGCTATGGCGTCCGCTCCGCTTTCGCCGCCCGCAAAAAGCCCGCCGCCGGCCGCCGCAGCCGCTGAACCCCGCCGGAGAACTGATATGAAACGAATTGTCTGGATGGGAATCGGCGTCGCCATCGGCGTCATCGCCTTCCGCAAGATCACCGAGGCGAAGTCGAATCTGGGCCCGGAAGGCCTGAACCGTGCAGTGGGCCGGCTGGCCGACGGCATCTACGACTTCGCCGGTGCCGTACGCGATGGCATGCAGGAGCGGGAAACCGATCTGCGTGCCGCCCTCGGAATCGACTCCCAGGACGTTGCCCGGCGCTAGCCGGGAGAGAATTAACCTGCGGAGTATCTGCACCTGCCGGTACTCCCGCCGGGATCGGCCACACAGGAATCAATCCCGCAGGAATTAAACTGTCACGCGCATTGAACGCCGTGAACCAAGAAGGGTATGTAATCAGGTTATGAAGTCGCAGGAGATCACAAAGCGCTGGGTGGACTTTTTTGTCAGCAAGGGCCATACGGCGGTTCCCTCCGCCTCCCTGGTCTCCAGTGACCCGTCCCTCCTGTTCACGGTGGCCGGCATGGTTCCTTTCATTCCGTACCTGACCGCCCGCGAAGAGGCCCCTTACAAGCGCGCAACGAGTGTGCAGAAGTGCATCCGCACCGGGGACATCGAGGAGGTGGGCAGGACCGCCCGCCACGGAACGTTCTTCCAGATGTGCGGCAACTTCTCCTTTGGTGACTACTTCAAGGAAGATGCCATCAAGTTTGCCTGGGAGCTGCTGACCAGCAGCGTTGACGACGGCGGCTACGGGCTCCCGCCGGAGCGCCTCTGGGTGACGGTGTACGAAGACGACGACGAAGCCAAGGAACTGTGGCTGAAAAACACCGGCGTCCCGGCTGAGCGGATCCAGAGGATGGGCAAGGCGGACAACTACTGGTCCACCGGCCAGCCCGGCCCCGCCGGCCCCTGCTCGGAGATCTACTACGACCGCGGTCCTGCCTACGGCATCGAGGGTGGACCGCTGGCCGATGAGGCCCGCTACATCGAGATCTGGAACCTCGTTTTCATGCAGTACCAGATCGACAACGTCCGTTCAAAGGACGACTTCGACATTGTGGGCGAACTGCCCCAGAAGAACATTGACACCGGTCTGGGCATGGAACGCCTTGCCATGATCCTGCAGGGTGTCGAGAACATGTACGAGACCGATCAGGTCCGTCCCGTGATCGACAAGGCTGCCGAGCTCTCCGGCAAGGAGTACACCTCCGCAGAGTCCGCCGAGGATCCCCACCACACGGACGATGTCCGGATGCGCGTTGTGGGCGACCACGTCCGCTCGGCACTGATGTTGATTGCGGACGGCGTCACGCCGTCGAATGAGGGCCGTGGCTACGTGCTGCGGCGCCTGATCCGCCGTGCTGTGCGCTCCATGCGCCTGCTGGGTGTGGAGCGGGCCTGCCTGCAGGAGCTGCTGCCCGAGTCGCGCGACGCCATGAAGGGCGTCTACCCGATCGTGGAGACGGACTTCGATCGCATCAGCCGGATCGCCTACGCCGAAGAGAAGGCCTTCCTGCGGACCATCGCTTCGGGAACAGCCCGGCTCGAGGACGCCGTCACTGAGTCCAAGGCTGCCGGCCGGCCGCTCTCCGGAGCGGATGCATTTGCCCTGCACGACACCTACGGCTTCCCGATCGACCTCACCCTGGAAATGGCCGAGGAAGCCGGACTTAAGGTGGACGAGCCGGAGTTCCGCAAGCTGATGCTCGAACAGCGGCGGCGCGCCCAGGCTGACGCCAAGGGCAAAAAGGGCGGTCACGCTGACGTCAGCGCCTTCCAGGAGCTGTTGGCGGACGGCGAGACCGTCTTCACCGGCTACACAGAGCTCGCAGGTGAGTCGCGCGTCCGCGGGATCCTCAGCGGTGGCCGCAAGGTGTCCCGGGCATCTACCGGTGACGAGATCGAACTCGTCCTTGCGGAGACCCCCTTCTACGCTGAGGCCGGTGGGCAGTCTGCAGACACAGGCCTCATCACAGGCGACGGCTTCGTCGTCGAGGTCCTGGACGTCCAGCGACCCATCAAGGGCCTGAGCGTCCACAAGGCGATTGTCCGCGAAGGCGAAATCGGCTCCGACGCCATGGTGCAGGCAGCAGTGGACCGTGAACGCCGTCATGCAGCCGAACAAGCCCACACCGGAACGCACATTGTGCACGCTGCCCTGCACCAGATCCTGGGACCGGATGCACTGCAGCGTGGTTCCTACAACAAGGCCGGCTACCTCCGCTTTGACTTCTCCTGGGGCGAAGGCCTCAGCACCGCCACGCGGTCTGAAATCGAAGAGGTCTCCAACATCGCCATCCGCAACAACTTCCGGGTGGACACCAAAGTGATGGGCCTCGCCGAGGCGAAGGCGCTGGGCGCCATGGCCCTCTTTGGCGAGAACTATGGGAGCGAAGTCCGCGTTGTTGAGATCGACGGCGCCTGGTCACGCGAGCTGTGCGGCGGGACCCATGTCGCCAACACCTCGCTGATCGGCAGCCTGTCGCTGCTCGGCGATCAGTCTGTCGGGTCAGGCAACCGCCGTGTCGAAGCTTTTGTGGGCATGGATGCCTTCCGTCACCTGGCGGCTGAACGCGCCCTGGTCACAGAGCTGACGGAAATGCTGAAGGTTCCCTCCGGCCTGCTCGCGGACCGGGTTGCCACGACCCTCACCAAGCTGAAGACGGCCGAAAAGGAGTTGGAGCGATTGCGCAGGGAACAGCTGACGGCCGCGGCAGCCCAGCTCGTTGGAACTGCGCAGGACGCCGCCGGCATCAGTGTCATCGCACACGACGCAGGTCAGGTCAGCGGCGCTGACGACCTCCGGGGCCTCGCACTGGACCTGCGCAACCGCCTCGGGTCAGCAGCCTCAACTGTCGCCGTGGCCGGTGTCAGCAATGACCGCCCAGTAATTCTGGTGGCCACGAACGAGGCAGCCCGTGAGGCTGGCGTGAAGGCCGGTGCGCTGGTCCGGCTGGCGGCCGGAGTTCTTGGCGGCGGCGGCGGCGGTAAGGACGACGTCGCCCAGGGCGGCGGCACGGACACCGCAAAGGTCGCCCCGGCGCTTGCCGCCGTCGTGGATGCCATTTCTCGGCGATAACCGGCCAATGAACAGTTCCTCTGCGCCCGCCGTCTACCCCCAGGGCATCAAACTGGGGGTGGACGTGGGCACCGTCCGGGTGGGAGTGGCCATCTGCGACCGCGACTCCATCCTGGCAACGCCTTTTAAAACCCTGGACCGGAATCCTAAGAAGAATTCGGACATCCGGGTTATTGTAGCTCTTGCTCAGGAACTCGGGGCGGCGCAGATCATTGTAGGCCTTCCGCGGACCATGAAGGGCGAAGAGCACGCCTCCGCCCGAATGGCCAGCGAATATGCAGAACTGCTGGTCCTGGAACTTGCACGCCGCGGTTCAGACGTTCCGGTGAATCTGGTTGACGAGCGGCTGAGCAGCGTCACGGCGCACCGGAACCTCCACGAGGCTGGCATGAGCAGCAGAAACCACCGTAAAGTAGTGGATCAGGTTGCGGCTGCGGGAATACTGCAGCACGCCATAGACATGCAAAAAGCCAGGGGAACGGATGTAGGACGCCGCGTTGACGTGGTTTCCCAGCCGGGGCATTCCGGAGAGCCTGCAGCGGTTATTCCTGTGCAGTCCATTCCGGGAGACGCGACTCGATCCTCAGAAGATGGAAGGCTACAGTGAGCCCGGTCAATAGCGACGACTCCTCCGGCAGCGCAGACAACGGCGCTGGACGCCCGCTGACACGCAGGGAACTCCGGGCCCGGGAGAAGTCCCAGGGCACAGGAAGCAACAGCGTCATCCCTGAACAGGCATACCAGACAGGTCAGGACATTCCCGCGCCGGCACACACACCGGCGGTTCCCGCTGCGCCCGTGGTTCCGCCAACCGTCCAGATGCCGGCACCTGAACACAGCGATTCGGTTCAGGATCCAGGCGTCCCGGATCACCCGAACCCGGAACCCGACCCTTATGTGGAACCTCCGGAGGATGCGCACCGCGAGGATGCCCACGATGAGCTTGTCGTTGCCGAGGACGTGCAGCACGAAGCCGTCCACCCGGAGGATGTCCACCACGAAGCCGTCCACCCGGAAGATGTGCAGCACGAAGCCGTCCACCACGAAGCCGTCCACCCGGAAGATGTGCAGCACGAAGCCGTCCACCCGGAGGATGTGCAGCACGAAGCCGTCCACCACGAAGCCGTCCACCACGAAGCCGTCCACCCGGAAGATGTCCACCACGAAGGCACCGGAGACGGCGAGTACGCCGGCCACCATGCGGAGCACGCCTACGCGCTGTACGACGATCACCCTGGGTACCACGAGGCTGAACCAGCGCATGAGCACTCCCTGCTTGGCAGCACCCCTGCCGTGGAGCTGTTCTCCGCTCCATCGAAAAAGGTCCGGCGGCGGCGGCGCTTCGTGGCGCTCCTTATTACGCTGACCGTATTTGTTGCCGCCATCGCCGTCGGTGCCCAGTTCCTCAAACCGCTGCTTGGGATGGACAGGCTGACGGACTTTCCGGGCCCGGGAACAGGCCAGGTTCACATATCAGTGCTGACGGGCGAAGGCCCCAGATCAATCGCCACCAAACTGGAAACCGAGAAAGTCATCGCGAACGCCGACACCTTCGCGGAGGCATTCGCCACCGCCGGCGGAACCCTGGCGCCCGGTGACTACACCTTCCGCCAGGAGATGAAGAATTCCGACGCGGTGGCGGTGCTGCTCGGCCAGGAAAAGGGCAAGGTCATGTATTTCGCCCTCAACGCAGGGCTGAGAATCACCGAGTCGCTGGAGGCCATTTCCGAAGGCTCAGGGATCCCCGTTGCGGAGCTGAAAGCGCTCAGCGACTCGGCCTCACAGTTCGGTGTTCCCGCCAAAGCGAAGAATCTTGAGGGATTCCTGGCCCCCGGCGAATACAGGTTCCCGCTGGGTACAGCTGCCAAGGACATCCTCCAGGCCCTTGTGAAGGTCACACTGGACGAACTCAAGGCGCAGGGCATCACGGAGCCCGCCAAGCGGTACGACGCCATTATTGTCGCCAGTATTGTCCAGGCGGAAGGCGGCCAGGCCGAATACGGTGATGTTGCCGGCGCCATCTATAACCGGCTCAAGCCCAAGAACACCGAGACGAACGGCCTGATTCAATCGGATGCCACTGTCACGTACGGTCTGGGCAGAAAAAGCTTCCACATCGATGAAAACGAGAAGGCTGACAAGTCCAATCCCTACAACACGTATGCGAACACCGGGCTGCCGGTTGGCCCCATCGGCTCGCCCGGCAAGACGGCAATAGACGCTGCCGCGAAGCCCAAGGCCAATGACTACCTGTACTGGGTGACCATCAACCTTGATACCAAAGAGACCAAGTTTTCGAAGACTCTGGCGCAACATAACGTCTATGTTGCCCAGTACAACTCCTGGTGTGACGCCCACGCAGGCCGTTGCGTATGAGCCTCCGGGCCGCTGTCCTAGGACATCCGATCAGTCACTCCAAATCCCCGGCTCTCCACCTGGCTGCCTACGCGCGGCTCGGCCTGGAGATCGGCTACACAGCCATTGATGTCACGGAAGACACCCTGCCGGCCTTTATGGAGGCCGTACGGTCCCAGGAAGGCTGGTGCGGACTCTCTGTCACCATGCCGTTGAAAACGGCCATGGTTCCTGAAGTGGACGAAGTCCGCGGGGTGGCCGGCGTCCTGGGCGTCGTCAACACGGTGGTATTTGAAGGCACGGGGGAGTCAATCCGCAGGATCGGCTACAACACCGACGTCGCAGGCATTGTCAACGCCGTCCTCAACGCCGGTGCGGTCAAGGCGCCGGCCGCCGTGATTCTGGGTGGCGGTGGTACGGCGGCAGCGGCAGTAGCGGCGCTGATGGATCTCGGCGCCAAGCACGTGGATGTCTTTGTCCGCGATGTCAGCCGCGCAGCGCAAGCCCGAGCCGCGGCATCCCGCGTGGGTCTGGATATCAGCGTCCGCCCCATATCTGAAGCTGTGTCAGCCATGGCCGCCGCCGACGTCGTGATTTCCACTCTTCCGCCCCGCGCGGCGGACGGCATGGCCGCGGAGCTGGCCGGACTGCGGGCGGATACCTCCGGCGTCCTACTGGATGTGGCCTATGATCCGTGGCCGAGCCGTATTGCCGCGGCCTGGCATCAAGGCGGAGGTTCCGTGGTCCCGGGGCTGGAAATGCTGCTGTACCAGGCCGTCGAACAGGTGCGTTACTTCACCGGGCGTGGCGATGAAGTCAACGCCGGTGTCATAGATGTGATGTGTGACGCAGTCGGGGCTCCCCGACGGGTGTTCTGACAGCCATACGTGGCAGGATGGATTCCATGTTGCGTTGGTTGACTGCCGGTGAATCCCATGGTCCGGCTCTGATGGGAATTATTGAAGGCGTCCCTGCAGGTGTTGAACTCACCAGCGGGCAGATCGCGGACTCTTTGGCCCGCCGCCGCCTTGGTTACGGCCGTGGCGCCCGGATGAAGTTTGAACAGGACGTTGTCACCATCCTCGGCGGAGTCCGGCACGGACTCACCCAGGGCGGACCTGTTGCCGTCCAGGTCGGAAACACGGAATGGCCCAAATGGGAGCAGATCATGTCTGCCGATCCGGTTGCCCCGGAGATTCTTGCCGACCAGGCCCGCAACGCCCCGTTGACGCGCCCTCGCCCGGGCCACGCGGATTTCACCGGCATGCAGAAGTACGGCTTCGATGAAGCCCGCCCCGTCCTTGAGCGCGCAAGCGCCCGCGAGACCGCAACACGTGTGGCGATGGGAACTGTGGCGTCACAGTTCCTCAAGCAGCTTGGCATAGAACTGGTGAGCCACACCGTGTCCATCGCCAGCGTCACTGTCCCTGAAGGGCGCCCGCTTCCGGTCCCGGCCAATGTCCTCGCGCTGGATGCCGATCCCCTGCGCTGTTATGACCGCGAAACCTCAGACGCCATGGTTGCCGAGGTTGATGCCGCCCACAAGGAAGGCGAAACCCTGGGCGGAGTGGTTGAAGTCCTGGCCTACGGACTGCCGCCGGGTCTCGGCAGTTATGTGCACTGGGACCGACGCCTGGATTCGCGGCTGGCTGCTGCCCTTATGGGCATCCAGGCAATCAAGGGTGTGGAGGTCGGCGATGGCTTCCTCACGGCAGCCCGCCGGGGCTCGGCCGCGCATGATGAAATCGTCAAGGACGCCGCCGGCAAGATCATCCGCACCAGCAACCGGGCAGGCGGCATTGAAGGTGGCATGAGCATCGGCGATGTACTGCGCGTTCGCGCCGCCATGAAGCCGATCGCAACAGTGCCCCGCGCGCTCCGGACCATCGACGTGAGCACCGGCGAAGCCGCGAGGGCCCACCACCAGCGCTCCGACGTCTGTGCCGTCCCTGCCGCCGGCGTAGTCGCGGAAGCCATGGTGGCGCTTGTGCTGGCAGACGCCGTCACCGAGAAGTTCGGCGGCGATTCCGTTGCCGAAACGGCGCGAAACATCAAGGGCTACCTGGACAACATTCCGGCTTCCCTGGACTCGATCGGCCTGTAATGCCTGCGAGTCGCAAGGCCGGTGCCGCGGCCGCCGGTCCCATTGTGCTAATCGGACCGATGGCAGTGGGCAAGTCTGCCATCGGGCAGCAACTGGCGCATCAGCTTGGTGCCGCGTTTGTTGATACCGACGTCGTGATCGTGGAAAACAACGGCACTATTGTTGACATCTTTGCCGGCCGCGGTGAACATGCCTTCCGCGAAATTGAAGCCCGGACCGTAGCCCGGGTGGTGGAGGAAGCTGCCGCTACCGCCACGGTGATCTCGCTGGGCGGCGGCGCAGTACTCGACTCCGGCACCCAGCAGCTTCTGGACCACTGCACGGTGGTGTATCTCGAATGTGATGCCGAGACGGTTGCCGGCCGTATTGCGCGGAACTCCGGCCGGCCGCTCCTGGCCGGAGATGCAATGGGCCGCTGGAAGACATTGTTTGCCACACGGCGGCCGGTCTATGAGCGGCTGGCCGACCTCGTTCTGGACGTCCGGCACGGATCCGTAGCTGAGCTTGGACGCCGGCTGGAAGATGAGCTGCGCGAATTCGCAGCCGCCAAAAAGGAAGTTGAAATTTGAGCAGCGAATCAACAGTCATCAAGGTCACCGGCGAGTCGGCGGGGGACAACTACGACGTTGTAGTCGGCCGCGGCCTGCTGGGTTCCCTCCCTGGCCTGCTGGGAGAACGCGTCAGGCGCGTCCTGGTTATCCATCCCCGGGCGCTGAGGCTTACCGGCGATACGGTGCGCGACGAGCTGGCTGCAGCCGGCTTCACCGCCCTCACCGCGGAGATCCCGGACGCCGAGGAAGGCAAGCACATCCAGGTTGCCTCATTCTGCTGGCAGGTCCTGGGACAAAACGATTTCACCCGTTCGGATGCCGTGGTCTCGGTTGGCGGCGGGGCAGTGACAGACCTGGCCGGTTTCGTCGCCGCCACATGGCTACGTGGTGTCAAAGTCATCCACATGCCCACCAGCCTGCTTGGCATGGTGGACGCGTCCGTCGGAGGCAAAACCGGCATCAACACCGCCGAAGGCAAGAACCTCGTAGGCGCCTTCCACCCGCCCGCCGCTGTCCTTGCCGACCTGGACACATTGAATACCCTGCCGAAAAACGAAATCATCTCCGGCATGGCCGAGGTCATCAAGTGTGGCTTCATCGCCGATCCGGCAATCCTGGAGCTTGTCGAGAAGGATCCGGCTGCCGTCTCCGATCCCGGGTCCGACGCCATCCGGGAGCTGATTGAGCGCGCCATCACCGTGAAGGCAAAGGTAGTTTCCGAGGACCTCAAGGAATCCGGACTCCGTGAAATCCTCAACTACGGGCACACCCTGGGCCACGCCATTGAGCTGGTGGAGCGGTACTCATGGCGCCACGGTGCTGCGGTGTCAGTGGGCATGATGTTTGCAGCCGAACTTGCCCGCAGCGTGGGACGCCTCAGCGACGAAGACGCTGACCGGCACCGCAGCATCCTGGAGTCGCTCGGACTGCCGGTTACCTACCGGCGCGACCGCTGGCAGGGGCTGCTGGACGGTATGCGGCGGGACAAGAAATCCCGCGGTGATCTGCTGCGGTTTGTCGTCCTGGACGGCGTGGCAAAGCCGGGCATTCTCGACGTTCCGGATACCTCGCTGCTTTTCGCTGCCTACCAGGAGATTGCCTCCTGATGGAGGACATTCTGGGCGGAACCAGCGAGTGGCCTGACGCCGGATTCCCCGGGGTCAGGATCAGCCCGGATACCCTGCTGCCCCGGATCGTTAATGAAGAATTGTGCCGGACGGCGCTGGAGCGGTCCACGGACCCGGCGGACCGGATCTTTGTTCTCCTGGTCGAAGGCCACGCGGCGGAGGCCGCGGAGCTGCTCGCCGAGGAGAGATACAAGGATCCGGAATCGTTCCGGCTCCGCGCCTTTGAAGCCGAGGTGCTCCGTGTTTCCCACCGCCTCGACCTCGCGGTGGAGCTCTTCCGCCAGCTGCTTACGGAAGTGCAGGGCACCCCCAACGAGGCTCTGGTCCATCAGTTCCTGGGCAGAACCCACTACGCCGCAGGGCATGCGTCTGCGGCCGTGGAATCGTTCGCCCGCGCCCTGGATCTGAGGGTGGCCGGGTCGGCGGATGCGGCATTGATCTATTCGTCCACGGTGGCCCTGCAGCGTGCCCGCAACGTGCTTGATCTGGCTTCCTGAAGACCCTGCATCAGGCCCCCACGGAAAGCTGACCGCTTTTACCGGTAGAATGATTCTTGGATTTTTGATAAACACGCGCTGGCGGGCCGTTTGGCATGCCTGCCTGGCATAGAACGTCTGGCAGATAGAACCAGACAGATAGAAACCAGAGGATACCAGTGGCAACCACAAACGACATCAAGAACGGAACGGTCCTGAAGCTTGAGGGCCAGCTCTGGAACATCATTGAGTTCCAGCACGTAAAGCCGGGCAAGGGTGGCGCGTTCGTGCGTACCAAGATGCGGAACGTCATGTCCGGCAAGGTGGTCGACAAGACCTTCAACGCCGGCCTCAAGATCGAAACTGCAACGGTTGACCGCCGCGACTACCAGTACCTGTACCAGGATGGCGCGGACTTCGTGTTTATGGACACCCAGGACTTCGACCAGATAACGGTTTCCGGGGCCACCGTGGGCGATGCCACCAACTTCCTGCTCGAGAACCAGAACGTCAACATCGCCATCCACGAAGGCAACCCGCTCTACATTGAGTTGCCGCCGAGCGTTGTCCTCGAAATCACCTACACCGAGCCTGGCCTGCAGGGCGACCGGTCCTCCGCCGGCACCAAGCCGGCAACGCTGGAAACCGGCTACGAGATCCAGGTTCCGCTGTTCGTTGAGAACAACACCAAGGTCAAGGTCGATACCCGTGACGGCAGCTACCTCGGCCGGGTCAGCGAGTAGTGAGCGCCCGCGGTAAAGCCCGTAACCGGGCCCTTGACGTCCTCTTCGAAGCGGAGCAGCGTTCCGTTTCGGCCTTTGATGTGCTCCGGGCCCGCCGGGAGAAGACGGACCAGATCATCAACCCCTACACTCTCGAGATCGTCGAAGGCGTGGTCTCACAGCAGGCTGCCATCGACGAATTCCTGGAGACGTATTCCCAGGGCTGGACGCTGGAGCGGATGCCGTCAGTGGACCGCATCATCCTGCGGATCGGCACCTGGGAGCTGCTCTACAACGATGACGTTCCTGACGGCGTGGCCGTGAGCGAAGCCGTGGCACTGGCCAAGACCCTCTCAACGGATGAGTCGCCGTCGTTCATCAACGGTCTTCTTGGCCGTCTGCAGCAGCTGAAGCCGTCGCTGCTGGCCTGATTCGAGGCAGGTTCCAAATCAGGAAGGGGCCGGTGTCCGCCGCAAGGCTGGCAGCGGCCCCTTCTGCTGTTCCCGGCAGATTGCCTAGAGTCCGACGGCGGCACGCATCGCCACAACGTCGTGCAGCTGCTGGCGTTCGTCCGACTGATGTGTCTGGATGTCCCGTCCGCTGAGAATTCTCTGCCTGGTGAAGGCAAGCCGGGTGGCCGCCTTGAGGAAGGTCTTCATCTGAGGCCCGCGGTTGTACGTTTTCGCCCATCGGACAGCTGCCCTTCTGCCGCCTGCAGTGGCCAGCAAGTCCACTTCGGCGGGGGTGAACCATCCCGCCGCCGCGTACTCAAGGAGCCTCTGGCGGGTGAGCCTGTTTTCCGCAATGCGCAAGAGCACGATCATTCCGATGGCCAGCAGAAATATGGGTATCTGGATCAGCACATAGTCCGCGAGGAATCCCTCGCCCATGCTGTTCCATCGGCTGTGCAGGAACATTGCGGGGATCAGCCCGACAAGAAACGCACCCACGGAAACGCCTGGCTGCCAACGGCGGGCCGCGAAGCCCATGATGAGCCCGGTAGCACCGATGAAGATGGCGTGGGCGAACGGGGACATTACGCCGCGGAGGAAGAAGATCCGGGCGAGGTCGGTGGCGGGGCTGCTGGATTCGGCGATCGCCCGGCCGAAGTAGAGGATGTTTTCCGTAAACGCGAATCCGCCGGCGATGGTGAAGGCGAACACCACACCGTCCACGGGGCCGTCAAAGTGTTTCCGCGCCAGCAGCAGAAGGAGCAGCAGGCCAAGTCCTTTGGCGAATTCCTCCACTACCGGCGCCTGCACTGTGGTCATGAAAGTCAGATAGCCCTCGTCTGAAGGTCCGGCATACGCGAGCGCGAAAACAGGCTGAACAAGCAGGGTCACCGCAATGGAGACCGCCGCTCCCCACGTAAACGCGAAAAGCAAAAGGCGTTTCGGTTCGGGCTCCCAGCGGTCGATCACGTAGACGGCCAGCAGTACCGCGGCCAGCGGGACCAGTGACGCCACGAAGCCGATGAAGAATCCTGCGCTTCCGGTGCTGGCCAGCAGAAAGGGGATGACCACGAACAGGCTGAAGAAGGCCAGGATGCCACCACCAACCACCAGGCCCAGCTCCCCGGCGGGCTTCCGCCTGCCGGGGAGCGGCGGCAGCGGCGGGACCCGCTGTTGAACTGGCTGCGCGCTGTTGCCCGGCGCCGGCTGGTAGTTCTGTTCCTGGACGTGACCCATCCAGCTGGGATTGGTCTGCTGCCGGAATCGGCCCTGCAGCCCCGAAGCAGGCCTGCCGGGTTGTCCCGGGTCCGGCATATGGTGGTTCATCGACATAACAGAGAGCCTATGTGCCGCAGCTCGCACCTCCAAGGTGCAGCCGGCGAAGGGAGGCCGTCGCAGCCGTGGCCGGTGTGTGACCCAGAACGCTCTGAGCAGCCGCCGTCTGGAGGGACGCGGTGTGGTAATTTTGGAAGGCAAATTGTTCCTTTTTAATTCCGTCCTGTGAGGCGGGGAAAGGGGAGACGAGCGTTGACTTCTGTCACAGACGCACCGGTTCCGGCCAGGGTTGTACTCAACCAGGCGGATATCGACCGTGCACTAACTCGTATCGCCCATGAGATTCTCGAAGCCAATAAGGGCTCCAAGGATCTGGTCCTGTTGGGCATTCCGCGCCGCGGCTATCCGCTGGCCGTCCGGCTGGCCCGGAAAATTGCCGCCGCAGACCCCACCGTTGATGCCGCCGCGATCGTCGGCCAGCTCGATGTCACCATGTTCCGCGATGACCTTTCACACCACCCCACCCGGCCGCCCTACCCCACCCAGCTGCCGCAATCGGGAATCGACAACAAAGTGGTGGTCCTCATCGATGATGTTCTGTATTCGGGCCGCACCATCCGCGCCGCCCTGGACGCCATCATTGATCTGGGCCGGCCGCGCATTGTGCGCCTGGCAGTCCTGATAGACCGCGGACACCGTGAACTGCCCATCCGCGCTGACCATGTGGGCAAGAACCTCCCCACGTCCTCGTCCGAGAAGGTGCGTGTCCGGCTGGAGGAGACCGATTCCGGCGACGGACAGGCAGTCAACGAAGTAGTCATCGAGGCGGGCGTATGAAGCACCTGCTTTCCACCGAGGACCTGAGCCTCGCCAACGCCGTCCGCATCCTCGATACAGCCGAGGAAATGGCGGCGGTGGGGGACCGGGAGGTCAAAAAGCTGCCGGCACTGCGCGGCCGCACCGTGGTCAACCTGTTCTTTGAGGACTCGACCAGAACACGGATCTCCTTCGAAGCCGCCGCGAAACGGCTCTCCGCGGACGTTATCAACTTTGCTGCCAAAGGATCCTCTGTCTCGAAGGGTGAGTCCCTCAAGGACACAGCCCAGACGCTGGCAGCGATGGGGGCGGACGCCGTCGTCATCCGCCACTGGGCCTCCGGTGCCCCGCACCGGCTTGCATCAACCGACTGGATCGACGCAGCCGTCATCAATGCCGGTGACGGCACCCACGAGCACCCCACCCAGGCTCTCCTGGACGCGTTCACCATGCGGCGGCACTGGTCAAAGCTGGCCGGCACACCTTCCACCGGGGCGGATCTGACAGGAATGCGCGTGGCCATGGCCGGCGACGTTCTGCACTCGCGCGTGGCCCGCTCCAATGTCTGGCTGCTCCGCACCCTTGGTGCCGAAGTCACGCTGGTGGCGCCACCCACGCTGCTGCCCGTCGGCGTCGAAAAATGGCCGTGCAGCATCAGCTACAACCTGGATGAAACCCTTGAAAAGGGTGTGGACGCCATGATGATGCTCCGGGTGCAGGGCGAACGGATGAACGCGTCATTCTTCCCTTCGGCGCGCGAATATTCGCGCCGCTGGGGATTCGATGACAACCGGCTGCAGACCCTGGACCGACTGGGCCTCAAAGACACCATCATCATGCACCCCGGCCCCATGAACCGGGGCCTCGAAATTTCCTCGGCCGCCGCGGATTCGCCCCGTTCCACGGTGCTTGCGCAGGTGCGCAACGGCGTGTCCATCCGGATGGCTGCCCTGTACCTGCTGCTCTCCGGGGACACCCGCGAACCGGCCGCCAACACGAGCAAGGAGAGCCACTGATGGCACAAGATCAAAAGGACGCAGGCAACAGCGGGGCCTACCTCATCAGGGGTGCCGCTATTCTCGGCGGGGCAACGGAAGACCTCCTGATCCGCGACGGCATCATCGCCGGGCGCGGCCAGAACCTCTCCTTCGACGGCGCCACGGTCATCGAAGCCGGCGGCCTTGTCGCACTGCCTGGCATGGTGGACATCCACACGCACCTGCGCGAACCCGGGCGTGAAGACGCCGAAACGGTTGAAACCGGGACCCGCGCCGCGGCCCTGGGCGGCTATACGGCCGTGCACGCGATGGCGAACAGCACCCCCGTGGCGGACACCGCCGGCGTAGTGGAACAGGTGCACAGCCTGGGCCGTGCGGCCGGCTGGGTTGACGTCCGCCCAGTTGGCGCCGTGACCGTCGGGCTCGCGGGGGAACAACTGGCGGAACTCGGTGCGATGGCCGACTCCCGCGCCCGGGTCCGCGTATTTTCCGATGACGGCATCTGCGTGCACGATCCCGTGCTCATGCGCCGCGCCCTTGAATACGTCAAGGCGTTCGACGGCGTGGTGGCCCAGCACGCGCAGGAGCCGCGGCTCACCGCCGGCGCCCAGATGAACGAAGGCGAAGTCTCGGCCGTCCTTGGCCTGACAGGCTGGCCGGCCGTTGCCGAGGAAAGCATCATTGCCCGCGACGTCCTGCTGGCGCAGCACGTGGACTCCCGGCTCCACGTCTGCCACGTTTCCACTGCGGGTTCCGTGGAGATCATCCGCTGGGCCAAGGCACGCGGCATCAAAGTCACGGCGGAAGTGACGCCGCACCACCTGCTGCTCACGGATGAACTGGTCCGCAGCTATGATCCCGTCTACAAGGTAAACCCGCCGCTCCGCACGGACTCCGACGTCCAGGCGCTCCGGGCAGGACTCGCCGACGGCACCATCGACGTCGTCGGCACGGACCACGCCCCGCACCCGAGCGAACACAAGGAATGCGAATGGGCGCAGGCGGCCATGGGCATGACCGGGCTGGAAACCGCACTGTCCGTGGTTCAGGAGACCATGATCGAAACCGGGCTGATGGGCTGGGCGGACTTCGCCCGGGTCACGTCCACTGCCCCCGCCGCAATCGGCGGCGTGGGCGACCAGGGCCGTCCGCTGGAGGCAGGCGAACCTGCCAACGTCACACTTGTGGACCCGGCTGCGCGCTGGACAGTCGACCCTTCTAAGATGGCAACCATGGGCCGTAACTCACCGTTTGCCGGCAGGGAACTCCCCGGCAAGGTGGTGGCGACGTTCTTCAAGGGCCACCCCACCGTCCTGGACGGGAAACTCAACAGCCCCTACCGGTACCCCGCGGACACCAACGCCCCGGCAGGCGCATCCTGATGGACAGAATCCTTCCCGGAATTCTCATGCTGGCGCTGGTTGCCGTTGTGTTTGTCCTGATTGCCATCGGCTGGCGCAACCGCCTCAGGCGGCAGTCCGGCGTCGAACAGCTCCCGGCAGTTCCTGCCGAACTGAGCGCCCCGCTGGTCTCGGCCGACGGCCAGTACGTGGCGTCCACAACCGCCGGCGACTGGCTGGACCGCATTGCGGTCCATGGCCTGGGGATCCGGACCAATGCAGGACTCAGTGTGCACCCCGAAGGCGCGTTGTTTGACCGTGCCGGAGCGCCGGCGGTTTTTATCCCGCTCGCGGCGCTCACCGGCGTCCGGCACGACAGCGGCATGGCCGGCAAATTCGTGGAAAAGGATGGACTGCTGGTTTTGAGCTGGACGCTGGGCTCCCACGAACTGGACACCGGATTCCGGACCCGCCGGGCGGCCGACAAGGACGCCCTCTACGACACTCTTCAAAAATTGATCTCCGCAGCCCCTCATGCAGATGCCCATAGTGGAAAGTAATACAGTGACGGACACCAACGAAATGACAGCAAACACAGGAACTGCGCCGCAGGCAGCAATTTCCACGCCCGCGGCCCTGGTGCTTGAAGACGGCCGGATTTTCCGCGGCAGCAGCTACGGCGCCACAGGCACGGCCCTCGGCGAGGCGGTCTTCGCTACTGGCATGACCGGCTACCAGGAGACCATCACGGACCCCTCCTACGCCCGCCAGCTGGTGGTCCAGACGGCACCGCACATCGGCAACACGGGCGTCAACAGCGACGACGCCGAGTCCCGCCGCATCTGGGTGGCCGGCTACATCGTCCGCGACGCAGCCCGGCGCCCGTCCAACTGGCGTTCCGAGCGCAGCCTCGACTCGGAACTCGTGGAACAGGGGATCGTGGGTATCCAGGGTGTTGACACCCGCGCCATCACCCGCCACCTGCGCGAACACAAAACCATGCGCGCCGGCATCTTCTCCGGCGAGGCCGCCCAGGTCACCGACAAGGAGCTGGTGAACGCCGTGCTGGCGAGCGCGCCGATGGAGGGCTCCCGGCTAGCCGAGGAGGTCAGCATCGATGAGGCCTACGTGGTGGAACCTGCGGACCATGGCTGGGATGGTGAGGCAAAGTTCAGCATCGCCGCGGTGGACCTCGGCATCAAAGCAATGACGCCCGTCCGCTTTGCCGAACGCGGCGTGCGGGTGCACGTGCTGCCGGCCACCTGCACCCTCGAGGACGTCAAAACCGTCAACCCGGACGGTTTCTTCATGTCCAACGGCCCGGGCGACCCCGCCACGGCGGACAACCAGGTCAAGCTGCTTCGCTCGGTGCTGGATGAAAAGATTCCGTACTTCGGCATCTGCTTCGGCAACCAGATCCTGGGCCGCGCCCTGGGGTTCGGCACGTACAAGCTCCGCTACGGCCACCGGGGCATCAACCAGCCCGTCCTGGACCGCCGCACAGGCAAGGTGGAAATCACCTCCCAGAACCACGGCTTCGCTGTGGACGCACCGCTCGACGGCGCCACCCGGGCCCCGGAAGAACGCTACGGTCGTGTTGAGGTCAGCCACATCAGCCTCAACGACGACGTCGTGGAAGGGCTGGCATGCTTGGACATCCCGGCGTTCTCGGTCCAGTACCACCCCGAAGCCGCAGCCGGCCCGCACGACGCCGCCTACCTGTTCGACAGGTTCATCGATCTCATGGCGGACACCAAAAACGCTGCCACTGCCAATAAGACTGAACACAAGACTGAGGACAAGAAGTAATGCCTAAGAGAACTGACCTTAAGAGCGTCCTGGTCATCGGTTCCGGCCCGATCGTGATCGGCCAGGCGGCCGAGTTCGATTACTCCGGTACGCAGGCACTCCGTGTCCTCAAGGAGGAAGGCCTGCGCGTAATCCTGGTCAACTCCAACCCGGCCACCATCATGACGGATCCCGAGTTTGCCGACGCCACCTACATTGAGCCCATCACCCCCGAGGTGGTGGAGAAGATCATCGCCAAGGAGCGCCCGGATGCGCTCCTGCCCACCCTTGGCGGCCAGACGGCCCTGAACACGGCCATTGCCCTGGACAAGAACGGCGTGCTTGAGAAGTACAACGTGGAGCTGATCGGCGCCAACATCGCCGCAATCGAGCTCGGCGAGGACCGCGAAAAGTTCAAGGGTGTGGTGGAGCGCTGCGGTGCCGAGTCAGCGCGCAGCCACATCATCCACAACATGGACGAGGCACTCTCCGCCGCCGAGGACCTGCTGTACCCGATGGTGGTCCGTCCGTCCTTCACCATGGGCGGACTGGGTTCCGGCCTGGCGTACAACGAGGATGACCTCCGCCGGATCGTGGGGCAGGGACTCCAGTACAGCCCCACCAGCGAAGTGCTGCTCGAAGAGAGCATTCTTGGCTGGAAGGAATACGAGCTGGAGATGATGCGCGACAAGAACGACAACGTCGTGGTTGTCTGCTCCATCGAGAACTTTGACCCCGTAGGTGTCCACACCGGCGACTCCATCACGGTGGCACCGGCGCTCACCCTCACCGACCGCGAGTACCAGCGCCTGCGCGACATCTCCATCGCCGTCATCCGCGAAGTGGGCGTGGACACCGGCGGCTGCAACATCCAGTTCGCCGTCGAGCCTGATACCGGGCGTGTGGTGGTCATCGAAATGAACCCGCGCGTCTCGCGTTCCTCGGCATTGGCCTCGAAGGCAACGGGCTTCGCGATCGCCAAGATCGCCACCAAGCTGTCACTGGGCTACACACTCGATGAGATCCCCAACGACATCACCCAGAAGACCCCCGCCTCCTTCGAGCCCACCCTGGACTACGTTGTGGTCAAGGTTCCGCGGTTCGCGTTCGAGAAGTTCCCGGCCGCGGATCCCACGCTGACCACCACCATGAAGTCTGTGGGCGAAGCCATGGCCATGGGCCGCAACTTCACCGAGGCATTGCAGAAGGCGCTGCGTTCCCTGGAGCAGAAGGGCTCTCAGCTCGACTTCAGTTCGGTTCCGGAATGGGAAGTTCCTGAGCTGATCGAGAAATCCAAGCGTCCCACCACCGAACGCCTGCACCAGGTGCAGCGTGCCCTGCTCGGCGGCGCCACCGTGGAGCAGCTGTTCGAGGCCACCAGGATCGACCCGTGGTACCTGGACCAGCTGCAGCTGCTCAACGAGATCTCGCTGGAGATCCGCAAATCCGCTGCCCTGACCCAGGAGATGCTGAAGCGCGCCAAGCGCCACGGTTTCTCCGACGAGCAGATCGGTTCACTGACCCACAATCCGGAAGCCGTGGTCCGCGGAGTCCGCCAGGCCCTCGGCATCCGCCCGGTCTACAAGACCGTGGATACCTGCGCCGCGGAATTCGCCGCCTACACGCCGTACCACTACTCCTCGTATGACGAAGAGGACGAGGTGGCGCTGCACTCCAAGCCGTCCATCATCATCCTGGGCTCCGGTCCGAACCGGATCGGCCAGGGCATCGAGTTCGACTACTCCTGCGTGCACGCCTCCATGGCGCTGCGCAAGGCCGGCTACGAGACGGTCATGGTCAACTGCAACCCCGAGACGGTCTCCACCGACTACGACGTCTCCACGCGTTTGTACTTCGAGCCGCTGACGCTCGAGGACGTCCTGGAGGTCATCGCGGCCGAGGAACGCACTGGCGGCGTCATGGGTGTGTTTGTCCAGCTCGGCGGCCAGACCCCGCTGAAGCTCGCGCAACAGCTGGCCGACGCCGGTGTGCCCATCCTGGGTACCTCTCCCGAGGCGATCGACCTCGCTGAGCACCGCGGAGCTTTTGCGCGCGTCCTGGACGAAGCCGGCCTGATCTCCCCGAAGAACGGCACCGCCGTTTCCTTCGAGGACGCCAAGAAGATCGCCGACGAAATCGGCTACCCCGTGCTTGTCCGGCCGTCCTATGTCCTGGGCGGCCGAGGGATGGAGATCGTCTATGACGAAGCCAACCTTTCCCGCTACATCGCCAACGCCACGGAAATCACGCAGGACCACCCGGTGCTGATTGACCGGTTCCTGGAAGATGCGGTTGAGATCGACGTCGACGCCCTCTTTGACGGCACGGACATGTACCTGGGCGGCATCATGGAGCACATCGAGGAAGCCGGCATCCACTCCGGTGACTCCGCCTGTGTGCTGCCCCCCATCACCCTGGGCAACAATGTGATTGAGCGTGTCCGCGTTGCCACCCGGGCCATTGCCGAAGGTGTGGGCGTCCGCGGTCTCATCAACATCCAGTTCGCCCTGGCCTCGGATGTGCTCTACGTGCTCGAAGCCAACCCGCGGGCCTCCCGCACCGTGCCGTTCGTCTCCAAAGCAACGGGTGTGCAGATGGCCAAAGCCGCGGCCCTGATCGGCACCGGTGTGACCATCGGCCAGCTGCGCAGTGCTTACAAGATGCTGCCGGAAACCGGCGACGGCTCCACGCTGCCGCTGGACGCCCCCGTTTCGGTCAAGGAAGCTGTCCTGCCGTTCAGCAGGTTCCGCACGCCTGAGGGCACCGTGGTGGACTCGCTGCTGGGTCCGGAGATGCGTTCCACTGGCGAAGTCATGGGCATCGACAAGCACTTCGACACGGCCTTCGCCAAGAGCCAGGCGGCGGCCAACAACGCCCTGCCCACCGAGGGCAAGGTGTTTGTCTCCGTCGCGAACCGTGACAAGCGGGCCATCATCATGGCCGTCAAGCGGCTTCACGACCTCGGCTTCGAGATCGTCTCCACCGGCGGCACCGCGGACGTCCTGCGCCGCAACGGGCTCCAGGCCACCACGGTCCGCAAGGTCGCCGAGGGCTCCAGCGCCGAAGGTGAAGGAACCATTGCAGATCTCATCATCGCCGGTGAAATCGACATGGTGTTCAACACCCCCTCCGGCGGCGAAGCCCGCGGCGACGGCTACGAAATCCGGGCGGCGGCGACGTCAATCGGCATCCCGTGCATCACCACGGTGGCGGAATTCAATGCCGCCGTGCAGGCCATCGAGGCCATGCGCACGTACGAATGGACGGTCACGAGCCTGCAGGAGCACGCTGCGAACCTGTTGGCCTCGCAGATGGCCGCACAGAATGCCTGAGCGGGACATGGCTGGACCCAACACGGATCCGCCCGCCGGCAGGGAGTCTTTCGGCTCCCGGCTCGGGGCGGCAATGGCTGCCCGCGGCCCGCTGTGTGTGGGTATCGATCCGCACCCCGCACTGCTGAAAAGCTGGGGACTGGACGACGACGCCGCCGCCCTGTTGCGCTTTTCGCTGACGGTTCTGGAGGCTGTAGGTTCGCTCGCTGCCGCAGTCAAACCGCAGGTGGCGCTCTACGAGCGACACGGTTCCGCGGGAATTGCGGTGCTTGAGCAAGTGCTCGCTGAGGCGGCCGGGGCCGGCGTCCTGACCATCGCTGACGCCAAGCGAGGGGACATCGGTTCCACAATGGCCGCCTACGCCGATGCCTGGCTCCGGGACGGCTCCTCGCTGGCGGCGGACTCTGTCACGCTGAGCCCGTACCTTGGCTTCGAGTCCCTCCGCCCTGCATTGGACCTCGCCGCCGAGTATGGGCGCGGAGTGTTTGTCCTCGCGCTGACTTCCAACCCGGAAGGCGCCTCCGTCCAGCACCAGGGCGGCAGCGATTCGGTGGCGCGCAGAATTGTGCAGGCGGCGGCAGCAGAGAACGGGCGCTACCAAGGAGCCATGGGTTCTGTTGGCCTGGTTGTGGGCGCAACCGTGGGTTCGGCACTGGAGGAACTGCAGCTGGACCTGGCTGCAGTCCGCGGGCCCATCCTCGCACCCGGGCTGGGCGCGCAGGGGGCCACGCCGGCCGATCTGCGCCGGACCTTCGGCGGCGCTTACAGCCGGGTCCTCGGAACCTCCAGCCGCGACATCCTGGGCGCAGGGCCGGATGTCCGCGCTCTCCAGGACGCCGCCAAGCGGACGTTGGATGGTCTCCGGGCGGTCTGATCCATGGATATGCCCGGTGCATTGATTTACCCGGCCGGCAAAGGGTAGGTTCAGGAAAAGCCCAACGGCCGAAGCCTTGGATTCGTCGGCGAGCAGGGGGATGACTTAAATGACATTGCGAGCCTTGACCGCACGGGAACGAGCGGACGCCCTCAACAAAGCCGCCGCAGCGAGGGCCGTCCGTGCGGCAGCCAAGGAGCGGCTGAAGTCTGGCGAGCAGTCAGTTGCTGATGTCATCAGCTCAGGTGCGGCAGATGACGCCATTGCCCGGATGAGGGTCGCTGAGCTGCTTGAGGCGCTGCCGGGCATCGGGAAAGTCCGTGCAGCCGCCATCATGGAACAGCTGGGCATCGCCGCCTCCCGGAGAGTACGGGGACTGGGCGTCCACCAGCGCCGGGCGCTGGTAGATTTTATAGACGAGAAATAGACCGCACACCGTCCCAAAGGAATATGTGAGCAAGAAACCGGGATTGACAGTCCTCGCAGGCCCTACGGCTGTTGGCAAAGGCACCGTGTCCACCTACATCCGGGACAACTATCCCGGCGTCTGGCTTTCTGTTTCAGCCACCACCCGCCCGCCGCGGCCGGGGGAGCATGACGGCGTCCACTACTTCTTCAAATCGGCCGAGGAATTTGATGCACTTATCGAGGCCGGGCAGCTGCTGGAGTGGGCAGTTGTGCACGGCAGAAACCGCTACGGTACCCTCCGGAGCACAGTCGACAAGGCCATTGCGGACGGCCGCTCAGTCCTGCTGGAAATCGATCTGCAGGGCGCACGCCAGGTCAAAAAGGCCGTACCGGATGCGAACTTCGTGTTCCTTTCGCCGCCCAGCTGGGAAGAAATGGTCCGCAGACTGGTGGGCCGCGGCACGGAAACCGCCGAGGAACAGCAGCAAAGGCTGGAAACCGCTAAACTAGAACTTGCCGCTGAACCGGAATTCGATCACACCGTCATCAATGATGACGTTCGACGGGCAGCGGACGAGCTTGTTTCACTCATGGGGCTGACCCCGAACCCGCGCTAGGCGCCGGAACGTTTCAGCCCGTTAGAATTTGGAGAATTCGTGTCCACGAACCTTGAAGGCATCATCAACCCGCCGATCGACTCGCTGCTTGAGGCAGCCGATTCCAAATACGGCCTGGTGATCTTCGGTGCCAAGCGTGCACGTCAGATCAACGCTTACTACGCCCAGCTGCACGAGGGCCTGTTCGAGTACGTCGGCCCGCTGGTCGACACCAAGCTGAACGAGAAGTCGCTGTCCATCGCCTTGCGCGAGATCAACGAAGGAAAGCTCGTTTCCACGCCGATCGAACCTGCAGAGTAATTTCCGTAGAGTAAACAGACTGCCTGTTGACGGAGGTCACGTGCGCATAGTCCTCGGAGTCGGGGGAGGGATCGCTGCCTACAAGGTGGCATCGCTCCTCCGGCTTTTTACTGAAGCCGGCCACAACGTCACGGTGATCCCCACCGAAGCCGCTACCCGGTTTGTTGGTGTTGCCACGTGGGAAGCCCTCTCCGGCAACCCGGTGACCAACAGTGTTTTCGACGACGTTCCGCAGGTGAACCACGTCAGGCTTGGCCATGAGGCAGCACTCATGGTGGTGGCGCCGGCCACAGCCGATCTCCTGGCCCGCGCCGCAACAGGCCAGGCCAACGATCTTCTCACCAACACTCTCCTGATGGCCCGCGGGCCGGTGCTCTTTGCCCCCGCCATGCACACCGAAATGTGGCGGCACGCAGCCACACAGGCCAACGTCGAAACCCTGCGAAGCCGTGGCATCACCGTACTGGATCCCGCCAGCGGGAGGCTGACAGGTGCGGACTCGGGTGCGGGCCGGCTGCCGGAACCGGCAGCAATCTTTGAAGCCGCCATGGCACTCACCCAGGGCCTGACCGAAGTCACGCAGGTCCAGTCCGAGTCGGCAAACCCCCTCTCACCCGCTACGGCTGCGGTGGAGCCCGGCTATGTTCTCCCGCTGGCCGGGCGGACAGTGACCATCAGTGCCGGCGGTACCCGCGAGCCTCTGGACCCGGTCCGGTTCCTCGGCAACCGTTCCTCCGGAAAACAGGGCGTTGCCCTCGCCGTTGCCGCCCGGAACGCCGGCGCAAGGGTAAGGTTGCTCGCCGCGCACATGGAGGTGCCGGTGCCGGCCGGCGTGGAACTGGTGGAGGTGGAGACTGCGCTGCAGCTCCGGGAAGCCGCGCTGACAGCGGCCGTGGATTCCGACGTCGTTATCATGGCCGCAGCCGTTGCAGACTTCCGCCCCGCAGACGTTTCGGACACCAAGATCAAGAAGCGCGATGACACGGCCGATCCCGTTATTTCATTGGTGCGGAACCCGGATATTCTGCGGCAGCTGGTGGAGATCCGCAACACGGCCGGAAGCAGCCAGCTGATCGTGGGATTCGCTGCCGAAACCGGTGATGCCCAGGGTGATGTCCTGGAATACGCCACGGCGAAACTGCAGCGCAAAGGGTGCGACCTCCTGGTGCTCAACCACGTGGGCCAGGGCAAAGTCTTCGGCCAGGACAATAATTCGGTGATCATCCTTTCCCGCTCCGGCTCCGAACCCCAATCGGCGTCGGGCTCCAAACAGGACGTCGCCGCCGCGGTCATTGACCGCATCAGCTCCGAGCTGAGCCACGCAGTACCCCGAGCCTGAACGCCGGCCCAGGCAACGTTTCCTTAGTACTGGGACACATGCCGCCGGACGTCCGTTTCCCAACCAGTAAGGTAGTTGAGTGACTTTACCGCTGCATATTCCTGAATCCCACCGGGCTACGCCCCCCGCGCTCCGGCTCTTCACGTCCGAGTCGGTGACTGAAGGCCATCCGGACAAGATCTGCGACCAGATCAGCGATGCGATTCTGGACGCCCTGCTGGCAGCCGACCCCGAATCGCGCGTTGCCGTGGAAACCATGGCCACCACGGGCCTGGTCCACGTTGCCGGTGAGGTCACCACTGACGCCTACGTTGAAATCCCGCAGATTGTGCGTGAGACGATTCTCGGCATTGGCTATGACTCCTCGGCGAACGGGTTCGACGGCGCCCGGTGCGGTGTGTCCGTGTCCATCGGGCAGCAGTCGAACGACATCGCCGGCGGTGTTTTCAATTCACTGGAGGCCAGGGAGGGACGCCAAGAGGACGACTACGATCTCCAGGGTGCCGGCGACCAGGGCATGATGTTCGGCTACGCCAGCGACGAAACACCCTCGTACATGCCCACGCCCATCTGGCTGGCCCACCGGTTGTCCGAGCGGCTGACCGAAGTGCGCAAGAACGGCGAACTCTCCTACCTCCGGCCCGACGGCAAAACCCAGGTGACTGTCGGTTACGACGGCGACCGCCCCGTATCCGTGGAAACCGTGGTGATCTCCAGCCAGCATGCGGAAGGCACCAGCCTGGACCGGCTCCGCGCCGATCTGGTCTCCTTTGTGATCGATCCCGTGCTGGCAGTCGCCAACCTGGATATCTCGCGCGCAGCCAACATTCTTAACCCTGCCGGCGAATTTGTGATCGGCGGACCTGTTGGTGACGCCGGCCTTACCGGCCGTAAAATCATCGTTGACACCTACGGCGGATTCGCCCGCCACGGCGGCGGCGCATTCTCCGGCAAGGATCCCTCAAAGGTTGACCGCTCTGCCGCCTACGCCATGCGCTGGGTTGCCAAGAACGTGGTGGCCGCAGGGCTGGCCAAGCGGGCAGAGATCCAGATCGCGTATGCAATCGGCCAGGCACGGCCCGTCGGCACATACGTGGAGACGTTCGGAACCGAAACGGTGGACCCGGCGCAGATCAGTGCCGCAATCGCACAGATCTTCGACCTCCGCCCGCGCGCCATTATCGATGCCCTGGATCTCAAGCGCCCCATCTACGCCAAAACGGCCGCGCACGGCCACTTCGGCCGTGACGACCCCGATTTCACCTGGGAACGGCTGGACCGGGTGGAAGACCTCAAGGCTTTCTTCAACGCCTGAGTTTCCGGGAGCAGGCCGGCGAACCCTGCCTTGCCGAAAATGTCGTTGGCATGTGGTTGGCTATGGCATGGCCGTAGCAGGATGGCCGGCCCGCTTTCCACCCTTGGATGCTGAACGGAGGTACCAGCCGTGGCTGTCCATGAACCCGTTCAGCTGTCCCTGTTGCAGGGCTTTCCGGCGCGGCCGAAGGCTGCCTCCGGCCCTCCGCTGGCCGCGGAGAATCCGGTGGCGAGGGTCCTGGTGGAATCTCCGCTGCCGCATCTGGACCGTCCTTTTGACTACAGCGTGCCGGCTGACCTTGATGACGCGGCACAACCCGGTGTCCGGGTCAAAATCAAATTCAACGGGCAGGACCTCAGCGGTTACATCCTGGAACGCTTGGACGAATCCGATGCCGGACATGCACTGATACCCCTGCACAAGGTGGTTTCATCCGTAGCCGTTCTTACACCGGCCATCCGGGACCTTGCCGCAAACGTGGCTGCCCGCTATGCCGGCACGGTCAGCGACGTCCTCCGGGGTGCCATTCCGCCCCGCGTCGCAAAGCTTGAGAAGGAACTGGCCGCAGCTGGGGCGGAGGCCCTGTCACCCCACGCGGCAGCTGCTGGCGGAGCCCGGATCGCATCCACGGGCGGTGGAAACTGGTCCGGTTACCGCAACGGGGCTGCCTTCCTCCAGCACCTGAACGCCGGTGAATCGCCCCGGGCCGTCCTCAGTGCGCTGCAGGGCTTCGGTTCAGCCGGCTGGCCGCGGCTGATAGCGGAAGCCGTGGCAGCAGTGCGGGCCTCCGGCCGCGGTGCGGTGGTTGTAGTCCCTGACTACCGGGACCTGGATCGGCTGGAGGCTGCTCTGACAGACCTCCTTCCTGAGGAAGACATCGCCCGGCTGACGGCCGACGACGGCCCCACACCCCGCTACCGCAGCTTCCTCCGCCTCCTGGGCGGCACGGCGCGTGTGGCCATAGGCACCCGTTCGGCGGCCTATGCGCCGGTTCATGGTCTGGGACTCCTGGTGTGCTGGGACGACGGCGATGATCTCCACATCGAGCAGCGCTCTCCATATGCCCATGCACGCGAGGTCCTGCTCTTGCGCGCGGAGCAGGAGGGCGCGGCATGCCTCCTGGCGGGCCACACACGCAGCACCGAGCTGCAGCGTCTGGTCGAGGCGGGCTGGGCCATGCCCGTAGAGGCGGAACGCACAATTGTCCGCCGGACAGTTCCGCGGATACTGAACACGGCAGACAGTTTCGAGCAGGAACGTGATCCGTTAGCCAGGATTGCGCGGCTACCCGGCGCCGCGTGGCGGGCTGCCAAGGAAGGGCTGGAACGGGGTCCCGTGCTGGTGCAGGTGGCACGGTCCGGTTATGCACCGTCGCTGGTGTGTGACACCTGCCGTGAACCCGCCAGGTGCGGCTTGTGCCAGGGTCCCCTGGCGGTGGCCGGAGCCAGCGGCAGTTCCGCCGTTCCGCAATGCCGCTGGTGCGCCACCCCGGCGCCGGCCTGGCGGTGCACCCACTGCAACAACACGAGGCTCCGACGGAGCGCCACGGGCGTGCTGCGTACTGCCGAAGAGCTGGGGCGCGCGTTCCCCGGCAAGCCCGTCATTACGTCCTCCGGCGATCACGTCAAGGCCACCGTCACGGACAGTAAGGCCCTGGTGGTGGCCACCGTCGGCGCAGAGCCCGTGGCCAGTGGCGGTTACGCAGCAGCACTCCTGCTCGACGGCGATTCCCTCCTTCGCCGCGAAAACCTACGTGCCGGGGAGGACGCCGTTCGGCGCTGGTTCAACGCGGCGGCCCTGGTGCGTCCGGCGTCCGAAGGCGGTCTGGTGGTCATCACGGCCGACGACACCGCGGGCGTTGGCGCGCTGCTGCGGTGGGATCCTGCCGGATATGCGCAGAGGGAACTGTCGCTGCGGCAGGAACTCCAGCTGCCGCCCGCGGTACGGATTGCTTCAGTCACCGGCGCCCGCAACGCCGTCGGGCATTTCACTGTCACTGTGGCACAGCGGCTGGCCGCCAATGGCGTGGAGCTCCGCACAGCGGGTCCTGCGCCGCTGATCCTGGCCGGATCCCGCGAAGCCGCCGAGGACTTCCGGGCCCTGCTGTTCATCCCCTATGGGCAGGCGGCACTGGTGACGCGGGTGCTGAGATCGGTCAAGGCGGCAGGAGCGGCCAGACGTACCGGCGACCCGGTGCAGTTGAGGCTCGACGGCGTGGACGTGCTCTAGCGAGTGCGGAGGGCCATAACGTCGGCAGCGATCCCCACGAGCTGCCGTGCAGACTCGTCCCAGCTGAAATCATGCGCCCGTTCCACTGAACGGCGCGACTTCTCATGCCAGCTCGCTGCGTCGCTGAGGCTGCTCACGGCGGCGGCAAAATCGGCGGCGGAGTCCGGATCAACGTAGGACACCACGTCGGAGCCCACTTCGCGGAAGATCGGAATGTCGCTGGCAATGACCGGGGTGCCGAGGGCCATGGCTTCCACGAGGGGCAAACCGTACCCTTCCGCCCTGGACAGGCTCACCAGCGCTGTGGTGCGCCTCAGAAGAGCCGTGTATTCGTCGTCCGTGACGCCGTTGTGGAACACCACCTTGGCTCCCGGCGGAACCATGATCTCCAGCTCCGTACGGCGCTGCGGCGTGATCCGGCTCAGCAGGTGAAGCGTGAACTCCGGCAGCGCGGACATCCCGGCAAGCATGGTTTCCACATTCTTGTAAGGCATGAACGAACCCATGTACAGGAGTGTCTTTTCAACTTCCGCTGCAGGGTCGCGGGGTTCCTGGGCCGGCTGGGGTGCGTTGCTGACAATCCGTACCGGACGGCTGGTGAGCCGGTATTTAGCCATCAGCGCCTCGGTGGTCCGGCTGATCGTGGCAACGATGTCGGCCCGGTTGAGCAGGAATCGCTGTGGCCAGAAGGCCTTGTGGTAGAGCCGCCACAGGATCCGGACCGGTGCCGGGAGGAAGCCCGGAGGCGCAGGGTGTTCGTAGTAGATCAGATCGTGGAGCGTGAGCACCAGTCCGTACTTCCGGCCCCAGCTGCCCATGGTCTGCATGGGACAGACCACCACATCGGCGCCCAGTGTGTTGACCTTGCGGGCTACGAAGAGTTCGGTGGGGGAGAGCGGGCTGTTGATGAGCGTGTAGGGCACATCCGGCAGCAGCGCGAGCTGGCGGGTGTCGCTGATCAGCATGGAAACGTCTGCGATTTTCGCGGTGGCCGCGATGAGGCTCGCCCCGTAGCGGCTGATGCCGTCGTGGTGGTCGGTCCTGGTGAAGCGGGCGTCAATGACTATTTTCACTCGGGGTGGTCCTTCAGGAAGCTGCGGATGAAGCCGGCTGCCGGTTGCGGGGTTTCGTAATGGATCAGATGTCCAACGCCGGGAATCACCTTGAGTGTGCCGTCCCGCAACAGGGCGGCCAGGCGATGCTGGTCCGGGAGGGCGGCGATCTCGTCCTTTTCTCCGGCGACCAGCAGCACGGGAAGCGTCAGCTGGGCCGCCACCTCGGCCACGTTTCCACTGACGGAGGCCCGGAAGGATTCCAGAAGACTGTCCCGGTTGGCGAAGGCGCTGAAATAGGCATGATGCTGCCCGTGGATGAACCGGCGCAACTGTTTGTCCTTGGTCTTCGCCATGGCCACGCTCATGGTCCGGACAATCAGGGGGCTGCGGAGCAGGGCTAGGCCCACCGGCCGGGGCAGCCTGGCTGAGAGCTGGTAGTAGAGCACCGCGAGCCGGGTCATGACGCCCTTGCGGCCCTCAAGAGCGGGTGCGGCGATGGGATTGATCAGGATCAGGGGTCGGACGGCCCCCGGATGGGCTGCAACGAAGTGCGAGGCAATGATGGACCCGAACGAGTGGCCCAGCAGCACGGTGTCCGGGCCGAGCCCGAGCGCTTCCATGAAGTCACTGATGAAATCCGTGTACCGGTCCACGCTGTGCTCCGCGGATTCAAAGGCTTCCGAGCTGCCGAAGCCGGGAAGATCCGGCATGATGATCCGCATTTCAGGCAACTGGTCGGCTACCCGGAGCAGACCATGGTGGTCGCCGCGGAAGCCGTGGATCACCAGAATGGTCCGGGTCTCCGGCGTCACCTCAACGGGCTCATAGCTCCAGAACGCCACATTGGTGCCGTTAAGGTCCACGTCGGACGCCCGCGTTCTTGCGGGGAGCTGGCGGCTGAAGAAAGTCGGTGTCTGTGCGGGGTCTGCTGTCTGCATGCTTTGGGAGTTCCTATGCGTCGGTGCTGGCGCGCGAGCCGGTGCTCTGCCCGCGGTCCAGGGCTGCCATGCGCTGCATGTCGGCGGCGTCCAGTTGGAAACCGAAGATGTCCAGGTTCTCCTTGATCCGGCCGGACGAACTGGCTTTGGGAATTGCGACAGTACCCAGCTGAACATGCCATCTGAGGATGATCTGGGCGGCTGTCCGTCCATGTTGGGCGGCGAGTGCCAGGACCTCAGGATCTGCCAGGATCCGCCCTCGTCCCAAGGGACTCCAGGCCTCAGTCAGGATGCCCAGCCTGCTGTGAAGTTCGCGAAGCTCGTTCTGCTGCAGCCAGGGCTGGAGCTCGATCTGGTTCACCGCCGGAACCACTTCGGCGGTTTCGAGGAGCTTATGCAGATGCTCGGGCTCGAAGTTGGACACGCCGATGGCCCGGACTTTGCCTTCTCTGTACAGCGTCTCAAGGGCACGGTAGCTCTCGGTATAGAGCCCCTGTTCCGGGCAGGGCCAATGAATAAGGTAGAGGTCGATGTATTCCAGCCCCAGATTGATCATGGAGTCGTCGAACGCTCGCAGGGTGGCATCGTAGCCGTGGTCCTCGTTCCAGACCTTGGTGGTGACAAAAAGGTCTTCACGGGAGACGGACGGGGCAGCCTCGCCGGACCCGCCGCCAGGTCCCTCGTAGCCAGACAGGGCGCCGATTCCTTTTCCCACCCCTGTTTCGTTTCCGTACAGGGCTGCGGTATCGAAGTGGCGGTAACCGGCTTCCAGCGCCATGGTCACCAATCCGGCGGCATCTGCCGGAGGGACTTTGTAGAGTCCGAAGCCGAGCTGGTCGATCAGCACACCGTTATTGAGACTAAGACGGGGCGGGGTTTTCATACCAATGACTCTACCGACTCGCCACGCTGGTTCCCTCAGGACAGGCCGTCGAAACTGACCAACCTGCGTGCGGTGGCCTCGTCAAGGATCAGGTCCGTGGCAAGACCTGCTGTCAACGCGCCGCGCAGGCCATTGATCTTCGAGGCACCGGACACCACGCAGATGCGCCGCCGCACCTGGCGCAGCTGGGAAAGCGCCGGGCCGGTGGCGCGTTCGTTCAGCATGATGCCGTGGGAGGAACCGTCGGCACGGAAGAATACTGTTGCCACGTCCCCCACAACGTCCGAGTTTGCCAGGACGTTAAGGTCGTTTTCATCGAGATAGCCGCCGGCATAAACGTGGCTGGGGTAGTCGGCATCGACGGATCCGACGCCGAAAATGGCGATGCTCATGCGTGACTGCAGTTCGAGGATCCGTTGCACACTGCGTTCATTCCACATGGCCGTTTTTGTGGCCGCATGGTCAAAGAACGCAGGTACGGGGAACTGCTCAACGCGGGCACCATACGCAACGCCGAAGCGCCGCATGATGTCGCTGGCGTAGGTGATGCCTGTTGTCTGCATGTTTCCGGCGCCGTTGAGCTGGACAATCACGCTGTCATGGGTGATCTTCCGGGTGAGATGCCGGCTGACAGCACTGAGGGTAGAGCCCCACGCCACGCCGATGATGGCGTTGGAATCCACCAGCGGACCAATGGTCCGCGCGGCCTGCATGGCCACACGGTCAAGTGTTTCGGCCTCATTGAGCGTGTCCAGGACCGGGACGACGTGCACATCCAGTTTGTACTGGCTGCGGATCATGCCTTCCAGCTCCGGCCCGGTGTCCATAGGGTTACGGATCTGGATCTGGACCAGGCCCGAATCCCGTGCTGAAGAAAGCAGCCGCGAAACAGTGGACCGGGAGGTCCTTAGTTCCCTGGCTATCGCGTCCATTGTCAGGTCCTGGAGGTAATACAGCTGTGCGGCCCTGAGGGCCTCGGAGTGGCGCGAGCGTGGCATCCCGAATCCGTTCTGCACGTTTGTGCATATAGCTTGACTACATTTTCCATTACTTCAAAGAATAGTGGAGAACGGCGCCGCGTCTTGTGGCGCGCCGCACAGGACCAAACCCAAGGGAGTTGTTTTGGGACTCAAGGATTCATCCGGCCATCCGGCCACATCAAGCGGGCATGCATCAACACAGCGCACATCAGTGGAGAGCCTGCGTCAGCGGCCCCGCGCACAGGTGCTGATCGTCGGTGGCGGAATCAACGGAGTGGGGACCTTCCGGGATCTGGCCCTGCAGGGCGTGGACGTTGCCCTGGTTGAGCGCGGCGACTACTGCCAGGGTGCCAGTGGCGCGTCATCGCACATGATCCACGGTGGTATCCGCTACCTGGAAAACGGTGAGTTCCGGCTGGTCCAGGAATCCGTGGTGGAGCGCAACCGGCTCCTGCGGATTGCGCCCCATTACGTCAAGCCGCTCCAAACCACCATCCCCATCTTCAGCACATTCTCCGGAGTTCTCTCCGCACCGCTGCGGTTCCTGACTCACAAGCAGCACGGCAAGCCCAAGGAGCGCGGTGCATTCCTCATCAAGCTCGGGCTGAGCATGTACGATTCGTTCTCCCGCGATGGCGGCAATGTGCCGCGCCACCAGTTCCGCGGACGCAAGCGGGCCCTGGCCGAGCTGCCCATGCTGCACCCGGGCATCAAGTACGCGGCAACCTACTTCGACGCCTCTGTCCACAACCCGGAGAGGCTCACCCTGGACGTTCTTCAGGACGGCGAGAAGGCGGGCGCCGCGGACGGCGCACAAAGCGCCCGGGCCAGCAACTACCTCTCGCTGGTGTCCACGGAGCGTGCTTCTGCACCCCGTGCTGAAAAGGGCACCACGGTGCAGCTTCGCGATGAACTGACAGGCGGGGTCTTTGACTTCACAGCGGACGTCATCGTCAACACCACAGGAGCGTGGGTGGATCTGACCAACCAGGCCATGGGTGCCGCGTCATCCTTTATGGGCGGCACCAAGGGCTCGCATATCGTGCTTGACCACCCGGCGCTCCTCGAGGCCTGCAACGGCCGCGAAATCTTCTTTGAGCACACGGACGGGCGGATTGTCCTGATCTACCCGATGGGAGACCGCGTCCTGGTGGGCACCACGGACGTGGACGCCGACATGGCCCAGGATGCTGTCTGCACCGAGGCGGAGATCGACTACTTCTTTGACCTCATCGGCAACGTCTTCCCCGAAATCACGGTGGACCGCGGGCAGATCGTCTATACCTTCGCCGGCGTCCGCCCCTTGCCGAAGCACGACGACACGCAGCCCGGATTCGTTTCCCGGGACTACCGGATCGAGCGCCGCGCTCCAGAAGCGGGAGCGGCGGCCGCCGGCGGAAGCGCCGCCGTCGTACTAAGCCTGGTGGGCGGCAAATGGACCACGTTCCGGGCGCTGGCCGAACACATGACCAACGACGTGCTCGCTGAGCTGGGACTGGAACGTAAGGTCTCGACGGCGAAACTCGCCATCGGCGGCGGGGCCGGCTTCCCGGACAGTGACGCCGGCATCCAGAAGTGGATCAAGGCGCACATGTCCACGGGCCGGGATGCCGCCCGTGCATCCGTACTCCTGACCCGGTACGGGACCCGTGCCGAGGACGTCATCAGCTATCTCGATGGCGGTCCGGACAGGCTCCTGCAATCGACGCGTGAACTCAGCGTGCGCGAGCTGGAATTCATGGCCGGGAGCGAACAGATCGGACACCTGATCGATGTCCTGATCCGGCGGACGTCACTGGCATTCCGCGGGCTTGTCACGGGAGAACTGCTGCACGAAATTGCCGAGGTGCTTGCCGGCCCGCTCGGCTGGGATGCAGCGGCCCGCACTGCGGAAATCCGCCATGCACAGGAGGTGCTGATGAGCTACCACGGCGTCGAAATCCACAGCCTGGTCGACTAAAGTCTTGCACGCCCGGGCAGGGGAAGCCCGGGCACAAGGGACGGGCGGTCCGCACAACTTTGCGGGCCGGCCCGGCCGACGGCCGGAAGTGTATAAGCACCTCCGGTTTAACGGTCCTTCAAACTCGCGAAGGACTGACAACAGAAAATAGAGGAGTCAAAGATGTCTCTTGGAATTGTTTTTCTTTCCGAAGTATTCGGAACCGGGATGCTGACCCTGCTGGGTTGCGGCGTGGTGGCCAACGTCGCTCTCAAGGGCACAAAGGGCAACAACGGCGGATTCCTGATGGTCACCTGGGGGTGGGGCATTGCTGTCTTCGCAGGTGTCTTTGTAGCCGCCAAGTCAGGTGCCCACCTCAACCCGGCCGTCACGCTTGGCCTGCTCGTGAACGGCAAGGGTGAATACGCACCGGGCGTGCCGGTCGACTTTGCATCCACGCTGACGTACTTCGGTTCGGAACTGCTGGGCGCATTCCTCGGTGCGATCGTGTGCTGGGCGGCCTACAAGCAGCACTTCGATGCAGAGCCCGAAGCCGCCAGCAAACTTGCTACCTTCTCGACGGGCCCGGCCATCCGCTCCACACCCTGGAACCTGGCCACGGAAATCATCGGCACCTTTGTGCTCGTTTTCGTTATCCTCACCTTCGGGGGCACGCCTTCCGGCCTGGGCCCCCTGGCCGTGGGCCTCCTGGTTGTGGGCATCGGCGCGTCGCTGGGCGGTCCTACCGGTTACGCCATCAACCCTGCCCGTGACCTCGGCCCGCGCATCGCCCACGCCCTGCTCCCCATCAAGGGCAAGGGTTCCAGCGACTGGAGCTACTCGTGGATACCGGTTGTGGGTCCGCTGGTTGGTGGAACCCTTGCGGGCGTCATCGCCAAGGTCCTGCCGATCGTCTTCACGGCCGCCGCATAAATTCCCTGCACCAAGCCACCACTGCTGCAAACAGACAAGGACGTCACCATGAATCAATACGTAATTGCCATTGACCAGGGCACCACCAGCTCGCGTGCCATCGTTTTTGACCACAGCGGAAACATCGTTTCCCAGGGCCAGATGGAGCACGAGCAGATCTTCCCGCAGGCTGGATGGGTTGAGCACAACCCCGCCGAAATCTGGAACAACACCCGCGAGGTCATTGCCTCGGCGCTCTCAAAGGCAAATCTGACCCGGCATGACATCGCCGCCGTCGGCATCACCAACCAGCGCGAAACCGCAGTGGTGTGGGACAAGACCACCGGCGAGGCCGTGTACAACGCCATCGTCTGGCAGGACACCCGTACGCAGGACATCGTGGATGAACTCGCGAAAGACGGCGGTCCGGAGCGGTTCAAGCAGAAGGTGGGACTGCCGCTCGCCACCTACTTCTCGGGCACCAAGATCAAATGGATCCTGGACAACGTGGACGGCGCCCGCGCCAAGGCTGAGGCAGGGGACCTGATCTTCGGCAACACGGACGCCTGGGTACTTTGGAACCTGACCGGCGGTGTGGATGGCGGCGTCCACGTCACCGATGTCACCAACGCCTCACGCACCCTGTTCATGGATCTGGAATCGCTGCAGTGGGATGAGGAAATCCTGGGCATCTTCGGCGTTCCGGTCAGCATGATGCCTGCGATCAAGTCCTCTTCCGAGGTCTACGGCACGGTCCATACCTCGCAGCTGCTCCGGGAGGTGCCCGTGGCAGGCATCCTGGGCGACCAGCAGGCGGCGACCTTCGGCCAAGCGGCGTTCCAGGCCGGTGAGGCAAAGAACACTTACGGCACGGGCTGCTTCCTGATCTTCAACACCGGTGAGGAGATCATCCACTCCAAGAACGGACTTCTCACTACCGTTGGCTACAAGCTCGGGGACGCGGCGCCGCACTATGCGCTGGAAGGCTCCATCGCCGTCACCGGTTCACTCATTCAGTGGCTGCGCGACAATCTGGGCATGATCAGCAGCGCTCCCGAGGTGGAGACGCTCGCTGCCTCCGTGGAGAACAATGGCGGAGTCTACATCGTCCCGGCATTCTCCGGACTGTTCGCACCGTACTGGCGTTCCGACGCCCGTGGCGCCATCGTGGGGCTCACACGCTTTGTGAACAAGAGCCACATTGCCCGTGCAGCGCTGGAAGCCACCGCTTTCCAGACCCGCGAGGTGCTCGACGCCGTCAACGCAGACTCGGGTGTTCCGCTCACCGAGCTGAAGGTCGACGGCGGCATGGTGGCCAATGATGCCCTCATGCAGTTCCAGGCAGACATCCTGGGCGTTCCGGTGATCCGGCCCAAGGTTGTGGAGACCACCGCCCTCGGTGCCGCGTATGCGGCAGGCCTGGCCGTTGGCTTCTGGAAGGACCTCGGCGAACTTTCGGCGAACTGGTCCGAGGACAAGCGCTGGGAACCCAAGCTCGAAGCCGCCGAGCAGGAGCGGCAGCTGCGGCTCTGGAAGAAGGCAGTGACGAAGTCCATGGATTGGGTGGACGAGGACGTGAAGTAGGCCGCAACCTCTGACGAGGGAGGCCGCACCCGCCCTGCCCGCTTCGCGGTGCCCATCACACCCTGGCGGGGTGCGGCCTCCCTCTCCGTTGGCGCTCTGACTTCAGCCGCTCGTGGCGACTTGTTGCGTGTAGCGGATCGTGCCGGTGCGCTAGAGTGGTGGTATGCGTGCGATCCTTCTGCTTAGCTAGCCGCCCGGTATCCTGACACCTACGGATTTACCGAGCGGCAGCCCCTCCATGTCGAGGGGCTTTTGTGTGTCCGGGATTCTTTTGCGGCCGGCACCAGGGGATCAGACCGTTGTGACAGGACAGACGTCATAACAGAACAGAAGAGGGCAGCAGTGAGCGTTCAGCCGGAGACAGAGACCGGAACAACTTCAGTCGGACCGGACGGCCCGGAGGAGGGCACCTACAGCTTCGCGGCCATGGAGGCCAAGTGGCCGCAGGTGTGGGAAGACCTTAAGGTCTTCACCCCGGCCGACGACGGCTCCCGCGAGCGCCGGTACGTGCTGGACATGTTCCCCTATCCTTCAGGCGATCTCCACATGGGTCACGCCGAGGCGTTCGCCATGGGCGACGTCGTGGCCCGGTACCTCCGGCAGCAGGGCTTTGATGTCCTGCATCCGATTGGCTGGGATTCCTTCGGTCTGCCTGCCGAGAACGCGGCCATCAAGCGCAACGCCCACCCCAGTGAGTGGACCTATGCCAACATCGAGACCCAGGCCGCTTCCTTCAAGCGCTACGCCATCTCCGCTGACTGGTCGCGGCGACTGCACACCTCGGATCCGGAGTACTACCGCTGGACGCAGTGGCTGTTCAAGCGTTTTTACGAGCGTGGCCTGGCCTACCGTAAGGACCACCCCGTCAACTGGTGCCCGAAGGACCAGACCGTACTGGCCAACGAGCAGGTGGTCAGCGGCGCCTGTGAACGCTGCGGCACCCCGGTGACCAAGAAGTCCCTGAACCAGTGGTACTTCAAGATCACCGACTATGCCGACCGCCTGCTGGACGACATGGAAGAGTTGCGTGGCCACTGGCCCGAACGTGTACTCGCCATGCAGAAGAACTGGATCGGCCGCTCTGAAGGCGCCCACGTCAACTTCGTTATTGAGGCCGACGGCGACAAGCCTGCCAAGGACGTCAGGGTCTTCACCACCCGCCCGGACACGCTGTACGGCGCCACGTTCTTCGTCGTCGCCGCCGATGCCCCGCTGGCTCTGGAACTGGTGACGGACGAACACGCCCAAGCCCTTGACACCTACCTGGACAAGGTCCAGGCGCTCTCCGAAATCGAACGCCAGTCGACCGAGCGCGAAAAGACCGGCGTCTTCACCGGTCGCTACGCCATCAACCCCCTGAACGGCGAAAAGCTGCCGGTCTGGGCCGCCGACTACGTACTGGCCGACTACGGCACCGGCGCCATCATGGCCGTGCCGGCGCACGACCAGCGCGACCTCGACTTTGCCAAAGCCTTCGACCTGCCGGTACGCGCCGTCCTGGACACGGGCGAGGAGGACCCGGGAGTATCCGGAACGGCGACTTCGGGCGAGGGCACGCTGATCAACTCCGGCTCCCTTGACGGACTGCCCAAGGCAGAGGCCATCCCGGCGGCCATCGCCATCCTGGAGAAGCAGGGCACCGGCGAGAAGTTCGTGAACTTCCGCCTGCGTGACTGGTTGCTCAGCCGCCAGCGCTTCTGGGGCACGCCCATCCCCATCATTCACTGCGGCGAATGCGGCGAGGTCCCGGTACCCGACGAACAGCTGCCGGTAACGCTGCCTTCCGATCTGCGCGGCGAGGACCTGTCCCCGAAGGGAACGTCCCCGTTGGCGGCAGCCGAAGCCTGGGTCAACGTGGAGTGCCCGAACTGCCACGGACCGGCCAAGCGGGACACCGACACCATGGACACCTTTGTGGATTCGTCCTGGTACTTCCTGCGATTCGTCTCCCCGCAGTACACCGAAGGCCCGTTCGATCCCGAGAAGATCAACGACTGGATGCCCGTCGGCCAGTATGTGGGCGGCGTGGAGCACGCCATCCTGCACCTGCTGTATGCCCGGTTCTTCACCAAGGTCATCCACGATCTGGGCATGATCGAAGCCGATGAGCCCTTCAGCGCGCTGCTGAACCAGGGCCAGGTCCTCAACGGCGGCAAGGCCATGAGCAAGTCACTGGGCAACGGTGTTGACCTCGGTCATCAGCTGGACAAGTTCGGCGTGGACGCCGTCCGCCTGACCATGATCTTCGCCTCCCCGCCGGAAGACGACGTCGACTGGGCGGATGTCTCGCCGTCGGGATCAGCAAAGTTCCTCGCCCGCGCGTGGCGTCTGGGGCAGGACATCTCGAGCCAGCCTGGCGTGGACTTCAGCACGGGCAGCCGCGCCCTGCGCTCAGTTACGCACCGCACCATTGCGGATGCTGCCGAGCTTCTGGACCACAACAAGTTCAACGTCGTGGTGGCGAAGCTGATGGAACTGGTCAACGCGACCCGCAAGACCATAGATTCAGACTCCGGAGCCGGCGGCGCCGATCCCGCAGTACGCGAAGCCGCCGAGGCCGTTGCCGTCATCCTGAGCCTGTTCGCGCCGTATACAGCCGAAGATCTGTGGAACGTCCTGGGGCACCCCGCCTCGGTGGCCAACGCAGGCTGGCCCGTACATGACGAAGCCCTGTTGGTGCAGGACACCATCACGGCCGTGGTCCAGGTCCAGGGCAAGGTCCGCGACAGGTTGGACGTCTCGCCCGACATCACCGAAGACGCCCTGCGTGAGCTGGCGCTGGCCTCCGAAAATGTCCAGCGCGCACTCGATGGCCGGGGAATCCGCACGGTGATCGTGCGGGCGCCTAAACTGGTGAACATCGTCCCGGCATAGCCGGGCTGCGGCCGCCAGTTGATGCCGGCGGCCGGCCATCATCTGCAGGAGGCGCAAGTGCCTGACCGTGATCTGGCCGCTTGGCTATGGCTGAAGGAACGTCTTGTCCGCCTCCGCCAGGCCACCATGCCGGGGCCGGTCCCGCCCACCGGGGAACCCGCCGTCGTGGTCCGGACCGCCGTCGTGACCGATTCCGCAGGGGCGCTCCCCGCTGACTGGGTTGCCGCTTTTTCCGGTGACGGACGGCTGACGGTCATCCCCATGCCCGTTATGGTGGGCTCGGAGATCTATGGCGAAGGCGAAGACAACATCGCCGACACCATTGCGCTGGCGCTGGCCGGCGGCAAACCGGTGAAGACGTCGAGGCCATCTCCCGGCCAGTTCGAAAAGGCCTTTCTTGCCGCCCAACAGCGCGGATTCGAGTCGGTGGTCTCCATCCATATCTCCGGCGGGCTGTCCGGAACGGCGGATTCAGCGAGGCTGGCGGCCGGCCGGGTGGGCATCCCGGTGGAGGTGGTTGACTCCAGGACAGTAGGCATGGCCCAGGGAATGGGCGTCCAGAGCGCGGTGGTGGCGGCCGCTGATGGCCGCAACGCTGCGGATGTCCGTGCTTTTGCGGAGGAACGGCTGGCACGCACCAGGGTGTATTTCTACGTACCCAGCCTGGAACAGCTCCGCCGTGGGGGAAGGATCGGCGCTGCGGCTTCTCTCCTAGGAACAATGTTTTCCATCAAGCCCATTCTGGCGGTCCACGACGGGAAGATCGTCCCGCTGGAAAAGATCCGTTCAGCCGCGAAGGCCATCGCCAGGCTGGAAGAGATTGTTGCAGCGGATGCAGCATCCAGGCCTCCGGGGGAAGCAAGGCTGGCAGTCCACCACTTCGGAAACCGGGCCGAGGCAGAAGCGCTGTCCGCACGGCTGGCTGCAGCCCTTCCTGATTGCCCGCCGGCCCAGATCAGCTCGCTGCCTGTGGTGCTGGCCGCGCACGCCGGCCTGGGCGTGCTGGCCGTGATTGTAGGGGAGGGCAGCACGCCGTCGGCCGTCGCACCTGGCCGTGGCTTCACCGCCAAAACCGCCGGCGATTCGCCGGAGCTTTCCACATAACAGAATCCGGTGCTGTCCGCGGGCGGCGGCGCACTTTACGGTGGTGGAATGTCACGCCGGAATGCTGGAGCCAATGCCAGTCTTCCGGCGCGCCGTGCACGAAGCCGGCTGCAGGCCACCCTGGGTGATTCCCGCGGGGGCCTGCTGGATACGGAGGATGGCAGCCCGGAGTTTATGTACGACGGCAGTGCACGGCCAAGTGCCGATCAATCCGATGCTGATCCTGCCGTTGGCTTTCCTCCATGGGCGGGCATCAGGTGGAGGCTTGGAATCCGGGTTGCAGTGCTGCTGGGAATTGTGTCGATTCTGGTGGGCGGTTGGTTCTGGTGGCAGGTTTCAGCTGCCCGTCCGGACGTTGTTCCGCTGGGCCGCGTCACGGCGTCGAGCAGCGGACCGGCAGCGGACGCGGGCGATTCCGGCATCGTCGGAACGGACGGCGCCACAGGGTCCGTTGGTGATGCAGGGCCCCCAGCGGATCCTGATGCGGCGAACATCGTGGTCCATATGACCGGCGCCGTAAAAAAGGCGGGCGTGGTTGAGTTGCCGAAGGGCAGCCGGATCCACCAGGCCATCACCGCTGCCGGTGGAAGCACGGCAACAGCGGACCTGAACCGGCTCAATCTGGCGGCGGTTATCGAAGATGGGCAGAAGATCCATGTACCCCAGCAGGGGGAGGTTTTGCCCGCCGGGGAAGGCTCTGACGGTGGCGGCGCCGCGGAGGGTGCCGGGAAACAGGCGGGGGAGCGGATCAACCTCAACACCGCCGGCGTCGAAGAACTCGGAACCCTTCCGCGGGTAGGGCCTGTCCTGGCACAGCGCATCGTGGACTGGCGGAAAGAACACGGCACGTTCAAGACTGTGGAGGAACTCGATGCCGTAGACGGCGTGGGGCCCAAGATGCTTGAAACCCTCCTCCCTTTGGTGAGTGTCTGACATGAGTGCTGCATCCAGGTCTGATAGACCGCCGACAGGGCACCAGCGGTGACGCAGCCCAGCCGCTGGCAGCGCTACGTCGAGTCGGCAGTCCGGCCACCGGGAACGGGGGCGCCGGGGACGGAGGGACCGGGAACGGAGGGACCGGGAACGGAAGGACCGCCACGTGGGGGCGAGCCGGATGCCTACGCCTTCAAAGTCCGTAAATTGTTGCCCGTGCACAATGATTCTCGACGGCGAAAGACGCCCGGCCTTCGCGCACGCGCCCTGGAACGTTTGCAACTCTGGCTCCTCCCCGAGGCCAGGGCCACTTCAGACGCCGGGCAGACCAGGCGCCGCGCTGACCTGAGGCTGGCTCCGCCGGCGCTGCTGGTATGGGGTGCAGCCATAGCCGGCGTCTGGCTCCCGCCCGTCGCACTTATGGTTCTGTGCGGTGGGCTGCTTGCCGGTTCGGCGCTGCTGCTTTTGCTGGTTCTCCGCCGCCAGAGGTCCGGCGGCCCCACACCTCGCAGCTTCCTTATGACCCTCGCAGTTGCTCTGCTGCTGGCCGTGGCCGCCGCTGCGCACTCGGCCGTCTCGTCATCGCAGCGCCACGACGGTCCGCTGGCAAAGGCCATCGCAGCCAGGGATTCCGTGGTGGCGGAAGTAGAAATCACGGGCGCAGCACGCGAGCTCAAGATGCCAGGGTCATCGGGGCCCTCCGGCAGGTGGTCTGTCCAGGCGGGTGTCTCGTCCATAATTTCCCGCGGCGAAGTGATCCGTGCCCCCGCCGATCTGGTAATTATGGGCGGGAGGGGCTGGGAGCACACGATTCCCGGACAAATGATCCGGACCACGGGCACGCTGAAGCCGCCCGAAGATGGGCAGGTGGAAGCCGGCATCCTCTCCGCGTCATCCGCGCCCGTTGTGGTTGTCGGATCCGAGGGGTGGCAGGAAGTGCCCAAGGATCTCCGGGGACGGTACGTCGCCGCCGCCGATTGGCTGGGCGGCGATGCCCGAGGCCTCCTTCCCGGTATGGTCACCGGCGACACCAGTGTGTTGGACGAGGAGCTGAACGTGGCAATGAAGTCCGTCGGAATGACTCATCTGACCGCGGTCAGCGGGGCCAACTGCAGTCTTATCCTCGGTGCTTTGCTGCTGGTGGCCCGCAGCTTCAGGCTGCCCAGAGCACCCGCTGCGGGTTTGGCGCTGGCCGGCCTGGGACTCTTCGTTCTACTGGTCGGCCCGGATGCAAGCGTCCTGAGGGCCGCGCTGATGGGTTCGATTGCGCTGGCCTCGCTCGCAGGGGGCCGTACCGGACAGGGCCTGAGCTTCCTGTGCCTGGCGGTGATGGGTCTGCTATTGCTTGACCCCGGCCTTGGCACGAGCTTCGGCTTTCTGTTATCCGTGCTGGCAACGTTGGGCATCATCGTGCTCGGAAAACGGATGATGGAGTGGACGCCGGCGGCTATTCCGCGCTGGCTTGCCGCCGGCTTCGCCGTGCCGCTGTCGGCCCAGCTGCTTTGTGGTCCTGTCATTATTGTGCTCCAGCCACAGTTCTCCACCTACTCTCTCCTGGCCAATGTGGTGGCCGCCCCGCTGGTGGCACCGGTGACCATCCTGGGAACAGCCGCCGTGCCGCTGGTTGCATTTATGCCGTGGCCGGCGGTCGCCCTGATTGCCGCCGCAGGCACGTTCGCGGCCGGTGTGGCGGGTATTGCACGGTTTATGGCTGCGCTGCCCGGCGCGGCAATGCCCTGGCCGGAAGGGGTGTTCGGGCTGTCAACCATGGCATTGTTATCAGCGCTCACCATGCTGGCACTATGGATGGCGGTCCGCCCGGTCAAAACGCTACGCCTGATCGTGGCCGCACATGCTCAAACAGTGCAGCTGCTGGACCGGTTGGCTCAGAGCCGGGGCCGGGGACCCGGCGGCGGAGCCCGTCCACCCCGTGGCTTGGTGCAGCGGGTCCGCCGTGGCAGGCTTAGAGCCTGCAATCCGATTTCCGGGAGGAACCAAGAGTGGCCGCTGCACAGACTCAACGAACCAAGACCCAGGCGTCGAATACGGCCACCTGGCGGGACGTAACTGCTGCCAGCGTTGTGCTCATCGGAGGCCCCGAAGAATATCTTGGCATCCGCTCCATGGACCGTATTCGTTCGCAGGTCAGGGAAGCCTTTCCGGATGTTGAACTCACGCGTCTCAGTGCCGGCAGCTATGAAGCCGGCTCACTCGCAATGAACGTCAGTCCCTCTCTGTTCGGCGAAAGCAAACTGATTGAGGTAGACGGCCTCGAAGCGATGAACGATGCCTTCCTGACCGACTGTCTGGCTTACCTCGCAAATCCGGCACCCGATGCTGTGCTGGTGCTTCGGCATGGCGGGGGAGTGCGCGGCAAGAAACTCCTTGATGCCATTAAGGCCGGCGGTTGGCCAGTTGTGGACTGTCAGCCGCTGAAAAAAGATGCGGACAAGTCCTCCTTTGTCGCCTCGGAGTTCAAGGCGGCCGGACGGCGAATCGAGCCGGAAGCCGTCCAGGCCCTGGTTAACGCAGTAGGGGCCAGCCTCTCCGAACTCGCCGCCGCCTGCAGCCAGTTGATCGCGGATGCCGCCACAGCAGTGGATGCGGAAATGGTGGACCGCTACTACGGCGGTCGCATAGAAGCTACCGCGTTCAAGGTTGCAGATGCCGCCATGGCAGGTAACGGGCCGGTTGCACTTTCAACCCTGCGCCATGCACTCGCCACCGGAGCAGATCCTGTGCCGTTGGTAGCAGCGTTGGCCGCGAAGCTCCGCACGGTCGCCAAGGTTGCCGGCGCGCAGGGTTCCTCGGCACAGATCGCCCGGCAGCTGGGAATGCAGCCCTGGCTCGTGGAGATGGCACAGCGTGATGTCCGGCGCTGGACACCGGAGGGCCTGGTGAGGTCAATCCAGGTGACCGCCGAGGCCGACGCCCAGGTCAAGGGCCTCTCTCGGGACCCCGTTTACGCGGTAGAGCATGCCGTCACCGTGATCGCCACGTCGGTGCGGCGGGGTTAGCCGGTTGCGCCGGCTCTGTTGCAGCCGGTTCGGTTACATCCCGCTGCAACTGCCCAGGTCTGTGCCTCTTCAGCGACCAGCCCCCTCTTAGCGCTCCGGCCCTCAGCGCTTAAATGAGAAGTGGCCGGCACCTGGGTGCCGGCCACAATCATCAGTTCAGTTGAACTGGAAAACCTTAGAGCGCGTTGACCTTTTTGGAGATCGCCGACTTGCGGTTTGCTGCGTTGTTCTTGTGAAGAACACCCTTGCTGACAGCCTTGTCCAGCTTACGGCCGGCAGCAACCAGTGCAGCAGCAGCGGCTTCCTTGTCAGTGGACTCAACAGCGGTGTTGACGGCGCGGATGGCCGTCTTCAGCTCAGACCTGACTGCGTTGTTGCGCAGGCGGGCCTTCTCGTTGGTCAGGATGCGCTTCTTCTGGGACTTGATATTAGCCACGTGTGAACTCTCTTTTTAATGCGGAAATGGTCTAGAGGGCTTTCAGATTGGCCATTGACTGAGCGGCGTGGGGATACCTATGGCGGCCAACCATCAGTGGCCGTCGACCTGCACGGACACACAGCTATAAAGACTAGCAGATTTGCCGGAAACGTGGGTACCTGGGGCCTAGGACCAGCCGTGTCGCCGGCGCATCCCGGCAGCCACGGGATCGAAGCGGGCGCGGTCCAGAACGGCGCCTTCGCGGCGGATATCCTGCACACGGATCTGCAGGACGCGGTCCAGCCGGGCTTCGCCCGGACGCCCTTGCCGGTCCCAGCCGCCCGTTCCAATGTCAACGAAGTCGTTGTCACCCCGGTGGCCCTGGTCATGATCCTTGCTGGTCAGCATGAGGCCCAGAAGGTAGCGTCCGCTACCGCCAATCAACAGGACGGGTCTGTCTTTCCCGCGTGAGTAGTCCTCTTCATAGGGCACCCACGTCCACACCACTTCCCCCGGATCCGGGCTGCCATCCGGCGACGGCGCGTACCGGATGGTGGAGGTGCCCGCGAAATCGCCCGGATAGCCAGCCGACAGCCCCGCGCCGGTTCCTGGTGTCCCGGGGTCCGCCGGACGCTGCGTTGCGCCAACGTGCGGATCTGCCGTCCTGCCGGGCTCCGTGGGGCGGAGCTTCCCGAGAAACCGCAGCGAGGTACGGACAATAGTGCCTATTGAGCGGAGGTTGATGGCCATGCGGCAACCCTACCGCCCGTCCGGCGAAGCCCCGGCTGTGGAATGCGGTGCGAGGGGCGCGGACGTGGGAGACTAGGGGTTCAGATACGCGGTGTGCCCGCAGGGTGGCGTGAGTGCAACCTGACGGACGCCGCGTGAATGCCAACAGTAAGGACCCTGCGTGTCTCCCATGGCCCGCACCGCCCCGGTGCCCGCCGCGACAGATCCGGCCATCATTCGGAATTTCTGTATCATCGCGCATATCGACCACGGTAAGTCCACCCTGGCCGACCGGATGCTGCAGTTCACCGGCGTCGTTCAGTCCCGCGACATGAAAGCCCAGTATCTGGACCGCATGGATATCGAGCGGGAGCGCGGTATCACCATCAAGTCCCAGGCTGTTCGCATGCCCTGGGAGCTGGACGGTGTCAGCTACGCGCTGAACATGATTGATACACCGGGACACGTTGACTTCACCTATGAGGTATCGCGGTCCCTGGCCGCCTGCGAAGGTGCAGTCCTCCTGGTTGACGCCGCGCAGGGAATCGAAGCCCAGACTCTCGCAAACCTGTACCTGGCGATGGAAAACAACCTCACCATCATCCCGGTCCTGAACAAGATCGACCTCCCGGCCGCCCAGCCCGAGAAGTACGCGGCCGAACTGGCCAACCTGATCGGCGGCGACCCCGACGACGTGCTCCGCGTCTCCGGCAAGACGGGCATGGGCGTCGAGGTCCTGCTGGACAAGATCGTCCGCGACCTGCCGGCCCCCGTGGGTGACCCGAACGCCCCCGCCCGCGCCATGATCTTCGACTCGGTCTACGACACGTACCGCGGTGTGGTCACCTACGTCCGCGTGGTCGACGGCATGCTGCACCCCCGCGAACGCATCCAGATGATGTCCACCCGTGCCACCCACGAACTCCTCGAGATCGGTGTGAGCTCCCCGGAACCCACCCCCTCCAAGGGCCTCGGCGTCGGCGAAGTCGGCTACCTCATCACCGGTGTGAAGGACGTCCGCCTGTCCAAGGTGGGCGACACCGTCACCAATCTTGCCAAGCCTGCCACCAATTCCCTCCCCGGCTATGCGGATGCCAAGCCGATGGTCTTCTCCGGCCTGTATCCGTTGGATGGCACGGACTATCCGGTGCTCCGCGATGCGCTTGAGAAGCTGATGCTCAACGATGCCGCGCTGGTGTACGAGCCCGAAACGTCCGCCGCGCTGGGATTCGGCTTCCGGGTGGGATTCCTTGGCCTGCTGCACCTGGAAATCACACGCGAGCGGCTCGAACGCGAATACAACCTGGACCTGATTTCCACCGCCCCCAACGTGGAATACGAGGTGACGCTGGAGGACAAGAAGATCGTCCACGTCACGAACCCCAGCGAATACCCCACCGGCAAGATCGCTGAAGTCCGCGAGCCGATGGTTTCCGCCACCGTCCTGGCGCCGAATGAGTTTGTCGGCGCGATCATGGAGCTGTGCCAGAGCCGGCGCGGCGTCATGGGCGGCATGGACTACCTTTCCGAGGACCGGGTGGAGATCCGGTACCGCCTGCCGCTGGCGGAGATCGTCTTCGATTTCTTCGACATCCTCAAGTCCAAGACCCGCGGCTACGGGTCGCTGGACTGGAAGGCCGACGGCGAGCAGGTGGCCGATCTCGTCAAGGTGGACATCATGCTCCAGGGCGAGCAGGTGGATGCCTTCTCCGCCATCACGCACCGTGACAAGGCGTACGCATACGGCGTGATGATGACGGGCAAGCTGCGTGAACTCATTCCACGGCAGCAGTTCGAGGTGCCCATCCAGGCGGCCATCGGCTCCAGGATCATCGCCCGTGAAAGCATCCGCGCCATCCGCAAGGACGTGCTCGCCAAGTGCTACGGCGGTGACATCACCCGAAAGCGCAAACTGCTGGAAAAGCAGAAGGAAGGCAAGAAGCGTATGAAGATGGTGGGCCGCGTCGAGGTCCCGCAGGAAGCCTTCATCGCTGCCCTCACCACGGACGAGTCCAAGGACAAGGCCAAGAAGTAGCGGTGCTTGTGATGACTGTCCCCATGCAGGCGGGCACGGCCCGTGCCTAGCGTTCTCCCGCTGGGCGACCCGGCGCCGTCGGACGGGCTGCTGCCCGGCCAGGCGCTCGAGGACGCCGCGGCCCGGGCCTTCGGGCTCTACGTGCATATTCCTTTTTGCGCCGTCCGCTGCGGCTACTGTGACTTCAACACCTACACTGCAACCGAGCTTGGCGGTGGCGCCTCACAGGACGCCTATGCGTCAACGGCCATCACTGAAGTCAGCCTGGCGGCGCGGGCCCTACAGGCGTCAGGCCTGCCCCCGCGCCGGCTCAGCACGGTCTTCTTCGGCGGCGGAACCCCCACACTGCTCCCGGCCGAAGACCTCGCGCGCATCCTCGGCGCCGCCGTCGCGGAATGGGGGATCGTGCCGGGTGCCGAGGTCACCACTGAAGCAAATCCGGACTCCGTCACGCCTGAATCTCTACAGCTGCTGGCCGACGCCGGGTTCACCAGAGTCTCGTTCGGCATGCAATCGGCGGTGCCCCATGTCCTGAAGGTCCTGGACCGTACCCACACGCCCAGCCGCGTTCCGCAGGCTGTGCAGTGGGCCAGGGACGCCGGGCTTGCGGTCAGCCTCGATCTGATTTACGGCACGCCGGGGGAGTCCCTCGAAGATTGGCGGTTCTCGCTCGAAACAGCACTGTCCTATCAGCCCGACCACATCAGCGCCTACGCGCTGATCATTGAGGACGGCACCAAGCTTGCCGCGCAGATCCGCCGTGGCGAAGTTCCGGGAATCGACGACGACGACCACGCGTCGAAGTACGAACTCGCCGACCAGCTGATCACCGAAGCCGGCCTCGGCTGGTACGAGGTCAGCAACTGGTCCCGTACCCCGGATCAGGCATGTCGGCACAACCTTGCCTATTGGCGCGGAGACGACTGGTGGGGGATCGGCCCAGGCGCCCACTCGCATGTGGGCGGAGTCCGCTGGTGGAACGTCAAGCACCCCACCGCGTACGCCGGAAGAATGGCGGCGGGATTGTCTCCCGCCGCGGGCCGCGAAACCCTCGACGCCGAAACCCGCTATGTTGAACGGGTCATGCTCGAGGCCAGGCTTGCTTCAGGGCTTGAGGTCAAGGGCCTGGGGAATTCAGGCCGGCACGCAGTTGCCGGGCTCATCGCGGACGGACTGGTGGATCCCGCAACCGCTTTTAAGGGCCGCCTCGTTCTGACGCTCAGGGGCCGGCTGTTGGCTGACGCCGTGGTGCGCAGGATCCTGCCGGACTGAACTGTGTTGGCGGTCCTGTGTGAGCGGTCACGTGCAGAATTGAACAGGCTCCAGCCTAATTGATCCAGCGAAGGTTCAGCTCGTAACGGTGCGGCTGGCCACGGTTGACCTGGATCCCTGCAGCCACGGAGAAGCAGGTCAGCGCAATCCAGATGAGGGTTGCAAGCACGGCAAACAAATTCCCCACCACCGGAATGAGCACCAGGAAATTGGCGATGATCGCAGCGATGGTGGGCGGAAGGCTGAAATTGAGCGCTTCCTTGGATTCCTGTGCCGTGAACGGTCCGCGGTCCTTGAAGATCAGGTAGATCAACAGCGAAGGTACACAGCCGAGTATTCCGCCAAAATGCGCCAGCGTGGCCCACTGCCTGTCCTCGTTGGCGGTCAGCGGAAGCGCATTCGCCGGAACGCCATGGTACTGGGCCCGGTCCTGGCCGGACTGGTCGTCCCTGTGTTCACGAGCGTTTTCTGCCACGGTGTATTCCTTCGGTGTGCGTTGGTGCGTCGGTACGGTGGTGCATGGTGAAGCATAAACACCCTCCGCCGTACCAAGAATACTGGGTCGGGCACGGATTGGCAGAGCCGCTGCGCGCGCCGTCAGTCGAGGTGCGTCCAGTGAGCCGCTACGGCACCGTCAGGAAGTCAATGACCTCTTCCACCCGGCCGAGCAATGAAGGCTCCAGATCCGCATAGCTGCGGACAGCGCCCAACAGCTTTTGCCAGCCCAGGCCGATGTCCTCCTTGGTGGAATGTGGCCAGCCGAAGGCCGTAAGGATACCCGTCTTCCAGTCCACGCCACGAGGGATGACCGGCCACTGTTCGATTCCCAGGACTCCCGGCCGGATGGCCTGCCACACGTCAACATATGGGTGACCCACAATGAGGACGTTGCCGGCTGAGCCTGGCGAGGACATAACCGCATCGGCGATCCGGGATTCCTTGGAATCCGGGACCAGATGGTCGACCAGAACGCCCAGCCTTCGGCCCGGTCCCGGGCCGAAGGACGCCACCGCGGCGGTGAGATCGTCGATCCCGTGCAAAGGCTCGACGACGATCCCCTCCACCCGGAGGTCGTCACCCCAGACTTTTTCCACGAGTTCGGCATCGTGCTTGCCTTCAACCCAGATCCGGCTGGCCTTTGCCACCTGTGCACGCTGCCCTTCCACCCGGACCGAGCCGGAGGCAGTCCGCCGGGTTCCGCCGGCAGCAGCGCCGGCTTTTGCACGCGGAGCCGGTGGCATCAGCCGGATCGGCCGGCCTTCCATGAGAAAACCGAAGCCGAGACGGAACGACCGTGACTTGCCGCGTCGGTCCTCCAGTGCCACGACGTACATTCCGCCGGATTTCTCGACCCGTGTCACAGCACCTACCCAGCCTGACTGGACATCCTCGAGCACCATGCCGCGCTCAACAGGCACGTCGGGCAATTCGTTCCTGACGGGGGCGGAGATTTCCTGCGGACCCCAATTTTGGTACTGCATGGTTTCACACTGCCTTGCACTAGGAGCCTGCGTTGGTACATGGCCCGGAATTTCGCCCGGAGCGGTACCAATGCTAACAACGCGGCGACTCATATTAGACTGGTTAGCACTTAGGCATGTCGAGTGCTAATGATGGGTTGGTGAGGCGCAACAGGCCCCGGCCCCGTGACGGTTGATGGGAGGTGGATCATGAGCGAGCCACGCAAGCTGGAAGTATTGCGCGCCATAGTTGAGGACTACGTACATTCGCGCGAGCCCGTCGGTTCAAAGGCCCTCGTGGAACGCCACCACCTGGGTGTCTCGAGTGCCACCATACGCAACGACATGGCAGCGCTTGAGGACGAAGGACTCATCACCGCGCCGCACACCAGCTCCGGCCGGATCCCCACAGACAAGGGCTACCGCCTCTTTGTGGATCAGATCTCCGCGGTTAAGCCGCTTTCGCAGGCGGAACGCCGCGCCATCCAGTCGCTGCTCGAGGGCTCCGACGACCTCGACGACGTCCTGGACCGTACCGTGAGACTCCTTTCGCAGCTGACCAACCAGGTCGCCGTCGTGCAGTATCCCCACCTGAGCCGCGCCCTGGTGCGGCACATCGAATTTGTCCTGCTGGCGCCGCGCCAGGTCCTTGTGGTGCTCATCGCGAATACCGGGAAAGTGGAACAGCGGGTCATCGACGTAGGGCAGGAGCTGGGCGACGATGCCTTGGCGTCACTGCGTGCACGCTTCCTCGGCAGCCTCTCCGGGACACCGCTGACCCTGCTCCCTCAGACCCTGCAGGCGGTGGTGGCTGCGTGCAGTCCCGGGCAACGCCATGCGGCCCAGGCCCTGTGCCGTGGCCTGGAAGCCCTGGCCCACAGCAGCAGGGAAGAACGTATGGTTATGGCCGGCACAGCCAATCTGGCCAGGTCCAACGTCGACTTCCCGTTGAGCATAGGGCCGGTCCTGGAAGCCCTCGAGGAGCAGGTGGTGATGCTGCGGCTGCTCGGTGACATGGCGCAGGATCCCCGCGGTGTCACAGTGAGCATCGGCCGCGAGAACCCCTACGACGGGCTGGCAGAAGCCTCGGTCGTGGCAACAGGCTATGGCCCGGACAGCACTGCCAAAATCGGTGTACTCGGCCCCACCAGGATGGATTACCCCACAACCATGGCCGCCGTTCGCGCGGTGGCCCGCTATCTTTCGAGGATTCTGGGGCCGTGACACCACGGACCCCTGACCCTCGCACAACAAGCAGTACAACCAGGAAGAGATACGAACTTTGAGCAGCCACTACGACGTTCTTGGAGTCTCACCGGAAGCCACCGGAGAAGAGATCAAGAAGGCCTACCGCAAGCTGGCCCGCACCCTGCACCCGGATGTCAACCCGGGTGAGGATGCCTCTGACCGCTTCAAGGCAGTCACACATGCCTACGAAGTGCTCTCCGACCCGCAGAAGCGCCGGGTGTATGACACCACCGGTAATGAAAACGGCACGGACAACGGGTCCGGGGGCGGCTACGCCGGCCAGGGATTTGCCTTCCAGGACATTTTTGACACCTTCTTCGGCGCAGGCGGTTCCTCCGGACCCGCCTCGCGCGTCCGGCGCGGACAGGACGCCCTCATCAGCGTTCGGATCGAGCTGCGCGACGCCGTTTTCGGCGTCAACCGGAAAATTGAGGTGGACACCGCTGTCACGTGCCCCATCTGCGGGGGTTCGTGCTGTCGGGAAGGAAGCCACCCGGAGCGCTGCGACATCTGCGGCGGCAGCGGCCAGGTCCAGCGGGCAGTGCGCTCCATCCTCGGCCAGGTCATGACGGCCGCCCCGTGCGGTTCGTGTGAAGGCTTTGGAACTGTGATCAAGGATCCGTGTAACGAATGCAACGGCCAGGGCCGGATCCGCAGCCGCCGTTCACTGACCATCAAGGTCCCTGCCGGCGTTGCCACGGGTACCCGCATCCAGTTGTCCGGCCAGGGCGAAGCCGGTCCGGCAGGCGGCCCCGCCGGGGATCTCTATGTGGAGCTCCGGGTCAACAATGATGCCACCTACGTCCGGGACGGCGACGACCTCCATGCCACGCTCAACATCCCCATGACCGCTGCGGCCCTCGGCACCGAGCTGAGCCTTGACACCTTCGACGGCCAGCAGGAGATCGATGTCAGAGCAGGGACCCAGTCAGGCGAAATCATCACCGTCCGCGGTCTGGGCGTGACTCACCTGCGCGGCTACGGTCGCGGTGACCTCAAGGTGCATCTTCAGGTGGAGACACCCGCGAAGCTTGACCCCGCGCAGGAGGACCTTCTCCGGCAGCTGGCAAAACTCCGCGACGAACAGTTCACTGAAGGAAAACTCGCGGCAAGCGGCGGTGTCTTTTCCAAGCTGCGGGACAGACTCGGTAACCTGTAGCAGTGAGCAACCCGGTCTTTTTTACTCCTGCAGGGACCCTGGACCACGTTGTTCCCGGCGGGCAGTTTGTTCTCCGGGGAGCGGAAGCCCGCCACGCAGTCACAGTCAAACGTCTGGCAACGGGTGAGGCTGTGGATATCGCGGATGGTGCAGGGAAACGCCTCACCGGAACGGTCTCGGCCGCAAGCCCCGCCGAGCTGACAGTGGACTGTTGCACACTGGACGTCGAGGAGCAGCCGGAAGTCCGCCTCGTTTTGGTGCAGGCCCTTGCCAAGGGCGACCGTGCCGAGCTGGCCGCCGAGATGGCGACTGAGCTTGGAATAGACGCCGTTATCCCCTGGCAATCGGAGCGTTCGATTGTCCGGTGGAAGGGGGAACGTGCCGCCAAGGCGCATGCAAAATGGACGTCCGTGGTGACCGCGGCCGCCAAGCAGGCGAGGCGCTCATGGATCCCCGAGGTGAGGGCCGCAATCGACACCCATGGGCTAACCGCGGCAGCGGCAGCGGCTGATCTTGCGGTCATTCTTCACGAGGACGCGGTCAGGCCGCTCCGGCAGGTACTGGAGGCATGGGCGATTCCGGTCCAAGGCGAGGGCCCGTGCGAGATCCTGCTGATAGTAGGTCCTGAAGGTGGCATCAGCCCTGGCGAAGTCACCGGACTGTGCAGCGCAGGTGCCGTAACGGCGCTGCTTGGACATCACGTTCTTCGTTCATCCACTGCGGGTCCGGCTGCGCTTGTCCTGGCAAACGACGTCTTGGGTCGCTGGTAGCCTGCCGCTGGTAGCCGCTAGCGTATTGAAAAGCCCCGCGTGTCAACGTTCAGTTCCTGCTCGCTCTGAGCGGGATCCACCTGTGATACCCGCAGTTCGTAGTTGCCTGCCCCCAGATTCAGGGCCAGCGTAAACACTCCCGACTGTCCCGGCTCCGGTGCGGCCGTAGTTTCGCCGCTGAGGTAGGAATCCTTGTCCCCGTTGTCCTGCGCCCGCAGGATCTTCCAGCGAAGCTTGCCGCCCGGCACTGTGCTTCGGCCCGTGATCTTGACGCTGCCGTCGGGCACTTCCACGCCTTCCTGCGGATCGATGATCCACACGGGCGCCACCAGTCCCACACTGCGTGAGGTCGGTGCGCCCAGTTTGACGTGGCCAAAGGCGAGGTAGTCGGTGTGCCCGTCAACCAGAACCACCACCTGGATCTGCTGGCCGGTGTCAATAAGTCCTGAGCTCGCGCCTGCGGCAGTGGCTGTATAAACCAGCTGCTGGATGGCGCGCTCGGCCGTATCGGCGTCGAGGTTGCTGTTGAAAGCGTCAGCAGAGACGTCAACAGTGATGACGTTCTTGCCGGAAATTGATGTGGCGAGCGTCTTGGGGTTCTGCCACGGTGTAAAGAAATCCGGATCGAGCGGCTTGTCCGACATCATCGCACGAAGGGCTCGCGTGATGGGGTTCTCCTGATCTGGAACATCGCGGAATTCCCGGTACAGAAATGCATTGTTGTTGCTGCGGCCGATCCAGTACACGGGCGCCTTGTTGGTGGACTGCGTGGTTTCCAGCGGCGCACTGGTGGTGGAAACCCCGGGTGAGGCCGGGGCAGCGGCCTGGGACGGGCTGGTTGCCGTTGATGTGTCAGGTTCAGGGGTGGCAATGCACCCGGAGAGCATCAGGGCAGCAGGAAGCAACCCCAGCAGCACAGCGGAACGGATCCGCCTGCCTGCCAACGGTCGTGAAATTCCTGGCTCTCGAATGTGCTCGGTCCCTTCGGTGTGGTGTCGCAATGTTGTGCGCCTGACCGTGACGGCGGCTTTGCACGGGTTCCTGGGCCACCCGCTTTTCCAGCATTACACATGACGGAAGACCGCAGTGGCGGATTTCCGGCCGGTTGGCGAACTGCAACGGGAAAGATACGAGGCCGATACAAAGTTGATACCTAATGACGGGAACACGCCACGGAACCGTGGCCTGTCCGTCATCAATCCCGAGGCATTCCAGCTGACGTGCTGGCGTAAGATGGTAGGACTCTGATGAGTACCGGTGAACGGCGAAAGCAACCCCGGCCGCATCGGATCAGCCACAGATTCATATTCCGAACTGGAGGGGACCAGAGGCCCGCGGGCCATCACCATGACTGAATCAGCAAACGGGAAGCGCCGGTTGAACACCGGAGAACGCACCTCCGGCGAATTTCCACATACTCTCTCGGGCGTCCGGACGGAGGTGGTTATATTCGACAACTCTGATCAGATGGTCCAGTCCCTCGGCAGTCATGACGAAGCGCTGCGCTTTATTGAAGAGCAGTTCCCCGCTGTGAGTTTCCATGTCCGAGGCAATGAGCTCACCATCAGCGGCCCGGCCGCTGACGTCCCGCGCATCATGCGCCTGCTCCAGGAGGTGCGCGGCCTGGTTGCACGCGGCACTGTCATCAATCCGGCAGTATTGCAGCAGCTGGCTGCCCTTCTTCGGAGCCAGTCCCTTCAGAATCCGGTGGACGTGCTGACGCACGATATTCTGTCCAGCCGTGGAAAGACCATCCGTCCCAAAACGCTGAACCAAAAGAACTATGTTGACGCCATTGACTCCAACACGGTGATCTTCGGGATCGGCCCGGCGGGTACCGGGAAGACATATCTGGCAATGGCCAAGGCAGTCCAGGCCCTGCAGCAGAAGGAAGTCAGCCGTATCATCCTGACCCGTCCTGCCGTTGAAGCGGGGGAGCGGCTGGGGTTTCTGCCAGGCACCCTGAGCGACAAGATCGACCCCTACCTTCGCCCACTTTACGATGCCCTGCACGACATGATGGATCCCGAATCCATCCCGAGGCTTATGGCGGCGGGGACCATCGAGGTGGCACCTCTGGCCTACATGAGGGGCCGGACCCTCAACGACGCCTTCATCATCCTTGACGAAGCGCAGAACACCACGCCCGCACAGATGAAGATGTTCCTGACCCGGCTTGGCTTCGGATCAAAGATGGTGGTCACCGGAGACGTCACGCAGGTGGATCTGCCCTTTGGCACCAGGTCCGGGCTGCGCATTGTGGAGGAAATCCTGCAAGGAATCGACGACGTCAATTTTTCCGTGCTGGACGCGGCCGACGTGGTCCGCCACAAGCTCGTCGGCGATATCGTCAGGGCCTACAGCGTCTGGGATGACGCGCAGAGAAACCGGATGCAGCATTCCGTCGCCCGGGAGAAGCGGGGGGAGCGCGCATGAGCATCGAAGTGAACAACGAGTCCGGAATCCAGGTCGATGAGGCCCAGCTGGTGGCGCTGTCCCGGTTCATCCTGGAGCAGCTCTATATTCATCCTCAGGCTGAGTTGTCCATCCTGCTGGTGGACGAGCCGGCCATGGAGAAGCTGCACATGGAACTGATGGACGAGCCTGGTTCAACAGATGTGCTTTCCGTGCCGATGGACGAGCTCACGCCCGGCACACCGGACAAGCCGACTCCTCAGGGCATGCTCGGTGACATTGCTGTCTGCCCGCAGGTCGCGGAAGTCCAGGCGCGGAATGCCGGGCACTCCACACAGGATGAAATGCTCCTCCTGACCACCCACGGAATACTGCACCTGCTCGGCTATGACCATGCTGAGCCGGAAGAGAAGGCCGAAATGTTCGGTCTCCAACGCGAACTGTTGTCCGGCTTCACCGGCAAAGAAGCGCCGTCCGAGACGACGCAGTGACGTCACTGATCCTTGTCTGCATGGCGCTGGCATTCCTCAGTTTCGCGGCGCTGCTGACGGCCGCCGAGGCAGCGTTCAATTTCCTTCCCCGGCACGACGCCGAAGAGGCTCTCCTGAAGAGCCGCGGAAACGCCCTCGAGCGCATCCTGGCACAACCGGTGGCGCACATCCGCGCCTTGCGGTTCTGGCGGATCTGGTTCGAAATGGCCTCCGCTGTCGCTGTCGCCGTACTACTTCACAGCCTTCTGGACAATGTGTGGCTGGCCGGGCTCGCAGCGACCGGCATCATGGCCATTCTAGGGTTTGTGATCGTGGGCGTTTCGCCCCGGCAACTTGGCCGGCTGCACTCCGCAGCGGTGGTCAGGTTCACCGCCCCCCTGATCCGTTCGCTTGCCTGGAGCCTTGGCCCCATTCCGGGATGGCTGGTCGCACTGGGGAGCGCTGCCGCCCCGGGTGCACCCGGCGGTGATGAAGCTTTTTTCAGTGAAGAGGAGTTCCGCGAACTCGTGGACAGGGCCACGGAATCGGACATGATCGAGGACAACGAGGCGGAGATGATCCAGTCCGTGTTCGACTTCGGTGACACGCTGGTCCGTGCTGTCATGGTGCCCCGGACAGACATCCTGAGCATTGACGCCGGGTCCAGTTTGAGGCGGGCAATGTCACTCTTCCTCCGGTCCGGATACTCACGGATTCCCGTCATCGGAGACAACACGGACCAGATTCTGGGCATCGTTTACCTCAAGGATGTGGCCGCGACTCTGCACAGGCTGGGCCCCGATGAGGTGGCTCCTGTGGTTGACGCCCTGGCGAGGGAAGTCCGGTACGTTCCCGAGTCCAAGCCTGTCAGCGATCTCCTTCGCGAGCTTCAGAAGGAATCCACCCATGTTGCCATTGTTATAGATGAGTATGGAGGCACGGCCGGTCTGGTCACGCTGGAGGATCTCATCGAGGAGATCGTCGGCGAGATCGTGGACGAATACGACACCGAAAGTGCTGAGGCTGTCGAGCTCGGTGACGGTAGGTACCGCGTCAGCGCCCGAATGAGTATTGACGATCTCGGCGAGCTGTTTGACATCGAACTCGACGACGACGAAGTGGACACGGTGGGCGGGCTGCTGGCGAAAGCACTCGGCCGTGTGCCAATTGTGGGCAGCACCGTCGAGGTGGACGGGGTCTCCTTGCGGGCCGAGCGCCTCGAAGGTCGCCGAAACCGCGTCAGCCACATCATTGCGGCAGCTGCACCAAAGGAAGAAACTGACCTTGTAGACCATATCGACGAGGCCGAACCAACGCAACAGGGAGTTCCACGTGAGCAAGAAGAATAAAGCCGACGGCGGCGAGGACTTTGGGGGGTTCCACGCCGGGTTTTCGGTCCTTGTAGGCCGGCCTAATGCCGGGAAATCGACACTGACCAACGCTCTGGTTGGCAAGAAGGTGGCCATCACCTCAGCCAAGCCGCAGACCACGAGGCACACCATCAGGGGAATAGTGCACCGCGAGGATGCCCAGCTCATTCTGGTGGATACACCGGGGCTCCACAGGCCGCGCACGCTGCTGGGCAGGCGGCTCAATGACCTCGTGGCGGGCACGTTGTCCGAGGTTGACGCGATCGGCTTCTGCCTTCCCGCAAACGAGAAGATCGGCCCCGGCGACAAATACATCGCCGCCCAGCTTGCCGCGGTGGGCAACAAGCCCATCATCGCAATTGTGACCAAGACTGATCTGGTGGACCGCCAGGCCCTGACCGAACAGCTTCTGGCTGTTGCCGCTCTGGGGCGCACTGTCCTGGGCGAAGACGGATGGAAGGATATTGTCCCCGTGTCCGCCACGGACGGCTTCCAGGTGGGGACAGTAGCGGACGTCCTGATCAGTCACATGCCGCCGTCGCCGCCGCTCTATCCTGATGGTGAACTGACGGACGAACCCGAAGCTGTGATGGTGGCGGAGCTCATCCGCGAGGCAGCCCTCGAAGGCGTCCGGGACGAGCTTCCCCATTCCCTGGCTGTTGTGGTCGACGAGATCGTGCCCAGGGAAGGACGGCCCGAGGACAGCCCGTTCCTCGACGTCCGTGTGAATCTGTACGTCGAACGGTCGTCGCAGAAGGCAATCATCATCGGCAAGGGAGGGGCCCGGCTACGTGAAGTGGGCACCACTGCGCGCAAGGGCATTGAAGCGCTGCTTGGTACCCGGGTATATCTGGACCTGCATGTCAAGGTGGCCAAGGACTGGCAACGCGATCCCAAGCAGCTCGTTAAGCTCGGATTCTAGGAGGCTCGTGTACACGCAAGGCTCCGGCCTGCCCTTCGGGCGTTTTCCCAGACTTGCCCACTAAAATGGGCCGGATCCAGTTTTTAGAGGAAGGTACACCCAGTGGTGCGACGCCGCGAGAACCGCGAGCACGGAGCTGATACTTCAGCCATCCCGGAATCGGCTGCCAGGCACACGGAGGACGCTGCTATCCTCGGAGCCCGCCATCTGGGCTCGGCGCGCCGCATGCCCGGCTGGCTCAAGGTGACAACCGCGGTTGCGTCAGTCCTTCTCGTCGCAGGGCTGGCGTTCGCGGGATATTGGTTCATCCGGCTGCAGATGAACATCTCGAAGGCCCCTCTCGGCGCCGGCAGCGGTAAGACCGAGAATCCGGTTGACGATTCCAGGGACAGGATGCAGATCCTGATTCTCGGTTCGGATACCCGCGACGGCAAGAATTCCGAGTACGGCAGTGCGGAGGACTCCACCGGCTACGGGCAGTCGGATGTGATGATGCTGATGGACATTTCCGCTGACAACAAGCGCGTCAGCGTGATCAGCTTCCCGCGGGACCTGCTGGTGGACATCCCTGAATGTACCGACCCGAAGACGAAGAAAGTTTTCGCCGCCCGCAGCGGGGTCATGATCAATGAGGCCATGGCGCAGGCTGGCATCGGCTGTGCCGTGGACACCGTCAACCAACTCACCGGGCTGGAAATCGACCACTTCATGATGGCGGATTTCACTGCCGTCAAGGAGCTCTCCAACACGGTGGGCGGCGTGGAAGTCTGCATCAGCGACGCCGTTTACGATCCGGATTCCAGGCTCCGCCTTCCCAAGGGGACGTCCTCGGTCCAGGGCGAGCAGGCTCTGGCGTTCCTCCGGACCCGCCACGCCTTTGCCGATGGAGGAGACCTTGGCCGGATCAAGGCCCAGCAGGGTTTCCTGTCGTCCCTCACCCGGAAAATCAAGGACGAGGGCACGTTGACAGATCCCGGGAAAATGCTGCGGATAGCTGACGTTGTGACGCAGAACCTCACGGTGGACGATGGACTCGGCTCGGTTCCGGCCCTGTTGACCATCGGCAACCGGCTCAAGAGCATCGACGTCGGGAAGGTTGCCTTTGTCGCCGTTCCCACCGCGCCGGCCGTCAGCGACCCCAACCGCCTGGAAGTAAGCGAACCGGCGGTGTCCCAGCTCTTCGCGGCACTGCGAAAGGATGTTGACCTCACGGATCCGAACGCGAAGCCCAGTGCCTCGCCATCCGCCGGCGCCTCGGCGTCGCCGGCACCCCGCCCGACAACAACTACGGCGCCGGCACCCACCACAGCCCCTTATGACAAGTCCCTCCAGCCGGTTGCAGTGGCCAACGGCAGCGGTGTACCGGCCCGCACCCAGGAAATCGCGCAGGTTCTTATCGCCGGGCGCTTCACTCAGACCACGCAGCTGGTCGCCGAGCCCGTGGCGCAATCAATGGTTTTTTATGGCGGTGAATTCGCTGATGTGGCCGCGGACGTGGCTGCGCTTCTGGGAATCCCGGCCACCCAGGTGGCGCCGGCCACTGCGGTTGCGGGAGTCCAGGTCTATCTGGGCTCGGATTTCACCACCGGCGCCAAGTACGGTGCCGTGGCGCTTCCGAAGGACATTGTGAACCAAACTGCCGGCGACACTGTATGTCAGCAGGCAAACCCGGAGCTGATAGTCCAGAAGTAAACCGGTCGCCCTCCACCCCGCCGTCAAAAAACACGCGGGTCCGGCCAGCAATGGCCGGACCCGCCTGCTGTATCCCCGGGGTCTGCAGAATCCCCGGTGAGTCACCAGATGCTGACGCGTTCCTCCCGGGGCATCCACATTCCGTCCTGCTCAGTGACACCGAATGCCTCGTGGAACGGATCGAGGTTTTTCGCGATGGCGTTTGTCCGGAACTCATTGGGGGAGTGGGGGTCGGTTGCCAGGCGCCGGATCGCTTCTTCGCTGCGGATCACCTGACGCCAGCCCGCGGCCCACGATGCGAAGAAACGCTGCTGGCCCGTCAGCCCGTCCAGCTCCTCCGGCTCGTTGCCGTCCAGGCTGATGAGGTAGGCCTTGTACGCAATGGTCAGCCCGCCCAGATCGCCGATGTTTTCGCCCAGCGTCAGCTTTCCGTTCACAGTGTGCCCTGGAGCCGCATACGGGGAGAGGGCGTCGTACTGGGCTACGAGTTTTGCCGTCAGCGCCTCGAACGCCTTCCGGTCATCTTCGGTCCACCAGTTGCGCAGTGCACCGCGGCCGTCGAACTGGGAGCCCTGGTCGTCGAAGCCATGGCCTATTTCGTGGCCGATTACAGCTCCGATTCCGCCGTAGTTCACGGCGTCATCGGCATCAGCCGTGAAGAACGGTGGTTGGAGGATGGCCGCGGGAAAAACAATCTCGTTGAGCATCGGATGGTAATACGCGTTCACCGTCTGCGGGGTCATAAGCCATTTGTTCACGTCAACAGGTTTGCCGACCTCGTCAAGGTGGCGGTCGACGTCGGCATTATGGGCCCGCTCAACATTTCCCAGCAGATCGGCGGCATCGATCTCCACGGCTGAGTAGTCAATCCATTCGTCGGGGTAGCCGATTTTTGCCCGGAACGCGCCGAGCTTGCGCAGAGCCTCTGCCTTGGTGTCCTCGCCCATCCATTCCAGCCCCGTGATGCTTTGCCGGTAAGCCTTGGTCAGATTGGAAACGAGGGTCTGCATCCGCGCTTTGTGCGTCTCGGGGAAGTGCCGTGAAACGTAGATCTGCCCTACCGCTTCACCGAGCGCTGCTTCGACGACGCCCACACCGCGCTTCCAGCGGTCCTTGTTCCGGGGAGTACCGCTGAGGATCGTGCCGTAGAAGGCAAAATTGGCGTCCACGAACACCGACGACAGATAGGGGGCAGCGGAGCCGATGACGCGCAGTGCCAGCCATTCCCGCCAGACGGACAGAGCTTCCGATTCCAGCAATGCGGCCGCGCCGGCGAAAAAGTCCGGAGTGCTGACAACTATTTCCTGCCGCTTTTCCGGCTCAATGCCGGCTGCTTCGAACCAAGTGCCCAACAGGGGGAACAGCTCACCGGCCTCGTCAGCGGCCTTGAGGTTGTAAGTCTTCTGTGGATCGCGCAGCGTCACGTTGTCCCAATGATGGGAGGCCAAGGCAGTCTCAAGATCCACTACGCGGGCGGCGGCTCCCTCCGCATCCGGCACTCCTGCCAGGGCGAACATGGTGCGCACATGATCACGGTACGCGCCGACCATCGGTACGAACTTCTCTTCGCGGTAATAGGACTCGTCCGGCAGCCCGAGTCCGCCCTGGCCGGTATACAGCAGGATCCGGTCCGGATTGCCTGCATCCGGTGCCGGGTAGATGGAGAAGAGTCCGGACACATCCGCGCGGAAGAGGCGCCCCGCCAGCGCCATCAGTTCCGTCACCGAAGTTACTGCGAAAACGTCAGCCAGCCGTTCCCGGATCGGCTCCATTCCCTTTGCTTCGACGGCCGCGTCATCCATGAAGCTGTTGTAGAGGTCCCCGACTTTGCGTTCCATGCCGCTGGCTTCAGCGCCTTTGCCCGCAGCTTCCTCAATGATGGCCCTGACGGCCAGCTCGGCGCCGTCGCGAAGGGCCGTAAAGGTGCCTTCCAGCGGGCGGTCGTCCGGGATCTCAGTGGACTTCAGCCATGCCCCGTTAATGTGCTGGTACAGGTCATCCTGGGGCCTGACGCTGCGGTCGATATTGGACAGGGCGATCCCCGAGTTAGGCACAGAGGCTCCTTGGTATAACGGGCTGCTGCCGGCGCTGGCACCGGTGCGGCGTCTGTATGGTGGACGTTGCTGTAGGTGTTGCTCCTTCATCTTACGCACCCGTGTTACTGTGAAATGGTGCGCGCAGAACTGCTTCTTCTTAGCTGCCGCGGCGAGGCCTCAGACGCGATCTAGCGCAAGGCCCACCCTCGCTGCGGAGTTTGTGTTGCCCGGCCACCCTTTCAGATAAGAACCAAAGAAAAGGCCCCGATTGTAATGCGAAACGCACAGAAGCCCTCAGGAATGCCGGTCCACCGCTACCAGCCGTTCCAGGACCAGATCACCGTTGAGCTGCCTGACCGCACCTGGCCGGACAAACTCATCACCAAAGCCCCGCGCTGGTGTGCCGTGGACCTGCGGGATGGCAATCAGGCACTGATTGATCCCATGAGCCCGGCCCGCAAGATGAAAATGTTCGATCTGCTGGTCCGGATGGGCTACAAGGAAATCGAGGTCGGTTTTCCCTCAGCGTCCCAGACCGACTTCGACTTTGTCCGGCAGCTGATTGAGGGAAACCACATTCCGGATGACGTCACCATCCAGGTGCTGACACAGGCCCGCGAACACCTGATCGAGCGGACATATCAATCCCTCGTCGGGGCCAGGCAGGCAATCGTCCACCTCTACAACTCCACCTCCGTGCTTCAGCGCCGCGTGGTGTTCAATCAGGACGAAGACGGAATCCTGGACATTGCGCTGCAGGGCGCACGGCTGTGCAAGAAGTACGAGGAAACTCTGGCTGAAACGCACATCACCTACGAATACTCACCTGAATCCTTCACCGGCACCGAACTGGCGTATGCCCTCCGGGTCTGCAACGCCGTCGCCGATATTTTTGAGGCATCCGAGGACAGCCAGGTCATCATCAACCTGCCTGCGACAGTTGAAATGGCAACGCCGAACGTTTACGCCGACTCCATCGAATGGATGAGCCGCAATCTCCACCCGCGTGAGGGCATCATTCTTTCGCTGCACCCGCACAACGACCGCGGCACGGGCGTGGCCGCGGCTGAACTCGGCTATCTGGCAGGCGCCGACCGGATTGAGGGCTGCCTCTTCGGCAACGGTGAGCGCACCGGCAACGTGGATCTTGTGACCCTCGGCCTCAACTTGTTTGTGCAGGGCATCGACCCCATGATCGATTTCTCCGACATTGATGATGTCCGGCGCACTGTCGAGTATTGCAACCAGCTGCCGGTGGCCGAGCGTTCACCGTACGGCGGCGACCTGGTCTTCACCGCATTCTCCGGCTCCCACCAGGACGCCATCAAGAAGGGGTTCGAAGCGCTGGAACGGGACGCCGCAGCGGCCGGCAAGGACGTCGGAGATGTCACGTGGCAAGTCCCGTACCTGCCGGTGGATCCGAAGGATCTCGGCCGCAGCTACGAGGCAGTCATAAGGGTCAACTCGCAGTCCGGCAAGGGCGGTGTGGCCTACCTGCTCAAGAACGAGCACAGCCTCGATCTGCCCCGGCGTGCGCAGATTGAATTCTCCGGCGCGATTCAGAAGCGCACGGACTCCGTTGGCGGCGAAGTCAGCGGCGCACAGCTCTGGCAGCTCTTCCAGGACGAATACCTGCCGTCAGGGCAGTCTGACGGCCAGTGGGGCCGGTACGCTCTGGGATCGGTCAACACCGAGACCGACGAAGCCGGCGCCATGACCTTGCATGCCACGCTGAAGGTGGATGGAGTCCAGGTGCGCCGCACTGGCTCCGGCAACGGCCCCATCGCTGCACTGCTGAGCATCCTGGGCCAGGACGGCGTCGACGTCCGGGTTCTGGACTACAGCGAGCATGCCCTGTCCGAGGGCGGCAACGCCCGTGCCGCCGCGTATGTTGAATGCGCCGTGGGCGAGCGGGTGCTCTGGGGCATCGGTATCGATTCGAACACCAGCATGTCCTCGCTGAAGGCAGTCATCTCCGCCGTGAACCGTGCCATCAGGGACGCAAAGGCCTGAGGTTCTGGAAACTGCGCCGCCGGAATCCGGCGGCGCGGTTTCCGTCAAAGACCTCTTTTCCGAAAGACAGTGCGAAGATTAACCGTGGTTCAACAATCATTTGCAATGCGCGCTTACCGGGATGATGCCGTGGTGCTGCGTACGCACAAGCTGGGCGAGGCCGACCGCATCATTACTTTGCTGACCAAGCATCATGGCCAGGTCAGGGCTGTTGCGAAGGGTGTCCGCCGCACCAGTAGCCGCTTCGGCGCCCGGCTGGAGCCCTTTATGGTTGCGGATCTGCAGCTGATCTCGGGCCGGACCCTGGACATCGTTACCCAGGCCGTGGCCAAGGGGGCCTATGGCGGCAACATTGCCGCCGACTATGGCCGGTATACGGTGGCCGCAGCCATGACGGAGACCGCCGAAAAGCTCACGGATGTAGACGGCGAGGCCGGCACCGCCCAGTACAACCTCCTGGTGGGGGCTCTTGCAGCGTTAAGCCGCGGCGATCACGCCCCCGGGCTGATTCTCGATTCATATCTTCTCCGAGCGCTGTCCACCGGCGGCTGGGCACCGAGCTTCACGGACTGCGCCAGGTGCGGTGCAGCCGGGCCACACAATGCTTTCTCGGCGCCGCTGGGCGGCATGGTCTGCGGAGACTGCCGTCCACCGGGTTCGCCCGCTCCTGCGGCTGAAACGGTGCTGCTGCTTGGGGCGCTGCTGACCGGGGACTGGAAGACGGCGGATTCCTCGCTTACCGTCCACCGGAGGGAAGCCGCCGGTCTGGTGGCCGTCTACCTGCAATGGCACCTTGAACGTGTCCTGAAATCACTCAAACATGTGGAGCGTACCTGACAGTGGCCTTGGGAAAAAAGAACAGTCCTGCCCGGCAGCGGACCGCCGCTGTGGCCTCGCCATATCCCCATCCCTCGGGCGCCCTTCCGCCGACGATTCCGCCCGAGCTTGTTCCCAGGCATGTGGCCATTGTGATGGATGGCAACGGCCGCTGGGCCAATCAGCGTGGCCTGCCCAGGGTGGAGGGCCACAAGGCCGGCGAACCCGCGCTGCTCGACGTTGTTGCCGGAGCCATCGAGTTGGGCATCAAGTACGTCAGCGTGTACGCGTTTTCAACGGAGAACTGGCGGCGCTCACCCGAGGAAGTGCGTTTTCTGATGGGTTTTAACAAGGATGTGCTACGTCGGCAGCGGAACCAGCTGGACCAGTGGGGCGTGCGCGTGCGCTGGTCCGGGCGCCGGCCGAAGTTGTGGGGCTCCGTGATCCGGGAGCTTGAGGAAGCCGAGGAATATACCGCCGGCAACAGCACCTGCACATTGACCATGTGTGTTAATTACGGCGGCAGGGCCGAGATCGCGGATGCCGTGTCAGCTATCGCCGTGGAAGTTGCCGCCGGCCGGCTCAAGCCCGGCGCCATTACGGAAAAGACCATTCAGAAGTATCTGGACGAGCCGGATCTTCCGGACGTGGACCTGTTCCTGCGCAGCTCCGGTGAGCAGCGGCTGTCCAACTTCATGCTCTGGCAGTCCGCCTACGCCGAGTTCGTGTTTATGGACACGCTGTGGCCCGACGTTGATCGCCGGACGCTGTGGGACGCCGTGGAAGTGTATGCCCGGAGGGACCGCCGCTACGGAGGGGCAGTGGACGCGGCTCACCCCGGGTAGGCTTCCAGCCAGACTGTGAGGTCCCGGTATGCCTCCTGCCGGATCCTGCGCCGGGAGAGGAAGACGTCGTGGATGGCACCGGGGTAGCGGAAAACCGCCGTCCTGCGTCCCAGCCGCAGCGCGCGGCGGGCGGTCTCCTCGACGTCAATAACGGCGTCGACGTGCATCAGCTCGGCGGACCACTCACTTTGGATCCGCGTCCGGCCTGACAACATAACCAATACCGGCGCATCGATGGCCAGGCGGCGTTCCACTGCGGCGTGTCCGGCCAGTACGGCCTTGGTCCAGCCGGCCCGTATGGGGAATGAGGAAGACGGCCGCCAGAGGGGATCCAAAACCCATTCCCCGTGGGCTTCGCTGCTGACGCTTTGCCAATAGCCCGGCATTTCCGGAAAACGGAAAGGACGCCGTGGATCCGTCCGTGCAACGGGCTCCACCAGATGCATTGCGATGTTCCGGATAAGGCTGCTGCCCTGAAGCGCCAGCCACGGCGCATTCAGAATCAGGGTGCCCAGTGCCCCTGGATGCCGGTCCGCCCACAGTGCAGCTATGAGCCCGCCGAGTGAATGCGCCAGGAGGTGGATGGTGGGCTCCGTGCTGTCGCCCGTGACAAGCGCAAGATCCGCCCTGATGGCCTCGAGGGCGGCGGCCATGTCCTCGTCGTACACGGCGAGGTCAGTGGTGTAGCCAGGCGTCTGCCACTCGCGCAGGCTCCGGCCGAATTTCCGCAGGTCCAGGGCATAGAAGTGGAGGCCTGAAGCCCCCAGGTACTCAGCGAGCTCTGACTGCAGGAAGTAATCTGCCCAGCCGTGCAGGTACAACACCACCTTCGCGGGTGCGTCTCGCGCCCCCGGCCCAGGATCCCCCGGCCCAGGATGCCACCGCGCAGGATCCACCCGATCAGCCGGTGCAGGGTGGGCCGGCGCAGTTCCCACAGCGCGGGCATAGAGCTCCCGGAGGCCCGCCAATAATCCGCGTTGCCGGGGCGGAGGAGGCACCGGTTCAGCAAGTCTGGCCGGCGGACGATGCCTGACCAGCGTGGCGCACACACCCCCTTCCTCATCAGGTCCGAGGGGGAGCTCCAGGAATTCAAAGCCGGGACCCAGAAAGTCTTGTTGCCACACTGGCGGTGGGGCCACCGCGGACGATTCCTGGGCCGTCATGCCGATTCCTCGGTCCCCGCATAGCCGCGGATCCAGCGTGACAGCCGCTCATACGCATCAGCCCGGACCTTGGGCGGGGACAGAAAGACGTCGTGGAGTCCGCCGTCAACCCGCTCCAGCGTGACGGTGCGGCCCAAGGTCAATGCGCGCAAGGCGATGATGTTGACGTCCAGCACCGCATCGGTCCGCCGCATCGCTTCCGTCCAGAACGGACCGTTTGCGCTGGCGCCGGACAGCAGGACAAGGATGGGGATATCGATCCGGAGCCCGCGGGCAACCTTGGAGTGTCCCGCGAGTACGGCGCTGAGCCAGCCGGCACGCACGGGGAACGCCATGGGCGGGCGGTACTTGTCCTCAAGCGTCCATTCGCCTTCTGCAGCGCTGCTGATGCTCCGCCAGTAGAACCCGCGCTCCGGCAGCCGGAGAACCGCCTCAGGCCTGAAGCGCGCAATAGGCTCCACCATGGTCCGGGCCGCCCGCCGCACCAGGGAACTTCCGTGCATTTCCAGCCAAGGACTGTTCAGCACCAGCTGGGAGACGGCGCCGGGATGCCTGCTCACCCAGAGCGCCGCCACGAGGCCCCCTGTCGAGTGGCCCATCAGGGTCAGCGCCGGCGGACTGCCGGACTCTGCACCCATGATGCCGATCGCCTTGCTGATTTCGGCGTCGTAGTCCTGCAGATCCGAAACGTAGCCGCCATGAGTGTCGGGCCGGAGGCTGCGGCCGTGATTGTGCATGTCCAGAGCGTAGAACTCGAACCCGCTCCGGTTCCAGAACTGCGCGAGCTCCACGTTGAAGAAGTAGTCGCTCCAGCCGTGCAGGAAGAGGACAACCCGACGGCGGCCCGGCGCCGGGGGAGGGGCGCCGGTGCCTGTGGCATCGCCACCGTCAGCAGGCGGAACGTAGCGCACCAGCGTTGCGGTGCGTTCCACGCCGTCGTCGCCCGTTGCCTGAAAGGCGCAGGATTCGAAACCGTCCCCCAGGATATCCGTCTGCCACTTCATGGGTCCAGCCTAGCCAGCCCCCGCCGCCGCGCGTCCGGCTGACCTCCCGGAGAACAGGCAACCGCCCAGGAAAGTTCCTTCGAGCGCACGGTAACCGTGGATTCCGCCGCCACCGAATCCGGCCGCTTCCCCGGCGGCATATAGGCCGGGGACCGGCTGGCCCGCTGCATCAAGCACCCGGGACTGGAGATCGGTGTGGATACCGCCCAGGCTCTTGCGGGTGAGGACGGACAACCGGACTGCGACCAGCGGGCCGTGCGCGGGATCCGTCAGACGGTGTGGCGGTACCACTCTCATCACCTTGTCAGTGGTGAAACGGCGGGCAGCCCGGATCGCGGCAAGTTGCGGGTCCTTGCCAAGTCCACTGGATACCTGAAGGTCCCGGGAATGAATCAGGCGCTCAAGCTCGGAGGCCTTGATCAGGCCGTCTCCCGTGAGTCTGTTCATCTTGGCGGCGAGCGCTGACGGGGTGTCGGCGAGCAGGAAATCCACTCCCTTGTCCAGAAAACGCTGAACAGGGGTGTCGGTACCCGATTTGAGCCGGCCTGCCAGCAACCGGATGTCGCTGCCGGTCAGATCGGGATTCTGCTCTGAACCGGAGAGCGCGAACTCCTTGAGCGCGATGGTTCTATTCAGGACAAACCACGAGTAGTCATGGCCGGTGCCCAGAATGTAACGCAGCGCGCCGAGGGAATCGAATCCCGGGAACAGGGGCGGCGGGAGGAGCCGCCCGGTGGCATCGAGCCACAGCGAGGAGGGCCCGGGCAGGATTCTGATGCCGTGCAGGGGCCAAACGGGCGCGTAGTTGTGGATGCCTTCCGGATAGTGCCACATCCGGTCCCCGTTGATAAGTCGTCCGCCTGCCTTCCCCACCACAGACAGGAACTCTCCGTCCACGGAAGCCGGAACGCCGCTGAGCATCCTTTCCGGGGCGCCGCCGCCCGGCCATTGGCTTCGGACCGAGCGATGATTGCCACCGATTCCGCCCGTTGTCACCACAACCGAAGCACCGGATGCCTCGAAACGGCCCGTCGCCCGGCGCGTTGATTGCTCGCCTCGTTCCGCACCGCTTGCTTCAGGACCTCGCCCACCACACCCGTGACCCTGCCCGCCGTCGTTACCAGTCCGGTTGCCCTGTGGCGGAAGTGGAAGGAAACCCTGCCGGCCTCCACGCCCTCGCGCAACTTGGCAAGAAACGGCGCCACAATGGCAGGGCCGGTACCCCACGCCACGTGGAAACGGGGTACCGTTTTGCCGTGTCCGTCGGGGCCATAGCCACCCCGTTCGGCCCACTGCACCAGGGGAAACAGGCCACGCCAAGTGCCTTGAGCCACGAGCGTTTCTCGCCGGCCGCAACGTGGACGTAAGCTGCCGCCCACTCACGGGCCAGGGCGTCCTCGGACCGGTCAAAGCCTGCCGAGGCCATCCAATCGGAAAGAGCCAGCTCCTCACTGTCCTTAACGCCCAGCTTCCGCTGCTCCGGGGAGTCCACGAGAAACAGGCCGCCGAAGGACCAGTGGGCCTGTCCGCCTACAGACGCTTCCGGCTCCTGGTCCAGGATCGCCACGGTTTTGCCCGCCGCATGGGCCTCAGCGGCCGCCACCAACCCTGAAAGTCCTGCGCCGAGCACAATGACATCGGTACGAATCATCATTGCCAACTTCCCTGACCACCATCGTCGCTGTTCATGGCTTTATGCTAGCCTCCGCAATCTACTGGCGAGTAGGCATGAGCCGGACGCGTACGGGAGCCAGCCGAAGTAGCGGGTTGTTGCGGCGCGGGTTTGGTCTGCACGGCAGGAAGCGGAAAACTAGGGGCATGCGCGTTTATCCGATTTTCTTCAGGCTTGCCTTCTCTTGGATGGACGCCGAGCGCGCCCACACGATCGGCTTCAAGGGCATCAGGTTCGCCCACACCTCAGGTGCCGGCCGGCTGCTGCAGAAGTTCACGGCGCCGCCGGCCTCGCTGGAAACAACGGCCTTCGGCGTGACCTTCCCGTCGCCATTCGGCCTTGCCGCCGGTTTCGACAAAGAGGGCCACGGGATCGAGGCGCTGGCCGAGCTTGGCTTCGGCCATGTGGAGGTGGGCACCATCACCGGCAAGGCCCAGCCCGGGAATGAAAAACCCCGGCTGTTCCGGCTGGTCGAAGACCGCGCCGTTATCAACCGGATGGGATTCAACAACGACGGCGCCGCGGCGGTGGCGCCGCGGCTGAAGTCTGCCAGGGCTGCTTTGCAGCGCAGACATGCCGGCGTGCGGCCCGTCATAGGCGTCAACATCGGCAAGAGTAAGGTGGTTGAACTCGGGGAGGCAGTGGACGATTACCTGATCTCGGCACGAACCTTGGCCCCCGCAGCGGACTATCTTGTGGTCAACGTCAGCTCCCCGAACACTCCGGGACTGCGACTGCTGCAGAACGTTGAAACGCTCCGGCCGCTGCTCAAGGCGGTGGGCGAGGAAGCCGACAAGGCCGCAGGACGCCATGTTCCGCTGCTCGTCAAGATTGCACCGGACCTCAGCGATGAGGACCTCGACGACGTCGCCCGGCTGGCTCTGGACCTGAAGCTGGACGGCATTATTGCCACGAACACCACCATTTCCCGTGAGGGGCTGAAGTCCCCGCAGGACAAAGTCGAGGCATGCGGAGCCGGCGGACTGTCCGGGGCTCCGCTGAAGAACCGTTCCCTCGACGTGCTGCGCAGGCTCAGGGCTGCCACCGGTGACAAGCTCACCCTCGTGGCGGTAGGCGGAGTGGAAACAGCACGCGATGTCCAGGACAGGCTCGATGCCGGAGCCACCCTGGTCCAGGGATACACGGCGTTCCTCTATGAGGGTCCCCTCTGGGCCGCCCGCATCAACCGTCAGCTGGCTAAGAGCCGCCCGGCGTGAGTCAGGAAACAGACAAGCCCCCGGCGGTGGAACCGCCGGGGGCTTGTCTGTCGGCAGTCTCCCTGCCTGGCAGGTGACTGACGGCCGGGAACATCAGGAGGGAAATTCGCCGCGCTTGACCTGGGGCTTGGGCAGGCGAAGACGCCGGAACTGCAGTGCCCGCATGGAGCCGTACCAGACGGTGCCGCGCTCCACCTCGCCGAACTTCTCGGTGAGTCGCTTGCGGAGTTTGCGGGACAGGACGAAGACGTCGACGAATACGGCCAGGAACATCACCCAGAAGCCGCCCAGGACATAAATCATCTGTGGGCTGTTGGATGGGACAAGCAGCGAGATGATCACAAAAACCAGGGCACCGAACATCAGGTATTCGCCCAGGCTGAAGCGCGCATCAACGTAGTCACGGACAAAGCGCTTCTGCGGTCCCTTGTCCCGGATCGGCAGGAACTTCTCATCACCGGTATCCAGCGCCTGGCGCATCTTCTGGCGCTGGTCCTGGATGGCCACCCGCTCGGCCGCCTTCGAGGCCTTGCGGTCCTCCGGAACCAGAGGCCGCTTGCGCGCTGCTTCCTGGGCCTTGCGCGTGGGCGTGGGAGCGCCCTTGCCGATGGCTGCATCCTGCCGGGCGGCGGCTTCGGCAGCCTGCTGGTCTACTACGTCCTGCGCCGTTGGCGCTTCCTTTTTTCGTCCAAACACCAGTAAAGAATACCCTGCAGCGGACTGACGCCGCTTATGCGTCCAGAACCCTTCGTCCCGGGTACCTAACGGACGACGTCGGCCTGCAAGGTGCGCTGTTTGGTGCGGTTCCGGACACAGGTAGTGTTTTTGCCATGAGCTCAACACCAGCGGAGACCCCGCAGACCACCGGCGGCATTCCCTGCGGCATCGACGCCGATGCCCTCCGGAGTGCCGTCAGCGACGCATTCGACACCACGATCGCGCAGCTGAAGGACCTCGTCAGCATCCCGGGTATTGCCTGGCCGAGTTTCGACCCCACACAGCTGGACCGCAGCGCCGAGGCAGTGGCCGGACTTCTTAATGCTGCCGGTGTTCAGGACGTCCGGATCCTACGCTGCGACAAGGAAGACGGAACGCCGGGAGGGCCGGCCGTCGTTGCCCGCCGTGAAGCGGCCGAAGGAAAGCCGACCATTCTGTTGTACGCCCACCACGACGTACAGCCCCCGGGGGATCCGGCGCTGTGGGAAACCGAGCCGTTCACCGCCGTCGAACACAATGGCCGGCTCTATGGCCGCGGTGCTGCAGATGACAAGGCAGGAATCATGGCGCACGTGGCGGCGTATTCGGCCGTCACCAAGGTGATGGGCGATCAGCTGGGCCTTGGCGTGACGTTCTTCTTCGAAGGGGAGGAGGAGGCCGGTTCGCCGACGTTCCGAACCTTCCTCGAAGCACACCGCGAGCTTCTCCGTGCCGACGTCATTGTGGTGGCCGACTCCAGTAACTGGAAGGTGGGCATACCGGCACTCACCACCAGCCTGCGCGGCCTGGTTGACGGTACGTTCGAGGTCCAGGTCCTGGACCATGCGGTGCATTCGGGAATGTTCGGCGGACCGGTGCTGGACGCGCCCACGCTGCTTTCCCGCTTGATCGCCACTCTTCACGACGCCGAGGGAAATGTTGCGATCGAGGGACTGGTCAGCAGGGACGACGTCACCGTAGACCTGACCGAAGCCGAATACCGGGCCGACGCTTCCGTCCTTAACGGTGTGAAGCTCGCTGGAACCGGCTCCATTGCATCCCGCCTGTGGACCAAGCCCGCACTGTCCATTATCGGATTCGATGCTCCAGCGGTGGATGTTGCCTCCAACACCCTTTTGCCCAAGGCACGCGCCAAGTTCAGCCTGCGCCTTGCTCCGGGGCAGGATCCCGCTGAGGCGATGGAAGCCGTCAGGAAGCATGTTGAGGCAAACGCGCCCTTTGGTGCGGCGGTTGTGTTTACGCCGGGGGAGAGCGGCAACGCCTTCCTCACCGATACGGCTTCCGCGGCAGCCGGTATGGCCATGTGGGCACTCGGGGAAGCCTGGGGCGTTCCGGCTGTGGAAATGGGAATCGGTGGCTCTATCCCGTTCATTGCGGACCTCGGTGAGCTCTACCCCGATGTCCAGATTCTGGTGACCGGGGTGGAGGATCCCGATTCCCGGGCGCACAGCGCCAACGAGTCCCTTCACCTGGAGGACTTCCGGAACGCCGTGGTGGCTGAAGCGCTGCTGCTGGCCCGGCTCAACCTCGACGGCCTCGCCTGACCGCAGCGGTTTGGCCTTGCTTGCCCTGGCCGTCCCGGGGAACAACCACGGAACGGCCATGGTTACGTCAGGAGTTAGAGCTACGCGTCTGACCGACGTAGCATGTAGCTATAGCCCATACCGTTTTCGTAAGGGCGGGCACCGCTCACGCGGAGCCGCCAGGACCGTCGTAGGAAGGTAGGCCAATGAGCACTACAACCAATGAAAACAGCACCGACACCACGAGCGCAGCCAGCGATGAGCTGGCCGCCCACGAGGTCAAGCTGACCGACGTCGCTGCCGGCAAGGTACGCAGCCTCCTGGAGCAGGAGGGACGCACAGATCTGCGCCTGCGCGTTGCCGTCCAGCCGGGCGGTTGTTCCGGCCTGATCTACCAGCTCTATTTTGACGAGCGGATTCTCGACGGCGACGCCGTCCGTGACTATGACGGCGTTGAAGTTGTGGTGGACAAGATGAGCGTTCCATACCTGAGCGGTGCCAGCATCGACTTCGAGGACACCATAGCAAAGCAGGGTTTCACCATCGACAATCCGAACGCCGGCGGTTCCTGCGCGTGCGGCGATTCGTTCCACTGACCGGACCTTTCCGCCGCATGTCGGCGCCAGGCGGGTGGCGGGTGGCGGTGAATACCTTTGCCGAGCCACGGCGCCGACATGTGCGCGAAACGCCTGGGGGAGCGGTAAGCTCTACACCGAGTAGTAAAACTTTTCGTGTGCCTGGGAAGCCATAGGCCCCCCGGTCGACAGCAACAAGTAGGAAGGGCCGTCTGTGAGTTCGCAGAACCGAACCGGCAGCCGACGCAAAACGATCACTTCGATCTCAGGCTTGGCACTAGCCGGCGCGTTGGTTTTGACTGGATGTTCGCCAGAGGTAGAGAAGGGGTGGCTGCCCACCGAGCGTGGCACCACCAATCACACTGACCGCATCATGGACCTCTGGGTCAACTCATGGATTGCCGCACTTGTTGTAGGCATCATCACCTGGGGATTGATCGTCTGGTGCCTTGTTGCCTATCGCCGCCGCAAGGGGACCAAGGGATTCCCGAAGCAGTCCAGCTTCAACCTCCCGCTCGAGGTGTTCTACCTGACCATCCCGCTGTTCATGGTGCTGGTGTTCTTCTACTTCACCGACCGCGACCAGCAGGCGATCGATGACCGCTCAAAGCCGGCGGACGTCATTGTTGATGTCCGCGGGAAGCAGTGGGCCTGGGACTTCAACTACAAAAAGGGCGCAGTCATCACCGGGGACCTCCACGAGGCGGGTGTCCAGGCTCACCTGACGGGCAACGCCGTGGACAAGGAAAAGCTGCCCACGCTCTACCTGCCGGTCGGCAAGTCCGTTGACCTGGAACTGAACTCACGCGATGTGATCCACTCGTTCTGGGTGCCGGCATTCCTGCAGAAGCGGGACATAATCCCGGGCAAGACCAACTACATCCGGTTCACCCCCACCAAAGAGGGCACCTACGACGGCAAGTGTGCCGAGCTCTGCGGTGAATACCACTCCGAAATGCTGTTCCGCGTGAAGGTAGTGTCCGAGTCTGAATTCCAGGACCACATGGACAAGCTGCGCACGGACGGCAACACGGGCCTGCTCGGCGAAGAGTACGACCGCAACCCGAACCTGAACGAAACCAAGTAAGGGGAGCGACGTGGCTACTTACACTCAATCCGCCGGAGTCCTCGGGGCTCCTGTAGTTCCTAAATCCAAGGGACGCATCGTCGTCAACTGGATCACCTCAACGGACCACAAGACCATCGGGTACATGTACCTGATCGCGTCTTTCGTGTTCTTCTGCTTCGGCGGCGTGATGGCATTGCTCATCCGCGCCGAGCTCTTCGAACCGGGTATGCAGATCCTGCAGACCAAGGAACAGTACAACCAGCTGTTCACCATGCACGGCACCGTGATGCTCCTGATGTTTGCAACGCCGCTGTTTGCCGGGTTCGCGAATGTCATCATGCCCCTGCAGATCGGCGCACCGGACGTCGCCTTCCCCCGGCTTAACGCGCTGGCCTTCTGGTTCTTCCTCTTCGGTTCCACCATCGCCGTGTCCGGCTTCATCACCCCCCAGGGTGCTGCATCCTTCGGCTGGTTCGCCTATGCGCCATTGAACAACACCACGTTCACGCCCGGCGTCGGCGGCGATCTGTGGGTCTTCGGCCTGGCGCTGTCCGGCTTCGGCACCATCCTGGGCGCGGTCAACTTCATCACCACCATCATCTGCATGCGTGCTCCCGGCATGACCATGTGGCGCATGCCCATCTTTACGTGGAACACCCTGGTGACGGCCATCCTGGTCCTGATGGCGTTCCCACCGCTGGCCGCGGCACTGTTCGCCCTCGGCGCCGACCGTCGCTTCGGTGCACACATCTTTGATCCGGAAAACGGCGGCGCTGTTCTCTGGCAGCACCTGTTCTGGTTCTTCGGCCATCCGGAGGTCTACATCATCGCGCTGCCGTTCTTCGGCATCGTGTCCGAGATCTTCCCGGTCTTCAGCCGCAAACCGATCTTCGGGTATAAGGGTCTTGTCTACGCCACCATCTCCATTGCCGCCCTCTCGGTGACCGTGTGGGCGCACCACATGTACGTGACGGGTTCGGTGCTGCTGCCGTTCTTCGCCTTCATGACCATGCTCATTGCTGTCCCGACCGGCGTGAAGTTCTTCAACTGGATCGGTACTCTATGGCGGGGCTCCTTGACGTTTGAAACACCCATGCTGTGGAGCCTGGGCTTCCTGGTCACGTTCCTGTTCGGTGGCCTCACCGGCATCATCCTGTCCTCGCCGCCGCTGGACTTCCACGTCTCCGACTCGTACTTCGTGGTGGCACACTTCCACTACGTGGTGTTCGGCACCGTCGTCTTCGCGATGTTCGCAGGCTTCTACTTCTGGTGGCCCAAGTGGACAGGCAAGATGCTCAACGAGCGCCTGGGCAAGATCCACTTCTGGCTGCTGTTCCTGGGCTTCCACGGCACGTTCCTGATCCAGCACTGGCTCGGCGTCCAAGGCATGCCCCGCCGCTACGCCGACTACATGCCGCAGGACAACTTCACGTGGATGAACCAGTTCTCCACCATCTCCTCGTTCGTGCTCGGCGCCTCGCTGATTCCGTTCTTCTGGAACGTGTACATCACCTGGCGCAGCAACGAAAAGGTGGAGGTTGACGATCCGTGGGGCTTCGGTGCATCTCTGGAGTGGGCAACGTCCTGTCCGCCGCCGCGGCACAATTTCACGTCCCTGCCACGTATCCGTTCGGAGCGTCCGGCACTCGATCTGCACCACCCCGAGCTTTCCCAGTCGCACACAGTTCAGTCCCCGGAACCGTCAGCAGCCCTGCTCGGTAACGCCGATCAGAAGGACACTGCCAAGTGAAGATCGAATCATGGATTTTTGGAGCCGGAGCCTTCTTCTTCGTACCCGTCGCCCTGATTTACGGGTTCCTCAACAACTGGCATGAGTGGGTGGGCACCCTGGGTATCCTGTTGGTCGGCGGCCTCGCCGGCATGATCGGCGGCTACCTCGGATTCACCGGCAAGCGTATTGGTATGCGTCCCGAGGACCGCAACGATGCCGAGATCCACGAAGGCGCCGGCGAGCAGGGGCACTTCAGCCCCTGGAGCTGGTGGCCCCTGGTTCTGGGCCTGTCCTGTGCAGCCGGATTCCTGGGCATGGCCGTCGGCTTCTGGATGGTTTTCATCGCCGGGGGCATGGCACTAGTGGCCTTGGTTGGCTGGGTCTTTGAATACAGCCGCGGTGACCACGCGCACTAGCCTCCAGAAGGAAAGATCTGAAGAACCACGACGGCGGGCCTCACCTTTTGGTGGGGCCCGCCGTCGTAGTTTAGACAGTTGCGTGGCTGCCGGAACGATGCCTGCACTATCAGCGGTGCCGCGTCCTCCAAGAGACGCTCAGCTGGCCTTCTCCGCCTCCAGCATCGCGGCGAGGACCAGCAAGGCACCCTCCGCGTCCGCAAGGCTGTAGCCGTCAGGAATCGAGGCTTCCATCACCGCGAGTTCCACTTCACAGCCGTGGTTGAAGTCTGCAGTCATGACCTCCAGCAAGGACCGCGCATCGACGGAAGCGGCGCCGGCCTTCCTGATGGTGACCGGCAGCCCGGTTTCCGTGACAGCTCTGACGAATACCGCCGCCGGGCGGGCGTGCAGGCCTATGGCCGCCGAAACAATTGCCTTGCGAACTGGCAACAGGACTCCTCTTTTTGGACGGCCTGCTGCCGTCTTTGTCGTCTTTCCTCCCCAAGGGTATCTGTGCACAGGACTGACGGACCACACGGCGGCTGAATGGGTGGTCTAGACCTGCGGGGCAATTGGCCTAGGCTTGGAATATGAACACAAACGCCGGGAGTGTCAGCCATGGCATCTGATGCAGCCGCGGTGGCCGGCGAAATCGACAGGGGCAGCGGCACACCCATTTATGCCCAGCTCAGGGAAATCCTCCGGGCCTATATCGTTGCCTCCTGCCCGCCCGGATCGGCGCTACCCTCGGAGCGGGACCTCGCGGAACGCTTCGGGCTGGCAAGAATGACCGTGCGCCAGGCCATTGATGCCTTGGTTGGCGAAGAGGTCATAGAACGAGTGGTGGGACTGGGAACATTCGTCCGGAAGCCCAAGCTCGATCTTCAGGTGAAGCTGACGTCCTACAGCGAGGAAATGCAGCGCCGGGGTATGGTGCCGGCAGCCAAGGTCCTGAGTTTTGAGCAAATCGCTGCAAGCGCCTTCCTCGCCCGGGAATTGCAACTGGAGGAAGGCACCCCGCTGGTGCGCTTCCGCAGGCTCCTGCTGGCGGACGGCGAACCCATGAGCGTGGACGAGAACTTCATCCCTGCCCACCGGGTCCCGGGGCTCCTGGACGGCGAGCCACCCACGTCGCTCTACAACGTGCTGAGTGAACAGTTCGGCCTGGTCATGGAGTGGGGCGAGGACATGATTGAAGCGACGGCCGCGTCGCCGTCGACGGCGAGGTTGCTCAATGTGGAGGTGGGTTCACCGTTGCTGAAGATCCAGCGGCACGCGTTTGTGGCCAGGGCAATGGTTGACTATTCAGTCTCCTACTACCGGGCTGACCGGTACAAGCTCTGGGTACCGCTCCAGCGCCCCGGTGTCCGGACCGTCCGCAACTACGCGTCCGGTTACAGAAACCAATGACCCTGCAGTACTCCGGAAAGCAGAAGGGCCCGGTCCTGATGGACCGAGCCCTTCTGCCTGCTCAACAACTGCCTGGAATGACTGCCTTAGTGGCTGAGGCTCTTCTGATCCTCGCCGGCGTCAACCGACTCCTGCTCTGCATGGTGACCGTGCCCGGCCTCGAGCTCTGCAGGGGAGGCCGGGGCCACCCTGTCCTCAAAGAACCACTGGGAGAGAGCCGCCCGCTGCTTTTCCTTGCGGGTGACAACGCCGTGGTCGTTCGGCACCGCAGGAAGCGGTACCGGCGACTCGAAGCCAACCAGCTTGTAGCGCTTGTACTCATCCAGCGGAGCGTGGACCTCGATGAACTCACCGTGTGGCAGGCGCACAATACGGCCGGTTTCGCGGCCGTGAAGGGCGATTTCCCGGTCCTTGCGCTGCAGTGCCAAGGCGACCCGCTTGGTGACCACAAAGGCGATGACCGGACCGATGAAGAACAGCGCCCGCAACCAGTAAGTGACGTCGTTGAGCGACACATGGAAGCTGGTTGCGATGAGGTCCGAGCCGGCGGCTGCCCACATGACGCAATACCAGGTGAAGCCGGCAACGCCGATGGCAGTGCGCGTAGGTGCGTTACGCGGACGGTCAAGTACGTGGTGTTCCCGGTTGTCCTTGGTGATCCAACGCTCGAGCCACGGGTACATGAAGAGAACGGTGAAGATGATGCCTGCCGGAACAAGTGCCGGAAGCAGGACATTCAGCGTGAGTACTTGGCCGAAGATGACGTATTCAAAGTGGAAGTCACCGATGACGCCAGGCATGAGGCGCAGCGCGCCGTCCACAAAACCGATGTACCAGTCAGGCTGGGTGCCCGCTGACACCGGGGAAGGGTCATAAGGGCCGTAGTTCCAGATCGGGTTGATGGTGAAGAAAGCGGCCATGAGGGCGACGACACCAAAGACGATGAAGAAGAACCCACCGGCTTTAGCTGCGTAGACCGGACCAAGCGGGTAGCCGACGACGTTGCCGTCATTGCGTCCCGGACCGGGGTACTGGGTGTGCTTGTGAACCACCACCATAAAGAGGTGCAGGACGATCATGAGCAGGATCAATGCCGGTACCAGCAGAATGTGAAGCATGTACAGACGGCCAATGATCATAGTGCCCGGGAACTCCCCGCCGAAGAGGAAAAACGAGATGTACGTGCCAATGACCGGGATGGCCTTGATGACACCATCAATGATGCGCAGGCCGTTGCCCGAGAGCAGGTCGTCAGGAAGCGAGTATCCGGTGAAACCTTCAGCCATGGCCAGGATCAGCAGGACACCGCCCACAACCCAGTTCATTTCACGGGGCTTGCGGAACGCACCGGTGAAGAAGACCCGGAGCATGTGAACACCAATGGACGCCACGAAGAGCAGGGCTGCCCAGTGGTGCACCTGGCGCATGAACAGGCCGCCGCGGACATCAAAGGAGATGTTCAGCGACGAACTGAACGCGGCGGACATTTCGACATTTCTCAGCGGGGTGTACGAGCCCGTGTAATGGGTTTCCACCATGGACGGATCAAAGAAGAACGTCAGGAAGGTACCCGACATCAGCAGAATGACGAAGGAATACAGCGCCACTTCACCGAACATGAAGGACCAGTGATCCGGAAATACCTTCCGGCCGAATTCGCGGAGGATGCCCGAGCCGCCGACGCGCTCGTCAACAAAATCAGTGATGCTTCCGGCTTTGGTCTTGGCGACGAAGGCGGGGGCTTCAGCTGTTGATGTTGCGCTCATGCTCATCACGCTCCCAGTAACTCGGTCCTACAGGTTCGTTGAAGTCGCTGGTTGCGACCAGGTAGCCCTCGGCGTCCACTGCAATCGGGAGCTGGGGGAGGGGGCGGCTGGCCGGACCGAAGATAACCTTGCATTCCCTGGTGAGATCGAAGGTTGACTGATGGCACGGGCACAGGAGGTGGTGCGTCTGCTGCTCGTATAGAGCAACCGGGCAGCCAACGTGGGTGCAGATCTTGGAGTACGCAACGATGCCGTTGTAGCTCCAGTCCTCGCGGCCCTTGGAGGGCTGCAGGGAGGCGGGATCGAGACGCATCAGCAGGACAACAGCCTTGGCCTTGGCGTTCAGCTTGCCCTCATGAAGCTCGTTGAGGCCTTCCGGAATGACGTGGAAGGCGGAGCCGATGGTGACGTCCGAGGCCTTGATGGGGGTGCCATCAGGGTCGCGGGTGAGGCGCTTGAGTTTGCCGTCCTGGGGAGCCCACATGGTGTGCGCGAGCTTGTCATCGGGGCGGGGGCCAAGATCACCGAACACGGCCAGAGCCGGCAGCGGCGCCAGCGCAACCGCGCCGAGCAACGTGTTTCGGATCAGCGGCCGGCGCTTGATCCCGGTCTCCTCAACAATGTCATCAACAATCCGAACGGCGGCCTGGCGGTCCTCTTCCGTGCGGATCGCGTGACGCTCTTCGGAGACTTCGTGGTCCGGCATCAGGGCCTTGGCCCAGTGGACAATACCAGTACCGATGCCAAGCATGGCAAACGCGGTTCCAATGCCAAGCAATGCATTCTGCAGCCGGATCGTGGCAATGCTGGAGTCTGCGCCAAGATCAATGGCGAAGTACGCCACCAAAAAGATCAGGGTGCCAACAACAGAGCTGCCGAAGAGCATGGCAACCTGTCGTTCTGCTCGTTTTGCGGCCTTCGGGTCCGTGTCGGCCAGGCGCAAACGATGCGGAGGAAGTCCAGGATCCTGGAACTTCTCCACCTCATTTTGACCAGCCGTAGCTACGGTGCCCGAGTGGTTCGGACTGCCGTCACTATGGTTGCCCATAATTCGCCTCATCCTTCTCTCGTCCCGGCATCTGCCGAGTTAGTTTTCAATTCCAAATCTGCTGACGGATCAGCAGAAGTTCTTAAAGGTGCCCGATGACGGCTACGACGTCCGGGAAGTCAGCCAGATGGTGAAAGCGATGATGACGCCCAGGCCGGCAATCCACACAAACAGACCCTCTGAAACAGGTCCCAGCGCGCCAAGATCAGCGCCGCCGGGGGAGCCGTTGGCTTCGATCTGCTTGAGGAAAGTGATGATGTCACGCTTGCCTTCGGGCGAGACGTTTGCATCGGAGAAGACCGGCATGTTCTGCGGGCCGGTAACCATGGCCTCGTAGATGTGCTGGCCAGAGACACCGGCAAGAGCCGGAGCAAACTTTCCGCGGGTCAGGGCACCGCCGGCCGCTGCGGCGTTGTGGCACATGGCGCAGTTCACCCGGAACAGCTCCCCGCCCTTGGCAGCGTCGCCGTTTTCGTCGAGGAGTCCCTCTTCCGGAATGGACGGGCCGGGCCCGAGCGAAGCAACATAGGCTGCCAGCTGGTGGGTCTGCGCGTCATTGAACTGGGCGGGCTTTTTATAAGCCTGCGGTCCGTTCATCTGCATGGGCATGCGGCCGGTGCCAACCTGGAAGTCAACAGCGGCAGCGCCCACCCCAGCGAGAGAGGGGGCATCTTTCGTTCCGCTTGCACCCATGCCGTGGCAGGTGGCGCAGTTGGCGGCGAAAAGCTTTCCGCCTTCTTCCGCGTCATTTGCGCTGAAGCCGGGGGTGCCCGCTTTCGCCTGGTTGACGGTGGTGGCAACGGCGTACAGCCCACCAGTGACGAGGAGTCCCATCAACAGCAGCGCAATCGCTGCCAGTGGGTGACGTCGCTTCTGCGAGAGTGCCTTCACGTGGTGGTTCCTTTATTCGATCGTGCGTCGGCTCCAGGAGCCGCTTTTTGAAATTCTGCCTCGTGTAGAAAAAGAGTCAAGTCTTGACTACTTGAGGACGTAGATGACCAGGAAGAGGCCGATCCACACAACATCCACAAAGTGCCAGTAGTACGAGGTGACAATCGCGGACGTTGCTTCGAAGTGTCCGAACTTCTTCGCGGCAAAGGAGCGGCCGATGATGAAGAGGAAGGCAATCAAGCCGCCGATGACGTGCAGTCCGTGGAAGCCTGTGGTCATGTAGAAGGCGGAACCATACGCGTTTGAGGAGAGCGATACGTGCTCAGAGACGAGCATGGCATATTCCGTGGCCTGTCCGGCGACGAAGATGGCACCCATGATGAACGTCAGGGTGAACCACTCGTTCATTCCCCAGCGGGTGAACTGGAAAGGGCCGCCGCTTCTGCGCGGCTCGAGCCGTTCGGCGGCGAAGACGCCCATCTGGCAAGCAAAAGAGCTGGATACGAGGACAATCGTGTTGGCGAGCGCAAAGGGGAAGGTGAGCTTGGCTGACTCCTCGGCCCACATCTGTCCGGACGTCGAACGGAGTGTGAAGTACATGGCGAAGAGACCGGCGAAGAACATCAACTCGCTGGACAGCCAAACTACGGTTCCAACAGAAACCATATTTGGGCGGTTCAGCGTGGGGTGCGCCGGGGTACTGGGGGCATGGGTCGCAGATGTCACATAGACATTATGTCTGTAAAACTTCGTCCTGCCCAACGCAAACCGCCTTTTGCGGGGACTTTTTCTACAAAGACGCGAATTCGCGCGGAAAAGTTCCCGGGCGGTTCACATTGGTCATTGCGGCATATGCCTCGATAGCATCAAGGGGTGACTTCACAGGCATCCGCAACGGCGGCAGGCAACACCTGGCCGCGACTCATTTCCGCACTGATCGTCGGCACCGACCTGACCGCGGACGATACTGCGTGGGCCATGAACACCATCATGTCCGGCGAAGCCACCCCCGCACAGATTGCCGGGTTCCTGGTGGCGCTGCGCGCCAAGGGCGAAACGATTGAGGAACTTTCTGGCCTGGTGGTGGCCATGCTCAGCAACGCCAATCCGATCACCATTGGCGGCGAAAAGCTGGACATCGTCGGAACCGGTGGCGACCAGCTGAACACCGTGAACATTTCGACCATGGCCGCCCTTGTCTGCGCTGGCGCGGGCGCAAAGGTGGTCAAACACGGGAACCGGGCGTCGTCGTCGTCGTCGGGTTCGGCGGATGTTCTTGAAGCGCTCGGGGTAAGACTGGACCTCCCCATTGAACGGGTGGCGCGGAACGCCGAGGAAGCCGGCATTACCTTCTGCTTTGCCCAGGTGTTCCACCCCTCATTCCGGCATACGGCGGTACCGCGTCGCGAACTCGCCATTCCCACAGCCTTCAATTTTCTCGGTCCCATGACGAACCCGGCCAAGGTCCAGGCATCAGCCGTCGGCGTGGCCAACGCCAGGATGGCGCCGCTGGTGGCGGGCGTTCTTGCCCGGCGGGGGAGCCGCGGGCTGGTTTTCCGTGGAAACGACGGTCTCGACGAACTGACCACCACCGGTGACTCCACGGTGTGGGAGATCCGGGAGGGTCAGGTCACCGAGAGCGAATTTTCACCGGCCGGGCTGGGCATCCGTTCGGCAACGGTGGAAGAACTTCGTGGCGGAGACGCCCAGGCGAATGCCGCCGTCGTCCGTGATGTTCTGGCCGGCCGGCCGGGAGCTGCGCGTGACGCCGTCCTGCTCAACGCTGCTGCCGGTCTGGTGGCATTTGACGTTAACGCCGAAGGATCGTTGACGGAGCGCATGCGCACCGCATTCGCCCGTGCTGAGGAATCGGTTGATTCCGGGGCAGCCGCCACGGTTCTGGAGAAGTGGGTTGCCCTGACCCAGGGCTAGGAGCACCGGAGTCCTGAACCTACTGCTCGAATCCGAGTGCAAACGCGGCGTCGAGATCATGCTGGGAGTAGGCGCGGAACGCGATGTGCGTAGTGGTGTGGATTACAGCGGTGACCTTGGACAGCTTGTCTGCGATGACATCTGCGAGTTCATCATGCTGGGTCACACGGGCTACGGCAATAAGATCCCATTCCCCGGTCACGGAATAGACCTCGCTGATGCCCTGGATAGCGGAAATTTCCTCCGCGGTTTCAGGGATGCGAGAGGCATCTGTTTTGATCAGGACGAATGCGGTGATCACTGTAAACCCTTCCGGATCTGTTGCGCCGCTGCTCTGCCCGGCGAGACTGGTCTGTGTTGCCAGCCTAGTACATCAGCCTTCCCGGCGTGACGTGCGAAATCGCAGGATGCCTGCCAGCACAAGGCGGTAGCCAAGCAGGAGGAGGCCGAGGCTGAGGAGGGCGACGATCACGAACGGGACCACCACCGTCTGTCCGGTAACTGCACGCAGCAGCATGCCCACGGCAACCGTCCCGAGCCAGACTGCGACACCGGCGGGAAAGATCGCGAGCGGCGCACGCCACAAACGCAGGGCAAGCCACGCAGCTGCTGCTCCGGCCAGAAACGGCCACGCAGTCAGAAGGACGCCGGAGACTACGTCGCCGCGATGATGGGCGTCACGGCCGATGGCGGCAAAAACAATGATGAGCGCCGCATCGGCGATCACTGCCATGGCAACGGTGGTCAGGCTGGGAGACCCGGTTGTGTCCGGTTTTGTCACGTTAGGCATGCTTTCGAGCCTAGCGGTTCCCGGCCCGGCCCCGCGATACCTTGTCCTGCACGCTAAACGCGACGAGGATTGATGGCAGCACCGCCGGGTGCGAATTCGTCCAGGGAGATACGTTGCGGCTTGTTCAGATTGCCCAGCATGCAGACGATCTGAACCGCGCGTCTGCGTTCTACACGAATCTGCTCGGAACCGGGCCGAAGGCGTTGTTCGATCCTCCGGGCCTGCTGTTCTTCGATCTGGACGGCCTGCGGTTGCTGCTTGACCGGGGAGCGCCGTCGTCGTTGATTTACCTATACGTACCGGATGTCACGTCCCGGGTGAAGGAACTGCGGGACAGGGGAGTGGAAGTGGTTTCGGAGCCTCACGTCATCTACAGCCACAAGGACAGCACCTTGGGGCCCGCCGGAACCGATGAGTGGATGGCGTTCGTCAAGGACAGCGAAGGCAATACGATCGGGCTGGTCAGCCAGCTGGCGGGCTAGCGTCAGGCTTTGGCGGTGGCGATCCTTGCCGCAAAGGCAACAAGGACGACGCCGGCAATCCGGTCCGTGGCTTTGGCCACTGCGGGGGACTGCAGCCAGCGGCGGGCATGGTGGGTGGCCACAATGATTCCAGCGAACCAAAGCATTCCTTCAACATTGTGAACCAGTGGCAGCAGGATTCCCATCATCAGCGGCGAAACCCCGGGAGGCAGGAACTGCGGAATCATGGCAATGTAGAAGACGCCCACTTTGGGGTTCAGAAGACTCGTGGTCACTCCGGTCAGCCACGATGCCCGTGCATTGCCGGCCGGCGCGGATGCGGCATTCGCTTCTGAGCCCGGTCTCCTGAAGCTTTTGACGAGCATGGAAATGCCCAGCCACGCCATGTAGCAGGCACCGGCGATTCTGAGCCCGGTGAAGGCAGCTTCCGATGCGGCCACCAGGGCTGAAGCGCCAACGGCGGCCGCGACGCCCCAGACCACTGTCCCCGTGCAAATGCCGGCCGCCGTCGCGAAAGCCAGTCCGTGCCCCCTGCTGATGGCGGTGCGGAGTACCAGGACAGTGTCCATTCCCGGAATGATTGTCAATAGTGCGGCGACAAGGGCGAACTGCAACAGGGCCCCGGGGATGGTCATACTCGATGATAAATGACCGCCGCGGGCGTTGCTTCCCTAACACTGATCTGTCCTGAGTCACCCCCGGATAATGCTCAAGCCAGAACCTGCGGAACGCCGTCTCGCCGGTCTGCTGGGTGGCCCGGATCCCGATGGATCCCTGCGCGCCACGCAATTCATGATGGCTATGCGGAAACTGGATATCGCCGAACTCCAGAAGGCGTACGACGGCGTATGGTTCCTGCTGCGGGCACACCGCCGCCAGCCAGGGTTCCGCAATGGGGAGCCGGGACTCAGAGCACGTATTGTCCCGTCTCATCTAAGTCGGACCACACAGATGCCAGATTGCGCCGTTGGGTCACCTGTAGCGGGACGAGATCTTCAGGTTTGTCTCACTGCAGTTGGCCCGAATTGTGGAATCCACCGACTCCGCGCCGACACCGAGCTTCGGGGCCAGCGCCTTGCAGGCGGCATGCACGCCAACCGACGACGGCGGCAACGATTGGACCCGCCCATTGGGAATCACTCGGAACAGCAGTACGCGACACCCATCAGGCATCTCCAACACCACCACAATCATTTAGCAGACACACCCGCGACGCCGGAAAGGAGAGCACGGACTCCTTGCCGCTTTTGATCTAGAGCGCACCGGGGGGGGGCTTGTGGCAAGACCCGGGTCTTGCCGCAGAATTGTCGTCTGAGGTCAGCGCTTACGGAAATGGGAGTAGCGAAATGCGTGTGTTGTTGTCGACGTATGGGTCGCGCGGGAACGGCGAACCGAAGGTGGGACTCGCGGCGCGGTTGCGGGCACTCGGCGCGGAGGTGCAGGTGTGCGCGCCGCCGGACTGCGCGGAGCGGCTGGCCAAGGTCAACGTGCCGCTGGTGGCGACCGGCGTGATGCCGGCCGGAGTGTCGCTGTGACCGGGCATGCGGTGGTGATCGTTGGAGGAGGTCCGACGGGTCTGATTTTGGCGGGCGAGTTGGCGTTGGCGGGGGCCGACGTTGCCATTGTCGAGCGGCGCGCCAGTCAGAATCTCGACGGATCGCGGGCCGGGGGTCTGCACTCCCGCACCATCGAGGTGCTTGATCAGCGTGGTATCGCGGAACGATTCCTCTCGGAGGGGCAAGAACATCCGAGCCTGGGCTACGCCCAGATCATCTTGGACATCAGCGACTTCCCCACCCGCCACAACTACCTACTTGCGCTGTGGCAGAGCCACTTCGAGCGCATCCTGGCCGAGTGGGTCGGTGAGCTTGGAGTTCCGATCCTTCGTCGCTGCGAGGTGGTGGGCTTCGCGCAGGACGACAGCGGCGTCGATGCCAAGCTGTCCGACGGCACGTCGCTCCGAGCGGAGTACCTCGTCGGCTGCGACGGAGGACGCAGCCTGATCCGCAGGGCCGCCGGCATCGACTTCCCAGGGTTTGATCCCTCGACCAGCTGGATGATCGCCGAGGTCGAGATGGACGAGGAGCCGGAGCTCGGCATGCGCCGCGAGGGTGGTGGCATCGGTCCCGTCAACAGGGAAGAGAGCGGCGGGCCATTCCGGGTCGTACTGAAGGAACAGCACCTCGAACACACCGGCGATCCCACCCTGCAGGATCTCAGCGAGGCACTCATCGTCGCATACGGGACGGACTACGGGGTGCACAGCCCCAACTGGATATCCCGTTTCACCGACATGACCCGGCAGGCAGCCTCCTACCGCCGCGGCCGTGTGCTGCTGGCCGGCGACGCCGCACACGTGCATCCCCCGCAGGGCGGCCAGGGTCTCAACACCGGCGTGCAGGATGCCGTGAACCTGGGATGGAAGCTGGCCCAGGTGGTCAACAAGACATCACCCGAGGGCCTCCTGGACACCTACCACGCCGAACGGCATCCGGTCGGTGCCCGGGTGTTGCACAACACCATGGCGCAAGTCGCGCTCAGCAGCCCCGACGACCGTCACCAGGCCCTCCGCGACACCATGACCGAACTGCTGAGCATGGACGAGCCGCGCAGGCGCATCGCCGCGATGCTCTCCGGTCTCGACATCCACTACGACCTCGGAGAGGGACACCCGCTGCTCGGGCGACGCATGCCCGACCTCGACTTGCACACCGCGGACGGTCCCACGCGCGTGTTCACCCTGCTGCACGACGCCCGACCCGTGCTCCTCAACCTCGGTGAACCCGGCGGTTTCGACATTTCTCCTTGGGCGAATCGAGTCCGTTTGGTCGACGCCAGGCACGATGGCGTGTGGGAGCTTCCGGCACTCGGTGCGGTCCCTGCTCCCACTGCCGTCCTGATTCGTCCCGACGGACATGCCGCCTGGGTCGGAGAGCCAGCCGACCCCGGCCTGCCTGATGCGCTCACCTCCTGGTTCGGACCGCCTACGACGTATGGGCCGCGCGGGGACGCGACGAACGAGTGAGAGGGGAGTGGCCAGTGATGGACGCCGAGGTGATCTGGCCCGGGTCACCGGTCGCCGTGGCCAGGTCACGTATTGAGGTCGGTCCGTTGGATGCGAGCCTGTCCAAGAGAAGGGCCGCTGCCCAGCCGACGGTCGCGCACAGATCCTCCGTCGCTTGAAAAATCTCCTGATCCGCCGGAGTCACCCTACTGTCGGGCCGGACATCGATCACCACGGCCGATCCCGTCCGCAAGCCTGATGAAAAAATCCGTCACGTGCGAACTCTGGGGGAGTGAGGTGGGCAACGTGATACGGAACGGTTGGGATGAGAATCCGACGACGTTGGGGTCTAAGTCCAGAAGCATCAGATTGTCGCGTTCGCACCAGGATCACAAACCGACGTGACGCTGGTTTGTGGCACACCACCAAAGGCCGGCGAAATTGCGTTGCCTCTTGAAGGCCGTCAGGCGTCGGATCGGAATGGAGTTCTCAAACGGGAGCATCCAACACTGGGCAAGATTCCCTGTGCTTGGTGCAGAGGAAAACTGCTCGCTGTAGGTCAGGGTGCCTGGAGCATCTTGCGTCCGGCGCAAGCCTCGGACGCCGCCGCAGCGTGTCCCATGCCTCAACTGTAGTGAGACGAAACTGGCTAATGCCTTAAGTGAAGTGAGACACGCCGTGCCGATGCCTTAACTGCAATGAGACTGCCGCAACTGAGGTGAGATGTCCTGCGTCATCCAACTTGGCACAGCGATGTGCCTCTGACAGGGGTCGCTGCAGAAAAGGGATGAAATCGTACGTTAGCGGTCGTGTGCGGGGATCCATCGGTAGAGGGTGGGGATGGAGACTCCGAGGTTTTTGGCCACCTCGGTGGGTGAGGTGCCGTTGGCGAGGAGCTGTCGTGCTGAGGCGATCTTGCTGTCGGTCATTTTTCGTTTCCGGCCGGGGAGGCGTCCCTGTGCTCGGGCGGCCGCCAGTCCGGCGTGGGTGCGTTCGATGGTGAGTTCTCGTTCCATTTGGGCCAGTGAGGCCATGATGTGGAAGTAGAACCGGCCGGCAGGTGTGGTGGTATCGATCTGATCAGTGAGGGATCGGAAGCCGATGCCACCTTCGTGGAGCGTCTCGGTGAAGGCGATAAGGTTCTTCACCGTGCGGCCGAGGCGGTCGAGTTTCCAGACAACAAGAACATCGCCTTCGCGCAGATGTTCCAAGGCCTTGTCCAGTGCCGGGCGGCTGGTGCTCGTTCCGGTGGCCTTGTCGGAGTAAATCTTCGCGCATCCGGCATTGGTGAGTGCTCCTTTCCGCCGTGGAGCGGCTGGGAAGTGTCGCGGCCGCGGCCAAGGAGCTCGGCATCAACCGGAGCACCTGCCAGAAGTGGGCGAACGCTGCCGGGATCAGGCCGCAGCGCCTATACACGCAAGCGGACAAGGACCACTTCTATGCCGTTCTGGACCGGACGGGTACTATCACCGCGACGGCCCAGGAACTGGGATTGAACATCAGCACCGCGCACAACTGGGCCGGCAAGGTCAATCCTGCCGGGAGAAGACTACGGGCCACGAGAACCGTGAAGCCTGGTCCGGCGCAACGCCACCCAGCGGCGGCAATTGAGGAGTTCCTGGGCCTGCTGCGGGACGTCGGCAGCGTCAGCGCGGCAGCCCGGCAACTGGGCCAACTGGGCCAGGGCCGCCGGTCTGGTCTCCGTCAGTCCGCGACGGCCATCAGGGAAGCAGCTTCAGTACCTGCGCCTGCGCCAAGAAGGAGCAGGCCGCAGGGACGCCGCCCTCGCGGTCGGCGCCAGCAAACCGAGTTCCTACAACTGGGACCGGCAACAGGCTGCAAACGACACGGCCGCGGCCGAAGGTCTTGCCGTGGCTCTGCCGTATAAACAGGAAGTGACAACTACATTCGCGGAACCTTCGGCCCCTGCACCGGCGCCGGAGTTGACGGCGCCGGTGGCTGAGCCGGCACCCGCCGCGGTGGCGTTGGAGGCTCTGGAGCAGTCCGTCAGCGCCCGCTACCTGTCCCTGCCCGAGCGGGAGAGGATCGCGGACCTGCGCTCCCAGGGAACCTCGATGCAGGCGATCGGCAGGGTACTGGGCCGGTCCGTGGGCACCATCAGCCGGGAGATCAAACGCAACAGCCACCCGGTGCTGGGTTACCGGCCCTACGGTGCTCACCGGGCTGCCACCGCGGCCCGGGCACGGCCGAAGGACAGTAAGCTGGCAGAACCGGGGGAACTGCACGACTACGTGAAAACCAAGCTCCTCACACACTGGTCCCCGGAACAGATCTCGAAGCTGCTGATCAAGGATTTCCCCGATGACGAGCAGATGCGCGTGAGCCCCGAAACGATTTACCAGGCCCTCTACTTCCGGGCCCGCGGCGGACTCAAACGCGAGGTCAAAGAGGCCCTGCGCACCGGCCGGACCCGCCGCAAGCAGCACAGGAATCCCGAGGAACGCACCGGTCGTTTCCGTGACCCGATGATCAACATTTCCGAACGCCCCGCAGAGGTCCAGGACCGCGCCGTCCCGGGGCATTGGGAGGGGGATTTAGTGACCGGAGCCTACAACCAATCGGCGATCGCAACCCTGGTGGAACGCACCACGCGCTACGTGATGCTGGTGCACCTGCCGGTGGACCACACCGCCGAATCGGTCCGTGACGGGCTGATCAAGACCATGTCGACCCTGCCGGCGCACCTGCGCGGATCCCTGACCTGGGACCAAGGCGCCGAAATGGCCAAGCACAAGGCTTTCAGCATCGCCACCGACATGGACGTCTACTTCTGCGACCCCGCCAGTCCCTGGCAACGCGGATCCAACGAGAACACCAACGGGCTGCTACGCCAGTACTTCCCCAAGGGCACCGACCTGAACGCCTACGGGCCCGAGGACCTGGAGCACGTCGCCCACGAACTCAACGCTCGACCCCGCAAAACACTGGACTGGGACACCCCCGCCGAGCGTCTACGTGATTTACTGATAGCCAGCTAAGAACGGGTGTTGCAACGACCCCTAGAATTCAAGCCACCGGTCAACGCAAACTGCAGCCAGCGGTCAGTTTAAAGTTGCAGTTGACACAGGCCCGCGAGGCGAAGCCCAAGGAACGCCGCCCACGAGCCGGCGGGGAGCAATAGCAGCAGTGCAGGGCGCGTCACCAAGGACCATCCAGGTATGCCGAAAACCTCCCAAACCGGACCGGTGAAAGACCCGCCATTCATGGACAACAGCGCTACCACGCAGTCCGGTTGGCGCCTACCGCCGGCCGAGGGTTTCGAGAGCGCGAAGCAAGGGTGAGGCCCCGCTGTCCAGGAGGTCAACGGGGCGGGAGCCCGAGGCTGCCCGAGCGTGTGATCATCCAGACGGTGAAGTAGTTGTGGGGGATCTTTAGTTCCATCGCTCGCTGGAATAGGTCTACGACAGTTGGGTGGAGCTGGCCGCAGGGGAGGAACTGGAATCCCGGGCAGAAGGTGCCCTCGCCGATGAAGACGCGGACGAGCTGCTGCATCACCGGTTCCGGGTCTTCCATGAGCTCAGAGAGGCGGCGGCGGACCTGCCCCAGGGTGGGTAGCGTGAATTCAGCCCTGATCCCTTCCCATGTCTGATCGCTGATCGGTTCGCGGTCTGGTTTCACCGTTGCCTAATAGCCGTCAGCGATTGACTCCAGGAGCCACTGGCTGGAGAGGGGATCGCGGCGCAACGTGAACGTCCGCAAGGCCGAGTTCGCCGCCAGGCCAACCTGAACCCGCCAATATTCGACGCTCACAAGGTCACCGCTGCCCACGGCAGCCGTGCGCCGGGTGTCCCACCAGGCGTCCCGGGCGAACCAGTGCACCGGCTCGGCCACGACGGCCCATATCCGGCCGTTATGCCGGACGGCCAGCGGGTTGCCGGCCGGGGTGAACCGAACGTCCACCACGGGAGCGTCGAGGGCGGTTTCATTGGCTGTTGCTGTCATGATCACATGCCGGACGTCGCCGATAAACCAGTCGTGAATCAGTGGTGGCCGCCCCAGCCATTTGAGCTCCCCAAGGTTTTCGCAAGTGGGCGGATATAGCGTCTTCCTATTCGGGTGGGGCCGCATCCGGCCAGCCAAATTTAATGTTTAAGGGGAGGAACGCCATGGGCTACCGTGGATTAATTTTGAAGGAGCGCGGCGGATTACTGTCCATCTCGCCCTGGTGGATCCTCATGATCATCCTGCTGGCGGTTCTGGCTGTGACGGCGCCGGGGCTGTATGGCACGGGGTCGGCGGCGGTGAGAACCAATGCCGCCAGCGCCTATGTGCCGCAGACCCGCACGTACTACATAGGGGCCAACGAGGTGGATTGGAACTACGCCCCCACCGGAAAGAACCAGATCACGGGTGAGCCGTTCGACGAGGCCGCGCAGGTCTTTACCAAGCAGGGGCCGCAGCGGATCGGCAGCACCTACATCAAATCGCTGTACCAGGAGTACACGGACTCATCGTTCAAGACCCTCAAGCCGCGGACGGCGGCCGAACAGCACTTGGGCTTCCAGGGGCCGGTGATCCGCGGCGTCGTAGGGGACCACATCAAGGTGGTCTTCAAGAACAACCTGGACCGGCCGGCGTCGGTACACGTCCACGGCGTGTTCTACGACAAGAGCAGCGAAGGCGCACCGTACAACGACGGCACCGGTGCGGCCGCCAAAGGTGACGACGCCGTGGCCCCCGGCAGCACCTACACCTACAGCTACGAAGTGCCCGAGCGCGCGGGCCCCGGACCCATGGACGGCAGCTCCGTGATGTGGATGTACCACTCCCATACGGACGAGGTCTCGGACGACTACTCCGGCCTGGTGGGCCCCATGGTCATCACCAAGGCCAGCGCCGCCCGCGCCGACGGAACCCCGAACGACGTGAACCGCGAATTCTTCCTCCAATACAAGGTCAGCAACGAAAACAACAGCCCCTACCTGCAGCGCAACATCGACAAGTTCACCGGCGACCCCACCACGGTCAAGACCGACGACGAAGGCTTCCACGAGAGCAACATGATGCACTCCATCAACGGCTACGTCTTCGGCAACCAGCCGATTGAAACCATGACCATGCGCAAGGGCGAACACGTCCGCTGGTACCTCATGGGCATGGGCACCGAGGTTGACCTGCACACCCCGCACTGGCACGGCAACACCGTGACGGCACTGGGCATGCGCACCGACGTCGTGAATCTCCTGCCGGCCAGCATGGTGGCGGCTGACATGGTCCCGGACGACGTCGGCACCTGGCTCCTCCACTGCCACGTCAACGACCACATCAGCGCCGGCATGCTCACCCGCTACCGCGTCCTCAACGAGGACGGCTCGGTCGGCGGGACCACCCAGACGGGCCCCGACGCCACCCAGGGTGGCACGCACGCGGGCCACTAAAACAGTGCGAACATCGAGCCCCCGGAATGGGAGCCTGCGGCAACCATTCCGGGGGTACGGGGGGCCTCGTAGTTGCCCCCGTGTTCCGAGCCCACCGGTACTGTTCCCTGTCCGGAACCGGATCATCGCCCGCCCACACCGGGGTGACGTGCGTGGTGGAAGCCCGCTGGTGCTCGGCTGCCCTGAACACCGCGCACCAGGCGGAGACGGGGGTTGAGCCGCAATGGAACGGTCAGTCACGTTTAGAGCGCTCATTGGTCGTTCTTGGCGTGACTGGCCGTTCTGATGCGGGTCGGGCTGAGGTGGTTTAGATTGGCTGAGTGCCGGTTGAGTTCCTGACTGATGATGAGGCTGCCGCGTTTGGGCGATTCGCCGGCGTGCCAGCGCGGGCTGATTTGGAGCGTGTGTTCTTCCTTGACGACGCGGATTTGGTCCTGGTCGCTGGTCGGCGGGGTGAGTACTCTCGGCTCGGGTTCGCGTTGCAGCTGGTGACTGTCCGCTGGCTCGGGACGTTCTTGGAGGACCCGTTGGATGTGCCGGCGGTTGTCCTGGACTTCGTGGCCGGGCAGCTGGGCATTGGTGATCCGTCGGTCGTGAAGAAGTATCTCGATCGGCGGACCACGTTATTCGAGCATCAGCTGCTGATTCGTGAGGCGGATGGGTGGCGGGATTTCTCTGCCGCGGAGGCCGACTTCACTGAGTGGGCGGCCGCGCGTGCGTGGACCTCGGGAGATGGTCCGAAGGGGACCTTCAACGACGGGGTGGCGTGGCTGCGTCAGCGCAGAGTACTGCTGCCTGGCGTGACCAGGTTGGCGCGTCTGGTCGCCAGGGTCCGTAGGGAGGCCACTGAGCGGTTGTGGGGCGAGCTGGCATCATTGGTAACGGTCGAGCAGCGGCGTGTTCTGGACCGGCTGCTGGCGGTCGCACCGGGCTCACGGGTGTCTGATTTGGAACGGTGGCGCAAGGGCGTGGCCCCACGCGCATCGGGGCCGGCGATCATCAAGGCCTTGGACTTGGTCGCCGAGATTGCAGGCTTCGGCTTCGCACTGGTTGGTGTGGAGACCAGGGTCCCGTCCCAGCGGCTGGCCGAGTTGGTGAAGTATGGGATGCGTGCGGATGCTTCGATGTTGCGGCGCCATCCGACTGGCCGTCGGGTCGCCACGTTGCTGGCCACGGTACGGCATGTGGAGGGCAAAGCGATCGATGATGCTTTGGGGCTGCTGGATCTACTGATGGCCACCGAGCTGTTGACGAAGGCGCGCAACGCTTCGGACAAGGACCGGATCCGCAAGCATCCGCGTTTGGCGAAGGCGTCTGCTCGCCTTGCCGTGGCTGTTGAGGCGTTGTTCGCTGCGGACGGGTGGAGCGGAACCGATGGAACGGTGAGGCTCGGGCAGATCTGGGAGGCCATCGAGGACGTCGTCTCGCGCGATCAGCTGCGTGCGGCGCTGGCGGTGGTCAGCGAAGACGTGCCGCCAGCGGACGCAGATGCTGGCGATGATTGGCGTTCCGAGTTGGTCAAACGCTTCCCGACCGTGTCGGGCTTTTTGAAGGTCCTCACCCAGGTCATCGTTTTCGGGGCAAACGCCGAAGGCGCGCAGGTCCTGGCAGCGATGACAGTGTTGCCGGGCGTTCTTGCTCATCGCAGCCGCTTGCCCGCGCCGTTGATTCCCGGGGATCTGATCGATGTCGGTGTTGTCAGCGGGCCGTGGAAGCGCCTGGTGTTCGGCAGTCCCGTCTACGAGGCCGGGGCTGTCAGCCGGCACGCATATGCCTTGTGCGTCCTGGAACGGTTCTGGCGCTGTCTCAAACGCCGGGAAGTCTTCGCCGAGGCGTCCACGCGGTGGCGCAACCCGCAGGCTGCGCTCTTGGACGGGACACGGTGGCAGGGCATGCGTGCCGAAACACTGACCGCACTCGGGCTACCCGAATCCCCGGAGACGTTGCTGGTCGAGCACGCCGGCGTCCTCGACGAGACCTTGCGGAGAGTCGGCGGGAGACTGGCCGCCAATCCCGATGCACGCGTGGACGAGGACGGCAGGATCCACTTGACCGGCCTCAGAGCGGTCGAGGAGCCGCCGTCCTTGGTGGACCTGCGGGTCCGCACTACCGCGATGTTGCCGCGCGTGGAGCTGCCCGAGGTGATCCTTGAGGTCATGGATTGGGTACCGCAGCTGCGGGAGGCCTTCACTGCAGCGTCTGGGGCACGGTCACGGATGGCAGACCTACCGGTGTCGGTCGCGGCGTGTCTGGCGGCGCACTCGTTGAATGTCGGGTACCGGCCGATCGCGAACAAGGGAACCCCGGCCTTGGCACGGTCCCGGCTCTCACACGTCTACCAGAACTACTTCCGTCCTGAGACGCTCTCAGCAGCGAACACCCCGCTCGTTGACGCCCAGGCCACTCTCCCCCTGGCGCAGACCTGGGGCGGGGGCATGGTTGCAGCTGTGGACGGCATGCGGTTCGTTGTCCCCGTCCCTGCCGCGTTCGCCCGTCCCAACCGCAAGTACTTCGGTTCCAAACGGGGCATGACCTGGCTCAACGCCATAAACGACCGCGGCATGGGCCGCGGTGCCAAGATCGTCTCCGGCACGATTCGCGACTCGCTGCACATGGTCGACGTCATCTTCGGCCTCGACGGAGGCGAACTGCCCGAAATCGTCGTCACCGACACCGGCTCCTACAGTGACCTCGTCTTCGGGCTCCTCGAGCTCCTGGGTATCTCCTACCGGCCCGCCCTCGCAGACCTGCCTGACCAGAAAGGGTGGCGCATCAAGAAGGACACCGACTACGGCCCGCTGAACACTTTCGCACGTGGACGTGTCGACCTGGCCAAGATCCGCAGGAACTGGGAGGACATCCTGCGGGTGACAGCCTCGATCTATACCGGTGCGGTGCGCGCCTACGACGTCGTGACGATGCTCCAACGCGACGGGCATCCCACTGCGCTCGGCGAAGCGATCGCCTCCTATGGGCGGATCTTCAAGACGCTGCACATCCTGAGCTACATCGACACCGACGAGTCCTACCGGCGCGACATCAAGGACATCCGGAATCTCCAGGAGAACCGCCATTCCCTGGCCCGCAAGATCTGCCACGGCAAGAAGGGCGAGCTCTACCACCACTACGAACGCGGATTGGAGAACCAGCTCGGAGCGCTCGGCCTCGTCCTGAACTGCGCCACGCTGTGGACCACCCGCTACCTCGATGCCGCCGTCGCCAGCCTTCAGGCCCAGGGCTACCCGATCAGGGACGAAGACCTCGCACGCCTGTCACCGTTCGTCCATTCCCACCTCGGCGTCCACGGAACCTACGCCTTCACTGCCCCTGAACTCCCACCCGGCACGATCCGCGACCTACGCGATCCCGACACCGATGAAGACGACGAGACATGACCGGCATCGAGGCCCTGACGATCGTTCATCAAACGATCGTCTCCCGAACACCACCACACCCCGGGCCAGAAGGACACGAAACCCACCACCGAACGTTCATCTAGCCGTTCATCAACTGATAGCGTTCATCATGGTTGAGAACAATGTTTGATGAACGAACGGGTGAGGCGCATGGTAATCCTCGTCGGCCTGGTCCGGGTCAGCACCGACAAACAGAACACCGCCCGGCAGCGCGATGCTTTGGAACCGATCTGCTGGAAAGTCTTCGAGGAGAGGGCAAGTGGCAAACTGGCCACCAAGGACCGGCCGGTCCTGTTGGAGGCAATCTCGCACGTGCCTCCGGGAGGGATGCTCGCCGTTCACGAAGTCGACCGACTCGGGCGCAACCTCCTCGAAGGCCTCATTGTCCTGAATGACCTCTTCCAACGTGGCATCGCCGTCAAAGTCCTCGCCGGGATCGCCGCCGGCGAACACTCGCAGCGTTCCTTCATCCTCGACATCGCCCTGGCCCTATCAGAAGACCGCCGCCGCGACATCTCAGCCAAAACCAAGAACGGCCTAGAAGCCGCGCGCCGCAACGGTCGGGTCGGAGGTCGACGCCCCGTCGTCGAGGACGACAAACGAGCCGCAATCCTCGCCCGACGCGAACGCGGAGAGTCCATCCGAACCATCGCCGCCGACCTCGGCATATCCATCGGCGTCGTCCACAAAACTCTCACCCAGACAGCCCATCCACCCAAGCCGACAAACTGATCAAGATCAAGCACGAACGGCTAAACGTGATTGACCGTTCCATTGCGGCTCAGCCCCCCACGCCTACCCGCCCGGGCCGAAGGAGCCCGGCCATATGACAGCGGAACAGAAAACAGTGGAGCAGCAAACGGCGGCGGACGCCCCTGCCGCCGATGTGGGAACGGCTTCAGACTTTGCGCGAGCGGACACTTAAGGCCCGCTCCGGCCACGTCCCCGGGCACCCTTCAGACTTTGCGCGAACGGACACTTGAGGCCCCGTTTATCCGGGCCTCAAGTGTCCGTTCGCGCTGTCCCACCACGCGAGCACGCGCGTGGCGTAGACCGTGAGCCACTTGGACGGCTCGCCGGGCGGCACGTCGACGTGGAACCACACCCTCCCGGGATGGCGACGCTCCTGCAGCCACGTGCCGTCGGGGCGGCGGGCGGCGCGTATCGCCTCGATCGCGTCGGCAAGCCGCGGATCAGGCGCCGCACCCTCGTGGAGCGCCGCGGCCCGGAAGTAGTCGGCCGCGTTGAGGATGCTGTAGTGCCAACGGAACGGGTACGCGAAGCGCGTCACCCACGGTCCGACGAGATCGCCGGTTGACAGGGTGCGGAGCAGCCGACGTTGGAGCAGGTACTCCTCGCCGGCTCGACGGGCTGCCCGCAGCACATCGCTGCCGCCGGTCGCGGCTTCGTAGTACAACAGGCCCCTGAGGGAGTTGAGCGTGGAATGGAACGACGAGCGCGTGGAGCCCTCTACCCACTCGCAGTTCCAGCCGCCGTCGGGCAAGCGGTGGTCCACGAACCATTGGGCGATTCCGGAGACATCCGCCCCGAGCCAGGCGCCGTTCGCGAGCGTGTAGGCGTTGATGCAGCAGTCCACCTCGCCACCCCAGTACGGCAGGTCGCCATACTCCCAGCGGCTGTTCGCGTCGAGCAGGTGGGCGGTGCCGACGAGGGCGGCTGCATCGAGGCCCCAGTCACGGACTGTATTGAGCGTCCACGTCGTCGCGGTCCACGGCTGCCCCGCCCCCTCGGCCGCCTCGGGGCCGCGGACGTCGAAATCGCTCGGGAAGAACGCCCCGCCCGCCCACTGGCCGTCGGGATCCTGCAGCGCGAGCAGCCGCGCCCCGAACCCTTCCGTAGCGATGCGGGCACGGGTGGCGCCCCACACCTCACGCGGGCAGCCCGCCAGGTCGCGCTCCACCTGCCAGCGCAGCGCCGCGTCGGCGTCACGCAACCAGTCGAGCAGGGCGGGGTCCAGGGCCATCGTCGACAGGCTACACTATTCCACGCGGAGATCAGCGTCCCGGGCGCACCGACGCTTGGTAGCTGCGAAGTACTACGCCTGCAGCACCGGGCTCGGCGACATTTCCGCTGCCTGGCGCAGCGCCTCAATCATGCTGCCCACCTCGACGATGCCGTTGCCTGCGATGTCGAAGGCCGTGCGGTGGTCCACGGAGGTGCGGATCACGGGCAGGCCCACGGTGATGTTGACGCCGGCCTCGATGCCCAGGACCTTGACGGGTCGCACGTGCCTCCGGGAGGGATGCTCGCCGTTCACGAAGTCGACCGACTCGGGCGCAACCTCCTCGAAGGCCTCATTGTCCTGAATGACCTCTTCCAACGTGGCATCGCCGTCAAAGTCCTCGCCGGGATCGCCGCCGGCGAACACTCGCAGCGTTCCTTCATCCTCGACATCGCCCTGGCCCTATCAGAAGACCGCCGCCGCGACATCTCAGTCAAAACCAAGAACGGCCTAGAAGCCGCGCGCCGCAACGGTCGGGTCGGAGGTCGACGCCCAGTCGTCGAGGACGACAAACGAGCCGCAATCCTCGCCCGACGCGAACGCGGAGAGTCCATCCGAACCATCGCCGCCGACCTCGGCATATCCATCGGCGTCGTCCACAAAACTCTCACCCAGACAGCCCATCCACCCAAGCCGACAAACTGATCAAGATCAAGCACGAACGGCTAAACGTGATTGACCGTTCCATTGCGGCTCAGCCCCCATGTACTACCGGGAGTGCGTGGACTTCGCGCTGTGGCGGGTGAACCAGCAGATGGGTTCCACCAGCGCGCCCTTCAAGTTGCTCAACGGCACGTTCCGCCCAGACGGGCAGCGGCTGGGGTCTGCAGTGACGTGGAAGAGCGGATGGGACGCCAAAGGCTGGCCCACAGGTTCCGTTCCTCGTGTCGGTGCGGTCGTTTGGTACGCCCCCGGCGCCGGAGGAGCAGACCCGAACTTTGGTCACGTCGCCGTGGTCAAAGAAGTCAAAGACGACGGGACCTATGTCGAAGAGGGCTACAACGGCAACCCGCCCCCGGATGACCACAACTACTACACCAGGACAGTCAGCAGCAACGTCCCCTCCGCGTTCCTGTACCTGCCCACTCAAGAGGAGAAGAAGTGAAAAATCCCTTGGCCCTGCTCGCCGTGGCCCTGCTCTGCGTTTCATGCGCACCAGCAGCGAACACCACACCGGCACCGGCAGAATCAGCAAGCAAAACCCCGACAGCGTCCGCGCCCGTCTCACTGAGCGCCAACAGCGGGCCACAGGCGCCCGGGGGAAGAGTCCCGGCCACCACCGGCATCACTTGGGATCAGGCCAGCAAGGACAAAGCCGTGGAAGTCGCTGAGAAGGCAATGGCCGACTTCGCCCGCCCCACCGTGGAGGAAAAGCAATGGGCCAACGATCTAGCCCGCTGGCTGACACCGCAGGCAACCGCTGACTACTCGGCGGTGGACCCGGCCAACATCCCGACCAACCGCGTCACCGGGCCGGCCAAGCTGACCGTCGATGAAGCCAACGGCTACGGCGTCACGGCAGCGGTCCCCACCAATGCCGGGACCTACACGCTGCAGCTGCTTCGCACGGGCCAGGACGCCCCGTGGAAGGTCAACCGTCTCACACCACCATCGTCCTAAGCGCCTCATCTCTCCATCTCTCACACGTAAAGGAAGAAGTTCATGGGTACTACACCAACCGAGGTCATGGCCTTTCCAAAGATCAGTGCCATCGTCCGCGACAACGGGACCGCCGAGGTCGTCGTCGCGGGTAACTCCCGCATCGTTCCGACCGGGGAATCCCTGCAGGATCTTCGCAACAATGCCTTGGCCCTGGTTGTGGGCGAGGCGCAGACACTGCAGCGCCCCGTCAGGGTCCAGATCGAGGATCCCGAAGGGCACGGTGAACTGATCGTGCACCCGGACAACAAGATTGAATCCGTCTCCTATGAGCCCCGTCCCGCCCGTCGCCGGGCAGAAGCTCCGGAAACCACTCCCGAGACCGTAGCTCCGACCATGATTGATACCGTCCCCGTTCGTGCACCTGAGCCAGTAGCCACCCCGTCAGAGCCCGCAGCAGTCCCGGCCGTTGCGGCGGCGGTGGACCGGCAGCCATGGCCGCCCAGCCCTGTCGCATCCGCTACCACACCGGTGCCGGCTACCCCTGAAGAACCGCAGCCGGTGGCTGTCGCTGAGGAAGCGGCGCCGACCCGGCGCAGCTTGAAGGAAACCTCGTTCCTGGTCAGCGCGCCGGTCTTGGAACCGGCCACGCAGGGCTGGCGGGGAACGCTCACGCGACTCGGATTCCGGATGGACCCCTCAGGCGAAGAACTCTCCGAGCGGGAGGACATTCGCACGGTCAGCCAGCATTGGCCCGGTCCCCGCACGGTCGCTGTCGTGAACCGGAAGGGCGGGGCCAACAAGACCCCCACGGTGGTGATGCTTTCGGCGGTCCTGGCCCGCTACAGCGGCGCGGCCACCGTCGCGTGGGACAACAACGAGTCGCAGGGAACGTTGGGGTGGCGGACAGAAAAGGGCGTCCATAACCGCAGCGTTCTGGACCTGATTGATTCCTCACAGTCCTTGCTCTCCCCATCCACCAGCGCCGCCGAAATCGCCAAGTTCGTCCACCACCAGACCGGAGACAAGTTCGACGTCCTGCGCTCGGACGAGAACGAAGAAGGCGACCACGAAGTCACTGCTGAGGAAGTCGATATCGCTCATCAGGTCCTCACCCGCTACTACCGGCTGGTGATCATGGATTCGGGCAACACCGCCCGGGCAGCGAACTGGCGCAGGATGATTGACCACACCAATCAGCTCGTCGTGCCCGTGACGGCTATCGAGGACCGCGCAGAAGCCGCCCGGCTGACGCTGCAGACCCTGGAATCCCGTGGTGGCCACGACGCCGCACTGGCACGCAACGCGGTCGTCATCGTCTCCGAATCCACCGACGCCAAGCGGAGCATGACCGGAGAGGCCCTCAAAAGGGCCAAAGCTGAGGCACAGCGGATCGCGGACGGCTTTGAGCCGTTCGTCCGGGCAGTTGTCCGGATCCCCTACGATCCGGCCCTGGTCAACGGCCCCATCCGCTATGAAGCCCTTCAGCCCGCCACGCAGCGGGCATGGCTGGCCGCAGCGGCCGCCGTCGCTGGCGGCTTCTAAAACGCCCACCAACGGACTTCGAAAGGAGGAACCATGCAACAATCTCTGAACCCCTGGATCACCAGCCCAGCCGCCGACACTGCGGCAGAGGAAGCACCGGACACGCACGTGCCACCAGCGGCCGTGATCAGTGCCCCGCTGCGGGGAATGGTTGAACCGGACGCAGCAGACCGCCTGGGCCGCCGCACCATGTCAGGTTCTGCAGCGCTGTGGATTACCGGAGCCCACGGGGGAGCCGGCGAGAGCAGAATCGCTGAACTCCTCGACGGGGCCCGCATCACGGATCACTGCTGGCCCATCCTGCAGGACGGAACCAAGCCACGGGTACTACTGGTCTGCCGGGCAGACATGCGCGGCCTCACAGCCGCCAGGAGCGCACTGACTCAGTGGGCATCAGATGCTGCACCGGAGCTTGATCTGCTCGGCCTCGCTGTCCTTGCAGACGCACCAGGGAAGACTCCCAAAGCGCTCCGTGACTTCGCCGCGATCGTCGGCGGGGGAGCGCCCCGACTCTGGACTCTGCCCTGGGTAGAGGCCTGGCGGCACGGAGATTCCACGACCCCGCCGGCCCGCGAGTACCAACGCTTCATCACCGACGTAGCCGCTTTGGCTACCGCCACCACTCCAAGCACCAGCAACTGAAAGGCCTCACCATGAACTCCTTCTCCGCACTTGCAGCAAGCGTCATCCCCAACCCCACCCCGACTGTCCCACCACAGGCCGGCGGCCTGCTTACGATCCTGAACTGGGCGTCCGGTATTGGCCTGGTCCTGGGAGTCCTGGGAGTCATCATCGTCGGTATCAAGCTGGTCATCTCGCTCCAGCGCGGCGAGGGTGGCCAGACCCTCGCCAGTCTCGGCTGGGTCCTGATGGGCTGCATCATCATCACCGGCGCCTCCGGCATCGTCCGCGCCTTCGTCTAAACCAGCATCAACAACGGGAGGTTCACCATGAGCCAGTCAACAGAGAGCACCACCGAAAGCAATCCGTTCACCAAGCCCGGTTTCATCATTGCTGCCGCGCTGGTGGTCGCGCTGATCGCAGCAACCTTCGTCATCTTCCTGTTCCCCAAAGGACAGGGAAACGCGCAGCCGGCCCCGGCCCCATCAGAGTCCAGCAACTCGGCCACAGCCAGCCCCAGCGCTTCAGCTGGGGCTGGCGAGAGCGTCTGCGGGCTCCCTAGTAGTAAGGAAACCGCACTTGGAACCGCGCCTAAGTCCAAGTGGGACCTGCTCGGAACCATGGCTGTCCCATCGGATCCGTCAACGGTCGGTCCTGGAAAGGTAGGCACGGATGGTCTGAGGTCGTGCTTCGCCCAGTCCCCGACGGGAGCGCTTTACGCGACGGCAAACATCTGGGCGTCGTCGTTCAATGGCTATGCAAAACAGGTCTACCTGGAGCTTGCCGCTGACAGCCCCTCGCGGGACAAAGCTGTACAGGCCATAAACGCAGGGAAGGACGTCGGTGGAGGGACCTCACCGAAGGTTCAGATCGCCGGTTTCATCATCCATTCGTACACTCCCGAAACCGCAGTCGTTGAGCTTGCCCTCAAGAGCGCAGATGGCGGATACGGCGCTCTGTCGACGTCACTGCTGTGGGAGGACGGTGATTGGAAACTGGACATCCCGCCCGCTGGCGGAGGCGCAGTTCGCCAGATCAGTGACCTGAGTTCGTTTATCCCCTTGGCTGGCATCTGACATGGCAGAAAAGGAATGCGAAGTCTGGGACGTGGCCTGCTGGGGCTCACAGGGTGCCAGCAATGTTGCAGCGGGGATCGCAGATGACGCAATCAACAATCTTGCAAAAGCCATCATGGAGGGCATGAGCCAGATGGTAACAACACTGTCCACTTTCTGGGTTTCTATGCCTACCGTGAACCTGGCCAGCGAGGACGGAACAACCGCAAGTCCCGTGGTTACTGCGGTCAATAACGAACTGATGCCCTGGACGCTGGCGCTAGCGGTCCTCGCTGTCATCCTTGGGGGCATCAGAATGGTCTGGGAACAACGCGGGGCACCGCTAAAGGACCTGCTCCGTTCGCTGCTCACGCTCACCCTGGTCACGGGCTTGGGCCTCGGTGTCATCTCAATTCTGGTTATCGCCGCCGACGCCTTCTCTGTCGCCATCATCGACCGCTCTACGGATGGCAAGGGATTCGCAGAGTCAATGAAGATCCTCGTCATGACCAACCAGACCGGCGTCGGAGTATTTATCCTCATCGTCCTGGGCTTGATTGGCCTGATCGCCTCCCTCGTCCAGGTAGTGCTGATGGTAGTGCGCAGCGGCATGTTGGTGATCCTGGCAGGCATCCTGCCCACCACGGCCGCGTTCACCAACACGGAGATGGGGAGGCAGTGGTTCCAGAAAGCTGTCGGCTGGACAATTGCCTTCATCCTCTACAAGCCAGCGGCGGCCATCGTGTACTCCGTCGCGTTCCTTCTCATGGGCAAAAACACTGGGCAAGACGCATTGATCGGTTCCATTACTGGTTTCACGTTGATGGTCGTTGCTTTGTTCGCACTCCCGGCGTTGATGCGGTTTGTGACGCCGATGGTCGGAGCCGTTGCTTCCGGCAGCGGCGCAGGGGCAGGTGCGGCGGTTGGGGCCATGGCCACAGGTGCTGTCTCCCTGGGCCGCAGTGGCAGCGGCAAGGGCAATGCCGCACCGACGCCAGCGAGCACGCAGAACAACCAGCCAGGCACATCTCCGAAGGGCAGTGACGGAACACCTGGCCCGAAGGGAAACGGCGGCCAGCCGACGCCAGGGTCAACCGGTCCAGGAAGCCCAGGCGGAGCCACCAGCACCGCAGGAGCAGGGGCCACTGCTGGCACCGCAGGAGCCGGGGTCGCGTCGGGAGCGGCGAAAGCCGCCGGCCCGGCCGGGCTCGCCGTCGCCGCAGGAGTACAAGTAGCGTCCAAGGCCTCTCAGGCCGCACAGCAGACAGCGCAGGATTCAACCGGGGAGGGCCCCAGTGGCAGCAATTAATACCGAATACAAGGAACCGTCCTACGGCAACTGGCGCGTACCGCGCTCAGCCGGACTGGGCAACCTCGGCGCTATCGGCACCGGGATTGTCATGGCCGGATTGTTGATGGGCATCATCAGCTTCGCCATTTGGGGTCTTTTTCCGGGCCTCGCTGTCCTCGCCATGGCCGGAGCCAGCGCCCTCCTGCTGACCGTCAAGGACAAGCACGGCCAGTCCGTCGTCGACCGCTTCGGTACACGGATGAGCTTCCGGCTGTCCAAGTCCTCCGGCACGAATCTCTACCGTTCCGGGCCCCTGGGCGTGACGCAGTGGGGCATGTACCAGCTGCCGGGTCTTGCAGCGAAGTCCACCCTGTACGAGTTCGCTGACTCCTACAAGCGCCCATTCGCGCTGCTGCACGTGCCGACCACCAGCCACTTCACCGTGATCTTCTCCACCGAACCTGACGGAGCCTCGCTGGTGGACCCAGAGCAGGTCGACGCGTGGGTGGCGAACTGGGGCGGCTGGCTCGCCGGGCTTGCGGATGAGGCTGGTTTGGACGCCGCGGCTGTGACGGTGGAGACCGCCCCGGATTCCGGGTACCGGTTGCGGAACGAAGTTGAAATGAACATCGACCCGAACGCGCCGGAATTTGCCCAGGCGATTCTGCGCGAGGTCGTTGACACCTACCCGGAGGGATCGGCCACAGTTCGCGCCTGGGTATCCCTGACATTCACCGCCTCCCTCCGCGCAGGATCGAAAAAGCGCACACCGGAAGATGTAGCCCGCGACCTTGCTTCACGCATCCCCGGCCTGTCGGCACGGCTGCAGTCCACCGGCGCCGGTATAGCCCGTCCAATGTCGGCGCAAGAACTCTGCGAGGTCGTCCGGATCGCCTACGATCCGCCGGCAGCGCTGATCATTGATGAAGCCCACGCCGCCGGGTCCCCGGTGTCCCTGACCTGGGGCGAGGTCGGCCCCACCGCAACACAGGCAAGCTGGGACGACTACCGGCACGACAGCGCATTCTCGGCCTCCTGGACCATGACCGGCGCACCCCGGGGGTCGGTGAACTCCTCGGTCCTGTCCCGGTTGCTGGCCCCGCACGGGGATATTGACCGTAAGCGGATTTCGCTGCTGTACCGCCCGATGGATTCCGCCCGGGCCGCGGCCGTGGTCGAGCGGGACCAGAACAACGCCAACGTCCGCATCACCTCCGGGACCCGGCCCAGTGCCCGCGCCCTGGTCGATGCCCGCTCCGCTGTGCAGACAGCGCAGGAGGAAGCCCAAGGCGCTGGCCTGGTGAACTTCGGGATGGTCGTCACGGCCACCGTGACCGATAAGGAACGGCTCGCAGATGCGGTCGCGGCCATCGAACAGACCTCCGGTACCGCCCGGGTGCTGTTGCGCCGCGCTTACGGCGCGCAGGACACCGCGTTCGCGGCATCCCTGCCGCTGGGGCTGGTCCTGCCCAAGCACAGCATGCTGCCTTCCGAGATAAAGGATGCCCTGTAATGGCCCGCCTGAAGATGTTCACCCGTTCATCCAAGAAAACCGGTGAGCCGGCAACGGCTGCACCCAAGAAGGCTGAGCGGCACCCCCGCGAGGCCGGGCCGCGCTCCCGTGGCTGGCCCGGTCGTGGCGGGGGAATGGCCCAGCTCGTCCCGTCTGTGACTGAGTACCGGGGAACGACAGTCCAGGTCTGCGGGCTCTGGCCGTTCTCCTCCGGTGCGTCCTCTCCCATGATCGGTGTGCCGCTTGGACGCCACGAGGAAACCCAGGCCACGGTCTGCTGTGACCCGATCAGCTGGTTCCAGCGGGCACGGCTCATTTCCAACCCTTCCGCCTTCATCCTGGGCAAGCCCGGCCTGGGGAAGTCCACGCTGGTGCGGCGTATGTTCCTGGGCCTGTCTGCCCAGGGCGTCCACGCCTTGGTCCTGGGGGACCTGAAGGGCGAGCACGTCAAAGCGGTCCAGGCCCTCCTTGGCCAGGTCATCAAGCTCGGCCGTGGCGTGGGGTATCTGAACATTCTCGATCCCGGTCAGGCCGTCGAGGCCGCCCAGCTCTTGGAAGCCCACGGTCACCATGAGGTCGCCACCCGGGTACGGGCCGACGCTCACGGCCGCCGCCTGAACATGGTCGTCTCACTCATCACCATCAGCCGGAACAACCCGCCCACCGATCAGGAACAGACGATCCTGGACCGGGCGCTCCGTGTCCTCGATGACCGGTTCGATGGCATCCCGGTATTGAAGGACCTCTTGGACGTCATTGTCTCCGCACCGGACGAACTGCGCCAAGTAGCACTGGACCGTGGCGACATGGCCGTCTACCTGCAGGAAACGCGGGCACTGGAAGCAACCCTGCTGGGCCTGACCGGCGGCGGGAAGCTCGGCGAAATCTTCTCCCGGCAGACCACCAACCCCATGAAGCGGGACCGCGCCGTCGTCTTCGACGTCTCCACCATTGACGAGACAGAATCCGATCTGCAGGCCGCCATTCTGCTCGCGTGCTGGTCCTACGGATTCGGTACCGTCAACGTCGCCAATGCCCTCGCGGACGCTGGCCTGGAGCCCCGCCGGAACTACTTCGTGGTCCTGGACGAACTGTGGCGGGCGCTGCGCTCCGGTAAAGGCATGGTGGACCGGGTGGACGCCCTGACCCGTTTGAACCGGTCCGTAGGTGTTGGTCAGATCATGATTTCCCACACCATGTCCGACCTGCTGGCACTGCCGGCGGAAGAGGATCGGATGAAGGCCCGCGGATTCGTGGAGCGTTCCGGGATGGTGATCTGCGGCGGCCTCCCGGCCTCTGAGATGCCGTTACTGACCTCGGCCGTTCCGTTGTCCCGACAGGAGCAGCAAAAGCTCATCTCCTGGCAGGACCCGCCCGCGTGGGACTCCCGCGGGCTCGACGTCGAACCTCCCGGACGCGGGAAGTTCCTGATCAAGGTCGGCGGCCGACCCGGGATCCCGGTCCAGGTTGGACTGACCTCCATTGAGCAGGCCGAGGGATTGAACGACACCAACACCCGCTGGCACGCGCCAGCTGAAACGCTTCTGGAACCCGTAGCTCCGAGCTGCCCACCGAAGGAGGAACACCGTGAGCGCACCGAACCGTAAAGGAATGGGCCTCGGGGATGCCCTGCTGGTCTGGTTGGCCATTGGCTTTATCGTCGTCTTTGGCGGCGGGACCTACGCGGCCGCCCACCTGGGCTCCTGGATGGCCGGCATCGACGCGCCCCCCGCCCATCCGATTGATCTGATTGCCGGGCTGGTCAAGGGCCGGGTGCCCTGGCCCATCCAGTCCACGGTGGCCGCGTGCGTCATGGCCGGGCTGATCCTGGTGCTGACCATCGTTGTGCTGGTGGCATGGAGGAAAGGCGCGAGCAAGCGTGCCCGGGTCGATAAGGCCGCGCAGTACCTGGGACGCGGCAAATCCCTCGCCGCGTTCTCCGAGAAGGGCGCAAAAGCCACGGCCGAGCGCCTCGGCGTGAAGGACACTCCGGGCATCGTGGTGGGCAAGGTGGTATCCACCGGCAAGAAGTTCATTCAGTCCTGGGAAGACCTGAGCATCGACATCTGGGGTCCTCGGACAGGTAAGTCGACCTCACGGGTCATGCCCGCGATCCTGGACGCACCTGGTGCTGTGGTGTCCACGTCGAACAAGCGCGACGTGGTGGACGGCACTCGTGGCGTCCGGGTCCTGACCGCTCCTGTGTGGGTGTTTGATCCGCAGAAGATCGCTCAGGAGGAACCGGACTGGTGGTGGAACCCGCTCTCCTATGTCACGGACGAAGAGAAGGCCTACAAACTCACCCAGCACTTCTCGGTCGGTTCGCGCCTTCCGGGGTCCAAGCCGGATGCCTACTTTGACCCGAAGGCCGAAGACATTCTCTCCTCGTACTTCCTCGCGGCCGCGCTGGGGGAGCTGCCCATCACCCAGGTCTACCTGTGGGTGACCGAACAGGTCAGCCAGGAACCCATCGAAATCCTGAAAGAGCACGACTACGAGCTGCAGTACAAGGGCCTGGAGTCCACGCTGAAGCTGGCCGACAAGCAGCGCGACGGCATCTTCGGCACGGCCGAGAAGATGATCCAGTGCCTCAAGAGCAGAAACACACTGCGCTGGGTCGCCCCGGCCCGCGGCCAGTCCGTGACCACGGATCCCCGCCGCCAGTTCAACCCCCACCACTTTGCCGCCTCACAAGAGACCATCTACATTCTCTCCAAGGAAGGGGCCGGCTCAGCCGCCCCACTCACGACGGCACTGACAGTGGCCCTTGCCGAGGCCATGGAAGAACGCGCCGAGCGCAGCGGCGGCCGCCTGCCACTGCCCGCGCTGTTCGCCCTGGACGAATTGGCCAACGTCGTCCGTTGGGCCGGCCTGCCGGACCAGTTCAGCCACTACGGCTCCAAGGGCCTGATCGTGATGGGCATCCTGCAGTCCTGGTCACAGGGCGTTGAACTGTGGGGGGAAGCGAACATGCGGAAAATCTGGTCCGCCGCCAACGTCAAGGTCTACGGCGGCGGCGTCGCCGAAGAAGGCTTCCTCCGCGCACTCTCGGACCTGATCGGGGACTACAGCTACACCAACGTCTCCGTCTCCTCCGGCAAATCAGGGTCCAGCCGCTCCCGCCAGGAAGGGAAAGAGCGCATCTTCGACGTCTCCAACCTCGCGGAACTCGACCGTGGCCGCGCTGTGGTCTTAGCTTCTGGCGCACCTGCCACGCTGGTCCGGACCCTGCCCTGGTACACCGGACCCCACAAGGAAGCTGTAGAGGCGTCCATCAAGACCTACAGCCCCCGCCCTGAGGAACCAGCGGTAGCTGTGCCTTCCGCAGCGGCGTCTAATCCCTGGGTAACGGAGTAGGAGGTTTTGAGATGAACAGCGATATCGGACGATTCAGCACTGCTTCCAACACCAGCGAGACAGAAGCACCTGCCGAAAGGCCGGCGGAAGAGCAGCAGCCACCCGAACTGGTCTACGGCTCAGCCGAAGAGTTCCTGCACGAGCAGCTGCTGCCCACGTTTGTTCGCGACGTCGACGGTCGCGCCGCTAAGTGGTGCCTTGAGTGGTATTTCCACCCCGAAGCGCTCTCCCGTGTTGAAGCGCTGTGGCGGGCGTGGGAACACCTCAGGCTGGACGGAGCCACGGGAATCAGTGTCTGGTGGAAAGATCACGCGGACCACCACATGAGCGTGCTCCTGGACCCACGCGGCCCGTTCTACAGATGCGATATGCAAAAGCACCGGGACCCCGAACACCTGGAGCCAAAGAAAGCACCGGAAGGGTGGTTCCCTGACGTACGCACGCTGGGAAAGTAGGGCACCATCGTCAGACAGAAGGAGCTTATTCTTAGGGACGTGGACGAGTTTGGTTCACCGAAGGGCTGTATGACCAGCCCGTGATGAAGCCGTCGACGGCCTTCGTCAGCACGTCAATGAGTCCGACCGGGATGAGGAGACCATGCCCCGGGTAATTCGGATTGTCTCCACCAAAGTTCATACCCACCAACAGGCCGGATGAGCTTACAACTGGGCCACCCGAATCCCCCTTTAGCCCCTCAGGGTGGCAGAGCAGGAGTTCAAAGAACACCTCGGTCAAGGTGTGCGTTTCCGCATTGAGTGCCGGCCACGGGCGGCGACCCACAATGGTGACAGTATCGCCTTGTCCGTAGGGAGCAATGGCGCCCGGTAAATGGAAGATGTCCGACATGCTTGACATTGGTTCGTCGGGGGAAAGCGGCAGCAAAATTACGTCAGCCAAGACTCCTGGCGTGTCCGTAGAGCGTCCGTACTTAAACCGTGGAACTTTTACACCGTCATCGTTCACGTCGAAAAGTGGGACTCTCGCCAAAGTGGCCTGCTGTTCGTTGTGAAGGGTAATTTCGTCGGCCCAGAGCGACCAATCGTCGGTTTGCGACGGTTGGCCTGTGGCGAGATGGGCAACTGTTGCCAAATAAATTTGGCCATCCGACTGGACGAGGAAACCGCTTCCGACGTTGCTCTCAGGGCCGTCCTGCGTGGGTGCCGCTAAGGGAGCCACCATTCTATTTAAGTTCACAGCATGACCGTACCTACAGCACAGTGCTGAGAACTAATGCCCTGACGACTGAGACCGTTCTTGCCCTTTTCAGAGGCCATCGCGGCCCCTGTTCGGGGGTCGCTTGAGAAAACGGACGTCAGAGTACGCTAAGCCTGTTTTGAGTTCCCGGTTCTCCCCTCAAGGTGTCCCTAGAGGACGGTTAACACAGGCTTGGGAAAGGTGAAATATCCGTCCTACCGGCTCCCGGGAGGAAGGGGACGAAGCTGTCCACATGCGGTCTTTGACTTGGAAGAGCGTCGGCTGGTGCTGTAGCGTGCCTTGAATTGCGAAGTGTTACGACATATTGGGGAATATAAGCGTATGGCGGCATGGGGGACGACTGGCGTGATGTTGTCGTGCGCGCGGACCACGTGAGGAAGCCGCGGGCTGCTCGGGCAGGTGTGGCTGCGGTTGCCGCGAGCCTGACCGCGCTTCAACTCGGTAACGGCGTGGCCGTTGGCCTCATTGAAGCCGTCGGCCCGGCAACAGCGACCTGCCTCAGAGTAGGAATCGGCGCTTTGATGCTCCTCCCTGCCCTCTGGCTGGCACGACGTTCCGCTGCCGTTTCCATGCGCCGCATCGTCGGCTATGGCATCGTCTTGGGCCTGATGCAGCTCTCCTTCTATCAAGCAATTTCGCACATCCCGCTGTCCCTGGCAGTTTCCATTGAATTTGTCGTCCCCTTGGCAATCGGCTGCCTGCGTTCGCGCTCTTGGGCAGTCAGGCTTCCGGCCTTGGGCGCCGTAGCGGGACTTTTCCTCATCGCGGACTACAACGGTCAGACGGGTCCTGCAGGAATCCTGTGGGCCGCGGCTACCGGGACACTGCTGAGCATCTACATCCGGATCGGGACGGCCATGCCGGCCGCGTCCCATCCACTCGTGGTGCTATCCAAGGCTTTGTGGGTCGCGTTCCTGGTTGTTCTCGCCGGGCAAGTCCTGGCTCCCGTTCCCGACTTACACACAGCGGGCCCGCTGGCCCCCCAGGCGCTTATCGTGGCACTGCTGACAATGGTTATTCCGTTCTCTCTCGAACTTTTCGCCATGAAGCGCCTACGCGCGCTTCCCTTCGCGCTGGTCTCGGCATTGGATCCCGCACTGGCTTCGGCCGTCGGCGTACTTGGCCTGAACCAGTACTTGGACGGCCGGCAGATCACGGGACTGATCGTTCTCACCGGGTGTGCCGCACTTACCGTCTGGACGGATGCACGCGCTCAAACAAACAACCAATTGACATCCGAAAAACGAGGAGTAGAAGCTGAAAACCAACCAATTGCTGTCTGAATTGGACTTGTCCTTTCCGTTAAAGCGTGACACCCAGGTACTGATTGCGTGCGGCTACTTCGACGTCTCAACGGGAATCGATGACTTCGCCGTGGAATCGATGAAGGCGGGCCTTCGTCTCGGCGACGAACTCCAGAAAACATATTCTCTGACGCGGAAACCGGCATTCACCGTCATCGTCAACGACCTGGGCATGGATTGTTCCCAGGATGTGTGTGAGATGCGGCCGGCCGCCCCCGCCGAAGTCGATACCTCGGCGCTCCTGGAGCTCTGCGCTCCCTTCGAGGTGACCTTCGATGTTGTGAAGGAACGGACGTTGCGGAATCGCTCAGCCCGGTTCCTCAAACGATGGCTGAAAGACACGGCCTCGGACGAATCGCTGCGGCTTGAGGGAACTGAAATCCTCTTCGACTCCGATCTCTACCCAAAAGTCATTGCCGGGGCCGTCAACGAGGAAGAGGCGGGCATTCCACGTTGCCCGCTCATTGTCAGCGAATACCTCGATTTGTCCTTCAAACGACTAAGCGCATCACGCCAGCGATCCTCCAGGGTCGTCTTTGATTTCAACCGGGTCGCGGATAAGGACAAGGTCATCAAGGGAACAGAGATGTACCTCGCCCGGAAATCCCAAGGACAGGAAGCCGTTGTCCAAGTGTTCTTCGACGCAAAGACACACGATTTCGTCTCGATCCCCTACAGTTCCGAGGACCTTGGACGGAGAGCAGCATGATCTATCTGGACTATCAGGCAACGACCCCGCTAGACGATGAGGTTGCCGATCTCGTCGACAGCGCCGGACGCCGGTTCTGGGCCAACCCGTCCAGCCCGCACATGGCCGGGATGAGGAGCCAGGAAGCCATCGAAGGTGCGCGACGAAAGATGGTCCGGCTCCTTGGCTGCCGTCCCCGCGAGCTGTTCTTCACCTCAGGCGCCACGGAGGCCAACAACTGGGCCATATCCATGGTCACGGCCAGCCCGGAACACCACATCATCACCACGGCGATAGAACACAAATCCATGCTGGATGCCTGCCGGGCCTTCCAACGGGGCGGCGGAGACCTCACCGTGCTGCCAGTAGACAACAACGGATTCGTAAACCCCGGTGAGGTGAAAAGGGCCATCAAACCGACGACACGGCTTGTCTCGGTCATGGCGGCCAACAACGAAATCGGCTCAGTCCAGCCCATCACCGACATCGCTTCGGTCACGGGAGAGGCCGGGGTCCCCCTTCATTCCGACGCCACCCAGGCCATCGGCTACCTGGTTGAGGACCTCACCCAGTTCCCCGCCGATCTGATCAGTTTCTCCAGCCACAAACTGTACGGGCCCAAAGGAATCGGCGCCCTCTACATCAGCGACAAGTTCCAGACCTCCAACAACGGTGTCCCCTCCCTGCTTCACGGCGGAGGACAAGAGGGCGGCAAACGCCCCGGAACCCAGAACCTTCCGGCGATAGTCGGCTTCGCCAAAGCCCTGGAGCTATCCCGGGCCGGATTGACGGGCGAACGGTCACGGGTCAATCAGCTCAAGAACATGTTCCTGGACCTTCTGCTTTCCCACCACCCGGACATCATGACCAATTCCCCTGAGGAGCGTTGTTTGCCCAACTGCCTGAATATCAGGATCCCCGGCGTGGACGCCGGAGAACTCATGTCCGCGGTTCCGCAGGTAGCGATCTCGGCCGGATCTGCGTGCAACAGTAACGACCAGCAACCCTCCCACGTGCTCATGGCCATCGGGCTGTCCGCAGACGAGGCCCGGTCCAGCCTCCGAATAGGATTCGGAAGAACAACAACCCCCGAAGAAGCCCGTGATGCTGCGATGGCCATTTCTGCGGCGGTTTCCCGCATGAAAGCCTCGTGAAATGCCAGCGGCTGTGACGCCGGTAAGAGTTCCCTTCTACAGCTCCATGGTCAGCCACGACTGGGAAGCCCTGGGCTACCCCAGCCAGAATGCGGCACGGTTCTGGGACACCAGATCCTGCGGGGTCGCATGCCTGCGCATGGTCTACGCACATCTCCTCCCCGACCTGAAGGTCCTCCCAGCAACGATCACCGAGGAACTTCTCGGTAACGGCGCCTACACTGAACAAACCGGCTGGCACCACGCCGGACTGGCCCGCCATGGCCAAAAGAACGGACTCGAAGCCGACCGGCTACAGTTCTCAACCAAAGAAGAGTTCATCGAAACCGCCCGCGGGCCGGGGGCACTCATCGTTTCCGTCGGTCCGTCCTTCGAGTCTCCCGGCACGTCAGGTCATCTTTCGGTGCTAGCAGCCATGACGGATTCCTGCCACGTACTGATCCACCGGCCCTCAAGCCATCACCCCGCAGAAGGGCGAAACATCCGTCTCGATCTTGCGACGTTCTGGGACCACTTCTCAGGCCGGGCAATTCATTTTCGGAATAGGCGGCAGGAACACGAGCCTTGAGTCTTCTGGGGCCACCTCTGGGACCGGGCCATGTATAAGTCGTCCGTCGCCGATGGCATCCTCAAGCAAGAACCCGACGAGGCGAAGAATTCCAACGACTCCACAGTGGGCATTAGTACGCGTTAATGCCCCGTTTCCCCTTGGTTACCGCTCCGAGGCGGGGAGCCAGCGGTAGAGGGTGGGTACGGAGACGCCGAGGTCGCGGGCGACGTCGACAGCGGGCGTTCCTTGGGCGAGGAGACGCCGCGCGGAAGTGATTTTGCTGTTGGTCATGATCCTTTTGCGTCCTGACTGGCGGCCGGCTGCACGCGCGGCTGCGAGTCCGGCCCGGGTACGTTCGATGGTGAGCTCGCGTTCCATCTGCGCCAGGGATGCCATGACGTGGAAGAAGAACCGGCCGGTGGGGGTGGTGGTGTCAATTTGGTCGGTCAGGGACCGGAACCCGACGCCCGCGTGTTCGAGCTGGTCGGTGAAGGCGATGAGGTTCTTCACACTGCGGCCGAGGCGGTCCAGTTTCCAGACAACGAGCGTGTCGCCATCGCGGAGGTGCTCTAACGCCTTATCTAGGCCTGGCCGTGAGGCCTTGGCCCCGCTGATGGTGTCGGTGTAGATCTTCTGGCAGCCAGCGTGGGTGAGCGCATCGCGTTGCAGGGAGAGGTTCTGGTCGGTGGTGGAGACCCGGGCATAGCCGATCAACATGGTGGACATCATTTCGAAGTTCTCGGAATCCGTGATTACTGGTTGATGCAAGAATACTGTTTCGAGAAGTGTTTTTGAGAGTTCTGGTTTCCCGGATTTCCGGCGCCGCTGTCATTTTCCGAAGTCGTCTGCACTGAATGTCAGAAGTCGCCTGCACTGAGCCGGAGGCCGGTACTCCATCGCATGAAGCCTCAGCGAGGCCCCTGGCTAGCGGCTGCCGGAGCCTGCGGCACGCCCTCTCCCGGCGTCCTGGCCACGCCGCGAAATAGGAGGTGGCATGGCCCACCCGCGGCGTGCTTCAGTCGGTTGCATACTGCGGGCGCCCGGCCGGCCGGTAGACCTGGAGCGTTATGCCCTTCGGGAAGGATCGCGATTCGATCAGGTCAAGCGCTGTGTCCGGGCCGGTGTCGGGGAATAGGCGCTTGCCCTGGCCGACGACCACGGGACAGACGAGCAGGGTGATCTCGTCGACGAGCTGGTTCTCGAGGAGCCAGCGGACCAGCTCGCCGCTGCCGTGCACCTGCAGTTCGCCTCCCGGCTTGGCTTTCAGCTCGCGAATGGCGGCCGCGACGTCTCCGGAGAGGACGGTCGTGTCCGCCCATTTCGGGTCGGTGAGCGTGTTAGATGCGACGTACTTGGGCTTTGTGTTCAAGGCCCCGACGATGGGGTTCTCCAGGTCTTCCCTCACGCCCCAGTATCCGGCGAAGAGCTCATAGGTCCGCCGGCCGAACAGGAACGCGTCGGCGCGCTGGTAGAACTCGTTGACGAATGCCATGGCCTCGTCGTCGAACAGCGGCCTTGCCCATCCGCCGCGCTCGAATCCCGGGTCGAGATCTGGGTGCCGCCCGCCGTTTCCCTGCATCACGCCGTCGACAGAGACTTGCGTGTTGGTCGTCAGTTTCATGATTGTGGTCCCCTCTCGTTGGATTAGTCGTCACTCGGTAAGACCGGACCGCCGCGGCAGCCCGTAGGGCACCATGGTCTCCAATCGATCCACCGGGCCGGCTACGAGATCGGTCTGCGGGAGCTTCCGGGTCGGGTTCGGCTGCTGACTGGTGGGGTCCATGGGCGGACTCAGACATGCAGGGTGGGCCGGTAGATGAGCTCTTGGGTGTGGCCGTCGAGCGTCCGGCTCTCGATCAGCTCGAGGTCGAAGTCGGCCGCACCCTGGAAGATCGGCTCCAGTCCGGTCTGACCGGTAATCACAGGGAAGAGCGTCACCTGGACGCGGTCGACCAGACCGGCGGCCATCAGCGCCCGGTTCATCGACAGGCTGCCGTGCGAGCGCAACGGCACCTCGGACTCCTCCTTGAGCCGGGCGACGACGTCGACGGCGTCGCCGCTCACGACGGTCGCGTCCGGCCAGTCGAGGGGCCCTTTCAGGGTGGTCGAGACCACCGTTGCCGGCAGGCTCCTCATCCGGGTGACCCATGGGTCACGCACGTCGGACTCCTCGGTGCTCGAGGCCAGCATCTTCGCGAACGCCCGATACGTGTTGGCCCCGATGACCATCCGCTGCTCCTGGTCGTACAAGGCAAGGCGGTGGTCGAGCAACTCGGGGCCTTGCTTGCCCCAGTACCCGGTCCAGTTGCCGCTCGCGGCGCCGAAGCCGTCGAGGCTGGTAAAGACATCGAAGGTGTAGGTAGCGGTCATGATGCTCTCCTCGAGTGCGGTGGATGGGGGGCGCTTTTGCCGTTGATGGTCACGACCACCGGCGGCCGCCTCCCGGCACCGAGCGCGTTGACGATGTCCTCGGGGACCTTGATGCCTGCCTTGTCGCCGCTGCCCGGGATGGTCGTTGTGAATTTCATCCTCACAGTATGCCTCCCGCCCCGAGCCCCCAACAGGTCCACTGTGATCGATCACGGCGTTCCCAAACGGGGCAATGCCGCTCAAGGTCGTGGTTGCCCCTTTCTCAGAAACGAAGGATTTCAAGAATGCATTGATTCGAGAACGCCGGGACCGGTCGCTCTTCAATGCGATGGGGGTGTGCTGCCGCAGAAAATCGGCTCAACAAAGAAGAATTGGTGACCAGCCCCCTGATTCTCATAAATAGTTCTCGAAACGGTACAGTCGAACCAATGGCCCCAATTGAGTTTTGAGAAGAGAACGCCCCATGACCGCGCACCGCATCGGCTATGCTCGGGTCTCCACTCGGGACCAGAACCTGGACCTGCAGATCGACGCTCTGAAGAATGCCGGATGCGACAAGATCTACGAAGACACGATCAGCGGGACCAAGGCCCGACGCCCTGGACTCGACAAGGCGCTGGACACCCTGCGCGACGGTGACACTCTGGTGGTGTGGAAGCTGGACCGCCTGGGCCGGAGCGTGAAAGACCTTCTGGACTTCGCCGGCGGCCTGAACAACCGCGGCGTAGGCTTCGTCAGTCTCACCGATGCGATCGATACCACCACGGTCTCCGGGCGCTTCTTCTTCAACGTGATGGCATCCCTGGCTCAGATGGAACGGGAGCTCATGGTCGAACGCACCCAGGCCGGACTGCGGGCCGCGCGCGAACAAGGGCGGGTCGGCGGCCGCAAACGCATCATGACGGAAGCCAAGATCCGCTCCGCCCGCAAACTACTCAACCAGGGAACACCACCGCGGGAAGTTGCCAGCAGCCTCGGCGTCTCCGTGCCGACGCTCTACCGGTGGGTTCCGGCCGCAGGCACTTCTGAGGCTTCAAAGCAGTAGTTCCTGCGGGTTGGTGCAGGCGACTTCTGAAAAGTGACTGTTGGTGCAGAGGACTATTGAGCGGAATGCGGTTCCGTGCACGGCACTTCTGACATTTCCGTTGTCAACACTCGTCTGCACAACCCCGGAATTCCGCGGGAGCGTGTGCAGTCGACTTCTGAAAATGACAGCCGCTGTTTGGTGGCTCGTCTGGTTCTTGGTTTCCTCCGTTTTCGAGAAGAGCGTATATGCCGCGTCGGTCCGTGTTGTCACCTGTCGAGTGGGAGAACCTGCTAGCCATTCCGGTCGCGGAGGCGGACCTCGTCCGCGCCTATACGTTCACGTCGGAGGAGCTCGCCTTGATCGGGATGCGGCGTGGCGCTGCGAACAGATTGGGATTCGCGGTCCAGCTCGCTTACATGCGGCACCCCGGAGTGGCGTTGGGCATGGACGTACCCGAAGGGGCCGTTGTCGATGTCGTGGCGTCGCAGGTGAAAGTGGCGGCTACCAAGTGGGAGCAGTACGGGGCACGGGACGCAACCCGGCGGGAGCATGCGCTGGAGCTGCAGGCAGCATTGGGGTTGCGTACCTTCACGGACGAGATCAGCGGCACCCTTGTCGACAGCCTGGAAGAGATCGCAGCGCAGACCACCAAACCCGTCGTGGTAGCGACCGCAGCGGTCGGGCATCTGCGCGCTCGGGGTGTGCTCCTGCCCTCGGTGAATGTGCTCGACAGAGTTACTGCGGAAGCGATCACCCGCGGAGACCGCCGCGTGTATGCGGCATTGACGGATTCGCTGACGGCGCAGCACCGGCGCGGGCTCGATGGCCTGTTATCGGCCGCCGGCCAGGACGGTGGAACGAGATTGGGCTGGTTGCGGCAATCGCCGAAGAAGCCGGACTCGAAAGCGATGCGCGAGCACATCGAACGGCTGCAGCGCTGGCGGGATCTCGAGCTGCCCGTGGAGGTCGGGTTCGCGGTGCATCAGAACAGGTTGCTGAAGCTGGCCCGTGAAGGCGCGCAGATGACGGCCGGGGATCTGGCGAAGTTCGAGCCCCAGCGCCGTTATGCGACCTTGGCGGCGTTGGCGGTTGAGTCGCAGGCGACCGTGACTGATGAGGTCGTAGACCTCCACGACCGCATCCTGGGGAAGGTGTTCAACGCGGCGAAGAACCGTCATCGGAATCAGTTCCATGACGCCGGAAAAGACATCAACGACAAAGCCCGCCTTTACGGGCGACTTGGGGAACTGCTCGTCACGGCACGAGAGACCGGCGAGGACCCGTTCGATGCAATTGACAACATGATCGGGTGGGAAGCGTTCATCGCGAGCGTGAACGAAGCTCAAGCTCTTGCCCGCCCCAAAGACTTCGACTTCCTGCCTGGCATCAGGGAGAACTTCACCATGCTGCGCCGCTACAGCCCCCAATTTCTCGACGCGCTCGTGCTGCGGGCGGCACCTTCAGCCGAAGACCTGGGGGTCGAGGACCATTGCGCGGAAAAGTAGCGCTAAGCATCAAAAATGACCAAGTTGGAGGGGCTTCCCTTGCCGCGATGGGAGGTTCGCCTTGTTCAGCCTGAGCAGTCACCTAAACGTCCGTAGGCGTTGCGCCCGGACATGGCATGCTTTACAGCCGTACGCCAACCGACAATGGCTTGGGCGCTACTCTTCCACGAGTTGGTCCCCAAGCCCGCACCTACGCGCCGCTGTTCGTCGAAGCGGACGCGGGTCCGGCCAGGTCGAATGAAGAGTCTCCGTGAGTTCTCGGTCATCAACAGGCTCAACATCTCAGCCAAGAAAGACCGCCCGGCCGCTCGAAAAAGAACAGATGGACACCCCTGACGGCTATATCCCGGGGGCTCATGCGGTCACGAGCCGGCCTCGGTACCATGTTTGGGCCTGGGGCGCGATTTGAAAACCGGTCGACGGGATAGGGGGTCGAGGACCATTGCGCGGAAAAGTAGCGCTAAGCATCAAAAATGACCAAGTTGGAGGGGCTTCCCTTGCCGCGATGGGAGGTTCGCCTTGTTCAGCCTGAGCAGTCACCTAAACGTCCGTAGGCGTTGCGCCCGGACATGGCATGCTTTACAGCCGTACGCCAACCGACAATGGCTTGGGCGCTACTCTTCCACGAGTTGGTCCCCAAGCCCGCACCTACGCGCCGCTGTTCGTCGAAGCGGACGCGGGTCCGGCCAGGTCGAATGAAGAGTCTCCGTGAGTTCTCGGTCATCAACAGGCTCAACATCTCAGCCAAGAAAGACCGCCCGGCCGCTCGAAAAAGAACAGATGGACACCCCTGACGGCTATATCCCGGGGGCTCATGCGGTCACGAGCCGGCCTCGGTACCATGTTTGGGCCTGGGGCGCGATTTGAAAACCGGTCGACGGGATACGCGCAAGGTCCCATAGCTGCTGTGACTCGTAGTGATGGTTCATGCCCAGCATGTTTATAGTGTGAGGGCTGAATCCAGCTGGTTCCAGGGCCCGTACAGCGTCTTCAATTGTCGATGTTCCCTTGATATTCAGGGGGATGATCTGCTCGCTGATGGCTCCGAGGAGCTGGCCAAGCTCCAGCGGTGTCTGGCATGCGGCATGGTAGGCCCCAGGCGCCGCAGTCGGCTCGACCGCCGCGGCGGCCGCTAGTAGACCGAGGTCCGTAACGTCGATCGTGGAGAGCTGCGCGCGGCCGCTGTCTATGGTGGTGCCAAGGGTTTTGAACATTCGCGCTGCTCCCGGGATGAACCAGCGGTCTCCGGCGCCGTGGACGAGGTTCGGCCTAATGACGATCCCACCCGCAGCGATCACTGCCCTGTCCGCTGCCGCCCGGCTGCGGCTGGCCGGAGATTCAGGGCGGTACTCTGCGTCCCCGGGACGCAGTGAATTGTGGGGTCCGGATCCGTAGACCGCTGTGGTGCTGATCTGCACGAGTCTTCCTGCTCTCGCAATTTCACAGGCCCGGATGATGGACAGGGTGCCCAGGTGGTTCACACGGTCGGCTATGTCCCCGTCTGGTCCGACGTACGAGGCTGCGTTGATGACGGCGTCCGCATGTCTGACCGCACGGCGGACCGATGCCGGGTCCGTAACATCACCGAACAGAGCAGTCGATGAGGCCTCCAAAAGCAAGCCGGTCGGCCGTCTTGCTAGAATCGATACAAGGACATCGTCCCTTAGCTGGAGCGCCTGGAAAATTCGGCTGCCAATGAAACCAGTGGCCCCGATCAGCAAGACCCTGGTTAGATGGGGCGCCTTCATTTCCGGGCCTGCCGAGTGCTGGGGTCCGTCCAATCTACGTTCTGACTAGAGTTGAGGTTCATTTATGGTCCTTCAGGATCGTGCAAAGGCAACCCGTGAGGCGATCCTCGAAGGGGCTGCAGTCGTTTTTGAGGAGCATGGCTACGGCAGTGCCAGCCTGACCCAAGTATCCGAAGCGGCCCAGGTAACGAAAGGCGCGCTGTACTTTCATTTCCAGTCCAAGGAAGAGCTTGCAAGAGCGGTGATTGAGGAACAGCACCGCGTCGTTCTTGAGCACAGCGCAGCGATTCTGGCCGGCAATCACTCCGGCCTGACGACCATGATCCTGATGTGCCGGGCGTTCGGACTCCAGTTGATCAACGAGCCGGTGGTCAAAGCCGGCATCCGACTGACATTTGAAGCGGAGACCTTTGGCCAGCCGGTGCGAGGCCCCTATGACGACTGGATTGCCGTGATGGAACAACTCGTAATTCAGGGCAAAGAGGAAAACCAGATCCGTCCCACGGTGGACCCTGCCGTCCTTGCCAGGTATGTGGTGGCGTCCTTCACCGGGGTCCAGATGGTGTCCGACGTCCTGACCGGACGAGCGGACCTCATGCAACGCATCGAAGAGATGTGGGCGCTCCTGCTGCCGGGAATTATGCATGCAGATTCTCACGAAGATCCACATACCCTGTCTCGGCTGGTTTCCGTCGGGGACTTGGGGCCAGAACCGAATCGGGCTGCTGGTTCGTAGTGATGCTGGCGGTGGCGTGCATCCGGACCGTACCGGAGGCCTGGATATTTGCGAGCACGGTTGTTGTATCCGTATCAGCCGTCACCGACTCCAGAACCACCACGGCTTCATCTCCGAACTCGGCGATGGACATGAACCGGGCTTCGAGTGACGAGAAGTCCAGCAATGGATCCAGCAACGCCAGGCGAACTGATTGCCGCACTGCTTCGATGAGCAAGACGCCAGGAATATGATCCAGCGGGTGATCAAACAGGATCGGGTTTGAAACATCGACGCGCAGCGGCCAGCAACCTGCTGCGGAGCTCTCGCCCAGGACTACATTCCACGCGGTGGAATGCCCGACGTCGGCCGCCGGGACCGGGGGAACAATCCTGTGACGATCAGCGGCGGGGGAGCGGGAGCGGATGCGGACGTAAGCTTCGGGATCCACGATCCGCGCCCCGGCCGCACCGTCGGCAATCATCTGTCCGTCCACCCGGAATATGGCACTGGTCCGGAATGCATTGACTCCCTGTACGGAAGCCTTGACCTCGGAAACCATGACTTCGGCGGTCACTTCTGCCGGAGCAAATGGATTCCGCATCGCCCCGGATGTCATGGACACTGAGATATCGGGCATGAGGAATTGCATGCCCAGAGGAACGTGCAGCTGCGTGTGCGCTATCAGAACTGTCAGTTGGCGCAGCGTCTCGACGACGAGTGCCGAGTCGAAGCCTTGGCCGATGGAGCCAAAGAATACGTGCCACCGCGGCCACTGTGCCGAAACCGTGTAAATAGTGCTTTCATTCCTCTGAATCCCGGTCAAGAAGACTTCCGAGATCGCACGTCGGTGCACGAGCTCACGGGGCACTGGAGCGCTGAAGCGGTGCCCCGTGCGCTGGTCGTGCTGTCGAATATTATGCGTCATTGCGTTCCCCCTAGTTCCGGCAGACCAAAGCATACCGGTCGGACGGTTTCTCCACGTAGAGCACGCGGATCTGGGGACGAAGAGGCCGCGGGGAGCGTCCCGGGTCGGTCAGCCTGACGGCCCAAGCCGAAGACGGCCGGGCAAACACCACATTGTCGCGGGTCACTTGGTAAAAAGCATGTAACAAGCAGGTCGTCCGGCTTGTTTTGGGACGAGAAGCGATGTGGAATGGGAACCGCGGGACTCCGGGTTTCGTCGTTGGGGGACTCCCGCCATGCCCGCAGCGGCTGGCATGCCGTTCGAACGGTTTTCTAGTATCCGTTCTAAACCGGTCGCCCGTCTTGTTTTATACGCTGGGACGAATTACTCTATGTGACAGGTGGCCCATGACGCCTAGCAGGGGCCATGCCGAGCACTTGGGTATCTTGCCGCGGAGCGGTATTCGGGTCATCGTCCACGGGTGAGTTGTGGCTGTCCAAGAAGCGAATTTTGGGAATGCACTACTTCACTGGCATAACCAATATTGGGGGATTTCGCTTGGAAAGGCGTCCCGCATGAACACAAAAGATGGGACTCAGATGAATGTCAAGAAAGTAATGGCTGGCGTAGCACTAACCGGCGCGCTCGTTACAGCGGGCGCTGGAGCTGCCAATGCATGGACGCAGTGGCCTGTAGAAGGGGGCACATGGAACTATGGTTACAATGCCGGCGTCTATTCCGACTACATCAACAGCACTTGCCACGGTTCCTCTGTCTACACTGATTGGGGTAACAGCATCAGTGTTAACACCCCTCCCGACAAATGGGCGAACGCTTGGCACACCGGAAATACATGGACGCACAACTCGTGGTACTACCGGACCTGTTAGTTTGATCAGTCCATAAGTAATACAGTGCCACCCGGCGAAACAGTATTTTTCGTCGGGTGGTTCCACGCCTTTGTGAGGACCTGTAGTAAAAATGTTGAAATTGCTCGTGAGGATTACATCTTTAGGCATTGCTGTCTTCCTGTCGGTTTTGGGTGGAATCTATATCTCCACCGCCGAAGAAGCATTTCCCAGGGGTAGCGATTTCACTGCGAGCCTGGATTTCTCAAAGATTCAGCTGCCCAAAGACCAGGTCATCTCCCAGCTCGACGCCATGGCTGGTGAATCAGGGCTTCACCTGGCCAAAGTTGTGGCCGATCCAGAGGATTTCTTCAACGGTCGCTCGCTCTATGTGTTCGGCAACGAAGCGCCGAAGGCGGCACAGGACCTTGCGTGGTTCAAGTCCGGGATGCATGGCCAATTGCTGCCTGCTCATGAGTTGGGGCCGGCTCCCCTGAGTGGGCCTTACGTCTATTCAGGACCTAAGGTTGCCACGACGCAGCTCGTGCAATGGTTGGACGCCCATGGTGTGAAGCGTGTCATTACGGAGAAGAGTGCCTCGGCCGTGCTCAGTCAGGCGCTCTTGAGTACCGGCGCCTGGCTGACTTTTCTGACCTGTCTGGTCCTGCTTGTTACTCTCGTTATCTCTTGGTACGTCCTGCGCGCACGGGCCCGCTCACTAAAAGTCCTGTGTGGAGCTCCTGCCGGCAAGGTGGTCCTTGAGGACCTCCTTTCCCTGCTGCGGGTCGTGACTGTTCCTGCTCTCGTGGGATTAATCGGCGCCTTGGCTTTCGTGGCCTTACAGGGCAAGATCTCGTATCTAATGCCGTTTGCACTCACGAGTGCGGCGTTCATCGCCTGCGGCTTGGCGATGATGATGCTCTGCGCTTGGCTTGTGAGCATGATGACTTGGCCGTCCGTGGACGGAATAGCCTCGCGCCTGCCTCCTGAGAAGCATTTCCAACGCATTAGTGAAGTACTCAAGGCGGCAACACTGGTCCTCGTTACGGTGACCCTTCCGGTCGTGGGGGCGTCCATAACTGAGGCGACAAATCTGTCCAACCAGAATGCACAATGGGAATTCCTCAAGGACAACGTTTCGCTTCGTGACTCCATCCGCTCTGACGCTGAGTTTGAGACTCGCCTAGCCGAAAAGCACGATTTGGTGAGCGAGGCTTCAAAGGCCGGCAAATTGACGCTCTCCTACGCTGTCAAACCGGAAGATCTGGGCCTCAAGGGTGCAGCGCCATCCGACTTGGGCGGCTATGACGGCGTGATCTTCGCAAATTCGAGCTACTTGCAGGCGATCTCTCCCGTCGTAGGATCCACTCCATCGTCTGGAAACCCTCTAGGTGGGCGAGGGGAGAAGATCGCCATCAATGCTCTCCCCACCCCCCTGGTGAACTACCTATCTCAGCAGTACCCCCTCTTGAATCGGGCGGGCACAAACCTCGACGGCATCGAAGAGCGACTGGTGCCCTTCCGCTACACGGGCCAAGAAGACTTCCCCGCCCTGACTCAGGTCCTTGGCGAAATGGTGCATTTCGCCAACCCGCTCGTCATCGTCGTGGACGATCCATCGGAGACTTTCAACGATCATACGATCGGGGCCATGATGTCGACTTCGAATCTTACGTTCAGTGATTCTGAGTGGTTACGCGGCTATCTCGCAGGCCACCCGCTGGGAACCGTCGTTCTTTCCGTCGACCGAATCTCCGACGCCGCACTGTACAACAGCCAGCTACAGAACCAATCTGCAGGCATGAAGAGCCTTTCCTTCACTCTTGTCTTGCTCGCCCTCACTATGAGCACAGCCGTCTCGGCGCTCGTCTACGCCATCTCGAAGGCACGGCGCCTCCTCGTGCAGCGCACCTCCGGGTGGACGTGGCTGAAGTCCCTTGCACGTCGACTCGCGTGGGAAGGATCAATGGCTATCGTTTTGGCTGTCTCAATGGTCTTCGCTTTGGGAGCAGGCGCCCGACCCGAAGTCTGGTGGGCGCTGACCACCGTGCCGCTCTATCTAGCCGTCACGGTCATACTGCATGTCACCTCGGCAAGGGGAGTCTTCACAAGAGTTCTCGCTCGCGCGGCGTGACCAGAAAATTTTCAGGAAAGGATCTCAATGGAAATCACAGCAGAGAACGTTACTGTCGCAATCGCCCACAAGAACATCCTCGGAGGACAGAGTGTCACCGCCGTTCCCGGCCGCACACTGGCCTTGGTCGGACCTAGTGGATGCGGGAAAACGACTCTTCTCAATGTACTGGGGCTTCTCCGTCGCGCCGACGGGGGGCGGGTACTTGTCGGCGATCAAGACGCAACCCGCTGGGACGATCGGCGGCGGCGGAAGTTCTGGCAGCAGCACGCAGCCTTTGTCTTCCAGGACTACGGACTCATCGATGAGGAATCAGTTGAGTACAACGTGGCCCTATCCCAGATATCTCTCTTCGGTCTTCGTAAGCGGCAGAAGAGCCGAATTGAAATTGCGCTCGACCGGGTTGGGCTCACTGGTCGTGGTGGCGAAAAGGTCTCAACTCTCAGCGGCGGGGAGAAACAGCGTGTCGGTCTCGCCAGGGCTATGTTCAAATCCGCGGACGTGATTTTCGCCGACGAGCCTACCGCTTCCCTTGACCTATTCAACCGGAACCTCGTGACCGGTTTCCTCCAGGAAGAGGCAGCGCGCGGAGCTACCGTCGTCATCGCCACCCATGACGAGGCTCTTATGAACGCTTGTGACCTAAAGCTGCGGCTCGGCTCTGTGGTTGAACCAGTTATGGCGGGTTACGTCGCCCACTGACCCGGTGATACTACGGGCGCGCCCTTCGGGGGACGCAGATCCTCACGCTTGATATATAGGCGGCTTATCCAATTTCCCCCTTCGGCGGCCATGGGCTTCGGCCCGCGGCCGCCGGTGTCGCTTAGTACGCATTCAAGTCTCAGAAGCAACCAACCACCTATAGCGGCCGGTTGCTGGTCCGGAGACAGGGCTATTTCAAGTCCGGTGAGGACCTTCGCACAGCTCTCTCTGCAACTGCTGCCGCGAACGGAACCGGCGCTTGGGTAAGCCCGGAGCATCTGGCATTCACATGCACCGGCACGTTCGACGAGGCTCAGGCCCTCGAGGGCCCAAGCATCTCGATGATCCTTCTGAATGACCACGCCGCGCAGTCCATAACTGGAACCTACGCCCCAGTCTTCGCGTCGTGGGCCGAAGCTGGGGCTTGGAAACTCGCCCAAGATGCACGGGCATCTGTGAGTTGACTGCGCCGGGGGCCTGTGAGTAGCCCAGATCCTCGATGATTTGGGGGCTTGGGGACCAACTCGCGGAAGAGTAGCGCCCAAGCCATAGTCGGTTGGCGTCCGCTAACGTTCGTTCGCAAGACACCGTTTGAGATCCCTTCCGGCCCAAGGAATACAAGGGCCCGTCGTGTAACGGTTGCCGCGTACGCACCACCGCAACGGGTACCGGCCTTCGCGATACACCAACCCCGCGAAGGGCAACGCTTACTGGCTACGAACCGGCCCGGTTGCCAGGCAGGCCAACGGCTGATCGTTTCTGGTGAAAAATCGCTAACGTCGGATATTTCACTTTTTCACAAGCCACCCCATCTACGACCTGAACCCGACCGACGACAGCTGGGCATCGGGCGGCGTCGGCAAGATCAGCGGCGGCGGTAAGTGGGATTTCAAGTCCGTCGACATCGACCTGCACGCAGCTCTGAACGCCCCACTCCCCCCGGATCCCGCAGACGACTGACCCGCAGTACGGAAGATGCCGGAACCCACGCGGGTGCCCGGCATTTTCCGTCTCCGCCGCACACATCACAGGCATGACCACTGACACCGCAGCACGCCAGCCCAAAGGCATCCCAGTAGGCGGCCAATTCGCCGCCACCGCCCACGCCGAACCGACCGTCGGCCTCACGGACCAGGGCGTCACCTCCCCGAAGACCATCGCGGACCGTTACCTGGAGCGCGACGCCGTCCAGAACCGCCGCCGGCGCCTCCATGAATATTGGCCTTCAGGGGGTCCAGAGGTGGTGCGGGTGAGCGCCGTGGTCGGAATCCCGATTGGCGTCGGTGAGCGCCAGCGTCGGTGTGGGTGAGCGCCATCTGTAAGGCTCCTTCCACCACGTGAGGGCCACGTGGCGGAAGGATTACCGGCAATGGTACGGAAGATCAAGGCGATACTGGTTTTGCAGTTTCGCAATCAAGGCCTATCGGGCAGGGCTATCTCGTCTGCTCAGGGCATGTCTCGGCACAGCGTTCAGGCGGTGATCGAGGCTGCTGATCGGGCAGGGCTCGGCTGGGATGACGTTGCTGATTTGTCTGATGGTGAGGTTTATCTGGCGCTATTTCCCGGCCGCGGGGTGCGGGAGAGCGTGTTCGCGCAGCCGGACTGGGGCCAGGTGCACCGGGAGCTGGCCAGGGTTGGGGTGACGTTGAAGCTGCTGCACCAGGAGTATGTCGACGCATCCGGTCGGGCGGGGCAAGCGGCGATGAGTTATGACCGGTTCTGCAGGCTTTATGGCGATCACGCGATGGTCACTGGCGCCTCGTCCCGGGTCGGCCACAAGGCCGGCCGCAGCATCGAGGTCGACTGGTCTGGGCCGACGATGCAGCTGGTCGATCCGGCAACGGGAGAGGTCTCGAAGGTGTATTTGTTCGTCGCGTGTCTGCCGTTCAGCAGGTATGCGTTCGTGGAGGCGTGCCTGGATATGCGGCAGGATTCGTGGCTGCGCGCGCATGCGGAGATGTTCGCGTTCTTCGGCGGCACGGTCCCGCGGCTCGTGCCCGACAATCTCAAGACCGGGGTGATCTCTCATCCGCGCGAGGGCGAGGTCGTGCTCAACGACGCGTATCGGGAGATGGCGGCGCATTATTCAGCGGCGGTACTACCGGGCCGAGTGAGGCACCCGAAGGACAAGGCGAGCGTGGAAAACACTGTCTCGCACGTCGCCACCTGGGTGATTGCCGGGTTGAGGAAAGAGGTGTTCACGAGCCTGGCGCAGTTGCGGAGACGGATTCGGGAGCAGATCGATGCCTATAACAGGCAGCCGTTCCAGAAGCGGGAGGGCTCCCGGCTGAGCGTGTTCACCGCCGAGGAGAAGCCGGTGTTGCAACCGCTGCCGGCGGTGGCGTTCGAGATCAGCACCTGGACCTATGGGCGCAAAGTTGGGCGCAACGGCCACGTGGTCTGGGCGAAGAACTTTTACTCCGTGCCGTTCGCCCACATCGGCTCGAATGTTGATCTTCGTGTCACGGAGACCATGCTGGAGATATATCGCAGCGATGAGCGCCTCACCAGCCACCTGCTGCTGCCAGCGACGACGGCGAACCAGCATCAGACGAACGAGGCGGACCTTCCGGAGGGTCGCAGCTGGCAGGCGTGGGACCGGGCCCGGATCGATGAATGGGCGTTACGGATGGGCCCGGCAACCGTGACGGTGATCAGCAAGATCTTCGAGTCCGTGCCCGTCGAGGAGGCCGGCTACGACCCCGCGCTGGCGGTGCTGCGCCTGTCCCGCCGGTTCTCCTCGGCCCGGGTGGAAGCGGCCAGCCAGCTCGCGCTGCGGGGGCCGATACGATCGCCCCGCTACGCCCACCTGCGGCCGATCCTGGATACCGGGCAGGACAAAACCGGGATCGTCCCTGATGAGCCGGAGGGAGACGATGGCGGATACGTGCGGGGCGGCGCCTACTACGCCGGAGGGGCTCGATGAGCCGCCTGGATGCGGAGACCAAACGCAAGCTGCGCGAGATGAACGCGGGCGAGTTGCTGGAGGCCATCGATACCCAAGACGAGAGGCTGAGTATCAGCTTGCCGTTCGAGGATCGTGTCCGGCTGGTCGTCGATGACGCCTATTCGTCGTTTACGCATTCCAAGGTGACCGGCTTGATCCGGCGGGCAGGACTGCGTTATCCGAACGCGGATTTGCGCCGCATCGATCTTCTCGACGAGCGCGGTCTTGACCGGCAGCTGCTGACCCAGCTGGGCACCTGCTCGTTCGTGGGCAGGCAGCAGAACGTCGTCTTGCAGGGGTTCACCGGGTCGGGGAAGTCGTATCTGGGATGCGCGGTCGCCAAACGCGCCTGCGAGCACCGAATCCGCGCACATTACGTCCGTATGCCAGACCTCGAGGAAGAATGGGTCGCCGCGCAAGACAGGCCCGGCGGTTCCGGTAAATTCCTGCGAAAGTATGCGTCATTCACGCTGCTGGTCATCGACGAGTGGCTCCTGGACCGACCCACGGAACCGATGCGAGGCATGCTGCTGGAACTGATGGAGCGCCGCTACGGCGAGACCTCAACAGTGTTCTGCACTCAGTATTTGCAGAAGGACTGGCACCAGCGGCTCGGCTCCGGCGTCCATGCGGACGCGATCATGGACCGGATCATCCACAACACGATCTGGGTCGAGACCGGCAACTACAACATGCGCGAACACGCAGCACTCGTGAGCGCCTAATCCTGTGCCAGAGAGCGTCAGCGGCGCCAAGCCACGCGACTGCTGGCGCTCTCTGGCACGATCCCCGGCGCTCAACCGCACGAATGGGTGGCGCTCAGGGCTTCAAATACTCATCCAGGAACAATTGGACCGGGTGGACAAGATCCAGGCCGCCCACTCCCTCCGCAGCGTTGCAGCGCTCATCCAGGCCCGCTACCCGGGCGCCACGACACTGCGGATCGCCGAGGACCGCGACGGCCATGACTCGTACGAGCCCATTTCGATCGCTGACAAAGACGGCGCGCTGCTCCAGCTCGTGCTTGAGGATGATGACTGGGTGTACGAGGAGATGGTCCAGGACGGACCGAACATCCGCGAACTGGTCGAGGACCTGAGCTACCGCGACGACAGCTGGACCGAGGGCGTCGGCAATATCCATGGCACCCGCAAGCACCAGACCAAGATGGTCGACATCGACCTGGCCGCTGCCGTGAACACCCCGGACCCGTTCATCGCAAAAGAGCACGATCCCCGCACCCGAACCCTCTCCGAGGACGAGCAGACCGAACTCGTCGAGGCCGCCAACCACGGCGTGGTGGCCATGGAAGACATCCTCGATGACACCAACAGCTTCGACGAGCACCGACAGCACGAAGAAATGGCGTACCTCAAAGACCGGGTCAACACGCTCCTGACCGTGACCAAGCAGCCGGAGTAGCCACCAACGCAAAGGGGCAGTCCGGCAATTGCTGTGAGGGCCCACAGTCCTCTAAGGCATCATCGACGCGACAGCCCCGGTCAGACATGTCCGCGGGTCTGGTGCATAGTCGTTCTCCGGTATTCGCAGCGTGAAGGTCCGGGCGGAATGACCTGCAGCAGTTGAAGGAGCATTTCTCAAGAAAAAAGCAGGCCCTCCGCGAATCGTTTCGGAGGGCCTGCTTCTTCTTGAATAACTCGACACACTAAAAGGGCAACGGAGAACCGTCAGCTAGCTGTCATGCTTCGAATCCATGCCATTTTTTTGGCTTTTCCGCAAAACAGTCACCACGATCCAAGCTATGGTGCTGATGAATGCAATGGCCATGACAACGAGAAGAATCACTGTCATCCAGTTCAGTTCGCGCATGACCCCATCCTACTCATCATGGCGAGGTGTCCCACCGTGAGCCGTTTTGAGCGTAGAAGGTCAGCGATGCCGTCGTGGAGTACCAGCCCATGTTCACGCTCGTGCTCGCGCGTGCGCGCGCGGGCCCCGAGCAGCTCTGCGTCCCTTGGAGAACTTGCTGGGTGATTGTGCTTGCTGATCCGACACCGGTGTACCAGGCGCCGTAGATGTTATAGATCTTGGCTGCAAAGGTAGGTGAGCAGCTGGAGCCGCGGCGACCGTCAGATTCGAAGGCCATAGTGAACGCGAACTGGTCAGTTCGTACGTCACAGCTTCTGAACTCCCACGTGCCTACGCCACTGTAGTCCACGCAGTTACTCACGGACATGGGAGTGACGTAATCCTTCGGTCGTCCGGTCCTGTGCTCGGTGGCGTTCTGGAAGGTGGTCAGAGAGACAGAGCCATCCTCAAACTCCTTCCTGATCACCATCTTGTCCGGTTGATTCTTTGTCTTGGAGCTGATTGGAGCAGCACCCGTCATGGACTGGGGCACGATTCCCTTCTCCAGGTTGGCAATTAAGCGGTCCCTGACTGGCGGTGCAATGCCCAGTCTTTCGCTTGATTCCGTGACAAAGGCAAGGTCTGCCTCGCTTAATGGCGTTCCGACAGCAGCTTGAGCCGGCGGCGATAACAACATCGATGCTGCCACCATGGCAGCAGCAAGTAAGGCTGCTTTGACTTTCAAACTTCCCCCCGATGAGTAATGACTCGTCTTCATTGGCGAGCCTGAGGTGAAGCGTATTCTAGGGGGAGTACTTTACTCAACCGTTTTTACTTACCAATTTTCCTAACTCCCGAGGAAATGCGAAATGGGGGTCTGCCGAAAGTAGAGATAAGCATGACCGCATCACGCAAGCGATTTACCCAGGAGTTCAAGGACGAGTTGTGCCGCGAGGTGATCAACACGTCCAGGCCGATCAAGGACGTGGCCACCGCGTATGGTGTCGGCCCCGAGACGCTCCGGAACTGGCTGGTCAAGTACCGCGAGGCCAACGGCGGCACGGAGGCGGATCTGCCGGTGTCGGAACGGGCGCGGCTGAAGGAGCTCGAGCGTGAAGTTCAAGAGCTGCGGGCGGAGACTGCCTTTTTGAAAAAAAGACCAGCGCTTACTTCGCGCGGGAGCAGCGGTAGTGAGCAAGTATGAATTCATCGATTCCCAAAAAGCTGAGCCCGCCAACCTGAATTCGGTGGTGAGAATGTGCCGCTGGCTGGGGCGTTTCCGCAGGTCAAGGGAGGTTTCCCCTGTCCGGGCGATGGAGCTCCGAGCGGAATAGGTGTCCCGTCTCAATTAAGTTGAACCACATCGCCCCGGAAATGCGCGGTTGGGTCAACTAAAGTGAGACAAGTTTTCCGGTTTGTCTCACTTTAGGTGACCCAAATCATCGAATCCTGTCGTTGACTTCGCTCCAGCCGTCGTTGCCCACGCCATGCAATCACCTGCGGTTTCGCCCGCAGCAGGACTTTAGAAGTCCCGCTCATTCCTGGACTCATCCCGGTGACTCTTCGACTTCCGCCACATCACGTAATTGGCGACGGCCAGAACGAAAAACGAGACCGCGAGAACAACTTTGAAGTAATCCGTGGCCCCGATTGAATAATCCCGGATAACTTGAACCAACCACGCAATGGTTGACAACGACCAGAGGACGGTCAGGAACAGGAGAACACGCGGACTCTGTTTCTGAGGTTTCTTGCCGGGCTCGGTTAAGCCCATCATGTCGGTCATTCGCAGCCAAGCGTTGCGAGGCCTGCCATCTTCCATGGCCCGAGCCTAGTCACGCCCGTCAGCTTGCGGAAGAAAGGAGCCAAAAGCGAGTCAGTCTTGTCTGACTGCTGCGGCGGCTTTCCCGCAGCCGCCCTCTTCATGGCGCAGGTCATCGAGGGGTGGACGGACGAATCGCGTCTGACCCACGAAATCCTGGCAACCAGTCGGTGGCCATCCAGTGCCGCAGGGGGTCGAGGGCTCCGCTTGGGGACCACCCCTCGGTGACTTCAATGCTGATGCGGTCCAGGAACCGGTCCGGCCTGTGTGAGTGGGCGATTTCGGCCCAGTGCGGTGAGCTGATCGCGGCGGTGAGGGCGACGATGGCGGGGTAGAGCGAGGCCGCCACGACGGCCTGGCTGTTGGAGTGCCCTGGCTGGTCAGCCGCCAACTCGTCGTAGATTTCCGTGGTGGCAGTGAAGTGTTGGAACTGGTCGTACCAGCGCCAGTTGATGACACTGGCGATGTGAAAGGCCTTGCGCACTCCGGAGCGTCCGTGCCGGGTGATGAGATTCTTGTGATGGTGCCAGGCCGCGGTGATCTCCGGGCCGGCGTGGATGGAGAACTGATCAGAAAAACCAGTGACACCATCGCCGATCCAGAGACCATGGCGCGGGCAGATGACGTGTTCGTGGGTGCTGTAGACGTCGACGTACCGGCCGGCGCCGCGGGCAAGCGCGCAGCGGTGGCACGCGGCGGTGTGGGTTGTGCGGATGGGGCGACCGGTCAGCTTCCGTCGCAGTGAAGGGGCGGGGTCGTGCTGGCCAAGCTGGGGCATCGCGAGGATGAGAACGGCGGGGTCATAATCCGTCCAGGCGGCAAGACTGTCGATCCATGGCCGGCGGCTGCTCTTCAGGAGTGTTCTGAGCTGTCGGGGCTCGAGGGAGTTGGCGGTTTCGAGCCGGCGGATGAAGGAGGGAGTTGTCTCGTCTTTGTAGACCCGGATCGGGCGTGGCAGCGGCCGGGCCGCGATCATCTTGGCGCGGGGTGTCATCGTGCCGGTGGGGTGGTCGTGGCGGGTCGGGGTGCCAGGGATTCGGCGGCGTGGTCGATGCTGGTCTCGTTGAGCAGCCCGCGGTCTATCTTCTCGGTGCCGGTCAGGATGGCCATGATCGCGGCCTGGCGGATCAAGTGGGAGAGGCTGCTGATGCTGCCTCCGGTGCGGTAGTGCAGATGCTGGGCTTGGGCGGTGAGGGTACCGGGTTCGTGGTGGTGCAGGCGCAGGCCGTTTTCGAGGGTGGCGACCAGAGCCTGCCATTCCTCGGTGAACGGGAACGGGCCGGTGGTCTTGAGCACGGACCGTGCGGAGATCTGCCGTCCCCGGAGCCCGGTGAACAGACCGGAGTTTTCGACGTTGATGCCGGCGTGGACGAAGGTGGCGGGCATGTGTTCGGTGAAGTATTTGAGGTGATCGGACATGTCTTCGCCGGCGCTGGTGGCCAGGTTCAGGTTGTGGATCTCGTCGACGATGACGAGGTCTGTCTTGGCGTTGGTGAGGACTTGGCAGACGGCGTCGGCGATGTCGGTGACGTTTTGTCGGGGGCGTTGGGGCAGTCCGAGGAAGTTGGCGAATTCGCTGGCCAGTTTCCGCGGGGAGCCTTTCGGCGGGGTGGTGATGTAGACGACGGGGATGCGGTCTTGCTTGGGGTACTTGCGCCGGATGAGCAGTTCGTGGGTTTTGCCCAGTAGCTTGATGGCCGTGGTCTTACCCGATGCCCAGGGACCTGAGACCACCAGGCCGCGGCGGGCGCTGATCTCACGCTGGTTGAGCATCATCAACACCCGGCCCTGGTTCGTGATGGAGCGCACGGTTGAGGTTTCGACGATGACCAGTTCGGAGTGGTAGCTGATGCGTTGCTCGTCGTAGCGTTCTCGCTCGGAAGCAGTCATAGCCGCCAGTGCCGCAGTGTCGGGCGGGTCCATCTCGGGCGCGACTGAACTGACGAAGCTCCGCCAGCCCTGCAGGGTCGTGGTCGGTGCGCGGCTTGCGCTGGGAAGTTCTGCTGTTTCTACCACCATTCCTCGGCCTTTTCCTGGGGGTTGTAGATCTTCAGCGGAATGACCTTCGCCAACTGCGGGGTATCCGCTTCTTGGCCCGTGGATGGTCCGCTTACTGCGTCCGGGGTCGGGGGCGCTGCCTGCACTGGCTGATCGGTTCGCGGGCGCGGACGTCGGGCGCCCAGCGCGGCAGTGTTGCGGGCGGCGGCCCGCTGGTCTTTTCGGTTCTTCGTCCGTGGCTTGTGCGGTGGTGAGGCTTTGTCGAGGATGTTGTTCACGGCGATCCTGATCTCATCCTCCGAGGGGCTGGTGATGCCGCGTTGTGCGACGATCTGGCGTCCGTAGTCCCAGATGTCGTCCCCGAAGGGCTGGGGCGAGGCATGCAGCTGGCGCCAGTAGGCGGTGATCCAGCCGCCGTCGTGGTGGTTGCGGATCCAGACGCAACCGGCATCGTAAGGGTCGTACCTGACCTCCCACAGGTCCTTGAGTGCTTTCATCCCGGATTTCTGGCCGCGGTAGGGATTCAAATCGGCGGTGTCGTAGACCCGGTGGCGGATCTTGACCCCGTAGCTGTTGATAACCCGCGTTTCAGCGGGCAACAGTTCTAGGTAGTCCTCCGCGCCGAGCGGGACCGGGACGTATCCGCTGACCGCGAGAAGGGCCGCGTATTTCTCGTTCGGCGTCAGCACCCGGGAGGGGGTGAAGGGGTCCCGCAACCCGTCGTGGGGACGGTTTTGCCAGCCGGTGACGATCCATTCATCGAGCAGGTCCTGGATCTCCAGCAAGGAGAACACCGCCTGGTGCTCGGCGTTCTTACCGCGTCGCTCAACCGACGAACCGAGATAGCCGGTCACGTATTGGGCGAAGAGTGTGCCAATGGACTGCAGGGTCCGTTCGATGACGGGCTTGTCCGTGGGGGTGTCGGGGTGGGCTGGCTGCAGGCTGATGCCCAGGCTGCGGCAGGCGCTCTTGAAGGTGTTGGACAGATAGGCCTTGCCGTGGTCGCAGACAATAGTCTCCGGAACGATGACCGGTTTCGCAGCCGCACCGGCCAGACGTTCGTCGATGGACTTCATCGACCGGTAGGGCAGGGCCGACGCCCCCATTGATGCCGCATCGGCCCACCCGGGCCTCATCATCTCGGGAGTCAGGCAGCGAGCGAGCAGCAGGGCAGCATCCACGGCCTTCGTCGTGGGTCGGACAACCGCCGCCGGGATGCTGCGCGTCGCGATGTCAACCATCGCGGTCAGCTCGACCCGGCCGATGACGCCGTCGTCGAGTTCGACGGCGATGTCCAGGGGAGTGGAGTCGATCTGCATCAGTTCCCCGGGCCGGACCGGGTAGACGGCGGCGAAAGGTCCCTCCGGTTGTTGGGCGAGGGTGCGACGGGTGCGGGCGGAGCCGGTGGCATGCCGGCCCTCGGCGAGCCGGCCCACCAAGCGGTGAAACGTGGCGCGGGACGGCAATGAAACAGTCCCGGAACCATATTCGGTGTCCAGTTCCTTGCAAACCTGGCGCATCAGGCGGTCTGTGGTGCCGGTGGATTGGTGGGTGTTGTGCTCCAGTACCTTCACGAGGGCGTCAACGACGCGCCGGTCCGTCTGGCCTGCTACGGGGTCTCGCCGGATGAGACGCTGGTCGATGAGCCCCAGTAACCCCTGCCGCTCGTAGGCGCGGCGCAGGCGCTGAATTTTACTGAGGCTGAAGTGTTCTCCCAGCTCGTGGAGTTCCGCTATCTTGGCCAGGTCTCGCTGCCGGGGAGTAGCCAGCTGGGGGCTGTAGATTCGTTTGGCCACGTGGTTCGGATCTGCGTTGCAGGGGACGCCATCGAGGACTTCGGTGACGTGTCCTTCAAGCCACCGAGCCCTGTTTTGGACCTCCCTGGGCAGCGACTCGAACAGCTTTGATGGTCCCACGGTCCTCCGCCGCCGTGGTGGTGAGCCCATGATTTTGAAGCTCTTATCGGCGAACAGGGATCCCAATTTGATGGTGACCGGTGGCTCATCGCTGACGGCGAGCATGGCCACGTCGCCATCAAGGGCCGTGAACTGGTACCTGAGCCCGCGGAACTCAACGTCGTCGCCGAGCTTGAGCATGCCGTGACCTCCTGTCACCATGCCGCCTCCAACGACACCACAGCCTCCTTGCCAAGGCTGCAGTGGTGCAGGTCCGTGCTGAACATGCGGTTCCACAGCAGGTGGAACAGCGTCGGCAGGACAGTGACGGGGTCGCCGGCCGCGGCCATCAGGTCACGTATTGACGCCGGGCCGTTCGAGAGGATGTCCGTCAGCAACGTCGCGATGGCTTCGCGCCGACATCGTGGATGACGGTAGCCAGCGAGCCACCGCAGATTCGCCAGAAGGACCGGAGGCTGCGCTCCGAGTCGGAGGTAGCTCCAGCCGACGCGGTCGCACAGGTCCTTGGTTGCCTGGAAAACGTCCTGGTCGGCTGGTGTCACGAGGGCGTCCGGCCGGACGTCAAGCACGACGGCGGACCCGTCGCGACGGCGGATGAAGTAGTCCGGAACGTGGGAATGCTGGGGGAGTGATGAAGGCAAAGTGATGCTGAAAGGCTGGGATGAGACACCAATCACGTCAGGGTCAAAATCCAAGGACATCAGGCGATCACGTTCGCACCAAGATTCGAACCCGACATGGCGTTGGTTCGTCGCACACCACCACAAGCCGGCGAAGTTTTGTTGCCCCTTGAATGCTGCTGTTTGCCGGATCGGGAGGACGTTCTCAAATGCGACCATCCAGCAATCCGCTATGGACGCAGTTGCCGGAGCGCTACTGAATCGCGCCCTGAACGTCAGAGTGCCTGCAAGATCGTGCTGCCCGGCAAAAGTGTCGGACGCCGCCATCGAGCGTCCCATGGCACAAACCGTATTAGCTTCGGCCGGCAAACTGCGTCAACTAACGTGAGACACGCCGAATGAATGCCTCAACTAACTTGAGACAAGCCGTCAGGATGCGTCAACTAACCTGAGACAAATTTGGCTAATGCTCCAACTAAGTTGAGATTGCGTCACTTTAGGTGAGACAGGACAGCTCCGAGCGGCATAGGCGAAGGAGGGCCGATCTTGCATCAGATGCAATAATCACGACTCTACTTGACATAATGTAGATTATCGGCGTTCTGTGACGGAGTGCGGAACGGCGCGGAAGCGCGACAGTGACGCCCCGCAACCGGCATGATTCAGGCTTTCGGAGATGCGTACCCGGCGACCGCTGGCGTCGCTGGTGCGTCTGCAAGCTCTGTCTGCATTGCGCCGGACGAATTGGCGGCTGTCCGGCCCGTGTGGGTGATCAACACCAGGGCTGCGGCGATGAGAACGCTGTTTTTCGCCACGAACTCGCCGTCGGCCGTCAGCAGAAACGGATTGCCATCGCTGAACATCAATCCCGGGGCCATAGCGAACGTTGAGAACGTGCCCAGCAGATGCCCTCCCACCGCCAGCAATGCGAGGCGAAGGAATATCCCGCTAATGAGAAGGGCGCCCAGCCCCAGTTCCGCCATTCCGAGGAGAACAAGCACGAGATGGTTATCGTCGAACGGCAAAGTTTGTGCGATGAGTCCGGCCACCGGCGAACGACCGATGACCTTGAGCCAGCCAAACCATATGAACAGTATCCCGAGCAGCAGCCGTAGTACTGGCAGCGTGACCGGCCGCAGGGCATGAGCCATCGCATGGTCCAGCACCTTAGCCCTGTCAGCGACCGCATGAAAGCCTGCGATGTAGGCTCGATCAAGACGCAGTCGTGCAGGCCAAGACCATTTGATCCGGACCCGGCTCAGCCGCCGCGACGCGCGAAGGGTGCTCGTTTCGTGAATCATGGTGCCGTCTTCTTTCTTGATGCCGCCAGGCCATATTTGCCGGCGGTCCTCGCTGAATTGTGGCCCGCGCTGCTTGTGGAAACCTTGAGCTGGCCGGCCATAATTGGTGGGGTGGCGGCCGAATCGCGGGCATTCTGCGGCCATTCATCAGATGCCCCGGCGCGATCCATTGTCTTATGACGTCAATTCACTAAGAATGAACCAATGACGGTCTACCTGCGGTCACTCGAAACAGCTGTCCCTCCAACAGTCCTGGTCCAGTCTGAGGCACGTGACGTTTTTGCAGCCCAACCCGGGCTGACAAGGCTGGGCACCCGGCTGGTGAGCACGTGCTTCGATTCGGCCGCCATTGAGACGCGCTACACGGCAGTCCAGGAACTATCCATGGATTTCCGGACCGATGATCCCCAGTTTTTCAATCCGCTGACCGGCCTGCTGCTGAGCCCCAGCACAAAGGTACGCAACGACATTTTCGGCCGCGAAGCAACCAAGCTGTTCATCGAAGCAGCCCAGGCGGCCGTAACCACGTGCCCCGGAATCGATTCACTTGACATAACTCATCTCGTCACCGTTTCCTGCACCGGGTTTTTCAACCCGGGCCCCGATTACAAGATCGTCCGCGCCCTGGGTCTGAATCCCTCAGTCCAGCGATATCACCTCGGTTTTATGGGCTGTTACGCCGCATTCCCGGCGATGCGGGCCGCCAAATCCTTCTGCGAAGCGGATCCCGAAGCAGTTGTCCTGGTGGTGTGCGCAGAGCTGTGCTCCCTCCACGTCCGCACGTCGAACGATCCGGACACCATTATGGGCTCAGCACTGTTTGCGGATGGCGCGGCGGCCGCCATCATCACCGCCCGGGAAATTCCGGAGGGAACGGCGCTGCTTCAGCTGGACCACTTCGAAACCGTGCTGACGCCGGTCGGCGAGGAATCAATGGCCTGGAACATCGGCGACCATGGGTTTGAAATGGTCCTCGGAAATTACGTCCCGCACATCATTGACGAACACATTGTCGGAGCACTGGAACCGCTGCTGTCCCGTGACAGTTCTCTCCGGAATCGTCCATACCGGGACATCCGCCACTGGGCAATCCATCCCGGCGGCCGGAGCATTCTGGACAAGGTCCAGAGCCGGCTGGAACTGACTGACGAGCAGCTGTTGCCTGCCCGCGAAACGCTCCGGGACTTCGGCAACATGAGCAGCGCCACGGTGCTGTTTGTACTCAAGAGAATTCTGGCCCTGCCTGCGGAAGACGGCGATGAGCGGATCTGTTCGATGGCATTCGGTCCCGGCCTGACGGTGGAGACGGGCCTGTTCACGAAGATCCGGCAGCCCACGGAAGCGAGTCCCGCCCTTGCCCCGGAACAGGCAGAATCCTCGCTGGCCTGAACTGAACATGCGATTCCTGCGCGAACGGGCGGAAGACGCCGTTGAGATGATGGACAGTCCTGACTGTGATCCTGAACGCCTGGACCGCACCTACGCCCAGTTCTCCTTGGTCAACAGGGCCGTTTCAGGTTGGCGGCGTATTTACCGGCAAAAGCTGCGCCCCCGCCTTTCGAAGAATTCAGCCGCCACATTGCTGGATATCGGCTGCGGCGGCGGTGATGTTCCCGTCATGCTGGCCCGCTGGGCGGCGAAGGACGGGCTGCAACTCAGGATCACGGGCATTGATCCGGACGAGCGGGCCCACCGCTTCGCGATGGGCAGGGATGCCGTGGCCGGGCTGACTTTCCGGCAGGCGCTGAGCTCGGACCTCGTCCGGGAAAGCCGGATTTACGATTTTGTCATTTCCAATCACGTGCTCCATCATCTGAGCACCACCGAGCTTCAGGATTTTCTGTCCGACTCCACCGCTCTCTGTCTCCAGGCCGCGATGCACAACGACCTCCGCCGCAGCGTTGCCGCCTACGCGCTCTTCTCGGCTGGAGCACTGCCGCTGAGGGGCTCGTTCATCAGGGAAGACGGGCTCATGTCCATCCGGCGCAGCTACACAAGCGGGGAACTGGACGCCGCCATTCCCCCGCACTGGAAAGTTGAGCCCCACTCCCCTTTCCATCAGCTGGTGGTCCATGCCGCGGAGTCCGGCATTGTTTGACGTGGTGATCGTTGGCGGCGGACCTGTGGGCCTATACCTGGCAGCGCTCCTGCTCCAACAAGGACTGAGCGTTCGGATTCTGGAGCAGCGCCTCGAGCGGAATACGCATTCCCGGGCCATTGGGATCCACCCTCCCGCCCTCGCCGCGCTGGACCGCGCCGTGGCCGCTTCCACATTGGTGGCGGAGGGAATAGCCATTAGACGGGGCCTCGCGATTAGCGGCGGAAGACAGCTCGCAGAGATGTCCTTTGCCAGCGTGTCTGACCGCTTTCCCTTTGTGCTTTCAGTGCCACAGGCCCGCACGGAAGCAGTTCTGGAGCAACGCGTCAGAGACCTGGACGCCGATGCGCTGATGCGGGGTTCTCAGGTGACGGACATGCACGACGACGGCGGCAGGGTCACGTTTGACGTCACCCCCGGAGGTGTCCACCGGCAAATATCCGGGACGCTTGCTGTGGCGGCCGACGGCGCCCGGTCCACGCTGCTCGGACTTCTGGGGGTATCCACCACGGCAAAGACATATCAGGATCATTACCTGATGGGTGATTTCGCCGACTCCAGCGGGTACGGGCACGATGCCGCGCTCTTTCTGGAACCTGACGGGATTGTGGAGTCATTTCCGTTGCCCGGCGGAGTCCGGCGCTGGGTTGCCAGGCTGGGTCAGCCGCCAGGCCCTCCGGATGCTGCACGGCTGGCCGGGCTTGTCCGGGGCCGAACCGGAATTGAGGTGGAGCAGGGCACCAACACCATGCTGAGCAGCTTCGGCGTACGCTCCAACGTGGCACGACGCATGGTGGTAGGCCGGACGGCGGTTATCGGTGATGCCGCCCACGAAATCAGCCCAATCGGCGGCCAGGGCATGAACCTCGGCTGGCTCGACGCGGCGGAGCTGGCACCCCTGATTGTTGACGCCCTGAAGGGGATTCCGGTGCGGCAAAGGCTGCGCGGGTTCGAGCAGAAAAGGCGTCGCGCGGCGGGCAGGGCAGTGTGGCAGTCGGAACTGAATATGGTGCTGGGCCGCCCGCTGCCATGGGTGCTCCAGAGCATCAGGGGCAGTGCGATCGCAGGGGTTGCGTCAGTACCGTCGCTGAACAGGCTTGTGGCCAGACGGTTCACCATGCAGTGAATTTCAGAGCGCATCGACACATACTGCCGGTTCAAAGCACCTGGTCTTCGATGAAGTAGCAGTCATAGCTGTCCTGGCTGATGATCCTGCCGTCCCGAACCTCAAACACAGCTGTCGTCCTGGCGCGGATAATCTCTCCCGAGTTCCAGTACCTCAGGTCCATCTGCGATGTGGCGGACCAATCCACTTCCAGGACAACACGGCCGCCCTCACTCGTGCTTCGTCGAACATCAAAGCGCTGGTTGGCAACCACCTGGCGACTCTGATCGGCGCCCGCGAGCACCTGCTCCCGGGTCCGGGTGGATCCCTCAGGCGCCAGCACATGGGGTGCCTCGGTCAGCGTGAAGTCGTCCGACAGGTACGGACTGATTTCTTCGCGGCCGCCGCCAGCCTCCATGGTGCGGACAAAGCCGAGCACACATTCCAGGGGCGTTGAGGACTGGACAATCTGTTCAGCCATGGAAACGACACTAGCGGATGCCGCTTGCCTCCGGTGTGCAGCCGACGGGGCAGGGGCGTGACGCTGCTGAGGTCTCGGCCTGGACTCCAGTTATGGCGCACGGATTCCGGCAACAACGACGGCGGGCGTCTGCCGCCGTCGTTATTGTTGCCTTGATGGCGGGCGCGGGCGGTACAGCTGCCTGCAGTCCTTCGACAGATCAGACCGCACGTCTGAAGACGGAAGCCACTGATCCCAAACCGGCGGTCACAGCGATTAGAATGGACGCGCTGGGGGTGACGGACCCTTATGGCGTCCTGCCACGGAACAATATGGAACGTGTGTGGCGCAGGCCGCCGCTTGATCGCCGAGTTCCGGCTGCTCCCCCTTTGGCAGTGCTACCGGACGGAGGAAAGGCCTTGATGCAGCTCCCCGTCAGGCCGCTTCCGGATGCTGCGGCGGGCAAGGATGTTGTTCCCGGCAGCCTGACTATCAACAGCATTTGACGGCACAACGCTCCTGGCCGAAGTGCCTGACCGGCCGAGGCTCCGGAATGTGGTTGTGACCCGCGACGGCCAGGCGGTGGAAATGCGGGTACAGATCCGGCCCGCCCGTTGCGATCTCCACGCCGTGGCGGAGGACACGGGGACTCTCATTCCGCTCCGGATGACTGTAGGCGGCACACACGGGGTACTCAAGGTTGCGGCCGGCCCCGTCCTCAAGGGCGCCGTCCATGACTTTGCCGCAGCCGTGTGTGCTCCCCATTAGGCTTTTGGCATGAGACCAGCAGCGCCGCCCACCCCGTTCAGCCCCGCCCTTATCCGCGAGACCGTCCAGAATATCCTGGTAGCTGAGTCGCTGCCCCCGATCGTGCAGGCCGGCCATCCGGTGCTGCGGCAGTATGCCGCACCCTGCGACGGCCAGATCAGCGATGCAGAGCTCGGCCAGCTTGTCGAGGTCATGCGACGAGTCATGCACGAGGCGCCGGGCGTGGGACTGGCCGCACCGCAGCTTGGAATTCCGCTGCAGCTTGCCGTCCTCGAGGACCAGTTCGAGGTCGACGGCGAACTCGCAGCGGTGCGGAAACGCTCACCGCTGGAGTTCGTCGCCATCCTGAACCCCAGATACCGGGCGCTGGGGACCCGGACGGCTGCCTTCTACGAAGGATGTCTGTCGTTGACAGGCCTGCAGGCGGTTGTGGTGCGGCCGGACAGTGTGCGTCTGAAGTTCCTGAACCCCGACGGACACCCCGCGGAGCAGGACTTCCATGGCTGGCAGGCCCGGATTGTGCAGCATGAAACCGACCACCTGCACGGAAACCTCTACGTTGACCGTGCCGAACTGAGGTCACTCAGCAACAACGCCGAATACGGCGCCCGTTGGGCAACGCCGGGAATCGACAATGCCCGTCAGGAGCTCGGCTTTTTGGCGGACCTGGCGGACCTGCCGGAGAGCTAGCCCGCCGGGCCATTGCCTGGATTCGCCGTTGCCGGAAGGAAGCGTGCCCACCAGCTCAGGATCTGCTCGAATCTCTGCCGCCGGTGATGTGGCGTTCCGGAACGTGAAAGCTCGTGGTTCTCCCCCGGGAAAACCAGAAAGGCTGCCTCCACACCCTGCTGTTTGAGCGCCGTGAAATACCGCTGGCCCTGCTCCACTGGGCAACGGAGATCGTCCTCGCTGTGAATGATCAGAGAAGGCGTCCGCACACTCCCGATCGCCGCAATGGGGCTCTGGGCGGCAATCTGCTCGGTCGAGCCACCGGTGTATTCACCTCCGAAGAACCAGCCGATATCCGAGGACCCGGTAAAACTGACGGGGTCCAGAAATCCACGTTCCACAATCGCCGCCTTGAACCGGTGGTCCTGGCTGATGATCCAGGCAGTGAGGTAGCCACCGTACGAACCGCCCATAACCCCAAGTGCCCCGCCGTCGAGCCCGTTGAATTTCTCCAGCGCCCCGTCCAGGAACGCCAGAACATCCTGCATGTCCACGGTGCCCATCCTCTCCTTGATGGCCAGGCCGTGCTCCTGGCCATAGCCGGCCGAGCCGCGGGGATTGCACATCAGCACTGCGTACCCGGCTTCGGCATAGACCTGGGCCTCGTCGAACAGCGACGCCGTGTATTGAGCGAAAGGACCGCCGTGGATGTTGAGCAGGACCGGATGCGGTCCCTCGCCGGGCGGTTTCACCAGCCAGCCATGGACGGGGTAGCCGTCAGTGGAATCAAACGTCAGTTCCTGCGGTTCGATGATGCCCGCGCTGGTGCGCAACGCTGCAGAAAAGTCAGTCAGGAGCCGAAGCTGGCCGCTGGCCAGCGTTGCCACGTCACCGGCTGTAGCCGAGTCGCTGAAGGTGACCACCATCGAACCGCCGCCCCACGCCGCCCCTGTGACCTCCTTGTCGCCGTGGACCAGCAGCGCATGGTTGCCGGCCGCGCTGAATTCCAGGAGCTCCACGGTGCCCTGAGCGTTGTTCAGTGCCAGCGCGCCGTCCGCTCCGCGAAGTTCGATCCGCGGGCCTGGGCTGGCCACATCCATCACCTCGACGTCGCTGAGGGCCGTGGCATCGCCGCCGGCGGACGGCATGCAGTAGAAGGCGGTGTTCCTCGCGACGAAGTCCTGCCCCGATTCGCCCAGATCCTGGGCTGTGAAGAAGAGCCATTTGCCGTCGCGCGACTGGCGAACCGCGTCAACCGTCTGCCGCCCGGTGTTCGTGGGCTGCACCGGAACGGGTTCCCCTCCCCCGGCAGAAACGCGATAGATACCGGTGGCCAGGTCGCCATCGCTGCCCTCGTGCAAAGCCGCAATGAAGTACACCAAGCTTCCATCGGTGCTGAACGACTCGCCGCTGTGGTCAGCCGAAGCTGTTGTAAGTTGCCTCGCTTCGGGCACGTGTGTTCTGGCGGCCTCGGCACCATCCGGTGCCGTCGACTTGGCGGCCTTGAGCGCTCGGCCGGCCGGTGCCACCTTGGGTTCTTCACCCAGCTCCGGCACTTCAATAACAAAGAGCTGCAACGGTTTGTCGAGAGTGTAGCCGACGCCGTTCATCCTGTATTGGTATTCCGTGATCAGCCGGGCGTCCTCGCCGTCCGCCGAAACACCGTCGGTGCTCCCGTAGCGCCCTACCTCGGGCTCCCGGGAGCCGAACACAATGCGCCGGGAGTCCGGCGACCATGCGAAGGAGGACACGCCCATCCGCCTGTCAGTGATCACCTGCGGTTCACCGCCGCTGGCGTCCACCACATGTAGCTGCGGCTTTCCGCCGGCCGTGGTCCGCAAAAATGCGAGCACCAGGCCGTCCGGTGAAAAGGCCGGCGCCGTGTCCAGGAAGCCCCTCGTCACCCGGCGGGGCAGTTTTCCCGGATCCAGCGGGATATTCCACAGCTGGCCCACATAAGAGTCAGCGTCGAAGTCCGGGCGGACCACCGAAACCACCGCTCTCGTGCCATCAGGATGGACGGCAGGAACGGACACGGAATTGAGCAGCGGGAGATGTTCAGGCTTCACCCACGTGAGCCTAGCGCTTCGGACCGGGACTGTGAAACACCTCAAGGTTGGCCGCCGCCGGCGGACGCCGCGTGGGACCGCCGGCGGCGGCTCTAGGATTGTGTCCATGCTTCCCGACGCCGTCAACTTCCTGCTTTGCCCCATTTGCCGGGGGCGCCTCACGCCATCCGACGACGGCCCGGGATGTCCAGGCGCAGCGTTGCATTGCTCTGACGGCCACAGTTTCGACGCCGCCAAACAGGGCTACTTCAACCTATTGGTCGGTAAGGGAACAGTGTTTGAAGCAGATTCCGCCGAAATGGTCGCTGCCCGTTTCGACTTTCTTGAAGCAGGCCACTACCGGCCTCTCGCTGAAGCAGTCGCCGACGCCGCGGCCACTGCCCTGACCGGGCCACGTCCGTTAGTCCTGGACGCAGGCACCGGAACGGGCCACTACCTGCGTTGCCTTCTGAACGCGGTCCAGGCGGAAAATCGCACCGTTGCTGCCGCTGCCCTCGACATCTCAAAATTCGCGCTCCGGCGTGCAGCGCGGATGAATCCCGAGGCCGTGAATCTGGTCAGCGATGTGTGGCAGCCGCTTCCGGTGGCTGACGTCTCCGTTGACGTCATCACGGTGATTTTCGCGCCGCGCAACGTCGCTGAGTTCGCGCGGGTGCTCAAGCGGGGCGGCCTGCTTGTGGTGGTCACCCCCCGTCCGGGACACCTTGCGGAAATAGCAGAGGAGACGGGCATGCTTGGCATTGAACCCGCCAAGGACGAGCGGCTCGCCGAGTCCATGACCGGGCACTTTGACCTGCAGCAGGCCCAGGATTTGGACCTGCGGCTCTTATTGTCCGCATCGGATGTGGCGAAGCTGGCCTTCATGGGCCCGGCCGGGCATCACCTGGACCGCGCGTCGCTCACGGGCCGTCTGGCCGGGTTGGATGCCGAAACTCGAGTTTCGGCAAGGTTCCGGATCAACATCTTCGAGCGGTTATAGAGTCCCGGAAACGTAACGACTTGGCCACGTTCCGCACGTGTATTTAGGGAGCCCGCCCGGCCGTGCAGCTTCGGTCTAGGATGGAAGGACAGTTACTGAGGGTCTGCTCCCGCAGCCTCCGGAAACAAGGGGGAACGAATGTTTGAATGGCTTGGCCAGAACTGGTGGGCGTTGTGGCTCACGGTGTTTTTGGCGTTTGCAGTAGTCGAAATGCTGACCCTCGACCTCTTCTTCATCATGCTCGGCGGGGGTGCTCTGGCCGGGTTGCTGGCCGACTTTGCGGGCGCGGATTTCTGGCTGCAGATTGTGGTCTTCTGTGTGGTCTCACTCCTGATGATCGCATTCGTCCGGCCCGTGGCGCTCAAGCACCTGAAGAAGGGCCCCGCCGAACAGCGCACCAACGTTGACCGGCTCATCGGGGAATCCGCCCTTGTCATGGAAGCCGTCAGTTCAACGGGCGGGCTGGTAAAAATCGGTGGCGACGTCTGGACCGCCCGTTCGGATACCGGGGTCCTGACCACAGGCCAGCGCGTGGTGGTCTCAGCTATCGAAGGCGCAACGGCCGTGGTGGCACCGCAGCCTGAAACCGCCGTCCAATAACCATGTGCCCCGGATCCGGGGCACCAGATTTCCGCCTGCAGCACCAGTGGCAGCGGCGTGGAGGGCGGATCATCCGCCGCATATACAGCTTCACTAAACAACTGGGGAATGAAGGAGATGTATGGATAACTCAGGAGGAGTCGCAGTCGCAATTGTGCTGCTGGTCCTGATCGCGTTCGTAATTATTGTGCTGGTCCGTTCGGTAAGGATCGTCCCGCAGGCACGGGCAGGGGTTGTGGAACGGCTGGGTAAGTACCAGCGGACGCTCAGCCCGGGTCTGACCATCCTGATCCCGTTCGTGGACCGGTTGCTGCCGCTCCTGGACCTGCGCGAACAGGTGGTGTCCTTTCCCCCGCAGCCCGTGATCACCGAAGACAACCTGGTTGTCTCCATCGACACCGTGGTGTACTTCCAGGTCACCGATCCCCGGGCAGCAACCTACGAAATCGCCAACTACATCCAGGCGGTGGAGCAGCTGACCACCACAACGCTGCGCAACGTGGTGGGCGGCCTGAATCTGGAAGAAGCCCTGACCTCCCGCGACCAGATCAACGGCCAGCTGCGAGGCGTCCTCGATGAGGCCACCGGCCGCTGGGGTATCCGTGTATCGCGAGTGGAGCTCAAGGCCATTGATCCGCCCCACTCCATCCAGGATTCCATGGAGAAGCAGATGCGCGCCGAGCGTGACCGCCGCGCCGCCATCCTTACCGCGGAAGGCACCAAGCAGTCCGCCATTCTGACGGCCGAAGGCCAGCGCCAGGCATCCATTCTGGCAGCCGAGGGTGATGCCAAGGCGGCCATCCTGCGCGCCGACGGTGAAGCCCAGGCTATCCAGAAGGTCTTCGACGCCATCCACAAGGGCAATCCCGACCAGAAGCTCCTGGCCTACCAGTACCTGCAGACACTCCCCAAGATCGCCGAGGGTTCGTCAAACAAGCTCTGGATCATCCCAAGCGAGATTGGCGAGGCGCTCAAGGGCATCGGCAGTGCGCTGGGGGGCAAGGATCCGGATTCCAATACCGGCGGCCTGTTCGGTGATGATGCTCCGGTGAAGCAGCCGGAGTCCTGATCGACCGGGCTGAATAAGTTAGCTGCCAGACAGGAGGGGAGGCATCCGCTAAAAGCGGGAGTCTCCCCTCCTGTCTGTCCGCTTTGCGGGTGGCGTCCGGTATCCGTATAATGGGATATTTGTCCGGTCGGAAAAGTTCAACCGGAACAAGAATGCTTAGCAAAGCGTTTCATCTAGTGATGCAGCGTAGTGCACACAGTAGTCCGGTGGCGTTTTATGGCCCCGGCTAGCGCGGAGCCTGGCTCCGCGAACCGACCAGAGGGAGAAATCATGAGCGATCGCAGCCTGCGGGGTATGCGTCTTGGCGCCCAGAGCATGGAGACCGAATCCGGCGTTGAACCGGCTCCGCGTCAGCGGGTTGAGTACCGTTGCGAGGACGGTGAGCAGGTCTTCGTAACCTTCTCCTCCGAAGCCGAAATTCCCCCTGTCTGGGTTTCGAAGACCGGCAAGGAAGCATTGCTGGTTGACGGCGAACGCCCGGTGAACAGCAATGAAAAGGCTGTCCGCACTCACTGGGACATGCTGCTCGAGCGTCGCTCACTCCCTGAGCTGGAGCAGATCCTCGAAGACCGCCTGACCATCCTGAGGGAACGCCGCGGCGAACGCCGTTCGGCATAGCCGCACGGCCGTAAATACAAAAGGGCCGGGCCCGCAACGTCTTTGGACGCGGCGGGCCCGGCCCTTTATTTGGCTGTGCGGGTGGTAGGAGGCTAGGCCCAATACCGTTCAGTTAAGTGCACTGATCTGGATTTGGGGTCTGTGACTGGGCTGTGGCCAGTGGGCGTGATGCTGGCGTTTGGCCGCCCATTTGAGGACTTTGCGTTTGACGACGCGTGGGTTTGAGCGTTCCGGCGGGCCGGATTGAGGCGCCTGACCAGCCTGTGGATCGCTTGACGCCAGGCGGCTGCCGCCCGGTCAGGATGATGAGGGGGACAAAGCGCCCTGCGCAGTAGAGCGGCGGGCGATGCGGAGTGCAGCAACGAAAGAGATCCGGTCCGGGTCGTGCCCTGCATGGGCCGCGGTGTCGGCCATGAGGGTGCGGATGGCATAGTGGCAGCAGAGGTGTCCCCAGATTTCCTGTTGGACGAGGTCGGGGGATTTGGAGCGCACCACGGCCCCGGGGCCGCGCTGGTGGGTTTTGAGCTCGTCGAAGGTGTTCTCGATCTCCCACCGTTCGGCATAGACGGCCGCGAGATCCTCGGCGCCGGCGACGGCCGGATCCAGGATCGTGGTCAACAGCCGGTACTGCTCCGGGTTGTCGCGGCCATCATCGATCGTGTAGTCGATCACCCGCACGAGCAAGGGCTCCGTCGTCGCCCGGTCCGGCCCGGACGTAGGAACGATCCGGGCCAGCCAGGACCCATCCTCGAGGGTCTCCAGATACTTCGGGCGGAGATTCGCCTTCACCCGCCAGAGCAGATCCGCTCCTGTATCTGCAGCCTGCTTCCAAAGGTGGAACCCGTAGAACCCGCGATCGTTGAGCACCAGCATCCCCGGCTTCAGCCGGCCGGCCAGCTCCCGTGCCAGCTGAATCCCGGACGTGCTGCAGGGCCCGAGAACGGCGTCCAGGACCGCATGGGTTCCGCACTCCGCCAACGCCACCACACGCGCCTGCGGGAACGCGGACTTCTCCCCGGCCCGAGCCACGACGGCCGAAGAACGCCTCATTCGTCGCAGTGTCTGCCAGGTCCAGGACCGTCCCGTCGATCGCCATCAGGCGCCTGCCAGCCAACCACGACCCCGGCGTGTCCGGCCCGGCCAACGGCCGCGCAACACGCCTGAAGGGATCCCGCACCGGCTCGAACCCCAGCCGTGCCCGGGCCTGGAAAATCGCCGACTTCGACGGCGGAGACCATGTTTCCGCCCATGCCGACGACCACGACAACCCATCCGTCAACTGTTCGAACAGATCCTCATACGAGCCCTCAGAATGCAACGCCATCCCGATCGAGAAGTACGCCATCACCCGTGCAGGCAATGCCCGGTGCCGCACCTCCGTGCGGCCCGCCTCGGCGATCACCTCATCGACCACACTGGCAGGAAACACCCGCGTCAACAATCCGACCGACACCAAATCCGACAACCGGCGATCAGACTCGGGCTTTCTCCAACCGGTTCGAGGCATACCCCAACAATGCCTCAAACATCCTTAAACTGAACGGTATTGAGGCTAGGCCGGGTCGGCGGCCTGCTTTTTTCCGGTCAGCTGGTTCCAGCGGGATACCAGGCCCCACTTGGTCACGTTGATCATGGCCTCAACAACGATGTGCCCGCTCATCTTGGATGCACCCAGCTCGCGCTCCACAAAAGTAATAGGCCGCTCAACGATGGTGAGCCCCATCTTCGCCACGCGCCACGCCAGATCCACCTGGAAGCCGTAACCCACCGATTCAACCTGGTCCAGATTCAGTTTTTCCAGTGTTGTTCGGCGGAAGGCACGGTAGCCCCCCGTCACGTCCTTGATTTTGACGCCCAGCATGATGCGAACGTATGTGCTGCCGATGCGCGAGATAGCCTGCCGGTATAACGGCCAGTTCACGGTGCTGCCGCCCGGCACCCACCGCGAGCCCATGGCCAGGTCCGCGCCTTGTTCCACGGCGTCCAGCAGCAGTGGCAGCTGTTCTGGCTGGTGTGATCCGTCAGCATCCATCTCGACAAGGACGTCGTAGCCGGCAGCCAGGCCCCATTTGAAGGCGGCGATGTAGGCGGCACCCAGGCCTGCTTTGCCCGTGCGGTGCAGGACATGGACCTGGCTGTCCTCTGAGGCGATGGTGTCCGCCAACTGGCCCGTTCCGTCGGGGCTGTTGTCGTCGACAACCAGCACATCTGACGCCGGCACAGCTGCGCGCAGACGCCCAAGGGTCTTGGGCAGCGATTCCAGCTCGTTGTAGGTAGGAATGATGGTGAGGACACGCACAGGGAGGCCTTTCCTGGATGGGAGCGGTCAGTGCGCCCGGAGTGCAGCAGGATCGCTGACTTGCAGGCGCAACTCTCCATTATAGTGCGTGTTCACCGCCCGGCCCGCCGGACATATTCCGCGGGCAGGTCCACACGCTTCGGGCCGGTACCCGCCCTCCACGATGTGCGGCGACAGAACTGTTTACTGCCGCGTGGTGGAGCCGCCCCGAGGAACCACGGTCATGACCCGACCGAACTCTGGACAAACATGTGCCGGAAGCTGGACACGGGCCGACAGCGGCCGGACGGATCCTGCGGCATTTGCAACCCTCCGTTGACCCTCAAATGCTCTCCGGGCTCAACCCCGCAGTGCCGGGCTGGAGTGAAGCTCTAATCCGTCGCGTACCGTCTGCAGGCAGACCGGATCACTCCCCGTATCAAGAGCGGGAAGCAGCGGAGTCCGCGCCCGCGGATCCGTGCTCCAGGACTGGACTCTGCCATCTGCCACCTGGACCATCAGCTCTTCCACTTCCCAGACAGCAAAGCTGGCCGGGGCACCGGGCACCAGCTGTCCAGCCATCGGATCCGGATACCGGGCGGCCCGCCAACCAGCCCGGGTGTGCCCCAGGAACGCTGCACGGGCCGAGATGCGTTCAGCCGGGCTGTGGTGCTCCAGGCAGGCCCTCACGCTGGACCACGGCCGCAGAGGTGTCACCGGGCTGTCGCTGCCGAAACAGATAGGCACACCCGCCGAGTAGAACGACGCGAAGGCGTTCATTGCCATTCCGCGGCCGCCAAGGCGTTGCTCATAGAGGCGTCCGGATCCGCCCCAGGCTGCATCAAATCGAGGCTGGGCACTCACCGTGACCGAGTACTGGGCCAGCCGGGCAATCGACTCCCAGTCCGCAAGCTCGACGTGCTCGAACCGGTGGCCGGCAGCGCGGACCTTCTGCTCACCGACGTCGGCGGCAGCCTGGTCGAGGGCCTCCAGTGCCGCATCAAGGCCGGCGTCGCCTATGACATGGAACCCTGCCTGGATACCGAGCAGCGAGCACGCCGCCACATGGGCTGCGGCCTCATCTACGGACAGGTAGGTGCTGCCCCGCTCCCCCGGCGAATCGGTGTAATCCGCCCGTAGGGCGGCAGTGCGCGAGCCGATGGAGCCGTCGATGTTCAAGTCGCCGGCAAGGCCGAGCACCGGGACGCCGAGTTCAGCGACGATTGCCCGTGCGTCATCGACCGAGGCGGCAAGCTGGCCCCAGTACGGCAGAATCTCAGGTGCGGCAGCCTCTGTTTCGGAAGCCATGTTCCAAGCCGCAGCAAGTTGAAGGTCAAGGACACTTCCGATGTGGGGCGCACCCATTTCCGCCAGTGCCACATAGCCATTCGAGGCCGCTTCGCCCAGGGCACGCTGCTGGTAGCCCCGGAGCACGTCAGCCGGAAGTTTCCGGGTAGCGAGACGGGCACCCGTGTGCGCCGCCCGTTTCATCTGGCCACCGGAGGAAAATCCGTCAAGCCCTTGAATGCCGGCTGCGGCAGCCAGCGAGGCGGAAACCAGCGCCGAGTGCGCATCAATGCGGGACAGATAAACCTGTCTCCCGGCTGCCGCCCGTTCCAGTTCTTCCGTGCTGGGCAGGGTGGGATCCTCCCAGGTGGTCTCGTCCCAGCCATGGCCGAGCACGGGGCCGGAGGCTGTTGAGCCGGCTACGGCGTCCAGCAGTTCCCTCGAGGAACGGATTCCGTCCAGCCGCAGGGAATCCAGTGCAATGCCTGTTTCAGTCAGGTGGATATGCGAATCAACAAAACCAGGAGCCAGCAGGGCGCCGTGGAGATCAATGACGTCCATGGAGCCGTCTGCAATGGAGGTGGCAGCCTGTTCGGAGCCCACCCACGCAATGGTGCCGCCGTCCACCAGCATGGCTGTGGCAAAGGGGTCAGCGGCAGTGTAGACGGATCCGTTGCGGTACAGCGTCACCGTGCGCTCGGTCTGGGCGGGTGCTCCTGGCATACGTGCGTCAGTCATGGCGTGTAAAGCTCCTAGCGGCAATGAGGATGTTGGTTGCTCTGCAACGGGATGGCCGGTTAGACCACTACTGAATAAGCCACAACGCCGCGGCGCACCAGCTTGATCGCTTCGCTGCAGAGTCTGGCGAGCCGGGGATCGAGCCCGGGGATTTTGGCCAGCTGATCGAGCAGGTCAATCACCTGTTTGACCCACCGGACAAAGTCTCCGGCGGCCAGATCAGTGCCGTTCAGTGCATCCTGCAGATGCCGTCCCCTGGCCCACTTGTACATCGGCCAGACAAGGCCCAACTCAGGCTCCCCTGTCAGGGGAAGCTTGTACTGTTCTTCAACGTCTTCCACAGCGGACCATTCCCGGATAACAATGTCCACGGCCGTCTCGAGGGAAACGCTGGGCATCCTGGGCCGCAGGCCCCGGTCTTCCCGCTTGGCCTGGTAGACCAGAATACTCGCGAGTGCTGCCACCTCAACGGCATCGAGGTCCTCGAAGGCGCCCAGCCGCAGGGCCTGCGAAATGAGCAGATCCTTCTCCCCGTATATCCTGCGCAGGCGCTGGCCGTCTGCACTGATGGCCGTTTTGCCCGGTTCCGGGGTTTCCAGGTAGCCGTAGGCGCTCAACACGTCGCAGACGCGGTCGAATGTCTTGGCAATGGTGTTCGTGCGCCCCTGGATCTGACGGATCAGGCCGTCTGTTTCCCTGCGCAGCTTCCACCAGCGTTCAGACCACCGGGCATGGTCTTCGCGTTCGCTGCAGCCGTGACATGGATGTGCCCGCAGCGCCCGCCGCAGGTCCGCGATTTTCTTCTCCTGGTCCGGGAGCGCAGCGGCTAGCCCAAAGTCATTGTTGCGGCTGTTGTCCGGTGCAGGCGGGCGGTTTTCCCGCAGGGCATTGCGCATGGAGGACGCAAGATCACGCCGGGACTTGGGTACCTTGGCGTTGAACGACTTCGGGATCCGGATCCGCGTTACCGGAGAAATCGGACCCTCGAGGTCATCGGCGCCGATCCGGCGCAGCTGGTTGTCCAGCGTCAGAACTGCGGGCCGCGGCTCACGGCTGCTGTGATCCGTGCTCAGCACCACGGCCAGCCCGGGTGCGCGGCCACCGGGCACATCCACCACGTCGCCGGGCAGCAGACGGCCAAGGGAATCGTCGCTGAGCGACTTGCGTGCCCGGTCTCTATTGCGGGAGGTTGCGTTTTCGGCGTCGGAAAGCTCGCGGCGGAGTTTGGAGTACTCCGGAAAATCACCCAGATGGCATGTCATTGACTTGGCGAACCCGGCCAGGGATTCCTCCCTGCTGCGCACTTGTTTGGCCAGGCCCACCACGGAGCGGTCTGCCTGGAACTGCGCAAATGAGGATTCCAGAATCTCCCTGGCACGGGGCCGCCCGAACTGGGCGAGCAGGTTGATGCTCATGTTGTACGTTGGCCTAAAACTGGAGTTCAGCGGATAGGTCCGTCTGGAGGCCAGACCGGCTACCGCTGCCGGATCGGTGCCGGGCTGCCAGAGCACCAAGGCATGGCCCTCGACGTCAATCCCGCGGCGGCCGGCACGCCCGGTGAGCTGGGTGTACTCCCCCGCGGTGATGTCCACATGCGCTTCGCCGTTGAACTTGTCCAGCTTCTCGAGCACAACGGAGCGCGCGGGCATGTTGACGCCTAGAGCAAGGGTTTCAGTGGCGAACACGGCCTTCACGAACCCATCGACGAAGAGCTTTTCCACCACTTCCTTGAAGGTCGGCAGCATTCCGGCGTGGTGGGCTGCGATGCCCCTCAGCAGTCCGTCGCGCCAGCTCCAGAAGCCCAGCACGTCCAGGTCGTCAGATGGAATGTCCTGTCCGGCCTCGTCCACCCGTTGGGCGATGATCCGCTGTTCGTTCTCCGTTGTCAGCCACAAGCCGGACGCCACACACTGGGCCACCGCCGCGTCGCAGCCGGCCCGGGAGAAGATGAACGTGATGGCTGGCAGGAGGTCCTGCCGGTCCAGGCTGGCGATGACCTGCGGCCGGCTGGCCTTCTTGACCGCTGTGCGGGGCGCGCTCTGCGACGGCCGGTCCTCGCCGTGCTGGCCGTGCGGGCGGTGCTGCCGGCGCTGCCGGCGCTGGCTGCGCCCGCCGTGGCCGAAACGGCCACGGAAATTCAACTGGCTTTCGTTTCGTGCCATGGACAGAAGCTCGGGATTGACCTCAAAGCCACGTTTGCTGGCTTCGTCAGGAGTCGGTGTGACGGGCAGGGCCGAAGCCGTACCCGGATCTCCCTCGGGCGCTATCTCATCGAAAGCGGTTTCACCTGCAAAGAGGTCCACGATCTCCTTGCCGACCATGACGTGCTGCCACAGCGGAACCGGCCGGTGCTCGGACACGATGATGTCTGTGCGGCCCCTTACCGTATCCAGCCAGGCGCCGAATTCCTCCGCGTTGGAAACCGTGGCGCTCAGTGATGCCACCTGGACTTCGCTGGGGAGGTGGATGATCACTTCTTCCCAGACTGCTCCACGGAACCTGTCAGCCAGGTAATGGACCTCGTCCATCACCACGTAGCCGAGATCATCCAGCGAATCGGAATCGGCATAGAGCATGTTTCGGAGGACCTCGGTGGTCATCACCACTACCGGCGCATCACCATTGATGCTTGTGTCGCCCGTCAGCAGGCCCACGTTTTCGGCGCCATACTTCTCGGCCAGCTCGGCGAATTTCTGGTTGCTGAGGGCTTTGATGGGAGTGGTGTAGAAGGCTTTGAGGCCGCGTTCGAGGGCCAGATAGATGGCAAACTCGCCCACGATGGTTTTTCCGGCGCCGGTAGGTGCTGCCACCAGAACACCGCGGCCCTCCTGGAGCGAACTGCACGCCTGGCGCTGGAATTCGTCCAGTTCAAAGTCAAGGGTTCCCACGAATCCGCCAAGGTGCGTATTCGCTTCGGCAGTCCGTTCAGCACTGGCTCGATAGCTTTCAGACGGCGACTGCGGCCCGGAGATGGAGGACATGCCTCCAGCCTAGTGTGCTTGGAGCTAGAGATTCCTCAGCTCGGAGCCGGGCGTTGCGACGTCGGCGGTGGCTTCTGACTCGGCAGCCTTTTTTGCTGCCCGCTTGTCACGGCTGCGGTCATTAAGAATACACAGGGCGATGGCAGCGAAAAACAGCAGCAGCAGCGGCCCGGCGAGGAGGAACATGGACAGGGCGTCTGCGCCCGGGGCAGCTACGGCCGCCAGTACAAACACAAGGAATACGGTAATGCGCCAGGCCTTGAGAATGGTCTGTCCGCGGATGATTCCCGCCATGTTGACGCCGACCAGCACTACCGGCACCAGAAATGCCAGCCCAAGGAAGAGCACCATTCGCGTGACGAAATCAACGTAGTCGCGGGCATCGATGAGGTTTGAAAAACCGGCCGGTGTGAATTGTGTCAGCGCCCGCACAACCTGGGGAACCACCAGCCACCCCACCCATATGCCTGCAAGGAAGAGCGGGACGGCCGCTGCCATGTAACCCAGCGTGTAGTGCCGCTCCTTTTTGGTCAGCCCCGGGGTGACAAACGCCCATAGCTGGTAGATCCAGACCGGGCTGGAGATAACAGCGCCGATCAGCAAGGACAGCTGAAGCTTGAAATCAAATGGTGAGGCAATACTCGAGAAATTGACTGACGACGTCCCGCCGGTATGCTCTGCGATCCGGTCCACGGGCTCTTTGAGCGCACCCAGAACCGGATCGTAGAGAATCCATCCGCCGACGGCGCCGATAACAAGGCCGATCGCGGACTTGAGGAGCCGGTTCTTGAGCTCCCGGAGGTGATCCATCAGGGCCATCCGACCCTCAGGGTTGGATTTGCGGCCCGTCTTCTCAGCCACTAGGGATCAAACGCGGTTCGACGGCGGAACGTCGGTGCCGTCGCTCGGCTCGCCGTTCTGCGTCTTGGCCTGCTGATGGTTGACGATCCTGCCCTCAACGGGATCTGAGTCATCCTTGGCCTCAGGCTTGCCGTCGTTCTTCATTTCCTTGACCTCGGACTTGATAATCCGCATCGACTGGCCAAGGCTGCGCGCCATTGCGGGTAGCTTGGGCGCTGCAAAAAGAAGCAGAGCTACGATGATAATAATTACGATGGGCCACGGGCCCTCAAACAGTCGTCCCACTGGAAGTCCTTTCCTCTGAGTACATCCTACGTCTAACTGAATTCGATGTCGCGCAATGACTGGGGTTGGCCCCGTTCGGCCTTGCGCTGAACGCGCCGTTGGCGGCGAACTCCCCGGCGGGATGACTTGGATGTGAGGTAATCATGTCGCATCTGCCCAGAGGAGGCAAAAACAGCTGAACCGGGGGCCGTTTGTTTCTCCGGCCCCGCCGTCGCAGGGTCCGCAGGGCCGGCCGGCAAGTGTGTCAGTTGCTCACCTGCGGCGCTCAGTTCCTTCACAGTTGCCATGAAATTCCGGAAGAGCCTGATACCCAAAATGACATAAAACAGCAGGGAAAGGGCAACGAGCGCTATCCAGATCAGGATCCAAGACCACCAAGGCATGCTGAGTAGTCTAGCTTCCGTACTGGGCCAGGGCTGCGTCGATCCAGTCGCGGGCACCCGCGGCCAGTGTTGCCGGCTCAAGAATCCGCACCGCGCCCCCGTGCTGGGCGACGAACATGGGAAGCCATGCCGTGCTGCCAAAGCGGATTTCAGCCAGCAGGCCGTCACCAGGCAGGCCGGAGGTCCGTTCAGCGTAGTAGTCGTCAGCCAGCCCAGTGCCCCGGGCGGAGAGCTGCACCACCACAAGGGTGTCGTCGTCGTTAGGCGTGAAGAGCTTGACCGGGAAACCCTCCTGGGGCTTGACCTGTGAAGAAACGTTCCTGCCGTTGGGCTGCAGGATCTCGATCCGGTCAAGCCTGAAATTCCGCAGCCCTTCGGCTGTGTGGCAGTAAGCCTCAAAGTACCACGTGTTGTCCAGCGAGTAGAGCCGAAGCGGATCCACGTCCCGTTCGGAGACCGAATCGCTCTGGGTCGACAAGTACACGAGGTGAAGCTGGGATCCTGTCTCAAGAGCTTTCCGGACGGTCTCCAGCATGGCCGAGTCAGCGGGGCCGACTTCCGGGCCGGCCACCGAACCTGCACGCAGTCCCTCTTCGCCTGCGGCGGCCATCAGCTTGAGCGTCACCGATTCCAGGGCAGTCCCTTCGGCAAGCTCAGGCAGCCCGTTCAGGGTCTCCAGCCCGGTCAGCAGCGCGCAGGCCTCGTCCACGGTGAAGCGGACCGGCCTGTTGAGATCCAGATCCTGGGTGATGAAAACGTGATCGCTCTCCCATTGGATATCCAGCAGATCATCCGGATAGCCTTCCGGCAGGCCAGAACAGATGAGGATCCGCAGATCATCCTCCAGCTCCTTCCGTGTGACGCCGAAGGTGTTGGCGACCTCCTCGATGTGGAGACCCTGGTTGTGAACCAGAAACGGGACCAGCTGAAGCATTCGTTTCAGCCGGTCCTCGGACGTCCGCTTCCGGGTGCGCTTGGCAGGGCCGGCGTCCGGAAAGTCAATCGGCGGTACCGGCGCGGCAGCAAAGTCAGCGGCCCGGCGCAGCCGCCGCGTGACGGCTGTGACGAGTTCCGTCGGATACACCACCGCTGCGTTGGGTCCGTAGGAGGCAATCTCCTCGCCCAGCAGCTCAGCGTCCCGATACTGCACGCTGAGACGGTCACGGCCGGCGTCGGGCGCTCCTGCAGCGGCGGAGCCATCGGCATCGGCGGGCACGGCCCGCTTGCGCAGGCCCAGCAGCTTGCCTTCCCGCACGTCTACGACGGCGGTCCTCAAGGGCAGCTCGGGCAGGCTGCTCAGCTCAGCGCGGACGTTGAAACCCGCCGGCGGCGAGTAGGTGTCGTTCTCCAGCACAGTGACCGCCGAGGTGAACCGGGAAAGCCGGAAAAACCGCTGGGCGCCCCGCCCCCGGTCAAAGCCAGCCAGATACCACTGGCCGAACCGGCTGCCGAGGCCCCAAGGCTCAACCACCCGGTCTTCTTCCTTGCCGGTGCTGCTGGCAAGATACCTGAACCTGGCCGGATGCTGGGCGTGGATGGCGGAGATAAGATCCTCAAAGGCCTGCCCGGCCGGTTTGATGCGGGGCTGTACACCGGCAGGCAGGCCGACACCTGCCAGGCCGCCGGAGGCCTGGAGTTTGCGCATGGCGTTGAGGGCGGACGCACCGAGTGCTGCCTGCTCCCACAGCCGGGAGGCGAGCCACAATACAGTGCACTCCGCCGGCGTGAGCTTGACGTCCGGAAGCCGGTTCGATTCCTTGCCGATCCGGTATCGGGTGGTCGCAGGATCGTCCGAGCCCCAGCCTTTGTCCATAACAGCTTCGACCTCGAAGCCGAACTGCCGGAGATCACTCTTGTCGCGTTCGAACATCCGGCCGAAGGACACCTCGGTGCTGGTGGTGTCGTGATAGATCTTTTTGCGCAGCTCGCTGCGACGCAGCCCGTACTTCGTATTGAGGAGGGCGATCAGGAGATTAAGCAGACGTTCTGTACGGGATGCTGACACTCTGGCTACGTTACTAAAGTCCGTGTGGGAAACGCAGGAAGCGCGGCAACAAAGGGAAAATACCTTCCGATTGTTACCGCGCCTCCACAGTGCGAAGCTCCGGTTAGCGGACGCCCACCAGATCCACGACGAAGATCAGTGCTTCGTTGGGGCCGATTGCTCCACCGGCACCGCGGGAGCCGTAAGCCAGCTCAGACGGAATCTCCAGGCGGCGTCGGCCGCCAACCTTCATGCCCAGCAGGCCCTGGTCCCAGCCCTGGATGACCTGCCCCACGCCCACACGGAAGTCCAGCGGCGCGCCGCGGCCCCAGGAGGCGTCGAATTCTTCACCTGTTGACCAGGCCACGCCCACGTAGTGGGTGGAGACGGTATCGCCGGCTTTAGCCTCGGCGCCGTCGCCCTCGATGAGGTCGGTGATGACCAATTCGGCGGGTACTGCGCCTTCGGGGAAGTCAATTTCCGGCTTCTGGCGGTCGAAATCGCGCTGACCAAATGACATGGTTGCTCCTTCTGCTTGATTGGGCGGCTTGTTGCCTGGATTATTCAGTGCCGGGATTGCCGGCGCCGTTACTTTTTGGCTTTAATCTCGACGACGAATACGAGCGGTCCGGCGGGCTTCTGCTGGGCAGCGGCCGTCTCGCCGTATGCAAGTGCAGTCGGGATGGTGAGCAGGATTTTGGATCCGACCTTCTGATCGGTAAGCCCCAGGGTCCAGCCCTTGATGACTCCCTTGAGCGGGAAGCTGGCGGCTTCGCCCCGGTCATAGCTGGAGTCAAACTTCTTGCCGTCATCCCAGCGCCAGCCGGCGTAGTTGGCTTCGATGGTGTCGGCGGCCGTAATCTTCTCGCCGGTCCCCTCCGAGAGCACCTTGATGGACAATCCCGACGGTGCATCCGTCTTGGGAATATCCACGGTGGGAACGCCCTTGGCATCAAATGTGACCTTGGGCAGTTTTCCCTCCTTGTCCAGCTTGTTAGTCTCCTCCTGGCTCAGGGCACCGGGAAGGTCCTTCGCGGACACGATCTTGATGACCAGCAGCTGCGTGGGCTGTGCCTTGGCGCCTTCGGCGGCAGCTTTGCCCGGAACGGCAAGTGCAAGGTGTGAGCCGATCTTTGCTCCGACGAACGCGTTGTAGATGACTGCGCTGCCCGTCTTGAGCTCCTCGTTCAGCTCCAGGGCCTCCGGGGCGCTGGCGAACGTGTCTTCGAGTTTCGCACCGTCCTTACCGTTGAGCGCAAGGATTGAAATCTCGGCAACCTGGTTGGCCTTGACCCGGTCACCGCTGCCCTCGGCGATTACCTTGACAGTCGGTTCGGCCACTTCCAGGGGCTTGGTGAATTCAATACCAGGCGCCTTCTTGTCGCCGTTGTCGGTAAACTTCACGGAATCCAGCTTGGCGGTTTCACCCGCGGACTGGCTGGTGGGTTCCGGCGCTGCAGGCGATCCGCCGCAGGCGGTGAGCAGCAGCAGTCCGGGAATAAGAATTGCTAGTAGTCGGCGCACGTAAAAACTTTCGTCGGGGCAAGATGGATGCGTTACCGGTATGTAGCGCCCGGCAGCGCGGGCGGGGCCAAAGAATGGCCCCATCCAGAATAGCCCCTGAAGCTGGGTATCAGCCCATAGAGTCCAGAAGCGCATCAACGCGCTCATCCTCGTTACGGAACGGGTCCTTGCACAGGATGGTCTGGTGGGCCCGGTCATTCAGCTTCAGATGCACCCAGTCCACCGTGTAGTCACGTCCCAGTTCCTGCGCCCTGCGGACAAAGTCCCCCCGCAATTTGGCGCGGGTGGTTTGCGGTGGCGCGTCAACGGCATCCTTGACGGCGGTGTCATCCACCACCCGGCGGACAGCTCCCCTGGCCTGCAGGAGATAGTAGAGTCCCCGGGTCCGCGAGATATCGTGATAGGTCAGGTCAAGCTGGGCAATCCGGGGTGCGTCGAGTCCCAGCCCGTGGCGTTCCCGGTAACTGTCCATCAGCTTCTTTTTGATGGCCCAGTCGATTTCGGTGTCGATGCCGGTGGTGTCGCCACTTTCGATCGCCTGCAGTGTTCTTCCCCAGAGATCTAGAATCAGTGGCACATGGGGATTGTGGGCGCCATGCTCGGCCACAAAGGCCGTGACCTTTGTGAGGTATTCCTGTTGGATCTCCAATGCCGTGAGTTGCCGCCCGTTGGCGAGCCGGACCAGGGCCTTGCCGGTGAGGTCATGCGAGATCTCACGGATGCTGCGGATGGGGTTTTCCATCCGCATGTCCCGCATGATGACGCCCGCCTCGATCATCCGCAGTATCAGATCAACTGTTCCCACTTTCAGGAGCGCAGTGGTCTCGGACATATTGGAATCGCCGACTATCACGTGCAGGCGGCGGAAGAACTCGGCATCGGCATGGGGTTCATCGCGGGTGTTGATGATGGGCCGCGATCTGGTGGTCGCCGAGGAGACACCCTCCCAGATGTGGTCCGCCCGTTGCGAAAAGGCGAATGTCGCCCCGTGCGGGGTCTTGAGGATCTTGCCGGCCCCGGCAATGAGCTGGCGCGTCACCAGGAACGGAATGAGAATTTCAGCGAGCCGTGAAAATTCGCCCCGGCGCGGAATCAGGTAGTTTTCGTGGCTCCCGTAGGAATTGCCCGCCGAGTCTGTGTTGTTCTTGAACAGGTACACCGTCCCGTTGAACCCCTCGGCAGCCAGCCTCGACTGGGCCTCGTCCACAAGATCGTCCAGAATGAGTTCCCCGGCGCGGTCGTGGGCTACGAGCTGGGCCAGATCATCGCACTCCGCCGTGGCGTATTCGGGGTGGGAGCCGACGTCCAGGTACAGCCTGGACCCGTTGGTCAGGAACACATTTGAAGAACGGCCCCAGCTGACAACCTTGCGGAAAAGGTACCGCGCAACTTCCTCCGGTGCCAGCGGACGGGAATCCGGGCTCGAATAGGAAATGCCGAATTCGGTTTCAATACCGAAGATTCTCTTGTCCATTTCAGTCCTCCTCAGCAAGCAAAGCCACAACGTCGGCATCGGTAAGCCGTCTGAAAGCACGCCGGGTTCCCCGGCCGCTTTCCGAAGCACGATCCAGCACTGCCACCTCCACAGCCCGGGCAGGCAGGGCACTGGCTGCGTTGTCGGTCACCAGTCCCCTGACAGCCAGCCTGATGGCGGCAGCGAACGCGAGGTCCTGGCGCCAGCCGTCCTCAACGGCGGCCGAAACCTTTTCGGCTTGGCCACCCATCACAATGAATCCGTGCTCATCAGCGATAGAGCCATCGAATGTCAGCCGGTAGAGGTGGTCTTCTTCCTGCGTGGGCCCCACCTCAGCCACTGCGAGCTCCACTTCAAACGGCTTCTGCTCTGCTGTGAACACTGCGCCGAGGCTTTGCGCGTACACGCTGGCCAACCCACGCGCCGTCACGTCCTCGCGGTCATAGGAATAGCCGCGGATGTCCGCGTACCTCACCCCTGCCTGGCGGAGGCTTTCGAACTCGTTGTACTTGCCTACAGCTGCAAACGCAATCTTGTCGTAGATCTCACCGATCTTATGAAGCGACGGCGATGGGTTTTCGGCCACAAGAGCGATGCCGTCTTCGCAGCTGATCACCACCACGGACCTGCCCCGCGCAATGCCCTTCCGTGCAAAATCCGCACGGTCCTTCATCAGCTGCTCAGGTGAGACGTAGAACTGCTGAGTCATCTCAGGCCTCCCGCCGGGCTGCAGCCCGGGACTCGATGATGTTTCCGGCCACAGCAGCCAGATCCCGCTCCGGAATGCGCCTCGCTCCGGCCCTGTTAACCGTATAGACAACCGGCCACAGCTGCCGCACGGGGTCCGGTCCCCCGGTGGCGGAATCGTCGTCTGCAGCATCATACAGAGACTCAACGGCAACTGAAATGGCGTCATCTTCCGGCAGATTGGGGCGCCAGAGTTTCTTGAGGGCGCCCCGGGCAAATACTGAGCCAGAACCCACGGTGTGGTGTTCCTGCTCCTCGTAGCGGCCACCGGTGACGTCATAGGAGAACAGCCGGCCTACCCCCGCCGCGGTGTCGAAGCCCGCGAACAGCGGTATGACTGCAAGCCCCTGAAGTGCCATGGGCAGATTGCCGCGGATCATGGCCCCCAGCCGGTTGGCCTTGCCGTCAAGGCTCAGCAGCGTTCCTTCGATTTTCTCGTAGTGCTCCAACTCAACCTGGAACAGCCGCGTGATGTCGATTGCGATCCCGGCAGTGCCCGCTATTCCGAGCACGGAATACTGATCCGCCGGAAACACCTTCTCGATGTGCCGGCTGGCGATGACGTTGCCCATGGTGGCACGGCGGTCACCGGCCATGAGCACACCCCCGGCGTAACTCATGGCCACAATGGTGGTGGCGTGCGGTACCTGCAGCGGCTGCGAAGGGTGCGAGGCGGCCGGTGCCGGCAGTGCCCGGTTGTAGGGAAGCAGATCGGGCCGGTCACGTTGCAGGTGCTCGGTGAACGACGACGTCGCGTTGGCCGCTACCTGGTTGGCTGTTCTCTCCTGCACTGGTGCACTCCTTCAACGTGGTGGTTCAACGTCTGTACAGACCCTCGGTGTGCCGAACCTGGCTCAACGCTGGTGCGGTTCCTGCCTGCCTACTGTCCGCCCTTTTGAACGAATGCCCGCACAAACTCTTCGGCGTTGGATTCCAGGACGCCGTCGATTTCGTCGAGGAGGTCGTCCACACCCTGTGTCGAGGCTGATGCCTGCGCCTCCGGCGGTGCCGGCGGTGCCTCCGGGACGTCCTCCTCTACCTGGCTGTCGCGTGACTGCGGCTTCTGCTGCTCCTGGCCTGCCATTGTTCTCTCCTTTTGTCAGTCCCCGGATTCCCGAAGGGACATCCGATATGCCCATATTGCCACGTCGGGCGCCCGCCGGGGCTGATTACGCCGGTGGCGGGGCAGGGCTCAATCCGAGCAGTTCCGCAAGGAACGGCCCTGCCTCCCGGTGCCGGGCAAAGAGCCCGCCGGTGAGTGCTTCGGTGCCTCTCAGCGGCTCGCGGGTGGGCACGCGCTGCAGCCTCCCGTAGCCGGGGACGTCGAAGATGACCGAGTCCCAGCTGGCGCCCACCACATCCTTGCTGAAGCTGCTGACGCACCGCCCCCGGAAGAAAGCCCTTGTGTCCGACGGCGGTTGGATCACCGCGGTGGCGATGTCGGCGTCCTCGATCAGGCGCTGCATGCGGTTGCGGGCCAGAAGCCGGTAGTAGAGACCCTTTTCCGGGCGGATATCAGCCCACTGCAGATCGACCAGACCCAGCCGTGCACTGTCCCAAGCCAGTCCGTCACGCCGCCTGTAACCCTCAAGAAGCGAAAGTTTGGCCAGCCACTCCACTGAGGTGGATGCCGCAGCCTGGTCGCTGCCCAGCTGGGTCAGGGTGTTCGCCCAGCTTTCCAGGACGCCATGGGTATGGCCGTCACCGTCAACGGCATCAGCCACGCCGGTGTCCTGCGCGAGCTTGGCGGCGGCCTCGTGGTACATCCACTGCAGGTCCAGCGCTGTGACACGGCGTCCGTCGAGCAGCCGCAGCTTCGCTGTCAGCGATGTGTCGTGGCTGACGGTCTGGAGTGCAGCAACGGGCTCGTGGACTTCCACCTTGGGCGCCAGTCCGGCCTCGATGAGGCTGAGTACCATTGCCGTCGTGCCGAATTTCAGATGGTTGGACGTCTGACTCAAGTTGGCATCACCAATAATGACGTGCAGCCTGCGGTACTTGTCTGCAGTGGCGTGGGGCTCGTCGCGCGTGTTGATGATGGGCCGGCGGATGGTGGTTTCGAGTCCGACTTCCGCCTCGAAGAAGTCCGCACGCTGACTGATCTGGAAGCCCGGCCTGGAGCTGTCCTGTCCGAGGCCTACCCTTCCGGCGCCGCACATGATCTGGCGGGTAACGAAAAATGGGGTCAGTCCCCGGACAATGTCGCCGAAAGGGACCGAGCGGGGCATGAGATAGTTCTCGTGGGATCCATACGACACCGACTTGTTGTCCGTGTTGTTTTTGTACAGATTGACGGCCGGAAGCTCAGGATCGGCAGCGAGCCTACGCACCGCCGCGAGCGCCACTAGATCTCCGGCGGCGTCCCAGGCTACAGCGTTCCGTGGGTTGGTCACCTCTGGGCTCGAATATTCAGGATGGGCATGGTCAACGTAGAGACGCGCGCCGTTTCCCAGCACCATGTTCATCAGGAGGGAGCCGGATTCATCCTGGCCGTCCAGCTCCAGCTCATCACGCCCGTAGGCAAGGGCCACAGACTCTGCGTCGAGAACATGGGGCTGGTCCGTCAGCTGGCTTGGATCTGCCGCATCACGTTCGAGTGTCCAGCCCCGTGCATCGTGCAGCGGTTCCTCGTCCGTGTAATCCCAACGCGTCTCCGCGCCGCCGGCCGCCCGTTGACGGGTCAGCTGGGCATAGGCCTGGACCACCCTGGCGGACATCATGGTGGCATTGGCAGCCGGGGCGGACGGGGCATGGATTCCGTATTCCGTTTCCGACCCCATGACCCTCATGGCACCGCCTGCCGGAAGGGACTCCCCCGACGCGGCTGCCGGCCCGGCTATCACAGGTACTGGCCGGTATTGGGCATGGTCTCGATGGACTTCCCTGGCTCCTGGCCTGCCTTGCCCTGGACAATGGTGCGGATATATGTGATCCGTTCGCCCTTCTTTCCTGAGATGCGGGCCCAGTCGTCCGGGTTAGTGGTGTTCGGCATGTCCTCGTGCTCACGGAATTCGTCCACTACGGCGCGCAGCAGGTGTTCAATCCGCAGGCCCTTCTGCTCCAGTGTGAGGAGATCTTTGATGGCGTACTTCTTGGCCCGGTCCACCACGTTCTGCACCACGGCCCCCGAGTTGAAGTCCTTGAAATACAGCATCTCGGTGTCGCCGTTGGCGTAGGTCACCTCCAGATACTCATTGGACTTTTCGGTGGAGTACATGGCTTCCACCGTGCGCTGGATCATGGCATCAACGGTGGCCTGGACATCACCGTTATGCTCGGCGAGATCGATCTCATGGAACGGAAGATCCGTGGTGATGTATTTGTTGAAGATGTCCGCCGCGGCCTCGGCGTCGGGCCGCTGGACCTTAACTTTGACATCGAGCCGGCCTGGCCGAAGGATGGCGGGGTCGATCATGTCCTCACGGTTGGAGGCGCCGATGACGATGACGTTGTCCAGGCGCTCCACGCCGTCGATCTCGCTGAGCAGCTGCGGCACGATGGTGGTTTCGACGTCGGATGAAATACCCGTGCCTCGCGTGCGGAAGAGTGAATCCATCTCGTCGAAGAACACCACTACGGGGCTGCCGTCAGATGCCTTTTCGCGGGCACGGGAAAAGATCAGCCGGATGTGGCGTTCGGTTTCGCCGACATACTTGTCAAGGAGTTCGGGACCCTTGATGTTCAGGAAGTAGCTCTTCAGGTCAACGTTCCCGGAACGCTCCGCTGCCCTGGCCGCCAGGGAATTTGCCACGGCCTTGGCGATGAGGGTTTTGCCGCAGCCCGGCGGGCCATACAGCAGGATGCCCTTGGGCGCCTTCAGCCCGTGCTCGCGGTAGAGATCCGGGTGCAGGAACGGCAGCTCCACGGCGTCCCTGATCTGTTCGATCTGAGGGCCCAAGCCACCGATGTCCTCATAGGTGATGTCCGGGACTTCCTCGAGCACCAGGTTCTCCACCTCGGACCGAGGAACCTTTTCCAGGGCGTAGCCGGTCCGCGAATCAATGGACAAGGCATCGCCCACGCGGAGTTTTTCGGCCAGCAGTGCGCCGGACAGCCTGATGACGCGTTCCTCATCGGCGCGCCCCACAACGAGTGCACGGTCCGTGCCGAGCATTTCCTTCAGGGTGACGAGTTCGCCCGCCCGCTCGTAGCCGAGTCCCGCCACCACAAGAAGTGCCTCGTTCAGCAGTACTTCCTGGCCCACCGCAAGCTGGTTCATGTTGACCAGCGGGCTGATTCCGACCCGCATCTTGCGTCCGGCGTTAAAGATGTCCAGCGACTCTTCCGTTGCGGCCTGGCCACTGCCGCCGGAGGACGGCAGCCGCTTCGGGTTCAGCTGCAGGACGGTGCCGAAGCTGTACGGCGGCTGCCCTTCCTGATCAAGCGCGCTCTTCAGCCGCAGGATCTCGGCCTTGGCCGTTTCCAGCATGCTGACGAGTTTGGTGTTGTTCTGCGTGGCCGCCGCCAGCTGCCGGTCAATGTGCCGGAGCTTGTCCCTGAGAATATTCACCTGCCGGTCCGCGACGGACAGTTCGTTTGCAGCTGCCTGCTCTGCCGGTGTTAGTCCGGAGTCGTTGTTCGGAGTCTCCATGATCCATCAGCCCCTTCCTGCGCTTCTCTTAAGACCTTAGCCCCAAGATGCCGGGTACTGCTGGAGACATCCGAAATGCGGACTAGTTCGTGATCTCCGGATCGTCCTTGACGTTGGTCCCGGCGATGGCATCCCGGGCTGCGCGGCGGAGCTTTTTGTCCGAGACGAGGCGTTCGCCAACAGCGCCGGGCGTCCAGGCGTTGACGTCTTCTTCGCTAAAGCCGGTCTTTGACGGGCGACGCTTTACTGAAATTCCGGTCACGCCGTCGGCCAGTCTGCGGGTCACCAGCAGGAAACCGGTGTGCGCCACCATACGGTGGTCCGGCCGGACAGCCAGGCCTTCGAGATGCCAACCACGGACCATGGATTCCCAGGCATCCGGCTCAGTGAACCGGCCGTCTGCGCGGATAGCCTCGGCAGTACGCGAAAGCTGCGTGACGGTAGCAACGTAGTTGATCCACACGCCGCCTGGCGCCAGCACAGTGGCTACTGCATCAAGGCACTCCCACGGAGCCAGCATGTCCAGCACAACGCGGTCCACGGATCCCGGCGCCTCGCTGCGGACAACTTCCTCCTGGAAGTCGCCAAGCGAAATCTTCCAGGCCGGGTGCGGACCGCCGAAGATGGTTTCCACATTGCCGCGGGCAATGTCTGCGAATTCCTCGCGCCGCTCGAAGGAGTGCAGATATCCGTTGTCGCCCACTGCCCGGAGCAGGCTGATTGAGAGGGCCCCGGAGCCCACCCCGGCTTCCACAACATGAGCGCCCGGGAAGATGTCCGCCATGGTGACAATCTGGCCTGCGTCCTTGGGGTAGACAACGGCAGCGCCGCGGGGCATGGACAGTACGAAGTCCGAAAGGAGCGGACGAAGGGTCTGGTACTGCTGGCCTACGTTGTTCACCACCACGGAACCGTCAGCCTTGCCGATGATTTCGTCATGGTTGAGGAACCCGCGGTGTGTGTGGAAAGCTCCACCAACTTCCAGGCTGATGGTATTCATGCGGCCGCGCTCGTCCGTCAGCTGGACCCGTTCGCCTTCGCGGAAGGGGCCCCGGCGCCTTGCAGCGCCCGCTGGCTGGTCAGCAGTGGCGGCCGCGGCGGCCGTGCCGGCTGCAGTGACTGCTGTGGTTCCGATGGCGGCAGATTCGCTGCTCATGAATTTTCCTCGCTCCTGTAAATCCTGTGTGGCCGTGCGCTGTGACCGGTTGCCGATATTTCACGACCGGCAGGTAACTCTACCCGTTATGACCCTGTGGGCGCCTACTGTCGCGGACACGCTTGCCGGTCATAGCAGTCACCACGGTTGACTGCCTCAGCAGTCCCGTGACCTTCCCGTTGTGGTCCACCACCGCGTATTCCTGACCGTCGAGCTGCGCAAGGTATTGGATGAGCTCCTGTCCCTTGGACCATTCCGGCACGTATGCCCCTGTTCCCAGAGAATATGAAACGGCTGTAACCGCCGTAGTTGCCGCGGCGGACGCGGGAACAGCGGCCACGGCGGCTGTGTCCACCAGACCCTGCGGCCGGCCATCGGGTCCGCAGAGCACAATCGCCGGAGTTCCGGCCGGTGCCAGGCGGAGGATGTCATCCACCGTGGCTGTTGAAGAAACGCCGACGGCGGCTTCGGCCAGGCCCGCTGCCGTGATCAGGGGGAGCCTGCTCCGCAGGCTGCCCTGCTGTATCGAGGCCGACGCGCCCATCCAGAGAAAACCGCCAACCAGGACCGTGATCAGCAGCAGACTGATATCCGGCGTATTGCCGTTGGCCAGGGGAAGGACGACAAACCAGACGCCCAGCGCGATGACGATGATCCGTCCGGCCCAGCCAGCAGCCACAGTCCCCTTCGCCTGGCTGCCTGTTGCTTTCCAGACCGCCGATTCAACAAGCCGTCCGCCGTCGAGTGGAAGCCCCGGCAGCACATTAAAAATGCCGATCAGCAGATTGGCCCACATAAAGATGTTGGTCAGGATGCCCGCCACGCCTGTCAACCCGGCCGTTGAAATGAAGAACCAGGCGCCCGCGGCGAGGACAAAGTTTGAGGCAGGGCCTGCCAGCGCCACCAGCACCGAGCGGCCAGGGGTGGCAGTGAAGTTTTCGAACTGCGTGTGGCCACCCCAAAGGTTCAGGACGATCTTCTCAGTTGGCCAGCCGTAAATCTTTGCAGTCAGGGCGTGCGCGAGCTCATGGACGAGGACCGAAATGAGAAGCAGCACAGCGTAGGCGAATGCCACGTAGTAGACGGCTATTCCAAGCTCTGGATAGTCCTGCCGGAGTACGGGGCCATAAACGATCACGGTGAACGCCGCGATGATGAACCAGGAGTAGGCCAGAATGACCGGGATTCCGGCGATTCTGCCGAGTGGAATACCTTCGCGGCGGCCCGTTCCATTGGAAGGGTGGCCGGATGAGGCGGGTTCAGTCAATTGGCTGGCTCCTCGACGTGGCGCTGTGCGGCCGGGCCGCCTGCGTGGGCCCCTGATGGGTGGGCTGCTGTTGCGTGTGTCCCTGCAGCGCGGGCACCGTTGCGGCGGGTCACCAGGGCCTCGAGGTCGGATACGCTCCGGCCCTCCAGAGAGTCCCAGGTGGTGCGGCGGGGATCATCGGGCAGCGGGACTATGTGCGGAATGGCGACGGTGACAACACCGGAGGCAACGGCGGCGGCCACACCGGGGACGGAGTCTTCAAGGGCAACGCAGTGATCAACGGTGAGCTCCGGATCCTCCTGGCGCAGCAGGGCAACGGCCCGGAGGTATGCCTCGGGATGTGGTTTTCCGTTGGACACGGTGTCTCCGGTGACCAGGAACTCGAAATACGGTTCGGGCAGACTGGCAACAATCTCCCCGGCCAGCGGCGCCTCGGACATGGTCACGAGTGCACAGCGGATGCCGGCTTTGTAGAGGCCGTCCAGCAGCTCACGGGCACCGGGCCGCCACGGCACGCTTCGGCGCACTTTGCCAATGACCTCTGTTGTCAGGGTGTCGATGATTTCGCGGATCTCCAGCTTTACGCCGGCTTCCTGGAGGACGCCGGCAGAGAACACCAGAGACTGGCCTACCAATTGCATGGCCTTTTCATACGACCACTCTCCGCCATGGGCGGCCACGAGGGAATGTTCGGCCGCGATCCAGTACGGCTCGGTATCAACAATGGTGCCGTCCATGTCCCAGAGAGCTGCTTTGAGTAAAGGCCGGGAAGCTGAGGATTGCATGCCCTCCAGTCTACGGCGCTCCCCTCCACAGGATGTCGGGGCTACGCCCTTGGCGAATATCCGGCGGAGACCGGGCCAATGCCCTGCCAACTGGAGGACTCGTGACGCTTCATTCAATGCGTTCCGCGGGTTCTTGGAAGTAGGGTGAAGGGATGAATAGCTTCGACGGAGACACCACCGGACCGGGTACGGCACCCGAACCGGACCGGTTGCTGCAGCCAGTGGCTGACGGGCAACGGATCACGGTAATGCTGGCTGCCTTTGAGGGCTGGAATGACGCCGGGGAAGCCGCAAGTGATTCTCTGCGCTATCTCAACAAGATGTGGGGCGGAAAGAAGGTCGCCTCCATCGATGCCGACGAATACTACGACTTCCAGTTCACCAGGCCCACCGTCCGCCGCACGGCGTCGGGTGAACGGAAAATCAAGTGGCCGTCCACCCGCATCTACAAAGCCAGTGCGCCGGACACCAACGTGGACGTCATTTTTGTGCAGGGTACAGAGCCGTCCTACAAATGGCGGGCCTATACGGCGGAGATGCTGGTCCATGCGGAAGCACTGAACGTGGACTACGTGATCCTCGTAGGTGCCCTCCTTGCAGACGTGCCGCACAGCCGCCCCATTCCCGTCAGCACCTCCACCGACGACAGCCAGCTGCGGGAACGGCTTAACCTGGAGGCGTCCCAGTATGAAGGGCCCGTGGGCATCGTGGGCGTGCTGTCCGAGGTTGCGCTTCTGGCGGGGATCCCCACAATCTCGCTCTGGGCAGCCGTGCCGCACTATGTGGCGCAGGCTCCATCCCCCAAGGCCCAGCTGGCCTTGCTGCACCGCATTGAGGAGTTGCTCCAGGTTCCGCTGGACACCCACGAACTGGTGGAGGAATCCGACGCTTGGGAACGTGGCGTGGACGAACTCGCCACGGAGGATCCGGAAATCGCGGCGTACGTCCGTCAGCTCGAAGAAGCCAAGGACACCGCGGATCTGCCGGAAGCCAGCGGTGAGTCCATCGCCCGCGAATTTGAGCGTTACCTCAAGCGCCGTGGCAAGGAAAAGCCCTGAGGTTCCGAGGCCGGTCTCCCAGGAGCCGGCTTTAGAGTTCGACGCCGAGCAGGGCGTTGACGGCGTCGCTCACCAGAGCCTGGTCCCCGGCGGGGAGTGTGCCGCCGCCGGCGTGTGCCTTTTCCGCCCAGCGGTCCACAGCCAGCAACGCCTCCGGCGCATTCAGGTCGTTTGAAAGCTCCTCGCGCAGTTGGGCCACGAGGGCGCCGGCTGTGCCTTCCGGGGCAATGGCCAGGGCCTGCCGCCAGTATTCGAGTCTGCCTTTGGCCTCGGCGAATCCCGCATCCGTCCAGGACCAGTCCGAGCGGTAGTGGTGTGCCAGTATGGCGAGCCGGATGGCGGCAGGTTCCTCGCCCGCGGCCCGGAGCTTCGAAACCAGAACAAGGTTTCCCTTGGACTTGCTCATCTTGTCGCCGCCGAGACCCACCATCCCGGCGTGCGCGTAGTGGTGTGCCAGCGGTACACCGGAGAGCGAATAGGCATGCCCTGCACCCATTTCGTGGTGCGGGAAAATGAGGTCTGAGCCACCGCCCTGGACCGTCAGCGGCGCTGGAAGGTATTTCTGCGCGATGACAGTACATTCGATGTGCCAGCCTGGCCGCCCCTCGCCCAGTTCGCCGCCGCCCCACCTGGGTTCGCCGTCCCGGGCCACACGCCACAGAAGCGGATCCAGGGCCTGGCGTTTTCCGGCTCGGCCGGGGTCCCCGCCGCGTTCGGCGAAGAGTTCGAGCATCTCGGTTTCAGCGAGTCCCGAAATGGAGCCCAGCGTCCATGCATCCGCATCGACTGAGTGCTTCCCAGCGGCCTCGACGTCGTAGTAGACATCGCCGTCGGGTTCGCCGGCTGTGCCCGCCACGCGATAGGCCAGGCCGAGGCGCACCAGCCGTTCGATCTCCGGCACGATCACGGGGATCGATTCGACAGCACCCACGTAGTGGTCCGGAGCAAGCACATTAAGTGCCTCCATGTCCGTGTGGAAGAGTTCTATCTGGCCCTCCGCCAGATCCCGCCAGTCCACGCCGGTGGCAGTAGCCCGTTCCAGCAACGGGTCATCGATGTCGGTCACGTTCTGCACGTAAGAGACATGCTGCCCGCCGTCACGCCACGCACGGTTCAGGAGGTCGAACGCGACGTAACTCGCGGCATGCCCCATGTGGGTTGCGTCATAAGGGGTGATTCCGCAGACATACATCGACTGTTCGCCGTTGGCCGGAAGGGTGACTGCACCGCCTTGGGAGGTGTCAAAAAGCCGGAGGGCGGGCATGCTGCCCGGCAATTCAGGAACAGGGCGGGATATCCAGGACTTCACAGCCCAAGCCTAGTGCTAGGCACTGATGACATTGAAACCGAGGAGCAGGTACAGCGCCAGGCCCAGGAAAATGCGGTACCAGACGAACACCCGGTAGCTCCTGGTGGAGACGAACTTCAGGAACCAGCCGATGATGACATAGCCCACCACAAAAGCAATCACTGTTGCCATTGCCGTCTCCGGGAGGCCGTACGGCCCGGTCAGCCCTTCCTTGGACAACACCTTGTACAGCTGATAGAGACCGCTTCCGAACACGGCCGGAATTGCCAGGAGGAAGGAGTAACGGGCCGCGGCTTCACGCGTGTACCCCATCAGCAGACCGGCAGTGATGGTTCCGCCGGAGCGGGATACACCCGGAATGAGTGCCATGGCCTGGGCCAGTCCGTAGTAAATGCCGTGCTTGTATGTCAGCTGGGTAAGATCCCGCTGCTGCTTGCCCACGGCGTCGGCGACGGCCAGGATCAGGCCGAAGACGATCAGCGTTGTTGCCACAAGCCACAGGCTGCGCAGCACCGATTCGATCTGGTCCTGGAAGAGCAGTCCCAGAACGATGATGGGCAGGCTGCCCAGAATCACCAGCCAGCCCATCCGTGCGTCGGGGTCCTGACGGGAGACTTTGCCGCGCAAAGAGCCGGCCCAGGCCCTGACGATCCGCACGATGTCCCGCCTGAAGTAAACGATCACCGCCGTCTCGGTCCCCAGCTGCGTTATGGCGGTAAAGGCGGCACCGGGATCGGAGGCGTTCGGAAGGAACTCCCCCACGATCCGCAGATGGGCACTCGATGAAATCGGGAGAAATTCGGTCAATCCCTGTACAAAGCCCAGCAGGGCCGCTTCAAACCAGTTCACGCTAAGACCCTACGTCATGGACCCCCCGGGATTCCCCGTAAGCTTGCTGCTATGCAGCAGCGTTACGTCGGCAACAGTGGATTGCGTGTCTCCGCCCTCTCCCTCGGCACCATGTCATGGGCCCGGGAAACAGATGAACAGGATGCCTCCGACCTGCTGCGGACGTTCGTTGATGCCGGCGGAACATTGATCGACACCGCTGCCTCGTACGCCGACGGCCAGGCCGAGGCGTTGTTGGGGAACATGCTGGGCGACGCCGTCTCCCGCACTGAAGTGGTGATCTCCACGAAAGCAGGGGTCTCGACGTCGGATGGCCGGCGGACGGTGGACACCTCGCGGAACGCGATGCTCTCCGGACTGGATGCCAGCCTCGCCCGGCTTGGGACTGACTACGTGGACATCTGGTTCGCGCACGCCTGGGACTCAAACGTGCCGCTGGAAGAGACATTGTCAGCACTGGAATTTGCGCTCCGCACGGGCCGTGCGCGTTACGCGGGAATCTCCAATTTCACCGGCTGGCAGACTGCCAAAGCTGCCGCGGTGGCTGGTTTTCCTCTGGTGGCCAGCCAGTCGGAATACTCCCTGCTGCATCGGAAGCCCGAAGGCGAGCTTATTCCGGCGATTGAAGATGCGGGGCTGGGGCTGATGGCGTGGGCGCCGCTGGGCCGCGGGGTGCTGAGCGGAAAGTACCGTGGCCATATCCCGTCCGACTCCCGGGCCGCGCACAACAGGCTTGCCACCTATGTGGAGCCCTATCTTGAGGATCCTGCCTCCCGGGTAGTGGAAGCAGTGGCCATGGCCGCGCGCGGGCTGGGCCGGACATCCCTGGATGTATCACTGAGCTGGCTGCTCTCGCAACACGGCGTGGCCACGGCAATTGTGGGGGCAAGAACCCCGGTGCAGCTCAAGGATATTCTGGACTCTCAACTGACACCGCTGCCGGCCGAGATATCCCGCGCCCTCGAGGACGTCTCCAGCCTTTCCTGACAGGCAGGCCCACAGGTATTGCCTGACGCGGGAACTCAGTCTTCGAGGATCTCCAGGTCCTCGTCTTCAACGTCCGCGTCATCCTCGTCATCCTCTTCGTCATCAAAGACCTGAAGAGGAGTCACTTCGCTATAGGCCTCATAGAGTGAGTCCTCATAGACTTCGAACGCATCTGCAACGGCAAAAAACGCCGCTTCCACCGCGGGATCCCCCTCGCCACGGCGGGCAGAAGCTGCCACCAGATGTTCTTCCAGTGCGGAGGTCAGGGACTGAAGCGCGACACGCGGATCGATGCTCATGAGTTCACGTTAGCCGGAAAAGGACGAAAATGGAGAGCAATGAAGGAACAATTTCTCACCAGCTCGGTCCTGCGGGAACGGGATTACCTGAGGCAGTACGAGTATCTGGTACTGACGGTCAGTCCTGACGATTCGCTGCCCGATGCGCGCAGACGCATTGTGGAACATTCTGAATACGGCAAGTGGGAGCTTGAACGCAGCCGGATCTATGTGGGCGGCGGAAGGCGCTTCTGGCTGCGGAGAAGGGTTACCCAGGTCCGGAGGACCGTCTGACTCGCCAGTCCGGTGGGACTGCCTGAATTTTTCTAGCTTTCCAACGGTCCCAGCCATGCGTTGGCAACGGTGTTGTGCGCCGATTCGTCGTCGGACGGGTGGAACATTCCGGCCAGCACGTCCCGATACAGCCTCTCGAGTTCCGCACCCTGATAGTAGCTGGAGCCGCCGGATACCCTGATGGCCAGGTCAACCACACGGCGAGCCGTCTCGGTGGCGTGGATCTTCAGCCCGACAAGTCTCGGAAACCACTGCGGTCCGTGGTCCGCCAGCTCATCCACGTCCCGGGAGACTTCAGCCAGCTGCGGGTAGAGCGAGTCCATGGCCATGGCGGCCTTGGCCACTTTCCACCGGATGTCCGGATCCTGGGCGTAGCTGCGCCCGCCGTTTTTGAACGATGTCCGTCGTTTCACAGCCTCCACTCCCAGCGCGAGGGCGCGTTCACCGATGCCTGAGTAGACGGCGGCGAGCAGGGTTTCAAAACAAGAAAAGACAGCGAAGATCAGCGGATCCTGATTCGGCCCAACCGGCAGCTTGCGGAATACCCTCTCAGCGGGCACCACAACGCCCTTCAGCACAGTGGTGTTCGATTGGCTCGCCCGCATGCCCAGGGTGTTCCAGTCATCCAGGATTTCGTAGCCCGGAGCGTCGCGGGCGATGAAGCCGTGCACCAACTCCCCCTCGCCGTTACGTCCTGCACTGTCCTTGCCGAAGATCCCCAGCCGGGTCCAGGCCGGGGACAGGCTCGTGAAGATTTTGGTTCCGGTGAAGCTATAGCTGCCATCCGGACGAGCCGTGGCGTCGGTGCGGGAGTCAAAGAGCACGGAGTCGTTTCCTGCTTCGGAATTCCCGAACGCGAAGATCTCGCCCCTGCCTGCCTCCTCCAACACAAAATCAAGGGAGTGATCTCCCCTTGCCGCGAGCACGTGCGCGACGCCGGTCCAGACCAAATGCATGTTGATGGCCAGTGCGGTGGCCGGGGCTGCCGTCGCCAGTCTGCGCTGAAAGCCGGCGGCCGCTGCGAGACCGAGCCCCAGTCCGCCGTCGGCTACCGGAACAAAAATCTTCAGGTAACCCGCGTCCGCAAGCTCCGCGAGATCCTCGTGGAAGAAGGAGTTGTCACGGTCATAACCCGCGGCCCTGCCGCGGATCCGTTCCAACAAGGCGTCAGGAAGCAGCTCTTCCGGCGTCACTGACTGGCCCGATCAGTAGTTGGTAAGCAGGGTATTGAGCACCCTGGCACCGAATTTGAGGGAATCCGCGGGGACCCGCTCGTCCACGCCATGGAACATGCCCGTGAAGTCGAGGTCGTCCGGCAGAAGCAGCGGCGCAAAGCCGTAACCGGTGATCCCGAGCTTGCTGAGGGCTTTGTTGTCGGTTCCGCCGGACAGCGTATAAGGAAGCACCCGGGCGCCCGGATCCTCCGAGTGGAGCGCATCAATCATGGAGTCCACCAAATTGCCCGCGAACGGAACCTCCAGGGAGACGTCCTGGTGGACGTAGCTGACGTCCACACCGGCGCCCGCAAGTTCGCGGACGATTTCCAGCACCTGGTCCTGCTGACCTGGAAGAGTCCGGCAATCCACCAGTGCCTCGGCCGACTCGGGGATGACATTGTGCTTGTAGCCGCCCTTGAGCAGAGTGGGATTAGCGGTGTTCTGGAGCGTGGCGCCGACAAAACGGGCTACCGTGCCCAGCTCCTTCAGGATCTTCTCCGGGTCATCGGGATCGAACTCAACGCCTGTCAGCTCTGTGACGCCGTCCAGGAACTGCCGTGTGGTGGGCGTCAGTTCAATTGGCCATTTGTATTCGCCGATCCGGGTTACGGCGCCGGCCAGCCGCGTTACTGCGTTGTCCGTGTTGATCTGCGAGCCATGGCCGGCCCGGCCATGGGCGACCAGCCGGAGCCAGGAGATGCCCTTTTCCGCCGTCTGCAGCAGGTAGGTCCGTTGTCCGCCAATAGTGGCCGAAAATCCGCCCACCTCCGAAATTGCCTCGGTGGCGCCCTCGAAAATATCCTGCCGGTTCTTCACCGCGTACTGGGAACCGTGGGTGCCGCCGGCCTCCTCGTCAGCGAAAAAGGCAAAAATAATGTCCCGCTTGGGCTTGCGTCCGGTACGGGCAAAATTGCGCATAACAGACAGGATCATTGCGTCCATGTCCTTCATGTCCACAGCACCGCGGCCCCAGATCAGGCCATCCTTCAGCTCTGCACCGAAGGGATCCACAGACCATTGTTCCTTCAGCGCCGGGACAACATCCAGGTGTCCGTGGACCACCAGGGCACTGGCCGAAGGATCCTCACCTGCGAGCCTGGTAACGACGCTGGCGCGGCCTGGTCCGGACTCGAAAATTTCAGCGTCCAGCCCCACCTCAGCAATCAGTCCCGCCGTGTACTCCGCGGCAGCCCGCTCGCCGGGACCTGAGCCGTCTCCGAAGTTGGACGTATCAATCCGGATGAGCTCCTGGCAGATCCGGACAACTTCATCCTCGGGCCGGATGTCAGACATTATTCACTCCTGGTGCACTGGGGAAGACAGTTCAGGACCAGAGCCGGTCCGTGTAGGTTCAGCCTACCCACTCGCCACGATTCCATCTTTCCGCAAAGTTCGTGTTAGAGTTTTTCTCGCTGCTTCGGAGAAAAGCGAACCGCTGAAAGGCGCAAGTCGTGGTCCGAAATACCACCTGCGCGGGTGGCGGAATGGCAGACGCGCTAGCTTGAGGTGCTAGTCCTCGAAAGGGGGTGGGGGTTCAAGTCCCCCTCCGCGCACAAAGGGAAACCCCTAGAATCCAAGGATTCTAGGGGTTTTTTTGTGTCTTCAACCATGGGATGGGCGTTTTCACCACACGTACCCTCAGATACGCTACCCGTCACCGGTTCGACGCATAGTGATGGTCGTCGCATACATAGAACCAGGGGAACGAAAAGACGGCACGATTACGCACCGGTGGATTGACCCGGACACCGATGCGCGTAGAACCCCGAAGATGGACTCAAAGAAAAGCGCGAATTTCCTCCTCACAGTCCTCAAAGCCCATGCCTGCAGCAACGCTGAGTCGGCGCTGGACAACGCCAGGGACTACTTCGCGGGCGCGGCTATGCGGTGTCTCGCCTCACAGGTGGAGTTTCGAGACATGGTGACCTGGATCATCAGCACGCCGCGGCTGCTTGTTGGCGGCTACGCTCGCACGGCCATCGGCAGGCATGGGTGCTCCGCTGACGCCACGGTATTCGGCGTTCGGTGCGGTTCACGCCCGGCTAGCAGTTCGGCATTTTTTGGCGGGCGTGTCGTACAGACTCGGGGTCCGGGCGTCGATCCGTCCCTCGGCGTCGGTGGTCATGGGCGCAGTGTACGTCAGCTACTTGACATGCCAAGGGACTGGGTCGAGTACTTGGCATGTCAAGTACGTCCCCGCCATCTAAGGAGCAGATATGGACGCCAAGCCCTACGGAGTTGTGCACTTCTTCGCAGGAGGAACCCAGGAGCAGTACGAGGCATCGATTGCCGCGGTTCACCCAGGCGATGGGCGCTTGCCTGACGGCCAGACCTTCCACGCGGCGGGCGCTTCCGCCGGTGGCTGGACGATCATGGCCGTCCACAATTCGAAGGAGAGCTGGGAACAGTTCCGCGACAGCATCCTCCTTCCACGGATGCAGCAGGGCATCGAGGGTGGATTCGCATCGCCCCCTGAAGAGACTGTCTTCGAGGTGTACAAGATCGTTTCCTAGCGGTACGGAGCGGTATGGGAGGCCGCCCGAGTGGTCTGGGCGGCGGCCTCCCCTGCGCTTGTCGGCTTCGGTGCAGAAGCTTGTCCGCGCCCGGCACGACTTCAGATATGACAGTCTGTTCACGCCGACCGGTACGGGCCGGCCCAAGGAGGTTACTGATGATCACTGCAACGATGGTCGTGGCGACGATTCCGGTCACGGACCTGGATCGCGCGAAAAAGTTCTACGGCGACACCGTCGGCCTGACGTTCCTGTGGGAGACCCCAGTCGCCGTCCGGTACCGCTGCGGGTCCGTCAGCGAGATCTCCGTCTTCAAGCGCCCGCCCATCGCGACCGAGCACACCCTTGCCCACTTCGAGGTGGATGACATCGAGGCCGTGGTCCAGGACTTGGCCGCCAGGGGCGTCGAGTTCCTCGACTACGCCGAAGGTCCCCTCGCCACCACGGGCCACATCGCTCAGCTCGGTCCCGCGCGCGCCGCGTGGTTCCGCGATCCCGACGGCAACACCCTCGGGCTCCGACAGGGTTAGTTCGACGCCCTCGTCGCGTCACCCCGACGAGCCGCCACAGGTCAACGGGGGCTTCTGGTGTCGACCGCGACTCGGCTATGTCGGTTCGCATTTTTGCTGCCGTCATCGTTCCGATAGTGGAACCTTGAGTGGGCATTTAATCTGGCGCTCGACTTGAACGCCGGCCTGGTCGAGACAACCCCCGTCGCGACAAATCTGGGCTCAGGCGGCTCACGGCGATGACGGGTTCTCCCGACCGCTTGACCACCAAATGCTTCGGCCCCTGCGGGAAGCCCCCGCGCCTACGACGTCGTCGACGATCCGGAAGTCGAAGAGACTGAATGCACGGCCCAGCATCGCGATTGTATTGAGGCGTTGCCCACGTACTGCCACACTCTATCCATTCGTTCGGGTTGCCCTCATGACAAGCACCCCTCATCGAGGCGGGACGCTGCATTCGACGAAAGAGTCGCGCATGACACTCAAGATTGTCGGCGCGGTGTGTGGACTCGCGTGGGCGTCCAGCCTCCGCGGATACATGGCCGAGGTCGCCGGTGCAGGCTTGACGGTGGACCGGCTCGGCACGTTCGGTCTCATTCTCCTTCCCGGCGCGGTCGCGGGCGCGCTCCTGGGGTGGTCCGAGTACCTCCGGAGGTCCGGCGGTGCTCGCGGCTGGCGCTGGCTCGCACTCGCGCCCCTCGCTTTCCTCGCGGTGTTCGCGAGCCCGGACGCGATCGTCGCGCTCGTGACGACGGGGAACGGCGGCGGCGCCGTAGAGGTGGTGCTGGTCGGGATACTCGGCGGCTACGCGCTCTCCAGCCGAGAGCCGACCTGGGCGCGCGTCGTCTGGCATCGTCGCACTCGCCATCGTTCCTGGGCCGTCCAGTTCTTCTCGCTCCTCGCAGTGCTCGCGCTGGCGAGTGCGATTCCGCACCGGAAGGTCATCGCCGCCTGATCCGAGCCGCTCCCAAGCTTGGCTCCTGCCTCGCCGCCCGCCGATCGGAACAACTACATCGAATTCCCGTATCGCACCCTCTCGAATCCCATGCGGCCGTGAGCGCCGCGCTCAATGCCGGGGCCGCCGTCTCGATCACCGCCCGGATGAACCGCACATCAAACGGGCCATCGCGGGCATTGCCGAGGCCGCATGGATCCCGATCCAAGACACCAACGCGGACTGTGACGAGGCCACCGGACAATGGATCTCGGCCGTGGAGGTCGCCGAAGCCCCTTCGCCGCGTTCCCCTCCGAGAGCAAATCCCGGCAGGCGCCCGGGAGCCTGATCGTGCGCAGGATTCCGGAACTAAATCCGCAAGAGAGTACCGGGCAGGAGACGCTCTTTGCTACCCACCGGTTCCATACATTCTTCACCACCGCGCCGGCCGGGAACTCGATAGCCTGGCGGCGGACAAAACCCATCGCGGAAATGCCACTATCGAGCAGATTAGTGCTGATCTGAAGGACGGTGACCTGGCCCACCTGCCGTCCGGGAACGGCGAACGCCGCCTGGCTGGTCCTGTCCGTGATGGCGTTCAATCTCACAGACCTCTTCGAAAAGACCGGTCACGGGGCAGGGAGGCCGATCATTTCCTGCTGCCGTGACAGCATTTTCACGGAATCCGCCGAAAATCGCAGACCCTCAATCAGCGGCCCGGTGGAGCAAGGCTAAGTGAGGCGGTTGCGGACGATCTCGCTGACAGCCTTGCCGTGGAAGCGGCCGGCGACCTTGGCGGTGACAGGCTTCATCACTGCGCCCAACTGCCGCATCGTGAGTTCCTGGCCGTCGGCCCTCAGGTCCGCAATGGCCTCGTCGACGATGGTCTCAACCTCAGCCTCAGTCAGCGGCTTCGGCAGGTATGCCTCGATGATCTGTGCTTCGGCAATTTCCGACACGGCACGGTCTGTCTCTCCGGCCTTGGTGTAGATGCCGGCGGTGTCGCGGCGTTTGGCGGCTTCCTTCTGCAGCAGGGCCGTCACTTGTGCGTCGTTCAGCTCAACCGGCGTCCTGCCGGACTTCTCGCGGGTTTCAATCTCGCCCAGCACATTACGCACCGTGGTGAGTGCGACCTTGTTGCGGTCCTTCATGTGGATGACGACGTCAGCGTGCAGGCGTTCCTTCAGGGTAGTCATGGTTCTCCCCGCTCCTTGATGTGTTCCTCATGTGCGTATCCCGTGCACCCCTGCCGCACTTCCCGGAAGGGAATCGACCACGCCCCGGAACCAGGTCCAGCCACAGCACGATCACTTTCAGTCTAACCGGGAGGTCATGGTCAGAGTCCCATCGGTCACGGGATGCGCACCGTCGACCTGAATGCCCCGTCAATGACGTGTAGCCGGGTCGGCATCCCACTATGCGCACCTTGGTGGTGCCGTAGCGGTGCTGCGGAGACCTCCGGCGCGGATGCCTCGAGAACACCGGACAGGGCGTGATCGACTTCTCGGGCGGGTGTAAGTTCAAGCAACAACGGCACTTCGCGCGTCTTCCCAAGCGACTTTGAAGAAGTTCGCACGCCTGGCCTCGCTCATGGGTGGCGTGGTTGGAACAACGGATAATCCTCATCGTTCAGTGGAACAAAAATGCCCTGTTTCGTTTGTCGTAAATTATGTCCCGAGCGAACGCCATTCCCGCGCTAGCCTTGATCCCTATGGCTGACTACGAAACTTTTCGGATGCTCCTCGAAGACGAACGCGCGCGCAAACTTGCGTTGTTGCCTGCGCTGCGGGAGGACATACGCTCGGCAAGCGCGGCCCGGCGGGATTCAAATGTCGACGACGAACACGATCCGGAAGGTGCCACGATCGCCTTTGAGCTATCCCAGGCCTCAGCATTGCTGGAGCAGAGCAGAGCCGGACTCGTGCAGGTCGAAGGGGCCCTTGCACGGATTGCCGACGGCAGTTATGGAAATTGCGCTGTGTGCGGCGAATCCATTGCGGAGGGGAGGCTGGAGGCGAGGCCCTGGACTCCCTACTGTCTGGTTCATGCAAAAGGCAAAGCATGACTGACCTGTTCCGGGGGCTGTGGGAAAAGATCATCTCAGGCTTCGGCCAGGCTGGGGTCCCCGAGGTGTCAGTCGGCGAGCTGGCCCTGGTGGTTCTGATCGCCACGGTGCTATCAATCCCGCGGGCGACTTGGAAGTACTTCGGTCTTATGGCCACGGTGACCCATGAGCTCGGTCACGCGTTCGCCGCCCTGATGAGCGGTCAGCGGCTGGGCGGCATCAAGCTCAGGCTGGATCATTCCGGCACCACCACGTCTTTCAGCCGGGGCCGGCTCCCTGCCGTCTGGTCCGGATTCTGGGGTTATCCGGTCCCTGCCGTGACTGGCGCAGCCTTGGTGTGGTCCGGTTTCAATGGCTGGGGTCCTGCCGCCATGTCAGTGGGAACCCTGATTCTGCTTGCAGCCCTCGTGTTCATCAGAAACGCCATCGGGTTGCTGATCATGCTGGCGGCGGCCATTGTTGCCGCCGCGCTGGTTCTGTTTGTTCCGGCGGAACTGACCGGCCACGTGGTGATCATCTTGGGGCTTGCCTTCCTAGGACGCTGCTGATTAATCCGGCACTTTAAGGCGCGCCTCCGGGCGGATTCCCGGGGATGGTTAAGACTTGGTGTATGCAGGGTCGCGATGATGGTCAACGTCAGCTTTTGGATGCCGATGCCCTGGCCGGGCATATGCTCCCGGCCGGGTCGGTGTTCAGGTTCCTCGCCGAGAACCGGCACGAGTTGTTCCCGGACGATGCGTTCGCGGACCTGTTCGCCTCCGGCCGCGGCCGCCCGTCGACCCCGGCGGACGTGATCGCTTCGGTCATGGTCCTGCAGACCCTCCATAATCTCTCCGACCGCGAAACCGCCGAGGCATTGACCTTTGACCTGCGGTGGAAGGCGGCGTGCGGGTTCGGCCTGGATCAGGGCGCGTTCCACCCGACGGTGTTGACGTATTGGCGCCGGCGCCTGGCGAAAAGTGACCGTCCGCACCGTATCTTCGAGGCCGTCACGGAGGTCATCGCCGGCTCGGGTGCGCTTTCCGGACGCAGGCGCCGGGCCATTGATTCAACAATCCTTGAGGACGCGGTGGCCCGGCAGGACACGGTCACCCAGTTGATCGCGCAGATCCGCCGGGTCGGCCGGGAAATCCCCGGCGCGGACCTGGTGGTAGCGGGTCTGAGCGGCCATGATTACGCCAAGCCCGGGAAACCCGACATCGCCTGGGATGACAGGGGTGCCCGGGATGATCTCGTGTCCGCGCTGGTCGCCGACGCCCTGACCCTGCTGAGCAGTATCGATGCCGAATCCCTGGACGATGCGCAGCAGGAAACGGTCGCACTCCTGGCCTTGGTCGCCGGACAGGACGTCGAACCGGCCGAAGGGTCCGACGGCACGGACGGGCGGTGGAGAATCGCCCGCAAGGTCGCCCCGGACCGGGTCATTTCCACGGTTGACCCGGAAGCCCGGCACGCGCATAAGAGCCGGCAGAAGAAGATCGACGGGTTCAAAAGCCACATCGTGATAGAGCCCGAGACCGGCCTGGTCACCGCCGCGGCCCTGACGAAAGCGGCCGGCGCGGACAACAGCGACGCGGCCCGCGGTGCCGAACTCATTGCCGCCGACACCAGCATCGGAACCGGGCAGGTCGACGTTTTGGGTGATTCAGCGTATGGCAGCGGCGATTTGCTGGCCGCTGTCACTGCCGCCGGCCATACCCCGATCATCAAACCGATGCCACTGGGCCGTGCCGTCCCCGACGGTTTCACTGTCGATGACTTCAGCATCGACGAGAGCGCGAAAACCGTGACCTGCCCGGCGAAGATCACCCGTGCGATCAGTGCGAAAGGACGGGTAAGTTTTGGTGGAGCCTGCGCATCGTGCCCGCTGATGAGCCGGTGCACGACGGCGAAGAACGGGCGGAAAATGCAGATCCACCCCCACGACCGGCTCCGCCGTGAACACCGGGCCAAGGCTACTGACCCGGAGTTCCTGGCGGACTACCGGCAACACCGGCCCATGGTCGAACGCTCGATCGCGTGGATGACCCGCGGAGCCAGACGCGTCCCTTACCGCGGGGTCACCAAGAATAATGCCTGGTGGATGACCCATGCTGCCGCAATCAACCTCAAACGACTCCTCAACCTCGGATTGACCGGCCGGAACGGGACGTGGGCACTTGGATAACACCCCGGACCAGGACCGCCACGCAGAGACCGGCCCGAACGGCGGCCAGAAGCCCCGCGGAGCGCCCAAGACTGGCGACGGACCAGGATTTCAGCCCCGCAGGGCCCCAACCGACGTCCGGCTCCGGCAAAAAAATGGCCCTCCGGAATACCCGGGCGTCATAGATCCGCCTAAATCAGCAGGCTCCTAGTGGCCGCCGTCCGGGACCTCGGGAAGCTGGTGCACGTCCATCTCAGACGAAGGGATCAGCTGCCGACGTCCGATGCCTACCTGCTGTACAGGGCCACGTCCATCCCCTCCGTCGTATGGATCGCACTCTTTGCGGGCCTTGTAGCAGGGTCATGGTTTGTAGCCTGGCAACCGATCTCCCGGATTCTGGCCACTGCAACATAGGCCCGGAGCATGAGCCGGGATCCCAGCAGCACGGTAGCAAGCGCCACGGAACCCAGCGCCGTAGAACACGGCGACGTAGGGGCCCGGCTCCCCGTTGCTCTATCCGGAACACCTGCCCGAAGAGATCGATTCGGTCCACAAACGAGTCTCCACTGAGGTGAACAACGGCGTGTACCGTTGCGGCTTTGCCGGTTCGAGGAGGCCTACGATGCCGCGTATCTCCGCCTTTGGACCGCCCTCGGCTGGCTGGAGGGGCGGCTATCACCGCAGCACTACTACATCGCGCATCAGGACATCAATCCCCGCCGGGATCTTCCCGCAGGGCCCCGATCTCCGGGGCTGGCTGACACCCCGCGGCAGGAAGTCCCTCGGCGGCAGGCCATTCGGCGGTGGACCTCGCCGGGGTCACGTGAAGCCGGGGAGGAAATCTTGCCCGGAGACGGAGCGGAATGGGCGCACTGCCCCGCCTTCGGAGCCACTAGGGTTGATCCATGCTAATTTCCCAGGGATCTGTTTTGCACGGCTATGACAAGGTCAGGGAGCTGTTTGAGTCTTTCCTCCTCGAGGACCCGGACTACAGCGCGCAGCTTGCCGTCTACCGGAACGGCGTCAAAGTGCTGGACCTGAGCGGCGGCCCGCACATCGCGGCCGATTCGATCACGGGCGCTTACTCGTGCTCCAAGGGTGTCGCCGCCATGGTGGTTGGTCTGCTGGTCCAGGACGGCCTGCTGGATCTTGACCGGACGGTGACCCACTATTGGCCCGAATTCGGCGTGCACGGAAAGGACCGGCTCACAGTCCGCGGGGCGTTGTCCCACCAGGCTGGCCTGCTCGGTGTGGAGGGCGGCTTTGCCCTCGAAGAATTCACCACCGCCGCAGCGGCTGCCAGGCTGGCCGCTGCCGAGCCGCTGTGGCGCCCTGGGAACGCATTTGGCTATCATGCACTCACCATCGGGATACTGATGGAGGAACTGTGCCGGCGCACTACAGGTGACACCCTGCAGAACATCTATGATCAGCAGATCCGACAGCCGTACCGCGTCGACTTCTTCCTGGGTCTCCCCGAAGACCAGGAACCCCGGTACAGGGCCGTGATGTACGACGACGACCCCCTCCAGCCGTGGCAGGATCCGCTGGGTCTGGACGGACTTAACGGCAACGCCGCCGTAAGCACCGTTATGGAGCTTCCCAATCAACGTGCCATCCGTGCGGGTGGCATGAGCAGCGCGGGAGGGGTGGGATCGGCCGACGGGCTCGCCCGTGCCTACGCCGCCGCCACAACCGGCGTCGACGGCCTTGCACCACTCCTGACAGGGGAGACCATCCGAATCATGGCCCAGGAACAGGTGTGGGGCCTGGACCGGACGTCCGGCCTGGACAACGCCTTTGCCGTGGTGTTCATGAAACCGCATCCGTCCAGGAATTTCGGCAGCCACCGGGCATTCGGGCACGAGGGCGCCAACGCCGCTCTCGGGTTTGCCGATCCCGCCTACGGCCTGGGGTTCGGCTATATTCCGCAACGGCAGGAGGAGGGCCGGACCCCTGGTCGTGCGCACCGTCTGGCAGCTGCCGTGCGGCAGTCTTCCAGCGTCTTGTCGTAGTGATGTCCTGGCCCTGGGGTGGGCGGGATGCCAGCGGTGGGCACGGGCCAGCAACCCGGCCGGCTTTCGCCCGACAGCTCCTGAAGGCACAAACGCGGGCCTGTCAGCTGCCTTCGCCTGGTCAAGGCTGCAGCTTGCCGCCAAAGGAGCGCTGGCCGCAGGCCTTGCATTTCTCATTGCGCCACTGATGCCAGGCTCGGCGGCGGAGTATCCCTACTATGCCCCACTTGGCGCGCTGGTTTCGATGTACCACAACGTAGCCGGGTCGGTCGGACAGGGTCTGCAGACTTTGCTGGGCCCGGCCTTGGGAATAGGCCTGGCGTTTCTCCTGGTAAGCATCAGCGATCCCTCCCCGTTGACGGTCGCCGTGGTCATGGGCCTGGGGGTACTTCTTGCGGGATTGCCCGGAATCGGTTCGGGCCGGGACTGGATTCCGACGGCGGCCCTGCTGGTATTGCTGACAGGCGGCAGCAACCCGGAAGATTCCTCCTTCGGGTACCTCGTCCAGATGGATGGGCGTTGCTGTGGGAATAACGTGAACTTATTGGTCTTCCCGCCACTGCACTTCAACGCGGCGGCGGTCAGCCTGGCTGAACTCCGGCTGGCTCTGGCGCGGCAGCTGGCGGACATGGCCGCGGCGCTCAAAGAGAAATGGCCGCCGGAGCACGAGGACTGGTCGCGCCTTTCTGAAAATCTCGCGGAGGCGGCACGCACGGTCCGGGAGGCCGTCAACGAAGCCGATGCCAGCCGCCGGGCCAATCCGCGCCGCCGCTTCCATCCCCGGGATGTGGATCTTGACTACCAGAACCTCCGCGAGCTGGAACGCGTGACTTTCCACATCCAGGACATGACCGATGTCTTATCCGACGTCATCTGGGAGGACAACGCACCGTAAGTCATAGCGTTCCGGGACAGCGGGCCGCTCGCTGAGGCAACGGCTGCGGTAGGCCGAGTCCTTAAATCGTTCCACGATGGGGACCTTGTGACGCAGCGCCAGCTGTTCGCCGACGCCGAAGCGTCCGTAGCAGCCGCAATAGCGGGCACAGCCGGCGCAAGACAGGACGATGCCGCTGCGAGCGCGGCGGAATCCATTCTGCTGAGTCTGCACCGGATACTCCGTGTGGTCCGGCCTGCTGGCTAGGGGACGGCAAAGAGCGCGAAGCGATATGGGCGGCCACCCAAAAGGGTGAGCGCCCGCCGTCGTACGCCCTTTTTGCCCGGGATGCCATGAATCTGCCGGCAGCTACAGAGCAGCGACCGAGCCGCTGAAGTGCCGGCGGCCGGACCGCGGATTCCAGGCGACATAGTCGGAACGGCGCCACGCCCCGCCTTCCGGCTGGACGGTAGTGATGTCCAGGGCGACGCGGGCCGGCAGGAAAACCGGTGCTTCGAAGGAGACCTCCCAAATGAAGGAATCGCCCTTGGCCGCCCCCACATCCGCCAGGGCCCTGGATGCCAGGTACATTCCGTGCGCGATAGAGCGGCGCATACCCAATGCCTTGGCCGACAGCACGCTGAGGTGGATCGGATTGAAGTCTCCCGAGACAGCTGCGTAGGCGCGGCCCGTGTCCACCCCCAGATGCCAGAGCGCCGTGGGATCCGGGGCCCTGAATGCCACGGGCTCAACAGGAGACGAAGGCTTGTCTATGCCCGGCACGAACACACCCTTGGCGAGGTAGGTGGAGGTCCCCCGCCAGCGGATAGCGGTGTTTCCCGAGCCGCGGACCTCGGCAATGACGTCCAGCTGGGTTCCCGCGCGGTGCCCCCGCAGGTTCTCTGCCCAGGCAGTGACATCCAGTGCTTCAGTGAACAACACTGGACTGTGCTGCTCCACCCGGTTTTTCAGGTGGATCATGCCCAGCAGCGGCAGCGGAAAGTCATCGCGGTTCATAACGCTCATGGCTACCGGAAAAGCCAGTGCATGGATAAAGCCGGCCGGGAGGATATCGCTTCCTGTTTCTCCGATCAGGTGCTGGTAGGCCGTGAGGTTTCCCACTCCGGCCTGCACGCCCCTGACTTCGTGGGATGCAACGGGCAACGTGTCACCGGCACTGGATCCCAGCACACGACGCCGGGCGGCTGCTGCGGCGGCGTTCACGTACAGCTTTGACAGCGACGGCATCTCTCCCAGGATGACGGGGGGAACGCCGGTCATGCCCCGACCAGGTTCTGTCCGCAGACCCGCAGCACCTCGCCGGAGATGCCTCCGGCGGCGTCGCTGGCCAGGAAGGCGATGGCTTCGGCCACATCCCCGGGCTGCCCGCCCTGTTGCAGCGAGTTGAGCCTGCGGGCAATTTCGCGGGTGGCGAAGGGAATCCGGGCCGTCATCTCTGTTTCGATGAAACCCGGCGCCACTGCGTTGATGGAGCCTCCGTGGGCTGCCAGCAGCGGCGCCGTGGCGCGGACCATGCCCATCACGCCGCTCTTGGAGGCGGCATAATTGGTCTGCCCGCGGTTGCCGGCGATGCCGCTAGTGGACGCAACCGACACAATGCGGGGTGCGTCCCGGAAGTGCTCCGATGCCAGCAGCGCGTTGTTGATCCGGAGCTGCGCGGCAATGTTAACAGCGATCACCGAGCTCCACCGGCCCTGGTCCATGTTGGCGAGAAGCCTGTCCCGCGTAATCCCGGCGTTGTGAATGACGATGTCCAGGCGGCCGTGTCTTTCAACTGCGTGGTCGATGATCCGCCGGCCCGCATCTTCCCTGCTGATGTCCAGCTGAAGTGCGGTTCCCCGGACTTCGTTGGCGACCTCGGCGAGGTGGTCCCCTGCCCCGGGAATGTCGACGACGATCAGTGTGGCACCGTCGCGGTATAGAGTCCGCGCGATCGCGGCACCGATCCCACGTGCGGCACCCGTAACAACGGCGACTTTGCCGGCGAGGGGCTTCTCGACGTCGTCGGGCAGCTTTCCTTCGGCCGAGGTTACGGTAAGGAACTGGCCATCGACAAAAGCGGAACGGCCGGACAGGAAGAACCTCAGCGCGCCCAAAACACTGGGACTCGTGGTGATCACATCCTCAGCCAGGACAATCCCGTTCCCCGTGGCGCCGGAACGGAGCTCCTTCGCCAGCGAGCGCAGCAGGCCATCCACCCCCTGACGTGCAGCCGCAGCCGCCGGTGTGCCGGCGGCGCCTGACTCATGTGAAATAGTGACCACTCTCGCATTGGAGGCGAGGTCCCGCAGTGACGATGCAGCAGACAGGACAGGCTTTTCCAGGTCCTCGGGGCTGGCCAGCTCGTCCAGGACCAGGATGATGGCGCCGAGTCTTTCCTTGGGTACTGCGTGGCGGCGTACATCGAGATCCCAGGACAGGAGCGTTGCTGCGAGCCTGTCTGCGCCGTCGGTGGAGCCCTGGATCAGGATGGGGCCGGTGATGAGCGGCTGCCCTGGCTTGTGGCGGCGAAGCACGACGGGCTGCGGAAGTCCCAGTTTTCTGGCGATGTCCCTGCCAAAGCCCCCGCTCACAAAGTGGGTGTATTTGTCTGTCATCCGGTCCCCCTAGTGTGATTCGAGAATTGCGGCGACGCCCTGGCCGCCGGCGGCGCAGATGGAGATGAGGCCGCGTGCCGGGCGTCCATCAACCTGGCCCCTGGCATGAAGCATTTTGGCCAGCGAGGCCACGATGCGGCCGCCGGTGGCCGCAAAAGGGTGTCCCGCCGCCAGGGACGAGCCATTGACGTTCAGCTTGGCACGGTCAATGCTGCCAAAAGCCCCGTCCAGGCCCAGACGGGTGCGGCCGAACGCCTCGTCTTCCCAGGCGGCCAGGGTGCTCAGCACGGTGCCTGCGAAGGCTTCGTGGATTTCGAAGAAGTCGATGTCGTCGAGGGTCAGGCCGTTTCGGGCCAACAGGCGCGGCACCGCGAAGGCCGGTGCCATCAGCAGTCCGTCCTTGCCGTGGACGAAGTCCACCGACGCCGCTTCACCGTCCAACACGGTGGCCAGTTTGGGAAGATCATGGGCATCCGCCCACTCTTCGGAGGCCAGCAGCACGGTGGCAGCGCCGTCGGTGAGCGGAGTAGAGTTGCCGGCCGTCATAGTGGCCTCTGCGCCGAGGTTCTTGCCGAAGACAGGCTTGAGTGTGGCCAGTTTTTCCATAGTGGTGTCGGCACGGAGGTTGGAGTCCTTGCTGAGGCCGCGGTATGGGGTCAGGAGGTCATCAAAGAAACCCGCGTCGAAGGCGGCTGCCAGGTTGTGGTGGCTGTCGCAGGCCAGTTCGTCCTGAGCCTCGCGGGTGATCTTCCACTGGGCAGTGGTGAGTGCCTGATGCTCCCCCATGGACAGCCCGGTGCGTGGCTCACCCGTGTTGGGGGCATCCGGCGCAAGGTCCTTCGGCCGAAGCCGGCTGAGGATCTGCAGGCGCTGCGGGAGTGTTTTGGCCCGGTTCAGGTCCAGGAGCACCTCGCGGAGTCCTTCGCTGACGGCGATGGGGGCGTCCGATGCCGAGTCGACGCCCCCGGCGATGGCGGAATCGATCTGGCCCAGTTTGATCTTGTTGGCCATTCCAAGAACCGTCTCCAGCCCGGTGGCGCACGCCTGCTGCAGGTCGTAGGCAGGGGTTTCCGCAGAGAGTGCAGAGCCCAGAACTGCCTCACGGGTGAGGTTGAAGTCCCGGGAGTGCTTGAGGACAGCGCCCGCGGCCACCTCGCCGATCCGCTCCTCCTGAAGCCCGAAACGGGCGATGAGGCCATCCAGCGCTGCCGTAAGCATGTCCTGGTTCGAAGACTTGGTGTATGCCCCTCCGGTCCGGGCAAACGGGATCCTGTTGCCACCCACCACCACTGCCTTGCGAATCTGCCGTGCAGGCTGGTGTGCGGCTGTTTCCTCTGGTCCGGTTTCGGACTGTCCGTTTACGGACATGTGCTGTCTCCTTTGATCAAAGCTGGTTACCGATACCCAGCGTACCTGATACGCTGGGTATCGTGAACATCCTCCATCCAGAACTTTCGGCGGCCTCCGGTGCTGCCGCCGTTGACGGCCGCGCCGCCCGCTGGCAGTCCCACCGTGAGGAACGACGCCGTGAACTCATCAAGTCGGCACGCCGGGCAGTACACGCGCTCGGCAGCGACGCGTCCATGGAAGACATAGCCGCGGCGGCAGGGACATCGAAGTCTGTTTTCTACCGTTACTTCGGCGACAAAGCCGGCCTCCAGCAGGCGGTGGGCGAAGTGGTCCTCAGCCAGATGCAGCGGCGCATCCGTGATGCGGCTCAGAGTGCCCAGACTCCGCGCGAAGGACTGCTGGCCATGGTGTCCGCCTACCTCCAGATGGCGGAGACCAGCCCCAACGTCTACACCTTTGTCACACGCCATTCCCCCGGCGATCCGGACGGTGGCCAGGGTGTCATTGCCACGGCAGGCGCCCTGGGGCACTTCTTCGAATCAATCGGGGACATGATCGCCCGTCCCATGCGCGCCCACCTCGGTCAGGGCACCGGCAAGGAAGCGGTGATCGGCTACTGGCCCACCGCCGCAATCGGTCTGGTGCGCAACGCCGGGGAACAGTGGCTGGGGAGCCCCGCCGCACCCACGAAGCCGAACCAGGAGACCATGGCGCGGCAGATAACCGACTGGCTGTGTGTGGGCATCGCCCCGGAGCTGGACACCGGGGCGGCCCCCACCGAATCGGATGGTTTTTCGCCGGAACAACCTTCGGCAGAGAAACCCTCGCCAGAGAAACAACTTGTCAGAACCAAAGAAGGAAATCGACATGACTGAAGTAGTGGACCGCCCCGCCGGCGATGCCACCCGGCCGGCAGCTGCCGCCGTGCCCGCTCACGGCCGGCCCGCTGACGGCCAACCGGCCGTCGACGTCGCCGCACTCGGCGAGCAACTCCTGGGCAAGTGGGCCCACATCCGCAAGCAGGCCCGCGGACTGGCCGCACGCCCGGAAATGCACAAGACCGAAGGACTGACCCACACCGAACACCGCAAGCGTGCGTTCGGTCAGCTGAAGTATCTGGTGGACAACGACGCCGTCCACCGCGCGTTCCCGTCCGCACTCGGCGGCTCGGATGACCACGGCGGAAACGTGGCCGGCTTCGAGGAACTGGTCACTGCCGATCCGTCCCTGCAGATCAAGGCCGGCGTGCAGTGGGGTCTCTTTGGCTCCGCAGTGATGCACCTGGGCACCGATGAGCACCACACCAGGTGGCTGCCGGGCATCATGAGCCTGGAGATTCCTGGTTGCTTCGCCATGACCGAGACCGGCCACGGCTCGGACGTTGCCAGCATTGCCACCACCGCCACCTACGACGCCGCAACGCAGGAATTCGTGGTGCACACACCCTTCCGTGCAGCCTGGAAAGATTACATCGGCAACGCCGCCATTGACGGACTCGGGGCCGTGGTCTTCGCCCAGCTGGTCACCAAGAACGTCAACCACGGGGTGCACGCGTTCTACATGGACCTGCGTGATCCCCTGACCAAGGAATTCCTGCCGGGTATCGGCGGCGAGGACGACGGCATCAAGGGCGGCCTTAACGGAATAGACAACGGCCGGCTGCACTTCAACAACGTCCGGATCCCCCGCACCAATCTGCTGAACCGATATGGCAACGTAGACCCCGGCGGCTCGTACACCTCACCGATCGCCAGCCCTGGCCGCCGCTTCTTCACCATGCTGGGCACTCTGGTCCAGGGCCGGGTGTCCCTCGACGGCGCTGCTGTTGCCGCTTCCAAGATCGCCCTCAAAACTGCCATCCAGTACGCCACCGAGCGCCGTCAGTTCAACGCCTCCTCGCTCACCGAAGAAGAGGTCCTGCTCGACTACCAGCGCCACCAGCGCCGTCTCTTTACCCGGCTGGCAACCACATACGCCGCCAGCTTTGCACACGAGCAGCTGCTGCAGAAGTTCGATGACGTCTTCTCCGGCGCCCACGACACCGATGAAGACCGGCAGGATCTCGAAACACTGGCCGCCGCCCTCAAACCGCTCAGCACGTGGCATGCACTGGACACACTCCAGGAATGCCGCGAGGCCTGCGGCGGCGCCGGCTTCCTGATCGAGAACCGCTTCGCCTCGCTGCGCGCCGACCTGGACGTCTATGTCACCTTCGAAGGTGACAACACGATCCTGCTCCAGCTTGTGGCCAAGCGGCTGCTCGCGGACTATGCCAAGGAATTCCGCAGTGTCAATTTCGGTGTGCTGGCGAGGTATGTGGTGGGCCAGGCAGCTGACGTTGCCATCCACCGCACTGGCCTGCGGCAAGTGGCCCAGTTCGTGGCCGATACCGGTTCGGTCCAAAAGTCCGCTTTGGCTCTTCGGGACGAGGAAGGACAGCGCACGTTGCTGACGGACCGCGTCCAGTCCATGGTGGCTGAGGTAGGCGCTGCCCTCAAGGGCACCAACAAACTGCCCCAGCACCAGGGCGCAGCCATATTCAACCAGCATCAGGATGACCTGATCGAAGCGGCCCAGGCACACGCCGAACTGCTGCAGTGGGAAGCCTTCACCGAAGCCCTCGGCAATGTCACCGATCCGGGCACCAAGAAGGTGCTGACGTGGCTCCGCGATCTCTTCGGCCTCTCGCTGATCGAGAAGAACCTGTCCTGGTACCTCATGAACGGCCGCCTCTCCATGCAGCGCGGACGCACTGTGGGCGACTACATCAACCGGCTTCTGGTCAAGATCCGCCCGCATGCAGTGGATCTGGTGGATGCCTTCGGCTACGGCCCCGAGCACCTCCGCGCCTCCATCGCCACCGGCGTTGAAAAGGTCCGTCAGGACGAAGCCCGTGAGTTCTTCCGCGCGCAGCGTGCCAGCGGCCGGGCTCCGGTGGAAGAAAAAGTGATCCTGGCCCGCAAGAAGATTGAAGCCGGCGTCGCCAAGCGCTGATGCGCCAGGCACCGTCTATCTCAACGGGCTGACCACGACGGCGCCGCTCCCCACATCTGGGGAGCGGCGCCGTCGTGGTTAATTGCCGGCTGTAACGGCTGATGTCGCCGGCAAGTCGCCTCCGGCGAGCACTGAACGGTACACCGCGAGTGTGGATTCCGTAATGGAATCCCAGGAAAAGTGTTCCTCGGCCCTGCGGCGGCCAGCCTCCCCCATGGCCCGGGAACGCTCGGGATCAGACACCACCTCGGTGAGGGCGGCCGCGAATTCGGTGACGAATTTTTCCGGGTCCAGGGGCGTGCCCGTGCCGTCGGTCACCTGCTCGATCCCGACCAGAAGCCCGGTTTCGCCGTGAAGGACAACCTCGGGGATACCGCCGGTGGCGCTGGCCACCACGGCCGCACCGCAGGCCATGGCCTCAAGGTTGACGATGCCGAGCGGTTCGTAGATGGACGGGCAGGCGAAAGCGGTGGCATGGCTGAGGACCTGGATGAGCTCGTTGCGGGGCAGCATCCGTTCGATCAGCACCACTCCGCTGCGCTGGCTCTGGAGCTCCTCGATCAGCCGGGCGGTCTCGGCCGCCAGCTCGGGAGTGTCCGCTGCACCGAGGCACAGGACCACCTGCACATCCGCCGGAAGCTTCGCTGCGGCCCTCAGCAGGTACGGCACGCCCTTCTGGCGGGTATTGCGGCCGACGAACACCACGCTGGGCTTCTCCGGGTCGATGCCCAGGGCGCGGATGGCGTCGTCGTTTTCGTCGCGGGCCCACATCGCGACGTCGATGCCGTTGTGGACCACACGGACCTTGGCGGGATCGACATCCGGGTAGCTGCGCAGGATGTCCTGGCGCATGCCTTCCGACACGGCAATGATGGCCGCGGCGGCTTCGTAAGCGGTCTTCTCCACCCAGGACGACACCGCATAGCCGCCGCCCAGCTGCTCCGCTTTCCAGGGACGCAGCGGCTCAAGGCTGTGGGCGCTGAGCACGTGCGGGATGCCGTGCAGCAGGGATGCCAGGTGGCCGGCCATGTTGGCGTACCACGTATGTGAATGGACCAGATCGGCGCCCGCAACGTCCGGGACAATCCTCAGATCCACGCCAAGGGTCTGGACCGCGGCGTTGGCTTCGCCGAGGTCCTCCGGCACCGGATAAGAGGTCACTCCGGCCCCGTGGTAGTCAGCGTCCCGGGGGGCACCGAAGGCACGAACCTGCAGGTCAACATGCTTTGCAAGTACCCTGCTCAGCTCGGCCACGTGGACGCCGGCGCCGCCGTAAATCTCGGGCGGGAATTCTTTAGTCACAATGTCTATTCGCACGATACCCAAGGTAGTCCTTCCGGCGTATCTGTTCTAGTGTGAAGGAGTCCGGGCGTACCGGACTGTTGGGGTGTTACAAGGACGTACAGGGAGCTACCACTATGCCGACGAAGAAAGTTTTGGCAATTGTCCTGGCTGGCGGCGAAGGAAACAGGCTCATGCCGCTGACGGCAGACCGGGCCAAGCCTGGAGTGCCTTTTGCGGGCAGCTACCGGCTGATCGACTTTGCGTTATCCAACCTGGTGAATTCGCGCTATCTGCAGATCGTGGTGCTCACACAGTACAAGTCGCACAGCCTCGACCGCCACATTTCCGAGACCTGGCGGATGTCCACCCAGCTGGGCAATTACGTGGCCTCGGTCCCGGCGCAGCAGCGCGTGGGCAAGAGCTGGTTCCTTGGCAGCGCAAACGCCATTTACCAGTCCCTGAACCTGATCCACGATGCCAACCCGGATATTGTGGTGGTGGTGGGAGCCGATCACGTCTACCGCATGGACTTCGCGCAAATGGTTGATCAGCACATTGCCAGCGGCGCCAAAGCGACCGTTGCCGCTGTTCGCCAGCCTCTGAACATGGCGGACCAGTTCGGCGTCATCGAGGTGGATCCCAACGATCCCCAGAAGATTGCCGCGTTCGTGGAAAAGCCCGCCGCCACTCCCGGCCTGGCAGCTGACCCCACCCAGTTCCTGGCTTCCATGGGCAACTACGTCTTCGACGCCGACGCCCTCGTGGATGCGCTTCACGTGGATGCTGAACGCCTCGACACCAAACACGACATGGGCGGGGACATCATTCCCTACTTCGTCAGCCAGGGTGAAGCCGGCGTCTACGACTTCACCCTCAACGACATCCCCGGTTCCACGGAGCGGGACCGCACCTACTGGCGGGATGTGGGCACCATCGATTCCTTCTACGACGCCCACATGGACCTCATCTCCCCCATGCCGGTGTTCAATCTCTACAACTCCGAATGGCCCATCTACACCCGCCAGAGCATTTCGCCCCCAGCCAAGTTTGTCCGCGGCCGGGGGAACACCGTGGGCACGGCGCTGGATTCGATTGTTGCCAGCGGCGTGGTGATCTCAGGCGGCGTTGTGGAGGGCTCGGTGCTTGCCAACGATGTCTACGTGGGGACGGCCAGCCGCGTCCTGGACTCGGTGCTGATGAACAACGTCCGGATCGGTGAGGGAGCAGTGGTCAAGCGCACCATCATCGATAAGAACGTCAAGGTCCCTGCCGGTGCCGCAATCGGCCTCGATCCGGAACTGGACCGCGCCCGGGGCTTCAAGGTCACTGAATCCGGCATTACGGTGCTGTCAAAGGGCCAGGAGGTACCGGAGCCCGGAGATGCCGAGCGTGCCCTCTCTGCAGCCAACCTCCATCTTGTTCCCGACGCCGTCAAGGCGGCTACCGCCAACTACCCGGAAATCCGGGAATCGGTGGAAAAGGCAGCGGAGGCGAAGGCAGGCGCAGCTGGTGCCGCGGCCACGGACAGGGAGTCCGTCGCGAGCAGCTCCTGACCGCCCGCGGCGGGCCGGGGGTCCGTCAGGCTGTAAAATCGGGACAATGAGCTCCTCCGATCTGACGCCTGAAGAAATCCGGGCCTGCCTGAAGGTCCTGAACACCATCCACGTCTATGACGAGGAGCACCCTGACTACGTATCGGTGCGCCGTGCCACCGGCAAGATGTTCAAGGCTGTAAAGCGGCACCGCAGGGTCACCAAGCGTGATCTGATTGCCGAATCGGACCGCGCAGTCATGGCCCAGACAGCCACGGCGGCCCCGGACCGGATCGACGACGAAACCCGGGGGAACAAACTCGAGACGTCCGCCACCGGCAAAGTGGCCGGTCACCTGATCCGGTCCCGGCCCTGCTACATCTGTAAGAAGCACTACACCCAGGTGGACGCCTTCTACCACCAGCTTTGCCCGGAATGTGCAGCGTTCAACCACAGCAAACGCGATGCTCGGACGGACCTCACAGGACGGCGCGCCCTGCTGACCGGCGGCCGGGCCAAGATCGGCATGTACATAGCTCTTCGCCTACTCCGCGACGGCGCGCACACCACCATCACCACCCGGTTCCCCAAGGATGCGGCACGCAGATTTGCCGCCATGGAGGACAGCGCAGACTGGCTCCACCGGCTGCGGATCGTGGGCATAGACCTTCGTGATCCGTCGCAGGTCATGGCACTCACGGATTCCCTCAATGCCGCCGGGCCGCTGGACATCATTATCAACAACGCCGCGCAGACCGTGCGCCGCTCGGGTAATGCCTACAAGCCGCTTGTCGATGCCGAGGATGATCCGCTGCCGGCTGCGCTTGACGTGGCCAACGGAGGCCCTGAGCTGGTCACGTTCGGCCACGCGCACGACAAGCACCCCCTGGCCCTTTCCAGCAGCGTTACCGAGCACCCGGTGCTCGCCGGGGATGCCATCACCTCGCTGGCGCTGTCCACCGGATCGGCGTCGCTGGAGCGGATTGCGTCAGGGACGGCAATCGACGCGGGCGGCCTGGTTCCGGATCTGGCCAGCATCAACAGCTGGACCCAGGTGGTGGATGAGGTGGACCCGCTCGAGATGCTGGAAGTCCAGCTCTGCAACGTGACAGCCCCGTTCCTGCTGGTGAGCAGGCTTCGTGATGCCATGAAGCGCTCCACGGCGCGCCGCAAATACATCGTGAACGTCACGGCCATGGAAGGCCAGTTCTCGCGTGCCTACAAGGGCCCCGGGCATCCGCACACCAATATGGCCAAAGCCGCGCTGAACATGATGACGCGCACCAGTGCCCAGGAAATGCTTGAAGCCGATGGCATCCTGATGACCGCCGTGGATACCGGCTGGATCACCGATGAACGCCCGCACTACACCAAGGTCCGGCTGATGGAAGAAGGCTTCCATGCGCCGCTGGACCTGGTTGACGGTGCTGCCCGCGTTTACGATCCGATCGTGACGGGCGAGAACGGCGAGGACCACTACGGGGTTTTTCTGAAGGACTACAAACCCGGCCCCTGGTAGACCTCGGGCTCTGCCTGTCCCGCCTGGTTCTGGTGGCGTAAGCTCAGCGGCATGAACAGTGAAGCTTCACCTGAGGTGGAAAGCCTGGAAAGCCATGAGTGCTGGAGCCTGCTGCGCACCGTGTCAGTGGGCCGGTTGGCGGTCTGGGTCGATGACCACCCCGACATTTTCCCGCTCAACTACACCGTGGATCACGGCACGCTCGTTTTCCGGACAGGCGGCGGCACCAAACTGGATGGGGCCCTGGCGGATGCCCCGGTGGCGCTGGAAGCCGACGGCCTGGACACCGGCTCCGGAATGGCCTGGAGTGTCGTGGTCAAGGGAATGGCGGCCGCCGTCAGCGGCACGGAAGAGGTCCTGGACACCGCTGCTCTGTATCTTTTCCCCTGGCAGGCGGGCACGAAGGACCACTTTGTCCGCATAGCGCCGGGGTCCATCACCGGGCGGCGGTTCAAGGTGACTCCGCCCATGACCTGGTGGACGCAGCAGGGCGGGGCACCCAGGTCCGCTCCCGAATGAGTGGTCCGCTCCGGTGGCCCTGACACCCGCCGGCTATGCCAACCGGGTGATCTCCACGCTGACGTTGAGCGCTGAGCCTCCGCCGCCGGACAGAATGCCCTTGAGCGGCGGAACATCGCGATAGTCACGGCCCCGCGCCACGGTGACGTGGAAGTCGCCCGCCGGCTTGTGGTTGGTGGGATCCCAGCTCCGCCATTCGCCGTCCCACCATTCCAGCCATGCATGGGATTGTCCGGCAACCGTCTCACCGATGTCCGCTGTCGAACTCGGGTGCAGGTAACCGGAAACGTAGCGTGCCGGGATACCGCAACTGCGGAGTGCACCGATAGCCAGGTGTGCGAGGTCCTGGCAGACGCCCTGCCGTTGCCCCCAGGCTTCTTCCGCGCTGGTGGTGACGGCCGTGGAGCCCTTCATGTAGGCCATTTCGCCGCTCATCCATTCGAAAACAGCCAGGGCTGCCTCATGCGGGTTTTTGCCTTCCACCACACCGGGAATGATTGCCAGGACTTCCTCGCCGGGTGCGCTCAGCCGGGACTGCGGAATCCAGTCGCTGAACTGGTTGAGGGTCTCGGGTGCCCGGATTACATCCCAGCCCACGATGTCCGCGTCCGAGGGAATGCGTTCAGCCCGGTGGACTTCCACGGTGGTGGTGGCCAGGACCTCAAGGTGCTCGTGCGGCATCTGCATGTCGAAAGCCGTAACGCGGGTCCCCCAGTAATCGCGGTAGCTGCTGAGGGCGGCCTGTGACGGCGAAACCTTCATCGAGGATTCCAGCACCACCTGCTGGGGATCCGTGAGCGGCGTCATGCGGGCCTCGTTGTAGGACAGCGTGACGCGCTGGTTGTAGAGGTAGCCGGTCTTGTGGGTGATGCTAAGCCGGGTCATGAAACTTCTCCCACCCAGGCGAGTTCGTCCGCCTGATTGAAGTACTTACGGGAAATGGCGTCCGAGGCCTGGGATACTGCCTTCTGCACACGCTCCATGTGCTCCGGGAGTTCGGACATCAGATCGTCCGTCCGGTGGAACTCAAGGAAGGTGCGTGCCTGGCCGACAATGCGGCGGGCGTCGTTGATGAAGCCGACCCGCTGTGCTGAGGGATCAAGTTTGGCGAGGCATTCGTCGGCGTCGCGCAGCGCGTAAACGATGGACCGGGGGAAGAGCCGGTCCAGAAGCAGGAATTCCGCTGCATGCTGGTCCCCGAACGCGGCGCGGCGGGTCCGCAGGAAGGATTCGTAGGCGCCGGCGCAGCGCAGCATGTTGACCCATGACATTCCCGCCGAGAGGACGTCACGGGTGGACAGCATGCGGGCTGTCATGTCCGCGCGCTCCAGCGACCGCCCAAGGACCAGGAAGAGCCAGCTTTCGTCGTGGCTGACAGTGGTGTCGGCCAGGCCGCTGACCATCGCGGTGCGCTCCAGGACCCAGTTGCAGAACCGGTACGTCCCCACTACGTCCTTGCGGTGCTGGTTCAGCCCGTAATAGGTGGTGTTCAGGCTTTCCCAGAGTCCAGAGGACACCGTTTCCCGGGCGCGCCGGGCATTCTCGCGGGCGGCTCCCAGCGACCCGGCGATGGATGTGGCACTGTGCTTGTCATATGCCAGTGCGTGCAGGAGCTCATTGAGCCCGAACTCCTCACTCTGCGGCCGTGCACCCATCACCGCCAGGAGTGCTTGGGCAACGCTTCGCTGCTCCTCCATAGGCAGGTGGTTAAGGCGCTCCAGGTGAACGTCCAGGATGCGGGCAGTGCCATCTGCCCGTTCAACATAACGGCCGATCCAAAAAAGGGACTCGGCAATACGGCTAAGCATTCGCGGTTACCTCCTGCGTGCCGGACTTGTAGGTAAATGAGTCTGTGAATGAATGGACCGGTACCAGTCTCCGGATCACTGCTGCTGCTCTGTCTGGCGGTCGCGCCAATTACTCTCAACCGGCCACACCGATACACGTTCGCGCACCGTGATGGCGGGGCGCGGCAGGGTTTCCACCGGGACCTGCGGGGAATCCGCCAGCACCCACGTGTCCTTGGAACCGCCGCCCTGGCTGGAGTTAACGATCAGCGAACCCTCTTTAAGCGCCACGCGGGTGAGACCGCCGGGAAGCACCCAGACGTCCTCGCCGTCGTTCACTGCGAACGGGCGAAGATCCACATGGCGGGGGCCGAACTTGTCGCCGCTGAGCGTGGGCACCGTGGACAGCTGCAGGACCGGCTGTGCGATCCAGCCGCGGGGGTCGGCGATAACCCGCTTGCGTAGGGCGGCGAGTTCGTCCTTGGACGCATCCGGACCGATCACCAGGCCTTTGCCGCCGGAACCGTCCACAGGTTTGACCACCAGTTCGGCAAGCCGGTCAAGGACGTGCTCCCTGGCTTCCTTTTCCTCGAGCCGGAAGGTATCCACGTTGGCAATGACCGGTTCCTCATTGAGGTAGTACCGGATCAGATCCGGTACGTAGCTGTAGACAAGTTTGTCGTCCGCCACTCCGTTGCCCACTGCGTTGGCGATGGTCACACCGCCGGCGCGGGCGGCGTTTACCAGGCCGGGGCAGCCCAGCATGGAATCGGAGCGGAACTGCAGGGGGTCCAGGAATTCGTCGTCGATCCGCTTGTAGATGACGTCCACGCGCTGTTCGCCCGCGGTGGTGCGCATGTAGACACGGTTGCCGCGGCAGATGAGGTCGCGCCCCTCAACGAGCTCCACGCCCATCAGGCCGGCAAGGAGGGTGTGCTCGAAGTAGGCACTGTTGAAGACGCCGGGCGTCAGGACCACTACCGTGGGGTCGTCGACGCCGGACGGGGCGGTTTTGCGCAATGCCGACAGGAGGCGGCGGGGGTACTCTTCCACGGGCCGGATGAGCTGCTGACCGAAGGCCTCGGGCAGGCCCTTGGCCATGGCCCGGCGGTTCTCCAGCACATAGCTGACGCCGGACGGCACCCGGACGTTGTCTTCGAGTACGCGGAAAGTGCCCTCGGCATCACGGACCACGTCAATGCCGGACACGTGGACCCGCACGCCGCCGGCAGGTTCGAACCCCTGGACGGCTCGGTGGAAGTGGGCGCTGGTGGTGACCAGCTGCCTCGGGATCACACCGTCGGCCACAACCGTCATTTTGTCGTAGACGTCGTTGAGGAACGCTTCCAGGGCACGGACGCGTTGTGCCACGCCCCTTTCCAGCACATCCCACTCGTTGGCGGGGATCACCCTGGGCACAATGTCCAGCGGGAACGGCCTCTCCTCCCCCGCGAAGTCAAAGGTGACGCCGCGGTCCAGGAAGGTCCGCGCCATGGAATCGGCGCGTGCGCTGACGTCGGCCAGAGACAGTTCGCGGAGGGCCCCGGCCACCTGCCCATAGGATTTTCGGGCTTTTTGGCCCGGGGCAAACATCTCGTCATAGGCACCGGATCGGCCGGCGGCCTCGGAGTAATCCTGGAATAGGTCAGACATGGACATTAGCCAACCACCTTTTTGTTTCGAAATCATTACCCGCACCCATTGTGGCGTGTTGGAACCGGGCCTCCGGTTCGTGTTTTCCGGCACTCGTCCGGCAAGGTAGGTGGGTGCCAATCTTCAGATTCCCGAGGGCCCTGTCCGGTGGGCTCCACGGGCAGGCTGGCCGGCTGCTGCCCGGCCTCCTGACGGCCGTGTTGGCCCTCGCAATGGCGTTCACCGTCCACGCTGCCGTGCCCGCGCTGCCGGCCATGACGTTGGCCGTGGTCCTGGGTCTGCTGGCCGCCAATCTGCCCGCTACCGCGGTCTGGGTGGCAGGCCGGGCCCGGCCCGGCCTGGACTTCGCCGGCAAGCACCTCATGCGGGGCGGAATCGTGCTGCTCGGACTCAAGGTCAGCATCATGGATGTCCTGGGCCTCGGCTGGTTCGCGTTGCTGCTGATCGCAGGAGTGGTGCTGGCAAGCTTTGCCGGAACCTATGGAATCGCGCGCGCCTTCAGGCTTCCGGGTGAAACGTCCCTCCTGATCGCCACCGGCTTTTCGATCTGCGGCGCCTCGGCGATCGGTGCGATGGCGGCCGTGCGCCGGATCAGGCATGTGGACACGGTTCTGCCGGTGGCACTAGTGACGTTGTGCGGAACCCTGGCCATCGGTGTACTGCCCCTGCTGATGCATCCGCTTCAACTCAGCGCCGGGACGTTCGGCGCCTGGACCGGAGCGTCTGTGCACGATGTCGGCCAGGTGGTGGCCACGGCGCAGACCGCAGGCACGGCGGCACTTGGCATCGCCGTCGTCGTCAAACTGACCAGGGTGATCCTGCTGGCACCCATGGTGGCCGCCGCGGGGGTCCAGCAACGAATGGCGGCCCGGCGGCAGGCACAGCCGGGTGGCCAGGAGACAGGCAAGCTGCCACCGGTGATTCCGTTGTTCGTCATCGGCTTTGTGGCGATGGTGGGCCTGCGGTCCACGGGATGGCTTTCCGCCGGCTGGCTCGAGGCAGGAGCGGGACTGCAGGACATCCTGCTCGGCGCTGCACTCTTCGGACTGGGCTCGGCCGTGCGGATCCGCACACTCCTGCACACAGGATCCCGGGCCGTGCTTGCTGCCCTGGCGTCCTGGCTGCTGATCGCCGTGCTGGGTCTCGGGGCCGCGGTGCTCATGATTAGATAGCTGGGTGTCAAATGAGAATCTGCAACGCGATGAAGCGGCAATACGCTCGGCCCTGATCACCACCCACAGCTACGACGTCTCCCTCGACGTCCGTCTGGCCGCCGATCCGGAGGTCCCCGGCTACACCAGCCGCAGCGTCATCACCTTCTCGGCCTCGGAACCGGGATCCTCCACATTCCTGGATTTCATCAACAGCGACGTGCACAGCGTCTTCCTCAACGGCAGGGGACTTTCTGTTGCCGACGTCGTTGAGGGGGCCCGGATCCGGCTCGACAACCTGCAGGCAGAGAACCAGGTGACCGTCACCGGGACTGCCCCCTACAGCCGCTCCGGCGAAGGCATGCATCGCTTTGTGGACCCGGCCGACGGCAAGTGCTACCTGTACACCCAGTACGAGCCCGCAGATGCCCGGCGCGTATTCGCCAACTTTGAGCAGCCGGACCTCAAGGCCGGGTTCACCTTCCATGTGATGGCGCCCTCCGAATGGCACGTCGCCTCCAACGGCGTTGAAGCATCGCGCACCCAGCTGACCAGCGATCCCGCGACGAGCCGCTGGGACTTTGCCGGCACCAAGCCGATTTCCACCTATATCACCACTGTCCTGGCCGGCCCGTACTTCAAGGCAGAGGACCACTGGAGCAAAACGCTCGACGACGGCACTTCCCTTGACGTCCCGCTGGCACTTTACTGCCGGGAATCAATGGCGGAATCCTTTGATGCAGACGAGCTCTTTGCACTCACCAAAAAGGGCCTGGACTTCTTCAACGAGCTGTTCGACTATCCATACCCGTGGGGCAAGTATGATCAGGCGTTTGTGCCCGAATACAACCTGGGCGCCATGGAAAACCCTGGCTTGGTCACCTTTACTGAGAGCTATGTGTTCACATCCCGGGCAACTGATTCGCAGTACCAGGCCCGTGCCAACACCTTGATGCACGAGATGGCCCACATGTGGTTCGGCGATCTGGTGACGATGCAGTGGTGGGATGATCTGTGGCTCAAGGAATCGTTCGCGGATTACATGGGAACGCTCGGCGTTGACCGCGCCACGGGTTGGGATACGGCGTGGGTGAACTTCGCAAACAACCGCAAGTCCTGGGCCTATCTGCAGGATCAACTGCCCACCACCCACCCGATCGTGGCCGATATCCCTGACCTCGAGGCGGCAAAACAGAACTTCGACGGCATCACCTATGCCAAAGGCGCTTCCGTCCTGAAGCAGCTGGTGGCCTACGTGGGATTTGATGCCTTCATCGCCGGATCCAGAAAGTACTTCAGAGACCACGAATACGGCAACACCACCCTTGCAGAGCTGCTGGCTGCCCTGGGCACCGCCTCCGGCCGCGACCTGACAGACTGGGCGCAGCAGTGGCTGCAGACCTCCGGGATCTCCACTCTGAGCACGGAGATCGAAGCGAACGACGGTGTACTCGGCGCAGTGACCATCGTCCAGGACGCCGAGGATCCCGTAACGGGACGGCAGGAGCCACGCCCGCACCGGCTGCGCGTGGGACTGTACAACTTTAATGGTGACGGGGCCCTGGTCCGGTCAGGAAGCGTGGAAACAGACGTCTCCGGCCCGTCGACGACGGTGGCGGAATTGGACGGCCGGCAGCAGCCGGCCCTTCTGCTCGTCAATGATGAGGACCTCAGCTACGCCAAGGTCAGGCTTGATCCGGTATCTGAAACCACTGTCCGCAACTCGCTGGACAAGATCAGCGACCCCATGGTGCGTGCGCTGTGCTGGACGGCACTGTGGAACTCCGCCCGTGACGGTGCAGCTCCGGCTTCCTCCTACGTCGAAGCAGTCCAGCAGTTCGGACCGTCCGAAACGGGCATCGGTGTTCTGCTGAACATTCTCGGGAACGCCTCGACGGCAATCGAACGCTACGTCCCGGCGGAGGACCGGGACGCCGTCCGCGGTACGCACCTGGCAACCGCAGCCGCCCAGCTGCATGCAGCCGCGCCGGGCTCCGACCACCAGCTGGCCTGGGCACGGACCCTGGCCGCGGCCAGCCGTCAGGACCCGGCCCGGCTGCCGTTGCTTCGGGGCATCCTGGACGGCACCGCGGTGGTGGACGGCCTGGCCGTTGATGCGGAACTGCGCTGGAACCTCTGGCACGCGCTGGCGGCCAACGGCCAGGCCGGCCCGGCGGAACTGGAAGCGGAGCTGGCCAGAGACACCACGGCATCCGGACGTGCCGGGCACGCCACTGCGCTCGCAGCCAGGCCTGACGCTGGCGTGAAGTCAGCGGCCTGGGAGGCCGCAGTCCATGGAACGGAGCTCTCCAACCAAATGCTCAGCGCCACGATTGCGGGCTTCACCACGGCTTCCGTGGAGCTGCTGGACCCCTACGTGGAGCCATACTTCGACTGCCTCGAATCCGTTTGGGCCGGGCGAAGCATGGAAATCGCCAGCCGGATCATCCGCGGTCTCTATCCGGCAGCTCAGGATCTTGGGCCGGCACTCTTGTCTCCGGAACAGCACCCGGTGATCGTGCGCACTGACTCGTGGCTGGAGGAACATGCCGATGCGCCGCGTGCACTCCGAAGGATCATCATCGAACAGCGGAGCCACCTGGACCGGGCATTACGGGCACAGGCAGCGTCACTTTCCGTCTAAGGAACCCTGTTCAGCCACTCTTCGGTGCCAAACTTGGCCGCCACCCGTTCGCGGGCGGCGGCCAGTTCCGTTTCCGTGAGTTCTGACGGCGTGGCCGCGTAGCGTTCACTGAAGACATCGATCATGTCCGCAATGATTTCAGTTCGGGCCAGCCCGGTCTGACGGCGCAGCGGGTCAACGCGCTTCTTGGCGCTCCGCGTGCCTTTGTCCGAGAGTTTTTCCTTGCCGATCCGGAGCACCTCCACCATCTTGTCGGCGTCGATGTCGTAGCTCATGGTGACGTGGTGCAGCATGCCGCCGTTCGCCAGCCGCTTCTGGGCGGCCCCGCCGATCTTGCCCTGGTCGGTGGCAATGTCGTTGAGCGGGACGTAAAAGGCCTTAATGCCCAGTTTCTGCAGGGCAGCCATGACCCAGGCGTCCAGGAAGGCATACGAGTCGGCGAAGCTGATTCCGTCCACGAGGGTCTGCGGGAGGTAAAGCGAGTATGTGATGCAGTTTCCCGCCTCCATAAACATCGCTCCCCCGCCGCTGATCCGGCGGACAACGGTCACGCCGTGACGGCCCACGCCGTCGGGGTCGATCTCGTTGCGGACAGACTGGAAGCTGCCGATCACCACTGACGGCTCCTCCCAGTCCCAGAACCGGAGGGTGGGGTTGCGGCGCCCGGCGCCGACTTCCTCCGTGAGAACCTCGTCCAGGGCCACGTTGACCTGCGTGGGCAGGACAGTGGGGGCAATGACGTTCCAGTGGTGGTCTGACCACGCTGTGGCCCGGGACAATGCCCGGCGGACTGCCACGGCCACGGCTTCGGCTGAGAATCCGAAGAGGACCGCGTCCGTGGGCAGCGCGGCTATCACACCAGCGGTGATCTCGGCCGCCGTCGAGGTCTCCGGGAGACCTGTGAGCCCCCGGTTGATGTCCAGCAGGGCTTCGTCGGGCTCCAGGAAGAAGTCACCGCTGAGGGACACCTTCGCGAAGCGGCCGTCGACGACGTCGAGATCCACCACCACGAGTTTGCCGCCGGGCACCTTGAACTCACCGTGATGGCCGGCGACGTTGTTGTCAGCTGCGGAAAAAGAGGCGGAAGTCATGCCTCCCATCCTGCCCCAGGAACGCAAAAAGCCCGCACCGTGAGATGCGGGCTTTTAAAAGAACCTTGGAGGCGAAGTTATTACTTCGTGCCGCCGAAGCCCTTGAAGCGAGCATTGAAGCGCTCGACGCGGCCTGCAGAGTCCATGATGCGCTGCTTACCCGTGTAGAACGGGTGGGACTCGGAGGAGATTTCGACGTCAATAACCGGGTAGGTGTTTCCGTCTTCCCACTCGATGGTCTTCTTGGAAGACACGGTGGACTTGGTCAGGAACTTGACGCCGGAAGCCAGGTCGTTGAAAACAACAGCTTCGTACTTCGGGTGTGTATCAGACTTCATAATGGGACCTTTGTTCGCACAACTGGATTTTGCCAGCTGCCAGGTATGAATGGGATGTCGGCCGCAGAACGGTCATGAACGAGCACGAAGTGCCCGGACCAACACTCAATCCTAGCCTAAACGCGCCCCCGGGACGAACCGGGCGGGTTCGTTGAGCCACACCCCCGGGTAGAGCAGCCGGTTGGGCTCATACCCTTGGGCGGAGTTCCCAGAACGCCACTGCTGACGCCGCAGCGACATTAAGCGAGTCAACGCCTTCGCGCATTGGAATTTTCACGGCCAGATCGACGACGGAAAGCGTGTCCGCGCTCATGCCTGCACCTTCGGTTCCCAGCACCAGGGCAAGTTTGTCCGGATTGCGCGCGGCCAGTACGTCGAGATCGACGGCATCCGGAGTGAGCTCCATGGCGGCCACCGTGAATCCCTGCCCCTGGAGCCGACGGAGGTCATCCGGCCAGCTTTCCAGCCGGACCCACGGCACCTGGAACACCGTGCCCATGCTGACCCGGACACTACGCCGGTACAGCGGATCGCCGCAGCGGGGCGAGACCAGTACGGCGTCCACATCCAGGGCGGCAGCGGAACGGAAAATCGCACCCACGTTGGTGTGGTCCACAATGTCCTCAAGTACCGCCACCCGACGGGCGCCGGCCAGCAGTTCAGCCAGAGGCAGCGGTGCCGGACGGTGCATGGCCGCCATGGCTCCGCGGTGCAGGTGGAAGCCGGTGATCGCCTCGAGCAATGCGGCGCTGCCGACATACGCCGGCACGTCCGGGTACTTCTCGAAGACATCGTTGAGATCGCGCAGCCACTTCTCCGCCAGGAAGAAAGACCGGGGCCGGTGTCCGGCAGCCAATGCGCGGCGCAGGACCCGGGAGGACTCGGCGATGTACATTCCCTCCGCGGGTTCCCTGACCTTGCGAAGGTGCACATCGGTCAGCTGCGTGTAGTCGGAGACACGCGGATCATCCGCGGATTCAAGGTAATGGAAGGTCACCGGCTGGTCATTTCAGCACATTGGCGATCATGAAGCCCAGTGCGACCAGGCCCAGGGCGAAAATCACGCCGCGCAGGATCACCGGCGACAGCTTCCGGCCCACCCTGGAACCGATGAAGCCGCCGATCAGGGAGCTGACAGCAATCAGCCCGACTACAGTCCAGTTGATCCGTCCGAAGGCAAAGAGCAGGTACGACGCCGCCGCCACAACATTGACGCCCAGCACCAGGAAGTTCTTCATGGCATTTGCATTCTGGATGGTGCCGGTCATGAAAATGCCCAGGATGCCCACCAGCAGGATGCCCTGGGCCGCCACGAAGTAGCCGCCATACACCCCGGCCAGATAGACGAGCACCACCAGAGTCACACCGTGACGTTTGTCCCGGATGGCGTGTTCAGGGTTTTCCTCCCTGTTGCGCACCCATTTCTGCAGCCGCGGTTGGAACACCACCATCAGCAGAGCAAGCACGATCAGTACGGGGGCGGCGTAGTAGAAGACTTTTTCCGGCAGGTGCAGCAGCAACCAGGCACCCGAGATGCCACCCAGCAGGGACGCCGGCAGAAGTCTGAGCAATTGCCGGCCGCGGCCCTCAAGTTCCTGGCGGTACCCCCACGCTCCGGCGGCGTTTCCGGCCACCAGCCCCATTGCGTTGCTGATGGAAGCCGTCACCGGGGCGATGCCCAGGGCGATCAGCACCGGAAACGTTACCAGAGTGCCCGAACCCACCACGCTGTTGATGGTTCCGGCCCAGAGGCCGGCGAAGAAAATGAAAACGCTGCTGAGAATCTCCACGCTCAGTGGTCCGCTCAGCGGCGGGCAGTAGCGGTATAGCGTCCGGCGTTGACCGTCACATCAAGCGGAAGTCCGAACGTCTCGCTCAAGTGCTCGGCAGTGAGGACCCCGGCCAGGGGGCCTGCGGCCACCACACCGCCGTCGCGCATCAGCATTGCATGCGTGAAGCCGGGCGGGACTTCCTCGAGGTGGTGGGTCACCAGCACGATTGCCGGCGCGGCCTCGTCTCGGGCAAGTTCGCTGAGGCGGTGCACCAGGTCCTCGCGCCCACCGAGATCCAGACCGGCGGCGGGTTCGTCCAGCAGGAGCAGTTCGGGGTCGGTCATCAGCGCACGGGCGATCTGCACACGCTTGCGCTCGCCTTCGGAGAGAGAGGCAAAGGGTCGGTTGAGCAGCGGACCCATGCCCCACTCATTCAGCAGGGCGAAGGCCCGGCGTTCGTCGTCCTTGTCGTAGCCCTCACGCCAGCGGCCGGTCACGCCGTAGGCGGCCGTCACAACAACGTTGAGGACTTTCTCATGCTCCGGAATCTGGTTAGCCAACGCTGCGGACGACAGGCCGATCCGCGGCCGGAGTTCAAACACGTCAACGGCGCCGAGGATTTCCTCAAGGATGCCGGCCATTCCGCTGCTGGGGTGGATCCGGGCGGCGGCAATCTGAAGCAGGGTGGTCTTGCCGGCACCGTTGGGCCCGAGAATCACCCAGCGCTCGCCTTCCTTGACCTGCCAGTCCACCTTGTTCAGGAGCGTTTTGGCCCCACGGACAACGCTGACAGAAGCCATTTCAAGAACATCACTCATAGGAGTAGACACTAGGACAAAACAGGTGCTGACTGATAACTGAAACTCCTCCTCAGCCCATGCGGCGGCAGGCGGCGGGATGAATTCGGGCATCACCTCCCCGCTGGCTAAGATTGCAGCCATGACTTCGAACGTGACTGCGGTCAGCTACGGCGTGAACTTATCCCCTGTGGAACTGGAGCACCTCCGGTCCCTGCTGACCGGTTGCGGTGCGATATTCGAGTCGGAGTCACGCCGCGGAGACCAGCGGTACGAGGTCTATACAGTGGATTTCACCTTGGGCTCCGGGACCTCGGCAGACATCGCGGCGCTGCGCCGGCAGGTGGCCGGTGCGGCACGCGACGGAGCGGATACGGCAATCGTTCCGGGCGGGCTGCGGCACGCTCCCCGCAAGCTCCTCATCATGGACGTCGATTCCACGCTGATCCAGCAGGAAGTGATTGAACTCCTGGCCGCCTATGCAGGCAAACGCGAGGAAGTAGCCGCCGTGACCGAAGCAGCCATGCGCGGCGAGCTGGATTTTGCCCAGAGCCTGCACGCCCGCGTAGCGGTCCTCGCAGGGCTGCCGGCCGCCGTCGTCGACTCCGTTCGTGCCGAGGTCAAGCTCAGCGAGGGTGCGGCGGAACTGGTGGCCGCATTCAAGTCCGCAGGCCACGTGGTGGCGGTGGTTTCCGGCGGTTTCAACCAGATCCTTGGTCCGATCGCCGAGGGTCTTGGCCTTGACTACTGGATTGCCAACGAGCTGGAAATCGTGGACGGCTCACTGACAGGGAAGGTCCTGGGTGCCGTGATCGACCGCGCCGCCAAGGAGAAGTACCTGCGCGAGTGGGCTGCTGCCGAGGGCATTGCCCTGGAACACACCATTGCCGTGGGCGACGGGGCCAATGATCTGGACATGCTCAGCACGGCCGGGATCGGCGTGGCGTTTAATGCGAAGCCGGCGGTCCGGGCCGCCGCCGACGCGGCTGTGAACATGCCCTATCTCGACGCCGTGCGGCACATCGCTGGCGTCTGACGAAACGTACGTCCACTCGCTGGCCCCCTGGTCTCGGGCCTCAGGCCCCAGGCCTGTATGATGACGCAGCGAAGGCCCGGTGCAGCTGCACCGGGCCTTCGCTGCGATCTGAAATTCAGTATGCGGGGCTACTCTGCACTTTTACTTTTGTCGAAGTAGTCGGCTCCGCCAACGTATTCAGTGTGTCCGGTTTCCACGTCGGCCGTCGCCATCCTGGCCACCTCGGCAGCGAACTCGGAAACGGAGTACAGCCTCCCGGCCTCGGCGCGGCGGGCTTCAATGGCACCAGGGTTGGAGCGGTCCAGAAGCGTGGCGGTGACGGTGCCTTCGATCATGTCACCGGAAACCACCACGAGGGAGATTCCCTTGTCTGCCAGGTTCGGAACCAGTTCGCGGAGCGCATCCTCGCCGGCACGCTTGCTGCGGGCAACGGGTTCGTACTCTGGCATGGTGGCAACTGAGTCAATGAAGTGCGCCTGATGGCTGGTGACGAAGACCACCCGGGAACCCTCGGGCATCAGCGGCACGGCGGCGTTCAGCATGCTGATCTGGGCATCCCGGTTCAGCTTGAGGGCGTAACCCTCTTCCATGCCGGATTCCATTCCGCCGGATGCGTTCAGCACCAGGATGTCCAGGGAGCCGAATTCCTCCATGGCTGCACTGGCCAGTGCGTGCACGCCCTCAGCAGTGGTCAGGTCTGCGCCAACGGCGGCGGCACGGCCTCCGGCGGCCTGGATCTCCGACACCACTTTGTTGGCCCGGGGCGCCTTCTGACGGTAGTTTACGACGACGGCGGCACCCTCGCCGGCCAGGAATTTGGCAACTTCTGCGCCGATTCCCCGTGAAGAACCTGTGACAATCGCGGTCTTCTTATCCAGCAGTCCCATTCGAGCTCCTTCTCATTCAAAACGTGCAAACACTGTGGGTCTGCAGTCCATCATGCCAGCGGGCGCGGACATTTCCCTTGTTTGAACTCAACAAAGAAGGTCACACCGCGTGCCGCTTCCGGCAGCATCAAGGTCAACCCGCCAAGGAAGTTCCGGCTAGTGACCCATGCCCAGGCCGCCGTCGACCGGAATGACGGCGCCCGAAATGTAGGCCGCTTCGTCGCTGGAAATCCACCGCACAACATTGGCCACCTCGGAGGCTTCCGCAAAGCGGCCGGCCGGGACCTTGGACAGGTATTCCTTTTGGGTTGCCTCGGGCAATTCGGCAGTCATCTCCGTATTGATGAAGCCGGGCGCCACAACATTGGCCGTGATGCCGCGGGAGCCCAGCTCTCGGGTCAGTGAACGGGCAATGCCGACCAGGCCGGCCTTCGACGCGGCATAGTTGACCTGGCCCGGTGCACCGTAGAGGCCGGAGACTGAGGAAATGAGGACCACACGGCCCTTGCGCAGCTTGATCATGCCCTTGGATGCCCGCTTGATCACGCGGAATGCGCCCGTGAGGTTGGTGTCGATCACGGAGGTGAAGTCGTTTTCGCTCATGCGCATCAGGAGGGTGTCCTTGGTGATGCCGGCGTTGGCCACCAGGACTTCAACCGGACCATGTACGGCCTCCACCTCGGTGAATGCCGCATCCACTGAGGCTTCGTCGGTGACGTCGGCCTTGACGCCGAGGATCCCCTCAGGCAGGCTCGACTCGCTGCGGTATGTGACCGCCACTTTGTCGCCGTTGGCCAGGAACGCCTCGGCAATGGCAAGGCCGATTCCACGGTTACCACCCGTGACAAGTACGCTGCGGGCTGCGGATACTGCTTCAGGCATGTGGTGCTCCGGAATTCTGCGGTGCCTCAAGCACCGCCGTGAAGGGCTGGAAATTTCCTGCCTCCGATCTTAGCCCCCGTTTGGGCGGCGCCACCGATGGTGAGAGAATTGAGGCAAGCCTTTGGAGCGTGATCAAACAGCCGTGACCCTTGAAAACCGAGCCGGACAGCCGATGCCCGGCAACCCTGACGCCGTATCAGGCGATTCCGCGGTCCACAGCATCACGGACGCCGCCACTGCCCATTCCGAGGACATGCGGCAGCGCATGATCAAGTACGCGGTGGCCATGGGAATCCGGATGGTGTGCCTGATCCTGATTTTTGTTGTGGACGGCTGGTTCAAGATCATCGCGGTAGCCGGAGCCGTGTTTCTGCCGTGGGTTGCCGTGGTCATCGCCAACGGAAGCGACAAGGCTGACATCCACAGTGACACCCTGCTGGACGCTGCCCCCCTGGCCGAACTCGAAGCCCCCGCAAGTGCTCCGCTCGACGATGTGGCGCCCTCCACGGTTCTGCAGGGCGAGCTGATCGATGATGACGAAGACAACGACGGCCAGGGACGGCAAGCTTCGTGAGTATTTTCAACCTGGCCGCTGACCCTGCCGGATCAGACCGGACTGCCGGCATCATGTGCTCGCGAAAAGCCTGCCGCGCAGACGCCTCGTGGCAGCTGCTGTGGAACAACCCCAAGATCCACACGCCTGAGCGCCGCAAAGTCTGGCTCGCCTGTAGCGAACACAGGGGATGGCTTGAAGACTATCTGCAGACGCGCGGGCTCTGGAAGCAGACCCTCGCTCTGGATTCCGGGGCATCCGATGAGCCTTTCCCCGCCATTTCAGGCCAGGACCACTGAATGTACCGTTTTCTCTTTTCCAGCAAATGGCTGGGGTACCTTTTGCTGGCCGCAATCTTCGCCGCTGCCTGTGTTTCGCTTGGCCGCTGGCAGATGGACCGCCGGGCTGAGACGCTCGCTGAAATCAACCGCGTCACGTCCAACTACTCGGCCGCCCCGCTCTCCTTTACCGAGGTCCGGGATGAGTTCACTCAGCTGGACCCGGCCCGGGAATGGACCCAGGTTGAGGTCAAGGGCGTCTACGACGTCTCCGGCCAGAGGGTAGTCCGCAACCGTCCGCTCAACGGCCAGCCTGGCTATGAAGTAGTGGTGCCGTTCAGGCTCCACACAGGCGAAACCGTGGTGATTGACCGCGGCTGGCTACCCATCGGCAACAACAACCCCGGCCGGCCCGACGTCATCCCCGGACCGCCTGCCGGCGACGTGACGGCGGTGGTGAGGCTCAAACCCGGTGAACCTCAGCTGGAGCGGGGAGCACCCGAAGGCCAGCTGGCGTCCATCGATCTGCCGGCCTATGCCGCAGAGCTGGGGTACCCCGTCCTCACCGGCGCCTATGGCCGGCTGGCGTCCGAGTCGCCCGCAGTGGCGGACCTGCCCGTGCCGTTCCCTATGCCGGCCACTGAGGAGGGGACCCATCTGTCCTACTCGCTGCAATGGTTTGCCTTCGGAGTCCTGATGTTCGTCGGCTTCGGCTATGCGGCCCGGCAGCAGGCCCGGAACGCTGAGATTGACGCCGCGAATCCCGACGCCGACGACGCCCCGCATCACGCTGCCGCTTCGGCAGCCCGCCGTCGTCCGCCTGTTCCGCGAAAACGGAAGTACGCGACCTCGGAAGAAGAGGAAGACGCCATCCTGGACGCCCGGGGCTACTGATGCAGTGCTACTGAAGGAGCCGGGACATGTTTCCTGATCCAGTCACCAATGTGAAGGACGCCCTGCTGGACGCGGGCGCTGTAGACACAGTTACGGTTTTTCCGGAAGAAGTTCCGACGGCGGCTGCCGCGGCCGCCACACTGGGCTGCGACGTCGCTGCCATCACAAACAGCCTGGTGTTTGAACTCGACGGCGCCCCGCTGCTGATCCTCGCCAGCGGCGCCGCGAAGGTGGACACCCGCCTTGTCGCAGAACTGCTGGGAACAGGAAGGATCCGCAGGGCAACCCCGGAATTCGTCCTTCAGCACACCGGCCAAGAGATCGGCGGAGTCGCCCCGGTGGGCCACCCGGAAAAAATCCGCACCCTCCTGGACATCGCCCTGGAACAGCACAAAACGCTCTGGGCCGGAGCAGGAGACCACAACTCCATGTTCTCCATCAGCTACAAAGAGCTCCAGCGAATCACCGACGCCGAACCGCTCCAGGTCCGCTAAGCGAGCGTGATGAGGTCCAGGTAGTCCTCGTTCCAAAGATCTTCGACGCCATCGGGCAGCAGAACCACACGCTCCGGATTGAGGGCTTCGACGGCACCTTCGTCGTGGCTGACCAGGACTACGGCACCGCTGTAGTTGCGCAGGGCACCGAGGATTTCGGCGCGGCTGGCGGGGTCGAGGTTGTTGGTGGGCTCATCGAGCAGGAGCACGTTTGCGCTGGAAGCCACAATGGTGGCCAGAGCCAGGCGGGTCTTCTCACCGCCGGAGAGGACTCCGGCAGGTTTGTCGACGTCGTCGCCGGAGAACAGGAATGAACCCAGGATTCCGCGCACCTCGGCGTCCTGCATGTCAGGGGCGGAGGACCGCATGTTTTCCAGGACCGTCCGGTCGACGTCCAGCGTTTCGTGCTCCTGGGCGTAGTAGCCCACCTTGAGGCCATGGCCGGGCACAACCTCGCCGGTGTCGGGCTTGTCTACGCCTGCCAGCATCCGCAGCAGGGTGGTTTTGCCTGCACCGTTGAGGCCAAGAATGACCACCTTGGAGCCGCGGTCGATCGCGAGATCAACGTCAGTGAAGATTTCCAGCGAACCGTAGGACTTGCTGAGTCCCTCGGCCGTGAGCGGGGTCTTGCCGCACGGCGACGGATCCGGGAAGCGGAGAGCGGCCACGCGGTCGTTGGCGCGCACTGCCTCCAATCCGCTGAGGAGCCGCTCGGCGCGCTTGGCCATGTTCTGCGCGGCAACGGCCTTCGTGGCCTTGGCACGCATCTTGTTGGCCTGGTCGAAGAGGACCTGGGCTTTCTTTTCGGCATTTGCGCGTTCACGCTTGCGGGCGCGCTCGTCAGTTTCGCGCTGCAGGAGGTAACGCTTCCAGTCCATATTGTAGAAATCGATCTGGGCGCGGTTGGCATCCAGCAGAAAGACCTTGTTGACGGTTGCCTCAAGCAGCTCGGTATCGTGGCTGATCACGATCAGCCCGCCCTGGTGGTTCTTCAGGAAGTCACGCAGCCAGGAAATGGAATCGGCGTCCAGGTGGTTGGTCGGCTCATCAAGGAGCATGGTTTCGGCCCCCGAGTACAGGATCCGGGCGAGCTCCACGCGGCGGCGCTGACCGCCGGAAAGGGTCTTGAGCGGCTGGTTAAGCAGGCGCTCGGGCAGTGCCAGGTTCGAGGAAATGGCCGCTGCTTCAGCCTCCGCCGCGTAGCCGCCGCCGGCCAGGAATTCGGCTTCAATCCGGTCGTAACGGTTCATGGCCTTGCGCTGGACCTCGGCGTCCTCGCTTGCCATGTCGGCGTGCGCCTGCTTCAGCTTGCCCACCACAACGTCCAGGCCACGGGCGGACAGAATCCGGTCGCGGGCCAGCTGCTCCATGTCCGGGGTGCGCGGATCCTGCGGCAGGTAACCGATCTCGCCGCTGCGGGTCACTTTGCCGGCCGCGGGCAGGCCTTCGCCGGCAAGTACGCGGGTCAGCGTGGTCTTGCCAGCACCGTTACGGCCAACCAGGCCGATCTTGTCTCCCTTGTCGATCCGGAAGCTCACCTGGTCCATGAGCAGCCGGGCGCCGGCGCGCAGTTCAAGATCCTGGACGGTAATCAAAGCAGGTAAGGCCTTTCACAACAGGGAACGCCGCAGCACAACAGGTGGAGTCTGGAACAAGCCGGGGCAGGGTGGCCGAGAGAACGGCCTGTCCAAGTCTACCGGCCACAGATTCAGTCCGTGACCGGAAGCCCGATACGGCGAGGCACGTCACGTTTGTGCCCTGCCGTCAGCATCCCCTTCCACTTTTAGTAGGTCCCCTACAAAATGGCTGGATTCGGTGGCCGGTAACGTCAGGATCAGCCAATAATTCTTTGTACATCCCCGACAGGACTTCACATGAGCCAGACTGACACTGCCGTCAACGGCAAAACCCGCGCACCTCGTCAACCCTGGAACGCCACGGATCTGGGCCTCATCGCGGTGTTTGCCGCGCTGGTGGCCGGAGCCGCGCTTGTTCCCGGCATTCCGGCGAATGCTTTTGGCATCCCCATCACTTTCCAGACCCTCGCCGTGATGCTCACCGGGCTGGTGCTGGGTGCAGGCCGCGGTTTTGCCGCCGTCGGGCTTTACACCCTGCTGGGCCTGGCCGGCCTGCCCATCTTCAGCGGCGGCCGCAGTGGTCTGGGAATCCTTGCGGGTCCTTCAGCCGGGTACATCATCGCGTTTCCCATTGCAGCGGCGGTGGTGGGCTGGCTTGCCGCCGTGGTGATCCGGCGGGTGGGGGGTGCCAGGACGCTCTGGCTGTTCGCGGCCGCCACGGTGACCAGCATCGCAGTGGTGCATTCACTGGGCATCGCAGGCATTGTGATCAACACCAAGGCGCCCCTGGGCCAGGCCTTCGTTGCTGACCTGGTGTTTTATCCGGGCGACATCATCAAGAATGTCCTCGCCGCCGTAATTGCCGTAGCCCTGCACCGTGCCTTCCCGGACCTGCTGGTCCGGCGCGCCCGGCAGCCAGCCAAATAAGGGACCATGAGTTCACTCGTATTCGAGGGCGTCTCGGTTCGGGTGGCCGTGGAGGGCCACCCGGAACCTAAAGTCCTGCTCGAAGACATCTCACTGACTTTGGCCGAGCGGCGCATCGGCATCATCGGCGCCAATGGCTCCGGCAAATCCACCCTGCTGCGGATGATCAACGGCCTTGTGCCGCCGAGCTCCGGCACGGTCACCGTTGACGGATCCTGCACCGTCCGGGACGTCCGCGGTGTCCGCCGACAGGTGGGATTTGTGTTCACGGACCCGCTGTCGCAGCTGGTGATGCCCACCGGACGTGAAGACGTTGAATTGTCACTCCGGCGTTCCGTCCGCAATGGGACAGAACGCCGGCAGCTTGCGGAGGCAGCGCTGAATGGCATGGGGCTGCTGCACCTTGCAGACCAGAGCATCTACGAGCTCTCCGGTGGGGAACGCCAGCTCCTGGCCCTCGCGGCCGTGCTCGCGGTCAACCCCAGTGTGCTGGTGCTGGACGAACCCTCCACCCTGCTTGACCTGCGCAACAGGGAACTCCTGCGCCGTACCCTTGACGGCCTCAGCCAACAGATCGTGATGTCCACCCACGATCTGGAACTCGCGCTGGACATGGACCGCCTCCTGGTCATCGATTCAGGGCGTGTTGTATTCGACGGCGATCCGGCCGCCGCGGTGGACCATTACCGCACCCTGTGCGCCAGAGGCCTAGAGGCGCACAGGCCCGCCACGCACGCCCCGGGAACACCGTGAGGGGCCACGGCTTCCTCCTGGCCAACTACGTGCCAGGGGATTCAGTGATCCACCGGGCTCCGCTGGCGCTGAAGTTCCTGGTGGTGGTGGGCTGCGGTCTGGCATCGTTCCTGACCGTGGACTGGCGGCTCTCGGCTGCGTCCCTGGGTCTGATGTGCTCGTTGTTTCTGCTGACGGGGGCCGGCCCGGTGCGGCTCTTCCGGGCCGTGCGTCCGCTGGTTCCGGTCCTGCTGGCCATCGGGCTGTTCCAGTGGTGGCAGCTTGGAGCGCCGACGGCCGCGCGGATCGTCCTCAATGTCCTGGTCTGCGTGGTTGCCGCTTCACTGCTGACTGCAACCACTCCCATGCAGCGGCTCCTGGATGGAGTGGTGTCCCTCGCCACGCCGTTCCGGCGTTTCGGGGCCGACCCCGAGCGTTTTGCCCTGACCATTGCGATCATGCTGCGGAGCATTCCGTTTATTGCCGGCGCATTCTCGGATGTCCGCGATTCGGCGCGAGCCCGCGGGCTGGAACGCAATCCGCGCGCCCTGGTCCTGCCGGTCTTCATCACCACTGTAGCGTTCGCGCGGCAGACCGGCGAGGCCCTGGCCGCCCGCGGACTGGGCGAAGCCGAGGACCGAACTCCAGCAGGCTAGGCGCCAGCCAGCCTGACGTAACGGAAGAGCGCGGCCGTGCCCATTCCACCCGCGATGCTGATCATGGCCAACGCCAGTTTCGCTTCATCCGGGGTGTGCCGTGCCTGAGCCAGGAGCCTCGTCACCAGAACAGCCCCCGAGGCCCCGTACGCGTGGCCCAAAGCCAGTGCGCCGCCGTCGAGGTTTGCCCGCAGCGGATCGATGCCGAGCCGGTCCAGGCAGGCAAGGGTCTGTGAGGCAAATGCCTCGTTGAACTCCACCAGCTCCACCTCACCGGCTGCTGTGTGCCGGGACGAGAGCAGCCGGCCGGCGGCAACGGCCGCGCCGATCCCCAGGGACCGTGGGTCAACGCCGGCCGTATGGGTCCCCAACACCAGCAGTCCGTCGCGCGCACCCAGCTCGCGTGCGCGCCTGAGCGAAGTGATCACGACGGCGGACGCAGCGTCCGCGTCAAAGCATGAGTTTCCGGCGGTGACTGTCCCGGATTCCACAAACGCCGCCGGGAACCTTGCCATCACCGTTTCGCCCAGGCCGGTGCGAGGGCCGTCGTCTGAACAAACCGTTACGCCGGCCGTTTCGAGCGGGGTGATTTCGCCGTCGAATACTCCTGCAGCCGCTGCCGCAACAGCCCTCCGGTGGCTCCGCAGGGCGAACTCATCCTGCCGTGCACGGCTGATGCCGAACTCCACTGCCACGTTCTCGGCGGCCACGCCCATGTCAGGGTCTCCGTAGCTGAGCGGCACAAACCGGGCCCGGCTGAAGAACTCCGGGCCGCCGTCGGCATTCCTGTGTGCCCGCAGCGGCGCGGTGCTGATGCTCTCCACTCCCCCGGCCAGATAGGCACCGTTGCCGCCGGCGGCCACGAGCTTCGACGCAAGCACGATCGCATCCAGGCCGGAACCGCATTGCCGGTCGACGGTCATGCCGGGAACACTCACCGGCAGCCCTGCCTCCAGCGCAGCAAACCGGGCCACGTTGCCACCGCCGCCCACGGCATTGCCCATCACGACATCGTCCACGGCGGCCGGGGCGAGGCCTGTTTCCACCAGCAGCCGGCGCAGGACCGGGGCGAGCAGTTCGTGGGCGCGAAGATGGTGGAGCGCCCCGTTGGAACGGCAGACGGGCGTGCGCAGGGCCGCTATGACCACGGGCTGCCGGTCCTCCGCAAGGTCAGCCAAGGCGGCGGATCCTCCGGTCATGGCTGTCAATCCACTCGAGGAGGATCCGCCGGCTGACCTTGCCCCGGTCTGTCAGGGGCAACTCCGCCAACGCGAAGTACTGCAGCGGACGCTTCTCGCGCGGCAGGACGTTCTCCAGCCCGGATCTGAGCTGGGTCGCGGTGATCCCGCCATGCGAAGCCACAACGCCCGCAATCACACGCTGTCCGCGGATGTCATCCGCCATACCGGCGGCGACGGCAGCTGCCACGCCGGGCACCGAAGCAAGGGCCAGCTCCACTTCGTGCGGATAGACGTTTTTGCCGGCGGTGATGATCATGTCCGAACGCCGTCCCAGTATGTGGAGTTCGCCGTCGTCAAGGTAACCCTGGTCCCCCACGGTGAACCAGCCGTCGAAAGAGCGCAGTGCCTGCCCGTCATCACCCCAGAGGTAGCCGTTGCTCACCATGCCGCTGCGGACGCTGATATTTCCGGCATCGCCGTCGGGAAGGCTGGCACCGGAGTCATCCAGGATCCTGACCTCGACGCCCGGGAACGGTTTGCCGATCCCCGTACCGCCCGCGTCCAGGGGCTCTCCCGCGCGAAGCCCTGTGCCGGAAACGAAGCTCAGTTCCGAGGCACCGTAATACTCGAAAATGGTGGCATTCGGGGCCCAGCGGCGGGCTGCCTCGAGGGTCCGCGCGTCCAGCTTGGAGCCGGCACAGATGATGGTCCGGACGCCGGAGGCATCCACGCAGCCGGTCAACCCGCGCTCGCTGAGAAGCCGGAGCATGGTGGGGACCAGTACCAGCCGGGTGATGCCGTCATGGCTGATGGCGGCGTGGACGTCTCCCACATCGAAGGATTCGAGGGTGTGGAATTCCGAACCCGCGTAGAGGCATTCCGCCAGTGCATAAAGGTTCAGGCTGGCGGCAAGCGGCCCGGGAGCCAGCGTTTTGTCGTCCTGGCCAAGCCCGAAGAACTTGATCGAGGCATCGAAGGACTGCTGCCACGAACGCCGCGAACGCGTGAATGCCTTGGGAACCGACGTGGTGCCTGAAGTCAGGCCGATCAGGAAGGAAGACCCAGGATCACCATCCGTCAAAGTACCGTCAGTCAATGAAGCGTCGCCGCCGGCCACCTGGGAATGCACGGACTCGCCCAGACGCTGAAGGACGTCCTGGTGGATCTGAGGGGGCCACGTGGGATCCAGCACAGCGCATTGCCCCTCCCCTGCCACGGCGGCAGCGAAAGCGATCGCAAAGTCAACGGAATTCGCTTCGGCCAGCACCGTCACAGCGGGCGCGGTACCCGCTGCCACCGCCGCTTGGTCCCGCAGCCGGGCCCAGCTAATGCGCCGGCCCGCCACAACGACGGCGATGTCATCGGGGCGTTCATCGGCCCAGCGCTGGATTCTGTTGAGAAAAGGCATCGGATCAACTTTACCGGGTGGACTCCGCTCAACGCGTTCCGACAGCGATTATTCTGGCAATATGAGTTTCAATGACGGAGTCCAGCTGGACCCATCCCAGGTGGAAGACCGGCGCGGCGGCATGCGCCGCGGCACGCGGATAGGAGGAGGGATCGGCGGCGGGATCGTCCTTCTCCTGGCCGCACTCTTCGGCATCAATCCGCAATTGTTGGAAGGCCTCACCGGCACTGGTCAGGAACAGCCCGGCCAGGGCCAGGGCACCGCACCTGTCTGCGCCACCGGCACGGACGCCGACCAGCGCCTGGACTGCCGCATCACCGGCACCGTCAACAGCCTCAATGCCTTCTGGCCGGCCTACCTGCGGGACTACAACGTGGAATACCCACAGCCTCATACGGTGATTTTCAGCGGCGGCACCAACACCGGCTGCGGTGCGGCCACCACCGAGGTGGGGCCGTTCTACTGTCCCACGGACACCACTGCTTACTTCGACCCAGGCTTCTTCCAGGAGCTGGTGGACCGCTTCGGTTCCTCCGGTGGACCGCTGGCCCAGGAGTACGTAGTGGCGCACGAGTTCGGCCACCATATCCAGAACATCCTGGGCAATCTCGACCAGGCCCAGCAGGATCCGCAGGGACCGCAGTCTGGTGCGGTCCGCGTTGAGCTGCAGGCTGACTGCTATGCCGGCCTCTGGGTCCGGCACGCCACCACGCAGCAGGATCCCAAAACAGGGCAGCCGTTTCTGGAGAAGCTCACACAAAAGGACCTCAACGACGCGCTCTCTGCCGCATCATCCGTGGGCGATGACCGGATCCAGAAAGCCGCCACGGGCCGCGTGTCCCCTGAAGGCTGGACCCACGGTTCCAGCGCCCAGCGGCAGAAGTGGTTCTACCAGGGCTACAAAACCGGCGATATCAACAAGTGCGACACTTTCGGGGTGGCAAAGCCTTAGTTCAATCGGTTGCTCCGTAAGTCCCGTTTTGGCGCCCCAAAAGGGCACTTATGGAGCAATCGATGATACTGCGACGGCTGTCGGCCACTTTCCGGGGTAGGTGGCCGACCGCCGTCGTCATATCTAGATGTTGAACCCTAGGGCGCGCATCTGGTCTTTCCCGTCATCGGTGATCCGCTCGGGACCCCACGGGGGCATCCAGACCCAGTTCAGACGCCACTCGTCCACAATGTCGTCCAGGGCCTTGCCTACCTGCTCCTCGATGACATCTGTGAGCGGGCATGCCGCGGTGGTGAGGGTCATGTCGATCAGCAGGGCGCCGTCGTCGTCCGAGTACTTCAGGCCGTAGAGCAGCCCGAGGTCCACAATGTTGACCCCGAGTTCAGGGTCAATGACGTCCTTGAGTGCCTCTTCGACATCCTCGAGACCCGTGCGGGCCGCTTTGATATCAGTCATGGCTGTTCCTAACTAGGCCTGGACCGCGGCAGCTGCCGCAATGGTGGCTGCCCCTGCGCCGGTGGCGTAGCGGTCGTAACCCTCTTCTTCGAGGCGGTCGGCAAGCTCGGGGCCGCCTTCCTCGACAACCTGACCGTCCACGAAAACGTGGACGAAGTCAGGCTTGATGTAGCGGAGGATCCGGGTGTAGTGCGTGATGAGCAGTGTGCCCATGTTGCCCTCGGCGTGTGCGCGGTTAACGCCCTCGGAGACAACCTTCAGCGCGTCAACGTCCAGACCTGAGTCGGTTTCATCCAGGATGGCGAACTTCGGCTTGAAGAGTTCCAGCTGAAGGATCTCCACGCGCTTCTTCTCGCCGCCGGAGAAGCCTTCGTTGACGTTGCGCTGGGCGAAGTCGGCGTCGATACGCAGCTGCTGCATGGCAGCCTTTACGTCCTTGGTCCAGGTGCGCAGGGCCGGCGCGGTCCCGTCGATGGCGGTTTTGGCGGTGCGCAGGAAGTTGGTCATGCTGACGCCGGGGACCTCAACGGGGTACTGCATGGCCAGGAAGACGCCGGCGCGGGCGCGCTGGTCAACGCTCATGGCAAGTACGTCTTCGCCGTCCAGGGTGATGGAACCGGTGGTGACCTTGTAACGCGGGTGCCCGGCGATGGTTGACGCCAGGGTGGACTTGCCGGAACCGTTGGGGCCCATGATGGCGTGGGTCTGGCCGGTCTTGATGGTCAGGCTGACGCCCTTCAGGATCTCTTTGGTACCCTGCTCGGTCTCAATGCTGACGTGCAGGTCCTTGATCTCAAGAGTAGACATATGTCTTGTTCTCCTCTGCGCCGTGCCTTCCGGCAACGGTGCGGTTTCTTGTCTGGAAGTTTCTGGTTCTGACGCTGATGTGGCTAGCTGAAGGTGGGGGCTTCGGCGCCGTTCAGGACGTTGGTGAAGTCCACGTAGACCTCGTCGCCGTGGATCTCCACGGAGAACACGGGCACGGGATCGTAAGCCGGCAGCTGGATCGGTTCGCCGCTGCGCAGATCGAACTGGGAGCCATGGCCCCAGCATTCGATCATGCAGCCTTCGATCTCGCCTTCGGACAGCGAGATATCCGCGTGCGAGCATGTATCTCCGATGGCGTGGATCTCTCCCATCGAATCCTTCACGATCGCGACGGGGTAGTCGTCGATCAGGATCCGCAGCGCCTGCTTGAGCTGGATCTCGCTGGCGTTGCACACAAGCTCGCCCTTTGGCTGTTCAGTCATCTGTAGTCCTGTGCTGTCTAGTTGTTCGTTACGGCGAGTTCGCGCTCAACAGCCTCGGTCAGGCGCTCTTCGAGGGCCGGAACCTTAATCTGCTGGATGATCTCGTGCAGGAAGCCACGGACCACCAGGCGGCGGGCCACATCCTCCGGAATGCCGCGGGCCATAAGGTAGAACAGGTGTTCGTCGTCGAGACGACCGGTGGCGCTGGCATGGCCGGCACCCTTGATCAGACCGGTTTCAATCTCAAGATTGGGAACAGAATCGGCGCGGGCACCGTCGGTGAGCAACAGGTTGCGGTTCGCCTCGTAGCTGTCCGTGCCTTCGGCTTCCTTACGGATCAGGACGTCACCAACCCAAACCGCATGGGCGTTGCGGCCCTGAAGCGCACCCTTGTAGAGCACATTGGACTTGCAGTTCGCCACTGCGTGGTCAACGAAAAGGCGCTGCTCGAGGTGCTGGCCGGCATCGGCGAAGTAGAGGCCGAACAGCTCAACCTCACCGCCGGGAGCTGTAAAGCGGGCGGAGGGTGTCACACGGACGAGGTCTCCGCCGAGGCTGACAACGACGTGCTTGAACTTGGCATCGCGGCCGATCTTTGCCTGCTGCGAGGACGCGTGGACGGCGTCGTCATTCCATTCCTGGAGTGAGATGACCGTGAGCTCAGCGCCGTCTTCAACAACGATTTCAACGTTCTCGGAAACGACCGCCGTGCCTTGGTGATCCAGCACAACAACAGACTTGGAGAATTTTTCCGCAACAATTACCAGGTGCTGGGCGGAAGCGTCCGTACCCCGTCCGGTGAGAAGCACGCTGATTTCGGTGTCTGCCTGGAACTCGGCCGGAACCGTTATCACGGTGGCTTCGGTGAAGTTCTCCCAGGAGTTGGCGGAGACGCGGTCCTCCGGGATGGCTGCGGAACCGATGCGCTTGTCATCGCGTCCCACGGTTTCAACCGTGACGCTGGCCGGGGCCGTCACGGCTACGGCCGGAGCCGCACCGTCGAGAACCTCCGAGTGAAGTCCGCGCAGACGCTTCAGCGGTGTGAACCGCCAGTCTTCTTCCAATCCGGTCAGCGGCTTGAAGTCAGCCAGCTTGTAAGAGGTCAGGCGGCCGGCGCGTGAGCTGTCCGGAATGCCGACGCCGCCACCGTGTGAGCGGCTCCTGGCTGAATCTCCTGCCAGCGGAGACTTGAGGCCTGCCGCATTGATAGGTGAAAGGCTTTCGCCTTCCTCGGTGAAACCGTTGATGAACGGCTGGGCTGAGGGCGCGCCGATGCGCGCTTTTTCGGTAGTGATATCAGTCATCGTTATCCGACGGACCCTTCCATCTGCAGTTCAATCAGTCGGTTCAGCTCAAGTGCGTATTCCATCGGCAGCTCACGGGCGATCGGCTCGATGAAGCCGCGGACGATCATCGCCATGGCCTCGTCTTCGCGCATGCCGCGGGACATCAGGTAGAACAGCTGCTCTTCGCTGACGCGCGAAACAGTAGCCTCGTGGCCCATGGTCACGTCGTCTTCACGGATGTCGATGTACGGGTAGGTATCCGAGCGGCTGATGGTGTCCACCAGCAGCGCGTCACACCGCACCGTGTTGGCCGAGTGCTTTGCACCTTCGCGGATCTGGACGAGGCCGCGGTACGCTGCGCGGCCGCCGCCGCGGGCTACGGATTTGGAGACGATTGAGCTCTTGGTGTTCGGAGCAATGTGCACCATTTTGGACCCGGTGTCCTGGTGCTGGCCGGCGCCGGCAAAGGCGATGGACAGCGTCTCGCCCTTGGCATGCTCGCCTACGAGGTAAACCGCCGGGTACTTCATGGTCACCTTGGAGCCGATGTTGCCGTCTACCCACTCCATGGTGGCGCCTTCTTCACAGATGGCACGCTTGGTCACCAGGTTGTAGACATTGGTGGACCAGTTCTGGATGGTGGTGTACCGGACGCGGGCGCCCTTTTTCACGATGATTTCCACAACAGCCGAGTGCAGTGAGTCCGAGGTGTAGATCGGAGCGGTGCAGCCCTCGATGTAGTGAACGTAAGAGCCTTCGTCAGCGATGATCAGCGTGCGTTCGAACTGGCCCATGTTTTCCGTGTTGATGCGGAAGTATGCCTGCAGGGGAATGTCAACGTGGACGCCCTTGGGGACATAGACGAAGGAACCGCCGGACCATACAGCCGTGTTGAGTGAAGCGAACTTGTTGTCGCCAACGGGAATGATGGTGCCGAAGTATTCCTGGAAGATCTCGGGGTGCTCGCGCAGCGCCGTATCCGTGTCCAGGAAGATGACGCCCTGGGCTTCCAGGTCTTCACGGATCTGGTGGTAGACCACCTCGGACTCGTACTGTGCGGCCACGCCGGATACCAGACGGCTGCGCTCAGCTTCCGGGATACCCAGCTTTTCATAGGTATTCCGGATGTCCTCAGGCAGGTCTTCCCACGTGGCAGCCTGCTTCTCCGTGGAGCGGACAAAGTACTTGATGTTGTCGAAGTCGATGCCGGAGAGGTCTGCACCCCAGGTGGGCATGGGCTTGCGGTCGAAGTACTTCAGGCCTTTCAGACGAAGGTCAAGCATCCATTGCGGCTCGTTCTTCTTGGCCGAAATGTCGCGGACGACCTCGTCGTTGATGCCACGGCGGGCGTTGGCGCCGACGTCGTTCTTGTCTGACCAGCCGTACTCATACGTGCCGATCCCATGGAGCTCGGGATTCTTTTCCAGAATCTCCGAGATCACAGTGTCTTCGGCTACCGCTTTCTCTGATAGTTGGTCCGTCATCACGGCCTTTCTTGCTGATGGTTGGATACTTCGTCCAGGTTGTCCGGTGCCGCTGCGTGGACGTGAGTCCCCTTCGCGGCCGGGCGGCCTGTAGGTATATGGGTGGTACAGACGTGTCCGCCGCCGGCGAGGGTGGAAAGGCGCCGGACGTCGACGCCCACAAGCCGGGAAAAGACCTCGGTTTCGGCGTCGCAGAATACGGGGAACTGTGCGGCCAGCTGCTGTATGGGGCAATGTCCCTGGCAGAGCTGGACACTGGACAATGCTGCGGGCAAGGGAGCTTTGGCCTCCATCGATGCAGCCGATGCGACGTAACCGTCCCGCGACAGTGCAGCTGAAAGCGCCCTTGAACGCGCAGTGATGTCGTCACCGGCGAGATCGATTTCGGGGGCGTACCGCCGTTCCATTTCGGCAAAGCGCCCGACGGCGAACTGGCGGACGGCGTCCATCCCCGCCGTTTCCTCGAGCTGCTGGAGGGCGGAACTGGCAATGTTAAGATAGTCATTGCCCAGGGTGGTCTGGCCTTGGGAACTGAGGACGTATCGGCGGGCGGGTCGGCCTGCACCTGCTCCTGCTCGGGCCACGCGCTTCACTTCGATGACACCGCCGCGGGAAAGATGGTCCAGGTGGCGGCGGACGGCGGCAGGTGTAAATCCCAGCATGTCACCGAGTTCGGCGGCGCTGACCGGGCCGTGTTCCAGCACCGCACTCAGGACGCGGTCCCGGGTGCGTTCGTCAGCGTCGGCCGCGCCATGCCCGGCAAGGGGCACAGAAATAGAGTTGCTCATGGAATACACAACATAATCATGTCCTAATTTAGTCCCACCTTCCAGTAAGGCAAGGCTGACCTGCAGTCACAATGGCGTTCACAGGACCTCCTACTACTTCACGTAGAATGCTTGGGTGCGTTCCCCCGAATCCCCGGTACTGTCCATCAGCGGGTTAATAAAGGATGTTGGGCCGCTGGCCACTCTGGACGGCAAGATGCTCCGGATCGTCAGTGGTGTCTCCCTTGTGGCCGAACGGGGGCAGGTCACGGCACTGCTGGGGGCCAATGGCGCCGGCAAAACCACCACCATTGAATGCGCGCAGGGCCTCCAGAAGCGCACCGCCGGGGACATTTCCCTTCTTGGCCAAGATCCCGGAGCTGCAGGCGCTTCGCTTCGGTCCCGCGTGGGCGTGATGCTTCAGGACGGCGGCCTCCCGCCGTCGGCCCGGCCGATCCCCCTCCTGAAGCATATTTCCGGCATGTACCTGAACCCGCGGCCGCTGGATGAACTTGTCCAGCGGCTCGGAATTGACACCTTCAGCCGGACCAACGTTCGCCGGCTCTCCGGCGGGCAGAAGCAACGGCTGGCCCTCGCAGCCGCCCTGATCGGTAATCCCGAGGTGTTGTTTCTCGATGAACCGAGCGCAGGCCTGGATCCGCAGTCGCGGCAGCTGGTCTTCGAGCTGATCTCAGAGCTCCGGGACGCGGGAATGGGAATTATCCTGACCACCCATCTGATGGATGATGCTCAGCGGCTGGCCGACTACGTCTACATTATCGACTCCGGCAGAAACGTTGCCGAAGGGACCGTTGCCCAGCTCCTGAAGCGCAACCATTCGGCCGGTGCCGGTGCCGGGCACGTCCGCACCCTCCTGTTCGATGCGCCGCCGGGTCTGGACTTCGCCGGAGTCCTTCCGGCCGGTGTGGAAATCAGGGAGGGCCGGGCAGGAAGCTACTCGGCCACCGGCCTCCTCACACCGCAGGACCTTGCTGCATTGACCGCCTGGTGGGCCGCTCAAGGGGTTATGCCGGGCTCCATGAGTATGGAAGCGCGCAGCCTCGAAGATGTCTTCCTGGACATCTCAGGAAAGGAAATCCGATGATTGCCGCTTCCAGTGGCGCGCCGGCCCCGCTTATCCAGCGGATCCTGCTGCAGGGCAAATACGAATCCCTCACCATGATCAGGAATGGCGAGCAACTGATCCTGGCGATTGTCCTGCCGCTCCTGACGCTGATCGGGCTTACTGTGACGCCCCTGCTGGACGGGCTGGGCGCCAGTCGGATCAACGTGGCAGTCCCGGGCATCCTGGCGCTGTGCGCCATGTCCACCGCCTTCACCGGCCAGGGCATATCCACCGGCTTCGACCGCCGGTACGGTGTGCTCCGTTTCCTTTCCACCACCCCTCTTGGCCGCACCGGGCTCATCGCCGGGAAGGTCCTGGCAGTACTCGCTGTCCTCACTCTGCAGGTGATCGTGGTGGCCGGGGCAGCTCTGTTCCTCGGCTGGCAGCCTGACGGGTCAGGCTGGCTGCCGGGACTGGCCCTGCTGGTACTGGGAGCCTCCGCTTTCACCGCGCTGGGGCTTCTGGTTGCAGGAACCGTCCGACCTGAGGCCACCCTGGCCATCACCAATCTCCTCTGGATACTCCTGGGCGCGCTGGGCGGGATCGTTATTCCCTCCGAGCGCCTGCCTGCCCTGGCACACGGCATCGTCCAGTACCTGCCGTCCGGTGCCCTTGGCCAGGCATTGCGGGATGCTTTCCTGCACGGCACCGTAAATGGTGGCGCTGCCCTTATTCTGCTGTTGTGGATGGTCCTCGCCGGCGCCGCAGCAATCCGTTGGTTCAAGTGGAATTGAGAAAAACGTGAGCACGGCTTCGCGCCTCCCCCAGATTGTCAGCCGCATAACGTCCAAGCTGCCTGTCACTGTCGATTCAACGGTGCGGCGCCTTGCCATGCTGTCGCTGATCGGCCAGACGTTGCTGGTGGTGACCGGCGGTGCCGTTCGGCTCACCGCCTCCGGACTGGGCTGTCCCACGTGGCCGCGCTGTACCGAGACCTCCCTGCTCAACACTCCTGAAATGGGAATCCACGGCTTCATCGAATTCGGCAACAGGCTGCTTACCTTTGCTCTGGCCGCCGTCGCTGCCATGATGCTTGTCTACTTGTGGAACCTCCGCAAGGAACGCAAAGACCTCTTTCTGCTGGCGCTGGGCCTCCTGGCCAGCATTCCGGCGCAGGCTGTCATCGGCGGCGTCACGGTGCTCACGAACCTCAACCCCTGGGTGGTGGGACTGCATTTTCTGGTGTCCATGGCTCTGGTGGTCTTCGCAACACTGCTGGTCAACAGGGCCTACGGCAGGACCGGCCGTTTTGCGACCGTCAGGCTCCCCCCGTTGGCTGGCGTGCTGCGTCCGCTGATGGTCGCCGTCGCATTCTTCGCCGCCGTGGCGGTGACTCTCGGGGTTGTGGTGACCGGGGCCGGCCCTCACGCAGGTGACGCCGATGCACCCCGGAACGACCTCGACTGGGATCTCCTTTCGCACGTCCACGCCGTCCCCGCATACCTGATCACCGCGGGGGCACTCTTCGCCGTCCTGATGGTGCTCACAGGGCGGGTTACAGGCCCTTTCCGGACCTCGGTGTTTTTGCTGCTCGGCGTCACCGTTCTTCAGGCAGTCATCGGCTTCAGCCAGTACTACAACGGCATCCCTGCCCTGCTGGTGGCCGCACACATGTTGGGAGCGGCACTCCTGATGAGCGCGGCCACCAATACCGCCGACATTGCCCGGTTCAGCCCTCTCAAGTAGCTGGCAGGTACGGGTGCGCCTAGCTGATTCCGGCAGCCTCCAAGGCAAGCGCAAGGGTCAGTTCTTCGGCGGCGTCCAGGGGCAGGAGGGGCAGCCGCGGTGGGCCGGTCCGGACCCCGCAGAGCCGCGCCAGGCTGTGGAGCACGGCGCCCTTGGGCAGGGTGGCCAGCACTGCCACAAGCGACGTGAGCCGCGCGGAAGCGGCCGCCACCGCGGCGGGATCACCGGCACCGACGGCGGCACGAACCGCCAGGTATAGCTCCGGCACCACCGCGGCCGGGCCGCTGTGCCAGGCTGTCGCGGCCGTTCCGGCCGCTATCATCAGGTCGCCGCTGAGTCCATGTGAGAACCCGGCGGGCACCTCTGCCGCAAGCCCTGCCTGCCGTGCTGCAAATTCTCCGGCTGTTGCGGCATTGTCTTTGAATCCAACCACCGTGGGTAGCCCGGCGAGTTCCGCCACCACGTCCAGCGCAAATTCATATCTGGTGGCGCGGACATTCTGATACACGCAGATGGGTAGAGCACTGGAGGATGCCACTATGCGCGTCTGGTTCAGTACTTCCTTGTCCGTCAGCGGGTGGTAGGAAACCGTGGAAAGCAGGACGCCCTGCGCCCCGGCAGCTTCAGCGTCGGCCACATGCTCCAGAATTTCGCGCGTACCCACAGAGCTCACACCGGCGATGACGGGGACGAGGCCGGCCGCAGCATCGACGGCGGTCCGGACCACCAGCGCACGCTCACCGCGGTTCAGGTAAGGAAAGCTACCGGAGCTCCCCAGCACGGAAATGCCGGACACACCGCTGCCGGCCAACTCCGCGACGTGAAGCCCCAAAGAATCAAGGTCCAGTCCACCGTCGGAGTCTGTAGGAGTAATGGGATAGGCAAGCAGGCCGCTGAAGATCACGGCACCAGCCTACGGCTACTGGCCGCCCATGATGGACGAACCGACAAACGGATCCACTGCGAGTGCAATGAACAGGAGCGTGAGGTAACTGATGGAGCCATGGAAGACCTTCATGGCTCCCTTATCCGAGACGTCGCCGCCCTGGGCACGGTTGTGGAGGGCATGTGACTCGTAGAGGAACCAGGCCCCCGCAAGCACGGCCGTGACGGTGTAGACCCATCCCGCTCCGCCGACCGGCACCAGCAGCAGCGAACACACCACCATGGCCCAGGCATAGAGGACAACCTGGACGGACACAACCTTGGCGCCGGCAATGGCACCGAGCATGGGTACGTTGGCGTTCCGGTAGTCCTCGCCGTAGCGCATGGACAGCGGCCAATAGTGCGGTGGCGTCCAGAGGAAAATCACCATGAACAGCACCATTGCGGGCCATTCAACGGTGTTGGTGACGGCGGCCCAGGCGATCAGTACGGGGAAACAGCCTGCCGCTCCGCCCCACACGATATTTTGGGCCGTGCGGCGCTTCAGGATCATGGTGTAAATAACGACGTAGAAAACGATGGCCCCGAGGCCCAGCCATGCGGACAGCGGGTTGGCGCCCAACCAGAGAATGGCAATGGCAGCCGCGCCAAGGACCCACGCGAAAACAAGGGCCTCGCGGGGCGTGACCTCGCCGGTGACCAGCGGCCGTTTCTCCGTGCGGTGCATCAGTTTGTCGATGTCGCGGTCAAGGTAGCAATTGAAGACGCCGGCGCTGCCTGCGGCGAACGCGCCACCCACAAGAGTGGCGAGGATCAGCCCGATAGACGGGAATCCACGCTCGGCGTAGATCATGGTGGGCAGTGTGCTGACCAGCAGGAGCTCGATCACCCGGGGTTTGGTGAGAGCAAAGTACGCCTTTGCCTTGCGGGCGAGTCCGGCCTTCCCCATAACCGGGGAAGCGTTCAGCGGCGTATCTGTTGTGCTCACGTTGGCAGTCACTCTGTTCTGTCTGGCTGTTTTCCCCGGCTGATCGGCAGCACGGTTCAGTCCCCACGGCGGCATCTGACAGCTGCGGAATCCCGCCGGGGGGCCCGCGCTGTCTGCCGGTGGCCTCCGCTTATCATACCGCGGCCAGGTGGCCGCATAAGGCGGCTGATTCAGCCCGCATGATCGTGGACGCGCCGATTCGCGCAGATTAACTCAACCTCACCGACGCCCGAGGGACAAGGTGATTCATAAACGCGAAATTGAGTCCATTTGGTGAGATTTACACTGACCGGAGTTTGGAATAGAGCTAAGCTGTCTGCAGATCAGCGCGCAACGGGATTCGCCAGAAAACGCATTCCCACTCATCACCTGCGACTGAATGATAGATCAACGTTTCAATGGTGAACGGCTGGTAAATACACACCGCAGCGGGCACCGAACTGTGCCCGGGATCGGCGTGTCCATACCGCCTGCCGTCAGCACAGAGAGGGGCCCGGTTTTCGTGCCACATTTGGAAGAGCAAGAACTGTCATGGACCAGCTTGGACCAGCGCGCCGTTGACACGGTCCGCATTTTGGCCGCGGATGCTGTGGAAAAAGTAGGCAATGGCCACCCCGGCACTGCCATGAGCCTGGCTCCGGCCGCGTACCTTCTCTTTCAGAAGCTGATGCGGCACGATCCCAGGAATCCGGGCTGGCTGGGACGCGACCGTTTTGTCCTGTCCCCCGGCCATACATCGCTGACGCTGTATATCCAGCTGTTCCTTTCCGGCTACGGCCTGGAGCTGAAGGACCTGCAGGGTCTTCGCACCTGGGGCTCGCTGACCCCCGGGCACCCCGAGTACCGGCACACTGCCGGTGTGGAGATCACCACGGGCCCGCTGGGACAGGGTCTCGCCTCATCCGTCGGCTTTGCTTACTCCCAGCGCCGCCAACGCGGACTCTTCGACCCGGAAGCGGAACAGGGTGCGAGCCCGTTCGACCACACCATCTGGGTCATCGCTTCCGACGGCGACCTCCAGGAGGGTGTCACCTCCGAGGCCTCATCCCTCGCGGGGCACCAGGAACTCGGCAATCTTGTTGTTATCTACGATGAGAACCACATCTCCATCGAAGACGACACCGACATCTCCTTCACCGAAGACGTCCTGAAGCGCTACGAAGCCTACGGCTGGCATACCCAGCGCGTGGACTGGACCAAAACCGGTGAATACGTCGAAGACGTCCAGGAGCTTTACTCCGCACTGGTCACCGCTAAGGCCGAAACCACCAGGCCTTCCATTGTTTCGCTGCGCACCATCATCGGCTACCCTGCGCCGAAGAAGCAGAATACGGGCAAGATCCACGGTTCCGCCCTGGGCGCCGAGGAAGTCGCAGGACTCAAGAAGGTGCTGGGCTTCGACCCTGCCAAGTCCTTCGACGTCGACGAAGACGTCCTGGCCCACGCCCGCGCCGTGGTGGACCGCGGCTCCGCCGCACGCAAGGAATGGGAAGAGTCATTCACCGCCTGGCAGTCCGCCAACCCTGAGGCTGCCGGCCTGCTCGAGCGTGTGGAGGCCCGCGAGCTTCCGGCCGGGATGGATGGCGCCCTGCCCGTTTTCGCGGCCGGCAAGGACGTCTCCACCCGTGCAGCATCGGGCAAGGTCCTCAACGCACTGGGCCCGGTCATGCCGGAACTGTGGGGCGGCTCCGCTGACCTCGCCGAGTCCAACAACACCACCATCGAGGGTTCACCCTCGTTCATCCCGGCGTCAAGGCAGACCGACGCCTGGTCCGGGAACCCGTACGGGCGGGTGCTGCACTTCGGCATCCGTGAGCACGCCGCCGCTTCGATCGTGAACGGGATCAGCCTCCACGGCCGGACCCGCGCGTTCTCCGGCACGTTCCTGATCTTCAGCGACTACCAGCGCCCGGCCATCCGCCTCGGCGCGCTGATGGGCGTCCCGTCCCTGTACGTCTGGACCCACGACTCCATCGGCCTCGGCGAAGACGGCCCCACGCACCAGCCAGTGGAGCAGCTCGCGTCACTGCGCGCCATCCCGGGCCTGGACGTGGTCCGCCCCGGAGACGCCAACGAAGTCTCCGCGGCATGGAAGACCATGCTTCAGAACCACGAAAACCCGGCCGGTATTGTCCTGACCCGCCAGAACATCCCCACTTATGCGCGGGGCGAAGGCCCGGCCGACGGCGATGTCTTCGGATCCACCGCAGGAGTTGCGAAGGGCGGCTACGTCCTCGCCGAGGCATCGGCGGACGGCAAGACCGTCCCGGCCCGGGCAATCCTGATCGGCACCGGCTCTGAAGTGCAGCTGGCTGTCAAGGCCCGGGAGGCACTCCAGGCCGAGGGCATCCCCACCCGTGTTGTCTCCATGCCCTGTGTGGAGTGGTTCACCAAGCAGGACCCCGCCTACCGGGAATCAGTATTGCCTGCAGCAGTGAAGGCCCGTGTCTCCGTCGAGGCCGGCCTGGCTCTGGGCTGGCGCGAATTCGTCGGCGACGCCGGACGCTCCGTCAGCCTCGAGCACTACGGCGCCTCAGCGGACTACAAACGCCTCTTCCAGGAATTCGGCATCACAGCAGCAGCAGTTGCCGCCGCCGCCAAGGAATCCCTCGCCGGACTCCAGTCCTGACACGCACCCACCAGTTTCTAGGAGATTTTAAATGACTACAACTCCCACACAGCAGCTCTCCGACGCCGGCGTATCCATCTGGCTCGATGACCTCTCCCGCGAAAGGCTGTCCAGCGGCAGCCTGCAGAAGCTGATTGATGAAAAGAACGTTGTCGGTGTCACCACGAACCCCAGCATCTTCCACGCAGCGATCACCACGGGCCACTACTACGATGGCAAGATCGCCGAACTCGCAGCAAAGGGCGCAAGCCTCGAAGAGACGATCTTCGAGATCACTACCACTGACGTAGCCGATGCCTGTGAGCTGTTCGCACCTGTTGCGGCTGCATCCAAGGGTGTTGACGGCCGCGTCTCCATCGAGGTGGATCCCCGCCTCGCCTGGGACACCGCCGGCACTATTGCCGAAGCCAAGCACCTGCACGCCAAGGTGAACAAGGACAACGTCCACATCAAGATTCCGGCAACCCTTGAAGGCCTCGGGGCCATCACGGCCACGCTGGCCGAGGGCATCAGCGTCAACGTGACCCTGATCTTCTCCCTTGAGCGCTACCGCGCCGTCATCAACGCATTCCAGAGCGGACTGGAGCAGGCCAAGGAGAACGGCCACGACCTCTCCACTATCCACTCAGTGGCGTCGTTCTTCGTATCCCGCGTTGACTCCGAGATCGACAAGCGCCTTGACGCCATCGGCACCGATGAAGCCAAGGGCCTCAAGGGCAAGGCAGGCATTGCCAACGCCCGTCTCGCGTACCAGGTCCACGAAGAGCTTTTCTCAACCGAACGCTGGGCGGTGCTGGCCGAAGCCGGTGCACTCCCCCAGCGTCCGCTCTGGGCCTCCACAGGCGTTAAGGATCCGGCATACCCGGACACTCTGTACGTCACGGAACTCGTGGCACCCGCCGTGGTGAACACCATGCCTGAGAAGACTCTCGAGGCCGCGTTTGACCACGGCACCGTCACCGGAGACACCGTCACCGGCGGCTACAACGATGCCAACGCAACGCTGAATGCACTTGACGCCCTGGGCATCTCGTATAACGAAGTTGTGGCCGTGCTGGAATCCGAAGGCCTGGACAAGTTTGTGGCCAGCTGGAAGGAATTGCTGGCTGACGTCGAGGGCGCCCTCGCCTCTGCACGGAAGGACTCCTAGTCCACATGGCCACTCTCAGCTACGACGCCACGGGCGCTGCCCGGAAGGCCCTTGAGCAGCACCTCCCCGCTCTGGTGCAGGACCGCATTGCCACGAGGATTTTCGCCAAGGACCACACGCTGTGGGGCCCCGATGCAGAATCCGAATCGGCCGTCCGCCTCGGCTGGGTCGAGGCCGCAGCCGTCTCGCAGCCGCTCGTGGACGGCATCCTGGAGCTCCGGGATGCCCTGAAGGCTGAAGGCGTCACCCGTATTGTCCTTTGCGGCATGGGCGGCTCCTCACTTGCTCCCGAGGTCATCGCCGGTACCGCCGGCGTAGAGCTGACCGTGCTGGACAGCACTGACCCCGAACAGGTCAGCGCTGCCCTTGCTGACCGGCTGGAAGAGACCGCAATCGTGGTCTCCTCCAAGTCGGGTTCCACTCTGGAAACAGATTCGCAGCGGCGGGTCTTCGAACATGCGTTCAACGAGGCCGGAATCGATGCCAAGAGCCGGATCATCATCGTCACCGATCCGGGTTCACCGTTGGACAAAGCGTCCAGGGAAGCCGGCTACCGGGCCGTTTTCAACGCGGATCCGAACGTCGGCGGACGCTATTCGGCCCTCACTGCGTTCGGGCTGGTGCCTTCCGGCCTGGCTGGCGTGGACATCCAGGCTTTCCTGGACGAAGCCGAAGAAGCGGCCGAAATCCTGAACGAGGACGCCCCGGAGAACATCGGCCTGGCCCTCGGAACGGCCCTGGGCGGAACCAATCCGCTGCGCAACAAGATTGTGATCGCCGAGAACGGCTCCGGCATCGTGGGCTTCGCTGATTGGGCTGAACAGCTCATCGCCGAATCCACCGGCAAGCTCGGCACCGGCGTCCTGCCGGTGGTGGCCGGTCCGGCATCGCCGGAGGTTTCCTCCGGCGCCACGGACATCCTGGTGGTGCGGCTGGTTGCCGCGGACGCCGACGTCGAACTTGGTGAAAACGAAGTTGCCATTGCCGGCGGGCTGGCCACCCAGATGATGGTGTGGGAATTTGCCACGGCCGTGGCCGGCCGACTGCTGGGCATCAACCCGTTTGACCAGCCAGACGTCGAAGCCGCGAAAGTGGCCGCCCGCGGTCTGCTGGACGCCCAGCCGGAACCTGGCCCCGCAGCCTTTGTGGACGGCGCCATCGAGATCCGCGGCGGCGAATGGCTTGGTGATTCCCCGACGGTTTCGGCAGCCCTGTCATCGCTGCTCGCCGAACTTGCCGCTGACAGCTACCTCAGTGTCCAGGTTTATTTCGACCGGCTGGCGTACGCGCCGCTTGGGGGTATCCGGGATCAGCTTGCGGTAGTCAGCGGCCGTCCGGTCACCTTCGGCTGGGGCCCGCGCTTCCTCCATTCCACGGGGCAGTTCCACAAGGGCGGACCGGCAATCGGCGTGTTCCTCCAGGTCACTGCGTCATCCGCCGAAGATCTTGCCATCCCGGACCGTCCGTTCACGTTCGGCGAACTGATCTCCGCACAGGCTGCCGGCGATGCGCAGGTCCTCAGCGAACACGGACGTCCCGTTCTCCGCCTGCACCTGACTGACCGCGCCGCCGGTGTTGTCCAGCTGCAGGAAATCGTCTCAGCGCTTGCCGGCCAGGCAGCATCCGCCCCTGAAAGTTAAGGCACCGAAGCAACCATGCCAGAAACTGAAAACGGCAGAAAGCCGGCCTCCCGGGGGCGTAACCCGCTCCGGGATCCGCGTGACCGCCGTCTGAACCGGATCGCCGGTCCCTCATCGCTTGTCCTCTTCGGGGTGACGGGCGACCTCGCACGCAAGAAGCTCATGCCCGCCGTCTACGATCTCGCCAACCGCGGGCTGCTGCCGCCCAGCTTTGCTCTGGTGGGCTTCGCACGGCGGCAGTGGGACAACGAGGACTTCGCGGCGGAAGTCAAAGAGGCCGTCAAGGCCTATTCACGGACCCCGTTCGATGAAGCGGTCTGGAACCAGTTGTCTGAGGGCATCCGTTTCGTTGAGGGAGAGTTCGACGACGATGCCGCCTTTGAGCGGCTTGGTGACACTATCGCCGAACTTGATGAGCACCGCGGAACGCGCGGGAACCATGCGTTTTACCTGTCCATTCCGCCCAAGGCATTCGAGCTGGTGTGCCGGCAGCTGTCCAAGCATGGACTGGCGCAGGCCGACGGTGACAAGTGGCGCCGGGTGGTGATTGAGAAGCCTTTCGGAAACGATCTGGAGTCCGCGCGGCAGCTTAACGACATCGTGGAGTCGGTTTTCCCGCCGGACGCTGTCTTCCGGATCGACCACTACCTCGGCAAGGAGACGGTGCAGAACATTCTGGCACTGCGCTTCGCCAACCAGCTGTTCGAGCCGCTGTGGAACGCCAACTACGTGGACCACGTCCAGATCACCATGGCCGAGGACATCGGAACCGGTGGACGTGCCGGGTACTACGACGGCGTGGGTGCAGCGCGTGACGTCATCCAGAACCACTTGCTGCAGCTGCTGGCTCTCACCGCCATGGAAGAACCCATCTCCTTCAACGCAGATGATCTCCGAGCCGAAAAGGAAAAGGTCCTGGCTGCCGTCAAGCTTCCGGATGATCTGTCGTCGCACTCTGCCCGCGGCCAGTTCGCCGGCGGCTGGCAGGGCGGCGAACAGGTCCAGGGCTACCTCGAGGAAGACGGCATTCCGGCCGATTCGACCACCGAGACGTTCGCTGCGATCCGCGTTGACATCAACACCCGGCGCTGGAACGGCGTGCCGTTCTATCTGCGTGCCGGCAAGCGGCTGGGGCGCCGTGTCACTGAGATCGCGGTGGTGTTCAAGCGTGCTCCCAACTTGCTCTTCCTGGATCACAGCGAGGACGACTTCGGCCAGAACGCCGTGGTGATCCGGGTGCAGCCTGACGAAGGTGCCACCATCCGTTTCGGATCCAAGGTTCCCGGCACCCAGATGGAAGTGCGCGATGTCACCATGGACTTCGGCTACGGCCACTCGTTTACCGAGTCCAGCCCGGAAGCCTACGAGCGTCTGATACTGGATGTGCTGCTGGGCGAGCCCCCGCTGTTCCCCCGGCACCAGGAGGTCGAACTCTCCTGGAAGATCCTGGACCCCTTCGAAGACTACTGGGCGGGCCTGGCCGAACAGCCCGACCCCTATGCTCCCGGAAGCTGGGGGCCTGCCTCGGCCGACGAACTCCTTGCCCGTGACGGACGAACCTGGAGAAGGCCATGATTGTAGATCTTCCCGACACCACAACCTCCAAGATCTCTAAAAAGATAATGTCCCTGCGCGAGCAGGGCGGCGTTATAGCCCTTGGCCGTGTGCTTACCCTCGTGGTTGTGACCAAGTCCGGGCTGGAAGAGGAAGCGATCGAGGCAGCCAACGAGGCCAGCCGTGAACATCCCTGCCGGATCATTGTGCTGGCTGATGCCGGCTCCAAGGCACCGGATAAACTTGACGCCCAGATCCGCGTGGGCGGCGACGCCGGCGCCTCGGAGGTCATTCTGCTGCGCGGTTTCGGTGAGCTGGCTCATGAAAGCGAGTCTCTCGTGGCCGCTCTCCTGCTGCCGGATGCACCGATCGTGGCCTGGTGGCCCCACGGCGCGCCGCAGAGTGCCTGCGACACGTCGATCGGACGGATCGCACACCGCCGGATCACAGACTCGGCCAACGAGGCCGATCCCCAACAGGCCCTGGAGAACATCCGCAAAACATACAAGGCCGGTGACACGGACCTCGCCTGGACCAGGTTGACCAACTGGCGCATCCAGCTGGCTGCCGTGCTGGACCAGGTGGATTCGTCTCCGGTGACGGCAGTGGCCGTTGAAGGGGCCTCCGACTCCCCCAGCACCATCCTGCTGGCGGCCTGGCTTACGCTGGCACTTGATGCTCCCGTCACGATTGTCGCGGATCCGGCCGGTACAGGAATCCGGCGTGTCCGTCTCACCCGGGCCAGCGGCGACGTGCAGCTGTTCCGCCCCGGGCTCTCCGTGGCCGAACTGACCCAGCCGGGTCAACCTGCGCAGCGGATTTCTCTTCCGCGTCGCAGCCTGCGTGACTGTCTGGCCGAAGAACTGCGCCGGCTGGATCCCGACGAGGTGTTCGGCGAAGTGATTACTATTGGACTGCCACGAACCAATCTAAGGAGCGTCCGTCCCAGTGAGCGTTGAACCCAGAGTAAGCATCCACCCTGATTCCTCCGTACTGATGGCCGCCATTGCGGCCCGGCTGATCACCAAACTGGTGGATGTCCAGGACAAACACGGCGAGGCCACGGTGGTGCTGACCGGGGGTACCGTGGGCATCGGAACGCTGAAGGCTGTCGCGGACTCCCCGGCGGCTCCCGCCGTCGATTGGTCAAAGGTGAACTTCTGGTGGGGCGATGAGCGCTTTGTTGCGGCCGGCGATGCCGACCGCAACACGGGCCAGGCCCGGGGGGCACTGCTGTCCCACATTGCGGTTGATCCGGCCCGTGTGCACGAACCGGGTTCCACCGACGATTTTGGCAGTCCTGAAGAAGCGGCCGCGGATTACGCCCGCAGGCTCAGCGAAGCTGCCCAGGCCGAGCATTCTGCCGATACCTCGGACGACCGACCGGAAAACCCGGGAACCCTTCCCCGTTTCGATGTGGTGCTTTTGGGAGTCGGCCCGGACGCACATATAGCATCGCTCTTCCCCGAGCAGGGCGGAATCCGGGAAAAAGAGCTCACGGTAGTGGGCGTCCGCAATTCACCCAAACCGCCATCGGAGCGCATTTCGCTGACACTTCCAGCCATCAACACGGCTGCTGAAGTGTGGATGGTAGTGGCCGGCGAAGACAAGGCCGGCGCTGTAGGCCTGGCCCTTGCTGGTGCCAATCCGGTTCAGGTTCCGGCGTCCGGTCCGTCAGGCCGGTCCCGGACACTGTGGCTCATCGACGAAAACGCAGCCTCACGTGTCCCGGAGCAGCTCGTCCGCAACGAGTCTGCGGGCTCGTAGTTTTTCGAGCGCTCCGGCCAGAAGGTCCTCGGCGTCCTGGCTGGAGCGCCGTTCTTTAACATATTCCAGATGGCTCTTGAAGCCTTCGTCGGCTGGTTCCCGCAGTGCCGAATCGTCGTTGTTCCTCGACGCCTGCCCTCCGCACCTGCGGCAGTCCCAAAGGACAGGGATCTGGCTCTCCGGCAGCTTAACAAAAACAGGCCGCGTCTCGTGTCCTTTGGCGCACCAATAGGAAACACGAATACGCGGCAACCGCTCGCCGACGATCTCATCGGGCTGGTTTTTCGGACCTGATCCTTCCGTGGCACCCACACGGGTGCCACGGAATCCTGATGCAGTATGCACCATAGGGAACTCCTGGCTACTGGACTTACCGGCTGTTGGAGGCCAACAGCCACAGTTTAGTTCGGAATCCCCGATGGCGGCAGTGCCACGACCTGGCAGACAGGCGAATCCGGGGCAAATTCCCCTATGAATCGCCGCCTGAGGTGAAGCGCATCAGCAGACCCAATGCGATGATCACAACGCCCCAGGTGATACCGAGGATGACAGTAAACCTGTTCAGGTTCCGTTCTGCCACACCGGACGAACTCAGGCCGGAGCTCATACCGCCACCGAACATGTCCGACAGACCGCCACCCCGTCCTTTATGGAGGAGGATAAGAAAAGTCAGCAGAAGGCTGGTGATGCCCAGGAGAATCTGCAGAATGACATGAAGAACGTCCACGACGGCCTTTCAGAAGATTGGAATGGCGGGAGTCCCGGCTGTGTCCGGACTAATCCGTCAGCAGGTGACTCTCGAACCTGACAATATTAGCAAACTCCGCTGGATCAAGGCTTGCCCCGCCAACCAACACGCCGTCGACGTCGGCTTCGTTCAGGATGGCCGCAACATTGTTGGCCTTGACCGAACCACCGTAGAGCAGCCGGACCTTGGCCGCAACGTCGCCATCAAACAGCTCAACGAGTTCCGCACGGATCGCGGCGCACATTTCCTGAGCGTCGTCCGGCCCGGCAACTTCGCCGGTTCCGATAGCCCAAACGGGCTCGTACGCCACCACCAGCTTGGCGGCCTGCTCGGCGGTGAGGCCGGCAACAGCTGTGCGCAGCTGCTTGAGTGTGTGCTCCACATGGGTGGCGGCTTGCCGGATCTCGAGACCCTCGCCGACGCACAGAACAGGGGTGACTCCGTGCCGGTAGGCGGCGTTGACCTTGGCGTTCAGGACGTCATCGGTTTCGTTGTGGATGGTCCGGCGTTCGCTGTGGCCCACCAGCGCGTATTTGCAACCCAGCTTGTTGAGGAACTGGCCCGAAGTATCACCGGTATAGGCGCCGGAGTCGAACTGGGACAGGTCCTGGCCACCATAGGCGATGCTCAGTTCATCGCCCTGGACCAGGGTCTGCACACCGCGGAGGTCCGTAAACGGCGGAAAGACAGCAACCTCCACGCGGTTGTAGTCGTGCTTGGCGTCAGACAGGGTCCAGGCCAGTTTCTGCAGGAGGGTGATGCCCTGGACATGGTCCATGTTCATCTTCCAGTTGCCCGCGATGAAAGGCGTGCGGTCAAAAGTGCCGTTCGTTGACGTGGTCATGTGTTCTCCAAAAAGTGCTTGTTATGTGAAGAGCCGGCAGGGTGCCCTCAGGCACCCTGCCGGCTGCAGTACTTAGCGGTCCAGGACGCTCAGGCCGGGGAGTTCCTTGCCTTCAAGGTATTCCAGGCTGGCGCCTCCGCCAGTGGAAATGTGTCCGAACTGGTCATCGGCAAAGCCGAGCGAACGCACCGCGGCCGCGGAATCCCCGCCACCCACCACGGTGAAGGCGTCGACTTCAGTCAGTGCCTTTGCCACAGCACGGGTGCCGCCGGCGAATGCCTCAAATTCGAAGACACCCATGGGTCCGTTCCAGAACACGGTTTTTGCGTCTCTGATCCGCTCAGCAAATGTCTTTGCGGAATCAGGCCCGATGTCCAGACCGATGCCCTGCGCCCCGAAGCTGCTGCTTTCGATTGCTTCGGCTCTGACGGTCTCGTGGTCTGCGTCCGCGGCGAACCTGGCAGCAACCACAACGTCAGTGGGAACCACAAACTCAGTGCCCGCGTCCGCGGCACGCCGCAGATAATCCTGGACTACCGGGATCTGGTCCTCTTCCAGCAGGCTGCCTGCTACCTTGTGGCCCTCGGCTGCAAGGAAGGTGAAGAGCATGCCGCCGCCAACCAGTATGGTGTCGGCCTTGCCGATCAGGTTGTCGATGACCGCCAGCTTGTCCGAAACCTTTGAACCGCCAAGAACCACCACGTAGGGCCGCTGCGTATCAGCCGTGAGCTTGCGCAGCACCTCGACTTCGGTGTGGACGAGGTCGCCTTGGTACGACGGAAGCCGGGTGGCGACGTCGTATACGCTGGCATGCTTGCGGTGCACCGCACCGAAAGCGTCATCAACAAACGCTCCGTTACTGCCCGTCAGGGCCACCAGTTCATCGGCGAACCCGCCGCGCTGGTCGTCGTCCTTGCTGGTTTCGCGCGCGTCGAAACGCACGTTCTCCAGAACCAGTACTTCGCCGTCCTGCAGCGAGGATGCGAGCTCCTTTGCCGAGCTGCCGACTGTGTCCTGCGCCAGGCTGACCTTGAATCCGGCCAGCTCGGCCAAGCGTGCGACGGCGGGCTTCAGGGAGTACTTGTCTTCTGGTGCGCCCTTGGGGCGTCCCAGGTGTGCTGTTACCAGCACGCGGGCACCGGCGTCCGTGAGCTTTCCCAGCACTGGCAGAGAGGCTTTGATGCGGCCGTCGTCAGTCACTGTAGAGCCGTCGAGCGGCACATTCAGGTCACTTCTGACAAGAATGTACCGCCCGCGGACACCTTCAGCGATCAGTTCGTTGAGGGTGTGGAATGTCATGTCTCTAACCCTAGCCCAGCTTGGATGCGACGAGCTCCGTGAGATCCACGAGCCGGTTGGAGTAGCCCCATTCGTTGTCATACCAGGAAACAACCTTGACCTGGTTGCCGATCACCTTGGTGAGGCCGGAGTCGAAGATCGACGAGGCCGGATCGCCAACGATGTCCGAGGAGACGATCGGTTCGTCGGTGTAGCTCAGGATGCCCTTGAGTTCCACCGACTCGGACGCCGCCTTGAGTGCGGCGTTGACTTCCGCGACGGTGACCTCGCGCGAAACCGTGACCGTCAGGTCAGTGGCGGAACCGGTGGGGACGGGCACGCGGATGGCGTAGCCGTCCAGCTTGCCCTTCAGCTCCGGCAGGACCAGGCCGATTGCCTTGGCCGCGCCGGTGGAGGTGGGGACCATGTTGATGCCGGCAGCACGCGCACGGCGGAGATCGGAATGCGGGCCGTCCTGCAGGTTCTGGTCTGCGGTGTAGGCGTGGATGGTGGTCATCAGGCCACGTTCAATGCCGAAGGAGTCATTGACGACCTTGGCCAGCGGGCCGAGGCAGTTGGTGGTGCAGGATGCGTTGGAGATGATGTTGTGCGCAGCCGGATCGTAGAGCTCGTGGTTGACACCCATCACGATGGTGATGTCCTCATCGGAAGCCGGGGCGGAGATCAGGACCTTTTTGGCGCCGGCGTCAATGTGCTTCTGCGCTGCGGCGGCCTTGGTGAAGAAACCGGTGGATTCGATGACGATGTCGACACCGAGCTCGCCCCAGGGCAGCTTGGCGGGATCGCGTTCAGCGAGAACCTTGATGGACTTGCCGTCCACCACGATGTTGCTGTCGACAACCTCGACAGTCTGGGTGAGGCGTCCGCCGACGGAGTCGTACTTGAGCAGGTGCGCCAGCGCTTCAGGGCTGGTGAGGTCGTTGACTGCAACGATCTCGAGGTCGGCTCCCTGTGCCAATGCGGCGCGGAAGTAGTTGCGTCCGATACGGCCAAAGCCGTTGATACCAATACGGGTCGTCACTTTTTCAGTCTCCTTGGTGCTCTTGCAAGCACACTTAGTTGAGTCAGGCGTTCAAAGCCAACTAACAGATCCCGCACGCCATTGGGCAGAGATGATTACCAGATCGGAGGGCGACCAGCCACATTGCTGAAGGCTGACCGCCTTCCGTGATCCATCTTACGTTTAAGGGGGTCTGCCCCCGCAAGTGCAGGGGCAGACCGTCCACGATTCGGCCTAAAGCGGGCTAAATGTGAGGTTTGTTACAACCGCCTGTACGGCAGATCACGTTCAGAGCGTGATCAGGCCGCTGGCGTTGGTGCGTGCAGCTTCGAACCGCTTGGCTACGTCTGCCCAGTTGACGATGTTCCAGAATGCCTTGACGTAGTCAGCCTTGACGTTGACGTAGTCCAGGTAGAAGGCGTGCTCCCACATGTCCAGCATCAGCAGAGGTGTGGTGCCCACTGCTACGTTGCCCTGCTGATCGTAGAGCTGTTCGATGAGGAGGTTTCCGCCAATGGGCTCGTAGGCCAGGAAAGCCCACCCGGATCCCTGCAGGGCAAGTGCCGCTGCGCTGAAGTGTGCACGGAATGCGTCGAAGGAACCGAAGGCGTCATCGATTGCTGCGGCCAGCCCGCCTTCCGGCTTGTCTCCGCCGTCCGGGGAAAGGTTGTGCCAGAACACCGAGTGGTTGATGTGGCCGCCGGTGTGGAACGCCAGATCCTTGGACAGGCGGTTGATGTTGGCGAAATCGCCCTTGTCACGTGCTTCGGCCAGCTGAGCCAGTGCGTTGTTGGCTCCGGCCACATAGGCAGCATGGTGCTTGCTGTGGTGCAGCTCCATGATCCTGGCTGAGATGTGGGGCTCCAGCGCTGCATAGTCGTAGCTGAGTTCAGGCAGTACGTACTCGGTCACAAAATCCTCCAATGTCGTGGACAGTTTGTCCGGTTCGGTAACTCTCGGATTGTGCATCCGGGTGGCTGAGCACCCGGAAAATTCCGGTGGCGGCTATCCTGTCCGTCCGGCCGATGCCATGGTCATACCTCTGCCGCGCGGCAGGTATTTCCACCACCTGGTTTCGATTCTAGGGGCGGTGTTACTCGTCCAGCATTTCGGGCGTCACATTGGCATCCGTGCCCGGGATGTTCAGGTCAATGGCCCGTTTGTCGGCCATGGCCAGCAGCCTCCGGATCCTGCCCGCAATCGCGTCCTTGGTCATGGGAGGATCTGCCAGCCGGCCGAGCTCGTCCAGGCTCGCCTGCTTGTGGCCCACCCTGAGCTCACCGGCGTATTTCAAGTGGTCGGGGACGTCGTCGCCCAGGATCTCCAGAGCGCGGTCCACCCGGGCACCGGCGGCCACCGCGGCCTGGGCGGAGCGGCGGAGATTCGCATCGTCGAAGTTGGCGAGCCGGTTGGCGGTGGCCCGGACTTCCTTGCGCATGCGCCGTTCTTCCCAGACCATCAGCGCATCGTGTGCGCCCATCCGGGTCAGCAGGGCGGCGATGGTGTCACCGTCCCGGATCACCACGCGGTCCACTCCCCTGACCTCACGGGCTTTGGCCTGGATTCCAATCCGCCGGGCAGCACCCACCAGGGCAAGTGCCGATTCCGGCCCGGGGCAGGTGACCTCCATGGAGGAGGACCGGCCGGGTTCGGTCAGTGATCCGTGTGCCAGAAACGCACCCCGCCAGACGGCCTCGGCATCGGCCGCCGAACCGTTGACCACTGCCGAAGGAAGGCCGCGGACGGGACGGCCGCGTGCATCAAGCAAGCCGGTCTGCCGGGCCAGTGCCTCACCGTCGCGGACCACTCTCACCACGTAACGGCTGCCGCGGCGCAGCCCTCCGCCGGACACCACGATGATCTCGCTCTGGTGTCCGTAGACTTCTGCGATCGCGGCCCTGAGCCGGCGCGCTGTGGACGCGAGGTCCACCTCGGCCTCGATCACGATCCGGCCTGAAATGATGTGGAGTCCGCCGGCGAAACGGAGCATCGCTGAAACTTCAGCCTTGCGGACTGAGGACTTCTTGACGTCCAGACGGGACAGTTCTTCTTTAACCGATGCTGTCAGTGCCATGGCACCTTCCTAACTGTTCCCGAAAATATCGTGGTAAGCCGTTGCCAGACGCAGGGGGTCATGGACGGGACGGCGGCCCAACGCCCCTACTTTACCCAAGACAACCTCGGCGCCGATCATCCCGGCGGCCTTCTCGAATTCAGGCAGGTCCGGAACGGAAGCCGGATCGGCAAGTACAACGTCCACACTGAAGTCCGGTGCGTATTTGCGAAGCGCATGAAGGTGGTCGGCCGCGGACATCCCGGAGGTCTCCTTGGTGTCCGTGGCCAGGTTCATGGTGAGGCACCGCTTGGCGGCGGTATCGCACAGGGCCTGCCGCATTTCGGGAAGCAGCAGGTGCGGAAGCACCGAGGTGTACCAGGAGCCGGGCCCGAGGATCACCCAGTCAGCCAGTTCTATGGCGGTCAGCGCCTCGATACACGCCGGTGCGCCATCAGGAACCAGCCTTACCCGTTCCAGGGAGCCGGCCACAGCGCACTTGGCCTGGCCGCTGATGGTCTGAATGGCGTATGTGCCGTCAGGAGCCGTGATGCGGACGTCCCCTTCGATGGTCAGCGGCACGGTGGACATAGGCAGCACCTGACCGCGGGCGCCGAGCAGCGCCCCCGCCCATTTGAGGCCGGCAACGGCATCACCAAGGAGCTCCCAGAGCGTCACGATCAACAGGTTGCCCATGGCGTGTTCATCAAGGGAACCGCCCTGCCCCTTGCCCGGCTGGAAGCGATGTTGCATCACGTCCCGCCAGGTGCGACCCCAGTCGGTATCGTCGCAGAGTGCGGACAGTGCCATCCGCAGGTCGCCCGGCGGGAGGACACCGTACTCTTCGCGCAGACGGCCGGAGGAACCGCCGTCGTCCGCTACAGTCACGATTGCCGTGAGTTCAGAGGTAAGCAGCCGCAAAGCGGACAAGGAGGCCGAGAGCCCGTGGCCGCCGCCGAGAGCAACCACGGACGGTCCCTTGTCCTGCTGGCCCGACGTCATGCCGTTCGCAGGCGGAATCAGCGGCAACGGGCCGGTAAGCAATCCCATTATTCGCGGCCCAGGTCCCGGTGCGTTGTGGTCACCGTGACGCGTGGATATTGGGCCAGCTTTTTGGAAAGCTCGACGGCGACAGCCACCGAACGGTGTTTCCCGCCGGTGCACCCCACGGCGATGGTGGCGTAATGCTTGTTTTCCCGGCGGTAGCCGTCCAGGACCGGTTCCAGCGCCAGCACATAGCGGTCCACGAAACTCTTGACTCCCTCGGCTTCAAGGACGTAATCGCTGACGTCCTTGTCCAGCCCGGTATGCGGACGAAGTTGGGGCACCCAGTGCGGATTCGGAATGAAGCGGACGTCGGCAACATAGTTCGCATCCACGGGCAGGCCGTATTTGAACCCGAAGCTCATGACATTGAGCCGCAGCGCCACCGGACCGGTCTCGCTGAAGAGTTCGGTGATGGCCGTAGCGAGTCCATGGACGTTGAACTCGGAAGTGTCCAGTACGACGTCGGAGGCGGCGCGCAGTTCCTTCAGCAGCTCGCGCTCGGCTGCTATTCCGTCAAGGATGCGTCCGCCGCCCTGAAGCGGATGCGGCCGCCGGCCCTGCTCAAAACGACGGACCAGGACGTCATCATTGGCATCGAGGAACAGTACGCGGAAGGTGACACCACTCGCCTCGAGCGCGCCCAGCGCGGCGCGGATGTCCGCAAACAGTGCTTTGCTTCGTACATCAACCACAACGGCAAGCTTTGGAATCGACTGCGGGGCGTGGGACACCAGCTCGGCCAGGGTGCCCAGCATCTGCGGCGGCAGATTGTCAACGACATACCAGCCGTGGTCTTCCATTGCATCCGAGGCCGTGCTGCGTCCCGCCCCGGACATTCCCGTCACCACGAGCAGCTCCGCTTCGAGGGGCTTGACCGGCGTCAAACCGTCCTGCCCCGTTCCGGACCCTGCCGTTGACTCTGCCATCAATCAAGCCCCATTCCTGCTATGTATTTTGCGTTGTCATTCGTCTAGCACCAATTGCGGAATCCCCGTTCCTTACCCTAGCTAAGATTCCGTGCCCTAGCTAAGTTTCGAGGATTTCGCCGGTGGTCATATTGACCGCTGGTATCGTCTCGTTCGATTCCGCAGCAGCGCGGAAGTGGCTGACAATGGAGGCTGCCAGTGATGGCCCGATCCCCTTTGTGGCTGTCAGTTCCGCTTCTGACGCAGCCTTGATGCCCTTTACCGAGCCGAAATGGGCAAGGAGCGCCTTGCGTTTGGACTCGCCGAGCCCCGCAACACCGTCCAGGGCGGAGACCGTCATGGCTTTCCCCCGCTTCTGCCGGTGGAAAGTGATGGCAAACCGGTGTGCTTCATCACGGATCCGCTGCAGCAGGTAGAGGCCCTGCGATGTACGCGGCAGAATCACCGGGAAGTCGCTGTCCGGCAGCCAGACCTCCTCCAGCCGCTTGGCCAGGCCCACAACGTAGACGTCCTCTATCCCGAGCTCTGCGAGGGCGCGGGCCGCCGCGTTGACCTGGGGCTTGCCGCCGTCCACCACCACCAAGTTGGGCGGGTAGGCAAAACGGGCTCTGGGCGCGGGTGTCGTGGTGTCCGCCACGGAGGCATCAGCTGCCGAAGCCAGGGCAGCCTGATGGCCAGGAAGCTGCGCCGCCTCGACCTGTGCAGTCTTGTCCAGGAGATAGTGCCGGAACCGCCGGGTCAGGACGTCATGCATCGCGGCCGTGTCGTCAGCAGCTGCGGCGCCCGTCACGGAGAACTTCCGGTAATCGGACTTCTTTGGCAGGCCGTCCTCGACCACCACCATGGATGCCACCACGTTGGTGCCCTGGACATGGGAAACGTCGAAGCACTCAATCCGCAGGAGCGCCACCGGCAGGTCCAATGCTTCCTGCAGCTCCACCAGCGCCTGCGACCGGACCGTCAGATCGCCGGCCCGGCGTGTTTTGTGCAGCTTCAGGGCGTGCTCGGCGTTCTCCCGCACCGTGGACATCAGCGCTGCCTTGTCACCGCGCTGCGGCACGCGGACGTCCACTTTAGCGCCGCGCAGCCCGCCCAGCCACTCGGTGAGATCGGCGGCATTGCTCGGCGCCACCGGGACGAGAACCTCGCGGGGCAACCGGCCGTGACTGTCGCCGTCCTCACCATAGACCTGCTGCAGCAGGTGCTCCACCAGGTCAGGTGTAGTGGAATCCTCCACCTTTTCAACGACCCAGCCGCGCTGACCGCGGACTCTGCCGCCGCGCACGTGGAACACCTGGACGGCAGCCTCCAGCTCATCTTCGTGGATCGCAAAGACGTCAGCGTCTGTATCCTCGGCGAGGACCACCGCGTTGCGCTCGAAGACCTTCCGCAGCGCGGAGATGTCGTCACGGAGGCGGGCGGCGCGTTCGTAGTCCAGCTCAGCCACGGCCGCCGCCATTTCCCTATCCAGCTTTCCGATAAAGCGTTTGGCCTCGCCGCCCATAAATGAACAGAAATCCTCCGCCAGCGCCCGGTGCTCTTCGGGTGTGACACGGCCAACACACGGCGCGGCGCATTTGTCGATGTAGCCCAGCAGACACGGCCTGCCGCTGGCTTGGGCACGCTTCAATACACCGGGGCTGCAGCTGCGGACCGGAAAGACCCTGAGCAGGGTGTCCATGGTCTCCCGGATGGCACCGGCCGTATACGGACCGAAATACCGCGTGCCCTTCCTGCGGTCGCCGCGCATGACCTGCACCCGGGGGAACTTCTCTCCCATGGTGAGCGCCAGGTAGGGGTAGGTTTTGTCGTCCCGGAACACTACGTTGAAGCGCGGCTTGAATTCCTTGATCCAGGTGTATTCCAGCTGCAGCGACTCCAGCTCGCTTCCCACCACAGTCCATTCAACACTGCTCGCCGCATGGACCATGGCGTGGGTCTTCGGCAAAAGGCCCGCCGGGTTGGCGAAGTAGGAGTTGAGCCGGGACCGGAGGCTCTTGGCCTTGCCCACGTAGATGACCCGGCCCTGCGGATCGCGGAACCTGTACACGCCCGGGTTGGTGGGAATCTCCCCTGTCCGGGGTCTGTAACTCGCTGGATCTGCCACTGTTCCAGTCTACTGAGGCGCTGCCTTGCCTGCGGCCGGGCCCCGCTCCGGGCTCCGGGCTCCGATCCGTACTATTCGACGGTTTTGCTTTGGTTGTAGCTGGTGGAGCGCTCCTGGCCGCTCAGTTCGGCGATGGCATCCATGATCCGGTCGGTGACCTGCCGCCGGGCAGGAAGGGAATGGTCCGGGCCTGTCTTCTCAAAGTAGAGGGGCTCCCCGACCTTCATGATGAAGTGCTGCGGCTTGACGGCGTTCCGGCCCGCCGGTTGCAGGTTTTCCGTGCCGATCAGACCCACCGGAATGACCGGGGCTCCGGTGGTCAGCGCAAGCCAGCCGACGCCGGTGCGGCCGCGGTACAGGATGCCGTCCCGCGAGCGTGTTCCCTCCGGGTAGATTCCGATTCCCTTGCCAGATTCCAGGATGTCAAGCAGCGTTTTCAGCGCCTGGACACTGGCTGCCTGTTCACCACGATCTACCGGAATGGAACCCACGGCTTCGAAGAACGACTTCATGACACGGCCCTTGACACCCGTGGTGGTGAAGTACTCGGCCTTGGCAAAGAAGGCCACGGGGCGAGGCATGAGGGCCTGGACGATCACACTGTCCAGGAATGACAGGTGGTTCGGGGCAACAATGAACGGCCCGTCCTTGGGAACATTCTCGAGACCAATGACAGTGGGCCGGCAGGTTCCGGCAATGAGCCCGCGGGTAGTCCAGCGGATCGCATCAAACAGTGCCATCGTTTTGCACCTCGCTCATGGCTGCGCTGTGGATCGATTCGAGGTGTTCAACGGTTTGCAGCAGGGCAGCCGTGTTGTCGACAACGGTCACAGCTCCCGCTTCCTGAAGCTCTCCATCCGTTGCAAAGCCCCAGCTGACCCCGATGCAGTCGAGGCCGTTTGCGATGGCACCTGCGACGTCCTGCGCCCGGTCGCCCACCATGATGGCGTGCTGCGTGCCCAGGTCCGACAAGGCGGCGGCGATGATCCCGGTCTTGCCGACTGGTCCGTCGGCCGCGGCAGATTCATCCGCCGCCGATCCCCTGATGAACTGGAAAAGGCCGGCGATTCCGTGGTGTTCCAGGACGGTCCGCGCCAGACCTTCCGGTTTCTGGGTGGCCACTGCAATCGGACGGCCGGCCGCAACGAAGTTCTCCAGCAACCCGCGGATTCCCGGATACAGCCGGCCCTGGGCAATGCCGGTGGCCAGATAATACTGCCGGTAGATGCGTATTGCCTCGTCCAGTTGGCCGGCCGGAACCATCGCAACGTTCAGGAGCGAATCGCTGAGTTTGGGACCGATCATCGCATCCAGCAGTTCCTGGCTGGGAACGGGAATGCCCAGTTCCCCGAGAGCCGAAGCAATTCCGTCTGATATTCCGCCGGCCGGATCGACAAGAGTGCCGTCCAGGTCGAAGATTACGGGCACTGTTGAAAGAGTCACCGGCTTAGTTTCTCACGACAGCACTAATGCCCGAAACTCGCATGCCCGCAGAGGAATACTTCCGCGCCGGCCCACGGCATTTCCAGGCCCGCGCGTTGCACATGCCTTCCGCTAGCGCAGAATGTCCGCCAGGAACGACGCCGTGTAGCTTTCAGTGGACTTTGCGAGCTGCTCGGGCGTGCCCGTTGCAACGATCTGGCCGCCGCCGGATCCGCCATCAGGGCCGAGGTCCACGATCCAGTCCGCGCTCTTGATGACATCCAGGTTGTGTTCGATGGTTATTACCGTGTTGCCTTTGTCCACCAGTCCCTGGAGCACCATCAGCAGTTTACGGATGTCCTCGAAGTGGAGACCGGTGGTTGGCTCGTCCAGGACATAGACGCTGCGGCCGTTGGAACGCTTCTGCAGCTCCGCAGCCAGCTTCACCCGCTGGGCCTCACCTCCGGAGAGAGTGGTTGCGGGCTGGCCCAGACGTACGTAGCCGAGTCCGACGTCGACCAGCGTGTTCAGATGCCGTGCAATCGGCGAGAAAGCAGCGAAGAACTCTGCACCTTCCTCGATGGGCATGTTCAGCACATCCGCGATGGTCTTGCCCTTGTAGTGCACTTCCAGTGTTTCGCGGTTGTACCTGGCACCATGGCAGACCTCGCACGGAACATAAACGTCCGGCAGGAAGTTCATCTCAATCTTCAGCGTGCCATCGCCGGAGCAGGCTTCACACCGGCCGCCCTTGACGTTGAACGAAAAGCGTCCCGGCTGGTAACCGCGGACCTTGGCCTCGGTGGTCTCGGCGAAGAGCTTCCGGATGTTGTCAAACACACCGGTATAGGTGGCGGGGTTGGAACGGGGTGTACGGCCGATAGGGCTCTGATCCACGTGGACCACTTTGTCCAGGTGCTCCAGCCCCTGGACGCTCCGGTGGCGGCCAGCCACCTGCTTGGCTCCGTTGAGCTTGTTTGCCAGCACTTTATAGAGGATCTCGTTGACCAGTGTGGACTTTCCGGAGCCGCTCACACCCGTTACCGCTGTGAAAAGACCCAGCGGGAACGCGGCGTCAACGTTGACCAGGTTGTTTTCACGGGCGCCGATGACCTTGAGCTCACGCTTCTTGTCATACTTCCGCCGCTTCTTCGGGATTTCGATCTTTTTCCGGCCCGACAGGTAGTCGCCCGTCAGCGATTCTGTGTTCTCCAGCAGCTCCTTGTACGAACCGGAGTGCACCACCCGTCCACCGTGCTCGCCGGCGCCCGGGCCGATGTCCACGATCCAGTCCGCCTCCTGGATGGTGTCCTCGTCATGCTCCACCACAATGAGCGTGTTTCCGAGATCGCGCAGCCGTGTGAGGGTTTCAATCAGCCGGCGGTTGTCCCGCTGGTGCAGCCCGATGGACGGCTCGTCAAGGACGTACAGGACGCCCACGAGCCCGGAGCCGATCTGGGTCGCGAGCCTGATCCGCTGGGCCTCTCCGCCTGAAAGTGTGCCCGACGGCCGTTCAAGGTTCAGGTATTCCAGTCCGACATCCAGCAGGAAAGTCAGCCGTGCCTGGATCTCCTTGAGCACCTGATGGGCAATCTGCGCTTCGCGTCCCGTGAGCACCAGGTTGTTCAGGAATTCCGCACACTGGCGCATGGGCATGGCGGCCACATCGGCAATGGATTTCTCGTTGATCAGAACGGACAGCGAGGCCGGATTCAGCCGGGCGCCGTTACAGACCGGGCACGGGATCTCCCGCATGTATTCCTCGTAGCGGTTCCTGGCCCAGTCGGAGTCCGTTTCACCATGCTTGCGGTGGACGTACTGGATGGCGCCCTCGAAGCCGGTGCTGTACTTGCGCTCCCGGCCGAAACGGTTCCGGTACTGGACCACAACGTTATGGTCCTTGCCATGCAACACGGTCTGACGGACGTCGGCGGAAAGCTTCTCCCAGGGCGTGTCCATGGAGAATTCCAGCTCTTTGGCCAACCCCGCCAGCAGCCGGTTCCAGTATTCCGTGGTGGCGGTGCCAAGAGACCACGGCGCGATGGCGCCCTGGCCCAGAGAGAGCTCCGGATTGGGGACGATGAGCTCCTCGTCCACTTCCAGTTTTGTGCCAATGCCACTGCATGCCGGGCAGGCGCCGAACGGATTGTTGAACGAGAATGACCGCGGCTCGATTTCGTCGATGGCCAGCGGGTGTTCATTGGGGCATGCAAGGTTTTCCGAGAACGCCCTCAGACGGCCACGGGCGTCGGCGTCAAGATCCACGAACTCTGCCAGGACCCTGCCTTCGGCCAGGCCGAGTGCCGTCTCCACGGAATCGGTCAGCCGCTGGCTGATGCCCTCCTTGACCACCAGCCTGTCCACCACCACTTCAATGCTGTGCTTGAACTGCTTGCCCAGCTTGGGAGGTTCGTTGAGCTGGATCAGCTCGCCGTCCACCCGGGCGCGTGAGTAGCCCTTGGCGGTCAGCTCCTTGAAGAGTTCCACGAACTCCCCCTTACGTCCGCGGACCACGGGCGCGAGCACCTGGAAGCGTGTTCCGTCGTCCAGTTCCAGCAGCTGGTCCACAATCTGCTGGGGCGTCTGCTTTGTAACGGGCTCGGCACAGACAGGACAGTGCGGCCGCCCCACCCTGGCCCAGAGCAGGCGCATGTAGTCGTAGATCTCGGTAATGGTTCCCACGGTGGAGCGGGGGTTCTTGCTCGTGGACTTTTGGTCAATGGACACCGCAGGCGAGAGACCTTCGATGAAATCGACGTCGGGCTTGTCCACCTGCCCGAGGAACTGGCGCGCGTAGGCCGACAGCGACTCAACATAGCGGCGCTGACCCTCGGCAAAGATGGTGTCGAACGCCAAGGAGGATTTCCCGGACCCGGACAGTCCCGTGAAAACGATCATGGCATCGCGGGGAAGATCGAGATCAACGTTGCGCAGGTTGTGTTCACGTGCCCCCTTCACTATGAGGCGGGACAGGTCCGGGCGCGCCGGCTTGGGTCCGTCTACAGGCGCGACGGCGGACTTGTTTTCAACGGCTGTTTCTTCAACTACGGCTTTGGGCACGGACTAATGCTAATCGAAAACTTCTTCGAATATCCATGCGGCCGGCTATTCGGCGTCGTAGGCCGCGGCGAACAGCTGCACGGCCTCGGCGAACGAAACCCCTTGTGCCTTGGCGGCCCCTGCGAAATCTGCGGCGGCGGCTGTCACCGCGCCCCAACGCTCATCCCGGGCGCAGACCACCGTCCCGTTCCGCCCCCGTGTGGCCACTACCCCTGCCGCCTCAAGTTCCTTGTAGGCACGCGCCACCGTGTGGGGTGCCACGCCGAGGAGCCCGGCCAGGCTTCTGACCGCGGGCAGCCTGGTGCCGGCAGATAGCGTGCCCCGGTCCGCCTGCTCGATCACGTGCAGCCGCAACTGATCAAAAAGCGGCACCGAGCTGCTTTCGTTGGGTTTCCAGTTCCCGGGAAAGGAAACGCCCGCGCTCACAGGCCGGCCCCCATATTCCCGCGCTTCCGGCTGCGTCCGGCAAACTGGGCGGTGTAGAGGTTTGTGTAGAATCCCTTCGCCGCCAGCAGGTCAGGGTGGGTTCCGTGTTCAACGATGCGTCCGTGGTCCATGACCAAGATTAGATCAGCGTCCCGGACGGTGGACAAACGGTGGGCAATAACAAAGCTGGTCCGGCCACTCCGCAGCCGTTGCATCGCTTCCCTGATCAGGACCTCAGTCCTGGTGTCCACGGAGCTCGTGGCCTCGTCCAGGATCAGGACACTCCGGCCTGCCAGCTGTGCCCTGGCAATGGTGATGAGCTGGCGCTGGCCCTGGCTCAGCGAGCCGCCCCCATTGCCCAGCATGGTGGCGTAACCCGCGGGCAGCGACCTGACAAAATGATCCACGTGGCTGGCCTTGGCCGCCGCGATCACGTCAGCGTCGCTGGCCCCGGGACGGCCGTATTCAATGTTCTCCCGGATGGTCCCCGTGAACAGCCACGCGTCCTGAAGCACCATGCCGAACCCGCTGCGAAGGACATCCCGGGGCATGGCTGAGATATCGATCCCATCCATCGTGATCCGGCCCGAGTCGAGCTCGTAAAAACGCATCAGCAGATTAACAACGGTGGTTTTACCGGCCCCGGTGTGGCCAACGATTGCGACGGTCTGGCCGGGCTCCACCGCGAAGGAGAGATCCCTGACTGCGGGTGAAACCGGGTCATAACCGAACGTTACGTGGTCAAATACGATCCGGCCGCCTGGTTCAGCGGTGGCCCCCACAACGTCCGGCTCCGCCGGAATCTCGTCAGCATCCAGCAGCGAAAAAACCCGCTCAGCCGAGGCCGCGCAGGATTGCATAAGGGTCAGCATGCCGCCGATCTGGCCCATGGGCTGGGTGAACAGCCGGCTGAACTGGATGAATGCCTGGATTCCGCCGATGGTCATGGCGCCCGCGGCCACCTGCAGTGCCCCCACCACGGCGACGGCAATGTAGTTGAGATTTGAAACAGCCACCATGAGAGGCTGCACAATGCCGGAAGCATACTGTGCGCGCGCCGCGGTGAGGGCAAGACGGTCGTTGCTGCCCCCGAAGACTGCCGCTGCAGCCTCCTGACGGCTGAACGCCTTGATGACCTCATGGCCCGTGACGTATTCCTCGATGTGGGCGTTCAGCTCCCCCGTTGCCGTCCACTGATCGGCGAAGTGGAACTGGGACTTCCTGGCAACCAGCACCGTGATGAGCGTGGAAAGCGGTACGGATGCCAGTGCTATGGCGGCAAGCAGCGGCGAGATCCACAGCATCATGGCCAGTGCACCGCAAAGCATCAGGACGGACATAATCAGCTGTGTGAGCAGCTGGTTGAAGGTCTGCGAGATGTTGTCAATGTCATTGGTGGCCCGGCTCAGGACGTCACCGCGTGTTTGCTCCTGGAAGTGGGTTGACGGCAATCTGTGCAGTTTCTCCTGCACTGACGCCCGCAGGCCATAGATGAGCCGCTGGACGGCGCCGGCTGTGAGCGCGCCCTGGATCCAGCTGAACAGCGACGCGCCAACATACATCAGCGCTACCGTCACCAACAGCGCCGCAAGTTTCCCTTGGTTAAGAGTTCCGCCATAAAAACCGTCAACCACAACGTCGGTGGCGTCACCGAGGAGCTTGGGGGCGGCCACGTTAAGCGCCACGAATCCGCAGGTGGCGGCAACCACCGTCAGCATCCGCCATTTGACGGGCCCCAACAGGCCAAGCAGCCTCATCGCCGCTTGCCGGAACCGCGCCGGGTTCTGCCCCGCAGCGGCGGATTCCGTCACGGGGAGTCCTCCAGTGCAAGCTGGGAGGCAGCTATCTCACGGTACGTCCGGGAGGATTCCAGAAGCTCAGCGTGGGTGCCCTGCGCCACGAGACGTCCATCGTCAAGCACGAGTATGAGACTGGCGTCGACGATTGTGGAGACCCGCTCGGCGACGATTATCGTCACGGCCCCATCCAATGTGGGCGCCATGGCATCACGCAGCCGGGCTTCGGTAGCGTAGTCAAGGGCTGAAAAGCTGTCATCAAAAAGATAAACGGGGGCTTTCCGCAGCAAGGCCCTGGCAATGCAGAGCCGCTGCCGCTCACCGCCTGACAGCCCCGTGCCGCCCTGGGCCACGGCGGACTGCAGCCCGCCGGGCAGCTTCCGGACAAAGTCCTCAGCCTGCGCTGTGCGGAGGGCCAGCCACAGCTCCAGATCCGGCGCGGACGGCGCCGCAACCCGCAGATTTTCCGCCACGGTTCCCGCGAAGAGGTATGCCTGTTGCGGCACCATGGAGAGACAGCCCCTGAGGTGGTCCAGCCGGAGCGAGCGGATATTGTGTCCTGCGATTCTGATTTCCCCGGCCGTTGCATCGAGAAAGCGCGGCAGCAGGTTGAGCAGTGTGGACTTGCCGCTGCCCGTTGATCCGATGATGGCGGTGGTGGTTCCAGGGCGTGCTGTAAAGGTGACGTTTCCGAGCACAGCGGCTTCAGCGCCCGGGTAGGAGAAACCGACATTGCGGAACTCCACTGCCCCCTTTAGGGCACCCCCTGCTGCCATGGCCAGGGGGTCGGCGGCGTCCGCCGCGTCTGAGATGGCAGGTGCGGTGTCAAGCACTGCCTGGATACGCTCTGCGCAGACTGCGGCTCGTGGGGCTGTCATAAACACGTACATGGCCATCATGATGGCCATCAGGATCTGCAGAATGTAGGCGATGAAGGCGGTCAGCGAACCGAGCTGCATCTGGCCGTCCTCGATCCGGTGCCCGCCGAACCAGACCACGCCCACGGAGGAAAGGTTCACCACAATCATGATCAGGGGCAGCATTCCTGCCACCATCAGCGCGGATTGCAGGTTGTTGCCCGTGAGTTGGCGGTTCGCTTCGGCGAACCTGCTTGTTTCGTGACGCTGACGGACAAAGGCACGGATGACGTTGGCGCCGATGATCTGTTCCCGCAGCACTCCACCGATGCGGTCAACCAGTTCCTGGCCGCGCCGGTAGAGGGGCACCAGCCGGCGCACAATCAAGTACATGATCAGCAGCAGCACCGGCACAATGGCAATCACGATTCCGGATAGCGCCACATCCTTGTGCAGAGCCAGCGCAATGCCTCCGATTCCCATGACTGGCGCGGCCACCAGCATGGTGAAGACAAGCACCGCGAGCGACTGGATCTGTTGGACGTCGATGGTGGCGCGCGTTATGAGGCTCGGTGTGCCGAAGGCCGCGACTTCCTGGGAGGACAGGTTCTGGATTTGGGCAAAAAGCTCCCGGCGCAGCTGCCGCCCCAGCTTCATTGCCACGGATGCACCGAGGTATCCCGCCCCCAAAGCAGCGAGTACCTGCATGGCGGCGATGCCCGACATCCAGCCGCCCAGCCGGAGAATCAGTCCGGTATCACCTTTGACGATTCCATCGTCGATGATGCTGGCATTGATCGTGGGCAGGAGCAGATTCCCTGCGGTCTGGACAAGCTGCAGGAGCAGAATGGCCGTGACAGCAACCTTGTGGCCCGCAAGCAGCCGCGCCATCATTCGGACAAGCACCGTACCTCCATGCGTAGATCGGGAGTCGGATCCAGAATCAGCAAGACGCCAGCCGCCATTAGCTGCCCCGCCATTGTAAGCCACATCACACTGCGCATTGTTCTCACACGCTGTGAAAACAACGTGATCCGGCCGAATCCGCCGGATCAAAGCGTCAGTGGCGCTTGCGGGCCACGGCGAAAATTCTGCGGAACGGGAAGACTGTGCCGTGCTCCATGGACGGATAGGCCTCGTCCAGAAGGGCAGAGTATTCGGATTCGAACGCCTCCGCATCTTCTGGTGGCAGCGCAGCCAGGACAGGCCGCAGCCCGGTACCCCGGACCCATTCCAGTACCGGATTCTTCCCCGGAAGTACCTGCTGGTATGTGGTCTCCCAGGCCTCAGCCGAACATCCGGCGTCGAGCATGGTCTGCAGATAACTGGCCGGCTCGGCTACCGCACCGTCATGCCGCAATACGCCGTCGAGCTTTGCAGACCATTCGGCTGACTCCGCCAGCTCCCGCATCAGCACGTGCGAAGGAGAGCTGAAGTTTCCCGGCACCTGAAGGGCGAACCAGGCTCCGGGCGTCAGCGCTGCCGCCCAGCCGGCCAGTAATTCCAGGTGGCCGGGCACCCATTGCAATGCGGCGTTGGTAACCACAACGTCTGTCTCGGCTGCGGGCGTCCACTCCGCGATATCGGCAAGTCCGAAGCTCAGGCCAGGCGCGGCTTCCTCATAAGGGGCGGATCTCGCCAGCATCTCGGCTGAGGAATCCAGGCCCAGTACCTCGGCGTCCGGCCAGCGCTCTGCAAGTGTTGCAGTCAGGTTGCCCGGCCCGCAGCCCAGATCCACCACGTGGCGGGGAGCCGAGGCATGGACGCGGCCCGTCAGGTCGAAGTAGGGTCTGTCCCGGTAATCACCGAACTGGACATATTTTGCTGGATCCCATTTCAAGTCTGCCTCCGGGGGTTCGTGCTGGCACCGACACCGTGAGCCTAGCCCTGCCCCGCCCGCACACCAAGGCGGCAGCCTCCCCCGGCGCCGTGGTGTCGGTGCCTGGCACTAAGCTGGAAATCAATGAAACTCGTTGAACAGCTTCCTGCCCCGGCCGAACGAAACCCCACGGGTGCAGGCGCCGACCCGGACGGGCTGTACACCCGGTTTGTCGAGTGGACGGAAAGCCGCGGCCTTGAACTCTATGCGGCGCAGGACGAGGCCATCATGGAGCTGGCCTCCGGAGCCAATGTCATCCTGGCGACGCCCACCGGATCCGGCAAGTCTCTCGTGGCCATCGCGGCGCACTTCCAGTCCATGGCGCGAGGCGAACGCAGTTATTACACGGCCCCCATCAAAGCCCTGGTCTCGGAGAAGTTCTTTGCCCTGTGCGAGATCTTCGGGGCAGAGAACGTTGGCATGATCACCGGCGATTCCGGCGTCAACCAGGATGCGCCCATCATCTGCTGCACCGCGGAAATCCTCGCAAACATCGCTCTCCGTGAAGGCACCGCGGCAGTGTTGGGCTCCGTCATCATGGACGAATTCCACTTCTATTCCGATCCCCAGCGCGGCTGGGCGTGGCAGGTCCCGCTGCTGGAACTCCCCCAGGCGCAGTTTCTGCTGATGTCCGCCACCCTTGGCGATGTCAGCCGCTTCGAGGCCGGCATTACTGAACTCACCGGGCGTCCGACGACGACTGTCAGTTCCGCTGAGCGTCCCATTCCGCTGCACTACTACTACCACCAGACCCCGGTCCACGAAACGCTCGAAGAGCTGCTGTCCACCAAGCAGGTCCCGGTGTATGTGGTGCACTTCAGCCAGATCGAAGCCATTGACCGGGCCCAGACCCTGATGAGCATCAACGTCTGCACGCGCGAAGAGAAGGACCGGATTGCGGAGCTGATTGCCGGGTTCCGGTTTGCCGCCGGCTTCGGCAAGACCCTGAACCGGCTGGTGCGCCACGGTATCGGCGTCCACCACGCCGGGATGCTGCCGAAGTACCGTCGCCTGGTGGAGCAGCTGGCCCAGGCCGGTCTGCTGAAGGTCATCTGCGGCACCGACACCCTGGGCGTAGGCATCAACGTTCCCATCCGCACGGTGCTGCTCACGGCGCTCAGCAAGTACGACGGCGTCCGGACACGGCTGCTGAATTCCCGTGAATTCCATCAGATCGCGGGCCGGGCCGGCCGCGCAGGCTACGACACCGCCGGCACTGTGGTGGTACAGGCCCCCGAGCATGTGGTGGAAAACGTCAAAGCCATGGCGAAGGCCACTGCCAAGTTCGGCGACGACCAGAAAAAGCTCCGCCAGGTGGTCAAAAAGAAACCGCCTGAAGGCTTCGTGTCCTGGGGCGAGCCCACCTACACGCGCCTGGTTGGGTCCGTCCCGGACCCGCTCACCTCAAGCTTCACCGTGACCCACTCAATGCTGATGAACCTGATGGAACGCCCCGGTGATCCCTTCAAGGCCGCCCGGCGCCTGCTGACTGAAAACCATGAGCCCCGGTCTTCCCAGCTCCAGCTGATGAAAAAGGCACTGGGCATCTACCGGGAACTGCTTGCTGCCGAAGTGGTGGAACGCATCCCGGGGAAGCAACAGGGGACGGACGGACGGACCGTCAGGTTGACCGTCCATCTGCAGGCCAACTTTGCACTCAACCAGCCACTCTCACCGTTCGCGCTGGCGGCGCTGGAACTGCTGGACCCGGAGTCGGCATCGTATGCCCTGGATGTGGTTTCCGTCATTGAAGCCACCCTCGAAAAGCCCCGGCAGATCCTCTCAGCCCAGCAGAAGAAGGCACGTGGCGAGGCGATCGCCGCCATGAAGGCCGACGGCATAGAATACGACCAGCGAATGGCCATGCTCGAGGAAGTCACATACCCGCAGCCACTGGCGGAAATCCTGGGCGAAGCTTTCGAGGTCTACCGCAAGGCGGCGCCCTGGGTGGGCGACTTCGAGCTCGCCCCCAAGTCCGTGGTGCGGGACATGTACGAACGCGCCATGAACTTCGGCGAGTTCGTCCAGTTTTACGGTCTGGCGCGCTCGGAAGGCATTGTGCTTCGCTACCTCGCCGATGGCTTCAAAGCCCTGCGGCAGACGGTCCCCCAGGATGTCCTCCGGGAAGACCTTGAGGACCTCATTGCCTGGCTGGGTGAGCTGGTCCGCCAAGTGGATTCCAGCCTGCTCGACGAATGGGAGGAGCTGACCTCCGGTGCTGTGCTGACGCCGCATGATGCGCCGCCACCACCGCCGCCGTCGCTCACGTCCAACATCCGTGCATTCCGCGTCATGGTGAGGAATGAAATGTTCCGGCGCGTGGAACTGTTTGCGGATGAGAGCGCCACCGCGCTGGGCGAGCTCGACGGCGGTGCGGGGTGGGATGCCGCACGCTGGGAAGACGTTTTGGACGACTACTTTGACGAACACAACGACATCGGCACCGGGCCTGACGCGAGGGGTCCGGGTCTGCTGATGATCACCGAGGAACCCGGCCTGTGGAAGGTCCGGCAGATCTTCGATGACCCTGCAACGAACCACGACTGGGGAATCTCGGCCGAAGTGGATCTGGCAGCCTCCGACGAAAGCGGTACCGCGGTGGTCCGGGTGACGGACGTCAACAGGCTCTGATTGCCCCTAGTAAGCTCGGATGCATGAGTGTAATCCGGCCCGCAACCGTTGAAGATGTCCCCGCAATCCTGCAGATGATCCATGAACTCGCCATCTACGAAAAGGAACCGGACGCCGTCCGGAACACCCCGGATATGCTGACCGGAGCTTTGTTCGGCCCGAACCCGCAGGTGTTCGCCCATATCGCAGAAAATGCGGCCGGAGAAGTACAGGGGTTTGCCCTCTGGTTCCTCAACTACTCCACGTGGGAAGGCGTCCACGGAATCTACCTCGAAGACTTGTACGTCACACCTGATTCGCGCGGCGAGGGCCATGGCAAGGCGCTGCTGCAGCATCTGGCGGCCACCGCCGTCGAACGCGGTTATGCGCGCGTTGAATGGAGCGTTCTGAACTGGAACGAACCGTCCATTGACTTCTACAAAAGGCTCGGCGCCTTCGCGATGGAGGAATGGTCCACGTTCCGGCTGACGGGAACGGCGCTGGAGACCTTCGGCAGCAGGAAGGAAGCAGGCGTCCGTGGCTGAATCGGCCAAAACCGCGACCTCAGCTGCGCATTCGGTCAGGGCGCGCCATGAATTCCGCGGCATGCGCACGGCGGAGCACTATTTCTCGGTTCCGCTGGACCACTTCGCGTCCGGCCGCAGCACGGAAACCATCACCGTTTTTGCCCGCGAGTACGTTTCCACCGACCACACCGAGGCTGAAGCGGCGCAGCTCCCCTGGCTCGTCTATCTGCAGGGCGGGCCCGGAGGGCGAGGCAACCGGCTGGCCTCGCTGGGCGGCTGGAGCAAGGCCGCCGCCAAGGACTTCCGGATACTGATGCTGGACCAGCGCGGAACCGGTCTGTCATCCCCCATCGACCGAAACACCCTGCCGCTGCGTGGTTCTGCCCGGGAACAGGCAGAATACGTGACACATTTCCGGGCAGATTCGATCGTGGCAGATGCCGAACTGATCCGGCATGCCCTTGGCTCCGGACCATGGACCATCTACGGCCAAAGTTTCGGCGGTTTCTGTGCCCTCAGCTATCTGTCGTTCGCGCCGGAGGGGCTGCGGGAAGTCCTCATCACGGGTGGCCTGGCCCCGCTTACAGGATCAGCTGACCGGGTGTACCGGGCTACCTTCCGTCGCGTGGCGGAACGGAATGCCGAATACTTCCGTTGGTATCCCGAAGACCGGCACACTGTAAACCGTATCGTGCTCCACCTGACACAGACTCCGGAATTCCTGCCTGGCGGCGAGCGGCTCACGGTGGAACGGTTCCAGATGGTGGGTGCATTCCTGGGCGGAAATACCCGAGTGGATGGACTGCACCATCTGTTGGAGGATGCGTTTACTGAAACTCCCGACGGCGTCCGGCTCAGTGACCCGTTTCTGGAACAGCTCCGCGGACTTGTCTCACGCGCCGCCAATCCGCTGTATGCGTTGATGCATGAATCCATTTACGGCCAGGGGAAATCGACGGACTGGGCCGCCTGGCGCGTGCTGCAGGACTTTCCGGAGTTCGCGCCGGACGCCGCGGAAATTCTCCTCACCGGGGAGATGGTGTACCCGTGGTACTTCGAGCAGGACGCTGCGCTGCGCCCGTTGCAGGAAGTGGCCGGGCTGTTGGCGGCGAAGGACGACTGGAAACCGCTGTACCTTCCAGACCGGCTGGCTGCCAACACCGTCCCGGCGGCTGCGGCGGTGTACAGCGATGACATCTACGTTGAGCGGGAACTCTCCCTGGAAACGGCGTCGGCGGTCCGTGGACTCCAGGTCTGGGAGACCGGAGATTTCCACCACGACGGGATTGCGGATGATGGAGAGGCGATCTTCGCCCGGCTGTTGGGCATGACCCGGTCAGTCCGGAACTGACCTTTCAGCGTGTGACGGGCACCCGGTGCCGGAATGTGACGGCCACAACGGTGGCGATCACTCCGGCGGCGATCACGGCCGCAGCCATGTTCAGGCCCTGGTATCCGATCCAGCTCATCACCAGCCCGGAGAATCCTGCCCCGACGGCGCCGGCGGCGCTCATGGTGGTGTCCGAGACGCCCTGAACGAGCACCCGGTGGTCGTCGGCCACGCTTTCGGCCAGCAAGGTGGAGCCGGCGATGGTGGCCGCGGACCAGCCCAGGCCCAGCAGCACCAGACCCATGGTGACCAGCACTGGTTCGGCTGAACCGAATCCGGCGCAGCGGGCCGCGATCAACAGCAGTCCGTGCCCCATCAGGATGGTGCGGATTCTGCCAATGCGGTCCGTGAGCCAACCCATGACCGGTGACAGTGCATACATCCCGGCGATGTGCAGCGAAATGGTGAAACCGATCAGGATGAACACATCCGTGCTCGCGGCATGCGTGTGCCCGTCCGCATGGACGGCCAGCGGTCCTTCCGTGAGCAATTGCAGATGCAGTGGAGTCATGGACATCACCGCTGCCATGCAGCCGTGGGCCGCCACAACGGACAGAAGGGCAAGTCCGGCCCGTGGCGACGCCCTGACAGCAGCCAGCCCCCTTCGGAGGGAACGACGGCGGCGCGGAGCCGGGCCAACCGGTGCCGGACCCGAAGTCGCCGGCCGTGCCGATTCCACCGCTGTGCCAGCGGTGGCGGCCTCTTCCCTCAGCCGCAGTGCCAGGAGGAGCGGATCCGGCCTGAGACCGACAAACAGCAGCAGGGCCGCAAGCGCCAGTCCGGCCGTTGAGAAGACGAATGGTCCGGCGATGGCGGGCAGACCAAGAGCTTCCCCCACGGCTGCACCCGGCCTGATCAGGTTGGGGCCGGCAACAGCCCCGGCTGTTACGGCCCACACCACGATGGCCAGTGAACGTCCGCGGTGTTTTGCATCCGCCAGGTCCACGGCGGCGAACCGCGCCTGGAGATTGGCCGCAGTGCCCAGTCCCAGCAGCGCTGCCCCTGCGAGCAGCACCGGAAACAGGCCACTCACCGTTGCCGCGATCACCAGGACGGCGCCCAGCATGGCAGCCAGCAGGCCGGCCATCAGGCCTGTCCGGCGGCCCCGCCGTTCAGCCAGTTCCGCCAACGGCAGCGCGGCCAGTGCGGCGGCCATTGTCATAGTGGTGGTGACCGAACCAGCCCACGCATTCGAACCGGAGAGCTGAACTGCCAGGAGGGAACCCACAGACAAGCTGGCACCGCTCCCCACACCGCTGAGCAACTGCGCGGAACTCAGCAGCAAAACGGTACGGCGCTGGATCTTATGCGGGTCCAGCGCCGTAACGGTAAGAATAGTCACCGTACGAGCATCGGGCGGAGGGCGCCCCGGGTCCAGGGGACTGGACCCGGGCCGCACTAGTCGGCGTCGCTCAGGCTTTTCTTCGAGTCTTCCTCAAGCCGGGAGTCCAGCTTGGCCTTTTGTACCCCGGAACTCAGCAGGCTGGCGACGACGGCGATGATGATGGTGCCGACGATGACAGCAAGCGAAACATAGGTGGGGATTTCCGGAGCCCATTCGATGTGCTGGCCGCCGTTAATGAACGGAAGCTCATTCACGTGCATGGCGTGCAGGACCAGCTTGACGCCGATGAAGGCCAGGATCACGGACAGTGCGTGCTTCAGGTAGATCAACCGGTTCATCAGGCCGCCCAGCAGGAAGTACAGCTGGCGCAGGCCCATCAGCGCAAAGATGTTCGCCGTAAAGACGATGAACGCGCTCTGGGTCAGGCCGAAGATCGCGGGAATGGAATCCACCGCGAACAGCAGGTCCGTCATGCCGATGGTCACAAAGACGATCAGCATCGGGGTGAAGACCTTCTTGCCGTTGACCACGGTGCGGAGCTTACCGCCGTCGAACTTCTCCGACATGGGGAACACCTTGCGGAGCTTGGCGATCAAAGGATTTTCCCTGTCCTCTTCGTCTTCGCCGTCGTCCTGGGCCTGCTTCCAGGCTGTCCAGAGCAGGAAGGCGCCGAAGATGTAGAAGACCCAGCTGAACTGTTCGATGACGATGGCGCCCAGCAGGATGAAGATCCCGCGCAGGATAAGCGCGATGATGATGCCCACCATCAGCACTTCCTGCTGATATTTACGCGGCACGGAGAAGCGCGCCATGATGATGATGAAGACAAACAGGTTGTCGATGCTGAGGCTGTATTCAGTCACCCAGCCTGCGATGAACTGTCCGCCGTACTCATGGCCGGCGAAGAAGAACATGGCGCCGGCAAAACCAAGGGCCAGAGCGACGTAGAAGGCCACCCACAGCCCGGCTTCCTTCATGGAGGGCTCGTGGGGTCGCCGAAGGACCATAAGGAGGTCAAACGCGAGAATGATGCCGAGGACGACGAAGGAGCCGACCTCGAACCAGACGGGAAGTGTGGGCACAGAAATACCTTTCGCAGGGTACAGAGATGCGGTGTAAGTCTCTCCGGCAGGCCTGGCGCACTTGGTGCTAAATGGCTGCCCGCTACGCCCGGCAAGGCAACTGTGCCTTGCGTGTTGACGATCGTAGCGCTCGGGATACTCCCCTACGTGAGATCAACTTTACCCTAGACTGCGGAGGGAACGTCCATGTGAAGTCCGGTGCCGCCTATGCGTGGCCGGCGGCCTGCATCTGGCGCAGTTCCTTTTTCAGTTCACCCACTTCGTCACGGATCCTGGCTGCCACTTCGAATTGCAGCTCCGCCGCGGCGCCGTGCATCTGCTCCGTCAGCTGTTGGATGAGCCCCACGAGATCTTCCGCCGGTGCGGCAGCCAGTCCGTCCGCCCGGACCATGGTTGCGCCCTTGGCTGCAGCCTTCCCCCGTTTGGCGCCCTTGGCCAGTCGGTTGTTGTTCAGCAGCTCCTGGGTGTCGGCGTCTTCCCTTGCCAGCTGGTCAGTGATGTCCGCAATCTTTTTCCGCAGCGGCATGGGATCCACACCGTTCTCGGTGTTGTAGGCAACCTGGATTTCCCGGCGGCGGTTCGTTTCATCGATCGCCTTGGCCATGGAGTCCGTGATGCGGTCGGCATACATATGGACTTCGCCCGATACGTTTCTCGCGGCACGGCCAATGGTCTGGATCAGGGACGTGGCCGACCGCAGGAAGCCTTCCTTGTCGGCATCGAGGATGCTGACAAGGGAAACCTCGGGAAGGTCGAGGCCCTCCCGGAGCAGGTTAATGCCCACGAGAACGTCGAAACTCCCCATCCGGAGTTCACGGAGCAGCTCGATGCGCCGGAGGGTATCGACGTCCGAGTGCAGGTACTCCACCTTGATGCCGTGCCCCAACAGATAGTCCGTGAGGTCCTCCGCCATGCGTTTGGTCAGTGTGGTGACCAGGACGCGCTCGTTCTTTTCCACACGGTTGCGGATCTCACCGAGAAGGTCATCGATCTGGCCCTTGGTGGGTTTCACCACCACTTCCGGATCGATCAGGCCGGTGGGCCTGATGATCTGCTGGACGAAGCCGTCCGCCTTACCGAGTTCGTACTTGCCCGGGGTGGCCGACAGATAGACGGTCTGGCCCACGCGCTCCAGGAACTCGTCCCATTTGAGCGGCCTGTTATCCATAGCGGACGGCAGGCGGAAGCCGTGGTCGACCAGGGTGCGCTTTCGGGACATGTCGCCTTCATACATGGCACCGATCTGCGGCACGGTGACATGTGATTCGTCAATGACCAAGAGGAAGTCGTCCGGGAAATAGTCGATGAGGCAGTGCGGCGCCGTACCGCCCGCCCGGCCGTCGATGTGGCGTGAATAGTTCTCGATGCCGTTGCAGAAGCCCATCTGCTGCATCATTTCGAGGTCATAGGTGGTGCGCATCCGCAGGCGCTGGGCTTCCACGAGTTTGTTCTGGCCCTCGAGGACGCTGAGGCGCTCCGCGAGTTCGTCTTCGATTGCCTTGATGGCGCGCCCCATCCGCTGGGGACCGGCCACATAGTGCGAAGCAGGGAAGACGTACATTTCCGTTTCATCCCGCAGCACGTCACCTGTCACCGGGTGAAGCGTGGAGATGTTCTCGATCTCGTCCCCGAAGAACTCAATGCGCAGGGCCAGTTCCTCATACATGGGGATGATTTCCACGGTGTCCCCGCGGACGCGGAAGGTGCCGCGGTGGAAGTCCATGTCATTGCGCGTGTATTGCATGGCGACGAACCTCCGGAGGAGATCGTCCCGGTTCATCTGGGCACCGCGGCGGAGCGTCACCATCCCTGCAATGTATTCCTCCGGCGTACCCAGGCCGTAGATGCAGGAAACCGAAGCGACAACAATCACGTCACGGCGGGTCAGCAGGGCATTGGTGGCAGAATGCCGGAGGCGTTCAACTTCCTCGTTGACGGAAGAGTCCTTCTCAATGAAGGTATCCGTCTGCGGGACGTAGGCTTCCGGCTGGTAGTAGTCATAGTAGGAGACGAAGTATTCCACGGCGTTGTTGGGCAGCAACTCACGGAATTCGTTGGCGAGCTGGGCGGCCAGTGTTTTGTTCTGGACCATCACCAGGGTGGGCCGCTGGACCTGTTCGATCAGCCAGGCAGTAGTGGCACTCTTGCCTGTGCCGGTGGCGCCGAGCAGCACCACGTCCTTTTCGCCGTTGTTGATGCGCTCCGTAAGCTCGGCTATGGCCGTTGGCTGGTCACCGGCGGGCTGGAACTCGCTGATGACCTCAAAGGGGGCCACGACACGATTGATTTCCTGGGCAAGGCTCATGAATCTAATGTACCGCCGGCCACGGTCAGTTACTGTCCTGATTGCGCTTCCGCCGGCACCGGCAGGACTATGTACGCCGTCAGGGGAAGTACGACGGCGGTACCCACGCTGTGCGCTGCGCCCACGCTTCCATGGCGGGACCGGCAACCGCCGTGAACCAGCGTTCCTTGGATGCGGCGTAACCGGCGGTGGTGGAATTTTCGGCGTGCCGTGCGGACACGCGGCGCTTCTCCGCAAGGTACTCCCCCAGCGCCGCGGGATCGTCCCGCAGCCAGTCGCGGAAGCACAGGGCGAAGCGCCGGCCTGGAGAATCCGCGGCGCGGACATGGAGGTTGACCGGCCTTCCCGGATCCGCGTTCCCATGCAGCCGTTTTTGCCACAGCTCCGGGTGCGGATGCGGGGGTTTGGGGTCGTCCGCCCAGTTGCCGGGCCACTTCGGAAAGCCTGCCGCTGCCAGCTCAGGGGCGATCCGGTCTGCAGTCTCCAGGTCCACCACAGTCAGCTGCAGGTCGATCACATCCCTGGCGTCCAGCCCCGGCACGGAGGTGGAACCGATGTGATCCACAGCAAGAACAGCATCCGGGGCTGCGGCCTTGAGCCGGGCAGCCAGAAGAGCCGCCTGACGCGGCCAGTCCGGATCTGCGGACGTCAGCACAGGCCCGCCTGCCCGGGGAGCAACGGCGCCTTCCCGGAGGTTTACGGAAAAGGGCTCAAACCGCTGCCGCCACAGGCGGTCCACGGACTCGTGGAGCTCTGCGAGGGTACCGGTGTTCTCCAGCACCGCGTCGGCTGCAGCCAGCCTGTTCTCCCGTGAAGCCTGCGCCGCCATCCGGGACCGCGCCTCGTCCGCCGACATCTTCCGGTGGTCCAGCATGCGCTGTGCGCGGATGTCATCCGGCGCGTCCACGACCAGGACCAGATGGAAGCCGGAGCCTTGGCCGGTCTCCACCAGCAGAGGAATGTCCTGGACCACAATGGCTCCGGCCGGAGCGGCGGCGATCACCGCTGCGGCGCGCTCCCGGACCAGGGGATGGACGATGCCATTCAGCACCGCAAGCCGCTCAGGGTTGTTGAATACCACGGCGCCCAGTCCTGCGCGTTCCAGCCTGCCGGCACTGTCCAGCATGCCTGGTCCGAAGGCCTCCACAATGGCTGTGAGGCCTGCCGTGCCCGGCTCAACCACGTCACGCGCCAGGGCATCCGCGTCGATGAGCAAGGCGCCGAGTTCACGCAACCGCGCAGCCACCACTGACTTGCCTGAGGCGATACCGCCCGTCAATCCGATCTTCAGCACCCCACCAGACTAAACTGAACCGGTGGCTGATGTGGCGGATCCCCGGGAGAGCAGAGCCACGGCTTACACCACGCTCGCGCGCGGTCCCGATTCCCGCCATGAGCTCGAAATCAAACGGTCCAGGTTCATCACGGTTCTGCGCCGCACCGAGGATGAGGAATCCGCCCGTTCGCTGGTTGCCGGTCTTCGCCGTGAGTTCCACGACGCCCGCCACCACTGCTCCGCCTTTGTCCTGGGACCGGACCGGGACGTCCAGCGCTCAAATGACGACGGCGAGCCGTCCGGCACCGCCGGCATCCCCATGCTGGAAGCACTCATCAGACGCGAAACCGTGCCCGGGGTGACGGACCTCAGTGACTTAAGTGCCGTCGTCGTACGCTACTTTGGCGGAATCCTGCTCGGTGCGGGCGGGCTGGTCCGCGCCTATTCCGAATCCGTATCCGCCGCCTTGGATCTGGCGCCCCTGGTGCGGCGAAGCCGACTTCGGATCTGCGCCGTCGAGGTGGATCACGCCGCCGCTGGGCGGCTGGAGAACGACCTCCGGTCAGCCGGATTCGTTATGGCGGAGACCAGCTACGGGGCGCACAACACCATGCTCCGGCTTGCACTGACGGATGATCAGCGTGAGATTGCCGGCGCAGCGGAGCGCCTCGCGTCGATGACGTCGGGACGCGTTGGGCTTCGGCCCGAGGGAACGGAGTGGCTTGATGTCCCGATTGCCTGATGCCGAACAGGGGCCGGGCGCACACCAGCCGCACGTCCGTCTGGCGGATGTCGACGAGAATATGCTGGAGCAGCTGCTTGGACTGGCGCTCCACGACGCGGAACCGGACGAGGTCACTCCCCCGCTGGGGACCGGCGCAGGCTGGAATCCTGAACGCATCGCTTGGTTCCGGGCCTATCACCGCGGGGCTGCCGCAGGGCTTAATGGTCCGGCGCAGGAGAAGAGCTGGGCTGTCCTCAGTGCAGACCAGCTGGCCGGTTCCATCCGCCTCAAACGGGCCGGGCTGCATGTAGTGGGAGCAGGAGACACTGAGGAAGGCGCAATCGCAGTGGAGACGGGCATCTGGCTGGGACGGGGCTTTCGCGGCCAGGGCGTCGGCACTGCGGCCTTGCGGCTGGTCCTCGCTGCAGCGCGGCGGGCCGGAGTGCACAGCGTGGTGGCCAGGACCACCCGAGGAAACCCTGGTGCGCAGCGGATTCTCACCGCAAGCGCCGCGAACTTGGCGTTCGACGGCGACTCGGTCACCGCCGTCGTTGCCCTCACTCCGCCGGACTAGTTCAAAACCGTTCCCAGACAGCCGTGCCGGTTGGGGCAGTTGTGCCGGTTGAGGGTGTCGGGCCGGTCAACAACAAAGCGGGCCCCTGCGAATCGCAGGGGCCCGCTTCAGTCAGCCAAAGGCTGGTGGCAACTAGTTGCCGGTCAGCTTCTCGCGCAGTGCTGCAAGAGCCTCATCCGAGGCGAGCGTGCCGCCACCGGTGTTGGACTCAGCCGCAGCCGGCTCGGAGGAGTAGCTGGTGGTGCCTGAATCGCTCTCACCGGACGTTGCGGCCGCAGCGTCATCGACAGCGTGCTGGGCAACCTGCTTCTTGTGTGCTTCCCAGCGGGTCTGGGCGTCAGCGTACTGCTGCTCCCAGACTGCACGCTGGTTCTCGTAGCCTTCAAGCCACTCGTTGGACTCCGGATCGAAGCCCTCCGGGTACTTGTAGTTGCCCTCTTCGTCGTACTCAGCGGCCATGCCGTAGAGCGCCGGATCGAATTCGGTGCTGTCGGCGTCGACGCCCTCATTAGCCTGCTTGAGGGAAAGGGAGATGCGGCGGCGCTCGAGGTCGATGTCGATGACCTTGACGAACAGCTCGTCGCCAACGGAGACAACCTGCTCAGCCAGCTCAACGTGGCGGACTGCGAGCTCGGAGATGTGGACCAGGCCTTCGATGCCGTCTTCGACGCGGACGAATGCGCCGAACGGAACCAGCTTGGTGACCTTACCCGGAACAACCTGCCCGAGGGCGTGGGTGCGGGCGAAGGTCTGCCACGGATCTTCCTGCGTAGCCTTGAGCGACAGGGAGACGCGCTCGCGGTCCAGATCGACCTCGAGAACCTCCACTGTGACTTCCTGGCCAACTTCGACAACCTCGGACGGGTGGTCGATGTGCTTCCAGGACAGCTCGGAAACGTGAACCAGACCGTCTACGCCGCCCAGGTCCACGAATGCACCGAAGTTGACGATGGAGGAAACGACGCCCGGACGGACCTGGCCCTTTTCCAGCTTGTTGAGGAACGTGGAGCGTACCTCGGACTGGGTCTGCTCGAGCCATGCACGGCGGGAAAGAACAACGTTGTTGCGGTTCTTGTCCAGCTCGATGATCTTGGCTTCGATCTGCTGACCGATGTACGGAGCCAGGTCGCGCACACGGCGCATCTCGACGAGGGATGCGGGCAGGAAGCCGCGCAGACCGATGTCGAGGATAAGACCACCCTTGACAACCTCGATGACGGTACCGGTAACGACACCGTCTTCTTCCTTGACCTTCTCGATGTCGCCCCAGGCGCGCTCGTACTGAGCACGCTTCTTGGAGAGGATCAGGCGGCCTTCTTTGTCTTCCTTGGTGAGCACCAGGGCTTCGACCAGATCGCCAACGGAGACAACGTCTCCGGGATCAACGTCGTGCTTGATGGAAAGCTCGCGGGAGGGGATGACACCTTCGGTCTTGTAACCGATGTCGAGCAGGACTTCGTCGCGGTCGACCTTGACGACGGTACCTTCGACGAGATCCCCGTCGTTGAAGTACTTGATGGTGGCGTCGACTGCTGCGAGGAAGTCCTCAGCGGTACCGATGTCGTTAATCGCGACTACGGGGGTACCGGGCTTCTCGGTGGAGGTGATGGTCATGTAGTAGGGGCTCCGTTGTGGATAGTGAGTCGGTCAGGCAACCGCCGCACACACGAATGAACGCAATATGCGGAACACGGCAAAGCACCGGGTTATCCTGATTTGTGGATTGAAGATCTGTGCACGTAGTACACGCCCGTTTATTCTAGTCGCACTCGCCAACGCCGGTCAAAGCGCCGCAGGACGTCCAGCAGGCAGGACACTGCCCAGCCGGGCAAACGTAATTCCCTGGCCAAGGAGGCGCGGCAATACCTGCGCATATCCGGAGGCTGTACCGCTGCCCGGTTTGTTGAAGTGGGAAATGACAATGTCTCCGGACACGACCCTGCCTACCTCGGCGGCGACTGTGGCCGCATCGAACGTTGCCCCGGCATCGCCGTTCACCGTGAAATTCACAGGCAACAAACCCACGCGGCGGGTGATTGCGGCGGAAACTTCGTCGTAGAAGGCCGTTCCGGGCCGGAAGAACCGCGCCTGGTGTCCGGTGATTTCCTGCAGGACACCCTGGTTTCCCATGAGCTCGTCGTAGACCTGGCCAACATCTGCCGTGCCCGCGATGCCATAGGCGGATTTGCCGTTCACGGACAACGGCCGATGCAGAAAACCATGGTTCGCCAATTCAAAAAGCGGATCGTGAGCCAGTTCGGTGGCCAATGCCCGGTTGACCTGGATCCAGCGTTCATTGACAAAGAGCGTGGCTGCGACGTTGAGCTTGCGCAGCGTGGCCAACAACTGAACGTCGCACCCGGCGCCGCCTGGACCTCCGCACGCATCAAAGGTCAGCGCAACGTGCCGCGCCTGGGACTTGTTGACCACCCCGGTGACGTGCAGCCCCCACTCCTGCGGCCGCCGGGCGGCAAATTCGGCAACGATCTGTTGTTTTGACGGCGGTGCCGGGCGCGAGGGTTCCGCCGTGGGCGTTTCCGCAGGGCCGGTCCTGGACGGAGCCGGAGTGGCCAGATCCACGGGCGTCGGCGTCCTTGAAGGCAGCGGTGTTGCCTCCGACGGCCGGCTTGCCCCGGTTGAAGCGGAACACGCCGTCAGCGCCGCCGACGCAAGGCCGGCTATGCCAAGCAACAGTGAACGGCGGCCGGACAGTACCGGCCCCTGGATTTCCCCCATGGATACCCTTTGATTCAGGCAGTGAACACCCTAGAAGTGGGTCAGGCAGTGGGTGGCGCGCTCAACGGCGAACATGCCCCTTGCCTTGAGCGCCGCGCCCTGCTGATTTTCGCGTATCCGCCCTGCTGCCGCCAGTGTAACGGGGCAGACGGCCCCCAGGTAAATCGATGAGAGTGCAGAAGCGTCCAGAGTCAGTTCTGCTTCGGCCGGATCACAGGGCACGACGGCGGCCTCGCCGCCACTGACTTCCATAGCGAACACTCCTGCGGCAAAGCCCAGCGAGTCATCAATGGCCAGAACCAGCCGGCCATCCGCCGGGTAGTGCCGCGCGGCCAGCGCTTTCTCAACATCCAGAATGCGGAGCCAAAGCATGTCCCGGCCGTCGGAGGAATCCACGCAGCGGGGATCCGCCAGCGCCCACGTCAGCGGATCATCCACGGGGGCGTCGGCCCAGCTGATACGCTCCACCAGGTCAATGGCACCGAGGAACTGCCAGAGCTCCAGGTAACCCTCATTGGTGGAGGCCACCAGATCCACGATTTCCATGGTGTAGGGCTTAATGTCCCAGCCCAGGAATTTGTACGAGACGTAGCCGTCCACATCACCGGCGGGCCCGTAGTGAAGAGCCACCTTGACGGCGTCATCGTGTTTGCCGTCCCGGCCCAGTTCACCGGAAGCAGCAAACCGGTAGTACTCCTGGCGGTCGATGGAACCGGGGGTCAGCCGCTGCACCCTTGCGAATACCTGAGGTGCTACGTCCAGGAGTACTTTCCTGTCGGCAACCTCAACCGTGCCCACAGGCACATGCTCCAGACTGAAGCGGGCGGTGGTATCCACCTTGACCGTGCGTTCAAAACTGGCCACCCCATAGCCGAAGCGTCCATAAATGGAACCTTCCGATGCCGTCAGCGCCGCCATGGCCAGGCCATCCTTGCGGGCCAGCTCAAGGTCTTCGGTCATCATCCGGCGCAGCAGCCCGCGGCGCCGATGGGATGTGCGTACGGTGACGGCAGTGACCAGCCGTGTCTCCAGCTGGCGGCCGAAGCCGATGTTCAGATCCTTGCGAAGCGTGCCGAACGTTGCCACCGGGACGTCTGCCGGCAGCGCATGGGCAGCCAGGTTCCCGGTCTGGTAGGCGCCGGTCAGTACCCGCTGATCCGCCCGGTACATTTCGATGATCTTTTCGACGTGCTCCGGACTCCGTTTGGTGTCGTGGAAGCCGAAGGCCACCGCCTCCACCCAGGTTTCGGTCCCGGAATAACCAGGGTCCCCTTTGGGCACTGCGTTGAACCGCCGGATGTCATAGTCATCATTCAGATTAGCCACGCTCCAGAGCCTAGCCAACTGCTCTGCCACGGCGCCAGCACCAACACGGTCCGGCGCCGGGTAGCCTCAGAGCCGCACCACAGGCTGGCGCAGGCTGGTCTTTCCATACACTGGCTAGTGGCCGGCGTCGTGCCAGCTGGAGCCCACACCGATCTGGACATCCAGTGGCACTGTCAGATCCGCAGCCGCCCCCATCTGCTCCGTCACCAGTTTCTCCACGGCCGCGCGTTCGCCGTTGGCAACTTCGAGCACCAGCTCATCGTGTACCTGCAGCAGTATCCGTGACTTCAGGCCATGCGCGGCCAGCTCGGCAGAAACACCCAGCATGGCCCGCTTGATGATGTCCGCCGCGGAGCCCTGGATGGGCGAGTTCAACGCGATGCGCTCGGCATTTTCCCTAAGCTGCCGGTCTGTGCTTGTCAGATCCGGCAGGTAGCGCCGCCGGCCCTCGATAGTGGATGTGAAGCCGTCGATCCGGGCCTGGTCCACCACACCGCGGAGGTAGTCGCGGACGGCTCCGAACCTGTCGAAGTAGTCCTTCATCAGGGTGCGGGCCTCGTCTACGGAAAGTTCCAGCTGCTTGGACAGTCCGAACGATGTCAGCCCGTACGCAAGGCCGTAGGACATCGCCTTGACCTTGGAACGCATGGCGCTGGTGACCTCTTCCGGCGCAACATGGAATATGTGCGAGCCCACATACCGGTGCAGGTCCTCGCCCTCCTTGTAGGCCTTGATCAGTCCTGCGTCACCGGACAGGTGCGCCATAATGCGCATTTCGATTTGCGAATAGTCAGCGGAAAGCAGGCATTCGTAGCCGTCGCTGACCACAAAGATGCCACGGACGCGGCGGCCTTCCTCACTGCGGACCGGGATGTTCTGCAGGTTCGGGTTGTTGGAGGAAATGCGTCCCGTGGCCGCGACATTCTGGGCGTAGGTGGTGTGGATGCGGCCGTCTTCAGCAACGGACTTCTTGAGCGTCTCCACCATCTGACGCAGCTTGGCCGATTCCCGGTGCGCCATGAGCTGGACCAGGAATTCATGCCCGGTTTTCTCCAGCAGGTTCTTCAGCGAGGCGGCATCCGTCGTGTAGCCGGACTTGATCTTCTTGGTCTTCGGCAGTTGGAGTTCTTCGAAGAGAACGGTCTGCAGCTGCTTGGGTGAACCGAGGTTGACTTCATGCCCGATCGCGGCGAACGCCTGTTCCTGTGCGTTCTCGATCACCTTGGCGAGATCCGCCAGCTGATCGTTCATCCGTTCCATGGACACGGAAATACCGGCCATTTCAAGATCCGCGAGGACGCGGCTGACCGGAAGCTCCAGGGTGGTCAGCAGCTCCTCCGCCTTGCGCTCCCTCAGCTCCGATTCGAAATGCCGGCTCAGCGAATGCACGACGGCGGCCTGCTGGACCAGCGCGCCGGTTGCGGCGGCGTCGTCCTCACCAAAGGCCAGCTCAAGCTGGCCGGTCTTCGCCGCGGCAGCGGAGACACTGATTTTAAGGTGGTGCTGGGCAAGCTCGGCCAGCTCATAGCTGCGCCGGTCGGGCTGAATCAGGTACCCGGAGATTGAGGTGTCGTCCACCACGCCCTCCAGACCAAGTCCACGGGCTGTGAGCCCCTTCAGAGCTGCCTTGAAGCCGTGCATGACCTTGGCCGAATCCGGGTCCACGAGCCACCCGGCCACAGTACTGTCGGCTTCGGCGTCCAGAGCTGTCAAGTCCACGTACGCTGCCGCGTCGTCCCGGACAATCGCCAGGGCCGACGCGTCATCTCCGATGCGGCCAGGCATCAGCTCCACCGCAAGGGCTGAGCGTTTGCCGGCCCCGGCGTCGAGGAATGACTTCAGTTCCGCCTGACCCGTCAGCACCGAGAAGGCCGGCGCATCAATGGATTCTGGTTCCGCGGCCGAAGCGTCGTTTCCGTACAGGGCAAAAAGCCGGGTACGGAGCGTCTTGAACTCAAGGGTGTCGAAGAGTTGCTCCACGGCGTTGTGGTCCGGCCGGGGTTCCTCCAGTTCGTCCAGCGTGACCGGCAATTCAAGGTCACGGAGCAGGTGATTGAGCCGGCGGTTCCGTTTGACAGAGCCGACGTGTTCACGGAGGGAGTCCCCCACCTTTCCGCCGATGGCGTCCAGGTTTTCCAGGATTCCCTCGAGACCACCGTAGAGGTTGATCCACTTTGCGGCGGTTTTGGGGCCCACTCCGGGAACTCCGGGCAGGTTGTCAGCCGTTTCCCCGACCAGCGCCGCGAGGTCCGAATACTGGGGCGGCGTGACGAAGTACTTTTCCTGGATTGCCGCAGCGTCCATCCGTGGGATGTTGCTGACACCTTGTTTCGGATACAGCACAAAAACGTTGTCCGTTATCAGCTGGAAAGCGTCCCGGTCACCGGAGACCAGCAGCACCTCGAATCCGGCGTTGTCAGCCATTGTGGCCAGCGTGGCCAGGATGTCATCGGCTTCGTAGCCCGGCATCTTGATGGTCTTGATGCCCCACGCGCCCATCACCTTGTCAATCAAGTCGATCTGCCCGCTGAACTCGCGCGGAGTCTCGTTCCGGCCGCCTTTGTATTCGGTGTATTCGGCTTTCCTGAATGTGGTTTCGTCCGAGACGTCAAAGGCCACTGCCACGTGCGTGGGCTTCTGTTCCTTGATGAGGTTGATCAGCATCGAGGTGAACCCGTGCACCGCATTGGTGTGCTGACCCGTGGCCGTGGCGAAATTTTCGGCGGGGAGCGCATAAAAGGCGCGGAATGCCATGGAGTGCCCGTCCAGGACCATCAGCCGTGGCTGGCCTGTGAGGGGTACCACAGGCGCTTCTGTCGCGGAAACGGTTGGGCCTGCGGTGGCAGGCGCTTCCTCAGCCGGCATGATCTCGGCTGGGGAAGGGGAAAGGTCCGGTTTGGTAGTTTCGCTCACAGGTGCCAGCCTAGTTCCCATGATGGACAATTTCACGCCGGGCCCGTTCACCGATGAGCTGACGGCTGCCGGGGTTCCGGACGAAATGCACGAATGGCTGGGCCGGCACGGCGTTGGCGCCTTGGTGGTGAAGATGGGAATTACGTTCCTGGAGATGAGCCCGGAACGTGTTGTGGCCACCATGCCTGTTGAAGGCAACACCCAGGTGGCAGGAATCCTGCACGGCGGCGCCCATGTGGTGCTGGCTGAAACGCTGGGCTCATTTGCGGCCGGGATGCACGCCGGGCCGCGGCGGCAGGCTCTCGGGATCGAGGTGGGAGCAACCCATCACCGGGCCATCGCGTCCGGTACCGTGACCGGCACGTGCACAGCGATCCACCTGGGTCGCACGCTGACCACCCACGAAATTGTCATGACTGACGAACGGGGCCGCCGGCTGTCAACGGCGCGCATCACCAACCTGATCCGCGACATCGGTGCCTAAGGTATGGGCCAAGTCGACAGGGCCTAGGACTTCGGGGCCCAGGACCTCGGGGCTGTGTCCGCACCGAAACTGTACCGGAGCTCCACAATCCCCCGCCCCAGTGTCTGCGAGGCGGTCAACTCAAGCGGCGGCGTCGGGCCTTCCATCGGGAGCAGCGGCTTGCCGGTCCCCAGCACCACCGGAATGATCGAGACGATCAGTTCGTCCAGCAGTCCGGCGTCGGCAAACTGGGAGGCGAGGTCTCCGCCGCCCACAACCCACACGTTTTTCCCTCCGGCATCATTCCTGAAGTCCTGGATGAACTCGCGGACGTCCCCGCGCACAAAGGTGATATCCGACCCCGGCGGAGCAGCCAGCTCGTGGTGGGTGAAAATCCAGCAGGGCGTGGCGGGATACGGCCAGCTGCCCGATTCATGGGCCATGATCCAGTTGAAGGTCTCACCGCCCATTACAATGCAGCCGACGTCCTCCATAAAGGATTCGTAGCTTTTCTTGCCGCCGTCAAAGCCGTCAAACTGCAGCAGCCAGGCAAGGTCGTCGTCTGCCGTGGCGATAAACCCGTCGAGTGAAGAAGCCACAAAGTACTGGAGTCTGGACATGGATCAAGCCTAGCCATTTCGACACGGGGTTCCCATAGCCGGTCCGCACATCGGCCGGCGCCGTTGACCCGGCTGCCGAAGCCCATCCGGGTTACGCCGGAGTCACTTGCTGAAGTACGGGATGATCAGATAGAGGCCGAACAACACGGCAGCCCCACAGAGGCCGAAGCAGCCATACGCCAGGGACCGCATCCAGCGCGGGGTGGTCTGTTCCGCGTCCCCGGCGATCGCCGTCAGCCGGACGCCCAGGGAATACAGGACAACCACGGTCAATGCGGAGACCAGCGTGGCCCCGGCCACGGCGATCAGTTCCAACCACTTCATCGCTGCGGCCCCTTCGACTTGTTGGATTTACCCCCGGCAAGGGACTTCTTTTTCCGGAAACGGACGGCGTGTCCGGCTTCCTCGACCTCCACTGCGTTGTGGTGACCGACCTGGGATTTCCGCGAATAGACAAACATGAACACCACGGCGCCGGTTCCGGCCACTGCGGCAATCACCACACCCGCCGCTCCGGTCTTGACCAGCAGCGCGGTCAGCGCGCCCATGATGCCGGCGGCAGGAAGTGTGAAAAGCCAGCCGACGGCGATGCGCCCCGCTGTGCCCCAGCGCACCGAGGTGCCCTTGCGTCCGAGGCCGGAGCCGATGACGGACCCGGAGGCCACCTGCGTGGTGGACAGGGCGAAGCCCAGATGGGACGACGCCAGGATTGCCGACGCGGTGCTGGTTTCCGCCGCGAAGCCCTGCGCAGGCTTGACTTCAGTGAGGCCTGATCCCATGGTGCGGATGATGCGCCACCCGCCGGCGTAGGTGCCCACGGCAATCGCGAGGGCGCAGGCGCCGATGACCCAGAGCTGCGGGCCGGTGCCGGTGCGCTGGGTTCCGGCGGAGATCAGGACCAGGGTGATGATGCCCATTGTCTTTTGTGCGTCGTTGGTTCCGTGGGCAAGTGCCACAAGGCTGGACGTGAAGATCTGTCCGGTGCGGAAGCCGCCGCGCTTCTGCGTGAGTTTGTCTCCGGTTTCCGGGTTGTGCCGGGACGTAAGTGCATACGCAAGCCGGGTGCAGAGGTAGGCCACCAGCCCGGCGATCACCGGTGCAAAGACTGCCGGCAGTATGACCTTTTGAAGCATGGTTTCGAAGTTCACGGAATGGATGCCGATGCCGGCGATTGCGGCGCCGATCAGACCTCCGAAGAGGGCGTGGGACGAGCTGGAAGGGAGACCCTTGAGCCAGGTCAGCATGTTCCACAGAATGGCGCCCATCAGACCGGCAAAGATGATGTCCGGAGTGATCTGGATGCCGTCAGAACCTTCGCGGATGATTCCGCCGGAAATGGTCTTTGCCACTTCCGTGGACAAAAATGCACCCACCAGGTTCAGGACCGCTGCGAGCGTAACTGCCGTCTTCGGCTTGATGGCGCCGGTGGCAATGGGGGTGGCCATCGCGTTCGCGGTGTCATGAAACCCGTTGGTGAAGTCGAAAAATAGTGCCAGCGCTATAACCAGCGCCACCATGAAGGTGATTTCCACCTGTTGCCCAATCTGCAGAGTCGACGTTCAGCAGTTCCATTTCCACTGTCTGCCCTGCAAAGCATAGTTCACCAGGTGTTTGGCTGGAATGACTTGCGGTGTTTACAGGACCGGTTTGAAACCCTATAGATCGTACGCGTCAACCGCATCAGGACAAAACATGGCCGGAGGTGCCCGTCCGGGGCAACCTGAATCCAGCTGTCACGGCCGGCCGCGGCTTCAGCCAGCAGGGAACCACCACTACACCGCTCGACATGGTGGCGGTCAACCGAATGAGCCGATACCACCCGGCCATCGAGGCGCCGAAGCGGATGCGCACATGGTTCCCGGCGCTGACGAATTGGCGGAACTGTGCCACAGCCAGCTCGCAGCCCACTCCAAATACATCCGTGAGCGCCTCGAGGACCTGCCCAAGATCCGCGACCGGGTATGGACGACGCCGGCCTGAAACCTACCCGGCAGCTTCAGCGTGCCTACGCCTACCCGGTACCCAGCATCCGCGCAACTTTCTCCTCCAGTGCGGCAACACTGGCGTCCGGCAGGACAATCAGGCCTTCCAGTTCCCGGCGGGCCCTCTTGTACGCAGTCTGCCGCTCGGCCGGCGTCGCCGCTTCATCTTCGGCTATTCGCAGCAGCTTCCGGGCCGTTGCAAGCCGCCGGCGCTCCACCACTGAGAAGTTGCTGTCCTTGATCCGTCTGGCTTCCCGCTCGGCGACGTCGAAGGCGATCTCGAATCCGTTCACGGCCGCCCGGTAGTTGACCAGCCTGGATCTGGTTGTGATATCGCCCGGGGCGGCCGGGCGCAGTCCATCAGCTTCGCGTTTGGCGCGCAGGAAAGCCACCGTGAGGGGCTCCCGGACATCCGTCATCACCGGAAAGTCGATGAGTTTGCCGACGTCCAGCTCGTAGTCGAGCCAGCGGCGGTTAACGGAGTTGTGGGCCGAAAGCAGAACCTCAACCTCGCCCGCGCTGGACTGTTCCGCCTGATTCTTGAGCTTGTAGAGTTCGATCCGGCGCTGGTGCCTCCGTTCATTTGACTTCGACCATGCCCGCCCCCACCCACCAACAATGCCGCTCAACGGAAAGACCAGCCACCAGTAGTGGCCTATGAAATCAAAAATTGGCTGCACGCCTCCATCGTTGCACCGGGCGCCATTCACCTCAAGGGAAAATGCCGGCGCTGCGCAGCTGCTTCCCTTTCCGGGTACGGGCACGGCGGTATCCTCGATGCGTCATCCGGGGAGAACCCCAATGGCTGCTGAGGAGCTTTGCCGGCGACTGAGCGAAGACGGCGACGGCTCGGCCGCAGCCATCCGAGAACTGACGCCGGGACTGGAGCAGACCGCGGAGCACTTCTCCTCCCCGGGCAGCCAGGCCTCAGCCTTTCAGGCCCGCGGCGCCGTCATCCTTGCGGCAGGGCATCCGGAGGACAGCTGGAAGCCGCGCTGGAACATACCGATGCCGCCTTGCTAGCTATGCGCCCGGGCCTGGGCGTCGGCGGTCTCGGCAACGTATAGGGGGCAACAGGTTCATGCGGGCTGTTGCTGGGCGGATCCCGGCCGTGCACCTGTAATGTTGACCATCCACGCGATGCCGAACTTGTCGGTGCACATTCCGAAGCTGTCACCCCAGGGCGCAACCTCAAGGGGAACTGTGACCGAACCGCTGCCGGAGAGCTGGTCCCAATAGCCGCGGAGCTCGCTGTCGTCCTCGCCGCTGAGCGAGACAGTGAAGGTGTTGCCCGGTTTGAACTCCATGGCATTGGGCGTGTCAGAACCCATCAGCACCATGCCGTTGTCCGTTGTCAGCATCCCGTGCATGATTTTGTCCGCCTCAGCCGGATCCTCACTCGCATGGAAATCGCCGAAGGTGTTGAGGGCAAGTTCGCCGCCGAAGACGGTCTGGTAGAAATTCAACGCCTCCCTGGCGTTGTCCTGGAAGCCAAGGTAAGGGTTGAGCCTAGTGGTCATCACTGTGTCTCCTCCTGTGGTTGTTCAGTCCGGGGCACCGACGGATACGGATGCCTTCCTGGCAGGGACACTACAAATGTTGCCCCACTTTGGGCCGGCTTCATAGGGGGCCAGCGAAACCAATTCCAGCAGCTCATCCACGCGGGTGGCGATGCGCTCCTTGTCCCGACTTTCGCTTGGCCCGGGTATCGCCGGGCGACCTTGACCAGCAGGATGCTGGCTCCGTTAACGCCGTCGGCAGCCACAGACATGGCGGGAGAGGACTTTTCGCGGATTCAGTCCCGGATACCTCGCGGGGTTCTCGGCTGCCCGAGGCCAACCAGAAGGAGATCAAGAACAAGGGCAAGAGCGACGACGCCGACGACGCCGGTCGCAAGAGAATCGAACGAACTTGCAGCACCCGGCCTGGAATGGCCAGAGAAGGTAACGCCGCCCGGACTCTGACCCGCAGAAGTGTGAGAAATCTTCTGCTTTTTCAGAAACGCATGTGCTCAGATGCCTCGGAACGGAGCCGTGAGTGCACAAATCGGCGTCGGGCCGTAGGCTCGTTCCATGGCCAGATACTTCGACGTCCACCCCCAGGATCCACAACCCCGCGCCATCGCCCAGGCTGTGGATCTCGTGCGGTCCGGTGGGCTGATCGTCTACCCCACGGACTCCTGTTATGCGCTGGGGGCACAGCTGGGTAACAAGGACGCCCTGGATCGGATTCGCGCAATCCGACACCTCGACAGCAAGCACCATTTCACGCTGGTATGCAAGGACTTCGCCCAGCTTGGCCAGTTTGTGAACATCGGCAACGACGTGTTCCGCAGCATCAAATCGGTCACGCCCGGCAGCTACACCTTCATTTTGCCCGCCACGAAAGAGGTTCCGCGGCGGCTGCTGCATCCGAAGAAGAAAACGGTGGGCGTGCGCATCCCTGACAACAGGGTTGTCCAGGCGCTGCTGGCCGAGCTGGGCGAACCCCTCCTTTCCAGCACACTTCTGCTGCCGGACCAGGAGGACCCGCTGACGCAGGGCTGGGAAATCAAGGAGAGGCTCGATTACGAGGTGGACGCCGTGATCGATTCCGGCGACTGCGGCTCCGAACCGACAACAGTTGTGGACTTCTCGAACGGCACTGCAGAGATTGTGCGCCGAGGAACAGGCGACCCCTCCCGGTTCGAATAGGAAATGCTCACCCCTCTGGTGCTGCTGGCTGAAGACGTGCGGGCTAGCGATCGGCAGGTTGCTTTGTTGTGAGCCAGGCAAGGTCCAGCGCGGCCCACCTCCGCGGCGCACAAAACCATTCGAACCCAGCTAGTCCGCTCCCGCGACCTCACTGGAGCCGAGGCAAAGGCAACCGTCTCGATTCCGGAGAACTGAGCCGACCGGATTGCAACAGACGCCTGTTAGCCCTTGTTGCGTGCCCGGCTGGGCTGCACCCGCGGGGGTTCACCCGGCATCTTGGGGAAGTCCGGAGGGAAGGGGAGCTCACCAAGACCCCTTGCTACGTCGGCTTCCCACCAACCAAGCAGTGCGTCTATGGTCCCGGGCTCTGAGTGGAAATCAGCCCATGGATTGCCGACGGATCTCAGCCGCCCCGGCACAGTGGCTATGGTGTAGGCCTTCGGATCCGCGTTCCCCAGCTCATCCCAGGTGATAGGGCAGGAAACCTGTGCGTCCTCAAGGGCCCGCGGACTGTAGGCGCCGGCCATGGTCCGGTCACGGTTCGCCTGGTTGAAATCGACAAATATCCGGGTACCGCGCTCCTCTTTCCACCAGGCAGTTGTGATTTTGTCCGGCATCCGCCGCTCGAGCTCGCGGGCGGCAGCGATCACAGCATGACGCACGTCCAGGAACTCGCGGGCGGGTTCGATGGGCGCGAAGACGTGCAGTCCGCGGTTTCCGGAGGTTTTCACGAACGCATTCAGTCCAGCCTCCTCGAGGACAGATTTCAACTCCACGGCTGCAGGGATGGCGTCTTCGAATCCAGTTCCGGGCTGCGGGTCGAGGTCGATCCGTAACTCGTCGGGGTTGTCCGGGTTCCCTGCGCGCGACGGCCACGGGTGAAACACCACCGTGTTCATCTGAACAGCCCACACGGCAGCTGCAGTTTCATCCATGACCAGCTGTGGATGTGACCGGCCGCTGGGATAAACCACAGGTACCGACCGCACAAAGTCCGGGGCGCCCTTCGGCGGATTCTTGGAGAAGAACTGATCGCCGTCAATGTTGTCCGAAAACCGTTGAAGGGACACTGGCCGATCACCGTTGGCTGCAAGGAAGGACTCCCCCACCTCCGAGATGTAGCGGGCAAGATCGAGCTTGGTCAGGCCAAGTTTCGGCCAAAGAATCCTGCTGGCGCTTGATATGCGCATTTCCCGTGGACCATGGGGGCCATCTACGCTGAGATGGGCTTGTTCGCTGGTCATGGGGCAAACTTACCCCGCACAGCTCCTCACGTCAGCCCCCTCCGACCATTGCTTCGCGTCCGCTTCGTCAACGGACCACAAGCTCCCGGAATACGATTGAGTCGCCCGCATCAGCGATGTGACTGTTAGCGGACAATGGCGGTGAATTCGCAGGATGAGTTGGCGGTTTCTGCGTCCGCCCGGCGGAACGCTCTGCGGGACGGAGACTAGGTGCGCGTATCATTTTTGTGCGCCCGCGACGCAAGTCAGTCTATCGAACCCGTTCGGCCCCACTGCGTCATTACGGCGCCGATGTGCTGGGGGGTCAGCATGAACTTCGGCGTCAGCTCCTCCCAACCCGGTTGCTTGACCCGACGACTATAGGCTCCGTGGTCGGCACTCATTTGAAGAGATTCATCGAGGCCGCCGCCGTTGGTGCCCATCAGGCTCACGTGATAGATCCGCAGGGTACCGTCCGCCTCCTGGTGCTTGAACGTCGCCTCAAAGACCTGCCTTTCGTTGGACAGCGCCTCTTCGTGTTCGTCATAGCGGTCATTGATCGCCGCCATCCACGCCTCGAACTCATCTTCCTTGCCCGCGACGATCGGAGCGCGGCTTAGCTCAAGCCGCGGCCCTCCAGGCACCGAGGACGGCATGGGGTGTTCCGGGAAACCCTCTCGTGGTTCCGGGCGAAACGGGGTGAAGGGTTCTCTCTCAGCCATCGCTACATGCTCCATGGCGGGCGACCATTCTGCAACCCCGCCGCGCACCGACTGCGCCGATAATTCCCGCTCCCGATTAGTTCCGCCGCACCCACGCAGACGGCAAGACCGGAATCACCCCGCCGATGGCCGCTTGCCGTATAGCACGGCGGAAAACCCCGCGCAACCGAGGGCCCCTGCCAGCAGCCATGGCGCGCTCCACCAATGGCCGGGCAGCTCCACCCATCCATGCGCGAGCCTGGGAACGCACGCGGCGATACCGACCGCGGCAGCGAATACGAGAGCTGAGCTGACCGAGACTGCCCAGCCAGCGTGCCGTGCCAGCTGCTGCGCTCGAAGACGTGCGGCAAGGAGCACCATGTCAACCACAGCCGCCACGGGCCGCGGCGATTGCCGGCAGAGGTCAGCCATCTCATCCCAGTAGCGGGCACTCCACGAGCGCGGAAACAGAAACCTCAGCATATTCATGACCGCACCACCTTCAAGCGTTCTCTGCCGACGGCGACGATCGCCCCGAGCTGGTCAATGGACTCACGCACCGCGCAGACACCTGAGTCGGTTATCTGGTAAGGGCGGCGCCTGTCCGCACCGGGCACCGCCGTGATGTGTCCGAGTTGCTCCAGACGCGAGATCGCCCCGTACAGCGTTCCGGGTCCGGGCCTGGTCCCGGCCCGTTCTGCGATGTCGCTGGCGATCGCGTAGCCGTGCTGGGGTCCCTCCAGCAGGCTGAGCAGCACCTGCAGAGAAGGTCCTGAGATCGTTTCCGTATGCGTTCCGCACTCTCCTCCACTAGTACGCTGAGCGTACTATGAATCTAGTACGTTCAGGGTACTAAGACAAGGGTTCTCTGGTGGGCAACTCTGGGTGCATGACGACGCACGGAGCTTCAAGCCGTGCTGGCGTTGTTGTGGGCTCTGGGGCCGGCCACCTGCCTCCATGGACAAAAGGGATAAACGCGGCTAAAGCTGTCCATGGGCGCTTCGGTTATCCAGCCAAGGCTCCGTCAGTGACTTGAAAACAATCCCCCGCTCCCCCAGCAACGTGATGATCCCCGCCAGGTCTTCGGTGCTGCGTCCCGGCCGGGTCAGCTCCGTGACCACTAAATGATTGCCCGGCTGCAAATATCTCAAACACTCCTGCCACTGGGGTCGGACCTGCGTCGCTCCGGATGCCTGCTCCATAAACACCTTGAACGCCCCGGTCGCCACCACGGCATCCACCTGGGATTCCATCGTCTGCTCTTTCGTGCTGACCCTGGCATAACAGACGATGATCTGCGCCAAGCCGGGGCCCTCTTCTCTCGCTTGGATGGAGCGCCAAGCACGCACCAAAAATGATGCCTGCACCACCCGCCAACAAGCCGCAGCTCGCCGCCGCAGCCTGAAGCGTAACTAAGCTAGCAGGCTGCCTGAGCGCGAACTGCCAGTGGCCATTACGGTTGGATCGCTTTTCGCTGATGGAACGATCCATGTTTATTGACTCGCTAGCGGCTGCCGCATAGAAACGGGCCAGATGGCTGGAACGGCACATCACCGGTTACCGGATGGGCTCCCCTGCAACGCTGGACCAGACCAGGCATTAGTCCTCTTCAGCCGATGCCCTGCGGGAGGGTCACGGGGCGAGCGTGAACGCAGGGTGCCGGCGAGCCGTCCGCCGTCCACGGCGCGCACGGTGCCTGTGACGAATGAGGAGGCGCCGGAGCACAGCCACAACGCGGCCGCCGCGATCTCCTCGACGCGGCCAACCCGACGGAGCGGCACGGCAGCCGATGCACCGGTCTGCACAGCCTCACCCGCCGCCGCAAGCCGGCCGGTGAGGATCGGGCCCGGCGCGATCGCGTTGACCCGGATGCCGTATGCCGCGTAGTCAAGGGCGGCGACCCGGGTCAGACCGCCGATACCGAACTTGCTGGCCACATAGCCGCTCAGCCCGGCGACTCCCTGTTCGCCCGCGGTCGAGGACATTTTCACGATTGCCGCGCCGTCCGCGGCCTCCCGCATGAGCGGGCCCCCGCCCGCGGCATTGTTGACGGAGGCGTCGAGCCGTCCGAACCGTGACCGGATGCCTGCCTGCCAGCAAGTCACGGACCGAACGCTCGCTCGTCACGTCGGTCGGCATCGCAACGGCGAGTCCGCCGTCACCGGTGATCGCCTTCGCCTGCCGCGACATTGCGACCTCATGGCGCGAGGCGAGTACGACGTGCGCACCGGCCGCGGCCAGAGCCGCAGCGATCGCCGCGCCGATCCCCCGACTCGCGCCGGTGACCAGCGCAACCTTCCCGTCGAGTCGGTCGACGCCGGTCATCGGGGTTCTCGATTCGCGGCGGCCCTGTTCTGTGGCAGGAGGAAGCCAGCTGCGACGAGCCAGAGGAGCCCGCCGAAGCGCCCGATCGGGAGCAGGAATTGGACCGGCTCGATGGCCATCGAGAGGAAGCTCAGTTCAGACAGGGCTGCGATGACGAGGCCGGTCCAGGCAAGCCAGCGCGGCACCAAGCCCAGGATGAGGGCCGGCACTGCGATTCCGGCGATGAGGAGCCCCATGCCGACTACGTAACCGACCCCGCCGGCAATGAATGCGAGAAACGACAGCGCGTGGGTGAGCGTCACGTCGGTGGTGATCTCTGGGCGGCTCAGCAGCCAGCCCACCAGAGCCGAGAGCATAAGGAACACCGCGGCAGTCATGCCGCCGAAGAACCCGATCGCTGGACCGGGAACCCGAACTCCGAGGCGGAGCTGCCGGGCGTAGACAGTGGCCGCATAGATGCCCAGCGGCACGGCTGAACCGAACTGGATCGTGCTGGCAAGCCGCACTGCATCCGGGTTCTCCTGAAAGTACGCGGCGACCTGCGCCGCCGCAGAGAACGGCGAGACAAACGTCTGGCCACCCGTCATGACCGCGCTCGTGACCAGGCCGGCGACGGTGAGTCCGAGGCTCACGACCGCCAGGATGCCCGGGTTGGGTCCGCCCGAGCGGACCATTTGGCCGGCGCGGGGAAGGGGAACGTCAGTCATGATCACGCCTTTCCAGTAATTGAGTCACATCAAGAATGATTCATCTCTTGAATTGTTCTGTCAAGCAGGTAATCTGTAGCCATGGACTCACCCGCCGCACCCCGGCCGAAGCGCACCGCCTTCCTGCTCTCACAGCTGGGCGCACTGGCATCGTCGCGCTTCGCCGAACGCACCGGGGAAATCGGGCTCACCCCGAGCGATGCGGGCGTGCTTCGCCTGATCGGCAGGGCCCCCGGGCAGAGCCAACGGGCACTCGCCGACCGGCTGGGGGCCGTGCCGAGTCGCATGGTTTCCCTCATGGACTCGCTGCAGGCCCGCGGCCTCGTGGAGCGGGAGCGCAGCAGCACCGATCGCCGGAACTACGAACTTCGTCTGACCGTCGAGGGCGCGCAGGTGCTGCGACAGCTGCGAGAGATCGCCGAAGCGCACGAGGCCGAACTCCTGGCGCCACTCACCCGCGAGCAGACTGCCCAGCTCGGAAGCCTGCTCGCCCAGCTCGCGGGCGCCAACGCTCTCGACCTGGACCTCCACCGCGATGCCGGTCGTGAGGATCCCGGCACGACCGCCCAGCCTCACCCGTAGCCCACGCCACCCGTTGACTTCGACGGAGATTTGCCGGGGTGGCAGGGCATGCGCCGCTTCCCTGGGGTAACGTCTGTATCTCAACTCGTTGAGGAGTCCAAATGAGCTACAAATATCGAACGGTCAGGGTTCGCGGTACGGACATAGTTGGAACCATAGCGCGCAAACACGGAAGCGGTCCCGAGATTTACGAAACCTCGAAAAACCTGAACACGTCGATGGTCCCGGTCTTTTTCCAGGAGACAGGCGAGGTCCGGTTCTTCGACAGCACTCAACTTGAGGACGTGGTGAATCCGGCCGTTTAGCTGAGACAGCCCGGACGGCACTCTCACAGACCCTTTTTGGGAAGCTCCTTGCCCTTGGCTACACGATCAACGAGAACTTCACCGATGAGACGGCCGCGTGCATCGTGTTCAGCGACACGATCTACGCCATGCTCCTCACCCACGCCAAATTCGCCGAGTTCACTAGTCAACCGATCGCCGACACCCAGAACTCGACGGCGGCGATCCTCGCCCTCTCCGCGGACAGCCGCGCGGATGTAGATGCCCTCGCCGACAAAGCCATCGCGGCCGGAGGTACGCAAACCTACGACCCATCGGATCTCGGCTTCATGTACAGCCGCGCGTTCCGCGACCTCGACGGCCACCACTGGGGAGTGCTGTGGATGGACGAGCAGGCGTCCAGGAGCGGGCCGCCCGCATCGTAGGAGTGGCGCTGACCCGCGGTGAGGAACCGACGGCCCTTCCGCATCCACCGCCCTGGCGCGAGGCTGGATGTGCTGACGGCGGCCTGATGGTTTCGGCCGTCTTGACCGGCGGGATCGTGAACGACACCACCTTGATTGCGGCCACCTTGCAACAGATCCGAGTTCCGAGGATCGGCCGCGGAAGGCCCGGGCCCGGCTCCCTGATCCGCCTCGTCGACGCCGTCCTGGCCGAGCAGCACGACATACATCAGCGAATCGCGCCAAATGTACCGAGGACGGAAGCAAACCGCAGTGCCCCATTTTGACCTGGTTATCGGTTCAGACTCCGGAAATTCCCTCCCGGGACCGGACCTCCGTCTTTGGAATATAGCCATCGTTGAAGACGGCCGGCTGTACTGCGAGGGTCCGGAGTGCGCCAAAATCAATGTCATTGCAGGACACGGAGTATTCAGCAGTCTCAAGACACTTGTTGTTAGCCTGAACGACGCCAGCACTGCAGAGATCACCGCCGATTGATTCGTCCATCCAGCAGGCTCCAGCGCTGTAAGTTACAGGGACGGGGTCGAGCTTGACCCAGGGGTCTGGTGATCGTTGACGGGTTCCAGCGCACCCCGAATCTCGCACCCTCAGATCCAGGCGGTCCGGCGAAGCGGCGGTTCGGTGCCGCCGGGGCGTTGCACGAGCACCTGGTTGACGCCCGTTATTCCAGCCTCGAAGCCCAGGGCGCTGGCGGCCATGTACAGCCGCCATACCCGGGCCCGTCCTACGCTGGCGGTCTGCACGGCCTCATCCCAGTGTTCTTCCAGGCGCTGCACCCAGGCCCGGAGGGTCAGTGCATAGTGTCGGCGCAGACCCTCGACGTCGAGCACTTCCAGTCCGCCGGATTCGAGTGCGCCGATCATCTCGGCGAGGCTGAGCATCTCGCCGTCGGGAAAGACGTAGCGGGGAATGAAGGAGTCGGGGTCCGGGCGGGTCGGTCCGGCGTTCCACGAGATGGCGTGGTTGAGCAACCGGCCGCCGGGGCGCAGTAGGTTCTGCAGATGGGCGACATAGTGGGCGATCTGCGCGCGGCCGACGTGCTCGGACATGCCGATGGAGCTGATCGCGTCGAACGGTCCGTCGTCGACGTCGCGGTAGTCCTGGACCCGGATGTCTACGCGGTCGGTCAGCCCGGCTTCGGCCACACGTTTGCGGGCCAGCCTCGCCTGTTCGGCGGAGAGCGTGACCCCGATGACCGTGACCCCATAGCGCTGCGCGGCATGCAGGGCAAAGCTGCCCCAGCCGCAGCCTACGTCCAGCACCCGCATGCCAGGCTGCAGCCCAAGCTTGCGGCAGACCAGATCGAGTTTTGCGTCCTGGGCGGCGTCCAGACCCGTGCGCTCGTCGTTCCAGACCGCGCAGGAGTAAACCATCGACGGACCGAGGACGACGGCGTAGAAGTCGTTGCCGACGTCGTAGTGGTGCGAGATCGCCGCGGCGTCGCGGCTCTTGGAATGCCGCCGGCCGTGCCGGGCGACATTCGCCTCTTCCGGGGGCGGCGCGGGATTCGGCCCCAGTGCGCCGAGCCGGACTGCAGTCTTGAGCAGCGTCCAAAGTTCCCTTCCGGTCGGCGGCCGGAACGGTCCGGGCTCGGCGAACTTGCCGGCGGAACTCAGCGCGGTGAAGGCCGCGAAGACATCGCCCGGAGCATCAATTTCTCCGGCGACGTAGGCGCGGCTCAGACCAAGCTGTCCGGGCGACCAGAGGATCCGGCGCAAGGCCCGCCGGGACCGGAACACGATAACCGGCGCGTCGGGCGGGCCGGCTTCCGAGCCGTCCCAGGCGCGCAGCCGGACCGGGATCTCATTGGTACCCAGGACTGTGGCCAGCGCTTCGGCCAGCCGTGATGCCACACCCGTCGTTCTCGTCATGTTCGTTGCCTCTCCTCCGGTGCCGGGGCCAAGCTGGACGTAAACACGACCCGTGGGTCAACACTACGGGCGCGAAGCAGCCGACGGCAGACGCTTAAGGCAGAAACCCCCGGGAAAGGGGTTTTCTGCTCGTCAAAGTAACTCTGTGCCCGAGGTGGGACTAGTACCGGCCCCACGCTCCTGCAAACACTGGACACTCGCGGGAGCGTTCCGAGACCGAATCAGCCGGGTACCGGCACCACCGGCCGGAAGCCCAAAGTGTGCACATCGGGCACAACGGCCTTCATGCCTGCTAGAGGGGAACATCCCAGAAGATTCGCGAAATCCAAGAGGTCGCGGTTCATCCTCAGCGGCGGTCAAGCGTCCGCGCACCATTCGTTGAAACTCAGTTTCATTTGACATGACACTGAGGTTCACGATAGAACGGTGTTATGGTTCCTGACACTGTCGTAGAAACCGGCCCGCTCGCGGGGGCTGGCAAAGATGCCCGCAAATCGCCTGGAAAGTCGGCCCGTGCCTATGCCGCGGCCCTCCTGGACCCTGAACGGCAGGCGGCGGCAGGCGCTCCCGGCGCCGACCCCCGCCCCGTCCGCAGCGTTGGAGTGATCGGAGCGGGGCTCATGGCCAGCCAGCTCGCCATGGTCTTTGCCCAGCAGCTTGGAGTTCCGGTCCTGATCACCGATCTGTCCCAGGCCAAGGTGGATGGCGCGCTAGCCTGGATCGCCGCACACCTGGACAAGCAGGTGTGCCGCGGGCAACTCGACGAAACTGCGGCGCGGGAGCTGGGCCGTCTCGTCCGCGGAACGGTGGACAAGCGCGAGTACCGGAACTGTGACGTGGTCATTGAGGCCGTCTTCGAGGAGCTGAGCGTCAAACGTGCTGTCTTCGCGGAGATCGAGCCGCTGTTGCGCAGCGATGCGCTGCTGCTGACCAACACCTCGTCCCTCTCCGTGACGGCGATGGGCCACTGCCTGGTCCATCCGGAACGCCTGGTGGGACTGCACTTCTTCAATCCTGTGGCCGTGCTGCCGCTCGTGGAAATCATCAGGACTGAAAAGAACGACGACGTCGGCCTCGCCACCGCCTGTTCGCTCGCCCGGCTTCTGGGCAAGACTGCGGTCCTGGTGACGGATACTCCGGGCTTTGTGGTGAACCGGATCCTGACCCGGCTGTTCTGCGAACTGCTGCAGATCATTGATGACGGGGCGGATATTGAACTGGCGGATCATGCCCTGGACCCACTGGGACTGCCCATGACTCCGCTGACGCTGCTGGGTTTCATCGGACCCGCAGTCCAGCTGCACATCTGCGAGACCATGCACTGCGCCTACCCGGACCGTTTTTATGTCAGCACGAGCCTGGCAGCCATTGCGGATGCCCGGCTGCGCGGCTACCTGGATAAGTCCGGCACCGTGCTTCCCGAGGCGGCCGACCTGCTGCCGCGTGCCGACGTCGGCAGTCCGGCACCGCCCCCTGACGCAGACGCCATCAGGACACGGATCCTTGATGCCCTGGCCGAGGAAGTGGGCCTGATGCTGGCCGAAAAGGTGGTCGCCGGTCCGGCGGAAGTGGATCTGTGCATGCTTCTCGGCGCCAACTTCCCGCAGCATCAGGGGGGCCTTACACCGCTCCTTGACCTCAGCGGCGCCTCCCGGCGCGTCTGGGGAAGGGATTTCCACCCGGGCTCCGGATTCGCCGACTAGACCGGGCGCGGCCCGCCCCAGTTCACCCCCGCGCCCTCCACGCCGTTCTTCAAACAACTTCCCGCTAAGGATGCAAGCCCATGCCTGACTATGACGTCGCCGCACCACTGGACACGGACTACTACGCCGTCTTCGCGAACATTCCCGCACCCGAACGCGAGGTGTGGAGGCGTGCCCGGGCCTTCACCGAGGAGGCCCTGCCGCAGATGAACGACTACTGGGAACGCGCCGAGTTCCCCGCCCACCTGGCCAAGCGGATGGGCACTATGAACCTGCTGGCCGATGGCATTGACGTGCAGGGCTTGGAGCCGATGTCCCCGCTGGCCGCCGGACTGGTCAATATGGAGGTTTCCCGTGGGGATGGTTCGCTGGGCACGGTGATCGCAGTCCAGGGCGGCCTGGTGCTGCGGACGATTGCCCTTTTTGGCTCGGAAGCCCAGCGCAGGACCTGGCTGGGACCGCTGGCCCGCGGCGAAAAGCTCGGCGCCTTCGCCCTGACGGAGCCCGACCACGGCTCGGATTCCGTCGCCCTGGAAACCACCGCCTCACTCGACGGGGAGGATTACGTCCTCAATGGCGAGAAAAAGTGGATCGGCAACGGCTCCGTCGGGGATGTCACGGTGGTCTGGGCACGCGATGATGCCGGCAATGTCCGCGGCTTCCTGGTGGAACAGGACCGGGAGGGTTACGAGGCCGAGACCATCACCGGAAAGGCCTCGCTGCGCGCCATCCACCAGGCCCGGATCAAGCTCAATAACGTGCGAATTCCAAAGGCTAGCCTGCTGCCCGGTGCCCGCACGTTCAAGGACACGTCCGAAGTCCTGGTTGCCACGCGTTTGGGTGTGGCCTGGTCCGCGCTCGGCCACGCCACCGCCGTCTATGAAGCCGCGTTGAACTATGCCACGCAGCGGACACAGTTCGGCAAACCGCTGGCGAAATTCCAGCTGGTCCAGGATCGGCTCGCGTACATGCTCTCGGAGCTGACCAGCATGCAGCTGCATTGTTTCCACTTGGCGGGCCTTGATGCGGCCGGCCAGATGCGCCCCACCCAGGCCGCGATGGCGAAGTACCACAACACCCGCAAGGCCCGCGAGCTGGCTTCCATTGCCCGTGACATGTTGGGCGGCAATGGCATCCTGCTGGAAAACCACGTGATCCGGCACCTGCTGGACATCGAATCCATTCATACCTATGAAGGCACGCAAAGCATTCAGACCCTATTGATCGGCCGCGATGTCACCGGACAAAGCGCCTTCGCCTAAGGATTCACCATGACCACATTTGAGCTTCCCAATGAATCTCCGCTGAGCCCTCTGCGGTTCCTGCAGCGGTCGGCCGAGGTGTTCGGGCAGAAGACGGCGATCATCCACGGGGACCGGTCCTACACCTACCGGGACTTCGCTGCCGAAGTCCAGCGGCTGGCCAAGGTGATCAAGAGCAGGATCCAGCGCGGCGATCGGGTGGCCTTCTTGTGTCCCAACGTGCCGGAACTGCTGATTGCCCACTTTGCTGTCCCCCTGGCCGGTGGTGTCCTGGTGGCCCTGAATTCGCGGATGACCGCCCGGGAGCTCCAGTACATCCTGGAGCACTCCGAAGCCAGGCTGCTGTTTGCCGATTCGGAACTGCTGGGCACCGTCGCGGGACTGGACCTGGGTCTGACGCAGCTGGCCGAGGTGGTCGAAGTGCCTGACAGCACCATCAAATACCCGGATGTCCCGGCGGGCCTGGGCGCTACGCAGTATGCGGATTTCCTCGCCGCGCCGGAAATCCGGGACGCAGATCTTCCGTGGGGCGTCCAGGACGAACGCGCCCCGATCACCCTGAACTACACCTCAGGCACCACGGGCAAGCCCAAGGGCGTGCTGTACTCGCACCGCGGGGCCTATCTGAACTCGCTCGGGGAAACCTTCCACAATCACTTTACCGGCGACACGCGCTACCTCTGGACGCTTCCGATGTTCCACTGCAACGGCTGGTGCACCACGTGGGCCATTACGGCGGTGGCCGGCGTCCACATCTGCCTGCGGGCCGTGCGCGCGGACACCGTCTGGGACGCCATCGACACCCTCGGCGTCACCAACCTGTGCGGCGCCCCAACGGTGTGCAGCATCATCGCCGGCGCACCCCAGGCCCACACACTGGAGCTGCCGCTACGGATCACGACGGCGGGAGCGCCGCCGTCGCCCGCGATCATCACCTCCCTGGAGTCAATCGGGATCAACGTGGTCCACGTTTATGGGCTGACCGAGGCGTATGGTCCCTACACCATCTGTGAGTACCAAGCGGCGTGGGATGATCTGTCCGTCCAGGACAGAGCCGTGAAGATCTCCCGGCAGGGTGTGGGGATGCTGCAGGCCGAGACGGCGCGCATCGTGGACCTGGACATGCGCGACGTCCCGGCCGACGGTGCAACCCTGGGCGAGATCGTGCTGCGGGGCAACAACGTGATGCTTGGTTATTTCAAGGATCCCGAGGCCACAGCCGACGCCTTCCGCGGCGGTTGGTTCCACACCGGAGACCTCGGCGTCATGCATCCCGACGGCTACATCCAGCTCAAGGACCGGGCCAAGGACATCATCATCTCCGGCGGCGAAAACATCTCCACCATCGAAGTGGAGCAAGCCATCATCAGCCACCCCGCGGTACTGAACGTGGCCGTGATTGGCGTCCCGCACGAGAAATGGGGCGAACGGCCGGTGGCCTTTGTGATCCGCAGCAGCTCCAGCTCGGTCACGGCCGAGGAGATCCGCTCGCACGTGAAGGGCCTCATCGCCGGATTCAAGGTTCCGGACAGGATCCTTTTCCCCGAGGAGCTCCCCCACAACTCCACCGGCAAGGTCCTGAAGTCGCGATTGCGCGCCCTGGACATCAGCACCAGAAAGGAGGGCACCAAATGAGCCGCCAGGACATAGTCATTGTGGGCGCGGCCCGTACGCCCCAAGGAAAACTGATGGGGCAGCTGTCCTCGCTGAGCGCTGTGCAGCTTGGCGCCGCCGCCATCGCCGCAGCCCTGGAACGTTCCGGGATCGAGCCGGCGGCCGTCCATGCGGTCATCGTGGGCCAGGTGCTGACGGCCGGTGCGGGCCAGAACCCGGCGCGCCAAAGCGCCGTTGCGGCAGGAATACCGCTCAGCACCCCCGCCGTCACCGTGAACAAGGTCTGCCTCTCCGGGCTGAGTGCCATCATCCAGGGCGTCAGGCTGCTCAAACTCGGCGAGGCAGACGTCGTCGTCGCCGGCGGCCAGGAATCCATGAGCCAGGCGCCGCACCTGCTCACCGGCTCGCGCGCAGGCTACCTCTACGGTGGCATCACGGCCGTGGACTCGGCCGGCCACGATGGACTCACGGATGCCTTTGACCAGGAGCTGATGGGCATTGCCACGGACCGCGCCAATGCTGAGCTTCAGCTCTCCCGCGAGGAGCAGGACTCTATCGCGGCGTTGTCCCACCAGCGGGCGGCCGCCGCCCAGGACGAGGGGAGATTCAGCGCCGAGATTTCCCCCCTTGCGGTGCCGCAGAAACGCGGCGCACCCGCACTCGTAAGCCAGGACGAGGGCGTCCGCCCGCAGTCCACCAAGGAGGTGCTGGCCGGACTGAAGCCGGCCTTCACGGCGGCGGGGACCGTCACGGCAGGCAATGCCTCGCCGCTGAGCGACGGCGCCGCCGCCGTCGTGATGGTGACCCGCGCTTACGCCGATGCCCACGGGCTTGAGGTGCTCGCCGTCGTCGGCCCCGCCGGGCAGATCGCCGGGCCGGACACAGCGCTGCCGGACAAGCCGGCGCAGGCAATCACCGCGGCCCTGGCCCGCGCCGGCTGGACGGCGGAGGAGCTTGACTTCGTGGAGATCAACGAGGCGTTCGCCTCGGTGGTGGCGCACTCAGCGGCGGAACTGCGCCTCAGTTTGGACAAGGTCAACGTCAACGGCGGGGCCATCGCCCTCGGACATCCGATTGGAGCCTCCGGAGCGCGGCTGGTGGTCTCTGCCGTCCATGAGCTGATGCGGCGCGGCAGCGGCAAATCCGCCGTCGCGCTCTGCGGCGGCGGCGGACAGGGCGACGCGCTGCTACTGTACCGGGATGGCATCAGTGGCTAATTTCCGTTCCGAGGTGGCCGAGGCCGCCCTGGATCTGTTCACCGACAATGGCTATGACCCGACCAGCGTGGACGACATTGCCCAGGCCGCCGGAATCTCCCGCAGCACCTTCTTCCGCCAGTTCCGCGCCAAGGAAGACGTAATCTTTGCGGACCACGAAGCCTTGCTCAGTGAGCTGACCACCTACCTGGCGGCGAGCCATCCGGATCCGTGGGCGGCTGTCTGCCAGGCCGCGGCACTGGTCTTCGGGAAGTTTTCCGAACGCCGGAAAGTGGCCCAAAAGCGCTACCACGTGGTGCAGGCGGTGCCCGCACTCCGGGACCGGGAAACGATCATGGTCTCCCGCTATGAACGGCTGTTCTCCGACTACCTCCGCCAGGCGCTTCCAGGCGTATCAACCCTTGATGCAATCCGGTTCGCCGCCGCGGTCACGTCAACACATAACTACGTGCTGCGCGAAATGATGCTGGATTCGCCCCGTGGTTCCCTCAAGAACCTGGAACACGAGCTGCTGGCGGTGCGCCGCATTTTCGGGGTGCTGCCGCAGGGGGACCCTGCATCCATCCCCGCCGAGGATGACCTGGTAGTGGCCGTTTTTTCCCGCTCGACACCCACCGCCGAGGTGGCGCGTCGTATCCAGGACAAGCTGGACGGCCGCTCCGTCTAACTGCTCCATCTAGCTGGGGAAGGGCCCTATGACAGGGCATGACAATGACGTTTACCGGCCGAGTGATCGCGATCTGCTGAAGAGAGCGATCAGGGAGACCGCCGCACGGACGGGCACCGGGGTGTTCTTCGCAGGCCTCGTGAACCGCACCGAACTCACCATCACCGAGTTCTTCGGCACCTCAACACACGGCCTGAGGAACCTCAGCGTGCAGCCCGGCGAGGGGGTCGGCGGACGGGCCCTCTCCCAGGCACGCGCCATCGAGGTGGCCGACTACTTCGACTCCGACCACATCACCCATCACCATGACGATGCCGTGCGCATCGAGGGCCTGCGGACCATGGTCGCGCTCCCGGTCCTCGTGGACGGCCGTGCCCGGTGCATCCTTTACGCGGCGACGCGCGGGCCCATCTCGATCGGCGAGTGCGCGGTTGATGAACTCAGCGCCAGCGCCTCGAGGATCTCGCGGGAACTGACGATTCGCGACGAGGTGGACCACCGGGTCTCGATTCTCCGGGTGGTCCACAGCCTGGCCGCGGAGCCACGGGACCGGGACCTCCTCGAGACCGTCCGGCTGGCGCATGCCGAACTCCTGTCCGTTGCCCGCACCACGGATGATCCCGAACTCGCCCAGCGCATCCTCGCCGTGACCGCACGGCTCGAGGGCTCCGACGCCGGCTCCGACGGCACGCCGGGCGGTGCCCCGCGCCTCACCCGACGGGAGACGGATGTGCTCGCCCAAGTGGCGCTCGGCTGTTCCTATGCCGAAGCCGGCAACCGGCTGTCACTCAAGGCAGTCACTGTGAAGAGTTACATGCAGTCGATCATGACGAAACTGGACGTTCACGGCCGCACGGAAGCCGTAGTGGCCGCGCGCAGGCACCGCCTTTTGCCCTGACCGGTCGCGCTAAAGCACCTCCATCGGGAGGTGGTGGCGAACGCACGGCGCTGACACGATGACATCTCCGCGTCGAAACAACATCGTCTCGACGACCGATGTCAAAGGAGATATCGCATGCTCGAAAGCCTCGCACCGGTTGCGACCCGGTCCGGTCCGCGCCGCACCTCGATGGCCCGGGTCGCCGTCGCCAGCTCGATGGGCAGCATCATCGAGTTCTACGACTTCCTCATCTACGGCACGGCAGCGGCCCTCGTCTTCCCCCAGGTCTTCTTCCCGGCACTCGGCCCGGCCGCCGGCACTCTCGCCTCGTTCGGAACCTTCGCCGTCGCCTTCGTCTCGCGCCCCCTCGGTGCCGTCCTCTTCGGCCACTTCGGTGACAGGATGGGGCGCAAGAAAACGCTGGTCAGCACACTGCTCATCATGGGCATCGCGACGGTCACCATCGGGCTACTGCCCGACGCCAGCTTGATCGGGGTCGCCGCACCGATCATCCTGGTTGTTCTCCGCTTTCTTCAGGGATTCGCCGTCGGCGGCGAATGGGCCGGCGCTGCACTGCTGGCCGCCGAGTACGCCCCGCCCAAGCAGCGGGGCCTCTTCGCAGCCTTCCCCCAGCTGGGCCCGTCCATTGGCTTCGCCCTCGCGAGTGCGACCTTCCTCATCATCAATCTGTCGCTCGGCGACAAGTCGGCGGCATTCCTCACGTTCGGCTGGCGCATTCCGTTCATTGGGAGTGCCGTGCTCGTCATGATCGGTCTCTACATCCGCCTCAAGATCGAAGAGACTCCCGTCTTCAAGGAGGCCAGCGACGAGAGCGCCGTCTCGGCGGTCCCGCGCAGCCTGCCCGTGTGGGAGTCAGTGCGCAACCAGCCACGCCAGATCCTCCTGGGCGGCGCCTCCACCATGATGCTCTTCGCCTTCTTCTACATCGGTACAGCCTTCCTCAGCAGCTACGGCACCAGCGCCGAGGGCCTTGGCCACAGCCGACCGACCATCCTGTCGCTGGGAATCGTCGGCGCGATGTTCTTCGCAGTCGGAACTATTGCCTGCGCAATCCTCTCCGACCGGATCGGCCGCCGAGCCGTAATCGTCGGCTCTTGCGTCGTGGCGATACCCTGGTCGCTCCTGCTCTTCCCGATCCTCGACCTAGGCACGACCTGGTCGTTTGGGATCGGGCTGTCGGGCACGCTTCTCATCGTCGCCGGAATCTACGGTCCGGTCGGCGCCTTCCTGCCAGAACTCTTCGCCACCCGCTACCGCTACACGGGTGCCGGAATGGCCTACAACCTTGGAGCGCTCGTCGGCGGTGGTGTCACGCCGCTCGTGGCGACATCGCTCGGTGCCAGCCTTGGAAGCCCCTCCATCGGCCTGCTTCTCGCCGGCGTAAGCCTGGTGAGCCTGCTCGCCACTTTCGGGCTCCCGGAGACCCGTGGCATCGATCTCGCCGCGTCCGGAAGCACAGCTGCACGGTGACTGTGCAGTCGGTCACCCGCGTCGATGTCGGGTCTCCCTGGCACGCGCGGATGCACGGCACTTGATTGCGGACCGGCCTGGCTCGTTCATAAGGACGCGGTCGGATGTCGGGGGCTAGACTTCGTCGGCCACCACCTTCCCAGGCAGTCGATGTCAGTTGGCCGCCACGGAAATCGGTGACCGACCATGGGGGAGGCTGGTAATAACCAGGCACCAGATGGCTGCCACGATCAACAGTGGGATCGGCAGATAGGTGCGGTTAGCGATGTAGTTGGACCCGGCATCAGCCGGGTCGTCGTGAGCGCACGCAAATAACTCGACTGTTTTGCTAGTCGAGTGAGGTGAGTGCGTCCCAGGCGAAGCTGGCCAGCCAGTGGCTGGACATGAACTCCTCCGTAATCACGGCATTCAGCCCGGCCGTCAGCAGCGGGTCCAGCGCTGCGTCCAGCACGGCCAGAGCGGCACTCTCCCGGCCGTCGGTGTTCTGGCTGGGACTGCCCTCGCCGCGAAGCCTGTTGCGGATGCGGATGATCTGCCCGGCGCGGGTGAGGTTTAGCCCGTTCAGGTGCGCCAGATAACCATCGCTCTCATCCGTCACGGTCGCCGGAGCCAGGATGCGCGAACCGGCGCTGAGCCCGGGCAGGAAGGCCTCAAACCATGCCGCAAAGTCCTTCGCACCCAGAGCCTTAGCCATGAGATCGGCCTCGCTCAGACCTGCGGAGAGGAAGTCCTGACCGCTCAGTTCCCACTCTCCCGGCCAGCCGGCGTCGTCCTTGAACCAGGCCAGGGCGGCCCGCTCACAGACGGCGGCAGCCTCGTCCCGGCCCAGGGCGCGGAAGGAATCAAGCATCATCGCCAGGCCGAAGGCGGCGTTGGTGTGCACGCCATGCCGCACGGGGAACTGGGCCTTGGCGGTCCAGCCCGCCACAAGAGAAGCCGCAATGTCCACCAGCGGGTCCAGGGACTTGCCCCAGCTGCGCGACTGCCCGTCCTGTGCCGTGGCGGCAGCCGCGGCCAGGCGCACCAGCCAGGCCCAGCCGTATGGGCGTTCCCAACTGGGGTTGGCAAGCATGTAGGCGCCCTCCACTGCCAGGTTCTCCGCCGTCAGCGTAGTACCCATGGCGGCACGCAGCGCGGCGTCCCGCTCGGGGTCGAGCCCATGTTCCAGCAGGCTCACGCCCAGCCAGTGCATGTGCACGCAGGAGTGCCAGTCGAAGGACGTGTAGAAGGACGGGTGCATTTGCTGCGGGCTGGGCCTGTCATCCTGTGACTTCTCCACGTGATGGGAGGTGTATGGGTAGGGCCGGGACAGGTTATCCAGCACGATGTCCGCGTAGGCGTTGGCCAGCTGGTCCATCCGGGTGGCTGCGTTGGTGGCTGCCATGGTGCTCCTTTTCGGGTGCGGGCTTTAGTTGAAGGCGAGGAAGTACATCAGCACAATGTTTGCGCCCAGCAGCGGAACCGCCGTGGCAACCTGGGCCTTGATGACGCCGTACTTGTTCTTCATTTCCAGCAGCGCGGCCGGCACCAGGTTGAAGTTGGCGGCCATGGGCGTGCATAGGGTGCCGCAGAAGCCGGCCAGCATGCCGATCGCGAAGATGATGGCGGGGGTACCGTGGAAGGTCTGCACCAGCACCGGCCAGCCGATGGCGGCCGTCATGATCGGGAAGGCCGCGAACGCGTTGCCCATCAGGACGGTGAAGAGGAACATGCCCACGGAGTAGACAATGACTGCGGCCAGCAGCGAGCCCTCGGGCAGGACGCCCTTTGCCAGCGTGCCAACAGCGGTTCCCACGCCGGCCTTGGTGAACAGAATGCCTAGGGTGGAGAGCATCTGCGGCAGCAGTGCGGCCCAGCCGATGGACTCCAGAATGCGGCGTCCTTCGAACACGGGGGCCAGTTTCTTCCTGGGACGCAGGATCAAAACGGCCACGACGGCGGCAACCACCGCGCCGACGGCCAACCCCACCAGCGTGGTGTTGGTGGGGTCAAAGACGGGCTCTCCGCCGATCTTCAGCACCGGAGCCAGAAGCACGATGATGACCGTGACCACCGGCAGGGTCAGGGCCGGGATGAATAGCTTGTTGCCGAACTTGGCAGCGAATTCGGTGCGCTTTTCGACGCTGGTGGACTCGGCCTTTCCATCCCCCAGCTGCCCGGTGCTGGCAAGAAGCACCAGAACCAGCACGGCGACGCCCAAGATCCACGGCGGGGCTGTGCCCGCCTGGACCCAGGTGCCGTAGAAGAAGCACAGGCCCAGCAGGCCCCAGAAGGTGGAGCTACCCCAGCGCCTAGGGTGGTTGGTCTCCCTGGCAATCAGGAGGGCCCACGCCACAAAAAGAATTCCAATCAGCCAGAAGACTGCTTCAACCTTGATCATGCGTTGCCTCCGGCGGTAACGGTCTGTGCGATCTTCACTTCTTCCTCGACCTGGCGGACGTCTTTGTCCAGCTGGCGGTCAAGCCGCAGCAGGCGGAAGCCGTGGATCAGGAAGGCGATGATGGCGGTGGGGATGGCCCAGACGGCCAGTTCCAGCGGCTCCAGGTGCAGCCCGTAGGTGGTGTCCACAAACGTGGTGATCAGCAGGATTGAGCCCACGGCCACGAAGATGTCCTCGCCAAAAAACACGCCAACGTTGTCCGCAGCGGCGGAGTGGCCCTTGATCTTTTCCTTGACCTTCTCCGGCACCTTGCCGTAGCGGCGCAGCGCGGCACCCTCGGCCATCGGGAACACCAACGGGCGCACGGTCTGGGCATGTCCGCCGATGCTGTTCAGGCCCAGGGCTGCGGTGCCCTGGCGAACCAGCAGATATCCCAGGAGCACCCGCCCGGCCGTCAGCTTAGCCAGCTTGCTGATCAGAGCCTTGGCCTGCTCCTGCAGACCAAAGCGCTCGATGATGCCGATCACCGGCAGCACCACCACAAAGATGGTCACCGAGCGGCTGCTGGCAAAGCCGGAGCCAAAGGCGTTCAGGATTTCCAAGGGGCTCAAGCCGCCCAGGAGCGCGGTGACAATGCCGGAGACGGTAACAACAATCAATGGGTTCAGGCGGATGGCAAAGCCAACAATCACCAGCAATACCCCGATGAGCACGAGCATAATTTTCCATTCCCATAAGGACATGACCAAGCTGCGGACGTGTGTAGTTGGTGCGGCACGGCCAGCGGCCCGCGGAGGACTTCCTCATCCACGCAGCAGTGGCGCCTGTCACTGTGACCCACAGCATATGCTTTTGTTGAACAATCTGGCAAGGGGGTGCTCGAAGGCGCCGGCGGCAGGTTCCACCGTCGTTGTCCGGAAATGTATTAGACCGGGGTCACGGCGGCCAAAAGCTGAGCCTCGGCCCGCTCCAGATAGTTCCCCATGAACTCGGCTGCGGCCGCAAGCTCACCGGCGGCCATCAGCTCAATCAGGTGCGCATTGTCTGCAAGATACGGCTCGTGGAAGTCCGGGTTGGCGCCCATGCCATGGAAGACCAGCCGCATTTCAGCCAGCACCTGGGACATCAGCCCGTTCAGCCGCTCACTAGCCGCCCGCGCCACCACGGCACGGTGGAAATCCTGGTTGGCTCCGGCCATTCCGTCAATGTCTCCCCGAGCCTGCGCCTCACGCCCCACGGCCACAATGGCTTCCAGATCACTGACGGACGACGACGGCGACCACATCAGTGCGGCCGGCTCCAGAAAGCGGCGGACCCGGTAAATTTCCCGGATGTCATCGGCCGTGGGATGGGCCACGAAGACTCCGCGGTTGGGAATACGGGTGATGATGTGCTCGGCATGCAGGGTGGTGAAGGCTTCGCGGAGCGTATTGCGCGAGACACCCAGGGCCTCCCCCAGTGCCTCCTCGGAGAGCTTGGTACCCGGGGCCAGCTGGCCGTCGGCAATACGCTGGCGCAGCTGCTCAGAGACCCACATTCCGGTATGGGCGTGCGTGGCACCCTTAGCGAATGGGTGCAGTTCTTCCAAAACCCGAGCAAGCGTCATGCTCCCAGCCTATTCTGCGCCGCCCCTCGGGACGGAATGCGGGACGGAATGCGGGACGGAACGCTGACCGGACGCGGCCTGTCGGGCGTTACAGTCTACCGGCACCCGATTTCGTCGGCCCAATGTAGAACAGCGACTCACCGTGACGTTTCCAGGCCTTGTTGATCCGGGCAGTCGGCGGTTTGGAGAGCAGGTCGACGTTGGCCACAGTAAATCGGTCCCACCCAGTTGTTGATGTGCCGGTAGTCCAGATTATCTGCGGGGATGTGGCCGATGACGTCCCGGACGTGGAGATCCAACAGGGTCTGGTACAACGTGATGGTTCGGCTGGACGGACGTGTCAGGAGGTCAATTTGCTCCAGGATCACCTGCGCGACGGCAGGCTATTCCTCTGGTTCTCGATCATGGTTTGTTGCGCGATTTCAAACGATTGGGAGTCACTTCCTGCCCTTGGTCCTTGCTGTCGGCGGCGCCGTCCACGGGTCCTCCGGCCAGGGATGTTTCGGATAGCGGCCCCGCATTTCCGCACGGACCTGCGCGTAGGGTCCGGACCAAAAAGAAGCCAAGTCGTCTGTCACGGCCAATGGCCGCCCGGCAGGCGAGAGCAGGTGGAACAGCACCGGCACTCTCCCGCCCACCAACCGCGGTGTCTGTGCCCAGCCGAAGCACTCCTGCAGCTTGACCGCCACCACCGGCCGGCCGCCGTCGTCCCCCACATCCGGGTAGTCGATCCGCACTCGCGAACCGCTTGGCACTTCGAGCCGCTCCGGTGCCAGCTCGCCCAGCCGTGCCGCGTCGGGCCACGGCAGGAGCCGCCGCAAGGGATCGGCCAGATCGATCGCGCTCGTGGCGGTCCCGCCGGCCAGGGCCTCGAGCTCCGGCGCGAGCCACTCGTCCAGCCGGGCCAGCAAAGCCTGCTCGGAAACGTCCGGCCAGGGATCACCCAGTTCCCGGTGCTGAAGGGCGAGGCGGCGCCGCAAGGTGTCCGCCGCCGTCGACCACCCGATCATCCCCAGACCTTCCCTCTTCAGCGCGCGGGCCACCGCCGCGCGTCCCTCCGCCGCGGACGGCCGAACCGGCGTGGACGACAGCACGATCGCTCCCATCCGGCGTTCCCGCCGAGCCGTGACCCGGCCCTGGCTGAACTGCGCGTCGACGGTTTCGCTCAGGAGATGCCGGGCGGCGGTCTCCGCCGTGTGCGCCGTAAGCGGCGCCGCGGAACGGATGAGGGCGCCGGTCCCTGCCGCGTCGCGCCCTTGCGCGCGCGCCACTTCGGCCACGGCCAGCCATTCGTGCCCGGACAGGGGGCTGCCTGCGGGCAGACCAGCCCTCGTTCCGGACGACAGCAGGTAGCGCTCCGGGCCCGCATCCGGGACGCGGCGCGCCACACGGTCCGGGAACGCCAGGGCGACGACGAAACCGACGGCTTCCGCGGCGGTCACCGGCACATCCATTGAGGAGGGCACGACGCCGGACCGCTCCTGGCGTGCGATTCCCTCCATCCGTCGGACGTCCTCCGCCCAGCGCCGGGCCGCCGGCACGTTGCCCGTTCGCAGCGTGGTCAAAAGACGCGTGAGATCAGCGCCGGGAGCACGCTGGTCCCCGGAAACAAGCGCGACGGCCTCCGCCGCAGTGCGGTGGCCCACCACGGCGGCGCCGGCCAGGAGGGCGCGGGCCAACCGCGGGTCGGCGGGAACCCTGGCCAGGGTTTTGCCCAGGTCCGTAGCGTGGCCGTCGGCTGCCACCGCGCCGAGTTCCCGCAGCACCTCTTCGGCCTCATCCATCGCTGCCTGCGGCGGGGCGTCCGGAAGTGCCAGTCCCCGACCACCGGGCGCTCCCCAACAGGCCAGGACCAGGGCGGCACCTGTCAGGTCTGCCACTGTGATTTCCGGGGTCCGGTGAGCCGGTGCCGCACCAAAGGACTTCTGGTCGAAGCAACGGACCACCCTGCCTGGCCCCTGGCGGGCCGCCCGTCCGGCGCGCTGTTCGGCGGACGCCCGGGAACAGGACACTGTCACCAGGCCGGACATGCCGCGGTTGGAGTCGCGCCGCGGCTCGCGGGAGAGCCCCGAATCGATGACCAGCCGGACGCCCGGCACTGTCAGGGACGACTCGGCGAGCGCCGTGGAAACGATGATCCTCGGGGGTCCGCCGGGCTCCCGCCCGGAAACGGCGCGGTCCTGCTCCCCCGGCCCGACCTGGCCATGAAGCTCCAGTACCTCCGCACCAACCCGGCCGCGCAGCCGGGCAGCGACGTACGATACCTCCCACTCTCCGGGGACGAACACCAGGGCGTCGATGTCCAGGCCAGTGGCCAGCGCTTCGGCGTGCGACGCCGCGGCCGTGTCCGCGACATGGTCCAGGAAGGCGCGTGTCACTCCCCGTCCATCCAGCCGTGGCAGTGCCGCGGGTTCCCAGTCCGTTTCCAACGGGTACAGCGCGGCCGGACAGTCGACGACGGGAGCCGGCCCGCCGCCGTCGTGGTTCCCGATCAGGGCGGCGAACCGCGGCGCGTCCAGGGTGGCGGACATGGCGACAAGCGTGAGGTCACCGCGCAGCTCGCGGACCTCGGCGAGCATGCCGAGGAGCAGATCGGTCTCCAGCCCGCGTTCGTGCACCTCGTCGAGAATCACGGCTGTGGTGCTCCCCAGCCCCGGGTCCGCGAGCAGGCGGCGCAGCAGGATCCCCGGGGTGACGAACTCAATCAGGGTGTCGGGGCCTGTCTGGCGTTCCCCGCGGACCGTGTACCCGACGCGGTCCCCGAGCCGGCTGCCGTCCAGGGCGGCAAGGCGCCGGGCTGCCGAGCGCGCGGCGACGCGGCGTGGCTGGGTCACGACGACGCGCGGCCGGGGGCCATTCTCCCGTGTCTGGTGTGAGGTGATGCCGAACGCGATGTTGGCGAGCAGCGGCGGAACGAGCGTGGTCTTGCCCGTGCCCGGAGGCGCAAGCACCACCGCGGTTCCTGCCGAACCTCCCGCATGCAGCGCAGCGGCGAGCTCCCCCAGCGATTCCGCAAAGACCAGGCCGGCCCCGATGGTGCCCAAATCGAAGGGCCCAGGGTCGCATGCGGGGTCCAGTGGGACGGGCGGAGGAGTCACACATCCATTGTGCCTACAAAATTCATGGCCGGCGCTCTGCCTCGCGTCGCCAGGCGCCCGCGGCCCCACACTCCGCCGCAAACTGAACATCACAGCCGCGTCCGACGGCCCGGTCCGGGTCCTATAGGACCCAGTCCAGAGGCTAGGGTGTGGACAATGTCCACACCCTCTTTTCATGCCGTTGCAGCACTCGCAGGTCTCCAACTCAGGCGCAAATGGAGCCCCCAAAGAATCGGTAGATTGTGACTCCACCGAATTGCGACACCCGGACGAACTTCAAACACATCACCCACCTCTCCCCCTTCATCACCAGATACACGTATTTGAAACGGCAGCGACCCAAGGCAACGCATTGAACGACTACCGAACCGACCAGCGCGTGCGCGGTTCAATGAACCACGCCGCCCCTGCAAGTCGTCTCCGCCGGATTGCCTGCACGACGTGACGCAACAAGAGGAAGGCTCCGCTTTGCAGAGCCCTCCTCTCTTGCCGGCGGCTAAACCTTTTCGCTGATCCTGTCAGGCTCCAGAGCGGCGCCTTCCTCCAGCTGCGCGATGTAGGTCCACATTCTGGCTTCCTCCGTCTGAACCTGAGGCTCCGGGGTCTCCTTAGAACTCGTGTCCCCGTGCCCTTCGGCTTCCCGAGCGGCATCCTTCCTGTAGTTCTGCCATCCTTCGCACGATGAATAGCACATCACAGACCTCCTTAAGTGGCTGTCCCTTCATCGTCCTCCCAACAAACAAGCAAGTCGACCCCCAAACCGCCAACACACGGCAATCACGGGCGGCGCCTGGCCGCTTCCTGACACCAGACGCGGTGCAGGACGACTACCTCCAATAACGACCCGTCTCGACGAACGCGTCGGTGCACGCGTCGACTCGGGCCCGCCTTGACCTGAAGCGGGTCCTCCGCGCCTCGGTCCAGGCGGTGCGTTTGTTGCCGTTGATCAACGCGCGGAAACACGCGACCGATTCCAACCAATTAACCTTGACCGGCGATACTCACCGATATATCGTTAACTATCGCCGAAGAACCCGGAGATCATCAGAAAAACTCAACCGAAGTGGAAGGACGATGCCGCTATGAAAGGCATTCGCGAAAGCAAATTCGCAGACTGCGGACAAGGAATGGAACGCTTCGGGCGCGGCAGGAGCCGCCGCGGCCCCCACGGACACGGGGGCTACGGGCCGGGCCGCGGGTTCGGTCCAGGTTTCGGTCCGGGCTTCGGTCCTGGCTTCGGTCCTGGCGGCTCACGTCGAGCCAACAAGGGCGATGTCCGTTCCGCGATTCTGTCACTTCTGGCCGAATCACCGTCCAACGGCTACGGGCTGATCAAAGCGATCGAGGAGAAAACTTCCGGAGCTTGGCGTCCAAGCCCGGGCTCCGTTTATCCGACGCTTCAGCAGCTTGTAGATGAAGAACTCATCGCACCTGTAGGCGAAGGCCGGCGCACCGAGTACACACTTACCGACGCCGGGACGGCCTATGTGACCGACCACGCCGAGGAACTGGACAACGCGTGGAACACCGATCCCCAGGGATCCGGGCCCGCCTTCCATCAGAGCGTGGGAAAGCTCATGGGAGTCATCCACCAATTCCGCTTCTCGGCAACCGACGAACAACGCAAAGCCGCAATGGAAAAAATAGACGAAACCCGCCGCGCGCTCTACCACATCCTCGCCGATTAGACCCGTAGTTCCGAAGCCCTGGCTCGGAACCGGCGGTGGCATGGAGCGCGTCCGGAGCATCTGATGGGTCATTCGATGACAGGTCTGGGGAGACGGTGTCGAAGGTCCGCCTGATTGTCGACGGACATCGCCGGTCCTCATCGACTTCGATGGAGCTGCGTGTCCCACTGGCCTGGCACACGCCATGTCGGAACGTCGAGCCGAAGGCTCGCAGACCCACGGAGGTGACCCCTGATGCCATGAGAGCAATGTCGACAGGGACCCGTCGCCGGGTCAGGCAGGAAGCCGGTTCGCCAGACTGGAGTGAGTCGCGTCAACGGCCGGCACGCCGTCGCCATCCTGGCCGTACAGCCAGTCGTTGTACCGGAAGTCGTTGTCCTTCCGGCTCTTGAAGAGCAGGTTGCGCAGCGTCCGGGCCAGTCCGGAGACGTGCCAGGATTCGCCCCAGATGCGGGCGGTGCGCTGGACCCGGGCCGTGCGCCCGGCGCGGAGGTGGTTGAATTCCTTGATCGCGTCGTCCCAGGCATCCGGGTTGACGCCGTCCGCGGTGAAGACGGTGCCGTTGCTGACGTCCTGCAGCACGGCTGCGTCTTCGAGCGCCTGGCAGGCGCCCTGGGCGAGGTACTGGAGCATGGGATGGGCGGCGTCGCCCATCAGCACCATCCGGCCGGCGACCCAGTTTTCGATCGGGTCGCGGTCGTACATGGGCCAGCGGATACCGGTGCCCAGGTTCTTCAGCGCTTCCTGAACGGCCGGGACGCAATCCTTGTACGCAGCCTCAAGCTCCTCCACTCCGCCGTACTGCTCTTCGCCGCGTTCGAAGGAGGCGGACTTGAAAACGGCCACGGTGTTCAGCAACTCGCCCTTGCGCAGCGGGTACTGCACGAGGTGGCAGTCCGGTCCGAGGTAGACGATAACGTCCTCGAGGTCGGCCTTGGGCGTGTTTTCGGTGATTGGCACGGTGCCGCGGTACGCCACGTAGGCCGAGGGGACCGGCTGGTCGTTGGCCACGAGCGGACGCAGGGTGGACTTGAGTCCGTCGGCGCCGATCACGACGTCGGCCTCGTAGTCCACGCCGGCGGCGGTGTGGATCACACCCCGGCCGTTCACGGTTTCAACACTCTCGACCATGACGTCGTTCACAAGCTTGACGCCCGCCGATTCACAGCCTTCGAGCAGGACCCGGTGCAGGTCGCTGCGGTGGATCACAACGTACGGCGCACCGTAGCGTTCCTCGAATTCCCCGCCGAGCGTCTGACGCGTGAGCTCCTCGCCGGTGACGGCGTCGCGGAAGACCAGATGTTTGGGCTGGACGCCGATTTCCAGTGCCTTTTCCAGAAGGCCCCAGCGCCGGAGGACTCGGGATGCGTTGGGGGCCATCTGCAGCCCTGCGCCGACCTCGCCGAATTCAGGGGCCCGCTCCACGAGGGTGACGTTGGCGCCGTTTTCACGCAGCGCGAGGGCTCCGGCCAGTCCGGCCATTCCCCCTCCGATGACGAGGACATCGGTGGACGTGGCATGCTCAGACATTGCTGGCTCCTGTTGGTGAGGGTGAGGGAGAGATTGAGAGTTTTGACTTCAGTTTGAGGCCGACGGCGGCCAGCAGGACGGCGGCGATGGCGGCTGCACCGGCGAAGGCGAGGAAATAGGAATTGACGCCCAGCCCGGCGGCCAGCAGGAGACCACCTACCTGGGGTGCGGCGACGGCGCCGATGCGGCCCGTCCCCAGCGCCCAGCCCAGCGCGGTCCCGCGCAGGTGCCCGGGATAGTGGCTCGCGACGGCGGCGATGATGAGGCACTGCGTGCCGTGGGTGCCGACGCCGGCAAGGCGTGAGCGGCCTGGGCGTCTGCATCAGGGACTCTCGTCGATGACGCCCTCGACGCGGCCAGAACCCTCAGGCCCGAAACCGGAGAATTACCCACCAGCCAATCGGATCGATAGGCGTCGAAGGCTGGACAATTCACTCATAGCCGCCCTATGACTCCGGTTCAAGGGGACACGTCGGGCGTGTCATGCTATTGCCTCAACGAGAAACGCAAACGTGAGGGGCTCCATGGCGGAGATAGTCACGAAGCTGTTGAAACTGTTGGACGACCTCATCGACGACGCGAGGAAAGTAAGCCTGTCCACCAACCCCGACACTGAGTTGGGGCGATTTGACTGCGGCGTATTTTGGAAGAACTCAAGGACGCCGCAGAGACTTCGGCCATGCCCGACTTGAAGATGGAACAGCTTCACAACGAGGTCAAGACACTCGACGCCAGCCAACTGACCTTAAGCAGTCCCAACTCCGCCAACGAACAAGATGGTGCGATGAACTGGCATGGACGGGGACCCAGAGCAGGGGGGAGGATGGGCGCATGGAACTGCACATCACTGGCGACCCCGCCGCCGACAAACTGCTCAGCGATGACGCTTTCGCGCTGCTAACCGGTATGCTGCTTGACCAGCAGGTGACCATGGAGTCGGCGTTTGCCGGACCCGAAAAGATCATGACGCGCATCGGCTCCATGGACCCTGCCGCGATCGCTGAATACGACCCGGCAGGCTTCGTTGAGATCTTCAAGGAGCGTCCGGCCATCCACCGCTTCCCCGGCTCCATGGCCAGCCGCGTTCAGGCCCTCGCCGAGACCGTACAGCGCGATTGGAATGGGGACACAATTGCCATCTGGACACGGGACGACCCTGACGGCCAGGAAGTGCTCCGCCGGTTGAAAGGACTGCCCGGATTCGGGGAGCAAAAGGCGAAGATCTTCCTCGCACTGCTCGGCAAGCAGTGCGGACTCCAGGCAGAAGGCTGGCGAGAGGCTGCTGGCCCCTACGGCCAGGAGGGCGCATATCTTTCTGTCGCCGACATCGTGGACCCGGAGTCGCTGAGAAAAGTGCGCGCCAGCAAGCAGGCTGCCAGGGCCGCCGCCAAAGCCGCGAAAGCATCCGGGCACTGACAAGAAGAACGAGCTGAATCACGACGGCGGCCAAGGCCCCCTAGGAGCCTGCTGATTTAGGCGGATCTATGACGCCCGGGTATTCCGGAGGGCCATTTTTTTGCCGGAGCCGGACGTCGGTTGGGGCCCTGCGGGGCTGAAATCCTGGTCCGTCGCCAGTCTTGGGCGCTCCGCGGGGCTTCTGGCCGCCGTTCGGGCCGGTCTCTGCGTGGCGGTCCTGGTCCGGGGTGTTATCCAAGTGCCCACGTCCCGTTCCGGCCGGTCAATCCGAGGTTGAGGAGTCGTTTGAGGTTGATTGCGGCAGCATGGGTCATCCACCAGGCATTATTCTTGGTGACCCCGCGGTAAGGGACGCGTCTGGCTCCGCGGGTCATCCACGCGATCGAGCGTTCGACCATGGGCCGGTGTTGCCGGTAGTCCGCCAGGAACTCCGGGTCAGTAGCCTTGGCCCGGTGTTCACGGCGGAGCCGGTCGTGGGGGTGGATCTGCATTTTCCGCCCGTTCTTCGCCGTCGTGCACCGGCTCATCAGCGGGCACGATGCGCAGGCTCCACCAAAACTTACCCGTCCTTTCGCACTGATCGCACGGGTGATCTTCGCCGGGCAGGTCACGGTTTTCGCGCTCTCGTCGATGCTGAAGTCATCGACAGTGAAACCGTCGGGGACGGCACGGCCCAGTGGCATCGGTTTGATGATCGGGGTATGGCCGGCGGCAGTGACAGCGGCCAGCAAATCGCCGCTGCCATACGCTGAATCACCCAAAACGTCGACCTGCCCGGTTCCGATGCTGGTGTCGGCGGCAATGAGTTCGGCACCGCGGGCCGCGTCGCTGTTGTCCGCGCCGGCCGCTTTCGTCAGGGCCGCGGCGGTGACCAGGCCGGTCTCGGGCTCTATCACGATGTGGCTTTTGAACCCGTCGATCTTCTTCTGCCGGCTCTTATGCGCGTGCCGGGCTTCCGGGTCAACCGTGGAAATGACCCGGTCCGGGGCGACCTTGCGGGCGATTCTCCACCGCCCGTCCGTGCCGTCGGACCCTTCGGCCGGTTCGACGTCCTGTCCGGCGACCAAGGCCAGGAGTGCGACCGTTTCCTGCTGCGCATCGTCCAGGGATTCGGCATCGATACTGCTCAGCAGGGTCAGGGCGTCGGCGACCAGCGCGGACACGAGATCATCCCGGGCACCCCTGTCATCCCAGGCGATGTCGGGTTTCCCGGGCTTGGCGTAATCATGGCCGCTCAGACCCGCTACCACCAGGTCCGCGCCGGGGATTTCCCGGCCGACCCGGCGGATCTGCGCGATCAACTGGGTGACCGTGTCCTGCCGGGCCACCGCGTCCTCAAGGATTGTTGAATCAATGGCCCGGCGCCTGCGTCCGGAAAGCGCACCCGAGCCGGCGATGACCTCCGTGACGGCCTCGAAGATACGGTGCGGACGGTCACTTTTCGCCAGGCGCCGGCGCCAATACGTCAACACCGTCGGGTGGAACGCGCCCTGATCCAGGCCGAACCCGCACGCCGCCTTCCACCGCAGGTCAAAGGTCAATGCCTCGGCGGTTTCGCGGTCGGAGAGATTATGGAGGGTCTGCAGGACCATGACCGAAGCGATCACGTCCGCCGGGGTCGACGGGCGGCCGCGGCCGGAGGCGAACAGGTCCGCGAACGCATCGTCCGGGAACAACTCGTGCCGGTTCTCGGCGAGGAACCTGAACACCGACCCGGCCGGGAGCATATGCCCGGCCAGGGCATCGGCATCCAAAAGCTGACGTTGACCATCATCGCGACCCTGCATACACCAAGTCTTAACCATCCCCGGGAATCCGCCCGGAGGCGCGCCTTAAAGTGCCGGATTAATCAGCAGCGTCCTAGGCACCCGTTCCGCGCTTTCCACCTCGATCGAGGGTCGGTGTTGCTGACCACTGGATTCCTGATCGGTCAGAAACGAGAACCGTCCTGCGGCGCGTGCCAGGGATGCAGCGGCGCTGATTACACGCAGGCCGAGGAATCCATACGCGGCATTTTGGCCCCGTAGTCTCGGAGCGCCAACTCGAACGCGTACTCGGTTTCCTTGACCGTGCCAAGACGACGGCGGCACGTGTACGGGCGGGCGGCCAGCGACTGGACCGCCCCGGCTTCTTCCTTCCATTGACCGTCATCACGGACGTTGCCCAGGATAGCGAGCTCGTCCAGAAAGAAGTCTTTGGACCAGTAGTCACCATCCAAAAGGAAGCATCCGACGAAGAGATGCTTCGCTTTGCCCACGGGGTGCCGTGCAGGCTCTCAGCCAGCGTCTGGACATCCAGCCTCAAGCGGACCATGCGTTTCATGCGCGACTTGAACTTTGGCACCGTCTGGATCAATGGACAGTTGTCCACTGTTCCCGATGCCATTCGGCGGCTTCGGCGAATCCGACTATGGCAAGGAGTTGTCGTCGCTTCCATCGACGAATACTCCCAAGTCAAGCACGTAATGATCGCGAGGATCGACTAACGGATCCCGAATCCGGCCACCAGGCTGAAGGCCGCGGGTGAGGAAGGAGATAGGAGCCTTGAACTTATGTCCTCCGCACCTGCGGAACGGCCGCTGGAAAGCCATCCCCTTGGGAGTTAACAAGTTGGACACAGATCAGGTCGTTGCCGATTTCCGCGTCAACGACCAAAGCCACATGTATGAAAGATTGAACGCTGCAGTCGCAACTGCTCACGCCGAAGGCCTTGCCGACAAGATCCGCGGTGTTCTCGTCACCCGACACGACTTTTCCCGGTTCAACGTGACCCTGTCGTGCGATGTTCCATTCGGTCTCGTTATTGAGCGCGACCATGCAAGCCGACTCTGAGATGCAGCGCTTCAGGGCAGCTGACGCTGAAGGCGCAGTCGGCGCCAGGCAGAATTACCGCGCCCAGGGCATTGCCTGAAGCGGCGCCATCGGCGCACCCGTAGGGGTGCAGGCCAGCGCCGAGACCCCGTGCGGACCGTGCCGCCGGAGCGTCCCCGCACCACGAAAGCCATGAAACGTGTCCGGTGATGGCAGGCATCGACACGAATGTGAATCAGAAATTCCAGTACTGCGACTACTACAATTTTCATCTTCCTCGCGGGCTTCCTGGCCCGGGTCGATAAGAATTACGGCAGCGAGCCGGATATGCGGTCTTCGATCCGCCCATATCGTGCAACGCTGGTTGCATGGATCTGGAGGTGTCGCCCGCGCTCACGATTCCCACGTCGGAACTCGGCTGGCGGTTCTCGCGTTCGTCCGGGCCAGGCGGTCAACACGTCAACACCTCGGACAGCCGCGTCGAGCTCTCGTGGAACGTCGGCGACTCGGCGGCGCTTTCGGATGGCCAACGGCTGATGCTGGTCACGCGTCTCGGACGACGTCTCATCTCCGGGGTGATCACCGTGACCGTCTCCGAGCGGCGCTCTCAGCTGCGCAATCGCGAGATCGCCCTGGCCAAGCTCTCCGACCTCGTGGCAGAGGGTCTTGCTCCCGAAGCTGCTCGCCGCCGGGTGACCAAACCCACCCGGGGCTCGAACCGTCGGCGCCTCGCCGCAAAGGAACAGCGGGCGGCGACGAAACGGCAACGAAAGCGTCCGTCCGCCGAGTAGCACCGTCCAGTCGACAATTTTCAGCCGCGGGGCAGCGGGAGCGTGTAAATAGCGACCTGCTCGCAGTGAAATAGGCGAGCTCGGCGAGGGTCAGCCCGACGAATGCAGGTGTGGGCATCGTCCTACGCGGGCGTCCTCAGGCACGGTTCAAGCTCCGGCGGCCCTCACGTCCGCAAGCCAACCGGCAGGTACCTTCTTGCGCTCCAAGTGTTCAGAGTCCCTGTGACCGGATTTGTCGCAGTTGTAGAAGGCGCCCTGGCGGTCCAACAGGACACGCATGTGGTGGCCGGCGTGGTCACGCCACCACACGCTCATTCCCGCGGCTCCGTCGCGGCGCAGATGCTCGACGACGCGACGGGCGCCTTCGCTTCCGACCAATCACGCCCGCCCGCCCCTCGCCGTTGATGCCACTGTCTGATGACGCGCCAGAGCAATCGAGGACGACCAAGGTACAAGAGCACGCTCAGGAAGTCTTGTCGATAACCGCGCATCCAGATATGGACAGGCATGACTGATCAACCACAGCAAGAACGGCGACCAGAAGGCCCCGGTCCCGCGCACCACCCGGCGGTGGACATTCCTGACACAGTCCATGGCGGGCGTCCCGCCAGAGCATTCGGAAAGTCATTCACACAGACCTCATGGGAGCATGAACTCGTGTCAGCAGAAATAGCCAAGGAGGGCTTCACCGATGAGCCACGGCATCACACGCACGCGGGTGTGGACAATGTCCACACAACGTTTGGACTGGCAATGACAGCCGGCTTCACCTGAGCGGTGACCCAGACGCCGATGGCGGTATCGAAAGCGTCCCCATCCACTCGGGCAAGCACGCGTTGCATGGTGGTCACGTGCGGGACGCTGATCCCCGCTTTGGCCAGTGGCTTGCGTCCCGTGTCGGCCGCCCATTCAGCGATTTCAGCGAAAGACTTCGCCCCGGAAAGGACCGCGCAGATCGCCAGCACCAGGATCCCGGTCAGCCCATACCGGACGCCCCGGCGCTTCCTCGGATCAGGGACAGAAGCAAGGACCTCCCGCATCGTTCCCGGCGTCACGGCCGACTTCACATCCTCTGGGATGTGTTCCAACTGGCGAGCAAGGGACTTGATAGGGGAAGATGGCACGAAGGAACTCCTGGCTAAACAGCGATCTTGAACAATCACCTGTTTAGCAGGAGTTCCCCTACTTTTAAAAGCACCCCACCCGGCGCGTGTCAGCGCCTATCCGCCGGACGAGCTCGACGACTTTGCATCAGCCCTGGACTAGTACCTCACGACATTCTGATGACTTTAGGGACTTCACGATTCAGCCGCCTGCTTCAGCCATTCTCGTCGCGGGCTACAGCAGAAATGACATGACCACGCTGATAGCGAAGCATGCGGAGAAGCCCGTTTGTCGGCGTCGGACGCCCGGGACAGAAAGGTGGCCCGCAAGAGGCCCGATGGTTTGATCCTCGGGGCTAACGCTGCAGCATGTGCTTCGAGATCAGGGCGCTGCTGTGTTCGAGTCCGATGTCGCCGGCAGCCACACAGACGACAAGGTCAAAGCCCTCATCTGTAGTGAAATCATGGCGGCACCCGTTGATCCAGAGCATAAGCACCATCAGAATCCAGGCCGTCCGTTTGTTGCCGTCAATCAACGGGTGGAAGCGGGCCACGGATTCCAGGAGCGCCGCCGCCTTCAGCGGCATCACAGGATAGGCCTCAACGCCTATGACCGCGGTTGCCGGGCGTGCCAGCGCCGAGGCCAGCAGGCCCACGTCACGGACGTGGAAGCTGTAGCTGTCGATCACCTGCAAGGCATCCTCAATCTCGAGGTAGGCAGTCACGCGTCCTCAAGGCGCTTCAGCAGCTCAGCGTCATGACTCATCACAAAGTCCAGACCGGCACTGATATCGCGGCCGCGCCGGTGCCGCTGTAGAACCAACTCCGCGCCCTGAAGAAGCAGCGCCGACTTCGAGGTGTGCTCCTCGGCCGCGAGCTGCTCCAGCTGCCGGTCAAGTTCTTCGGGTACACGCAGATTCATTGCCACACTCACATGGTACCAAACCAGTACCTACCAATTCGGATCCCGCCGGTCCCCGTCACCGCTGCGTTTCGCATCATTGACCAGCTCATTCCGATCGAAAGCCCGACAGTGGGGATTGTGTTCGGCGCCGGCGATTCACCTCCGAGTGACGCCGGAGGTCTGGAAGGCATCCGGCGTCGAGAGTACGCCCGCCACCCGGCAGCTGGGTGCGACAGGATACAGGATACGACGGTCGAGAAGTCTGGCGAGTTTTGGGGCCACCCGCACCGACGGTGCCTCGAGCGCTGCGAACCCAGTCTTCCCGGCAGCTATCCGCGAACCGGGTGTCCGAGACCACTGACGAACCTGGCAATGGCGTCCTCGGCGGTTGGCGGCGGGCCGAAGACCTCGCTTTGGCGCGTGGTGTCGGCGATGTAGCGCCCCGTCTGGAACCAGTCAATCATCGCCGCCAAGTCCTTGGGCACCGGGTTGACCGGCGCGAGCAGGACGCCGATCGCGCGAATGAGGCCGGTCGGGATGGTCCGGACACGGATGTGCTCGTCGAGTAGCCGGCCGGCGATGGCAGCGATGTCCTGCATGGCGACCGGGCGGTCCCAGCCGATCTCGATACGCTCACCGTCGACTCCTTCAGCGTCGACCGCATCGGCGAGGTAACTCGCGAGGTCGGAGGTCAGCACGAAAGTCAGCGGTGTCCGAGCTGACCCGAGCCACGTGAGCCGCCGCTTGATGAACGGGTCGCCACCGAACCGCGTGACCTGGTCGAGGAACGCACCGGGACGCAGCGCCACGAACGGGACACCAAGTTCTTCCAGCCTGTCCTCGGCGAGCTTCTTGTGCCAAAAGTGCGGGACCTGTGGAGTCTGGTCACAACTGAGGATGCTCGTGAGCACGAACCTGCGGACTCCGGCGCGACTGGCTGCCTCGACGAGGTTAGCGTTGCCGACGGTGTCGATGTCCGCGCTGTCACCCTTGCTGTGCCGCGTATAGCCGGCCGCCGAAGTGATCACGGCATCGATGCCATCCATGGCGCTCAGCAGCGAACCGGGGTCCATCATGTCGCCTCGGGCAATGTCGACCCCGGCGGTTTGGAGGCCGGTCGCGTCGGAGTCGGGGCGAACCAGGGCTCGCGTCCGCTTACCTCGGGCCAGCAGCTCCGTGACAACCTGACCCCCAAGCATGCCGGTGCCACCCACCACAAGTACGGGTCCGCTGCCGCTCATTCATGCATCCTCACTCTTGGTTGCCGCTGGCACTTGGTGCGCCGCCCGGCGTGGCGTGAAGCCCGCTGTGCCATCGACAGGATCCGGACAGAATCATGAGTGTCCGGATGACCGCGCGTCCGTCCAGGCATTTGGTCAGATTCATGCTGCTTTCAAACGCGAAGGCGCTCAATGCCGGCCCCTGTGGCCCAGCGTGCCCTGCCCCGCCCCGTGGGTCAAGCGCCCCGCGAAACATTTGTCCTGCGTCCGGCGCACAGGCGGCCACTGCGCAGCCATCCATCGCAACGTCCGCCGGGACACAGGCCGCCCATAACGGCACCCGTCAGGGCCGAGCTGCACGACGCCATGAGGGAAATCATCCGGTGGGCCGACAGCACGGCGGTGCGGCGTGAACTGATGTGGACCGGCCGCGAGATCGGCCACCGGATCGTCCAGTACGGTCCGAGGGGCACGCGCGAAGCATTCGCCGACTGGGATCAGGACGGACATCGAGACGTTCAACAGGCTTCTCTTACGATTCGTCGACCTCCGTCCAGGGCGGACAACATGACGCCGCGTTCGCCGGAAGCCATGCCGCGGCTCGGCTTGGATCGATTCATGTCCGTTGAAATCTCGGTCCGTCACGCTGAACCGCTCCGGCCGGCCCGGGCGACCCCGGTGCTCTGCTGATCCAGAACCGCGCCGCCGTGGCATCGCTCAGGTCGACGCGGCCACGCCAATGGCTCTCGCCGTGGAGCCGCCACCACCGTCTAACCGCACAAAAAGCAGGCCGACGAGGTAAGAAGCCATCAGAAGCGGCTGCGAAGGTACCCCTCCGGGAGTCAGGTTAGCTCGAATCCGTACTCAGCTTTGAACGTCCACCGTAAGGAGAGAAGAGATGACACCAAGAAATAGTCGCTTGAGCAGGGATCGCCGCAAGAACACACCGTCCGCTCAGCTGCTGGCCGGACGGGATCCGAGCATACGGACGCTTGTCGTGTGCGCCGGCGACCCACGGCGGCAGGACCGGCTCCGCGGCGCGCCGCCCGACGAGCTGGAACACGGGAGCAGGCCCAGGGGGTGTCGTGGTTGTCCGCGGCGTCGCGACGAAACAAAGTGGAGGGGGCGCCGGCGCTGAACACGCCGGAGTCCCCTCGCCATCGAGTGGCAGACTGGGCTCCATGCGTGAGTTCGTCGTCCTCGGCACCGCCTCGCAGGTCCCGACCCGGACCCGCAACCACAACGGGTACCTGCTGCGCTTCGATGGAGAGGACTTTCTCTTCGATCCCGGAGAGGGCACGCAGCGGCAGATGCTCCACGCCGGAGTCACCGTCTCCCAGATCACGCGTATCTGCCTCACCCATGTGCACGGCGACCACTGCTACGGCCTGCCTGGCGTTCTTTCCCGCATGGCCCTTGACAAGGTCAACCACCCTGTCCACCTGCACTATCCTGGCTCCGGCGAGGACACGGTCCGGGCTCTCGTGTCCCTCGCCTCCCCGGGCATAGATCTACGGCTGCATCCGCATGGAGGCTTTGCCTACGGGGGCATCGAACACGCGGGCCCCGGCCACAGGGCTGCCGAGCCGATCGCGCCGGGCCTGTACGTCCGGGCACTCAACCACCGCATCGAGGCTTACGGCTATCAGTTTGTGGAGCCAGACGGGCGCACGCTCCTTCCTGACCGACTCGCGGCGGCCGGGATTGCGGGACCCGACGTCGGCCGCCTGGAGCGCGAAGGAAACTTGCATGGCGTGAGTCTGGAGGACGTGAGCGTGCCGCGGCCCGGTCAGCGCTTCGCCTTCGTCATGGATACCGCGCCCTGCCAGGGCGCGCAGGAACTGGCGGAGGGGGCCGACCTACTCATCACCGAGTGCACCTTCAGCGACGACGACGCCGAGCTCGCCTCGCAGTTCCGCCATCTCACGGCGGGGCAGGCGGGCGAGCTGGCAGCATCATCGGGCGCGGGGACCCTCATCCTCACCCACTTTTCTTCGCGCTACGGGGACGTTGCCCCACTCGCCGAGCAGGCCCGGAGCCGCGCCGGTGGAGCCATAGTGGTTGCCGCGAATGACCTTGACCGCTTTGCCTTTCCGCAACGCCGTGCGTTCTAACGACGCCTCTGGACCTTCGTACCTGCCTCGCCCACCCAAACACTGCGAACCGAACACAGTGCCGAATTCCGCTGAATCACCCCGGGCTGCCTGGATCATGGGCGCCGAGGCTGCTGCCGCCTATCGGGCCGGAAATTCGCAGGTTTCGATGACCCGAAAACATTGTGTCGGGGAATGCGAGGATGCGCTGGATACCCTCTGCCGTCCTAAACCTCCAGAGCCGGCGCGAACCGGCGCCTCCGACACCAAGAACCAGGCCGATCGCGTCGCCCAGCGGTGATGATGATGGTGCGTTCATGCTGTGTCAGGGATCGAATGAGCCATCGGCCACCTGAGACGCAGTAAAGCCGCTGGTCAGAGCCTGATCGGGCCCTGCCGGGTTCGAACCGGTGCCCCCTGTGAACCGGCGACGTCGCCGTTTACAAGTCGGTTGCCTTGGCCAACTGAGCTAAGAAGCCCGGGACCAAGCCCCGTTCAGGTGGCACATTTGCGCTGGTCGGTGATGAGATCGACAGGCGATCCCGTCATTGACCATGGGCGCGATGCGGCCGCTCAGATCAATGAAGCGGCGGGCACTGGAGGGCGCACGCCCGCTCCCCCGCTATTTAGTCATGTTGCCCAGCCCCGGGCCCACCATGAAGAAGTAACAAGCCAACAACAGCCGCCCAACCCAAGGAAAGAGGCACCCGGCCACAGCAACGGCCCCCAACTAAAAATGGCCCTTCAGGGGCTCATAAAAGGAGATTTGTGCACAGTCAGAGGCCCAAAGGGCCCCTGACCTGCGATAACACTGTGCCCGAGGTGGGACTCGAACCCACACACCTTTCGATACCGCATTTTGAGTGCGGCGCGTCTGCCAATTCCGCCACTCGGGCGCGGATTACACGGAAGTAACAATCGTAGGCTCACAGCAGAGTTGTGAGCAACGCGATGACCTCCAGTGCGCGAAATTACTCTACATGCAGATAGGCTGAATTCCAGAATCGCGCCAGTGACGCCGCAATGAACCATGCAGATCCAAGTACAGCCGCGGGCACACCTAAGATAGTCAGGTTCCCGCCGTACCTTTTCAAGGAGATCCCGTGTCAGAACAGACGGAGTCAAACCCCACGTCCAAGCCGGCGCGCCGCGTAATTGTCGCGGAGGACGAAACCCTTATCCGCCTGGACATCATCGAGATCCTCCGGGGCGAAGGCTATGACGTCGTGGGCGAAGCAGACAACGGCGAGAAGGCTGTCCAGCTGGCCGAGGAGCTCAAGCCTGACCTGGTGCTCATGGACGTCAAGATGCCCGTGATGGACGGCATCTCAGCCGCGGAGAAGATCGTCAAAGCACGCATCGCCCCCGTGGTGCTGCTGACGGCCTTCAGCCAGAAGGAACTCGTTGAACGCGCCCGCGATGCCGGTGCCATGGCCTACGTGGTCAAGCCCTTCACCCCGGCCGATCTCATCCCGGCCCTGGAGATTGCCTTGTCCCGCCATGAGGAAATCAAGGCCCTCGAAAGTGAAGTGACGGACCTGCAGGAACAGTTCGCCACCCGCAAGCTCGTGGAGCGCGCCAAGAGCCTCCTCACCACCAAGATGGGCCTCACAGAGCCGGAAGCGTTCCGGTGGATCCAGAAGACCTCCATGGACCGCCGCCTCAGCATGCGCGAAGTCGCCGAGACCATCATCAACCAGGTCAACTAGCGCCGGCGCTCCAATACCGCGACAGGCAGCAAGGCAGCACTCAAAAGGGAGGGCCCGCGTGGCGGGGCCCTCCCTTTTGGCTTGCTCGGCTCACATCAGCTGATCAGGCGCCAGCCTAGTTCCTCTTCTTCTTTTCCGGCCACGGACCAAGTTTTTCCTTGTTTCCGGTTGACTCGCCCAGGCGCGAAGTATCGGCTAGGTCGCCCACCTTGTGGACCTTGAGCGAGTTGGTGGAGCCGGCCTTTCCGGGAGGGGAACCGGCGGCGATAACCACGAGGTCGCCGTCGTCCACCAGCTTCATGTCCAGAAGGCTGCGGTCAACCTGTGCTGTCATTTCATCCGTATGGCCCACCATCGGGACCAGCACCGGCTGGATGCCCCAGGTCAAAGCCAACTGGTTCCAGACGTGCTCCACCGGAGTGAATGCGAATACCGGCTTGATGGGGCGCAGACGGGACAGGCGGCGGGCAGAGTCACCTGACTGGGTGAAAGTACAGATGTACTTTGCATCCAGCTGATCGGCGATTTCGACGGCGGCACGGGTGATGGCGCCACCGCGGGTCTTGGGCTTGGTGCCCAAGGGAGGAACGCGCTCGAGGCCGTGTACTTCGGTGGACTCGATGATCCGGGCCATAACCTTGACCGTCTCGATCGGGAACTTGCCCACGCTGGTCTCGCCTGACAGCATCACTGCATCGGCACCGTCGAGCACTGCGTTGGCGCAGTCCGAAGCCTCGGCGCGGGTGGGGCGAGGATTGTCGATCATCGATTCGAGCACCTGGGTGGCCACGATGACCGGCTTGGCCCAGCGGCGTGCCAGTTCGATGGCGCGCTTCTGGACGATCGGCACTTCCTCCAGCGGAAGCTCAACGCCGAGATCGCCGCGGGCCACCATGATGGCGTCGAAGGCGTCGATGATTTCGTGCAGTTGCTCCACGGCCTGCGGCTTTTCGATCTTGGCGATCACCGGCACACGGCGGCCTTCTTCATCCATGATTTCGTGGACGCGCTTGATGTCCGTTGCGTCACGGACGAAAGACAGCGCCACGAGGTCAACGCCACGGCGCATGGCCCAGCGGAGATCGTCCTCGTCCTTTTCGCTCAGTGCCGGTACGTTCACCGCAACGCCGGGCAGGTTGATGCCCTTGTTGTTGGAAACCATGCCGCCGACAGTCACCTGGGCGACCACCTTGACGGCATCCACCTCGATGGCACGCAAAGCGACCTTGCCGTCATCAATCAGCAGGGCGTCACCGACGTTGACGTCCTGGGTGAGGGTCTTGAGCGTGGTGGAGCAGATTTCCTGCGTGCCGGGCACGTCTTCGGTGGTGATGGTGAAGATGTCGCCGACAGCCAGCGCATGCGGACCATCAACGAACCGGCCGAGTCGGATCTTGGGTCCCTGGAGGTCAGCCATGATTGCCACAGGCTTACTGAGCTGCGCCGCAGCCTTGCGGACGTTCTCATAGGTGATGTCGTGCACGGTGTAGTCGCCGTGGCTCATGTTCATCCGGGCAACGTCGACGCCGGCTTCAAGCACCGCGAGGGTGTTCTCAAAGCTGGCGATTGCCGGTCCGAAGGTGGCCACAATTTTTGCGCGTCTCATATACCTACCCTAGTAGTCTCTTGCGTTGATTAAGTTGTCGTGGAGGTGAACTTCCGTGGGCTCCGGATTGAGACTAGAGGACCGCGATTGCCCGCTCAGTCGGCGAAACGGGGGCCGGAAGAATGGTGCTGCCCATCAGGAACTTATCCACCGCGGCGGCGCAGGCGCGGCCTTCGGCAATAGCCCACACAATGAGAGACTGGCCGCGCCCGGCATCGCCGGCCACAAACACTCCCTCGGTGTTGGTCATGTAGTAACCGTCGCGGGCCACATTTCCGCGGCCGTCGAATTCCGCGCTGACCTGCTCGGTGATGCCTGCCGGTTCCGCACCCGTGAAACCAAGCGAAAGGAACACAAGGTCCGCCGGGATGATCCGTTCTGTTCCGGCTTTGGGCAGCCGGCGCCCGTCAACGAATTCAGTCTCGGCAACCTTCACGCCGGTCAGTTTGCCGTCTTCGCCGACAAACTCCACGGTAGAAGCGAGGTATGTGCGTTCGCCGCCCTCTTCGTGCGCGCTGGCAACTTCGAAAAGGGTAGGGAACGTGGGCCAGGGCTGGTTGGTGTTGCGCTCCACCGGAGGCTGCTTGCCGATCGCCAGCGTGGTTACGGAAGCTGCCTGGTGACGGTGCGCGGTGCCCAGGCAGTCCGCGCCGGTATCGCCGCCGCCCAGGATCACAACGTGCTTGCCCTTCGCGTGGATCTGGTCCTCCACGGTCTCCCCCGCAACCACACGGTTGGACGGAACGAGGTAGTCCATGGCGTAGTGGACGCCTTCGAAGTCGCGGCCGGGAATCGGCAGGTCACGGGGCACGGTGGCGCCGGTGGCAACCACCACGGCGTCGTACCGGCGGCGAAGCTGTTCCCACGTCACGTCGGTACCCACGGAAACACCGGTACGGAAGCGGGTGCCCTCCGTCTTCATCTGCACGATCCGGCGGTCCACCTGCTCCTTTTCCATCTTGAAGTCAGGAATGCCGTAGCGGAGGAGCCCGCCGATTTTGTCGTCACGTTCGTAGACAGCCACGGTGTGGCCCACGCGGGTGAGCTGCTGCGCCACTGCGAGACCGGCCGGCCCGGACCCCACAACGGCCACCGTCTTGCCGGTCAGGCGTGTCGGCGGCAGCGGGTTGACCCAGCCGTTCTCGAAGGCTTCGTCGATGATGGAGACTTCAACCTGCTTGATGGTGACCGCAGGCTGGTTGATGCCCAGCACACAGGACGCTTCACACGGTGCCGGGCAGAGCCGGCCGGTGAATTCGGGGAAGTTATTGGTGGCGTGCAGCCGCTCGATTGCTTCCTCGCCCTTGTCCCGCCAGGTGAGGTCGTTCCACTCGGGAATAAGGTTGCCCAGCGGGCAGCCCTGGTGACAGAACGGCACGCCGCAGTCCATGCAGCGGCCGGCCTGGCTCTTGAGGACGCCCTTTTCCTGGGCCTCGTAGACTTCCTTCCAGTCCATGATGCGGACCGGAACGGGACGGCGTGGCTGGGTTTCGCGTTGACGTACTTTCAGAAATCCGCGTGGATCAGCCACCGGTCACCTCCAGGATTCGAGACCATACTTCTTCGCCGTCGGGATCCAGGCCCTCTTCGATGGCGTCAAGACGGGTTTGCAGGACAGCCGCGTAGTCACGCGGCAGCACTTTGGTAATGCGGGCAGCGGTGTCGTCGAAGTTTTCGAGCAGACGTGCGCCCAGAAGCGATTCGGTTTCCTCAACGTGCTTGACCAGGAGTCCGTGCACAATGTCGCGGTCCTCGGCGTCGAGCTCCAGCAGTTTCAGTTCGCCGGTTTCCAGGGCCTGCTTGTTCACGCGGGTGGTCTGGAGGTCCAGGACGTAGGCCGTGCCGCCGGACATGCCGGCACCGAAGTTGCGGCCGGTCCGTCCGATGATAAGTGTCTGGCCGCCGGTCATGTACTCGCAGCCGTGATCGCCGATGCCTTCCACCACAGCCGTGGCACCGGAGTTGCGGACCATGAAGCGTTCGCCGACCTGGCCGCGCAGGAACATCTCACCGCTCGTGGCTCCGTAGCCGATGACGTTTCCGGCGATCACATTGAGCTCGGCCTGGAACACGTTGGTGCGGTCCGGACGGACAATGATCCGGCCGCCGGACAGGCCCTTGCCCACATAGTCGTTGGAGTCGCCGCACATCCGCAGCGTGATGCCGGCCGGCAGGAAGGCGCCCAGCGACTGGCCGGCGGTACCGGTCAGCGTAATGTCAATGGTGTCGGTTGCCAGGACGTCCGTGCTGAATGTCTTGGTCACCACATGGCCCAGCATGGTGCCCACGGAGCGGTCCGTGTTGATGACGTCCACGGCGATCTTCACCGGGCTGCGGTCGCTCAGGGCTTCCGCTGCCATGGCGATCAGCCGCTGGTCGAAGTGCTTGTCCAGCTCATGGTTCTGGCCGGTCAGGTTGCGCAGCGGCGCGTCGTCGTCGAACTCGAGCCCGTGCAGGATCGGATCCAGGTCCAGCCCTTCGGCCTTCCAGTGGTTGATCGCGTCGCGGGTGTCCAGCATTTCGGCGTGGCCGATCGCCTCCTCAAGGGTGCGGAAGCCGAGCTCGCCGAGAATCTCCCGAACTTCCTCAGCGAGGAACTCGAAGAAGTTGACCACGAACTCCGGCTTGCCGCTGAAGCGGGACCGCAGCTCGGGGTTCTGGGTGGCAACACCCACGGGACAGGTGTCCAGGTGGCAGACGCGCATCATGATGCAACCCGAAACCACCAGCGGTGCCGTGGCGAACCCGAATTCCTCGCCGCCGAGCAGTGCGGCGATCACAACGTCGCGGCCCGTCTTGAGCTGGCCGTCAACCTGCACCACCACGCGGTCGCGCAGGCCGTTGAGCATCAGGGTCTGCTGGGTCTCCGCGAGACCCAGCTCCCACGGCACACCGGCGTGTTTGAGCGAGTTCAGCGGCGAGGCGCCGGTACCGCCGTCGTGGCCGGAAACCAGTACGACGTCGGCCTTCGCCTTGGTGACACCGGCGGCAACAGTGCCGATTCCCACCTCGGAGACGAGCTTGACGTGCACCCTTGCGGAAGGATTGGCGCGCTTGGCATCGTAAATGAGCTGCGCGAGGTCCTCGATCGAGTAGATGTCGTGGTGCGGCGGCGGCGAAATGAGCCCCACACCGGGAGTTGAGTGGCGCGTCCGGGCAACCCAGGGGTAGACCTTCTGGGCCATCAGCTGGCCGCCCTCGCCGGGTTTGGCGCCCTGGGCCATTTTGATCTGGATGTCGTCCGCGTTGCTGAGGTACAGGCTTGTGACGCCAAAGCGGCCCGAGGCGATCTGCTTGACCGCGGAACGGCGCTCGGGATCCAGCAGGCGGTCCACATCCTCGCCGCCTTCACCGGTGTTGGACTTCGCGCCCAGCCGGTTCATGGCGATGGCGAGGGTCTCGTGGGCTTCCTTGGAGATGGAACCGTAGCTCATGGCACCCGTGGAAAAACGCTTGACGATGCTGGAGACGGGCTCCACTTCCTCGAGCGGCACGGCAGGGCGCTGCCCGTCCTTGAACTTCAGCAGGCCGCGCAGGGTCATGAGGTTCTCGGACTGGTCGTCAACGCCCCGGGTGTAGGACTTGAAAATGTCATAGCGGCGCTCACGCGTGGCGTGCTGCAGGCGGAAGACCGTCTCCGGGTTGAAGAGGTGAGGCTCACCGTCGCGGCGCCACTGGTATTCGCCGCCGCCAAGCAGGGAACGGTGCGGCTGTTCGATGCCGCCTTCTGGGTAGGCCATCTGGTGCCGGGCCGAAACTTCGGCAGCGATGACATCGAGGCCCACGCCGCCCAGCTGGGAATGCGTGCCGGAGAAGAATTCGTCCACGAGCTCCTGGCCCAGGCCGAGTGCTTCGAACGTCTGGGCGCCGGTGTAGGAAGCCACCGTGGAGATGCCCATCTTGGACATGATCTTCAGCACGCCCTTGCCCAGGCCCTTGATGAGGTTGTACACGCCGTCCTGCGGCGTGACGCCGACAACATCTCCGGTGCTGATGAGCTGCTCCACGGATTCCATGGCCAGGTAAGGGTTGACGGCGGACGCGCCGTATCCAATAAGCACGGCGACGTGGTGCGTCTCGCGGACATCGCCGGCCTCCACCACGAGCGCGGTCTTGGTGCGGTTGGCGCTGCGCAGCAGGTGGTGGTGCACGGCGCTGACCAGCAGCAGCGAGGGAATGGGTGCCCACTGGGCATTGGAATCGCGGTCCGAGAGGACAACGTACTGGACGCCGCGGTTGATGGCGCCGGAAACCTGCTCGCAGATTTCGGTCAGCCTGGCACGCAGGGCGTTCTCACCGCCTTCGGGGCGGTAAAGTCCGCGCACCTTCATGGCCACTTTGTCGCCGTCGGCGCTCTCGATATTGGCGATCTTGGCGAGCTGGTCGTTGTTGATCACCGGGAACGGCAAAGAAATCTGGGGCTGGCGGACCTGCTTGACGTCAAGCAGGTTGCCGTTGGGGCCGATGGCACACGTCAGCGATGTGACGAGCTCCTCGCGGATGGCGTCCAGCGGCGGGTTGGTGACCTGGGCGAACGACTGCACGAAGTAGTCGAAGAGCAGGCGCGGCCGCTTGGACAGCACGGCAACCGGGGTGTCCGAACCCATGGCGCCCAGGGGCTCGGCACCGGTACGGGCCATGGGGCCCAGCAGGATCCTGAGTTCCTCTGTGGTGTAGCCGAATGTCCGCTGGCGGATGTTGACCGAGGCAGCCGTGTGCATCACGTGCTCGCGCTCCGGCAGATCGTTGAGGTCAATCAGGTTTGCCTTGACCCAGTCGGCCCAGGGATTCGCCGCGGCGACCTCGGCCTTGACCTCGGCGTCTCCGATGATCCTGCCGGCGTCGGTGTCCACAAGGAACATCTTGCCGGGGGAAACGCGGCCCTTCTTGACCACCTTGGAAGGCTCGACGTCGATCACGCCCACCTCGGAGGCGAAGATGACCAGGCCGTCTTCGGTGATCCAGTAACGTCCCGGACGCAGCCCGTTACGGTCCAGCGTTGCGCCCACCAGATTGCCGTCCGTGAACGACACCGCTGCTGGCCCGTCCCACGGTTCCATCAGCAGGGAGTGGTACTCGTAGAAAGCACGGCGTGCGGGATCCATGGTGGCGTGGTTTTCCCATGCCTCGGGGATCATCATCATGATGGAGTGCGTGATCGGGCGGCCGGAAAGCCAGAGCAGCTCGGCGACCTCATCGAAGGAAGCCGAGTCGGAAGCACCCGGCGTGCAGATCGGGTACAGCTCCTCCGGCGAATCCCCCAGCAGCGGGTTGGCGAGCTGCGACTGGCGCGCCCGCATCCAGTTCCGGTTGCCCTTGACCGTGTTGATTTCGCCGTTGTGCGCGATGGTCCGGAAGGGCTGGGCCAACGGCCAGGACGGGAAGGTGTTGGTGGAGAAGCGGGAGTGGACAATGGCCAGTTTGGTTTTGAAGCGCTTGTCCGAAAGGTCCGGGTAGAACGGCTCAAGCTGGGCTGTGGTGAGCATGCCCTTGTAGACAATGGTGCGTGAGGACAGCGACGGGAAGTACACGCCGAACTTGTTCTGGGCCCGCTTGCGGATCCGCCAGGCCCTGGAATCGAGTTCGTTGCGGTCCAGCTGCTCGCCGGTGGAAGAGGCAAAGAAGGGCTGCGAAAAGTACGGCATGCAGGCGCGGGCCATGGCACCCACCAGATCGGCGACGATGGGGACTTCGCGCCAGCCGAGGACCGTCAGGCCCTCATCAGCGGCCAGGCCCTCGATGCCGGTCTTTGCCGCATCGGATTCACGCTGTTCTGCGGGCAGGAACGCCGTACCCACTACGTACTGCCCGGGAGCAGGGAGCTCAAACTCGCTGACCGCACGGAAGAATTCGTCCGGCACCTGCATGAGGAGGCCCGCGCCGTCACCGGTGCCTTCGTCGGCGCCCACAGCACCGCGGTGCTCAAGGTTGCGCAGGGCAGTGAGGGCCGCGTCAACGATGTCGTACCCAGGCTCTCCGCGGAGGGTGGCGATGATCGCAAGACCGCAGGCGTCCTTCTCCTGATCCGGGTTGTAGAGCCCACGTGCCTCGGGGAGCGCCGCGAACCGTTTAAACGGTGACATGACGGCGTCCGGCTGGTTCGGCTCGGACCAGCTGGGACTGTGAAGAGTTTGGGTCATGGGAGACGTCCTTCCTCCTGATCGTGCGTATGGAAGGGACAACATTGGCCCCACTCAGAGCGCCGGTGTGACGGGCGCAACAAAGTGTTACTTACTGGAATTGTAGGCCAGCCGGGTCTGCAGAACTAACAGTTACGCGGACCTCTGGCCCGGGCTTGACCGGCCAGCAGCTCTGTGCTGTCCGGGCTGGGCCCTGATGCCACGACGCTGTGGTGACGGGCTCTCCGAGCGGTAACTCTGTGGCCCTGCTTTTGCCGGTACCGGACTACTTGGTACTTCCGGCTTCCGGCGCGGCTCCGGTGGTTTTATGTACCGCTTCCGTTGGGGCAGAAGGATGCCCCGGACCGCTGTGGTTATCAGGGAGATTATCACGCGATTCACTATCTGAGACACCAGAGTCCGCATCCCGGACGGCCTGGCGTTCCGTCGCGGCAGCCGTGCCGTCGGCTGGAGGGTCCGCATCAGCGGGCTCGACGGCGGCATCCGCGGTTGCGTCGTCGTCGTCCTTTTCCTCGACTTCAGCCGGTTCGCGGCCGGGCAGATACGGGCTGTCCCGTTCGGCCCCCTTGCGCAGGCCCAGGACCATAAATACGATCAGGGCCGCCACAAAGACAAAGATGCTGGTCCAGACATTCAGCCGGGTGGTGATGCCGAAGAGGTTGATCTGCTCGGCATCGTCTATCCGCATTGCTTCGATCCATACCCGGCCCAGGGTGTAGTACATCGCGTAGACCCAGAAGAGCCGCCCGCGCCGGAAGTGGAATTTACGGTCCAGCGCCAGCAGGATGACCACGCCCACGATGTTCCAGAGGGACTCGTAGAGGAAGGTGGGGTGGAACAGGGTTTCCGCCGGCATCCCGGCGGGGAAGTTCGCGTTGTCCGCATCAATCTGCAGACCCCACGGCAGAGTAGTGGGGCCGCCGAACAACTCCTGGTTGAAGTAGTTACCCCAGCGTCCGATCGCCTGCGCGAGAAGCAGCCCCGGAGCCGCGGCGTCAAGGAAGGCCGTCAGCTTGAGGCCTGCCCGCCGGCAGCCGATCCAGGCTCCAAGCGCGCCCAGCACCACTGCACCCCAGATCCCGAGGCCGCCGCGCTGGATCTGCGGAATCAGCCCGAGGTCGCCGGTACCGTCAAAGCCGGGACCGAAGTAGGCGTCCGGGGAGGAAACCACATGGTAGAGCCGGCCGCCGATGATGCCGAACGGGATGGCCCAGATGACAATGTCCCACACGCTGCCTTCCGGCGTTCCGCGCCTGGCCCAGCGGACCGATGTCAGCCAGAGGCCGCCAATGATTCCGGCCAGAATGCATAGGGCGTACGCGTGGATCCGCAGCGACCCCCACGGCAGCGGGATATCGAAACCGGACCAGTCCGGGCTCGGAATGCTCGCGGGAACAAGGGCCGCCGCGTGGAGGAGAGTCTGCATTGTTTAGGCTACTTCCCTGGTGAGTCCTGCACTGAGGTCTTTGGTGAGGCCGGCAACTGCCTCCACGCCGCCGTCGCGGATGGCGGCAACCAGCGCCGTTCCCACGATGACGCCGTCAGCGTAGGCGGCGATTTCGCGCACATGCTCGGCGTTGGAAACACCCAGACCCACACACACCCGCTCAGCGCCTGCGGCGTGGGTATCAGCCACCAGCTTCTCGGCGCTGCTGCTGACCGCCTGCCGGGTGCCGGTGACACCCATGATCGAAACGGCATAGACAAAGCCGCGGCTTGCCCCGACGGTCATCGAAAGGCGTTCCGGCGAGGACGACGGCGCCACAAGGAAAACGCGGTCCAGGCCGTACTTGTCGGAGGCCGCAAACCATTCCGCAGCCTCATCCGGGATCAGGTCCGGCGTGATGAGCCCGGCTCCCCCGGCGTCGGCCAGGCGGCGTGAAAATTCGTCCACGCCCATCCGCACCACGGGGTTCCAGTACGTCATGACCAGCACGGCGACGTCCGTGGCTGCCGTGATGCCGGCAACAACGTCAAACACGCTTTCCACCCGGAAGCCGTTCGCTATGGCCTCGGTGGTGGCGGCCTGGATCACCGGGCCGTCCATCACCGGATCCGAATACGGGATCCCGATCTCGATGAGGTCCGCACCGTTCCGCGCCATGGCGATACCGGCGTCGATGGTGGCCTGGACGTCCGGGTAACCGGCTGGAAGGTAGCACACCAGGGCGGAGCGCCCGGCGGAACGTGCGCGGTCGATGGCCGCCGCGGACTTGCTTGCGGTCTGCTCAGTCATCAGTTCTGGTTCCCATCTGATTCAGCAAGGTTTGGCTTCATGGCGTCGGATTCCGCATCACGGGCGTCGGCGATCCGTTCGGCCGGTCCTTTAGGCTTCCGGGTGGAGAGGTTGGTGCCCTTGACGCTGCCGTCTTCATCGAGCATGTCGAACCAATCGGCGGCCGTCTCCACATCCTTGTCGCCGCGGCCGGAGAGATTCACGATCATCACCGTCTCGGACGGGTCGGCTTTTCCCTCGGTGAGCCGCTTCCCCACCTTGATGGCGCCGGCCAGCGCGTGCGAGGACTCGATGGCCGGAATGATCCCCTCCGTCCGGCAGAGCAGCTTGAAGGCATCCATGGCCTCGCTGTCCGTGATGGGCTCGTAGGTCACGCGCCCGATGTCGGCCAGGTAGGCGTGCTCCGGACCAACGCCGGGATAGTCGAGCCCGGCAGAAATGGAGTGCGACTCGATGGTCTGGCCGTCATCATCCTGCATGAGGTAGGAGCGGGCGCCATGCAGCACACCGGGCTTGCCCAGCGTAATGGTGGCTGCGTGACGGCCGGTGTCCACTCCGTCGCCGCCGGCTTCGAACCCGAACAGCTGTACGGACGGGTCATCGAGGAAGCCGTGGAAGACGCCGATCGCGTTGGAACCGCCGCCGATGCAGGCGCAGACGGCGTCAGGCAGTTTGCCGGCCTGTTCCAGAATCTGGGCTCGGGCTTCTTCGCCGATCACTTCGTGGAAGAAGCGCACCATGGCCGGGAACGGGTGGGCGCCCGCGGCCGTGCCCAACAGATAGTGGGTGTTATCAACGTTGCTCACCCAGTCGCGAAGGGCATCGTTGATGGCGTCCTTGAGCGTCTGCGATCCGTTGGTCACTGGCACTACGGTGGCCCCGAGCAGCTGCATGCGCGCCACGTTGAGTGCCTGGCGACGGCAGTCCTCGGCGCCCATGTAGACGACGCATTCGAGCCCCAGCAGTGCAGCGGCAGTGGCACTTGCCACACCGTGCTGGCCGGCGCCGGTTTCAGCGATGACGCGGGTTTTGCCCATCCGCTTGGCCAGGAGGGCCTGCCCCAAAACATTGTTGATCTTGTGCGAACCTGTGTGGTTCAGGTCTTCGCGCTTTAGGAATACCCGTGCGCCGCCGGCATGCCCGGAGAACCGCTTCGCCTCCGTCAGGAGCGAAGGACGGCCGGAATAGTTCTTATTCAGGTCCGCGAGCTGCGCCAGGAAGTCGGGGTCCGCTTTGGCTTTCTCGAAGGTATCCTCAAGCTCGTCCAATGCAGCGATGAGCGACTCCGGCATCCAGCGGCCGCCATAGGTGCCGAAGTACGGCCCCGGAGCGTGGCGCAGGGAATGTCCGCCCTGCAGAAATGCGTCTGCCGCGTTGTCGTCAGCGTTCGCCGAGGGTGCGTCAACCATCAGTCTCACCGTCCTGTTCCAGTTGATAGTTCAAAAACCAGTTCTGCCGGCGTCCACCTGCCGGCAGGTTACGGAGTGACTCCGTGGGAAAGCTTCAGGCCCGTGCGGCGATGGCCGCAGCACCGGCTGCAGTAAATTCGGCGATCCGCTCACGCGGTGTGGAGTCGCTGACCAGCGCCTCGCCCACCAGGATCGCGTTGGCGCCGCTTGCGGCGTAGCGGGTGACGTCCTCAACACCCCGTACGCCGGATTCCGCCACGATCACCGCTTGGGTGGGGATCACCCCGGCGAGGGAGGCGAATAGTGAACGGTCGACGTCGAGCGTTTTGAGGTTGCGCACGTTGACGCCGATAATCCTGGCTTCAGCGGCAACCGCGCGTTCGATCTCTTCAACGGTATGGGTTTCCACCAGCACGTTCATTCCGAGCTCGTGGCTCAGCGCGCTGAACTCCTGCAGCTGGGCATCGGAGAGGGCCGCAACGATGAGCAGGATCAGATCCGCGCCGTGGGCACGGGCTTCCCAGATCTGGTACTCATCCAGGTTGAAGTCCTTGCGGAGCAACGGGACATCCACCCGGGCCCGGACGGCATCCAGATCCGCGAGGGAGCCGTTGAACCGCCGCTTCTCGGTGAGCACGCTGATCACGGCGGCACCGCCGTCGGCATACTGGACCGCCAGGGAGGCGGGGTCAACGATCGTGGCGAGATCGCCCTTGGAAGGGCTGCGCCGCTTGATTTCGGCGATCACCTTGAGCTCGTCGCGCCGGTCGGAAGGGCCGCCAAGGGCGGCCCAGGCATCGCGGGCAGGCACAGCGGCCGCGGCCCGGTCTTTCAGCTCGGCAAGCGAAACGAGGCGCTTCCTGGCCTCCATATCCTCCTTGACACCCGCGTTGATGTCATCGAGAACAGTCACCGTTAGTGGCCGGAGTTGTTCAGCTTGCTGCCGCCCACGCCGTAGCCGGCCTTGCGCATGACATAGCCGGCGATCAGACCGATAACCATGACGACCGCGCCGGCAATGAAGATGGGCGTATTTGCAATCACGAAGGCAATCGATGCGATGAGTGCGCCGACCAGCATGACGATCACGCAGGTCCAGGCTGCCGGGCTGTTGCCGTGGCCGGGGGCTTCGCTGTGATCGACGCCCTGATGGGCTCCTGCCGCAATGGCGGACTTGGACGCGGGAACAGTGGCTTTGCTCATGGAAATCTCCTCAGGATGAATACTGCTTACATTCTGCCATTTTTTGGCCGTGCCTTGCGTATCGGCCAGCCGTGGACGAAAGGGGCCGCTCAGGTGGGATCGTCACCGCGTGAGAGCCTGTCCCAGCTGTCGATCTCATCAACGGGACCAGCCGGTGCCGGTGCGCTGCCGGCGGCTGTGGCGTCGTACCTGGTCCGTGTCTTCCAGTGGCGTCCAGCAGGAATGATCAACAGCCCGCTGAGCGCCAACAGTGAACCGGTGACGACGGCGAGGGACGGGAACGCCGTAACTGTCACCTGGACGTTGCTTCCCGTGATGCCGGTGGCGGCTGCAATCGAGCCTTGGGCGGCCGCCAGCGGATCAGTCAGAACCGTGACCGCTGCTGTAATGATGCCGGCCGATGCCAGGACAATGATGGCGGTGATGATCCACCGGGCAATGCGTCCGGCGATGGAGGCGGCAAGGCCTCCCGCCAGGGCCGCCAGGGCAAGGGCCGTGACCGTTGTGGCTGCCTTGCTGCCCTGTACCTGAAGACCGTTTTGGCCAGCGGCCGCCTGGCCCAGCTGCTCGGGATCCAGATGCACGTCCATCCACGTCTGGGTGGTTGTGCCGAACACTGCCAGTGCAAGGAGGGCGATTCCAAGGACGAGGGTTGATTTGCGTGCCCAGGCCGGTGTGCCGGCGCCGCCGCGGACTTTCCCGGCCGTTTTTCCCGAAACGGCACCGTCCGAAACAGGATTTTCCGAAACCGGCATTATGCCTCCGTCTTGCGGGAAACTGAGTCCGGCACCGAGTCAGCGGTGATGTTGTGCAGCGAGCCTGCCGTATGTACGGCATGGAGCGGCGCTGCCGCCTTGTTGACGGTCTCCTGCGCCTCCGTCGGGTTGTTGGAGTCAGCCACAATGCCGCCGCCGGCCTGCACGTACGCGCGGCCTTCGCGCAACATGGCGGATCGGATGGCGATGGCCATGTCCATATCACCGGCGAAGTCCAGGTAGCCCACCACGCCGCCGTAAATTCCGCGGCGGTGGGGTTCCAGCTCGTCCAGCAGCCGCAGCGCCCTGGGCTTCGGCGCGCCCGACAGGGTGCCGGCCGGGAACGTTGCCTTCAGGACGTCGTAGGCGTTTGCGCGGGGGGCCAGTTTGCCCACCACGGTGGAGACCAGGTGCATGATGTGGCTGAAGCGCTCCACCTCCATGAACTGCGTGACGTCCACCGTGCCGGCCACGCAGACCTTGGAGAGGTCGTTGCGGGAGAGGTCCACCAGCATGAGGTGTTCGGCGCGTTCCTTCTGATCCGCCAGCAGCTCCTCGGCCATTGCCTTGTCTGCTTCAACGGTCCTGCCGCGCGGCCGTGAGCCGGCGATGGGGTGCGTGATGACTTCTTCACCGGTCACCGTCACGAGCGCCTCAGGAGAGGAGCCCACAATGGAGTACTCGCGGCCGTCCGCATCCGCAAGGCTGAAGATATACATGTAGGGGCTCGGGTTGGTGTTGCGGAGCACACGGTAGACGTCCAGTGGCGACGCGCCGCACTCCATTTCGAAGCGCCGGGAAATGACCACCTGGAAGACTTCGCCGTCCACGATCGCTTCCTTGCCGCGGTCAATGGCGGCCAGGTAGGACGGTTCGTCCCAGCGTTCCTGCACACTGGAGGCGAAATCCAGGGCGGCTGTTTCCAGAACGGACACCGGCTGCTCCACAGGAGTGCTGACGCGTGCCAGCAGCGCTTTCACACGGGCCACGGCATCAAGCCAGGCTTCATCCACGCGGTCTGAACTGCCGTCAAAGTTGATAGCATTGGCGATCAACAACACGGTGCCGTCCATGTTGTCGTGGACAGCCATATCAGTCACCAGGTTCAGGGCCATTTCGGGCAGGTGGAGATCATCCTCGGGCGGGCTGGTGAGTTTCTCCCAGTGCCGCACGGTCTCCCATCCCAGGAAGCCAACCAGGCCGGAGGTGAACGGCGGCAGACCTTCGAACCGCTCGGTGCGCAGCGCCTCGATGGTGTCGCGGATGGCATCCACCGGACTCCCGTCCACCGGCACTCCCGCGGGCGGCTGACCGAGCCAGTGGGCCTGCCCGTCCCTGGTGGTGAGGGTGGCGCGCGATTTGGAGCCGATGAAGGAATAGCGGGACCAGACTCCGCCCACCGCCGCTGATTCCATCAGGAATGTTCCGGGCTGGCCCTGGGCGAGCTTGCGGTAGAGGCCAATGGGCGTTTCGGCGTCAGCCAGCACCTTGAGCGTGACAGGTATGACGCGGCTGTGGCCGGCGAGTTCCCGGAACTCTTCCAGGCCCGGACTGATGATTCCAAGGTCCTGCATGGCTATGGTTCTCCGCCTGTTCTTGTGTGGTGCCCGAAGCTGGGAATGAAGGGTGGATCCGGTTCAGCGGGCGGATTCAGCCGGCGTGACCGATTTCGATGTCGATGCCCCGGCCGTCGAAACACGTCCGGGTTCCGGTGTGGCAGGCCGCGCCCACCTGATCGACGCTGACAAGGAGGGCGTCGCCGTCGCAGTCCATTGCCAGTGATTTAACCCACTGGACATGGCCGGACGTGTCCCCCTTGCGCCAGTATTCCTGACGTGACCGGGAGTAAAAGGTGACTCGGCCACTGGTCATGGTGCGGTTCAGTGCCTCGTCGTCCATCCAGCCCAGCATGAGAACTTCATGGGTGTCGAACTGCTGCACAATCGCCGCCACCAGGCCGGCACTGTCACGCTTGAGGGCGGCGGCGACCCCGGCGGGAAGCGGGCTTCCGGTCAGTGCTGTACCGGAGCTGGGGGCGGGGGCGGGCTGCTCAGACATCAGATCAAGTCTAGTGCCTCTCCCAGGCGCGGGGATCAGTGTGAAGAACAGCACGAAATCGGCGGCGGTTCCACTGCGCAACTCCTGCGGTCTCGTGCTAGTTTCACAAGTGATGCATTTCGTCGATCCGTCCCGAGAATTTTTGGCCGAAACGTTGTTGGCGGCCGGCCCTGACTCCCCCACGCTCTGCCGAGGGTGGCGCACCAGGGATCTGGCTGCGCACCTTTACCTTCGGGAACGGAAGGCGGCTGTTCGACTGGGGCTCGTGATCAAGAGCCTGGCCAAGGCTTCGGACAAAGCCACCGCAAAACTGGCAGCGAAGCTTAAGACCGCGGACGACTTCACGGAGCTCGTCAACACCTTCAGGTCCGGCCCTCCGGTGCTCTCACCGATGAAGATCAGGGCGCTGGATGAGAGCTCCAACCTGATCGAATACTTTGTCCACACCGAGGACATCAGGCGCGCCGTTGACCGCTGGGCTCCCCGTGCCCTTGACGAAGCCTATTCGGACGCGCTGTGGGACGAACTAATTAAGCGCGCCGCCATCCTGTACCGGGGCGTTGACCTGGGGATTGTGCTGGTACGCCCCTCCGGCCCAAGGCATGTGGCCAAGCGCGCTCCGGTTTCGGTGGCCATTGTAGGGGAACCCGGTGAGCTGCTGATGCACGCCCACGGTCGAACACGGCATGCCCTGGTGACGTTCGAAGGCCAGCCCGATGCCGTAGCCCTGCTGCAGTCAGCCGAAGTCGGTCTCTAGACAGCAACGCGGGGTCACTTACGGCCCAAAAACCTGCGTTGGACCGGCCGTAAGTGACCCCGCGTTCGGGGAATATCAGCGAACTTTGAAGCCTGCTTCGCGGATGGCGTTTTTGACCTCCGAGATCATGCTGTCCGGTCCGAAGTGGAATATCGAGGCAGCCAGCACCGCATCCGCACCGGCCACAACGGCGGGCGGGAAGTGTGCTGGCTCGCCGGCACCGCCGGACGCAATGATCGGGACGCGAACGGCAGCCCGCACCAACCGGATCAGCTCCAGGTCGAAGCCGTCTTTGGTGCCGTCGGCGTCGATCGAGTTCAGCAGGATCTCACCGACACCGCGGTCAGCCGCTTCCCTGGCCCAGGCGATGGCGTCGATGCCTGTCCCCTGCCGGCCGCCGTGGGTGGTTACTTCAAAGCCCGACGCCGTGGGCTCGGATCCGGGGCGGGTGCGGCGGGCATCAACGGACAACACCAGGACCTGGGATCCGAAGTGGCGCGTGATCTCGTCGATGACGCCAGGCCTGGCCACGGCAGCCGTGTTGATGGACGCCTTATCCGCGCCGAACCGCAGCAACTTGTCCACTTCAGCCACTCCGCGGACACCGCCGCCCACGGTAAGCGGGATGAAGATTTCCTCCGCGGTCCTACGGACAACATCAAAGGTGGTTTCCCTGTTTCCCGAGGAAGCCGTCACGTCCAGGAACGTCAGCTCGTCCGCGCCGGCGTTGTCGTACCGGTGCGCGAGTTCAACGGGGTCCCCGGCGTCGCGGAGTCCTTCGAAGTTGATGCCTTTGACCACACGGCCGGCATCTACGTCCAGGCACGGAATGACGCGTACGGCTACAGCCATGACTTCTCCTGAATTGGCGGTGACTACTTGAGTGGGAGCGTGGCTTAGATGCGGCAGGCGTGGATGCTGCTGACCAGAATGGCGCGGGCACCGAGGTCGTACAGCTCGTCCATGATCCGGTTGGTTTCCTTTTTGGGCACCATGGATCGGACGGCAACCCAGTCGGAATCACGCAGCGGCGATATCGTGGGAGACTCCAGGCCGGGGGTCAGGGCGGCACCCTGCTCCACGAGTTCCTTGCGGATGTCGTAGTCCATCAGGACATACTGTCGTGCCACCAGGACGCCCTGCAGCCGACGGATGAGAACCTCGGCTGCAGGATTCCGTTCGCCCTTGCGCCCGATGAGCACGGACTCCGAACGGAGGATCGGATCACCGAAGATCTCCATGCCGGCGGCCTTGAGGGTATTGCCGGTTTCAACGACGTCGGCAATCGCGTCCGCGACGCCCAGCCGGACCGAGGACTCCACGGCGCCGTCCAGCCGGACCACCTTGGCGCTGATGCCCCGTTCCGCGAGGTAGTCGCGAAGGAGACCGTCGTAACTCGTGGCCAGGCGCTTTCCTTCAAGCTGTTCGACGCCCGTGAAGTCACCTACGGGGCCGGCGAAACGGAACGTCGACGCCGCAAAACCGAGCGGCAACAGTTCCTCCGCCTCCACCTGCGCGTCCAGCAGCAGATCGCGGCCGGTGATGCCGACGTCGAGCGTTCCCTGCCCGACGTAGACGGCGATGTCACGGGGCCGCAGAAAGAAGAATTCGATGTCATTGTCCGGGTCCACCATCACCAGCTCGCGGGTGTCGCGGCGCTGTCGGTAGCCGGCCTCGGACAGCATGGCGGAGGCGGCTTCGGACAGGGATCCCTTATTGGGTACGGCTACTCGCAGCATGGAAAAGTCCTTCTAGGTTGGGAAGTCTATGGATCAGGCAATCGGGCCACGCATTGCACCTGCAGTTCCGGGCGCCGGATTTCTTCGGCGGGAACAGGTGCGGTCGTGGCTAGAGATGCTTGTAGACGTCTTCCAGGGTGAGTCCTTTGGCGAGCATCAGGACCTGCAGGTGGTACAGCAGCTGGGAGATTTCCTCCGCAGCGGCTTCATCGGATTCATACTCCGCAGCCATCCATACTTCGGCTGCTTCCTCCACGACCTTCTTGCCGATGCCGTGGACTCCGGACTCCAATTCAGCGACGGTGCGGGAGCCTGCCGGACGGGTGGCCGCTTTCTCACTCAGTTCAGCGAACAGCGTCTCGAAATTCTTCACGCCCTCCAGCCTACTTGCTCGCGGCCGGAGGGCGCCTGTCCGCCCGCTGCATGACGGCCCCCATGTGAGCGAACACACATGTTGTTCCGGTCGGGCTGAACTGGCTGGGTTGCCGGCTTCAATGCTGGTTGCACTGCTAGGTGTACTGCCGGAGCAGAACTGCCGTTGCGAGGGCCGCTGTGACGGCCTCATGGCCCTTGTCTTCAGAGGATCCCGGCAGCCCGGCCCTGTCCAGGCCCTGCTCCTCGGTGTCACACGTCAGCACGCCGAAGCCGACCGGAATTCCCGTTTTGACGCTGACATCCGTCAGCCCCATGGTTGCCGCCTGGCACACGTAGTCAAAGTGCGGGGTTCCACCACGGATGACGACGCCGAGCGCCACCACCGCGTCGAAGTGCGGGGCCAGCCGCGCGGCAGCAACCGGGAGCTCAAAGCTGCCGGGCACCCGTAGCACTGTCGGTTCGTTAATGCCGGCGTCCTTCGCGGCGCGCAGTGCGCCGTCCAGGAGCCCGTCCATGATCTGGGTGTGCCAGCTGGCAGCCACGATGGCCAGCTTCAGCTGCGACGTTTCCGCCGGGCTGAGGGTGGTGAGGTCGATGTCAGGTGCGCCGTGTCCGCTCATGTAATGATCCTTGGTCCGTTCAGTCTTGTTCGTGTTCGAAATTGTCTTGTGCCGTGCCAGCCACGCCGGCCGCCTGGGTGTCCAGGGTCAGCCGGTGGTCCATGCGGTCTTTTTTGGTCTGCAGGTAGCGGATGTTCTGGTCGCGTGACGGCACCTCGGTGGGTACCATTTCAACGACCTTCACCCCTGCCTTGGCAAGCCGGTTCTGCTTGTCCGGATTATTGCTCAGCAACCGGACCTCGTGCAGACCCATTTCAGCGAGAATCTGGGCAGCGGCGTTGTAGCAGCGCGCATCCACGGGCAGGCCCAGCTGTTCATTGGCCTCCACCGTGTCAAAGCCGGCCTCCTGCAGCGCGTAGGCCTTGATTTTGTTGGCCAGCCCGATTCCCCGGCCCTCCTGTCCGCGCAGATACAGGAGAGTGCCGCCAAATTCCTCGATCATCTCAAGGGCATAGGCCAGCTGCTCACCGCAGTCGCAACGGTACGATCCGAAGACGTCACCGGTGAGGCATTCGGAATGAAGCCGTACCAGGGGCGCTTTGCCGGCCTCGGGCGCGTTCGGTGAACTGACGGCAAGGTGCTCGGCGCCGGTCACCAGGTCAGTCCAGGCCTGCGCCACGAAATCGCCGAACGCGGTGGGGAGCTGCACTATGGGTCCGCCGCTGACCGGGTGCTTGACCCGGAGGTTCGCCACGTGGCCGGGGTTGCCGGCGTTGCTGTGGGCTTGGGAAGCCGTCATCGTTTCTCCTCTACTCCTTCTGGACCAGCTGCCGGGCTGCCCGGCTGCGCGGACTGCCGGGCACTGGTTTCCAGATGTACCACCAGGTCCTCAATCGAGATCAGGGGGCAGTCATGCTCTGCAGCAAAACGGCGCAATCCGTCCAGTCGCATCATTTCACCATCGTCGTACACCAGCTCTGCAATCACGCCCACTGGCTCAAGGCCGGCGAGCCGGCAAAGGTCCACGGCCGCTTCGGTGTGGCCGGGGCGTTCACGCACTCCTCCGTTAACGGCCCGCAGCGGGAAAATATGCCCGGGCCGGGTGACGGATGCGGGCCCGCTGCCGGGATCCGCGAGGATGCGGGCTGTCAGTGCACGGTCCGTGGCGGATATTCCGGTACTGACACCCACGGCAGCGTCGCAGGAAACCGTATAGGCAGTGCCCTTGGCGTCCTGGTTTACTTGAACCATCGGTGGCAATGCCAGGGCATCGGCGCGGGCGCCGTCCAGGGGAACGCAAATCACACCGGAACTGTACCTGATGGTCCAGCCCATGAGGGCAGGGGTGGCATGCTGGGCTGCAAAAATGATGTCGCCTTCGTTTTCCCGGTCCTCGTTGTCCACCACCAGGACCGGCCGGCCGGCGGCCATGGCCCGCACGGCGTCCTCGATCGGATCGAGCTTGGCCGCATCCTGCTGCGCCGGATCCAGCCGGGCTGCGCCGCTCACTGGGCGTCCCCTGCGGCCGAAGCGCCGCCAGCCGCTGTCCCGCCGGAAATCCCGCTGGTAAAGGACAGCAACCGCTCGGTGTATTTGGCGAGCACATCCACCTCCAGATTCACCCTGCTGCCTGCTGACTTTGCCCCGAGTCCGGTCTCGGCGAGCGTGGTGGGGATCAGGCCCACTTCGAACCACGGGGCCGTTTCCGCAGCGGGGCTGACCGCTGTGACCGTGAGTGAGACGCCGTCGATCGCGATTGAGCCTTTTTCAGCGACATAGCGGGCCAGTCGCGGCGGCACGCCGAACCGCAGCCGGTCCCAGTTACCCTTGGCCTCGCGCTCCAGAAGTTCCCCGACGCCGTCGACATGCCCCTGGACCACATGACCGTCCAGGCGTCCACCGGCCGGAACGCAGCGTTCGAGATTCACCGCGTCACCGGCCGCGAGTTCGCCCACGGTGCTGCGGACAAGGGTCTCCCCCATAACGTCCACGCTGAAATCCTTGCCGTCGATCTCCGTGGCCGTAAGGCACACGCCGTTGACGGCAATGGAGCCGCCAAGTGCCAGGCCTTCCGTGGTGCGCGGGGCACGGAGACGGACGGTGGCGCTTGAGTCACCGTTCCTGTCGACTGACAGGACTTGTCCCTGCTCGGCAATAATTCCGGTAAACATCAGTGGCCTCCCATGGCTGTGCCCGCCGCTGTGCGGGACTGTATTGAATCAAATGACGTTGTGTCTGGCGTGCTTGGCTTTGTGGCGTGGGCATCAGCCGGCTCAGGGCGCAGATGCAGCCGCAGGTCCCGGCCCAATGCCTGGACGGCGCCCCCGGAGGCCGGATCCCATTCCCATCGCTGGGAGTGTTCCAGGGTGGTGATGCCCAGGCCATTCAGCGCAGGGGTTCCGGAGCCAAGCAGGGTGGGTGCAAGATACACAATGAGCTCATCCACCAGTCCGGCTGCGAGGAACGAACTAAGGATCCTGGAGCCGCCTTCCACCATGACATGCCGTACCCCGGCGGAGAACAGCAACGCCAAAGCCTCGTGCGGATCGCGGGTGGGCAGGTGGAGGATCCGGCCGTCGTCGCCGTGTATGGCTGCATCAGCCGGAATTTCGCGGAGGCCCATCACGGCACGCAGCGGCTGTTTACCGGCGGCTTCCCCGGATGCACCCCGCGCTGTGAGCCGCGGATTGTCCACGAGCACAGTCTGCGTGCCGACGAGAATGGCGTCGATCCTGCCGCGGAGGGCGTGATTGTCCGCGAGCGATTCCGGGCTCGAAATCCATTGGCTGGTCCCGTCCTCGGCCGCTATGCGGCTGTCCAGGGTCTGGGCGATGTGGAGCGTCACAAACGGCCGCTTACTATCAACGGACTGGAACCATTGGCGGTTCAGCACACGCGCACGGTCAGCCGCCAGCCCGCTCCGCACCTTGACTCCTGCGGCGCGGAGGGTTGCGGCCCCTCCTGCCGCAGGATCATGTGGGTCGTCAACGGCATAAACAACATTGGCGATCCCGGCGTCGATGATTGCCTGAGCGCAGGGGCCGGTGCGTCCGCAGTGATTACAAGGCTCCAGGGTGACCACCATGGTTGCTCCGGCCACGTCCACTCCGCCGATCCGTGCCTGCGCGATGGCATCGGCTTCGGCATGGGCGGTACCCGCGCCGCGGTGATAGCCCGTCACCAGATGCCGGCCATCGAGACTTACGACGGCGGCCCCCACCAGGGGGTTTGCACCGCGCGGCCCCAGCAGGGCCGCTTCGAGCGCGGCATCCATCGCGGCTACTTCGGCCGGGCTGAACGTTTCCTCTGGTATTTCTGTCACTGGGTCACCGCCGGATCCGGGAAAGCCGTTTCCACGGTCACAGGGTTTTCCGCTGTTGCGGTGCCGTTGTTCTTCGAGGCCCGCCACCAGACAAAGAACCCGGTCAGCGTGAAGAAGCCGTAGAAGAGGTACATCAAGGCACTTGCGTAGTAGCCGGCGCTGAACAGCAGCGGCACTCCCACAATGTCCACGGCCACCCAGACGAGCCAGAATTCCGTCCAGCCGCGTGCCATGCCGTATGTGGCGAGTAGCGATCCCATGAACGTCCAGGCGTCGGCCCATACCGGCGGGTAGGATCCCAGTGAATCAAAGAGCGGCGTCAGTGCGGCTGTTCCGGCCACCAACGCGAGGACAAGAACCAGCCTGGTGCTGTTGCTCGCCCAGCGCGGCGCGATGGCGGTGGAGGATCCGGCGGAGTCCCGGCTTTGCTGCCAGCGGTGCCAGCCGTACAGAGCGACCGCGATAAACATGACCTGGCGGCCGGCCTGACCCCAGAGGGTTGCCGGGGTTGCCGAGCCGAAGACGTTGCCAAGGAAGACTGTCAGGAGCAGAAGATTGCCGGCGATGCCCACCGGCCAGGCCCAGACCCTGCGGCGCATGCCGCCCACGGCACTTGCCAGGCCGAAAATATTTCCAAGCACTTCGCGAAGAATAAGCGCAGACCCACCAACCGGGATCTGTGCTTCGAAGAGCCATCGCAGAAAGTCCATGTGCGTGTGTCGTTCCTTCCCTCAAGAACCGCGATGGCTCCGGGGGTATACGACAGCGCAATGCTGCGGCGTCTACAGACACCGCAGGTATAGCTGTACGTGCTTCTCTCATCCAGACTTTAACTGTCGGTACCGGAATTCCACCGGTTCAACCGTTCGCCGGGTCCTTTCCTGGGAGGGAAAGCACCGGCTTGCGGGTCGCGGACTATAACCGCCGGTTCGGACTTACACCGACCCCGGAGCACGTATTGTGTGTTGCTATTCTGACACAACCCACTGCCTGGTCAGACTATTCCCGGCGCTCCGGCGAGTACTTCCGTAACTTTCGCCTCGGTGACGTGGTTCTGCCAGCTAGCGGCCCTGCTGGCTGCCTGCCTGCCGCAGGCGTTCAATCGCTGCCGCCGGATCGTCGACGCCGTACACCGCAGATCCCGCGACAAAGACGTTAGCTCCGGCTTCGGCTGCCCGGAGAATGGTCTCTTCCGTGATGCCGCCGTCCACCTGCAGCGCCACTCCGATCCCCGACCCGTCGATCGCTGCCCTCGCCCGCCTGATTTTCGGCAGCGTCAGGTCCAGGAACGACTGGCCCCCGAAGCCCGGTTCCACGGTCATGATCAATAGCATGTCCAGCTCGGAGAGCATGTCCAGGTACGGCTCAACGGCGGTGCCCGGCCGCAACGCCATTCCTGCTTTGGACCCTCGGGCGCGGAGCTCGCGTGCCAGTTTTACCGGCGCAATGGAAGCCTCGGCGTGAAAGGTCACCGAGGCAATGCCTGCATCTGCGTATGCGGGTGCCCAGCGGTCGGCATCTGCTATCATCAGGTGCGCGTCGACCGGCACCGGGCTGACAGCCTGAATCCGCTGGACCACCGGCAGACCGATCGTCAGATTGGGAACAAAGTGGTTGTCCATTACATCCACGTGCACCGCGTCGGCGTTGCTGATCCTCTGTAGCTCAGCCTGGAGGTTCACGAAGTCGGCGGAGAGGATGCTCGGGTTGATGCAGCACTGCGGCATATCTGGACCTTTCATGTTTTTTGGTGGAGCTGCGATTCCGCTGGATCAGGGCTTCTCTTGGACCAGCGTTCCTTTCGATCAGCGTTTCTTGTGAATGAGGGCGAGGAACATGGCATCGGTCCTGTGCACGTGAGGCCACAGCTGGGCCGTGAGCTCGTGACCAGACTCCAGGTTGCCCGTCAGGCTCACACTGTTCAGGGCTTCGCCGGCATCCAGCAATTCAAGGTCATCGCGCTTGCGCAGTGCATCGCTCACCACTGCGGTCGTTTCCGCGGGATGGGGCGAACACGTCACATATGCCACCACGCCGCCGGGCTTCACCGCGTCGAGGGCCGACTTCAGCAGCTCACGCTGGAGCGGGCCAAGATCCGCAAGGTCCTTGGGAGTGCGGCGCCAGCGTGATTCCGGGCGACGCCTCAATGCCCCGAGCCCGCTGCAGGGAACGTCCACCAGTACACGGTCGAAGTTGTCCGGCTGTTCAGCGCCCACCTCACGGCCATCGCCGGTCCGGACCTGCCAGACGTCGGAGGGCACTGCGGCCAGGGCCTGGCGGACCAGCTTGGCCCGGTGCGGTGCGGGTTCGTTGGCCAGGAGCGTGGCGCCCTGTTCATTGGCCAGCGCGCCCAGCAGCGCTGCCTTTCCGCCCGGCCCTGCGCACAGATCCAGCCAGATTTCACCGCTGCCAAAGCCGTCGCCGAGGTCAACGGCTGCCATGGCGCGGGCCACCAGCTGCGAGCCGACGTCCTGCACCCTGGTGCTGCCTGCGCGGACTGATGCAAGCCGGCCCAGGTCTCCGCCGCTGGAAAGCGCCGAGCCTTCCACCAGCTCGCCGGGGGTGGCACCGTTTTCCAGTGCTTCGTCCAGGCTCCCCAGACCGGGGAGCGCCACAAGATTAACCACGGGGGCTGCATTGTCGGCTTCAAGAAGGTCGGTGATTTCACCAACGGGACGGCCGTGGGCCACGAGTGACTGCCTCAGTGCGCGCACAATCCACTCGGGATGGGCGTACCGGATCGAGGCAATCCTGGTGGCATCGGTTTCGTCGCTGACCAGAAGTTCAAGCCACTCCTCCAGCGTGTGCGCCGAGACCTTCCGGAGCACGGCATTGATCAGGGCCGATGGGCCTGCTCCGATCACCGCACGGGCCAGGCCGACCGTCTGGTCCAGCGCAGCATGGGCAGGGACGCGCATGGCAAGCAGCTGGTGGCTGCCGATCCGCAGGGCGTCGAGAATAGCGGGATCGAGCTGATCCAGCGGCCTGTCAACGCAGCGGGCAAGAATGGCGTCGTAGGTGCCCTGGCCGCGCAGGGCGCCGTAGCTCAGCTCAGTGGCGAAGCCGGCATCCCGCTTGTCCAGCCCGTGGTGGCGGATCCGGGCAGGCAACACCAGGTTGGCATACGCGTCTTCGGCGGCCACCGCACGCAGCACCTCGAAGGCCACGAGCCGCGCAGGGTCCGCACGGCGGGTCCGCTGGGAAGGGGCGTTTTCGGTGAAGCTCCGCTGTGACGTCCGGTTTCGTTCCCGGCCCTGGGCATTCCGGTTGCTGCCGTCGCGGCCTGCGCCGCTGCGCTGGCCGCTGCCCTGTTGTCCCCCGCCGCTTTGGCCCTTGCCTCGGCCGCCGCCGGTTGTGCCGGACTCGCTCATTCGAATACCACGCTTTCAAGTGAAGCCTGTCCGCGCGCCCAATCAGCGGCGGTCATCATCTTTTTGCCCGAAGGCTGGATCCTGGTGAGCTCAACAGCATGTGAACCGGTTCCCACCAGCACGTTCTTTTCGCTCAGTGCCAGCCGCCCGGGCGCCAAATCCTGCATATCCGGACGAAGCAGCACCGGTTCCAGCTTGATCCGCTGTCCGTCCAAAGTAGTCCACGCCCCCGGTTCAGGCGTGACCCCGCGTGCCCTGCGGCCGATGGCCAGGGCCGGCTGGAGCCAGTCGATCCGGCCATCCTCAATGGTGAGTTTGGGGGCCAGGGAGACGTCGCCGTGCTGCACCTGCGGTGAGGCTTTTCCGGCAGCAATCGCTGAGAGCGTCTGCGTGAGGAGGATGGCGCCGCTGTGGGACAGGCGCCCCAAAAGCGCGCCCGCGGTGTCATCGGGCCGGACGGACTCAGTCAGGGTTCCCAGGACCGGTCCGGTATCCAGGCCTTCCTCGAGCAGGAACGTGACGGCACCGGTGATGTCATCCCCCGCAATGACGGCTCTCTGCACGGGGGCTGCGCCACGCCAGGCCGGGAGCAGTGAAAAGTGCAGATTGATCCAACCATGGGCAGGGACGTCCAATGCGGCGCGCGGAACCAATCCACCGTAGGCCACGATCGCGGCAAGATCCGGGTTTATGGCCGCGATTTTGGCTGTGACCTCGGCGCCCACCTTGGCAGCGCGGATCACCTCAATGCCCAGCTCGGCAGCGCGCGCGGCAACCGGCGACGGCGTCAGCACCCGTTTACGTCCAATCGGCGCGTCAGGACGGGTCAATACGGCAACGACGTCGAATCCCGCCTGGATGAGGGCGTCCAGTGAGGGCACCGCTACGGCGGGGGTACCGGCGAAGAGCACCCTCATTCGGCGGCACCAAAGCTGCCCGCACCTGAGCCGCCGGCACCGAAGCCCGCGCCACCGAAACTGGACCGGACCGTCCTGGCCCGCTTCGCCGTCGTGCGTTCCGCAATGGCGTCATAGTTGGCGTTGCGGATTGAGCGCAATGCTGTTTTCCGGTCCTCGCCTTCCAGACGGTCGGTGTAGAGAATGCCGTCCAGGTGGTCTGTTTCATGCTGGAAACAGCGGGCCAGCATTCCCTCGGCGTCCACAGCAACGGGGTTACCGTGGAGGTCGAAGCCCGTGATGTGGGTAGCGCGGTACCGGCGGACAGGGAAACCCAGGCCTGGAATGGACAGGCAGCCTTCCATTTCATCTGGCTGGTGGTCATCGCTGTTTTCCAGCACCGGGTTGATGATGTGGCCCTCGATGCCGCCGATCCGGTACGTGAAGACCCGCTGGCTGACTCCCACCTGGGGCGCGGCCAGGCCTGCTCCCTCCACATCCTCCATGGTCTCGGTCATGTCGGCAACCAGCCTGGCGACTTCCGGCCCGAATTCCGTCACGGGATCAGCAACTGTGCGGAGCACAGGATCGCCGATGATGCGGATATTCAGAATGGCCATGTGCAGTCTTTCCTCACGGTGGACGTTAAAGGGAACCAGACCAGTTTAGTTGCACCGGCGCTAATGCGCTGAGCTCTGGACGGCGGCGCCGTTAACCGCTCAGGGAGACGACGGCGGAGCCACCGGGAGAAGCGCTGTTCCGGCGCTGGCGGAGTCGGCATTCATCTCCCACACGCGGCGAAGGGCGCAGAACTTCCACCAGTGATGCTTCAAGACTTCCGGGTTGGCGCGTACCGGGCGCACCTCTGTTTCACCGACGGCCACGGCAAGGAGAACCGGATCTTCACCGTATTTCCAGGCTTCCCATTCCCCGGCGACCGGGTCCACCAGGCTTTCCTCCGCCTTCATGCCTGCCACTAGTTGCATGACCACTTTGTCGTCCAGAGGTTTGACCGTACCTTCCCGGGTGGTGCCTTTGGTCTTGTAGTCGATGAGGCAGATCCGGCCGTTGATCTTTGCCACGAGATCCAGTGTTCCTGCATAGCCGACTGTTTTGTTCCACACCGTGATTTCGGGAGCTATGGGCTCCACCCGGAACAGTTCCCACCATTCGTCAAAACGCGCTGCAAACGCTTCCTCGCCGTTGGCGGCAAGGGCCTCGCGGGTTTCCTTCATGCTGTGTGGCTTGCCCAGGGCACGGAGCGAAACCTGCTCGGCGTAATTGTGGACGCGGTCTCCACGCCTGGCTGCGTCGTCACGGTAGACCTCAGCCGCTTTGGCCGCCCGGTTCACGGCCTGGCGGATTTTGGCCGGGCTACCCAGGCATTCGGCAAGCAGGGGATCCTTCGCCAGACTGCTTGCGCCCATGTAGCCAAACCAGCCGTCCAGGCCATGCGGCTGCTGGCCGATCACGGTGGTGATGGAGGGAACGGCAAACGCGTCGGACGTGGACCGCGCGTACATCCGGCCGTATCCGGTGGCGTGGGCAAGAAGTGGATCAGTCATGCAAAGACTCTTTCACAGGGGGCTGACAGAATGGCCGGAAACCAAAAAGCCCGTTCCCCCCTCGGTCTGAGCGGGAACGGGCTTTTTCATTGGTGGGCGATACTGGGTTCGAACCAGTGACCTCTTCGGTGTGAACGAAGCGCGCTACCACTGCGCCAATCGCCCCAATGCATTTGAATGCTAGCCGACCTCCGGGCTTTTCGGAAATCGGAGCCGGAGGCGGCCGGAATTACACCGCTGTAATTCGCAACTTCCCCTAGATTTCAACGATGCACGGACGTCGGGCGCTGATACGCAAGCACCGATTTGGAGAATCCCTGAACCTCCTATAGAGTTTTTACTCGTTGGAACGCGAGGAAATGCCGGCCACGGCAGCGAATCACTGCTCCAGAATGCGGACGTAGCTCAGCTGGTAGAGCACCACCTTGCCAAGGTGGATGTCGCGAGTTCGAATCTCGTCGTCCGCTCGCAGGACACTGTCACAGCAAGGGTTCTTCGGAGTCCTGCTTACACGGTGGGTTGGCCGAGAGGCGAGGCAGCGGCCTGCAAAGCCGTTTACACGGGTTCGAATCCCGTACCCACCTCGGTGAAAACCATGGTTTCCGGTTCAGTCCGGTGGCAATGGGCGATTGGCGCAGCGGTAGCGCGCTTCCCTGACACGGAAGAGGTCACTGGTTCGATCCCAGTATCGCCCACCAAAGCAAGGTGACTTGCTTGTTGCAGTACGTGCGGCCCTGGCCGCAATGGACTTCATGTGCGGACGTAGCTCAGCTGGTAGAGCACCACCTTGCCAAGGTGGATGTCGCGAGTTCGAATCTCGTCGTCCGCTCTCTTCTCTTTGAGAGACATCAAACCCAAGGGTTGACCGGTCTTCCGGTTCCGGGCGATTGGCGCAGCGGTAGCGCGCTTCCCTGACACGGAAGAGGTCACTGGTTCGATCCCAGTATCGCCCACCAAGGCAAGCAGCTCCCCGGAGCTGCTTTTTTGTTGCCGTTTTGCTAGTTGACAGCTTTTGTCAACGAAGCCTTGGCACGATCGCCCGTCGGGGCTAGGATCGATTGCGGAGGAGCGATCTGGCTCCGCAACTGAAGGGAGGTGCTCGTGGGACTATTTGACGATCTTAAGGGCAAGGCTCAGGATCTCATCCACGGCAACGGGCAGACCATCAAGGACGGCATCGAAAAAGCCGGCGACTTCGTCGATTCAAAGACCGGCGGCAAGTTCGCCGATCACGTCGATTCTGTCCAGGGTGGCGCGTCCAACTTCGTTGACAACATTGACGGACAGCCTGACAGTGCACCGGCTGCTGAAGCAGCACCAGTTGCTGAAGACGCACCCGTAGCCGACAAGGCTCCGTAACCGGGACATCCCGGTTATCCAGGACTTGCCCTAGTACGTCAGAGGGGTGCCGGTCCCGCCGAGAGGCGGCGCCGGCACCTTTGGCGTTTAAGCCGGCTTCGCAGAACCCGCTCTTCGGGCGCACCGCTATTCACCGCTTTCACCGCTGAAGCCAGCTGCCGGTGACGCACGTGGGTATGCCGAAGTCCGCATCAGCCACCAGCCAGGCCTCAGCCCCTCCCGTTCCAGCCGCCTGTCCCGCCCCATCGTGGCGGGCGTGGTTACAGCCCTTGTTGGCTTTACGTCGTCGTTCGCGGTGGAAATGGCCGGCCTGCGCGCGGTCGGCGCGGATCCCGCCCAGGCGGCTTCACGGCTGCTGGCACTCACTCTCGTTTTCGGCGTCGGCGTCCTGTGGCTGTCCTGGCAGTCAAGGGTCCCCGTGACGCTGGCTTGGTCCATTCCGGGGGCCGCGCTGCTGGCAGGTTCCGGAACGGTCGACGGCGGGTGGTCGGCCGCCGTCGGAGCCTTCCTTGTGACCGGCGTTCTGATCGCACTAACAGGCCTCGTCCCCCTGGCTGTCATCGGAATCCTGCTGGCCGTTAGTGGAATCGGAATTCCGCACGACACGTTGCTTCCTGCGCTCGTCCGGACCACACCCGCATTCAGCCTCGAGGCCGTGGCCGGGATTGCCGTGCCGCCTTTCATTGTGACCATGGCGTCACAGAACATCCCGGGTGTGGCCGTGCTGAAATCGTTCGGGTTCGAAGCCCCGTGGCGCCCCTCCATGCTGGTCACGGGGCCTGATCGCCGCCTCCGGCCTCAGCTTCGCCGGCATCGGGGCCGCGTTCTGGGCGCTGGCAGCCGGGCTCGCGGTCCGCTGGGCGCTTAAGAACCGGGACGGCTAAGAAGGCTCGTGGTTCTGGCCCTCACGTGCTAGGGCCGTGAGCCGTGAGACCGCCCGGTGGTACTTCTTGGTGTAGCCGCCGGCCATCATCTCTTCCGTAAAGAGCTGGTCGAACGGCACGCCGCTGGCGAGAATCGGGACGTCCTTGTCATACAGGCGGTCAGCCAGCACCACGAACCTCAGAGCCACAGCCTGTTCGGTGATGGTCTCCACGTTGCGCCACACCACGCCGTCGATCCCGTCGAGCAGCTTACGGTAGCGGCTCGGATGCACGCCGGCCAGATGGGCGATGAGGGTCTTGAAGTCGTCCTGCGCCACCGTCTTGCCGTCGAACTCGGCTCTCATGTGGGCGGCCAGATCATCATTGCGCAGCGGCAAAGGCGCTGCCGGCAATCCTCGGTGGCGGAAGTCCTCGCCGTCGACTCTAAGGACGTCAAACTGGTCGGCCAGCACCTGGATTTCACGCTGGAAGTCCACTGCGGCAAAACGGCCATCGCCCAGGGACCCTGGCAGCGTATTGGACGTCGCAGCAAGCTTGACGCCGGCGTCAGCCAGTTCCCGCATCAGCCGGGACATCAGCACTGTGTCACCCGGATCATCGAGCTCGAATTCATCGATGCACACCAGCTTGTAGTGGCTCAGCGCTTCAACGGTCTTGCGGAAGGACAGTGCTCCCACCAGGTTGGTGTACTCCACAAAGGTGCCGAAGGCCTTGGGGCCCGGAGCCGCATGCCAGAGCGAAGCAAGCAGGTGGGTCTTGCCCACACCGAATCCGCCATCAAGGTAGATGCCCGCCCTCGAGGTGTCCTTCTTGGCAAAGAGCCTCTTGAAAAGTCCAGCCCCGTCACCGGCGCCGACTCCCGCGGCGAAGGTCGCCAGCCCTTTGACGGCCGCAGACTGGCTCGGCTGCGCGTGGTCGGGCCGGTAGCTGGCAAAAGACACCTGGCCGAACCTCGGCGACGGGTAAAAACCCTTGAGGAGCTCGTCCACCGAAACTGCCGGAGTGCGGGCGGCAAGCTGTTCGATCTGTACCAAGGTGGTCCGTTCTGCTGGTGACTTGTCCCCAGAAAGAATACCGGCAATGCACCAACCGTCTTCGATGTAGCGCCTGCGCACCCCCGGTCACGTGACGAAGGCCACATTTCCCCCTGTTAACGCGGGGCAGCATTCGGCTGAGGCCGTGGCTAGTGTTGGAGCAGGGTCCACACCGTCCCGCCAGTCCGTTTTCAATGAAAGGCCATAGCCATGTCCTACCCAGTTGAACAGAACGAAAAATTCGCCGCCTACGCCCACCCGGAACGGCTCGTGTCCACCGAGTGGCTCGCTGCCGCTTTGGACGGCGGCGCCTTGCAGGACGGCAAGCTCGTGGTCGTCGAATCCGACGAGGACGTCCTGCTGTACGAGACCGGCCACATCCCGGGATCAGTCAAGATCGACTGGCACACCGATCTGAACGACCAGGTCAACCGTGATTACGTGGACGGGGCGGCTTTTGCCGCGCTGGCCGCCGCCAAAGGAATTTCCCGCGACACCACCGTGGTGATCTACGGCGACAAGTCCAACTGGTGGGCCGCGTACGCCCTCTGGGTCTTCACGCTGTTCGGCCACGAGGATGTCCGCCTGCTCGACGGCGGCCGCGACAAGTGGATTGCCGAAGGCCGCGAACTGACCACCGACGCGGCGGCGCCGGCCGCCGTCCACTACCCTGTGATCGAACGGCATGACGCTCCGATCCGGGCCTTCAAGGACGACGTCCTGGCACACTTCGGCAAGCCGCTCATCGATGTCCGCTCCCCCGAGGAATACACAGGTCAGCGCACGCATATGCCGGCATATCCGGAGGAGGGCGCGCTCCGCGGAGGACACATCCCCACCGCAGCCTCCATCCCTTGGGCACGCGCCGCTGCCGAGAACGGGACGTACCGCAGCCGTGAGCAGCTGGACGCGCTGTACCTGGGCGAAGCCGGATTGGCCGCGGGCGACGACGTTGTGGCCTACTGCCGTATCGGCGAGCGCTCCAGCCACACGTGGTTTGCGCTTAAGTACCTGCTGGGCTTCGAGACTGTCCGGAACTACGACGGCTCATGGACCGAGTGGGGCAATGCGGTCCGTGTGCCGATCGCCAAGGGCGCGGAGCGCGGCTCCGTCCCGGCCACCAAATAGGACACATCGGAACATTCAAGGATGCCGGACGCAAAACTGGGTAAGCTGGAATGGATGACTACCTATGCCCTTCCCGCCGCGCTGGCGGAAATTGTTGATGACTTCCAGGCGCTGACCGAACCCGATCGCCTGCAGTTGCTGCTTGAGTTCTCGCGGGAGCTGCCGGAGCTGCCGGAGCGGTTGAAAAACCACCCTGAGCTGCTGGAGCAGGTTATTGAGTGCCAGTCGCCGCTGTTCCTTACCATCGAGACAGAGAAGAATGATGCCGGTTCGCCGGACAGCGTCCGGCTCTTCTTCAAGGCCCCGCCGGAGGCCCCGACAACCCGCGGGTTCGCGAGTGTGCTCCGTGAAGGCCTTGACGGACTTACGGCGCAGGAAATCCTTGCCGTCCCCGACGACATGCCGGAGCTGCTGGGGCTCACCCGGGCCATCACACCGCTGCGTATGCGCGGCATGACCGCCATGCTCGGCCGGATCAAACGCAAGGTTGCCGCCACCGCAAGGCTGCAGTCCTGACGGCCAGCTGAAGTTTCAATGGCGCGAAAGCAGGCTTCACAGGGAACGCCGGCCACGGCCGTTTTGGCTGTGGCCGGCGTTCCCTTTGGTGCGCGGCCCTACGTTCATGACCCCTCGGCCGCCAGCTACGGCGCGGAGGCGGCCGAAGCTCTTGGTGTAGACCCTGCCACGGTCTTCAAGACGCTGATGGTGGACGTCGACGGCAGACCAGCCGTCGCCGTGGTCCCGGTCAGCGGAAACCTGGACCTCAAGGCCTTTGCCTCTGCTCTGGGCGGCAAGAAGGCCGTCATGGCGGATTCTGCCGCTGCGGAACGGCGTACCGGATACGTCCTTGGCGGCATCTCCCCCCTCGGCCAGCGGCAACCCTCGCCGACGGTCGTTGATGACAGCGCCCTGGCCCTCGCAACCATGCTCGTTTCGGGCGGCCGCCGCGGGCTCGACGTCGAACTGGCGCCGGCGGATCTCATCCGGATTACGGGCGCCGCCACCGCCCGGATCGGCACGGGAAAGCGCTAGACAGCGGGAATCCGGCAGGCATCTCCGGCAGCCTACTGCCCCGGATTGAGCCTGGGGGCCAGCTGCTGCTGCAGCCAGGCCCGGACCAGGTTATCCCAATGCAGCGGGTCCACGTTCCACTCCTTGGTGTGCCTTGCCTTGCTGAAGGTTTCGAAGGTGACCATCTCCGGATTCTTCTCGGCGAGGACGGCCGAGGGCCCGTACGGAACGTATTCGTCGTCGACACTGTGGATGATCAGGGTCGGCGTCCTCAGCTCCACGGCCCTGGATACCCAGTCCATGGTCTTGAGGTCCACGGGTGCGGCAAGACCGGTAAGCCGGCGGCCCAGCGGATGGCTCATCATGAGCTGGCCATACCGCCCCACGAGTGACGGGATCCTGTTCAGTTCTGCGTGGTGGGCCAGCACATTCACCCAATTGATGACCGGAGCGTCCAGCACCATTGCCCTGATGAGGTGGTGGTACCTGGATAGATCGGCTGTCTGGAGGCAGATGGCGCCGCCCATGGACCACCCGAAAAGGACCACTTCCCTGGCACCGTTCGCCAGGGCAAAGGCAATGGCCGATTCGACGTCGCGCCATTCCGTTGATCCCAGACCGTAACGGCCATCGTTCGCTGACGGCGCCAGGCCGTCATTCCGGTAGGACACCAACAGGCTGGTCAGTCCGAGTTCCCGTGCCGTCCGCACAGCCCGGAGGCCTTCCTGCCTGGTGGCACCGCGGCCATGGACCATGATTGCCCACGTTTCCGCCTCCGGCGCTGCCCGCACCAGCCAGGCGGGGGCCGTTCCGCCGTCGACGTCGATCAGCACTTCCTCGGCTGGCATTCCGATGGCTGAGGGGTCGGGGTAGACAGCGCCGCTCCACCAGCCGTGGCGTGCGGACTTCAGATCCCCGCTGTATACATGCTCCACCTCCCGCAGAACCGTGCGTTCGGCCGGTGAGTAGGACAGGATGCGTCCGATCCGCGCATAGCCATTGCCGCCGTCGAAAAACAGTCCGTAAGTACCGTCAATCGTGGAATCGGCGGTGGCGGCCAGAATGATCTGAAGGCCACGGCCTTCCCTGATGACCGCCAGCACCTCCTGGTCCTCTTCCCGCTGCCTGGCGGGCGTGATCACGCGGCGGGCAAAGTACAGCGCCAGCGCTGAGGAACCAGCAGCCACAAGACCGGCGGCTGCGCCTCCGGCGATGATGCCGCCCAGCGTCCATTTGGCGCGGAGGGTCATCCGGCCGGTGCCGGCGGTGCGGGTCCGGCTCAGCCCCGGATCCGGGGTGGTATGCAGGGAGGATGCCATGCAACCATTCTTACCGCAGCCGGGGCTGTGGGCACATTCTGCCCCGAAGGCACGCCGGGCATCGGCGGAACCGCACCGCACCAAATGGATGCAGCGGACGTGGCGCAGGACTAGGCTGATGGCATGAGCGATCCAATCGTCATTCTGACAGAAGAGCCGCTGGGCGCGGACGACCGCATTAACATCGAACGCCTCGTGGACGGGGGCGACACGCCCCTCGTGGTGCTGGTGCCCTCGAATACGGAAAGGCACCTGCTGGTGGATTTCCTGGAGAATCTTTCCATGCTGGATATCGCCAAGGCATTCCGGGAGCTGACCTCGCAGACTCCGGATCCCGTGGCTGAGCGGGCTGAAGCTTCCGAAACCCTGGAAGTATCGCTCGGCGCCCTCGAGGGGCTCGGAAGCGGCGTCAGCGGCGAAATTGTGGACGGCGGTGCGGTCAACGGTCTGGTGTCCAAAGTCAAGGCCTTGGGTGCGGCGCAGGCTGTGGTTATCACCCGTCCGCACGCCGTGGCCGACACCTTCCACACCGACTGGGCCAACAAGGCCCAGGACCAGCTGGGTCTTCCGGTTCTGCATTTGTATGCCGGCTCGGGATTTATCGGAGACTCCTGAGCGTTGATCAGACTATGAGCGCTTCAGGAAACACATCGAATTCCCAGGACACCGCGGACGGCCAGACGAAAGTCACAAAGACCGCCGCCGAGTGGCGGCAGGAACTGACGCCGGAGGAATACCGCGTGCTGCGCGAGGCCGGGACCGAACGCCCCTACACAGGCGAGTATTGGGACACGCACACCGCCGGCGTCTATCAGTGCCGGGCGTGTGGCACCGAGCTGTTTACCAGCAACGAGAAATTCGATTCGCATTGCGGCTGGCCGTCCTTCTGGGCCCCGCTGGCCGAAGGCACTGTCAGGTACATCCATGACCGCACCATGGGCATGGCCCGCGTGGAAGTCCGCTGCGCCACGTGTGATTCCCACCTTGGACATGTGTTCGACGGCGAGGGCTACGGCACTCCCACCGATCAGCGCTTCTGCATCAACTCTGTTTCACTCAAGCTGGTCTCCGCAGACGCTGGCACCGGGAAAGGCCCTGCCGGGGCCTGAGCACGGGCCGGGCTTCCTGCCCAGGCAATCCGCCGCTGGAGCTGGAGCCGTCAATCCGCGCCCGATGCACAAGACTTCCTTACGCTCAAGCATATTTTGAATTAGGAGCTCTGATTGCTTGCTACGCTCGGCGTAGATGCTCAAGCAACCAGAAAGGCGAAGTCGACGATGACGAAGACAGCAATAACCGCACCTGCCCGGATCTCCGCGGACAACCCCCAGTGGACCCGGCTCAAGGCTGCCGCCTCTTCACTCCAGACGCTCCAGATCCAGGACGGTTCGGTCCCGGATCCGGCTGACCACACCGCAGCCGCCGGACTCGTCACCGGCATCATCGGAGCAGTCGAAGCCCTGGCCCCGGCTTTCCCGCACGATGCCGCGTACCTGGATGCACTCACCGTCGACTTCAGGGCCTGGATGGACTCCGGCTTCGGAGTACCCGATTTCCTGGACTCGCTGCTTGCCTTCCAACCGCAGGCATACCGCGAGGACGGGCTGCAGCACCTGGTGGTCTTCCCCATGTACACCCAGAACGGCAGCAGCAGCCGGCTGGTGGAAGCCGTCTTGATCGAGGTCATCTGGCCCGAGTTCATTGCCGGGCTGGAGGCAGGAGACTATTCCAACAAGCTGTTTGTACCCATCCGGTTCCTGGACTTCACACCGGGCTACAACACCAATTCCGCAGTGCTCTTTCCGGAGACGGTGGGCGTCCGCAAGACCCCTGCCTTCACATGGGGCGCGATCTTTGCCGACCGGGAAGCTGCCCGGTTCCGGCGCGTCCTCCGTTCAGCTGCGGAAACCACGTCCCTGGAGCTTCCCGCTGGGGCCGCAGAGCTTCTGGAGGACCAGGAGCTGACCCAGGCCACCTTTGTTATGTGGGATCTGATCCACGACCGCACCCACATGCGCGGTGACCTGCCTTTTGACCCCTTTATGATCAAGCAGCGGATGCCTTTCTTCCTCTACTCGCTCGAAGAACTCCGCTGCGATCTCACCGCCTTCCGCGAATCCGTCCGGATTGAAAGGGACGAGGATGCGGCGCCGGAGGCACGACGCCACGCCAAACTGGTCCAGTATGCCGTGATCTTCGACCGCATATTCCGCTTCGCCATCACCGGCAGCCGGGTCCGCAACTACGACGGCCTCGGCGGGCAGCTGCTCTTTGCCTGGATGCATCAGCACCACGTCCTGCACTGGACGGACAGTCGCCTGAGCATCGACTGGGACGAGGTTGCCGATGTCGTGATTGAGCTGGGTACCCGGATCGAGGAGCTCTACTGGCGCTCGATCGACAGGCCCAAAACGGCACACTGGCTGGCGGCCTATGAACTGATTTCCGGCACCGTCACCCCCAGCCCGGCCTCGGTCTGGGCAAAGGGTCACGGCGCGCTGCCGCTGGACGGCCCGCCGCGCGGGCTGACCGACCAGGTGCTCGACGACGAATTCCCGCTCTCCATGTTCTACGAGGCGCTGGAAAAGAAGATGCGCCCTGTTATCGAGTCCACGGCAGGCATCACAGGGTCTTCAGACCCGGGACAGGCAACATCCGGGATGGCTGCCTGATGACGTCGGCGGATGCACTCAAAGTCCTGGTCACCGGCGGAAGCGGCGCCTCGGGGATCGCCACGGCGCGGGCCCTCCATCAAGCCGGCTTCAGAGTATTTACGGCCGGTTCGGACAAGTCCCGCATTGAGGCAGCAGCAGCCGAGGCGGGCAACGGTGTAACCCCGCTGGTGTGCGATCTCGCGAAGGTGTCCGAGGTCCGGGCAATGCACGGCGCGCTCTCGGAGTCGGCTGGCCCCATGGACGGTGTGATCCACCTGGTGGGCGGCTGGCGTGGAGCCAAGGGCATTGCTGACCAGAGCGACGACGACTGGGACTTTCTGGAACTTGGTGCCATCACAACGCTCAGGAACGTCTCCCGCGTGTTTTACGGGGATCTGGAGGCGTCCGGAACCGGCCGTTTTGCCATGGTGTCCTCGACGGCGGTCAGCGCGCCCACCGCAGGTGGCGCCAGTTACGTAGCGGCCAAGGCAGCCGCCGAAGCCTGGACGATGGCAATCGCCGACGGCTTCCGACGCGCCCAGACGGAGGCGTCCGGTTCCAGCCGGCCCGGCTCCGTCCAGCCCGGTTCCAGCCCGTCCGCATCCGGTCACGGCAGTGCCGCCGTCGTCCTTGTGGTCAAAGCGCTGGTGGACGCAGAAATGCGCCGCCAGCACCCGGAACGCACGTTCCCCGGGCATACCGACGTCGAAGACCTGGCTGCCGCCGTCGTCGGCCTCTTCGGCCGGCCGGCCACCGAGCTTAATGGGCTGCGGCTGCCGCTTACCCGCTGACAACCGCAGTCCGGCGCCGGGCCCCTGACACCCGGCCTCCGGCGCGGGAAATCCGGTGCAGGAACTACATAGACTGAAAGCGTGACAAAAGCGATGACAACCACAGTTGATACTGCCCCTGCAAACCCCGCGGCCCGGCTGCATGACCCTTCCGTCCGCGGTTTCGCCTCGGATAACTATTCAGGAGTCCACCCGGAAGTCCTTGCAGCCTTGGCTGCTGCCAACGAGGGGCACCAGGTGTCCTACGGTGAAGACGACTACACCGCGCACCTGCAGGAACTTATGGAACGGCATTTCGGCGCCGGGATCGAGTGCTTCCCCGTCTTCAACGGAACAGGCGCCAACGTTCTCTCGCTGCAGTCCCTGCTCCCCCGCTGGGGCGCTGTTGTCTGCGCGTCCACCGCCCACATCAACATGGATGAAAACGGTGCCCCGGAACGTATCGGCGGCATCAAGCTGCTTCAGGTGCCCACACCGGACGGCAAGCTGACACCCGAACTGATCGACCGCGAAGCCTGGGGCTGGGGCGATGAACACCGTGCACAGCCGCTGGCAGTCTCCATTACCCAGACAACGGAGCTCGGCACCTGCTACACACCGGCTGAAGTCCGTGCGATTGCCGATCACGTCCACGCCAAGGGCATGAAACTGCATATGGACGGCGCCCGGCTGGCAAACGCGGCGGCCCACCTCAACGTGCCGTTGCGCGAGTTCACGCGCGACGCCGGGGTGGACATCCTTTCCTTCGGCGGCACCAAGAACGGGCTGCTGTTCGGCGAAGTGGTCATCGCGCTGAATCCGGAGGCTGCCCACGGCCTGATCTACCTTCGCAAGATGAATATGCAGCTCGCGTCCAAAATGCGGTTTATGTCAGCACAGTTCATCGCTCTCCTGGAGGGCGATCTGTGGCTGCGCTCAGCGCAGCACGCCAATGCAATGGCTGCGAGACTCAGGTCCGCGGTGGATGCCATTGAGGGCGTGGAGCCAACACAGAAAACAGAATCCAACGGTGTTTTCGCGATCCTCCCCGAAGGTGTTGCCGACCGCCTGCGCGAGTCTTTCCGTTTCTACGACTGGAACGAAGCTGCCCGCGAGGTCCGCTGGATGTGTTCCTTTGACACCAGCGAGGACGACATCGATTCCTTCGTCGACGCGATCAAGCGGGAACTCTCCACCGGCCCGGCCGGGCCGCTTGCCGGTTAGGGTGCAGCGCCGGACGGCGAGCCTGCGGGCTTTGTCGTCGAGTCTTGAGTACCCTGCGAGAGTGAACGCACTCGCCCAGGTTCCCGCAGAGTTTCTCCACGCTCTGGGGACACTCCGGAAAGCACAATGCCGAAGTGAGCTGCGACTGGACGAAATTCCTGCGCCCTCACGGCTGGCGCCCTTCGCGGTAGCGCTGGGTGCCGAAGTCATCGTGCCCAGCCAGGGAAGCGGGACTGTCCCTGTCCACGGTCCGGCCGCAATGGCCCTGGCCAGGTCGGCCGGCGGGGACGATGCTGAGGATAACGAGCTGGCCACCGGCCGGTTTATCCTGCTCTATGATCCGGACGGCTCGGACGTCTGGGACGGCCAATTCAGGATTGTGACATACATCCGTGCCCAGCTGGAGGCCGAGATGGGCAATGACGAGATGCTGGGTTCGGTGGCGTGGACGTGGCTGGTGGAAGCACTGGAAAACCATAAGGCCCCGTACCGCTCGGCCGGCGGGACGGCCACCAGGGTGCTGTCCGAAAGCTTTGGCACATTGTCCGGCAGGCCCGGCTCAATCGACATCGAACTCCGCGCTTCCTGGACCCCCACCCGTGCAGATGTCAGCTCCCATCTGGAAGCCTGGTCGGATATGGTGTGCACGTTCGCGGGCCTCCCGCCGCTTCCCGACGGCGTCTCCGCACTACCCCGGCGTCGCCGCAACTAGCGGTCCGCTCCCATGACGAAACCGCCCTGCCGCGGGTTGTCGGTAAACTGAAGGCATCATGACCCCTCAAAACCCGGAAAACACCACAGCCGGCGCTCCGGCTGCTGAAACCACTCCCCACATCTTGGTGGAAGGCTTTGACAGCCGCATCCCCGAAGTCATCGACCTCGACGCCCCGCGTGACGGCGTCCCGCTGGTCATCGAAACCCCATCCGGCCTGGAACGCTGCGCCGCCGCGATTGCGGCCGGAACGGGACCGGCAGGGGTGGACGCCGAGCGTGCCTCGGGCTTCCGCTACGGCCAACGCGCGTTCCTGGTTCAGATCCGGCGCGAAGGTTCCGGGACGTGGCTGATCGATCCCGAACCCTTTGACGACCTGAACATCATCAACGATGCCCTCAAGGGTGTCGAATGGATTCTGCATGCAGCCAGCCAGGATCTGCCCTGCCTGTCAGAACTCGGTATGTGGCCGGACAAGCTCTTCGACACCGAGCTCGCCGCAAGGATCGCCGGCCTTCCCCGGGTTGGCCTTGCTGCGGTGATTGAGCAGCTCCTGGGCTTCGGCCTGGCCAAGGAGCACTCCGCCGCCGACTGGTCCACCCGGCCGCTGCCGGAGCCGTGGCTTCGCTACGCCGCGCTGGACGTGGAAGTCCTGACGGAGCTGCGTGAAGAACTCATCGAGCTGCTCGACGCCGACGGCAAACTGGGATTCGCTGAAGAAGAATTTGCCGCCATCCTTGGCGCCGGGCAGGCGCCGCCCAGGGTTGACCCGTGGCGGAAGACTTCCGGACTCCACCAGATCAGGGACCGCCGCCAGCTTGCTGCGGTGCGTGAAATGTGGCTGGAACGGGACGCCCTGGCACAGAAGCGCGACGTCGCCCCGGGCCGGCTGATCCCGGACTCGTCCCTCGTTGCCGCGGCCAAGGCAATGCCTGCCACAGTTCCGCAGCTCCTGGGCACCAAGGGCTTCCATGGGCGTGCTGCCCAGCGCGAGGCGCCACGCTGGATCCGCTGTATCGCCGCAGCCAGGGACCTCGAGGACTTGCCTCCGCTTCACCTTCCCACAAATGCCCCGCCGCCACCGCGCGTCTGGTCCGATCGGGATCCAGAGGCGGCTGAACGGCTCACCACGGCCCGCCCGCTGCTGCAGGAAAAAGCCGACCAGCTGAATATTCCGTTGGAGAATCTACTCACGCCGGACTTCCTGAGGCGTGTGTCCTGGAGCCCGCCGGCAGACATCAGCGAAGCCTCAGTTGCGGCAGAACTCCGCACCCTGGGCGCACGTGAGTGGCAGATCGATCTGACAGCGCCGCTTATCACCGAGGCCTTCCTCAACCCGCAGCCGCTGCCGCCCAAGGTGCCCAAGGAGCCCAAAGAGCCCAAGGTGCCCAAGGAGCCCAAAGAGCCCAAGGAGCCCAAGGCAGCATCCGACGCCGACAGCTAGCTGGGCGGTTACGCTCCCGGTCTGATGAAGCGCCCGTCAAGCTCAAGCCGCAAGTCGCAGCCCGAGCCAGCCCGAATACTTCGAAGCAGCCGAAGCTGCTCCCCCAGCCGGCAGCTGGATACTGGCGGCGAGGCAAATCACCGCCATGGGTGTACCGTCTCCCCCAACCCCGTGAACCGCAGTGCTTGCACACTATGTTACTCACGAGTAACATAGTGATTAATGCCGTCCGGATAGCTGACGCCCCCATGGCCTGTGTCCGGCAACAATGTCTCGATGAGGAGCAACACGTGAGCCAACACCGAAGCAGCGGGAATCCACGCACTGTCCGCGACGTCGTATTTGTGGACGGCGTCCGGACGCCCTTCGGCCGGGCAGGCGAGAAGGGCATCTATGCCGGGACCCGCGCTGACGACCTTATGGTCAAGTGCATCCGCGAGCTGATGCGCCGCAATCCTTCCCTGCCGGCGGACCGGATCGACGAAGTCGCCGTGGCGGCGACCACCCAGACAGGAGATCAGGGCCTCACCCTTGGCCGCACCGCTGCCCTTCTGGCAGGCCTCCCCCGCACGGTGCCCGGCTTCGCGATCGACCGCATGTGCGCCGGCGCCATGACCGCTGTGACCACCACGGCAAGCGGCATCGGTTTCGGCGCCTACGACGTGGTGATCGCCGGTGGCGTGGAGCACATGGGTAACCACCCGATGGGTTCCGGGGCTGACCCCAACCCGCGCTTTATGTCCGAACGGCTGGTGGATCCCGCGGCTCTGAACATGGGAAACACCGCCGAGAATCTGCACGACCGCTTCCCGGCCATCACCAAGAACCGCACCGATGCCTATGCCGTGGCATCGCAGAACAAGTTCGCGGCTGCGTACAACAACGGCCAGATCCAGCCGGACCTGGTACCCGTGGCCACCATCAAGCCCGGCCAGGGCTGGACCGTCAACAGTGTTGATGAACCGCCGCGCCCCGGGACGACGCTCGAGGATCTCGCCGCCCTGCGCACACCGTTCCGCGCCCACGGCCGGGTCACGGCAGGCAATGCGGCAGGACTGAACGACGGCGCCACGGCCGCGGTTCTGGCATCCTCCGACGCAGCGGCTGAACTTGGCCTCCCGGTCAAGATGCGCCTGGTCAGCTACGCCTATGCGGGCGTCGAACCCGAGGTGATGGGCATCGGACCTGTCCCGGCCACCGAAAAGGCGCTGAAGAACGCCGGTCTCGGCATCGAGGACATCGGGTTGTTTGAAATCAACGAGGCATTCGCCGTGCAGGTCCTCAGCTTCCTGGACCACTTCGGAATTTCCGACGACGACCCCCGCGTCAACCGCTACGGCGGCGCGATCGCCGTCGGGCACCCGCTGGCATCCTCCGGCGTCCGGCTGATGAACCAGCTGGCCCGGCAATTCGAAGAAGACCCTTCCGTGCGGTACGGCATCACCACCATGTGCATCGGTCTGGGCATGGGCGCCACCGTCATTTGGGAAAACCCGCACCACGCCGACTACAGTGGCGCAACAACGGGCACCGCCGCAGAATCTGAGACTGAAGGAGCCGCCGCATGAGCGCCGCAGATTTCCACAAACTGGCCGAACTCTTCCCTGACGAGACGATCACCCATTCACTCGTCCAGGACATTCAGCTTCCGGCAGTGCCTGGCAAGGCCAGTGCAGGCATTTTCGCGCTGATCACCCTGGACAACGGCCTGGACCACTCGAAGCCCACCACGCTGGGGCCGAATACCCTGGTGGAACTTGGCACGGTTCTGGAAAACCTCAGGGAACGCGCTGCCCGGGGCGAAATCGTTGGCGTTGGCGTCACCGGCAAGCCCTACTTCCTGGTGGCCGGCGCTGACCTGTCTGCCGTGAAGTCGCTGGACGACCGTGAGCACGGCCTCTGGATGGCGCAGCTGGGCCACGACGTCTATGCCACGCTTTCCAACCTCGGTGTGCCGAGCTTCGCGTTTATCAACGGCGTGGCCCTGGGCGGCGGACTCGAAATCGCCCTGCAGTCCAACTACCGCACGGTGTCCACCGGCGCGGGTGCACTCGCACTCCCCGAAGCCTTCATTGGCCTGGTTCCGGGCTGGGGAGGCGTCTACCTCCTGCCGCGCCTCATCGGCCCCGAGAACGCCGTCAAGGTGATGATCGAGAACCCGCTCAGCAACAACCGCACGCTCACAGGTCCGCAGGCCTTCAACCTCGGCATCGCTGACGCCCTGTTCGAACCCGCCGACTTCGTCGAGCAGTCGATCGCCTGGGCCGCGGGCATCGTCTCCGGCGAGAAGACAACGGACCGGCCCAACGCCGTCGAGCCTTCCGATCCGGCCGTGGCCGGACGCTGGACCGCTGCCGTGGCAGCCGGCCGCGCGCTGGTGGAGTCCAAGACGTCCAACGCATCCCCGGCTCCCGGCAAGGTCCTGGACATCCTCGAGGCCAACCGGACCATGTCGCAGTCCGAATCGGCGGCGCTGGAATGCGAAACGCTCGCTGATCTGATGCAGACCGACGAGTTCCGTTCCACCGTGTACGCGTTCCTTGACCTGGTTCAGAAGCGTTCCAAGCGTCCTGCCGGCGCACCCGACCGCAAGCTGGCCCGTCCGGTGACCAAGATCGGTGTGGTGGGTGCAGGCCTTATGGCAAGCCAGCTGGCACTGCTCTTCGCGCGCCAGCTCAAGGTTCCCGTGGTGATGACGGATATCGACCAGGCCCGTGTGGACAAGGGTGTGGGTTATGTCCATGCAGAGGTGGACAAGCTGCTGGGCAAGAAGCGGATCAGCCCGGACGCCGCCAACCGCACCAAGGCCCTCGTCACCGGTTCGGTCTCCAAGGAAGCCTTCGCGGACGCCGATTTCGTGATCGAGGCCGTCTTCGAGGAACTCAACGTCAAAAAGCAGGTCTTCGCCGAGGTGGAGGCCATAGTCTCCGCCGAGTGCATCCTGGCCACCAACACCTCGTCGCTGTCCGTCACGGCCATGGCAGAGGACCTGTTGTATCCGGAACGTCTCGTGGGCTTCCACTTCTTCAACCCGGTAGCCGTGATGCCGCTGCTGGAGATCGTTCGCGCGCCGAAGACCGACGACGCCGTGCTGGCCACCGCGTTCGAGCTCGCCAAGGGCCTGAAGAAGACGGCTGTTCTGGTGAAGGATGCGGCCGCGTTTGTGGTCAACCGGCTCCTCCTGCGCCTGATGGGCGAAGTGACGGCGGCCTTCGACGAAGGCACCCCCGCCGACGTCGCAGACAACGCACTTCGTCCCATGGGACTGCCGATGACCCCGTTCACCCTGGGCGCCATGGTGGGCCTTCCGGTGGCCCAGCACGTCCAGGAATCGCTGCATGCAGCTTTCGGCGAGCGCTTCGCTGTCTCCCAGAACCTGCAGAAGCTGATCGACAACGGCGTGAAGTCCCTGTGGGCTCCCGGTGCCGACGGCTCGCAGGAGATCCCGGCCTCCACACTGTCCCTGATGTCCTTCGGCACTTCCCCGTCCACCGGGGAGGACGTGCTGCGCCGGACGCAGGACGCACTCGCCGAGGAGATCGGCCTGATGCTCGAAGAAGGTGTCGTGGCCGGGCCGGAGGACATCGACCTCTGCGTCATCATGGGTGCCGGCTGGCCCATGTTCCTGGGCGGCATCACACCCTATCTGGACCGTGTGGGTGCCTCCGAACGCGTCAACGGCAAGCGCTTCCTGGCACCGGGTGTGGCCTCCCGGCCTTAGCGGCTGAATTACGCCAAGCACGACGGCGGCGGGTGATCTTCCACAAGAACATCACCCGCCGCCGTCGTGCTTAAACCGTCCAGCCGGCCGGGGCCTGCACGCCGTAGCCTTCGCCACCAGTGAAGTGCGCGGCCAGTACGTCGTCGAACGGCCCGTCAGCCACCAGCCGGCCTTCACTCAGGACAAGAAGCCGGGCGCACGTCCGGTATGCAAAATCCAGATCGTGGGTCACCAGCAGCACCGCCGCGCCACGTTCGGTCTCCGTCTCGATTGCCGCCGCCAGAACGTCCCTGCCATCACGGTCCAGCGAGACAGTGGGCTCGTCGAGGGCCAGCACCCGCGGACGCTGTGCGAGCACGGCCGCGAGGGCTGTCAGTCGCTGCCCGGCCGCGGAAAGTTCATAGGGGTGCACTGCGGCATCGTCCACAAGGCCCGTGCGCCGCAGGGCAGAATCGGCCCGTTGCTGCCTGGCTTCCGGTTCAAGCACGGACTCCAGGAGGCCGGCCGCGACTTCCCGCAGGACCGTGCGTTCGAACAGCTGCTCCCGCGGCTGCTGCAGCAGGGTGCCGATCCTGGCGGCACTGCCTGCCGCTGCGCCGGGCTCAGCACCGCACAGGCGCACAGTTCCTGCCTGCGGATACGAGAGCCCGGTCAGGAGCCTGAGGAGGGTGGACTTACCGGAACCGTTGGCACCGGCGATCGCGATCCGTTCGCCGGGTTCCACACTGAAGCTGATCTCTTTCACGGCGGGGACCAGTGCGGGCGACGGACGCCACGGACGGGGCTTCCGCCAGCCATAGCTGAAGCTTGCCGCACGGACGGACAGCGCCAGACCTGCCTCCGATGGGCTGGCTGGCGCAGGGCGTGGAGAGAGGGATCCGGCGACGTGTCCGGTAACAACCGGGAGGTCCTGCTCCTTCACCGCTCGCGCGGCGTCGTCCGGCGTGCCCAGGAAAACCGTCTGCCCGCGGTTGAGCAGCAGCACCCGCTCAGCCAGTTGGCCGGCACCGCCCAGCTCCTGGGACAGGATCAGGATCCCCGCCCCGCTGGCCAGAAGCGCGCTGATGGCCGCCGTCACGGTTTTCCGTGCTCCGAAATCCAGCCCGGCCAGAGGCTCGTCCAGCACCAGTAGCGCGGGCCGGCTGGCCATCGACGCAGCCATCACCACGAGCCGTTGCTGGCCACCGGACAACAACGCGGGATCCTGTTCCAACAAGGCCGGAATACCCAGGGTCTGCGCCATCTGCCGGACCGTGTCCTGCATCTGGGCCCTCGGCATCCCCGCATTTTCCAGCGGGAACGCAATCTCCTCTGCCACGGTGGGGGCAACGGTGGACAACTGTGCCGCCGCGTCTTGGCCTGCGTAGCCCACCAGGCTGCTCCAGTACTGGTGGTTGATGCGCTCCGGCTGGATACCGGCGTAGGCGACCACCTGGCCGCCGAGTTCAAGGCTGCCCGTCATCGTGCCCCGGTGCTGGCCGGGAAGCACACCCGCCAGGATCAGTCCAAGCGTCGATTTTCCGCTGCCCGAGCCTCCGGCTACCAGCAGGCATTCACCCGGGCGGACGTCAAGAACCACCTTTCCGAGTACTGGCCTTGCTGCCTCCGGATATCTGAATGATTCAAGCTCCAGACGCATTCGAGCCTCCCGCCGGGCCGAACCAGATCGCCAGAAACACCGGCAGACCGGCCAGTACCATCCACCGGAAGGCAGCCTGCTTCTTCGAATCCGGCACCTCGCGAAAGCTGGTGCGCTGGTTTCCGGCCCCGAACCCCCGGGTTTCGAGCGCGATGGTGCGCTGTCCGGCGTCGTGCATCAGCGACAACAACAGCGGCACTGCCAGCACGCGGAGGGAATGCAGCCTGGCCGGAAGCGAACGGCCGCCACGGAATCCCCGGAGCTGCTGGGCTTCCCGGATACGTTGCACGCGGCGGCTGATATCAGGGGCGATGGCGAGCGTGGAGCACAACACGAAGCCGAGCTGGGCCGGCAACCTGTACCGGGCGAAAACCGCCATGATGTCTGCGGGACGGGTGTTGAATGAAAATGCCAGCAGCACTGCAGCAAATACCGCGGCACGCAGGATCGTGGCTCGGGCAAAGCTGAGGCCCTCCACCGTCAGCCTGGCCGGTCCTATGGACCACAGCACTCCGTGACCCTCCGGAAAGAAAAGGCCGTGCGTCAGGAACAACGATGCCGCCAGTGGCAGCAGCACCAATCCGCACGCCGGCCACACCCGGTGTGCCGTCCCGTTCGCAAATGTGACGGCAGCAACTGCCAGCAGCACCGCAAGGGACAGCGCCCAGTGCCCCACCGCCGTCGGCACCACTATAGCGGCGACGACGATGGCAAGCCTGGTAAGGGGGTTCAGCCGGCCCAGCCTACGAATCCTTCGTCCCTGCCAGCACCCGGAAGCGCCGGACGAAGGGGAACAGGAGAGTGATCCTGCCCGGCAGCGCATAGACCAGCACCGCCACCACCGTGAATACAATGGCCTTGTCCATGGGGTCCGAAATCAAGGCCTGTTTGGTGATGGCGGCAAGCAAGGAGTCGCCCATGGCCCTGAAGGCGCTGACGATCGCTCCCGTTGCGACCCCGGAGGTCCCGCCGAAGACGAACGCCGCCACCGGTGCAGAGACAACGCCGGCCAGCATGCCGGTGATAAACCCAGCCACGGGCGCGAGGTAGAACCGCCGGAAGAATCCGTGGCGTGCGGCAATCCCGGCGAGGAATCCGATCAGGGCGGCTCCGGCGGCAAACGGCAGGACAGTGGGGTTGAAGAAGGACCAGACAATGCTGCTCAGGGCACCGGTAGCGGCCCCAGCCGCCGGGCCGGCGAGGACGGCTATTAGAACAGTGCCAATGGCATCCAGGTAAAACGGCACCAGGGTGCTGCCAATAAACTGTCCCATCACGATGTTGAGCACCAATGCCACCGGAATCAGCACCACCGTGGAGGTGGGAAGTGTGGGCAGTACTCCGACAATCAGCAGGATGGCTCCCACCAGAAACCCTGACAGCGCGACCAGCGCAGAGGCGCTGCCCGGTCCCGCAGCGATGTCCACCGGCTGGTTCAGCACCAGGTAGATGTACGTTGCCACGATGGCTGCGGCCCCCAGGATCTCCAGGGTTCGGCGTTTCCGGGATGCAGCCGGCTCGGATTCAGGAAGCGTCAGGGACGTGGATGACATGGCTGTTCCTTTGTACTTTTCTGGCTGTGGGCCCAGGTTGTGCGGATGCACGTCGCCTATGTCACCTCGGCAGACGTCCGGGAGACGCTATCGCTCCCGGAACCGCACACCAGCTTAGCCGGGGTTCGGTTGACTGTTTCTAATCATCGCTTCGGGCCCGCCGTGCCGCAAGGGCACCCAGCGAGGAAACCAGTTCGTCAAACGCCGATACGGGATCGTTTTCGAAAACGATCCGCGCATTCGGCGGTTTGCCCCACAGGTTCCTGTAGTCAGCCACCGTGGTGCCCATCAGCAGCGGCGAATCTGTTTCGACGTCCACGGTTGCCAGCCGGGTGGTGCAGCTGAGAGTGCCCGCGGCAACGCCCGCCGCGAAGTAGTCGTGGACGTGGGCAATGTAACCCTGGCCGTACAGCCTGTGGAACTCAAAATAGAAACGCAGCGCATCGGAGAGGTGGCGGATCAGTTCGTTGTCCGACGTGCTGCGGAGGTCTTCCGGCTGCTCAGGCAACACCAGTTCCTCCTTGCCGCAGCCCGCGGCGGCAGCAAGCCGCCTGACATGCTCCGGGTTCATCTCCATCCGCTCTGTTGAATCCAGAGAGCAGACGATCGGCAGACGGTCCGGCGGCAGCCCGATGTACGCCTGAAAGACTTCCTTGGCCGCATGGGGATCCACATGGGTGTTCCACTCGGCTGTCGGCGTGGTGTTGCCCTGGTGGTAGAAGCTGCCGCCCATGATCACAACGTTTTTGAGCAGCTCGGGCATGCGGGGTTCACGCCGGATGGCCATGGCAAAGTTGGTCAGGGGCGCCGTGATGAGGGCCGTAAGCTCACCCGGCTGCGCACGGGCGGCCTCCACCCAGACGTCCACCGCATCCCGCGGGGAGATGGTGCCCTGCGGCTCGGGAAGGACGGCATGCCCCAGTCCCTGCGGCCCGTGGGTTTCCGGCGTGGTCACCAGCGGAACAACCAGCGGGGATTCCGCGCCGACAGCAACCTCCACTCCGTACCGCCCGCAGAGCTCCAGGATTGAGATCGTGTTCCGGGCCACCTGGATGGCATCCACATTGCCGGGCGAGGCCGTCACGGCCACCAGCTCAACGTCCCGCAATGAGGCAAGGTAGGCCAGTGCCAGGGCATCGTCAATTCCGGTGTCAACGTCCAGCAGCAGTTTGGTCACGCGGCTCCCATTTAGAAGAGCGCCACTTTGGGCGTCGTCGGGAAAATATCGTCCAGTTCGGCACGCTCATCCGCGGTGGGCACCCAGGCCACCGCTTCCGCGTTCTGACGGATCTGCTCGGGTTTTGTAGCACCGGCAATCACGCTGCTGACCGAAGGCTGGGCCGCCAGCCAGGAGAACGCCACCTGGATTTCGGTGAGCTCCCTCGCGGCGGCAAACGCGCTGAACCTGCCCAGCTGGGCCCAGTCGGCGTCGTGCACCAGGTTGGTGCGCGTGTGGCTCAGCCGGGAACCCTCCGGAGCCTTGTCCGGGGAGTACTTGCCGGTCAGCAGGCCGTTGGCCAGCGGGAAGTAAGGCAGCACGCCCAGGCCGTAGGCCTCGGCCGCAGGAGTGACTTCCAGCTCGGCGCGGCGGTCCAGCAGGTTGTAGTGGTTTTGCGTGGAAATAAAGCGCGCCCCTCCTCGAGCCCGGGCCACATACTCTGCCTCGGCGATCTGCCAGCCGGCCCTGTTGGAATGACCGATGTACCTGACCTTGCCACTCGTCACCAGATCGTCCAGCGCGGCCAGCGTTTCGTCAATCGGCGTCAGCGGATCCGGCACGTGGAACTGGTAGAGGTCGATCCAGTCAGTGCCTAGCCGGCGCAGCGAGGCCTCAGCAGCCTGGACGATGTAGCGGCGTGATCCCCGTGCGCCGAAGTCATTCCCGTTGGCCCCGCGCATGTCCATGCCGAACTTCGTGGCCACAATGGCGTCCTCGCGGCGCCCGGCCAGCGCGTTGCCCAGCATGGTTTCGCTGAGGCCGGGTTCCCGCCCGTAACTGTCGGCAACGTCAAAGAGCGTTACACCGGCATCCAGCGCAGCATGGACGACGGCGTCAGTCCCCTCCTGCGACTCGGTGACAGTAGTGGGGCGGCCCAGATTATTGCAGCCGAGTCCCACAACGGAGACGGTTAATCCGGAATTTCCAAGGCGGCGGTATTCAGTCATGGGTTCACCCTATAACGCCTCCCCAGGCCTCAGATTTCAGCGCTGCGGAAACTCCAGCCCACGGTTGTCCGTGGCATCCTGCAGCCGCGCGAACGTCTTTGGGCCCAGGCCAGGCAGCCTGGGGAGTTGCCGCTCGCCGAAAGCCGCCAGCAGGTTAGAGGGTGAAGTTATTGGCCTGTTTGGGCGAGTGCTTGAGCTTGAAGGCCTCCGGCTCGCTGAATGATGCGGCCCCGATGCTGAGCTTGGTGAAGTCCAGGTCCTCGCCGCGGATGCAGATCTTAATGGCGCTGACGGCTTTGTTCACATCCGGGCAGAGGCAGAAAATGTTCAGCTTGGAGTCACTGAATTCAGTGCGGTCAACAATCCCCAGCCCGCGCCAGGCCAGGTGGCTGATGAGGGCGTCCTTGGCCTTCTCTTCCAGGTAACGGTCCCGGTCTGTGCCGTCCTTGGTCTTGAGCGCATACTGGGCAACCACCCAGAACTGTTCTTCGTCCGGGATCTCAGCGTAGCCGTCTTCCGCGCACTGCACGGCGAAGGCATCCATCAGGCTTTCGGCAGCCGCGGCATCGGCAACATCGGTCTCGTCTGTTTTGCTCTGGTGCCCCACCACGCCGTAGTTCATCACGAACTGGCTGTAGTCCTCGTCAAACCAGGCCTCCCTGAACTGGAGGACCCCTTCTTCGTCGCGTTTATAGACCCGGATAATTCCGCTCATGCCCGTCCTTTCCTGAACCATTCGCGGTCGGTGCCGTCGAACGGTGGATCTTGTGCCTTTACGGCCTGATACAGCTGATCGGAGGCTGACCGGATGCGGTGCACCACGTCAGCCGGGTAGTTCATCTGGAGCCGGTGCTCGGCAAACTCGTCCTCGTCGTCCACAAACACGCCACGCCTTACCGAGCGAATAACATCCAGATCCATGTCGATCATGTGGAACTCAGTGACTCCCGGCCGGATGGGCTTCCACTCGTGACCGGTGGCGAGGTCGACGTAGATCCGCAAGTCCCCCATGCTGGTCCTCGCCCAGATAACGGCCCGGCACCACCCAGTGCGCTGTTCCGCTCCACTTGCGGTTCCAGGTCACCACCAGATCGCCTGGCGTCAGATTTCCGGTTCCCTCACAAAATCGGCAGACTGCCGGTGCTGGGGTGTTCCTGTCCCGGGAGGGGACGGGCGAAAGGTACCTTGGTCCCCAGAACCTGCGCAACGACGTCGTGCGTTATCTTCTGGGCAGTCAGCCCAACACCTTCCATGACCTGGCTGCGCGTGCCGTGGTCAAGGAACTCAACAGGCAGTCCCACTTCATTCAGGGCGGTGTCGACTCCCGCCGCCCGCATTTCCTGCCGGATCCGGGAACCCACGCCGCCGGCGCGGACACCATCCTCTATGCAGATCACCAGGCGGTGATGGGAAGCCAGCGCGATGATGGACCTGCGGACCGGAAGAACCCAGCGCGGGTCGACCACGGTGGTGCTGATGCCGTGCGCGCCGAGCCGGTTGGATACATCAAGGGCGAGCTCGGACATGGCACCGACGCTCACAATCAGGACGTCGTTTTCGGTGGAACCCGAAGGGCGGCGGGCCAGGACGTCCACGCCGTCGCTGAGCCGTTCCAGTGCTTCAACCTCGGCGCCCACATTGCCCTTGGAATACCGGACCACACTGGGTGCGTCCTCGATGGCAACGGCCTCGCGGAGCTCTTCCCGGAGGCGTGTTGCATCGCGCGGCGCAGCAAGGTGCAGGCCCGGGACAATCTGCACCATGGGCATGTCCCACATGCCGTGGTGGCTCGCACCGTCCGGCCCGGTCACCCCGGCACGGTCCAGGACGATTGTCACCCCGGCCTTGTGAAGCGCCACATCCATCAGGAGCTGGTCGAACGCACGGTTCAGGAACGTGGCATAGATGGCCACCACGGGGTGCAGGCCGCCGAAAGCCATGCCGGCAGCAGACGTCAGGGCGTGCTGCTCAGCTATGCCGACGTCAATCACGCGCTCCGGGTGGCGGGCCGCGAACTTGTGCAGGCCCACCGGGATCAGCATGGCACCGGTGATGCCGACGATGTCGGGTCGTTCGTCCGCAATCTCGGCGATCTCATCAGCAAAAACGGACGTCCAGGTCTGTGCTCCGCCGCCCTCTGTGGGCTCGCCCGTCTCGGGGTCGATAATGCCGACGGCGTGGAACTGGTCAGCCTCGTGGGCGCGGGCCGGCGCATAGCCGTGGCCCTTCTCCGTCATGGCATGGACAATGACGGGACCGGCGTAGTTCTTCGCCGTGGACAGGGCATGCTCCATGGCCTGCAGATTGTGTCCGTCCACCGGGCCGATGTACTTCATGCCCAGATCCTCGAACATGCCCTGCGGCGCCCACCAGTCCTTGATGCCCTTTTTCATGGCGTGCAGGCTCTTGTAGGTGAACTGGCCAACGGGGCCGCCGTTCTGGAGCCTTTTCTTCCACCAGTCCAGCGTCCCTTCGTAAGCGGGCGCGGCGCGGAAGGAATCGATGGTGGGCCGCAGCGAGGCCAGATAGTCTGCAAATCCGCCCACCGTGGGGGCATACGAGCGTCCGTTGTCGTTGACAACGATCACCACCCGCCGGCGTTTATCCGCGGCGATGTTGTTGATGGCTTCCCATGCCATGCCGCCTGTCAGGGCGCCGTCGCCCACCACTGCGATCACGTAGCGGTCGCCGTCGCCGGTCAGCTGCCGGGCGCGGGAAATGCCGTCGGCCCAGGACAGTGATGATGAGGCGTGGGAGCTTTCCACGATGTCGTGTTCGGATTCCGCCCGTGACGGATACCCGGACATCCCGCCCTGCTGGCGCAGTGTGCTGAAGTCCTGGCGCCCGGTCAGCAGTTTATGGACGTACGACTGGTGCCCGGTGTCAAAGACAATGCTGTCCCGGGGAGAGTCAAAGATGCGGTGCACCGACATGGTCAGCTCCACCACGCCAAGGTTCGGGCCGAGGTGCCCACCCGTCTGCGAGACGTTGCGGATCAGGAAGCTCCTGATTTCCGCCGCCAGCTGCGCCAGCTGGGCTGCGGACAATTTGCTCAGGTCCTGCGGATTCCGGATGGTGTCCAAGATTCCCAACGGCCCCTCCTTCGGGTGGGTAGACGTGCTTTTTAACTCTAACGCCTCCGCTGGCCGGCAAAGCCGAAGCCCCGGCCGGTCAGTGACCGGCCGGGGCTTCGGCTTGTGGAGGCGTTGCGTTGAGGCAGAACCCGCTAGTTAGCGGAGATCTGGCGCAGGACATACTGCAGGATGCCGCCGTTGCGGTAGTAGTCTGCTTCACCCGGGGTATCGATGCGGAGCACGGCGTCAAAAGACTTCGCCGAGCCGTCTGCAGCCGCTGCGGTGACCTTGAGCGTCTTCGGCGTGGTGCCGTTGTTCAGCTCGGTGACACCCTCGACAGCGAAGACCTCTGTACCTGTCAGACCCAGGGTGGCTGCGGACTCGCCGGCCGGGTACTGCAGGGGCAGGACGCCCATGCCGATCAAGTTGGAGCGGTGGATGCGCTCGTAGCTCTCGGCCACAACAGCCTTGACGCCCAGGAGTGCGGTTCCCTTGGCTGCCCAGTCACGGGACGAACCGGAGCCGTACTCCTTGCCTGCCAGGACCACCAGCGGGATGCCGGCTGCCTGGTAGTTCTGAGCGGCATCGTAGACGTAGGCCTGCGGGCCGTCAGCCTGGGTGAAGTCACGCGTGAATCCGCCCTCAACACCCGCTCCGTCGTTGAAACCGGCCAGGAGCTGGTTCTTGATGCGGATATTGGCGAAGGTTCCGCGGATCATGACTTCGTGGTTGCCACGGCGTGAGCCGTAGGAGTTGAAGTCCTTGCGCTCCACACCGTTGGCCAGGAGATACTGGCCTGCCGGCGTGTCGGACTTGAAGGAGCCGGCCGGGGAGATGTGGTCGGTGGTGACCGAATCTCCCAGAGTCAGCAGAACGCGCGCACCGGAGATGTCGGAAACCGGTTCCGGCTGCGCCTTCATGCCTTCGAAGTACGGGGGCTTCCGGACGTACGTGGAGTTGGGGTCCCAGGCGAAGGTGTCGCCGGCTGGGGTATCAAGGGCCTTCCAGCGGTCGTCGCCGTCGAAGACACCCTCATAACCGCGGGCGAACATTTCCTTGTCGATCGAGGAATCGATGACCTGCTGGACTTCAACCGGGTTCGGCCAGATGTCCTTCAGGAAGACGTCGTTCCCGGCCTCGTCCTGGCCCAGGGAGTCTGTGTCGAAATCGAAGTCCATGGATCCGGCCAGGGCGTAGGCGATGACCAGCGGCGGCGAGGCGAGGTAGTTCATCTTGACGTCCGGGTTGATCCGGCCCTCGAAGTTGCGGTTGCCGGAGAGAACGGCGGTCACGGAAAGGTCGTTGGCCTGGATGGCCTCGGAAATTTCAGCTTCCAGCGGCCCGGAGTTGCCGATGCAGGTGGCACAGCCATAGCCCACGATGTAGAAGCCAAGCTTCTCCAGATACGGGGTCAGGCCGGACTTCTCGTAGTAGTCAGTGACCACCTTGGAACCCGGAGCCACGGAGGTTTTGACCCACGGCTTGGAGGCCAGGCCCTTGTCGACGGCGTTGCGTGCCAGGAGGGCAGCAGCGAGCATCACGGAAGGGTTGGACGTGTTGGTGCAGGACGTGATCGAGGCGATGGACACCGCGCCGTGGTCCAGTTCGAACTCCCGGCCGTCTTCCATCTTGATGTGCACAGGCTGGGACGGACGCCCGTGGGCACCGTTCGCTGCGGACATCACGCGTTCGATTTCCGTGGTGTGGGAATCGGCGTGAGTGAAGGAGGGCGGGTCCGAGGCAGGGAAGGACTCGTCCAGCGACTCGTCCACGCTGCCGGCGTCGAGCGTCACGTAGTTGTGGATGTCCTTGCGGAACTGCTCCTTGGCATCCGTCAGCTCGATGCGGTCCTGAGGACGCTTCGGACCGGAAATGGAGGGCACAACAGTGGAGAGGTCCAGTTCGAGGTACTCGGAGAACCTGATCGTCCGTGAAGGATCGTGCCAGAGGCCCTGTTCCTTCGCGTAGGACTCCACGAGTGCCACATTCTCATCCGAGCGGCCGGTGAGGCGCAGGTATTCCAATGTGACGTCGTCGATCGGGAACATTGCAGCCGTGGAACCGAATTCCGGGCTCATGTTGCCGATGGTGGCGCGGTTGGCCAGAGGTACGGCGGCAACACCTTCGCCGTAGAACTCCACGAACTTGCCCACAACGCCGTGCTTACGCAGCTGCTCCGTGATGGTGAGGACGACGTCCGTGGCGGTGGCACCGGCAGGGATTGACCCGGTCAGCTTGAAGCCCACAACGCGCGGGATCAGCATGGAAACAGGCTGGCCGAGCATCGCGGCTTCGGCTTCGATTCCGCCGACGCCCCAGCCCAGCACGCCCATGCCGTTGACCATGGTGGTGTGTGAGTCGGTACCAACGCAGGTATCCGGGTATGCACGCAGGGCGCCGTCCACTTCACGGGTCATCACGGTGCGGGCCAGGTATTCGATGTTCACCTGGTGCACGATGCCGGTTCCCGGCGGGACGACCTTGAAGTCATCAAATGCTGTCTGGCCCCAGCGAAGGAACTGGTAACGCTCGCCGTTGCGCTGGTATTCGATCTCCATGTTGCGCTCCAGTGCGCCGGCGTTGCCGAAGGCATCGATCTGCACGGAGTGGTCGATCACCATTTCGGCGGGAGCCAGCGGATTGACCCTCTTGGGGTCGCCGCCGAGCTCCTTGACTGCCTCGCGCATGGTGGCAAGGTCAACCACGCAGGGAACGCCGGTGAAGTCCTGCATGATCACACGGGCTGGCGTGAACTGGATTTCAGTATCGGGCTGGGCATTTGGATCCCACCCTGCCAAAGCGCGGACGTGATCGGCCGTGATGTTCGCGCCGTCCTCGGTCCTCAACAGGTTTTCAAGCAATACCTTGAGGCTGAACGGAAGGTTTTCTGCACCTTCAACGGAGTTCAACCGGAAAATTTCGTATTCGGTTCCGGCTACATTAAGTTTGCCTTTTGAACCGAAGCTGTCCACAGTGCTCATCGCAGGACTCCTCTCGCAACAGTTTCATCTTTGTCGCGCCGCTGACCCCTTACTAGTTAGGTCAGCCTAACTAGTACAAGCATCAGTACAAAGTCGTACGGATTGCCGGCACTGAATACAGGGATCAGCCGTGAAGACGGAGCGCGACGACGGACTACTCCGCCCATCCTAGTGGTTTCAGCGCTGGCGAGTCAGTAACGCCACCGTCTCCATGTGATGGGTGTGCGGATACAGGTCGAAGGCCCGCAGGCCTGCCAGCCCCCAGCCGCCCTCCTGGAAATAGCCCAGATCGCGGGCGAATGACGCCGGATCACAGGAAACGTACGCGATCGCCCGGGGTCCGGCCCCGATCAGCTGGTTCACGACGGACTTCCCGGCACCGGCCCGCGGCGGGTCCAGCACCAGCGCGTCAAAATTGCGTGGCTGCTGCCGCAGCACCCGTTCCACCCGCCCCTGGACGATCTCCACCTGGGAGGCGTCGTGGAGGTTCTTGCGCGCATCCCGGCTGGTGCCCGGCGAGCCTTCGACCGACAGCACGGAGCCGGTCACGCCCACGGCATCGGCCAGCGGCGCCGTGAACAGCCCGGCCCCCGCATAGAGATCGGCCACCACAGCTCCCGGTTCCAGGAACCCGCCATCATGCAGGAACCCGGTCACCGCACCCACCAGCGCGGCCGGGGCCCCGCGGTGGATCTGCCAGAAACCGGCACCCGTGACCCGGTAGTCGTGTCCTGCGGCGGATTCCTGTACCCACGTCCGCCCGCGCAGCTGCTTCGCCTCGCCCTTGAGGGGATCGAAGCTCGCCACAGAAATATCTGCGGGCAGCTGGGCCAGGATTGCACTGAGCCTTTTTGCCCTGGTTCCCTCAGCCGGAGCCAGCAGTACCAGCGGACGTGACCCGTTGGCCGGTGCCGCAACCTCCACACGTTCAATGCCCTCAAGATCCACATCCCACAGCCGAAGCCCGTTGATGCCGGCCACTGCGAGCGGCATCTCCTTGACCGGAATGATGTGATCCGAGCGGTGTGCGTGCATGCCCAGCCTGCCGCCCGGTGTTACCCCGAAACTGGCGCGCGTGCGCCACGCAAGGCCGGTGTCGACGTCGTGCGATGGGTCCTCTGAATCGTCACCTACGGCTTCCACTACAGTGGAACGGTCGACGCCGGCGAGCCGCTTGAGCTGTTCGGCCAGCACTTCTGCCTTGAGACCGCGCTGGCGCGCCAGCGAGATGTGTCCGAATTCAGCGCCGCCGACGGGCGGGTGGCCGTGGGACCACGAACGCCGCGAATCCGCCACATGCCAGAAGTGGTCAACGCGGTCCGGGGATGCCTCGAGCACCTCAACCACATCGGCCCGCCAGAACTTGGAGGTCTCCCCCGCGTCCGTCAGCCGGATCCTCGCTTTTTCGCCTGGAATGCCGTGCCGGACAAAAATGACCCTGCCCTCATGCCGGGCAACGCAGTGGCCGCCATGGGCCACCGGCCCGATGTCAACCACCAGCCCGGTGGCTGTGTGGGCGGCTGTCTGTGCTTCGGGGCTCATTGGATATCCTGCAGGTTTTTGGCTTCCTCGGATGATTTCAGCTGCCACGGAACACTGGCAACCATGACGCCGGGTTCAAAGTGAAGCCTGGTCTTGATGCGCAGTGCCGTCTGGTTGTGGACCAGCTGTTCCCACCATTTGCCCACCACGTATTCCGGGATGTAGACCACAATCAGGTCACGGGGCGAGTCCCGCCGCATGTTCTTGACGTAGTCCATGATGGGCGTGATGGTCTCGCGGTAGGGACTCGCGAGAATCGTCAGCGGGACCGGTATTTCAAGCTTTTCCCAGTCCGCCAGCGTATGCGCGGTTTCCTCCGCGTTGATGTCCACGGTGATGGCATCCAGCCGGGACGGTCTGGAAGCGCGGGCGTAGGCCAGGGCACGCAGCACCGGCTTGCGGACGTGTGAAACCAGCAGCACGGCATGCACCCGGGAGGGCAGCGCACGTGGGGAAGAGTCCTCGTCCACGGCAAGTTCCTTGGCCACATTGTCGTAGTGCGCACGGATGCTCCACATGATGAGGAACAGTGCAAGCATGGCCAGCAGTGCGATCCAGGCGCCCTGTTCAAACTTGGTGATCAGCACGATGACCAGCACCAGGGCCGTCATGCCGAAGCCGATCATGTTGATGGTGCGTGACTTGATCATCCGCCGGCGCAGCGTCTTGTCCTTCGCGAGCTTGAGCTCCCGCCCCCAGTGCCGGATCATGCCCAGCTGGCTCATCGTGAAGGAGATGAACACGCCCACGATGTAGAGCTGGATGAGCTTTGTGACGTCGGCATTGAAGGCGACGATCAGCACCAGCGCCCCGGCTGCCAGCGCGAGGACGCCGTTGCTGAAGGCCAGGCGGTCCCCCCTGGTGCGCAGCTGGCGCGGGAGATAGCCGTCCTGGGCCAGGATGGAGCCGAGCACCGGAAAGCCGTTGAAGGCCGTGTTGGACGCGAACACCAGGATGACGCCGGTGGCGGCGACGACGAGGTAGAACGGGATGGAACCGGCGCCGAAAATGGTCTGGGCAATCTGGCTGATGGCCGGGTTCTGGATATAGTCCTCCGGCAGTGGCTTCCCGTTCAGCAGGAACTCCGTCGCCGGATCCAGCACAATGTGCACCCGGGTGGCATTGGCGAGGTACATGATCCCGGCAAGCATGGCGGCACCAATAACTCCCAACAGCAGCAAAGTGGTGGCGGCGTTTTTGCTCTTGGGCTTTTTGAAGTTGGGGACACCGTTGCTGATGGCCTCAACACCGGTCAGCGCCGCTGCACCCGAAGAGAACGCGCGGAGCAGCAGGAATGCGCCGGCAAGGCCCACCAGCCCTTCGTCAAACCCTGCTGTCGGGACGATGGTGAACGCCGCGGAGGGAGCCTCGCCGAGCTGCCCGGTGGCGGCCTGGAAGACGCCCACTGCTGTCATGCCGAGAATGGATGCCATAAAGATGTAGGTAGGGACGGCAAAGACGCTGCCGGCTTCCTTGATTCCGCGCAGATTCACGAGGGCCAGCAGCACAACGCCGATGGTGGCGATGAGGGCCTGCTGACCGTGCAATGAGGGCACAGCGGTAGTCAGGTAGGCCGCGGCGGAGGACATGGACACCGCCACCGTAAGGACGTAGTCCACCAGCAGGGCCGAGGCCACCGTCAGCCCGGCGTATTTGCCCAGGTTGACGTTGGCGATCTCGTAGTCACCGCCGCCGGAAGGATAGGCGTGGACATTCTGCCGGTACGAGGCAACAACGGTGAGCAACACCACCATGACGGCCAGCCCCACCCAGGGCGAAAACGCCACGGCGCTGACCCCCGCAAGGGCAAGCGTGAGCAGGATCTCGTCAGGCGCATACGCCACCGACGAAAGGGCATCGGAGGCGAAAATCGGAAGCGCAATCCGCTTCGGCAGCAGGGTGTGGGCCAGGCGGTCATTCCGGAAGGGCCTCCCCACCAGCACCCGCTTCACTGCATTCAGTATTGTCAGCACTCCACAAAACTAGTCTGATTCGCACGCTATGTCATGACGGTATTCCGGCGGCAGCAATCCGGCGGCATGCCGGTAGAGTCTTACGCAGCAGGAGCAGGCAATGAAGTTGAGGAGGCATGGGTGGCGCACTTCGTGATTATGGGTTGTGGCCGGGTAGGGGCAACCCTGGCGCATACGCTCGAGGACGCTGGCCATTCAGTGGCAATCATCGATCAGGATGACCGCGCCTTCCGCCGGTTGCGCCCCGGTTTCACCGGCCGGAAAGTCACCGGCGTGGGCTTCGACAGGGAAACCCTCAAACACGCCGGCGTCGCGGAGGCCTATGCCTTCGCTGCCGTGTCCAGCGGAGACAATTCCAACATCCTGGCCACGCGGGTTGCCCGCGAGACCTTCCATGTCCCCCACGTTGTGGCGAGAATCTACGATCCGGGCCGCGCCGAGATCTACCAGCGCCTTGGAATCCCCACGGTGGCCGCGGTCCGCTGGAGCGCGGACCAGGTACTGCGGCGTATTCTTCCGGAGCAGCACCTGGTCGGTGATTTCCGCGAACCCTCCGGCCGGCTGTTGCTGGCCGAATTGGACCTGAATGCGGGCTGGATCGGTCGCCCCGTGGGCGCCATCGAAAAAGCCGCCGACATCCGGATTGCCTACCTCACGCGTTTCGGTGAAGGCATACTGCCCGCCCCGGGAACCGCGTATCAGGAAGGCGATACCGTCCACGCCATGCTGAGGGTGGACCGAAGCACCGAAGTTGCCCAGGTTCTTGCCAAAGAGCCCGTCAAGGAGTCGTAGTGAAAGTCGTTATTGTCGGCGCGGGAAGCGTCGGATCCTCGATTGCCCGCGAGCTGCTGGCCCATAAACACGAGATCTTGCTGATCGATCTCAAACCTGAGGTCATTGGCCGCAGCGGTCTCCGCGGCGCCCACTGGCTGGTGGGAGATGCCTGTGAGCTCAGCACGCTGCAGGACGCCAAGCTTGAAGATGCCGAAGTGGTGGTTTCCGCCACCGGTGATGACAAGGTCAACCTCGTGGTTTCCCTCCTGGCCAAGACCGAATTCGGTGTGGGCCGCACGGTGGGACGTGTCAATAACCCCAAGAACGACTGGATGTTCAACGATTCGTGGGGCGTGGACGTCGCGGTGAACACACCGCAGCTGATGACCGCCCTTGTGGAGGAGGCCGTTGAAATCGGTGACCTCGTCCGGCTACTGACGCTTCAGACGGGTGTCTCATCCCTTGTTGAATTCACGGTCCCCCATGACTCCCACGTCATCGGTCTGACTGTCGGTGGCATTGACTGGCCCGAAGACTCCACCCTTGTGGCCATTCTCCGGGATCAGGCTCCCATCACGCCCAGCCGCGATGACGTGATCGACGGCGGCGACGAACTGTTCTTTGTCACCACGATCGCTGCCGAGGACCAGCTGCGTGCGCTGCTGGCCCCGGAGTCGGCGGACCAGCCCGAGGCTGACGCGCGGGTCTCAGCGCCCGGCCAGGAAGAGGAATTCAGCCGGCCGGCTCATCCTTCGGAGGACGACGCCTTCGACGGCTGAGTGTCGGGAGCGGCGGGCGCGGGTCTGGTAATCAGCCATGCCACCCACAGTCCCAGAATGTACAGCGGGGCGCCCATGATCAGGCGCGTGGTGGCCAGACCCGCCAGGCCGTCTTCACCCATGAAGTACAACGGCACCTGCACCAGGAGCCGGAGAACCAGCACCGCGACGATGATCCAGGTGCCCAGGCGGTAGGCCTTCAGGCGGGCAGGATTCCTGCGCCAGTCCAGCCCTTCGTTCCGGAGAAAGCCGAACAGCAGTCCGGCCACCGGCCACTTCACGGCGATGGAGATGACCATGGCAACGATGTACGCGGCATTGGTGAAGAATCCAGGAACATAAAAGTCTTCTGCCTTGCCGGTTGTGTTGGCCAGCCAGGCTGAGATGCCGACGCCCACAACACCCGCAAGCGCCTGCGTGAGCGGACGGCGCTGGACAAGGCGGACAACTGTGAACACAGCGGCCATGGCCAGGGCGGCAATAAGGGACCAGGTCAACTCGCGCGTAACGGTGAAACAGATCAGGAACACCAGTCCGGGCAGGATGCTCTCGGCGATTCCCTGGACGCCGCCGGCGCTCTTGAGGACGTCGATCCGGCCGTCGATGGTACGGTGCAACCCGGCCTTGGCCGCATACCCTTCCGCCAGTGCGGCGGCTGAAGGGGGCTCCTGCGGGGCGCCGGGCTTTGGACTCCCGGATGCCGGATCCGGCTGCTCGGACTGCGTCATTGGTTCTCCTGGCGGGATAGTATTTCGTAGCGGGGATTAAAGATGGTGGGCAGCCCGTCGCTTATGGTCAGCATGCCCTCGAGGCGAAGTTCGGTGCCTGCATCAATGCCGGGAACACGACGCCGTCCCAGCCAGATGACACGAAGACGGTCACGGCGGGCGGAAACACCGCGTCTGCGTTCGGAGGCGGTGTTTCCGGGAACAGCACCGGCAGGGGGCCTCCGCCTGGGACCTTCCGGGTCGGTAACGATCGCGGTGAATGCCGCCACCTGGTTGGCCGGCATATACGTGACGGATTCGATCATCCCGTGGCACAGCACGCGGCCCCGTTCAGGGAGCCTGCTCACAGGAACCTCCGGCCCTTGGGCACGGCCGGGCGATTCAGCCAATCTGGGTGATCTCCGGCCCGCGTTCCGGTTGCTCGAACTCCGGCTCGAACTCAGGCGCGCCCTGGGGTGCGGTTCCGGTGGCGTCCTTGGGGAGTCGAAGCTGCAGAAGATCGCGGGGCGGCATGGGGCTGTCTCCGCGGATCACGACGATCTGCCGGAACAATTCCTCCAGCCCGGCTGCAGCATCGCGGTCCATGGCAGCGTCGCCGCCGAAGACGCCGCGGAGGAACCAGCGGGGACCGTCGACGCCGATAAAGCGGGCCACGCGATATCCCCTGTTGCCATCGGCCGCACCGGCCGGCAACTTGGCCACGAGCTCGGTGCCGAAGCCACCCTGGACCTCCTCGATCTGGCCGCCCTGGCTGCCTACGGACTGCCCGATCTGCTCACGGATCTCGTCCCACAGGCCCTCGGACTTGGGTGCAGCAAATGCCTGCAGCTGCAGGCTTGAGCCCTTGAGGTCCAAGGTCACTGCCACAACCCGCTGGGTGGCTTCCTCAACCTCCAGCCTCAACTGCAGACCGTCGCGTGGCGCGATCAGGAGAGCGCCGAGATCGACGTATCCATCGTGGCTCTTGATTTCGGAGACATCGAAGGGACCGCTGACGCTCCGGCCGGCGCCCTCCGGGGCTTCGACCGTGGAATCCGCTGCAGTGGTCTCCTGGGTTTCCGCGGCCTCAGCTGCTTCTTCCTTCTTGGCTTTTCTGCCACGCCCAAAAACCATCGGGTTGTCTCCTTAGTTGTGATCTTGCCGCACCGGTCCACCTGGGCCCGCTTCGGTTCTGCAGCGTCCGGCTGCGGGTCTTGTGCCTGCAGTGCCGTTGCCGGTGCGCCCTCAGGCTACCGGCGCGGCGAAGCCGCCTGTGGAACCGAAGCCCCCGGCGCCGCGCACCGATGCGCCCAATTCATTCACGGTGACGAATTCCGCGTACTCCACGCGCTGGATAACCATCTGTGCAATTCTATCGCCGCGCCTGAGTTCAATGGCATGGTGTCGGTCCGTATTCAGCAGCGTAACGGCGATTTCACCGCGGTAGCCGGCGTCAACGGTCCCCGGGGCATTCACCACTGTCAGTCCATGTTTCGCGGCGAGCCCCGAACGCGGATGGATCAGGGCCACAAAGCCGTCCGGCAGGGCGATGGAAACACCAGTGGGTACCAGCCGCCGCTCGCCAGGCTCCAGCACAACGTCGTTGCGTGCGCGGAGATCTGCCCCGGCGTCACCGGGGTGCGCATAGGAAGGGGCTTCCAACCCGGCGTCAAGCATTTTCAGCTGCACCTGCAAGGTGGGGGAACCGTACGCCGCAGTGGTGTCAGTGGCGTGGTTCAGGGTCGGAGTTTTTACGGCGGTTGTTTCGTCAGTCACAGTCATTCACTCTAACGCGCGCAGACGAATTCGTCCTAGCCGCGGCTTTCCAGGGCCCAAGATGAATTAGCCCGGGAAAAGTGGAAAACTGGGGGCATGCCCGAATCAAGCGCAGCTGTGCCTGCCTCCAACAGCTCATCCGCCGGAACCACAACCCTTTTCAGCGAAAAACTGTGGCCGACCATCTGGATCTGGCTGATTGCGGCCGGCCTGGCCGGAGCTGGCATTCTGGTCTTCGCACCCATCAGCATGGCGGCGGGTTATACGGCGGCGGCGGTGCTCTTCGCGATCATTGCTGTCATGCTGGTTCTTTCAACGCCGGCCATTACTGTCACGCCGGAATCCCTTCAGGTGGGCCGGGCCAGCATCGAACGCAGGTTCATCGGTGACGTCCGTGCATTCCGGACCAAGGAGGCCACTGCGGAACGCGGGACCCGGCTCAACGGTCTCGCCTATCTGTGCATCCGTGGCTGGATTGACCCTGTGGTGAGGATTGAAATCACGGATCCCTCAGACCGCACGCCGTACTGGCTCGCATCCACGAGACGTCCCGAAGAGCTGGTCGCGGCGCTTACGTCCCGGTAGCTCGTCCCGGTCCTGCGCATCCGGAAGTGCTCAGCTTTCGCAGTCCGTGCAGTATATGAGTCCGTCTTTTTCACGGGTGATCTGCGAGCGGTGGCGTACCAGGAAGCAGGACGCACAGGTGAATTCGTCAGCCTGTGCCGGCATCACGAGCACCAGCAGTTCCTCGCCGGACAAATCCGCTCCGGGGAGTTCGTAGCCCTCGGCCAGATCGGTTTCATCCTCTTCCAGCGCGGCTGTTGGTTTGTCGGAACGGCGGGACTTCAACTCCTCAATGGAATTCTCGTTGAGGTCTTCTTCTGACTTCCTCGGCGCATCGTAGTCTGTCGCCATTGTCTGTTGCCCACACTCCGTTTTCACTCGCTGGATGATTCATCCTTCATAACGCCGGGCACCCCCGGTTTGTGCCCGATCCGGGGCACATTTTTCCTCAAGCGGCCGGCAAAAGCCAGAGTTCGCCGGATCTGCTTTTCCAACCCGGCCGCAGGGAGCCGGAAAGTCGCGGAATATCGCGGCGCGCCCTCTGTCTTAACCGGAAAGGGCGGTGCCGGGTGGCAGAGTTTCGATTGATAGTAATGCCAGGGTGGAGGATTTGTATGCAGGATCTACGGCTTGTAGGCGTCCACGACGACGGAAGTCATCTTCTGTTAAGCGGCGCCGGCAGCGAGATGTTCCAGCTGCCCATCGACGAAGCATTGCGGGCGGCCAGCAGGCCGCCCGTGAAGACGGCGGGCGGTGCCGGCGCTGCCGCCGTTGCCATGTCCCCCCGTGATATCCAGGCAAGGATCCGCAGCGGCGCAACCGCCACGGAGGTTGCCGAGCTCTCGGGCATGCCTTTGCCGAAGGTTGAACGGTATGAGGGCCCTGTTCTGGCCGAGCGTGAATACGTCGCCCAGCAGGCCCGGAAGGTAGAAGTCGCTTCCCCGGCCCCGGGCCATGACATCTACCGCTCCGTGTTCGGCGACAACCCCGCCTCCCTGGGCGACATGGTGGCACACCGGCTGACGGCACACGGCATTGAGTCCTCATCCGTTGAGTGGGATTCCTGGCGTCGCCCTGACGGGAGCTGGACTGTGGTTGCCCGCTTCCGCACCAACCAGGACGGAAAATCCGGCATCGGCGAAGAGCCGCCGGCCATGTGGACGTTCATCCCCTCCCGTAAGATCCTCCAGAACGCAAACCGTTGGGCCCAGCAGCTCAGCGAGCTCGAACCACTGGACGGCCCCCTTCCGGCACGTCGCCTTTCTGCGGTTTCAGACCGTCCCTTTGACTTCGAGACCGACGCCGAGGCAGCAGCCCGGAACGGCGCCGGCCACGGAGGCGCCGGTAGCAGCTCCAGCGCCGGAAAGGAAGCTGACGGGCTGCTTGACATGCTTCGTTCTCGACGCGGACAGCGCCTGGGAGTCGACGAAGACGGCGACGATGCTCTGGCTCTGCTCCTGACCAACGGCGTCCCCGCAGCTCATCCCAGGCCATCCGAAGTAACCGGGCAGCCGGAGGCAGAGTCGGCGGCATCAGGCCACGCAGCGGCAGATGAGGACGAATCAGAGGCACCTGCCGCGAAGCATGATCAGCTGACACGCAAGCGTGAGGGCCGCCCCTCGATGCTGTCCCGGCTCAGCCTCCTGCCGAGGCAACATGACACTGAAGATGACACCCTGAAACTCCATGACGGCGTCAGCACGGAAACGCGGGAGATCACTATTGTGGCCTCGCCGCTGCGCCCTGCCACCCCGGCCACCCGTGCCACCCCGGCCAACCCAGCGGCCCCCGCGAAGGCCGGAGATGATTCACCAACCACCAGCGTGGGCCTGGAGGAACTGCTGGGTGGCGGAAGCTCCCGGCGGAACCAGAATGACTCCGGATCCGAATCCCGCACTGGGCATGACCCGGAGCAACCGGAACGCCAGCCGTCCAAGCCCAAGAGGTCAAGCGTCCCGAGCTGGGACGAGATCGTTTTCGGGACCAGGGGCGACTGACGCCGGCAAGCGCCGCTTACGGAACTGAATCCGGCCGATCGCCGGAGCCATGCCACAGGCAGGCATCAACTTCGAAGGGCAGGAGCTGATCCTGCTGAGCCATGATGTTGGCGCCGTGGGCAGTGACGCGGCGCATGAAGTGCCTCCGGCAGAGGGTTTCATAGCCCACTGCCGGCAGGTGTCCTTGTCCCCCGGCGGCAGCGGGATCGCCCACCACCACCTGGGCGCCCTCTGTCACCATTACACCGTCCACGGTCCTGGCATTATGCGTGGCCCGCCTGCCACACCAGCACAGGGCTTCGACCTGGAGTACCTGGACCCGGTCGGCCAATTCGATCAGCCGCTGTGATCCTGGAAACAGCCTGGTGCGAAAGTCTGCGCTGATTCCGAAAGCGAAGACGTCGACGTCGATCTCGTCCACTACGCGGGCCAGCTGCTCCACTTGGGCGGGCGTGTAAAACTGGGCTTCATCGCAGATCAGGTAGTCAACCCGCAGTCCTTTAGTGCGGCGGCTAACCACTTCGTCCCAGAAGTCTGTGCTGTCCAGGACTTCCACGGCATCCGTCTCCAGCCCGAGCCTGCTCGAGATACGCGAGCCGCCGGCACGGTCGTTTCGGCTGAACCTGGCTCCACCGCGCCCCCGGGCACGGTGGTTGTAGTCCATCTGCAGTGCCAGGGTGGATTTGCCGCAGTCCATTGTTCCTGAAAAAAAGACCAGTTCAGCCACGCGCTCCCTTTCTGCCGTCGGCCTGGAAACAGAGCACCGGGACTTCCCGTTCGCCCTTGGTCAGCGAGCCGTGCTGGCCCACCACTTCCAGTGCGGTGGGCCGGACCCTACGGGTGTCGTACAGGGCCAGCGCGTCCCGGGCGGCGACCATGATGTCCCCGATCCTGGGGGCGACGGCGGGACGCACGGCGCCAAACAGGCCGGCGGCCACAGCGTCCTCACGGGTGAACGCCCAGATCCGGTCTCCGAAGCGGCTGCGCCAGGCGTCCAGCAAGCGATCGCGCCCTGCACCGTCCGCACCGTCCTCCAGATACAGGTGGATCATCCGCGGCTCGCCCGCGGTGTGCTTCACCCCGGCGATCAGGGCCGGCTCCGCTGAGAAGTCGATCCTTTGTGACTCGGGGACGTCCAGCATGCCGTGGTCTGCCGTCAGGAGCACAGTGGTGCCTGCAGGAAGCGTGGAGTTGAGGCGCTTGACCGTGGCATCCAGCTCTTCCAGCTGATGCTCCCACTGGGCCGACTGGCAACCGTGCCGGTGACCGGCCTTGTCCAGCTCGTTGAGATAAAAGTACATCAGAGCGGAATCTGCACCGGCCATTGCCTCGGCCGCTGCGGCCGTCCGGGCATGCGGGGTCGTGGCGGAAAGGAACCGGCCACCGCGCAGAGCGGCCTGCGTCATGGGCGAATTGCTGAACTGGGGAAGGCTGACCGTGGTGACGTCCACATGGGCGGCAGCGCGCTCGAACACGGTGGGGAACGGCTGCCATTCGAACGGATCGACGCCGGCATCCCAGTTGCCCAGCATGTTGACCACCTTGTCCTGTCCGGGATCCAGGACGTCGTATCCCACCATCCCGTGCTGTCCGGGCTCCAGTCCGGTGCCAAGGCTGGCCAGGGAGGAAGCCGTGGTGGACGGAAACGCGGAGTCGAGCGAGACGGGCACACGGCCCTGCCCTGCCTGCATCACCGAACGCAGGAACGGTGTGTGCGCGGATTTCTGTTTGAGCAGGTTCCGGCCCAGACCGTCAGCCAGGACCACGCAGATCCGCTTGGCGGGCGGCAGATTCAGCCGGTTCTCAAAACCGTCGACACCCAGGCTGGCCGCCGCGCTGGTGAGGACCTCTGCAATGGAATGCTGTCCGTATGCCGGAGGTGGCGGCATTGTCACGGCGGCGCGGAACGGTTCGGCTGAATTGGCTGTTACGGCAGGAATCTCCTGGTCCGGCGCCATCTCAGCGCTGGTGCCCGCGGCTCAGGCGGTTTCCGAACACGCCCATCCGCGCACGCGGCTGCAGGGATGGGCCCGCATGCGTGGCCGGGGAGGTGGCGCCGGTATTGACGGCCCGCAGGGCCCGGGCAAACAGCTTGGCATCCTGAACTGCCTGGAGACCATCGGCTTCAGCGCTGATGCGCAGGACAATGTCCTCCTGTGCGATGGTGCCGCTGTAGCCGTGGTCAGCCTCGCATTGCGGGTCCCCGCAGCTGGCAGGACCCACGTCCAGGCGCTGGCCGCCGGACCATGCAATGGCCAAGGTCACCTCTCGGACAGGATCGGAGGACTTGTAGTTCTGCGGCTGGGCATACATGTAACTGAGTACCACCGAGCGGATCTGCGCCACCGGCACGGATTCGGTGGAGATCTGGGCAACAATCTGCTCGCCGGCGTCATCCAGCTGCTGATCGTCAACGTGCGTTATCACCAGCATGTCGTCCGTCAGCACCAGTACCGTGATGTGGCGGCGGACCTCGGCCCGGTCAAAGTGCGTCTCCAGGTGCACAAGGTGCGCCACGCAGTCACGGCCGTCAAGGGCATCGTCTACAACATCGGCCACAAGGCGGGGGTAAAAACCGGCCTGCTGGAGGGCCCCCTCCAGACTCTGACCCTGGGCGCTGTGGCTGTGTGAGCCGTGCTGGCGGTTAGCCTGGTTGTCATTGCCGGGTATTTGAGGCTTCGAGGTGGAAGGCTGGGAGCTCATCCCTCCATTTTCACAGATCGGCCGGGGACTTACTAACCGCCGCCACTAACTGCGCATGGCCCGGCGGGCACTGTCTGTTCGTTGGGCGGCGTTCGCAATCCTGACATCGGCTGACAGAATCGTGGCACCGTGCGGTCCGGAAAGGACAGGATTGAAATCCACGAGGGCGATTTCCGGGTGGTTGTCCTTGAGCCTGGTCAGCCTGGCGGCGAGGTTCTCCAGGGCAGTAACGTCCACCGCGGGCAGGCCCTGGTATCCGAACAGTTTGCGGGATGCCCGGGGGGCACGGATGAAATCCCGGACGTCGGAACCGGACAGCGGCGGCACACGGTGCGCCCAGTCGTCGAGCAGATTAACGGCGTCGCCTGCCAGCCCGAAAGATACCACCGGCCCCAGCAGCGGATCCTCGATGGCCCTGAACGTGCAGGCCTGGCCCACCGGGGCCATCCGCTGTACTTCGAGGGACGCAGAGCCATACGGCGCCAGCGCCCGGCGCATCTGCAGGATGTTCCGACGCAGCGAATCAGCGTCCTGGATGTCCAGCCGGACACCACCCAGATCAAGCCGGTGCCGTAAGGAAGGTTCAGTGGTTTTCAGTGCCACGGGCCAGCCCAGCCGTTCGGCGGCGGCCACGGCATCATCGGCTGTATCAAATCCTGCCGACGGCAGCACATCAATGCCGTAATGGGCAAGCAAGGCGGCAGCGGATCCGGCGTCCAGCTGCTTCAGCTCATCGCCCTGTACATCCCGGAGCAGCGTTTCCAGGTCCGCGCCCGCGGCTTCGGCGTCGCACCCCTCCGGTTCAACGAACAGCCCTTTGTCCCGGTCCACCCACTCTGAGTAGCGCACCACTGCTGCCAGAGCTGCGACGGCGGCGCCTGCGTTGGAGTAGCACGGTACGGACCGCTCCGGCGCGGACGTCTCCCGAATCACAGCGCCCGGCCCGCCGTCATCCGGCGTCATGGCACCTAGCATGCCCTCCACAAACACCGACTGGTCCAGAATTCCGGTGAAAGCCGCCACCACGGGTTTCCCGGCGGCCGCCGAACAACCGGCAAGCACCCCGGCGATCCTGTCCACCGTAAGCCCTCTTGCCGGGAGCAGTGCAACAACCACGGCGTGGACGGCTTCCGCCTCAAGCGTCTGTTGCAGGCTGCGGCGGAGAGCCGGCAGCGCAAGGGACATTCCGGCGTCGAGATTCACATCCGTCACGATGCTTTCCACCCCCAGACCGTGTGCTGAGGCACTGTCCGCCACCACTTTGCCCAGCGCCTGGGAATTGCTGAACACCGCCAGGCCAGGGCCCGCCGGCAACGGCTGGCCGGCCACGATCTGAGCCACATCCATCAGCTGCTCGATGGTCTCCACCCGGATCACGCCGGACTGCCGCATCATCGCATCAAGTGCGCCGGGCGGTGCCTGGGTGGTGCGCACAGCGTGGCCGGGCGGCAGCTGCAGGCCCATGGAATCAGACTTGGCCACAATCACTGGCTTGATCCGGGCGAGCCGGCGGGCGAGCCGCGAGAACTTACGCGGGTTGCCGATCGACTCCAGATAGAGGCCCACGGCGGTAGTGTCGGCGTCGTCCTCCCAGAACTGCATCATGTCGTTGCCGGAAACGTCCGCCCGGTTGCCTGCGGAAAGAAAGGTTGAAATCCCCATCCGCCGCCGGCTGGACGCCGCATAGAGAGAAACGCCGATTGCGGCGGACTGGCTGAAGAGACCCAGACCCCCGCGGCGGGCCAGGCTCGGTGCCATGGATGCGTTCAGGGACACAGCCGGATTGGTGTTGACGATCCCCAGCGACGCCGGGCCTATCACACGCATGCCGTTGGCCCGGGCCTGCCGCACGAGTTCCCGCTGCCGCGCAAGCCCGCGCTCGCCGTCTTCGGCGAAACCTGCCGAGGCCACCACAATCCCCTTGACTCCGGCGTCCGCGCACTCGTCAACGACCTTCGGCACTTCGTCATAGGGAACGGCGATGATGGCCAGCTGGACGTGATCCGGAACATCAGAGAGCCGGCCGAAGGACAGCATGCCCGCCAGTTCCAGGGCCTCCGGATTAATGGCGTAGACGGGGCCGCCAAAGCCCCCCTCGACAATGTGTTCCAGGAGCTGATATCCCACCGTGCCCCATTTGCGGCTGGCACCGATGACGGCCACGGACGACGGCGCCAGCAGGTCCCGTACGCTCCTCGCCTCCGCGCGGTGCTCACGGGATTCCATCACGGCCCGCGATTTGTCGGTGGGGTCGATGTTGAACTCCAGGCTGACCACACCGTCGTCGAAATGCCGTTTGACGTCATAGCCGGCGTCCGAAAAGACCATCAGCATTTTGCGGTTCTCCGGCAGTACCTCGGCGCTGAACCGGCGGATCCCCTTCTCGCGGGCGGCGGCGGCCAGGTGTTCCAGGAGAATGGAGCCGATGCCGCGGCCCTGGTGGGCGTCAGCAATATTAAACGCCACCTCGGCTTCGAGGGGGTCATCCAACCGGTCATACCGGCCGATCCCCATAATCTCGCCGCCGATGGTGATCACCAGCGCAACACGGTCCTTGTAGTCCACCTCAGTGAACCGCTTGAGTTCCTTGCTCGAAAGCCTGGCCTTGAAAGCGAAGAACCGCATGTAGATGGAATTCTGCGACTGCGCCGTGTGGAAGGCCTGCATGGCGTCGGCATCGGAGGGGTGGATGGGGCGCAAATGGGCTGTCCCGCCGTCCCTCAGGACGACATCGGCTTCCCAATATTCCGGATATACGCCGTCCCCGGGCCGATCCACCATAGGCTTAGCCTAGCCAATACTCCGAAATGCACCCCGCAATACTCCACAGAGGATCCACCAGCCCCATGGCCCGCCGCCAAAGTCCCTCCCCGGCAGGGGAAGTCAGCCAAGACTTCACCGAGAACATCATTGATATCGACGTCACTTCCGAGATGGAGGGCTCGTTCCTGGAGTACGCGTATTCGGTGATTTATTCGCGGGCACTGCCGGACGCCCGGGACGGCCTCAAGCCGGTCCAGCGGCGCATTCTGTACATGATGAGCGAGATGGGCCTGCGGCCTGACCGCGGCCATGTTAAAAGCGCCCGGGTGGTGGGCGAGGTCATGGGCAAGCTCCACCCGCACGGCGATACCGCCATCTACGACGCCATGGTGCGCATGGCCCAGGACTTTTCACTGCGCCTCCCCCTGATAGACGGCCACGGCAACTTCGGGTCGCTCGACGACGGCCCGGCGGCGCCCCGGTACACGGAAGCCCGCCTGGCGGCGGCGGCGCTTACCCTCACGGACCACCTTGATGAAGACGTGGTTGACTTTGTCCCCAACTATGACAACCAGCTGACCCAGCCGGACGTCCTGCCGGCAGCGTTCCCCAACCTGCTGGTGAACGGTGCCACGGGCATCGCCGTCGGCATGGCCACAAACATGGCCCCGCACAACCTGGTGGAAGTCATCTCCGCCGCCCGGCACCTCATCGCCAATCCTGATGCCACGCTTGAGGACATCATGCGGTTTGTCCCCGGTCCTGACCTGCCCACCGGCGGCCGGATTGTGGGCCTGGACGGCATCCGGGACGCCTATGCCACCGGCCGCGGGTCCTTCAAGACCCGGGCCAGGGTGGAGGTGGAGCAGCTCTCTGCGCGCCGCACCGGCCTGGTGGTCACCGAGCTGCCCTACATGGTGGGTCCGGAAAAAGTGATCGAAAAGATCAAGGACGCCGTCAACGGCAAAAAGCTGACAGGCATCAGCGACATCGTGGACCTCACCGATCGCAAGCACGGGCTGCGGCTGGTGATCGAGCTGAAGAACGGCTTCAACCCGAACGCCGTGCTCCAGCAGCTCTACCGCTACTCACCCATGGAAGACTCCTTCGGCATTAACAACGTAACGCTGGTGGACGGCCAGCCGCAGACGCTGGGGCTGCTCCAGCTGCTCTCCGTATATGTTGGCCACCGCATCACCGTGGTGCGGCGACGCACCGCGTTCCGGCTGGGGAAGAAGAAGGACCGCCTCCACCTCGTGGAGGGTCTCCTGATCGCCATCGTGGACATCGACGAAGTCATCCAGATCATCCGGTCCTCGGATGAGGCCGCGGCCGCCAGGGTCCGGCTGATGTCCATCTATGATCTGTCCGAAATCCAGGCGAACCACATCCTGGAGCTCCGGCTTCGCCAGCTCACAAAGTTTTCCCGGATCGAACTTGAGAAGGAACAGGATCAACTGCGCCGGGAGATCGAGGAACTCGAGGCCATTCTCGGCTCCGAGGAGCGCCTCCGCGGTCTTGTCTCCAGCGAACTGGCGGAAATCGCTGAAAAATACGGCACGCCCCGGCGAACGGTCCTGCTGGAATCCGAAGCAGTTTCCCCCACTGTTGCCGCAGCGCTGGCCGCCGCCCCGGGCGCCAAGGGGAAAGCGGCCCCGCTTGAACTGGAGATAGCCGACGATCCCTGCTGGGCCATCCTCACGGCGTCCGGCCAGATTGCCCGGACGTCCAATCAGGAGAGCCTCGCCGAGTCAGGCCCCCGCTCCAAACACGATGTGTTCCGATCGGTCCTGGCGACGTCGGCGCGGGCCGAGATTGCCGCCGTGACGTCGCTGGGCCGCATGCTTCGCCTCCAGGTCATGGACATGCCGGTGCTGCCGCCGATGTCCGGGTTGCCGAACCTCGCCGGCGGTGTCCCGGCCAGGGACTTCATCACCCTGCTGAAGGGCGAGTCGCTGGTGGGCTTTGCCCCGCTGGACGAAGTGCTGGCCATCGGAACGGCACAGGGCGTGATCAAGCGCGTGCAGCCCGAATACCCACTGAACCGCGAAGACTGGGAGGTCATTGCGCTCAAGGACAAGGACACAGTGGTGGGCGTCGCCCCCGCCGGATCCGAGGACGACGACCTCGTCTTCCTGACGCGGCAAGCCCAGCTGCTTCGTTTCGGTGCCGCCAGCGTCCGCCCGCAGGGCAGGACAGCCGGCGGTATGGCCGGCATCAAGCTGGCCGCCGACGATCAGGTGCTGTTCTTCGGGACAGTGGCTCCAGGCGATGATGCCGCCGTTGTGGTGACCATCGCGGGCACCAACGGTGCGTTGCCCGGCACAGCCCCCGGAGCCGCAAAGGTCACGGCCTTTACCGAGTATCCGGCCAAGGGCCGCGCCACCGCGGGCGTGCGCGCGCACCGTTTCCTCAAGGGCGAAGACACGCTGCTGCTGGCATGGGCCGGACATGGACCGGCCAAAGCGTCGTCGCTTGCCGGTGTGGCACGTTCCTTGCCCCAGGAACACGGGCGGCGTGACGGTTCCGGAATTCCGCTCTCGCAGGCCGTGGATGCAATCGGCCCCGCCATGGCGTGGGCTGATTCGGCCGCCGACTGATCCGGCCTAGACTTCTCGCATGCCTATCATCCCTGATAACAAAGACTGGACCTGGGTTCTTTCCCGGCAATGCCGCGACTGCGGTTTCGATGCGTCCACGGTGACACCGGCCACGGTGCCCGGAACCGTGCGGAACATGCTACCGCGCTGGCGTGCCGTGCTTCGCCGGGCCGACGTTGCCGAACGCCCCGATGAATCCACGTGGTCAGGCCTGGAGTACGCTTCGCATGTCCGGGACGTCTTCAGCCTTTTTGACCAGCGGCTCAACCTGATGCTGACCGATGACGACGCACAGTTTGAAAACTGGGACCAGGACAAGACGTCGGTCGAGAAAGACTACGCCAACGGCGATCCCGCCGTGGTCAGCGCCGAGCTGACGGCTGAAGGCGAGCAGGCTGCGGATTCGTTCGCCGGCGTCAGGGAAGCCGACTGGGGCAGGAAAGGCCTCCGCAGCAACGGCTCGGAATTCACGGTCCTGACGCTCGCCCAATACTTTATGCACGACGTCGTCCATCACCTGCACGATGTGGATGGCTGAGGTTCCGCCTACAGTTCCTTGTCCATGCCGGCCGCCGTAAAGCGGTGGATGGCATCTGCCAGGAGGGCGCGGGCGATGCCGCGTCCGCGGTAGTCACGCCGGACGCCCATCAGCTCGGTGTTACCCTCGAGGAAGCCTCGTGTCCCGGCGCTTTCCGCATCGTGGCTGGCCGGCTGATAACCCGCCACCAGTCCCGTGTCGCGGTCCAGCACTACGCCGCTCAGGTCCGGCCGCGCCTGCGGATCGTTAACGGTAAAGCCCCACGATTCCTCGTCCCGGGGCTCACTTCCCCAATGGTGGCGGAAGGCATCGTTGTGCGCCTGACGCACAGCCTCACTGATGCCGGGGCTCACGGCCACCAGCTCAAAACCGGGATGCAGCTAGGCTTTCCGCCCCTCCCTGTTTTTGGAAGTCCGGGCATACGCGCGCGGCACGCCGGAGGGGTCCAAGCCCAGCACAATGCTGCTGGCCGGCGGGTTCTTTGCGGACTCCATGACCTTGTCCAGCTCCGCCCTGCGTTCAAACCAGACCGGCTTCTCCACTGCAGCCGTCCGGGCAATCAGGGCGGCCCAGCCGTCCAGATCTGCTTCTGCGGGCGGCCTCCACTCGAGGTCCGCAAAGTCAACAGGCAGGTTCAGGTTCATGGCAACAGGCTAACCGGCAGGAAGTTCCTGCGCCATCACCGCCACCGAACCCCGTGTTTGCCCGGGCCGGAGCTCCAGAAGGGCGTCACCCGGATCAATGTCAGCAGGGTTGTGGGTGACCAGAACCACGGTCCGTGCGGACAGTCCGGCGCGGAGATCGGCCAGCATGGCCCGCGCTGATTCGGCGTCAAGGTGGGCTGTGGGTTCGTCCAGGAGAAGCACCTCCGCACCCGTCATCAGCGTTCTGGCCACGGCCAGCCGCTGGCGCTCACCGCCGCTGAGGAAGGCCCCTGACGGGCCGATCCGGGTGTCAAGCCCGCCTGCCAGGCGCGAGACCAGGGGCCCGAGCCCCACGGCTGCCAGGGCCTCGTGCATGTCCTGGCCGGAGGCTGTTTCTCCAGCGGCCGTCACCTCCGGGCGTCCCAGCAACAGGTTGCCGCGGATGGTGGAATCGAAGAGGTGGGCCTCCTGTGGACACCAGGCGGCTGTGCCGCTGACAGCAACCCGGCCTGCTGCGGCCGGCAGGAAGCCCAGCATCACCGAAAGCAGGGTGGACTTTCCTGCCCCGGACGGTCCCGTGACGGTAAGCCAGTGGCCGGGTTCGGCCGTTGCGGACAGGCCGGAGAATACGTTGCTGCCGCCGGGCCAGGCTGCTGACAGGCCGGCCAGCTCGATTCCCGCCACGCCGTTTCGTCCAGGCACGGCGAGCTGCCCGTCGTTTCCAACGTTTCCGGCGGTGTCCTCGCCCAGCACTCCGGACTCACTGATCCGGCGCATCACGGCGCGGAGTGCCGGGTTCTGGCGGACCGCCGTCGTGACGGCAGCATAGGGTTCCACGAGGGCCAGCTGCAGCAGCACCACAACCGCGGCAGTGGCTGGGAGCACAGATCCGGCCAGTACCTGGGGCGCCGCCAGCACTGCGGTTGCCAGTGCCGCGGCGCCGCAGGCAGCGGTCGTAGTGGCCTGGCCGAGGCCTTCTGCCCAGGCCGACCGCTGCGACGCGGCAGTGGCGGCGCGGTCCTGCGCCCGGATGTCTGCGAGGATTCCGGGAGCCACACCGTTCGCGTGGAGTTCCGCCCGGGCATCCAGCGCGGATGCGGTGCATCGGAGGACGCCGGCGCGCAGGCGCTGCTCCGTTCCCGCGGACATCCGGTCAGCCACCAGGGCGAACGCCGGAGCCAGCACCAGGCTGGCTGCGGCGGCGCCGAGAATTGCGGGAAGGCCCGCCGGAAGCAACAGCCCGGTGGCGGTGACGGCAGCTGCCGCAACTGCCACGGCGGTCACAAGCGGCAGAACCACCCGCGGGAGCAGCCCGCGGACCGTATCGACGTCGTCGATCACCGTTCCAAGTACGTTGCCTCCCTGCAGGAGGCGCCGGAGCGAGAGGGCCCGCTGGCTCAGCGATGCCCAGAGCAGGCCCCGGAGCCGGGTGAGGGACGCGAAGACTGCGTCGTGGACCAGCAGCCGTTCGGCGTACCTCAGGACCGCCCGCCCGATGCCGAAGAATCTGACACCCACTATCGCGGTGAGCAGATACAGGATGGGCGGCTGTTCGCTGGCTCTGATGATCAGCCAGCCGGACAGCCCGGTCAGTGCGACGGCGAACAGGGCGGCAAGGGCGCCCACCAGCCCGGCGGCCGCGAACCGGCCGCCCACCGGCGCCAGCAGCCGTGCCAAAAGACCGGTGGTCGAGGCGCTCGCCGTCGGCGGGACGCCGGCGGCGAAACTCGCGGAACGTGCGGCTGAGCCGGCACCGGAACCGGCGAAAAATGCGTGCGCGCCCTCTGCATCAGCGAAATCGTAGCCGGCCGTGTTCTGATCAGCTTGGCCGAAGCCCCTTGCTCCTACAGCGGGACCAGTCCGGCCGGAAACACGGACCATTAGGTCGGCGAGCTCACGGGTTTCACGGTCATGGGCCACCAGTATCACGGTCACCCGGCCGCGGAGTCCACGGATGGCTGTGCGCACCAGATTCGCGGATTGGCGGTCCAGATGGGCGGTAGGCTCATCCAGCAGCAGCACCGTTGCCCCGGCCTCGATCCTCGCCAGGCCGCGGGCCAGCGCCACCCGCCGCAGCTCTCCCGGGCTCAGCTCGGCGGGGTGTTTGCCGGCCAGATGCCCGGCCGCAGCTTTGGTGAGGCAGCGCATGGCGGCAACCTCCGCATGTCCCCTGTCAGGGCTGTCAGGGGCGAGGTACAGCTTGACCTCCTCCATGACCGTTTGCGCCACCATCACCGGATGCTGCGGGACCCAGGCGACGCCGGCCCGGCTGAACCCGGAAATTTCCCCGCGGATGGCTGTGCCGCCGCCGTGGCCTATTGTCCCCGCCAGTATCCCTAGAACAGTGCTCTTCCCGGTACCGCTTGCCCCGTCCAACGCGGTAATGAGGCCTTGCGGCGCAGTAAAACTGAGCGGCCCGACGGCGGCGGCGGACCTGCCGCTGTATGCGACCGTCAGCGCGCTGACCCTTACTCCGTTAAGTCCGCTGCCGCCGTCGGGGTCTACAGCGTCAGGGTCCACAGCGTTGGTGGCCAGTGGCACCGGTTCGGGGGCATCAATGACGTCGGTGGCCTCGGCGAGCGCCGCGCGGCCGTCATCGCTGGCGTGGTGCGCCGTTCCCAGCTCCCGGAGCGGAAGGTAGCAGTCCGGTGCGAGAATGAGAGCCATCAGCCCGGCTTCGAGCGCCATGTCCCCGTGGATTAGCCGGACGCCGATGAAAACGGCCACCACTGCTACGGAAATGGTGGCGATGAGTTCCAGTGCCAGGGCTGAGAGGAAGGCTGTCCGGAGCGTTCCTATGGTTTTGGAACGGTATTCCTCCGAAATGTCCTCGAGCGCCTTGCGCTGCGCCGACGCACGGCCCAGGCCAACCAGTACGGGCAGCCCTTTGGCGAGCTCCAGCATGTGTCCGGAAAGCCGGGACAGTGTGGTCTGTGCGTCCCGGACCCGGTCTTCGGTGTAACGGCCGATCAGCACCATAAACAGCGGAACCAGCGGAACAGTCAGCACAATCACCACGGCGCTGATCCAGTCGGCAAACAGGATGCGTGCACCCAGCAGCAGGGGAATCGCAGCGCAGTTCACGAGGGCGGGAAGGTACTGCGTGTAGTAGCTGTCCAGGGCGTCCAGGCCGCGGGTGGCCAGTACCGCCAGACCGCCGTCGGACGGCCCGGCACTGCGGGTTCCGTTCCGGAGTGCCCGCTCAAGGAGCTGCGAGCGTAGTTCCTCTTTGATGCCCAGAGCGGCCCTGCGTGCTGCGACGCCCTGTGCCCACACCGTCAGTGATCTCAGCACCACACCGGCGAAGCCCCAGCCCAGCTCTGAGCCCCAGCCGGGATCGGAGCCCATCAGGCCGGCGAACACTGACGCAACTGCCTGTGCCATCAGAACCAGTGACAGCGCCTTGAGGGCCGCGAGGAATCCGAGCCAGTAGAGGGCTTGGCGGGTGGCGGGCCCTGCCGGGAACTGCGGTCTCATGCTGGCTCAGTCCTTGCTGGCGAAGGCCTTGGCGGCGATCGCCGGGAGGAAGGTATGGGCGTCGGGAATGTGCGCTGCGCTGACGCGGCGGCGGAACACCCAGTACGTCCAGGCCTGGTAGGCAATCACCAGCGGCAATCCGAAGGCCGCCATGATGCTCATAAGTCCCAGCGTGTAATCCGAGGAGGACGCGTTGGCGATTGTCAGGTCGAACTCCGGGCTGATGGTGGAGGGCAGCACCACCGGGAAGGCCGCACCGAAGATCGAGGCGCTGCCGCACACCAGGAATACTCCGAGTGCAAGGAAGGCTCTGCCCTCAAAGCCGCGACGGGCCAACAGCCAAGCTGCAACGGCGGCGAGCACGGCCACTGCAACCGCAGCAAAGGTCCAGGCTTCACCGCTCAGCAGCTGCATGCTCACGGCCCAGCCGGCTATCGGCAGCAGGAGTACGGGCAGCAGCCGGACGAACCAGCGGCGGGCACGGTGCCGGACATCGCCGTCGGTCTTCAGCGCCAGGAACGCCAGGGCATGCAGCAGCGCAAATCCGACCACGGCCAGGCCCCCCAGTACTGCATATCCGCTGAACCAGGCCATGGAACCGCCCACCCGGTCGCCGTTGGAGTTCAGCGGCAATCCGGTGGTAGTGAGGGCCAGTGCCGCGCCGATCCCGAACGCAGCCAGGAAGGAACCGGCAGCTATGGCCCAGTCCCAGACCGTACGCCACTGGACGGTGTCCACCTTGCCGCGGTATTCGAAGGCCACGGCCCGGAATATCAGCGCCACCAGCACGACCAGCAGCGGAAAGTAGAGTGCCGAGAACAATGAGGCATACCAGAGAGGAAAGGCGGCAAACGTGGCAGCGCCCGCGGTGATGAGCCACACCTCGTTCCCGTCCCAGACTGGCCCGACTGTATTAAGAAGAACGCGCCGCTCGGTATCATTCCGGGCTAAAATCTTCATCAGCATCCCCACGCCCAGGTCGAAGCCCTCCAGGAAGAGATAGCCCGTCCACAGCACCGCGATGACTATGAACCAGATGGTCGGTAGCAGTTCCATACTGTTTATCCTCTGCTGTTCTCGTCGGGCGCTTAGTAGGCGAATGCCAGGACGTCGTCGGTGCCGGGTCTGCCGGAACCGGGCGTTCCCGCATCGGGTGAGTCGTCCTCGTCGCGATCCGTTTCTGCGTGGGCGGCAAGCTCCGGCATGGCGGACACCACCCCGCCGCGGATGTATTTGACCAGCAGCTTCACCTCAACCACCAGCAGCACGCCGTAAACGGAGGCCAGCACAATGAGCGACGTCAACAGTTCGCCGGCAGATACGCCCGGGGAGACGGCCGCCGCGGTGAACATGAAGACCTGGTCAATGCCGTTCAGATCCGGGTTGGGCGCGACCACAAACGGCTGCCGGCCCATTTCGGTGAAAATCCAGCCTGCTGCGTTGGCACCGAACGGGGCCAGGATGCCGAACACGGCCAGGCGCATAAGTCCCCTGGAGGCCGGAACAGTCCCCTTCCGCGTGAGCCACAACGTGACCAGTGCTGCCAACGCTGCCAGGCCGCCGAAGCCGATCATCGCGCGGAAACCCCAGTAGGTCACTTCCATCACGGGAACGTACTGGATTTCCTGGCCCGCCCGGTCCCCGTAAATCGGGTTGTCCGGCAAGTGTGTGCCGTAGTTGGCCTTGTAGTCATCCAGCAGGCTGTTCACGCCCTTGACCTCGGTGGTGAAATCGCCCTTGGCAAGGAAGGAAAGGATGCCCGGCACCTCGATCAGGGCCACAATGTCGTCACAGTTCTTGGACCCGAGGTTTCCCACGCTGAGCACGGAGAAGCCTGTCCCGTCGTGGCAGGCAGCTTCCGCGGCCGCCATCTTCATGGGCTGCTGTTCGAACATCAGCTTGCCCTGCAGATCGCCGGTGAGGGCGGTACCGGCGAAGGAGATCATGGCCACGACGGCGCCGATCCGGAGCGAGCGGATCCAGACTTTGTGGTCGGTACGGTCGCGTCCGGCGATGTTGGCCTCACTTGGAATGACCCGGCCGTCTGCGCCCACGGCGTCGATGCCGTCATGGCGGCGGCGCCACAGGTGGTACCAGGCGATGCCCACAAGAAACCCGCCGGCCACGGCAAGCGCGCCGAAAAGGGTGTGCGGCACGGCAACCAGGGCGGTGTTGTTGGTGAAGACAGCCCAGGCGTCCGTCATGACCGGCCGGCCCTCGATCATCTCCACACCCACGGGATGCTGCATCCAGCTGTTGGCCACGATGATGAAGTAGGCGGAGAATGCCGAGCCGATCACGGCGATCCAGAGGCAGGCCAGGTGTACGCCGCGCTTGAGCTGTTTCCACCCGAAGATCCACAGCCCAAGGAACGTGGATTCCACAAAGAAAGCCAGAAGCGCTTCCAGGGCCAGAGGTGCCCCGAAGACATCACCCACAAACCGGCTGTATTCGCTCCATGCCATACCGAACTGGAATTCCTGCACAAGACCGGTGGCAACGCCCATGATGAAGTTGATCAGGAAGAGTTTTCCCCAGAACTTGGTCATCCGCAGGTATTCGGGCTTGCCCGTGCGGTACCAGACCGTCTGGATGACCGCCACCACAAGGCCCAGCCCGATCGTCAGCGGCACCATCATGAAGTGATAAACGGTGGTGATGCCGAATTGCCAGCGTGCGATTTCCAAGGCGTCCAAGGCAGTCCCTACTTTTGGCTGGGTTCTCAATCTACAGAACTTCTACGTGGCGTAGAAGTTCAACTTCTACCGAGTGTAGAACAAATCGAAGCGAGCTGTAAACAACAATCCCACTCAGGTACGGGCGCCCACAAGGGCGCGGCACGCCGATAGTTCTACCTCACGTAGAAAGAATCCAGGAAAAGCGGTAAATTTATAGCTGGAGTAATTGGATATCGCTTCCGGCAGGCCTGAGGGCCGGCCGGTGCCGGGTGAATAGGGATGTATACGATGGCAAGTCTTGGCGAATTGGAACGGGCAGTGATGGATCTGCTCTGGGCGGGCCAGGAAGCAGCAACGGCGAACACCCTGCGTGATCTGCTGGCCAAAAGCACCGAGGCACAGGGCGGCTCCGCCGGCCACGAGGGCAAGGACCTTGCCGTCACCACTGTCCTGACGGTGCTGTCACGGCTCGAAAAGAAGGGCCTGGTTGAGCGCGAGCGGGGCACCCGGCCGCACCGGTACCAGGCCGTGTCCAGCCGCGAAGACCACACCGCCGAACTGATGCACGAGGTCCTTGGCTCGGCGCCGGACCGTGAGGCCGTGCTGGCCCGGTTCATCGGCTCCGTCACCGAAGGCGAAGCCGAAACGCTGCGCAAGCTACTCGGCCACAGCTAGCAGACCATGTTCTGGACCTCATATTTCCTGGCGGTCCTGTCGATAGTACTGGCATGGCCGGTGCCTATCCTGCTCTCCCGTGCCCTCTGGCCTGCCCGCTCCCCCTTTACCGCCATGCTCCTGTGGCAGGCCATCGCCCTTGCCGGCGGGCTCTCCATGATCGGCGCCATGCTGGTATATGGACTGGAACCCATCGGGGACAACCTGATCGCGGGACTCCGCGCCCTCACCGGAATGGTCTTCAGCAACGCGCCCACCACGGCCCTGGGCTTCTGGCACCTCTTTGCACTCTCGGCTGCGGCGCTGCTGACAGCGCACCTCGTGTTTACACTGCTGCTGACTTACTACAGGATCGAACGCCAGCGACGGCGGCACCGCGAACTCCTGGAGCTGCTGGCGTCGCCGTCCGGCGATGGCACCGGCACCATGGTCATCAGCCACGATTCCCCGGTGGCCTATTGTCTTCCCGGCGGCGCGCGGTCAGTAACCGTTCTGTCTGACGGACTGATGGCAGCTCTTGAGCCCGCGGAGCTGCGTGCGGTACTCATCCATGAAAATGCCCATCTGAACCAGCGTCACCATCTGCTGCTCTGGGCGTTTGCCGCCTGGCGCCAGGCACTCCCCTGGTTTCCCACCACCCGGCTCGCGCAGGAATCCGTGAACTCCCTCATCGAGATGCTGGCTGACGATGTTGCCCTCAAAACGGAAAGCAAAGCCACGCTCATCAAGGCCATCGCCATTGTGGCCAGCGGTTCCGCCGTGACGCCCGGCGGGCGTCCGGAAACGGGAGCCGCCGGGTTCTCCGGGACGGGATTTCAGTTCCCTGACGGCGCCGGAGGCTCCGTGTCAGCACGCACGACGGCGTCACGCGTCAGCCGCCTGCTCTCACCACAGCCTCCGCTTCCGGCCCCGCTGCGGGGCGCCGTGCTGGCGGGATGCGTTCTGCTGCTGGCTATACCCACAGGGCTGCTGATAGTCCCCGGCCTGCTCGGCTGAACCCGCCGGCCGCGCCGGTGATGGTGCCGTGGCCCCCGGGCCTGGGGCCAGGGCCAGATCCGGGGTCAGGCGTCGATGCGCTCCCGGTCCAGGCTGGCGGCACCGGCAATAATGAAGTCCTTGCGCGGCGCCACGTCAGAGCCCATCAGCAGATCAAAGGTCTTTTCGGCGAGTTCGGCGCTTTGGATGGTGACCCTGCGCAGCGTCCGGTGCCGTGGATCCATGGTGGTTTCGGCCAGCTGCTCGGCGTCCATTTCGCCCAGACCCTTGTAGCGCTGGATCGGTTCCTTGTAGCGCTTGCCGTCCTTGGCGAGCTTTGCCAGCAGTGTGTGGAGCTCGGCTTCCGAGTAGGTGTAGATCATCTCGTTGGCCTTCTGGCCGGCGTTGACCACCTCTACCCGGTGCAGCGGCGGGACGGCGGCAAACACCCTGCCCTGCTCCACCATGGGCCGCATGTAACGGAAAAACAGCGTCAGCAGCAGCGTGCGGATGTGAGCGCCGTCCACGTCGGCATCGGTCATGAGGATGACCTTGCCATAGCGGGCGGCTTCGATGGCGAAGCCCCTCCCGGACCCGGCGCCGACCACCTGGATCAACGCGGCGCATTCGGTGTTGGAGAGCATGTCCCCCACCGACGCTTTCTGGACGTTCAGGATCTTGCCGCGGATAGGGAGCAGGGCCTGGAAGTCGGAGGACCGTGCCAGTTTTGCCGTGCCCAAGGCGGAGTCGCCTTCCACGATGAACAGCTCGGAACGGGCGACGTCGTCCGTGCGGCAGTCCGCCAGCTTTGTGGGCATGGATGAGGTTTCCAGCGCATTCTTGCGGCGCTGTGTTTCCTTGTGGACCCGCGCCGAGATGCGCGATTTCATCTCGCTGACAATTTTTTCCAGCAACAGCGCGGACTGCGCCTTGTCGTTGCGGTTGGCGGAACTCAGCTTGGCAGTGATTTCCTGTTCCACTACCCGGGCGACGATGGCCCGGACCGCGGAGGTGCCCAGAATTTCCTTGGTCTGGCCTTCGAACTGGGGTTCTGCCAGCCGGACCGTCAGAACGGCTGTGAGGCCGGCGAATATGTCATCCTTCTCGATTTTGTCGTTGCCGGCCTTGAGCTTGCGCGCATTGGACTCAACGGCCTTGCGGAACGTCTTGACGAGTGCCTGTTCGAAACCGGCCTGATGAGTGCCGCCCTTGGGGGTGGAGATGATGTTGACGAAGCTGCGGACTGCGGAGTCGTAGCCGATTCCCCAGCGCAGGGCCACATCCACTTCGCAGTCACGCTCCACTTCGGCGAGCTGGCTATGGCCCCTGTCATCCAGCACCGGGACGGTCTCTTTGAACTTGCCGGCGCCGTGGAGCCGCCAGACGTCTGTGACTGCCGAATCAACGGCGAGGAATTCCACGAACTCGGAGATGCCGCCGTCGTGGTGGAAGACCTCCACGTGCGGGGCCAGCTCGCCGGGTGTGCCCGCAGCCCTTCGCTCATCCCGGACCGTCAGTTTCAGACCCGGGACCAGGAAGGAGGTCTGCCGTGCACGGGCGGCCAGTTCATCGTAGGAGAACTTCGCGTCGGGGGTGAAGATCTGGCGGTCCGCCCAGTAGCGGATCCGTGTACCTGTCACACCGCGCTTGGCTTTGCCGATGACATCAAGCACAGAGCCGTCCACGAAAGGCGCGAAGGTAGCGTCGGGCCCGGGTTTGGGGCCCGCATCCTTGAAACGTCCCGGTTCGCCACGGCGGAAGGACATTTTGTAGGTCTTGCCGCCACGGTCCACTTCAGCGTCGAGCCGGGCGGACAAGGCATTGACAACCGAGGCACCCACACCGTGAAGTCCACCGGAGGCGGTGTACGAACCGCCGCCGAACTTGCCCCCGGCGTGAAGCTTGGTGAAAACCACCTCAACGCCGGTGAGCCCGGTCTTAGGTTCAACGTCAATGGGGATGCCACGGCCATCATCGTGGATCTCCACAGAGTTGTCCGCGTGCAGGATGATCTTGATGTCGTGGCCGAAGCCCGCCAGGGCTTCATCGACCGAATTGTCGATGATTTCCCACAAGCAATGCATGAGGCCGCGGGAGTCCGTTGATCCGATGTACATGCCGGGCCGTTTACGCACGGCCTCGAGGCCCTCCAGCACGGAAAGGTGCCGGGCGGTGTAATCAGAACTAGGTGCCACTGGTGGTGAACTCCTTCAAAGACGGAACAACTGGGGCAATGAAAGCTCTTCCTAGGGTAGTCGGACAGTGTCCGTTCACCCGGCTGCCACTCCCCCGCTACTGCACGGCTCCTGCCGTTCGTTATGCACATGTGATACGCGCACAGCGAAAGTGACACATCCTTGCCATAGTTTCGCTTCGAATGCTGGTTATATAGATATACAGATCTACTTAGGAGGCCGACATGACAACAGCAGTTGCGGACCGCACGCTCAACGCAGTTGACCGGTGCGATCGTTGCGGAGCACAGGCATATGTCCGGGTTGTACTCGAGTCCTCCGGCGGTGAGCTGCTCTTCTGCGGCCACCATGCCCGTGCAGTCGAGGCAACGCTCAAGCCGCTGAGCTCCGACTGGCACGATGAGACGGGCCGTCTTCACGAGAAGGCACCGGTTCCGGTCGACTAGTCAAAGCAGTACCGCTTCAGGGTTCCTCCATCCGGAGGGACCCTGATTTTTTCCCTCCCTCTAAACAGGAAAGCCACCGCCGGATCAGATCCGGCGGCGGCTTTCCTGTTTATTGCAGAAGTTCTAGTCCAGGTAGTCCCGAAGCACCTGCGACCGTGAAGGGTGCCTGAGCTTGGACATGGTCTTGGATTCGATCTGGCGGATGCGCTCACGCGTGACGCCGTAGACCTTGCCGATTTCGTCTAAAGTCTTCGGCTGTCCGTCGGTGAGGCCGAATCGCATGGCCACAACTCCGGCTTCGCGCTCGGACAGGGTGTCCAGCACGGAGTGAAGCTGTTCCTGAAGGAGAGTGAAACTCACGGCGTCGGCAGGAACCACTGCTTCGGAGTCCTCGATCAGGTCACCGAACTCGGAGTCACCGTCCTCGCCGAGCGGCGTGTGCAGCGAAATCGGCTCGCGGCCGTACTTCTGGACCTCGACCACCTTTTCCGGGGTCATGTCCAGTTCAAGGGCGAGCTCTTCAGGCGTGGGTTCGCGGCCAAGGTCCTGCAACATCTGCCTCTGAACGCGAGCCAGCTTGTTGATGACCTCCACCATGTGCACCGGGATGCGGATGGTGCGCGCCTGGTCGGCCATGGCGCGGGTGATGGCCTGCCGGATCCACCAGGTGGCGTATGTGGAGAACTTGAAGCCCTTGGTGTAGTCGAACTTCTCCACCGCGCGGATGAGGCCCAGGTTTCCTTCCTGGATCAGGTCCAAGAACAGCATGCCGCGGCCGGTGTAGCGCTTGGCCAGCGAGACAACCAGGCGGAGGTTGGCTTCGAGCAGGTGGTTCTTGGCGCGCTTGCCGTCATGGATGACGAATTCGAGCTCGCGCTTGAACTTCGGGTCCATCGAGCCGTCGTCGGCGTTGATCTTCTCTTCAGCAAAAAGGCCGGCCTCGATGCGGAGCGCAAGGTCAACTTCCTGCTCGGCGTTCAGCAGCGCAACTTTGCCGATCTGCTTCAGGTAATCCTTGACGGGGTCGGCCGTTGCACCGGCGGACATGACCTGCTGGACGGGGGCGTCATCGTCGTCCGCATCGGAATAGACAAAACCTTTACCGCTGGCAGCTGACGCTGCCTTGGCGGCCGTAATTTCGCCGTCTTCGGCGGATTCTGAACCGTCCTGGGACGCGTCGTCGGCATCATCGTCGGGATCATCCGAGTCGTCGTCGTTCGAACGGCCGCGGGCGGACTTTCCTGCGGCTTCTGCCGCAGCCTTGGCACCGGGCTTAGGCCCGCGCTTCTTCGGCTCGGGCTTGGCCTCTGCCGAGTCGGCGTCATCGCCTGCGGCATCTTTGATGGCCTTGTTGGCAGCGCGCGTAGCTGCACGCTTGGCGTTCGTAGCCACCTGCTTCTCCTCAGGGGACAATTCAGCCTGGGCGGCGGGTTCCTTCTTCGCGGAAGACGGGGTCACAGAAAACCTTTCTAGCGGCGGTCTGTGGAATCACCATACGGGCAACACCACTATGACCCTGTCAAGTCCGTGATCAACATCAGGTGCAACCACGGCCAGCAGAGCCACTAAGTAAAACTGCCGGGGCGGCCATAATGTTCCCGTTTCAGGGACCCATTACATGCACCAGATACACGGACCCAACCGGGTCTCGGCATCCATTGTCTCACGGATTTCCCAATCAGAGCCTCAGCCCGGGCAGTCCGCCGCAATACTTCCGGCCGATCACCAGGGCATTCCGCCAGCCACAAAGCTACGCGGCGTCCGGCTCGAACTTCTGCCAGGCAGTCTCACGCCGGCCCGCCCAGCCGCAGATGGTGCCGCGGCCCACCAGCTCGGACAGCAGCTCTGCCAGCCGGTATCCGTTCTGCTCCACCAGCGCCTGATTCAGGAGGGCATCGGCAAAGGAACCCCTGCCGCGGCACCACTCGATCCATCCCCTTGCCGTCAGCGCTGCGGCTTCTGCCTCAGCGCCTCCCGCGCACGAAAGCCGCAGCAGGACCTGTTCGAGGCGCTTCATTCCGGCCCAATCGGGAACAACCGGGCTGAGTCCCAGCAGCACCTCACCATACCCGGCCGCAGACCCGTCATCGGGTCTTCGGGAACTCCCCTTTTCGGTCCCTTTCTGCGGCATGTCTTCAGCGGGTGGACGGACCGCCGCCAACCCGGAGCCGTCGTCGAATATCCCGAACTCTTCCGCCCCGCGCGCCGCCGCAGCCCGCCCGGCCGCTGTCATGACCAGCACTGCATCCCGCCACGCCGGAACGCAAAGGGATGCGCGCAGAAATGCCTTGAGCGCCGCCGTAAGGTCGGTCCCCTGGCCTGCCTGCTTGGCGCGCTCCCAGGTATCCAGGACAGCGTCGAACTGCTGCCGGCTGCCCCGCCGGCTGTTGAACTCGGCCAACCAGCGCTGTTCGGCCGCCACAACGGACGTTTCTTCGCGTCCACGCTGGCCCTGGCCTTCACCGTACAGGCGGTCGGCGGGGGGCGCTCCCACGCTGCTGCCGCGGAATACCATCTCAGCATTGAGCCTGCTGTCCCGGATTTCGTCCACGGAACGGCCTGGCAGCGGACAGCACCCGGGGTCCGTGCAGTACACATTGCGCCAATGGGTATGCCCTACGTACCAGGCATCCCGCACGGGCATCCCGGCGCATCCGAGCGCGGCTTCGAGAGCTGCCAGCAGCGGCCTATACCCATCGTCGGAGTCCATCCAGCCGTCATTGGTGAACAACATAAGGAGGGTTCCGTCGGCCGCGTCGTCTGCTTGCAGGTAATCGCCGACCGTCCTGGCGAATTCCCCGGGGTTCCGCAGACCGTCCGGCCCGGGAAGATCAACCCGAAGCGTGGCGCCCAGCCGTTTGCCCTGCATGGTCATGGCGACCAGGCTGTCCGCCGGCCAGTACCCCAGGGAGTGCGGTATGAACCCAAGGATATCCTCGGGCCCTTTGATGGTGAGGTGTTCTGAAGCTGTCATGCACCCAGCTTCAGACAGCGGTCCGCCCCGGGACAGCCGCCATTTGAGCCATGTGGACAACGTGCCCGCGGACGGGCCTGTGGAGGAGCAGTGCTAGTCGCGGAACGGCGTTCGGCGCCGCTCCAGATTGGCCCTGCGCTGCGCCGCCATTGTCTTGAGCAGAGGCGGCACCAGGACGCCCTGGGCGGCCATCTGGCGCCGGACCTTCCGCCTGCACCCGAGGATGGCAACGGCACCGATCCCCAGGAGCAGGAAGTGCACGCTCAGGGCAACGCGGAACGGTTCCAGGCCATAGAGCACACCGTTGGAGAAACCGGAGGAGTAGAGGATGTCCAGCAACAGCCCGATCAGGAAGATCGCCACCAGGGCAGCAATGAACCCGCCCACGTTGACTATCCCGGTTGCGGTGCCCAGCCGGTGCGCCGGATTGAACGTCCGTGCGAAGTCGAAGCCGATCATGGATCCCGGCCCTCCGATCGCCAGCACCACCACCAGACCTGCCAGGAGCCATAGCGGGGACCGGCCCGGGTTGAGGAGGACCGCCGCCCATGCGGCGGCGGTTCCGGCGGCGATGAGCAGGACCATGGTGGAACGGCGCAGCGGGTGACGGGATACGAACCGGCCGATCAGCGGGCCCGCGGCAATGCCTGCCGCCACGTACAGCGCCATCAGTCCCGACACGGTGCCCGCGTCCAGTCCCTGGGCGGAAATGAGGAACGGATAGCCCCAGGTCATGGCAAACACCGTGCCGCTGAACTGGATGGTGAAGTGGCTCCACAGGCCCAACCGGGTCCCGGGCTGCCGCCATGCCCGGGACAACGAGACACCGGTGGCCCGCAAGCCCTGACCTGATTCGGCCCGGGGAGTCCCCGCCGGCAGATCCTGAAGGAGCAGAACCACCAGCACGACGGCGATTCCGGACAGCCCGGCGAGCGTCAAGAACGCCGGGGACCAGCCGGCCGAGTGGAGGATCAGGGCAAACGGCACCACGCTGAAAAGCTGGCCCAGCTGTCCGGACATTCCGGTCAGCTGGGTGAGGACGGGCACGCGCGCGGGGGCGAACCATAGTGGAATGAGCCGGATGACGGAGATGAAAGTCATGGCATCTCCGGCGCCCACCAGGACACGCCCCAGTACCCCGCCGGGGATGCTGTCCGCGAATGCCAGCTGGAGTTGGCCCAGCCCCATGAGCAAGGCGCCCCCGGCGATCATGACCCGGGAGCCGAATCTGTCCACCAGCACACCCACAGGGATCTGCAGTCCGGCATAGACCAGGAGCTGCAGGACGGTGAAGAAGGAGATTGCGGAGGCGCTTGCATGGAACCGCTCGGTGGCTTCCAGACCCACCACGCCGAAGGAGGTGCGCTGCGTCACGGCCACCAGGTACGAGAATATTCCGATGGTCCAGATCAGCCAGGCGCGGGGTGCAGTCACCCCTTTATTATGCCTGTGGCCTTCAAAAACATTATTTAATGACCCGGATTTTCGCGGGCCAGGTATGCCTCAACGGCCGCGCCGAGAACATCGCCGTTAGGGAGCTGGTCGTTTTCATCGGCCAGGAGCGAGCGGCGGACTGTGCCTTCGGCCTTCTCGTCATACCGGGTTTCCAGCCGCGACACCACCTGCTGCACGTCCTCAGATGAACCAACCTGTTCCGAAATCTGCCGGATCACTTCACGCCCGGCTTCCCTCAGCCGGTCCGTTGGCAGCATCAGTGACGTTGCCGCGCCCAGATATTCCAGTCCCGCCACTGCGGCCTGCGGGTACTCGGCCTCGGCCAGATAATGAGGCACATGGATGACGTAGCCGGCCACGTTGCGCCCGGCTTCCATCAGCCTGAGCTCCAGAATGTGGCCTACGGCTGCAGGTACCTCCACGGTAGGCTTCCAGACCGAAATTCCCTCAATCAGCTCCGGCCTGTTGCCATGGACAGTCACGCCCACCGGCCGGGTATGCGGCACTGGCATGGGGATGGAGTGGATCCAGGTCACAAGGTTCACGTCAAGTTCTTCTACAATCCGCACCACGGCCCGCGAAAAACGCTCCCATTGCAGGTCCGGTTCGAATCCCGCCAGGAGCAGGAAAGGACTCCCCAAGCCGTCAACCAGCCTGTACAGTGCCAGGCTTGGCGCCTGGTAGTCCTGAAGATGGTCTTCCACGAAGGAGACGTGCGGCCTCCGGGTCCGGTAATCGATGAGCTGGTCGGCGTCGAACACGGCGACGAGCCCCGAGTCCAGCGTGTCGAGCAGCTCGCTGTTAATCTGCTTGACCACATGGCCGGCGTCGGCGAATCCAGTAAAAGCCATCACCAGATTGAGCCCGCGGAGTTCTGGGCTGTGGAACAGCTCGATGTTGCTCGCATAAAGCGCATCGGGGTCCAGCAGAGAGCCGGAAATCCGTTCAAGCACGGCATGTTCCTTTCGTGGTTGCGGGTGGATATTCTTTACAACGCCCCGGGCGGCCCCGGAATTCCTGAGCCGGGTTGTGGCGCAGCTCTCAGTGAATGCCGCGGCTGCGATGCAGAGAGACTACGATCGGAACTGGCCTTATTGACGGACTTGCAGACACCGGGTTGCGTCTCAAGCCGACGGCGGCCGGGTTCCCATGGCAGGGCGCCAAACATGCACTCCCTGCCCGAATAATCTCAGAGAATTGAGGACTGATCCTCGTGGTCAAGAATACTGAAATCAACCTTAGTGCCCTCGCACGGGACCTGAAGAAGGCCCCCAGCGACGCCGTCGTCATTGGTGTCGGGAAGGGATCAGACGGCCCGGTTCTGCTCGAAAACCCGCTGACTGCCAAGTCTGCAGAAGCACTGTCGGAATCATTGAAGGTTCTTGGCGTCACCGGAGCAGCAGACCAGATCCTCCGCCTTCCAGGCCTTCCGGAGACTGGAGCCGGCGTGATCGTCCTGGCTGGAGTCGGCGACGTCAGCAATGGCCGGAAACTTTCTGAGGAATCACTGCGACGGGCCGCAGGTTCAGCTGTCCGTCAGCTTGCCGGACTCAACACAGTAGTACTGGCACTTCCGACGGCGGGAATCGCCGATGTTGCGGCAGTCGCCGAGGGCGCCGCCATGGGCTCCTACTCCTTCACCGAGTACCGCTCGTCCAAGGAAGGACTCAAGGATCCGGTCCGGAACGTGGTCATCTTCACCGAGCTCGCCGGTGGGAAGGAACTGCAGCCGGCGCTGAACCGCGCCGCCCTGATCGGCAAGGCCGTCAACGCCACGCGCTCACTGGTCAACCAGCCGCCGAGCCACCTGTACCCGGAATCCTTCGCCGATGCTGCGAAGGAGCTGGCCAAGGGGCTGCCCGTCAAGCTGACGGTCTGGGACGAGAAGCGTCTTGAAAAGGAAGGCTTCGGCGGCATCATGGGCGTCGGCAAGGGGTCAACCCGCCAGCCGCGCCTGGTCAAGGTGGAATACTCCCCGGCCAAGGCAACAGCCAAGATCGCCCTGGTCGGCAAGGGCATTACCTTCGACACTGGCGGCATTTCCATCAAGCCGGCCCTCGGCATGGGTGACATGAAGAGCGACATGGCCGGCGCTGCCGTCGTACTTAACACTGTGCTGGCCCTCGCGGGCCTGGGCCTGCCCGTCAAGGCGACCGCCTGGCTCTGCATCGCGGAGAATATGCCCTCCGGCGCCGCATCGCGGCCGGCCGATGTGCTGACCATGTTCGGCGGCAAGACCGTCGAAGTCCTGAACACCGACGCCGAGGGCCGGCTGGTCATGGCCGACGGGATCGTGGCCGCGAGCCAGGAGTACCCGGACGCCATTATCGACGTCGCCACACTGACGGGCGCGCAGCTGATCGCCCTCGGCAACCGCACGGCTGGCGTTATGGGTTCGGAGAGCGTCACCGGTCCGTTGAAGGCCGCGGCTGAACGCGCCGGCGAGCTTGTCTGGCCCATGCCCCTGCCGGAGGAATTGCGCCCCAGCCTCGATTCGGAGGTGGCCGACCTGGCCAACATCGGCGAGCGTCACGGCGGGATGATGACGGCGGCAGTCTTCCTGCGCGAATTTGTGGGCAAGGGAAAGGACGGCGAACAGATCCCCTGGGCGCACATTGACATCGCCGGGCCCTCGTTCAACAACGGCAGCCCGTACGGCTACACCCACAAGCAGGGCACGGGCTGCACCGTCCGTACCCTGGTGGCCTATGTGGAGGGCATCCTGGCAGCCGCCGTCTAGCGCCGGCTGGCCAAACGGCCAGGGGCCGACGGCGGCATCCGTACCAGGGTGCCAAAACGTCAGGAGCGGGTGTCCGGCAAGCGCCGGACACCCGCTTTTTCCATAACTCGGCCGGGGACTGATCCGTCCGACACAGAGCCGCGTGACTCTCGACACAAGCACGCCACAAAACGTGCCGCAAGGTGGAGCATGGATAGGTGGTTCGCTAAGGTGAACTCCGGTAGTCACAAATGCAAGAGAACCTGCCTGCTGGCATAATCACGGCAGAGCAAATTCCAAGACCAGATGATGCGTACTCTCGCGTCATCGTTCACGCGAGGGAGCGTCTAAGTGGCCGATCAGGCAACTGCGCAAGAATTCGACATCCTGGTACTCGGTGGCGGCAGTGGCGGTTACGCCACGGCCCTGCGTGCTGTTCAGCTTGGCTTCACCGTCGGCCTTGTGGAAAAGGCCAAGCTCGGCGGAACATGCCTGCACAACGGCTGTATCCCCACCAAGGCGCTGCTTCACTCGGCCGAACTCGCCGATCACGCCCGTGACTCCGCCAAATACGGTGTGAACGTCACCCTTGACGGCATCGACATCACGGCCGTCAATGCGTACAAGGACGGCATCATTGCCGGAAAGTTCAAGGGCCTCCAGGGTCTCATCAAGTCCAAGGGCATCACCGTCATTGAAGGTGAAGGCAAGCTGAAGGGCACGGACACCGTGGTGGTGAACGGCACGGACTACAAGGGCAAGAACATTGTCCTGGCCACCGGTTCCTACTCCCGCTCCCTTCCGGGGCTGGAAATCGGCGGACGCGTAATCACCTCGGATGAAGTCCTCAAGATGGACTACATCCCGAAGAGCGCCATCGTCCTGGGCGGCGGTGTCATCGGCGTCGAGTTCGCTTCAGTCTGGAAGTCGTTCGGCGTGGACGTCACCATCGTCGAGGGCCTGCCTTCCCTCGTGCCCAACGAGGACGCGGCGATCGTGAAGAACCTCGAGCGTGCGTTCAAGAAGCGCGGCATCAAGTTCTCCACTGGAGTCTTTTTCCAGGGCGTCGAGCAGGATGACAACGGCGTTAAGGTCACTCTGGTTGACGGCAAGACCTTCGACGCTGAGCTGCTCCTCGTGGCCGTGGGCCGCGGTCCCGTCACAGCTAACCTGGGCTACGAGGACGCCGGCGTCACCCTGGACCGCGGCTTCGTCATCACCAACGAACGCCTGCACACCGGCGTCGGAAACATCTACGCTGTGGGCGACATCGTCCCCGGCGTCCAGCTTGCGCACCGCGGTTTCCAGCAGGGCATCTTCGTCGCCGAGGAAATCGCCGGTCTGAAGCCTGTCATCGTTGAAGACGTCAACATCCCCAAGGTCACCTACTGCGAACCAGAAATCGCAACCGTCGGTTACACCGAAACAGCCGCCAAAGCGAAGTTCGGGGACGATCAGGTGGAAACCCAGGAGTACAACCTCGCCGGCAACGGCAGGAGCTCCATCCTGGGCACCGGAGGCCTGGTCAAGCTGGTCCGCCAGAAGGACGGCCCCGTGGTGGGCGTCCACATGATCGGTTCCCGCATGGGCGAGCAGATCGGTGAGGCCCAGCTGATCGTGAACTGGGAAGCCTACCCGGAGGACGTGGCCCAGCTGCTGCACGCCCACCCCACACAGAACGAGGCCCTGGGCGAGGCCCACCTCGCGCTGGCGGGCAAGCCTCTCCACGGCTAGGCAACACCGCAAGACAACAGAGCTTGGTGCACCCGGCATGATCTGCCCGGTGCACTAAGCTCGAACAAGGCAGCAACCATCCGCACTAAAGATCAATAAGGAGAACGGGGACGACATGTCTGAATCCGTTAACTTGCCCGCCCTCGGTGAAAGCGTCACCGAAGGAACTGTCACCCGCTGGCTCAAGCAGGTTGGTGACCGGGTAGAGGTCGACGAGCCGCTGCTCGAAGTTTCCACCGACAAAGTAGACACCGAAATCCCCTCTCCGATCGCCGGCGTCATCGAGGAAATCCTCGTTGCCGAAGATGAGACCGCCGAAGTGGGCGCTCCCCTGGTCCGCATTGGTGACGGCTCCGGTTCGTCAGCTGCCCCCGAAGCACCGGCTTCGGCTGCTCCGGCCGAGGCTGCTCCGGTTAAAGAGGCTCCGGCCGAGGCTGTTCCCGCTCCGGAGGCTGCTGCGACCGCTGAAGCGGCTCCTGCTGCGGAGGCTTCTGCCGCTGACAGCGGAGAAAGCCACGAAGTGACCCTCCCCGCTCTCGGCGAGAGCGTCACCGAAGGCACCGTGACGCGCTGGCTCAAGGCCGTAGGCGACTCCGTGGCCGTGGACGAGCCGTTGCTCGAGGTCTCCACCGACAAGGTAGACACCGAAATCCCGTCGCCGGTAGCCGGCACGCTTCAGGAAATCCGCGTCAACGAGGATGAAACGGCCGAGGTGGGCTCCGTCCTCGCAGTTATCGGCTCCGGCGCCGCGGCTCCGGCTGCAGCACCTGCAGCCGCTCCCGAACAGCCCGCCCCTGCGGCAGAAGCAAAGGAAGAAACAGCCGCCGAGGCTCCCGCGGCTGCTCCACCGGCGCCCGCCGCAGCTGCACCCGCTCCTGTTGCGCCACCTGCTCCGGCTCCGGCAGCTGCACCCGCTCATGCTCCTGCTGCGGCACCCGCGGCTGCATCGGGCGCGGAGTCCAACTACGTCACTCCCCTGGTCCGCAAGCTGGCCAACCAGCAGGGTGTGGATATTTCCTCGCTGACCGGCACCGGTGTTGGCGGCCGCATCCGCAAGCAGGATGTTCTGGCCGCAGCCGAGGCAAAGGCAGCCCCGGCCGCCGCCCCTGCTGCTTCCGCCGCTCCGGCAGCTGCACCAACGGCTGCCACCGCGGCAGCGTCGTCGTTGCGCGGCACCGTGCAGAAGGCTCCCCGTATCCGCCAAGTCATCGCCCGGCGTATGCGTGAGTCCCTGGACATCTCAACCCAGCTGACCCAGGTTCACGAAGTAGACATGACCAAGGTGGCCAAGCTCCGCCTCAAGGCCAAGAACTCGTTCCTGGCCCAGAACGGCGTCAAGCTGACATTCCTTCCTTTCATTGCCAAGGCTGTTGCCGAGGCCCTGAAGCAGCACCCGAAGGTCAATGCTGCCTATGACGAGGAAAAGCAGGAAATCACGTATCACAACGCCGAGCACCTGGCGATTGCCGTGGACACTGACAAGGGTCTGCTGGTTCCAGTCATTTCCGACGCCGGAAACCTCAACCTTGCGGGCCTGGCCGGCAAGATCGCTGATGTTGCAGACCGCACCCGCAAGGGCAAGATCGGACCGGACGAGCTGTCGGGCGGAACGTTCAGCATCACCAACATCGGTTCGGTCGGAGCACTTTTCGACACACCGATCATCAACCAGCCGCAGGTAGGCATCCTGGGCACCGGCGCGATCGTCAAGCGCCCGGTTGTTGTCACCGACGAAAACGGTGACGATTCGCTGGCAATCCGCTCCATGATGTACCTCTCCCTGACATACGATCACCGTCTGGTTGATGGCGCCGATGCCGGCCGCTTCCTGCAGACGCTGAAGGCACGCCTTGAAGAAGGCGCCTTCGAGGCCGATCTGGGGCTCTGACCTCCGGTATTTCAACGACGACGGCGGGGCAGGCTCCGGTGGGAAACCTCCGGAACCTGCCCCGCTTTTTTGTGCGCGAGCTGGCCGTGGCTTTGCTACAGGACGTAGAACCTACTGGCTAAGCTGGAGCCATGAGTATTCTCTTTGACATCCTGCTGTTCTTGCACATCGTTGGCGCAGCCATGATTGTGGGCTACTGGATCGCAACAATTAAGCAGCCGACGGTCCACCCGCGTCAGCGCGACGGTGCCTTCCTCCAGCTGATCACCGGCATCGCAATGATGGGCATTCTGCCGCTGCTGCCCGATGCCGACCCCAACTACTTCAAGCTTGGCATCAAGTTCGCCATCGGCATCGCCGTGGCCGCGCTCGCCGTCATCGGCTCGCGCAAGGTCAAGAAGGGCGAAGACGTCTCCACTGGCCTGGCCCACGGCGTCGGCGGCCTGGCCCTGATCAACATTGCCATCGCAACGATCTGGCACTAAGTACCGGCTTCAGCCACCCGCCTTACCGGCCACGACGGCGACGCACCCTGCGCGGGGGCCTCGCCGTCGTCGTACTCCGGCTCTTCAGTCTTGGCGATGCACAGCCCGCAGTCGCGGGCGTAAGCCACCAGAACTGTTCATGACGGGTCGAGACCTCCGTTCCCAGCAGGGCCGACCAGAATACCGTGAGGCGTTCAGCGTCAACGGCGTTGACCATGATCGACGCCATGCGCGCCCGGGGCACGTTGCCATTGTCGTGGTGTGCGGTTTCAATGGCCACAGTGCATGTGGTCACAATCCTCTCCCGGCGGACGCCCCGTGCACAGCCACTGCATAATCCATAGGATTGAAACCGGCAGGGGTCAGGCAGCGGCCGGATCCCTGATTTCGAATCAACATTGAGGAGTGGATATGGCAGCAACACGCACCGCGCACACTGTATGGAACGGCGACCTGATGGAGGGTGCAGGCAACACGACGCTGGACAGCTCCGGACTGGGCACGTTTGAGGTCACCTGGAAGGCACGCACCGAGCAGGCGGGGGGCAAAACAAGCCCGGAAGAGCTCATCGCCGCCGCGCACTCCGCCTGCTTCTCGATGGCCTTCAGCAATATGCTTGCCCAGGCGGGCCACACTCCGGACGAGGTCCGCACCAAGGCCGACGTCACGTTCAAGCCCGGCACCGGCATCACCGGCAGCCACCTGACGGTGAACGCCAAGATCCCGGGCATTTCCGAAGAGGAATTCCAGCGGATCGCCGGCGAAGCCAAGACCGGCTGCCCTGTCTCCGGGGCGCTGGCCAGCATCGAGATCACTCTGGAAGCCACTCTGGTTTCCTAACTGCTGCCGGCAGCTCAAACTGACGCCGGCCACATCTGACGCCGAAGGCCCCGCTCCCCGCTGGATATCCAGCGGGGAGCGGGGCCTTCGGTTGTGGCCGGCGGGTCTGGTTCAGTCCGTGTGCCGGCGTTCCGGCAGCGGGGCAGGCAGGAGCCGGCGGTAGCCCTCCCGGGCCGGCGGCCGGTCGGTAGGCAGCTCCTGGATCATTTCCTTCAGTGCGCCGATGCCGTATTCAAGCTGCGGATCCCGGCCGGCTGCGTATGCATGCGGCGGGAACGTCACCTCAATGTCCGGATCCACGCCGTAGTTCTCCACACCCCAGCCGACACCGCCGCTGAACCACGTGGCGTAGCGTGGCTGGGTGACGCCGGTTCCGTCAGCGAGCGAGAAGCGGTTGTCGATTCCGACGACGCCGCCCCACGTCCGCGTGCCGATTACCGGGCCAATCCCACGCAGTTTAGAAACCTGGGTGATGATGTCGCCGTCCGAGCCGGCGAACTCATCGGCGAGGATGATGACGGGTCCGCGCGGCGCGTGGTGCGGGTAGGTCCGGGGCCTTTCCCCGCGCGGCATGCTCCAGCCAGTCACCTTGCGTCCGATCAGCTCGGCCACGAGCTGGGAGGTGTGCCCTCCACGGTTGCGGCGAACGTCCACAATCAATCCGTCCAGAGCGGTCTCGGTGTCCAGATCCCGGTGCAGCTGTGCCCAGCCGTTGGCCATCATGTCCGGGATGTGCAGGTAACCGTACCTGTGGCCGGATGCCTCACGGACTGTACGCCGGTTGGCTGCCACCCAGTCCTGGTACCGCAGGCGCTCCTCGTCCTTGACCGGTATCACGGCAATGCGCCGCTGGACGCCGGCAGCGGATCCGTGGCCGGCACCATTGCGGACGGTGAGCTCCACGGCGCGGCCGGCGGCCCCCACCAGCTGCATAGCCGGCGTCAGGGCCTCCGACAGCTGCACGCCGTCAATGGCCAGAAGGACATCGCCCGCCTTTGCATCTGCTCCGGGCCGAGTCAGCGGCGACGTTGCCAGCGGGTCCGAAGATTCCCCGGCCAGGATACGGGTGATCTCCCACCCCTCTGCGGTGAACGCGAGATCGGCGCCGAGCCTGCCCTGGCCGTTGCTGCCGTTTTCCGTCACCGCGGCCGGGCGGACGTACGCGTGCGACGTCCCCAGTTCCCCATGCAGTTCCCACAGGAGATCCACCAGATCATCGTGCGAGCCCAACCTGTCAACCAGCGGCCGGTAGCGCTTGTGGACGGAATCCCAGTCCTGGCCGGCCATGTCCTCGGTCCAGAAGAAGTCGCGCTGCAGCCGCCAGGCTTCGTCGAAGGCCTGGCCCCAGACGCTGAGCGGATCCATCATGACGCGGATGCGGCCAAGATCCACCTTGACCTGCGTGCCGGAATCGTCATCGGCCTTGGAATCGGCCGGAACCACCCGGACCTGCTTTTCATGGATCAGCACCACCTGTTTGCCGTCTCCGGAGACACGGTAGCTGTCCAGCGCTTCCACAAGCGTGGTGGTTTTCCGTTTGGCGATGTCGAACCGGACCAGGCTGGGCGGGGCATCCTTGTCTTCCAGGCTCGCCCTGCCGTCGCCGGTGACACCGGCAAGGGCGCTGTCCAGCCACAGCAGCGCGCCGTCTGTTGCGGAGAGCGACTCATAGTTGCCCTGCGGCACGGGAACACTGATCACACGGTGGGCCAAGCCTTCGGCGTCCACGCGGACGTCCGGAGCCGCCGCCTTGCCGGCCTTACCGGCCTCCGGTGCGTCAGCGCCGCCGTCGGCTTCCGCTGCGTTGTCTCCGGACTCTCGGAGGCCAATGCTGGGACCGAAGGGTGACGGCGTGTCCGCTGCCAACGCCACGAAGTACGGCTTGATGGGGCTCGGGAAGGACAGGTCGAAGGAATGGCCGTCATAGACCGGATCGAAGCTCCGGTTGGACAGGAAGGCGAGGAACTTGCCGTCCGGAGTGAACGACGGCGACTGGTCACAGAAGCGGCCATCGGTGACATCGATGATTTCTCCGTCCTGATCGGCCACTTTCACAATACGCAGGCGGCTGCGTGAACCGAAGGACGTGACCGGCTCGGACCAGCCCAGCCATTCCGAGTCCGGCGACCAGCACAGGTCGGAGATGGTGCCTTCGCCAATGCTGCTCAGCAGGGAAATCGCCCCCGTATGGGTGTCTGCGATGTAGACGTCACCGAAGGCGGTGCCAACAGCCAGCCAGCGGCCATCCGGGCTGGCCTCCATGGCGCTGGCCCTTGATGGCTTGGGGAATCCGATCCGGGTGGAGGTCCGCGGTTCTGAAGCCCGTTCGGCCGGCACTTCGGGAACGGGTGCGATATCCGCCCCGGAGTCATCAGTCACTGGCAGCCCGACGCCGGCCTGGGTCAGTCCGGCGGCCGGCACCGGTTTGGGCAGTGGGGTGCCCGGCATGTCCTCCCGGGTCTTCGAGGGCCCCGCCGCCGGGGCGGGGCCGGCGAAAAGCGGCCCGGCGATCTCCTTGATGTAAAGCGCTTCCGCGCCGTCGTGATCGGCAACGTAGGCAATGCGGCCGTCAGTGAGGGGCCGGGGCAGACGCGCACGGACACCAGGCGTGGCTTCGACGACCCGGGACGGCCCATCCTTGTGCCGGAGCCAGTGGATGGTTCCATGGGTTTCCACTGCGCTTGCGGAACCCGCCAGGTCCGGAAAGACCCCGCCCAGGTGCTTTGCCGTTTTCAGGAGCGTTGCACGGCGGGTCTGGGATGCTGAGCCCAGCGAAATATCCAGCCTGACGGCCTCGGAACCGAGATCGTGCATGATCCAGAGCTCACCCGCAGATTCGAAGATGACCCGCTTGCCGTCTGTGGCGGCGTGCCGCACATAGAAGTCCTCGTGGTCCGTGTGCCGGCGCAGATCGCCCCCACCCGGCAGCACGGAGTACAGGTTGCCATAACCTTCGTGGTCGGAGAGGAACGCGATTCTGCCGTCCACCCACAGGGGATCCGCGATGTTGCCGTCCAGCTCGGGCAGCAGCCGTTCGAACTCGCCGTTGCCGTCAGTATCGATCCACAGCTTTCCGGCACTTCCGCCCCGGTAACGCTTCCACCAGGCGGGTTCGCGGGACAGCACACTTGCCACCACCACCGGACGTTCGTCACCCAGTTCCGGGCCAAAGGCAACCGACTCAACCGGGCCGAACGGAAGTTCCTCAGCCCAGCCGCCCTCGACGGGGATGCTGTAGGCGTGCGTGTGGCGGCTCTCCGCCTGCCGGAAGGCACTCGTGACAACAACGTCTCCGGCCGCCGTAAAGCCTTTGACCTTCGTGGTGCTGTGGCCGAAATACGTCAGCTGCCGGTAGGCTCCGCCGTCCACATCCGCAATGACCACTTCCGGTGCCGTCCCCTGGATGACCGACCAGACGAGCCGCTTGCCGTCAGGGGTGAAACGGGGGTTGCGGGCAGGCAGCTGAAGGGAGGATACCCGCCATGCGCGGCCGCCGGTGAGAGGCGCAATCCATACGTCGTCCTCGGCCACAAAAGTGACCAGATCGCCGTGCAGATGCGGGAATCGGAAGTAGCTCGAAGAGGTCATCATTCGATCATAGTCAAAGTCCGTGGAAGCATCCGGGAGGTTCCGCGGCCGTGCCGGGCATGGTGAGATGGATCATGCGAATCGTGATTAGCGGCGCGTCCGGGCTTATTGGAACCGGGCTGTCCGCCAGCCTGCGCGCCGGCGGCCATAACGTGGTTGCCCTCGTGCGGCGGCCGCCTGACTCGGCGGCCGAAGTCCAGTGGGACCCTGTGGATGGCCTGCTTGACCCATCTTCCCTGAAAGATATCGACGCCGTCATCAATCTGTCCGGTGCCGGTATTGGCGACCGGCCCTGGACCCGGGGCCGGATTGGAGAGCTGTTCCGGTCGCGTCTGGACTCCACCCGCACGCTGACCGAGGCGATGGGACGGCTGGACACTCCTCCCCCGGTCTTCCTCAGCCAATCTGCCTCAGGCTTCTACGGAGATTCCGGGCCTGCCCTGCTCCGCGAAAGCCAGGGTCCCGGTTCCGGTGTTCTGGCCCGGCTGTGCGTTGAGTGGGAGGCCGCCGCGCATGAGGCCCCGGCGGGGGTACGGGTGGTGACGCCCCGCACCGGCGTAGTACTGAGCCCGTCCGGCGGCGCCCTAGGCAAGCTGCTTCCACTGCTGCGGCTCGGGATTGGCGGGCCGCTCGGTCACGGCAGGCAGTATTGGCCCTGGATCACCCTGCCGGATGTTTCAGCCGCTTTCGGATTCCTGCTGATAGCGCCCCTCACCGGACCGGTAAACGTCTGTGCGCCTGAAAGTGCCGACGTGAACTCGCTGGTGTCACAACTGGCCACGGCGCTGCACCGCCCGGCTCTCCTTCGTGTCCCCGCTCCGGTGCTCCGACTGGTGATGGGGAAACTGGCTGACGAGCTGCTGCTCGCGAGCCAACGGATGGAGCCAGCCAAGCTGGCTGACGCGGGCTTCGAGTGGCAACATGCCGCAGTCGTACAGGCTGCGGCCTGGGTGGCCGCCGGCCGTAACTGATTCTCTGTTACAGGCTCCCTGCCGGAGCACCGGATCAGGCCGCAGGCAGGATCTCAACGATCCGCCACAAACCGTCCACCGGGACCAGCACCAGACGCAGCTGCTGATCGGCGGCTGCGTGCCCTGCCGCCACCACCGCGCCGGCCGCATCTTTTTCCTCGTAGGCGGAGGTCCCTGATCTGACACCAACAACGGCCCTGCTGGCATTGCTCTCGGGCTGTGATTCAACCGCGGCCAAGGTGGTGGTGAATCCGGCCAGCACATGGCCCTTTTCGCGCAGCAGGGACACGATCTTTTCGTCTGCAGCCGCGGCTGCAGAGTCCCTGACGTTCACTTCGTCCAAAAGCTCGAACCACCCGGAGCTGAAAGCCGTGGAGCGAATCCATGCCAGCCCCCGGACGGCCTCCCGGGGGTCCCTTGAGCGGAGCTGCGCGCGGATACTCTGAGGGACAATGTTCTCCGGCTGAGCGTCGCCGGATGCGGTTTCGGATCCGGCTGAAGACGCGGGCGGGCGCTGGGCCCCGGCAACTGGCGGTTGGCCCGAAATCCACCAGGCACCGGCAAGGGCCACTCCCACGACCGCGACGGGCAGGGCGGCAATGAAAGGCCACCGCCGTGGCCTGGCTGGTTCGAGCCGGTGCGAACGACGCAGTGGCAGCTCCGGGCAGGCACCGGGCTGTCCTGGGGCGGCGTCCAGCGCAGCCGGATCCCGGGAAACGTGGTCCGGGACAACACGGCGCATTCCGAGGAGTCCGGCGCATCGCGAGGTGGACAGTCGCCTGCCGAGGGCTCGGATTTGCTCACGCGGCAATCCGCTGGAAGCGTCCGGCGCGTGCCGCCGGGTCAGCAGCTCAGGAATAACGGTGGGATGCACGGAACCTGAGAGGTCAACGGGCGCCGGACTGGCACTGCGGTAGATGACGGTGGCTAACTCCGCAGCTGTAGGACGTAACCTGCGGTTCTCGCTGAGGCCTGCCTCGAGCGCTGCGGCCAGCTCGGCCGGCACCTCCGGTATCAGCAGCGACAGCGGCGGCCTGTCTGCCGCCTTCCGGGGTGCATGGCCTGTGAGGCAGTACCACCCCAGCGCGGCAACCGAATAAATGTCCCTTTCGGGCTGCAGCCCGGCCCGAACTGCATCCAAGGGTGCCGGATCCATGAAACCCTCGGTGCCGTGATCCGAGACTCCGGCGGCATCGCCCACCATCCTTGCAATGCCGACGTCTGCCAGCATCGGTTTGCCGTGTCCGCTGAACAGTACGTTTCCGGGTGATACGTCAGAGTGCGTGAAGCCTTTGCCGTGCAGGTAGCCCAGCACCTGGGCAAGCGGAGTAATTACAGTGACGGTTTCGCCGATGCTGAGTCTGCCCCGGCTCGCAATCAGCTGCCCCAGGGAACCGCCGGGGGCATAGTCCATAACAAGTCCCAGCCGCCTGTCGGCGGCTCCGGTGACCCGGACGACGTCGTACGCCTTGACCAGGTGCTGATGGTCGAGCACCGAGAGGATCCGGACCTCACGGCGGACTGAATCCTCCGCCGTGCTCCAATCCGGCACGGCGGCGCGTGAGGCATCCGTATCCGGCGTAGCTGCGTGAGGCCCATCCAGATCCGGCACAAAGCATTTCAGCGCGAAATCGCGGCCCGTCAGTTCTTCGGTAACCAGCCACACGGTGGCGCTTCCGCCGCGGCCAAGCTGGCGGCCCACGCTGTACCCCGGAACATCCGGCGTCATTTCCTCCGAAGTGCCGCCCTGCCTGAAATCGTCCATGCTTAACAACTATCGGATTCCCGAGGATCGCGCAGAAGTTATCCACAGTCAAGGCTCCGGTCCCCGCCGGTTCCCGTCGAAGCGGATGAGAGCTTCAGCACACAATCGGGCACGACGCCGGCCGGGGACTAAGCTGGATGCCATGACTCTTGAGTTTTCACAGTTGGGTCTTGCCCCGGAGTTCGTCGAATATGCGCGCGGCTGGGATATCCAGCGCGAAATCCATGACAAAGTCGTCGCCGGCAAGGCCCCCAGTACAGTCCTTTTGCTTGAACACGCTGCCGTGTACACGGCAGGCAAGCGCACCGAAGACCACGAACGGCCTTTTGACGGAACGCCTGTTGTGGCGGTAGACCGCGGCGGCAAACTTACCTGGCACGGCCCTGGGCAGCTCGTTGGTTACCCCATCATCAAGCTGAAGAATCCTGCCGGGATCCGCGACTACGTAGACCGTCTCGAGTCCGTCATCATCGCCGTCCTCTCGGACTACGGGATCACAGCCGAACGCATCAGGGGCCGGGCCGGCGTCTGGATCGACGAAGACGACAAGGGCCCGGCACGCAAGATCGCCGCCATTGGCATCCGGGTACACGACGGCGTCACCATGCACGGCTTTGCGATCAACTGCAACAACGACCTCGCCCCCTACGCGCAGATCATTGCCTGTGGCATCACCGATGCCGGTGTCACCACGATCGCCCAGGAAACCGGCCGGGATGTGGCCCCCGCAGACCTCGTGTCGCGGATCATCGAAGAACTGCGCAAGAATGAAGACGCCCTAGTTGCGACCCCCGAAGGAGCTCTACTGTGACCCTGGCACCAGAAGGCCGGAAAATGCTGCGTATCGAGCAGCGCAATGCGGCTACCCCGGTGGAGCGTAAACCCGAGTGGATCAAGGCCAAGGTCCAGATGGGTCCTGAATATGTCCAGATGAAGAATCTGGTCAAAAAGGAAGGCCTCCACACCGTGTGTGAAGAGGCCGGCTGCCCCAACATCTTTGAATGCTGGGAAGACAAGGAAGCCACGTTCCTGATCGGCGGCTCCGAGTGCACCCGCCGCTGCGACTTCTGCCAGATTGACACCGGAAAGCCCTCTCCAGTGGACATGTTCGAGCCCACCAAAGTGGCCCGCTCCGTCCAGACCATGCAGCTGCGCTACGCCACCGTCACAGGTGTGGCCCGAGACGACCTCCCCGATGAGGGTGTCTGGCTCTACGCCGAGACGGTCCGCAAGATCCACGAACTGAACCCGGGCACCGGCGTCGAACTGCTGATTCCTGACTTCTCCGGCAAGCCGGAACACATCGAGGCCATCTGCGACTCCAAACCTGAGGTGTTCGCCCACAACGTGGAGACCGTGCCGCGGATCTTCAAGCGCATCCGTCCCGCATTCCGTTATGAGCGCTCCCTGGACGTCATCACGCAGGGCCGCAGGCTGGGCATGGTGACGAAGTCCAACCTGATCCTGGGCATGGGCGAGACCCGTGAGGAAATCTCCGAGGCGCTCCGGGACCTGCACGACGCCGGCTGCGACCTGATCACGATCACGCAGTACCTGCGTCCGAGCGAACGGCACCTGCCTGTTGACCGCTGGGTCAAGCCGCAGGAGTTCGTTGACCTCCAGCAGGAAGCGGACGAGATCGGCTTCCTCGGCGTCATGAGCGGACCGCTGGTGCGTTCCTCGTACCGCGCCGGCCGTCTCTGGGCCACCGCGATGCGCAAGAAGGGCTGGGAAATCCCGGCCGAGCTCGCGCACATTGAAAGCTCAGGCAGCACCCGCCAGGAAGCAAGCTCCCTGATCGCCGCTCACTCCTAGAACCGCACAGAAGTTTTAGGGCTGGGGGGCCGGTGCCGGACATTTCCGGCGTCCGGTCCTCAGCGATAAATCACGTAGAATTAAGGCACTATGGCGAATTCCTCTGATTCCAGCAACACCACTCCGGCGGCCAACGACGCCCCGAAGCGTGGCCTCTTCTCGCGCAAGCCCAAAGAAGCGAAGGTCAAGAAGCCCAGCCGGCTGAAGCAGATCGCTGAGGTCTTCCAGATGACCCGCCGCCACGATCCCATGGTTCCCTGGCTTATGGTGCTGTCGTTCCTTGGCGTGGTGGCTGTCAGCTTCCTGGTCGGCTTCCTCCTGGAAAACTGGGTCACCGGCCTGATCATTGGTCTCCCCCTCGGCCTCCTGGCAGCAACGCTGATTTTGTCCCGCAGGGCCGAAAAGGCCGCGTTCGCCCAGATCGAGAACCAGCCCGGCGCCTCAGGTGCCGCCCTGGGCACCCTTAAGCGTGGCTGGATCACTGAAGACCAGCCGGTTTCCGTGAACCCGCGCACACAGGATGCCGTGTTCCGCGCAATCGGCCGTCCCGGCGTCGTGCTGGTCAGCGAAGGCCCCACACACAGGGTCAAGCCACTGGTGGACGCCGAACGCAAGCGTCTCTCGCGTATCCTGCCCAACGTCACTGTCCATGTGATCGAAAGCGGCCGCGGCGAAGGCCAGGTTCCCATCAGCCAGGTCGCCAAGAAAATGAGCAAGCTGCACAAGGAGCTCACAAAAATCGAGGTCAGCGCGGTTTCCAAGCGTATTTCCTCGCTGGGTAACCGCCTCCCGATCCCCAAGGGTATCGATCCTTACAAGGCCCGCCCCCAGCGCGGCCGCTAGCAGCTTGGGAACCGCCCCGGTTACCGGCCATCAGGCCGGCTGCCGGGGCGGTTTTCGTTTGACATGTGTCGCTCAGAGAGCCATCTACCGAAGCCGGAGATTCCGATGAGATTCCCCTCGAAGCCTGCAATAATCCGAATTTTCCGGATCCTCGCCGTTGCCGAAGCGTTCAGCTGGGCTGCCCTGTTGATCGGGATGTTCTTCAAGTGGATTGCCAGGACCACGGAGCTTGGTGTCGAGATCGCCGGGCCAATCCACGGAGCCATATTCATCGGCTACGGCGTCGCCACCCTCATTCTGTGGCGGTTGCAGCGCTGGCCGTTCGCAGTGGCACTGTTCGCGGGGCTCTCGGCTGTAGTGCCCTTCGCCACGCTGCTGTTCGAACGCATTGCAGGCAAGCGCGGTTACCTCTTCGGAGCCAACGAACCGGTTCCGGCTGCACGGCAGACCGCGGGCGTATAGCCGCTACATCCGGACAAGGACAGTGTTCATGGCTTTGTCATGCAGGCCGCGGTGATCGGGATCGAAGATGACGGCGGGAAGGACCAGGCAGACCAGCAAGGTACGGACCAGGGCAGCGAGCGGACCCGCAGGGCCTCCGCCCAGTCTCACTACATGGATCCCCACTACCCGGTGTCCGATGCTGTAGCCCAGATTGCCAATGAGCAGGATCTGCTCGGCAGCGAAGACGGCCAGCGTGGCCCATGAGTTTCCGGCGAAGGCAAAGTTGCTGATCAACAGTGCAATGCCCCAGTCAATCAGAATGGCCGCGATCCGCCGGCCCGCCCGGGCAATGGATTCCGGGCCCGATTCGGGCAGCCCCAGACGCTCCCCTGGGTACTTCGAGATGCCGGACGTATCCGGGCCGGTCAGCCATGAACCGATGTCTTTGCGATCTACCACCGTCCAAGCTTAGCGACTTCTCTTGCCTCCTTATGGCGTTCACACTGTGGAACCGGATAGACCACAGTGTGGACACCGTCTACCGTTTACCTAACGGGACATTATGTAACCTGCCGGAAACAATGCTGACACGGCAGGGAAATCCCATGTCCCTAGGGTGGTAACAGTTGCCAGCGATTCTGGCGCGGGGAAATCGTTGCGTCTCCCCGCTGCCGGATTGCGCTGGTTCACATGGCTTTCCAGCCAGATATTTCATATGCGTAAGGAGCATAGATGTTCAAGACTGCGGACGAAGTCCTCAAGTTCATCAAAGACGAAGAGGTTAAGTTCGTCGATATCCGCTTCACCGATCTCCCTGGCGTACAGCAGCACTTCAATGTGCCCGCCAAGAGCGTTGACGCGGACTTCTTCGTCAACGGCCAGCTCTTCGACGGATCCTCCATCCGCGGGTTCCAGGGCATCGCGGAATCCGACATGCAGCTCATCCCGGATGTCACCACCGCGTTCCTGGACACGTTCCGCATGGAGAAGACCCTCGCGCTGAACTTCTCAATCGTCAACCCCCGCACCGGTGACCCCTACCACCGCGATCCTCGCGGCGTTGCAGAGAAGGCTGAAGCCTACCTCGCGTCCACCGGCATCGCCGACACCGCATTCTTCGCGCCCGAAGCCGAGTTCTTCGTCTTCGACAACGTCCAGTACCAGTCCTCCCCGCAGGGCAGCTTCTACAAGATCGACTCCGAAGAAGCGGCCTGGAACACCGGCCGCGAGGAAGAGGGCGGAAACCTCGGCTACAAGACCCCCATCAAGGGCGGCTACTTCCCGGTTTCCCCGACTGACAAGCAGGCCGACCTGCGTGACGCCATGTGTGTCGCTCTGGACGAGGCCGGCCTTGAGGTCGAGCGCAGCCACCACGAGGTGGGCTCCGCAGGCCAGGCTGAGATCAACTACAAGTTCACCACGCTGACCGCTGCCGCTGATGACCTGCAGAAGTTCAAGTACGTCGTCAAGAACACAGCGGACGCCTGGGGCAAGTCCGTAACGTTCATGCCGAAGCCGGTCTTCGGTGACAACGGCTCGGGCATGCACTGCCACCAGTCGCTGTGGAACAACGGCGACCCGCTGTTCTACGACGAAAAAGGCTACGCAGGCCTGTCCGACATGGCCCGCTGGTACATCGGCGGCCTGCTGAAGCACTCTTCGGCTGTCCTGGCGTTCACCAACCCCACGGTCAACTCATACCGCCGTCTGGTCAAGGGCTTCGAGGCCCCGGTCAACATGGTGTACTCGCAGGGAAACCGCTCGGCAGGTATCCGCATCCCCATCACGGGCACCAACCCGAAGGCCAAGCGCATCGAGTTCCGCGCGCCGGACCCCTCCTCCAATCCCTACCTTGCTTTCGCTGCCCAGCTGATGGCCGGCATTGACGGCATCCGCAACCGCATCGAACCGCCGGCTCCGATCGATAAGGACCTCTACGAGCTCCCCGCCGAAGAAGCCAAGGACATCCCCAAGGCACCGGGATCCCTCGAGGAAGCCCTGGATGCACTGGCCGAGGACAACGAGTTCCTCCAGGCCGGCGGCGTCTTCACCCAGGACCTGATCGACACCTGGATCGAGTACAAGTACGAGTACGAGATCCGTCCGCTCTCGCTGCGCCCGAACCCGTACGAGTTCGAGCTCTACTACGGCGTCTAGCCGCAGCTTCCGGCGGTCGAGTCCTGGCCTCCGGTGGTCGAGTTTGTCTGGACCAGGCAGGATTCACCGCAAGTAATTGAACCAACGACGGCGGCCCCCACCTTCAGTGGGGGCCGCCGTCGGCGTTTAAGCGGATGTTCAGTTCCTCAGCGCTTTCCGTACTTCTTATGGACAGCCTGTTTGCTAATTCCGAGGCACAAGGCGATTGCTTCCCATGAGAGCCCGGCCTGGCGTCCGCGGAGGACAGCCTCAGTCTCCGCCCGGGCAAGCTCCTTGTGAAGCTTGGCCACCGTATGGAGTGCCTCGACCGGGCCTTTGCCGTCCATTGAGCCGATCATGGTGTTCATCGGACACCTCCTGCCGTCAACTTTAGTTGACGAACTTGCAAGCGTCAACATTAGTTGACGGCAGCGAGTTCACCAACGAGCTTTGCCCCTGGGGCAACGCATTCCCGGTCTTCGCCATTGCCGGCAGCGTAGCCATTGCCACCCTCACCGGCGCGCCGGCCATGGCCACTCCCCGGACCGGATTCCGGGTTTCTGCTACTTCCCCTCGGGCGGAGGCTATCGGGGCATGTCCGTGTGTTTCTTGTCCAGGAGTGCGGGCAGTTGATTCATTTGCCAGGAAGTGTCGCTCTTTCTCGATCCTGATGGCATGATGAGAACCCTCAGTACCCAAGTTTTTGCATGGTGGGGGGAACCATGGCTCGAAACAGCGGGACGCCTTTATCCACAGCCGATGCGTCCGGGGTGTTGCCCGGTGTCTTTTGTGAGAGCTCCGGAGGGCCGGGCATTGGGGGCACGAATCCGGACCTTGCCGGCGGGTCTGTGAAGCGGGTATTCTTTCGCCGCAGGCGCAGGGCGATTGCTTCCCGCGAGGGGGCGTCGCTGGAGCAGCCTGTCCCGGCCGAATCGGGCGGGTCTGGACCCTTGGCGTCGGCGTCCGGTCGGTGGCTGCTGGTTATCATCTGCCTCGAGGCCGGCGTTGCGCTGTCAATCCGCCTCCCGCTGCTCTATGGCCAGCCACCGTGGGTGGCCTTTGATGGGCCCGTAGGGATCCCGGCCCTCCTGGCACTGTTGCTGGTCCCGGTGGCCGTCCACGCTGCGTGGCGTCTTGTGCGCCAGCACCGCCGTGAGCGGGCCCAAGCGAGCCGCACCGCCGGGCTGATGGACACCGTGCTGAGCGCGGGCCACGAATGGCTGTGGGCCATCGGAGGCGACGGACGCTTCACTTTCTCGAGCCCGGCAAGCAGTGAACTGGTTGGATACGAATCCTTCGAGCTGGTCGGAAAGCATTGCAGTCTCGTGATCAATCTGGATGAACTGGCGGCAGCTCGGAAGGCCGGAACCACCAGCGGCGGAGCGGACGCCAAGTGGGCCGGACTGGTCACCGGCTGCCGCCACCGGAACGGCGGCCGGGTCCTGGTTGAAGTCTCCGGCAGGCCAGTGCGTGACCGAGCGGGACGTGTCTGCGGGTTCGAGGGAACCAGCCGCGCCCTCGATGCAGGGGCAGCAAGCACCCTCGCGGCCGAAGAAGTCAGGGAGCGGGTCGAAGCCATGCTCGCCGGCCGCACGCTGCTGACGGCGTTTCAACCCGTCCGATCGCTGGAGACCGGCGCGATTGTCGGCGCCGAAGCGTTGACCCGCTTTCTCAGTTCCCCGGGCATCTCCCCGGAGGCTTGGTTTGTTGAAGCGGAGTCCGTCGGGCTTGGTGTGGATCTTGAAATTCTTGCGGTACAGACCGCTCTCGCTGCTGCCGCCTGGCTTCCTTCGCATTTGTATGTGGCGGTGAATCTCTCGCCCCGGGCGTGCCTGGATCCGTGGCTGGTCGGCCTGCTCGAGGAATCGAACGTCCCGGCCTGGCGCATCGTGCTTGAGTTGACCGAACGCCACGAGGTTGCCGATTACGAACAACTCGCCGTTGTGCTGGGCCCGCTGCGGCACGCCGGCCTGAGGATCGCCGTCGATGACGCGGGCGCAGGCTTCGCCTCCATATGCCACATCCTTGAGCTCAACCCGGACCTGATCAAACTTGACCGGAAGATCATCGCCGGAATCGACACGGATCCGGCGAAGCGGGCCTTCGGCGCGGCCATGGTTGGCTTCGCAACGGAGATCGGCGCCGGCCTCGTCGCCGAAGGAATCGAAACCGGGGCAGAACTAACCGCTGTCACCGAACTCGGCATGGCGGCCGGACAAGGCTACCTACTCGGCCGGCCCTCAGTCCGGCCCGAGGAATGGGCAACGTGGCGAAAAGTGCCACCGCGCGAGGGATGGCCTGAAAGTCCGACGAAGCAGCGGGCAGGCGATTAGCAGCGTTCGTGGTGCCGTGACCCCCGGATCATGAACGACCGGGGGCAACAATGAACGCAGCGTACATGGTCCGTTGCGGTCCGGAAAACCCGCCAAGGTACTCTCCGCGGTCTTCGTAGCCGGCTTTGGCGTAGGCCGACCGGGCGCCCGGGTTGCGTTCGTTGACTGACAGCACAACGCCGGTCTCGTCACCGCCCAGCCTTGCTGTGAGTTTCGCTGCCTCCCGCGAAGCCGCAACAGCAGCGGCTGAGCCCAGCCCGCGTCCCTGCAGCCTGCTGTCGATCAGGAAGCCCCGCAGCAGCCATGCCGAATCGTCGTCTGCCCAGCCGGCCAGCATCGCTGCCCCTGACTGAAGAGTCAGCACACCCACGGCTGTGCCTCCCGAGTCCACCACGTAAGGGTGCCTGGACCCGTCTTCCATCCCTGCAAGCATCATCCGCAGCGGATCTCCGACGAAATCGCGCTGCCCCTTCCCGAGCTCCAGTTCGGCGATCTCTCCCAGCTTGATGGCCCGTGCATCATCGTCCAGCCTTTTCAGGGGGATCAGCCAAACCGTTTCGGACATAAAACGAGCTTATCCACAAAGCACAACGGCGGCCGCCACCCAGCCGCCGGAACACAGGGTGACAACCGCCGTCGCAGTGGTTATTCGGTTGATGCGTCAGCAGGTGCTCCGGCGGGCGCGCCCGCCGGATCCATCCACATGACTTCCCACAGGTGCCCATCGGGATCCTGGAAGCTGTGGTTGTACATGAACCCGTAGTCCTGCACGTCCTGCGAGACCGTTCCGCCGGCGGCCAGCGCCTTCCGGACGGTCTCGTCCACAGCCTCACGGCTGTCCACTGAGAAGGCCAGGATGGCCTCCGTGGAACTCGTGGCGTCCGCGACTTTCTTGGACGTGAAGGTCTTGAAGAAGCCTTCCACCAGGAGCATCACGAAGGCGTTGTCGTTGACGATCATGCACGTCGCGTTTTCATCGGTGAAGTCCGGGTTGAAGGAGAAGCCGAGTGCCGTGAAAAACTCGACTGTCCTGTCGAGGTCTTTGACGGGGAGATTCAAGTAGATTTGCGTAGCCATGGGCTCAAACTAGCATCAAGCCCGGCACGCGTCAGCCCTTGGAATCTCCCCGCCACCGAACCTCCCCGCGGTGGCAGATCCGGTGCGGCAGACCTGCCTATAGAACCTTGGAGAGAAAATCCTGGGTCCGCTGCTGCCGGGGGTTGCCGAAAAGGTCCCCCGGATCGCCCTGTTCGCATATTAAACCGTCGGCCATAAAGATGACGCGGTCGGCAACCTCACGGGCAAAACCCATCTCGTGCGTGACCAGCACCATGGTCATGCCTTCCTTCGCTAGGTCCTTGATGACCTGCAGGACCTCCCCTACCATTTCGGGGTCGAGCGCCGAGGTGGCTTCATCAAACAGCATGATGTCCGGGTTCATGGCCAGCGCCCTGGCGATCGCCACGCGCTGCTTCTGACCGCCGGACAGAGACGCCGGAGGGGCATCCGCCTTCTCGGACAGCCCCACGCGTTCCAGCAGCATCAGTGCGTTGGCCCGCGCCACTGCTTTGTTCTGCTTCTTGGATTCGACCGGAGCCAGCATGATGTTCTCGATGACGCTCATGTGCGGAAAGAGGTTGAAGTGCTGGAAAACCATACCGATGTGCCGGCGGACCTCGTTGATGTCCACTTTGGGGTCCGTCAGATCGAATCCGTCGACTGTGACATGACCGCCGGTGATCTCCTCCAGTTTGTTCAGGCATCTGAGGAATGTGGATTTACCCGATCCTGAGGGGCCAATCACACAGACCACCTCGCCCTCGGCGACCTCGGCATCAATGCCTTTGAGAACTTCATTGGACCCAAACGATTTCTTCAGGCCCCGGACCGAAATTTTGCTGGCTGCACTGACTTCGGTGCTCATTTGTTGAACCTCTTATCCACGACGTTGGCCAGTTTGGTCAGAAGCATAATCACCACGAAGTACATCACGGCCACGATCAGCAGCGTCTCGGTGATCCTGAAGTTGCCGGCGTAGATCTGCTGGCCCTGGTAGAGCAGCTCGGAGAAACCGATGGCAAGCAGCAGCGAGCTGTCCTTAAGCATGATGATCAGCTGGTTGATCAGCGAAGGCGTCATGATCTTGAAGGCTTGTGGAACCACTACCTTCTGCATGGACTTGTTGTAACCCAGTCCCAGGCTCCGGCTGGCTTCCAGCTGGCCAGGGTCCACGGACTGGATGGCTCCGCGGACGATCTCGGTAATGTAGGCCGCGGAGTTAAGGCTGAGGGTCAGCACACCGGCCACCCAGATATCGATGGGCCGGCCCGTCAGCTGCGGAATGCCGAAGTAGAAGAAGAATGCCCACACGAGCAGCGGAGTGCCGCGGAACACGCTCACAAAAGTGGTGGCGATGACGCGCAGAACCACGTTGCCGGAGATCTTCAGGAAGCCCATGAAAAGACCGATCAGCATGGCCACTGCGAATGAGATGGCAGTAACCAGGACAGTGTTGCCCAGACCCTTCATCAGCGCAGGGAAACTGTTGCCCAGCAGGTCCCAGAAACTCGACTGCGCTGCCTGTGCCGGGTCCTTGAGGTACTTGTCCAGAATGGCCTGGTACTGACCGTTCGACTTCAGTTCGGCCAGCCCGGTGTTGAAGGCCGCCAGCAGTTCCGGGTTTTGGTCCTTGTTGACCGCGAACCCGTAGGATCCGCCCTGTTCCTTCCCGGTGACGGACTTCAGCCCGTTGTTCTGGCTTATGCCGTAAGCCAGTACAGGGTAATCATCAAAAACCGCGACGGCGTTGCCCGACTTCACGAGCTCGTACATCGTGGCGGACTGGTCCAGTGCCTTGACGGTGAAGCCGTATTGCCCGGCGATCGAGCTGGCGAAGGTCTCGCCCTCGCTGCCGGTCTTTGCTGTTACGGTCTTGCCCCGCAGATCCTCGTAGCCCTTGATCCCGGCGTCGCCCTTGGCGACGGCCATCTGGACGCCGGATTCAAAGTACGGCTCGGAAAAATCGTAAATGAGCTTGCGCGGCTCGGTGATGGACATACCGGCAATGACGCCGTCCACCTGGTTGGAAGACAGCGCCTGCAGCGCTGCGTTGAAGCCGAGCGACTTGATCTCCACCTCGAACCCCTGACTCTTGGCCACTTCGCGGATGATATCCATGTCGATGCCGGTGAGCTCACCGCTTCCGTCACGAAATTCAAACGGCGCGAATGTGGTGTCCGTGCCGATGACAAACTTCTTGCCGGACACGTTCGACGGCGGTGTGCCGGCTTGCGCTGTGTCCGGCGCAGCGGCGGCCCCGACGGTACAGAAAAACACTACGGCTACAGCCAGCAATGCTCCGATGACCGTGGAAGCCCGTTGCCGGACGGCCTTGGTCTGCTGGAGTCTGTGCAAGAGTTAACAACCCCTTTGGTTAGATGCGGCGCCGGGCTCCAGGAGACCGGCAAAGTACCTATAGAGGCTACCCGTAGTGGGACCGGCTCACGCTCCCGTTGATCCGGATCCGGATCAAGGTTCCTACTGTCCGTAGAAGACCTTCTCGAAAACACCCCGGGCACGCCTGCTGAGCCGAAGATAATCTTCCTCGAGGGCCGCGGCGTTTCCGGGCTCATAACCGCACCACCGTGCAACTGCCTCAAGATCCCTCCGGGACGACAGCAGCAGATCCGAAGTCCTGCCTGTCCAGATCACATTTGCCGACCGGATGCGGCTCGCGAGCCGCCATGTCTCCAGCAGGAGGGCAGCATCGGCCTCTTCCAGCAGTCCCAGGGCAGCCGCCGCCTCAAGCGCCCGGACTGTGGAAGTGGTGCGCAGTTCCGGGTGCTTTCCGGCATGCTCGAGCTGGAGCAGCTGTACCAGCCACTCGACGTCGCTCAGGCCTCCGCGTCCCAGTTTCAGGTGACGGGCGGGATCAGCGCCGCGGGGCAGCCGCTCGGACTCAACCCGCGCCTTCACCCGGCGGACCTCCCGGATATCCTGCGCCGAGAGCACCTCCGGGTAGCGGAGCGGCTCGATGAGTTCAAGGAAATCAGCGGCCAGACGGTCATCGCCCGCCATGGGCCTCGCGCGCAATAGCGCCTGGGCTTCCCACACCAGCGACCACCGGCGGTAGTACTCCCCGTACGATTCCAGAGACCGCACCATGGCCCCGCTTTTGCCTTCGGGGCGCAGATCGGCGTCGACCATCAGCACGCGCTCTGCCATGATGGCCGGCTTGAGCGGCTGGGTCAGCAGGCTGGAGACGTGCCCCACGATCTGGGCCGCCTGCTGCTGGGCCTCGTCGTCAGGGACCCCCGGCAGGCCGCGGTGGACGTACATCACGTCGGCATCGGAACCGTAGCCGATCTCCCGTCCGCCCTGCCGCCCCATGGCCACCACCAGCACGCTGGTTTTCAGCGGACCTTTTGCCGAGACCATGTTTTCGGCTACCCGCAGCGCCCCGAGCATAGCCGCGCGGTCAGTATCCGCCAGGGCGGAACCCACGTCGTCCTGCGCCAGCAGTCCGGCGCTGTCTGCTATGGCAATCCGCAGAATTTCTCTTCGCCGGATCAGCCGGATCAGCCGCATCGCGCTTCCCGGGTCCGCGTGCCGGGACATCTTCGAGCTGATTTCCTGCCACTGGGCCTCGAAACCCAGCGGCGCGAGTTCCTTGTCAGATCCCAGCCACGCCACCGACTCCGGCGAGACTTCCAGCAGGTCCGCGATGAGCCGTGAATTGGCCAGCACATGGCACAGGCGCTCGGCGGCAGCCTTCGAGTCCCTCAGCATGCCCAGATACCAGTGTGTGGTCCCCAAAGCCTCGCTGACACGGCGGAAAGCCAGCAGACCGGCGTCTGGATCCACCCCCTCGGCGAGCCAGCCCAGCAGGATGGGCAGCAGCTGGCGCTGCAGCGCAGCGCGCCGGCTGACACCGGCAGTGAGTGCCTCGATGTGGCGCAGGGCGCCCTGCGGATCAAGATACCCCAGTGCCGCGAGCCGGCCCTGGGCCGCTTCCGGTGACAGCCTGGCTTCTTCACTGCTCAGTTTGGCGGCTGTATTCAGCAGCGGGCGGTAGAAAATACGTTCATGGAGTTCTCGGACTGACCGCTTGGTTTTCTGCCAGGCCGCCATCAGCGCATCCGGGTGGGGTCGCTCGTTGGAGAACGGCCCCAGCACAGCCTTGGCGAGGGCGCGAAGTGATGCGTCCTTGACCGGCATCAGGTGCGTACGGCGCAGCTGGAACAGCTGGATCCGATGCTCGAGGAGGCGCAGGTAGCGGTAGGCGTGGTCAAAATCGGCGGCGTCGGCGCGGCCGATGTATCCGCCGGCGGAAAGCGCCGCGATAGCCGAAGTCGTGTCCCTGCAGCGGAGTGATTCGTCCGATTTCCCGTGCACCAGCTGCAGCAACTGGACCGTGAACTCGACGTCACGCAGCCCGCCGCGTCCCAGCTTGATCTGCCGTTGTTCCTCGGCGGCCGGGATGTGGTCCGTGACGCGCCTCCGCATCGCCTGCACGGATTCGACAAAACCGTCGCGGCTGGCCGACGTCCAGATCAGGGGCGAGACTGCGGCTTCGTAGCGTCCACCCAGCCCGGTGTCCCCGGCGATGGTCCGCGCTTTCAACAATGCCTGGAATTCCCAGCTTTCCGCCCAGCGCGCGTAATAGCTCTGGTGCGATGCCAGTGTACGGACCAGCGGCCCGGACTTGCCCTCAGGCCGCAGATTGGCATCCACTTCCCACAGCCCGGGTTCCCGGGCAGGGGACGAGATCGCCCGTGAAATGCCCGTGGCAAGTGTCGTGCCGATCGTATTGGCGCGGGCATCCTCCAGTCCGCCGGCTTCAATGACGTAGATGACATCGACGTCGGAAATGTAGTTAAGCTCCCGCGCTCCGCACTTGCCCATTCCGATCACGGCCAGCCCCACACCGGCCACCTCCGAAGCGTCGAACTGGTCCGCTGCCTCGGCACGGGAGACGGCAAGCGCCGCTTCAATTGCAGCGCCGGCCAGATCAGCCAGTTCAGCGCCGACGGCAGGCATAAAGTCCAGCGGATCCGCCGCGCAGAGGTCCTTGACGGCGAGGTCCACCACACCGCGGCGGTAGGCAGTCCGAAGCGCCTCATAGGCCTCCGGGCCGGACATCCCGGCCACCGGCCGGGTCGATTTCGGATCCGCACGGACGGACTTCAGCAGCCGGGCACGGAGCTCTGCCCGCTCTGCCTGGACCGGTTCCGGGCTCGCCGTGACATCGAAGGCGTCGAGGTGCTCTGGATGGCGGATCAGGAATTCGCCCAGGGCTTCCGATGCGCCGAGGACGCGGTAGAGCGGTTCGCTGGTGTCCGTATCGGCGGCAGCGAGTTCGCGCAGGTCCGGGTGCTTCTCGATCAGCCGGACCAGAGACTGCAGCGCAGTATCCGGGTTGGCTGCGAGACGGAGGCCGGCGAACAGGGTGTCCTGGTCGATGCCGTCCAGCTCGGGGGCAGCCAGAAACCTTTCGCCCTTGTCCAGATCGCTGAATCCGGCCGAAATGAGACGACGGGCAAGGCTCACCCCGGACGCCTAAAGGATGCCGAGGTTGCGCTGCAGCTCGTACGGGGTGACCTGCAGACGGTAGTCCTGCCATTCAGCGCGCTTGTTGCGCAGGAAGTGCTCGAAGACCTGTTCGCCCAGGATCTGCGGCATCAACTCGGAGTCCTCCATTGTCCTGATGGCATCGTGCAGGCTTGCCGGAAGCGGGTCATGGCCCATGGCACGACGCTCGGCCGAGCTCAGTGACCAGATATCATCCTCAGCCGCGGCAGGCAACTGGTAACCCTCCTCGATTCCCTTCAGACCGGCACCCAGGAGAACAGCGTAGGCAAGGTAGGGATTGGCGGCGGAGTCAATGCCGCGGTATTCGACCCGTGCGGACTGGCCCTTGCCGGGCTTGTAAAGCGGAACCCGGACCAGGGCGGAGCGGTTGTTGTGGCCCCAGCTCAGGTAGCTGGGAGCTTCGCCGCCACCCCAGAGGCGTTTGTAGGAGTTCACGAACTGGTTGGTCACAGCCGTGAATTCAGGGGCATGCTTCAGGATGCCGGCAATGAACTGGCGGGCAGTCTCGGAGAGCTGGAATTCGGCACCGGCCTCGTAGAAGGCGTTGGTGTCCCCTTCGAAGAGGGAAAAATGGGTGTGCATGCCGGAACCCGGGTGCGCGGTGAACGGCTTGGGCATAAAGGTGGCGTAGGTGTCCTGCTGGAGCGCCACTTCCTTGATGACGGTCCGGAACGTCATGATGTTGTCCGCCGTCTGCAGGGCGTCTGCGTAGCGGAGGTCAATCTCATTCTGGCCCGGGCCGGCTTCGTGGTGGCTGAATTCAACGGAAATCCCCACCGATTCCAGCATGGTCACAGCCGTACGGCGGAAGTCCTGGGCCACGCCGCCCGGAACGTGGTCGAAGTAGCCTCCCTCATCTACGGGTACCGGTGAACCGTCCGGGCCGGGCTCCTGGGACTTGAGCAGGTAGAACTCGATCTCCGGGTGCGTGTAGCACGTGAACCCCATGTCCGCTGCCTTGGCTAGCGTGCGCTTGAGGACGTTGCGGGGATCCGCAGCGGAGGGTTCGCCGTCGGGCGTCAGGATGTCGCAGAACATCCGCGACGTCTGTTCGGTCTCGCCGCGCCAGGGCAGAATCTGGAACGTGGAAGGATCCGGCTGTGCCAGCATGTCGGATTCAAACACCCGCGCCAGGCCCTCGATGGCGGAGCCGTCAAAGCCCAGGCCCTCTTCAAAGGCGCCTTCGACTTCGGCCGGCGCAAGCGCAACCGACTTGAGCGAACCCACGACGTCGGTGAACCACAAACGCACAAACCGCACGTCACGCTCTTCGATCGTGCGCAGGACAAACTCTTGCTGGCGGTCCATGATGGCCTCTTCTCCGGTCAACTTCCATGCCCCGGGTCCGTTGGAGACGAAGCCGGCAGCAGTTCTCGAATCACTTTACTAAGCATTCCCGTCTAATGCGGGAGCCGATGCCCCTCGTAACACAGCGTTAACACAAGGGCGGTGGTACGGGTGCTCCCTCAGCGGTAACTCCGCACCGGATCACCCGGATATATGACGAGAATCACCGGCATGCTGGCCGGGCCGGTAGCTAGGACGTCCGGTATCGCATTACGCTCTAGCCATGGCCTCTAGCAACAGCTCAGATTCAAGCGTGTCCGCTGAAGTACCCGCACCGTACGGCAACGGGCCGGCACAGCCGCCGGCTCCGCCGTCGGATTCGGCCAAAAAACCGGTGCCCAGAATCCGCACGCACCACCTGCAGCAGGCCAAGACGAACGGTGAGCACTTTGCCATGCTCACCGCGTATGAGCAGTACACGGCGGAGATTTTCGATCAGGCAGGAATCGAGGTGCTGCTGGTGGGTGACTCGGCGTCGAACAATGTGTTCGGGAACGAAACGAGCCTACCGGTCACAGTGGACGAGCTGCTTCCACTGTGCCGCGCCGTGGCACGCTCGGCCAAGCGGGCGCTCGTGGTGGCGGATCTGCCGTTTGGCAGTTACGAGGTTTCCGCGCAGCAGGCTGTTGCCACTGGCGTCCGGTTCCTTAAGGAGGGCCTGGCCCACGCCGTGAAGATTGAGGGAGGCACGTTCTACGCCGAGACAGTCCGGGCCATGGTCCAGGCCGGCATTCCGGTGATGGCGCACATTGGCTTCACCCCGCAGAGTGAGCATGCGCTGGGCGGTTACCGGGTGCAAGGCCGTGGAGATGATGCAAAACGCCTGATCGACGACGCCGTCGCGTTGGCAGACGCCGGAGCCTTCTGTGTGCTGATGGAAATGGTTCCTGCTGACACCGCTGCCGCCGTGGACGCGGCGGTTTCTGTTCCCACCATCGGCATCGGTGCGGGCAACGTCACCACCGGCCAGGTGCTGGTCTGGCAGGACATGGCAGGGCTGCGCGGCGGGAAAATGGCCAAATTCGTCAAGCAGTACGCGGATCTCCGGACCACACTCAGCGACGCGGCAAAAGCCTACGGGGACGACGTCCGCTCCGGGCAGTTCCCCGGCCCGGAGCACACCTTCTAGACTGACCGGCTCCGGATCATGCCGCGGAGCCTGTCAGCGAGGATATCAATGCTCACGGCCCTGGACGGCGATCCCGCCCCACATTCATTGGCTCAGCGCGTTATTCGTCGTCGCCCTTGTCCCAGGCTTCGTTACGGGACTTGACCTTTTCGAGCGCGTGTTCGGCCTCTTCCCGGGTCTTGTAGGGGCCGATCAGCTGGGTCCAGTCCGACAGCGCGTCCTCTTCCACCTCGTGGGTGTTCACGTTGTACCAGTATTCAGTCATCGCTACTCCTCGCTTCCGGTTGACGGAAAGCCGCTCAATCGTGGTCCCCGTAACTTAAACCGTTACGGGGCCCGGATCGGCTTTCAGTTACTTGGCGTTCTACGGTGCCTTATATGATCAATCTATGCCTTCCCTAGCCTCGACTGCACCCACCGGCACCCTGACCCAGGGAACTGTCAGCCCGCAGCTGCCGGTTCCCGCGTCCATCCCCCGCCCCGAGTACGTGGGCAAGCCGGGGCCGGCCAAATTCACCGGTTCCGAGGTCAAGTCCGCTGAGACCGTCGAGAAGATCCGAATCGCCAGCAGAATCGCCGCCCAGGCGATCGTAGAAGTAGGCAAGCACGTCGTTCCCGGAGTCACTACTGACCAGCTGGACAGGATCGGCCATGAATTTCTCCTCGATCACAAGTCCTACCCGTCTACGCTGGGCTACCGCGGCTTCCCGAAATCCCTGTGCTCATCGCTGAATGAGGTCATCTGCCACGGCATTCCGGACACCACGGTGGTGCGGGACGGTGACATCCTGAACATCGACATCACGGCATTCATCGGCGGTGTCCACGGCGACACCAACTACACGTTCCTGGCGGGCGACGTCGACGACGAGTCCCGCCTGCTGGTGGAACGCACGCAGGAATCCCTGAACCGCGCCATCAAGGCTGTGGCACCGGGCCGCGAGATCAATGTGATCGGCCGCGCCATCCAGTCCTACGCCAAGCGGTTCGGCTACGGCGTGGTCCGCGACTTCACCGGCCACGGCGTCGGTGAGGCTTTCCACACGGGCCTCATCATCCCGCACTACGACGCCGCCCCGGCCTATAACACAGTCATCGAAACGGGCATGGTCTTCACCGTTGAACCCATGCTCACCCTTGGCACCGTTGACTGGGACATGTGGCCCGATGACTGGACCGTGGTGACCCGCGACCGTAAACGCACGGCCCAGTTCGAACACACACTCCTGGTCACAGAGTCCGGCGCCGAGATCCTGACGCTGCCCTGATTCCCGCCGGAACCCGGTCAGCCATCCGGCTGCCCATCCCCCAGCCCACCCACTGCCACGAACGGAACCACATTGGCCAAGAAGGACGAGAAGACCCACAAGAACGCCCCGCTGATCGGCATCGACATCGGCGGCACCGGGATCAAGGGCGGCATTGTCGACCTGAAGAAGGGCAAGCTGGTCGGTGAGCGCTTCCGCGTTCCTACGCCCCAGCCGTCTACGCCGGAGGCCGTGGCCGACGTTGTGGCACAGGTTGTCGAGGAACTGACCTCCCGCCCGGACGCACCGGCTGCCGACTCCCACGTGGGCGTTACGTTCCCGGGAATCATCCAGCACGGTGTGGTCCTCTCGGCGGCCAACGTTGACAAAAGCTGGCTCAACACGGACATCGACGGCCTTCTCACCAAGCGCCTCGGCCGTCCGGTTGAGGTTATTAACGACGCCGACGCCGCGGGCCTGGCTGAAGCCCGTTACGGTGCAGGCGCCGGCGTGGACGGGACGGTGCTGGTGATCACGCTGGGCACCGGGATCGGTTCAGCCTTCATCTTCGACGGCAGGCTGGTCCCCAACGCCGAGCTCGGCCACCTCGAGATCGACGGTTTCGACGCCGAAAGCAAAGCATCAGCCGTGGCGCGTGAGCGCGACGGATTGAGCTGGGATGAATACAGTGTCCTGCTGCAGCGTTACTTCTCGCACGTCGAATTCCTGTTCTCGCCCGAGCTCTTTATTGTGGGCGGCGGCATCTCCAAGCGCGCCGACGAGTACCTGCCCAACCTGAAGCTCCGGACCCCCATCGTGCCGGCAGAGCTGAAGAACGAGGCAGGGATTGTGGGCGCCGCGATCGAGATCGCCGTGAAACACAACCTCGCCAAGTAGTCGGCGCAGCTCCATGAAGGACGCAGACCCAGGGGTCATGGTGGTCACCGGCGCAAGCCGCGGCATCGGCGCTGCCATTGCGGAGAAGGCAGCGCGGGCCGGCTACGCCGTCGTCGTCAATTTTTCATCAGACGCACACGGCGCTGCGTCCGTTGTCCAAGGCATCATTTCCGACGGCGGCACGGCCACCGCGGTCCAGGCGGACGTCAGCGATCCGGCTGCCGTCCGGTCGCTCTTCGATGCTGCCGGATGCCTCGGCCGGCTAACGGCCGTAATTAACAACGCCGGTATCACCGGCAACCTGATCGGCAAACTCGCGGATGTTCCCACCGCGACCGTCCAGCGGGTTATTGACGTCAACGTTTCGGGACTGATCTTCGTCTGCCAGGAGGCAATCCGCCGGCTGGGCACGGATCAGGGTGGCAGCGGCGGTTCCATCGTCAACATTTCCTCGACGGCCACCAAAGCCGGCTCTCCCGGCACCTGGGCCCATTACGCGGCGTCCAAGGGCGCCGTCGACGTTCTGACGGTGGGGCTGGCCGCAGAAGTCGCAGACCAGCGCATCAGGGTGAACTGCGTGGCACCGGGCAGCACCAACACCGGGCTGCACGCGGCAGCAGGCATGCCGGACCGTGTGGAGCGGTTGAACCCGACCATTCCGATGGGACGCGGCGCAGAGCCGGAGGAGGTGGCCGCAGCGGTTATGTGGCTGCTGTCGGAAGACGCCGGCTACATTACCGGCGCTATCCTGCCTGTTTCAGGCGGGCGCTGAACGTACCGCGCCGCGGCGTGAATGCGGCGCCCTGTCCCCAGAACCGCGGAGTGGTGCCGGTGGTGGCCCCGGCTTCCCCTCCGCTGCCACCACCGGAGCTTAGAGCGGGCTCTTCTCAGAGCTCTTGCCGTCGACGCCCTTCGCTTCAACTTCCGACTCGTGCCGGAGGAGTGAAATGGCGGACTCAAAATCTTCCAGGGATTCGAAGGCCTGGTAAACGCTGGCGAAGCGGAGGTAGGCCACCTTGTCCAGCTTCTGGAGGGGACCAAGGATAGCCAGGCCCACCTCGTGGGCGTCGATCTCCGCGGCGCCGGCAGCCCGGATGTTTTCCTCGACTTCCTGGGCAAGCATGGCCAGGTCATCCTCGGTGACAGGGCGGCCCTGGCAAGCCTTGCGGACGCCATTGACCACCTTGCTGCGGCTAAACGGCTCGCCCACGCCCGAACGCTTGATCACAGACAGGCTGGTGGTTTCCACAGTGGTGAACCGACGGCCGCATTCGGGGCACTGCCGGCGGCGCCGGATGGCGGAGCCGTCGTCAGCCATACGGCTGTCCACAACGCGGGAGTCAGGATTACGACAAAACGGACAGTACACGCTATTCCTTCCCCTGGCCGGACCGGCAGTTCAGCATCGCCGGAACACCGCCAATCAGAACCTGTGCCGGAAAGTTATTTCTTCCGAGACCAGTTTACGACTACATTTAGCTGAATAACAAGCCTGTAATTACCACATGTAGTGGTTAATTGCCCTTGGAGAACCTCGCGGTGACGGCATCCCCATGCGCCGGGAGGTCTTCCGCTCCGGAAAGGCTTAGAATATGGCCGCTGACGTGTTCCAGCGCGGACCTGCTGTAGTTGATCACCTGGATGGCGCGCATGAACGTGGTGACGTTCAGACCGGACGAAAACGCCGCCGTACCACTGGTAGGCAGGACATGGTTGGATCCTGCGCAGTAGTCCCCCAGGCTCACCGGGCTGTAGTCCCCCACAAAGATAGCTCCCGCGTTGCGAATGCGGGCAGCTACGGACGGTGCTTCCGCCGTCATGATCTCGAGGTGTTCAGCAGCGTAAGCGTCGCAGACAGCAATGCCCTGCTCCAGATCATCCACAAGCACCACACCTGACTGAGGCCCGGACAGTGCCTCAATAACGCGCTGGCTGTGCTTCGTGGATGCGGCCTGGATTTCGAGTTCCTCGCGGACTGCGGCCGCGAGGAACTCCGACTCCGTGATCAGCACGGAACCGGCCTTCGGATCGTGTTCAGCCTGGCTGATCAGATCAGCAGCCACCAACGCCGGAGTGGCAGTAGAGTCAGCCAGGATGGCGATCTCTGTAGTGCCAGCCTCGGAGTCGATACCCACCACGCCCCTGACCAGCCTTTTCGCAGTCGCGACAAAGATGTTGCCTGGTCCGGTAATAACATCGACGGGTTCCAGGGACGGACCTGCGTCGCCGGCCGGAATACCATAGGCGAAGGCGGCGATGGCCTGGGCTCCGCCGATCGCATAGACCTCTTTGATGCCAAGGAGAGCCGCCGCCGCAAGGATGGTGGGATCCGGAAGCCCGTCGCGGTCTTTCTGCGGCGGCGAGGCCAGGGCGATGGACTTTACGCCTGCGGCCAGTGCCGGCACCACGTTCATGATGACAGATGAGGCCAACGGCGCCAGTCCACCGGGGACGTAGAGTCCCACCCGGGCAACCGGAACCCAGTTCTGGCTCACCACGGCGCCGTCCCCGAGTTCGACGTCGATATTGGCGGGCCGCTGGGCCTCGGCGAAACGGCCGGCCCTGTTGATTGATTCCGTCAGCGCCGCACGGACCGCAGGGTCCAGGTTTTCCAGCGCCGCTGTGAGCGCTTCGGCCGGGACCCTGGGGTGTGTCTGCTCAACGCCGTCGAATCTCCGTGCAAGATCGCTCAGTGCCGCAAAGCCACGCTGGCGGACGTCCGCGATGATGGCCGTGACGTTCTGCTCGGCGTCTGCCGTGGCCTGGTGCCCTGCACGCGGCACCACTGCGCGGAGGCCCGCCAGGGTCAGACGGCGGCCCCGCAGGTCAACGGTCCTGAAGTTGACGGCGGAAGGATTCGGGGTGGCGGAGCTGTCCGGAGAGATAGTCACTGGTTCATTTTACGCGTCTTTCGTATTGCCCCCGCGGTGTTACGTCACTCGGGTCCGGAGGCGCCCTGAAACTGGCTCAGCAGACTAAGGATGAACGTGGCAGCTGCGGTGGCAGCCGGCCAGAGCGTCAGTACGGCGAAGGAACGCAGTGAGAAAGCGATGCTTTCGTTGACGGAGGTGTCAGCGGATCCGCCCCACCATTGCCCTGCAAGCACGCCTGTACGCCATGCAATAACTGACCCAACCAGGCCACCCACGATGCCCAGGACAAATTTAGACTGGGAGTAGCTTTTTCCGGAGAGGAGGACAGCCACCAGACATCCTGCGAACAGGAACAGTGCCGCCAGCGTCAGGTCCCGGGGCAGCCACGCCCCGGTGTTTGTGCCTGATCCAAACGCCGGATCCCGCGTCAGGAGATTCAGCCCGCCCGGCGCAAGCAGCCACCACAGCAGCCCTGCGGGAACGCCTGCGGCGGCGACGCCGGCCAGCCAGAGCCAGGGCGCGCCTTTGGCCCCTGTAGCGGTCTCCCGGGCACGTGCTTCCATGGAAATCGAAAGTGGATCTGCTGGCGGTGTCATGAAACAAACCTTAACAAATGTTCAGGCCGGTCAAACAATAGACGTGTCGGGTAATCAATATCGTCACGGCAGGTCAGGCCCATACTGTTGCATATAAGACGCACACCATACCCGGGCTAAGCAGGGAGTTCGATCACAGTGGCCTCAGATCACGCAGCCTTCGAGGGCACGTTCAAGGAAATGTTCCGTCGCCATGCGGCAGGCGTGGCAATCATCACCGTCAACTACAACGGTGTGCCTTACGGATTCACCGCGACGTCCGTTGCATCACTGTCCGCCCGGCCCCCTCGGTTTACGTTCAACATGGCGCGCAGCTCAAGTTCGTGGCCGGCGGTTGCCAACACCACCCACATAGGCCTCCACATGCTCGGCCTGGAAAACCAGGCGCTTGCCGACCGGTTTGCACGCACCCAAGACCGTTTCGGCGGCGACCACTGGGAGCTCGGCCCCTATGACGTTCCTGTTTTGAAGGATGTGGCAGGCTGGCTTATCGGCAAAATCCAGATGCGGCTCTCCTTCGAGAACAACGCCGTTGTGGTGGTGGAAGTTGTGGACGGCCAGGTGGGAGACGACGGCTCGCCGCTCCTGTACCACTCCGGCGGCTACGGCCAGCACGTCCCTCTGGACTACGAGATCTAGCCCGGACATCCAGCTGTCCTCGGAATTCAGCCGTCCAGGCAGGCCGGGCCGAGCAGCACTTTCAGGTCGCCGAAGAGCGCCGGGTTGGGGTTGACCCGCAAATGGACAGGCATGCCCATTACTTCCAACTTGGTGTCGCCCTGCAGATGGAGCCGGACCTCTGAGGTGCCCCGGTGTGTCCGCAGCACGTCACCCAGCTCGGTAACAACTGCCTCGGTGGCCTTGAAAGTCGGCATGGTGATGACCACCGGACCGTTAAGGCTGTCGCTCAGGTCCGGGACGGACAGCTCCATGCAGTTCAGGGTGATGGCACCGTCGTCGCGCTTCTGGAGCCGGCCCTTGACCACAACAATCAGGTCTTCCGCGAGCACAGAGGCAATGGGGCCATAGACCTGGCCAAAGAACATCACCTCCATGGAACCGCCCAGATCCTCCACCTCGGCGCGCGCATAGGCGTTACCGCTGGCTTTCGCGATCCTGCGGCTGAGCGAGGTGATCATCCCGGCGATGGTAATGATGGCGCCGTCGTGCGGTCCGTCTTCGCCGATGACGGACGTGATGGTCTGGTCCGAGTGCTGGCTCAGCAGTCCTTCAAGACCCTGCAGCGGATGATCGGAGACGTAGAGACCCAGCATGTCGCGCTCGAAGGAGAGTTTGTCCTTCTTTTCCCACTCCGGAAGGTCAGGAATTTCTGTGGTGAGGGATGCTTCCGGCTCCTGGTCCTCAAAGCCGGCAAACAGATCAAACTGGCCGATCGCCTCATTGCGCTTGAGCGTGATGACGGAATCGATGGCCTCCTCATGGATCATCGCCAAGGCCCGCCGGGGGTGGCCCAGGGAGTCGAAAGCCCCCGCCTTGATGAGGGATTCAACAGTCCGTTTGTTGCAGACCACGGCAGGGACTTTCAGCAGGTAATCCTTGAACGAGGTATATGCACCTTCACTTTCGCGGGCGGTAACCATGGCCTCCACCACGTTGACGCCGACGTTGCGGATGGCGGCCATGCCGAAACGGATGTCCGTACCCACAGGGGTGAAGTTCACGCTGGACTCATTGACGTCCGGCGGCAGCACCGTGATGCCCATTTTGCGGCATTCGTTCAGATACAGCGCCAGTTTGTCTTTGTCGTCGCCCACGCTGGTAAGCAGCGCGGCCATGTACTCGGCCGGATAGTGGGCTTTAAGATACGCCGTCCAGTAGGAGACGAGTCCATACGCCGCGGAATGCGCCTTGTTGAAAGCATAGTCAGAGAACGGCAGCAGGATGTCCCACAGCATCTTGATGGCAGCAGCCGAATAGCCGTTGTCCTTCATGCCCTGTTCGAAGCCCGCGTACTGCTTGTCCAGCTCGGATTTCTTCTTTTTGCCCATGGCACGGCGCAGAATGTCGGCTTGTCCGAGGGTGAACCCGGCAACCTTCTGCGCGATGGCCATAACCTGCTCCTGATACACAATCAGGCCATAGGTACCGCCAAGAATCTCGGCCAGCGGCTCCTCGAGCTCCGCGTGGATGGGGACAATGTCCTGCAGCCCGGTCTTGCGCAGAGCGTAGTTGGTGTGCGAATTGGCGCCCATGGGGCCCGGACGGTACAGGGCGATAACGGCGGAGATGTCTTCAAAGTTGTCCGGGCGCATCTGCTTCAGCAACGAACGCATCGGGCCGCCGTCGAGCTGGAAGACGCCGAGGGTATCGCCCCTGGCGAGGAGCTCATAGGCGCCCTGGTCATCCAGGCCGAGATCCTCCAGGATCAGATCAGTGCCCTTGTTGAGCTTGATGTTCTCCACGGCGTCCGTGATGATCGTCAGGTTCCTGAGACCCAGGAAGTCCATCTTGATCAGCCCCAGGCCTTCGCAGGTGGGGTAGTCGAACTGCGTTATGACCTGGCCGTCCTGCTCACGGCGCATGATCGGGATGATGTCGATCAGCGGGTCCGAGGACATGATCACCCCGGCAGCGTGCACCCCCCACTGCCGCTTCAGGCCCTCGAGGCCAAGGGCCGTCTCGAAGACCTTCTGCGAATCGGCGTCTGATTTGAGGAGCGAGCGGAGCTCCTCCGCCTCGGAGTAGCGCTTGGCTTCAGGGTTGTGGATCTCGGAGAGCAGCATGCCCTTGCCCATGACGTCCGGCGGCATGGCCTTCGTGAGACGCTCTCCGGTGGAAAACGGATAGCCCAGCACACGGGACGAGTCCTTGAGCGCCTGCTTTGCCTTGATGGTGCCGTAGGTGACAATCATGGCCACTCGCTCGTCGCCGTACTTCTCAGTGACGTACCGGATCACTTCCGAGCGGCGACGGTCATCGAAGTCGACGTCGAAGTCGGGCATGGAAACGCGTTCAGGGTTCAGGAATCGCTCGAAAATGAGCCCGTGGACCAGCGGATCCAGGTCAGTGATGCGCATGACGTACGCCACCATGGAACCTGCACCTGAACCACGTCCCGGGCCCACCCGGATGCCGTTGTTTTTGGCCCAGTTGATGAAGTCGGCCACCACCAGGAAGTAGCCCGGGAAGCCCATCTGCGTGATGACACCGACTTCGAAGTCGGCCTGTTTGCGTACGTCGTCGGGAATCCCCTTCGGGTAGCGGTAATGCAGGCCCGTTTCGACTTCCTTCACAAACCAGGACTGCTCGTCTTCCCCCTCAGGCACCGGGAAACGGGGCATGTAGCTCGCGTTCTCGTTGAACTCCACGTTGCACCGCTCCGCGATCAGCAGGGTGTTGTCGCACGCGTCGGGGTGGTCGCTGAAGATCGCCCGCATTTCCTGTGGCGATTTCAGGTAGAACTCGTCGGCGTCAAATTTGAATCGCTTGGGGTCTGCCAGGCTCGAGCCGGACTGCACACACAGAAGGGCCGCGTGGCTGGAAGCGTCCTCCGCGTGTGTGTAGTGGAGGTCGTTGGTTGCCACCATGGGCAGGCCAAGCTCCCTGGCCAGTTTGATCAGATCGCCCTGGATGTTGCGCTCGATGTCCAAGCCGTGGTCCATCAGTTCACAGAAGAAATTTTCAGCACCAAAAATATCGCGGAAATCGGAGGCTGCCTGCTTGGCGTCCTGGAACAGGCCGAGCCGGAGTTTCGTCTGGACTTCGCCCGACGGGCACCCGGTGGTGGCGATGAGGCCTTTGCCGTACGTCTGCAGGAGATCCCGGTCCATGCGTGGCTTGTACAGGTACCCTTCGAGGGATGCCAGCGAGGACATCCGGAACAGGTTGTGCATTCCCTGGGTGGTTTCCGCCCACATGGTCATGTGGGTGTAGGAACCGGCACCGGAAACGTCGTTCCGGCCGCCGTCGCCCCAGCGGACACGGGTTTTGTCCTTGCGGGCTGTTCCCGGAGTCAGATAGGCCTCGACGCCCACAATCGGCTTGACGCCGGCGTTGCGGGCTTTGTTCCAGAAATCGTAGGCGCCAAAAACAAAGCCGTGGTCAGTCGTCGCCAGGGAATCCATACCGAGTTCCGTGGTGTGGCTGAACAGGTCCCCCAGCCTCGCAGCACCGTCCAACATGGAGTACTCAGTGTGGTTGTGAAGATGGACGAACGAGTCATTGCGGGAAGTCACCGGACTAGTCTATGCCAGAGGCTGGGCGCCCGCGGGAAGCACCCCGGAGAACTAGGCCTGCCCCGACTCAAGAACCTCAAGAGCATAGGACAGATCCGGCGGGTATTCACTCGTGACAGTCACCCGCTCCCCCGTTCCGGGGTGATCAAAACCAAGCTGCCTCGCATGCAGCCATTGCCGCGTCAGCCCGAGCGTCGCGGCGAGCCGGGGATCAGCGCCGTATGTAAGGTCGCCGGCGCAGGGATGCCTGAGCGCCGAGAAATGAACCCGGATCTGGTGGGTGCGCCCTGTCTCCAGATGCACTTCAATCAAGGTTGCCTTGCCGAAGGCTTCGAGGACTTCATAGTGGGTGATGGAGGGCCGGCCGTCTTCGATCACGGCAAAACGCCAGTCGTGTCCCGGATGCCGCCCGATCGGTGCATCGATGGTGCCTTCCAAGGGGTCGGGGAGTCCCTGGACCACGGCGTGGTAGACCTTGTCCACCGTCCGCTCCTTGAAGGCGCGTTTGAGCACGGTATACGCGTGCTCGGTCTTGGCGACCACCATAACGCCGGAGGTTCCGACGTCGAGCCGGTGGACTATGCCTGCGCGCTCCGGCGCTCCCGACGTAGAGATCCGATACCCCGCACCGGCGAGGCCACCGACGACGGTGGGGCCCACCCAGCCCGGCGAAGGATGGGCGGCTACTCCCACCGGTTTGTCGATGACTACAAATTCGTCGTCGTCCAGCAGGACTTTCAGGCCTTCCACAACTTCCTCCACCACTTCAAGGGGATCCCGGCGCTCCGGGACCGTAACGTCCAGCACGGCGCCGGCCACCAGCTTGGCGGACTTGCCCAGTGCTTTGCCGTTGCTTCTGACGTTGCCTTCGGCGATGAGCGTGGCCGCGAGCGAACGCGAAATGCCCATGATGTTCGCGAGCCCGGCATCGGCCCTGTTCCCGCCCAGGTCGTCCGGAACAATTACCTGCTCAGACATTTCCGGAATCTTCGCGCTTCGGGGAGGAATGGCGTGAGCCGTCCAGGGCGATGCCCCGGAGCGTCAGCACGCAGATAATCACCACGGATGAAACAACGGCCGAGTCGGCAATGTTGAAGATCGCAAAATTGGGCAATTGGATGAAATCCACCACGTGGCCCATGGCGAAGGACGGTTCCCGGAACAGCCGGTCGGTCAGATTCCCCAGAGCGCCGCCCAGCAGAAGACCCAAAGCCAAAGCCCACAAGGCAGATCCCAGCTTCCGGAGCTGGAACAGGATGGCAACGGAAACAACAGCCATGATGATGGTGAACACCCATGTCACGTTCTCGCCGATTGAGAACGCTGCTCCGGAGTTACGGATGTAGTACCAGTGGAGGAGCGGAGGCAGGACCGGGATGCGTTCGCCTTCGATCATGTTGCCGGTGACCCACAGTTTGGTCAGCTGGTCGAATACGTAGGCAAAAACCGCTAATCCCGCAAACAGGGAAAGCAGGACCACACGCCGGGGCCGTTGGAGTGAAGGGGACGGGTGCGCTGCATCAGCGGCAAGTTCGTCAGTCATAGTGCTTTCATTCGGGAACCGTTGTTAATCACAAAAGCCGGTGGCCGAGGAATCCTCAGCCACCGGCTTTCAGAATACGTGCTAAACGTCCGCGTTGGCGCCGCCCTCAGGGGCCGCAACAGAACCGCGGGCGTCGAGATCGCGAAGCTGGCCTTCGATGTAGGCCTTCAGGCGTGACCGGTAGTCGCGCTCGAAGCCGCGCAGCTGCTCCACCTTGCGCTCCAGGACGGACCGCTGTTGCTCAAGAGCCCCGAGTGTCTTCCGGGACTTCTCCTGGGCATCGTTGACGAGGCTGCTTGCCTCGATCTGCGCCTCGGCAATGATTTTGTCCTTCTGCGCCTGGCCGTCCGCAACGTGGCGGTCATGCATCTGCTGCGCCATTGCCAGAAGGCCTGCTGCGGACTCCGCGGAGGCATTGCTGCCTGCGGCGGACGGTGCGGCGGAGGGAACGGCAGCGAGCGGCGGTGCCTGCTTCTTCTTCGCAGCGTCCGCGGCTTTGGCTTCCGCTTCTGCCTTGGCCCGCGAGTCGTCTTTATCAACCTTGGCGGGTGCGGGGACCTTTTCGACCACCGGTGCGGCTGCTGCGGACGTGGCCGGCGAGCCGGTGCCGCCTTCAGCGAGCTTCTTGCGAAGTTCGTCGTTCTCCTGGTTCAGGCGCCGCAGTTCGACGACGATCTCGTCCAGGAAGTCATCTACTTCGTCCTGGTCGTAGCCTTCGCGGAACTTGGTCGGCTGAAAGCGCTTGTTGACAACGTCTTCTGGCGTCAAAGCCATCTGGTCACCTCGTTGGTCTAGTTAGTCAGTAGGCCTTCCGGCCGTCAAAACTACGGTACCTAAATATGGTCTTGTTCCTCTAATTCAACACGGTGGTGTCAAACCGGAGTTTCTTCACGGCACAGATAACGGCTCCGTTTCCGGAACCGCTCAGGCGCTGCAAGCTCTAATGAAAATTACGCGAAATTTCTGACGATTGCCATAGCCACGCTGACGGCGATGAACAATATCAAAAAGCCCAGATCCAGCGTGATCCCGCCAAGCCGCAGCGGCGGAATGAGCCGCCGCAGGACTTTAAGCGGCGGATCCGTGACGGAGTACACAGTGTGCGCGGCCACCAGTGCCATACCCCGTGGCCTCCAGTCCCTGGCAAACATCTGGACCCAGTCGAAGACAAGCCGGATGATGAGCGACACAAAAAACAACAACAGGGCGATATAGACAAGTCCGAAAACAATTCCCATGACTTAACTCATATCTCCATGCTCATTCCGGATGCCGCAGCGTCCTGTCGATGTTTCATGTCTATTTCAGCACGGATGCCAGGCAGGTGTCCCTGCCTGGCATCCGGATAACTCTTTGGCTAGCTCTGGTTGAAAAAGGCGGCCTGTGTCTCGCTGACCTTTTTGTCATCGCCGATGACTTCGATGTAGGACGGCGACAGCAGGAAGACCTTGTTGGTGACCCGTTCGATGCTGCCCCGCAGTCCAAACACAAGTCCCGCAGAAAAATCGACAAGCCGCTTGGCATCGGCCTCACCCATGTCGGTGACGTTCATGATGACAGGAATACCGTCACGGAAGCTCTCACCGATGAGTTTGGCGTCGTTGTAGGAACGCGGGTGGATCGTGGTGATCTGACGCAGGCCTGTGGTCTCTTCGCGGCTTGACGCCGCACGCTTAATGGGTGTCACTGGTGCGCGGTATTCCTCTTCGGCGGCATAGGGCGCTTCACGGGTGACCTCGCGGACAGGGGCCGGTGCGCGGCGTTCCTCGCGGTCATGCTCCATTGAACGGTCCTCATCCTTGTGCGGTGTGTGATGCTCAGACTCATAGTGTTCATCGCCATCGGCGAGCCCAAGATAGATCATTGTCTTGCGCAGAGCGCCGGCCATGGTCGACTCCTAATCGTGTCCGTAAGCGGGCCGCCGAATTGACTTGACAGCATTGGATTCCCCGCCATTCACTTCCAATACTTCGACGCTACCCCACCACGGGACGCCAACCGAGAATATCCGAACCAATTCTCAGGTGTGTCGCACCGAACCTGATGGCGGCCTCGAGGTCCTGGCTCATGCCCGCCGAAATGCCCGTGGCCCCGGGATGTTCCGCCGTCAGCCGCGCAGATATGGCCGCCAGTCTTTCGAACGCTGCGTCCGGTTCCGCCCCCAGCGGCGCCACCGCCATGACCCCTGCCAAAGTGAGTCCTTCCGCGGATGCCAGCTGCTCTGCCAGAATGGGAACATCGGAAGGTGCGGCGCCCCCGCGATGACTGCCGGCGTCGTCGTCGAGACTCACCTGGATGAAACAAGCCAGCGGAGACCGGCCGGACTTTTCCTGTTCCGCGGCTACCGCCCGCTCCAGACCGGTCACCAGCTGCGGACGATCCACCGAGTGGACGGCGTGAGCGTACCGAACAACGGATTTGGCCTTTTTGCTCTGCAGCTGGCCGATAAAGTGCCACCGAAGCCCAAGATCCTGAAGCTGTAACGACTTCTCGGAGGCCTCCTGATCCCTGTTTTCACCGACGTCGGTGATTCCCAGGGCAGCGAGCCGGCGGACGTCGCCGGCCGGGTGGAACTTGGTAACCACTATCAACTCCGGTTCGCCGTCCCGTCCTGAGGCGGCAGCTGCCACGGCGATACGGAGCCGCACCGCGGCGAGCCCGTCCCTAAGCTGGACTTCGCGCAATTGGTTTTCACGCAGCTGAGCCCCACGAAGCTGGTCCTCTTGAGGCCGGGGATCATTCATGAGTCCATACCAATCCCGCAAACCGTCCTGTGTGTTGGTTTCTGCGATAAGAAAAAAGTTCTTCATTTTCGAGCGTGCAGGGGCCCGAATATTCAATGAGTACGCCGCCTGCTTCGAGCTGGCTCCGTGCCCCTGCCGGAAGATCCAGGGCGGGAGTACCCCATGAAGTGGTTGACCAGCAGGAAGGCACGCCTGCCGCCACGTCCGCCCGCATGCCTTCCGGCACTTCATAGCAGGTGCCGCAGATTGACGGACCGATCCATGCACGGATGTCCGTGGCACCGACCGCACGCATGCGGGCCAATGCAGCCGGGATAATGCCGGCGGCCAGGCCAGGGCGTCCGGCGTGCACCACACCCAGAACCGGCTTCCCGGACTCGGATTGCCCCAGCAGGACCACCGGAATGCAATCGGCCACCATGACGGCGAGCGGCTGCCCAACGGACACCATGGCATCCGCTGTTGGAGCTTCACCGGGAGCACCGATAAGAGCAACGTGTTTGCCGTGAACCTGGTTCATGAACCGGAACTTGACGGGCGAAATGCCGGCCTCGGCTTCCAGTCGCTCCCGGCGCTGCATTACTTTTGCGGGATTGTCGCCCACGTGAAGGGCAAGATTTCCGGCCGCGGCGTCGGTGAATGCCACCGAAACGCCGGGCCGGACTTCAGCACGCCAAAGGAACAATCGGACCTCTACTTCAGGAAGTCAGGGACATCCAGGTCATCGGAGTGGCTGCCGGACAGATCCGGCTCCACTACAGAAGGAAGGTCGACGTCGAAGCCTGAGTCGGCAGGGACGGCAGACGGACGCTGCTGGCCCCAGTTGCTCAGACCGGCTGCCCCTACACCTGCGTGCACGGGCTGGACGCGAACCTGATGGCTTCCGGACGACGGCGCCTGGGCCGGAGCGGGCGCAGCCGAGGGTGCTGCGGGACGCTGGGGTGCAACCTGGGGCAGCGACTGGTCCATGGAAGGCGATGTGGCCTTCACATCGTCGAATCCGGCGGCGATGACCGTGACGCGGGCCTCGTCACCCAGGGCGTCGTCAATGACAGCTCCGAAGATGATGTTGGCTTCCGGGTGAGCCACTTCCTGAACCAGACGGGCTGCCTCGTTGATCTCGAACAGGCCGAGATCTGAACCGCCCTGGATAGAGAGCAATACGCCGTGCGCGCCGTCGATGGACGCTTCCAGCAGCGGCGAAGCAATGGCGAGCTCGGCAGCCTTGACTGCGCGGTCCTCACCCCGCGCCGAGCCGATGCCCATAAGCGCCGAACCTGCGCCCTGCATCACGGACTTGACGTCGGCGAAGTCGAGGTTGATGAGGCCGGGTGTGGTGATGAGGTCAGTAATGCCCTGGACACCGGACAGGAGTACCTGATCCGCGGAGCGGAATGCATCGAGCACCGAGACATTGCGGTCGCTGATGGACAGCAGCCGGTCGTTGGGAATAACGATCAGTGTGTCCACTTCGTCACGCAGCGCATCGATGCCCGCTTCGGCCGAACCTGCGCGGCGGCGGCCCTCGAAGGTGAAGGGACGTGTGACCACCCCGATGGTCAGGGCGCCAAGTGAACGGGCGATCCTGGCCACGACGGGGGCGCCACCTGTACCCGTGCCGCCACCTTCGCCGGCCGTGACGAAGACCATGTCAGCGCCACGGATGACTTCCTCGATCTCGTCAGCGTGATCCTCGGCGGCCTGCTTGCCCACCTCCGGATTGGCACCGGCGCCAAGCCCGCGGGTCAGTTCGCGTCCGACGTCAAGTTTGACGTCTGCGTCGCTCATCAGCAAAGCCTGGGCATCGGTGTTGATGGCAATGAATTCGACACCGCGGAGACCGACCTCGATCATGCGGTTGACTGCGTTCACGCCACCGCCGCCGATGCCGACGACCTTGATGACGGCCAAGTAATTCTGCGGAGCTGCCACGTTACGTGTCCCTTGTTCGTGTCCTATTGCGAAAACTGATGGAGTCGAGCTTGAAGCTTTGAACCTTAACCTTCGAGTTGAAGGTTATAGTTATGTCAACTAGCTTATGTCTGTGACGGTATTTCCTATGGTTCGGACATTCAATAACCGGCGCAGCGTGTCGCGGGAATACCCGTGAAATGAGGTGATTCAGCGCGTAACAGGGTGTCTCGGGACACTGACGTCATAGACGCTCACCGGATTCGTCGGATCTTCCGGCGCTTTCAGAAGTGCTTCAAGTACCTTGGCCTTCAGCTCCTTCTCCCCCGCGTTGCCCCACACAATCGTCTGCCCGTCCACAAGCCTGAGCTCCACGGCATCAACGGACTTGGCAGAGGCGTTGGAGAGCTTGGCCAGCACCCCGGCGGGCAGCGCACCGAGAACTCCTGTGGTTGCCTGGAACAGCTCCTTGCCAATGGCACCTGCTCCGCCGTCGATTATTGGCAGCGGCACCGATGCAGGGTCCGCAGTGGTGCCGAGCTGCACACCTTCCACATCAACCAGCAGAATCTTTTCGCCCTGTTTCACCAGCGCGACCGGAACCCGCTCCTGGACCTTCACCACGAGGACGGCCGGCGGGTGCGCCTGCGTTGTCACAGACTTGACCTGGACCAGAGGTTTCAGCAGCCGGCTGACGTCGTCGTCGCTGATCTGGGGCAGCGGCTTGCCCTTCAGGGGTTCGAGGACCGCCTGGACCTGCTTGGCGGTCAGGAGCCTGGTCCCGGTCACCTCCACGGTCCTGACGGCAAGAACCGGGGAATAGATCGCCGCAGCCAGCAGACCGGCAACCACGGCCGCCACAACGCAGGCGGCAAGAATGATGTTGCGTTTGACCCTCTGGCCCGGGGGCTTGGGGAAGGACACCACATTGTTGGGCGCCGCAGGTGCGGTGGAACGCGCCTCTTGCGAAGGGTTGGCTTCTCCGGCGCTCTTCGAAGCCGAGATAGTGTCCGCGCCCGTGTGCCGCCCCGGTTCCGCAGCGCCTTTGACAGCGCGGCCCCGCTCGGCGGACTTGTACGTCGGCTTACGTGTACTAGCCACCAAGGGCCTCCACAATCAGGGGCCCGTAGGCGGTCACATCGCCGGCCCCGGCGGTCAGCACAATATCGCCGGGTCCGGCTTCCGCCACCAAGGCGGCGACGGCGGCATCACCGGCTTCGACGAGTCGCCCGCCGGAGCCTAGGTGGTCTGCAATCAGCTGGCTGCTGACGCCCGGAATCGGATCCTCACGTGCCGGGTAGATATCAAGAACCAGGGCCGTGTCAGCCGAGTTGAGTGCTTCCGCGAAGTCCTGCGCAAACTCCCTGGTCCTGGAGAAAAGATGCGGTTGGAACAGAACGTGGACCTTATGGTTGCCCGCAACGGAACGGGCAGCAGCCATCGCGGCCCGGACCTCGGTGGGGTGGTGGGCGTAGTCGTCGTAGACCCGGACTCCCCGGCCTTCGCCCTTGAGCTCGAACCGCCTGGACGCTCCGGAAAAGTCAGCCAGGGCCTTGGCGGCTGCTGCCGGTTCAACACCCAGCTCGAGGGCCACCGCAAAGGCAGCGGCCGCATTCAGTGCATTGTGCCGCCCCGGCACCTGCAGCTCCAGGGCAAAGCGCCCGGCGGGCGTGGAAAGCCAGACGTCGCCGGGTCCGCCGTCGTGCAATTTCAGCCCGGCGTCATCCGAGGTGCCGTAGAGGACTACCCGGGTACCCCGCTCCTGTGTGCGCCGCGCCAGGGCAAGGGCTCCGTCATCATCCGCACAGGCGACTAAAACGCCGTCGGACGGCAAAAGTGCCGTGAAGCGATCAAACGCTTCGTACACGGCCTCGGCCGTTCCATAGTGATCCAGGTGGTCCGGCTCGACGTTGGTGACCACCGCAATCTGCGGGCGGTAGTTCAGGAAGGAGCCGTCCGATTCGTCAGCCTCAGCAACAAACACCTTGGATCTGCCGTGGGCTGCGTTCACGCCCAGGGAAGGCACGTTGGCGCCGATCGCGAAGGACGGGTCCATCCCGGCGCCCTGCAGCAGCACCGTGATCATGGATGTAGTGGTGGACTTCCCGTGGGTCCCGGCCACGGTCACCACCTGATCGTCTGCCATGGTGGCGGCGAGGGCCTCGGAACGGTGGAGCACAGGCAGCCCTGCGGCCCGGGCGGCTACAACTTCAGGGTTGTCGGCGCGGATCGCCGATCCGGCCACCACAGTCTGGGCATCTCCGAGATTCGCTGCCGCGTAGCCCACGGCAATCCTTGCCCCTGCGGCCGCAAGATCTGCCATGACCGGCAGATCCTTGGCATCCGAACCGCTCACAGGAAGGCCGCGGGCCACCAAAATGCGCGCCACAGCGGACATCCCCACGCCACCGATCCCGATGAAATGGACGCGGCCCAGGGACGCCTGGCTCCGGATGTTGGGCGTGGTCATTCGGATACCGCTTTCAGGACAAGATCGGCCATGCGCCGATCAGCATTTCTGATGCCGAGATTTTGTGAATGCGCCGCCATTGCGGCAAGCCGTCCGGGGTCCGTGATGAGAGGGATGAGTACTTGGCGGACCCAGTCCGGCGTGAAGTCCTTGTCGAGAACCAGCTTTGCACCGCCGGCGGCCACCAGCCCGGCGGCGTTTAACGCCTGCTCACCGTTGCCGATGGGCAACGGGACAAAAACTGCAGGCACGCCCACGGCTGCTACTTCGGACACGGTGGCTGCCCCTGAACGGGCCAGCAGCAAGTCCGCGGCCGCATAGACCACTTCCATGCCGTCCACGTACTCGAGCTGACGGTATCCATCGGCCGCAAGATTTCCGCCGTGGGACGCCGGGACGGCTTTACCGTGACCCGTAATGTGAAGCGTCTGGACACCTGCCCGGGCCAGCGCATCCAGGGAGGCCCCTACTGTTCGGTTGATGCTCTGCGCACCGGATGATCCGCCGGTGACAATCAGCACCGGCTTGTCCGGATCCAGTCCCAGCGCCGCCCGCGCAGACGCTTGGGCGACCTGCCGGTCCAGCCCCGAAATCTCCGTACGCATGGGCATCCCGATGTGCTGCGCGCGGGGCAGCCGGGTTCCTTCGAACGCCACGGCCACGTGTTTGCTCAGCCTGGCTCCCACGCGGTTTGCCAGGCCGGGACGCGCGTTGGCCTCGTGGATCACAATGGGAATACTCCGACGCCAGGCGGCCAGGTACATGGGCGTGGACACATAGCCGCCGACGCCCACCAGTACGTCGGCGTTCGCCCTGTCCAGAATGCGGCCTGCCTGCCTGACAGCCCCGGCAAGGCGTCCGGGCAGCCGCAGCAGGTCCATGGACGGTTTCCGCGGGAAAGGAACGCGGTCAATGGTTGCGAGCTCCAGTCCCGCTGCCGGCACAAGCCGCGTCTCCATGCCGGCGGGCGTACCCACGGCAAGGAGACGGGCCGCCGGACGTGCGTCACGGATTGCCGCCGCAATTGCCAGCATGGGGCTGATGTGGCCGGCGGTTCCGCCGCCGGCAAGCACCACGGACAGGGATTCGGATTTCATCAAGTGCTACTTACGCTTTCGTACGGGGGTGGTGCGTCCGGCGGTGCTTCGTGAGGATCTGGCGCCAACCCTCAGGATCCGCTTGGGACGGATGTTCGGAGCCATCTGGACGCGGGCCAGCGACAACACTACGCCGATGGCACAGAGCGACATAAGGAGGGCTGAGCCGCCATACGAGATGAAGGGCAACGGCACCCCGATCACCGGCATCAGACCCGTGACTACGGCCATGTTGACGGTTGCCTGGCCCAGCAGCCAGACCATGATGGTGCCGGCGAGGACACGGTGGAACATATCTTCCTGCGCCACCACCACGCGGTAGATCGCGGCACCGAGGATGGCGAAGAGGATGAGTACGACGACGGTGCCCACCAGGCCGAGTTCCTCGCCGATGATGGCGAAGATGAAGTCGTTGTGCGCTTCCGGTATCCAGCTGTACTTTTGCCGGCTCTGGCCCAGGCCCACCCCGAACCAGCCTCCGGACGCGAGGCCGTAGAGTCCGTTGGTGGACTGGTAGTTTACGTCAGTTCCGTCACCGCAGGCACCACCGGTCCACCAGGAGGTGATCCTGCACATGCGGTTGGGGCTGGCGATCGCCATGACCGCAGTACCGGCTGCGGCAACCAGTGCCGCGAAACCAAACAGGTACAACGGAATGCCGGCAAAAAACAGGGCGGCGGCCACAATCATCATGATGATCATTCCGGTGCCGAGGTCGTTTCCGGCAAGCACCAGGGCAATAATGCCTGCAGCCACGGGCAAAACCGGAATGAGTGAATGCCGGAGCATATGCAGCAGTTTTGCCTTTCTGGTAAGCACCGTGGCCATCCACAGCGCCAACGCCAGCTTGGCCGCCTCGGATGGCTGGAGCGTGAAGAACGACCCGATCTCAATCCAGTTCTTATTGCCGTTCACGCTCGTACCGATCAGCTGCACCAGAATGAGCAGCACGAAGGCAATCCCTATTCCCAGCCACGCCAGCCGTTTGAGCCACACCACATTGATCCGGGACAAAACGAACATCATGAAGACACCGATGGCAGCGAACATGCCTTGCTTCAGGGCCGCCGTGTAGGGCGACTCCTCCGCCGCGATCGCTTCGACGCTCGACGCCGACAGCACCATCATGATGCCGATGGCGGTCAGCGCAAGCGTGGAGCCGAGAATCAGGTAATACGTTGAACCGTTCCGGGACTTTCCGGTGCCTTCCAGAGCGGACCAGAATCCGCGGTACCAGCCGCGCACCCTGGCTGGCGCCGAGAGCCTCGCGGCAGGTGCCTTGGGGATGGCTTTGGCGTCGCGCGGCTTTGCAGACGGCGGACGTGTGGGCGTGCTGACCATTGTTACTCCTCGCCGGTCTGAGCCTGCCCTTCCACTAGCTCGAGGACAGCTTCGATGAAGGCGTCGCCACGGTGAGCGTAGGAAGAGAACTGATCCATGGAAGCAGCGGCCGGGGCCATCAGCACAGTGTCACCGGAAGTGGCCAGCTGCGCCGCCGACGCAACGGCCTGGGCCATCACCGTCCCACCCGATACCGGCGAGGGGGTTGCGATGGGTCCGCCCGTTCCGGCAGTCTGCATATTTTCAGTGTCACCCGCGGGTTGTGCGATCACGGGTACATCCGGTGCGTGTCGCTGGAGAGCCTCCGCCAGGGAGGTTGTGTCCTTGCCGATCAGCACAACTGCTTTGAGCCGGCGGGCATGATCATGGACGAGTTCGTCGTAGCTGACGCCCTTGGAGAGGCCACCCGCAATCCAGATCACGCTGTCAAAAGCTGCCAGGGAAGCTGATGCAGCATGGGGGTTGGTGGCTTTGGAGTCATTGACCCACAGGACGCCGTTCTGCCGGGTGACCGGCTGAATGCGGTGGCTTCCCGGGACGTAATTCTGAATGCCTTTGCGCACGGCGGACACGTCCACACCGTAGGCCCTTACCAGTGCGGCGGCCGCCAACGCGTTGGCGACCATGTGGCGCGGCGCCAATTCACCGAGATCGGCCATGGAGGCCAGCTCGGCTGCGCTGTCCTTGCGCTCCGCTATGAAGGCCCGGTCCACCAGCAGTCCCTCCACCACGCCCAGCATGCTGATGGCAGGAGCGACAGTGGTGAAGCCAACCGCCCGGCAGCCGTCAACGACGTCTGCGTTCTCCACCATCCGTTCGGTCTCGATCTGTTCAGCGTTGAAGATGCAGGCCTTCTGCGTACCCTCATAGACTTTGGCCTTGTCAGCCAGATAGGACGTATATGAGCCGTGCCAGTCCACATGGTCTTCGGCAACATTCAGGCAGACGCTGGCCACCGGGGACAAAGATTCGGACCAGTGGAGCTGGAAGCTGGAGAGCTCAACGGCGAAGACGTCGTAGTCCACGGGATCCCGGAGTGCATCCAGAACAGGGGTGCCCACGTTTCCGACCGCAATTGCCTTCAGCCCGGCTGCCTGGAGCATTGATTCGGTGAGTCCCACAGTTGTTGTTTTCCCGTTGGTGCCGGTAATCGTCAGCCAGTCGGCGGTTTTGTGGCCCTTGCGTTCCCGCAGGCGCCAGGCGAGCTCGACGTCGCCCCACACCGGAATGTGTGCCCTCGCCGCTGCGGCCAGGAGTGCCTGGTCCGGGCGCCAGCCCGGTGACGTCACGATGAGGTCAGGTTTCGCGCCGTCGATCTTCGGCACGGACTTAACGGCGTCCTCGCCCAGAAGGACTTCCACTGCCCCGACAATCCGGAGGGTGTCGGCCTGCGCGTGCGCCGTGACGCTGGTGGCGGCGTCCACCACAACCACCCGGGCACCAAGCTCAATAAGGGTGTCTGCGGCAGCAAAACCAGAAACGCCGATGCCTGTGACCACAACGCGGAGTCCTGGCCAGTCGGAATCCCAGCTGACGAGTTCCTGAAGCCGGCTGGAATCGGTCACAGGAGAACTACCCATTCGGCGTAGAAGACGCCAAGTCCCACGGCGACAAACAGCCCGCCAAGAATCCAGAACCGTACCACCACCGTGACTTCCGCCCAGCCCTTGAGTTCGAAGTGGTGCTGCAGCGGAGCCATCATGAAGAAGCGTTTGCCACGGGTGGCCTTGAAGTAGCCCACCTGGATGATGACCGAGAGTGTGATGAGGACGAAGAGTCCGCCGATGATGCCAAGCAGCAGTTCGGTCCTGGACAGGATGGCGAAGCCGGCAATTGCACCGCCGATTGCCAGCGAGCCGGTATCGCCCATGAAAATCTTCGCCGGTGAGGTATTCCACCAGAGGAATCCAACGAGGGCCGCACTCAAGATTGCCGCCAGCAGTGCGAGATCCAGGGGATCCCGCACCGAGTAGCAGCCGCTGCCTGCCTGCCGAGGGGAACCACAGGCCTGGTTGCTCTGCCAGATACCCATGAGTGTGTAGGCACCAAAAACCATCACCGATGCACCTGCGGCGAGTCCGTCGAGGCCATCGGTCAGGTTCACGCCGTTGGTTGCCGCCGTGACGATCAGGTTGGACCAGAGTACGAAGAGAATGGCTCCAAGGACCGTGCCGCCGAAGGCGAGGTTCAGCCAGGGCAGATCACGCACAAGCGAGATGTGCGTGGATGCCGGAGTGACGCCGTTCGCATCCGGAAAGTTCAGGGCGAGGACGGCAAAGATGATGCCCACGGCAGCTTGGAGGATCAGTTTGGCTTTGGTATTCAGGCCAAGGCTCCGCTGCCGGGAAATCTTGATGAAGTCATCCAGGAAACCCACCAGGCCCATGCCCACCATCAGCATCAACAGGATCAGGGCAGAGGCTGAGGGACCCTCGGAGCGCGGATTCATGAGCCACATGATGAGATGGGTCAGTCCGTAGCTCAGCAGGACCGCGCCCACCACTACGGTGCCGCCCATGGTGGGTGTGCCGCGTTTGGTGTGGTGCGATGTGGGGCCGTCGTCCCGGATGAACTGGCCGTAACTCTTGCGGACCAGCAAGCGGATAAACAGCGGGGTTCCCACCGATGCAAACAGCAGGGCCAGGCCAGCCCCGACCAAAAGTGCGATCACAGCAGCTCGCTCCCTTCATTTGCAGTTGCTCGGGCTTGTGGAGGCAATGCTATCCGATCCCCCAGATGGCGGAGCCCAACGCTGTTGGACGACTTGAAGAGCACCAGATCACCCGGCTCGAGTTCGGCCTGCAGCAGATCGTAGGCTTCGTCGGCTGTCTCGGTAAAACTGCATTCATCACCCCAGGATCCTTCCTGGATCGCGGAAACGTAGAGGGAACGCGCTTCGCGTCCGACGACCACCAGCCGGGAGATGTTCAGCCGGACCACCTGGGTCCCTACGGCCGTGTGTTCGAGGATGGAATCCGGCCCCAGCTCGAGCATGGCGCCCAGGACTGCCCAGGTGCGGCGGCCGCGTCCCAGATCTGCCAGGGTCCGGAGGGCTGCGCGCATGGATTCGGGATTGGCGTTGTACGCGTCGTTGATGATGGTGACACCGTCCGCCCGCTCAGTCCGCTCCATGCGCCAGCGGCTGGCCGCGGCCTGAGAGCTGAGTGAAGCAGCTATGTTCTGCCCGGAAACACCAGCTGCATGTGCTGCGCCCGCGGCCGCCAGCAGGTTGCCCACATGATGTGCACCGATCAGCTGGCTGCTGACGTGGAGTCCGCGTTCAACGCCGGGGAGCACCAGCTCAAATTCGGGGTTACCGGCGGCATTGGTGTCCAGCCCCAGAGCCTGCACCTGGGGCTGTCCGGCCGATGCGTTCTGCGCCGTATACCCGAGCACAGCGGCCGGGGTACGGCCCCTCATGGCCGCCACGCGGGGGTCGTCAAGGTTGATTACAGCAGTACCGGAAGCCGGGAGCGTCTCGATGAGTTCCCCCTTGGCTACGGCAATGTTGTCCACGCCGCCAAACTCGCCGGCGTGGGCCGTTCCTATGCCAAGCACCACGCCGATTTCCGGCCGAACCATGTCCGCAAGATAGCGGATGTGCCCGATGCCGGTGGCGCCCATCTCAATCACCAGGTAGCGCGTGTCAGGATCGGCCTGGAACACTGTCAGCGGCACGCCGACCTCGCCGTTGTAGGAGCCTTGCGGGGCCACGGTGTTGCCTTCCCGGGCCAGAATTCCGGCCAGCAGGTCCTTGGTGGTGGTTTTCCCCGCCGAGCCGGTAATGCCGATGACAGTCAGCGTTTCGCCTGACGCCTCGCGCTGTGCGCGGATCCTGCGGACAGATTCCGCGGCCAGCGCGCCCATGGCCAGGACGGCATCCTTGACAACGACGGCGGGATAGTCCCGGCCTGCGTCATCGGCGACATCGCGCTCCACGAGTGCCAGGACGGCTCCACGGTCGAAGGCGGCGCCCACAAAATTGTGGCCGTCAGCGTGCTCTCCCGGCTTGGCTACATAGAGTGAACCGGGCCGGGCCTGGCGTGAATCCGTAACCACCGATTCGGGAGTGATCCCGGGTTCGGCGGCCAGGCGGCCGTTTGTGATTTCGGCGATTTCCGCCGCAGTAAATGCAATCATCTCGGTCTAGGACTCTATCCGGTCGTCTTCAAGAACGGTGAATCCCCGTGCTGTCAAGGCGTTGCGGAGCTCAACCCTGTCGTCCAGGGCAATGTTGACGCCCTTGACCTCCTGCCACACTTCATGGCCTCGTCCCGCAATCAGGATGGTGTCTTCGGGCCCCGCAAGTTCCACGGCCTGCCGGATGGCGGCATCGCGCGGAAAAGTCTCCAGTATCCGGCAGTCCAGATGAGCCGATTCCTTTGCTTCGTTGGCGCCTGCCAGGACATCTGCGCGGACAGCGGCGGCGTCCTCGTCGTGGGGGTCGTCGTCGCTGACGATCACGACGTCTGCGAGTCTCGCTGCGATGGCGCCCATGGCAGGCCGTTTACTTTGATCCCGCTGGCCCGTGGCCCCGAATACCACAATCACCTTCGAGCCGGGATGAGTGGACCGCACCGCTTCCAGGGCACGTGCCAGGGCGTCCGGATTGTGCGCAAAGTCCACCACCGACGCCGGCCGGGCGGAAACCAGCTGCATGCGGCCTGGAACTGCCACAGTGAACGGATCGTTAGTGTCCAAGGCGGCCTGGAGCGTTTCCGGATCCACACCGCTGGTGAGGACCATAACCGCGGCCAAGGCAGCGTTGGCAACGTTGAAACTGCCCGGCAGCCCTGTGTGCACCTTCAGCTCCGCCCCGTCGCGGCCCACCAGCGTGAACTCCGTACCGAGTCCCCGCGCCACCGGGTTCACAACTGTCCAGTCGGCCGGCACTGCGGACGCCGCACCGCCAGGCATAGCCGTGGCCAGTGTTGTGACGGGAATCCCGGCAGTGGCAGCGAGTTGCCGGCCCCAATCGTCGTCAACGGTCACCACAGCAGCCCGAGCACGTTCCCGTGTGAAGAGTTCGGCCTTGGTCCGGAAGTATTCGTCCATGGTGCCGTGGAGGTCCAGGTGGTCCTGCGTCAGGTTGGTGAAGCCCGCAACATCGAATACCACTCCGTCCACACGGTGGAAGGAGACGGCGTGCGAGGAGACTTCCATCGATGCGGCATCCAGGCCCCGCTCCCGCATCAGTGCCAGCAGGGCGTGGACGTCCGTGGACTCAGGCGTCGTCAGCCGGCTGGGAATCGGATCCCCGCCTGCCAGGATCTCGATGGTGCCGATCAGCCCGGCCTTCTGGCCGAGGGCGCGCAGTGCAGCGTTGATGAAATACGTGGTGGTGGTCTTGCCGTTGGTGCCCGTGACTCCGAACAGCACCGGTGCGGAACCGTCGTCCGGACTGCTCCGGTAGATCAGCGCCGACATGCGGCCTATCAGCCCGCGGGGACCGTCCACCACCAGTACCGGAACGGAAGTGTCGGCCGACAGCGCCAGCAGCCGCGCACCGGCGTCGTCTGTCACCACGGCGACTGCCCCGGCGGCGATTGCCTGCGGAACAAAGTCCGCCCCATGCCGTGTGGCGCCCGGCAGCGCAACGTAAAGGTCACCGGCCTCCACCGCCCGCGAATTCAGCGAGATCCCAGTGACGCTCACGGAGCTCGATGCCCCGGAAACAACGACGCCGATCGCCTCACCGATGGCGCCCAGCTGGACGGAGGCAACAGCGGTGGGGCGGAAGCCGCGCGCGGTGCCCTTCCCATCCGTGGGGTTGGCGGTGCCATGCGCGTTGTTCTCTGACAAGGGAGTCTCCGATGGTGCTAGTGGATCAAGACCTGCGTCAAGGAGCGTGCTCCCGTGTGCAGGCGGTGTTCGATGGACGTGCTACTTGGCGTACTGCGGCAGCCTTGCCGGTTCGCCGGTGGACGGCTGGACATTGTATGTCCGCAGCACCTGGCTCATGACCGAGCGGAACACAGGGCCCTGGGTGATTCCGTAGATGCTGCCCTTGGGCCGCTGGAGGACCACTTCAACAATAAACCGCGGATCGTCCATGGGCGCCATTCCCACGATGGAAGCGGTATACCCGCAGTACCCGGATTTGCCGTCATCGCACGGAGATTCGGAGGTTCCGGTCTTGGCACCCACCCGGTAACCATCGATCGCGGCGTCCTTGATCTGCCCCTCGGTGACCGCGCTCTCAAGAATGTTCCGCACTTGCGTGGCTGTCCCGTCCGAGACAACCTGGCGTGGTGGCTTGGCGGCTACCGTCTCCGCGGTGCCGTCCGGGTTGATGTAGCTGTCGATCAGGCGCGGCTGGAGCATTACCCCTTTGTTGGCAACGGTCTGGAACGCCCGGACGGTCTGAAGGGTCGACTGGGACACACCCTGACCAAACAGAACCGTATATTCCTGGCGGCCGTCCCACTGGTCAGCGGGTGTCAGGATTCCGGAGGCTTCGGCGGGCAGTCCGATGTCAGGTGCTTCACCGATGCCGAACTTCTGCAGCCAGTCGTGACGCTGGTCCTTCGACAGCCGCTGCCCCGCCATCACCGTCCCGGTGTTCATGGACCAGCCCAGAATTCCGGCCAGGGTGCGCTGCTCGGTGCCATGTTCGAATGAATCATTGAACGTCTGGCCGTCCACCGTATACGACGGCGGGATGGTGAAGGTGTCCAGCGGGCCGGCCTTGCCTTCCTCGATCAGGGCGGAGGCCGTGATCATCTTCTCCACGGAACCGGGTTCATAGGCTGCTGTGACTGAACGCACGCCGCGGTCCCGGGCAGCAACCTGGCCGGGGTCGTTGGGATCCGGAGCATTGGTGTCGGCCATGGCGATGATGTTGCCGGTCTTGATGTCTTCGACGATGATCACTCCCCACTCCGCGCCAAGTTTATCTGATTGGCTCTGGATGGCCTGCTGTGCGAAGTACTGGAGATCGGAGTTGATGGTGAGCTTGACGTCCTTACCGTCCTCCGGAGGCGTCAGCTGATCCACACCGACCGGGATGCGAAGGCCGTCAGCGCCGATTTCAAAAAGTCGTTTACCGGCAGTGCCCTTGAGGATGTCATCCTGGGTCTGTTCAAGACCGGCCTGGCCGGTGACGCCGTCCTTCAGGAAACCCACTATGCCGCCCGCTACTGAACCGTTGGGGTACACACGCTTGGTGGTGCCCTCGGAGACAATTCCCGGAATCTGAAGCTTGGCGACCCGGTCTTCGACATCGGGCTTAAGGTCTTTGGAAACAATGTAGTAGCGGTGATCGCCTGTGACGGCAGCTTTCACGTCCTTGGTTTCCATCCCCAGTACGGCGGCCAGTTCGGTAATGCCCTGGTCACGGGATACCTCCACCAGTTGTTCCTCGCCGTTCACCATCTCGAGACGCCAGAAGGAGTCGGTTTTGGTGTTGACGGTCTGGTCCACAACCACGTTGTAGCGGATCACGCTGTTCGCCAGGACGGTTCCGTTGGCATCAAGGATCCTGCCCCGCTCAGCCGGCAACACAACGGCCCGGCTCCGATTGTCCAATGCGGCCTCGGCCATACCGCCGATGTCCAGCCCTTGGACGAGGAAAAGCTTTCCGCCGACGACCAGTAAGAGCGCCAGCATGATGCCCAGACCCAGCCGCAGCCTCCGTGTTGCGCTCGGGGCCTTTCCGGATCCGGCTTTGGCCGGGCCTGCACCCGATTTGGCAGGTATCGGGCTTGCGGTGCTCTGCGACTTCGCTGTGCCCTGCGACTTGCCGGTCCTCTGCGCCACGATAATCCCCTGCTGCTTGGCCTGCTGACTGTCCGTCCGGTCAGTTCTGTCAGTTACTGTCCGGGCGCCTTTTGATCAGGAGCCGGGACAGAACCGCCGTGAAGATCCACGGCCGGTACGGCCGGAGGAGCTGCCACGGGGGCCCGCGCCGGTGACGCAGCTGCGGGAGCCTGGGCATCGGCATCGCTGACCGGCGTGCGGCGGGCCGGTGGATCACTGGAGGTTGCCGGCGGGACCACGTTGAGCTGACCGGAAACTGCCGGTGCCGCTATGACTGCTCCGGCCGATGCGCCCTTGACTGCCGGCGTGGCCTTACCGCTGACGGTGAGGGTGGACAGATCAATCTGACCCTTGACAGTTGAAGCTACCATTCCCAGGTCCGAGGCCTTGGCGGCCAGATTCTGCGGAGCTTCGAAATTCTGCACCTGTTGTGTCAGGTCTTGGTTCTCCTTGGTCAGGGTGGTCTGCTGGGTCCTCAGCTTGACCAGATCATACTGGGACGTTGAGACCGAAATATTGAGCACCAGGACAGCCATGAGGGCAACTGCCAGCAGAGCGAAGCACAGCACCACAAACGGGGCGCGGCGCTTACGCGGCGCGGATCGCACCACTGAAAGCGGCGTCCGTGTCTTCCTGCCGGCGCCCGGAGCGCCCGCAGGCAAAGCGCCAGCAGGCAAAGCGCGGGCATTGTTCCCCGAGACGAGGGGGAAATTCTTGACAGCAGCGATGCTCATGCGGTCCTCCTGGCTCTGATGCGTTCCACGGCGCGCAACCGGGCTGAGGCTGCGCGCGAATTCTCGGCGATCTCGACGGCGGTAGGCACCTCGGTGCCTTTGGTCAGGGTTTTGAGTTCGGCCTTGTGTTCTTCCAGCTCCACCGGGAAGCCGAGCGGCGCCGAGGACTTGGAACCCGCCTGGAAAACGCCTTTAACGATCTTGTCTTCCAGGGAGTGATAGGACATAACAACAATGCGTCCGCCCAGCGCGGTGGCCGCAACGGCCGCCGGTACGGCCCGTTCCAGGACCTCGAGTTCCTCGTTGACCTCGATCCGGAGTGCCTGGAAAGTCCGCTTAGCAGGATGTCCGCCGGACTTGGCTGCGGCGGCAGGAACAACCCCACGGATCTGCTCAACGAGTTCTCCCGTCGTGGCGAACGGCTTGACGGAGCGTGCGGCCACAATGCGGTTTGCAATACGGCCGGCGAACTTCTCTTCGCCCCATTTGCGGATGATCCGGACCAGTTCGTCTTCGCTGTAGTTGTTGACGACGTCCGCGGCTGTCTGTCCCCGGCTGGTGTCCATCCGCATGTCCAGCGGTGCATCGAAGGAGTAGGCGAAGCCACGTTCCCGTTCGTCGAGCTGCAGTGAGGAGACGCCCAGATCCATCAGGATGCCGTGCACCTCGGAAATGCCAAGATCCTCGAGGACGTCAGGGATTTCGTCGTAGACGGCATGAACCAGATCGGTGCGTGAGGCAAACGGCGCGAGTCTCTCCCCGGCCAGTGCCAGAGCCTCCTCATCGCGGTCAATGCCGATCAGATGGAGATCCGGGTAGCGCTGGAGCATGGCCTCGGCATGTCCACCCATTCCCAGGGTGGCGTCGATGGCTACCGGCGTTTCGCCCCTCAGGCGCGCAGCTTCAAATCCAGGTGCCAACAGATTGATGCACCGGTCCCTGAGAACCGGTACATGGCGTTCGGACGTCGGCTTTGCCTGGTCATTCATGCCTACGTCCTTTCTTTCTGTACTTCCTGTGGGCTCGTCCTGCGATCTGCCTGGGGGTTCGTTTCTTGAGCCAGATCCCCATCCGCGCCTATCCTTGTGTCCGCCTGGCTCCGGGGAAGTGAGCCAGGTCAACGTTCAGATGGGCGGCTGGAGATCTCGTTCAAGAAACGCGATCCGCCGATGCCGGCCCGGTCTTCAGAGAATCCCGGGAATGGCGTCGTCGGTTTCCGAGAAGGACGTTTCCTTCTCGGCCAGGTACTCGTTCCAGGCCTGGGCGTCCCAGATCTCCGCGCGGGTTCCGGCGCCAATGACGGCCAGTTCCCTGCCGAGTCCTGCGTACTCCCGGAGCGCCGCTGGAATAGTCACGCGCCCCTGCTTGTCAGGTACCTCGTCAGAGGCTCCAGAGAGAAAGACCCGGATGTAGTCACGGGCCTGCCGGGAGGAAATGGGCGCCTCCCGCATTTGCTCGTGAACACGTGCGAATTCCTGCTCACTGAAGACGTAGATGCAGCGCTCCTGGCCCCTTGTCAGGACCAGACCGCTGGCAAGTTCCTCACGGAACTTCGCTGGGAGGATGATGCGCCCCTTTTCGTCCAGACGCGGTGAATGTGTTCCTAAGAACACTGGCCCACCGCCCGTCTGCCGTCAGAAGCTGCACGTCCCCTGTGCTGCCACTACCCTCTTACATCCTCCACTTTACTCCACTTCACCCCACAGTCAACGCAACACGGCATGTTTATCCTCCGCTTGGATGAATTTTCCCCTTGTACATCAAGGGAAGTCGGGGGTGGTGGAGAGTGGAGGGATTTCGATGCCCTACGGCCGGTCGGCCGCACCCGCACAACGGAGGCCCCCGGCGCCGCGCATCCCCGGTGTCAATTGGCGGATTCCCGGGGTTAAAAGCGGAAGACCCGCCGTGGCGGGTCTTCAATTCGGCCCCGGGACGGACCTGGTGGTGCGAAGTGGAGAATTCAGGGGGTCATATTCAGGAGTCGCCGCGGCGCCTTTCATCCCAGCGCTCTTCGAGGCTGTTCATGAACGAGCTTCTGGCTTTACCGGGCTTCCCTGAATTACCGCCAGCCTTTGCCTTGCCGGCAGCCGAACTGCGCATCGTGGCGAAGTAGACGCCGGCCCCCATAACGACAAAGCCGGCGACACCCACGAAAATGTTCTGAATCGTGACACCCACCAGCAGGACGAGGATGCCTGCCAACGTACCTAATACACCAATCACCACATGGCGCGTGGACCACGGGCGTCCCGGATCCGAGCCCATTGAATTGGCGAACTTCGGATCGTCCTCGTGCAGCTGCTTCTCCAATTGCTCGAGCAGCTTCTGTTCGTGCTCCGAGAGCGGCATCACGACCTCCTTAAGTAGGCCAACGTCCTGACTGGCCGCGGCCAGTGCATCTGCTCCGACAACGATCCGCAGGCGTTAGAGGTTCCCAATCCCCCGGCATTGGGGGACTGCAAACCAAGCATACGGACGCTGGCGGGGCAATTTATCCAGACGTTCTAAATCTATGTATCTCTAAGGATAGTTTGTTGTGGGCTGTTCTGAAAGACGCCCGCCGTATCCCCGGTATCATCGGCCACTCCACACCCGGGAAGTTGACGATAATTAACGCGGATTGCTTCCCGGATCCAACAACCGGGCCGGGACCACGGACCTGTTTCCGAACTTTTCGGCGACCTTGTCCAGCGCCTGCTCGGCGGCACGCCAGTTGTCATCCCGCCGGTCAAGGCTCAGTTGCAGGGACGTTTGCGCGGTATCTTCGAGTTGCTCGGCGCGCACACCAACCAGACGGACGCTCATGCTCCGGTCCCCCAGCGACTGGAGCAGCTGGACGGCAACGGCATAGATCAGCTGCGCGCTGTCCACGGGGGTATGGACGGTCCGGCTCCGCGTCACAGTGGAGAAGTCTGCATACCGCAGTTTCAATGCGACGGTCCTGGCAACCATTCCTGAGCTGCGCAGCCGCTCTGCCGTCCTGTGGGACAGACGCAGGAGTTCCCTGTGCAGGAGGGAATCGTCAGCAGTGTCCACGGCGAAGGTTTCCTCCGCACCTATGCTCTTCTCAAGCCTGATCGGTGTCACCGCGCGTGGATCAATCCCCCACGAGAGCCGGTATACCTGTTCGCCGGTGGCGCCCAGGACTTTCTTCAGCGAGGACACCGGCGTGGCAGCTACGTCCGCCACAGTCCGGATTCCCATCCTGGCGAGGACCTCGGCGGTTTTGGCCCCCACTCCCCACAACGCATTGACCGGAAGACTGTGAAGGTACGGGACAGTCTGCTCGGGTTCAATCAGCAGCAGTCCGTCAGGCTTGCACCGGGTGGAAGCGATCTTGGCCACAAACTTACTGGCAGCGATACCCACCGAGGCTGTGATCCCCAGTTCCCGGGTCACCCGCTGCCGGATGAGTTCCCCTATCTCACGGGGCGGCCCGAGCCTTCTGATGGCTCCACCGACATCGAGGAAGGCCTCGTCAACGCTCAGCGGCTCCACAAGATCCGTGATCGACTCAAAAATTCCCATGAGCTGGGCAGACACTTCGTAGTACACCTTGTGCCGTGGTTCGATGATGACCGCCGTGGGACACATGCGGGCGGCAATCACCATGGGCATGGCTGACTTAATGCCCAATGCCCGAGCCTCGTAGGATGCCGAGAGCACTACGGACCGGTCAGCGGGGTATCCGACAATGACAGGTTTTCCGCGAAGTTCAGGGCGGCTGCGCAATTCAACCAAAACGAAAAAAGCGTCCATGTCCACGTGCATAATGCTGCTTCGACGGAGTTCCCGAAGACGTGCTTCGAGTTGCTCTGCATTCCGGTCCGGCCCCACACCTGCAATCCTATGCCCTGGGACTGACTAAACTGGAGGCTGAATCCGGCATCAACACCAGGAGGAAAGTCCCTGTGACGGTCATTGGAAATCTTAAGCCTGCGGGCCTTGCCCTACTTGCCGCCAGCGCCTTGGTGGCCGTAGCCGGGTGTACTCCCGCGGTTCCGGGAACCGCGGCATCGCAGGGCTCAGCCTCGTCATCACCGACAACCGGCAAGTCTTCCACCACGGCTCCGCCCAGCCCGTCCGCTTCGCCAGGCACATCGGCGACCGTCGGCGCCCTCGTTTCCGGTTTCCCCCAGAAGCTCCTGCTTCTGATGCCAGGCGCCACCGTGATCTCCAGCAGCTTCGACAAGACATCCTCGCCGGCTTCCGCCGCCTTGGTGGCGAGCATCGCCGCAAAGCCCGCGGCCGTCGTCGCGTTTTATACAAAGTCGCTCGAAGCCCAGAAATTCAAGGCAGTCCCGGGAGACACGGTGGGCGCAGTGGCGTCAAAGGACTTTGTACGCGGGGACAACGAAACCGTCAACATCGCCGTCGTGGACACTGCTGGAGTCTCCACTTTCACCATTGGTGCCAACGTGGCGGCTGAGTCAGCCAAGTGACGGTTGCCGAACAGCTGCGCCTGGAACAGACGGCGTTCGTCGCCGCCGTCGCCGGTGAGCTCACCGATTTCCTGACAACCCGGCAGTCGGTGATGTCCACCATCTCGCCGGACATCGAACCGATCATGGGTTCCATCTCCAACCTGGTCACCGGTGGAAAACGTCTGCGCGCGCTCATGTGTTACTGGGGCTGGCGAGGCGCCGGCGGCCCGGCCTCCGCGCAAGACGTTGTGACTGCGGGTTCGGCGCTTGAACTCTTCCAGGCAGCCGCGCTGATCCATGACGACATCATTGACCGTTCCGACACCCGCCGCGGAGGACCCAGTGTCCACCGCCGCTTCAGCCAGCTGCACGAGAGTCAGGGGTGGGCCCTGGACCCTGAGCGGTTCGGGCACGCCGCGGCAATCCTTACGGGAGACCTGTGCCTGTCCTTCAGCGAGGAAGCGTTCACGGAAATCGGCGAACATGCGGCTTCGGGGAGCCGCGCCCGGCTGATTTTCAACCTGATGCGCGCTGAGGTGATGGCCGGGCAGTATCTGGACATCCTGGAAGAGGTAGCAGGACCGGTCCGCGACCGCGCAGGGGCAGTGAGCCGGGCCCAGTCGATTATCCGTTTCAAATCTGCCAAGTACTCAACGGAGCATCCACTTGCGCTGGGCGGCGCGCTGGCGGGGGCCACGGATGAGCTGTTGCGGGGATATTCCGCCTTCGCCCTGCCGCTGGGTGAGGCATTTCAGCTACGGGACGACGTCCTGGGAGTGTTCGGAGACCCTGTCACCACGGGAAAGCCCGCGGGAGACGACCTCCGCGAAGGCAAGAGAACCGTACTGGTGGCGTTGGCCCTGGATCAGGCCACCTCCGAGGAATCGGCATTCATCGATGCGAAACTGGGCAGCCCGGAACTGAGCGACGCGGAGGTGGCAGAGATCCGCAGGATCATTGTTGACTGCGGAGCGCTCCAGGCCACCGAAGTACTGATCGAGGAGTTTGGTGCCGCAGCTTTCGCTGCCTTGGAAGAGCTCCCGCTGGAGGAACTGCCCAAGACAGCACTGCGAAAACTCGCCGAGGCCACGGTCAGCCGCGCATCCTAGGGCGACTGCTGCGTGGTGCCCGGCCTCTGATGGCATGCCGTGCCACTGACTGCTTGCTACCAGGCCAGTGATTGGGCCCGGCGGCGGATCTCCGTCTTGCGGCCTTCGCGCAGTGCATCAACGGGCCGGCCGCGGAGTGATTCGTCGGCGGTGAAGAGCCACACGATGAGTTCTTCATCGGAATAACCGGCATCAGCAAGAACCACAATGGTTCCCTTGAGGCTGTCCACAACGTGACCATCCTGGATAAAGGCGGCCGGTACCGACCGGATACGGCGTTCGCCAACCCGGAGGGCAGCAAGTGCGCGCTCATCTATAAGGCCGTGGACTTTCGTAATGGAAACGTCCAACAACTGCGCGACATCAGGCAAGGGCAGCCACTCGCCAACAAGGCTTTCTACATTACTCACGGATCAAGGTTGCCACGGCGGGCGCCATTGCGCCTAGTCGGGACCCGGGAAACAGTGCGCACCCTTGACGACACTCCAGAAAACTGCGTTTGCCGTATGTCCTGGAATTGTTGTGCTAATTGCAATTTCGTGAGAGATTCACATAGATCACATTTGTAACAGCAATAACTTGAGTAACACTAGTATCAATAGTCACATTGGCCTGAACGACAGCATTCGCCGCTGAGAAGAGGATCTTTCCCATGACGACGTCCCGCTCGCAAAAGCAGCCCCAGAGGCCGAGCCTGCCCATGATCGCGGCGACGACGGCGGCACTCCCCGCCGTCGTGCTGTCGTCTTTGGCGCTTGCCCAGCCCGCTGCCGCAGAATCACGGCCCGCAGCGATTCCGGCAACTCTTGCCGCCGCCATGCATGCTCACGCCGCTGCGGCCAGGGCGGGAGTCATCCCGGCCGCATCGGTTTCCACTGCTCTCCCGGCGGCGTTCCGCCCGACGCAGCGGACACCAAACTCCTACACGATCGCCCGGGGCGATACCATAAGCGGCGTTGCTGGACGGTACGGGCTGGACACCTATGCCCTGCTCAAGCTGAACAATCTGAAGCCGAACACCATCATTTACCCCGGACAGAAGATCAAGCTCACCGGCTCTGCATCGGCTCCGGCGGCGACGAAGGCCCCCGCAGCAGCAGCTCCGGCCGCAGCCATGTCCGGCGGAAGCACCTACACGGTCAAGTCCGGTGACACCCTTGGCGCCATCGCTGCACGGCATGGAGTCAGGCTCGCCCAAGTACTCAGCTCGAACGGGTTGAATATGGGTTCAATCATTTACCCGGGACAAAAGATCAAGATCGGCACAGGGGCTGCTGCACCGGGGTCAGCCGTGAAGCCCGCGTCTTCGTCTCCTGCAGTCAAGCCTGCGGCACCGGCAAGCTCGGGCTCCTACACCATCAAGTCGGGCGACACTCTTTCAGCGATCGCCGCCAGGCACGGTGTCAATCTCTCGGCAATTCTGTCCGCGAACCGGATCAGCGTAAGCACCATCATCTACCCGGGAAACAAGCTGGTGATCCCCGGGACGTCCGTCCAGCCGGCCGCCAGCGTCACGCCCCTCATACCCAGCTCATTCCTCGGGTTCACCTATCCGTCCGCCGTTGTCAGCTCGGCAAACCGGAATAAAGCCCTCCTCAACGCATCGCCTGTACCGTCCAGGGAGCAGATGAAGGCCATCGTTACCGATACAGCCCGGCGCATGGGCGTGAATCCTTCCCTGGCTCTGGCCTTCGCACTCCAGGAATCCGGTTTTGACCAGCGGGCCGTATCCCCGGCGAACGCCATCGGCACCATGCAGGTCATCCCATCTTCGGGACAGTGGGCCTCGGATCTGGTGGGCCGCCAGCTGAACCTGCTCGACCCCTACGACAACGCCACTGCCGGCGTGGCCATCATCCGTCAGCTGATCGCAACCAGCAAGAATCTGGACAACGCGATTGCCGGTTACTACCAGGGCCAGTACTCGGTCAGCAAGTACGGCATGTACAAGGACACCAAGAAATACGTCGCCTCCATCAAGGCGCACCAGAAGAACTTCAGCTAAGTTCTACGGGTATCGGCACCGCTGCGGCGCTGAGCAGCCAAGAGTAACGATACGGGTCCGGATCGCATGTCGATTCGGACCCGTTTCCTTGCAGCGCTTAGGATCGTAGGGTGCAGGAACACGTGCAGGGCAATCTCGTCGGAACGCTGGTGGACAACCGCTATCGCGTTCTGTCCAAGCTCGCGCGCGGCGGCATGTCCACTGTCTATCTGGCAACCGACCAGCGTCTGGAGCGGGACGTGGCCCTTAAGGTCCTCCACCCGCATCTGGTCAACGACGGTAATTTCCTGGACCGGCTCGGGCGTGAAGCCAAGGCGGCAGCGAAGCTGTCGCACGCGCATGTTGTGGGGGTACTCGACCAGGGAAACGACGGCCAGACCGCCTATCTGGTCATGGAGTACATCAAAGGACACACCCTCCGCGACGTCATTAATGCCAAGGGCGCGTTGTCGCCACGACTGGCACTCGCCTTAATTGATCCGGTGGTCGAAGGACTCGGAGCAGCGCACGCCGCCGGCCTGATCCACCGTGACGTCAAGCCGGAGAACGTCCTTATTGCCGATGACGGCCGGATAAAGATCGGCGACTTCGGCCTTGCGCGGGCCGTCACTACTTCCACCAGCACCGGCGCACTCATCGGCACCGTTGCCTACCTCTCCCCCGAGCTGGTCCTCGGCAAGCAGGCTGACGCCCGCAGCGACATATACTCGGCCGGGATCATGCTCTACGAGATGATCACCGGAAAACAGCCGTTCGACGGCGAGGTCCCCATCCAGGTGGCCTACCAGCACGTTAACTCCGCTGTCGCGGCGCCGTCGATTCAGGTTCCCGGACTTGCTGATGAACTGGATGAACTGATCCAGTGGTGCACGGCGAATGATCCCGAGAACCGTCCGGTGGACGGCAACGCTCTCCTGTCCGAGCTGCGGCACATCCGCACCCACCTCACCGACGCGGAGCTGGACCTGCAGCCCCCGGCAGCTTTGGCCGCCGCACCTGACGCTGTCCCGGGACACCCGCCCCGGACCAGCGCGACCCACGCGCCCGCACGCCCCCCGGAGCACCAGTACACCGAAGTGCTCTCTCCGGTGCAACGGCCGACTGAAATCATTTCGCACACCAGCAACCCCACCACGGTGATTCCCCAGCCCTCCTTGCCCGGCCAGAATCAGCACGCTGGACGAAATCAATACCAGGGGCCGTCCGGGGGCGCCGCCTACGGGGAGCCACCGGCCCCTGTCAGCAAAAGGACACGGCGAAAGCTGGACCGCGAGGACCAGAAGGCGCGGTCCAAAGCAGCCGCAACTCCGGTGCGTACCCTTCGCGAAGGCAACTCCCGCCGCCGGGGTGTCCTGTGGGTCATAATCCTGATCATTGCCGCCCTGCTGGCGACAGGCGCAGGCTGGTTCTTCGGGATGGGTCCCGGTTCACCGGGCACAGTCCCGCCGGTGGCAAACAAAACCGTGGCCGAAGCGCAACAGCTCCTGCGCACGGCCGGTTTCCAGTCCAGCACCAAGGATGTTTTTGACGACGACGTCGTGGCAGGACTCGTGGTGGGATCCGAACCTGATGCAGGAACCGAGATCCGTAAGTTCCAGCAGGTGTCACTGTTTGTGTCCAAGGGGCCACAGTTGTTCCCGTTGCCTAAACTGACCGGGAAATCCCTGGATGAGGCCAAGTCTGCCCTCGGTGGCGCCGAAATGACGCTGGGGCCGATCACGGAAAAGTTTGATGAGTCCGCCGCCGCAGGCACTGTCCTCGCCCAGAATCCAGCTGCTGGAACCCCCTCCAGGCACGGCACGCCGGTCAGCTTGGCCGTCTCCAAGGGGCCCCAGCCCATTCCGGTGCCGGACGTCCGTGGACAGGCCCAGGATGACGCGGTGAAGGCAATTGAAGCGAAGGGCCTCAAGGCGGTCATCGCACCGGAACCCGTCAACGACAAGAAGATCCCCCAGGGCGCCGTGGTGAGCCAGACACCCTCTACCGGGACACTCACCAGGGGTGCGTCGGTGACACTCACCGTATCCAAGGGCCCCAAGTTGGTCCGGGTTCCCAGCTTCATCGGCAAGCAGGCCAATGATGCACGCAAGGAACTGGAAAAGCTCGGCTTCGAAGTGAGGGTCGATAACATTCTGGGTGGATTCTTCGGCACAGTCCGGGATCAGGATCCCGTGGACACCGAGGTGCCCGAGGGATCAGTCATCACCCTGACTGTGGTCTAAACCCAACTGGGTAGCAGCACATGACGCTTCGCGGCCGCTGACCAGCGTGTGCTGCTACCCAGTTGGTGCGTGCTCAGTTTTTGGAAAGTGCTCCAGCGACCAGGAACGCCATCTCGAGGGACTGCATGTGGTTGAGCCGGGGATCGCAGACGGATTCGTAGCGGTCCAGGAAGGCTTCCTGATCGACGGGGTCGGCTCCGCCCAGGCACTCGGCGACGTCGTCGCCCGTCATCTCGACATGCAGGCCGCCCGGGATGGTTCCGAGGGCGTGGTGGACTTCGAAGAACCCTCGCACCTCGTCGATGACGTCGTCGAAGTTGCGGGTTTTATACCCGTTGGGCGAGGTGACAGTGTTGCCGTGCATGGGATCGGTGACCCAAAGAACCCGGGCACCCGAGGCCGTGACCTTCTCCACAAGGGCGGGAAGCTTCTCACGGATGTTTCCGGCACCCATGCGTGTGATGAACGTGAGCCTGCCCGGTTCACGGTCCGGATCCAGCTTGTCAATGAGCCGCAGGGCATCGTCGCCAGAAGTGGAAGGCCCGAGCTTGACGCCGATCGGATTGCGGACCCGGGAAAGGAAGTCAACGTGGGCGTGGTCCAGCTCGCGCGTCCGTTCTCCGATCCAAAGGAAGTGGGCAGAGGTGTCGTACGGGAACCCTGTACGCGAATCAATGCGGGTCAGGGCGCGCTCATAGTCCAGGAGCAGTGCCTCGTGGCTGGCGAAGAATTCCACCCGCTTGAGCGCCTCGAAGTCGGCACCGCAGGAAGCCATGAACTTGATGGCGCGGTCGATGTCCCTGGCCAATGACTCGTAGCGTGCGTGTGCCGGGTTCTCGGTGAAGCCCTTGTTCCAGTGGTGCACCAGCCGCAGATCGGCGAAGCCGCCCTGCGTGAAGGCCCGGATCAGATTCAGGGTGGAGGCGGAGGTGTGGTAGGCCTTGAGCATCCTGCCGGCATCGTGGCCGCGGGACTCGGGGGTGAAGTCGTAGCCGTTGACGATGTCGCCGCGGTACGCCGGAAGCGTCACGCCGTCGCGGGTTTCGTCGTTGGAGGAGCGGGGCTTGGCGAACTGGCCTGCCATACGGCCCATCTTGATCACGGGAAGGGCAGCACCATAGGTGAGCACCACCGCCATCTGGAGGATGGTCTTGACCCTGGCGCTGATCTTGTCCGCTGTTGCGGCATCGAAGGTTTCGGCGCAGTCGCCACCCTGAAGGAGGAATGCCTTGCCCTGCGCGGCTGCTGCCAGCCGTTCCCGGAGGATGTCCACTTCACCGGCGAATACCAGCGGCGGGAGAACGGAGAGTTCCTTGACAGATGCGCCGAAGACGTCCTTGTCCTGCCAGCTGGGCTGTTGGGAAACCGGCAGATCGCGCCAGGTGTCCAGTCCGGGATAATCGGCGGCACCGCTCTGCGCGGTGCTGGTCAATGGAGAGGCAGGTTTCGCAGATAGCTCAGTCACCCTCTAAGACTAGTTGCCGGACCCGGGATCAGAACACCGGAACCGTCATTAGGCATGGGAGCGCCGTCACACTCATGCGGTGCGGGAGGTCCCGTCGCCGTTCAGTCCCTCAGGCCCGCTGCCGGTCGCGGGCCTGGTCTCCGGACCAGCTTCCGGCGCCGTCTCGGACGCCGGCGTGGCATCCGGTCCGGCATTTGGTCCGGTCCCGGGGGCCGCTGCGGCTGACCCATCAGGTCCGGCTGCTTTCGCCGCGGCCTTCCCTGCCAGCTGCAGCTTCACCACTGCAGCGTATTCGTCAACGTACTCCTGACCGGAGAGGCGCATAAGCTCATACATGATCTCGTCCGCAACCGACCGCTGGATCAGACGGTCCTCTTCCAACCCCTGATATCTACTGAAATCCAGCGGCTCGCCGAAGATCATCCCGATCCGCCGGATGTTGGGCATCCGTTTCCCGATCGGCTGGACCTTGTCCGTTCCGATCATGGCCACCGGTATTACCGGAACGCCCGCCTGGAGCGCCAGCTTGGCGACGCCGACTTTTCCCCGGTAGAGCCGCGCATCGGGGCTGCGGGTTCCCTCAGGGTAAATGCCCAGCAGGCCACCGTGCGTCAGCACATCCATTCCCGCGTTGAGGGAGGCGGCAGATGCGGCACCGCCGGAGCGGTCCATGGGCAACTGGTTGGTTAGCCGGAAGAAAAGAGCGGTGAGTCGGCCCTTGAATCCTGTGCCGGTGAAGTACTCGGATTTCGCCAGAAAAATGACTGGCCGCGGCACCATAAGGGGCATGAAAATCGAGTCGGAGAAGGAAAGGTGGTTGGAGGCAATAATTGCCGCGCCCTCGGCCGGAACATTGTCCAGCCCCTTGACCCACGGCCGGAAAAGCAGCCGGAGTGCCGGACCCAGGAAGATCCTTTTCATGACCCAGTAAAACACGTGACTTACCCCTCCGGAAGGTAGCCGGCCGGCACAGCGTCGGGCCCGGCCAGCACTCCATTGCCACCCTACTCTAGTGAGATTTGCCACGAACAGTGACACGATGGACTTATGACAGAAAGCAGCACCCCGACGACGCCTGCCGCTTTCAACTACCCGGGCCATGGCCCCAACGCAAGGACCGGCATTGCCATCTGCCACGGCTTTACGGGCAGCCCGCTGAGTGTCCTGCCCTGGGCCGAGTATCTGGCTGCACAAGGTTTTGCCGTTTCGGTGCCGCTGCTGCCCGGCCACGGAACCGACTGGCAGCAGCTTGCCCGATCCAGCTGGCACGAATGGCACGGCAGCTTCGAAACCGCCTATCTGGAACTCGCTGCCCGGACGGATGCGTGTTATGTCGCCGGGCTGTCGATGGGCGGCGCAATTGCCTTGCTCACGGCCTCCCGACGGCCGGTCACCGGCGTTGTGGTGGTGAACCCGGGGCTGAGCTTTTACGACAGCCGAATCCGGATCATCGGCATCCTCAAGTACTTCCAGCGCACCACCGTGCCCATCGAAGAGGACAACCCGACGACGGCACCCACCCGGGACGGCGACTATTCGCGCACACCGCTGGCGTCAGTCCACCAACTGAAAAAGCTGTTCAGGGCGGCAGGCCACGGCCTTCGCCGTATCAGCGCACCGGTTCTGGTCTTCAAATCGATGACAGATGCGGTGGTGCCGCCATCATCGTTGGCAATGATGAGAGAGCGACTCGGATCGGACGGACTTGAGGTGGTCAACCTGGCCAACAGCGGGCACGTTGCCACGCTGGATGTGGATGCCCCTGAAATTTTTGGGCTGTCCGCGCAGTTCTTCCTGGTGCACGCACACCACAACGTATCGTCGGAGTCATCATGAGCATACTTCCGGATCACAGCCCTTTCAACAGCCCGTTCACCGGCCAGGGGCCGCGTGTGGGCGTGGCACTCTCGCACGGTTTCACCGGCAGTCCGCACGGCCTCCGTGCGTGGGCAACCTCCCTGACTGAAGCCGGCTTCGCCGTTCGGATGCCATTGCTTCCCGGTCACGGCACCACCTGGCAGGAACTGGGGCAGACACGCTGGAAACAGTGGCACGATGCCTTCGACGCCGCCTACCTCGAACTCGAAGAAGAGTGTGACTACGTATTCTCTGCCGGCCTTTCCATGGGTGGGACGCTGGCGCTGCGCATAGCTGCCACCCGTCCAGTTGCGGGGACAATTCTGGTGAACCCGGGCCTGGTCATTGACGATCCCCGTGCCCCGCTTGCGGGCATCCTGAAACTGGTGCTCAAGAGCACCCCGGCGATTGCCAATGACATCCTCAAACCCGGAATGGACGAGGGCGGGTATCCTCGGACGCCCGTCGCGGCCGCGCATGAACTCAACAAGATGTTTAAGGACACCCTCAAGCTGTTGCCCAGGATCACCGCGCCGGTCCGCGTGTTCCGTTCCACCGTGGACCACGTTGTTTCGGACTCGAGCATCGTGGCGTTGCGGCGCGGCCTGACCCATGCCCCGCTTCAGCTGAGCCGGCTCGAGAACAGCTACCACGTGGCAACTCTGGACAACGACGCCGAAGAGATCTTCCGCGGCTCAGCAGACTTCATCCGGACAGTTCTCGCCGGTTCCACCGAATCTTCCGCGAGCCAAGCCGGCCAGGCCGGTCAGGAGGTCTCCACCGATGACTAGGCCCGATTCGGGTTCCCCCGATCAGAGCGCTAACGAGGACGACGCTGTCTGGCTGGATCTTGTGGCCCGGCTTGAGGCCGACACCCCCGGCATGGGTAATGCCGGCGTCGATCCTGCCGTGGCGGGAGACACGCCTGAGGCAGCGGTAACGGCGGAGCCGGCAGAGGCTGACGGCGCGGGCGCCGCCCGGTTCAGGGATTTCGATCCGCTGGGCCTCTCCGCGTCTGTCCCGACTGAACCTTCCGCGGCAGAGCGGCAGGCTGCAGCTGCTTCAACGCCCGCGGCGGCCGATCCGTCGCCAGTCCTGCCGGGCCCGCGGGACTACGGTGTGGACGACGATGCCGGTGGATTTGTGCCGGAGGAGCCGCCCAGTTTGTCCGGTACCGACCCGTTGACCATGCTTGCATGGCTGGGTGCGGTGGGCGGACCCATAGCCTTGCTTCTGTCGGCCATGTTCTGGCGGTCAGCACCGCTGATGGCCATTCTGGGGATCGTGGCAGCCTTTGTGGTGGCTGTGGTCTACCTGATCATGAAGCTGCCGCAGGAGAAAGACGAGAACGACGACGGCGCCCGCGTCTGAGACTCCGCCGGCTGCGGTCAGCTGAGTTTCCGGTCAGCCGTGCATGCGGCTGCTGACGCGCGACAGGTCTGCGGCCCCGATCAGCCCGGCATTCGGACCCAGCGCGGCAAGCTCGATTCCGGCTGCGGGACGGAAGCCGCGGCCGGTCAGGTTCCTGGCGAACGCCTTGCGGGCCGGCTCCACGAGCAGCTCCCCTGCCGAGCACAATCCACCGCCGATCACGAACATTCCGGGGTCAAGTGCCGCGGCCAGATTGGCCAGGCCCAGGCCCAGCCACTCACCTACTTCCTCCAACAGCTCCCTTGAAGCAGCATCCCCGGAGATCGCCAGCTCGGTTACAATGGCCCCGGTAATGCGGTCGGCCTGGCTGTCTACCGCCTTCAACAGTTCCTGGGCCACCGGTGAATTGGCCAACGCCAGCACCCTGGCTTCCCGGCCCAAGGCGTTACCGGACGCGTACTGTTCCCAGCACCCGCGGTTACCGCATTCACAACGGTGCCCGCCCGGCATGATGATCTGATGGCCGAATTCTCCGGCTACCCCGAATCGACCGCGCTCGAGGCGACCGTCCATCACCATGGCCCCGCCGATGCCGGTGCCGAGCGTGATGCAGACCAGCCGGTCCTGCCCGTGCCCCGCCCCGAATCGCCACTCCGCCCAGCCAGCGGCGTCGGCGTCGTTTGTCAGGAGAACCGGACGCCGCAGGAGTCGTTGCAGGTTGTCCCTTAGAGGTTCATTGCGCCAGGCCAGATGCGGGCTGAAAAGCACAGTGCCGCCGTCGAGGTCCATCCAGCCCGCGGCACCGATGCCGACGGACCAGATCCGGTGGCCGCGGCCAAGCTCTTCGACGAGCTCCACGATCACCTGTTCAACGGCACGCGGATCACTTCCGGGTGTGGACCGCCGAGCTTCACTGAGAATCCTGCCATCGGAGTCCACCACGCCTGCGGCCACCTTGGTTCCGCCGATGTCGATGCCGATGGCCAGCCCTTTGCGTCCGAGCCTGAGGTGTTCACGGAAGCCCCGGCCGCTGGACTCCCCGTTCTGGATTTGACGCATCCTGCGGCGCCATGCCGCAGCCCTGGGGCGTGGTGCGGGCTGGTCACTGAGCAGGGGGGAATCCATAATTCCCCATTCTAGGTGGCAGTCTGTTGAGCCCGTCGATGTGTCCGGAATTAGCGGATTTCCGGTGCTTAACAGTAAAGTTACTCGCCAGTAGGTTAAATTCAGCACACCCCCGCATCAGGCGTACTAGTGTTATGTGGAACCCTGTGCGGGTCTATGGATATCAAAGGAGCTATCGTGCGCGAATTCAGAGTTCCGCCCCTGGTGAACGTACCCCCGGAAACCAACATCACCGATCTGGTGGTGCGGCAGGCCGCCAAGCCAACCAATCCCGCACTATTTTCATGTCTGGACGCCGCGGGCCAATGGCAGGATGTCCCAGCCAAGGATTTCCTGGCTGACGTCTCAGCCCTGGCGAAGGGCCTGATGGCAAGTGGCGTTGGCGTCGGCGACCGTGTTGGAATTATGTCGCGGACCCGTTACGAATGGGCCCTCATCGACTTCGCAATCTGGTTCGCGGGCGCAATCTCCGTTCCCATCTATGAAACGTCGTCGCCCACCCAGGTTGCGTGGAATCTCGGCGACTCAGGCGCGGTTGCCGCGTTCGGCGAGGCTGCACACCACGAGGACATCATCCGGCAGGCCGCCACCTCGGAAGGACTCACCGCCCTCAAGCACGTTTGGCAGCTCGAAGGCACCGGACTTGACACTGTCCGTGCGGCCGGAGCAGGCGTCAGTGACAGCGATCTGGAAGCCCGCCGCCACACAGCCAACCTCAGTGACGTCGCCACCATCATCTATACCTCGGGAACCACCGGCCGCCCCAAGGGATGCGAGCTCACGCACGGCAACTTTGTGGAACTCTCCGAGAATGCGCTGGCAACATCGTTGTCCAAGATCGTCAACGAGCAGTCGAAGACAATCATGTTCCTGCCCCTGGCCCATGTATTCGCACGGTTCATCTCTGTGCTGGCGGTCGCTGCCGGTGTCAAGGTGGCGCACACCCCTGATATCAAGCACCTGCTCCCGGATCTTCAGAGCTACAAGCCAACCTTCATCCTGGCCGTACCCCGGGTGTTTGAAAAGGTGTACAATTCGGCATTGACCAAGGCGGAGGACGGTGGCAAGGGAGCCATCTTCCACAAGGCTGCAGACACTGCCATTGCGTACTCCCGTGCCAGGCAGGACGGCCACATCGGCCTCGGCCTTAGGCTCAAGCACGCACTGTTCGACAAGCTTGTGTACGGCAAGCTCCGCGCGGCGATGGGCGGCCAGGTTGCGCACGCAGTTTCCGGTGGTGGACCGCTGGGCGAACGGCTGGGCCATTTCTTCCAGGGCATCGGCCTCCAGATCCTCGAAGGCTACGGACTGACCGAGACCACCGCCCCCATCTCCGTGAATACGCCTTCGCTGATCAAGATCGGCTCTGTGGGCGCCCCTCTCCCCGGCAACTCTGTGAAAATCGCAGACGACGGCGAGATCCTCGCCAAGGGTGTCTGCGTTATGAGGGGCTACTACAGGCGCGATGACCTCACGACTGAAGCGTTTGCAGACGGCTGGTTCCGCACCGGCGACATCGGCCAGCTGGACGAAAAGGGCTTCCTCAGAATCACCGGCCGCAAGAAGGAAATCATTGTCACGGCCAGCGGCAAGAACGTGGTTCCGGCGCTCCTGGAGGACCAGATCCGTGCCGATGCCCTGGTTTCACAGGTGCTGGTGGTGGGCGACAACCGCCCGTTCATCGGCGCCCTCGTCACCCTCGATGAAGAGGCACTCCCGGGATGGCTGCAGCGCCACGGGCTCCCGGCTACCACCTCCCTCAATGAGGCTACAGACCACACCGTGATCAAGGCGGCTGTCCAGGAACTCATCACCCACGCCAACTTGTCTGTTTCAAAGGCGGAAGCCATCAAGTCCTTCCGGATCATACCGTCCGATTTCACCGAGGCCTCGGGACATCTGACGCCGTCCATGAAAGTGAAGCGGGCACAGGTCATGAAGGACTTTGACGGCGTTATTGAGGAACTGTACAGCGCTCCCCGGCCCAAATAGGCCTCGGCGCTGAGGCACCACCCCGAGTTGTTCCGCACTGGTCTCGGCTGATGAAAGAGGGTCCTTCCGGCGTTCGCCGGAAGGACCCTCTTTCGTTCAAGTGTCAGCCCTGCTGCAGCTCGTCCACCACCAGAGCCGCCAATTCCACCGCAGCCGTCCGGGTGGCGGGCTTCAGCTGGCGGAGTTCAATCCGCGATCCTTCAGCGAGGTGACGGTCATGCGGAATCCGCACAACGTTCTTGACGCGGGAAAGAAAGTGCTGCTCGATTTCATCGATGTTTACCAGCGTCCCTTCACCGGCCGCCAAGTTGATGACCACGGTGGCCCGCGCCACCAGGTCCTGGCGGCCGTGTGCCTCGAGCCAGGACAATGTCTCGGAAGCCAGCCGGGCTTCATCCACGCTTCCGCCGGAGACCAGCACCACTGAATCAGCCTTCTCCAGGGTGCCCTTCATGACCGAGTGCACCATTCCGGTGCCGGAGTCGGTCAGCACAATGGAGTAGTAGCGGCCCAGGATATCCGTGACCGCACGGTAGTCGGAGTCATCAAACGCATGAGCCACCATGGGATCGGTATCCGAGGCCAGAATGTCCAGGCGCGATCCATCGCGGGCTGTGTAGTTGGAAAGCTGGGCGAAGGAGTTGACCGTGAATCTGTCCTTCACGAGCTGGCGGGCGGTGAAGTCCGCACGGCCCGGTGAACGGTCAGACAGAGTACCGCGGTCAGGATTGGCATCCATGGCAATGACACGGTCTTCACGGAGATCCGCCAGGACCATTCCCAGCAGGGTGGTCACCGTGGTTTTTCCCACACCGCCCTTGCGGGACAGGACTGGCACGTAGCGGGTCCGATCCCCCAGACGCAGGGCGATCCGGTGTTCCATGGCCCGCTGGATCCGGACTTTGTCCGAGTCACCAACGTTGACGTAGCCAAACGTTGCCTGGAACAGCCACAGCCGCCAGCCGCCAGCAGGAGGCGCGGCCATCTTGCTCAGAAGGCGGTCGGCGGTGAGCGCAGCTGCAGGTTCAGGGCCCTCGGCACGCTCCCGACGTTCGCTGAAGTAGTGTTCACTCAATTGGTGTTCGCTGAACTCTCGCCCGGCCGTCCCGGCGTCAGGGCCAGCATCGTCCTGCGGCTTGAAGTCTCCGGGTTCAACATCGCGGGTAACGGGAGCGCCAAGAGGGCTCCAGCCGCCTTCCGGTTCAAAAACACCGGCTGTCACGGCCGGCATTGGGACTGCCTCGGATTTCGGAGCTGACAGCGCAGTGAACGCCGAAAGCGACCCGGCGGAGGTACGGTCCTGGGCATCGGAGACCGTGACTACGCTGATTTCACCTGACGGTAAGCCAACCGCAGCCTCAACTGGGACCTCCACCGGTCCCTGCACTGCAGATGCGGCTTCTTTGGATTCCGGCGCCGTCACCTTGGGGTTCCGGGCGGGCCGCGGCGCGGGCTTGGGCGTATTCGTCTGCGTCATGGCTCCCGCTCGATGTATTGAATGCTGTGGGGACGGCCAACGCCGTCCCCACAGACTTCAGTCAGCACCCAGCCTAACGCTTTGTGCCCGCATCCATCCCGCTTGCCTACTCCACCACCAGCAGGAGATCGCCGCCCTGGACCTGTTCCACAGCCGAAATGGCCAGCCGCGAAACCCTGCCGGCTACCGGCGTCGTGATCGATGCCTCCATTTTCATGGCCTCGATCGTGGCGACGGTATCGCCCGCACTGACGGTGTCTCCGGCTTTGACCGTCACGGTGACGGCACCAGCAAACGGCGCGGCCACGTGGCCCTGCTGGGCAGGGTCGGCCTTTTCGGCAGCCTTCACGTTGCTGACCACCGAACGGTCACGTACCAGCACTGGACGGGACTGGCCGTTCAGCGTGCACATCACAGCACGCATGCCTTTCTCATCCGGCTCGGATACGGCTTCCAGCGACGCGATCAGGCGGACGCCTTTCTCCAGCTGGATGACGTGCTCTTCGCCGCGCTGAAGTCCGTAGAGGTAGTCCCTCGTGTCCAGGACCGAAAGGTTGCCATACGATTCCACGCTCTTGAGGTAGTCCCTGGTGGGTCCCTCAAAGAGCAGCCGGTTCAGCGTCTGCTGGCGGGTCTTGGAATCACCCTGGAGAGCTGCACTGTCCTCGGCGCTGAGCTCGGCGTCGCGCACCTTGATGCTGCGGCCCTGCAGTGCCTTGGTGCGGAACGGTTCCGGCCATCCTCCGGGCGGGTCACCGAGCTCACCGGACAGGAAGCCGATCACAGAGTCCGGGATGTCGTAGTTCTGCGGGTTCTCGTTGAAATCCGCGGGATCGGCGTTGAGGCCAACGAGGTGGAGGGCCAGATCACCCACAACCTTGGACGACGGCGTGACCTTGACAAGGCGTCCCAGGATACGGTCCGCAGCCGTGTACATGTCCTCAATCGCCTCAAACCGTTCACCCAGGCCAAGAGCCATGGCCTGCTGCCGGAGATTGGAGAGCTGGCCGCCGGGGATCTCGTGCTGATAGACCCGGCCCGTGGGGCCCGGCAGCCCGGATTCGAACGGCGCGTACACGCGCCGCACGGCTTCCCAGTACGGCTCGAGCGAGCTCACGCTGGCCAGGCTGAGGCCGGTATCACGGTCTGTATGGGCCAGGGCCGCCACAAGTGCAGAAGCCGACGGCTGACTGGTCGTGCCGGCAAGTGACGCGGAAGCGACGTCCACGGCATCCACGCCGGCGTCCACGGCCGCGAGCAGCGTGGCCAGCTGGCCGCCTGCCGTGTCATGGGTGTGCAGGTGGACCGGAAGATCAAACCGTTCACGGAGCGCCGCCACAAGCTTTGCAGCGGCCGCCGGGCGGAGCAGCCCGGCCATGTCCTTGATGGCAAGAATATGCGCACCGGCGTCCACGATCTTCTGGGCCAGGCCCAGATAGTAATCAAGCGTGTAGAGCTTCTCGTCCGGATCCAGCATGTCGCCGGTGTAGCAGAGGGCAACTTCGGCGACGGCGGTGCCGGTGGCCCTGACCGCGCGGATGGCAGGCGCCATCTGGTTGACATCGTTGAGGGCATCGAAAATGCGGAAGATGTCGATACCGGTGGCGGCGGCCTCGTTGACGAATGCCTCCGTCACTTCTTCCGGATATGGCGTGTAACCCACCGTATTGCGTCCACGGAGCAGCATCTGGAGGCAGATGTTGGGCAGGGCCTTCCGCAGGGCCGCAAGGCGGTCCCACGGATCTTCGCCGAGGAAGCGCAGAGCGACGTCATACGTGGCGCCACCCCAGGCTTCGACCGAGAACAGTTCAGGGAGCAGCGAAGACACCGCCGGGCCCGCGGCAACCAGATCCCGGGTGCGGACCCTTGTGGCCAGCAGCGACTGGTGGGCATCGCGGAACGTCGTGTCCGTCACGGCGACGGCCGTCTGCTGACGAAGAGCCTTGGCGAACGCTTCCGGACCGACTTCCTGGAGGCGCTGGCGCGACCCGGGCAGGAGCTCCGCTTCACCGGTTGCCGGCAGCTTGGCGGCCGGATCGGAATGGACCATAAGTTCGCCGTTGGGCTTGTTTACCGTGACTTCGGCGAGCCAGGTCAGCAGCTTGGTTCCGCGGTCGGCAGACACACGGGACTTCAGCAGCTCGGGGCGTTCGTCGATGAATGAGGTGGCAACGTTTCCGGCGATGAAGTCCGCATCGTCCAGGACCGCCTGGAGGAAGGAAATGTTGGTGGACACACCGCGGATCCGGAACTCGGCGAGAGCCCGGCGCGCGCGGGCCACGGCGGCCGGGTAATCGCGTCCGCGGCAGGTCAGCTTCACCAGCAGCGAGTCAAAGTGTGGGCTGATTTCGGCACCCGAGTAGACCGTACCGCCGTCGAGCCTTACGCCGGCGCCGCCGGCCGAACGGTAGCCGGTGATCTTTCCGACGTCGGGGCGGAAACCGTTGGCGGGGTCTTCGGTGGTGATGCGGCACTGAAGGGCGGCACCCTTAAGGTGGACTGTTTCCTGCGAGAGGCCAAGGTCCGCCAGCGATTCCCCGGCTGCAATCCGCAACTGGGCCTGGACAAGGTCAACGTCCGTGACTTCTTCCGTGACCGTGTGCTCCACCTGGATCCGGGGGTTCATCTCGATGAAGACGTGTTGCCCGGCGCGCTCACCCACGGTGTCCACGAGGAACTCGACCGTACCGGCATTGACATAGTTCAGCGCCTTGGCGAATTTGACGGCGTCACGGTACAGCGCCTGCCGGATCCCCTCGTCAAGGTTGGGGGCCGGGGCGATCTCAATGACCTTCTGATGGCGGCGCTGGATGGAGCAGTCGCGCTCAAACAGGTGGATGACGTTTCCCTCGGCGTCCGCCAGGATCTGGACCTCGATGTGGCGGGGGCGCAGCACCGCCTGCTCCAGAAACATGGTGGGATCGCCAAAAGCGGCGTCGGCTTCGCGCATGGCAGCCTGCAGCGCCTCGGGAAGTGCTTCGCGGGTGTCAACGCGGCGCATGCCGCGGCCACCACCGCCGGCAACGGCCTTGGCGAAAATGGGGAAACCAATAACGTCCGCGGCGGCAATCAGTTCGTCCACGTCCTTGGACGGCGCACTCGAGTTCAGCACGGGAACTCCAGCCTTGCGGGCTGCCTCAAGTGCGGCAACTTTGTTGCCTGCAAGCTCAAGAACTTCGGCCGGCGGGCCCACGAACGTGATGCCTGCTGCCTTGGCGGCCCGCGCAAGATCCGGGTTCTCAGACAGGAAGCCGTAGCCGGGGTAGATGGCGTCAGCGCCGGACTCTTTGGCCACGCGCACGACTTCGGCCACATCCAGGTAGGCGCGGACCGGGTGGCCCTCTTCGCCTATGAGATACGCCTCATCCGCTTTCTGCCGGTGGATTGAGTTGCGGTCCTCGTTAGGGAACACAGCAACGGTCTTGGCGCCCAGCTCGTAGCTGGCGCGGAAGGCGCGGATGGCGATTTCGCCGCGGTTGGCCACCAGAATCTTGGAAAACATACTTCTCCTGCATCATTGCGGGTGTGTCTGTAGGTGGTCACAGTGTCCAAGACGGGCGAGTGGAAACACAAATCGCTGTGGCCACTATCACTACATTATCCGTCATGTCCCCTGCGCTTTCGCCGCCTTGACGATTCCGGTCCGTACCTTCTGCTCCGATGTGCCATGCCCATGCCGGATAAGGCAGGTTTCAAGGGCGCATCAACATATGATGATGATTGGGGTGGTGGAAGCCCTCCCCCGGTGCCGGCACTGCCGGCACCGAAACTACCCCAACACGGCAACCGGCGTTAGGTATTGGTTTTTCAAGTGCAAGTAGTCAGCATCAGCAGCCTCAAAGGCGGTGTCGGCAAGACATCCGTCACCACCGGATTGGCGTCTGCGGCCCTTGCCGCCGGCATCCCCACGCTTGTGGTGGATCTAGATCCCCATGCGGACGCAAGCACAGCTCTGGGGGTACAGCCCCGTGATCAGCTGGATATCGGCAGGATGCTCAAGAACCCGCGTAAGGCCCGCCTGGCGGAAAACGTTGTGCAAAGCGGTTGGGTTGAGCGGGCGGACCACAGCGGCGACCGCCCTGCGGTGCTTGACGTGGCCGTGGGCTCTGCCTATACAGGAATCTATGACCGCCCTGATCTGGGCCGTCGCGATCTCCGCCGTCTGTCCGCAGTGCTGGCCGGTGCGGACAAGTACCAGCTGGTCCTGATCGATTGCCCGCCATCGCTCAATGGACTGACCCGGATGGCGTGGTCCGCGAGCGACAAAGTCACCCTGGTTGCCGAGCCAGGCCTCTTCTCGGTGGCCGGCACAGAGCGCACCATGAGGGCGATCCAGTTGTTCCGGCAGGAATTCGCTCCCAACCTGTCGCCGGCAGGCATTGTGGCAAACCGGGTACGCAGCGGGTCCTCCGAACACACCTTCCGGCTGGCCGAAATGGATTCCATGTTTGGCGAGCTCCTGCTGACGCCTCACATTCCGGAGCAGGCCAACTGGCAGCAGATCCAAGGGGCTGCACATTCAGTGCATCACTGGCCCGGCGACTCCGCCAAGAACGCCTCGGCCCTGTTCGATACTCTGTTGGGCAACCTCATGACGGCAGGAAACGGAATGCGCAGCCGAAGCCAGCGCTAGAGCGCCGCGTTCCCCCAACGGACAAGGCAAAGGCCGCCTTCCGAACGGAAGACGGCCTTTGCCTTGTAAACCTGTGCTTAGCCGATCTTACGGGCAGACCGCCTCTTGCTCAGTTCATCGTCCGGGAACGACTGCTCCACTGCGTGTTCGCTGGGAAGCGACGCCAGGCTGCCTTCAACTTCACGCCACACACGGCCAACAGCAATGCCAAACACGCCCTGACCACCCTGGACGAGGTCAATGACTTCATCGGCGGAGGTGCATTCGTACACGCTGGCGCCATCGCTCATCAGCGTGATCTGGGCCAGATCCTCCACACCGCGCTCCCGAAGGTGTTCCACGGCCGAGCGGATCTGCTGAAGGGAAACGCCGGTGTCCAGCAGCCGCTTGACGACCTTAAGCACCAGGATGTCCCGGAATCCATAGAGACGCTGTGAACCGGAACCCGCGGCACCGCGCACTGCGGGCTCCACCAGGCCGGTCCGTGCCCAGTAGTCCAGTTGACGGTAGGTAATGCCGGCTGCCTTGCAGGCGGTGGGACCACGGTATCCCGCGTCCTCATCAAGAACCGGAAGATCCTCTGTGAAGAGAAGGCCCTGGGCGCCGCTCGCGGGCACAGCAACACCGGCCGTCGAGGGATGCTTCAACTCGCCTGCTTCGCCTTTCGGACTCACGTGGATCCTCCTTGTCATAAGCTCCCCTGAGGAAGTTGCAGCAACAGCAATCACAGGCATGAAATTCATCCATGTAATTTGGCCGGGGTTGCACTCTTCAGTGTGACTGGCGCGGCTGTCGTATGCAATGGGAACTTGGTACCTTCGACGTTAGGCCTGCGGCGGCCCAAGGTCAAAGACGTTCGGGCTATTCAAGGGGCGTGTCGAATCTTTCAGCCTCAAGTTTAACCTTAATGTGACCTCAGCCGTCGAAATCCTCCGGCTCAACGTCGTCCAGGAACTCGCGGAACCGCCGGAGTTCGCCCTCTTCGTCCACCGTGGGACCAGGCTCGGTTTCCTCACCGTCGTCGTGTTCAGTGATTCTGACGCCCGCCTCATCCATCACGGAATCCGCGCACCAGATGCGGCACTTGGCCCGCAAAGCGACTGCCAGGGCATCGGACGCCCGGGAACTGACCGTGACGCCGTTTTCGAACTGCAGCTGGCCGTAAAAAATGTTGTCTTCCACTGCCACAATGTTCACGCTGACAATGGAATGGCCCAGCGACTCCACCACGTCCACCATTAGATCGTGGGTCATTGGCCGTGGCGGGACCACGCCCTGTTGGGCCAGGGCAATAGCGCTGGCTTCCGGCGTTCCGATCCAGATGGGTACGTGGCGTTCGCCGTGGATCTCGCGCAGCAATACCAGGGGCTGGTTGGACGGCAGTTCGATGCGGACACCCACGATCTCGACTTCGATCATCAGATGTCCATGCGTGAAATACGGTCCTGGACCAGTGCACGGTGCAGGGTCAGACAGAGATCGCTGATCTCACGGGCGGCCTCTGCAGCGCGCGCCTGGGAGGCAGCGTCCTTCCTCGAAGTCAGAGTGGCCACAGCGCGCTCCACGAGGCCGAACTCGCGTTCCGCGGCGGCTTGGAAAGGCCGGAGATGCCGGGGTTCCAGGCCATGGCTCTCCAGCTGGACGCAGGCGCGCGCCACCTGCAGGGAGTGTTCATCGAACTTGCCGTTGACGTGGCCGATCAGGCCGAAGCTCAGGAGGGACTGCAGCAGCGGAACGCTCGCCCCTGACTCCGTTCGCAGTTGCTCTTCGCTGAGCTTGCGCGCCCGGTTCTGCAACTCGGCAGCGAGCTCGTCCGAGACGATGCGCGGTGAGACAGTGACTCCGGGAGGAAGGTTCTCCGGGCGCTCTCCACGGTCGATCGCGTCCAGATATTCCTTGATGACCTTCAGCGGCAGGTACTGGTCGCGCTGAAGTGCCAGGACGAACCGGAGGCGCTCAACGTCACTGTCTGAGTACTGCCGGTAGCCGGCAGGGGTGCGGCGGGGGTTAATCAGGCCCTTTTCTTCTAGAAACCTGATTTTCGACGCCGTCATACCCGGAAAGTCATCGCTCAGCTGAGCCAGTACTTCCCCGATGTTCAGGACCTGGGGTCCACGGCGTTCCGGTTGTGCCATTGCCACGGGCAGCTGCCCCGGGATCAGGCAGGGCCTGCTGCGCGGGCAGGGCTCAAGTAGAAGGTGAGGCGGAATTTGCCGATCTGGACTTCGTTTCCGGACCTGAGCTCAACGCTGTCCACGCGGTCGTGATTGACGTAGGTGCCGTTGAGGCTTCCTGTGTCCACCACTTCAAAGCTCTTTGGCGTGCGCCGGAATTCGACGTGGCGGCGGGAAACAGTGACGTCGTCGAGGAAGATCTCGGCGTCTGGGTGGCGTCCGGCGGTGGTGATATCGGAGTCAAGCAGGAATCTGGCGCCTGAGTTCGGCCCGCTGTGAGCAACGAGCAGTGCTGAGCCCGAAGGCAGCGCCGCCACAGCCGAGCGCTCCTCCCGAGACAGTTTGGGCGCTATTGATGGCTCGTCATTAACAGGAGTGAGGTTGATCGAGGTTGTCTCCGAAGCCTGGACTTCACCCTTGCCGTATTCGCCATTGGCGTGGTTCTGTTCGTGGCCAACCATGGATTCCTCCTCTTCCGTTGCAGATATCCTGCCTGAAATCAACGCATACCGTCCGGAAAAGCCTGGCAGATCCGGTTCACGGTCCGAGTGCCGGCCATTGATCAAAATGGCCAGCCGGACGAACCGGTTAGCTTTAGCCTACCTGCTGTTCGTATTCCGATGCACTGAGCAACGAGTCTACGGCTCCGGCCTCGGCGAGCTTGACTTCCAGAAGCCAGCCCTTCCCGTAGGGGTCGGTGTTAATGAGCGCGGAATCGGTGTCCAGTGCCTCATTGCGGGCAACGATTTCTCCCGTAACAGGGGCATAGATGTCGCTGACGCTTTTGGTGGATTCGACCTCGCCCACCACATCATTTGCCGTGACGGCGGTGCCGACCTCGGGCATCTGTGCGTACACAACATCACCGAGCGCATCCTGCGCGAAGTCAGTAATGCCCACGCGGACCACACCATCGGCGTTCGGCGAAGATACCCATTCGTGCTCGGCGGTGTAGGAGAGATCTGCGGGAATGTTGCTCATCAGGGGCCTTTCATCGGGTCAATCACCAATGTCAACGGCGGCGTGCGGAACATGCCACCGGTGAAAGTATAGGCACATCCCCGCAGGCCGGGAGATGGACTCTGGCATGATGGGTGCCATGACAGAACATGCGCATGTCCCGGCCAGGAAAAAAGGCAATTGGGGCGCCGGGGTCCTGATGGGCATGTTTTACGTGCTGTTGGCAGTGGCCCTGGCCACGCCCAACCTGCTGACTTCATTCTTTGGACCGTTTGGCGCGGCCGCGGCAGACAAATGAAGGCCTTCTGGCAGGCGGAAGCCGAGCGATTGAAGGCAGCCAACAACATTGAAAAAGAAGCCCGCGGCGCCGAACGCACCGCCGCCGGCCGTCCGACGTCGGGTGCTGCCGCGTTTCTGGACGACGCCAAGACGCGCGCCGCCGATCTCTTTGACGGGAAACCGGACCTCGACGGCAGAGCCGACACGAGGTAGCGCATGCCGGAACTTCCCGAGGTGGCGGCGCTGTGCTCCTTCCTGAGGACTCACCTGGGCGGAGCCGTCCTGACGAAAGTCCAGATCGCCTCTTTCGCGGTACTCAAAACCGCAGACCCGCCCTACTCCGTGCTGGAGGGCCGGAAAATAGCCGGCGTGGAACGATTCGGGAAGTTCATCTGCCTTGATGCCGACGGTGTGTGGTTCGTCTTTCATCTCGCCAGGGCGGGATGGCTCCGCTACACGGAATCACCTTCCTCAATCCAACTTAAGCTGGGACAAAGCAACATCGCCGCACGGCTTGAGTTCACCAGGGACGGCTCCAGCACACACGTCGGAGTGGACCTGACCGAAGCGGGAACAAAGAAGAGCCTGGCCGTCTATGTCGTGCGTGATCCCCTGGACGTTCCGGGTCTAGCAGCCCTTGGACCCGATCCGCTCAGCCCCCATTTCGATGCGGCGACGCTGGCCGGGATTCTTGCTGGGAGTCGGCAACAGGTCAAGGGGCTGCTGCGAAGTCAGAGCTCCATCGCGGGTATCGGGAACGCGTACAGCGACGAGATCCTTCATGCCGCCCGGATATCCCCCTTCGCCGTCGCCAAATCCCTGGACCCGGGTGCCGTCCGGACCCTTTACGAGTCAATCCGCAGCGTTCTGGGGCGTGCCGCAACGGAGGCGTCGGGTAAGGCGCCCAGCGAACTCAAGGACTCCAAGCGGAGCCGCATGAGGGTACATGGCCGCACCGGCGAGCCCTGCCCTGTTTGCGGCGACACGGTCCGCGAGGTTTCCTTTGCCGACACAGCGCTGCAGTATTGCCCCACGTGCCAGGCCAGCGGGAAGATCCTGGCGGACCGCCGGACCTCCCGCTTCCTCAAGTAGCCTCCCCGTGACGGCAGGGCCATGTAGCCGTCTTCGAACGCGGACAAGATCTGTCCGCAGAACCATTGAGATGACATTCCGGGAACGCAGAAACGCCCCGGAGATAGTCTCCGGGGCGTTTCTGTTGTTGCTGGTCGGGCTGACAGGATTTGAACCTGCGACCCCTTGACCCCCAGTCAAGTGCGCTACCAAGCTGCGCTACAGCCCGTCAGTCCTGCCGTTCTCCGCTGGAGCGATATCCGAAGATTTTCGCCTCAGCAGTCCGGCCGAACCACCTCCAAAAGCTTACACGATTCCGGAGGGTGCCCGTGACATTTTCGCCGTGCCACGGGGCTGGTGTGTCGAAGTTAACGCTTCTTGCCGCGCTTTTCGCGGACGCGCATGTTGACCTCGATGGGCGTGCCGTCGAAACCGAAAGTCTCGCGGAGCCTGCGGGTGATGAAGCGGCGGTAACCCGGGTCCAGGAACCCGGTGGTGAACAGCACAAACTTCGGCGGGCGGCTGGACGCCTGGGTACCGTACAGGATGCGCGGCTGCTTTCCGCCGCGCACCGGGTGCGGGTGTGCGGCCACGAGCTCGCCCAGGAACGCGTTGAGGCGTCCTGTGGGAATTCGCTTGTCCCAGTTCTCGAGAGCAAGGTCCAGGGCAGGAACCAGACGGTCCTTGTGCCAGCCGGTCTTGGCCGAGATGTTGACGCGCGGTGCCCACTCGACATGCGCCAGGTCCTGCTCGATTTCGCGTTCAAGGTAGCGGCGGCGTTCGTCGTCCAGCAAGTCCCACTTGTTGAACGCCAGCACCATGGCGCGGCCGGATTCGATGGCCAGCTGCAGGATGCGGACATCCTGCTCGCTCATGACCTCGTCCACGGCCAGAAGCACGACGGCGACCTCCGCCTTTTCGAGCGCGCTCTGTGTGCGCAGCGAGGCGTAGTAATCGGCGCCCTGCGCCATGTGCTGGCGGCGGCGGATCCCGGCGGTGTCAACGAACCGCCAGGTGCGTCCGCCGAGTTCGATGTACTCATCCACCGGGTCGCGGGTGGTGCCGGCAGTGTTGTCCACCACCACACGTTCGGAACCGGCCAGCTTATTCAGGAGCGAGGACTTGCCGACGTTGGGGCGGCCGATCAGTGCGATGCGGCGGGGGCCGCCGGAGCGCTCCAGGCCTTCAATGGTGGAGAATTCCGGGAGCGTGTCCATCACGTGGTCCAGGAGGTCAGCAACACCGCGGCCGTGGAGGGCCGAAACCGGGTACGGCTCGCCGAAGCCCAGTCCCCAGAGCGTTGCGGAATCAGCCTCCTGTGCGAAGTCGTCCACCTTGTTGGCCACCATGATGACTGGTTTTTTACTCTTGCGGAGCATCTTCACAACGCCCTCGTCCGTTGCCGTTGCGCCCACGGCGGAGTCCACAACGAACAGAACGGCGTCAGCCAGTTCCACGGCCATTTCGGCCTGTTCGGCCACGCGGGCATGGATGCCGCGGGCATCGTGTTCCCAGCCACCGGTATCCACCACGGTGAAGTTACGGCCATTCCAGTGCGCCGAATACATCACACGGTCGCGCGTAACGCCGGGGGTGTCTTCCACCACGGCTTCACGGCGGCCGAGGATGCGGTTCACCAGCGTGGATTTACCCACATTGGGGCGGCCGATAATGGCCAGCACCGGGTCAAGCTTGACCGGGCCGTCGAAGTCCGGGTCATCGTAGAGGCCGCTGAGCAGCGCGGCATCTTCCTCATCAAGTTCGTAGTCATCCAGGCCGGCGCGGAGTGAGGCCGCGCGGACCTCTGCCTCGTCGTCGTCCAAGGCAGCCACCCGCTCGGCCACCTGGTCGGTGCCGGTGGGCGTGTATTCGTCTTCGCCGGCGCCGGAGTGGCCGGAGGTTTGAGTCGTATCGCTCATTGCACTTTCCTTATGTGGTGATCTGCCGGCGTCCCGGCTACTGCTTTAAGTTGTATTTGCGGGGAATCCGCGTGGGGCAAAGGCTGCCCACTGTGTTGAATTGCCTCTTGGACATGCCTCGCCAGCGCAGCGCGGATTTCCATTCCCGCCCTGTCCATTGAAGCACGGCCGGTCTCGCCGGGGTTCCGGCTGACACTGAGGGCTTCACCAAAACTGACGTGAAATCTTCTGCCCGGCCGCGGAACGGTGTCGAGGTGTTCCTGGCCCATCCGGGTACCCAGGATGGCCACGGGTACAATTTTTGCCCGTGAGTTAAGTGCCAGCCACGCCACACCGTTGTTGATTCCGGTTGCCTGGCCGCTCCCCCGGGTCCCCTCGGGGAGAATCCCGATGCAACGGCCGGAGTCGAGCATGCTCTTGCTGAGTTGGAGGGCCGCCCTGTCACCGGAGCGGTCCACCGGAAGCTGGCCGCAGGCGCGGAGAACCCGTCCCAAAAATCCTTGGAACATCTCTTTCTTGACCAGGATATGCATGGGCCGCGGGGAAGCGCCGAACATCACCGGGCCATCCAGAAAACTGATGTGGTTGCCGGCAAAAACCACGGGGCCGTCGGCCGGAACGTTGCCCCGCCCTGTCACGGATGTCCGGTAGAGGACATGGTTCAGGAACCAGCCAACCGGCCGGCTCCAGACCATGGTCCACGGACCCGGCAGCCCGGCGTCGCTGGCTTTCCCCACCAGTGTGGTTCCGCGCGTCCCGACCTCAGTCATGGTTGATGACCTTGGTAACGATGCCCAGAGCAACCTTCACGGTCTCCTCGAAGTCCAGTTCTGAGGAATCCAGCGTCACCACGCCATCCGCCGCCTGGGTGAAGTTCACCACCGTGGAGTCCTTGGCATCACGCTGCGTGACCTGAGCGGCCAGCTGCTCGGCACTTTGGGTGCCGCCCAGCTGGATCCCCCGGCGGCGCAGCCGCGCCTCCTCGCTTGCGGTGAGGAGCATGCGTACTTCCGCGCCGGGCGCGACGACGGTGGTGATATCACGCCCTTCAACCACCATGCGGCGGTGGTGCTTTTCGATCAGTTCGCGCTGGCGGCGGATGAGTTCCGTGCGGGCGCCCAGTGTAGTGGCCACGGCACTGACTGCAGAGGAGATGGCAGGTTCGCGGATGGCATCCGTCACATCGGTGCCGCCCATCCGGACGTACGTGTCATGGGGACTCGTGCTGATGTCCAGCGACATGTCCTTGGAAGCCTGTTCCACAGCAGCGCCGTCGTCCAGATCAATTCCGCTGATCAGGCAGAACCACGTCAGCGCCCGGTACATTGCCCCGGTATCCAGATACGCCAGCTTCAGCCTGCGGGCCACTTCCTTGCTCACACTTGATTTGCCCGAACCGGACGGCCCGTCGATGGCAACCACCAGCGATCTGCCTTGGCGTAGCGCCGGCAGGGTATCAATCAGTTCCTGTGTCATTACTGCAGTACCCGCCATCCGCGGTCGTTAAGGGCTTCGATCAGCAGGTCGTGCTTATTGGGCAGGACCGACAGCTCCACCATGCCCACGTTCTGCCCGGACGAGTGGTCGAGCCGGAGGTCTTCCACGTTGACGCCGATCTCCCCGATCTCAGTCAGGAGACGGGCAATCTGCCCTGGTTTGTCGTCCACAAGCACAGTCAGCCATGAATACGCCTGCGGCGGCCCGCCGTGCTTGCCTGGAATGCGGGACTGGCCTGCGTTTCCTTCGCTGATCAGCTGCGCAAGATCCAAGCGGGCTCCGGGAGCAGTGGGGTCTTCCAGCGTGCCGATGAGGCGGTTGAGATCCTCGCGCACCCCAAGAAGGATTTCCACCACTTTCCCGGCATTTGCGCCAAGGATCTGAACCCACAGCGTGGGATCACTGGCGGCAATCCTGGTGACGTCGCGCAGCCCGTTCCCGGCCAGGGACAGGGCATGCACAGGCGTGCCCTGAAGCCGGCTCGCCAGCAAGGACGACATAACCTGCGGCAGATGGGAAACCAGGGCCACCGCTTCGTCGTGCTCTTCGGCAGTGAACTGCGAAATCACAGCCCCCAGATCAGTGGCCAGAGCACGCGCAGTCTCCAAAGCGCCCGGTGAGGTCTCCTCCGCGGGGCAAAGGACCCACGGCATGGACGTGAACAGCTCGCCGCGGGCAGCAACCGGCCCGGACTTCTCACGGCCGGCCATGGGATGGGTGCCAACATAGCGGGCAAGATCCACGCCGCGACGGCGCAGTTCATCCTGGATTCCCGCCTTGATGCTGGCAATGTCAACTACAACAGCCAGCGGGTAGTCCGCCAGAGCCCGCTCCACAACATCCGCTGTGACATCCGGCGGCGCGGCAACAACCACCAGCTCAGGCTGTTCATCACCGAGCGCTGCCAACGGCAGGCCCGCGCCAATATCGACGGCGACAGCCTGGTTGGTCGGCGACGGATCGGACAGGAAAACCATCACACCGCGGCCCCGGAGGCCCAGCCCGATGCTGGCACCGAGCAGCCCTGTGCCGATGACGGCTACCGGACCGTTCAGGTGGCCGCGGCCGCGCGTGCGAAATGCCGACATGCCCTAGAGCCCTACGGATGCCAGCAGATGGCCGACTTCCTGCTTGCCAAGGTTGCGGATGCTGCCCTGGCGCTGGTCGCCCAGTCCAATGGGGCCAACCTTGACGCGCACCAGGCGCAGTACCGGGAAGCCAACGGCGTCGAACAGGCGCCGGACTATGCGGTTCTTGCCGGAGTGCAGCACAACTTCGATCAGCACGTGGCCCGGTGTAGAGTCCACCAGTTTGAAGGAGTCAACGGAGGCGATGCCGTCCTCGAGCTCGACGCCGGCCTTCAGCTGTGCGCCGACACCCTGCGGGAACGGACCGCGGACCTGGACCAGGTACGTCTTGGGTACCTCATAGGACGGGTGCGTCAGACGGTTGGCCAGCTCGCCGTCGTTCGTCAGGAGCAGCAGCCCCTCAGTGGCGACGTCCAGCCGTCCCACATGGAACAGGCGTTCGCCGTGGGTATTGCGGACAAAATCGCTGATGCAGGGCCGGCCATCGGGATCCTCCATGGTGGACACAACACCCTTGGGCTTGTTGAACACCATGTAAACAAGAGTCTCGTCCAGCTGGATGCGAAGGCCATCCACGTGAATGACCGCGGACGTGGGGTCAACGCGGACACCAAGCTCGGTGACCACCTGGCCGTCAACTTCAACACGGCCCTCGGCGATCATCTCTTCGCAGACGCGGCGCGAGGCCACCCCGGCCTGGGCCATGACCTTCTGCAGGCGGACGCCATCGGAATCGTGGAGCTCAGACTGCGGCACCTCGTTGCGCGGACCGCGCTTGCGGGCCGGCTTGCGGATGGGGCCAAGGTTCTGGCCGAACCGTTCGCCGCCAAACGCGCGGGTGCCGAACGTCTTGGCTGCACCGGACCGCGGCTTCGGCTTGAGGGCGCCGGGAGTTCCGGGAGCCTTTCCGAAACCCGGTTTGCGTGCGCCGGGCTTGCGCGCCGATGGTTTCGCGCCTGCTGTACTGCGGCCCGGGGCGGATTCGCGGCTGGGTGCCGGCTGCTCATCGGGGTCGATGAAGCGTTCCTCGCGCGGCCTGGGTGCCTTGTAGGGGCGGTCGCCGCCCTTGGAGAAATCGCGCTGGCCTCCGCCGCCGAATCCCCCGCTGCGCTGGCCGGCACCGCCGCGGCTTCCGCCGCCCTGAGCCGAGCCGCGGCTCCCCCCGCCTTGTGAGGCATTCGGTGTTGAATTGCGTTCTGAACTATTACGTCCGGAACTGTTACGTGGTGAACCCTGGCGTCCCGCCTGTGTCATGACCCGTCCTTCGTTATGTTGGCCGGTAATGCTTGTCCAAAGACAACATTAGCCAGCCATGCAGAATAAATCTGCCCTTGTGAGTACTCGTGTGCAGACAGAAACCTGCCTACATTCTTCCGGCGTCATAGAACTCTTCAATACCTTCAAGCCCCGGAAGATGCGGTGAAAGCTGAGGCAACTCAGCCACCGAGCCGATTCCCATGCGTTCAAGGAAATACGACGTTGTGCGGTACAGAACGGCACCCGACTCAGAATCAGTTCCGGAGTCTTCGATGAGTCCGCGCTGGGTAAGCGTCCGCACAACAGAGTCAACATTGACTCCTCGAATTGCAGACACCCTTGCCCTCGATACGGGCTGGCGGTACGCGATGACGGCAAGTGTTTCAAGCGCCGCCTGCGTGAGCCGGGCCGTCTGACCTTCGAGCACAAAGCCACCAACGACGTCGGCGAACTCGGTGCGCGAATATATCCGCCAGCCACCGGCGATGTTCCGCAATTCAAAACCCCGGGCGGTGGAGCTGAAGCCAGCATTGCTGGCAACGTCCATGTCCGGGGCTTTAACAGTATAGCCGTTATACTCACTCTGCAGTTCCGCCAGCAGCTGCTCGACGACGGCGACAGTCAGGTTCAGCCCGGTGGCCAGCCCGGTGGCCGTGGCCGGCTGGTCCAGCACCATCAGCACGGCTTCGATGGCCGCGCGTGCACCGCCGGGCAGCGTGGTGACATCCAGTCCAGGTTCGGGGACGGCCTGCGCGTCCGGCCCGCGCTCCGGAAATGCTTCGCTCATGGCTGCTCCTCATACTCTTCACTCAGGTTCTCGTTGCTCCAGCTGTCTCCGTTGGCTGTCCAATGCACTGTCAGATCGCCCAGCGGTGTGAGCTGGTCGAACGCCACCACCTTGTCCCGGAACATCTCGAGCAGGGCCAGGAAACGTGCCACCACAACCAGCGTGGAATCGGCGTCGGCAATCAGCGCGCGGAAAGACAGAGGCCTCCCATGTTGGAGGCGCAAACCCATGAGTTCCGCCTGCTCCCTGACGCTGACTGCATTCCCGTGAAGGTGTGTCAGCCCGACCTCCGTGGGAGCAGCCTCTTTGGGCTTAAGCGCCGCTTCTGCGAGTGCCGCGAACTGCTGGGGTGTGTGCTTCCAGACGAGCTCCGGCAGCAGGGCGGCAAAATGCCCTTCGAGCGCCACCTGCCTCGGAAACCTGCGCGACTCCAGCTCAAGGGTTGCATTGATCAGGGCCGCCACCTGTTTGAAGGCCTTGTACTGAAGGAGCCGTGCGAAAAGCAGGTCCCTGGCCTCCAACAGGGCAATGTCCTCATAGTCCTCCACCTCGCCTGCCGGGAGGAGCCTGGCTGCTTTCAGGTCAAGGAGGGTGGCGGCAATGACCAGGAATTCGCTGGCTTCATCCAGCGCCCATTCCTCCCCCAGCTTCTGTAGCTTCTTGATGTACTTGATGAATTCGTCAGTGACCGTGGCAATTGCCACCTCGGTAATGTCCAGCTGATGCTTGGCAATCAATCCGAGCAGAAGGTCAAAGGGTCCGGTGAAATTAGCCAGCCGCACCTCAAAGCCGGGCCTTTTGCCATCCGCCGGGGCGCCGCCGTCGTGCGTTCCGGTACCCTGACTGTTGGGCTCCGCTAGCGGAGTCGCTGACTCAGCCACGGCCCTGGCTAGGGCGCGCCGCCGCGCGAAATCAGCTCTTTGGCCAGGCGGCGGTAGGCATCTGCGCCGATGTGGTTGCCGGCATAGCTGGTGATCGGTTCGGCAGCCACCGTGGCGTCCGCGAATTTAATGGAACGCTTGACGACAGTCTCGAATACCTTGTCCCCGAATGCCTCGACGAGGCGGGTGATGACTTCACGGCTGTGCAGGGTGCGGGCGTCGTACATGGTGGCCAGCACCCCGTCCACCTGGAGCCCCGGGTTCAGCCGGTCCTGGACTTTCTCGATGGTTTCCACCAACAGCGCCACGGCCCGGAGGGCAAAGAATTCGCAGATCAGCGGGATGATCACGCCGTGAGCCGCGGTGAGGGCATTGACCGTCAGGAGCCCCAGGGACGGCTGGCAGTCAATGAGCACGACGTCGTAGTCGTCCTCGACCTTTTTCAGTGCGCGGTCCAGGATCTGTTCACGGGCAACCTCGTTGACCAGCTGCACCTCGGCGGCGGACAGATCGATGTTGGCGGGAAGCAGGTCAACATTCTCGACGCCGGTGTGCCGGATGGCATCGCGGATATCCACTTTGCGGTCCATCAGGACGTTGTAGACCGTGAGATCCAGCTCGTGCGGGTTGGTTCCCAGACCTGCTGACAGGGCGCCCTGCGGGTCAAAGTCCACCAGAAGCACCCTGCGGCCGTACTCGGCGAGGGCCGCTGCAAGGTTGATGGTGGACGTGGTTTTACCCACGCCGCCCTTCTGGTTGACCATGGCAATAACGCGTGCCGGTCCGTGCGATGACAGCGGCGCGGGCTCCGGAAATTCGCGGTGCGGGCGCCCGGTGGGGCCCATCACGGCATCTTCCAGATCGAGTTCCGTGCCTTCCAGAGTTGCTGAACCCTGCTCGCTGCTCACGTATCTATCCACACTTTCGATGACGGTGATTTACTGCCGCTGGATACCCAGCGCCGATCCTGCTTCCCACCAAGGCTACAGCGCCCGACACGGTATTCAACGGAACTTGATATGAGGCTCCGCCTGAGCCTTGACCTTCTGGTAGAAGTCGAGGGTTGACCGCAGGCCGACGCAAAACCGCCCGTGCAGATATTCCTGCACGGGCGGTCCTTGGAGCAGAGCAGTGGCTGTTCAGGCTTTCGCCTGCGCGTTTACTCAGGCGTTCATTCAGGCGTTCACGGGAACTGCCGGCTCCGCTGCTTCCGTCACGCCGTGGTGACCGGCAACCATGGTCAGCTCGTCGAACGGTTCTGCACCGGACAGCACGCGGTCAACCTGTTCGCCGTCGATCTCCTTGACCCAGGTACCGATCAGGACGGTGGCGACGGCGTTGCCGGTGAAGTTGGTGAGCGCACGGGCCTCGGACATAAAGCGGTCGATTCCGACAATCATGCCCACACCGCCAAGCAGCTGGGGCGCATGGGCCTGCAGGCCGGCGGCGAGGGTGGCAAGTCCTGCACCGGTAACACCGGCGGCACCCTTGGAGGCGATGATCATGAAGATCAAAAGGGAAATCTGCGCACCGAGGTCAAGCGGAGTGCCCATGGCATTCGCTACGAACAACGATGCCATAGTCAGGTAGATGGCCGTGCCGTCCAGGTTGAAGGAGTAGCCGGTGGGAACGGTGACGCCGACGACAGGCTTGGAAACGCCGAGGTGTTCCATCTTGGCGATGAGACGCGGCAGTGCTGCTTCGGAGGACGAGGTGGAGAAAATCAGCAGATACTCCCGGGCCAGGTACTTCATCAGTTTGAAGATGTTGACTCCCGCCACCACCTGGAGAATGCCGCCGAGGATGACCACGATGAAGAGTGCACAGGTGATGTAGAAGGCGATCATGAGGGTAAACATGCTGACAATCGCTTGGAAGCCGGTGGCGCCGACCACGGCAGCGATTGCGCCGAAGGCTCCCACTGGCGCAAGCCACATGATCATGATGAGGATGCGGAATACAAGCCCCTGGCCATGGGCGATGGCCTTCAGGATCGGAGCGCCCTGCGGGCCCATTTTCTGCAGCGCGAAGCCCACCAGAATGGCTGCGAGCAGAGTGGGCAGCACGGGGATATCGCCCGGAATGATGCCGAGCAGGAAGTCTGCAGTGCTGTCGGTGGCCGCCTTCTTGTTGGGGTCGTACGGCGTCAGATTCAGCCCGTCACCCGGGTGGATGAGGTTGCCGACCACAAGGCCGATCGCCAGGGCGAAGGTGGACATAACGATGAAGTAGGCGAGTGCCAGGCCGCCGACTTTGCCCACGGTTGCTGCCTTGGCGATGGAACCGATGCCCAGAACAATGGTGCAGAAGATGATCGGTGCAATCATCATTTTGATGAGCTTGATAAAGCCGTCGCCCAGGGGTTTCAGTGATTTGCCGACTTCCGGGAACAGCAGGCCGATCACCGCACCGAGGACAACGGCGACGATGACCGCGATGTAAAGATAATGGGATTTGTCCAGCCCCTTGCGGGCGGCCTTGGCAGGCGCGGCTGATTCTCCTCGTTGAGAAGCCATGATGTGTCTCCTTATGGATAATCTGGAAGACGCTGCGGCACAGTCTCTGGGCTCTTCACGTCGGTCCGGTGTGATATCCATCATTGGGTACACAGTGACTTGGCTCACCGTTGCGTTCATATTGGTCATGGAGGTGTTGATGATTCACCGCTGGAGCATCGCCCGCAGGCTGTTTGTGGCCCATTTGCTGTTTATGCTGGCACTCACCGCCATAGTGGGCACGGCCACCTTCATTGATGCCCGGGATCATGCCTATGACGAAGCCGGCCGCCGGATGGCAGCGGTGGCCACGGCGGTGGCGGACAATCCGCTGGTGCTTGGGGCCGCCGCCGCACCGGACCCATCCGCATTGCTTCAGCCCTACGCACTGAAGGTCACCGCGGACGCGGGCGCGGATTTCATCACCATCATGGCGCCCGACCGGACCCGGTGGACCCACCCACGGGACGAGGAACTAGGGAAGCCATACATCGGGTCCATCGATGCGGCCCTGAACGGCCAGGTCTTCACCGAGATCGCCGTGGGCACCCTTGGCCCCTCTGTGCGCACCATCGCGCCGGTGAAAGACCCCGGCGGCAACGTCAAAGCCCTCGTGTCCGCCGGAGTCACCGTACGGACGGTGGATGTGGCGCTCCTGGGCAGGCTGCCGGCACTCCTGGCAATTGCACTCGCACTGCTGGTGGGCGGGTCCGTGGCATCCTGGCTTCTGGGCCGGTACCTTCGCAACGTCACGCGCGGCTGGGGGCCGGAACAGCTTGCCCAGCTCTTTGCCTACTACGAATCCGTTCTACACTCGGTCCGGGAAGGTGTCATCCTGATAGACACCAAGGGCAGGGTGGTGATGTACAACGATCAGGCGGCCGAACTGCTGGGGCTGGCTCCGCGCGGGGCCGACGGCGATCCGGCCCGCATGCCTTTGCTCGCTGATCTTCCGCTGCCCGCAAGCCTCAAGGAGCTCTTTGAGTCCGGCAGAACGGCCCACGACGAAATACATCTGACGGGCTCCGGCATCCTTGTGGTGAACCAGAGCCCTGCCTTGGGTCCGGGTTCGCCTGCGGGACGGCAGCGCACGGCCGTGTTCGGAACCGTGGCCACGATCCGTGACCGCACCGAAATCGAGTCGCTCGGGAGTGAGCTCGAAACCATGCGCACGCTGTCCGATGCCCTCCGCGCCCAGACCCATGAACATGCGAACCGGCTGCACACCATGGTTTCGCTCATGGAGCTGGGCCAGACCGAGGACGCCCTGGATTTTGCCACCAAGGATCTGGAGCTGAGCCAGCAGCTCACTGATGAAATGATCAGCTCGGTCGAGGAGCCCGTGCTTAGCGCCCTCATCATGGGCAAGGCGGCGGAGGCCCACGAACGCGGTGTGGAACTGGTGATCAGTGCCGCGGGATCGGCTGCCGTGAACGGTCTGGCCGTCCAGGATCTGGTCACTATTCTTGGCAACCTGCTGGACAACGCCATCGACGCCGCTGCGGACGCCCCAGGCCCCAAACGCGTGGGCCTGACGGTGGACTCGGGCACCGCGGGCCTGGAAATCACCGTCCAGGACTCAGGACCGGGCATCGACCCCAGCTCGGTGGATGATATATTCCGGCATGGTTTCAGCACGAAGTCGGCGGGCCGCTTCGGACGGGGCCTCGGGCTGGCACTGGTCCGGCAGGCAGTTCTGCGGCTCGGCGGCACCATGACCATTACCAACTCAGGCGGGGCCCGGTTTCATGTGCTCCTGCCCCCGGCAACCCCCCGCCCTTCAGAGGAGCCACATTGACCGATATCCGCGTACTCGTCGTTGAGGATGAGCCGGTGGCTTCGGCAGCCCATGCAGCGTACGTGGGCAGGCTCGAGGGATTTTCGCTGGCCGGCACAGCGCCGGACGGCCAGTCGGCTCTCCGGCTGCTCACTGAGTTCTCGGCCGCAGGGAACGCCGTGGAACTGGTGCTGCTGGACATGAATCTGCCTGATCTCCACGGACTGGACATTGCCCGGCGCATGCGGTCATCCGGACTTTTCGCCGACATCATTGCCATCACGGCGGTCAGGGAGCTTGCCATTGTCCGCAGTGCGGTTGCCATCGGGGTGGTCCAGTACCTCATCAAACCCTTCACCTATGCCACCTTCGCGGACAAGCTGGAGAGCTACCGCCTGTTCCGCCAACAGCTCTCTTCGCCGGAATCCGGAACCACCAGGGCCGGGGCCCGGGCTTCGCAGAGTGATGTGGACCAGGCGTTTGCCAGCTTGCGTGCGCCATCGGAATTGCCTCTCCCGAAGGGCCTGGCACCCTCGACGCTCGAGGCTGTCCAGGAATTCATGAAGAAGCAGGACGGCGCCGTTTCAGCCACGGAGGTGATGGAAGCGCTGGGAATGTCGCGGGTGACGGCACGCCGCTACCTCGAATATCTGGCGGATGCGGGCACACTTTCCCGCACCGCACGCTATGGTGCTCCCGGGCGCCCGGAGAACGAATACCGGTGGGCGCGCGCATGACCGGGAGTTTCAACCCCGGCTTCAAACCGCCGTCACCAATCCCCTGCTTCAATCGCCTGTGGGCCGGAGCTTCCCGATCAGCTGATGGATGACTTCCGGATCCTCGATGGTGGAAGGAATGACGTACTCGTCGCCGTCGGCAATCTGTCGCATGGTCTTTCGCAGGATCTTCCCTGAACGGGTCTTGGGCAGGGCATCCACCACCATGACATTCTTGAAATCGGCAACAGCCCCGATGTCCCGCCGGACCAGAGCAATCAGCTCCTGCACCAAGACCGGAGCCTCCATCTCAACGCCGGATTTCAGCACTACGTAGCCGCTGGCGCGCTGGCCCTTGAGCGGGTCCGCGACGCCGATGACGGCGCATTCGGCAACAGCGGGGTGCTGTCCGATGACCTGTTCCATGGATCCTGTGGATAGTCTGTGGCCGGCGACGTTGATGATGTCATCGGTCCGACCCATAACAAAGACGTACCCTTCCTCGTCCTGATACCCCGAGTCGCCTGTCGCGTAGGCGCCGTCGAATGCCTGCAGGTATGACGACACGTAGCGGTGGTCATCCCGCCACAGGGTAGTCAGGGTACCCGGCGGCAGAGGGAGCCCGAGCACAATGTCCCCTCCACCCCGGAGGCAACTGCCTCGCCGCTCGCCGGCGGCGAAGAGGGTCCGCAGACTCGAGGTGTCATATCCGGCCAGCAGCGCCGCCTCGGGATCGGCTTTCCTGATTGCCCGCAGAGCTGTTGGTGCTGTGAAGAGGACGTTGACCCCGTGATCCTGGACCACCCAACAGAAAGCACCCGCATCCGGAGTGCCTACAGGCTTGCCCTCGTAGAGGACCGTCGTGGCTCCGGCTATCAGCGGGCCGTACACGATGTAGGAGTGACCCACTACCCACCCGACGTCCGAGGCAGTCCACATCACGTCCCCTGGACCGACGTCGTAAACGTTTTCCATCGTCCAGGCGAGCGCCACGGCGTGCCCTCCGTTGTCCCTGACAACCCCCTTGGGTGTCCCGGTGGTACCCGAGGTGTACAGGATGTAGAGCGGATCAGTGGCTTTGACGTCCACCGGTCCTGCCGGCGCGGCGGTGGCCAACTCGGTGTCCCGGTCCAGCCAGCCGTCGAAGTCAGTCACCTTGGCTGCAAAGCCGTCGCGTCCCTTGACCAGAACCGGGGTGTCCGGGCGGCCGGCCAGTTCGAGCGCCTCGGCAACGGCCGGCAGGTATTCAACGCGGCGCGACGGCTCGATGCCGCCCGATGCCGTGACCACCACCGCGGGCGCGGCGTCCCGGATGCGTGCGGCCAGCTCTTTGGGCGCAAACCCGCCGAAGACCACGGAATGGACGGCGCCCAGGCGGGCGGTTGCCAGCATGGCGATGGCGGCTTCGGGGATCATCGGCATGTAGATCACCACCCGGTCCGCGGCGGCCGGGATCGGTACGCTGCTGGGTCTCGACGTCGAAACCATCTTCCAGTCCGTGGGCCAGGCACTGCACACGACCACTGCCACGCGGCAGTCCCGCAAAGGGGAGATCTCCACCTGGAAAGCCCACGCTCCGGCCTTTGCCGGAAAGATGGCCGTTGAGGCTGTTGACCGTTCCATGCGCGGCCAGACCTCCCCCGTACCCATTTACGAAGGCGAAGACGGCGTGATCGCCTGGATGCTGGATGGACCGGAGGCCTCCTACACCGTTCCGCTTCCCGCAGCCGGTGAGGCCAAGCGCGCCATCATGGACACCTATACCAAGGAGCACTCGGCGGAGTACCAGGCGCAGGCGTGGATCGACCTCGCCCGGAAGCTCCACGGCGAACACCCGGAGGTCACGGATCCGGCCAACGTTGGCTCCGTGCTGATCAGGACCAGCCACCACACGCACTATGTGATCGGCTCGGGAGCCAACGATCCGCAGAAGTACAGCCCCACTGCCAGCCGCGAAACGCTGGATCACTCCATCCCCTACATTTTCACCGTTGCGCTGCAGGACTGCTCCTGGCACCACGTTGATTCCTACTCTCCGGAACGTGCCGGGCGGGCGGATACCGTGGAGCTGTGGCACAAGGTCACCACGGTGGAGGACCCGGAATGGACCCGCCGCTACCACTCCCTGGACATGGCCGAAAAGGTCTTCGGCGGCTCGGTGGAAATCACGCTCACCGACGGCACCGTGGTCACGGATGAGATCGCCGTGGCCGACGCGCACCCGCTCGGCGCCCGCCCGTTTGCCCGCGAACAGCATGTGAACAAGTTCCGCACGCTGGCGGCCGGTCTGGTGGCGGAAGAGGAAATCGAACGGTTCCTGGACGCCGCTGCCCGGCTCCCCCAGCTGGTTGAGGGCGAACTGGACCAGCTGAACATCCAGGCCGCCGACGGCGTCATCGATCTCGCCGCTGCACCGCAGGGGCTGTTCTAAATGCTGTACTCCAAGACCACCCCGGAACAGAAGCGTCTCCGGCTCCGGGAGTTGCTGGCTTCCGGCACCATCCAGCAGTTCCCCGGCGCCTTCAACCCGCTTTCGGCCCGCCTGATCGAGGAAAAGGGCTTCGCCGGGGTCTATATTTCCGGCGCCGTTCTGGCCAATGATCTGGGTCTGCCGGACATCGGGCTGACCACGCTCACGGAAGTGGCCACCCGGGCCGGACAGATCGCACGGATGACGGAACTTCCGTCCATCGTGGATGCGGACACCGGCTTCGGCGAGCCGATGAACGTTGCCCGCACCGTCCAGGAGCTGGAAAACGCCGGACTGGCCGGATGCCATATCGAGGACCAGTTCAATCCGAAGCGCTGCGGGCATCTGGATGGAAAGAACGTGGTGGATCTGGATACGGCCACCAAGCGCATCCGGGCAGCAGCTGACGCCCGCCGGGATCCGAACTTCCTCATCATGGCGCGCACGGACATCCGCGCCGTGGACGGGCTGGAAGCAGCGCAGGACCGGGCGAGGGCTCTCGTGGACGCCGGTGCAGACGCCATTTTCCCGGAGGCCATGAAGGATCTCAGCGAATTCCAAGCAATCCGTGATGCAGTGGACGTGCCGATCCTGGCCAACATGACCGAATTCGGCAAGAGCCGACTTTTCACCGTTGACCAGCTGCAGGGCGTGGGCGTGAATATGGTGATCTATCCGGTGACGCTGCTCCGTAGTGCCATGGGGGCTGCTGAGCGTACGCTGGAATCGATCAAGGCCGACGGAACTCAGGAGGCACAGTTAGAGGGCATGCTGACCCGTGCACGGCTGTACGATCTCGTGGACTACGAGGCCTACAACCGCTTTGACACCGGCGTCTTCAATTTCCAGATCCCCGGAAAGAACTGACGCGAATATCCAGACCGGACTACCGGCCCAGGCCGGGCTACAGGCGCAAGGAATGAAGGAGCTCAGCATGGCTGAAGAAGACATCAAAAAGGGCCTCGCCGGCGTCGTGGTGGATTACACCGCGGTGTCCAAGGTCAACCCGGACAGCAATTCGCTGCTTTACCGGGGCTATCCCGTCCAGGAGCTCGCGGCCAGGTGCAGCTTCGAGGAGGTCGCCTACCTGTTGTGGAATGGCGAACTGCCGACTCCCGGGCAGCTGGCCGAATTCACGGCGCGGGAGCGCGCAGGGCGGGCGCTGGATCCGGTGGTCAAGCAGATTGTCGATGCACTCCCCACAACGTCCCACCCCATGGATGTATGCCGGACGGCCGCGTCCGTGATGGGTGCACGGCACAAGCTCTCCGAGGATTCCTCGCCTGAGGCCAACATGGCCAAGGCCATCGATCTGTTTGCTGCGATGCCGGCGGTGGTCTCCTATGACCAGCGGCGTCGGCACGGCCAGGATGCGGTGGAGCCGCGTGAGGATCTTGGCTACTCCGCCAACTTCCTGTGGATGGCGTTCGGGGAAGAAGCGGTACCGGAAGTCGTCGAGGCCTTCAACGTCTCCATGATTCTGTACGCCGAGCATTCGTTCAACGCATCCACGTTCGCCGGCAGAGTGATCACGTCCACGCTCTCCGACCTGCACTCGGCGGTAACGGGTGCCATCGGGGCATTGAAGGGTCCGCTTCACGGCGGGGCAAACGAGGCCGTGATGCATACCTTTGATGAAATCGGCATCCGACCGGAAGAATCCCTGGATGCCGCAGCAGCACGGGCAAAGGCATGGATGGAAAATGCTCTGGCCCAGAAGAAAAAGGTCATGGGCTTCGGCCACCGCGTCTACAAGCACGGCGATTCCCGGGTGCCCACCATGAAGGCTGCCCTGGACAAGATGATTGCCCACTATGGCCGCCCCGAGCTGCTGGGACTCTACAACGGACTGGAAGCTGCCATGGACGAGGCCAAGTCCATCAAGCCCAATCTGGACTACCCGGCAGGACCCACGTACCACCTGATGGGATTCGACACCGCCATGTTCACTCCCCTGTTCGTGGCCAGCCGCATTACCGGCTGGACCGCACACATCATGGAGCAGGCTTCCAGCAACTCGCTGATCCGTCCGCTCAGCGCCTACAACGGCGTTGACGAACGGCACGTTCCCTAGCTTCCGCCGCGCCACACGGACCGCCGGCAGGATTCCTGCCGGCGGTCCGTTGTTGAGGACCACCCGTCAAGAAATCAGTGGCCGGATTGCGAGTAGTCCCGGACTTTCAGCACGGTCTCGTTGTCGTCATTGAGAACGATAACGACGTCGATAATTCCACCTGCGAGCGCCGCCGGAAGCCAGTAAAGTGCGTCCTGCCACATGTGTTCCAATGGCAGGGAATCGACGTCGAACCATTCCGGGATGATTTCCGGACTTTCGGATGGTTCCCCGCCCCAAATGCGGGTTGTGAACAGCCGTGATGCCATGTTCCATTCGGGTCTGGCGGGGAATTCAAACCTCACCAGGCCGGCGTCCCGAAGGTCAGCCTGGCGGACGGTCAATCCGGCCTCTTCCTGGACTTCCCGGCAGGCGGCCTCGGCATCGCTCTCGCCGGGTTCGACGTGCCCTCCGAGGCCAACGATCTTGCCTCTTCCAAAACCCGTCTTTTTCAGGCCCAGTAAAACCTGTCGCCTGCCACCCAGATCCCGGATCAGGAAACACAGGGTGACAGGCGTGAAGGTCATGAACTCAACACTAGCGCCGGAAGGGTTATTCCAGCGCCAGGACGGTCCCGCGCAGGCGATTGCCCGGAACCCACCCGGCGTACTCATTGTTCCGGATGCGGCGGAAATCATACAGGGTCGCTGATCGTTTTGTTAGCCCAGGGCCCGGGGATGCGCGGCCGCATAGATTTCGCGCAGGGTATCGGCGGTGACGAGCGTGTACACCTGGGTGGTGGTCACCGAAGCATGCCCCAGCAGCTCCTGGACAACGCGGACGTCGGCACCGCCCTCGAGCAGGTGGGTGGCAAAGGAATGACGCAGCGTGTGGGGCGAAACGTCTTTGGCGATGTTGGCTTTGTCTGCTGCTGCCTTCAGGATGGTCCAGGCGCTCTGCCTGCTGATGCGTCCACCCCTGGCGTTGAGGAACAGAGCCGGTGTGCCTTTGCCTTTGGCCGCCAGCAGGGGCCGCCCACGGACCAGGTAGGAATCCAGCGCCCGGGCCCCGTAGGATCCCAGCGGCACGAGGCGTTCTTTGGAGCCTTTGCCGAACAGCCGGACTATTGCGGGCCCGGCCTCCTCTGTCTGGAGCGAGATGTCGTCGACGTCGAGGCCTACGGCTTCGCTGATGCGCGCACCCGTGGAATACAGGAACTCCAGGAGTGCCCGGTCCCGCAACCCCGTCGCAGTGTCGGCGCCGGCCGCCTCGAGAATCCTGGTGACTTCGTCAACGCTGATGGCCTTGGGCAGCCTCTTGCCCGGCATGGGCGGGTGGACATCGCTGGCCGGATCCGCCGTCGTCAGTCCTTCAAGTGCCCAGAACTTGTGCAGTCCGCGGACGGCGACCACTGTTCTGGCCGCAGAGCGGACGCCGAGTGCGCTGCCGCCGTCGGAGCCGTCGGACAGGGCCTGCACGAATCCGGTCACGTGATGCCTGGTGACATCGGCGGGGCGCTGGACGCCGTCTGACGCCAGGTAATTCGAGTAGCGCGTCAGGTCCCGCCGGTAGGCAGACAACGTGTTCACGGCCAGACCGCGCTCGACGCCCATATGCTGCAAGTAATCCGTGACCGCCCGGTCTATGGCGGTCCGGGGCCGAACACCCGCGCCGCTGGACGGAGTCTCTTCCGTTGCCGGCGCCGCGCTGTCCGGCATCAGCGCTGGCTTGGATGCGCCGGCCACGGCGCATCGGACGGGCGGAGGTTCCTGAAGCCATCAGCTCGTGCTGCGGCTGCCGCAAGAATTCCGACGACGGCGGACGGGTTGTGCAGGCGGCCGTCAAGGACCGCGGCCACCGCCTCGTCCAGCGGCGTCCAGTGGAGTTCGATCTCGGCTTCCTCATCCGTGCGAACGTGGCGTTCGTGGTGCGGCACGTCGCCGATTTCGCGGGCCAGGTAGATCCGGATCGCTTCACTGGACGATCCCGGCGAATTGAAGAAGTCCGCCAGGACATTCCAGGTCCCGGCCACCAGATCCGCTTCCTCGGCAAGCTCCCGGGCGGCACCCACCACAAAGTCTTCGCCCTCCACGTCGAGGAGCCCCGCAGGGATCTCCCAGAGATCCATCCCCACAGGGTGTCTGTACTGCTTGAGCAGCAGTATCTCGCCGGCGTCGTTCATGGGGAGAACGGCCACCGCCCCCGGGTGGTCGATGTAATCACGGACCAAGGCGTCGCCGTCGTCGTGCAGCTGGAAGCTGTCACTGACAACGTCCCAGATCCGGCCTTCATAGACCCTGTGGGAAGACAAAAGACGGCGCGGGCTCGGCGCATCCGAAACCTGCCGTGCAGCATGGGGGGTTTCAGAATTGCCGGGCATCGCGCCGTCCTTTGTTGGTTCGAAGCTACTGTTCGATGCTACTTTGCGGCGGCCGTGGGGACAGGCTTGCCCGTGGCCGCGGGGGCAGCCGCGCCGCCGGTGCTCTCAGCGTGGCCGCTCTGGTGAGCCAGCGCAGCCGTCACCAGACCTGCAAACAGCGGGTGCGGACGCGTGGGGCGGGAGCTCAGTTCCGGGTGGGCCTGGGTTGCCACATAGAACGGGTGCACTTCGCGCGGCAGCTCTACATATTCCACGAGCTTGCCGTCGGGTGACGTTCCGGAGAACACCAGTCCCTCGGCCGCAATCTGCTCTCGGTACTTGTTGTTGACTTCGTAGCGGTGACGGTGGCGTTCGCTGACGGTGGTTGTCCCGTAGGTCTCTGCAACCACTGAGCCTTCATCGAGCTTGGCCTCGTAAAGCCCCAGACGCATGGTGCCGCCCAGATCGCCCTTGCCATCAACGATGTCCAGCTGCTCTTCCATGGTAGCGATGACCGGGTACTTGGAATCCGGTTCGAACTCGCTGGACGATGCGCCCTCGAGGCCCACGACGTTGCGGGCATACTCGATCACCATGCACTGCAGCCCCAGGCAGAGGCCTAGTACCGGCAGCCTGGATTCACGGGCAAACTTCAGCGCGCCCAGCTTGCCCTCGAGTCCGCGGATGCCGAAGCCGCCGGGAACGCAAATGGCGTCCACACCGCTCAGCGAGTTGACAGCCCCCTCATGCGTTTCGCATTCGTCCGACGGGACCCAACGGATCTTGACCTTGGCGTTGTTGGCGAATCCGCCGGCGCGCAGGGCCTCTGTCACGGAGAGGTAGGCATCAGGCAGGTCGATGTATTTGCCCACCAAGGCAATTTCAACACGGTGTGCCGGGTTGTGGACGGCCTCGAGCAGCGCATCCCACTTGGTCCAGTCCACGTCCTTGAACGGCAGGTCCAGGGCGCGCACGATGTAGCTGTCCAGCCCCTGGGTGTGAAGCGTTTTGGGGATGTCATAGATGCTGGGGGCGTCAGGACAGCCGATGACAGCGTCGATGTCCACATCGCACGCGCGGCCGATTTTTTCCATCATGGACGCGGGAAGTTCACGGTCGGATCGCAGCACGATCGCGTCGGGCTGGATGCCCAGGGAGCGCAGGGCTGCCACGGAGTGCTGCGTCGGCTTGGTCTTCAGTTCCTGTGAGGGCCCGATGTAAGGCACCAGGGACACATGGAGGAAGAACACATTTCCACGGCCCACATCCTGGCGGACCTGGCGTGCCGACTCGAGGAACGGCTGGGATTCGATGTCACCCACCGTGCCGCCGATTTCCGTGATGATAACGTCCGGGGCAGTCTTGGCTTCAGCCGGCAGACGCATGCGGCGCTTGATCTCGTCCGTGATGTGCGGGATGACCTGGACGGTGTCGCCGAGGTATTCGCCGCGGCGCTCTTTGGCGATAACCGTTGAGTAGATCTGGCCCGTTGTGACGTTGGCCGAACCCTCAAGGTTTTCATCGAGGAAGCGCTCGTAGTGTCCGATGTCCAGGTCAGTCTCGGCGCCGTCGTCGGTCACGAAGACTTCGCCGTGCTGGAAGGGGTTCATTGTGCCCGGATCCACGTTCAGATAGGGATCGAGCTTCTGCATAGTTACAGACAAGCCGCGTGCCCGCAGCAGGTGACCGAGGCTCGAAGCCGTCAGTCCTTTGCCGAGCGAGGACGCCACACCACCGGTGACGAAGATGTGTTTGGTCGTCTTGGACGAGCCCGGGAACCGGGAATTTACACGGGAATTTGATCGCTGCACCACGGAATTCGAGCCTATCATCAATTGGTCCTTCCGCGGGTCGATTAACAGTTTCCCCAAAGGCTTCAGTCTCCCGTGCGGTCACCCTACGATCAAGGGGTGACCACACAGGAATCATCAGGCGGACCCGCGGACGGGCGGCAATCCGGGGCGGATGCCCGGATCAGTCCTGTTTTCCGTTCGTTGGCCCTGGAATCCATTCCGGTCCCCGACTACGCAGATGTGATTGTCCTCCCAGTTCCCGCGGGCTGCCCAACGGATCCCCGGCTCTGGGCGGACACAGTTTTTTCGCTCGGATCCATGCCCGCCTGGATCCGGCTTCTGATGGGACTCCGCCAGAGGGCTGTGGGCATGATCGGTATCCGCCGGGCGCCGGCCAACGCGTTCGCGGTGGCAGAGGTCCGAGGTGAAGAGGCGCTCATCAGCGCCGACGACGCTCATCTGGACTTCCGCTGCGGTGTGGCGCTCGACGCCGGGGCCAGGCTCTTGCGGATCACCACGGCTGTGCGCCTCAAGGGCTGGCGCGGGCGGCTGTACTTTGCGCCGGTGCGGGTCCTGCACCCGCTGGTGGTGCACGCCATGATGGCGCGGGCCATCCGCCGCCTCTCACGCCACTAGCGGGAGCCCTTGCCGGGAGAACTCCGCTAGACCTGCTGCGGGAGCAGTTTGGCGTCGTCCAGCAGCTCCTGGGCATGCGCCTGGGCCGACTCCGAGTCCTCCTGGCCGGCCAGCATTCGCGCCAGCTCTTTGACCCGTTCGGGCCCGTCCAGCAGCTGGACGTCGCTGGAGGTGAACCCTGTGGCGGTGGCACCGTCGGCGCCCCTGACGGACGTTTTGGTGACCCTGATGTGCTGATCGGCGAAGGCGGCCACCTGTGGCAGGTGGGTGACCACCAGAACCTGCACATGGCGTGCAAGCATGGCCAGCCGGCGCCCGATTTCCACGGCTGCCCGTCCGCCAACCCCGGCATCCACCTCATCAAAAACGAAAGTGGGCACCGGATCCACGGCGGCAAGAACTACCTCAATGGCCAGCATCACACGGGAAAGTTCGCCGCCGGAGGCGCCCTTCCCCAGTGGCCGGGCAGGTGCACCCGAGTGGGGCTGGAGCAGGAAAAAGATTTCATCCGCGCCGAAGGGCCCCAGCTGCCCGCCGGCTTCGATGTTGATGACCAGGGTGGCATCCGCCATGGCCAACGCTTTCAACTCTGCGCTGACCCTGGCTGAGAGGTCCTTGGCAGCCTTGGCACGGATTTTGCTGATGCTGGCGGCCTGCTTCCGGAGCTCCGTCTCTGACTGCACCACTTCAGCGTCGAGGGCGTCGATCCGGGTGGAGTCGTCCTGGAGTTCATCGAACCGCACGCGCGCCTTGTCGGCCCACACCAGCACTTCGTCGATACTGGGTGCATATTTGCGGACGAGCCTGGCCAACACGGAGCGCCGGTCCTCGATCTCGGCGAGCCGTTCCGGCCCTTCCGTGTCCAGGCCTGCCTGGTAGCTGGCCAGTTCGACAGCGATGTCGTTCAGGAGGAACCCCACCTCGGCCAGGCGTGCCGCGGCAGCGCCCAGCTCGCCATCGTGTTCGGCAACATGCTCAAGGGTCCGCTTGGCTGAATCCACCAGCGAGGTGGCATCGCCGGCATCGCCGTAGTCCTCGGCGATGATTGCCTCGTGGGCCGTGGAGGCAGCAATCCGCAGCTCCTCGATGTTGGCCAGTTTCACCGCCTCCGCCTTGAGGGTCTCGTCCTCCCCCGGCTCCGGATCCACTTCATCGATTTCCGCCAAGGCAATCTGCAGCGACTCCGCCTCACGCAGGCGGTCACGCGCAGCGCTGCGAAGCGTTTCAAGTTCAGTCTGGATAGCCTTCCAGTGCCGGAATAGCTCCTGGTATCCGCCGAGGGCCGCTGCCAGGGCTTCGCCTGCGAACTTATCCAGGGCACCCCGCTGGGCCACCGCACCCTTGAGCCGGATCTGATCCGACTGCCCATGCACCACCACCAGCGTTTCGCCGATCTCGGCGAGCACCCCCACCGGGGCGGCTCTGCCACCCAGATACGCACGGCTGCGCCCGTCAGCGCCCAGCCTGCGCGCCAGCAGCAGTTCAGCTCCGCCGGCGAACTCCTCAACCTCAGCGCCAGCCTCGCGGGCGCGTTTCACGGCGGGATGCCCGGCGTCGAGCTTTAACACAGCTTCCGCAGAGGCACTTTTGGCGCCGCTCCGGACCGCACCGGCATCGGATCTGGCGCCCAGAAGGAGCCCGACGGCGGTGACCACCATGGTTTTTCCGGCGCCGGTTTCACCGGTCACCACGCTCAGCCCCGGGCCCAGCGGTAGTGTGGCGTCCGTGATGACGCCCAGATCGCGGATTCTCAGTTCTTCAAGCATGATTCACTTTGCAGTCGTGGGATCAGTTGTCTGGCCGGGCACCGCATGTCCGGGTCCAGCGTTCCGGGGCGCGGCCGGAAGCGGCATGGGCCGGGGTGTACGGATCACCGGTACGGGTCCGGTGTGAATGACCTCCGATTGTGGAACCGGGCCCCTCCAGCCGTGAATCGGCAGCTCAAACTTACGGACCAGCCGGGCTGAAAAGGGTGTTTGATGGGTTCTGGCCAGGCGCACGGGGGTGGCTGATTTTGTCACTTCCACACGGGCCCCGGGTGGTAGATCCACGGAGCGCCGTCCGTCGCACCACAACACGCCCTGCGCGTCTGTCCTGTTCAGGATCTCCACCGCAAGCCTGGAGCGTGGTGAAACCACCAGGGGTTTGGCGAACAGGGCATGGGCGCTGATGGGGACAATGACCAGCGCCTCAACCTCCGGCCACACTACGGGCCCGCCTGCCGAGAAGGCGTAGGCCGTGGATCCGGTGGGGGTTGCGAGCACAACGCCATCACAACCGAAGGAGGTCAGCGGCCGCTCGTCCACCTCCGTGACCACCTCGAGCATCCGTTCCCGGTTGCCTTTTTCAATCGCTGCCTCGTTCAAGGCCCAGGTGTGCCAGATTTTCTGCCCGCGCACCCACACCTGGACGTCGATGGTCATCCGTTCCTCCACCGTGTAGTCACGGCGGGCAATCCACTCCACGGTCTGCGTCAGATCCGCACGTTCGCTTTCGGCCAGGAAACCCACGTGGCCCAGGTTGACGCCGAGGAGCGGAACATCCACTTCGCGGACCAGTTCGGCCGCGCGCAGGATGGTTCCGTCGCCGCCAAGAACCATCACCAGCTCCACCTCCGGCAGCTGCACATGGTCGTGGAGGATCTCCACGGGCTGGTCCAGCCGGCCGAAATGCCGCTCCATTTCGCCGAGCTCGGACTCCTGCATCACCGGCACGATCCCGAAGGCATGCAGTTGGACGCACGCATCCCAGGCAGCCCTGAGTGATTCCTCGCGGCCTGTGTGGGCAAGGACCAGTACACGCCTGCTCATCGGGTTCCGCTTTCTAGTGGTTCGGCCAGATATTTCCAAGCAACGCAGCGATGGCTGCGTCCCGCTCTTCGATCTTAGGCAAGTCTTGGGTGATCCTGCGCTTTATCCACAGGAAGTATTCGACGTTTCCGTCCTGTCCGGCCAATGGGCTGGCCGCCAGGCTGCACAGATCGAGCCCGGCATCGAGGGCAGCGTTGGCGACTTTTTCCACTGCCATCCGCCGTTCCCGTTCCGAATTCACCACGCCGGTGCGTCCCAGCCGGTCTTTCCCGATTTCAAACTGGGGCTTGACCATCAGCACCAGATCACCTCCAGGTTCGGTGCAGGCAGCAAGCGGGAAGACCACCAGGGTCAGCGAAATGAAGGACAGGTCCGCCACCGTCAGTTCGGCAATACCGCCGATGTGTTCCGGTGCCATGTAACGGACATTCAGCCCTTCGTGGACGGACACGCGCGGATCGCTTCTGAGCTGGGGAACCAGCTGTCCGTGCCCGACGTCGACCGCCACCACATGGGCCGCGCCTCGCCGCAGCAGCACCTCGGTGAATCCCCCGGTGGACGCCCCGGCGTCAAGGCATCGCTTGCCCTCTACCGCGATGCCGGGAAAGACGTCAAGGGCACCCGCAAGTTTGCGGCCTGCGCGGCTCACGTACGTGTCCTCGCCGTCGTCCTCGACAGTCAGGTCCCGGTCGTCCGGGATCTGCAGGGATGCCTTGGACAGCGACTGACCGTCAGAGCTCACCTTTCCCTCGGCAATAAGTGTTGCGGCATGCGTGCGTGATCTCGCCAGCCCGCGGCTGACGAGCGTCAGATCAAGTCTTGCCATCGTCAGGCTTCACCCGTCCGGGATCCTGTGTCTTCATTCAGTGCTTCAAGCAAGGCGTCGTGGACCTCCGTGTAGACAGCGTTATGGTCCGCCACAGGAAGCCCGGGCAATCCATCGAGCCGGCCAAGCAGAGCCGCCACGCCGGGGTCGTTGATCCAGACCCCGCGCCCGTCTGCTTCGGCGGCATTGGTGCCGGGAGACTCCGGCCATTCAACTACGGGCTGGACTTCTCCCGGGTTTTCAGTCGGCTCGGTCATGGCACCAGTCTAGTGATCCAGCCACTCAAGCCGCGGAGCCGTCGCTTCTGCAGCCTGAGGCTTGGACTGCCACCACGCTGCAAACGCAGCCCGCCAGGAGTCGAGCCGGTCCTGCCCGCCACTGATCCGGACCGAGTCCCCGCTGACCTCGGCGAAGCCGGCACCGCAGCGGAAGCCGCCGCCGTCGGGCTCCACGGACGGATACGGCAAATGGAGATCCGCGAGGGTACTGATGACGTAGTCCGGCCGTTCCGCCGTTCTGGCCGCCAGAATCGATTCCCTGGAATCGACGCCGGTCAGCACGGCAACTGTGGCAAATCCCGCGTTATTGCCACCGAGGATGTCAGTGTCCAGGCGGTCGCCCACCACCAGTGGCCGTTCAGCTGCGAGGCGTTTGGCAGCAGTGTGGAACAGCGGCGCTTCGGGCTTGCCGGCGACCAGGGGTTTCTGACCGGTGGCCGCTGCCACGGCCGCAACCAGTGTGCCGTTGCCCGGTGCGATGCCGCGTGCCTGCGGAATGGACATGTCTGTGTTGGTGGCCACCCAGAGTGCACCGGCTGCAATGACGTATGACGCCTCCGCCAGATCCTTCCAGCCGATGTCGGGGTTGAATCCCTGGACCACCGCTACAGGATCCTCCTGGGCGCTGTGCACAGGTTTCAGGCCCACCAGCTCGATTTCATGGGCCAGGGCGGGACTTCCTGTCACCAGCACATGGGCACCGGCTGGAAGCAACGAGGAAAGCAGCTCCCCCGCGGCCTGCGAAGAGCTGACAACCTGGCGGTCCTCAGCCGGTGCACCAAGCTCGCGGAGGTGCGCGGCAACCTGCGCAGGGGTGCGGGACGCATTATTGGTGACATAACCAAGCCCCACCCCGATTCCCGCAAGCTGCTGCAGGGACTCCACAGCGCCCGGAATGGCATGCGGTCCGGCGTAAACCACGCCGTCCAGGTCAGCCAACAAAGCATCAAACAGTGATATCAGTGGGACGTCGGCCATACCTGATTAGTCCTCCGAGCGTTCCGGCTGTCCGGAATCCGCATCCTCGCGGGCATGGCCGCCGGCTTCGGAGCCCTGTTCGACGGCGACGGATTCGTTGCCGTCTACGCCGTTTTCGATGTGTTCATCTTCATCGTCATCGGCTTCTGCAGAATCAACGTCTGACTCGGCGTCGTCGGACTCAAAGTAGTCCGATTCGACGTCGTCGGATCCTTTGTCAAGCAAGGGCTTCTGTGACTGGTCCGCGGACGGCGCCGCGCTCTCCACGGGCGTCTTTTCCTGAGACTTGTCAGCTTCAGGCGCAGAGTCAGCAGCAGCCCGGGCCAGGAGACGGCGTCGTTCCGCTTCCTCACGGGCTTCCTCTTCCTCGTCCCAGCCGAGGTCAACGATGTCCGGTTCTTCGTCCGCCCCGATTCCGAGTGCGTTTTCGGCCACAACGGCCTGGCGCAGCCACTTTCCGGCGTCGGCTTTGCGGCCGGCAGCCGTCAGTGCGTCTGCATAGGCACGGAACAGCCGGGGGCTGTATGAGAAGGCTCGGTTGATGTCGAGTTGGGAAATTTCGAGTTCGGCAACGGCGGCATCCAGCTGGCCGAGATCGGACCGGGCTCCTGCGGCGACGATGGCAAGCTCAACTTTTCCGGGCGCATCCAGATCCTTGGCCTCCTCGGAACGGACAACGTCGAGAGCGCGGTCCGGGCGCCCCAAGCCGCGTTCGCAGTCCGCCATGACCGGCAGGTGCGCGTTGGAACCACTGATCCGACGGTACGTGCGGAATTCCCGCAGGGCTTCGCCGTAGTGTCCGGCAGCGTAAGCCGTCAGTCCCACCGCTTCACGGACGGCAGAAAGCCTGCCGCCACGGCGGCTGGCGGCCAGAGCATGCTGGAATGCCAGCTCCGGCTCTTCATCAATCAGTCGGCCTGCCATGACCAGGTGACGGGCAACCCACTCGGCGCTGTTCTCTTCGAGGGTCTTGATCTGGTGTTGGGTGGCGCGGTCCAGCTCCTTACCCGTGACGTCGTCGTCGATCTCGGGCGAGCGTTCGCGGTCCGGGCGGTTGGCGCTGCGGAGATCACGGGCATTGGGAACGCGTGCGGGCCGCTCTTCTGCGCGGTCCCGTCCGAACTGGCGCGGGCCGGAATCACTGCGCTCATGGCTGCGCGGCGCTCTGTCCTGACGGTCGCCGAAAGGCTTGCGGCCATCTCCGCCTCCGAAGCTGCGACGCTCGCCGTCACCTTCGCGACGAGGACGGTCACCGTAAGGCTTGCGCTCACCGCCACCAAAGGATTTGTTGTCGCGGTCACCGTAAGGCTTGCGCTCACCGCCACCAAAGGTACGGCGTTCGCCGTCGCCTTCTCGGCGGGGACGATCACCAAACGGCTTACGGTCTCCTGCGCCGGGCGCACGACGCGGGCCGTCGCTTCCACCGCTGCCCCGGTTGTCCTGGGAACGGAATCCCCTGGGCTCTCCGCCGGAATTATTGGTTCCGCGGAACGAGCCGCCGTTGGAACCGCGGTCGCCGCGGGACTTGCCGGCGTCTTTTCCGCCGCGATTCCCGCCGTTGTGCTCAGCCATGATGGATTCCTCCTGTTTTGAGCTGACAGCTCGCGCAAGCGCAGCCGCTCATATCCGTATTTCGTTGTCCTACGCAACCCGAATCAAACGCTTCGAAGTCCGTACATCTCATGCAATTCTAGGCGAGACCCCTCAGCCCGACTAACGCCCTGCCCGTCAGAAGCATTGGCGTGTGAAGACTCACAGTCCGGGAGGCAACCCATGTGCCGGACGGGACGGGGACCGGAATTTGTCAAGGCGAATGAGGCCAGTGGGAGTTAGGCTGCTGCTTTTGTTTCGTTTTTCTCGGCTGGTTTGTTGATCCATGCCGTGTCGGGGATGACCAGGATTTTGGGGTCCTTCCTGGTGGCGAATCGTTCGGGGTTCCTCTGGCGTGCTGCGGCCAGGGTTTTCGAGCGCTCGACGGCTTTGCCGGCGGCAAGGCCGTAGTGGACATCTGCGGGGGTGTTCAGGCCTATTCCGGTGTGGCGATGAGTGTGGTTATACCCGTCGACGAAGGACGCAATGAAGGTCCTCGCATCGGGCAGCGAGCCGAAGCGTTCAGGGAACACGGGAGCGAACTTCAGCGTCTTGAACCACGCCTCGCTGTACGGGTTGTCATTGCTTACCCGGGGCCGAGAATGCGACCGGGTGACCTCCAAGTCAGAGAGCAATGCGGCAACCGTTTTACTCGTCATGGACGTCCCACGGTCGGCGTGGACGATCTCCGGGATGCCGTGAATGCCGAAGATCTCCTTCATCATCTCCACCGCCAGCTCCCCGGACTCATGGGCGTGGACGTAGGCTCCGACAATGTAGCGGGAGTAGATGTCGATCATGACGTAGCAATCGAGGTATTTCCCCTTCACTGGACCGGCGAGTTTGGTGATGTCCCAGGAGTAGACCTGGCCGGGCCCTGTCGCGATGAGTTCCGGAATCGTCCTGGGGGGATGGCGTGCCTGCCGGCGGCGTTCCTTGACCTGGCTGTTCTCGGCCAGAACCCGGTAGAACGTGGAGATTGAACACAAATAGATCCCCTCGTCCAGGAGCTGGGCGTAGATCTGGACCGGCGGCAGGTCCACGAATCGCTCCGAATTCACCGTGGCCAGGATCCGTGCGCGTTCGGCTGGGCTGATCTTGTTCAGTGGGGCCGAGGCGGGCATCAAATCGGTCACCGGTGTCCGGGGCTTACGGGTCGCTGTGGCCCTCGATATCCCGGCCAGGAGGGCCGCTTCCCTGGTTGGAATGTCCGCCTTTGTAAGGTCGGTATAGGCTCTGGTCAGGGTTTCTTGTACCAGGGCTGTTGTTCCGCGCTTTCGGAGATATCCTCCAAAAGCTGTCGTGCTTTTTCCATAATCGATAACGCAGCTTCCGTCCGTGCCAGCTTGCGTTCACTCACCTCCAGCTGCCGGCGTAGACGAGCGATTTCTGCTTGTTCAGCAGTGAGTTTGCCGATCGTCTCACCGGGCTTTTTGCCCTCGAGCACGCCGGCATCACGGAGCTTGCGCCACTCGGTGATCTGCGAGGAATACAGGCCCTCGCTCCGCAGGTAGGCTCCGCCGCCGGTGCCGTCATCACAGGCCTGCTGGTAGGCGTCCAGGTGGGCTAATTTTTGTGCCGGAGTGAACGACCTTCGAGGACTCGGGCCACCGGCGCGGGGGCCAGGATTACTCATGGACCCATCTTCCCGCACCGGGGAAATTGTGGAGATAGACATTAGTGATGTTCCTGATTCTCGCCCTACGAATTAGACGAAGTTGCTATGAGGTACTGGCCTCACCCAACCCTGACACGTAGGGGGACTCGCAGGGGTGGTGTTGTGTTTTGTGTTGGGTGGTTAATGTGGGAGAGCCCCCGACCTGGTGGTTGGGGGCTCTCGACCTTTTTTTAATGGTTGTCCGGCGGTGACCTACTCTCCCACACCCTCCCGGGTGCAGTACCATCGGCGCTGTGGGTCTTAGCTTCCGGGTTCGGAATGGGACCGGGCGTTTCCCCCACGCTATGACCGCCGTAACCCTTGCTCCCGTCCCGCACACCGGGGTGTGGGGTGGGAAATCTGGTGTTACAACTGTGGTGTTGTTATTCAGTTGTGGTGTTCCCTGCAACAAGCCGGTAAGGGTTTGTTGTTTGGGAACCACATAGTGGACGCAAGCAGTCTTGTTTCTTTGTACCACCCTTGGTGTGAACGTCTTTTGAAGGATCCGTTCACGGGTGGTGTGTGGTGTAAGTTATCGGCCTATTAGTACCGGTCAGCTTCACGAGTCGTTAGTCCTCGCTTCCACATCCGGCCTATCAACCCAGTGGTCTGGCTGGGGGCCTCTCACACCCGAGGGTGTATGGAAATCTCATCTCGAAGCGAGCTTCCCGCTTAGATGCTTTCAGCGGTTATCCCATCCGAACGTAGCTAATCAGCGGTGCACTTGGCAGTACAACTGACACACCAGAGGTTCGTCCGTCCCGGTCCTCTCGTACTAAGGACAGCCCTTCTCAAATTTCCTGCGCGCGCAGCGGATAGGGACCGAACTGTCTCACGACGTTCTAAACCCAGCTCGCGTACCGCTTTAATGGGCGAACAGCCCAACCCTTGGGACCTACTCCAGCCCCAGGATGCGACGAGCCGACATCGAGGTGCCAAACCATGCCGTCGATATGGACTCTTGGGCAAGATCAGCCTGTTATCCCCGAGGTACCTTTTATCCGTTGAGCGACGGCCATTCCACAATGTACCGCCGGATCACTAGTCCCGACTTTCGTCCCTGCTTGAGATGTCTCTCTCACAGTCAAGCTCCCTTGTGCACTTACACTCGACACCTGATTGCCAACCAGGCTGAGGGAACCTTTGGGCGCCTCCGTTACTTTTTAGGAGGCAACCGCCCCAGTTAAACTACCCATCAGGCACTGTCCCTGACCCGGATTACGGGCCGAAGTTAGATGTCCAAAGTGACCAGAGTGGTATTTCAACGATGACTCCACCCGAACTGGCGTCCGGGTTTCAACGTCTCCCACCTATCCTACACAAGCCACTCCGAACACCAATACCAAACTATAGTAAAGGTCTCGGGGTCTTTCCGTCCTGCTGCGCGTAACGAGCATCTTTACTCGTACTGCAATTTCGCCGAGTTTATGGTTGAGACAGCGGGGAAGTCGTTACTCCATTCGTGCAGGTCGGAACTTACCCGACAAGGAATTTCGCTACCTTAGGATGGTTATAGTTACCACCGCCGTTTACTGGGGCTTGAATTCTCAGCTTCGCCTTGCGGCTAACCGGTCCTCTTAACCTTCCAGCACCGGGCAGGAGTCAGTCCGTATACATCGTCTTGCGACTTCGCACGGACCTGTGTTTTTAGTAAACAGTCGCTTCCCCCTGGTCTCTGCGGCCCCTGCACGCTCCCCACAGCAAGTGTGGTTCACGATGGGGGCCCCCCTTCTCCCGAAGTTACGGGGGCATTTTGCCGAGTTCCTTAACCATAATTCTCTCGATCGCCTTAGTATTCTCTACCTGATCACCTGTGTCGGTTTGGGGTACGGGCGGCTAAAACCTCGCGTCGATGCTTTTCTAGGCAGCATAGGATCACTGAATCCCCCCTCACGGGAGTCCCATCGGGTCTCAGGCATCATGAACAGCGGATTTGCCTACCGTTCGCCCTACATCCTTGGACCGGGACTACCATCGCCCGGCTCAGCTACCTTCCTGCGTCACACCTGTTAATACGCTTACCTCCCAGGATCAGGTCCCGCGCTCCACCAAAACCCGCACACCCCGAAGGGCGATTGGGCAGGTCTCGGGCAGTTAGTATCCCCTGTTCAGCATGGACGGTTTTTCGCCGGTACGGGAATATCAACCCGTTGTCCATCGACTACGCCTGTCGGCCTCGCCTTAGGTCCCGACTTACCCAGGGCAGATTAGCTTGACCCTGGAACCCTTGATCATTCGGCGGACGGGTTTCTCACCCGTCTTTCGCTACTCATGCCTGCATTCTCACTCGTGTAGGCTCCACCGCTGGTTTACACCGCGACTTCACTGCCCACACGACGCTCCCCTACCACTCCAGACGCCTGAACCAGAAGAACAAGTCTCCGGCTTAGCTAATATCTGAAATCCACAACTTCGGCGGTGTACTTGAGCCCCGCTACATTGTCGGCGCGGAATCACTTGACCAGTGAGCTATTACGCACTCTTTTAAGGATGGCTGCTTCTAAGCCAACCTCCTGGTTGTCTTCGCAACTCCACATCCTTTCCCACTTAGCACACGCTTAGGGGCCTTAGTTGGTGGTCTGGGCTGTTTCCCTCTCGACTATGAAGCTTATCCCCCACAGTCTCACTGCTGCGCTCTCACTTACCGGCATTCGGAGTTTGGCTGACGTCAGTAACCTTGTAGGGCCCATTAGCCATCCAGTAGCTCTACCTCCGGTAAGAAACACGCAACGCTGCACCTAAATGCATTTCGGGGAGAACCAGCTATCACGAAGTTTGATTGGCCTTTCACCCCTACCCACAGCTCATCCCCTCCATTTTCAACTGAAGTGGGTTCGGTCCTCCACGACGTCTTACCGTCGCTTCAACCTGGCCATGGGTAGATCACTTCGCTTCGGGTCTAGATCACGCCACTGCAACGCCCTGTTCAGACTCGCTTTCGCTACGGCTTCCCCACACGGGTTAACCTCGCGACGTAACACTAACTCGCAGGCTCATTCTTCAAAAGGCACGCCGTCACCAGAATCAGACTGGCTCCGACGGATTGTAAGCACACGGTTTCAGGTACTGTTTCACTCCCCTCCCGGGGTACTTTTCACCTTTCCCTCACGGTACTGGTCCGCTATGGGTCATTAGGGAGTATTTAGGCTTATCAGGTGGTCCTGACAGATTCGCACGGGATTTCTCGGGCCCCGTGCTACTTGGGATACTTCCCAGGCGGTACACAACATTTCGGTTACGGGGCTCACACCCTCTCTGGCCGGCCTTTCAAGACCGTTCACCTATGCCTGTACTACTCACCTCACTGTCCCGGCAGAGACAGAACGGAAAGTCCCACAACCCCGACCATGCAACGCCCGCCGGCTATCACACATGGAACGGTTTAGCCTGATCCGCGTTCGCTCGCCACTACTGACGGAATCACTGTTGTTTTCTCTTCCTGCGGGTACTGAGATGTTTCACTTCCCCGCGTTCCCCCCACGCACCCTATGTGTTCAGATGCGGGTCACCAGATCACTCGCGCGCCTGGCGGGGTTTCCCCATTCGGACACCCTGGGATCACAGTCCGGTTATCGACTCCCCCAGGCTTATCGCAGATTCCTACGTCCTTCTTCGGCTCCTAATGCCAAGGCATCCACCGTGTGCTCTTAAAAACTTGACCACAAAAGATCAAAAAAACTAATTCACGAGAGAACCACAGAAACCACCCACACACACCATCCCGAAAGACAGCACACGCACGGACAGATCCAGGTTCATATTCTTGGAAATTGCTTCTTATAAAAGATGCTCGCGTCCACTATGTAGTTCTCAAACAACAACCCCAAACCACACACCCCACACACAACCCCCGAAGGAGAACCACGTGCGTGATCGATGCAGCCAGGAAACCAGAAACAAACAAAACCCGCGGACACGGCAAAAGCCATGAACCCGCGGCCCTGTTGCCTCAGGACCCAACAGTGTGCCAAACACTAAACCACCCACTCACCCCCGCACCGTTCCAGGCACCCTCCCGAAGGAAAACACCGTACTAAGCACCGGAGAAAACCGGCAGCCGCTATTCGCTGATATTCCACCCATGAGCACCCGCCGCGGAACAATCGTCCGCGAAACGGGCTGTACTCCTGACAACCCCCGCCCCCCGCATACACGGAAAACAGGACATTGTAGGTGCTCCTTAGAAAGGAGGTGATCCAGCCGCACCTTCCGGTACGGCTACCTTGTTACGACTTAGTCCCAATCGCCAGTCCCACCTTCGACAGCTCCCTCCCACAAGGGGTTAGGCCACCGGCTTCGGGTGTTACCAACTTTCGTGACTTGACGGGCGGTGTGTACAAGGCCCGGGAACGTATTCACCGCAGCGTTGCTGATCTGCGATTACTAGCGACTCCGACTTCATGGGGTCGAGTTGCAGACCCCAATCCGAACTGAGACCGGCTTTTTGGGATTAGCTCCACCTCACAGTATCGCAACCCTTTGTACCGGCCATTGTAGCATGCGTGAAGCCCAAGACATAAGGGGCATGATGATTTGACGTCGTCCCCACCTTCCTCCGAGTTGACCCCGGCAGTCTCCTATGAGTCCCCGCCATAACGCGCTGGCAACATAGAACGAGGGTTGCGCTCGTTGCGGGACTTAACCCAACATCTCACGACACGAGCTGACGACAACCATGCACCACCTGTGAACCGGCCTCAAAGAGGGGAGCACATCTCTGCGCTTTTCCAGTCCATGTCAAGCCTTGGTAAGGTTCTTCGCGTTGCATCGAATTAATCCGCATGCTCCGCCGCTTGTGCGGGCCCCCGTCAATTCCTTTGAGTTTTAGCCTTGCGGCCGTACTCCCCAGGCGGGGCACTTAATGCGTTAGCTACGGCGCGGAAAACGTGGAATGTCCCCCACACCTAGTGCCCAACGTTTACGGCATGGACTACCAGGGTATCTAATCCTGTTCGCTCCCCATGCTTTCGCTCCTCAGCGTCAGTTAATGCCCAGAGACCTGCCTTCGCCATCGGTGTTCCTCCTGATATCTGCGCATTTCACCGCTACACCAGGAATTCCAGTCTCCCCTACATCACTCTAGTCTGCCCGTACCCACCGCAGATCCGGAGTTGAGCCCCGGACTTTCACGGCAGACGCGACAAACCGCCTACGAGCTCTTTACGCCCAATAATTCCGGATAACGCTTGCGCCCTACGTATTACCGCGGCTGCTGGCACGTAGTTAGCCGGCGCTTCTTCTGCAGGTACCGTCACTTTCGCTTCTTCCCTACTGAAAGAGGTTTACAACCCGAAGGCCGTCATCCCTCACGCGGCGTCGCTGCATCAGGCTTGCGCCCATTGTGCAATATTCCCCACTGCTGCCTCCCGTAGGAGTCTGGGCCGTGTCTCAGTCCCAGTGTGGCCGGTCACCCTCTCAGGCCGGCTACCCGTCGTCGCCTTGGTGAGCCATTACCTCACCAACAAGCTGATAGGCCGCGAGTCCATCCAAAACCACAATAAAGCTTTCCACCCCCCGCCATGCGGCAAGGAGTCATATCCGGTATTAGACCCGGTTTCCCAGGCTTATCCCAGAGTTAAGGGCAGGTTACTCACGTGTTACTCACCCGTTCGCCACTAAAACCCCCAGCAAGCTGGGGATCATCGTTCGACTTGCATGTGTTAAGCACGCCGCCAGCGTTCATCCTGAGCCAGGATCAAACTCTCCGTTGAAGTAAAACAAAAACAGACACAACCAACACCCCCGGGAAAACGGGACGTGAAGGCCGCACAAAATTTGAAACCAGCTGTAAAAACCAGACCCCAACCACGGGGTGGCAGGATCCGGCAAATTCAACCAATTCATATAAAATAAACCGGTATCAACAAACTTGGCACACTATTGAGTTCTCAAACAACAGACACATTCGAATAATTCTCGAAACAAATTCATAAACAATGAATTCTTTTGTTTCGCATTTCTTCGCTGCGATGTTTATAGCTTATTTCATTCATATTCACTTTGCAAATCCGGGTTATTTTCCCGATATTCACCTGGTGGAATGAATCCGCCCATCAGAAGTTGAAGCTTTTCTTCATTCATGCAAGCAGCACAGCTGCTTTGCACACATGACGAATTGCTTCTCAATTGAAGGGGGTTGTCGCCACTCAGCGGCGGCGACTCAGAAGACATTACACGCTCCCCCGCAGCCGTGCAAATCGGCCGCGAAGGAGCGTGTAAACAGCCCGTAACCGAAGGTCAGGGTGCTGAAACCTCAACGGTTGCCAGGTTCTTTTTGCCCCTCCGCAACAGGAGGTACCGGCCATGCAGCAGCTCCTCCACAGGAATCACCGCGTCCGGATCTGACACCTTGGCGTTGTTCACGTAGGCACCGCCTTCACCGATTGTCCGGCGGGCCGCGGACTTGCTGTCTGAAAGGCCTGTTGCCACGAGCAGATCAATAATGCCCATGCCTTCGGCGGCTATCCGCGCCGAAGGAAGCTCGGCGGTGGCAGCTTCCAGCGTCTGCTCGTCCAGAACCGACAGGTCACCGTTACCGAACAGGGCAGCGGAAGCGGCGATTACTTTTTCGGTGGCATCCACGCCGTGAACAAGGGACGTGACTTCGAAAGCAAGTCTCCGCTGCCCGTCACGGGCGAACGGACGTTCTGCGATGGAAACTTCCAACGCCTCAATCTCGGCCCTGCTCAGGAAAGTGAAGATCTTCAGCCGGTCAGCGACGTCGGCATCTGCCGTGTTGAGCCAGAACTGGTAGAAGGCGTAGGGGCTGCACATTTCCGGATCAAGCCAGATCGCATTGCCTTCGCTCTTTCCGAACTTGGTTCCGTCAGAGTTGGTGATGAGCGGTGTGCCCAGGGCGTGGACAATTCTGCCCTCCACCTTGCGGATGAGCTCGGTGCCACTGGTCAGGTTGCCCCACTGGTCAGATCCGCCGGTCTGCAGGACGCAGCCGTAGTCGCGGTTGAGCTGGAGATAGTCCATGCCCTGCAGGATCTGGTAACTGAACTCCGTGTAGCTGATGCCTTCGTCCGAGCTGAGACGTGATGCCACGGCATCCTTGCGGAGCATCGTGCCGATGCGGAAGTGCTTGCCGATCTCGCGCAGGAAGTCGATGGCGCTCAGCGGGGCGGTCCAGTCAAGATTGTTGACCATGCGTGCGGCGTTGTCGCCCTCGAAACTGAGGAACCGGCGGACCTGGGCCTGCAGGTAGCCAACCCACTCGGACACAGTGTCCTTCGTGTTCAGGGTGCGCTCCGCCGTCGGACGAGGGTCACCGATCAACCCGGTGGACCCCCCCACCAGCCCCAAAGGCTTGTGCCCCGCAAGCTGCAGCCGCCGCATAAGCAGCAGCTGCACGAGGTTGCCAAGGTGGAGGCTCGGGGCGGTGGGGTCGAAGCCGCAGTAATAGGTCACCGGATCTCCGGCGAGGAGTTTCTCCAGTTCCGTCTCATCGGTGGAAACGTGGACAAGACCGCGCCACTTAAGCTCCTGCCAGATATTGGCAAAGCCCGGATCGTTCTGTTGGGACTCGAGATTAGTTAGGTGTGACACGTGATCTAAGTTAGCAGGATTGGCGGGGCGGAGGCGTCGGATTACCCGACTGCCCGCCCCGCCGGGACTCAGCGTTCGATGCCTGCCGGGACTCCGGCAGCCGCGATCAGCCGCAGCCGCTGGGTGGGCCGCGTCATGGCAACGTAGAGATCTCCGACCCGTCCGTGCTTGTGGTTCAGCATCATGGAAGGCTCAAGCACCACGACGCCGTCGAATTCCAGGCCCTTGGCTTCCCGCGGGCTGATGACTACAACGTCCTGTTCGTAGCTTCCGGCGCCGGTGCCGACGCGCCGTCCGTAAACCGCGCGCAAAGCGGCGGTGGCTTCCGGCAGGAGCTGGCCGTCGGCAATTACTGCCAGCAAACCGCCGTCGAGCGCTGCAAGCTCCTCCGGAAGCACTTCCACGAGCCGGCTGACGATGCTGCCCGGCTGCACACGGTCAATAACCGGGGACCAGCGGCCTTCGCGGACAGCCTTGGGCACTGAAACCACGAGGCCCGCTGCGTTCGCCATCCGGGCGGCGGCCTCGGCGATCTGGGACGGTGTGCGGTAGTTGACCGTCAGCTCTTCGAGCTGCCAGCGGTCGCCGAACATCGGCGCCAGGGCACTCTGCCAGGAATTGGCGCCGGAAACGGAACTGGTCTGCGCAATGTCCCCCACGATGGTGAACGATTTCAGCGGGCAGCGGCGAACCAGGAGCCGCCACTGCATGGGCGAAAGCTCCTGGGCCTCGTCCACCACGATGTGCCCGAAGGCCCAGGTGCGGTCGCTTGTGGCGCGCTCGGCTGCCGTCAGCCTGGCCTCGCGTTCCTGGTTCTGGTCCACCAGTTCCTCGGCGGTCACCAGGACGTCCACGCCTGCTGTTTCCATATTGACCAGAGTCTGCTTTGCATTCGCGATGTCGCGTGCGCGGTCATGTTCCTGCTGGGCCAGACCGCGGCCGGCAGCCGGATCCAATTCGCCAAGGAGCTCGGCTGCTTCGTCCAGCAACGGAACATCAGCTTCGGTCCACGGGGCGTCCGCGGGACGAAGCAGCAAGGCACGCTCCTCCAAAGTGAGCTTGGGGGTGCAGGCCTCCAGGACTGACTGTTTGCTGAGCAGCTCGCTGATCAGCTTCTCCGGGGTCAAGGGCATCCAGCACAAATTCAGTGCAATGCGGACGTCGCGGGACGTGCGGACGTCCTCAGCAAGATAGGAGCGGTCCGCATTGTTGCCGATGCTGCCGGCCTCCACGAGCTCCGTCATCTGCTCAGTCAGCTCGCGGAGCAGGATCTTGACGAAAGTCACGCGCGACTCGTTGTGCGGTTTGCCCGTGGAACGCGCCCGTTCGCGTGCCCGGCGGACCTGCCGCGGGGTGAGGACCAGCCGGCGTCCGTCGACGTCCAGGATCCGGTCTTCCAGGGGAATCCGCTGACGGTGGGCAACCGCGTTGGCCACCACGCCAGCCATGTCCAGGCGGCCCTTGATGGCGGCCACGGTGGAATCCGGCTCTGCCACAGCGTTGATGCCGGGCATCAGCCTGCCGACGCTCGCCATCACCACGCCGGTTTCACCAAGCGAAGGCAATACCCGTTCGATGTACTTCATAAAGGACGACGACGGGCCCACCAGCAGCACGCCGGCGGACTTGAGCCGGTCACGGTGCGTGTACAGCAGGTACGCCGCGCGGTGCAGGGCAACGGCCGTTTTTCCCGTGCCTGGACCACCCTGGACCACAACGGCCCCGGAAATGGAGGACCGGATGATGCGGTCCTGCTCCGACTGGATGGTGCCGACAATGTCCGACATCCTCCCGGTGCGTTTGGAATTCAGCGCTGCGAGCAATGCGCCCTCGCCCTGCAGTGAAGCGTTGTCTGCCAGCATGTCGGCATCCAGGACGTCGTCCTCGATGGCCTTGACCTCGCGGCCCTGCAGAATCAGGTGCCGGCGGCGGCGGACGCCCTGCCGGTCAAACGCGGTGGCCTGGTAAAAGTGTCCGGCTTCAGGCGCGCGCCAGTCCACCATAAGCCGCTGCAGGTCCTCGGTGGTGAGGCCGATGCGGCCGATGTACTGGGCTTCACCGGAGTCAAGATCCAGCCGGCCAAACACAAGGCGGTCGTCGACGGCGTCGAGTTGCGCCAATCGGTCCTCGTACAGCGCCGCAAAAGCGTCACGTTCCGAGACGTTCTGCATGGTACCCACAGCACCGGCGCGCCGCACCTGGGCCAGCTGCGTGCGTTTTTCGTCGCGCAACTCGTCAAGCCGTGCGTACAAACCGGCAACATAGTCGCGTTCCTGGGCCAAATCGGCGTCGTGCATCAAAACGTTCCCCTATCGCAAAAGACAGACCGTCCATTCTACAACCATTTCCGTAAACGCGTTGAAACTTCAGTAACGCGGAAACCGGTCGCGGCTGACCACCGGTCAGAGGCGGAGGAGCGACCTGACGCGGTGCCCGGTCAATGCTGAGCGACCGCGCAGCTCACCGAGTTCCATCACGACTCCCACGCCCGCCACGTGGACCCCGCATCGCTCGAACAGCCGCGTGGCAGCGCCGAGCGTTCCCCCCGTTGCCAGGACGTCGTCAAGGATCAGCACCCGGCTTCCGGCCGGCACATCGGTCGTATGCAGCTCAAGCGAGGCTGTGCCGTATTCCAGGGCATAGTCCTCTGAATAGACCTCCCGGGGCAGCTTGCCTGCCTTCCGGACGGTTATCACTCCGGTGCCGGTGGCATAGGCGGCGGCCGAGGCCAGTAGGAAACCGCGGGCTTCGATACCTGCAACGGCGTCGAACTGGCCTTTGAACGGCTCCGCCAGCGCGTCAACAACGGCCCGGAAAGCCACCGCATCGGCGAAAACGGGGCTCAGGTCCTTAAAGACGATCCCGGGTCTGGGGTGATCCGGGACCGTGGCGCAGAGGCTGGTGATCAGCTCATCCACAGACGCGGTTCTTTTGACTTGGCCTGGCTCGCTTTGATTCACCCGTCCACCCTACTGGGTGGCACCAAAGCCTTGTTCCACCGCCCGCTCACGAATGTTCATTCTTAAAACCGCGACTACCCATTTCCAGACGCCGCCAGTGGTTCCTTTCCCGGCTGGACGATCCGTCCGCATTCCCCTTTGCCGTCACGGACCAGCGCACAGGTGCGCTGCTTGGAACCACGTCGCTCTATGACTATCTGCCCCAGCAGCAGCGGGTTGAGACAGGCGGCACGTTCTACGGCCGTCAGTTCTGGGGCAGCCACGTGAACCCCGCCAGCAAGCACATGCTGCTGGCATACGCCTTTGATGTCCTGTCCGTCCACCGGGTTGGTTTCCGCTGCGATGCCCGGAATGTCCGAAGCGCCGCAGCGATCGAACGGCTCGGCGCGCAGTTTGAGGGGGTGCTGCTCGGACACCGCGGTGCCCCCGACGGCGGCCGTTCCGACACCGCGGTCTTCTCGATCCTGCGGCACGAATGGCCGGTGCTCAGGGAACGCCTTCAGCAGCGGCTCGCCCCGTTCGCCCTGCCGCAGGACTACGCCGGGCGCGCCGTCGCGGCCTTGTAATTGGAAACCGTTGGATCGCCGCTGATCCAGAAACGCCACGGGTATTGGTCCGAACCGCCGGCGCCCGCCACCCCGACTCTCGGACCGGAGCTGGTGTCCAGGGCGGGACGCGGCGGCAGCTCGAGGTTGAATGGGGCTTCCAGGGCGTCCCGGCCACTGTCCGCCGTCGTCAGTCCCATTGCCGTGGCGAGTCTCGCGGGCCCCCTGGCAAGATCCCTGGCTGATTTCGATGTCGGCCGCCTGGCAAGCGCCAGCTGGTGGCCAGCAATGACTTCGCCGGCCCGCAGCAAAACGGCTGATGCTACGCCGCCGGGACCGCAGACGATGTTGGCGCAATAGTGCATCCCGTAGGTGAAGTACACGTACAGGTGACCTGCGGGCCCGAACATCGGGGCGTTACGGGGAGTGGGGCCGCGAAATGTATGGGACCCGGGGTCCGGATGCCGGGAATCCCCGGGGCCCAGATATGCCTCAACTTCCGTGATGCGGACGGACACTGTTCCGTCCGGCGAATCGTGGGTCAGGGTTGATCCCAGAAGCAACGGGGCAACCTTACGGGCGTCTCCGGACAGCAGCTCGCGCAAAGTGACCCGCGGTTCGACGGAATGGCTGCCCGTGCTCATGCTCCGACTTTACCGAATGCCGCTCACGGCCATGTCCGATTTCCGCTAGCAGGGGGTTCCGGAAGCTGGCAGGATGGAGTGATGGACTTCTGGCAGCGCTACCGTGCGATCGACGCACGCGACACCCGTTTCGACGGGCAGTTCTACACGGCGGTGCGCACCACCGGTATCTATTGCCGGCCCTCGTGCCCCGCCAGGACTCCGAAAGCCGAAAATGTCACGTTCTACGAAACCTCCGCTGCCGCCCACGACGCCGGTTACCGGGCCTGCAAGCGCTGCCTCCCGGAAGCCGTTCCCGGAACGCCTGCCTGGAACATCCGCTCGGACATCGCCGGGCGCGCCATGCGTCTGATCAATGACGGCGTCATCAACCGCGACGGCGTGGAAGGTCTCGCCGCACGCCTGGGCTATTCCTCCCGCCAGCTCAACCGCATCCTCAGCAACGAACTTGGCGCCGGTCCGCTGTCCCTGGCGCGCGCCAGCCGGGCACAGACCGCCCGCACCCTGCTCGTATCCACACCCATGAAATTGGCCGACATCGCTTTCGCCGCAGGATTCAGCAGCGTCAGGCAGTTCAACGAGACCGTAGGCGAAGTCTTCGAGATGACGCCCACCGCACTGCGTGGAACCGCGCGGCATCAGCGGGCGCCGGCAGCGACCACTGCACTGACGCTCAACCTCCCCTACCGCGAGCCGTTCGATCCCGGCATTTTTGACTTCCTGGCCGTCCGGGCCGTCCACGGAATAGAGACCGGGACATCAACCTCCTACGCCCGCTCGCTGCGGCTCCCCCACGGCGATGCCCGCTTCAGCGTTGATTTTGCCGCCGGCGCGCCGGGCCGGCCGCTGGTGCTCACCATCAGCGCGGTGGACCTGCGGGATCTCCCCGTGCTGTTGAGCAGGATCCGCCGGCTTTTTGATCTCGACGCCGATCCCGTGGCGATTGATGGCGCGCTGGGTTCGGATCCGAGGCTGTTGGCCGTGGTTGCGGGAAGTCCCGGAATCAGGATGCCGGGCGCCGTGGATCCCCAGGAACTGCTGATCAGGGCAATGATCGGGCAGCAGATCACTGTGGCAGCGGCACGAACCGCCTTGACCCAGTTGTCAGCGGCCGGCAGCGACAGCCTCGTTCCGGAAGACGGGCTGCACCGGATGTTTCCCACCGCAGCCCAGATCGCCGACACCGGCTTTGAACTGCTTCGCGGCCCGCAACGCCGGATCGATTCCATCCGGGCGGCCGCTGCTGCCATGGCATCGGGGGAGCTCGACTTCGGCTACGGCGATGATCTGCCCGGCCTGGAGGCCAAGCTTCTGCCGCTGGCCGGGGTTGGTCCGTGGACCGTGGGCTACGTGGCCATGCGTGTGATCGGCGCCCCGGACGTCTTCCTGGCAAATGACGCCGCCGTGCGGAACGGGATCCGCTCCCTGGCTGAGCGCCAGATGACCGGTGTACGGATATCCCCGCTCAATCTCGATTTCCGCGAGGTCAGCCCCTGGCGGTCCTACGCGACCATGCACTTGTGGCGCGCAGCTGCAGCCCCGAAGACCAACAACCTAACGAAGGCGATGACATGAAAGCCCAGCTGTTGACCATGACCACCCCGGACGGACCATTCACCATCATTGCGCATGAAGGCGCCGTGCTGGCGTCCGGCTGGACAGCCGAGGCCGCCGAGCTGACGGGCCAGATCCATCCGGAGCTGATGCCCGAGGACTTTGACGCTGTCCAGGACCTCGGCGCCATTTCCGAGGCCGTGGATGCTTTCTACTCGGGCGACCCCGTACCGGCCATGAACGTGCGGGTACTGCAGAAATCGGGCCCCTTCCGCAGCCATGCCTGGGACGTGCTGCGGACCGTCAGCCCGGGAACGCCGGTAACCTACACCGAATACGCCCAGCTGTCCGGAAATCCGAAAGCGGTCCGGGCCGCGGCCAGCGCCTGTGCACTCAACGCTGCGGCCCTGTTTGTGCCGTGCCACCGGGTGGTAAGGACCGACGGCACACTCGGCGGATTCCGCTGGGGGCTGCGCGTCAAGGAGAGCCTGCTGGCGCGCGAAAAGGAGAATACGGCCCGCCCCTGAGTGAGTGCTGCTGACGTGAAGTCCGGGATCGACAGCAACCGGTTTATTTGGTGGTCGGCACCCCGGACGGCCACGGCAAAAGCTCCGGGAGGTCCACGCCGTCGGCCGCTGCAGATGCCCGGAGGCTGCCCATGGAGGGCTCCCGCCCGGCAAGCCACGCTGCAATGTCGGTGATCATGCCGTTGATGGCGGTGGAGCGGCCGCCGCTGCCGATTGCCACCGGAGGAAGTCCGAGCGGCAGGAGGACAAACTTCTGGCCGGCGGGGACACGGGCGGCCAGGAAATCAAAGAGGTGTTCACAGAACGTCCGGCTCCACGTCTCCGGGCCACGGCCGGTGCCGAGATCCGACGTGTGGATCACCAGCTCGCGCCACAGGGCCAGTCCGCCGTCGAGCACTACTCCCCCGCGGTACGCAATGGGAATCTGCCACCCGGCCCCGTTCGCCGCGTCAGGTCCGTCCAGGGCATCAAAAGCACGCAGGGCCCGTTCCAGCGCCACAGCCAGATCCGCCCGGTGTTCGTCAGCGCTGTGTCCGGCGGCCATTTCGATCGCTTGGGTGCGTCCTTCGTAACCGCCGTCGTAGAGCTCCACGGACTTGCCGCGCGCTGCGTATTCCAGCTGCCGCGCCATCGCATTGGCGATCCCGGTAATGTGCGCCAGGACGTGTCCGCGCGTCCAGCCGGGCAGTTCCGAGGGCGACGTGACGTCCGCGCCGGTGAGCTTGGCTGCAGTGGAGGCAACGACGTCGGCCGCTTTGTGCAGTTCGGCGAGAAGCATCTCAGGTGTGATTCCGGTCATGGCGCCCATCCTAGCGGACAGTTAATGAGAGTTAACGCACTGCGAGGTGACACGTCACGGCCATGATCTTTGAAATCACTGCCGCAAAGTGCCACCTCGCAGATGGTGTCAGGCCCGTTCAGCCGGCGTATGCCTGCACAGCGGAGATTTCCGCTTCGAGCGCCACAAGCTGGCGTTCGACGGCGGCCGGCGCGGTACCGCCCTGGGAGTTCCTGCTGTTGAGCGAACCCTCGGTGCTGAGAACCGTGCGGACCTCCGGGGTCAGGTGCTCCGAAATGGCTGCGTATTCGGCATCCGTCAGATCCCAGAGTTCGACGCCGCGGCTTTCGGCCTGCTTCACGGCGGCGCCTGAGAGTTCATGCGCTTCCCGGAACGGAACTCCCTGGCGGACCAGCCACTCGGCAATGTCCGTTGCGAGCGCGAAGCCCTGCGGGGCCAGCGATTCCATCCGCTCAGTGTTGAACTTCAGGGTGGCGATCATGCCGGAAACCGCAGGGAGCAGGAGCTCCAGCGTGTCCGCAGCGTCAAAGACCGGTTCCTTGTCCTCCTGCAGATCGCGGTTGTACGCGAGCGGCAGGCCTTTCAGGGTTGCGAGCAGCCCGGTCAGGTTGCCGATCAACCGTCCGGCTTTTCCCCGTGCCAGTTCGGCCACGTCCGGATTCTTCTTCTGCGGCATGATGGAAGATCCGGTGGAGTAGGAATCGTGCAAGGTCACAAAGGAGAACTCCTTGGTGGCCCACAGGATGACTTCCTCCGAGACGCGGGACAGGTCCACCCCGATCATGGCTGTAATCCACGCGAACTCGGCGAAGACATCGCGGGAGGCGGTGCCGTCGATCGAGTTGTGCGTGGCAGAGAAGAAGCCAAGATCAGCCGCAACCGCCTCCGGATCCAGGCCCAGTGACGAACCTGCCAGGGCGCCTGAACCGTACGGCGAAACGCCTGCGCGCTTGTCCCAGTCCTGGAGCCGCTGCACATCGCGCAGCAGGGCCCAGGCATGGGCCAGCAGATGATGGCTCAGCAGCACCGGCTGGGCATGCTGCAGGTGCGTGCGGCCGGGCATCGCCACACCGTGGTGCGCCTTGGCCTGCTCCACCAGGGAAGCGATGGTGGCCAGCACACCGCGGGCAATGATCCGGGCATGGTCGCGCAGGAACATACGTCCCAGTGTGGCCACCTGGTCATTGCGCGAACGCCCGGCCCGGAGCTTGCCGCCGAGCTGCGTTCCAGCCCGCTCGATCAGACCGCGCTCCAGCGAGCCGTGCACGTCCTCGTCCGATTCCGAGGGGATGTACGCGCCGGAGGCTACGTCATCGTCCAGCCGTGTGAGCGCCGAGAGCATGCCTTCGAGCTCGCCGTCTTCCAATAGGCCGGCCTTGTGCAGCACGCGGGCGTGCGCCATGGAACCGGCAATGTCGTAGCGGGCCAGCCGCCAGTCAAAGTGCGTGGACTTGCTGAGCGCGGCAAGGGCATCTGCGGGGGCGCCGGCGAAGCGCCCGCCCCACAGGGCGCCTTCGTTGGTGTGCCCGGTCTTCGGGGTCTCGCTCCCCACCGGATTCTGCTCGGCCACCGGGGCTACTTTCCTGAGGCGCGGAGATCGCGGCCGGAGGCAACCTTGGCGGACATGCCCCACAGCTCGATGAAGCCCTTGGCCTGTGACTGGTCGAAGGTGTCGCCGGTGTCGTAGGTGGCGAGGTCGAAGTCATAGAGGGACGTCTCGGAGCGGCGGCCGTTCACGATCGCCTGCCCGCCGTGTAGAACCATGCGGATGTCACCGGAGACGTAGCGCTGGGTGTCGTCGATGAAGGCATCCAGGGAACGCTTGAGCGGCGAGAACCACTGGCCGTCGTAGACCAGCTCTGCCCAGCGCTGGCCAACCGTGGCCTTGAAGCGGGCCTGCTCGCGCTCGATGGTGATGTCCTCAAGGTGCTTGTGGGCGGTGATGAGGGCCATGGCGCCCGGCGCCTCGTAGATTTCGCGGGACTTGATGCCAACGAGGCGGTCCTCGACAACGTCGATCCGGCCAACACCCTGGGCCCCCGCGCGGCGGTTCAGTTCCTTGATGGCCTGGAGCGGGGTGACCTTCACTCCGTCGATCGCTACCGGCACACCGGCTTCGAAGCTGATGGTGACCTCATCCGGTGCCGGCGGGAATTCCGGGGTGGCGGTGTAGTCGTAGATGTCCTTGGTGGGCGCGTTCCAGATGTCCTCGAGGTAGCCGGTCTCAACCGCGCGTCCCCAGACGTTCTGGTCGATCGAGTACGGGTTCTTCTTGGTGGTTTCGATCGGCAGTCCCTTCTCCTCGGCGAAGGCGATTGCCTTGTCGCGGGTCAGGGCGAGGTCGCGGACCGGCGCGATGCACTTCAGGTCCGGGCCCAGTGTCTGGATGCCCACCTCGAAGCGGACCTGGTCGTTGCCTTTGCCGGTGCAGCCGTGGGCCACCGTGGTGGCGCCGAATTCGCGAGCCGCCTTGACCAGGTGCTTGACGATCACCGGACGCGAGATGGCGGACACCAGCGGGTAGTGGCCCTGGTAGAGGGCGTTAGCCTTAAGCGTGGGCATGCAGTATTCGTTGGCGAACTCATCGCTGGCATCAGCCACATAAGCCTCTACGGCGCCGCAGCTCAGGGCACGCTGACGGATCGTCTCCAGCGATTCGCCGCCCTGTCCGACGTCGACGGCCACGGCGATGACCTCGGCACCGGTGGCTTCACCGATCCAGCCGATGGCTACGGAAGTATCCAGGCCACCGGAGTAGGCCAGAACAATACGCTCAGTCACGGAAATGCTCCTTATTGTTTGTTGGTTCTTGATTGTTTGGTGAAAGCCTGACACATCGTCGTGCGGGCTGGTCTGTGGATGTTGCTGGCTGGTTCGGTTACGGGCCGGTGCCGGCTTCTTCCGCGAGCTGGAGGAAGCGGGCGGCAAGGGCGGCGCCGCCGAGCGGATCGCGGGTGACCAGCAGTACTGTGTCGTCCCCGGCGATGGTGCCAAGGATTGAGGGCATCACGGAGTGGTCAATCGCCAGTGCCAGGAAGTTGGCCGCTCCGGGCGGGGTCCTGAGCACTGCGATGTTGGCCGAGGCCTCCGCCGTGACCAGGAGTTCCCCGCACAGCCGGGAAAGCCGCGCATCGAGGATTTCCTGCGTGACACCGCTTTTGGCCGCACGCTCACCACCCTCGCCCGGCACCGCGTAGACCAGGACCCCTTCTTTTCCGCGGACCCGGACTGCACCCAGCTCCACGAGGTCGCGGGACAAAGTGGCCTGGGTGACCTGGACGCCGTCGTCGGCCAGCAGGGCTGCAAGCTCTGCCTGGGAGCGCACCGACTCACCCGTCAGGATGGCGGTGATCCGCGCCTGGCGAGCTGTTTTGGTGGCCGGGCTCGCGCCCGGCGACGCTGGCTGGACGGACATTCAGGCGCGTCCCTCAACGGGCGAGAGTCCTTCAACCGGCGACAGTCCCTCAACCACGGCAAGGCCAGACCGGTGCATGAGCCACGCCATAAGGGCCTTCTGGGCGTGAAGCCGGTTTTCGGCCTCGTCCCAGACGATCGACTGCGGGCCGTCAATGACACCGGCCGAAATCTCGTAGCCCCGGTATGCCGGAAGGCAGTGAAGAACGACGGCGTCTTCCGCAGCTTGTGCCATGGCGGCCTCATCCACGGAGTACTCACGGAAAAGCTCCAGCCGGGCCTCCTTTTCGGCTTCCTGGCCCATGGACACCCAGGTGTCGGTGGCCACGACGTCGGCGCCCTTGAGCGCTTCGGCCGCGTCTGTCGTGATGAGTACGGAGCCGCCGGTTTCAGCAGCTCGTTCCTGCGCGGCGGCCACAATGTCTGCTGCGGGAAGGTAGCCTTCGGGACCGGCGATCCGGACATGCATTCCGGCGGTGACCCCGGCAAGCAGGTAGGAGTTGGCCATATTGTTGGCCGCGTCGCCGAGGTAGCTCATGGTGAGGCCTTTGAGCTCACCCTTGTGTTCCTTGACAGCGAGCAGGTCTGCCAGAAGCTGGCAGGGGTGGTAGTCGTCGCAGAGCGCGTTGATGACCGGCACCCTGGAGTTTTCCGCCATGGCCACCAGACCGGCGTGCGCCGAAGTCCGCCACACGATGGTGGAGACCATCCGCTCGAGCACCCTGGCGGTGTCCTCCACTGATTCCTTGTGGCCGATCTGTGCCTCACCGGGGTTGATGATCAGGGCGTTGCCGCCCATGTCCGCCACACCCGTAGCGAAGGACACCCGGGTGCGCGTGGACGTTTTGTCGAAGATCACGGCTACGGTCTTACGGCCGTTTCCTTCGCCGGCGAACGGCTGGACGCTGTAGGGCGCGGCCTTCATCCGGGCTGCCAGGTCAAGGACCTCGGCCTGCTCGGCCGGGCTGAGGTCGGTGTCCTTGAGGAAGTGACGGGTTCGGGTTGAGGAGGTCACTGCGCGTCCCTTGCGGTCTGGAGGATGGCCGGCAGGGCGGCCATGAAACGGTCCGCCTGTTCAACCGTGAGAATGAGCGGAGGTGCCAGCCGGATGGTGCGCGGGCCCGGGCTGTTGATGATAAAGCCTGCGTCCAGCGCGGCGGTAACGGCTGCAGGTGCCACGTCAGCATCGAGGTCGAAGCCGATCAGCAGGCCCTCGCCACGGATCTCTGTGACACCGTCGACGCCGGCCAGGGCCGAACGCAGGTACTCACCCACGAGTTCAACATTCTGCAGTACGCCCTGGCTCTCGATGGCGTGGAGCGTCGCCAGCGCGGCAGCTGTGGCTACCGGGTTTCCGCCAAAGGTGGTGCCATGCTGGCCTGCGGAGAGCAGCGACGACGGCCACCCGCCAAAGGTAATCAGGGCACCCACCGGGAACCCGCCTCCCAGCCCCTTGGCCAGGGTGACTGCGTCCGGGACGATGCCGGCGTCCTCACTGGCCAGCCACTTTCCGGTGCGGCCGATGCCGGTCTGGACTTCGTCCAGGATCAGCAGTGCGCCGGCCCTGGACGTGGCGTCGCGGGCCGCAGCCAGATACCCGGCCGGCAGCGGCCGGACGCCTGCTTCGCCCTGGATGGGTTCCAGGAAAACGGCGGCCACGGTTTCATCAACAGCGCCGCGGAGTGCTTCGACGTCGCCGAACGGGATGTGGACAACACCTCCTGGCAGCGGCGCAAAGGGTGCGCGGTAGGCCTCCTTGGCCGTCAGCGCCAGCGCTCCCATGGTGCGCCCGTGGAAGGCACCCTCCAGTGCGATGATTTTGGTCCGCGGGGCATTGCCCGGGGCCGCTGAATTCCGCCGGGCCAGCTTGAAGGCCGCCTCGTTGGCTTCGGTGCCCGAATTGGTGAAAAACACCTTGGAACCGGCCGGCGCTTTTGTGAGGGACAGGAGTTTCTCGGCGAGGGCAATCTGGGTGGGACTCGTGAAGAAATTGGAGACGTGCCCCAACGTGGCCAGCTGGCTGGAAATCACTGAGGTCACAAACGGGTGGGCGTGCCCCAGCGCGTTGACGGCAATGCCGCCGAGCAGATCCAGGTATTCCTTGCCGTCGGCGTCCCATACGAGGCAGCCGGCGCCGCGCACCAGCACCCGCTGCGGTGTGCCGAAGACCCCCATCAATGAAGACGCATAGCGGGCAAGCCAGTCCGCCCCGGTACCGTGGCCCTGGGCCTCGACCAGTGCGGTCACAGGGGACTTCTCTATCGGGCTCATGCGTTTACTTCCTCGTCTGGTACCACTTGCGTGCCGATGCCCGCCGTCGTAAATGTTTCAAGCAGCATGGAGTGCGGCAGGCGGCCGTCCACGATGTGGGCGCGTTCCACCCCGCCGTCCACGGCCTTGAGGCACGCCTGCATTTTGGGGATCATTCCGGACTCGAGCGAGGGCAGCAGTTCCCGCAGTTCAGACGCTGTGAGCGACGAGATCAGCGATGACGGGTCGGGCCAGTTGGCGTAGAGGCCTTCGACGTCGGTGAGAATGACCAGTTTGGATGCTCCCAGGGCTTCCGCCAGGGCAGCCGCTGCAGTGTCCGCATTGACGTTAAGCACCTGCCCGGTGGTCCGGCCTGCGTTCTGGCCGGCGGCCTTGCCGTCGTCGGCAATCTCGGGGGCCACCGTTGAGATCACCGGGATGCGCCCGGCATCGAGGATGTCCACAATGCCCTCCGGGTTAACGCCCACCACTTCACCCACCAGGCCCAGATCCACTTCCTCGCCGTCAATAACCGTGCCGGTGCGTACGGCGCGCAGCAGGCCGCCGTCTTCACCGGACATACCCACGGCGTATGGTCCGTGCGAGTTGATCAGGCCCACAAGTTCACGCCCCACCTGGCCGGTGAGGACCATACGCACCACGTCCATGGCTTCGGGGGTGGTGACGCGGAGTCCGCCCTTGAACTCGGATTCGATGCCCAGCCGGCTGAGCATCGAATTGATCTGCGGACCGCCGCCGTGCACCACCACGGGGTGGATTCCCACGTGGTGGAGGAACACCACATCCTCGGCAAACGCACGCCGGAGGTCGTCATTGACCATCGCGTTTCCCCCGTACTTGATCACCATGATGGTGCCGGCAAAGCGCTGGATCCACGGCAGAGCCTCGATCAGGGTGCCGGCTTTGCTCTGCGCATCAAGCATGGAGGTGTTCTCGCGTGTCTGGGCATTCATGGAGGCTGTTCCTTTGGGGAGGTGGCTGCGGGGATCAGCTCGAGTAGGCGCTGTTTTCGTGGACGTAATCGTGGGTAAGGTCATTGGTCCAGATGGTGGCCTCCGACTCCCCTGCCTGGAGGTCGATCTCCACCAGTACTTCGCGGGGTTCAAGGTCCACCAGATTCCGGTCCTGGCCGATGCTGCCGTTCTGGCAGATCTGGATGCCGTTCATTGAAACGTTCAGCGCGTCCGGATCAAAAGCGGCGTCCGTGGTGCCTACCGCCGACAGCACACGGCCCCAGTTGGGGTCCTTCCCGAAAATGGCGGCTTTGAAGAGGTTTGAGCGTGCAACGGCGCGGCTGACGATCTCCGCGTCCTGTTCACTGGCGGCATTAAAAGTCCGGATGGCGATGTCGTGGCTGGACCCCTCGGCGTCGCCGATGAGTTTGCGGGCCAGCTCGGCGCAGACCTCGGTCAGTCCCGCACCGAACACCTCGGCCGAGGGAAAGGCCCCCGAGGCGCCGGATGCCAGCAGAACCACGGTGTCGTTGGTGGACATGCAGCCATCCGAGTCCGCCCGGTCAAAGGTGACGCGGGCGGCGTCCCGGAGGACGACGTCGAGCAGTTCCGCCTCGACGCCGGCGTCCGTGGTGAGGACCACCAGCATGGTGGCGAGCCCGGGTGCCAGCATGCCGGCACCCTTGGCGATGCCGCCGATGGTGAATGCCCGGCCGTCAGCGTCCTGGCCGGTGAATACCGCCTGCTTGGGCACGGAGTCGGTGGTCATGATCGCATGCGCTGCATCCGCGCCGCCGTCTTCACTGAGGGCAGCGGACGCGGCGTCTATGCCGGGAACAATCCTGTCCATGGGAAGCTGCTCGCCGATCAGGCCGGTGGAGCAGACAAACACATCGGCGGCCGAAATGCCGAGCACTTCGGCCACCTTCTCCGCGGTGGTGTGGGTGTTCTGGAATCCCTGCGGACCGGTGCAGGCATTCGCACCGCCGGAGTTCAGCACCACAGCGTCAACGCGGCCATCCGAAACAACCTGGCGGGACCAGTGCACCGGCGCGGCGGCAACACGGTTGGAGGTAAAGACGGCGGCAGCGGCCTTGGACGGACCGTCGTTGACTACCAGCGCGAGGTCCGGATTTCCAGAGGTTTTGAGGCCGGCCCTCACACCGGCGGCGCGGAATCCCTTGGGTGCGGTAATGGTCACGGGGCAACTCCCTGCAGGTTGAGGCCGGCGGTTTCCGCCAGGCCGAGCGCAATATTCATGGACTGCACGGCGCCGCCGGCCGTCCCCTTGGTGAGGTTGTCGATGGCGCACGTGACGATGACTCGGCCCGCGTGCTCGTCAAACGCCAGCTGCATCACCACATGGTTGGAGCCCTGGACCGATTTGGTGGACGGCCATTGCCCTTCCGGGAGGAGATGGACGAAAGGCTCGTCGTCGTAGGCGTCAGCCCATGCCCGGCGAAGTTCGTCCGCGGTGACACTGCGTCCTGCCTGCGGCCGCGCCTTGGCAGTGGCCGTCGTGAGGATGCCGCGGCTCATCGGTGCAAGGGTGGGTGTGAAGGAGACCGTGACGGGCTCGCCCGCGGCGTTGGACAGGCCCTGTTCGATCTCCGGCGTGTGGCGGTGGCCGCCGCCCACGCCGTAGGGGCTCATGGAACCCATGACTTCGGAGCCGATCAGGTTGACCTTTGCTGCCTTGCCGGCACCTGAGGTACCGGAGGCAGACACAATAACGACGTCGTCAGTCAGGAGCAGATTCTTGGCGAACCCCGGTGTCAAAGCCAGCAGGGCCGACGTCGGGTAGCAGCCCGGCACCGCGATCCGGGTTGCGCCTCTCAGCACTTCCCGCTGGCCCGGGAGCTCCGGAAGCCCGTAGGGCCATGTCCCGGCATGCGCCGAACCGTAAAACTTCTCCCAGGCGGCGGGATCCTGCAGCCGGTGATCCGCACCGGCGTCGATCACCAGGGTACCTTCGGGAAGCCCGGCGGCAATTTCGGCGGAGGCTCCGTGCGGCAGAGCAAGAAACACCACGTCGTGACCGGCGAGGTTCTCCACCGTGGTGTCTTCGAGGATTCTGCTGGCGAGGCCGTGCAGATGCGGCTGCAGCTCCCCCAGCCGGGATCCGGCGTTGCTGTGGGCCGTGACGGCACCGATCGTTACGTCCGGGTGGCCGGCCAGCAGGCGCAGCACTTCTCCGCCGGCGTAGCCGCTGGCGCCGGAAACAGCAACAGAAATAGTCATGATCAGAACTATACAGCAATAATATTCATTGATGCCGATATTTATGCATGCGTTTTTTGGGTCCGCGCGCCCGGACCCAACCGGCCCTGGCGTATGCTGGATAGAGGGTGAACCACACCGCGCAGTCCGAACGTCGGCTGAAGCGTTGCCCGTAAGCAGTGACGAGGCAAACAGCTATGGCCCCCACTTCCACCTCTGAGCGCCCGAAGACGCGCGTCCGGCAGCCAAATGCCGTGGTCCTCAGTTATTCCGAACTTCTCAAGACGGTCCGCGCGGCGGGTCTGCTGGAACGCCGGCGTCGTTTTTACATCAGCGTCTTTTCGTGCCTCGTTGTCCTGATGACGGCCACCTGGTTCGGTTTCGCCCTGATTGGCGAGAGCTGGTTCCAGCTGCTGATCGCGGCCGCCCTGGGCATTCTTTGTACCCAGCTGTGCTTCCTGGCCCACGAGGCCGGACACCGCCAGATCTTTGCTTCCCGTCGCGCCAATGACTGGTCGGCGCGGATACTCGCCACCTCGGTAGCGGGAATCAGCTACTCGTGGTGGGAGCAGAAGCACGGGGCGCACCACAATCACCCGAACGTCATTTCCAAGGATCCGGACATCGCAACGGGCGCCCTGGCGTTTCACACTGAAGCGGCCGCGGGCCGTCAGGGGCGCTTCTCCTTCCTCACACGCAAGCAGGGCTGGTTCTTCTTCCCGCTCCTGTTTCTCCTGGGCTTCAGCCTGCAAATGGATTCCATCAAGTTCATCGTCCGGCGCGCCAAGGTGACCCACCGCTGGGTGGAGATCCCCATCCTGGCCCTCCGCCTGACCGCATTGCCTTTCCTCGCCTTCTGGTTCCTCCCGCTCGGTATGGCATTCGCCTTCATCGGCGTCCAGCTCGCCGTCTTCGGTTTCTACATGGGCGCTTCCTTCGCGCCGAACCACAAGGGCATGCCGGTACTCCCAGCCGATAGCCGGGTGGATTTCTTCAGCCGCCAGGTGCTGACGTCGCGGAACATCTCCGGTGGCCGTTTTATGGACATCCTCCTCGGCGGACTCAACCGTCAGGCGGAGCACCACCTCTTCCCCGACATGGCCCGCCCGCAGCTCCACCGTGCGGCAGCGATTGTCCGCCAATACTGCGACAAGCACGGTATTCCCTACACGGAAACCACACTGCTGCAGTCGTACGGCATCATTGTCCGTTACCTGAACGAGGTAGGTCTCGCCGCCGGGCGACGCTTTGAGTGCCCCATGGCTGCCGTTTCGGGCCGCTACTAGGACCCAGGCTTCTGCCTCAAAGTTGCACAACGCGTTTGTTACTCCGGAGTCAGGAACTTCGCCGCCAGCTCGACCATCCATAGGATGGTTTGAGGATCCGGTCGTTGGAAGTTCCTGCCCGGAGGAGGAGATCCCATGATGCACGCAATCGTCGCCCGGCAACAGGGCGGCCCCGAAGTCCTGGAGATTGCCGAGGTTGACCGTCCGGTCCCCGGCCCCGGCCAGCTGCTGGTCAAGGTGGCCGCCGCCGGCGTCAACTTCATTGATACCTATCAGCGCAGCGGCATATACAACGTTCCGTTCCCGTTCACGCCCGGCTCCGAAGCAGCCGGCACCGTTGAGGAACTGGGCAACGGCGTCGACGGGATTTCCGTGGGCAGCCGCGTCGCCACCGCTGAGGGGTCCCGCTGCTACGCGGGATATGCGCTGCTGGACGCCGAGAAGGCGCTGCCCGTACCTGACGGCGTCGACGACTTCACCGCCGCGGCCATCCCGTTGCAGGGAATAACGGCCCACTACCTCATCAATTCCTCCTTCCGGGTGGAACCCGGACACACCGTGCTGACGCACGCAGGTGCCGGCGGCGTTGGACTCCTGCTGATCCAGCTGCTCAAGTCCCGCGGCGCCCGCGTCATCACCACGGTCTCCTCGGATGAGAAGGAAGCACTGGCCCGGGAGGCCGGAGCCGACGACGTGCTGCGGTACGAAGGATTCGCGCAATCGGTCCGGGAGCTCACCCGCGGCACCGGTGTGGACGTGGTGTACGACGGCGTGGGGAAAGACACCTTCGACGGCTCGCTTTCCAGCCTCCGCACCCGCGGGACACTGGTCCTTTTCGGAGCAGCATCCGGACCCGTCCCGCCGTTCGATCCGCAGCGGCTTAACTCAGGCGGGTCGCTGAGCATCACCAGGCCGACAATGCGCCACTTCCTGCTCAACGCGCAGGAACGCCGCTGGCGGTCCGCTGAAATCTTCGGTGCGGCAGCTGACGGGAGCCTGAAAGTCCGGATCGGAGCCAGCTATCCGCTGGGGGAGGCCGCGCAGGCTCACAGGGACTTGGAACAACGGCTCACCACCGGAAAAGTACTGCTGGTTCCTTAAGTGGTAACGCCAGCCCAACTCCGGACAAACACGGGGCGAACTGCGTCACCTTCCGTTCACCTTGCTTAGAGAGACTTCGTCTGTGACTGAGCCGCAACATCAAACCAACAGCGCGCCACCTGCTCTGTCTGCCGGCAACCCGGTCGGTAGCCCGGACCCTGCGTTAGGCGCCCTGCCGGATGTTGCCGCAGTCCGTACCGTGTTTCCAGCCCAACTGCCGGGGGCCGTTGCCGCACCTCCGGAGCGGACCCTTGTGGATATCCTGCAGGACACGGCAGCCGGTTTTCCCGATGCGTCTGCCCTGGACGATGGCCGCCAGTCCCTGAGCTATGCACAACTGATGACCGCAGTGCGTGCTGCTGCCCGCGATCTCCACCTTGCCGGCCTTGGCGCCGGCGACAAGATCGGTGTGCGCATCCCCTCGGGCACCAATGAGCTCTACGTCGCGATCCTGGCCATTCTGCTGATCGGAGCCGCCTATGTTCCGGTGGACGCGGACGATCCCGACGAACGGGCCAAGCTGGTTTTCGGCGAGGCCAGGGTGGCTGCCATCCTGCGGGCAAACGGGGTAGTTGTCACGGGCAGCAAGCGGCCCAGACCCTTCGCTGCGCCGCGGACGGCTCAGCCGGACGATGATTCCTGGGTGATTTTCACGTCCGGGTCCACGGGAACCCCCAAGGGGGTGGCCGTACAGCACCGTTCGTCCGCCGCGTTCGTGGACGCCGAGGCCAGGATCTTCCTGCAGGACGAGCCAATCGGACCGCAGGACCGCGTGCTCGCAGGGTTGTCGGTGGCATTCGATGCCTCCTGTGAAGAGATGTGGCTTGCCTGGCGGCATGGCGCCTGCTTGGTCCCAGCTCCCCGTGCCTTGGTACGGACGGGCATGGACCTTGGCCCTTGGCTCATCAGTCATGGCATCACCGTGGTGTCCACCGTGCCCACTCTTGCCGCACTCTGGCCTGCCGAGGCGCTTGAGAATGTCCGTCTCCTCATCTTCGGGGGCGAGGCGTGCCCGCCTGAATTGGCCGAACGTCTTGCCGTCGACGGCCGCGAAGTCTGGAACACCTATGGGCCCACCGAGGCCACGGTGGTGGCTTGTGCAGCACCGCTGGGTGGACCCGGACCCGTCCGGATCGGCCTTCCACTGGACGGTTGGGATCTTGCCGTGGTCGGCCCCGACGGATTACCGGTGGGAGAAGGGGAACTCGGCGAGCTCATCATCGGCGGTGTGGGCTTGGCGCGTTACCTGGACCCGCAGAAAGACGCCGAAAAATATGCACCCATGCCGTCGCTTGGCTGGGACCGTGCCTACCGTTCCGGCGACCTGGTCCGCTATGAAGCCGCCGGACTCGTTTTTATGGGCCGTGCCGACGAACAGGTTAAACTGGGCGGACGCAGAATCGAACTCGGCGAAATCGACGCCGCTCTGCAGTCCCTGCCGGACGTCGCCGGTGCGGCGGCAGCGGTACGTACGACGGCGGCCGGGAACCAGATCCTGGTGGGGTACCTGGCGCCCGCAGGAGATATTGAGATCAATCTGGCCGCCGCGCGGGAACTGCTGGGGGTAAGCCTGCCGGCACCACTTATTCCCCTGCTGACCATTGTTGATGCCTTGCCCACCAAAACCAGCGGCAAAGTGGACCGGCATGCACTGCCGTGGCCCCTGGCAGGCTCCGGAGCCGCCGATGCCGACTCCGCACCGCTGAATTTGCCGGACGATGCACGCTGGATCGTGGAGCAATGGAGCGCGGTACTGGGCAGCAACGCGCCCAACCTGGACGCCGATTTCTTCGCCCACGGCGGCGGTTCGCTCGCTGCGGCACAGCTCGTCTCGGCGCTGCGTGTCCGCTACGCCACCATCACGGTCGCGGACATCTACGCCACGCCACGCATCGGTGCCCTGATTGATACCGCGCGCCAGTCCCTGCCTGATGGCGTGGCCACGGGTCCGGCCCCCGTACGGTCCGTCCGGCCCACGGCACTCAAGTCCCAGGTCTTCCAGACCCTCATGGGCATTCCGCTGCACATCCTGGTGGGAATGCGCTGGCTCACCTACCTGATGACCGCAAATAACCTGTTGTTCTTTTTGGCCGGCTTCGGGGCAGCTCCCACAGTGTCCTGGTGGTGGGTCGCCGCCTCGTGGCTTGTTTTTGTCAGCCCCCTGGGCCGCATGGGTATTTCAATCGCGGCGGCACGCACGCTGCTGCGGAATGTGGGTCCGGGGACGTATCCGCGCTCCGGCAAGATCCATCTGCGTCTCTGGCTGGCCGAGCAGATCCAGGATCTATCCGGCGCGATCAGTCTCGCCAGCGCTCCATGGGTGCCCTACTACGCGAGGGCGCTCGGCGCCAAAATCGGCAGCAACGTCCATCTGCATTCGCTGCCCCCGGTGACGGGATTACTGTCCTTGGGCAGCGGCAGCAACATTGAGCCCGAAGTTGACCTGTCCGGCTGGTGGATCGATGGCGACTTCGTTCACATCGGTGCGGTCCACGTGGGCGCCGGCGCCACGGTGGGCACACGGAGCATATTGATGCCCGGTGCCAGCATCGGGGCAGGCGGACAGGTGGAACCCGGTTCGGCAGTACTCGGCAAGGTCAAGGCCGGCCAATGGGTTGCCGGCTCGCCTGCCGAACGCCGCGGCAAGGCCAAACATGACTGGCCGGAAACACCCGCCAGCAGTACGCTGGTGGGCCGGCTCTGGTTCGTGGCCTTCGCTGCGGCCTCGTCAGTGCTGGCCTTGATCCCCTATGTGTCTGCAGCTGCCGCCGCACTGGTGGTCTTCCTCTTGATCCGGGGACACGAATCCCTGTCCGCGGCGCTCCCGCAGCTGATCGTGTCCATGCCTGTGGCTGCGCTGGCCTGGTTCCTGATCAATCTGCTGCTGATCCTGGGCACGACGCGTCTGCTGGGCGTAGGCCTCAAGGAAGGCTACTACCGCGTGCGGAGCCGGATCGGCTGGCAGGTGTGGGCCACGGAACGGGTCCTTGATCTGGCCCGCGATCTGCTCTTTCCCATCTACGCGAGCCTGTTTACTCCGGTGTGGCTCCGGCTGCTCGGCGCCAAAATCGGCAGGAACGTTGAGGCGTCCACAGTGCTGCTGGTTCCCAAGATGACCACCGTGGGCGAGGGTGCGTTCCTGGCCGACGACACAATGGTGGCCTCCTATGAACTCGGCGGCGGCTGGATAAAGATTGCCCCCGCCAAGATCGGCAAACGTTCTTTCCTGGGAAACTCCGGGATGATCGCGGCCGGAAGGAACGTACCGAAGAATTCACTCGTAGCGGTGCTGTCCGCCACGCCTGCCAAAGCCAAATCGGGGACGTCGTGGCTCGGCAGCCCGCCGGTGAGGCTCCGCCGCACTGCTGTTGCATCGGACAACACGCTGACGTTCCAGCCGCCGCGGAAGCTGAAGATTGCCAGGGCTCTTTGGGAGCTGTGCCGTTTTGTTCCAGTAGTACTTACAGTGACTCTCGCGGCCGGCGTAATGCTGGCCTACGATTGGTTGGCCACAGCCTTCAGCTACGGCGCAGCTGCTGTTCTGGGCGGACTCGTGGTTCTGCTGGCAGGCGGCCTGGCAGCCGCAAGCGCCGTGGCAGCCAAATGGCTGCTGGTGGGTCGGATCAAGGCCGGCGAGCATCCGCTGTGGAGCTCTTTCATCTGGCGGAACGAAGTGGTGGACACCTTCATCGAGATGGTCAGCGCCCCCTGGTTCGCGCGCTCCGCCACCGGCACCCCTGCCCTCGTGTGGTGGCTCCGTGCCCTCGGCGCCAGGATCGGCCGCGGTACCTGGTGCGAAAGCTATTGGCTGCCCGAGGCGGACCTTGTGACCCTCGGCGAAAGCTCCACAGTGAACCGAGGCTGCGTGATCCAGACGCACCTGTTCCACGACCGGATCATGAGCCTGGACACTGTTACGCTCGAGGACGGAGCCACCATGGGTCCTCACGGCGTTATCCTTCCGAGGGCCACCATCGGCAACGGCGGTACTGTTGGACCGGCGTCGCTGGTCATGCGGGGGGAAACCGTACCTGCCGCAACGTACTGGATGGGCAATCCTGTCAGCCCGTGGACGGGACCGGCGGTTCCCGCTCCACGGCTCAAGTAGCCTCCATTCCCGAGACCGCAATATTTGAGGCCCGTTGTATGAGTTCCACAGAATCACCCGGCATCAGCGCACCCGCGCCCGTGGCCGAATCAGCCGGCGCACCGGACCCGTACATGCCGGGACAGGGCACCGATGCGTTCCGGGTGTCCCGCTACGAACTGGACCTTGACTATAAGCTTGCCAGCAACCGGCTCAGCGGCCGTGCGGTGCTGGAGGCCGTTGCCTTGCGGGGGTCTTCAGCGATAGTGCTGGACCTGACCGGATTGCGTGCCGTCAAGGTCCAGCTGAACGGCAGGAAGATCCGCAGATTCAGCCAGCGGGCCGAGCAGCTGGTGATCGTGCCGGATGAGGCGCTTGAGGCCGGCGACGACTTTACGCTGGACATCCGCTATGAGGGCAACCCGGCACCCCGCAAGGGGCTCTGGGGCGAGGTGGGCTGGGAAGAACTCACGGACGGCGTATTGGTGGCCGGGCAGCCCAACGGGGCGGCCTCGTGGTTCCCCTGCAACGATCATCCCCGGCACAAATCGAGCTACCGGATCTCGGTGACCACAGATGGCAACTACAGGGCGGTCTGCAATGGCCGGCTGGTGGTGCACAGCAGAAAATCCAGCCGGGAAACGTGGACGTACGAGCAGATCGAACCGATGGCCACCTACCTCGCCACGGTTCAGATCGGCCGGTACGACATCGTGGCGCTCAACCGTGGCAGCGCACCGGGCAGCGTGCCCCAATTCGCCGCCGTCGGGGCGGCGATGGTCAACGGCGCGCGCGAAGGACTGGCCCGCCAGCCTGACATGATGCGTACGTTTATCAACTGCTTCGGCCCATATCCGTTCCCGGAATACACGGTGGTAGTTACCGAGGACGAGCTCGAGATCCCCCTCGAAGCCCAGACGCTTTCCATTCTGGGCCGCAACCATCTGGACCATGGCTGGGAATCCCAGCGCCTGATAGCCCACGAACTCTCGCACCAGTGGTTCGGCAATTCGCTGACCGTCAGCTCGTGGCGGGACATCTGGCTGCACGAAGGTTTTGCCTGCTACGCCGAATGGATCTGGTCCGAAGAAGCAGGCGTCATGTCGGCGGCGGACAGGGCGCGGGCAGCGTGGCGGAAACTAGGCGAGGGAATCCAGGATCTCCTGGTGGGCGATCCGGGGCCTGAGCTCATGTTCGATGACCGGGTGTACAAGCGCGGCGCCCTTGCACTGCACGCTCTCCGCACCCGGTGCGGAGATCTGGTCTTCTTTGCGCTCCTTCAGGAATGGACGCGGGGCAATCGCCACGGCTCCGTGTCGACGGCCGAGTTCATCCTGACCGCAGACCGGGTCACCGGGATCGATTCCGAGTCCCTGCTCCATCCGTGGCTGTTTGAAGAAGCCCTTCCGCCGCTGCCCGTCAGCTGACCGCGACCGCGGCCACCAGACTGTCCGGGAGCCCGCTGACGGACGGCTCCAGATCCGTGATCTGCGGACGGTACCGGACGTCGAGGTCCGCCGGCGGCACAGTCAGGCCCTCCCCTGTCATCTTCAGCCAGGCTTCCTTTCTGGCCCACAGCCGGGTCCGCTCGTTCAGCAGTTCCCGGCCGGCGAGAGGCGCGATGTCGCGGCGTTCAGAGTCCGTCAGGGCGACCGCGTCGAATCCGGGGAAGTCCATCCGCCGCGGATCTTCAACGTCAACGCCGAGCCGTAGTCCCGGCGCCGGCGACACGACTGCTGCCACCAGCGTCCATCCCGGTGCCCGCGAGAGGCTCAGCAACAGCGGCGAGGGAACGCCGTTGCTGGAGTATCCGGGCTTGCCGTGAGCAATTCCAGGCCCGCTGCCGCAGCGGGGACAGCTGTAGTGGACGGCGAGTTCCGACGTCGGGATCTCCAGCAGTTCTGCCGCAAACCGGCGCTGGGCTGCCCGTCCGGATAGAAAGGCTGCCCGCGGCTCAGGCCGCATGGCCGCAGCCCGCCGGCGTTCAATCCCGTCCAGCAGCCGGGCGTCTGCCGGGATATGCGGGAAGGCGCGGAATACCACGTCTGATGACATCGATTCCGCGCCTCCCTGGCATCACTTCACAACAGTAGCGACGCTTCAAACGCGTAGCCTCACTTCAAAATTACACGACGCCGGAGCTGGTGTTGGCACTGTCCATCCAGCGCTGGCCCGTGTACATGTTTGTGGCCCCGCAGCTACTGCAGGGATCCACGCTTCCGTTCCGGGCTTCACTTTGACGTCCCAAAACCGGCGCTGAGGGCGAGGCCGGCCACGAGGCTGAAGATCCTGACGGCACTTCTGAGGATGGAGGACACAAAAAATCCCCGCAGCCAGACGGCTGCGGGGATTCAGTGGGTTGTCTGCCTAACGCTGGACGGCTCCGAAACGCTCGAACGCCAGCGCCACGGCGCTCTCGCGGGCAGCTGAGGCTTCGTCAGCCGTCAGTGTGCGGTCCTGTGCCCGGAACCGAAGTCCGAACGCCAGTGACTTCTTGCCGTCCTCGATGCCCTTGCCCGCATACACATCGAAGAGTCCGACGTCTTCCAGCAGCTCGCCGGCCCCCTCACGCAGGGCTGCAAGAACTTCATCCGCCGGAACATCCTGCGGCACCACCAGCGCCACATCCTGGGTAGCCACCGGGAATGTGGAAATGTGTCGGGCTACGATCACGTCCGCTGCCGCTTCGAACAGCGCATCGGCGTTGAACTCGAGAGCAACCGACCGTGCCGGCATGTCATGTGCGGCCAGCACTTTCGGGTGCAGCTCGCCTGCGTAGCCCACCACGTCACCGGAGCGCAGCGATAGCTGCGCGGCCCGGCCCGGGTGGAACGCCTGGTGGCTTCCCTGGCTGACCACGATCTCCACACCAAGAACGTCGCCGGCGAGCTTCGCGATGTCCAGGGCGTCGGCCCAGTCCCAGGCCCGCGGGCTGTGGGCGGCCGTCGCCGGCGAGTCATGACCCGTCAGCAAGGCACCGATGTGCAGCGGCTGGTGCGGGACGCCGTCGTACAGTGCATCCAGCACCTCATCGGCAGGCTTGACGCCCAGCGGCGGGATCGATGCAGTTCCCACCGCCTCGCCGGGCAGGAACACAAGTCCCGCTTCGTAGAGGGCCAGGTCACGGAAGCCGCGTGAGTGGTTGCGCTTGGCCACTTCAATCAGCCCGGGAAGCACGGAGGTGCGCAGGAAACCGTGCTCCTCGCTGATGGGGTTGGCCAGCTTGACAGCCGTACGGACGGCTCCCTGCTCAGCCACGCCGAAGGTGTTGTTGGCCGCCTTGGAAACGAACGGGTACGCGAGGACCTCGGTCAACCCGGCGTCCGCGAGAGCCTGGACGAGACGGCGCTTCTGCTGCTGCGTACGGCTCAGCCCGCGGCCCGGCGGCGCGACGGGAAGTGTGGCCGGGATGTTTTCGTAACCCACCAGCCGCGCGATTTCCTCGGAGAGATCTTCCTTGGTTTCCAGGTCATTGCGCCAGCTTGGAGCGGTGACTGTATAGGAAACACACGAGCCCGCTACCTCGTTCTTCTGGACCACCGCACCGAGGTCCTCGAGGGACCCGGTGATCTGCTCCACTGTGAAGTCGATGCCGATCCGGGCCGCGGCGTACCCGGCGGGCAGCTCTATCGTGACGGCATCGGGAGCGGTCCCGACGTCGGTACCCGTTTCGTCAGCGGTGCCGCCGGCGAGCTCGACGAGCAGGTCCACAACACGCTGGGCGGCAATGCCGCCGAGCTGCCAGTCCACGCCACGCTCAAAGCGCTTGGACGCTTCGGACGGCAGCCTGTGGCGGCGGCGGGCCCGGGCAATCGAGACTTCATCGAAGTGCGCAGCCTCAATGAGGATGTTCGTGGTAGTGCCGGACACCTCGGTAGTGCCACCGCCCATAACGCCGGCGATGCCGATGGCGCCGGAGCCGTCGGCGATCAGGAGGTCCTCGGCGTCGAGCGTGCGCTCCTTCTCATCCAGGGTGATGATCTTCTCTCCCGCCACGGCCCGGCGGACCACGATGTCGCCCGACAGCTTGTCGAGGTCATAGCAATGGTTCGGCTGGCCGAGCTCGATCATGACGTAGTTGGAGATGTCCACTGGCAGTGAGATCGAGCGAATGCCTGCAAGACGCAGGCGCGAGGACATCCACGGCGGTGTGGGCCGGGTGGGGTCGACGCCGCGGACCGTGCGGGCCACAAAGCGATCACAACCGGGTTTGCCGTAGATCGGGGCATCGTCGTTAAGCTTGACGCCGTGGCCGCCGGACAGCGATGCCGGGGCGCTGACCCTGGACGCCGGGTCGGTGAACGACGTTCCGGTGGCGTGGGCGTATTCACGGGCGGCGCCCCGGATGGAGAACGCGTACCCGCGGTCCGGCGTCACGTTGATTTCGGCGGCCTGGTCGTGGAGGCCCAGCAGCTCCATGGCGTCGGAGCCGATCTCCGGATCCAGGCCGATGCGCGAGAGCACCAGGATGCCGTCGTGGTCTTCTCCGATGCCGAGTTCACGCACGGAGGCGATCATGCCTGCGGACAGGTGGCCGTAGGTCTTGCGCGCGGAGATCCGGAAGTCGCCGGGCAGCACGGCGCCGGGCAGGGTAACCACCACCTTGTCGCCTTCCACGAAGTTGTGGGCGCCGCAGATGATGCCCTGCACCCCGGAAGGGTCGATGCCATCACCGGTGAGGGTCTGTTCCTGCCCTTCGGGGACAACCCGGACCTGGCACCAGTTGATGGTCTTGCCATTGGACTGTGCTTCTTTGACCAGACTCAGGACCTGGCCCACCACGATCGGACCCTTGAGGGCGTCCGTGGGGCGGTGGACTGCTTCTTCTTCAAAACCGACCTTGACGAGCTCCGCCATGACGTCTTCGGCCGTTGCATCGGCCGGGACCTGCGCGAATTCACGCAGCCAGGAAAGTGGGATACGCACGGTTAGATCTCCATCCCGAAGTGCTCGCTGAAACGTACATCGCCTTCAATCATGTCTCGCATGTCGCCTACCTCATTGCGGAACATCAGGGTGCGCTCGATGCCCATTCCGAAGGCAAAACCCGAGTATATGTCGGGGTCGATGCCGGCGGCCCGCAGAACGTTGGGGTTGACCATGCCGCACCCGCCCCACTCGATCCAGCGCGGTCCGCCCTTGGCGCCGGGGTGCCAGATGTCCAGCTCGGCGGATGGCTCGGTGAAAGGGAAATAGTTGGGCCGCAGGCGGATCTGGGCCTCATCGCCGAACATCTGGCGGGCAAAGTGCTCCAGTGTCCCGCGGAGATCGGCCATGCTCAGCTTCAGGTCTATGGCGAGGCCTTCGAACTGGTGGAATACCGGTGTGTGCGTGGAATCGAGTTCGTCCGTGCGGAATACCTTGCCCGGGCACAGCACGTAGATGGGAAGTTCGCGTTCCAGCATGGAACGCACCTGCACCGGCGAGGTGTGGGTGCGCATCAGCAGGTGGGCTTCGGGAGGTTCCACGAAGAACGTGTCCTGCATTTCGCGTGCCGGGTGGTCCGGCTTGAAGTTCAGAGCGTCGAAATTGAACCATTCGGATTCGACTTCCGGCCCCTCCGCGATTTCCCAGCCCATGCCCACAAAGATGTCTGCCACGCGGTCCTGAAGCGTGGACAGCGGGTGGCGCGCACCTGCGCGGCGGCGGCGCGGTGCAGCGGTGACGTCCACGGTCTCCTCCACCAGGATGCGTGCATCGTTCTCGGCTTCAAGCTCGGCGGTCCGGGCGGCGAGCGCCTGGTTGACCCGCCCGCGGGAGGAGCCCATGAGCTTGCCGGCGGCAGCTTTCTGGTCCTTGGAAAGGCCGCCGATTTCGCGGTTGGCCAGGCTCAGCGGCGATTTTTCGCCGGTATGGGCAAGCCTCACGGCCTTGAGTTCATCGAGGGAGGCGGCGCCGGCAATCGCGGCGGTGGCATGGTCTACAGCGGCTGTGATGGCGGCTTCATCCAGAGGGTTCGGGATGGCAGCGCCCGGCAAAGTTTCAGTCATCTACTGTTCTTAGCTACGAGTCGGGTTTGCCAATGACCGGTGCTGCTGTGCACGGTTCCCGGGCAGCGCGTCCGTCACTGGCAAGTCATTGCATGGAGTCATTCAATGACACGGGCAGGGCTCGCCGGATGCTGACCGGCAGGCACTGTCTCCCAGTCTAATTGAACGTGCGGGGCTGCCCGAACCTGAGGCCGGCCGGACCGGCGCTGCATGACACGCGGCGTGGAAAGGCCGGCGTTACCATGGCCTCATGACGTGCGGACAGCGGCTGCGGCAGATTGCAAACATGCTCAATGCTTCCACCTTGCTGGGATGGCTCCTGGCAAAAATTGCCCGGACTGAAATCGCAGCCGGCCCGCGCGGGCTGGTCGTTGCCACCGGATACCGCTGGCGGCTTCCGTTTGCCGGCGCGTTTGCCGTGGGCAACGTGGTGCTCTACCGCGGCCAGCGTCAGCAGGCCCTGGCCAATCCGGTCCTGCTTGGCCACGAGGAAAAGCACAGCACCCAATACGCATGGTGCCTGGGTCTGCCGTTTCTGCTGTTCTATTTCATCGCCGCCGGCTGGTCGCAACTGCGGACCGGCAATCCGGCGTCGCGCAATTTCTTTGAACGCCAGGCCGGGCTGGAAGCCGGCGGATACATCGACATCAACAGACGAAGGCCGGCTCCCGAAGGTGCCGGCGGAATCGAGGCGTAATGAGCGGGATCCCAAGAACCATCACTGTCACCGGAGCAGGGAGCGCGGAGGCTGTTCCGGACCTGCTGACTCTTTCCATCGGTGTGGAGTGCCGGCGGGACAACGTTGGCGCAGCTTATGCGGACGCAGGAAAGGTCTCGGCCGCGATCTCGGCCGTGCTGCGGCAGCACGGCGTCGGGAACGCGGACATCAGCACCACGGGGCTGAACGTCCGTGCCGACCTCGCCTGGCAGGAAGGCGAAGGCCAGAAAGTTACCGGCTATGTGGCGTCCAGCATCCTCAGCGTGCGTGTCCGCAGCGTGGCGGGTTCATCGGAGGTCATTGCGGCCGCCGTAGAAGCGGGTGGCAACGACGTCAGGTTGAACGGGCTGGAACTCGGATTTGCCGATGCGGCCGCCGTTTCGGTGCTGGCCCGTGAAGCGGCCTGGCAGGATGCCCTCGCTTCGGCGCAACAGTTTGCCACGCTGGCTGCTGCGGAACTTGGCGGGGTTCTCTCCGTGACCCAGCATTCAGACGTGCCGCCGCCTATTCCCGTCGCCAAGATCCAACGCGCCATGGCCGCCGAAGCAATCAACGTGGAGGCCGGCGAATCCAGCGTGAGCGCCGCCGTGACTGTCGTGTGGGAGCTGCGCGGCTTACCGGCCGGCTGAGCCGGTGCATGACGTCAGTGCGTGGCGCCTGCCGCCATCGTGATGTCCTTTGCGGTTGTCAAAGCGGTTCGAACGACGACGGCGAGCCCCCGCGCCATAACATCCACAGGTAGCGCGGGGGTACGGCTCCCCTGCGGCAGCTGCCCGGGTTCGAACGGAATGTGGATAAACCCGCCTCGAACACCGGGGCGGGACGCCAGCTCATGCATCAGGGCATAGAAGACGTGGTTGCAGACGTAAGTCCCTGCGGTCTGGGAAACGTCGGCGGGCATACCGGCTGAGTTCAGCGCCTGCAAAACGGCTTTCACCGGCAGCGTGCTGAAGTAGGCAGCCGGTCCGCCGGCAACCACTTCCCGGTCCACAGGGCGGTTGCCGGCATTGTCCGGTATCCGCGCGTCGTCGCAGTTGATGGCAATGCGCTCCAGGGATATCCGGTCTCTGCCGCCGGCCTGACCGACGCAGATCACCAGCTCCGGGCGGCGGCTATCCAGTGCTTCCCGCAACATGCTGATGGACTCACCGAAAATGCAGGGCAGTTCGACTGCCGCCACGGCCAGCCCTTCGGCTTGCAGGATGGCACTGGCCTGCACGGCCGCCGTCCATGAGGGATTGGTGGTTTGACCGCCAAACGGCTCGAAGCCGGTGATGAGAATCATGGCTCCAGCCTAGTGCCAGCTCATCACCGTGCAGCTGCGGATGATCCATAACCAGCGCGGGGCCTTGACTTAAATTCGAACATACATTCGAATGGTAGTCATGAGATGGGACGCACAAGCACTCAGGCCGGCGCCCGGAGACAACACCGGGAGCAGCGTATCCCCGGCCGCCCCGGCCGCGGATGCGCTGCTCCCGCTGGCCGGGCTTGTGCGTTCCGTCTCCACCCCGGAGTTTTCCGGGATCACCTTCCATGAGGTCACCGCCAAAACGGTGCTCAACAAGGTGGTTGCCGGTTCCCGCATGCCGTTCGAATGGACCGTCAACCCCTACCGCGGCTGCAGCCATGCCTGCGTCTACTGCTTTGCCCGCAAGAGCCACACGTATCTGGAATTCGACGCCGGACTCGATTTTGACAGCCAGGTGGTGGTCAAAATAAATGCGGCGGAAATCCTGCGGAAGGAACTGGCCAAGCCGTCATGGGGGCATCACCATGTCGCTCTGGGCACCAATACCGACCCGTACCAGCGCGCCGAAGGCCGGTACCGGCTGATGCCCGGAATCATCGGTGCACTTGCTGACTCAGGCACTCCCCTGTCCGTCCTTACCAAAGGCACCCTGCTTGCCAGGGACATTCCGCTGCTGAAGCATGCTGCGGCACAGGTCCCGGTAGGTGTGGGCATTTCACTTGCCATGACTGATGAGCAGCTCTCGGAAGCGGTGGAGCCTGGCACCCCGGGACCGCGCGCGCGGCTGACACTCATTTCCAGGCTCCGCGACGCCGCGCTGCCATGCGGCGTCATGGCCATGCCCATCCTGCCCTGGCTGTCGGACAGCGACGAAGCCCTCGATGCCCTCTTCGGGTCCCTGGCAGCTGCCGGGGCCACGGGGGTTACAGCTGGCGCCCTCTACTTGAAGCCGGGCACGCGCGAATGGTTCATGCAATGGATTACCGTCAGGCACCCTAAGCTGGCCGGGCGCTACCGGCGGCTCTACGGGACGGGATCCTACGCTTCCAAGGAGTACCGGGAGTGGCTGGCGGGCAGGATCCGCTACTTCAAGTCGAGGCACGGATTGTCCGGATCCCACGGCTTCAGCCACGGTGACCTCAATGACGACCCCCGTGGCGAAGAGGCACGGTATCCGGCCGGCAGCCTTCCCCCGGCGGCCGGTGCCGCGGGGCAGGGCGGCCAGCGGAATGGCCGCCAGGCCCCGGAGCCTCCTGCCCGGCAGCCCACACTTTTCTAGCTGCCCCGCTGCTCCAGAGTCTCGAGGAGCGCCCGGACAATCGGGAAGTCAGCGGGGATCCACGGCAGGCTGAGAGCTTCGTCACTTTCGTCAATGCGGACCCAGCGCACTTCATCGTGATCCTCGAGCGGATACGGCTCACCGTCGGCGATTTCTGCAAACCAGACACGCATGGACGCGTGTGCATTCAGGGGCCAGCCGGACTCAGATGCGGCCGCCAGTTCCGTTCCCAGCGCTACCTTTATGCCCAGTTCTTCCCACAGTTCACGGTGAAGTGCGTCCTCGGCTGTTTCGTCGGCTTCGACCTTGCCGCCAGGGAATTCCCACATGCCGGCGAACCGCGGTGGCGCCGTGCGCCGTGCCACGAGCAGCCGGGTGGGCTCCTTCAGGGAATCCAGTACCGCGCCGCCCACTACATTGATCAGTCCAGTCACGGCCCCAGTCTATGGGGGAGAATGGTGAAGGCCGATTCAGCTCCGGGAACTTCAAATTCCCGGAATATGCGGTCCCGCACCTCTGGTGTACAAATCTGATTTAAGAAACTCTACTGTCGTTTGAGAACACCACCGTCGGTTCAAAGCGCCGCAGCCGCGGCGCCAGCCGGACCCACCCCGAAAAGCAGGCTCATGACAACCACCGCCCAGGCCACACCCGCGTCCAAGACCGGCACCAGGAACCTCGCCCTCGCCTTTTTGTCCCTGGCCATGGGTGGCTTCGGCATCGGCGTCACGGAGTTCACCATGATGGGCCTCCTCAAGGAAGTGGAACGGGGGCTCAATATCAGCACACCCGAGGCCGGGCACCTGATCTCCGCTTACGCTCTTGGGGTGGTGGTCGGAGCCCCGCTGCTGGCAGCCGTCGGGGCGAAACTCCCGCGCAAGCATCTGGCACTGGGGCTGATGCTCTTCTTCAGTCTCGCCAATCTGACCTCATACATTGCTCCGGACTACGGCAGCATGCTGGTGTCAAGGTTTGCAGCCGGCCTTCCGCACGGAGCGTTTTTCGGCGTGGCCGCCGTCATTGCGGCTTCACTTGTTGCCCCCACCAGGCGGGGGTGGGCCATCTCGATGGTGATGGCTGGGCTGACGGTCTCAAACGTGGTTGGGGTGCCGATCGCCACGTGGGTGGGCCAGACCTACGGCTGGCGCCTGCTGTTCGTGCTCGTAGGAGCGATCGGTCTGGTCACTCTGGCAATGCTGTGGAACTTCGTGCCGTTCGAGAAGGCCCATCCTGACGCCAGTATCCGACGCGAGCTGGCTGCGCTCAAGAGGCTGCAGGTGTGGCTGGCCATCCTGATCGGCATCGTGGGCTTTGGCGGTTTTTTCGCCACCTACACCTACATTGCGCACACCATGACGTCCGTGGCCGGCATTCCGTCATCCATGCTTCCCATTGTTGTGGCGCTCTACGGGCTTGGCATGGTGGCCGGCAACATTGTGGGCGGCAGGATTGCGGATAAGTCTGTCATGGGTACCATCTACCGGGTCTTGCCCGGGATCGCCGTGGCCCTGGTGGTCTATGCCGTTGCCGTGCACTGGCCCTGGTCAGCGCTTGTGATGGTCTTTGTGGTCGGTGCTGCCGGATCCATGCTGGTCCCGGCACTCCAGACCCGGCTGCTGGACGCATCACCGGACGCGCCGTCGCTGGCATCTTCACTCAACCATGCCGCCCTTAACGTAGCCAACGCCCTGGGCGCGTTCCTGGGCGGTGTAGTCATTGCCTGGGGTTGGGGGTACGTTGCCCCGGCTCTCGTCGGAGCCGGACTGGCCATCCTCGGTCTAGCCGTTGCAGTGATCAGCGGTGTGCTGGAACGCCGGAAGCCGCTGGCTGCCTAAGGGGCGGTGCCTGCCTCCACGCGCTGCACATCCGGCTCAAGGTAGATGACGCGGGCAATCGGAACCGCCGCGCGGATCCGTACCTCGGCGTTGTCTATTGAAGTGGCGATCGCCTGACCCGAATCGGCTGCACCCACAGTGATCTTCGCGGCCACGAGGAGTTCCTCGGGACCGAGGTGAAGGGTCTTGAGATGGATGACGGCAGTGCCGTCGGCTTCGATGGCAGCCCTGATTTTGGCGGAGTCATCTTTAGTGGCTGATTCTCCCAGCAGCAGGGATTTGGTCTCCACAGCGAGTATCACGGCAATGGCCACCAGCAGCAGGCCAATCATGCCTGTTCCGAGGGCATCCCAAATTCCGTCGCCGGTGAGGAGCGTCATTCCCACGCCGAAGAGCGCGAAGACCAGGCCCAGAAGGGCGCCCAGGTCCTCCAGAAGAATGACAGGAAGTTCCGGTTGCTTGGCATTCCTGACGAAGCTCACCCAGCCCTGTGTGCCCCGGATGTGATTGGACTCGATGATCGCGGTCCGGAAGGAGAACGACTCCGCCACGATGGCACCGATAAGGACGGCGAGGGGCACCCACCAGAAATCGCCTTCGATGGCGTGCGGGTGCTGGATCTTTTCCCAGGCTTCGAAAAGCGCGAAGAGACCACCAACGCTGAACAGCACAATAGAAACGATGAACGCGTAGATGTACCGTTCGCGCCCGTAACCGAAGGGGTGCTCGGGGCTGGCGGCCCGCTTGGCACGCTTGCCGCCCACCAGCAGCAGAACCTGGTTACCGGAATCGGCCATGGAGTGGATGGCTTCAGCAAGCATGGACGAGGACATCGTCAGTACAAAAGCAACGAACTTCAGTACAGCAATGGTCAGGTTTGCAGCCAGAGCCGCGACGATCGCCTTGTTACCGCCATTTGCAGCCAAGGTGGCTTCACCTCTTCAGAGTTAAGGGACAGAGCATCAGTGTCGGGCAAGATTATCTGCATTCCTGCCAATGAATACCGTACCCGTACCGGGCTCCGAGACGCACCAAATTGAAACACTAAGCCTGCTGACAATAGCAAGGCGGTGTGTTAGCTTGAAGCCATGATCGGGACGGATCGATTCCCGATGAATATGAAGGAGGAGACATGGGATTTCTTGCTTGGATTATTCTCGGCCTCATCGTAGGGGCCATCGTCAAGGCCGTAATGCCCGGTAAAGTCGGCGGCGGATGGATCACCAGCCTTGTATTGGGCGTTGTTGGCGCGATTCTCGGCGGCTGGATTGGAAACCTCTTGTTCGCCAAGGGTGACATGGGGTTCTTCGATATCGGAACCTGGATCCTGGCGATCGTCGGCGGCCTCGTAGTGGCCGGCGTTTATGGCGCCATCACCGGACGCAGCAAGACCACGTCCTGATTCCCCTCAATCCAACATAACGCGAAAAGCGGGGCCTCGGCGATTCAGCCGGGGTCCTTCTTCGTGGAGGCACACTGTGTGGACTGCAGGTTCGCCCCGCGGCGAACTATCCGTGCCGCACCTGTACCTGCTGGGACCTTGCGCTGGCATACAGGCATACAGTGGCAGCCGTTCCGAGGTTCAGGCTTTCCGCCGCGCCGTATACGGGGACAGCCACCCTGTGGTCGGCCAGGGACAGTTCGGCGTCCGAAAGACCCTGTGCTTCATTGCCAAAGAGCCAGGCAGTGGGGTTCTCCAGTGCGTAGACCGAAACTTCGGCGGAGCCGCCGAGCCTGCGTGCGGCGTTTTCATCCTGGAGCCGGTCCAGGTTGAGTTGACCGTAGCCGTCGGCAGCCAGGATGCCTATCCCCCGTGACCTGCACGCGGCCACGAGCTCTTCGATGTCTGCACCCAGTACCACCGGAAGATGAAACAGTGAACCGGCGGTAGAACGGACGGCCTTGGGGTTGTAGATGTCGACGCTCGATGCGGTCAGGACAACGGCGTCGGCGCCGGCAGCATCTGCGGCCCGCAGAACTGTTCCGGCGTTTCCCGGGTCACGGACCTGGCACAGCACGGCGATCAGGCGGGGTCCGGCGTCGAGCACTTCCCCAAGACTCACGTCGACAAACCCGCAGACGGCGACGATTCCCTGGGGATTCACGGTATCCGCCATGGCCGCCAGCACTTCATCGGTGGCAAGGCGCAGATTTGTGCCAGCGGCCAGTCCCTCAAGCTCCGGAAGCCGGTCCAGGCAGGATTCACTTGCGTAGACCTCATGCACAACGCCGCGACCACCCGCGGAGAGGCGCTCACGATGCAGAACCAGTGCTTCCCGGACTGACTGCGGCCCTTCCGCGAGAAACTGCCCGCGCCTTAAACGGGCCGGACGCCCTGCAAGTTTCGCCACATCCCGTATCCGATCAGCTCGGGGGTTGGAGAGTGGGAAGTCTTGCGGGCGCCCGGTTTCGTTCATATAAGAACTTTAGTGGCTGTTGCTACTAGTCCTTGATCTGCTGGCGTGCTTCGCCACCCGCCGGCTTCTCGGAAGCGGAAGCCTTGGCCGGTGCCTCAGGAGCATCTGCAACCTTGGCAGCCTTCGGCGCCTTGGCGGCCTTTACTGCCTTCGGAGCTACTTCAGCCGACGTCGCGGCCGGAGCGGAGGTGTCAGCCGGCAGGAAATCCTTGGCGATCTGCACCAATGCGGCGAAAGCGTTGGCGTCGGAAACGGCCAGCTCGGCGAGCATACGGCGGTCAACCTCGACCTCAGCGGCCTTCAGGCCCTGGATCAGGCGGTTGTAGGTCAGGCCGTTGGCGCGGGAAGCAGCGTTGATACGCTGGATCCAAAGACGACGGAAGTCGCCCTTCTTCTTCTTGCGGTCGCCGTAGCTGTACACAAACGAGTGCAGCAGCTGCTCTTTGGCCTTCCGGTACAGGCGTGAGCGCTGTCCACGGTAGCCTTTTGCGCGTTCGAGAATAACCCGGCGCTTCTTGTGGGCGTTTACCGCCCTCTTCACACGTGCCACGTGCGTACTCCTTCAGAATTCTGATCCCAAGCGTCTACTGCCGGTAACCCGGCCGGCCTGAGAAGCCTTTTTTGACAGTTGACTGGTGCCAGGTGGCAGTCAGTCAGTGAACTTGGAAATTAGATGCCGAGCATCTTCCGGATGACCTTGGCATCGCCCTTGAAGACGATCTTGTCGCCGGCAAGGCGGCGGGTCAGCCTGGAGGACTTGTGCTCGAGGTAGTGGCGGCGGTTGGCCTGCTGGCGGCGCAGCTTGCCGGTACCGGTCAGCTTGAAGCGCTTCTTAGCACCGCTGTGGGTCTTCATCTTCGGCATGGGAACCGATCTCCTTACGTGTCCGCAGACATTGTCTGCAGTTCTTTCGTGCAGCCGCCCCTGCGGGCGGCATGCTGGTTGCTGACTGCCTGAAGGCGATGCCTTCCGCAGTTTTGAACTAGGTGGTCTTCTTGCTGGCAGGCTTAGGAGCGGCCTTGGGTGCAGCAGGCCTCGCGGCAGGCTTCGGCGCAGCAGGCCTCGCCACCGGCTTGGGCGGCGGCGCCGGAACTCCTGCCGGCTTCGGAGTCACTGGAACTGCGGCAGCCGGCTTCTGCGCTTCCGGAGCCTTGGCGGCTGCGGGAGCAGCCTTGGCCACTACGGGCTTTGCGGCGGCCGCAGTGTTGGATACCGGAGCAGTCTTCGGGGCTTCCTGCTTCGGAGCCGCAGCCTTGGGAGCTTCCTGCTTCGGAGCCGCAGCCTTCGGGGCTTCCTGCTTCGAAGCAGCAGCCTTCGGGGCTTCCTGCTTCGGAGCCGCAGCCTTCGGGGCTTCCTGCTTCGGAGCAGCAGCCTTCGGGGCTTCCTGCTTCGGAGCAGCAGCCTTCGGGGCTTCCTGGACGGGAGCCGCTTCAGCCGGTGAAGCCGCAGCCGGGGCTTCCTTCTCAGGAACTTCTGCAGGCGTTTCAACAGCGGCGGCAGCAGCGCCCTCAGCAGTAACTACTTCAGACCCGGGAGCCTCACCCGCCGTATCCGTCACAGAATCCGCCTCAGTTTCCTCGGGGGAAATAACATAGCCTTCCGGAAGCAGGTCTGCCAGAGACTGGGTCAAAGGAGCCTGGTCGTCGCCGGAAACATCAACGCGGCCGTTTGCCCTGGCTTCGTTCTGCGCCTTGGCCTCCGCACGCTGTGTTGCGCGCCGCGCTTCTGCTTTGGCTTCAGCCTTGTTCTTCAGCGGCCCCACGACCATAACCATGTTGCGGCCGTCGATACGCGGGCTGGACTCAACAACGCCCACTTCCGCCACGTCGTCAGCAAAACGCTGGAGCAGGCGTATGCCCATTTCCGGACGCTGCTGCTCACGGCCACGGAACTGGATCATTGCCTTGACCTTGTCACCGGCTCCGAGGAAGCGGAGAGCATGCCCGCGCTTGGTCTCGTAGTCATGGGTGTCGATCTTCAGCCGGAAACGGATTTCCTTCAGAACCGTGTTGGTCTGGTTCTTGCGTGCCTCACGTGCCTTGACGGCGGCCTCGTACTTGTACTTGCCGAAGTCCATCAGCTTGCACACCGGAGGCTTGGCCTGCGGAGCAACTTCAACGAGATCAAGATCGGACTCGGCAGCCAAACGCAGGGCATCCTCAATACGGACAATTCCTACTTGTTCGCCTGCAGGGCCGACCAGCCGCACCTCGGGGACGCGGATACGCTCATTGATTCTTGGCTCGCTAATGTTAAAGCTCCTGTGATTGTGGTGAGTATTCCACCGGCAAAATAGAGAAGGCCCCCAATTGCCGGAGCAATCGAAGGCCTCGAAGATCGGTGGTACCTGCCTCCGGAGAAGCTGTACGCAGTTATTGCAGGCTGGTGCCTGAAGAAACTGCCCGACCAGGTACCCGGCAACCTTGCTTCCCGGAAAATACATCCTGACGGGAAAACGGCTGACGCGGGTGGGAGAGAACTCCGCTTGCAAACTGACATCGATTCTACAGAAAGATACCCGCTTACCGCACCTTGGCGGCAGTGGGTTTCCACACAGCAAAATAACGACATTCAGTCGGTCTATGACAAGCTTACCAGTATGAGCACTTCAGACAGTAATTCACACGTTTACGAGCCCGCTGATGCCCAGGGCGACGTGTCCCGGCAGATCCGCGACATCTCCGAGGTGCCGGCCATCGAGGTCATCACCACGGCCGCCGTCCACCTTATGAGCGCAGCAGCCGTAAAGCTGGGCCTCGCGGCTGAGGACAACGCGGAAGAGCTCAAAGACCTCGATGAGGCACGCAAGCTCATCACCGCCCTCGCAGGCCTCGTGACGGCCTCTGCACCGGAGATCGGTTCCCAGCACGCCGGACCCTTGCGCGACGGGCTGCGTTCCCTCCAGCTGGCGTTCCGCGAAGAATCAGCTATCCCTGATGCTCCGGGCAAGGGTCCAGGCGAGAAGTACACCGGAGCAGTTAACTGAGGGCCGGCGGCAGCTTCGTTTTTCCCCACTGAATTTACGACGACGGCGGGCGGCCCACGGGGGTCTGCCCGCCGTCGTCTTCGGTTAAGTCAGCCGTTGGCAAAGCGCAGCCGGCGGCGCTGCTGGAGCGCCAGGCCGACAAGGCAGAGAATCACTCCCGCCGCGCCTACTGCAACGAAGCCGCCGGACGGTCCGACGCCGTCGATGAAGACGCCAGCCAGCGGCGCACCCAGTGCTACGCCGGCTGTGAGAGCGGACCCGTACCAGCCCATGGCTTCACCCCGCCGTGCCTCGTTGACGAGATCTGCCACTTTCTCTGACGCGGCAGACAGCACCGGAGCACACAACAGCCCGGGGAGCAGCGACAAGAGGCACAGGGCCCACGTGTCCTGCGCAAAGCCCATGGGAATGGTCAGCGCCGCCATCCCCAGCAGCAGCAGGAGAGGCGAAATGGGACGGTGCATGGCTCCGTAGATCAGCCCGCCCACCACCGAAGCCGCGCACCAGAATACGAAGACCAAGCCGATCTCGCCCTGGCGGCCACCTGTTTCCAGGGCAGCCACAATCCCTACATCGGTGCCGCTGAGGACCATGCCTGTGCCGGCGGCAACTGCGAACACGGCCGCAACCGAGGCGGTGAACCAGGTGAAGTTGTTGGCCACCGTGCGCCTGATGCCTGCCCTGCGGCTGCTGCCCCCGGCTGCCGGGGCCAGTTCGGATGCTGCCCCCCGCAGGTGGGCCGGGGCTGCGGCCACCACAGCCGCTTCAGCGGCCTCCAGCTGGTCAGCTTCGCCCGTGGCATCCTGTGTAGCGCTGCGTGTCGGGGGGTTGAACCATATCAGAAAGAGCCCGGCCAGCGACGTGGAAACGCCGACAATGGTCAGGCCGATGACAGAGAAGCCGCTGGTCGCCACGATGGCGCCGGCAGCGGGGCCGATCATGAAAACCATCTCCGTGGTGATTGCGTCCAGGGCAAAAGCGGTTCTGCGCTGGTCGCCGGAGGCCAGAACACCCAGGGACTGACGGATCACGCTGAAGATGGGCAACGTGAGCAGGCCTCCGACGAAGACCAGTGGTAGGAGCCATTCATAGGCAACGTGCGGAACGATCGACCAGATGACGGTCTCGGAGATTACGGACGGAATCAGCGCCTTGCGCAGGCCAACGGTGTCAACGCGGCGTCCGCGCCACGGCGCCCCGACGGCGATGCCGATGGTCATCACGGCTGCCGCCGCACCGGCGGCAGCGTATCCCTGGTCCAGGGTCAGCACAATGTGCAGGGTCAACAGGACGCCTGCGGCTGAATGCGGTATGCGGGCGACCATGCCGACCACCAGGAGACGCCTGACGGGGCGGACGGCCAGGAGCTCACGGTAAAGAGCGAAATTCACGAACTACATCCTTCATCCTGCCGGCGGCAGCACCAGGATGATCCCGCACTGACCTTCAGCTACTCTGCTGCACGTTTCAACGTGACTTCGATCGAGTCAACACGTTCACCAAACAATTCATTCCGTGCCCACGTCTCATGGAGACCGCCCACCACTCCTTGGACGCCGGCCGAATCCAGGCCGTCTTCCAGGAAGAGCACCACCCGGAGTTCGGGCCCGGCGCCGCCGCCGGAAAGCGGACGTCCGCTGCCCGTGGAGGATCCAACGCCGCCGCCCGGCAGGATGTCCATCCGCCGCACGGCCGGACTCCCCGCCACGGCCGCGGCCAGTGCCTCAGCAAGCTCCGGATCAGCGTACGACGGCGTCCAGTCCCGTTGCTGCGCCAACGCCCATATGGCCGGCCGACGCACCACAAAGGTGATGTCCGATCCCGGATCAATGACCAGCAGCTCGACGCCTTCGGCCACGGCGGACAGCGCTGCCCGGGCGGCGAAGACCGCCACCGGGCGGGCCTCCGGATGCCATGCTGCCAACGACTCCGCCGAGGTAAAGACGGGCATTGCCGTCCGCCCGTCCGGCGCCTTGAGAGTTACGAGTGCCATGTCGGCCTGCTTGTCCGAATGGAGTCCGCCCGCTCCCTCGGCTTCTTCGGCGAGCTGGGCGACGATCGGGACGAATACCCGGGCCGTAGCCAGCGACGCAACTACCGCCGCTTCGTCGCCCTGGTCCTCAAGGAGTGCCGCAACAGCAGCCAGATAACCGGCGTCGGCGGTGCCGTCGTCGTCCTCAAAATTGTGGACCCGGGCGTCTTCGCCGGCCAGGCTGCGCCCAGCCCACGGCTGACCCGCAGAGTCAGCTACTCCGCCCGGCACTGACAGGGCCGCCGCGATGTGTCCCGGAAGCCGGCGCGGGGGCTGATTTTGACCTGCCGGATGCCCGCCGTCCGGGGCCGGAACCTGCTGCCCCGTGTCCGGCCGTTTAGCGGCGGCCGGCAACGTCGAGTGCCTCCGGCAAGGTGAAGGCCCCGGCGTAGAGAGCCTTTCCCACAATCGCGCCTTCAACGCCCAGCGGGACAAGCGCCCGGAGGACCTTGAGGTCGTCCAGACTCGAGATACCGCCGGAGGCAACCACTGGCTTTCCCGTCTTTTCAACCATCTGGCGCAGCAGGCCAACGTTGGGGCCCTGAAGTGTGCCGTCCTTTGTGACGTCCGTGACCACATAGCGGGAACAGCCTGCCTCTTCAAGCCGGCCCAGAACCTCCCAGAGGTCGCCGCCCTCTTTGGTCCAGCCGCGGCCGGCAAGTGTGGTTCCGCGGACGTCCAGTCCGACGGCGATCTTGTCACCGAAGCGTTCAATGGCGCGGCGGGTCCACTCCGGGTTCTCCAGCGCGGCTGTGCCGAGGTTCACGCGTGCCACGCCGAGGCCCAGTGCGGCTTCCAGCGATTCGTCATCGCGCAGGCCGCCGGAGAGCTCCACCTTGATGTCCAGCCGGCCCACAACCTCGCGCAGCAGCCCGGCGTTCGAACCACGGCCGAATGCCGCGTCAAGGTCCACCAGGTGGACCCATTCCGCGCCCTGCTGCTGCCAGTTGAGCGCTGCATCCAGCGGCGTGCCGTAGCTGGTCTCGCTGCCGGCCTCGCCTTGGACCAGCCGGACGGCCTGGCCGTTCACAACGTCGACGGCGGGCAGCAGTTCAAGTACCGGCAGCTCGTTAGCGGTGGTCATCACAGTTCCTCAGTTTTGATTGGAGACGTTGAGCGTGGAGAAAGTTGATCGTGGGGAACGGGCACGGCGAGTCAGTTGCCCGGCAAAGTCAGCAGATAGGCCGCCAGCAGTGCCATCCCGGCTAGGACGTAGAACACTATCTGGGTCCAGAGCGGCTTGTTTTGCTGTTTGAAGGACAGGGCGCCCCCCACCAGCACGCCGGCGAGTCCCATGAGCACAATGGACCACATCTAGGAGGCCTCTTCCGCGGTGGGATTCTGTCCGGGAAGCGGTTCAGCGGAAACCTTGCGGAGGCCAGAGACCCAGTTGCGCAGGAGACGCGCACCGGCGTCACCCGACTTCTCCGGGTGGAACTGAGTGGCGCAAAGGGGCCCGTTCTCCACGGCGGCAATGAACGGGGCGCCGTGTTCCGACCAGGTGACCAGGGGCGGAGTCATACGGGGCTGCAAAACCTCGAAGTCCCATTTCTGGACCCCATACGAGTGAACGAAGTAAAAGCGCTCGTTCTCCACGCCTTCAAACAGCTTGGAACCCCCCGGTACCTTCACTGTGTTCCAGCCCATGTGCGGGACAACTTCCGCAGGAAGAAGCTCGACTGTGCCGGGCCACTCCCCCATGCCCACAGACTCCGTGCCGTGTTCCACCCCGGCCTCGAAGAGAACCTGAAGTCCGACGCAGATGCCCAGGACAGGCCGGCCACCGGCAACCCGGCGGCCGATCATCCGGATGGCATCCACGGATTTCAGCTCCCGCATGACAGTTTCGAAGGCTCCCACGCCGGGAACCAGGAGGCCGTCCGCGTTAAGGACGTCCTCCGGCTTGGAACTGAGGATGACTTCGGCGCCGGCCCGTTCAAGCGCACGGACGGCGGAACGGACGTTGCCGGAACCGTAGTCCAGGACGGTGACAGTCGGTTTCCCTTCCGGCGACGATGGCTTCGCCGAGGCGGCCGGATTCACGATGGTGCCCCCCTGAAGGATTTTGCCCGTCACAGGGCGCCCTTGGTGGACGGAATGCCATGAACCCGCGGATCCGGTTCCACGGCAGCACGAAGCGCCCGCGCAAATGCCTTGAACTGTGCCTCCACGATGTGGTGGGGATCCCGGCCTGCAATGACGTTCATGTGCAGGCAGATTCCGGCGTGCAGGGTAATGGCCTCGAAAACATGGCGGGTCAGCGAGCCCGTGAAGTGGCCGCCGATCAGGTGGTATTCCTGGCCGGCAGGTTCCCCACCGTGCACGAGGTACGGGCGTCCGGACACGTCCACCACCGCATGGGCCAGCGCCTCATCCAGCGGAATGGTCGCTTCGCCGAAACGGCGGATACCTGCCTTGTTGCCCAACGCCGTGCGGAGCACTTCGCCGAACGTAATGGCTACGTCCTCCACAGTGTGGTGCACATCAATGTGGGTGTCACCGGTGGCTTTGACCGTCATGTCAATGAGTGAATGCTTACTGAAGGCCGTCAGCATGTGGTCGTAGAAAGGAACCGAAGTACTGATGTCCGATACGCCGGTACCGTCGAGGTTGATCTCTACCAGAACGGAAGATTCGCTGGTGGCACGCTCCATGCGTGCTGTCCGGGCCTCGGCAGCCGTGGATCCGGGGTCGCTCATGTTGATGTGTCCTTTAGACGAAGGAGTGGTGAAGACGTGACGGGGTGGAGTCTCCAGTTTAGGCCGGGAGCGCGGCCTGCCGGTTCAGGATGCTTTCGAGTGACTGGAGGAATGCTGTGGTTTCCGTCTCAGTGCCGGCCGTAACGCGCAGGTGCCCCGGAATTCCGATGTCCCTGACCAGAACACCGGAATCCAGCAGGCCCTGCCAGACGTCATGCGGGTTTGCAAGACCCCCGAAGAAGACATAGTTGGAGTCCGAGGCTGCGGGTTTGAGTCCCATCCGGGTGAGTTCCGTGACGATCCGGTCCCGCTGGTCCTTGATGTCGCGGACGTCGGCCATCAGCGCCTCCCGGTGCCGCAGCGCCGCAAGTCCTGTTGCCTGGGTGATAGCGGAGAGGTGGTACGGAAGCCGGACCAGCCGAAGGGCGTCAGCTACTTCCGGTGCTGCAGCCATGTAGCCAAGGCGGGCTCCGGCCAGGGCAAACGCCTTGCTCATGGTGCGGGAGACGATGAGGCGTTCCCGGCCCGGCAGCAGCGTAAGGGCGCTGGGCGTGCCGTCGTGTGCGAACTCGTGGTAGGCCTCGTCAACGATCACGATGGTCTGGCTGGCCTCGCCCGCCGCGTAAACGGCGTCCACAACATCCAGGCCGAGGCCCGTGCCGGTGGGGTTGTTGGGTGAGCACAGGAAGACGATGTTCGGCTGCAGCTCCCGGACCTGCTGCGCTGCGGATTCGGCGCTCAGTCCGTAGCCTTCGGCGCGCCGGCCCGCAATGTATTCGGTGTCAGTTCCGCTGGCCAACAGCGGGTACATGGAATACGTGGGCGGGAATCCCAGTGCTTTGCGACCCGGACCTCCGAACGCCTGGAGGATCTGCTGGAGCACTTCATTGGAGCCGTTCGCTGCCCAGATGTTTTCCGCTGCGAGACCGTGACCCAGGTACTCGGCCAGCGCTTCCCTCAGTTCAGTGAATTCCCGGTCCGGGTAGCGGTTGAGTCCCGCAGCGGCTTCCGTAACAGCCTCGGCGATGGCTGCCCGGACATCAGCCGGGACACCATGGGTGTTTTCGTTGACGTTGAGCAAGATGGGGACATCCAGTTGCGGGGCACCATAGGGGCTCAGTCCGCGGAGATTGGTCCGGAGGGGAAGTCGGTTTAGGCGTTCTAGCTGGTCGCTCACCTGAACAGTTTAAGTGCCCGGGCCGGTGCCCGGAAAATATGACGTCCTGAAGCCCTGCTGAAAGCTCGTCCTTGGACGGGGCAATCCAATTGGAGGGACGCCTACTTGAACGGGACGAAGAGCTGCTGGCCAGGCATCACGCGACCGGCGTCAAGATTGTTGAGCTGCACGATATCCGCAATCACATCTCGGGGGTCCCGCTCAGGTGCAACGGCCGTAGCAATGGCCCAAAGGGACTCGCCCGCCTGGACTGTCACGGAGACTGTAGGCGTCGCCGACAGGTCCGCCGCAGAATCCGCAGCTTTGGCCGGTGCGTTGAAGAACCCGGCCAGCGACATCAGGATGGCCACCAGCACGACGAGCGGCAGGCCGATGAGAACGATCCGGCCACGATGGGTCAGGCGGAGCCTCCGCTGCGCCCTTCTGACCGACGGCTCTGACGGCGGCTGTGAGATTAAATCCTGAAATGCTGATGTAGCTGACATGAACTGAGCCCTCCTGGACCATGCTGTGCTGCCCGGTGTGCCTGTATGACTGCCTGCCCGGCGTTGCTGTGGCGCCCGGATTTTCGAATGTCCGCTCGCGACAGGAAATCAACTAGAACACATGTTCGAACTTTGCTATTTCAGTTTTAGCACTTATCAACGAATATTGTCGAGACTCGCTAGAACAAATGTTTGAAAAAGCTTTGCGGCTGGCCTACGTTTGGAGTCAGATAACAACCACCTCTGCAGTTGATCAGCAGGGTCTGACAATTTCAGACCAGGTGTTCCCGGCAACTGCAGCCGCGGATGCCGGGTGCAACCGAAAGGCGTTGGCGAACATGGCAGCACAAGCCTCCAGTGGCAGGGCTACCCAGCGGGGCCAGCAGCCACAACGGACGCCCAAGGGACTGACCGTCCGGCAGAAGAAGATCCTGGAAACCATCCAGCGGTCCGTCAATGACAACGGCTATCCCCCGTCCATGCGTGAGATCGGAGACACCGTCGGACTGGCCAGTCTGTCCAGCGTCACGCATCAGCTTTCACAGCTTGAAAAACTGGGCTATTTGCGTCGTGACCCCAAGCGTCCGCGCGCCATGGAGGTGCTGATGCCGCTCACCCTGGACGGTGGCAACGCAAAGTCATCCGGTGCAGGGAAGAACAACCGGCTGCACAGCGTTGGCGGCGCGTCCGTTTCGGAGCTGGCCAGCGCCATGGATACCGCGATGGTGCCCCTGGTGGGCCGGATCGCGGCCGGTGGCCCCATCCTTGCCGATCAGGTGATTGAGGACGTTATGCCGCTGCCACGCCAGCTGGTGGGTCACGGCGAACTGTTTATGCTGAGGGTTGCCGGTGACTCCATGGTGGACGCGGCAATCTGCGACGGCGACTGGGTGGTGGTGCGCAGGCAAAGTGACGCCGTCAATGGTGACATCGTGGCTGCGCTTCTGGATGACGAAGCCACCGTCAAGACCTTCCGCCAGCGTGACGGCCATACCTGGCTTCTGCCGCAGAACACGCAGTACGAGCCCATACTCGGCGACCATGCCACCATCATGGGCAAAGTTGTTTCAGTACTTCGTTCCCTCTGATGTCTTCCGGCTCACGCAGCATCCCACCCGCCGGGATCAGGACTCCTGGCGTCGAGGCTACTGATCAGGACTGTGCTAAGGACTGCTCCCTGGCAAGCCTTTCCAGCGCGGCAAACGCAATTTTTCGGTCTGTGGTGGGCCAGAACGGCGGCAGTGCCGCCCGGAGGAATCCGCCGTAGCGTTCCGTGGACAGGCGGGAATCCAGTACCGCCACCACACCCCTGTCCCCCGTGGAACGGATGAGCCTTCCTGCGCCCTGGGCCAGCCTGATGGCAGCGTGCGTGGCGGAAACGGACATAAAACCGTTGCCTCCGGCCTGCGCAACGGCGCGTGAACGCGCTGTCATCAGCGGATCGTCCGGTCGCGGAAACGGGATGCGGTCAATGACCACCAGCCGGCAGGAACCGCCGGGAACGTCCACACCCTGCCACAGCGACATGGTGCCGAACAGGCAGGTATCGGGTTCGTCGGCAAACTGCTTCACAAGGGAAGTCATCGTGGAGTCACCCTGGCAGAGAATACTGACGTCGAGGCGTGGGCGCATGGCCTCGGCGGCGTCTTCGGCGGCCCTCCGCGACGAAAAGAGACACAGTGCCCCGCCGCCGGATGCACGGATCAGCGCTTCGAGTTCATCAAGTGCGTCGGGAGAGGTGCCCCGGCCAGGCTTGGGCAAGTGCCCGGCCACGTACAGAATGCCCTGCTTGGGGTAATCGAACGGTGAGCCGACGTCGATGCCCGTCCACCTCGGAGCTCCGTCGCCCACCAGCCCCAGGCCCCCTGCTAGCGGTTCAAAGGCTGAGCCAATGGCCAGAGTGGCTGAGGTCAGCACTACGGTGTGTCCGGCAAACAGGCCCTCCCGGAGGCGGCCCGCCACGCTGAGCGGGGCCACATTGATGAGCGCAGGAGACGTTTCGTCGGGTTGCGAGTAACCCTGTTGCGGGTCAAAGGTACTGTTCCGGGAAAACCACACCACTTCACGGTTTTCCCGAGCGGCGATCAGCCGCTCGCACAGCTCCAGAATCACCAGAAGACGTGAACGTGCCAGTTGCCTCCCGCCGTCGGCTGTGTTTGCACTGTCCCCCTTGGAATCGGACAGCGCTGCCCTGGAGGCTTCGCGGAGCTGGTCAACGCAGTCGAGCTGTTCGTCATTGAGCCCGTTGGGCAGGAGCCCGCTGGCCACCCCGGCCAGGGCGAGCTCCAGGTTGGCGGCCGCAGCGTTGAGGGCGTCCACGGTGATGCCTGTATTCTTCCGGGCACCGGACGCGGCGGCTTGGACCATGGCCACGGAGAGCTGGCCGGAGACAGCCCCGGTCACACGGTCCTGCAGCTCGTGGGCCTCGTCAACCACAACAACGTCGTACTCAGGCAGGACGGCAAGCCCTTCGAACGCGCTGACGGCCAGCATGGCATGGTTGGTCACCACAACATCGGCCTCGGCTGCATTCTGCCGCGCAAGTTCGCTGAAACACTCCGCCGCGAGGGGACACTTCTGCGCCCCGAGGCACTCCATGGATGTGACCGACACCTGGCGCCAGGCACGGTCCGTCACACCCGGCAGGAGTTCGTCGCGGTCTCCGCTGGCTGTCTTTTCGGCCCATTCGCGCAGCCGGACAACCTCCTTCCCGAACTGCGACGACGGACCCCCGATGGCTGCCGCGAAATGCGGGACACTGGTGTCCTCACCCAGGGAAAACAGTTGGCCTTCCGAGGGCTCCTCAGAGGGGAAGCCGCCTTCAACCTTGTGCCTGCAGACATAGTTGGAGCGTCCTTTGACGAGCGCTATCTTCACAGGCCTTTCGAGCGCCGGCGTGATGGTCTCCAGCAACCGGGGAAGATCCCGTCCGACGATCTGTGTCTGGAGTGCCAGGGTGGCGGTGGACACCAGAGTGGGTTTGTCGCTGACCAGTGAATGCGCAATAAGCGGAATCAGGTAGGCCAACGACTTACCCGTGCCTGTGCCTGCCTGCACCAGCAGGTGGTCGCCGGTTTCGATCGCCCGTGCTACCTGCCTGGCCATCTCATGCTGGCCGCTGCGGCTCTGGCCACCCATGCCGGCAACGGCCCGGTCGAGCAGCTCAATCACGAACTGCTCGCCTGCCGAGCCTTCGATTTCCCCCGCCACCAGCTCAGTCATTGCTGATGAATGATTCCAGTTCAGCCGCGAGGCCCTCCCTGACCATAACCACGGCGCGGGTGCCGTTTTCTTCGTGATCCAGGCTGAGGATCTCTGCATCGGCGTCGTGGATCTTACTGATCAGATCACCGCGGTCGTAAGGGATGAGCAGCTCCAGTTTGACGCCGGGCCTGGGAATGGCTTCGCTGATAGCCTTGAGCAGTTCCGCGATTCCCTGTCCCGTTCGGGCAGACACCACAACATGGCGCGGTTCGCGCTGCTTAAGCCGCTCCACCACAAACGGATCAGCGGCATCCACCTTGTTCAGTACGATGATCTCGGGGACCTTGCGTGCATCCACTTCGCTGAAAACGGCGCGGACGGCAGCGATCTGACCTTCCGGATCCGGGTGCGAGGCGTCCACGACGTGCAGGATGAGGTCCGAATCAGCCACTTCCTCCAGCGTGGACCGGAATGCCTCCACCAGCTGGGTGGGAAGCGACCGGACAAATCCCACGGTGTCAGCCAGGGTGTAGCCAAGTCCGTCCGCGGTCTCAGCTTTGCGGACGGTGGGGTCAAGGGTGGCGAACAGCGCGTTTTCGACCAAGACCCCGGCGTCGGTGAGCCTGTTCAGGAGCGAGGATTTTCCGGCGTTGGTATAACCGGCAATGGCCACTGACGGAACTGAATTTCGACGGCGGTTGGCCCGTTTGGTCTCGCGAGCCGGCTTCATTGCGGCTATCTCGCGCCGCAGCTTGGCCATGCGGGTGCGGATCCGGCGCCTGTCCAGCTCGATCTTGGTTTCACCGGGGCCACGTGAGCCCATGCCGGCGCCCGCGCCGCCCACCTGGCCACCGGCCTGGCGGGACATGGATTCGCCCCAGCCGCGCAGGCGCGGCAGGAGGTATTCCAGCTGTGCCAGCTCAACCTGCGCCTTGCCTTCACGGCTCTTGGCATGCTGCGCAAAGATGTCCAGAATCAGTGCTGTGCGGTCAATGACCTTGACCTTGACGATGTCCTCAAGGCCGCGCCGCTGGGACGGAGCCAGCTCGGCGTCCACCACCACGGTATCCGCCCCCGTGGACGTCACGATCTCTTTGAGTTCCAGCGCTTTGCCTGACCCCAGGAACGTTCCGGGGTCCGGCTTGGCGCGGCGCTGGACCAGTCCGTCAAGGACTTCGGAGCCGGCAGTTTCGGCAAGGGCGGCGAGCTCGCGCAGCGAGTTCTCTGCGTCCGCGAGTGTGCCTTCGCTCCACAACCCGGCAAGGACCACACGTTCCAGTCGCAGCTGCCGGTATTCGACCTCTGTGACATCCTCAAGTTCCGTGGAGAGACCCGCTGTACGGCGCAAGGCGCGGCGTTCTTCCAGGTCCTGCTGATCGCCGTCGTAGCTGGTGTGTTCCTCGTCCAGTCGTGAGATTGCCTGGGCCTTGCCGAACAGGGCCCGCCTGTCCGCGTCCCCTGCGTCGGCGTCCGTACGGGAGACGTTCCTGGCCGGGACATCCTTGGAGAGAATCCGGTCGATGACAGCCTGGATCTCCTCAGGACTCATGTCCTGGGCAGCTGAATCGGACCCGGGGTTGTGCTGGCTGGTCATGGTCTCCTTTGAAGGTTCGGCACCTTCAGAATAGTGCCGATTGTTTGTCTGTGGTGCGGTATTCGCGCTGGGCTGATGACTATTGGTCATCCAGGCCTCCTGAAGTGCCTGCGGCAGCCGTGCTGAGGCAGGAAGAAGTGGTTCCGAAATTGGAAATGAGTGTGACGGGCGCCTAATGGCGCACTGAGCGGAAGGTGATTACCTGCGTCGCTGCGGGACGGGGCTGTGCCCGGTCCGGCTACTCAAAAATCATGAACATGCCTTCAAGATTAGCAGACGGCCATCCCGCTGGTTTCCCTTCGGGCCCGAGGCCAACTAATCTGGCCAGTTATGGAGTCTGCACACTATTTCAGCGCATCGCCCGCAGGGCCCTTCACCCGCAAGTCGCTGACCGTGGAACTGGCTGGTGAAAAGCGGAGGCTGCAGACGTCGTCGGGCATCTTCAGCCCTGACGGAATCGACAAGGGAACCGCAGTGCTGCTCGCCGATGCTCCTGCTCCCTCGCCGAAGGGCAATCTCCTGGACGTCGGCTGCGGCTGGGGTCCGATCGCCCTTACCATGGCTCTCCGAGCTCCCCATGCACGTGTCTATGCCGTGGATGTCAATGAGCGCTGCGTAACGCTGACCAATGAAAATGCCGCTTTACTGGGGCTTGACCACCTCACAGCCAGCACGCCGGAGGCGGTGGATCCGGAGGTGCGTTTCGACACAATCTGGTCCAACCCACCCATCCGGATCGGCAAGGATGAGCTGCATTCGCTGCTGAAGCTGTGGCTGCCCCGGCTGGCAGCTGGAGGTTCCGCCTGGCTGGTGGTCCAGAAGAACCTGGGCGCGGATTCCCTTCAGCGCTGGCTGGCCGAGGAATTGGACGAGTCGTTCACCGTCAGCCGCGAAAGCACGTCAAAATCATTCAGGATCCTGCGCGTCAGGAAAGCGTCCCGCTAGCCACGATCACCGCGGGCCCGCTCAGTTCAACATGTTCGCGGCCGGCCGCCCCGGGAAAGAATTTAACGCCGACGACGCCGCCAGGAACGTTAATGTGCCAGGCATCCGGTGCGCTGGTCCCCGCCCAGTGACGGGTCGCCACGGCTGCAGCGCAGGCTCCGGTGCCGCACGACTGGGTTTCGCCCACGCCCCGCTCGTGGACGCGCATGGTGACTGTTCCCACGCCGTCGTTGACCAGCGGCTCGGCCGGCACCACAAATTCCACGTTGGTGCCGTTGGCGGGCACGGGATCGACGACCGGCGCCGTGAACAGCCGTGTTGCCTCCAGCTCGGACAACTCCGCCAGGGCCACCACAGTGTGGGGGTTGCCCATGCTGACGGACAGCGCCGGACGCGGGACTTCCAGGCCGTCGGCGGTGACGAGTGAGTCCATGGCCTTGGCGGCTGCGTCACCCGGGAAGATGAACTCCCACGGCCCCATATCCACAGCATAGCCGTCGCCGGTGCGGACAACGGACTTGATTCCGGCCCGGGTGCCGATGTTCAGAGAGCCGCCGGCCGGAAGCTTCACCAGTCCTTCGGCGATCAGGAAATGCACAAACACCCGGACACCGTTGCCGCACATTTCCGACAGTGAGCCGTCTCCGTTGCGGTAGTCCATGAACCATTCGGCGTCCGGACTGGCTGCCAGGAGTTCCTGGCCCTCGGGGAGGAGGCGCGACGGCACGGCGCGGATCAGGCCGTCTCCGCCGATTCCGCGGTGCCGGTCGCAGAGCGCGGCGACCTGGCCTGCTGTGATCGTGTGGATGCCTTCAGGATCCGCGATGAGAACAAAGTCATTGCCCGTTCCATGCCCCTTCGAGAAGCGGAGACCGCTCAGGTCAGAGTCGGTTCGCGCAGGGGTCGCTTCGAGGGTCTCATCCATGGTTCAAGGTTACCGGCATGCCGGGGCTGCCCGGGAAATCAGCGGCCGACTGCAGCGGCGTCGGTGGGGGCGGTGTCCGTGGCAGCGGCGCTGGGGCAGCGGCGCAGGGCGAACAAGTCAGTGGCAGAGCGCGGCTGCTTTGGCGACCAGTTCCGGGTCCTGCCAGTCCAGCCAGTGGATCCGGGGGTCAGCGCGGAACCAGGTCAGCTGCCGCCTGGCGAACTGCCTGGTGGCTACAATCGTTTCCTCCGCGGCCTGCCCCGCATCGGATTCGCCGTCCAGCACTCGGAGGAACTGGGCATAGCCCAGCGCACGCGGTGCGGTCCTGCCGCGGCGCAGACCGGCCGCATCAAGCCGCTTCACTTCCGCGAGCAGCCCGTTGCTGACCATCCCATGGACGCGATGGGCCAGTCGTTCGCGCAGCAACTCCCGGTCCACCTCAAGCCCGATCTGGACCGCCGGCTGGTAATAATCGCGTCCGGGCATAAACGAGCTGAACGGGCGGCCCGTCAGTTCAAAAACTTCCAGGGCGCGAATCACTCTGCGGGAGTCCGCGACTCTACCGGCGGACACGGGATCGACTGCCCGCAGCCTGTCGATCAGTGGCGCGGGGCCAGCTGACTCCAGCTCGGCTTCAAGCCTGGTCCGGATGTCCGGATCCGTGCCGGGGAAATCGAGGACATCCAGTGCTGCGCGGACATAGAGTCCGGATCCGCCCGCAAGGATTGCACGCTTGCCCCGGCCGTGGATGTCAGCAATTGCGGTTCGGGCCTGCTTCTGGAAATCCGAGACGCTGGCTTCCTCAGTCACGTCGAGCGTATCCAGCATGCGGTGCGGTACTCCCCTGCGCTCGGCCAGACTGATTTTTGCCGTGCCGATGTCCATACCGCGGTAGAACTGCATGGAGTCGGCGTTGATCACTTCGCCGTCCAGCTGGAGCGCCAGCTCCACGGCGAGGTCCGACTTTCCCGAGCCGGTTGGCCCCACCACGGCTATGACGGGCGGCGGTGCCTGCCTGTCAGCGGCCACTGCTTCAGAGGGCACGAAGAGGCAAAGAAGGCATACCCAGCGAAACGCCGGCCTTCCGGGCGTTGTTGCCGGCGCCGCCGGGCACCGGCGCGCCGCAGGAATCGGCCAGCGACCTGTCCCAGGCGTCGCCTGCACGGGACCGCCTGAGCGTGTAATCGGCAACCGTGGGATCGGCGACCAGATGGAAGGACGCCGCATCGGTGATGGTGACTGTCACCAAATCGCCTGGGCGGGGAGCCTGGGCGCCTTCAGGGACTGAGAAATGTACCAGCCGCTGGTCCCGGGAACGGCCGGACAACCGGTGCGTTTCCTCAGCCTTCCGGCCCGACTGCGCAGTGACCATAACTTCGACCCGGCGACCGAGCTGCGTTGCATTCTCTTCGGCGGCGATGCGGTCCTGCAAAGCGGTCAGCCGTTCAAACCGCTCCTGGACAACTGCCTTGGGGAGCTGATCCGGGAGGTCCGCCGCGGGCGTGCCGGGCCGCTTGGAGTACTGGAACGTGAAGGCGGTGGCAAAACGGGACTTTTCCACGACGTCGAGCGTTGCCTGGAAGTCCTCTTCCGTCTCGCCTGGAAAGCCCACAATGATGTCCGTGGAAATGGCAGCGTGCGGAATCTTCTCGCGCACCTTGTCCAGGATCCCGAGGAACTTTGTGGAGCGGTAGGACCTCTTCATGTCCTTGAGTACCTTGTCCGAGCCGGATTGAAGCGGCATGTGGAGCTGGGGCATGACGTTGGGGGTTTCGGCCATGGCGTCGATGACGTCGTCGGTGAAAGCTGCCGGGTGGGGGCTGGTAAAGCGCACCCTTTCCAGGCCCGGGATTTCGCCGCAGGCGCGGAGGAGCTTGGAGAACGCCTGGCGATCTCCGAATTCGACGCCGTACGAATTCACGTTTTGGCCCAGGAGCGTCACTTCAATGGCACCGTCGTCGACAAGCGCCTGGATCTCGGCAAGGATGTCGCCGGGCCGGCGGTCTTTCTCCTTGCCCCGGAGCGCCGGGACGATGCAGAACGTACATGTGTTGTTGCAGCCGACCGAGATGGACACCCATCCCGAGTACACGGAGTCCCTCTTGGTGGGCAGCGTGGACGGAAAAACATCCAAAGACTCGAGGATCTCCAGCTGGGCTTCATTGTTGTGCCGTGCCCTGTCCAGAAGCGCCGGCAAAGCCCCCACATTGTGGGTACCGAAGACAGCATCCACCCACGGGGCCTTCTTAAGAATGGTCTCGCGGTCCTTCTGCGCCAGGCAGCCGCCCACGGCTATCTGCATTCCGGGGTTGGCTTCCTTGACCGAGGCCAGCATCCCCAGGTTGCCATAAAGCTTATTGTCAGCGTTTTCCCGCACGGCGCAGGTGTTGAAGACCACTACGTCCGCCTGCTTGCCGTCTGCCGGCACGTAGCCTGCATCCTCGAGCATGCCCGCCATCCGTTCGGAATCGTGCACGTTCATCTGGCATCCGAAAGTACGCACCTGATAGGTGCGGGGCTGCAGCGTGCTGATGTCTGCTGAAGGGATGGTGCCGGCCGCTGGGGAAGGAATGGTCAAACTCACCTGTTAAGGGTACCGGGTCGGGCGGGGCTGTATGCAGCGCGGGCGGTGAAGCCTGTCAACGCCCGGCTGCGGCATCCAGTACCTCGCCTACGATCCGGAACGCATGCGAGGGCTGATAACCCTTGCGTGCCAGCATGGACGCCAGCCGGCGCGTGGTTTTGTCCCGCTCTGCGCGGTCGGGGAAATCAACCCCGGACCTGACTTTACGTTCGACCAGTTGGCGTGCCGCTGATTCCTCGTCCTCGTCGCTGAGCTGTTCCAGGGCGAGAGCCGCGGTGTCGGCATCGATCCCCTTGTCCGCCAGTTCGCGGCGCAGGGCACCTTTGGCGAGCTTGCGGGATTGCGCGCGGTTGCGGACCCACAGCTGTGCAAACTCGGTGTCATCGATAAGCTGAACCTCTTCGAAGCGGTCCAGCACCGACTCTACTACGTCTTCGGGGATACTCCGCTCTGCAAGCTTGCGGGCCAGCTGCAACCGGCTCTTGGGGGAACCGGTCAGCTGCCGCAGCACGATGGCCCGCGCAGCCGAAGCCAGATCGGGTTCGGGATCCGCCACCCCGTCTGAGGCGTCCGCTGGCTCCGCGTCAGGCCCTGTGCCAGCGAATCCTGACCCCGAGCGCCGCCTGCCCCTAGAAACCGTCAACGGCCTTCAGCTTCGGCGTTGCTTCGGTCTCGGCAGCCGGCTTGACGCCCACGCCGAGCTTTTCCTTGATGAGGCGCTCAAGTTCAGTGGCGAGCTCAGGGTTGTCACGCAGGAACCTGCGGGAGTTTTCCATGCCCTGGCCCAGCTGGTCGCCGTCGTAGGTGAACCAGGAACCCGACTTCTTGATGATGCCGTGCTCAACACCCATGTCGATGATGCCGCCCTCGCGGGAGATCCCCAGGCCATAGATGATGTCGAATTCAGCGATCTTGAAGGGCGGGGCCATCTTGTTCTTGACGATCTTGGCCTTGGTACGGTTGCCGACCGAATCAGCGCCTTCCTTCAGCGTCTGGATCCTGCGGACGTCGATACGGATGGAGGCGTAGAACTTCAGAGCCTTGCCACCGGTGGTGGTTTCGGGTGAACCGAAGAAGACACCGATCTTTTCACGGAGCTGGTTGATGAAGATGGCAGTGGTTTTGGTCTGGCTCAGGCGTCCGGTGATCTTACGCAAGGCCTGGCTCATCAGACGGGCCTGGAGGCCAACGTGGCTGTCGCCCATATCGCCTTCGATTTCCGCACGCGGAACCAGAGCAGCCACGGAGTCGATGACAATGACGTCAAGCGAGCCGGAGCCGATGAGCATGTCCATGATTTCCAGCGCCTGCTCGCCGGTGTCCGGCTGGGAAACCAGGAGTGCATCCGTATCCACGCCCAGCTTTGCGGCGTATTCGGGATCGAGTGCATGCTCGGCGTCGATGAAGGCGGCAATGCCGCCCAGGCGCTGGGCGTTGGCTACTGCGTGCAGCGCGACGGTGGTTTTACCCGAAGATTCCGGTCCGTAGATTTCGACGACGCGGCCACGGGGCAGGCCGCCGATTCCCAGAGCCACATCCAAGGCGATGGAACCGGTGGGGATGACCTCAATAGGGGCACGGACTTCATCGCCCAGCCGCATGACGGAACCCTTGCCGAACTGCTTATCAATCTGCGCAAGCGCTGCTTCAAGCGCCTTCTCACGATCCGGGGCTGCCGCCATGGTTCACACCTCTAATGCTTTCTCGCTTTGGAGTGGCCTCAGTGGCCGTCTATTTGTCATCTCTGACGCTAATGGCACGCACCGACATTCTTACCGGATGACATCGGGTATGTGGATAACCCACTGTGAAAAGCATAGCTTTACCCGAACAGATATTCGAACAATCATGCGGCGTGTCAGGACCGCGTGTCAGGACGGGAGCGTCAGTTCCTGACGGGTTTGATGTCGCGGCCCAGGCGCCGCTCCGCCGGAACGTCCTGGACATCGCAGACGGCCAGCCACACGGTGCGGGGATTCACACCGGCCGCGAGGGCCTGGTCAGCGGTCCGGCCGCCGACGCCCGCCAGGACGAGTGAACTACCCAGAACCCGGGAGTAACCTGCCCCGAATTCATCATCCATAAGCCGCCAAAAGTCGCTGATCCGCACCAATAGAGTCTCTCACGGCTGTGGACTCTAGAATGGTTGCCATGAGCAACTCAGCTGACGTCCCCGGTGGCCATGGTTCCGCCGATGACACTGTCGATGCGGCACTGAAGACGGTGGAGCACCAGATCAGTCTCTTCTGGCGCCGGGCACGCTCAGTGTCCCATCAGCTATCCCGTGAGGTCCACCCGGACATGGAGCCGGCGGCGTATGGCCTCCTCACGGTGATCCGGAGGGAAGGGCCCATCAGGCTGACCGATCTGGCATTGTGCATCGGAGTGGGCAAGCCCTCCGTCAGCCGCCAGATCGCGTTTCTGGAGAGTATAGGTCTGGTGTTCAAGGAGGCAGACCCCCTGGACGGGCGTGCCCAGTCCATCAGGCTCACGCCCAAAGGTGAAGAGAAGATGCACCAGGTCCAGGATGCCCGCCGCCAGGTTTTCCGTGAGCGTCTGGGCGAATGGCCGGTTGCGGACCTTCAGACCCTGGCCGAATACATGGCCAAGCTCAACGCGACGTACGAACGCGACGGCTTCCCCAAAGACGGTACGCCCTAAGGGGCTCCGCACCGTAGCCATCAGCTGACACAACAAAAGCCTCCGGCGAAGTGCCGGAGGCTTTTGCGATAAGTTCTGGCCTTAAGGTTACCGGGCTCCTGAGAGCAGGCCCTTGGCGAGTTCATTGTTGAGTTCAACGTTGAGGTCGCGATCAAGATCACGGCCGTAGCGCTGGGAGAATTCCTGCGGCACGGTGTCCGGAACGGCTACGCCTTCAGCGATGGCAACGCGGTCGCTGACTTCACGGAGCATGCTGGACAAAGGAACATCCAGGGCCGAGCAGATCGAGGACAACAGTTCTGAGGATGCTTCCTTCTGGCCGCGCTCCACTTCGCTCAGGTACCCCAGGGATACACGGGCGCTGTGCGAGACTTCGCGGAGTGTACGCCCCTGACGCTGGCGGACATCGCGCAGTACATCACCAATTTCGTGACGAAGTACAACCATCTTGCGCCCCTTCTGTTCGCTCTTGGCCTGATCGGCGAGGCCCACATCCTTCCAGCGGACAACGCCGTTAACGGATACGGGCTGCTTTACCATCTGTATCGCCTTGCTCCCTCGTTAGTCCGATTCACCGTGGGGCGAACCGTTGTGATCTTTTCATCCTAGGCGCCTCCAGGATCCGGAGGCGACACAATGTAACAACTATCGGTACCGGGGATTTGTTCCCGGCAGCTTTACGCCCGGTAGCCCGGAGAAGATAGAGCTTCGAGAAGGCGGTCCAGGGCGGCCGCACAGGCGTGTGCCCTGATCTCGGCCCGGGTTCCTTCGAAGGCGTATGGGAAAGACATGGATCCTTCAGCAGTTGCGATGCCGATAAACACCGTACCCACACCCTTGCCGTCGTGTTCTTCGGGCCCGGCGACACCCGTGGTTGAGACCCCGATGTCCGCGACGCAGACCTTCCGGACACCGGCCGCCATCGCCGCAGCGACATCGCCGTCCACGGAGCCGACGGCGTCAAGCAGCCGGCGGGATACGCCAAGGACGTCTGCTTTGACGGAGTTCTGGTAGGACACCACTCCGCCCTGCAGTATGGCGGAAGCGCCCGGCGTGTCAGCCAGCATGGCGGCCACCATGCCGGCGGTAAGGGATTCCGCCGTGGCCACCGTCAGGCCCCGCTCCACGGCACTTTTCACTGTTTCTTCGGCAATGCGGTGCAGATTTGTCATGGCTTCTCCTGTGCTTCCGGACGCTGTGCTTCGTACTGACGGGCACGTTTGCCCTGGGATCGGAGCTTGAGTGCTTCCACCACATATTCGACGCCGGTCCACACCGTGATCAGGACCGCAACCAGCATGACCGCGAGTGCTACCCAGGCCAGCCAGGGGGCGAGGCCGCCAAACGGCAGCAGGTAGAGCAGGATGGCCGCAGTCTGGACGACGGTCTTGAGCTTTCCACCGCGTGAGGCCGGGATCACGCCGTAGCGGATCACGAAGAAACGCAGAGCCGTGATGCCCCATTCGCGGACCAGAATCACCAGCGTGATCCACCAAGGCAGCTCATTCAGAACGGACAGCATGACCAGGGCAGAGCCGATCAGCAACTTGTCCGCGATCGGATCGGCAATTTTACCGAAATCGGTAACCAGTCCCCTGCTGCGGGCGATGTCGCCGTCGAGCTTGTCCGTGTAAATCGCGACGGCGAACGCCGCCACAGCGGCCCACCGCCAGATACCTGACTCGCTCTCCAGACCCGGCGCATCCGCGAGGAGGAACCAGACGAAGAACGGCACCAGCACAATGCGCAGCATGGTGAGGATATTTGGCAGATTCCAGATTCCGGAATTGCCGGAGCCGGCCGCGGTTGCTTCGGTGCTAGTCACCCTCTTAGGCTACCGCCCGGTGAGTGACCAGGCGTCCTCGGATCCGTCGTCGTCCTCGCCTGAGTTTCCGGTGGTGCCATCGGCGCCGTCGTAATATTCCACAGCCTTGCTGCGGCTCTCCAGGTCCGTTGCCACGAGATCCTCTGCGTAGCCGCCCTGGGCGATGTTTGAGTTGGCGTTGTCGCTGAGGGCTGCGGTCTGCGAATCCGGCGCTGCAGGCGCTTCCTGACCCTTCATGGCCGCAAGCACCGCCGCAAGGTCATCAGGCTTGACCAGAACATCGCGGGCCTTGGAACCTTCGGACGGGCCCACCACTCCCCTGGATTCAAGCAGGTCCATCAGGCGGCCGGCCTTGGCGAAGCCGACCCGCAGCTTGCGCTGCAGCATGGAGGTGGAGCCGAACTGGGTGGTCACCACCAGCTCCGTGGCCTGCAGCAGGACATCGAGATCGTCTCCGATGTCGTCGTCGATCTGTTTCTTCGGCGCCTCAACGGCAACGTCGTCGCGGTAGACAGCCTGCAGCTGCCCCTTGACATGCTCCACAACCCTGTGGATCTCGGACTCGGTGACCCAGGCTCCCTGAACACGCATGGCCTTGGAGGCACCCATGGGCAGGAACAGCGCGTCGCCCTGCCCGATCAGTTTTTCCGCCCCTGGCTGGTCCAGCACCACGCGTGAGTCCGTGACGGAGGAGGTGGCGAACGCCATCCGGGATGGCACGTTCGCCTTGATCAGGCCGGTGACAACGTCCACGGACGGCCGCTGGGTGGCAAGCACCAGGTGGATGCCGGCGGCGCGGGCCAGCTGGGTGATACGGACAATGGAATCCTCGACGTCGCGCGGGGCCACCATCATCAGGTCCGCGAGCTCATCCACAATCACCAGGAGGTACGGGTAAGGGCGGATGACACGCTTGGAGTCCCTGGGCGGCTGCACCTTGCCGGCACGCACCGCCTTGTTGAAGTCGTCAATGTGTTTGAATCCGTAGTTGGCGAGGTCATCATAGCGGGCATCCATTTCGCGGACCACCCACTGCAATGCCTCGGCGGCTTTCTTGGGGTTGGTGATGATGGGCGTGATCAGGTGCGGGACGCCTTCGTATGCCGTCAGTTCCACGCGTTTGGGGTCCACCATGACCATGCGGACCTCGTCGGGGGTCGCGCGCATCAGGATCGAGGTGATCATGGCATTCACGAACGCAGACTTACCGGCACCGGTGGCACCGGCCACCAGGAGGTGCGGCATTTTGGCGAGGTTCGCCACGACGTAGCCGCCCTCAACGTCCTTGCCGACACCGATCACCATGGGGTGCTCCGTACGGCGGGCATTCTGGCTCCGGAGCACATCGCCCAGTGACACGGTCTCGCGGTCCGTGTTGGGGATCTCGATGCCGATCGCGGACCGTCCGGGGATGGGGCTCAGGATGCGCACGTCCGAGCTGGCGACGGCATAGGAGATGTTCTTGGACAGCGCCGTGACGCGTTCCACCTTGGTGCCCGGGGACAGTTCGATTTCGTACCGCGTCACGGTGGGGCCGCGGCTGAAGCCGGTGACCTGCGCCTCTACATTGAACTGGTTCAGGGTCTCGGTCAGCGACGCGACAATCGCATCGTTGGCCTCGGTGCGCTCCTTGGGGATGGAACCGGGAGTCAGGACGTCCGACGACGGCAACGTGTACGTGACGTCGCCTGCCAGCGAGAGCTGCTCCGTGCGCTGGGGAATGGGGGTGGGCAGGGGCGGGGCGGTCACGGGCCGGGCCGGCACATGGGGGGCCGCTGGGGCCGGGGTTCCGGCAACCGCGTTCAGGGAACCGGCGGCCACCATGCCCGGAGTCACCAGCGGGATGGCCTCCGTTGCACCCTCCGGCGCCTTGGCGCCAAGGCCCTGGGAGGTTTTGATCTTCTCGACGGCGATCTCGGCCCGGGTGGGCCGGCGCACGCCTGGTGCCACGGAGCTGGATCCATTACCGGCCGGGGCGTCGTCGTCAATGACTGCATGTTCGAAGGCTTCATCACCCACATAGGCTTCCAGGCCGGCGTCGGCGTCCTTGCCGAAAAGGCGCATGCGCTTCTTCTTTTTCGGCGCGGCGGAAGCTTCGTTTTCGAAGAGGTAACTGCGGTCGTGGCGGTCGTCGCTTTCGCCCGGCTCCTGGAGGTCGATGCCCATCAGGTGTTCGTAAGCGCCGCGGAGCCGCCTGGGAATGGCACCGAAAGGGGTGGCGGTGATGATCAGCAGCGATACAAACGCGAGCAGCCCGTACACGGCAACAGGGACCGCCGCATGGATTGCAGCCAGCGGCGCCGCCGCCAGGTAACCCAGCATGCCGCCTGCCTGCCGGAGCCCGCCGAACCCCTGTGCCACCGTGGGCTGGCCGCCGATGATGTGGGCCAGCCCGCAGCCGGCGAAGGTCATGATGAGGAAGCCTATGCCGATGCGGTTGTTCCCGCGGCCGTCCGCCGGCTGGCGGAACAGCCTCAAGGCGCAGACGAACAGCATGAGTGGCAGCAGGAGGGACATCCAGCCGAACGTTCCGTTAACGATGCCGTAGACGGTGTCCGGGAACCAGCCCTTCAGGCCCCACCATGCGAAGGTTGCAACAAAAACACCGAGCGCCAGATTGAACAGCGCCGCGCCGTCGCGGCGGTCCTCTGCGGCGAGGTCGCTGACGTCATGGCCGATCCGGCGGATGCCGCCGCCCACCAGATGTCCGATGCCCAGCCAGGTACCCCCGGCGACCCTCAGCAACCAGGGCTGCCGTGGTTCAACGGCGGCGAGCTTCCGGGTGCGGGCGGTGCCGGATGAACCACCCGGCCGGCTAGTTTTGGACGCGGCCGGGCCGGAGCCCCTGCTGGCGGAGCTGCCTGATTTACCGCTGGAGTTGCCTCTAGGCGCGGACGAAGTACGTGTGGCCATACCCGCCACGGTACCCGAACGCGCGCTCAAATCCGCGGATTTCCGGGCTATCAGCGGCTGTGTTCAGCTTCGGCTGGCAGCCAGCCGGCCGCCTCAGGCCTCGAGAACCACCGGAATGATCATGGGCTTGCGGCGCAGCTTCCGGTTGACCCAGGTACCCACCACGCGGCGGACAACCTGCTGCAACTGGTGCGTGGTGTGGTCCGTGCGGTTGAGCACGGCTTCCTCAAGCGCTGCGTTGATCCTGGGGATGATTTCATCGAAGACGGAATCATCCTCGGCAACACCCCGCGCGTGGATTTCCGGCCCGGAGACCACTTTGCCCGTGGTCCGGTTGATGACCGTGATGATGGAGATGAAGCCTTCATCGCCGAGGACCTGGCGGTCCTTCAGATCGGCGTCGGTGATTTCCCCGACGCTTGACCCGTCGACGTACACGAACCCCACCTCAACCTGACCCACGACGTCGGCTTGGTGGTCCCGGAGGTCGATCACGGTGCCGTTGTCCGCGAGAACAATGTTTTCGTCGGGAACACCGGACTCCAGCGCAATTTTACCGTTGGCGATCAGGTGCCGCGTTTCACCGTGAACCGGCATGGCGTTGATCGGCTCCAGGATGTTGTAGCAGTACAGCAGCTCACCTGCGGCGGCGTGGCCGGATACATGGACCTTGGCGTTGCCCTTGTGGATAACGTCCGCGCCGAGCTTCAACAGCCCGTTGATGATGCGGTAGACCGCGTTCTCGTTGCCCGGAATCAGGCTTGAAGCCAGAATGACGGTATCGCCATCGCCCACCACCACCCGGTGGTCGCCGTTGGCCATCCGGGACAGTGCCGCCATCGGCTCCCCCTGGGAGCCAGTGGACATCAGCACCACACGGTTGTCCGGCAGGTTGTCGATGTTCTTGATGTCCACCAGAATGCCGTCCGGCACATCGAGGTAGCCCAGCTTGGAGGCGATGGCCATGTTACGGACCATGGAGCGGCCTACAAAAGCCACCTTGCGGTTGTGTTTGACCGCAGCATCGAGCACCTGCTGGACACGGTGGACGTGCGAGGAGAAGGACGCCACGATGATGCGCTTGGTGGCCTGGCCGAAGAGCCGGTCAAGCGTGGGCCCGATTTCCTTTTCGGCAGTGGTGAAGCCCGGTACATCGGCATTGGTGGAGTCCGACATGAAAAGATCCACACCCTCTTCGCCCAGCCGTGCAAAGTGGCGGAGATCCGTGATGCGGCCATCAAGCGGCAGCTGGTCCATCTTGAAGTCGCCGGTGTGCAACACGGTGCCGCCCGCGGTGCGGATGAACACGGCCAAGGCGTCGGGGATCGAGTGGTTGACGGCCACGAATTCACATTCGAAGGGGCCGAACTTCTCCACCTGTCCTTCGGCGACGGTGAGGGTGTAGGGCTTGATCCGGTGTTCCTGAAGCTTGGCTTCAATGAGCGCCAGCGTCAGCTGCGATCCCACCAGGGGGATGTCGTTGCGCAGCCGGAGCAGGTAGGGAACGGCGCCGATGTGGTCTTCGTGACCGTGGGTCAGGACGACGGCCACAATGTCGTCAAGCCGGTTCTCGATGTAGGAGAAATCGGGCAGGATCAGGTCCACGCCGGGCTGGGTTTCCTCAGGGAACAGGACACCGCAGTCCACCACGAGCAGTTTGCCGTCGATTTCGAAGACAGCCATGTTGCGGCCGATTTCCCCGAGCCCGCCCAGCGGAACAATCCGCAGGGTGCCCTTGGGGAGGCGGGGCGGCGTGACAAGGCCGGGAAGGGCGATTTGGGTCATAATGCACTACTTTCCAGGCGGAAGGGCGCCGGTCTTTGCCCTCAGGAAAAGACCAGCCCTGCTTCCGCCAAATCCTCGCGGATGATTTCGATCTCGGCTTCGCCCGGCTCCACGAGGGGCAAACGGACAACCGAGTTGGGCAGGACTCCCTGCCACTTAAGAACCTGCTTGGCAGCTACAGCACCCTGAATGTGGGTCATCACTGCACGGACCACGGGGTCCAGTTCGAAATGTATGGTGCGGGCGGTCGCAAAGTCGCCTGCATGTGCGGCATTGATCATCGCACGGAATTGGCGGGTGGCCACGTGGGCCGTGACGCTGACCAACCCGACGGCGCCTGCCGCCATCCAAGGGAGGGTAAGTCCGTCGTCGCCGGCGTAAACATCCAGATCGGTGTTGGCCATCACCCGCGTGGTTGACGCGAAGTCAGCCTTGGCATCCTTCAGCGCCACGATCAGCGGGTGGTCGGCGAGCCGGATCATGGTTTCGGCAGTGATGGGGACACCGGCGCGGCCGGGGATGTCGTAGATCATAACCGGCAGCTCGGCGGCGTCGGCAATGGCCTCCATGTGTGCCTGGATGCCGGCCTGGCTGGGCTTGTTGTAGTAGGGGGTGACCAGCAACTGGCCGTCCACGCCTGCCCTGGCAGCCCGCCGGGCCATTTCGATGGAGTGCGAGGTGTGGTTGGTGCCCGTTCCGGCAATAACCTTGGCGCGCCCGCCGACCGCTTCCACCACAACGCGGAAAAGGGATTCCTTTTCATCGTCCTCGAGGGTGGATGTTTCACCAGTGGTGCCGGAAATAACCAGTCCGTCGCAGCCGTCGTCGACAAGCTTGCTGGCCAGCTCTGCGGACTTCTTGTAGTCCACTCCACCGTCGGCGCTGAAGGGGGTGACCATTGCGGTCACAAGAGTTCCGAAAGTGTACGAGCGAATGTCAGAGTCAGCCATATGAAAAACGTTACCCTGTCACCGGCAAGTTAGGACAATGGCGGGGGCGTGATGATCGTCAAATTCAGGCGCTCCGGCGTCACCTAGCCGCAGGCCGGAATCGCTGGAGCGTGCTCCTCTGCAGCACCGCCGTGACCACTTCGGTACCGGTGCCCGAGGCCTGCCGGATCACCGTGCCGTCCGGACCCCAGAACCCGCTCAGTCCACACGACGGGCCCAAAGCGGAGTCCCCGCCAAGATTGGCCAGAATCCCGAACATCCTGTTGTCCATGGCCCTGGCGCCAAGATGGAGGGCCAGCCGGAGTTCTTCGCCCTCCGTGTACAGCGCCGAAACAGCGTAAGCGTCCGCCCCGGTCTCAGCTGCGGCGCCGGAGTGGCCGGGCACGGCGGCATCGAAGCAGATGGCGAGTGCTATTTTCCAGCCGTCCAGCTCGACGACAACCGCGCCGTCTCCTGGGATGAACAGAAACTTTTCCTCGCCGTGGAGATGGGTCTTGAACCCGGAATCGGTCTGACCTCCGGGGTGGATGGCCATCGAAGCCAGCCGCGGCGTGCCGTCAGCTTGCCTGAGGGCACCGCCCACAACGGCGGTGATTCCGGTACGCCGGCAGATTTCGCGGATGCCGTCAAGGCGCTGGTCAGCTTCTGAAAGCCAATGGACCGGATCCTGCAGAAGCTGGAGGTCGTACCCCGTCAGTGACAGCTCCGGGAAGATCACCAGCCTGGCTCCGTGGGATTCGGCATCCTCGATCAGGCGCACGTGTTCCGGCGCGTTGACGGGGATCCCGCCGCTGAGGGCACGGTACTGGATGGCGGATACAGTCAGCGCGGCAGTCACACCCCCATCCTAGGCAATGACGCGAGGTGCCGTTCTCGGGTAACGGTGCCGTTTTCGGGTAACGGTGTCCTGGGCAACGGTGTCAGGCGTCGTGGCCGTGGAGCTGCTCCCTGGATTCAGGCACGGCCCTTGCCGTCTGCGGCCCGGAAGCATCACAGTACCGGCTGAGCGCCGCCTCCCGCAGAGTCTCCGCCCAGGAAGCCATCCGCTGGGCCGCCCTGACGTAGTGGAAGAGCTCGGTGGGGGTGAGGGCCTCGAGATCCGTTTCGGAAAGGCGACGTGCCAGCTCGGCCCCCGCGCACTGCGCCGAAAGAGCAATGCCTTCGCGGTGCCACTGCACATCGTCGGACGACTCCCCGGCAATCAGCTGCCTGAAGAGGAAATCCACCACACCGGGGCTCATCGCTTTCAACGGTCCCGCAGTCCGGGACGTGTCATCCGGGCGGTCCAGTGGGCCAGGCTCTGATGAGTTGTTCATTCCGCCATATTATTCGAACATATATTCGAATGCAAGACTTCTGCCGGGCTGACGACGGCTGTCCCGTCGATACAGCAAACGAGGGTGCCACCGCGTTCCCGCAGCGTGCGGACCTCCACCTGAGTGGCCCGCCGGTAGACGCCCCGGCGCTGGCCGACGGCGTTTGCCCGTTTGTCACGCGCCAGCCATGCGGAGATTGCTGCGCCATTGTGGACTTTTCGACGCCCCGATGGTCTTCCGCTTCGCAAAAGAACGGGCGCTACGCGCATTTACGTAGCGCCCGTTCTTTTCCGTGTCGCCCGTTCTTTTCCGTGTCGCCCGTCCGGAACCGGGCACGTTCAGTCTCCTGGTCAGGCAGCGGCCGGCTGATGCTGGGTGATGCAGTGGATTCCGCCGCCCCTGGCAAAGATGGGCCTGGCATCTACCGTCACCACAGTGCGGCCAGGGTACGCCTGCTCGAGAATCCGCTTGGCCCCGGCGTCGGCGGGATCATCGAAGCTGCAGGCGATCACGCCTCCGTTGACCACCAGGTGGTTGATGTAGCTGTAGTCCACCCAGTCGTGCCCGTCGCGGAGGATGTCCGGGGCTGGCACCTCCACTATTTTCCAGCTGCGGCCCTGTGCATCCCGGGTCTGGGCGAGCAGCGCAATGATGTCCCGCGTGATGTCGAAGTCCGGGTGCGATTCGTTGCGCTGGGAATGGACCAGCAGCACGCCGGGCGATGGGATGACGGCCACGATGTCTACGTGGCCGCGGGTCCCGAAGTCCTTCGTGTCCCGCGTCAGCCCGCGGGGCAGCCAGATGACGTTGGTGGCCCCGATGGTGCGGGCCAGCTCGGCTTCGACATCGGCCTTGGACATTCCCGGGTTCCGGTCCGGATCCAGCTGGACGGTTTCAGTGACCAGGACGGTGCCGAGGCCGTCCACCTGGATTCCGCCGCCTTCATTGACCATGGGGCTGGGCAGGAGCTCGGCCTCCGCATGGCGGACAACCTCCGCGCCGATGGCGGAGTCCATGCTCCAGCTGGCCCAGTGCTGTTGCCCCCAGCCGTTGAAGATCCAGTCGACGCCGCCCAAACGGCCGCCGTCGCCGGTCACAAATGTTGGCCCGATGTCCCGCATCCACGCGTCATCCAGCGGCGCTTCCACGAGATCGATGTCCGCCGAAAGATACTTCCGGGCGGCATCCACATCATGGGGGTCCACCACCATGGTGACCGGCTCAAAACCCGCCACGGCGTGCGCCACACCGGACCACGCCGCGCGGGCCTCATGGGTTTCTTCCGCGGAGTTGCCCAGGGACGAACGCTCCGGAGGAAACGCCATCCACACCCTGTCCTGCCGGGCTGTTTCGCTCGGCATCATCCAGCTCATGCCTGGACAGCCAGCTGCTTGCCGGAGACGGCGCCGTAGGGGCGGCCGGTGTCGACGTCGGACGTGAGCTCGCCGTAGGTGTCCGGGCGGCGCGTGGTCAGGAACGGAAACAGGTCCAGCCAGTCCTTGCGCTGGTCCAGGTCAAGATCTGCCACCAGCACCGCTTCCTGGTCTCTGGGCGCCTGCACCAGAACGCGGCCGTAGGGATCGGAGATGAACGATGAGCCGTAGAAGTTGATGTCGCCTTCGTCGCCCGTCCGGTTGGGGACCACCATGAACGTGCCGTTGGTGATTCCGTTGCCCACGATGACGTGCTGCCAGAGCGGCTGGTGGTCGAAACCCGGGAAGGTGGGTTCCGAGCCGATGGCGGTCGGGTAGACCAGAATTTCCGCCCCGGCCAGGGAGTACAGCCGGGCGACCTCCGGGAACCATTCGTCCCAGCAGGTGGGGAGCCCGACGGCGGCCCCGTCCAGTTCCGCGGGACGGTACACAGGGTAGGCGTCTTCGGCTGGCCCCGCCCGGAAATACGTGTCCTCGTAGTACCCGGCGCTGACGGGAATGTGGGTCTTGCGGGTGCGTGCCAGCAGTTCGCCTTGAGGCGAGACGAGGATGGCGGTGTTGAAACCCAGGCCGTCGGGGCCGTCAGCCCGCTCATACAGCGAGGCGTGGACCGTGACGCCGTGCTTCCGGGCAGCGCTCGCCGCGAATTCAAACGTGGGGCCGCTGAGCAGGTCTTCGGCGTCCTTGGCGGGGGTGCCGCCTGCCCGGACGTTGGCCGGGTACTTCGAGAGCGTCAGTTCCGGGAGGAACACAGACCGGGCACCGGCGTCGGCGCCTTGGCCGACGGCCTGGGTGAGTACTGTCTTGAGCTCCGCGGCGTTCTCCCGCCACCGGTGCTGGACCAGCGCGACACGCAGGGGCTGGCGGCTGCTTTCCTGGCTCCTTGTATCCCCGCTCCGTGCGTACGAGACGGGCAGCTCGGTGTTGGCAATGATGTCCATGGTGGTACTTCCTAACGGGACCCTAAGGGTCCTGGCATGACAGCGGAATTCCGTCGGAATCGCGTCGATCAACAAGGCTAAAAATGGGAAGGTGGTTCATTTGCCAGGGTCCTGCGCCGCTGGCGGGAAGCCGGCGGTAAGTGAGTCGATCGCCGTCGTAAGCAGTAATCGTGCGTGATCTGCGGTGATAAAGCCGCTGAGCCAGCGGCCGGAGATGCCTTCCACCAGACTTGTGAGGATCTCTGCCGTCACCGCTGCCTCGTCCTGGCTTATGCCGGCATTGGCTGCCGCGATGGCGTGGGCGATCTCACGGTTCCATTCCGCCGTCGTCCGGGACAGTGGCTCCGCCAGTTCCTGTTCGAAGATGGAGCAGGCGCGCAGTTCGTTCCAAGCCACGGAGTTCCGGCGGACGTCGGCGTCGTCCTTGATTTCGTCAAGGAGCAGGTGCCGGAAATGCCGTGTGCGGTCGCCGGCATCGGATGAGGGAGCGGAGTCGTCCTTGCTGACCTGTTTGTTGATGTGTTCAAGGGTTGCGGCAAGCAGGCCTGCCCGGTCCGTGAAGTGGTAGTAGAGGAGCCCCGGCGAGACGCCTGCCTCCGCTGCCACATCGTTGACCCGCATTCCCCGGACCCCGTTCCTGGCGATGCAGGTGGTGGCGGCGGTGAGGATCCTGGCTAGTTTTTCACTCATGGTTTGACAGTAATACGTGCTCACCTCTCTCCGGCGACGTCTCCGCCTGGGCGGCGGGCGGTTCCGGCCACAACCGGAGGGCCAGCAGGTAGCCTGCGGCTCCGATCACCGTGGATCCCACGAAACTGAGATCGATCCCTCCGGCGAGCTGCGAGAACGGACCTGTGTAAAGGGTGGTGTCCGTTGCCAGCACGCCAAACAACGAGCCGACTGCCCAGGGGATCACCGCACGGAGGTTCCAGCCGTTGCTGAACCAGTACCGTCCGCGGGGGCCGTTTCCCCTGAAAAGCTGGAGATCCGCGGCATGGTACTTGCCCCGGCGGGCTATCAGGAACCCCAGCACGTTGATTGCCACCCAGGGCCCCGCGAATCCGTTGAGAATCAGTGTCATGGCCGTAATGGAGTCCACAGCGTTGAAGACAAAGACACCCAGGTAGAGGAGCCCGACGGCGATCGCGGAGGTGATGAGGGTGGTGTGGATGCGGCGGAGCCTCGGAAACAGGGCCTCGAGATCCAAGCCGCTGGCATAGAGGTTCAGTACACCCTGGCCGAGTCCGCCGGCCAGGGCAATGATGAGGATGGGCAGAAGGTACCAGGCAGGTGCAGAGCGCACCAGATCCGCAACGTAGGAGCCGCCCAGCTCGGGAATGGCCGCGGCCGTGAACGCACCGAAAAGGGCGGTGACGAAGAGGCCCAGGAACACGCCCAGGCAGGCGGAGCCGACCACGGATCGGTCCGAATGCCGGGTGCTGGAAATGCGCCGGCTGTAGTCGCCCAGGGTGGGCGCGTAGGACAGGGGCCCTCCGACGGAAATGACGGCGGACAGAATCCACGTGGGCCAGAAGTCGCCCAGGAGGTAGTCGGCATGGACCGTGGTGGGGCTGAAACCGGGGGCGAAGGCAACGACGCCCATCAGCAGCAGGACCCCGACAACCGGGGCGACGAACTTCTGCATCGCCACCACTGTGCCGTGGCCGAAGAGAGCCACCAGGACGATCTCCACGGAAATCACGGCGTAGCCGATTGCCAGCGTGATGCCGCTGACCGGCACTCCGAGCAGCCGTTCCGCGGCGGCAACGAGTGCGTCGCCTGAGGTCCACACCGCAATGGCAGCATAGGCAAGGGCGAAAAGCAGAGTAAGGCCGGAACCGATCAGCCTCCCGCGGGTGCCGAAGTGTGCCGCGCTGGAGACGGTGTTGTTGGTGCCGGTCCGCGGTCCGAGCAAAGCCAGTGGGCCGATCAATGCCGTGCCCACGAGGAGCCCGGTCAGGCTTGCGGTGGCGGCGCCGACGAAGTCGAGACCGAACGTTATGGGCAGCCAGCCAAAAACGATGACCGAAAACGCGAAGTTGCCGCCGAAGAACACGGTGAAGAGGTTCCTGGGGCGCGACGTGCGTTGCTCGTCCGGAATGAACTCAATGCCGGCCGCCTCAATGCGGCCAAAACGGTCCCTGTGCGCGGACGCGGCACCGGCGGGATCCGCGTCCTTGCGAATGCGCATGCTGATCATGGCGAGCCTTTCGTGAGTCACATCACCTTTGATGTGTGGCTCCTACTCTAATCCTGACTGAAATTTCAGTCAAGACTTTCGCAAAAAAGACATCTCATGGGGTCAGTACGTCAAAAGCGCCCGCCCCAGGGCGTTCGCGGAATCCACGCAGGCAATTTATCTGCCACGCGCCCCAGCCGGAGATAAGACGGCCGGGATCCGGACGGCCTGATGTGAGACGATCGGCTCATGACCTCCCGTGGCACCGCCGCATCCTCCCGGACAGCGAAAAGCCCCGCCACCACGCCGCGCCTGGGCGGGATCGACGCAGCCCGCGGACTGGCGTTGCTTGGCATGATGGCCACCCACCTGCTGCCGACCTTCGAATCGAACGCCAACCTGGCACCCACGTGGATCGGGCTGACATTCTCCGGCCGTTCGGCCGCACTGTTTGCTGTGCTGGCCGGAGTCGGACTCGCGCTCTCAACGGGCAAGCAGCAGCCCCGCGAAGGCAGCAGCCTCCGGGCGGCACGGCGGGGCATCGCCCTCCGCGCGCTGGTGATAGCCGCCGTCGGACTCATGCTCGGCGGGTTGGACGTCAACGTTGCAGTCATCCTGGTCAACTATGCTGCCCTGTTCCTCTGCGTCCTGCCGTTCATCGGCCTGAAGCTCAGGCCGCTGTGTGCGTGGGCCGCCGGCTGGATTCTGGGCTCTCCTGTCGTCGCCTACCTGCTGCGGCCGTGGCTTCTGGCTGCCGAGCCGCCGCTGCAGCTTGGCCACAATCCGTCCTGGGAAGATCTGGGCACTCCCGCACGGCTTCTCGGCGACCTCTTCCTCACCGGCTACTACCCCGTGTTCCAGTGGCTGTCCTACCTCCTGATCGGGCTTGTGATCGGCCGGTTGGCGCTAACGACGGCGGTCATCCCGGTGGTGCTGTTGGCCGGCGGAGCTACTGTGGCCGTGCTGGCCAAGTTCCTGGGCACGCTGATGATGGACGATCTGGGCGGGAAATCAGCCCTCCAGTCGATCCTGACAGACCCTGGCTATCCCCTGGACAGCCTGCTTCAGGTCAACCTCAGCGGTGTGCGGCAAGAGGGATCGTGGTGGTGGCTGGCGTCCAGCGCACCGCATTCCGGGACCACACTGGATCTTTTGCACACTTCCGGAGTGGCGGCTGCCGTGGTGGGAGCCTGCCTGCTGCTCGGCAGGCTGGGTGACTGGCTGAACCTGGATCTGCTGCTTCCGCTGTGCGGCGCCGGAGCCATGACGCTCACCCTGTACACCGCCCATGTGTGCGTCGTGTCAGCGTTCTATCTGAAGCCGCTGCCGCAAGGGTGGACCGAAGACGGCATCTACTTTGCCCACGCGGCCACGGCAATGGCAATCGGCATGGCATTTGTCCTGCTCAAGAGGCGCGGCCCGCTGGAATGGCTGGGCCACGCAGCCAACCAAGTCGCCAGCCATCAGCAGGCCGGAATCCGCTGACGTGGCGCAGGCAGCCAGGCGACGTGCCGCAGGCTGCTAGGCCGCAGGGCCGCCAGTGCCCGGCACCGCCGGGATCCTGGCGCGAAACAGCTTTACGGCGTCGCGCATGGAGGCACGCGCGCGCTTGCGGTCCCCTGCAGCGTCGTAGGCGCAGCTGAGACGGAACCACGAACGCCAGTCGGCCGGCGCGGCTTCGGCCTCTGCCCTGTACAGCTCAAACTCCTGGTCCGCACCCTCACGGATGATCCGCCCGGCCGGTGTACGTGGCAGGTTATCCACGGGCAGGCCGTCTTCGGCTTCAAGGATCCTGGCCATCTGTTCGGTGCGGGCGCCGAACAGCAGCTCCCGGACCATGGCCCAGGCGCCGATCAGCGGCAGCACGAGATAAGCCGCGCCGATGGCCTTGGCCACGCCATTGGAATCAAGCAGCAGCAGCACGGACCGTTGGAATGACACCACCAGGTAGAAGACAAGCAGGAGCGTCACAGCACCCACCCAGATCTTGGTGCGGTTCTTCTTCAGCGCCATGAGGAAACTGCCCACAGTGATCAGAGCCCCAGATCCAGGTAGCCGTCAAGGCCAACAGTGAGGCCCGGATGTGCCCCTACTCCGCGGATGCCGAGCAGCACGCCTGGCATGAACGACGCACGGTCAAAAGAGTCATGGCGGAATGTCAGCTGCTCCCCCGGCCCGCCGAGCAGTACTTCCTGATGGGCCACAAGCCCCCGGAGCCTGACGCTGTGCACCCGGACGCCATCCACGTCGCAGCCTCTGGCACCGGCGCGTTCCGTGCTGGTGGCATCGGGGCTGGCAGGCACATTGGCCGCTGCGCGTTCTGCCGCAATCAGCTGGGCAGTACGGACAGCCGTGCCGGACGGTGCGTCAACCTTGTCCGGGTGGTGGAGCTCAATGATTTCCACGGATTCGAAGTATTTCGAGGCCTTGGCTGCGAACGCTGATGCGAGCACGGAACCCAAGGCGAAGTTAGGCGCGATCAGCACTCCGGTGTCCGGATGTGCGGCCAGCAATGACTCGAGATTTTCCAGCCGTCCGGCGTCCCAGCCCGTTGTTCCCACCACGGCGTGCATGCCGTGTTCGACGGCGAAGCGCACGTTGGCTTCCGTACTTTCGGGAACGGTGAGGTCCACCACGAACCTGGCACCTGAGGCGGCCAGCGTCTCCAGGGAATCGCCACGCCCCAGGGCGGAAACGAGCTTCATGTCCGCGGCGGCTTCGACGGCCTTGACTGCCTCGGCGCCCATGCGCCCGTTCGCGCCCAGCACGGCGACTGCGAGTTGATCGGTCATGGCGTTAACCCTACCGTCGGGGCGCCTTACCCAAGGAACCCGCGGAGATGCGTTACCTCACCTCCGCACAGGGCAGCTGGGGCCGTCCGGGCGGACTGCCTCTAGCCGCCCGCACCGACCCACTCGACGGTCCCGTCCGCGAAGAACTGTTCCTTCCAGATGGGCACCTGCTCCTTGATCCGGTCCACCAGCTCGGAGCACACGGCGAACGCCTGGCCGCGGTGCGCGGCCGAGACGGCGCAGACCAGCGCGGGGTCGCCGATTTCGAGCGTGCCCACCCGGTGGGCGGCCCAGATACGGACGGGCTGCGAGCCCGGGTCAGCACCGGCGGATTCGTCGGCGTCGCCGCCTGCGTGTTCGGCTGTGTGTTCGGCCACGAGCTGCGCCACAACATCGGCCATCACCTGGTGAGCCGTGGGGTGCGCGCTGTAGCTGAGACGCATGACTTCCTTGCCGGCGTCGTGGTTTCTGACCACACCGCTGAAACTGACCACGGCACCCGCGGTGTCCGATTCCACCGCGGCGATGGCCTGGTCCACGGAGATGGGGTCCGCGCTCAAAACGGCGTGGACCACTTCGAATGCTGATTCAGTGCCCATGTCCGCCCTCCAGCTGATCGCACAGGTGCCCGATCACCGGATCGAGCACCGACAGTCCTTCCATAACACCCTGGGGTGATCCGGGCAGGTTGACAACAAAGGTCTTCCCGGCAGCCCCGGCATGGCCCCGGCTCAGCATGGCCATGGGGGTCTTAACCGCTCCGGCCCGCCTGATGCCCTCCATGATGCCCGGAATTTCACGGTCCAACAGAGAAATCGTCATTTCTGGGGTGCGGTCATCCGGACTCAGCCCGGTGCCGCCACTGGTGATAACGACGGCGGGCTCCTGGGTCAGCAGGGCACGGATGGCCGCGCCCACAGGCTCGCCATCGGGCACCACCATGGCAGGGAACGGCTCAAAGCCGTGTTCCGTGAGCCAATCGATGATGACGGGACCGGTCACGTCCTGATAGATACCCGCCGCGGCGCGTGTGGAGGCAATCACTACGCCGGCCTTCCGGCCTTGTGCCTCTCCGTGACGGTGTGGTTCAGTGTTGCTTAGTGGGCTGCTCATAGGGTCCAGTCCCCGCTCTTGCCGCCGCTTTTGGCCAGCACTCTGATATCGGTCAGTACCGCGTGTTTGTCCACGGCCTTGATCATGTCGTACACGCTCAGGGCCGCCACGGAAGCAGCAGTGAGGGCTTCCATTTCAACGCCGGTGACGCCACGGGTTTTCACGGTGGCCAGAATGGCAACTGAGTCCGGTCCCAGTTCGAAATCCACCGTGACCTTGGAAATGGGCAAGGGGTGGCACAGCGGGATGAGCTCTGACGTTTTTTTGGCGGCCATGATTCCGGCCACCCGTGCCACCGCCAGGGCATCGCCCTTGGGCAGCCCGCCGGACCCCAGCAGTGCCAGCACCTCCGCCGTGCTGCGGACCGTGGCCGAGGCCGTGGCTTCGCGGGTGGTCTCGGGTTTAGAGGAGACGTCGACCATCTGGGCTGTACCGTCACTGCGCAGGTGCGTCAGCCCGGCCCTGTTATCTTGTGCATTCACAGCATCCATACTTCCACCTCGGCGCCTTCCGCGAGCGCCGGGATCCCAACGGGCACATGGACCAGGGCGTTCGAGCGTGCCAGGGCATGGACCAGGTGGGAGCTTTCGCCGCCTTCAAGCCTGACGGTCCCGTCCGGCTGGAGGGTTCCGCGCCTCACCTGGTGCTTTCCGTTGGGCGAGGTGAGCGCCCCGGCGAGCCTGGCCCTGACCACGGGCCGGGCCGCCGGCGAACCGAAGAGCCCGCCGATGACCGGCCGTAGAAACATTTCAAAGGAGATCAGACAGCTGACGGGGTTGCCGGGGAAGCCAAGAAAAGGGACGCCGTTGAACGTGCCTATCCCCTGCGGTCCGCCCGGCTGCATGGCTACGTGCATGAAATCGACGTCCTGCCCGGCCATGGCCTGCCGCACCACCTCATAGGCGCCCTTGCTGACGCCTCCTGTGGTGACGATCAGGTCCACCGCCGGTGCGTGGAACTTCAACAGATCACGGAGCTCTTCCGGGCTGTCTGTGGAGATTCCTGCCCGCACCACCCCGATGCCCGCCTGCCGCATGGCCGACTCAAGCAAGGTGCCGTTTGCATCGTAGATCTTGCCCGCGGCCAGCGGCTGGCCCGGCTCCACCACTTCGTCCCCGGTGGTGACCAGCAGGACTGTCAGCGCCTTGTGCACGGTGACCTCGGAGATACCCAGCGCGGCGAGCAGGCCCAGCTGTCCCGGACCCAGGAACGTTCCGCGGCCAAGAGCCAGCTCGCCGGCTTTGACGTCGCTCCCGGCATACCGGACAAATTCCCCGGCCGCAGCCGCAGGGAGCCTGACGGTGGCTGGTTCGCCGGGCTCCGGAAACGAGTCCGGTGTTGCCCGTTCAACAGGTACGACGGCGTCTGCCCCCGCCGGCATCATTGCTCCCGTCATGATGGGGGCAGCTGTGCCGTGTTCCAGCGCCGCCGGGGCGGCACCTGCCGGGACCGGCGAAACAACACGGAGCTCCGCACCTCCGCGCGGTACGTCGGCACTGCGGATGGCGAAGCCGTCCATCTGGGAGTTGGCGAACGGCGGCAGGCTGAGCGGCGCCGTAACGTCCTGCGCCAGGCCCCGGCCCAGTGCATCCAGCAGCGCCAGCTGTTCGGTGTGCTCCCTTGTGTGAAGCGGCGCGAGCAGTCTTTCGACCGCTTCGCGGTGATCCGTTACGGTCCGGTGCGACTGCGTGGGGCTGTGCATGTTCCTGCCTTCGGATCGGGCGGCTATGGCGTCACCTCAACTCTAATGGTGTGGAGGCCGGTGGCTCCATCCGGGGCGACCGGTCTCCGTTCCTCGGCCTGCGCAGCCCCGTTGAGATCGGTGGCACGCACCTGGACCTCGTACTGCCCGGGTGTCAGGTCAATGCCCAGTTGCCATTGGCGCCACGTGTCCAGGGATATCCCGGGGGCCAGGCGGGCTTCCTGCCAGGCGCCCCGGTTGACCCGGAGCTCCACCCTGCTTACCCCGGTGTGCTGCGCCCAGCTCACTCCACCGAACATCACTGTTCCGGCTGTAGCGGAGCGCCCGTTGCGGGGCACATCGATCCGCGACGACGTTTTGATGGGGCCATGGTCCGTCCAGCCGCGCGGCGTCCAGTAGGCGACGTCATCCGCAAAGCGGGTGACTTTAAGCTCTGTGATCCATTTTGTGGCCGAGACATAACCATAGAGCCCGGGAACAATCATCCGCACCGGGAAGCCATGTTCCAGCGGCAGCGGCGCTCCATTCATGCCCACCGCCAGCAGGGCGTCGCGGTTGTCCGTGAGAACCTCCAACGGGGTGCTGGCGGTCCAGCCATCGGAGCTTCTGGACAGCACCATGTCAGCGCCAGGCGTCGGCCCGGCCATTGACAGCAGCTCCCTGACGGGCCAGCCAAGCCAAAGCGCGTTCCCGATCAGGTCCCCGCCCACCTCGTTCGACACACAGGCGATGGTGATGTGGCGTTCCGTCATGGGTTTGGCCAGAAGGGTCGCAAAATCGAGTTCAATCTCACGCTCCACCATTCCGGTCACCTTGAGAGTCCACTTTTCCGGATCAAGAACAGGTACGGAGAGCGCCGTGTCGATCCGGTAGAAATCGGGATTCGGCGTGACCAGAGGATCCATGCCCTCGAGCCCCACTTCGGCTCCGGCGGGAATGGCCGGTGCAAGGGACCGGGCTGAAGGCAGCAGCAGTTTGCTCCTGACCTCGTTCACGCCGGCGGCAGCGCCGCGCCACGCGGTTGCCAGCACTCCGCCCACGGCAGCAACGGCGGCCCCGCCTGCCAGCAACTGCAGAAAGCTTCGCCGGGCGGGCAATGTGGAGTCGGCCGAGGCCCGCCAGGCCCCCAGCCGTGTCATGAGCCAGCGCAGCAGCACGATGCCCAGCCCGGCGGCCACCAGCGGGACCGGAATCGCGTTGGGCGTCACCTGTGCCCGGGTCAGGACGGCAACGAGGCCCACAACCCCAAAAACGGCAATGACCGCGGCACCTGCGAAGCGCCGCCGCCATTCGAGGACACCGGCCAGCCCTGCCAGGGCTGCCATCACCAGCGCCATGCCCGCCAGCAGCGCCAGTTTGTCCGCCGTGCCAAACAGCGAAATGGCCCATTCCTTCACCGCGGGCGGGGCGGCGTCGATGACTGCCCCGCCGACGGCTGTCATAGGCGAGACCGACGGACTGACCAGACCCGCCAGGAGCTCTCCCAGCACCACGCCGGTTCCGGCAGCGACAACCCCGGCAGCAACGGCCCAACGCGCCGGCTGAATGCCCGGCCCGGAATCGTGGTGCGGGGGCTGCTTCCCGTCCGGCGCCGAACCATTGTGCTGCCCCGTACGTGCCTGCTGCCCCGTACCGGCCCCGCGTACCGGTCTGATTTCCTGGTCATGCGTCATGGGCTGCTCCTGAACTCTGGTTTGCCGGCGTCCGGGTGACCGTCCCGTCTGCGGGGAGCCGCAGTGCGAACCGGCATCCGCCGTCGACGTTTTCCACGGTGACGCTGCCGCCATGGGCCCGGACGATGCCGGCCACCATACTCAGGCCAACGCCGGCGCCGCTGTAGCGCGTTGCATCCGGTCCATTTCCGTCTGCGAACCCTGCCCGGCTGCGCGCGGCGTTCCTCTGCCAGCCGGTCTCGAACACGTGCGGCAGGTCTTCCGGGGCGATCCCGCCGCAACTGTCCGTCACGGCCACAAAGGCATGTTCGCCGTCCCGGCCCACAGCCACGTTCACGCCGGAACCGGGGTGGCTGTAGATAATGGCGTTCAACAGGACGTTGCGGACCGCCCGTCCCATGGACGGTCCGTCCGCGAGGGCAAGGCACTCACGGTCTCCGCCGCCGTCGAGCGTGATCTTCCGCTGTGCAGCCAGCGGCGCAAGGTCCGCAATGGCATCGCTGGCGAGATCGTAGAGATCCAGCGGTTCCGAGGTCAGTCGAAGCGTGCCGGCCTGGATTTTGGACAGCTCCAGAAGGTCGTTGACCATCACCGCCATCTGGTCGGTCTGTGCGATGATCTTGCGGTGGTAGCCGGAAACGTCGCTGGCCATTCCGTCCTCAAGCGCTTCCGCCATGGCCCGCATGCTGGCGAGCGGAGTGCGGAGATCATGAGAGATCCAGGAAACGAGCTCCCGGCGTGACATTTCGACGGCGGCTTCGCGCTGCCTGGATTCCTCGAGCCTGCGGCCGCTCAGTTCCAGTTCACCCGCAAGGGCGGTGAGTTCGGCACCCATGACCGGCACCGGGCGCCCCGGACTCTCGCCGCGGCCGATGCTGCGGGCGGCTTCGGACAAGGCGCTCGCGTTCCGCGAGACGCGGGCTCCAAGCACCAGCGAAATGGCCACTGCGGCGACTGAGGCGATCCCCAGGATGTACCACATGGCCTCGAGGTCCCGGGCGGAAATGAACATCGCATTGAAGGCACTGACCATGCCTGCCGTCAGGACCGCGACCGTGGCGAGCACCACTACGCAGATCTGCACAGCGAACGATGTCCGGCGCAGGGCCCGCAGGACCAGCAGCGAGATGGCACCGATCACCACGGCCCACAGCAGGGCCCAGCCGATGATCGCGAAGAGCTCAGCGGCCTGCATCAGCGGCCTCACCGTCCGGGGCGGTCCGGTCCTGTTCCGCGGGAGCGTCCAGCCGGTACCCGACGCCCCAGACGGTTTTCAGAAGCACTGGCCGGGTTGGGTCGTCCTCGATCTTTTCGCGCAGCCGGCGGACGTGGACCGTCACGGTGGAGAGGTCGCCGAACTCCCAGCCCCACACCGCCCGGATAAGGTCCTCGCGGCTGAATGCCTGGTTGGGCCGTCGGAGCAGGAAAGCGAGCAGATCGAACTCGCGGACTGTGAGGGACAGCGGTTGTCCGTGATGTGCCACAGTGCGGGCGGCCGGATTGAGCCGGAATCCGGCAATCTCAACGGCCGGTTCCGGGCTGAATTCCTGGATGCTACGGCGCAACACCGACTTCACCCGCAGCACCAGCTCCCGCGGCGAGAACGGCTTGGTGATGTAATCGTCAGCGCCAACTTCCAGGCCCAGGATCCGGTCGTCCTCCGTTCCCAGCGCCGTCAGCATGATCACCGGGACACTCATGGTCTCCCGGAGCCTGCGGCAGACTTCCGCACCATCCAGTCCGGGAAGCATGCGGTCCAGAAGGATCAGGTCCGGTTGCCTCGAGGAAGCCAGCTGGAGAGCGGTGAAACCGTCCCGGGCAAGATCCACCTGGAAGCCGGACCGCACCAGATAATCACGCACCACATCGGCGATGGTCTGTTCGTCTTCCACGAGCAGAATGCGCCGATTTCCGATGGCGACCGGGGCCGGAGCGGTCTGGGACTTGTTCACCTCTCCAGCATAGGTTCGGCGCCCCGCTGCGGCACCGGTTCCGGGCGGCGGAGCCGGATCCGTAGGACTTCCGTAAGATCCCGGGACGTCATCGGAGTGATGGTTGCAGCAAAGGTGGCGTAGCCTGAATTCATGAATGTTCAGCTTGGTATGCCGCAGCCCCGCGAGGACGGCAGGTCCGGTTCCGAGGACCGGGGTGGGCCGTCGGTGTCCGCGCGTCCCGCGGATGCACCCGCGGGACTGGTGGACCGCTTCGGCCGGCGCGCCACTGACATGAGACTCTCATTGACCGACAAATGCAATCTTCGCTGCACATACTGCATGCCGGCCGAAGGGCTGGAATGGCTGGCCAAACAGGCGGTGATGTCGGCCGGGGAAATCGTCCGGATTGTGCGGATCGGCGTTAATCAGCTGGGCGTCCGCGAGCTCCGGCTGACCGGCGGGGAACCTCTCGTGCGGGCTGACCTCATCGACATCATTGCTGCCCTCCGGCAGGCACACCCTGAGTTGCCAATCTCCATGACCACCAACGGTGTTGGTCTGGACAAAAAAGCGGCCGCTCTCAAGGCTGCCGGCCTCTCCCGCATCAACGTCTCGCTGGACTCACTGCACGAGGAGACGTTCGCGCAACTCACCCGCCGCCCGTTCCTCAACAAAGTGCTGGCCGGTGTGGACGCAGCCTGGGCTGCCGGACTTGGCCCGGTCAAGCTCAACGCCGTGCTGATGCGGGGAATCAATGACACCGAATCCCCGGCGCTGCTGGCCTGGGCCCTTGACCGGGGATACGAGCTCCGTTTCATCGAGCAGATGCCGCTGGATGCCGATCACGGCTGGACACGGCGGAACATGATCACGGCTGCGGAAATCCGTGAGCTGCTCTCCACCGACTATGTCCTCAGCCCCGATCCACGGGCGCGGGACGGCGCACCTGCAGAACGCTTTGAAGTACGACGCCGGGTGGCGGGCTCGGCTGGAACGTCCGGTACCGCCGGGGCATCCGGCCCCCTGCTGGGAACAGTCGGCATCATTGCCTCCGTCACGGAACCGTTCTGCTCTGACTGCCGCCGGACGCGGATCACGGCAGAAGGCAAGATCATGAGCTGCCTGTTCTCCCGAGAGGAGTTCGATCTGCTGGGCCTCCTCCGTGAAGGCGCCAGCGACGAACAACTGGCGGAACGCTGGCAGGATGCCATGTGGGTCAAGCCGAAGGCTCACGGCATGGACCATGTCGGACTTGACGCCCCGGACTTCGTCCAGCCGGACCGCAGCATGAGTGCCATCGGAGGCTGAGCTGTTGAACGTACGTTACTTCGCTGCCGCACGCTCTGCTGCAGGTGTGGAAGAGGAGCGCTTCGACCTTCCCGCGGGCGCTTCGGTGGAATCGCTGCTCGCGGCCGTCCTTGGGGTCGAGCGGCCCGAACCACCCACGGGCACTCCCCCGCTGGCCCGTATCCTGGCCCGCAGCAGCTTCCTGCTCAATGAGGTTGCGGTGCGGGACCGTTCCCAGGTGCTCCGCCCTGGCGACGTTGTTGACGTGCTGCCGCCCTTCGCCGGCGGCTAGCCACCCACGCCACTCCTCAAGCCCGTTGCTCTCTCACTTCTGGTCGCTATTTGCCGCGTTTGGGGACGAAAAGTGAGAGAGCAACAGAGAGTCGCTCATGGCAGGAACGCGGCGTCGTCCCGGGCATTTCCGCCCAGCGCCAGGGCCAGAACACCAGAGCGGCTGTGGACCCCGGTTTTGACGAAGATCGACTTGAAATGATCCTGGGCCGTGTAACCGGCAATCCCCATCCGTCGTGCAAGCTGCTCGTTCTCCAGCCCCGCGGCAAGCAATGCAAGTGCCTGGCGCTCTCTTGCTGTGAGCCCGTACGAGCGAACGAAGACGCCCAGCCGGGCAGCCGGAGGGCATTCCTGGATGGTGACAGCCACGGGCGGCGAGGCCACCGGCGTGCCCGTGCTGTCCGGTGAGTCCATCCGGGCAGCCCGCAGCGCCGCCCACTGGCCACCGCCGATGTGCACCCGCGCCGCGGCGGCATGCACATCCACCCTGTATTCCTTGGCAAGCAGCTGACCCACCACGTTGTACACTTCTGCGGGTATCGCCGAGTTGGGACCGGGCGAACGCTGAAGCAGTCCCAACCATTGCTCAGCAGACGCCGTCTGCCCCAGGACGCGCATCTCCTCGTCCATCACCAGCACGGCCTGCGGCGGGGGCGGAGGCGTGTGCCGTTCATCGTCATACGAGCGGAACTGGGCGGCGCGGCTGCGCCGGAACCCTGTGGTGATGGCGGGTGCCAGCGAGGCAAGAAACCCGGTCTCGGCGTCGCTGAACGGTGGATCGTCACTTCCCCGCCACAGGTCCAGCCACGACCAGATCCCGTACTGGTCCGCATACACCACGGAAACGATGTCGCCCACGCCATAGCTGCGCAACATGCCCTCGAACGGGCCTCTCCGCGACAAGGCCCCACCAGTGGTACCGGCCAGGGTCGCCACTGGTGACGGAGCCGTGGATAGGGCCGTCCATCTGTTCACCGGGCTCGTGTACTTGGCTTTGATCAGTTGCGGCAGCCGTGCAGCCACGTCCTCCGGGACCTGGGCCATCGGGGCGACGCCCGTGGCCGTCTCCGGGTCGGACAGCGGCCAGGCATAGGCGCTGAAGCCCAGAGTCCGGCGCATTTCCGCCAGGGCCGCGGCCCGCAGCTCATGGTCCTCCCCACCGGAGCGGAAGAGGGTCTCGATCCGTTCCCGGCTTCTGTTGACCGTCCATGACGTCGCCATGAACCCAGTATGCGCCCGGCAGCAGGACTGGAGTACCCCAGAAATCTGGGATACATCGGGCAGCCCGGGCGACCTACTCTGGGGGCACAGACTCACAGAAAGGCACCATCATGTTCACCCTTCAAATTGAACACGGCATCAAGGACTTCGGAATGTGGAAGGCAGCATTTGACCGGGATCCTGTAGGCCGGGAGGCTGCGGGAGTTGTGGCGCACCGGATCAGCCGGCCACTCGACGGCTCTCCGTACCTCTACATCGAACTGGACCTCGAAACTCAAGCTCAGGCGGCGGCGTTGCTGGCCAATCTGCAAGAGCGGGTCTGGAAGTCTCCGGCCAGCTCCCCGGCCCTGGTCGGAGCGCCGCAAACCCGGATTGTCCGGTCCGCCTACTAAGGTCAACCCCCGCCGTTGCTCTATCACTCATGGTTGCCATTGGCCGCTCTTGGAGACCAAAGCTGATAGAGCAACGGCGGGTTGCTTACACCCTGGTGCAGACGGAGGTCATGAACGGACTGAAGTCCGGAGCGTCACCGAGGCGGAGTTCGGCACTGTGGGTCAGCACGCCGTCGTCCACCCGGAACGTGTGGCGTGCGGTGCCGCGGTTGCTCTGCCGTTCGACGGTCAGGGTGCCGTTGTGCCAGGTGCCTCGGGCCGGCGCCGCCGGCGGCCGGCCCATGCTGTCCACGTAGTACCAGAGTGTGTCCCCATGGTCCGGGTCAACAGTGAACACGCCGTGGCCCTCGAAGTGCGAACCGTCCGGTTCGCTGTGCCGGTAGCTCTGCACCACCGCGCATCCCCCCGCGGCACGCGTGTACGTCACCTCCGCCGCGGCCGTCCGGGCTCCGCCCCAGGTGGAGGCGACAAAAGACGTAGTGCCCTGCCAATGCCCGAGGAGTACTTCCAGCGCCTCATGCGCAGTGCCCGGTTGCGGACGGTCCATGGTCCCTCCAGAGTCAGCCCGGTTTTATCATCACGCGGCGGGGCGGACATGTCCAGAGGGGCGCCGGCTCAAAGTCCGAAAGTTTCGGTTTCCTCGAAAGGACCCACAACCGTGACAGTCCGCGGCGCGGCAGCCAGTTCGCGGGCAAGCTCCTGGACCTGCGCGGCGGTCACCGCCTTGATGAGGCGCAGGGTCTCGTCGATGTCCTGGTACTCGCCGGACACCAGCTCGGCCCGGCCCAGCCTCGACATCCGGGACCCCGTGTCCTCAAGAGCCAGCACAATGCCGCCGCAGAGCTGGCCTACGGCCTTGCTGAGTTCGTCGTCGGAGATTCCGCCGCCCGCCAGCTTGTCGAGTTCCGCGCCGAGAAGGTCAAGCACCTGCCGGACCTTTGAAGGCGTGCAGCCGGCGTACATGCCGAAGTAGCCGGCATCAGCGTAGGAGGAAGCGAAGGAGTAGGTGGAGTACACCAGGCCCCGCTTTTCGCGGATTTCCTGGAACAGCCGTGAGGACATTCCGCCGCCCAGAACAGCGTTCAGCACGCTCATCACAAAACGGCGGTCGTCGGTGGCAACTATCGTGGGGCAACCCATGATGATGTTGGCCTGTTCAACCGGACGCTTGACCACGTGAAGGCCTGCGGTGCCGGCGATGTCCGCCCGCTCGGTGGAGCGCCGGTCCACCGGAGCAGCGTCCGGCTCGAGGGCCCAGCCGGCAGCGTGCAGGGCATCAACCACCAGACCACAGACGACGTCGTGGTCCAGTCCCCCGGCTGCCGTGATGACAAGCTCGTCCGGACGGTAGTAGCGGCGGTAGTGCTCCCAGACGGAATCCCGGGCAACAGCCCTGATGGCATCCGGGGTGCCGCCGATCGGCCGGCCAAGCGGGTGTGTTCCCAGTACGGCCGCCACAAAATTCTCGTGGGCCACGTCCGTGGGATCGTCGCTGTCCATGGCGATTTCCTCAAGGATGACGTCGCGTTCCTGCTCCATCTCCTCGGAATCCAGCACGGCACCGGTGATCATGTCTGCAATGACATCAATGGCCATGGGAAGGTCCGTGTCCAGCACCCGGGCGAAATAGCAGGTGCTTTCCTTCGCGGTGGCCGCGTTCGATTCCCCGCCCACCTCGTCAAAGGCAGAGGCAATCTCGAGTGCGGTGCGCCGCTTGGTGCCCTTGAAGAGCAGATGCTCGAGGAAGTGTGTGGAACCATGCTGCCCGGGGGCTTCATCGCGGGAACCCACGCCAACCCAGAAACCGATGGTGGCCGAGCGCTGGCCTGGCATCGCTTCCGTCAGTACGCGCACACCGCCCGGGAGGACTGAGCGCCGGACTATGGACCCGCCATCTGCTCCGTGGATCAGGGTGTCACCATGCTGGTTCTGCACTAGAGGCAGGGGTACGACAGTCATCAAGGCCTTTCAGGAATACGGGTTCCAAATCTGCCTGCAATCGTACCAGCGGGGCTACCGTTGATCTTAACGGCGGCGGGGCCGGTGGATCATCCACCGGCCCCGCCCCGGGTTTGGGGTGTTGGGTCTTCATGGGTATTGCAGCCCCCGCGCCCGGCGCCGCGGCGCCCCCGGCGGCGCCCAGGGGGGGGGGGGGGGGGGGGGGGGGGGGGGGGGGGGGGGGGCGGGGGGGGGCCCCCACGGCGGTGGTCCCGGGCATCGGAACCATTGCCTCCCTGGGGCTCTCGGCCGCGGCCACCGTCGCCTTCCTCGAAGCCACGGCCCTGTATGCAACATCGCTCGCCGAGCTCCACGGCATCCACTTGGTGGATCCGGACAAGGCCAGCACCATGGTCATGGCGGTCATGCTGGGCGAAGAAGGAACCGCGCTGCTGGGTTCGCTGAGCGGCCAGGCCATGGGCAACGGCAAGGGCGCAACGCAAGCCTGGGGCAACGTCCTGTCCCGCAAAATGCCCGTGTCCGGGTTCGGTGCCGTTCGGAACCGCATCCAGAAGGCCTTTCTCCGCAGTCTCGTCAAGCGTCAGGGCACGGCACTGTTCGGCAGGGCGCTCCCGTTCGGCATCGGAGCCGTAGTGGGCGGTGCCGGCAACCTCCTGATGGGCCGGGCCGTCGTCGCAAATGCCAAAGAAGCCTTCGGCCCCATGCCGGACACCATCCCGGGGGAACTGCAGGCCATAGCCCCGGCGCCGGACAACTTCAAACCGCAGAACCTCACGCTGGAAGGCGGCAACAGTGGACCTCAACGCTGACCTGGGGGAGTCGTTCGGCTCCTGGACCATGGGCGACGACGCCGCAATGTTCCCGCTGGTCACCAGCGCAAACGTGGCCTGCGGCTTCCACGGCGGCGATCCCGTCACCATGCTGGACAGCTGCCGCGCGGCCTTCGAACTCGACGTCACCGTGGGCGCGCACGTGGGCTACCGCGACCTTGCCGGATTCGGCCGCCGGTCCATGGACATGTCCTTCGATGAACTGTTCGGCGACGTCCTCTACCAGCTCGGTGCCCTGGACGGCGTGGCCCATGCGGTGGGCGCCTCGGTGGACTACGTCAAGCCGCACGGCGCCCTCTACAACCGGCTGGTGCATGACGCCGAGCAGGCATCGGCCGTTGTCGCCGCCATCCAGGCGTACGATCCGGGCCTGCCGATCCTGGGGCTGCCCGGCTCGGTGCTGCTGGAGCAGGCCAAGGAAGCCGGCCACCCGGTCTTCGTGGAGGCCTTTATCGACCGCGCGTATCTGCCGGACGGCACCCTGGTGCCGCGCTCGCAGGAAGGTGCAGTACTGCACGACGTCGGCGCGATCGTTGAGCGGGCAGTCCGCCTTGCCGTGAAGGGCGAGGTAGCGGCCGTGGACGGGACTGTTGTGCAGGTCCGGCCCGACTCCCTGTGCATCCACGGCGATACTCCCGGAGCTGTTGGCATGGCGGTCGCCGTCCGCGCCGGCCTTGAAGAAGCGGGCGTGGAGCTTGAGTCATTCGCCTGAGCCGCTGACTCCTGACCCTCCGACTCCCGGGCGGCCGGACCATGGGCGGCCGTCAGTTCTGCCACTGACGGTATTGCCCTGCGGGGACAGCGCCTTTCTGCTGGAGTTCCCTGATCTGGCCGCCGTGGTGGCCTACTATCGCGGCCTGAACGGGCCTGTACCTTCGGCCGCATCGGCAGCCGGAGGCAGCCTGCCATCCGGGGTCATCGACGTCGTGCCTGCTGCGCGGACAGTTCTGGTGAGCTTCGACCCCGAGGCGATCGCGCCGTCGGACGTTCTTGACTGGCTGCACGGCGTCTCCTCCAAGGGTGCCCTTCCCACCGGGAGCGCTGAAGTTTCCGGGCGTGAAGTGAGCTTGGTTGTCAGCTACGGCGGGCCCGACCTCGCCGAAGTGGCGCAGTACCTGGGGCTTGGCGAGGCTGCGGTGGTGAAGCTCCACACCGGTTCACTGTGGACTGCCGCGTTTGCGGGGTTCGCGCCGGGCTTCGTTTATCTCGTCACGGACCACGAACGGCTGCGTGTGCCCCGGCGCAACACACCCCGCACCTCGGTTCCGGCCGGAGCAGTGGGGCTTGCCGGCGAATTCAGCGGAGTCTATCCCCGGTCCTCGCCCGGCGGCTGGCAGATCATCGGAACCACTACGGCGGCACTCTGGGACGCGTCACAGGCTGAACCGGCGCTGATCCGGCCCGGCGATTCCGTGCGGTTTGTGGAGGCCTGATGGGCATCGTGGTGATGAAGCCCGGGCCGCTGACGCTCGTGGAGGATCTGGGGCGCCGGGGTTCGGCGGCCCTTGGCCTCAGCCCGTCCGGAGCGCTGGACCGGAAGTCGCTGGCACTGGCCAACGCGTTGCTGGGAAACGCGGCCGGAGCCGCCGGGCTGGAAGTACTCCTGGGCGGACTTCGCCTGCGATTCGTGACCGCGTCCACGGTGGCCGTGACCGGAGCCGAGGGCCGCGTGACGGTGAACGGCGAGGAGATCGCGCTCAATCAGGCCGTCCGGGTGGGACCTGGCGCTGCGATGGATTTCGGCGTGCCTGCTTTTGGATTGCGTTACTACCTGGCCGTATCGGGCGGTTTCGACGCGCCCGTATTGCTCGGGTCGCGCAGCGCCGATGTGCTGTCCGGCGAGGGGCCGCCGCCGCTGCAGGCAGGGGACTCCGTCGGCTTTGGGCCCGGCGCCGGCGCCCAGCCTTCCGGCACGCCGGCCGCCGCTCTGGTCTTCAGGCGCGCGCCGGACCCGCTGCGCCCCATGGCGCTGCGCGTGGACCGCGGCCCCCGCGCAGACTGGTTCGAATCCGGTTCCTGGCGGCGGCTGACCGGCCAGTTCTGGCAGCTGTCTCCGGAATCCAACAGGGTGGGGGCGCGGCTCCTGGGCCGGCCGCTCACCCAGGTGCGCACCGACGAGCTGCCCAGCGAAGGCATGATGCACGGCTCCATCCAGGTGCCGCCGTCGGGCCTTCCCACAGTATTTCTGGCCGATCACCCGGTGACCGGCGGGTACCCGGTGATCGCCGTGGTGAAGCGGGCAGATCTGGATCTGCTGGGGCAAGCGCGGCCGGGCCAAAGGATCCGCTTCCTCGGCCAGGCCTAAGCGCGAACGGGCAGGGCTAGCCGAAGACCAGGTGCGCCGCCGTGAAGATCGCCAGGCCGGCCAGGGACCCCACCACGGTGCCGTTGATCCGGATGAACTGCAGGTCCTTGCCCACCTGGAGCTCAATTTTCCGCGAGGTTTCCTCGGCGTCCCAGCGGGCCACGGTATCGGTGATGACGCCCGCGATGTCTGAGCGGTACGTCTTGACCAAGTAGCCCGCGGCGTCGCCGATCCACGCGTTGACCTTGCCGGCCAGCTCGTCGTCGTTGACCAGCCTGGAGCCGAAATCGCGGACGGCGGCTTTGAATTTCACGGTCAGTTCGCTGTCAGGATCATCGACGGCGGTGAGCAGCGCGTTTTTGACCGTGCCCCAGGTGCGGGAGGCGAGTTCGCGGACCTCGGGGTCGCCCAGGACCTGTGCCTTGATGTCGTCCGCGCGGGCGATCATGGCGGGATCGTGCTGCAGGTCCTGAGCCAACGAGGTCAGGTATGTGTCGATGGACCGGCGCACCTGATGGTTCGGATCCGATTGCACAGCCCGCGTGAATTTGAGGATCTCCACATACACTTTGTCGCCCACGAGCCCGTCCACGAACTGCGGAACCCACTGCGGCGAACGGTCCGAGACCAGCCGGCTGACAGTCTCGTGGTTGTCCGCCACCCAGTCGGCGGTCCGGTCCACCAGCAGGTCCACGAGTTTGTGATGGTGGCCGTCGGCGAAAATCCGCTCGGCCATCCTGCCCACGGGAGGTCCCCACGGCGGAGCCACCAGATGCTTGCGCACCATGCCCTCGATGACCGACTGGACGTCGTCGTCTTTCAGCACTTTGAACGCACCGCGGATGACGGCCGCACCCTCCTTGGCCACGCGCTCGGCCCCGCCGGGGCCGGACAGCCACTCGCCGGCCTTGTGCGCAATGTTGATGCTGGCAAGCTTGTCCTGGACCACTTCCTCGGACAGGAAGTTGGTCTCCACGAACTCGCCGAGCGAGGCGCCGATCTGGTCCTTGCGGCGCGGAATGATGGCGGTGTGCGGGATTTTCAGACCCATGGGGTACTTGAAAAGAGCCGTGACGGCGAACCAGTCGGCGAGTGCGCCCACCATGCCGCCCTCGGCCGCAGCACGGACATACTGGAGCCAGGGGTATTCCTTCTGAAACGCGTACGCAAATACGAAAACGACGGCCATGGCGATCAGCAGGGCCAGCGCCACGAGTTTCATTTTCCGCAGTGCAGCGGCCTTTTCGGCGTCGCCTTCGCTCAGCTGATTACTCGCGACGGCGGTGCGGGCCGCCGGATGGCCGGCTGCGGCGGGCTGGGTAGTTGGCTCAGAGTTCACCTGCATGAGCCCAGCCTAGCCCGGCTTCCGTAGCCGTCGTCCGCTAGCGTGTCAGCATGACAACCGACGAGTCCGTCCCTACCCGTCCCTTGGTTTACGCGCACAGGGGTTCCAGCGCGGCCTTCGCCGAACACACTCGCGCCGCCTACCGGCGTGCCCTGGCCGACGGCGCCGACGGAGTGGAGTGCGACGTCCATCTGACCAGGGATCAGCACTTGGTCCTGCTTCATGATGCCAATCTGGACCGCACCTCGGACGGCACGGGGCCCGTGGCCGAACGGACCCTCGAGGAACTGCGCCAGCTGGACTTCTCCTCTTGGAAGGGTGCCCGGATCCCGGACGAATACGGTGCAAAGTCCGAACAGCTGCTGACCCTGCCCGAAATGCTGGATATTCTGCGCGCAGCGGGCCGCGAGATCGGGCTGGCGATCGAACTCAAGCATCCCAGCCCCTATCAGCTCAGGCTTGAGGACCGGCTGCTGGAGGTTCTGACGGACGAAGGCTGGGATCCGGAAACGTCATCTCTGGAGAACATCCGTGTCTCCTTCATGAGCTTCAGCCCCGACTCCATCAAACACCTCCTCAAGACGGTTCCAGCCGAATTCATCTGCCAGCTGGTGGATGACATCAACGTGGAGGAAGTCCGCGAGGAACTGGGCCTGGGGGCCCTGACCGGCGGTGCCGTGGCCAATATGATGAAGGCTGCGCAGCTGGAAGGCGAACGGATCCTGGACAACTGCGAAGTGGGAATGGCCGGCCCCGGAATCGACTACGTCCGCCAGCACGCCCGCACCGTGCAGCGCTGGCTGGAATCCGGCCGCCGGTTCCGGGTATGGACCGTGGATTCAGAGAAGGACGTGGCGCTGTGCCAGGGCCTGGGCGTCCACGAGATCACCACCAACAAGCCCGTCCAGGTGCTGGCCCAGCTGTAGCGGTTAACACCCCGGCCGCGGCTGTGGTTGAGTGGTGCCATGCCTTTCACCTGGTCCGGCCGGGCCACCCAGACTGTGTCCGCGGTTGCCATGAGCGCCCTCCTGATGGCCAGCGCCATGAAGCACTTCCGCGAGCCCGGATTCTTTTACCAGGTGGTGCCCGACGTGCTGTGCCGTGATGATTCCGGCCGCGATGAGTCCGTCCATGAGGCAGGCGGAACGCCGGACGGACCGTTGGCATTGATGTCGCGTGAGGAATGGGTGGCGGTCAGCGGACTGCTCGAGGCGGGCGCCGCTGTCGGGCTCCTCATCCCGGCCACGCGCCGGGCAGCGGCCACCTGCGTTACCGTGATGTTCGCCGCGTTCCTCGCCGGGCACCTGGACGCCCTTCGCCGCGCGTATGGGCCCCGGGGATCGCCGAAGCAACGCAAGGCACACACCGTCCGCCTTCCGCTCCAGGCACCGCTGATTTTGTGGGCGTGGAGCCTGCGGAAGCCGGACGCCGGGCTGCGGCGGTGAAACTCCTGGAGTCGCCGGCCGTGCGGGTGGGGCTCTCCATCAGCATCGCCACCGGGCTCTATGGCGTTTCGTTCGGGGCCCTGTCAGTCACGTCAGGGCTCGATTTCTGGCAGACCATGGCCCTGAGCCTGTTGCTGTTCAGCGGTGGGTCGCAGTTTGCGTTTATCGGTGTGGTGGCAGGCGGCGGATCGGGCGTCGCCGCGATGAGCGCGGCCACACTGCTGGGCATGCGCAACGGAATCTATGGAATGCAGCTTAACGCACTGCTCCATCCGCGGGGCTGGCGCAGATATGTGGCCGCCCAGCTGACCATTGATGAATCGACGGCCACCAGCAGCGGACAAACCGAACCGGGCGAACAACAGCGCGGTTTCTGGACAGCCGGAATCGGTATATACGTGCTCTGGAATATCTTTACGGCAGTGGGTGCGCTGGCAGGCAGCGCCCTGGGCGACCCCAAACAGTGGGGGCTCGACGGCGCCGCCGTGGCAGCGTTCCTGGCACTGTTGTGGCCAAGGCTGAAGGGCCGTGAACCGGTGGCCATCGCCGCGGTGTGCGCGCTGGCCACCGTGCTCGCCGTGCCGTTCGTGCCGGCCGGTGTGCCCATCCTTGTCGCTGCGGTTGTGGCGGCAGTGATCGGCTGGTTCAGCCATGGCCGCAGCGATGAAGGGCTCGAGCCGGACGTGGATCCCTACGCCGAGCATCATCATGGTGGCCGTCATCATGGTGAGTCCGCATCCCGTGGAGGTGCTGCATGAACCTCTGGATGTGGCTGCTGCTGGCCTGTGTGCTGGCCTATGCCTGGAAGCTCGTGGGCTATCTGGTGCCCGCCAAGCTGCTGAAGAACCCCAGGATGTCCCGCGTGGCGGGCACCATGACCATCGGGCTGCTGGCCTCGTTGACCATTGTGAACGCCGTGGCCACGGGGCAGTCCCTGGCTCTGGATGCCCGGCTGGGTGCCCTCGCCGCAGCCGCAATTGCGCTCCTCTTCCGTGCACCGTTCCTGGTGGTGGTCCTGGCAGGCGCGGGTGCGGCTGCTGCGCTGAGACTCGTCGGCTGGAACTAGGGTCCAACGTGGCCGAGCCAGGCCGCCTGACCAGCCCGGCCGCCCTCTCCCCGGCCGGATCCTCCGTAGTGCCTCAAGTCAAGATGCTCGCGAAATGCCGGCGGTGATGGCATTGGTTTTGTCTTTGGCCAGGGCGATGAGTTTGTGTTGGATGGCCGTGATGGCGCGGGTCAGTTCGGCGGGGTTGGTGTCGTTGAAGAGCCGGCGAAGTCGCTGGCGCGCTCCGGTGTCAGGACGGCTGAGTCCATGACCCGCTGGTAGGGGGTGCGTGGCTTGTCATGGACCCGGGTCTTCTTTCCGTTCCTGTTCGAACGCCAGCCGATGGCTTTCGTGGTCGCGGTGAACATGTTCAGCCGCACCCTCACGAGCGGGTAGAGCTCGTTGAGCAGCCGGAGCTCTTCGGCGGTGTTGTAGCGGTAGTGGAAGGCGTGGCGGCGCACCACGTCGCCGTTCTTCTGTTCGACGTGGGCGTTGTCGTTGGATTTGTAGGGCCTGGCCCGGGTGAAGAACAAGTCCCGCTCACCGGCCCATTCGATCAGGGCGTGGTTGATGAATTCACCACCGTTGTCGGTATCCAGGCCCACGAGCGGGAACGGCAGCCTGGCCTCGATGCCTGTCATTGCCTCGATGACCCACCGGTGGGCGCCGTTGTTCACGGCCATGTTCTCCGTCCAGCCGGTGAACACATCGGTGACCGTGAGGGAGCGGATGAACTCCCCGGCCAGGGTCGGGCCGCAGTGCAGCACCAGATCCGCCTCGACGAACCCCGGCGCCTGTTCGTGCTCATCCCCGGCCTTGCGGACCTGGATCGAGTTGCGCAGCAGCGGCCCGGGTTTCGTCCCGGACAGGCCAAGTATCCGCGCACCGTCCCGGGTCGGCTTCAGCATCCTGTCGCTCGTTGCCCCGGAGACGGCCAGCAGCTGCGCCCACGTCTCCTCGTTCAGACGTCTCTGATCCAGCTCGTGAAACTCCTCCAGCTTGGGCAGACAGATGGCCATCGTCGCGGCCAGATACTTCCCGGACGGACGCCCGGCAAGGTTCCACACCTGAACCAACAGCTTCAGCGTGTCATACCCGTACGAACGGGACCGCGGTCTGCGCTTGACCGCTTTCGCCGGGCCCTTCCGCTTCAGCGCCGTCCGCAACGCCCGTCTCGTGTTGGCCCTGGACCAGCCCGTCGTCGCGACCAGCTGATCCAGCATCATCCCCTTGGCCTTCTTCGACGCGCGACCATACTCGGCCGCATGCTTCTTCGTGATCTCCCGACGCGCACCCATCGACAACTGACCCATCCGCCAAGCACACCGCAGCACCCGGGCGGCCACCGGCATTTCGCGAGCATTTATCAGATGAGGCACGCACCCCATTTCGCGAGCACTATACGTGAGTCTCGTCGTCCTCTGGTGGCACGGGCCACCTGGGCTGTAAACTCTTAGTGGCTGTGCAGTGGGCAGGCAGGTGCGCGACGCCTATTCGTCGTTGACCACAGAGAGACCTCCAACATTATGAGCGAAGACATCACGCCGGCCCGGACAGCTGGCCCCAAGGATCCCCATGACAAGTCCAGAACCGGATTTGTTGATCCCGGCGGGTCTGAGGCCACCCGGGAACTCCGCGGAACGGCGCGCCGCCGCCGCGAAGCAGAAGAGAAGCTCCAGCTCCACCTTCAGGAAGCGAAGGAGCATGCGGCGGAGCAGAAGCATTCGGAGGGAAGCGGCGATTCGCCGGGCCGGAAAGTACCTTCGGAGCCCGAAATAGAACCCAGCAGGCAACAGGCTTCCTAGGCGAACGGCATACCCGGAAGCGGCACCTGGGGAGGCAGCGGCCGGTTTGGCCGTTCCGCGCGGATGGCATCCTCAACCAGGGCCACCGGCCGGCGCCAGGCATCGGATCCCGGCTCCATGGTGTCAACCACACCGATCAGCATGGCCAGAAGCCGGATCATGTCAGTCATCGAAATGTCGCTACGGAGCGTGCCCTGTCCCTGCCCGCGCCCCAGCAGCACGCCCACGGATTCGATCAGGCTTCCCGTGATCCCGGTGAGAAGTTCACGGCGGCCTGCCACCGCGCCCAGCAGGTTGGCGTTTTCGCTGGCTGCGGCCATCACGGAGTCGATCACCCGGAGCAGGCCTGAGGCGGCATCGGGACCGGCAAGGGCTTCATCGATAACCGGATCCACGGTGATCCGCAGCTGGCGGTTCAACGCCGCCAGGACCAGTTCTTCCTTGTCCGCAAAATTCCGGAAAAGTGTGGCGGGGCCTACACCGGCGGTCGCGGCGATGGTCTGCAGCGGCACATCGGGGCCAAGCTCCCGGAAGCATTGGCGGGCCGCGGTAATAATTTTGTCGACGTTGCGCGCAGCATCAGCACGAAGGGGCTTGCGGTCTACTGCGAGGTTCATCATTCAAGGTTAGCAACGCTGTGGCTGAGCACCCGCGTTACTGGTTGGTAGCAGGTTATATGACGTATTCGCGAGACCGAGACCTGCGTTCCGGCCGTGGCAGACTGGCTTTATGTTGCTTGCATTCTCAGTCGCCCCCTCCGGAATTCCCGCCAGCCAGCCCGCAGATGCGGACGGCGCAACCCGCCCACAATCGCCGGACGCCTCCGTCCACGACGCCGTTGCCGCCGCCGTCAAGATCGTCCGTGAGTCCGGCCTGCCCAACCAGACCGACTCCATGTTCACCACCATCGAGGGCGAATGGGACGAGGTGTTCGCTGTAGTCAAGCGCGCCACGGAGGCCGTCGGCCAGTTCGGCAGCCGCGTCTCCCTTGTCATCAAAGCGGACATCCGCCCCGGCTACTCCGGTGAACTCACGGCCAAGGTGGAACGCCTCGAAAACGCCATCGCCGTAAACCCCTAGCTGGCTGGACCCGGAACTGCGAGACTGGGGCCATGTTTGAGCACCCTACGTTTCAACACAAGGCCCAACCCGCCTGGGTGGCGGTGGAAGAATTCCTGTCAGCCGCCGTCGTGCATCCTGACGACGCGCTCAAGCGCGCGGTGCAGTCCGCCGTCGACGCCGGCATGCCGCCCATCGAGGTGGCACCCAATGCGGGCAAGCTGCTGAAGCTGCTGGTCCAGATTTCCGGCGCTCGGCAGGTGCTGGAGATCGGAACCCTGGCCGGCTTCAGCACCATCTGGATGGCCCAGGCGCTTCCCGACGACGGCCGTCTCGTCACGTGCGAATATCTCACCAAGCATGCCCAGGTGGCCCGGGCCAATGTTGATGCGGCGGGGGTTGGACAAAAGGTTGAGATCCGGGTGGGTGCCGCCCTCGAGTCCCTTGCCGCCCTGGAGTCTGAAGCGCGTGGAAAGTTCGACTTCGTGTTTATTGATGCCGACAAGGAAAACAACCCGCACTACCTGGAGTGGGCCATACGCCTCGGCAGGCCCGGAACCACCATTGTGATGGACAACGTGGTGTGGGAGGGGGCGCTGCTGGATCCGTCCATGGATGAGGTCAACGCGCCGGGAATTCTGAGTGCGCTGCACCTGATGGGGCAGGACCCGCGGCTGGATGCAACGGTCATCCAGACGGTCGGTTCCAAGGGCTGGGACGGTTTTGCCCTGGCTGTTGTGCGCTGACTTCGTTGCGTGCAAACCCGTCCTTGTACGGTGCTTGCGGGGTCTACGGACGGGGTGAGCGGTCCCGGGTGAGGGGATCGTCGGGCATCGGATCGTCGGCCAGCTCACCGGCCATTGGATCATCCGCCATGTGGGTGCTGGACCGTGGATTCTCGATCAGCTGCTTGCTGTCCAATGGGTTGGGTGGTTGGGACGGGGCATCCGCGGCGCCCGATCCGGGGGCGTGCCCGGCGGTGTTCCGCGCCTTATCCGCTGCAGCTTCGGTGTGGCTACCGTCCCGCGGCCGTTGGTTCTGTGTCATCTTCGCTCTCTTTCCAAGAAGGCGGGCTGCAGATCGCATCCAATATTGCTGGCACTTGAAATGTAAGCATGATTACTATTAGAACGTAAGTGCCTGACCGATGTTCCTTTCAACCGGTAATCTGCCTGTGGTGGCATCGTTGCCCCATCCCGCAGCCACCGGATCATGCCGAATATGAGAAGAGGTGGATCCCGCCGTGGATACAGCTTCATGGGTTTGGATCATTGTTGGAATCGTTGTCATTGTGCTGATTGTCGTGGTTGCCATGGTGGCCCGCAGTCGGCGAGCAGGAGTGCAGCAGAGGCATGATGAAGAGCACCGCCAGGAGGCGGCCGCGATTCGGCGCAAAGCCGGGGACGTTGAACTGGATGCCCGTGAAAACGAAGCCAGGGCATCACGTGCCCAGGCGGACGCCGAGCAGGCACAGGTTGACGCCGGGCGGCTCAAGCAGGAAGCCGAGCAAAGGCAGGTCGACGCGGAGCGTCTCCGCAGCGAGTCAGCCGAGCGGATCGAGAAAGCCGATACCGTGGATCCCGACGTCGATGAAAACGGCCGCCGTCGGGTCGACGTTCCTGACGGGCGCGCTAGTGCAGACTCAGCAGACGGTCACCGCGTTGAGGACCCGGGCTCGCCCGATCAGCGCGGCACAGATCAGGCGGGCGTGGACGGACGCCCTGCGGATGGACGCCGCCCTGACCGGAACGATGAAAATGCCAGGTCCGACGATCGCCGGCCGGAGATCTAAGGGGCTTAGATAGACCCGTCCGGCCCTCCCGCCGCGGCGTCCGCTGCCCGGCGGGACACCGGCCGGGAGCCCGTGCCCGGGAGGGCCGCCGGGGCCGTAGGGTTGAAGCATGACTGAAGCGGTGGACAACTAGTGGCGCGGCGCGGAAAGTCAGGCGGCAGAAATGCTGAAGGCTCGACGGCGGGAGTTGTGGAGGTGCCCAAGGGCACCCGCCCGGATGGCCCTGTTGAGGGCATCTATTACATCGACACCGGCGACTGCGAGCTGATCGCGGACCAGGACAATTCCAATGGTTGGCTCCTTCGGATCAATGGTGTGATGAGCTCGCACATTGACCTGGTCGATCCGCTGCTCCTGGAATTTGAGTACATGCGCTGGATGTCGGCGCTGATCGAATCGCGCTGGCCCCCGGGGTCGAAACCGAAACTCCGCGGCCTGCACCTCGGCGGGGGAGCCTGCTCACTGGCGCGCTACTTCCACGCCGCCTACCCGGAGGCGCGGCAGGTGGTGGTGGAGCTGGACGGCAAGCTGGCGGAGTACGTCCGCGGCTGGTTCGATCTCCCCAAAGCGCCGCTGATGCGCCTTCGGGTGGGCGAGGCCCGCGAAGTCACCGAGTCCCTCACCCCGCAGACCCGCGACTTCATTGTCCGCGATGTTTTTGCGGGTGCCCTGACTCCGCGGCCGCTCACCACCAGGGAATTCAACGAGCGCGCCAAGCAAGTGCTGGCGCCGGGTGGAATCTACGTGGTGAACTCCGGCGACGCCCCGGACCTGAAGAATGCGCGCGAGGACGCCGCCACCATCGCGGCCACTTTTGCGCACACCATCATCATCGCGGACCCGGCCATGCTCAAGGGCCGGCGCTACGGCAACATGGTGATGGCAGGGAGCGAACTGCCGTTCGACGACGATCCCCAGCTCGCGCGCCGACTTCTGGGCGGCGGCGTCCCGGCGCATATCTGGAACGACGCCCAGGTGCGGTCCTTCGCCGCAGGGTCACCGTTGAGACGCGATCGCTCTGCTGCGGGCTGACGAGGCGGTTTCTAACCGTTGCCCTATCACCTCTGGTTCCTATCCGGACGCTTTGGCGACCAAGAGTGATAGAGCAACGGCGGGTTCGGCGTCACCCGCGCCCCAGCAACGCCTCCGTGTGCCCCACGGTCTGTTGGCGGAGTGCCTGAACCACGGCAGCAACGGCGGGCCGGCGCATGGAGTCCGGCCGCAGCACCATCCAGTACGGAAGCAGCTCGGCGAAGTCGCGGGGCAGGAGACGCACCAGATCCTGGTGCAAGTCGCCCATAAAGCACGGCAGGAACCCGATCCCCGCACCGGCCCTGGTGGCCTCCACATGGACAAAAACGTTGGTGGAACTCAGGCCGTCGCGCATGGCGGGCACCAGGCGGCGCGGGGCATCAAGATCGTCCACCTGGAGCATCGAGTCCACAAAGTACACCAGCGGGTGTTCGGTGAGTTCCTGCACTGTCCCCGGTGTCCCGTTCTCGGCCAGGTAAGCGCGCGAGGCGTACATCCCCAGCATGTATTCTCCCAGCCGGAACGCCTCGGCCCTGTGAATCTGGGGCTCGCCCACCACCACCTCGATATCCAGACCGGACCGCTGCTGCAGCGCACGCCGGGTCACCGTGACGATCTCCACGCTCAGCCCGGGATGCTCCCGGCGCAGCCGTGCCACCGCCGGGGCCGCAATATAGGCGCTGAAGCCGTCGGTTGCGGTCATGCGTACGACGCCGGTAATCGGGTCAGGCGCGCGGCCGCCAGGTACCAGCCCACGCACCGCAGCCTCCACCTGCTCGGCCACCAGCACCGCTGCGGCGCCGAGCTCGGTGAGCTCCCAGCCGCCGGCCGCCCGTGAGAGGACGCGGCCGCCCAGAGCCTTCTCCAAGGCCGCTATCCTGCGGGAAACGGTGGTGTGGTTCAGGCCCAAGGCCTGTGCCGCCGTCGTAAATCTGGCTGAGCGGGAAACCGCGAGCAGTACCAGAAGATCGTCCGGGTTGGTGTTCATATCTGCAATTTTGCACATAAGCGGTGCCATTTTGGCTATTGAATCGCCAACTTTGTGCAGCAATACTCAGTAGGAGCCATAAAGTGCTGTGGATCACAGCGCGTGTCAACGTGGACACTAAGGAGAAACAAATGAGCGTAGAGCAACGCTCGGCAAACTCTGCCGGAGCCGCCCCCAAGGGATCTGGCCTCAAGAAGATCGTGGCCGCCTCAATGGTGGGCACCGTGGTGGAATGGTATGAATTCTTCCTCTACGCCACCGCCGCAACCCTGGTGTTTGGCAAGTATTTCTTTCCCGCCACCGGCAATGAGCTGGACGGCATCATCCAGGCCTTCTTGACCTACGCCGTGGGGTTCGTGGCCCGTCCGCTTGGCGGAATCGTGTTCGGCCAGATCGGCGACAAACTGGGCCGCAAGCCCACCCTCCAGCTGACCATTGTCATTGTCGGTGTGGCCACGTTCCTGATGGGCTGCCTCCCCGGTTTTGCCACAGTAGGCTACTGGGCGCCGGCCATGCTGGTTGCCCTCCGCTTCATCCAGGGCTTCGCGCTCGGCGGCGAATGGGGCGGCGCGGTTCTGCTCGTTGCAGAGCACAGCCCCAACAAGTCCCGCGGATTCTGGTCCAGCTGGCCACAGGCAGCCGTTCCGGTGGGCAACCTGATCGCCACCCTGGTGCTGTTCGTCATGTCCACCACTCTGAGCAGCGCGGACTTCCTGAGCTGGGGCTGGCGCGTGGCGTTCTGGCTCTCCGCAGTGATCGTGTTTGTTGGCTACTACATCCGCACCCACGTCACCGAGGCTCCGATTTTCCTCGAAGCCAAGGCGCTGCTGGAGAAGGAACAGGCCGTCAGCTTCGGCGTCCGCGAAGTCATCCGCAAGTACCCCAAGGGCATCCTGCAGGCCATGGGCCTCCGGTTAGCGGAAAACATCATGTACTACCTCGTGGTGAGCTTCGCGATTGTCTACCTCAAGAGCGTGCACAAGTACGACACCTCCTCGCTGCTCCTGGCCTTGCTGATCGCCCACGTGATCCACTTCCTGGTCATCCCGCAGGTGGGCAGGCTCGTTGACAGCTGGGGCCGCAAGCCCGTGTATCTCGTGGGTGCCATCACCGGTGCAAGCTGGCCGTTCTTCGCCTTCCCCATGTTCGATACCCGCAACCCCGTGATGATCGTCCTCGCCGTGACAATCGGACTCTGCCTGCACGCCTTTATGTACGCGGGCCAGCCCGCCATCATGTCCGAGCTCTTCCCCACCCGGATGCGCTACTCAGGGGTTTCGCTGGGTTCGCAGGTCACGTCCATCTTCGCCGGTTCGCTGGCGCCGCTCCTGGCCACCCAGTGGCTCAAGGACACCGGATCGTGGCTGCCCACGGCCGTCTACCTGCTGGTGGCCTGCGCCATCACCACGGTGGCGGTGCTGAGCCTGAAGGAAACCATGGGCATCGCGCTGGAAGACGTGGACAAGGCCGACGCCGAACGCGAAGGACTCGTCCCCGCGGGCTCGCGCTGAGCTGCTGAAGCAGGCACCGCGGCCGTCAGCAGCAGAGCTGCCGGCAGCCGCGGCCGGAGTATGGAACTAGCGGGGCGCAGGGTATGGGAATCGGGATTGCTATGGAAAACAGTTTGATCGGACGTAAGGCCGTGGTGACAGGCGGCGCCAGCGGGATCGGCGCGGCCTGTGTCCGGGGACTCGCGGCCCGCGGCGCAAAGGTGGTGGTTGCCGACGTCGATGAGGCCGGCGCCTCCGCCCTAGCCGACGAAGTGGGCGGCACGGCCTGGGCCGTGGACCTGCTGGACGTCGACGCCCTGGGCGCCCTGAGCCTGGACTGCGACATCCTGGTGAACAACGCCGGGATCCAGCGCATCAGCCCCATCGAGGACTTCGATCCGGCGGACTTCCGCCGGATCATCGCCCTAATGCTGGAGGCCCCGTTCCTGCTGATCCGTGCGGCCCTTCCCCATATGTACGCCAATGGGTTCGGCAGGATCATCAACGTCTCATCCGTACACGGGATCCGCGCCTCACCTTTCAAAAGCGCGTACGTATCCGCCAAGCACGGACTGGAAGGGCTGAGCAAGGTGACGGCGCTGGAAGGCGGGGAGCACGGAGTCACCTCCAACTGCATCAACCCCGGCTACGTCCGGACACCGCTCGTGGAGAAGCAGATCGCCGATCAGGCACTGGTTCACGGCATCCCCGAGTCCGAGGTGCTGGCCAAGGTGATGCTCACGGAGTCTGCCGTGAAGCGGCTTGTGGAGCCTGAGGAAGTTGCGTCGCTCGTGGACTGGCTGGCCTCCGATCAAGCCGGAATGGTCACAGGCGCCAGCTACACGATGGACGGCGGCTGGTCCGCCCGGTAGTTCGTCCGTCGCGCTATCACCTTTGGTTCCTATTTACCTGTTTTGGCAGCCAAAAGTGATAGCGCAACTGCCGCCATCTGCCCGCCGCCCCTACTTTGCCGGCGTTGGCAGTGGGACGCTTTCCGGGGCGTAGAGGTCGCTGATCAGTGACTTGGCGATCGTCGCCGCTGGGTCGCGGCCGTCTGCCGAGGGCGCGAGGTTCGTCCAGACCACCAGCGTTATTTTGTTCAGTGGGTCCCTGCCCATGAACGAGTTGTAGCCGGGCAGCTCACCGGTGTGACCGTACAGATTGCCGAATTTGGCCAGCGCCATGCCATACAGCGCCGCGTCCGGGTTGTCCGGATCGACAGGCTTTAGGCTGTCCATCCGAAGCTTTTGCAGCTCGGCATTGAGCAGTTTGCCATCAGTGAGGGCCTCGGCCAAGGTGGCCAGGTCACCGGCGGTGGAGATGCCTTGGCCGGCCGCCCACGTCCAGGACGGGTTCGCGTTGGTGTAATCATTGGGTTTCAGGGATCCGTCCTGGGCCTTGGCGATCAGGTCTGCCGGGAGCTTCGTCGTCGCAAGCGTGAGCAGGTTGTCCATATACATGTAGCCCCGTGAATACGGCGCCGGAAGATCGGACGAGTCCGATCTCGGGAACGATGACTGACTCAGTCCGAGCGGCCCGAGTATCCGGTCCTCGATAATCCGACCCAGCGGCTTGCCGTCCAGCTTCTCCGCAATTAGCCCGAGAAGCACGGTGTTCGTGTTCGAGTAGTGGAACCCCTCGCCCGGGGGAAAATACACAGGCAGGGGCAGTGCGATTCCGAGAAGTTCCTCCTGCGTCCACACCCGTTTCGGCGTGGTGTCCAAGGCGCGGCTGAGTTCGTACGACTCCGAGTAGTTGTAAATTCCGCTCCGCATGGTGAGCAGCTGCTCGATGGTGATTTTGTCGCCGTTGGGGACGTCCCGACGGTACTTCGACACGGGGTCGTCCAGTTTGATCTTGCCTTCCTGCGCGAGCTGCAGGATGACTGTCCCCGTCCACGTTTTCGTGATGGAACCGATCCTGATGTGGTCGTCCAGCGATACCGGGGTGGTTCCGCCTGCGCTCGTCACGCCGTAGGTGAAGGTGACGTCGCCCTGCGGGGTCCGCAGCAGCATCACGGCGCCCGGGACGAGCAGATCCTTGGCCGTGCTCTGGAAGGTTTCCTGCAATTTGGCTTTGTCGGGGTGTACCAGGACGGATGCGGCAGCCGTGCCGGTGGCCGACGACGTGGGAGCGGGCGGGTCTACTGCCGTGCACGCTGTTGCGGCGAACAGGGTCGCCGCAACAATCCCGAGGGCGGCGAGGGACTGGCCCGTGGAGTGCCTCAAGCCCTTGGGGTTCGCTGCCATCGTATACTCCCGCCGGACACCGAATAGTAGGGCCCAATTTATCCCACAGGGCGTCCCGGCAGAAGGGCTGCCGGCTACGTTTTGTTGCCCGTGAGGGTCAGCGTGCCCGTCTCGACCACCGGCAGCGGTGAGGTTTCGTCCACCAGTTCCGCCCGGCGTCGTCCGTTCCCTTTGACCCAAAGACTGTAGGCGAGCAGCAGCAGGCCTAGCCAGACGGCGCCCACATAAAGCGCGATGCGGGTGTCCTCGAAGACGCCCAGGATCACAATGACCATCGCCATGAAACCGATGGTCAGCACCGAGGCGGCGGGCCACCACGGGGACGGGAATTCCGACGCCGGCAGGTCCTTGCGGGCAATCTCCCGTTTCATCGCCACGTGGGACGCCAGGATCATCACCCAGACCCACACCGTGGCGAAGGTGGCGATCGAGGCGATCAATACGAACACGTCTTCCGGAATCAGTGCGTTCAGCACCACACCCACCAGCAGGATGCCGCCCATCATCACCACGGTCATCCACGGGACGCCGTGCCGGGAGACCTTGCCGAAGCTGGCCGGCGCATGCCCCTGTTTGGCCAGACCGAACAGGATCCGGCCTGCGCCGAAGATGTCGCTGTTGATGGCTGAGAGCGCGGCCGTGATCACCACGGCGTTGAGGATATGCGGGGCGGCCGGGATGCCCAGGCCGCTGAAGATCTGCACGAACGGGCTGCCGTTGCTGCCGATCTCGTTCCATGGGAAGAGGCTCATGAGTACGCCGAGGGTCAGTACGTAGAACAGCAGCACGCGCACAGGCACTGTATTGACTGCTTGCGGGATCACTTTTTTGGGATCCGCGGCCTCGCCGGCGGTGATGCCGATGGTTTCGATCCCGCCAAAGGCAAACATCACGACGGCGAACGCGGCCAGGAGCCCCTCGAACCCGTTGGGGAACATCCCGCCGTGCTCCACGAGGTTGCCGAGGCCCGGTGCCACGGTGGAGCCGCCGGCCTGGAAGCCGAACACGATGATGGCTGCGCCGCCCACGATCATGGCGATGATGGCCACCACTTTGATCAGCGAGAACCAGAACTCCAGCTCGCCGAAGACCTTCACGCTGAGCAGGTTCAGGGCGGCCAGGAAGAAGATGATGGCGAGCACCCAGATCCAGCGATCGACGTCGGGGAACCAGAAGCCCATGTAGATGCTGAATGCGGTGACGTCCGCGATGGCCACAATCGCCATCTCGAAGACGTAGGTCCAGCCCGTCACAAAACCAGCGAACGGGCCAAGGTAACGGCTCGCGTACTGGCCGAACGAGCCGGACACGGGGTGCCGGACGGCCATTTCGCCCAGCGCCCGCATCACCATGAACACAGCCGCGCCGCCGATCATGTAGGCGAACAGCACCGAAGGGCCGGCCTTCTGGATTGCCGAAGCGGAACCGTAGAACAGGCCGGTTCCGATCGCCGAGCCCAGTGCCATAAACCGGATGTGACGGACGTTGAGCCCGCGGCTGAGGACGCTTCCGACGGCGGCGCTGACCGCGCTGGTGGATGCGGGGCCCGTCTGTGCCTTCGGGGCCGGTGGTGCTTGCTGCATACGAATACCTTCTCGTCACTGGGAGGGGGATCGCCAACCAGCACATCACTTTTGGGCCGCCTATGATGGGACTCACGGGGGATTGGTGTCTTTCATTTCAGACTGCCCAGGGCGTGCAGAAGTCGAAATCTCTTGACATCATGTCAGTTATACTTTACTTTTGGGATGTCAGCTTTGTTTTACATGGGGGTGGAAAAATGTCATCCGAAGAGAAGAGCGCGTGGATCATGGGGGTGCTCGCCGTTGGTTCGTACGCCGCCTATCTGATCATCGTTCTTGGGCAGGCCGGCAACATGCCGCTGGCCGAGGTTCCGTATGCGGCGCCGCTGCTGTGGACCGTCGGTGCCTCGATTGCGGCATCCATTGTGCTCCACATCGTGACCGGGATCGCCTCGCCCAAGGACGCCGGCAAGAAGGATCAGCGCGACAAGGAGATCTACCGGTTCGGCGAATATATCGGCCAGTCATTCGTGGTGATCGGGGGCGTGTCGGCCCTGGTGATGGCGATGGTTGAACTCGACTATTTCTGGATCGCCAACGTGATTTACCTGGCCTTCGTCTTGTCCGCGATTCTCGGATCTGTGGCAAAGATCGTCGCCTACCGTCGAGGTTTCCAGCCATGGTGAAGCCGACCAAAGTCACGAATGCGATCCGACGGCTCCGATTCGCGCGGGGCGAGATGACGCAGGCGGACCTCGCTGAGCGAATCGGCGTCACCCGGCAGACAATCATCGCCATCGAGCAGGGGCGCTACTCGCCTTCCCTTGAGATGGCATTCCAAATCGCCCGCGTGCTCAGCGTGCCCCTCGACGACGTATTCCAGTACCCGGACAGCTAGACAGCCAAGGAGAACCATCATGAAAGCGATCGTCCAGGACGTTTACGGCTCTGAAGATGTGTTGGAGCTCCGTGACATCGAGAAGCCAGCGGTAGGCGACAACGACGTGCTCATCAGCGTCTGCGCGGCGGGCGTCGATCAGGGTGTCTGGCATCTGATGGCGGGTCTGCCCTACCTCACGCGCCTTGTCGGCTTCGGGCTGAAGAAGCCCAAAAGCCGCATCCGTGGCAGGGACGTGGCCGGGCGTGTGGAGTCGGTCGGCGGGAACGTGACGCAGTTTCGGGCGGGCGACGAGGTGTTTGGAACCTGCGAAGGTTCCTTCGCCGAGTACGTCTGCGCCCGGGAGGACAAGCTGGTGCCGAAGCCGGCGAACCTCACCTTCGAGCAGGCCGCGGCGGTGCCCATCTCCGCCGTCACCGCACTTCAGGGACTTCGCGACTGCGGGGCTGTTCAACCCGGGCAGAAGGTTCTGGTCATCGGCGCGGCGGGAGGAGTGGGCGCTTTCGCCGTGCAGCTGGCGAAGGCTTTCGGTGCAGAGGTGACCGGCGTGTGCAGCACTAGCAAGGTGGAGCTTGTCAGTTCGATCGGCGCGGACTCCGTCATTGACTACACACGGGATGACTTCGCGGAGAAGGGGGTGCGCTATGACCTCATCTTGGACACAGCGGGGAACCGTTCACTGACACGGCTCCGGCACGCGCTGACGCCTAAGGGGACGCTGGTCATCGTCGGCGGCGAGGTGGGCGGGCGGTGGTTCGGCGGGATTGAGCGACTGCTGCGCGCCGCGATGCTGTCGCTTTTCGTGGGCCAGAAACTGTGCGGGCTGATTTCGGTGGAGCGCAGGGAGGACCTTGCATACCTGACGCAGCTCATCGAAGCCGGCACGGTCAGGCCGGTTATCGATAAGACCTACTCCCTGGGTGACGCCGCCGCGGCCATCCAGTACGTGCACGAAGGCCGGGCGCACGGCAAGGTCGTAGTCAGCGTGTGAGGCCATGGGCCGGTTGCGGCCGGTCCTGCTGCGATGCCGCCTCGCGCGCAGCCGCCTCAATTCGGGCACGGTGCATGGCCCATTCCTCAGGGCTCCGAGGGGACAGATTGGGGTCACCGGGGCCCTGCCCGGCCCTTCCGTCAATGAGTTCGCGGAGAATGTCTGCATGCCCCAGGTGCTGGGCCGTTTCGACGCACAAGTGAACCAGGATCTGGTGGAGGGTCACGTGACGGCGTTCCTCCGGCCACCACGGCACTTCCCCGGGGGCGTCGAGCGGAAGTGCCTCGACGGTTGCATCGCTGTGGGCGCCCGAGAAGCGGTGCAGTTCAACGATGTCCTGGCGGGTTTCTTCAGGTGCCGCCCACATGTCCGCATCCGGCTCCGCGTCATCCGCCATCCAAGGCAGGTCCCGGCCGCTTGGCCGGCCGAAAACTTCGCCGAAGTACCCCAACTCCACGCTCGCCACGTGCTTGACGAGGCCCAGGAGGTTGGTTCCGGTGGGCGTCAGCGGCCTGCGGGCGTCGTACTCGCCCAGCCCCTCGAGTTTACCCAGAAGGCTTTCCCGCCGGGTGCGGAGGTACCGGAGCAGAATCGCTTTGTCATCCATAGCGCGCACTATACCGGAGCACTGTGCTGGCTGTCCGGTAGCGGAGGTGGACCACTCCGTTGCCGAAACGGCGCTCGTCCAGCAGCTCAAGGTCCCAATGGACATCGTCGGGTAGAAAGCGATTGCCGCCGCCCACAACCACAGGCGAGACGAACAGGTGGCACTCGTCGACCAGCCCGGCCTTAAATGCCTGGGCGGCCAAATGAGGGCCGCCCACAGTGATGTCGCGTCCCGCCGTCTCTTTAAGCTGCCGGACCGCTTCGGCATCGAAGTCCCGCTCGATCCGCGTTCTGGCGCTGGATACCTTCTCCAAACTCCGGGAGTAGACGATCTTTTCAGCTGCGCGCCAGAGCTCCGCGAAGTCCCGGACAAAGGGAGGCAGTTCCGTGACGTCGAGTCTTTCCCAGGCCCGCATCACTTCGTACATCCGGCGCCCGTAGAGGTAGGTGCCCACCGGCCGCTCCAGCTCGTTGACGAAGGTGTGCACCTCCTCGTCCGGTTCGCTCCAGTCGAACTTGCCGTCCCGGTCCGCCACGTAGCCGTCGAGCGACGTGATGCCTGCGTAAATCAGCTTCGCCATGGCCAGCCTGCCTTCTCTCTCTGAGTCTGTTCTTCCCGGTCAGGCCGACCATAGATTCGACAGATCGCCCATTGCAAGAGCAAAACCCCGGACACCAACTATCCATTGTCTGGTATTCCGGACAGTCGTGTGCTCTGATGGCTTTTCGGGCCAGGCAGTCCGGGCGCATGATTAAGTACGGTATCCCGGACACCGGCAACGTGGCGGGATCAAACCGACGGAGGACAGATGGCAGGCAACATCGCAGCCCCGGCCGTGGCCACAGCGCCAGCGACCACAACAGCTGGCACGGCAGTGCCGAAGGAGACGGCGGCGTCAAAGGTGACGTCAAAGGTTCCGGCGGCCGAAAACACCTTGCGTATCCTGAAACTGCTGGCCTCCAAGCGCGGGCCCATGGCGGCGTCGAACATTGCCACCGCACTGGGGCTGCCGCGTTCCAGCGTTTACCACCTGCTGGGAGTGATGGAAGCGAACGGCTTTGTGATGCACCTGCACGAGGAGCAGCGCTACGGGCTGGGGATCAGCGCATTCGAGCTCAGTTCCGCGTACTCGCGCCAGGAGCCGCTGTCCCGGCTGGGCCGGCCCATGCTCGCGTCGCTGGTGGACGTGCTGGGGGAGAGCGCGCATCTGGCGGTGCTCCACGGCCGCGATGTGCTCTACATTGTGGAAGAGCGCGCCAAGCACCGGCCGTCCCTCGTGACCGACGTCGGCGTCCGGCTGCCCAGCCACCTCACCGCCAGCGGCCGCGCCATTCTCGCCGCGCTGCCGAAGTCGCAGGTCCGCGCGCTGTACCCGAACGCGGCCGCCTTCAGCGCCCGGCACGAGGTGGAGGGCGCCATCATGAAGTACTCCTCGCTGTCCTCGCACCTGGACCAGGTCCGGCAGCGCGGCTACGCCACGGAACACGGTGAGGTGACGCCCGGCTTCGGCTCGATCGCCGCCGCCGTTACGGATCACGTGGGATGGCCGACGGCGGCAGTCGCCGTGACCTTCCTGGAGGACAAACTGCCGGCGGACCAATGGCCGGCGCTCGCCGCCCGCGTCCAGAAGGTCGCGGACGAACTCTCGGTCCGCATCCACGGCCGCCCTGCGCTCTAACCACCCGCGCGCTACCCCCTCGTTGCTCTATCACTTATGGTTCCCATCGGCAGGTTTTAGGGACCACAAGTGATAGAGCAACGGCGGGGGAGGGGGGCACTGCTTGGTCTGGAATACCGGACAGTACCCGTTCCAAACCCCTGTCGGCCCCGCGCTGGACAGGCTTTAGTTGATAAAGACGCACTTCTCCCGAAACCCACCCTGAGACACAAAGGAGCCACCATGGCACCCGCCGATTTCACCACCGGTGCCCGCCCGGTCAAAGCAGCCCGCGGTACCGAGTTGACTGCCAAGAGCTGGCAGACGGAAGCCCCGCTGCGCATGCTCATGAACAACCTGGACCCCGAGGTCGCCGAGCGCCCGGACGACCTGGTGGTCTACGGCGGCACCGGCCGCGCCGTCCGCAGCTGGGCGGCGTTCGATGCGATCACCCGCACGCTGGAAACCATGGAGAAGGACGAGACCCTCCTGGTCCAGTCCGGCAAGCCGGTCGGCGTGTTCCGCACCAACGAGTGGGCGCCGCGCGTGCTGCTGGCCAACTCCAACCTCGTCGGGGACTGGGCCAACTGGCCCGAGTTCCGCCGGCTCGAGGCCGAGGGCCTCATGATGTACGGCCAGATGACGGCCGGGTCCTGGATCTACATCGGCACCCAGGGCATCCTGCAGGGCACCTTCGAAACGTTCGCGGCGATCGCCCGAAAGCTCACCGGGGACGAGGACGGCACGCTAGCCGGGACCCTGACCCTCACCGGCGGCTGCGGCGGGATGGGCGGGGCCCAGCCGCTCGCCGTCACGCTCAACGACGGTGCGTGCCTGATTGTCGACGTCGACGAAAGTCACCTGCGCCGCCGCGCCGGCAAGCGCTACCTCGACGAGGTGGAGACGGACCTCGACACCGCCATCGCCAAGGTCCTCAAAGCCAAGGAAGAGCGCCGCGGCTGGTCGGTGGGCTACGTCGGCAACGCCGCAGAGGTGTTCCCGGAGATCCTGCGCCGCCACAACGCCGGCGAGTTCACCGTGGACATCGTCACGGACCAGACCAGCGCCCACGATCCGCTGAGCTACCTCCCCGAAGGCATCTCCGTGGCGGAATGGCACCGCGAGGCCACGGCTGACCCGGAAGGCTTCACCAAGAAGGCCCAGGCCTCCATGGCCCGGCACGTGCAGGCGATGGTGGAATTCCAGGACGCCGGCGCCGAGGTCTTCGATTACGGGAACTCCATCCGCGACGAGGCCCGCAAAGGCGGCTACAACCGCGCCTTCGAATTCCCCGGCTTCGTCCCGGCCTACATCCGCCCGCTGTTCTGCGAGGGCCTCGGCCCGTTCCGCTGGGTGGCGCTCTCCGGCGACCCGGAGGACATCGCCGTCACGGACAGGGCCATCAAGGAACTCTTCCCCGAGAACAAGCACCTGCACCGCTGGATCGACGCGGCGCAGGAACGGGTTGAGTTCGAGGGCCTGCCGGCCCGCATCTGCTGGCTGGGCTACGGCGACCGCGCCAAGGCCGGGCTGCTCTTCAATGAGCTGGTCAGGGACGGCAAGGTCAAGGCCCCGATCGTGATCGGCCGCGACCACCTGGACTCCGGTTCCGTGGCCTCCCCGTACCGGGAGACCGAGGCGATGGCCGACGGCTCCGACGCGATCGCCGACTGGCCGCTGCTCAACGCCCTGCTCAACACTGCCTCCGGCGCCACCTGGGTCTCCATCCACCACGGCGGCGGCGTCGGGATCGGCCGCTCCATCCACGCCGGCCAGGTCTCCGTGGCCGACGGCACCGACCTCGCAGCCCAGAAGCTTGAACGGCTCCTGACCAACGATCCCGGCATGGGCGTCATCCGCCACGCCGACGCCGGCTACGACCGCGCCGTCGAGGTCGCCAAGGAACGCGGCGTCCGCATCCCCATGACGGAAACGGCCCCCGCCGAATCCGCCGAAGCAAAGAACTAGGAACTCCCCATGACAACCACAGCAACACAGGCCGCGCTGACCGTCACCCTCGGTTCCAGCGGCGTCACCCCCGAGGACGTTGTCGCCGTCGCGCGCCACGACGCCAAGGTGACCATTTCCCAGCAAGCACTGGACACCGTCGCCAAGGTCCGCGCCCACATCGACGATCTCGCGCACAGCGAGGTTCCCGCCTACGGCATCTCCACGGGCTTCGGCGCCCTCGCCAACCGGCACATCCCCAACGAGCTCCGCACCCAGCTGCAGAAATCGCTGATCCGCAGCCACGCCGCCGGCATGGGCCCGGCAGTGGAACGCGAGGTGGTCCGCTGCATCATGTTCCTGCGCGCCAAGACCCTCGCGTCCGGCCGCACGGGCGTCCGTCCGGTTGTGCTGCAGACCATGGTGGATGTGCTCAACGCCGGCATCACGCCCGTGGTCCGCGAGTTCGGCTCGCTGGGCTGCTCCGGCGACCTCGCACCGCTGTCGCACTGCGCCCTGGTACTGATGGGTGAAGGCGAAGCCGCCGGCCCTGACGGCGTGCTCTACGGAACCAAGGACGGCCGCCCCGTCGCGGAGCTCCTTGCCGAGCACGGGATCGAGCCCGTCACCCTCGCCGAGAAGGAAGGCCTCGCGCTGGTCAACGGCACCGAGGGCATGCTGGGCATGCTGCTGATGGCCATCGCCGACATCCGGCAATTACTTACGACGGCGGATATCACCGCCGCGCTGAGCGTTGAGGCGCTGCTCGGCACGGATCAGGTGTTCCTGCCGGAGCTGCACGCGGCACTCCGTCCGCACCCGGGCCAGGCCGCCAGCGCGGACAACATGCTGCGCGTTCTGTCAGATTCGCCGATTGTGGCCTCGCACCGCATCAACGACACCAAGGTCCAGGATGCGTACTCGCTGCGCTGCGCGCCCCAGGTTGCCGGCGCAGTCCGGGACACCGTGGACCACGCCGCCCTGGTGGCTTCCCGCGAGCTGGCCGCTGCCATCGACAACCCGGTGGTGCTCCCGGACGGCCGCGTTTCCTCCAACGGAAACTTCCATGGCGCCCCGGTGGCTTACGTGCTGGACTTCCTGGCCATCGTTGTGGCGGACCTGAGCTCCATCGCCGAGCGCCGCACGGACCGCATGCTGGACCCTGCGCGTTCGCATGGGCTGCCGGCATTCCTTGCAGCTGATCCGGGCGTGGATTCCGGCTTGATGATCGCCCAGTACACGCAGGCCGGTCTGGTCTCGGACAACAAGCGGCTGGCTGTTCCCGCGTCAGTGGACTCCATCCCGAGCTCCGCCATGCAGGAGGACCACGTGTCCATGGGGTGGCATGCTGCGCGCAAGCTGCGCCGCTCAGTGGAGAACCTGCGCCGCGTCCTGGCCGTGGAGCTGGTGACGTCGGCGCGGGCCATCGATATGCGCACCCAGATGTCCGGCGGGGACCTCACGCCGGGCCCCGCAGGTGCTGCCGTGATCGCGGCGCTCCGCAGCGTGGTGGACGGTCCCGGTGCGGACAGGTTCCTGTCGCCGGAACTGGAAGCGGCTGACCGTCTGGTTGCCTCAGGTGAGATCCGCGCGGCCGCCGAATCCGCCGTCGGGATTCTTGCCTGAGGGTGAACAAAGTGCAGTAGGAATGAACATTTCACGGCGCCCCCGAAATATGTGGCAACACGTCCGTCGGGGGCGCGGAAGTGTAGTAGAAATGAAGGTGTATTGAAAGTCACATCAACGAAGCTGTGACACAACGAACGTCCACAAAGGGGTAGAAGTTCAATGAAAGCACGCGGGGCAGTTCTGTCCAGGCGCATGGCGCACGCCGGCACGGTTTCCGACTGGGGATCGCTGAAAGCCGGCGAGCGGGTCGAAATTCTCAAGCACGCGCATGTGGTGGCTGCGGGCGAGGTGGAGGAAGTTTCACGGAGCGGCAACGTTTTGTGGCTCGTGCCCACTGGCCCGTCTGAAGCCCAGCTCTTCATGAAGTCCGACGGCGTGCAGGTCCGCCGGGCCTAGGCGCAGGCTGGTCGGGCCTGGACCGCTGGTCGAGCCTGTCGAGACCTGAAAACCGGGGCTTGTTCGCGATTCCCAACCATCAAGGTGCGGAATGGCGAACGAGCCCCGGTTTTTTGGTTTGCGGAGTTAGCTTTGCCGCCGGAGATTCAGGCTGCGATGTCTTCGTAGATCTTGCCGAAGGGGACTGACTGGTCCAGGGCTACCGAGTACTGGCCGGGCTCGTGGCGTGTCACCAGGATGCCGCAGCTTGCTTCCAAAGCAGCAGTCTCGATGAGGGCGGCAACTGCGTTGTCCAGGCCGTCGTGAATCTCAAGCGCGCTGGAAAACTGCAGGTGGATGGCCCGGGAATCTGCGGGCTCGAAAGAGGACGACGAGGCGGTGAAGCGCTCGAGTGTAGCGGTGCTCATATGCTGTACTTCCTGTGGTTCGTGCCTGATGGGCGGAGACTATTCTAAACTCTGGAGCCATAAATGTCAGATGACTGGTGTCTAGAGCATCAGGAAGCCCGCCCGGCACTACCCCAGCAGCGTGTTCACCAGCCGCGCGGCCACCCTGGCGGTGCGGCCGTCGATGTCGAACTCCGGGTTCAGCTCGGCCACGTCCAGGTGCAGCAGTTTCCCGCTTGCAGCCACCTGCCGGCACACCGCGCTGATCACCGGAAACGGCACGCCATATGCGGCCGGGGCACTTACTCCGGGAGCCACTGACGCCGGCAGCACGTCCAGATCGATGGTCAGGTACAGCACCTCAATGTCAGCCAGGAACTCGGCAACAAACGCCTGCGCGGAATCAGCCGTGCAGTCCTCGTCCAGCAGGTACTTCACGCCCAACCGGTCAGCGGTGTTGAACAGGGCCTTTGTGTTGTTCGGTTCTGAAATCCCGACGACGGCGTACTTCAGTTCACGCCCGGCGGCGGCTTCCGCGCGGGCCATCTGGAGGAACGGCGTGCCGGAGCTCGGAACGGGTTCGTCGCGCAGATCAAAGTGGGCATCGAGGTTGAGTACACCCAGCCGCCGGCCGGCCCGGACAGTCGCGGATCCGGCCACCCCCAGGTAGCTGGCGAACGCGGTCTCGTGCCCGCCGCCCAGAACAACGGTGAGGTTCCCGGCGTCGAGCATTGCCGAAACCGCCAGCCCCGCGCGGGCCTGGCCGGCCTCAAGTGCGCCGTCCGCCACCGCCACATCGCCGGCGTCGGACACGTGCCGGTCCAGGTGGAAGGCGAGCGGTCCCAGCGCAGCCCGGATGGCAGCCGGTGCAGCAGCAGCGCCCACGCGGCCCTTGTTCCGGCGCACGCCCTCGTCGCTCGCAAAGCCCAGAATCATCGCCGGGCGGGAAACCGCGGAAGCCGCGGAGGCCGCAGAAGCCCGGGAAGCCCCGGAGGCAGAAGGCGCGGCCTGCGCGGGCGGGTACGGGGCGACCGCCTGCCACCAGCGGCGGTGCTCAGCGCCACCGCCGTCGAAACGGCCTGTCCAGGGCTGCGGCGGGACATCGACGGTGAGCGCAGTAATAGCCATGCTCCAAGCTCACCGCAGCGGCAGCGCGAAAGCCAGCAGCGTCGCCGTCGGACTGTCTGGCATCCCGGAAACAGCCGAAGGCTCACCTCGGCGGAAGCGGCAGTCCCTACTTCATCCCGAGCGCGGCTTCGATCGGGCCCACCGCGAAGAACACCAGGAATGCCGCGGCGACGGCCCACATGAGCGGGTGGACGTCCCGTACCCTGCCCTGGAAGGTGCGGATCAGGACGTAGGCGATGAACCCGGAGCCCAGGCCGTTGGCGATCGAGTATGTGAACGGCATCAGGGCGAACGTGAGGAAGGCCGGGATGGCGATGCCCCAGTCCTGCCAGTCGATCTTGCCCACCTGGGACACCATCATGAAGCCCACCACCACCAGCGCGGGGGCCACGGCCTCGAACGGGACGAGGTTGATGAGCGGGGTGAAGAACATGGCCACCAGGAACAGCAGCCCGGTGACAATCGACGCCAGACCGGTCCGGGCACCTTCGCCGATGCCCGCGCCGGATTCCACGTAGATCTGGTTGGAGGACACGGACGCGCCGCCGCCGATGATCGCGCCCAGAGCGTCCACCTGGAGCACGCGGTCCACGTCCGGGATGTTGCCGTCCTTGTCAATGGTGCCGGCCTCGTTGGCCAGGCCCACCATGGTGCCCATGGCGTCGAAGAAGATGCTGAGCAGGATCACGAACGCCAGCAGCGTGGCGGCCACCACGCCCAGGTGTTCAAACGCGCCTAAGGGATTCGCCTTGCCGATCAGCGAGAGATCCGGTGCGGCCCACTCCGAAAACGTGGGGGCCACCAGCGACCAGCCCTGCGGGTTGGAGACCTTGCCGTCAAAGCTGGGGCCGATGTGGAGCGTGAACTCAAGGATCACGGCCAGCACGGTCGAGGCCACAATGCCGATCAGGATGGCACCCCTGACCTTTCGGACCACGAGGGCGATGGTAAGGATGAGGCCAAAAACGAATACCAGAGTGGGCCAGCCCAGGAGCTTGCCGTCGAAGCCCAGACCCACAGGGACCGTGGTGCCGGCAACGTCAGGGATGCGCCGGACAAAGCCGGCGTTGACCAGGCCGATCAGCGCGATGAACAGGCCGATACCCACCACAATGGCGGTCTTCAGTCCGTCGGGCACGGCTCGGAACACGGCAGTTCGGAAGCCGGTGAGCACAAGGATCAGCATGGTCACACCGGACAGCATGACCAAGCCCATCATGTCCGGCCAGGTCAGGCCCGGGTTGGTGGACACCGTGACAGCCACAAAGGCGTTGACGCCCAGTCCTGTAGCCAGAGCGAACGGATGCCTGGCCCAGGCGCCCATCAGGATGGTGAGGATGCCCGCAACGAACGCGGTGACGGCGGCCACAGCCGCAAAGCCGAGCGTGGCGCCGCTGGAGTCCGCGCCGGAGAGGATCAGCGGGTTCAGCACCACGATGTAGCTCATGGCAAAGAACGTGGCGAAGCCGCCGCGGATCTCCCGGGACACGTTGGACCCCCGTTCCGAAATCCTGAAATATCGGTCCAGCGCAGATCCTTGCTTAAGCATTAGTCCTCCGGGGTTCATGGGTTAGTTGAATCCTATTAGGCGCCGCCGCGGCCAGCCCGCACAATCGCCTAGTCTTTAAGGAAGCCAACACAAGGGAGCAGTCCACTCATGCGTTCCATCCGCCAGCTGCTGAGCGCCGTTCTTGGCACGCTCGTTCTTGCCGCCATGCTTCTTGCCGCCGGGCCGGCTTCCGCGCACGATGCCGCCGAATCGAGCAGCCCAGCAGAGGGCGTCACTGTTGCTACCCCGCCGGATAAGGTGTCCGTCACGTTCAGCAAGAATCCGCTGGGGCTCGGTGCGCAGGTCCGAGTCAGCGATTCTGCCGGAACGGACTGGGCCGACGGCAATGTGGAGATCGTGGACAACGTGGCTTCGCAGAAGCTCAGGGACGGCGCGCCGGCGGGGGAGTACACGGTGACCTGGCGGGTGGTGAGCTCCGATTCGCATCCCATCGAGGGAAACTTCAAGTTCACGGCCACGGCCGGGGCCGCCGGTTCGACGCCGGCAGCTTCCGTTCCCGGCGCAGGCACCGCCCAGCCGGGCACCACTGCTGCGCCGGACAAGGCGCCGGACGCTTCGCAGCCGTTCCCCTGGAGCCTGGTGATTTTTGCCGCCGTCGCCCTCGGGCTGCTGGTGGTACTCGCCGTCACTGCGAAGCGGCGCCTCGCGCCGGGCCGCGACGCCGGGGATGAAGAATCCCTCGGCGGTAACCCGGAAACGGACGACGACGCCGGGACAGCCGCCCGCCGTCCGCAAGACTGACGCTGGGCTGCTGGGCTGCGTTGACTCAGGCCGGGCTGCTGGGGGACTGGTCTGCTCAGGCTGCGTTTGCTCAGGCCGGGGCCGGCAGGGCGGCGAAGCTTCCGGTCAGGATGGACTGAATCTTTTCCGGGTGAACCTTGGCTGAGATGGCCTTGCCAACGGTCTTGGCCTGGCGAAGGACTTCCTTGGGGGTGGGCGTGATGAGTTCGCCCACTCCCACCAGATAGATGCCGATTGCACGCATCGCGACAACCAGATTCTGGCCCACGGTGATGCCGAGTTCGCTGAGCATGCGGCGCAACTGGCTGTGCGCGCAGCGCGTCAGCACGATGTGGTCCGCCAGCAGCACTCCGGTGGGGGTGTGTACCGCCCACCTGCGCATGGGGGAGTCGGCCATGCCGGCGGCCACCATGTCCAGCTGTACGGCGCGTGTGGTGTTCCGGACGTCCAGGTGGTGGCTGGCCGCGTAGTTGCGCAGGTGCCGGAGGATCTCGTTCCGCTCCTGAAGAGTGGCGGAGTCGGCTGCATCGCAGCGCTGCAGCGAAGCAGTGTTTGCCGGTTGTCCGGCGCCCAGGATGTCCAGCCCATCCACGATGATGGAGTCCACGCCCCGCCGGCTGAGCTCCGCCGCAACGGCGAGGCCGGAGAGGCCGGTTCCGATGATCACTGTGGTGGTCTGCTCGGTTCCGCCGCAAAAAGGCATGCTCGACACTACAGTGCTCCTCCTCGAATGATTCGAAGTGCAGGCATCTTCACTCTGCACGCGTTCCGGTACCCAGTGGGTGCGGACGCAGTATCTGATCCAGGTAGGTGTTCTGAAACACCAATGTCGGATCAACAACGTCTCGAAGACTACAGAACTTTTCGAGCTCTGGATAGACCTCGCTGAACATTGAGTAATCCATGAAATGCCACTTTCCCCAATGGGGTCGTCCTATGTGGGATCTGAATATTTCCTGGGCCTCACGGAAGTACTCCAGAAAGGGTGCGGCGACGTGGCTGTGAATCGCGATGTACCCGGTCTCGCGCCCGAAGGCGGTGGAGAGCGGAATGTTGTCGGCGGCCGCGCACCGTACCTCCACGGGGAAGGAAATATTCAGCCGCCGGCGTTCGATCATGGCGTCAAGCTCGAGCAGGACCGAGGGCACAGCCTCCAGCGGAACCGCGAACTCCATTTCCCGGAACCGGACGGTACGGACGGTGGCGAAGACCCTGTGTGAGAGATCCGTAAACTCGCGCTGCCCCGTCATGCCGCTGACAATCCGGTTGGCCGCGGGGATAAGCGCAGGTCCATGCGCCAGGACGCGGTTCAGTCCGTCGAAGACAACGTTGGACATCAATTGGTCGTCCACGAACCTCCGGGCGGGGGACAGCGGGCGCGCACCCTTGCCGCTCCGGTGGTCAGGCGAAGCCAGTCCACGGCGTGTGTTTGTCTTGGTGAGGGCAGCAGCGGTGTGGGGGAACCAATAGAACTCAAAATGGTCCTCTTCACGGACCCTGTCCGCAAAGCCGTCCAGTACATCGGCCAGGCCTTCGCGCCGTTCCACTGCGTGCAGCCGGAAAGCCGGAACGCATTGCAACGTCAGGGTGACAATAATTCCGAGGGCACCCAGGCCCAACTGCGCGGCGCGGAACAGTTCGGCGTTCTCCGTGGCTGAGCAGTTGAGGATGTCTCCGAGCCCGTTAACCAGAGTAAGGCCGGTGAGCTGCGTACTGATCCCGCCGAACCCCAGCCCGGTGCCGTGCGTGCCCGTGGAGACCGCACCGGCGAGAGTCTGGCGGTCGATGTCCCCGAGATTTTCCATGGCCAGACCAAACGGCGCCAGCAGATCCGGTATGGCGTCCAGCGGAGTTCCGGCCAGAAAGGTTGCCCGCCCCAAGTTGCTGTCCACACTGAGCAGCCCCCTGAGGTTGGCCATGTCCAGCTGGATGCCGTCAGTCAGGGCTATCCCGGTGAAGCTGTGTCCCGAACCAACGGCTTTGATGGTGGTGCCCAGCTCCGAAGCCCGGTGCACGTGCTCGGCCACCTCTTCGATGCTGGCCGGAGCGCGGACCGCTGTGGGAGTGCAGGCCTGATCGCCGGCCCAGTTCCGCCAGACTCCGGCCCGGCGCCGGGGACGCAGGACGTTATAGAACCCGGCACCATGGTCAGGCCTCACAGAAACGCCTTCCCTTCGCCCCGGTAGGTGGGCAGCTCGCCGCGCACCTCACCCGAGTCCAGCAACAGCAGGCTGTCCACGTGTTCGCAGAGTTCACCGGACTTAGCATGGCGGAACCACACCTTTTCCCCGATGCTCAGAGTGGCCGCAACGGAACCCTGAAGCGGGGTCTGCACCTCGCCCGCTGCCTCGGCACTGAGGTACCGGAGCCCCGGCGGGTGCACCGGCGTCGGGAGTCTGTCCCGGCCGGGAGGGCCGGACGCAATCCAGCCCCCGCCAAGCACCACAACTGTGTCCGGAGCCGGGCGCCGGACCACGGGAAGCGCGAAGGCCGCGGCGGGCGCCGGGCGGAACCGCGAGTAGCGGTCAAAGGTGGCCGGACCGAACAGCCCCGAACCGGCGGCCAGTTCTGTCAGTGAGTCGTCCCGACTGCTGAGCTCCAGGCTTCCCGTGCCGCCGCCGTTGACGAATTCCAGGTCTGCAAGCCGACTGACCGCGGCCACGGCAGCCTGCCTGCGCACCGTCAGCTCCTGCATGGAACGGCTCTGCATGGCTTTGACCGCGGCAGCCCGCGCCGGGTTGAGGGGCTGATCGCCCAGCCCGGCAACGTGCGCCTCGTATCCCATCAGCCCCACCAGCAGGAAGCCCCGCCGCCGGGCGATCTCCGCTGCCAGGTCCGCCGCCTCTTCCGGTGTACGAACAGGGGAACGGCGCACACCGATGTGCGGCCCGCCGCCCGGCCGCCAGCCGACATCGAGGTCAATGCACAGCCGGATCCGACCCGCGGCGTTCACATCCCGCAGAACCGATTCCATCCACACCAGCTGCTCGGCCGAATCCACCATCACCGTGACGCGCCCAAGGAGCGCTGGATCGGCGGCAAGCAGCCGCAGGGCTGCATCATCCGCCGTCGGGTAGGCCACCACAACGTCGTCGAACTCGTCTGCCAGCCACAGCCCTTCGGCCAGGGTGTACGCGAGGATGCCGGAAAAGCCCTCCGTGGCCAGGACAGCGCGGAGGACGTCCCGGCAGCGGATGGATTTGCTGGCCACCCGGATGGGCTTACCACCGGCCCGCCGCAGCAGCGAACCTGCGTTGGCGGAGAGGGACTGCCGGTCCAGGACGGCAAGCGGCGCCGGCAGCGCCCGGACGGCGGCACCGGCCAGCCGCCAGTCCCCGGACGGGCGACCGTCCGGAAGTGCGGGGCGGCCGGAATCGTCATTGTGGCGGCCCGACTCAACCGCCTGCGGATCCAGTTCCAGCACGGCCACCTCCCTGTTCAAATCGGTGCAAGCTGCCGCTCACTCTGCCACAGCGACGGGGCATGTCAAGGCCGTCTGCGGGCTATGTGGGGAACCGGCCGACTGCCCTTCCACATGCTTGCTAAGTGTCCGCCGACCGAGAATAGTGAGAAGAGGAGGCGGGCCTTCAGGCAAAGGCAGCGGCAGGTGCAGTATGGGCCAGCCGTTGCACAGCGAAGGCCCTCGCTTCTGGCAGAATAGCCGCAACATCAGGCAGTATCGCGAGGAGGCGGACCAATGGGCGCACATGAGATGCAACCGGACCCGGCAAGGGACAACGACGGCGATTCCGCCGCCCCGGCGGGGATCGTAGTGGGCGTCGACGGTTCTGACCACGGCCAATGCGCACTCGTGTGGGCCGCCCGTGAGGCGGAGCGCAGGCGCCGCCCGCTCCACATCGTGACAGCGTATTCGGTGCCGATCTTTGCAGCCTCAGGACTCGATGGCGGCTACGCCACCGTGGATGATTCGGTCATCCGCGAGGGTGCCGAGGCAATCCTCAAGCAGGCCATGGACAAGGTCTCCGCCTACGACATCGACGTCGATGCCTCCGTGGAGAACGGCGATGCATCCGGTGTGCTCCTCGAGATGTCCGAATCGGCAGAACTGCTGGTTTTCGGGACGCGGGGCCGCGGCGGCTTTGTGGGCAGGCTTCTGGGCTCTGTCAGCAGCGCTCTGCCCGCACACGCGAAGTGCCCCACGGTGACTGTGCCGCTGATCTGTGCAGACCGGCTGGGCGAGACCACCGAGGACAAACACATCAAGGCGGAGCAGGCCAAGTCCGGAAAGCAGCCGGTTGAGAACGTGGTGGTGGTGGGCGTTGACGGCTCCGAGCAGGCACGGATTGCCGTATTGGAGGCCGCGGCTCAGGCTGAGCGGCTGGGCGCTTCCTTGCGGGTGATCTGCGCAGTGCCCCAGTACAGCGGGTCGCTGGCCTGGGTCCCCGCGCCGATGGACCGTGAGGCCCTGTTCGCGGACATCCGGGTCCAGCTGGACGCCGGGGCAGCCTGGCTAAAGAGCCATTATCCCAAACTCGCCATCGAGACCCAGCTGGTGGACGGATCACCGGTGGAAATTCTGGTCGAAGCAAGCCGGCATGTGGAGCTTGTCGTGGTGGGCACCCGCGGCCGCGGCGGCTTCGCCGGGATGCTGCTGGGCTCTACCTCAGACGGCATTCTGCATCATGCCAAGGCCCCCGTGCTGGTGGTTCCGGACAGGGACGATCCCCGGCTTGCGGACCGCGCCAGTTTTGGGCCCATGCTCGGCGCTGCTTAGGCCGGCCGCCATCACGCCCGGCCGAAGCAGATGAGCCCGGTGCCTGCTCCCCGGACCGCTGGGAGCGAGCTGATTCTGGATTTCAGGCATGTCAGGGCCGGCATGCTTCCGCTGGTGGGAGGAAAAGCTGCCAACCTGGGTGAGCTGACTGCTGCCGGGCTGCCTGTTCCGCAGGGCTTTTGCCTGACCACGGATGCCTACCGGCAGGCACTGGCGTCCCCGAAGCTCGCGGACGTGCACAGCGCTCTCGAATCCACGGCGCCGGACAACCTGCCAGCCCTGGCCGCGCTTGCCGGCCACGCCCGCGGATTGGTCCAGGACACTGGCGTCCCCGCAGCCATCTCCGCTGCAGTACGAAACGCCTATGCCGCGCTGGGAGCGGACGTGCCAGTAGCGGTCAGGTCTTCCGCCACGGCCGAGGACCTCCCCTTTGCCAGTTTCGCCGGCCAGCAGGATACGTATCTGAACGTGGTGGGTGCGGACGCTGTCCTGACAGCCGTTCGCCACTGCTGGGCGTCGCTCTGGACCGACCGGGCGGTGAGCTACCGGGCGAGCCATGGGATCAGCCCCTCCACCGTTGCGCTCGCCGTTGTGGTTCAGCGCATGGTGGATGCGGCGACGGCCGGCGTGTTGTTCACCGCCAACCCGGTGACGGGCAGGCGCCGTGAAGCCGTCATTGATGCCAGCCCCGGACTCGGGGAATCGGTGGTCTCCGGTGCCGTCAACCCGGACCATTTCGTAGTGGACACTGCGTCCGGGAAGATCCTGGAGCGCAGGATCGGGGACAAAAAACTGATCATCCGCGCCCTGCCGGCCGGCGGAATCGAACGCATTGAACAGGCGGACGCAGATGGTCGGGCGTGTCTGCAGGACAGCCAGGTCAAAGATCTCGCCGCGCTGGGCGGGCGGGTGGAGGGACACTACGGATCGCCGCAGGACACCGAATGGGCCATCGATTCCGACGGCAAGCTCTGGCTCACCCAGTCCCGGCCGATTACCACTCTCTACCCGCTGCCGGAGAATCCGCCGGCCGCAGAGGGCACCCGCGTCTACCTCTGCTTCAGCCTGGCACAGGGGCTCACGCGCCCCATCACGCCGATGGGGCTTGCCGCGTTCAGGCTCATTGCGTCCTCCGTTGCCCGTGCCGCCCGTTTTGACGTGCCGCAGTCCCGCAACGGACCATCGCCGTATGTGGAGGCCGGGCAGCGGATTTTCTTCGACCTCACTGCCGTGGCCCGCAGCAGCACCGGCCGCAGGATTGTGCCCAAGGTGTTCGACGTCATGGAGGCGCGGTCCGCGGCCGTGCTCCGCCGCCTGTTCGAGGACCCAGGCTTTTCGATCAACCGCAGGACTCCCCTGGGGCTCCTGCGGCATGTGGGCGCGGTCGCAGCGCACGCCCGGGTTCCGGAAACCCTGCTCCGCGCCCTGGTCCGGCCGGACGCGGCACTCCGGCGTGTGGACCGCTTCGCCAAGGAATTCAAAGCTGCCCTGGAGCTGCCTGCAGGCGCCACTCCACTGGAACGGCTTGACCACACGGAACGGATCCTGGGAAAACAGCTGTTTCCTATCGTCCCGGCCATTCTCCCGCTCCCCGCGCTGGGGTTCGCCATGCTGGCTTTGGCAGGAAAACTGCTGGGCGGCCGTGGGCGGCGAGGCGATCTCCAGGCAGTCCTCCGCGGCCTGCCCAACAACGTGACCACTGAAATGGACCTGGACCTGTGGCGGTTGGCCACGGAAATAAGAGCCGACGACGATTCCCAACGAACGCTTGCCGGGCAACCGCTGGCGGCGCTCGCCCAGAGCTTCCGCTCCGGGGGACTTCCCGCCGTCGTGCAGTCCGGACTGGCAGGTTTCCTGCAGCGTTACGGCCACCGGGCCGTTGCCGAAATTGATCTGGGGATGCCCCGCTGGTCGGACGACCCCACCCACATCCTTGGGGTGCTGGCCAACTACCTCCGCCAGGATGATCCCGGCCAGGCACCAGACAAGCAGTTCAACAGCGCGGCGGGCGAAGCGGAAGCCCACATGGCCAAGCTGGTGGCGGAAGCCCGGGGCAGGAGCCGGCTCCGCGGTGCGGTGGTGCAGGCTGCGCTCAAGCGGGCACGCCTCTTCGCCGGGCTCCGGGAACTTCCCAAATACCAGATTGTGGTGGCACTTGCCGAGGCCCGCAGCCAGCTCGGCGAAGTCGGAGCGGTGCTGGCCGCCGCCGGACGGGTCACGCAAGCGGATGACGTGTACTTCCTTGATCTAGTCGAAACGAGGATTGGCCTGGCTGGCAAGGACCTGACGGCGCTGGTGGCGCGGCGCAGGGAGGCCTATGCCCTGGAACTCGGGCGTCGCCACGTGCCCCGGATGCTGCTTTCAGACGGGACGGAACCTGAAACCGTGTATTCCCTCGGGGGGACTGCCACCGAAGGGGCGCTTACTGGAAGCCCGGCGTCGGCTGGAAGGGTGACTGCCGCAGCACGGGTGATCCTGGACCCGGTGGGAGCTTACCTGGAACCCGGGGAGATTCTGGTGGCCCCGTCCACGGATCCGGGCTGGACCCCGCTTTTCCTCACGGCCGGCGGTCTGGTGATGGAAATGGGAGGCGCCAACTCGCACGGCGCCGTAGTGGCCCGGGAGTACGGGATTCCGGCGGTGGTGGGTGTTCCCGATGCCACGTCGCTCCTTGTCACGGGACAGCAAATCACTGTCGACGGCGGCGCCGGAACCGTTGTGCCGGACCGGCGCCAACGGACCTCAGCTGAGGGGGTGTACGCAGCGGATCCGGGGCGTACCCTGAAGCTATGAGCTGCTGCATCGAAGCGGGGCTTTCATGACCCGGAAATGGCTGCGGTGGATGCCCGCCGTGGCCGCACCTGCCGTGATCGCCGCCGCCGTGTTGGCAGGGTCCGTACCGGCGCGGGCCGGTGATCCTTTGCCCGCCAAAACCCCGGAACAAGTGCTCGAATTGGTTGCTCAGCACAGCACGCAATCATTGTCCGGGACGCTGGAGCAGAGTTCCGGGCTTGGCTTGCCCGAGCTTCCGGCCAAAGGACCCAACGCAGGCGCCGGCGGCACCTCAGTCATTGAGCTGCTGTCCGGTCCGCACACCGCGCGGGTGTTCCTGGATGGAGCCGCCAACGCGCGGATCCAGGTGTTGGACCAGCTGGGGGAGCGGGACGCCGTCCGGAAGGGCAGCGAGCTGTGGTTTTACACATCGAAAAACAACACAGCCACCCACATAACCATTCCGGCGGTTGAGGCGGACCGGCAGAAACCGCCCGCCGGGATGCACGGCGTCATGCCAACTCCGGCGGAGCTGGCCGGGAAGATGCTGGCCGCAATCGACCCCAGCACAGTTGTATCGCTGGGTCCTCAAATCCAGGTTGCCGGCAGGTCGGCCTACAATCTGGTCCTGACGCCACGGGCGCCGGGCACACTGGTGGGTTCGGTGTCCATGGCTGTCGACGGCCAGACGGGCCTGCCGCTCAGCGTGGAAATCGACGCACGGGGACAAAGGGAACCTGCGTTCAGAATTGCGTTCTCCAGCCTCACTCTTGCTGCACCCGATGCCTCATTGTTCACCTTCAATCCGCCGCCCGGCGCCACTGTCAAGGAGCTCGAGAAGCCCGCAGTGCCGCACCCGGCCCCCAAAGCGCCCGGCGAAACCCGCACCCCCGGCAAGGACCCAACCTCTCCCCATGGCGCCGGCTCTGCCACCAGGCCCACCGTGACCGGCTCCGGATGGGAAACGGTGGTGGCATTCCCGCCAGGCGGCGATTCAACATCGATTGACTCAATGCTGAGCGACCCGCTCCTCAAGCAGGCGACAGTGGCGGTGTCCGGCGGGCGGCTGCTCTCCACCTCACTCGTCAATGTCCTGCTCACCGACAACGGCAGCATTTTCGCCGGTATGGTCCCGCCTGAGCGGCTGCAAGCCGCCGCCACAGCTGCCAAGTGACAGCCCTTGGCCGGGTCGCCGAACCGGGCATCGGTACAGCAGAACTGAGTATAGAAACAAAGGGTCTGAGCAAACGATTCGGCCGTCAGCTGGCCGTCGACGGCATTGATCTTGCCGTCCCGACGGGTTCCGTCTTCGGATTTCTGGGACCGAACGGCTCGGGCAAAACAACTACCATTCGCATGATGCTTGGCCTCGCCGCGGCCACGGCAGGAAACGTCAACGTGCTGGGGCTCGAGATGCCGCGCCAGCTGCACGAGGTCCTGCCTCGCGTGGGTGCCCTGGTGGAGGGACCGGCCTTCTATCCGTTCCTCTCCGGGGCCGCCAACCTGCACCGGCTTGATGCCGCGGACCGTCATGCCGCGCCGGGAACGCGCCGTGCCCGGGTCGGGGAAGCGCTGGAACGCGTTGGCCTGGCCCACGCAGCCGGCAAAAAAGTACGAGCGTACTCGCTGGGCATGAAGCAGCGGCTGGGCATTGCCAATGCGCTGCTGTCTCCGCGGGACCTTCTGGTGCTGGACGAACCAACCAATGGGCTGGACCCGCAAGGAACGCGGGAGGTACGGAATCTGGTCCGCTCCCTCGCGGCTGACGGCGCCACAGTCTTTGTCTCCAGCCATCTGCTTGCCGAAGTGGAGCAGATCTGTACGCACGCCGCCATTATGAGCGCCGGCCGGCTCGTGGCGCAGGGGCCTTTGGCGGAGCTGCGGCAGGCTGGCCAGGCGCGGATCCGCCTGTTAACCCCCGACGGCGGAGCAGCGTCGGGCGTTCTGGTGCGGTTGGGCATGATTCCGGTAACCGGCCGGCCTGACGGCGCCGACGGTGTTCTGACGGCCGCGCTGCCGGAAGAAACTGTTGAGCCGGATGAGGTGGTGGCCGCGCTGGTGGCGGCTGGTGTCCGGGTGCGGGGTTTTTCCGTGGAGCGGGGATCCCTCGAGGACCGCTTCGTCGCGTTGACCGGGGAGGGATTCGACATTGCTCAATAACAGATTGCCCTACAGCAAATCACCCGACAACAAACCAACCACCGGCGAATCGCCCGAGAGCGAATTGCCTGGCATTGAACCCGCCTCAGACCGGGCGGGGGAGCACACCCCTTCCAGCGGTTCCTTGCTGCTTTCCGAGCTGAAGGTGCTGTTTCGCCGCCGGCGGACATGGGCCATGCTGCTGGCACTGGCCGCTATACCGGTGCTGATCGCCGTCGCGGTCCGTATTTCCTCGGCCCCGCCGTCAGGAAGGGGGCCGGCCTTCCTTGACCGGATCACCCAGAATGGCCTGTTCGTTGGCGTGACGGCCTTGCTCGTTTCAGTGCCGCTGTTTCTTCCCCTGACCATCGGGGTAGTGGCGGGCGATACCATCGCCGGCGAGGCGGGCCTTGGCACGCTGCGGTATCTCTTGGTTGCCCCTGCCGGGAGGGTGCGGCTGCTGTTGGTCAAATACGCCGGCGCGGCCGCCTTTAGTATCGCCGCGCCGCTGACAGTGGCGCTCGCGGGCACCGCGATCGGCTCGGCACTCTTCCCGGTTGGTCCGGTGACGCTGCTTTCCGGGGACCAGATCGGCGCTTCGGAAGCGGCGCTCCGTCTCCTGCTGATTGCCGCATACCTGACGGTCTCGCTCCTGGGGCTATCCGCCGCAGGGCTGTTCCTGTCCACATTGACTGATGTTCCGGTGGGGGCGATGGCCGCCACCATTGTTCTGTCCGTAGTTTCCCAGGTGCTGGACCAGCTTCCCCAGCTGGAGTGGCTGCATCCGTGGCTGCTCAGCCACTATTGGTTCGGTTTCGCTGACCTGCTGCGCCAGCCGGTGCTGTGGGACTCGTTTGTCAGCAACGCCCTGCTACAGGCCGGATACGTCGCCGTATTCGGTGCGCTGGCCTACAGCAGGTTCGTCACCAAGGACGTGCTGTCCTAGAGCTGTCGGAGCTGCCGGGCCGTCCTCAGTAGCGGGCAGCGACCCTCAGTAGCGCGCAGCCACGGGGTGCAGCTGCATTCCCGCCATCCAGCCCAGGTCCGTGACGGTGAGTCCGGCGCTCGGGTTGAGCGCCTGAACAACCTTGCCGTTACCCAGGTAAATGGCAACGTGGTAGAAATTCGGGGCTGATCCCCACACCAGCAGGTCGCCGGGCTGGGACTGCGAGAGGGGCAGGTGAATGGGGGCAGCGGCGAACTGCTGGGCTGCAGTGCGTGGCAGGTATTTCCCTGCCGCCGCAAAAGCGTTCTGAACCAGTCCTGAGCAATCGAAGCCGCGTGGGCCGGTGCCACCATACTGATAGAAGTAGGGCGACCCCACCTTGCCCAGCGCCACCGAGATGGCTGTCTGGTTGGAACCGCCAGGGGACGGCGCAGGAATTACGGGGGCAGGAGGTGCGGGAAAAACCGGTGCGGGAACAACCGGCGCGGGCACCACCGGTGCGGGCACCACCGGTGCCGGAACAACCGGTGCGGGCACCACCGGTGCCGGAACAACGGGTGCGGGAACAACGGGAGCGGGACGAGCCGGCGGGTTGGGCACAACCGGTGCCGGGTTAACAGGGGACGGGTTGGCCGGAAGGTTCGGAGCTGAGGGTGCCTGCGGTGACCGGGGATTGGCCGCCTGATCTGCGGCAGCCTTGTCGGCGGCCGCGGTCACAGCAGCCAGCCGGGCCTGTTCCCGCAGGCGGTCCAGTGCATCCACACGCGCCGATTCAAGCGCGACCGTGGTGTGCCGCAGCGATGCGAGCTGATCCACCAGCACGGTCCGCTGCGCCTTGGCTTCAGACACCGCTTTCAGTTGCGCGGCATTGGCCTGTTCGGCTTGGACCTTTCGTGACTCCGCAGTATTTGCGGCATCGTCTGCTGCACGGTTGGCATCCGCCGCAGCTTCCGTCAGCGATTTTGCCGCAGCGGCGGTCGTCTCTGCGGACTCGAAGGCGCGGCTGCGGTTGGCGGTGACCGCCTCCAGCGTCGCGGCCTGCTGGAGTACGTCCCCGCCGCCGCTCACAAAGGTGCTCAAGGCGGGGTTCAGTCCGCCGTTGCGGTAGAGGTCCCCGGCCAGCTGGCCGATCTGCTTTCGGGTTTTGTCCTGCGCCCTCTCGGCCGCGGCGGCTTCGGCCGTTGCTACCGCGGCGGCATCTTTCCGGATCTTCAGCTCAACCAGGGCATCGCCGTAGGCATTGTTCGCCTGCAGTGACACGGCGAAGCCCGCCTGCTGGGCGCGGGACGCGTCCTCGAGGATGCGTTCGATTCTGGTGACCTGATCCGCCGTCGCGCTTTCACTGGACTTTGCGGCGGCGATGTCTTCAGGCGACGGAATTTCCGGCATTGCCGGAACCTGGAGTGTTGCGGCGCGAACGGAGGCGAGCGCGGACGGCGCGGCCTGCGCGGGCAGGGCCAGCGTTCCAAAGAGTACGACGGCGGTGCACAGCACGGCGGCCTTGCGGCCCGTTCCGGTCAAACTCATTCGCCAACCTCGCAGCAGTGTCAGGCTGGGAAGAGCGAGGATGCGTACGCGGCACGGAAATGCCCCCTCTGCGGATCACCCAGCAGCTATGAGGCTACGTGCCAGAATGCCACTTTGGCAACACTGGTCACATCAATAACATAAACAACAAAAACGTCATTCCGTCACATTTTCAGCGGCGTGTCCCGAATTCAGGCCTAGGCGTGCTGGTGCGACTCGTGCTCCGAGTGGCTGGCGGGTTCCAGCTGGAAGGTGCAGTGTTCGGTGTCGAAGTGCGAGCCGAGGCACGTGGTGAGCTTGTCGAGCACCTGGTCCGCGCCGCGGGCGTTCAGTACGGCGTCCTCCACCACCACGTGCGCGGAAAACACCGGGACGCCTGACGTGATGGTCCAAATATGGATGTCGTGGACCGCCACCACACCCTCTACGGAGAGGATGTGCTCGCGGATCATCTGGACCTCCACGCCCTTGGGCGTGGCCTCGAGCAGTACATCCACTACGTCCCGGAGCAGGTGCCAGGCACGGGGGAGGATCATCAGCGCAATGAGAATGGAAGCGATGGTGTCCGCGGTGTGAAATCCGGTGATCATGATGACCACGGCGGCCACGATGACCGCGAAGGAGCCCAGCAAGTCGCCCAGAACTTCTAGGTAGGCGCCGCGCACGTTGAGGCTCTCCTTCTGTGCGCCGCGGAGGATCAACAAGGAGATCAGGTTGGCCACCGCGCCCAGAATGGCCGCGTAGAGCATGATGTCCGTCCGGATCTCTGGCGCCGAGCCGATGCGCCGGATGGCTTCGATGAAGATGACCACCGAGATAACAATGAGGATCAGTGCGTTTGCCAAGGCAGCCAGGACTTCCGCGCGCTGGTACCCGTAGGTCCGCTGATCGCTTGCGGGCCGGGTGGCGATCCAGGCGGCCAGCAGCGCGATGAAGACGCCCGCAGCGTCCGAAAGCATGTGCCCGGCGTCGGCCAGCAGAGCGAGTGAACCCGAAACTGCGGCGCCCACCACCTGGAGCAGCACCACAGCCAAGGTGATTGCGAGGACGGTGATGAGGCGCTTGCGGTGCTTGCCCGTTGCCGTGATGCCATGCGAATGGTTGTGGTCGTGTCCCATGCCTACAAGGCTAGCCCCAACCGAGTTCGTGCAGGCGCTGGTCATTGATCCCGAAGTGGTGGGCGATCTCGTGGATCACCGTGACGGCAACCTCTCGGATCACTTCATCGCGGGAGGAGCAGATGTCCAGAATGGGCTGGCGGTAAATGGTGATCCGGTCTGGCAGTGAGCCGGCGTCCCACGAGGCGTCGCGTTCGGTCAGCGGCACTCCCTCGTAAAGTCCCAGCAGCACCGTATCCGGATCCTCGCCGGACTGTGGCGTGTAGTCGTCGTCGATGAACACGGCCACGTTGTCCATGGCCCGCGCCAGCTTCCGCGGAATGCGGCCCAGCGCATCGCTGACGGCGGCCTCGAAATCGGCCTCCGACATCTCGAACGGGGCAGCTTCCCCCGCACGGTCCGGGACGATGGGCAGACCGGGCGGCAGGTTTGCGGGCATGCAACGACTCTACCGGGACCTGCGCCGTGTCAGCGCTACGCCTAACAGGCAGATCACGCCACCGATCAGCCCCCAGCTGGTGGGCACTTCGCTCAGCACCAGCCACGAGATCAGGATGGTGGTGCCCGGGACCAGATACGTGGTAGCCGCCAGCTTGCCCGCATCGATCAGCGAGAGTGCGTAGGCCCACGTGGTGAAGGCGACGGCAGTGGGAAAAATGCCAAGGTAAACGAGCCCCAGGGTTGCGGGAAGCGGAGCTGCCTGCAATTCAGAAACCAGCCGGCCGCTGAATGGCAGGCAGCAGAGCGCGCCCACCATGACTCCGAACCAGGTGGCCTGCGCCGCCGGGAACTTCCGCAGCACCGGCTTCTGGATGATGACGCTGACCGCGGCGAGCACAGCGGCAAGGAGGCAAAGCAGTACACCTGCTACATCCGCCGTCGAGCGTTGCCCGGAACCGATGGCGATCATCGCTACGCCGCCGAACGCCACCAGGCTGCCGATGATCAGCCAGCGCGGAAAGCCTTCCTTCAGGATCACACCGGCCATCAACGCGATGAGGATGGGCGAGACGTTGATCAGCATGGCGCTGGTGCCGGCGTCGAGCAGATGCTCGGCGGCATTGAGGGCCACGTTGTAGCCGCCGAACCACATTACGCCGTACGCCACGATGGGCCACCACTCGCGGCGCTGCGGCAGCTTCCGGAGTTTGGGCAGCACCACCAGGCCAAGTACGACGGCGGCAATCGCCAGCCGTCCCAGCGTCAGGGATCCGGGCGAGAAGCTGGGCCCCACGGCCCGGATGCCAACGAAGGCGGAGGCCCAGAGCACCACGGTGATGATCACCGCGGCGATGCCGAGTTTGTTCATGGGGTTCTGGCGCAGGGCGCTCGGGGGCAATGATGGGCTGGGGAGCTGTTCGGCGAGGGCTGGAGCAGCGTGCGGAGACCCCTCTTGGGGGCCGGCGGGCTGCGGGGAGTTTGTGTCGGCGGTGGATGACATGCTGCCAATCTAGTCCTGATCCGGCCATGCGGGCTGGCGGAAATCGGTCACGTCTACGTGAGAAGCTGCCAATCTTCGGGGGAGCGCCGGAGCGACCAGCCAGGGCTCACGGCGGACGCACCCAGCCGGCATGGTCGCAAAGCCGATTTTGGATAATTCAGGGGTAGGCCCTATAGTTTTAGAGTCCAGTTCGGAGAAATAGCAAAGGATAAAGACGGAAGGCCCAGGCCCGAAGCCTTTTCTTTTATCCCCGAACTGCGTTCTGGCCCCCATCGTCTAGCGGCCTAGGACACCGCCCTTTCACGGCGGCGGCACGGGTTCGAATCCCGTTGGGGGTACGCAAGGAACTGGTCGGACCGGATGTCAAAGTCTGGTAGGCTAAAAGCCTTGAAAATTTGCGGTAGCGATACTGCAGACATGCAAGAAATAGCAAGGCCCTGTAGCGCAGTTGGTTAGCGCGCCGCCCTGTCACGGCGGAGGTCGCGGGTTCAAGTCCCGTCAGGGTCGCTCTGATTGCCGGAAGACATTCCGGCTGTCATGGTGACATGTCACCAAGGCTCTGTAGCTCAGTTGGTAGAGCGTTCGACTGAAAATCGAAAGGTCACCGGATCGACGCCGGTCGGAGCCACCACTGGGAAGCATCAGTTCTTCGGAACTGGTGCTTTTCTCCTTTAAACGGCCACGTCGATTGCACCAAAGTGCCATTTAGAGGATGCAGTCCGGTCCATTCGGGCGCATCCGGTTTGGAATACCACCAGTCATCCGGGCTAGACTCGCACGCCGGGGACAGAACGCCACTGCCGGATAAGCCTGATTCGGCCCTCCGGCGCAATCTCAACCAGAAATGTGAATTGTGAAAAAACTTGCACGCCCACTGACCGCCACCGCTCTCTTCGCCGTTTTGGCACTCACCGCCTGCTCCACCCCCACGGCCGGCAGCGCGCCGTCGTCGACTGCTCCTGCCAGCAGCTCCGCCGCCGCAACTCCCAGCCCCAGCGCGGCGTCCGGCCCGTTCGGCGACTTCACCGACGCCAAAGAGGCGTGCGCCACCATCTCCCAGCAGGCCACCGGTGCTTCGCTGCTGCCGCTCTCCGCGGCCCAGGGCAAAACCGAGGAGCTTGAGCAGTTCAAGGCCGAGCTCAGCAAGACGGCAGAGCGCGTCCCGGACAGTCTCAAAGCCGATTTTGAAAAGCTCAATCAGATGGCCATTGCCGGTCTGAGCGACCAGACGGTGTTCTCCAGCGGCAAGTTCCAGGATGCCATGGCCCCCGTGACCAGCTGGCTCGCGGCCAACTGCCAGTAGGGCATTCCGCCTGTGTCCTGCACGTTGTCAGACGCAGGGGATAGGGTTGGGTTCAATAGAAGGGGAGTGCCTGATGGAATACCAGAACCCACAACCCGCGGCGGGCGTCCACACCGAATTAACTGACGGCCCTGTTGCAGGCAACGGACGCACCGTAATATCCGAGACCGCCGTTGCGAAGGTTGCCGGCATCGCAGCCCGTGCTGTGCCCGGCGTCTATTCTCTCGGCAGCGGATCATCGCGTGCTCTCGGCGCCATCAGGGATGCCGTCGGAAACTCGGATCACGCTGCCGGCGTCCACGCCGAGGTCGGCGAAACCCAGGTGGCAGTGGATATCAATCTGGTGGCCTCCTACGGCACACCCCTGCATGCCCTCGCAAACCAGGTCCGCGCGGCCGTGTATCGCGCGGTGGAGGAGCTCGTTGGCCTGCAGGTCATCGAGGTGAATGTCGAAATCAATGACGTCTATGTGGCTGCTCCGTCGAAATCCACCACCGCCCTGGCGGCTACGCCTGAAAGGGAGGCAGTCCTATGAACCTGACCGTTGTGGGAATCGGGATGGGCGCCTTTGTGGCGTTTATGTCCTTCCAGTTCGGCCTGTGGGGTTTCCTGGTCTCGCTGCTGTTTATGGGAATCGGTGCCCTGCTGGGCCGCGCCGCGGAAGGAAAACTGGACCTGCGCGGCGTCCTTGATGCCATCACCGGCCGGCGCTCGTCGTCATGAGCACCACAGCGGCCCACACCACTGGCGGCCCCAGCACAGCCTTGAACGGGCACAACAGGATCAGCACCCAGGCACTGACCAGCCTCGCAAAGGCCGCGGCCGCGGAGGCGTTGGGCGTCGCTGCCCAGGATGTGCGGGCTGACTGGTCCGACGACGACGGCCTGCTGGCTTTGTCTCTTGTCACGCCTATCAAGATCCCCGCCCTGACGGCCGTCTTGCGTGATCCCGGCCGTGTGGCCGGCTTTGGCGGCTCCATCTTGGACCGGGCGGTGACCGCCAAGTCCGAGATCCTGGCCAAGGTCACAGAGCTCAGCGGTGCCCGGTTAAGCCGGGTTGATATTCGCATCAGCGGTGCTCGCATTACGGAAGGAGACCGGGTCCGGTGAGCCAAACCACCGAAAACCTGCGCCCGCCGGACGGCGACGACGGCCTTCATGGATCGGCGCGCCCGCCAGGTCCGGACATGGTCAGGATCCTGCACCGCGAGACTCATTCTTCGCGCGCAGGCGCCGCCACCCTCGCGGCAATCCTCGTTATCGTCCTCTGCGCTTATGCACTGCTCGAGTCCGCGGTGCGTGCCATCGGCCAGCCCGCGTGGCTGATCGAGCCACAGGTCGCAGCCGAACGGATTCTGGCCCTGCCGGACGGTATCCCGCCGTTGCTTCTCGGCGTTGTCGGCGCAGTTGTTGCCATGGCCGGATTGTTCTTTTTGCTCAACGCCATCCTGCCCGGCAGGCGGGCCCGGCACCTGCTGGACGGCCAGCGGGCCGCCGTGGTGGTTGACGACGAAGTCATTGCCTCCGCTCTGGCCCGGCGTGCGCGCGTGGCCGCGAACGTAACCGCGGAACAGGTGATGGTGGTGGTCTCGCAGCGCTTCGTGGTGGTCAACGTCCGCCCAACCTCGGGGGTACCGGTGAGTGAAAACGCAGTGCTGGCGGCAGTGCAGGACGAACTCAGCCAGATGGCTCCTTCTCCCATGCCGGAGGTCAGCGTCAATCTGGCAACGTCCGGAGTGATCGGCGCATGAACAGCACACCCCGCCTCCTCAACCGCCTCCTCATCGGCATCCTGGGCATCAAACTTCTTGCAATCGGCATTTTGCTCATGCTGCTGGCCACCGTTCCGGCTGTGGGCTCATGGTGGCGTTCCTGGTCCGGTGGGATCTGGACCAGGGCCAACGAGCTGATCGAACGCACTCGTTTTCCGGGCCGACCGGAAAGCTGGCTTTGGATTGTGCTGGCCCTGGTGCTGGTGGTGCTGATTGGCCTGATGGTGGCGTGGGCGGCCCAACAGGGCAAAGGCCGCGCCAACATGCTGGTGGCCGAGGATGAGCTTGGTGATGTCACCGGGCAGGTCAGGATCGGCGGAGGTGTGGCCGAGCAGGCACTGAAAAATGCACTCGCCGGGCGGCCGGATCTGGCAGGCGTCACCGTGGCAACATACGACGTCCGGGGACAGCCAACCCTGAAAATCCGTCTCCAGCCCCGCCAAGGAGTAGCTCCGCACATTCTTGCCGCAGAGGTTTCCGCATTGGCGGACGCACTGGACCAGGTGGTGGGCAAACGGACTCCCGTGCTCGTCCACATCGGCGCCGGCGCCCGGACCAGGTTCAGCCGGGCCGAACGCGTCCGCTAAGCCGTTTCTCCAGGGTTTGCAGGGCGTATACCCTGCGTTCAGCCTTCCCGCCATGTCAACGTGACCTCAATTACCATGGGCACGCGATTTGTGTTGCACTAGGGCGTAGCGGGCCAAAGTCTGAAGTCAGAGGGCAAGAAATTTTGCCTGCCGCAGGCGACTATCGTCCGAAACCGGGTCACCTGGATCCGGTTCGATTGCCGGTTTACCAAGGAGAACATCATGAGCGAAGAAGTAACGGGTAGCGACGCTGCCAAAGAAGGAACCGAAGGCGCCGTTGGCAACGCCAAGGAATTCGCGGGCGAAGCAGCCGAAAACGCCAAGGAATTCGCCGGCGAGGCAGCCGAAAACGTGAAGGAATTCGCCGGCGAGGCAGCCGAAAACGTGAAGGAATTCTTCGCGGGGGATGTGGCTGAGAACGCCAAGGTGCTCGCAGGCGGCGTCGCAGAAAACGTGAAGGGCTTTGGTGCCAAGATCGCCGGGCTTTTCAAGGGCGGCAACTAGCCACAGCAGCCGGATCTAGCTAAGAGCCGAAGAGCTCAGCCGAAGAGCTCAGCCGAATAGCTGGCAAAGGGCGCCGCATTCCGTGGGGAACGCGGTGCCCTTTGCTATGCCCGCGGATAACGCCTGGAGATTTAGCCGGCCAGCAGATAAACGGTGCAGTTGGGTGCGACCACCCCGGCGCCGGTGTCAGCACCGGCGGTTTCGATGCCGCTGGACAGGGCCACCCGGTAGCCGGGAGGCACAGCGGCGGGCTCTGTTCCCATGTTGGAGAGCACCACGACATCGCCGTTCTTGAACGCCAGGACTCCCCGCCTGGGATCATGGGGGTCTGCCCAACAGAAAGTACCGGAACCCAGGCCGTGGCTGCGGCGCAGCGCAAGCGCCGTACGGTAGAGCTCCAGCGTGGAGCCGTCGACGCCGTTCTGTTGGTCGGCGGCCAGCGTACCGAATGATTCCGGCTGGGGGAGCCACGGTGCGGCGGGCGGACGGCGAGCTGAACCGCGGCGGCCGGCACCGCCGTCGGGTTGGCCGTCCGAGGACGTGCCGCCGTCGTACACATCGGCGAAACCGTAACCCGGTTCGCCGGACTTCCACGGCAGCGGAACCCGGCAGCCGTCGCGGCCGGGCTCCACGCCGTTGGTGCGGAAGAAAGTGGGATCCTGCCTTGCCTCAGCAGGCAGGGTGGTGTGCTCCGGCAGCCCCAGTTCCTCGCCCTGGTAGACATACGCCGAACCGGGCAGGGCAAACGAAACCATGGTTGCGGCCCGGGCCCGGGTAAGTCCCAAGGCGGCATCCGGCTGTTCATCGTCGGCGGCGATGCCCTTGGGGAACGTGGTGGGATCCGTCAGCCCGAAGCGGCTGGCATGACGAACGGTGTCGTGGTTGCTCAGCACCCACGTGGACGGTGCGCCCACGGAACCTGCGGCGGCCAGCGAAGCCTCGATCGCCTCAGCGGTCCGTCGGGCATCCCAGCCGGCCAGCAGGAAATCGAAGTTGAACGCCTGCTGCATCTCGTCCTTGCGGATGTACCGGGCCAGCCGCTCAGCGGGCTCCACCCAGGCTTCGGCAACCAGCATGCGGTCGCCGTCGTACGCAGCGAGCACACGGTTCCAGTCACGGTAAATGTCGTGGACGCCGTCCTGGTCAAAAAACGGCGACGGCGGGTACTGCGGTGACACCGGTTTGTGGCTCGCGTCAATTTCGGCGGCGGAACCCCCGGCGGCGGTGTCTGCACTGGCGGGGGCGGCGTGGGCCCTGTGCGGTTCCAAAGCTTCGGAGTGTGCGCCGGGTGCGTCTCCCGGCGCCTCAGTGGAGCCTCCTACCATCGCCGCGATGCCCTCCCAGTCCGGAAGTCCGGCTTCCTTGACCATTCCGTGCGCAACATCAACGCGGAAGCCGTCCACGCCACGGTCCAGCCAGAAACGGAGCACGGAGCGCATTTCCTTTTTGACCTCGTCGTTTTCCCAGTTGAGATCGGGCTGTTTGGTGTCGAAAAGATGCAGGTACCAGTCGCCGGGTTTGCCGTCAGCACCGGTGGTGCGGGTCCAGGCCGGGCCGCCGAAAATCGATTTCCAGTTGTTGGGTGCCAGATTTCCGTCACCGGCCCCGGGGACGGAATCCTTCCCGGGCCTGAACATGTACCGGTCCCGCTCCAGCGAACCTGGCGCGGCGGCCAGTGCCTGCTGGAACCACGCATGTTCATCGGAGGTGTGGTTGGGAACCAGATCCACAATCACTTTCACCTCCAGGGCGTGAGCTTTCCGTAACATTTCGTCGAAGTCTGCCAGGGTGCCGAACAGGGGGTCCACTTCGCGGTAGTCAGCCACATCGTAACCGGCATCTGCCTGGGGCGATTTGTAGAAGGGGGACAACCAGATGGCGTCGACTCCCAGCTCCCGCAGATACGGCAGCCGCGCTGTCACACCGCGGAGATCCCCGATCCCGTCCCCGTTGGCGTCGGCAAAGGAACGCGGATAGATCTGGTAGACGACGGCGCTGGCCCACCAGGATGTGATGGCTGAGCCGGGCGTGGGGATAGGGCTGTGGGACACAGGTGTCCTTTCGATAAACATTTTGTGTAAACGCTTGCATTTCTCACCGCAACGTTACTAGTGTGATGGTCACCACATCAACTGCGCCATCAATCTTTTCTGTAACTCAGCGAGGAGTCTCAAGCATGAAAACCCCTAAATTCCTACTCCCGGTAGCCACCGCCGGCGTCCTGGCCCTCACACTCTCCGCCTGCGGCGGCGGGGGAGGCGGCACCACCGGGGGAGGCGGCACCGACGCGGATGCCAACCTTGACGGCCGCGGTCCCATAACCTACGTCCAGGGCAAGGACAACAGCAAAGTCGTCCGTCCACTGATCGAAAAGTGGAACGCCGCCCACCCGAACGAAAAAGTGACGTTCAAGGAGCAGACGGACGCTGCAGATCAGCAGCACGATGACCTGGTCCAGAACTTCCAGGCCAAGAACGTCAACTACGACGTTATGAGCGTTGACGTCGTCTGGACGGCGGAATTCGCCGCCAAGGGATGGCTGCAGCCACTCAAGGACAAGATGGCGCTGGATACTTCGGCAATGCTCAAGCCAACGGTTGATGCAGCCTCCTACAAGGGAACGCTGTATGCGGCACCGCAGTCTTCTGACGGTGGCATCCTGTACTACCGCAAGGACCTGGTGCAGACGGCTCCAAAGACCTGGGACGAGATGATGGGCATGTGCTCCATCGCCAAGACCAATAACATCGGCTGCTACGCGGGCCAGTTCTCGCAGTACGAGGGCCTGACGGTCAACGCCTCGGAGGCCATCAACTCCGCGGGCGGTTCCGTGCTGGACAAGGATGGCAAGCCCAGCCTGAACACGGCAGAGGCCAAGGCCGGCCTCGGCAATCTGGCGAAGGCTTACGCGGACGGCAACATCCCGAAGGAAGGCATCACCTACAAGGAAGAAGAGAGCCGGCAGGCCTTCCAGGACGGAAAACTCTTGTTCCTGCGCAACTGGCCCTACGTTTACAACCTGGCCACCACCGAAGGTTCATCCAAGGTCAAGGACAAGCTCGGCATGACGGCCCTTCCCGGCGCGTCAGGCCCGGGTGCTTCCTCGCTCGGCGGACACAGCGCTGCAGTCAGCGTGTACTCCAAGAACAAGGCAACGGCACTGGACTTCCTGAAGTTCATCACTTCTGACGAGACCCAGAAGTTCTATGCCACGCAGGGTTCGCTTGCCCCGGTACTGGGTGCCCTTTACACCGATGCTGCTCTCGTGGCCAAGCTGCCGTACCTGCCGGTTCTGAAGACCTCCATCGAGAATGCTGTTCCCCGCCCGGTCACGCCGTTCTACCCTGCGGTCACCAAGGCAATCCAGGAGAACGCCTACGCCGCCATCAAGGGCGAGAAGACCGTGGACACGGCGCTCTCTGACATGCAGAAGTCCATCGAATCTGCCGGCGCGGCGGGGTAGCTTCGCCATGTCTACTGAATTGGGCCCGACGCCGGTAAAAGCTCCGGCGTCGGGCAGTGCAGATCTTCACCACGCACCGAAGGGGGTGGGGGAGGACAACCGGATCAAGAGCCAGGGCAGGTGGGCGTCGTGGTTGCTGGCCCCCACCATCATCGCTCTGGCAGTGGTGATCGTTTATCCGGTCATCAGTGCCATCGTGATGTCCTTCCAAAAGGACGCCGGTCTGGATCCGGCCACTGGCCTCTTCGTCGCTGGCGGGCCGGCCGGTGTTCAGAACTATGTGAACTGGATCGCCCAGCAATGCGCCGCTTCCGGCGGCGGGACGGTGGCTTGCCCGGCGGGCACCCTGGGAGCCCAGTTCTGGTCCGCCACCGCGACCACTTTCTTCTTCACGATCGTCACCGTGACACTGGAAACCGTCCTGGGCTTCTGGATGGCAATGATCATGGCCCGGACCTTCAAGGGCCGGAGCCTGGTGCGGGCCGCCGTACTGGTTCCGTGGGCCATCCCTACCGCCGTGACGGCCAAACTCTGGCTGTTCATCTTCGCCTTCGAGGGAATAGCCAACAAGCTGTTCAACACCTCCATCCTGTGGACCGGCGGCGAATGGCCGGCCAAGTGGGCAGTCATCATCGCAGATACCTGGAAAACAACGCCGTTTATGGCTCTGCTGATCCTGGCTGGCCTGCAGATGATTCCTGCCGAGGTCTACGAGGCCGCCAGGGTTGACGGCGCCACGGCGTGGCAGCGGTTCCGGCTGATCACCCTCCCGCTGGTGAAGCCGGCCCTGATGGTGGCCATCCTGTTCCGTACTCTGGATGCCCTGCGGATGTTCGATCTCCCCTACATCCTCACAGGCGGAGCCAACAACACCACGACTTTGTCCATCCTGGTCATCAGCCAGATCAGGCAAGGATTCAACGCGGCGGCGGCGCTCTCCACCATCACGTTCATCATCATCTTTCTTGTCGCTTTCATCTTCGTCCGGTTCCTCGGCGCGAATGTTGTGGAGCAAAGCGGCGCCACCGGTAAGGGGAAGAAATGACCACCGCGACCACCGCGCTCCGGGCGGAGCAGGACCGGGGCCGGAAAACCGCACAGAACCGCGAGAAGTGGGCGCAGGGGCGAACATACATCAGCGCCGCCGTGATCCTCATCTGGTGCCTTGCCCCCGCCTACTGGATGGTGGTGACAGCGTTCCGGGATGTCGGCTTCACCTACGACACCTCGGTCCTTCCTTCCCATGTCACGCTGGACAATTTCAACACGGCGTTCGATACCTCGTTTGGTAACCACTTCGGCCAGGCACTTCTCAACAGTGTGTTCATCGGGCTGGTGACCACAGTCGTGTCTTTGCTGATCGGTGTGTTTGCGGCCTATTCACTGGCACGGTTGAACTTCCGGTTCAAATACCTGGTGCTGGGCTTCATTCTGGGCGCTTCCATGTTCCCGGGCGTTGCCCTCATCACGCCGTTGTTCCAGCTGTTCACGAACATTGGCTGGATCGGCACGTATCAGGCCCTGATCATCCCGAACATCTCGTTTGTGCTGCCTCTGACCGTGTACACCTTGACGTCCTTCTTCCGCGAAATGCCGTGGGAGCTTGAGGAGTCGGCGCGCGTGGATGGCTGCACCCAGGGCCAGGCGTTCCGGAAGGTCATCATGCCCCTCGCGGCGCCGGCAATCTTCACGACGGCAATTCTGGCTTTCATCTCATCCTGGAACGAATTCCTGATCGCCAGCCAGTTGTCCAACGAGGTAACAAAACCTGTCACCGTGGCAATTGCGAGTTTCGCCGGGGCACAACCCAACCAGATCCCCTACACGGCCATCATGGCGGCAGGCACCATTGTCACCATTCCGCTGGTGATCCTGGTGCTGGTGTTCCAACGCAAGATCGTGGCCGGCCTGACCGCCGGTGCAGTCAAATGACCGGCGAAGTCGCCGGGTCGGTGGCACCGGAGAATCGCGGCGAGGTGCGTAAACAGCACCGGCGCGTACGTTCCGGCGAGGACTTCGACATCATCCTCGGATTCCTTGGTTTCTGGGCCGTGGTGCTCCTAACGGTCACCGTCTGGATGGAGTTGACCGGCCAGCCGGCGCTCGGCTGGGCACTGGGCCTGCTGGGTATTCTGCTGGTGGTGTTCGGGATGTACAGGCTCCGCCGGCGCCTGCCGTCCCGGACGGTCACACGGCGTAGCTAAAGGCTGCGCAGACTAAACCGGCTTGCCGCCGCTGGGGAAAATCAAGGTGGCGGACAACTGCAGAGAGCCTATGAGGGGACACCGTGGCACGCACAACTGACAGGGCTCAACGGGGCGGGCACTCCGGCGTCAGCATCGAGGACGTGGCAGCAGCGGCCGGAGTGTCCACAGCCACGGTGTCCAGGGCAGTACGCGGCCTGCCCAGGGTTTCGCCGGCCACCCGGGAGAAGATTCTCGAGGTGGCCGGCGCTCTGGGCTACGTGGCGTCATCCTCTGCTTCGGGTCTGGCGACCGGGCGCACCAAGACCATCGGCGTGCTGGCCCCGTTTGTGAGCCGGTGGTTCTTTTCCAAGGCCATTGAAGGCGCGGACAGGGAACTGCATGCCCGGCACTACAATCTGTCCCTCTTCAACCTTGGCGGCCACGGCAGCAATCGTGAGCGCCTCTTCAGTAAGACCATGGTCTACAAACAGATCGATGCGCTTCTGGTTCTTTGTATGGCGCTGAACCACGAGGAACTCGAACATCTGCAGAAAATCGACATCCCTCTGGTAGTGGTGGGCGGCCACGTCGAGGAATGTGCCTACATAGGAATCGACGATTATGCTGCCGCATCCACTGCCGTGCGCCACCTGATCGGACTGGGGCACGCCGATATCGCCCTGCTGCATGGCGACGACGAAACCGACCTCAATTTCGATGTTCCCCGCGTCCGCATCCTGGCGTTCCAGGATGTGATGACCGCTGCCGGGTTGGAAGTCCGCCCTCAGTGGGATGAATGGGGCGATTTCACCCTCCCGAGCGGGCAGGAAGCCTTCCGCAGGCTCTGGGGCCGGCCGGGAGCGAAACCCACTGCGATCTTCTGCGCGTCCGATGAAATGGCCATGGGCGTCATTTTCGAGGCCGGCCGGCTGGGTGTCCGCATTCCCGAAGACCTCTCCGTGATCGGCATCGACGACCATGATTTCTCGGAAGCCATGGGGCTCACCACCGTTGGCCAACGGCCCGACGAGCAGGCCGAACTCGGCACCAAGATGCTGTTGGACGAACTCGACGGCATAACCGGCGCGGTGCGCTCCGCCGTCGCACCCCACAGCCTGATTGTGAGACGCACGACCGCGGCGCCCCGCCAGCCCAAGTAGGTAGCAGCAGGCGTCGTTTAGAGGCCGGCCTCCAACCGACATGTGCTGCTACTTAGCTGGGTTCAGAAGAACGACGGCGGAGCCCCGGGTCAGGAGGCGCGAGCCAGCTGCCGGATAGGAATCCAGCGCGAGGCGAGCCGGCGGTACGCGGCTGCCGCACCTGTCATGTCGCCTTCCGCCAGGCACTCAATGCCGAGCCGGACGTCCATGGGCGACTCGTCGGGATACACCTTGTCGGCCACGGCGCCGTAGTCGAGCTCCACCATGGACCCCGCATGGAACAGTTCCAGCCATTCGGTGATCTGAGTGAGGTCGTCGAGCATGTCCAGGTCCGGGGCAGCCAACGTCAGGTTTGCCACGGCGTAGCGGACCCGCTCCGTTGCTTCGCTCTTCGACGCCCACATCCGCACCGTGAGAATCCGCCCGCCGGCTTCCACCACGTCCTTGGGATCTGATTCCTGGAACAGGGAAAACCAGCTGAACGGTATGCCCCACGTGGACGCGCGGGTGTGGACCCGGGTGAAGCCGTCGCGGGCGGTGACCAGATCGATCCGTTCCTGGTGTTTGTCCCGCTGCTCTTCGGGGATGAGGAGCTGGGCCAGCGGCCCGTGGATGCCCTCCATCAGCGCGTTGGCAGCAAGCCCGGCGCGCAGCACCAGCTGGCTGGGGCAGTACAGCAGGGGAGTTGGCTCGCCCGAGCCCGAGCCCGGCGCCGCGCTGGAAACGGAGCCGCCGCCGTCGGTATTTTCTGCGGCGCCGGTCCCAGCCGACCCGGCCCCAGCTGACCTGGTCCCCGCTGACCCGGCCCGGGGCGGGCTGTCGGTTGAAGAACCGTCGGAAGTTCCGGCGTCCGGCGCTCCCGGCGCGCGGGTGACACGCACCAGATCGGTGCGCCCCGTTGGAAAAGGATCGCCGCCGGGACGGGTGATGCGGCCCAGCGAGGCGAGTAGTTCAGCGTTCTCGACGGCGGCCCGGGAAACGGCCCGCGCGCCGGCCGACCTCAGCCCTTCCTGCTGATCCTCGGGAAAGGCTTCCAGCGGCTCGTAGATCCGCAAGGTGGAGGAGAACGGGAGACCGGCCTGCCCCCTGTACAGGCTGCCGGTCATCGCGAGCCGCCCCGCAGCCTGAAGCTCCGAACCAGGAAGCTCCGGAGCAGGACGCCCCGCATCATGGCGCGCACGGGAGTCATGAGCATCGTTCCATCAGTCGGTCAGCTCAACGATCACCGGAGCGTGGTCCGAAGCGCCCTTGCCTTTGCGTTCCTCACGGTCGATCGAGGCACCGGTCACGCGCGCGGCCAGCGCGGCGGAGGCCATCACGAAATCGATCCGCATGCCCTCCTTCTTGGGGAAGCGCAGCTGGGTGTAGTCCCAGTACGTGTAGACGCCCGGGCCGGGCGTGTGCGGGCGGACAACGTCCGTGAAGCCGGCGGATTCGAAGGCGCGGAAGGCGTTGCGCTCGGGCTCGCTGACATGGGTGAGGCCTTCGGCGACGAAGTAATCGATGTCCCAGACGTCGTCGTTCGTGGGGGCAATATTCCAGTCACCCATGAGTGCGATCTGAGCCTCCGGGTTCTCCGTGACCCAGCCCTGGGCATGGGTTTTCAGCGTGTCCAGCCAGCTGAGCTTGTACGGCATGTGCTCATCATCCAGTGCACGGCCGTTGGGGACGTAGAGGCTCCAGACCCGGACGCCGCCGCACGTGGCGGCGATGGCACGGGCTTCCTGCACGGGGTCCTTGCCGAGTTTGCCGAAGGCGGGCTGGTCCACAAAGGCGCGTTCGACGTCGTCGAGACCTACACGGGAGGCGATGGCCACACCGTTCCACTGGCTCAGGCCGAAATGCGCCACTTCGTAGCCCATGCGTTCGAACAGTTCCCAGGGGAAGTTCTCGTCCTTGCATTTGGTTTCCTGGATGGCCAGGACGTCACAGTCGCTGCGCTGAAGCCATGCCTCAACGCGGTCGGCACGGGCACGGAGCGAGTTCACATTCCAGGTAGCAATCTTCACACTCCTAACTTACCTTGGGAGCCCGGCGCCCGGTGGCGGTGGTGCAGCCCCGTTGCCCGGTTGCTGCACCACTAGGTTGCTCTCTCACTTTTGGTCCTCATTCGCCTCGTTTAGCGACCAGGAGTGATAGAGCAACCGGAAGGGGTGGTCTGGAAAATAGTAGGAAGTCCGAGTATATTCGGCTTGAGAGATGACCTGGATCACATGCAAAGGAGCATTCCATCATGGTTCGCGAGCTTTCCCACTACATTGACGGCCAGCGCGTAGACGGCACTTCGGGCCGGTTCAGCGACGTGTTTGACCCCTGCACGGGCGGCGTCCAGGCGAGGGTGCCGCTCGCCACCACAGAGGAAGTGGCCAACGTGATCGCGAGTGCGGAGAAGGGCCAGCTGGAATGGGGCGCCATGAATCCGCAGCGCCGTGGCCGGATCCTGCTGAAGTTCGTGGACCTGGTCAACCAGAACATGGACGAGCTCGCCACACTGCTTTCCTCAGAGCATGGCAAGACATTCCCCGATGCCAAGGGGGACATCCAGCGTGGCATCGAGGTGGTGGAGTTCGCCGCCGGAGCGCCGCACCTGCTCAAGGGCGAGTTCTCGGATGACGCCGGCGCCGGAATCGACGTCCACTCCATGCGCCAGCCGCTGGGTGTGGTCGCGGGCATCACGCCGTTCAACTTCCCGGCCATGATCCCGCTCTGGAAGTCCGGACCGGCGCTTGCCGCGGGCAATGCGTTTATCCTCAAGCCCTCGGAACGCGACCCCTCGGTGCCGCTGCGCCTGGCCGAGCTCTTCACTGAGGCCGGGCTGCCGAACGGTGTGTTCAACGTGGTCAACGGGGACAAGGAAGCCGTGGATGCGCTGCTCGAGGACAAGCGGGTCAAAGCGATCGGCTTTGTGGGCTCCACGCCCATCGCGCAGTACATCTATGCCACGGCGGCTGCCAACGGAAAGCGCGCGCAGTGTTTCGGCGGGGCCAAGAACCACATGGTGATCATGCCGGATGCGGATCTGGACATGGCCGCGGATGCGTTGATGGGCGCCGGGTTCGGATCCGCAGGGGAGCGCTGCATGGCCATTTCCGTGGCGGTCCCGGTTGGCGAGGAAACCGCCAACAAACTGGTGGCCAAGCTGCAGCAACGGATCAAGGTCCTCAAGGTGGGTCACAGCCTGGCCAAGGATTCGGACTTCGGCCCCGTGGTTGCGGCGTCCGCCAAAGAGCGGATCGAGGGCTACATCCAGTCCGGCGTGGACGACGGTGCCACCCTGCTGACCGACGGCCGCGGCCTCACCGTGGAGGGCTACGAGGGCGGTTTCTGGGTAGGGCCAACGCTCTTCGACAACGTCACCAAGGACATGAAGATCTACCAGGAGGAGATCTTCGGCCCGGTGCTGAGCGTTCTCCGCGCTGCAGACTACGACGAAGCCCTCCGGCTCTGCAGCGAGCACGAGTTCGGCAACGGCGTGGCCATCTATACCCGAGACGGCGACTCCGCAAGGGACTTCGCCAGCCGCGTTGAGGTGGGCATGGTGGGCATCAACGTCCCCATCCCGGTCCCCATCGCGTACTACACGTTCGGCGGCTGGAAGGCCTCGGGGTTCGGCGACCTCAACCAGCACGGGGCGGACGCATTCCGCTTCTATACGAAGACCAAGACCGTGACCACGCGCTGGCCTTCCGGCATCCGCCAGGGCGCCAGCTTTGTGATGCCGGAAGGAAGCTGATGACTGCGCTCCCTCATGAGGTCCCGCCGAACGGTGCCCCGGATGAGGAAGTGCTGTTCGAACGGCGCGGCCACCTGGGCGTCATTACGCTGAACCGGCCCAAGGCCGCCAACGCGCTCACGGCGGGCATGGCAAAGGCCATGCTGGCACAGCTCACCGCCTGGGCGGACGACGACGGCGTGGCCACCGTTCTGGTGCAGGGCTCCGGTGAGCGCGGCTTGTGCGCCGGTGGGGACATTGTGGCCATCTACCAGGACATACTTGCCGGGGGCGAAGAAACCGCCGATTTCTGGCAGATGGAGTACCGGCTGAACTCGCTGATCTCCAGCTACCCCAAGCCGTACGTGGCGTTCATGGACGGGCTGGTCCTGGGCGGCGGGGTGGGAATCTCCGCACACGGCTCGGTCCGTGTGGTCACGGAGAGGACCCGGATGGGAATGCCGGAAACCACCATTGGTTTTGTGCCCGACGTCGGCGGGACCCTGTTGCTGTCACGCTCGCCGGGGGAGGCGGGCACCCATGCCGCCTTGACGGGCGCGCACCTGAGCGGTGCCGATGCGCTCTTCCTGCGCCTCGCGGATCACTACGCACCGTCCGGCGAACTCGCCGCACTGGCAGTTGCGCTGGAAAGCGAAGCCCCGGAGGCCGCCGTCGGACGCTTCACTGAAAAGGCGCCGGCCTCCGGGCTGGAGGCCCAGCGGGAATGGATCGATGCCTGCTACTCCGGCGACGACGCGGAGGAGATCATCCGGGATCTGCGTGCGTTCGGCGGGGATGCGGCGGAGGCCGCGGACACCATCGAGTCGAAGTCACCAACCGCCGTGAAAGTTGCACTTGAATCGTTGCGCCGGGTGAAGGGGCTGACGCTCGACGAAGCCCTGGCGCAGGAGTACCGCGTGGGTCTGCGCTGCCTGGCCGGACCGGATTTCCGCGAGGGCATCCGCGCGCAGGTGGTGGACAAGGACCGGAGTCCGCAGTGGAAACCGGCCACGCTGTCCGAGGTGCATCCGGCCGACGTCGAGAGGTTCTTTGCGCCGTTGGGTGACCATGAGCTCAACCTTCATTCAAAGGAGACGGACAATGTCTGAAAATCCGGTGCCCGAATATTCTGTCCCGGGCAACATCGGCACTGTCGCGTTCCTCGGACTCGGCCACATGGGCGGTCCGATGGCGATCAACCTGGTCAAGGCCGGGTACAGCGTGGTCGGCTTCGACGTGGTGCCGGCGGCGCTGGAAACGGCGCGGGCGCACGGCATCCCCACCGTGGAGACCGCCCCGGAGGCCGTTGCCGGTGCGGACGTCGTGCTGACCATGCTGCCGAGCGGAAAGCACCTCCTGGACGCGTACGGCGGCGTGGACGGGCAGCCCGGGCTGCTGGCAGTTGCCGGGCCGGACACGCTGTTCCTGGACTGCTCCACCATCAACGTGGACGAAGCACGCGAGGCTTCCGCGCTCGCCGTCGAAGCCGGCCACCGTGCCGTGGACGCCCCTGTTTCGGGTGGAGTGGTGGGCGCCGAGGCGGGGACCCTGACGTTCATGGTGGGCGCACTGCCGAAGGATTTCGAATCCGTGCAGCCGCTGCTGCAGGTCATGGGCAAGCGCATCGTCCACTGCGGCGATCACGGCGCCGGGCAAGCCGCGAAGATCTGCAACAACATGATCCTGGGTGTGTCCATGATCGCGGTGAGTGAGGCTTTTGTGCTGGGCGAGAAGCTGGGGCTGACGCATCAGGCGCTGTTCGACGTCGCGTCGGCGGCGTCAGGCCAGTGCTGGGCGCTGACCACCAACTGCCCGGTACCCGGGCCGGTTCCAGGCAGTCCGGCCAACCGGGACTACCAGCCGGGCTTCGCCGGCGCGTTGATGGCGAAGGACCTCAAACTGGCACTGAATGCCCTGGAAAGCACCGGGGTGGCTGCCCGGCTGGGGCCGCTGGCCTCGGAGATTTACGATACGTTTGCCGCTGAGGGCGGTGCCGGCCGGGACTTCTCCGGCATCATCACGGACATCCGGGACAAATCCGGCAATTAGCTCTTTCGGCATAGAACTTTTGGCACAGAACTGTCGGCACAAAACTCTCGGCACAGACGCAGAATTACGTAAGGGGTCACGCATGGCGCAGGAGTACGCGAACATTCTGGTGGAACGGCGCGGGCGGGTTGGCCTCGTGACACTGAACAGGCCAGAGGCATTGAACGCGCTGAACAAGGCCACGCTCGACGAACTGGTGGCTGCCGTTTCCGGCATGGACACGGACCCCGGGGTGGGCGCCGTGGTGATCACCGGCTCCGGCAAGGCCTTTGCTGCCGGTGCGGACATCAAGGAAATGGCGTCCAAGGGCTACATGGACATGTACGCCGCGGATTGGTTCCGCGGCTGGGAGGACCTCACCCGCCTGCGGATCCCCATCATTGCCGCAGTATCGGGCTTTGCCCTGGGCGGTGGCTGCGAACTGGCCATGATGTGCGATTTCATCATCGCCGGAGACAACGCCAGGTTCGGCCAGCCGGAGATTAATCTGGGGGTCCTGCCCGGTATGGGCGGCTCGCAGCGTCTCACCCGCGCCGTGGGCAAGGCCAAGGCGATGGACATGATACTGACCGGACGCTTCATGGGTGCCGAAGAGGCTGAACGCTCCGGGCTGGTGTCCCGTGTGGTGCCCGCCGCGGACGTGGTCGAAGAAGCGATGAAGGCCGCAGAGGTCATTGCCTCCAAATCCAAGCCGGTGGCCATGGTGGCCAAGGAAGCCGTCAACGCCGCATTCGAAACCGGACTGGCCCAGGGCGTGCTGTTTGAGCGACGCACCTTCCATTCCCTCTTCGCCACCGAGGACCAGAAGGAAGGCATGGCCGCTTTCACCGAAAAGCGCCAGCCGGAGTTCAAACACCGTTAGCCGGAATCGATTGCCCCGTATGTGCCCTTTTGCACGCTTAGAACGGCAGTTGCGGAGCAGCCGATTCCGACCTGCGGTGGGCAGCGACGGCTGCCTCCAGTTCTTCAGCCATCAGATCCGCGTTAATTGCGACGGCGGTCCACGCGCCGCCCGCTGCCGAAGACAGCACCTGGGCGCGGAGGTCAGTCACGTTTCCCGCCGCCCAGACGCCCGGAACGCTGGTGGCGCCGTCGGCATCCGACTCAAGGAATTCCCCCATGCCCATCGGGTGCGGTGAAGGCTTCAGCCCCAGGCCAGCGAAGGCGTCGGTCCGTGCCATGAACTGCGGCGCCACCACCAGAGCATCGGCCGCGATCACCTGGCCGTCTTTCAGCTCAACTCCACTGAGCTTGCCTTGCTCGGCCCGGATTGAGGCAACCGGGCCGCCCACCACCGTGATGCCCCGGGCGGCCAATTGCTCCAACTCGACGTCTGTGGGATGCGTCGAGTCGTTGAGGAACAGCGTGATGTTGCTGCTCCACTGGCGGAACAGCAGGGCCTGGAACGCCGCGAATGGTCCGGTGCCCAGAATGCCGATGGCTTTGTCCCGCACCTCCCAGCCGTGGCAATACGGGCAGTGCAGCACGTCCTTGCCCCAGAGTTCCCGCAGTCCGGTGATATCCGGCAGCTCATCCACTAGACCAGTAGTGATCAGAAGCCTGCGCCCCAGCACGATGCTGCCGTCCTGCAGCGTCAGGGCGAAACCGCCCTCCGAATGCTCGGCCGACACCACCTGCCCGTTGACCGTCCGGCCGCCGTAGGACCCAGCTTCGGCTCGGCCCACCCGGAGCAGCTCCGCGGGGCTCACGCCGTCACGTGACAGGAATCCGTGCACGCCGGCTGCCGGCGCATTCCGCGGCTCTCCGCCGTCGATCACCACCACAGAGCGGCGGGAGCGGCCCAGCATCAGCGCGGCACTCAAGCCGGCAGCACCACCGCCGACGATCACGACGTCGTACAGGTTTTTGTTATCTTCAGTCATTTGTCTACCTCCTCATCCATCATCATTGCTACCGGTAAAGGGTGGCAAACAACCTTGCCGGAATGGCAAACTGAGAATATGGATGAACAGATCGACGACGTTCTCGCCGGGGTGGGTCCCCGACTCCGCACGCTTCGACTGAGCCGCGACACCACACTTTCCGCTCTCTCGGAAGCCACGGGGATTTCGGTGAGCACGCTGTCCCGGCTGGAGTCCGGGCAGCGCCGGCCCAACCTTGAGCTGTTGTTGCCTTTGGCCAAGGCACACCGGGTGCCCTTGGACGAACTGGTGGGAGCGCCCGCCACGGGGGATCCGCGGGTGCATCTGCGGCCGATCGTCAACAAGCGAATGACCATTGTGCCGCTGACGCGTCGCCCGGGCGGGGTCCAGGCTTACAAAATGGTCCTGCACGCCGGCGGTCATGACGAACCCAGTCCGCAGGTCCACGAGGGATACGAATGGATTTACGTGCTCAATGGGAAGCTGCGGCTGGTTCTCGGCGACCAGGACGTTGTTCTGGCTGCCGGCGAGGCCGCGGAATTCGACACCCGTGTCCCGCACTGGTTTGGCCGCGCAGATGCCCACGCAGTGGAGTTCATCAGCCTGTTCGGGCGCCAGGGTGAGCGGATGCACGTCCGGGCGAAGGTTGCCAACAGTTGATTCCTCGCGTTGCCCGGAACGGTCAGCTTGAGCTCTGCTCGGTGGCTGGTGGGTTCCACACGCTCAATGCCGGCCCGTGTCGCTCGTGGGTCTCCCCGTAAGGGACTTCGGTGCTGACGGCGACGGTGAAGTTGGTGTACCCATGGCGGGTAACCAGAATTCCGTGCAGTCCCGACTGCACGGCGTGCTGGCGGGCTGTGTCGACCGCGTAGTTCAAGTCCTGTTCCAGAACATGCGGTTCGTGCGCCTCCACATGAAAGGTCCGGCCTATCTCGATGGTTCTGATCATCCTGCGATTCCTGACCTATTGGGCTGGTCGAAAGGGGTGGTGGTCCAGGCCGGCTCCACGGTCGATCTGATCGGAACGGGCCCATCGTGGAGCGACAAGTTAATACCTACGGCTGTGGCGGTGATTTCCTCGAGCGCCTCCCGGATTGAGACGATGGCAAAATGATTCATTGACCTTGCGGCCTCGTCGACGAATTGCCTGGAGCTAATTAGTTCATAGCGCTCCAGCAGGCAGTTCAGCTCCGAAATGAGGACGTGGATATCCGTCAGGGGTTGATCCAGCCGAATTCCGGGAGCCTGCGATACTGTCCGATTCAGGCTGTGAGCGGGGTTACGGCCCACGCGCCGGGCTGGCCGTCTTGGACGTCCGTCTGAAAGCGTGCTGAGTATCGCCTCGCCGTGCGTCTGGACAGATCGCGATTGCGGGATGGACATGTTCTCCTCCTGGATAGCTCGCCAACAAAGGGCACTACCAGGGTCCGGGGTAATAACCGGAGTATATCCGGCTCGGAAGCAGGCGCATAGCACCCGCAGAACTCACCCACGGCGCCGCGCCGCGGGTCCTGGCGTGGATGGTCCCGTCAAGCGGGCATAAACTGTAGGAATACCAGGCGCGTCCATCATGGTTTTGATGGCACGCAGACAAAGCCCAAGGAGGCGCAGCCCCGTGCCCCGTATTTCTTGCTGGACCGATGCCTGGCAGGCGCCACTCCCGGTGGCGTCAGCGGCAGGCTTCCGTTCCGCAGGCTCAATTGAGGCGATCGTTGCCCATGGTTGATGGGATCTCGCCAAGAGAAGACCGCGCGGACGCGGGCGTTTGCTCGGGTTTCCTGCAGTCGTTGCCTATCTCCGGGGTATCGGTCTCCGTCTTTGGTGGCATGGCGCCGGAGACGATGGTCTGCGCCAGCGACGCTGTCGCGGCCAGGATCGACGAGCTGCAGTTCGACTTGGGCGAAGGCCCGAGGTGGGACGCGCTCAGAACCCGGGAACCAGTTCTCCTTCCCCACGTACGGACTTCACCGCATGACGCCTGGCCCGTCTTTGCCAAGGCTCTGATGAAACTTGATGTCTCAGCCCTCTTCGTCTTCCCGCTGGTGCTCGGTGACATGGACATCGGAGTCGTGGAACTCTATAACTCCACGGCCGGACCGCTCAGCGCAGCTGATCACTCCACAGCTGTTGGACTCGCTGACGCCGCGAGCTGGCAATTGCTCCGACAAATCATGACGATTGCATCCGGCGAAGACACCGGTCCATTGCAGACCGGCTCTCCGCTGTCCCGACGGGAGGTCCACCAGGCAACCGGCATGGTCCTGGCGCAGGCCGGTGTCTCCGCAACGGACGCACTGCTGCTGTTGCGTGCACACGCTTTTTCCCTGGGACTCACCGTCCGCGAGGTGGCCCGCGACGTCGTCAACAAGGATCTGGATCTCACACCCCGCGACGGGTGACCCGTCAGCTCTGAAGTGCAGTAGAATTCGGGTATGGCGACCTTAAGCCGCGCCCGGCGCGTCAGCGCCGCTTTCGTCAAGATAGCGGACACTCTTGTGGCGGACTACGACGTCTTCGATATGCTGCACATCCTTGTGGATGAATCAGTGGGAATACTTGACGCCGCTGCCGCCGGGCTTTTGCTCGCCGACCCTACTGGCGACCTCCAGGTCGTGGCCTCCACAAGCGAGGAAAGCCAGCTGGTGGAGGTGCTGCAGCTAGAGGCCGGAGCGGGGCCGTGCGTTGACTGCTTTCGGACCGGTTCCGTTGTCTCGGTCGACAACATTTCGCGCGACGCCTCCAAATGGCCGAAATTTCAGGCGGCCGCGCTCTCCCAAGGCTTCTCATCAGTGCACGCCGTGCCGATGCGCCTGCGCAGCCGGACGATCGGTGCTCTGAACCTGTTTGGACGCGAGGCCGGCCCGCTCAGTGCTGAAGACGCCGCCATCGCCCAGGCATTCGCGCACATGGCGACCATCAGCCTCCTGCAGGAACGCGCGCTCCGTCAAAGCTCGCTGGTCAATGAACAGCTCCAGCGGGCACTGAACAGCCGGATCGTCATCGAGCAGGCTAAAGGCGTGATTTCGCACACGGCCAACGTAGACATGAACGGAGCGTTCGCGCTCCTGCGTGATCATGCCCGCGCCCATGGCCGGACCCTCTACGAAACAGCGGAAAAAGTCGTCAGCCGAACGATCAATTTTCAGGCCCGCTGACTCACTCTGTGAAGTCCCCGGCACCCTGGCGGAAACTGCCCAGGATCCGGATCAGCTGGTCGACGTCCGGGCCAGCGAAACCGGACTGGCCGAAGATCTCGGTGTTGAGCACCGCCGTCGCGCTTTTGGCCAGGGTCCGTCCCTCAGCGGTGAGCTGGATCAGCGTGGTCCTCCCGTCGGTGGGGTGCGGGGAGCGGATCACGAGTCCGGCGTTTTCCAGGCGGTCGACGGCGTTGGTCACCGAAGTGGGATGGACCTGGAGCAGGGCGCTCGCCTTATTCATGGGCAGGGCGCCGCTGCGGGCGAAACTGAGCAGGGCCAAGAGTTCATAGCGGGCGAACGTCAGGCCGAACGGTTTGAGGGCGGCCTCGATCCGGGCCAGCAGGATCTGCTGGGTGCGCATGATCGCCGTGATGGCCGCCATGGGCGCGGCAACATCCTGCCAGCCATGCTGCTCCCAGTTCCGCTGGGCGTCGGCAATGGGGTCGCGGGGAAGCGGGTTGCCCATCCTTGGACCTTAGGCCTGGCTCTTCAGGTTCGGGAAGTCCGCTTCCGAGTACTCCGTGCCCAGCACCGGGATATCGGCGCCCTCCGGAACGCTGACGCCGCCGTGCCTGAGTTCCTCGCTGTGCCGCAGCTCAACCCGGCGGATCTTGCCGGAAATGGTTTTGGGCAGTTCCGCGAATTCGAGGCGACGGATGCGCTTGAACGGCGCCAGATGGTCGCGGCAGTACCGGAGGATGTCCTCCGCCAGCTCAGGGCCCGGCTCATGGCCGGCGGCCAGCACCACAAATGCCTTGGGCACGGACAGTTTAAGCGCATCCGGGGAGGGGACGACGGCGGCCTCCGCCACCGCCGGGTGCTCGATCAGGACGCTCTCCAGCTCGAACGGGGACAGCCGGTAGTCGGAGGACTTGAAGACGTCGTCGTCGCGGCCCACATACGTGATAACGCCGTGCTCGTCCCGGCTGGCCATGTCACCGGTGTGGTAGTAGCCGCCGCGGAAGGCGTCGGCGGTCTTTTCAGCGTCACCGTAGTACGACTTCATCAGCCCCACGGGCCGGGGGTCCAGGCGCAAGCAGAGCTCGCCGTCGTCGCCCTCTTGACCTGTGGCGGGATCCACCAGCACAACGTCGTAGCCCGGCAGGGGCAGGCCCATGGCTCCGACTTTGACCGGCCTGCCGGGCGTATTGGCCACCTGCACCGTGGTTTCCGTCTGGCCGAATCCGTCCCTGATGGTCTGGCCCCAGGCGCGCTGGACCTGGCCGATCACCTCGGCGTTGAGCGGCTCACCGGCGGAGACCACCTTGGCGGGCGGGTTCTTCAGCAGCGTCAAATCGGCCTGGATCAGCATGCGCCACACCGTGGGCGGCGCGCAGAAACTCGTGACCTTTTCGCGGTCCATCTGCTCCATCAGTGCCCTGGCGTCAAAGCGCTCGTAGTTGTAGAGGAACACGCAGGCTTCCGCGATCCACGGCGTGAACACGTTGGACCACGCGTGCTTGGCCCAGCCCGGAGAGGCCACGTTGAGGTGCACATCTCCCGGCTCCATGCCGATCCAGAACATGGTGGACAGGTGCCCCACGGGGTACGAGGTATGGGTGTGTTCCACGAGCTTGGCCTTGGAGGTGGTGCCGGACGTGAAGTAGAGCAGGAGCGTTTCGTCCGCCTTGGTGGGGGCGTCCGGGGCGAATCCGGTGGGGGAGCCTGAGGAATCCCCGTACTGGAGGGCCGCCGTGGTGACGCCGCTGCCGCCGTCACCGATTTCAATGAGTGAGTAGCTGCCCGGCACCTCGGCAAACTTGCCGATGTTGGCACTTCCGACGGCGGCCCATGTCGCCTCGCCGCGCTCCACCCGGTCCTTCAGATCCGCGGGGCCCATCAATGTGGTGGTGGGGATCATCACGATGCCTAGTTTGATGCCGGCCAGCATCAGCTCCCAGAGTTCCACCTGGTTGCCCAGCATGATGATCATCCGGTCCCCGCGGCGGACGCCCTGGCTGCGCAGCCAATTGGCCACCTGGTTCGAGCGTGCTGAGAGCTCGGCGAAGCTGCGGCGCGTGGCCGAACCGTCCTGCTCAACAATCACCAGCGCAGGATTGCCGCCCTTGGCAGGATCCGCGGCGATCTGATCAAACCAGTCGAGGGCAAAGTTGAATTCCTCGAACCGCGGCCACTGGAATTCACGCCGCGCCTGGGCGTAGTCATTCCGCAGGGCAAGCAGCCGGTCGCGTGCGGCACGGAAGTCGTCGGTGACTGTCATGGGGCCCCTTAGTTTTGAGATGCACAGACTAGTGATCCGCATCACTGAATTATCAACTCTGTGCAATATACTAGGACATCCAAGGGTTTGGAAGAGCGAAGGGACTTATGCCCGTGCAGCCACAAGGACGTGACACCGGTCAAACTACTGAGTTGGCCCCGCCGCCGGAGGCGCTCCCAACGGGGTTCACAGCTCAGCCGGCGCCGCCCTTCCCGGACGCGGACCTGATGTACATCGTGGATCTGCTTCCTGAGGGGGAGCGCACCCGCTACCTGGAAATCCGCGAATTTCTGCAGTCCCGCGTCCGGGCCGCGTCCATCGAGTACTGGAACCGTGAGGAGTTTCCCTTCGGGCTGCTGGCCGAAATGGGAAAGTACGGCCTGGGTGGGCTGCAGACAGACGGCACATCCAAGCTGTTCAAGGGCCTGATGTACGTGGAGGTGGCCCGCGCTGACGTGTCGCTCTCTGCGCTCGTGGGAATCCACAACGAGCTGATTGTCGGCATGATTGATGAACTCGGCTCCGAAGAACAGAAACGCAAGTGGCTGCCCGGCCTCACCGCCTTTACGCAACTGGGCGCCTTTGCGCTGACCGAACCGGATCATGGCTCCGACATTGCCGGCGGCCTGGAAACCTCGGCCCGGCTGGACAACGGCGAGTGGGTCATCAACGGAGCCAAACGCTGGATCGGCGCCGGCACCATCGCGGACTTCGCGCTCGTCTGGGCCCGCGATGACGCGGACCGGCAGATCAAGGGCTTCATCGTCGAGACAGACCGGCCAGGCTACTCGGCCACCAAGATCGCGAACAAAATCGGGCTGCGCATCATGCAGAACGCGGACATCGTGCTGGACAACGTCCGCATTCCGGAGTCCAACATGCTGCCCGGCGCCACGGACTTTTCCAAGGCCAACGACCTCCTGCGGGATTCACGCGCCTGGGTGGGCTGGCAAGGTGCCGGAATCCAGCTGGCCGCGTTCGACATCGCGCGTTCCTACTCTTTGGAACGCAAGCAGTTCGGCAAGGAACTGGCACGGTTCCAGCTCATCCAGCAGCAGCTGGCCGAAATCCTGGGTAACGCCAGCGCGTCACTGGCGCTCATGGCCCAGCTGGCCCGGATCCAACAGGACGGCAAGCTGGAGATGGTGCAGGCAGCCATGGCCAAGTCCACAACCACCCGGCTGGCACGGGCTTCCGTGGCCATGGGCCGCTCCCTTATGGGAGGCAACGGCATCAGCACCGATTACGAGATGGGCAAGCTGTTCGGGGACGCCGAGATCCTGTACACCTACGAGGGCAGCTACGAAATCAATTCGCTGATCGTGGCCCGGGCAGTGACCGGGAAGTCGGCCTTCGTGTAGGGTCAAAACCGGCCGGGTTTAAGCCCTTTGGCATGATCTCCCGGCGGGGTTCCAGTTTGTCCTGAAGACCATGCCGGCGGCCTCTGCCGCCGAGCGGCCTCAGAGAACCTTGGAAAGGAATTCCTTGGTGCGCGCGTGCTGCGGGTCGGCAATGACCTGGCGCGGGTCACCGCTTTCCACCACGACCCCGCCGTCCATGAAGGTCAGCGTGTCGCCGACTTCGCGGGCAAACCCGATCTCATGGGTTACCACAATCATGGTCATGCCGGACTTGGCAAGATCCTTCATCACGTTGAGGACATCACCCACCAGCTCAGGGTCCAGGGCGGACGTCGGCTCGTCGAAAAGCATCAGCTCCGGTTCCATCGCCAGAGCGCGGGCAATCGCCACCCGCTGCTGCTGGCCGCCGGAGAGCTGCGCCGGATAGTGGTTGGCGTGGTTCGCCAGGCCCACACGGTCCAGCAGCTCCAGCGCCCTGGACCTGGCCTTCGCCCTGGACTGCCGCTTGACCTGGGTGGGGGCCTCGATGATGTTCTGCAGCGCGGTGCGGTGCGGGAAGAGGTTGAACCGCTGGAATACCATGCCGATCTCCCGGCGCTGGGCGGCGATCTCTTTAGCGGTCAGGTCATGCAGGCGGCCCCGGGCCTCGCGGTAGCCGATCAGATCGTCGCGGACGTGGATCCGGCCGGCGCTGATGGTTTCCAGCATGTTGATGCAGCGCAGCAGCGTGGACTTCCCGGACCCCGACGGTCCGATGAGCACGGAAACCTCGCCCTGCTTGACGGTCAGATCGATCCCGCGGAGCACATGGTGCTGACCGAAGTACTTATGGACCCCGTCAATGCGGACGAGGGTTTCCTTCGTCATGACGTCGTTGGTGATGGTCACAGTACCTCATCTCCTTTCTTGGATGCGTGGGCTGCGGCGGCCGCCCTGGTCGCCTTGACCGGGGCCGGGACGAGGTTGTCCACGCCCTTTCCGAAGTGGCGTTCAACGTAGAACTGGCCCACCATGAGGATGCTTGTGATGACCAGGTACCAGATGGCCGCCACGATCAGCAGCGGAATGGGCAGGTAGCTCCGGTTGGCGATTCCGTTCGTCACGAACGTCAGATCCAGGGTGAACGGCACCGCCAGCACCAGCGAAGTGGTCTTGAGCATCCCGATGGTCTCATTGCCGGTGGGCGGCACGATGACCCTCATGGCCTGGGGCAGAATGATCCGCCACATGATCTTGGACCTGCGCATCCCCAGGGCCTCGGCGGCTTCCATCTGGCCCGAATCAACAGACTTCAGGCCGGCACGGAAGATTTCGGCCAGGTAGGCGGACTCGTTCAGTCCCAGCCCCAGGACCGCGGCCATGAAGGCGTTGATCACGTCCTGGGTGCTGAAACTGAACAGCTCGGGTCCGAACGGGATGCCCATGGCGATCTTGGGATAAAGCACGGAAATCAGTCCCCAGAACACCAGCTGGGTGTAGACCGGGGTGCCGCGGAAGAACCAGACCCAGGCCCAGCTCACGCCGCGGAACAGCGGATTGTCCGACTGCCGCATGAAGGCCAGAAGTATGGCCAGCACAATGGCGATCACCATCGAGAGTACTGTCAGCAGCAGTGTCCAGCCGATGCCCTGGATTACCAGCACATCCATGAAGTACGTGCCCACAATGTCCCAGCGGAAATTCGTATTGGTGACCAGGCTCTGGCCCAGCAGTGCGCCGAACAGCAGGATGAGGACGGCACCGGCCCACCGGCCTGGATGCCGGACCGGAACGGCGTTGATCAGCTCCGGATTCCGGTGTGAGGACCCGGGCCGGCTAGTGCTGGTATCGGTGGGTGCAAAAGTGCTCAACTGCCGACCGCCGGGTTCACTTCAGACTTGGTGACAGCGCCCTTGGTGTTGCTCCATTCATCCAGGATTTTCCCATATGTACCGTCGGTGATCAGTTTGTTCATGACCTTGCCGACCAGTTCCGTCAAAGCCGTGTCCGACTTGGCCACAGCAATTCCCTGCGGTGCCCCGTCATAGACGTCGCCCAAGGTCTGGAGCTTGTCCCCGGTCTGCGACAGTGCATAGCCGATGACCGGCGAATCCGCGGACATCGCATCGATGCTGCCGTTGACCAGGCGGGTTGTGACATCTGTCTGGTTCTTCAGGGTGATGATCTCGATGGCAGGTTTGCCCTCCGCCACGCATTTCCCGGACCGGTCCGATACATCAGGGTCCTCCTCGACGGTGCCGGTCTGGACACCCACCTTCTTGCCGCAGATGTCCGCCAGGGAAAAATTACGGGGATTACCCTTCTGCACGGCCCACAGCACCCCGGCGTTGAAGTAACTGACGAAGTTCACCGTCTTCGCCCGTTCCGGGTTGATGGTGAACGAGGAAATGCCCAGATCATATTTGGGGCCCAGCGCCGGCAGGATGCCGGTGAATTCGGAGGTCTGCACCTTGGTGTCCAGTCCCAGGGTGGCGCCGATCGCCTTGGCGATGTCGACGTCGTAGCCCTGCGGGGTCTGGCCGTCGGCGCCGCCCAGGAACTCGGCCGGAGCGTAGGAGGTGTCCGAACCGACCGTGAGGATGCCCCTGGACTTCAGTGCACCGGGCACCAGCGCGGCGAGGGCATCATCCTTCTGGACCGCGGAGGGGTCAAAACCGGCAGGGCCAGAGGGTGAGCCGGTTCCGGCCTGCGAGGCGGTCGTGCAGCCGGCCAGCGCCAGCGCGGCGGCGACGGCGACGGTAACGAATCTAAGCGACAGTGTGGATGAAGACGGCATCTTTTTTACCCTTGCGTTAAGAATGCGAACGGAAATACGGTTGCGGCGCTGAGGCGCCGGCAGAACCAGCTGAACGGACTGGCTGGCATGGCCGGAGAGTAGCGAAACAACCCGGAGATGGTGGTCTCCGGCCTACGGCTGGCCGTCCAGTGCACCATGTCGTGGACATCGGCAAAGCGCGTCATTGCGCCTCCCACGTTGTGTTGTCAATCACCGTGGTAACCACAGTACGGATCGGTGATGTGCATCCTCAATTGTCGAAAGGCATTCTTTTCATTGAAAAAGTGCACAAAATGCTGAGGCTTGCGATACATTATGTTCATGACTGCTCTCACCGACCTTGACCGTCAACTCCTGTCGGCCCTGCGGGAGGACGGCAGGGCATCTGTGGCCAGCCTCGCCCGGAGGCTGGGTGTCGCACGAGCAACTGTGAACAGCCGGCTCGAGCGTCTTCTCAGCTCGGGAACCATCATTGGTTTTACGGCTCGAGTCCGCGACGAGCTCGACCCCCTCGCGATTCACGCAATCGCCCTGATTGCGGTGGAAGGCAGGACAACCGACAAGGTCATCCGTCAGCTGAGGGGATTTCCAGAGATCCGGACACTTCACACCACAAACGGCGGCTGGGATCTCGTCGCCGAGTTGCGCACAGAAAGCCTCATTGGCTTCGACCAAGTGCTGGGAAGGATCCGCGGCGTCGAGGGCATCGTCAACAGCGAGACAAGCCTGCTGCTCAGCTCCGTATTGCGGTAGACGCTGGAATCGTGCCTGGCAGCGTCGAAAATGCCGCGGCATTGAACACAATGTATCGACGGGCTCAGCATTTTGCGCACTTTTTCAACGAAAAGAATGCTCTTCGGCAATTGAGCCTGCATATCGCTGCCCCGTACGGTTGTGGCAACAGTCGTTTACAACGGAAAAGGGGGCGCAAATGACGCGCTTTGTCGATGTCCACAACATGGTGCGCTGGGCGGCCAGCCGCGGACCGGAGAACATCATCTCCGAGATGATTCAGTACCTCGAGGATGACTTCCGACGCTGGGAGTCGTTTGACAAGACCCCCAGAATCGCCAGCCACACGCCGTTCGGCGTCATCGAGCTCATGCCCACGAGCGACCACGAAACCTACGGATTCAAGTACGTGAACGGGCACCCGTCAAATCCTGCGCGCGGCTTCCAGACGGTCACAGCCTTCGGCGTCCTGGCCGACGTCCATAACGGCTACCCCACGTTCATGACCGAGATGACGGTGCTGACCGCACTGCGGACCGCAGCGACCTCCGCCATGGTCGCGAAGAAGCTCGCCCGCACCGACTCGCGTCTCATGGCGATGATCGGAACCGGCAGCCAGTCCGAGTTCCAGGCATTGGCTTTCCGCAGCGCCCTGGGTATCACTACGCTCAAAGTCTGGGACACCGATCCTGCCGCGATGGAGAAATTCCTTCGCAACATGACGCCACTCGGCTTCGATATCACCGTCGCCTCCTCGGCAGCCGACGCGGTGCAGGGAGCGGATGTCATCACCACCTGCACCGCCGATAAGGCGAATGCCACCATCCTCACGGCAGACCTCATTGAGCCCGGCGTCCACATCAACGCCATCGGCGGCGACTGCCCGGGAAAGACCGAGCTTGACGCCGCAATCCTGGGTCTCGGCGACGTTTTTGTAGAGTATGCTCCCCAGACACGGGTTGAAGGCGAGATCCAGCAGATGCCCGCCGGTTTTGCTGTCACCGAGTTTTGGCAGGTCCTTGGCAACCAGGCGCCGGGGCGTACCTCCGTTGGACAGATCACGATCTTCGACTCAGTCGGCTTCGCCATAGAGGATTTTTCTGCCCTGCGTTACGTGCGTGACTCGGTTGACGGCACGGACTACTTTGAGGACATCGACCTCGTCGCGAACCCGGAGGACCCCAAGAACCTGTTCGGACTCGTCGGTGCGCTCTCCCCGGTGGGATCCTGAGCTGCCATATGTCTGTCCAAGCCCCTTCCTCGGTCATCCTCATCCGGCCGCACCGATTCACTCCGAACCCGGCGACGGCTGCGGATAATACTTTTCAGGCCTCTGGAAACTCGCTGGATCCGGAAGTTCTCGCGGCCGCCGCGCATGACGAGGTCACGGGACTCGCCCTCGCACTCGAGACCGCCGGCATCACCGTGCACCTGTTCGAAGATTACGATCAAACACGTCCGGACAGCGTGTTTCCCAATAACTGGCTGTCGACTCACGCCGGCGGCCACGTTGCCACATTTCCGATGTACGCGCCGAACCGCCGGAACGAACGCCGGACCGACATCCTCGACCTCCTGAAAACCCGCTACAGGGTACAGGAGGTGATTGATTACTCGGGCCTGGAGCTGGACGATGTTTTCCTCGAAGGTACCGGCGCGATGGTCCTGGACCACGAAGGCCGTGTCGCTTACGCGGCCAGGTCCCATCGAGCGGATCCGGTTGCCCTGGAACGGTTCTGTACGAACTTCGGATATGAGCCGATGCTGTTCGATGCAACGGACGCCTCCGGAACCGCTGTCTACCACACGAACGTCATGATGTCCGTTGCGACCGAGTTCGCGATGGTCGGACTTGACATGATCCGTTCGCAAGTCCGCCGCCGCCAGATCGTGGAACGCCTTGCGGGGGGAGGACGGGCGATTGTCGACCTGGCTCATCACCAGATCCGGGATTTCGCCGGGAACGCGATCGAGCTGCAGGGCACCAACGGACGCCTTCTGGCCTTGTCGCGTCGAGCTTTCGGGAGCCTGACAGAAGCCCAGAAGGAGGTAATCCAGCGCAGCTGCACTCTACTCCCCGTCGACGTGCCAACCATCGAACTCGCCGGCGGGTCCGTAAGGTGCATGATCGCCGGCATTCACCTCAACCGCAGGCCTGTCTCCGTCGATGGCGCATTCCAGGACCACAGCCTGCGTGATCAGCCCGGCAAAGAGGAGCAGCGGCGGGATGGGATCCTGCCGCTGCTCCTGTGACCTTGCATGGCCATCAGCCGGCCCCTCGTGGCAGTTCGGATTCTATGGCCGGGGTGAGCCGGGTAGGCTCGGGCCATGGACGTTGTGGAGTTCCTGTCCGAGCGGATCGATGAAGACGAGGCGGCCGCGCTGAAGCTGCTGCGGGATCCGTTGGTATCCGAATCCGGGAGATGGTATGAACAGCGGCTGCTCCGCGAATGTGCGGCAAAGCGACGGCTTATCGCCATCATCGAATCGGCGCGGCAGGCGGCCCTGGCACGTGTGGTGGACACTGTGTCCTGGGATATCCGGTGGATTCCGGAAGCCATTGGATGGACGTCTCTGGCACTGAATGCCCTGGCCCTGCCCTACACAGACCATCCGGACTTCCAGGACAACTGGCATCTGCCCGAACCGGCCTGATCAGCCCTCTTCGCCAACTATGTAGTGGTGCTGCTGGCCATCTTCACGCTGGTTGCCTGGAAGCTGCCCGAAACCAGGGGCAAAGACCTCACCAGGTGACCCCGCCTTTTTATAGCCGGAAGGGCAGGGCCGTTTCCACGGCCCCGCCCTTCCGGCACAGTACTTTATCCGGCACAGTACATTAACTGAGCGGCGTGACGTACGCCCCCGAGATCCCGCCATCCACCAGGAACGTTGACGCCGTGATGAACGAGGCGTCGTCGCTGGCCAGGAACGCGACGGCGGCGGCGAGCTCTTCGGGCTCCGCGAAGCGCCCCAGCGGCACGTGGATGAGGCGGCGCGCGGCCTTCTCCGGATCCTTGGCGAAGAGTTCCTTGAGCAGCGGAGTGTTCACCGGTCCCGGGCAGAGGGCATTGATGCGGATACCCTGGCGGGCGAATTCGACGCCGAGTTCCCGGCTCATGGACAGCACGCCGCCCTTGGATGCGCTGTAGGAGATCTGCGACGTGGCCGCGCCCATGACTGCCACGAAGGACGCCGTGTTGATGATGGATCCCTTGCCTTGCTCCTGCATGTACGGAATCGCGTACTTGCAGCAGTAGTAGACGGAGGTCAGGTTTACTTCCTGGACCCGGCGCCAGGCATCGATGCCCGTGTCCAGGATCGAGGCGTCGTCGGCGGGGGAGATGCCGGCGTTGTTGAACGCGATGTCCACGCTGCCGTACGTTTCCTTGGTCTGGGCGTAGAGGTTCTTGACGTCTTGTTCGCTGGTCACGTCCACCTTGACGAACAAGCCGCCCACTTCGGCGGCGGCGGCAAGGCCGGACGTCGGCTCGATGTCCGCGATCACCACGTTGGCGCCTTCGGCGGCCATCCGGCGTGCCGTGGCGAGTCCGATGCCGCTGGCTCCGCCAGTGATGACTGCGCTGCGGCCTGCGAGGCGGTTGGAAACTACTGCTTGCATTGTTGCTCCTTAGGAAGTGCGTGCCGGGAAACGGCTGGCTTGTGGGTGCTTAGCGGAGATCGGTGGAAATGAAAACGTTCTTGGTCTCGGTGAACGCGTCCAGGGCGTCGGGTCCGAGTTCACGGCCCAGCCCTGATTGCTTGAAGCCGCCGAACGGGGTGGAGTACCGGACGGACGAGTGTGAATTGACGGACAGGTTGCCGGACTCGACGGCACGGGCCACCCTCAAGGCCCGGTCCACCTTGGACGTCCAGATGGATCCGGACAGCCCGTATTCGGTGTTGTTGGCGATCCTGATGGCGTCGGCCTCGTCATCAAACGGCACGACGGCGACTACCGGCCCGAAGATCTCGTCCGTGAACGACGGCGCATCCAGGTCCGGCGTGAGCACGGTGGGCGGGAACCAGAACCCCGCGCCTTCTGGGGCCTTCCCCTGAAAGGCGACCGGGGCGCCGTCGGGCACAAAAGCCGAAACAGTACTGAGCTGCTGGGCCGAAATAAGCGGACCCATGGTGGTGGCGGCGTCGGCCGGGTCCCCGACAGACATCCCGAGAACCGCGGGTTCCAGCAGTTCCAGGAAGCGGTCGTAGACGCTGCGCTGGACCAGGATGCGTGAACGGGCGCAGCAGTCCTGTCCGGCGTTGCCGAAGGCGCCACCGGGAGCCGCGGCTGCCGCGAGCTCCAGATCGGCGTCGTCGAAAATGATGTTGGCGCTCTTGCCGCCGAGCTCCAGGGTCAGCCTCTTCACCTGGTCCGCGCAGCCCGCCATGATCTGCTTGCCCACGCCCGTGGAGCCGGTAAACACCACCTTGCGCACTGCCGGGTGGGTGACGAAGCGCTGGCCCACCACTGATCCCTTGCCCGGGATCACCTGGAACACGCCCTCAGGGATTCCCGCCTCGAGCGCCAGTTCGCCGAGCCGGATGGCAGTCAACGGAGTCACCTCGGCGGGCTTGAGCACCACCGTGTTTCCCGCTGCCAGTGCCGGGGCGAAGCCCCAGGCCGCAATGGGCATGGGGAAGTTCCACGGGACAATCACGCCCACAACGCCCAGCGGTTCGTGGAAGGTGATGTTGACCCCGCCGGCTACCGGGATCTGCTTGCCGAAATGCCGTTCCGGGGCCGCGGAGTAGTAGTTGAGGACGTCGCGGACGTTGCCGGCCTCCCAGCGCGCATTTCCGATGGTGTGGCCCGCGTTCAGGACCTCGAGCCGGGCCAGGTTTTCCAGATCCGCGTCAACGGCTGCGGCGAAGCGGCGGAGCAGCAGCGAACGGTCGGCCGGGGCCACGGCCCGCCAGGATTCGTAGGCGGCGGCGGCTTTGGCGATGGCCGCGTCAACTTCGGCCAGGCCGGCGAGCGGAACCGTTTGAATGATCTCTTCGGTGGCTGGGTTGATGACGTCAAAGGCGGTGGCGGTCATGCGGGGGACATCGCTTTCATGGTGGTGGTGCTGGAGGTAGCGGCGGCAGCATTGGTGGCGTGGTCGGAGCGGTAACCGGCGGCGGCTTCCACGAATCCGCGGAACAGCCGCAGATCATCCGGGTTCTGTTCCGGGTGGAACTGGACCCCAAGGACCCATCCGCCGTCGGTGGTTTCCAACGCCTGGACGGTGCCGTCGTCAGACCCGGCCGTGACGCGGAGGCCCTCCGGCACGGCGTCCACCGCCTGGTGGTGGTAGCAGGGCGCAGTGGCGGAATCCCCGAGCAGATCCTGGATCAGACTGCCGGGCGTGGTGCTGAACGCGGCTTCCCCGAACACGCCCGGAGCCGGCTGGTAGTTGGCCTCCGGGTTGACGTCCGGAACGTGCTGGATCAGCGAGCCGCCCAGGGCCACGTTGAGGATCTGGGCGCCGCGGCAGATGGCGAACAGCGGGAGCCCGCGCTCAATCGCGGCACGCGTGAGCACCGTGTCGTGCGAGTCGCGCAGCGGCTGGGGCGCTGTTTTCGGATGGGGCGCTGCCCCGTAAAGGGAAGGGTCGACGTCGGGACCTCCCACCACGACCAGCCCGTCCACGAGGTCCAGGACGGACTCGTCGGTGCCTACCGGCGGCAGGAGGATGGGCGTTCCGCCGGCCGCGACGACGGCCTGGACGTACGTTCCGGGGAGGATGGCCGCCGTCGTATTCCACACGCCCCAGGACGCTTCCTGGAAGTAGCTGGTCAGCGCGATCCTGGGCCGGTATGCCTCAGAGCCGTTCGAAGCCACGGACGCGCTCCCAGTCAGTGATTGCGCTGTCGTAGGCCTTCAGCTCCACGGCCGCAGCGTGGACGTAGTGGTCCACCACGTCGTCGCCGAACGCCTTGCGGGCGATGCTGCTGTCCGCCAGCAGATCACGGGCGTCGCGGAGGTTGGTGGGCAGGCGCTGTGCATCCGAATCGTAGGCGTTGCCCTTGGTGATGGCAGGCAGCGGAAGATCGTTTTCCAGGCCGTGAATGACGGCGGCAATCAGGGCGGCAACCGCCAGGTACGGGTTGAGATCGCCGCCGCCCACGCGGTTTTCGGTGCGGAGTCCGCGGCCGTGGCCAACGACGCGGAGAGCGCAGCTGCGGTTGTCGAGCCCCCAAGCGACGGCGGTGGGGGCGAAGCTGCCTTCCACGAACCTTTTGTAGGAGTTGACGTTGGGAGCCAGGAAATAGGCGAATTCCCGCAGGGCCGCCAGCTGGCCGGCCACGAAGCGCTCCATGACCGGGCTGAAGCCGTGCTCTCCGTCGCCGGGAAGGACCGGCCTGCCTTCGAGGTCCGTGAGGCTGAAGTGGATGTGGCAGGAGTTGCCTTCGCGCTCATTGAATTTGGACATGAAGGTGATGCTCTTGCCGTGCTGGTCGGCAATTTCCTTCGCGCCGTTCTTGTAGAACGTGTGCTTGTCGCAGGCGGACAGCGCCTCGTCGAAACGGAACGTGATCTCCTGCTGCCCCAGGTTGCACTCGCCCTTCGAGGACTCCACCACCAGCCCGGCGGCTTCCATGTTGGTGCGGATGGAGCGGATGACCGGCTCCAGCCGGGCGGTGGCGAGCAGGGAGTAGTCCACGTTGTACTGCGTGGACGGTGCCAGGCCGGTGTAGTTCTTCTGCCAGGCCTGCCCGTAGGAATCGTCGAACATCAGGAATTCCAGTTCGGTTCCCACGAAGGCGCGGTAGCCGAGCTTTTCAAGCCGCTCCACCTGGGCACGGAGGATCTGGCGGGGTGAGGCAACCACGGGGGACCTGTCCGTCCACATCACGTCGCACTGGACCAGTGCGGTGCCTTCCAGCCACGGGACCAGGCGGAGCGTTGAGATATCCGGGAGCATCACCATGTCGCCATAGCCGGTTTCCCAGGAGGACATGGCGTACCCGTCCACCGTGTTCATTTCGACGTCGACCGCCAAGAGGTAATTGCAGCCCTCCGCTCCGTGGTCCAGAACGTCCTCCAGGAACGAGCGTGCCCCGCAGCGCTTGCCCTGCAGCCTGCCCAGGGCGTCCGTGATGGCGACGACCACCGTGTCTATGGTGCCGGCGGCTACCAGTTCCCTCAGTTCGTCGACGCTCAGCTGGCCTTTTTGGCCGGGCTTGGTGTTTTGATCATTCATGATGGCTCCGCAACGTGGGTTCTTCAATGGGTGGGACCGCAGTTTTCGTTCTGATCACAGTTTGAGTTCGGCTTCGGCCTGTGCCAGCCGGGCAAATTCCTCCTCAGGGGCGCCGGCGACGATCCGGTGCCGGCTGTAGAACCAGTAGTAGAGGAGGGCGGCTGCGAAGATCGCTGCCGTTATGGACGCGGCAAAGACGTCCACGACGAACGTTGCCGCCACTGCCACAGCGGACAGGACCAGGGCGATCGACGTTGTGACAATCCCGCCTGGTGTCCTGTAGCCGCGTTCCAGCTCCGGCTCCTTGATGCGCAGGACAATGTGGGAAAGGTTCAGCAGTACATAGGAGACAGTTGCACCGAACACCGCGATGTTGATAAGCAGTGCGCCGTCCTGCGTGGCGGCGGCAAGCACGAAACCGATGGTGCCGGGGACGATCAGCGCCCAGTACGGGGTGCGGCGTTTTCCGGTGAGGGAAAGCCAGCGGGGGAGATAGCCCGCCCGGGAGAGCGCGAAGAGCTGCCGTGAGTAGGCGAAGATGATGGAGAAAAAACTGGCCACGAGGCCGGCGAGCCCTGCGTAGTTGATGAAGTCTGCAAGGAAAGTGTTGCCGCCATAGGCGAGGCGGAGGGCCTCCGGCAATGGATTGTCCGAGGTGCTCATCGCCTGGGCCCCTGCCGCGCCGGGCACCAGGAGCAGCATCAGTGCACCGAAGACCACCAGAATGATGACCGCCACGATGATTCCCTTGGGCATGTCCCTCTTTGGGTTGGACGTTTCCTCGGCTGCCAGCGGAACGCCTTCAACAGCCAGGAAGAACCAGATCCCGTAGACAAGCGCCGCGAGTACTCCGCCGACGCCCATCGGAAGAAACGCGCTGGACGCAGGGGATCCGTCGGGGACAATGTCGAACAGCTTGGCGGGGTCGAACTTCGGCAAGAGACCGATGGCGGCAGCCAGCAGCGCCACGGTTGCAACTGCTGTGATCCCGAACATGAGCTTCAGCGCTTCGCCTACTCCGCGGATGTGGATCCAGATGAAAATCACGTAGGTGACCAGATAGACGGGCCAGGAGTTCGTGAGGCCGAACAGCCCCAGTGCCTCGATGTACCCTCCGATGAAGGTGGCAATGGCCGCCGGCGCCACCGCGTACTCAATCAGCACCGCAATGCCGGTGGCGAACCCTCCGAGCGGTCCGAGGGCGCGGCGGGCGAACGCATAGCCTGCGCCCGCCGTCGGAAGCGTTGAAGAGAGTTCTGCAAGTCCAAAGACCATGCACGTGTACATGACCGCCATCAGCACGAAGGCAATCAGCAGGCCACCCCAGCCGCCTTGTGCAAGGCCAAGGTTCCAGCCGGCAAAGTCACCGGAGATAACGTAGGCAACGCCAAGGCCTGCAAGCAGGACCCATCCGGCGGCCCCCCGCTTCAGGCTTCGATGCTGCAGGTACTCGTCTTCACCGCTGACAGCCTTGCTGCCGCCGGATTTCGCCGTGCTCACTGCCTTGTCCGCTGATTCCATGAGTGTCCCTTAATTAAGAGGAGAGTCGCCCAAGATCTTAAAGGACTGTTTTCAGTCCAAGAGCTTGGTTGAAAGTCTGGAACGACATTCGGGTTTCGTCAAGGGTTTTCCAATTAAAAGAACGTTTTTCGGACGAAACTGGGGTAATCAATGGTTTCTTACATGACCTTTGCGGTTACTGGCAGGTAGTATTGGGGGAGCGGTGACCCGTGTTCTGCGGGGCCCTGAGCGAACTGGAGGCAACCCGGTGACTGACTCTACCTTTGGCCAGTCCTACTCGATGCTGCGTCCGGTGCGGGGCGGAAACGCGTTCGAGGAAACCATCGAGCACATCCTGCAGACGATCAAACTCGGCATCTTTGCCCCGGCTGAAAAGCTGCCGCCTGAGCGCGAACTGGCAGAGCGGCTGGGCGTCTCGCGCGCCACCCTGCGTGATGCGCTGGGGGAACTGCAGAGTGCGGGCTACCTCGAGGTGCAGCGCGGACGCTACGGCGGCACGTATGTCTCCGGCACATCAGTGAATCCGAAGCAGGATCTGCGGCCGCTGGACCCGGCGGAAGTCCAGGATGTGCTGCTGTTCCGCGGAATAATCGAGCCCGCCGTGAGTGCCTTGGCGGCAAAATCCGATCTGTCAGCGGCCGCGCGCGGTCACTTGCAGGGATGTCTTTCTGAGGTGCGCAACGCATCCAACGACACGTACCGGCCCAGGGATGCACGGTTTCACATTGCCATCGCCGAACTCACGGGATCCCCGAGCCTCGTCGGCGCCGTGGCGGAGAGCCGCGCCAGGCTCAACGAACTGCTTGACCGCATCCCACTGTTGGGTACAAACCTTGAGCACGCCAACGAACAACATGCTGACATTGCCGATGCCATCCTCCGCGGGGATGCCGTGACGGCAGAGCAGGTAACCATCGAGCACCTCGAGGGCACGGCGTCGCTGCTTCGCGGGTTCCTCGCGTGAACTGCCCGGGCCGGACTGAGCCCGGCCCGGGCAGTCATAAAGCCGTCAGAGCGGACGAATGTTCTCTGCCTGCGGGCCCTTCGGACCCGCGGTCACATCGAATTCGACTTTCTGATTCTCTTCCAGGGAGCGGTAGCCGCTGCTGGCAATTGCCGAGTAATGAGCGAAAACGTCTGCGGAACCGTCGTCGGGGGCAATAAAGCCGAAGCCCTTCTCGGAGTTGAACCATTTAACTGTGCCTGTTGCCATTGCTGCTTCCTCTACAACCTTCCCTGCCTGCTTTCTACGGCACGCAGGGTGCGGAGACTGTCTTCCGCTTACACAAACGTAGGCGGGGCGCGCCGGGGGTGCAATGGGTGCGGTAATAATCGGTCTGACAGCCTGCGGCGTCGGGCGGTTCGGAAACGCGGCAAAGAGTCTTAACGCTACGGTGTGAGCAGCACCTTGATGGCCCGGCGTTCATCCATGGCTTTGTAAGCCTCGGCTGCCTCTTCGAGCGGCATTTCCACGTCAAACACCTTGCCGGGATTGATGGTGCCGGCAAGTACATCCGCCAGCAGCTCCGGGATGTACGTCCGTGCCGGAGCCATCCCGCCCGCAACCGAAATGTTGGTCTCAAAGAGGTAGCGCAGCGGGATCTCTGCGCCGCCGGTGGGGACGCCCACAAAGCCAAGCGCACCGCCCGGCCGGACACAATGCAAGGCCTGCTCCATGGATTCCTTGGTCCCCACGCACTCCAGTACTGAGTCAGCAAGCACCCCGCCCAGCAGCTCGCGGACCTTGGCCACGCCGTCGTCGCCGCGTTCTTCCACTATGTCCGTTGCCCCGAATTCCCTGGCAATGGCCTGGCGGTCAGCGTGGCGGGACATGGCGATGATCCGCTCGGCTCCGAGCCGCTTGGCTGCCAACACACCGCAAAGACCCACGGCGCCGTCGCCCACAACAACCACGGTCCGGCCCGCGGATACCTTGGCGCCCAGGGCTGCGTGGTGGCCGGTGGCCATGACATCGGAAAGAGTCAGGAGGCTGGCCCGCAGTGCAAGGTCCGGGTCGATGATCCCCGGAACCTTGACCAGTGTGCTCTCCGCACGTGGCACGCGGACGGCCTGGCCCTGGCCGCCGTCGATCGGCAGGCCGGCGTCGTCCTTGCCGCCCCAGCCAGCCAGATAATCGCAGGCAACGGTGACACCGTTCTTACACTGCGGGCACTCGCCGCAGCTGACCACAAACGGGGCAATCACAAAATCACCCACGGCCAGGGCCGTCACATCAGCGCCGGTGCTTTCGACCACACCAATGAATTCATGCCCGATGGCGGACGGCTTGTGCGTCGGTTTCACGCCCCGGTACGGCCACAAATCCGAACCGCAGACGCAGGACGCGGTGACCTTGACCACCACATCAGCCGGCAGCTGGATGGTGGGGTAATCCCGGTCTTCGACCTTGATGTCTCCGGGGCCGTTTCAACCTCTCGGTGGGAGATGCCGGCCCGCCCGTCCGGGCATCTCCGGCACCGGCCTGCTAGCGCATCCCCTCGCGGCGTATCGCGGTTGCGATCGCTGCGGCCCGGGTTTCCACGCCCAGCTTGGCGTAGATGTGCGCCAGATGCGTCTTGACCGTGGCCTCGGAGATGAAAAGCCGCTGGCCGAGCTCCCGGTTGCTGAGCCCCTCGGTCAGGAGGCTCAGCAATTCGGCCTCCCGCGGCGTCAGCACCTCTTCTGGGTTGCGCAGCTGCTGGAACAGCCGGGACGCCACCGGGGCACTCATCACACTCCTGCCCTGGACAGCACCGCGGACGGCGGAGAATATCTCCTCCGGCGTCGCGTCCTTGAGCAAGTACCCCATGGCCCCGGCGTCCACGACCCGGACAATATCGGCATCGGAATCATAGGTGGTGAACACCAGAATGGCCTGTTTGTTGTTGCGCCGGCGCAGCTGCTTGATCGCCTCGATGCCATCCATCCCGGGACCCATGGCAAGGTCCATGATCACTACGTCGGGGGAGCGCTGCTCCACCTCGCGCAGTGCCTCCTCGCCGGTAGCTGCCTCGGCCACGACGTCGATGTCAGGCTGGGTGCCCAGGAGCGCCTTAAGCCCGCTGCGGACCACCAGGTGATCGTCCACCAGCAGCACGGAAATGGCGCTCATTCCGGATCCTCCCCATCGGCGGCATGACGGTGGGTGGGCAGCTGAGCCGCCACGATGGTCCCTTCGCCGGGGGTGCTTTCCACCGACAATACGCCGTCCAGCTGTTCCACGCGCTGGCGCATGGCGCGCAGGCCGTATCCACCGGCTTCCGACGGCGGCGCCACGGCCGAGGCATCAAAGCCGCGGCCGTCGTCGTAAACATCCAGCGTGACGACGCCGGGCAGATAGCCCAGCGTCACGGTGGAATGGGCAGCCGCAGCATGCAGCCTGATATTGGCCGCCGCACTTTGCATGACCCGGATCAAGGCATGACGCACGTCCGCGGGGACGGTCCGCGGCTCACCGGTAACCTGCAGCCGGACCTCGGGGATGTACATAGACGCTGTCTGCTGCAACGCTTCGGCCAACGGCACTGAGTCAAGCCCGGGCGAGGCCAGATCGTGGACCAGGCTGCGGGTATCGGACAGGTTCTGGCGGAGCAGGCCGCTGGCAAGCCGGACATCTTCCCGCGAAGCAGGGCTCGGCCAGGAGCGGTTTGCCGCCTCAAGCAGGAGCAGGCTGCTGGCCAGGCCCTGCGTTACGGTGTCGTGGATTTCGCGCGAAACGCGCTCGCGCTCGGCGGCACCGCCGGCCTCGCGCTCACTTGCCGCCAGCCGGCCCTGCGCGCTGGAAACTTCCGCGTGAAGCGCAAGCTGCACAGCGGCGTCGTTCTCAATGCGGTCGTAGATCAGCGTCAACAGCGCTGCCACTGCCAGCGGCCCAAGCAACATGGCAATGTCCGAGGACCCGCTCAGGCGGAAGAGCCCGACGGCGGTGGCCGCCGCCGTCGCGCCGCCCGCCAGATACGCCACCCAACCCCTGAAAGCCGAGCGGCACAGGAAGAACACGGCGAAGGAACACCAGGCGAAGCTCGGCGCGACGGTCACCAGCACGGCCCACAGCGTCACGAGCGCAAACATCCACAACACCCACGGACGCCGGCGGCGGGCCCGAACGGCTATGACGGAATACAGCGCGCAGACGGCCGCAGCCAGGGCCAGGATCCAGACGTTGTCCGCGGGGCTGTGCCGCATCACGTACCGCACCACGGACGCCACCATAAGGACCGCAAAACTGAGGTGAACTACGGCGTCTATCCGGCCAAGGGGCCAGTGTGAGTCTGGAGGGGCGGGAGGATGAGCGGGGGTCATGGGGTTCCGGTTCCGGTGGCAGGAGTCTCTTTTACCATGCTAGGGCCCGCGACCGTGCTGGTCTCTCAGCCGTTTGGCTGATATATCCGGCCCAATGGCTGAGGCAGGTCCAGCCGGACGCCCGATGCGCGCGCGGAGGCCCGGGCGGCAGCATGGAGCTGTACCCGTTTCAGGCCCCACTAACGTCTGAATCCCCTCAAAAGGAGAACCCCGTGAAGAAATCCAACAAGATTTTCGCCGTTGCTGCAGCCGGAGCGTTGCTGCTCACCGGAGGCGTCACCGCTGTGGCCAACGCCGGCACCGCCCCGGCTTCGGCAGCATCAATTGTTTCCGCAGCGGTTCCCGCCGTGGACATCCAGCCCTCGCCGGAAAACGTGGTATCCCAGAACCGGATCAGTGTGGGCGCCTCGGCCGATGCTGTGAAAGCCGCCTTGGCGAAATGCCAGGCCGACAAGCTGCCGTTTGTCACTGTTGCATTGGTTGACCGGTTCGGCACGGTCCAGGCTCTGCTGCGCGGCGACAACGCCGCCGAACACACCATCGAGGCAGCCAAGCGGAAGGCCTACACAGCCGCCGCATTCGGAACGCCCACCAGTGAGCTGGCCAAGCGCATCAACAACCCGGGCCCCAGCATCGCCGACCTCCCCGGCACCCTTTTCCTGGCCGGTGGAGTTCCGCTCAAGGTCAACGGTGTGTCCGTGGCCGGCATCGGTGTGGGCGGCGCTCCCGACGGCAACCTGGACGAAGCCTGCGCAACGGCCGGAGCCAATGCCATCGCCGGAATCGCCAAGTAGCCTCTGATCATGTGTTGGTTCACTGCTCCCGGCAGGGCCCATCGACTGCCGGCAGCGGCCGCGGCAGCGGCGTTCGCCATTCTGCTCGCCGGGTGCAGCGCGGAAGGCGGGACGACGACGGCGACTCAAGGGCCGCCGTCGTCTGCTGTTCCAGCAACGGGCCCGACGGCGGCAGCCACCCCACCGTCCGCATCCTCCGTGCCACCGTCCGCCAGCACCCGCCCGGCACTGTCTCCGGAAACGCAATCAGATCTTGACCAGCGGCTGATTGTGGCAGCCAAGGCCAACGATCTGCATTGAGGAAATCACGAAGGGCGGGCACGAACTCGACACGAAAGTTGAGAACCTACTCGCAGCGCTGGGGCTACCACCGGGGATGCTCTCAGCTAAAACAGCCTGAAGACCTCAGAACGATAACTGACATAGTGAGTATCCGGTTTGCTCAGGTGTAGCTTGGCGGTGTGACACGACCGGATTTTCCGCAGTCGATTCTGGAGTTCCGGGCAAGGTTCGGTGATGAGCAGGCTTGCTTGGATTATTTGTTTGCGTGCCGGTGGCCCGCCGGGCGGTGAGGTCCGCAGTCCGGTGCTGGTCTCATCCCCGGCCCGCAGGGGCTGCAGGTTGCGCATCATGGCCTGGTGGGCGATGACGGCGGCGTCTTTGGCGTCCGTTTTGCCTTCCCGCGGTCGAGCCGGGGCGCGTGGTGGACGATCCGGCCCCGGATGTAGAGGATGTTCTGCCCGTGGGCAAGGAGCAGGGCGATCAGCAGCGCCGGTCCCCCGTGGTTCAGGTCGGTCACCCACACCAAATTGTCCCCTCTAAAAGCGCGCCAAATACCTCTGCGATTCACAGCACTAGCACTTGTTCGGTGGGGTGGAGCGGGGTCAGCTTTCGAAGGCGGTGCGGAAGGCGGCGAGGGCGGTGTCCCCTGCCTCCGGACCCTGGCCGCCGGAAGCGCCGGCCTCGAGGCCGATGACGCCGGTGTAGCCGGCATCCCTCAGCGCCGTCGCAACGGCGCGGTAGTTGATCTCCCCGGTGCCGGGTTCGAACCGGCCGGGAACGTCGGCGACCTGGATCTCTCCGATCCAGGGCAGGGCGGCCCTGACGAGTTCGATCAGGTTTCCTTCCCCGATTTGGGCATGGTAGAGATCCAGCATCATCTTCACGTGGGGGTGGTCAACGGCCGAGACCAGCGCCAGGGTGTCCTTGGCCCGGGCCAGCGGAATGCCCGGGTGGTCAAGAATTGTGTTGAGGTTCTCCAGGGCAAAGGTCACGCCGTGCTTCTCGCCTAGGGCGGCAAGGCGTTCAAGCGTGCGAAGACCGGTCAGCCACATCTGGCCGGTGGACCGGTGGACCGGACGGACGGCCAGGCCGCCCCCCCCGAGCTCGGCGGGGTGGACCACCATCCGCTCGACGCCGAGTTCCATTGCTGTGGGTATCAGCTTTTCCGCCGAGGCCAGGACCTCGGAAGCGCTGTCCGGGTCGATGAGGCTGCCGCCGAAGTAGCCGCTCATTGAGGAGAAGCGGGCGCCCGTGGCAGCGAGGGCGGAGATGTCCCGTTCCCGGGTGTCCCAGAGCTCCACGTCGAAGCCCTGCTCGTGGATCCGGTGCACGCGGTCGATCAGGGGCAGTTCGCCGTAGACCATCTCGGCGCACACAGCCAGGCGGAAGCTCATGCGCCCTCACCCGCCGGGTGGAGGTCGGGCTCGGCGGCCCGCAGTTCGGCGATGGACGCAATATCCACCGGGGCCCCGGTTTCGGCCGAGCGCATCGCCGCCAAAGCCACGGCCAGGGCATTCCGGGCATCCGTGCCACCGGGGCCCGGGGTACCGGGGGCCTGGAGGCCGTCGCGGCGTGCTTTCACGGCGTCGACGAAGTGAGCCAGTTCCATCGTGTAGGCGTCATGGAAAAGATCCACATTCAGCCGCACGGTCGCGGCGCCGATGCCGGCCGCGGTGTAGCTCGTCGCGCTGGAGGCCTGAGGTCCGCCCGCGGTAACCATGCCTGCGGATCCGAACACCTCACCGCGCACGTCGTAGCCGTACAGGGCATTGAAGTTTGCTTCGGCCACCGCGATGGCGCCGTTGCTGTACGTGATGGTGACGACTGCTGTGTCAAGCAGTCCGCCGGCCTTTGCCTCCGGGGCGACCAGTGCGTCGGCGACCGCATAGACGCGGACGGGAACGGCGCCGGGGTTCAGCCAGTTCAAGGAGTCGAAATCGTGGATGAGGGTTTCCAGAAAGATCGTGCCCGGCGGAGTCCGCTCCGGGTTGGCGATTCCTGCCTTGCTGCCCGGGTCGCGGGTCAGGGACCGCAACAGCTGCGGGGTTCCGACGGCACCCTCGTCGATGAGCTTCCGTGCTGCGGCGAAATCGGCCGCGTAGCGCCGATTGAACCCGAACTGGACAATCACCCCGGCAGCGTCAGCCGCGCCAAGGGCCTCGTCGAGTTCCTCCACGGTGCGGCCGCCCGGCTTCTCGCAGAACACGTCCTTGCCGGCCTGCGCCGCGGCCGCGATCAGCCCGGAGTGGAACCGTGCCGGTGCCGCGATGAGGACCGCATCGATGTCCGGATCGTTGATCACGTCGGCAGCGTCTGCGCTGATCCTGGTGACGCCCAACCGGCTTGCCAGGGCCTCCACAGCAGGCAGTGCCGGATCAGCGATGGCTTCAAGACAGGCGTGGGGAATCCGGTGGGCCACGGACTCCGCGTGGAAACTTCCAATCCAACCCGCGCCGATCAAAGCGATACGGACTGGCCGGTCTTCGCTGACCGGATGCTGAAGGTAACTCATGATGACTCCTGAAATCGAGCGTCTAGATCGTTCTAGTAGCCTTATGTTTGCATGTGAGGCACGTCATTGTCTAGATCGTTCTATAGACTGATCGCAACGAGGAGGAACATGACGGAACAGCAGCGCCGCCCGACCCTCATGGATGTGGCCGATGCAGCCGGCGTCTCACGGGCCCTGGTCTCGATCGTGATGCGCGGCGCGCCGGGCGCCGCGGAACCCACCAGGCAAAAAGTCCTGGAAGCTGCCCGCGAACTCGGCTACAGGCCGGACTCCCGGGCGAGGCTGCTGCGCAGCAGCAGGACCAAGCTGCTTGGCCTGAGTTTCTCCAGCTCCCAGCCCTTCCACGCAGAAATCGTCGACGCTGCCTACGCCGAAGCCTCGGCCAGGGGATACGAAATAGCTCTGAGCGCCGTGGCGAACGGACGGCCGGAGACGCGTGCCATTGAGGCGCTTTTGGATTTCGGATCCGAAGCGCTCATCCTGATCTCTCCGACCCTCAGCAACCAGGACCTGGCCGGATACGCGCGCCAGGTGCCCATAGTCAGCCTTCTCCGGGACGACGTCGATGAGCACGTGGATTCCGTAAGCAGTGACAACCACGCCGGCATCCGGATGGCCGTTGACCACCTCACCGGTCTGGGTCACCGCCGCATCGTCCATGTCGACGGCGGAACAGCCGTCGCCGCGAACGAGCGCAGGTCAGCCTTCCGAACCGAGATGCTGCGCCATGGCCTGGAGCCCGTCATTGTGCCCGGCGGCCCACATGAAGAAGACGGAGTGAGAGCCGGCCAATTCCTAAAGGCCGACATTCCCTCTGCTGTAATCGCTTTCAACGACAGGTCAGCCCTCGGCCTGATGGAGAGCCTTCGGGCGTCCGGGCTGCAGGTCCCTTCGGATGTATCCGTCCTCGGCTACGACGATAGCCAGTTCGCCCGGCTCAGCTACGTACAGCTGTCATCCATCAGCCAGGATGCCCCGCTCCTTGCCGCTGCTGCTGTTGGCCGCGCCGTCGACCGTATAGAAGGAACCCAATCGCCAACCCGTGTCGTCAGAACACCTCACCTGGTAGTCCGCAGGACCACAGCCCCGCCCCGGTCCCGGCAAGCCGCCGAAGTGCCCGCCAAGCCGCAAGCCGCAGCACCCGGTGAAGGCCCGGCATAGGCGACACCAAACCGCCAACTCCTCCTGCGATTTAACCGCCAACTCTGGCTAACAATCCCAGCTTGACCTCCATCTGGGTTTACCCTTACTCGTCACCTGGGGACACGAATAGGAGCACCGGGCCTACCTGACACACACCGTGCGACGTTTCGGCGAGTACGTGCTCGATCTCGCTCCTCCCGCCCGAGCGCGTCGGCCTCGTCCAGCTCACGGACGACGCTGCGGGCATCCGGGGCGTTTGCAGACTGCAGCGCCTCCAGGGAGCGGTCCTGGGATTCCTTGACGTCGTAACGGACTTCGTCGTAATCGGTTGCCACTTCGGTGATTCTCATTTCTGATGTTCTTCTCTGACGGGACTGCAACATACACCAATGCGCCGGTATTCCCCTGTCAGGAGAACCCGGGGGTGGGGTTTGAAGGCCGGAGCTAGCCGACGGCCCTGACCGGGGATCCCGTGCGGCATCAACGCCGGAGGGCTGTGCCGAAGTCCCGATGGCGTGCCCGTCGTCGCGGTCGTCAGCCTTCCGTGTCTTCGGTCCAGTCCAGCGCGGCGGTGAGCCGGTCGGCGTCGGGCAGTTCGTTGCGGACCTCGGCGGGCAGGGCGTCGTAGGTGTAGGAGGCGACGGCCATGGGAGAGGTGGCGCGGCCGAGGCTATAGCGGACGGTGTGGTCGTTTTTGCTGCCGCAGATCAGGATCCCGACCGTGTCGGCATGGGCCTGACGGCGGAGCCTGTCGTCGACCAGGGCGATGTAGAAGTTGAGCTTGCCCAGATTATGGGCAGCTGCGCATAATGCGGGGCAGCTGCAGTTCTATATTGCCGTGGACGAGGACCGGAATGGTTCCATGCGCGTCCCGATACGTGATGTCCCGGGCGAGGGGGGCCAGCTGAGCAATTACGACGCGCTGGGGGCCGAGGGCCAGACGCCGCCGCAAAGCTAGAATGTCGCACGAACGCTGTCCGTGCCGATCGTGGCTGAAAGCCCTAGACCGAGCACGGCAGTTGCCCTATCGTTGGGGAACCGATCACACTCGACCGGGGGCTCCGCAGCGGAGGTACATGATGGGAATCATCTCGTCCGGTTTTCATGGAAAACGGCAGACCGGCAATCCAGCGTTACCACCGGGCCAATACGAGACGGGAAGCTTTCCGGTGCTGACCGCCGGGCCTGCACCCCACATCCCCGCGGAGAACTGGGAATTCTTCATCACCACTGAAGCCGGTCAACGTCATGCCTGGTCGTGGGATGCGTTCATGGACCTGCCGCAGGTCGAGATCCGGACCGACATCCATTGCGTGACCAGCTGGTCCAGGCTGGGCACCTCGTGGCGGGGAGTATCCTTGGACACCTTGTTCGAGGATGTGGAATCGAGCTGTGAGTTCGCGACGGCCCACTCCTATGGCGGCTATACGACCAACATCCCGCTGCCGGACCTCCTGGACGGCCGGGCGTGGCTGGCCTGGGAATTCGACGGTGAGCCACTGGAGCGCGCCCACGGCGGACCCGCCCGGCTACTCGTGCCGCACCTGTACTTTTGGAAGAGCGCAAAGTGGATCAACGGCCTCGAGCTGACGCAGGGCGATATCCCGGGCTTCTGGGAATCCAACGGCTACCACATCCACGGCGACCCGTGGCGTGAAGAGCGGTACTCATGAGGCAGGACCGATGAGCCCGCTGTGGCGTATCGCCGATGTCGTCAGCGGCGTCCCCGAAACTGAAACGTCCAGAACCATCGGCCTCCGGGTTGAGGGTTTGATGGGCAACCTCGCCGGACAGCACGTCGATATCCGTCTCACGGCAGACGACGGCTATTCGGCCGTGCGCTCATACTCAGTGGCTACAGCCGGCATGGACGAAATCATAGGGATCACCGTTGATGAATTGGCCAACGGTGAGGTCTCCCCGTATCTGGTCAGGGATCTTGCCGTCGGCGACCAGCTGGAGATCCGTGGCCCTGTGGGCGGCTGGTTCGTCTGGCGGCCGACGGACACGAACCCGGTGCAACTGATCGCCGGCGGATCCGGCATCGTGCCGCTGATGTCCATGATCCGTGCGCATGAGGCATCGGAAAACACGGCACAGTTCCGGCTGCTGTACTCACTCAAGTCACCCGAGGCGGGGTTCTACCGCGAGGAGCTGCTCACCTTGAGCAGGGAATCCCCAAAGCTCACCGTCGACTACGTCTACACACGCAAAGCGCCATCAGACTGGCAGACCGCTCCGAAGCGGCTCACGGCGGACGTCCTCCTGGCGAGTATCCTGCCGGCGGACCCTACGCCCGACACCTACATCTGCGGTCAGACGGTATTTGTCGAAACGGTCGCAGAATGGCTGGTTCAGGCGGGCTATCCCGCCGCCTCGATCAAGACCGAACGCTTCGGCGGAACGGGAGGAACCCGGTGACTGTCAACAACGGCTCCGCTTCTGCGGGAGCTGAGGACCCGCGCCTCGAGGACCAGGACATCGCCGGAATCGCGGGCAATCCAATCCCCCATCTCGACGGAAACGCGGTGGCAGGACCGCTGTGGGAACTGTTCCGCATCGACATCATCGCAGCGATCGGACGGTGCAAGCATTGCGGCGCTGTCCGGGCCTTCGGGGAGGCAGCTGTCTATGCTGACGCCCCGGGAATCGTTGTGCGCTGCAGTTCCTGCCAGGGCGTCCTGCTGCGCCTGGTGGAGACTCCCACCCAGTTCTGGCTCGACGTAAGCGGACTCAGCTACCTGCAGATCGACCGCGAGGGCTAACGGCTTTGGCGCAGGATCCGCGGTAACGCCCCTTCAAGAAGACCCGAATAAAGACTCCTACAAGCGACAAAATAAGCGCAACTCTAGTACGACACGGCCTCGAGAACGCTGACGTAGTTGGCGATGCCCACGCCGCCCATGTTCTGGACTGCTGCCCGGCGGGGGCTTCTCAGCTGCATGTCGCCCGCGGTTCCGGTGAGCTGCATGGCGGCGATGACGTGCTGGGATACACCCGTGGCGCCCACGGGGTGGCCCTTGGCCTTGAGGCCGCCGGAGACGTTGATGGGCAGTTTGCCGTCCTTGAATACCCAGCCTTCCTCGATGGCCCGGGCGCCCTGTCCGGCTTCGGTCAGCCCCATGGCTTCATACATCAGCAGCTCGGCGATGGTGAAGCAGTCGTGGACTTCCGCGAAGTCCAGATCCTCCACCCCGAGGCCGGCCATCGCCAGCGCGCGCTGCCAGGACACCCGCGTCGCAGCAAACGCCGTCGGGTCCCGGCGTTCCGCCGGGAAGAAGTCGTTCGCGTGGCCGAAGCCGGCGAGGCGTACCGGGGCGGTGGCGCCGCTGGTCGTCGAGGTGCTGAGGACGACGGCGGCGGCGCCGTCGGACACGGGGGAGCAGTCGGTGCGGCGCAGCGGATCCGCGACCATCGGGTTCTTATCCGAGACCGTGCGGCAGAACTCCTCGCCGAGGTCCTTGCGGAGCTGGGCGTAGGGGTTGTCCACGCCGTTGCGGTGGTTCTTTGCGGCGATGGAGCCGAGGACGTCGCCGAGCTTTCCGGAGCCGTCGCCGAAGCGCTTCTCGTAATGCTTGGCCACGTCCGCGAAGAGCCCGGTGAAGCCGGTGGTGGAGGCCTTGCCGGCCATGTCGTAGTCGGCGCCGAGCAGGGCCGAGCCCACCACGTCCGCGCCGGCCTGCGTCATCTTCTCGGCACCGATGACCAGCACGGTTTTCGCGGTTCCGGCCAGCAGAGACTTGGTGCCCTGCTGGAAGGCGGCCGAGCCCGAGGCACAGGCGTTTTCCACGCGGGTGGCGGGAACGTTGGCCAGCTGGTCCGAGACCTGCAGGGCCAGGGAGGACGGGAAGGCCAGGGGCATCATGCCGGAGTTGAACTGGCCGAGGTAGATTTCATCGATCTGTCCGGGCTCGATGCCGGCGTTGGAGATGGCCTCGGCGGCGACCTGGACGATCAAGGATTCGAGGGTCTCGTACGTGAGTTTGCCGAAGCGGCTGTGGCCCCAGCCGGTGAGGAGAACGTCTTTGCCGAACTGTTCGCGCAGGCTCATGCCTGGGTTCCTTCCAATGCAGGGATATCGTCGAATTCAGGGGCTGCTTCCAAAGCGACGGTGAATTCAGCTTCGGTCTTCCCGCGGATCTCCTCCACGGTGACCCCCGGCGCGAGGCGCACCAGCGTGAGCTGCCGCCCGTCGTCGTGGTTCTTGTCCAGGTCAAACACGGCGAGGTCGCTGATGATCCGGTCCACCACTCCTAACCCGGTGAGTGGAAGGCTGCATTCCTTCACGATCTTGGCCGTGCCGTCCTTGGCATTGTGCTCTGTCAGGACCACCACGCGGGGCGTGCCGGCCACGAGGTCCATGGCCCCGCCCATGCCCTTGACCATCTTGCCCGGGATGGTCCAGTTGGCGAGGTCACCGCTGCCGGACACCTGCATGGCGCCCAGGATGGCCACCTTGACGTGGCCGCCGCGGATCATGCCGAAGGACGTGGCGGAGTCGAACATGCTGCCGCCGGGCAGGACGGTGACTGTCTGCTTGCCGGCGTTAATGAGGTCAGCGTCCTCCTCGCCCTCATAGGGGAACGGGCCCATGCCCAGCAGTCCGTTTTCGCTCTGCAGGACCACACGGACGCCGCGGGGCAGGTTGTTGGCCACGAGCGTGGGGATGCCGATGCCCAGGTTCACGTAGTCGCCGTCGTTCAGTTCCTCGGCCGCGATGGCAGCCATTTCGTTCCGGGTCCAAGCCACGGGACTCTCCTCAGGTTTCGGGTGCAGATGGGGTGTTTGGGAATGCAGGTGCCGGTCCGGCTACTTCGGAATGACCGGCGGTACAAACTCGAAGGTCATCCCCAGCAGCCAGACCAGCAGCAATACAACAGGAAGGTGGAACAGAAATTGTAGGAACGTGAAGCCCACCAGATCCCGGGCGCGCAACTTCAGTACCGCCAGCAGCGGCAGCATAAAGAACGGATTGACGAGGTTGGGCAGGGCCTCCGCGATGTTGTAGATCTGAACCGTCCAGCCAAGGTTCATGTTCACGTCCGTAGCAGACTGCATCACGTAGGGCGCCTCCACCAGCCACTTGCCGCCGCCGGAGGGCACAAACATGCCGAGAATGGCGGTGTAGATGGCGATGATGACGGCGAAGCCCCCGTTGCCGCCGATGCTGGTGAAAAAATGAGCCAGATGCTCGGAGACCGAGAGTCCCCCTGCCCCGGTGGCCTTGGTCAAAACGGCCGCCATCGCCGCGTACAGCGGGAACTGCACCAGGATTCCCGCTGTGGCTGGCACAGCTTTGGTCACGGACTGCAGGAATTTGCGGGGAGTGCCATGCAGCACCATCCCCAGCACCAGGAAGACCAGCAGATAGCCGTTCAGCGAACTGACCACACTCAGAATGGGCAAGGTCAGAAGCTGCGAGGCCAGCCAGCCCAGGGTGAGGACTCCCGCGAGGATGGGGAGGATCCGGCTGTATTCCAGCCATTCGCCCGGCCGCGATCGCGGTGCCGAGGCTTCGGGCTGGTCGTCCAGGTCAATACCCAGATCGGCGGCCGTCCGGATGGCGCTTCCCCTGGGGGCGGAGAAATGGGCGATCACGGTGGTGAGCAGCATCAGGATGGCCAGCGTGAGCAGGGACTGCCACGTAAAGATGGTGGTACCGAAGTCCAGGACACCGGTGATTTTCAGCAACCCCGGCGGAATGGATGCCTTCGTCGACTGGAGCTGGGCGGCCGAGGAGGAGAGCCCCAGGGCCCAGACCGCGCCGAGTCCCATAAAGGCGGCCGCACCGAGTGCCCTGTAATCGACGGTGAGATCCTTGCGCCGCGCAATGGCACGCGCCAGGAGACCGCCGAAAATCAGGCTCAGGCCCCAATTGAGGAACGACACAGACATGGCCAGCACGGCCACGAAGCTGACGGCAGACCGCGCAGTCCCCGGGATGTCCGCCAGGCGGTCAATCAGCCGCGCAACCGGGGGAGACGTTGCCACAACGTACCCGGTCAGCACCACCATGGACATCTGCAATGTGAAGGCTGTCAGGTCCCAGAATCCGTTGCCAAAGGAATCGACAACGGCCTTGGGGGATGCCCCGATTGCCAGCGCCGCAATGGAGACCAGAATGACGCCGGCCAGCGCAAAAATGAAGGCGTCCGGAAACCATTTCTGGGTCCACCGGGCCAGCCACTGCGCCATTCGGGCCAGGCCCTCCTGCTTGACATCCTGCTGCTCGAATTGCGTTGCAGTCATGAACAAATTCCTCTCCATCGAGTGTGTGTAAGGCGCTGCTCAGGCCGGGACAGGGATCGTTTCGGCGCGCGGCCGCACAGTGCGCTGCTCGATGTCCTTGACCCGGGCGCTGGCCTGGACCAGGCGCTGGACGTAGACGCCGGGAGTGACGACGTGGTTGGGGTCCAGCGCGCCCGGCTCCACGATCACCTCGGCCTCGGCGATGGTCACGGCTCCCGCGGTGGCCACCGCCGGGTTGAAGTTCCGGGCCGTGTAGCGGTACATCAGATTCCCGTCCGTATCGGCGGTGTGCGCGTGGACCAGGGCGACGTCGGCGCGGATGGAGCGCTCCTGGACGTACGTTTCGCCGTCGAACTCCGCGAGCGGCTTGCCTTCGGCAACCAACGTGCCCACACCGGTTTTGGTGTAAAAGGCGGGGATCCCCGAGCCGCCGGCACGCAGCCGCTCGGCCAACGTGCCTTGCGGCGTGAACTCCACTTCGAGCAGGCCGGCGAGGTATTGCTCGGCGAAGAGCTTGTTCTCGCCCACGTAGGAGGCGATGACCTTCCGGACCTGGCCGGCCTCGATCAGCACGCCCAGGCCCTTGCCGTCCACCCCCATGTTGTTGGAGACCACAGTGAGGTCCTTGACGCCGGAGGCGCGCACGGCCTCGATCAGATCCGCCGGGATGCCGCTCAGGCCGAAGCCGCCCACAGCCAGGGTCATGCCGTCATGCAGCACGTCCTGCAACGCAGCTGCGGCGCTGTCTTTTACCTTTGACATCGGATCTCCTCTTTGAGTTGCCAGTCATTCCACCGGCATGCATTCCACTTTGTGGACTTAGCGTCTGGAAATTGAGCGTACGGGCGGTCTCGTGATGCTGTCAAGGCACGATTGGCGCTGAATTGTAGGCATTTCTACAGTGTGGACGGTAGGCTCTCAGGAGTCCACAATATGGATATTTTAAGGGAGTTTGGATGAATCAAGCACCAGTGCAGGGAGCGCAGGTTGTCAGCCGCATCGCGGGACTGCTGCGGATTGTTGGCCGGACTCCCGAAGGCAGCCCGCTCGTGGACCTGGTCCGCGAGTCAGGCCTCACCCGGCCCACCGTGCACAGGCTCCTGACGTCGCTGGCGTCCGAAGGCCTGCTGGACCATGATGCCCGCAGCGGCAACTGGGTGCTGGGTCCCGAGATCTTGCTGATGGGGTCGGTGGCGTCGGCGCGCTTTCCAATGGAGGACATTGCCCGGCCCAGCCTGCGGCGGTTGGCCGAGGAAACCGGTGAGAGCGCGTTCTTCTCCATCCGGCGTGGCGGCGAGACGGTGTGCCTGCTGCGCGAGGAAGGCAGCTTCCCGGTCCGCTCCTTTGTGCTGCACGAAGGTGTGCGGTTCCCGCTGGGCGTGGCCTCGGCCGGCACCGCCATCATGGCTTTTCTTCCGGAGGGCGAGCAGGACGAACTGCTGGCCGGCTGGCCCGCGCACGCCAGGGCGTTCGCCGCGGTGCATACCGAAGCGGTGGTACGTGCGAATCTGGAACGGACCCGGTCCGCCGGATACTCGGTCAATCCGGGGCTGGTGCTGGAAGGCAGCTGGGGTATGGGTGCGGCCGTCTTCGATCAGCGCGGACGCCCCGCCTGGGCCCTGTCCCTGACCGGAATCGAACCGCGCTTCCGGGCCGACCGGCAGGAGTTCCTGGGCCGGCTTTTGATGGAGGAAGCGCACCGGATTTCCACTCTGCTGCAGCGGGCGCCGGGACGTCCTTAGCCGGTTCGGGCGGCCTCTGCGTAACTCTTCGTCCTGCCCGAAAATCCCTTGCCTACGCGCCGGTAGGGGCGGATGCTGGCAGTACCGGGGTCTGCGGATCGGCCGGGGAAATGCCAGTGTGCAAACGGCTCCGGGCAGCCATCCACGGTAAGACGCAATCCCCAGCACGTCCAGGGAGCGCAAGGTAATGAGCACCAAAATCTACTTTGAGGAATACGGCGGCCCAGAGGGACTCAAGGTGGGGGAGGAGTCCTTGGCAACCCCCGGCGAGGGCGAGGTCCAGGTGAGCTACCGGGCCATTGCAGTTAATCCGGTCGACTGGCAGCTTGCTGCCGGATATCTGCGGCAATGGGTTCCCCTCGATCTTCCGGTTGTGCCGGGCAATGACGCCGCCGGAGTGGTTAAGGCTGTTGGGCCGGGCGTCAGCCGCTTCGCCGTGGGCGACGAATTGATCTGGAACGGCTTCACCGGCGGTTACCGCGCGGCAGCCAACGTTCCTGCAGCCCAGCTGACGGCAATCCCGGCCGGACTCGATTTCGAACAGGCCGCGTGCATCCCGGTGGCAGGCGGCACGGCGTATTCTGCGCTGAAGCAGCTCGGTGTGGGCGAAGGGGACACCGTCCTGATCCATGCTGCGGCCGGGGGAGTGGGCTCAGCCGCCGTCCAGATGGCCAGGGACCTCGGGACCAGGGTGATCGGTACAGCATCGGAAGCCAACCACGAGTACCTGCGCGGGCTGGGTGCCGAACCTGTCACGTACGGTGACGGACTGGTAGACAGGGTCCGCGCACTGGGAGAAGTGACGGCGGTCCTTGACGCAGTCGGCGGCGAGGCCTCTGTCACGGCCACCCAGGAGCTCCTGCCTGACCTCAGCCGCGCGGTGACCACTGTCGCGGACGAGCACTCCATGGGTGCGGGCATTGCGGCTGTGCAGCAGCTGGACACCCGGGTGGCGGATGTTGCCGGGATGGCGGCTGACGGGAAACTGACTTTCAACATCTACGAGAGGTTGCCGCTGACCGAGGCGGCCCGGGCCTTCGAGATCAGCCAGGGAGGGCATGTCCGCGGCAAGATTGTGCTGATTCCCTAGTATTACTTAGTTAGGTTGGCCCTCGTGGGTGGCAGTAGGGGTCCGGGGTCAGCGCTCCGGCGCATTCTCCAGTAGTGACAGTCCCTGACGCATGGACGCGGCGATGGGCTTGCCGCGTGTTGCCCGAATGATGAACGCTGCCAGGCGGGCGGTGAACGTGGTGGGGGTGCGGTTCCAGACAATGTCGATTCGGCTGCCGCCATCGCTCTTGCCCGTGATGGTAGCGCTGACGTAGCTTCCCGGGGCGCAGAAGTTGCTCTCGCGGACGGTCCAGGTGACGGTGTCGGTGGCGGACCAGTCGTAGTGTTCTTTCGCCCAGAGGGAGGATCCGGGCAGCCTGCTGCCCTCCTTGATGTCGGCGTGGGTCTCGCCGACGTCGTACACCTCATACAGGGATGGTTCGATGCCTGGCCAGATTTGTGGGCGCCGCTCCGAAAAGTCCAGCAGCGCGGCGCGCACCCGTTCCGGGGACGCAGAGGTGTTCACTTCGATTTTCACCTCAGGCATCGCTGACTCCTCCTGTGCCGACTGGATTAGCAGAAGACTACACCCGGGCCCTGCCGCGTTTTCGAGCTCCGTCAGTTGTTCCGGTTCTCCGTCAAGGACGGCGTGAACCATGTTGGCGGCGAGGACCCGCGCGTCGTCGCCGTGGTCGTTGGCGATGCGTACAGCGAACTCGCGGAGGCGGGCAACAGTGTCGCGGGATTCGAGCAGCTGCTCGTTGGTGTTGGTAAGGACTCTTGCTGGCATGAGGATGCTCCTGGCGTGAAATTGGCTGCAGGCCACACGGAGATTTTTCCCTCCCAGGGGCCCGCTGACCCTCATGCGCACGGCCACGATGAAAAAGCCCGACGGTTCAATCTCGGTCTCCACGATCCCCTCATCAACCGAGACCAGACGCACAACGGGAGCTTCAGCAAAAGACCATCCCGGCACCGGAATCCATGCCCCAATTTTCCCGCATCAGCCGGGACCTAAAGGGCCGAGTCGCGCAAAACGACTACTGACCCACGCACCTAGATCAGTTGAACCCTCGTCCGGCTATCAGTATTCGGGGGGCGCGGGCGGCCCGCCGCCTTCGACAGGCAGGCCGGTCGCCGACCACTCGGGGTACCCATCCTCCAGCCGGGCGGCAGCAAGGCCGTGTTGCTGCAGCGTCCGGACCGCTTCGTCGGCGAACACGCAGTACTGCCCGCGGCAGTAGGCAACCACCATGCGGCCAGCGGGCAGCTCCTTCAATCTGCCCGGGAGATCCTTCACCGGGATCGAGACCGCGCCCGTGATGTGGCCGGACCGGAACTCCGGCTCCGGCCGCACATCGAGGACCACCACGTCGCCGGCCGCCATCCTCTGGTTCAGCTCCGTGCGGGTCAGGGTGTCCAGGGCCGATCTGTCTCCAAGGTAGACAGCGGCGAGTTCGTCGAGCTCTGCGACGTGTTCGGAGGCAACCCGGCGGACCGCCGCCCAAAGCTGAACCACTGCCGGGCCGCTCAGCCTGTAGTAGATACGGGTTCCCTGACGCCGGGTGATCACCAGGCCCGAACGCAGGAGCTGCTGGAGGTGCTGAGAGGTGTTTGCGGTACTCTGCCCGATCTCCATGGCGATCTCGTCGACGCCACGTTCACCCTGGGCCAGGACGTCCACGATCTCGGCCCTGCGGCCGCTTCCCAGCACCTTTGCCACCGACGCGAACGCGTCAAACAGCGTGACCTTGGCTGCTCTGTCGCCCATGTCATCTCCTCACCAACAATGAATTCAAGAAGGTACTTGACAACGTATACCCGTTGGGTGTGATATTCAAGTATCGACTTGAATAATAGCCCGGGGCCCGCGCCCGGTCCCACGGGTCAATCGGAAAAGAGGCGAACTGCAATGGGCACCACAGCAACCATCCGCAACGGCATCGACGTCGACCGTCTGCTGGAGACGATCCAGGGCATCCAATCAGATCCGGCGCAAGGCAGCTTTACATTCAGCGCGACCAGCACCTGGCACGAAGGCACGCACAACGTGGGACAGATCCTGGGATTCACCCATGCGGGCCAGCAAGACACCAGCCGGTCGGAAAGTTTCGCCCTGGAAGGCGACGAGCCTCCCGTGCTTCTGGGAAACAATTCAGGGCCAAACGCGGTCGAGCTGCTTCTGCAGGCGCTGGGCTTCTGCTACGCCGTAGGTTACGCCGCCAACGCAGCTGCCCGGGGCATCGACATCAGCTCGCTGGAGTTCCAGGTTGAAGGCGACCTGGATGTCCGGCCCTTCCTGGGCCTTGATGGCCCGCGGCCCGGATTCACATCCATCCGCGCACACGCAAGGGTCTCCAGCCCGAACGCCACCCGGGAGCAGCTGCAGGAGCTGTGCCGGTACGTCCAGGAAACGTCGCCCGTCCGCGACTGCCTGGCCAATCCGGTCCCGGTTGAAACCACCCTCGACGTCGTGTGAATCGCAGGCAAAGCCATGGACACGGAAATGGCGGTCGTTGACCGCGGGGAACTTGAAGCCAAGGTCAAACAGGTCTACCGGGCGGTGGCGCAAAACCCCGCCGGCAATTATCACTTCAGGATGGGCCGCGCTCTGGCCGAGCAGTTGGGCTACCCGCCCCGGCTGCTTGACGCGATCCCTGAAGGCGCCGTCGAGTCGTTCGCCGGTGTGGGATATTTCTTCGATCTGGCGGGCCTCAAGCCCGGAGAAAAGGTCCTGGACCTGGGCTCCGGTTCGGGGATGGACGTCTTCGCCGCCGCCGTCGACGTGGGCGAGGGCGGGGTGGTGGTGGGCCTTGACATGACCGAGGAACAGCTCGAAAAGGCCGAAGGCCTGAGAATGATGACGGGCTTTCCTCAGGTCACCTTCACTCACGGCCACATTGAAGACCTCCCCTTCGAAGATGCCACCTTCGACTGCATCATCTCTAACGGCGTCATCAATCTTTCCCCGGACAAACGTGCTGTCTTCCGCGAGGCGGCACGCGTGCTGCGCCCCGGAGGACGCCTGGCGATTGCTGACATCGTCACCGAGAGGCCGCTGACCCAACAGATCGTCTGCAACACCGACCTCTGGGCTGCATGCATCGGCGGTGCCGCACAAGAGGACACCTACCAGGAATTGATCGCCGGCAGCGGGTTCGCCCTTGAAAGGCTCAGGAGGAATCCGTATGAGTTCCTCTCCGACAGCGCCCGGGCCGCCACCACGAAGTACGGCGTCATGAGCGTCTCGATCCTGGCACATAGCAGCTGACACCGAACATATGGGCACGGCAACACCTGGCCCTGATAAGGAGCGACGATGCCGGAGATCATTACCATCGAGACCCCCACCCTCGGGGACCGCAGCTACCTGGTGCACGACGGCGCCGCGGCCATCGTGGTGGATCCGCAGCGTGACATTGACCGGGTCTTGGACCGGGCACGGGAAGCGGGCGTGGAGATCACCCATATTTTTGAAACCCACATCCACAACGACTATGTCACCGGCGGCCTGGCGCTGGCGCAGGCCACCGGCGCGCAATACCTCGTCAACGAGGAGGATGAAGTCTCCTTTGCGCGCACCCCCGTCAAGGACGGGCAGCGGATTTCGGTCAGCCCATCCATCACGATCACGGCGATGGCCACGCCCGGCCACACCTTCACGCACCTGTCCTATGTCCTGGAGTCCTACGGCGAGCAGATCGCCGTATTCACCGGCGGCTCGCTGCTCTACGGATCGACGGGCCGCCCGGACCTGGCCGGACCGGAGCACACGCATGACCTGGCGCGCCATCAGTACCGCTCCGTTCAGCGTCTCGCCGCGGAGCTGCCCGAGTCCGCAGAATTGCTGCCCACCCACGGCTTCGGCAGCTTCTGCTCCATCAGCCAGTCTTCCGTCACTGCCTCCACGATCGGGGAGGAAAAACGTTACAATCCCGTCCTGACACAGGACGAGGAGGACTACATCAAAGACCTGTTGGAGGGGCTGGACGCGTTCCCGTCGTACTACGCACGGATGGCACCGCTGAACCTTGCCGGACCATCGGCACCCGATCTGGAGTTTCCGGACCAGGCCGACGCCGCCGAACTGCGGAACAGGATCGCGGCCGGCGAGTGGGTGGTGGACCTGCGTACCCGGACTGCATTTGCCGCCGGGCATGCGCCCGGGACGCTGAACTTCGGACTGGATGGTTCCTTCGCCACCTACCTTGGGTGGCTCATCCCCTGGGGGACGCCGGTGACCCTCCTGGGGCCCAGCGTGGAGGACGTCGCCGAAGCCCAGCGTGAACTGGTCCGGATCGGCATCGACCGTCCAGCCGCCGCTGCCACGGGGGACCCCCGGAAATGGGCCCCCGGCGAACTGGGCAGCTTTCCCCGCGCCGATTTCAGCGAGCTCTCCGGAATCCGGCACCACCGGCAAGTGGCCGTGCTGGACGTGCGGCGCTCCGGCGAATGGTCCAGGACACACATCGACGGCGCTGTCCACATCCCGCTTCATGAACTTCCCGGCCAGCTGCATCAGCTGTCGGCGGGGGAAATCTGGGTGCACTGCGCCAGCGGCTACCGCGCCTCCATCGCCGCCTCATTTCTGGCGGCCAGCGGACACCAGGTGGTACTCATTGACGACAAGTTCACCCACGCAGCCAAGGCAGGCATTCCCATGGCCGGCTCCGAAGCGTCCGGTAGCCCTTGACGCACCGCCTTCAGCGCGTGCCGGGCCCCACGGCTTCGTGTGCTTCCAGCAGCCACTCCCTGATCCTGTCGTCCAGGTCGTCCGCGGACGTGACCGTGAACCGGTGGGTGTAGACCTTTTTGGTGGTGGGGAAGCTGGCGCGCAGGGCAGGATGCTCCACCCGCCGCTGCAGGTCGATCGCGATCTCCAGCCGTCCGGACAGGATGAACGCCGCCGCGAACACGCGCTTGGCCGCCCAGGCCACCTCGGTAGGGTGGACGCGCTCCTCGCACTCGCCGGCGTCGAGCACCTTGGTGCGGAACTGCTGGAAAAGTTCGACGGCGGCAGGGGGCTTCCCCGCAAGGTACGTCCCGACGTCGTGGTTCATTTCATGCCCTCCCGGCAGTTCCGGCAAGGTCCGGTGGAGCGCGCGCCGTCCTGGGGCACTTCGACACGAACACGCCGGGACGTGAAGCCCAGGGGCCTGTTTGGGCGGTCAATGTAGCCCACGACGGCGGCCGGCCAGTACACCTGCGGGTCAGGCGCTATTTCCACCAGGAGTCAAAAAAAGTGACAGGCACGGTGCGCTTGTGCCGGGTGCGGAGGAACTTTTCCTCGATCCGGGAAGCCACGGACTCCGGGACATTGCGGCCCTCGAGGTAGTCGTCGATCTGATCGTAGCTGAGGCCCAGTTCGTCCTCGTCGGTACGTCCGGGCCTGCCGTCCAGCAGGTCAGCCGTGGGCACCTTCTCCCAGACCCGGGCGGGGGCTCCGAGCTCTGCAAGCAGGGCACGGTTCTGGCGCTTGTTGAGGCCGAACAGCGGCAGGACATCCACGCCGCCGTCGCCGAATTTGGTGAAGAAGCCGGTCACGGATTCGGCACCGTGGTCCGTGCCGATCACCAGGTAGTTATGCTCGCCGGCCAGTGAATACTGGGCAATCATGCGGGCGCGCGCCTTGACGTTCCCCTTGTTGAAGTCGGAGATGGGCGAGCCGGTGGTCTTCTCGAACTCGTCCTCGAAGGCATCCACAGCCGCGGAAATATTGTAGCTCCACTCGGTCTTGGCCTGGATAAAGTCCAGGGCAGCCTGGGCATCGTCTTCGTCGTGCTGCACACCGTACGGAAGGCGGACCGCCACAAAATCTGCGTCAACGCCCTCGGCCTCCAGCTCTTCGACCGCCAGCTGGGCCAGGCGCCCGGCCAGCGAAGAATCGAGGCCGCCGGAGATGCCCAGCACGAAGCCCTTGGCGTGCGTGGCCTTGAGGTATTCCTTGAGGAATGCGACGCGTTTGCGCACCTCCCCTGCGGGGTCGATCCGAGGCTGTACGCCCATTTCTTCGATGATTTTGGCCTGAAGTTCACGCATGTGTCCCAGCCTAGCCAGCAGTGTCAACCGCACTCAACTGTGTCCCTGAAATCAGGCCTGTTGTGGCTTTTGGGGAGGCTGCGCGACAGGAGCACTCACCGGCGCCGGGCCGGTGGACGCCCTGACTGTCAGGTGTGTGGGCATGACGGCCAGCTTCCGGCTGACACCTCCGTAGATCGGGTTCAATTGCGAAAGCAGCATGGAAACCGCCACGCGTCCTGCCTGTTCAATCGGACTCGCGATGGTGGTAAGCGGCGGGTTACAGAAGTCAGCTCCGAAGATGTCGTCGCAGCCCACGATGCTGATGTCCTGGGGGACGCGGATGCCACGTTCGCGGAGCCGCTGCAGCATCCCGATGGCGAGCAGGTCGTTAAATACGATGCACGCCGTTGCGCCGGTGCGCACCGCCGCGTCCGCCGCCGCCGCGCCGGACGTGGTTTTCGGAACGAATGGGCCGATCCGGTTGGTCTCCAGGCCCCGCTGGCGTGAGTCTTCTTCGAAGACCTTCCAACGCATGGAGTTGGACCACGACGTCGGCGGGCCGCTGACGTAGCAGACCCGCTGGTGGCCCAGGGACGCCAGGTGCTCCAGAGCCTGGATGATGGCCGATGGTGTATCGATCACCACGGTGGGGGCGTTGGCCGACGCGCGGTTGATCGTCACAAGGGGCTGGGTGCCTGACACCTCCGCCAGCTGGGCGTCGGTCAGGCGCGATGCCGCCAGGATGAAGCCGTCAGCGGACTTGCGCATTTTCTGCAGGGCATCAAGCTCCATTTCCGAAGATTCCTCGGTATCCACCAGCAGCTGCGTGTAGCCGGCAGCCTTGAGCTGGTTCTGGGTACCGCGGATGATGTCGAAATAGAAGGGGTTGGTCACATCCGGCACAAGCACGGCGACCACATTCGTGCGTCCGGAGCTGAGGGCGCGGGCCTGCGAGCTGGGCACGTAGTCCAGTTGCGCGGCCACCTGCTCGATGCGTTCCCGAGTACGCCGGTTGACGCGGTCGGGGTTAGACAGGGCGCGGGAAACTGTGGACGTGGCAACACCTGCGAGCAAGGCAACATCGCGGATGGTGGGCACCTTGTCCGCTGTGTGGCCCGGCTGGACGGCTGCCCCTTCACCGGACGCCGCCTGTTTCTCGCCTGGCTCATGCTTCTTGGCCGGAGGCATTGATACACCCTTTCACTATCGGGACGGGAGCGTCTGCTCCGGGTAGCTGGTGCTTTCACAGTCAGTTACCAATCGATTTCACCATAAATGGCAATTTATGGCAATCGCTTGCATTTTAGAGTTGCCGCTTTTTAGACTGGGGATCGAATCACCCGCAGTGATGTGCGCCACAGGAAGTTGTGGCCTTGCGGGTGTCCCAGAGGAGAAAACAATGAAGTTTGCATCGACTACAGGGCTCGCCGCACTCATCACAGCTGCCGCGCTTGCCCTGACGGCGTGCGGTTCGGGTTCCGACAGCTCCGGCGGTTCCGGCAACTCCGGAGGAGCCGTCGATGGAAAGGGAAAGACACTGAGCGTCCTCAACGGCGTACTCAGCCAGTACCCGGAAGAGCAGAAGCAGTGGCAGAGCGACATCGCCGCGAAGTTCAAAGCACAGACCGGGGCCGACGTGAAGTTCGAGACCTTCGCCTCGGCCAACGACGAACTCACGCGCATCCAGACCTCGGTGGTGTCAGGCCAGGGGCCCGATATCTACGGACTCGGCACGACGTTCACGCCGACTGCCTTCGCCACGAAGGCCTTCGTCACCCTGTCCGACGACGACTGGAAGAAGGTGGGCGGCAAGGACCGCTTCAACCAGGCGGCCTTGGGTATTTCGGGTCCGGACAAGGACCACCTCGCCGGCATCCCTTTTGTCAGCCGCCCGTTCGTGATGGCCTACAACAAGGACCTGCTGGCGGCTGCCGGCATCGATAAGCCGGCCACCAGCTGGGACGAGCTGGCAGTGCAGGCCAAGAAGATGACCAAGGACGGCACCTTCGGCCTTGCCACCGGGTACAAGGACAACTTTGATCCCTGGAAGTTCATTTGGGCCATGTCCGTTCAGGCCGGCAATCCGCTGGTGGACGGCAAGAACCTCAAACTTGATGACCCCACGGTCAAGAAGGCCTATGAAACCTACTTCGGCTGGCTGACCAACGACAAAATTGTCGACCCGGCCTCGGTCGGCTGGAGCAACAGCAATGCCGTTGCCGCGTTTGCCAGCGGCAAGGCCGGCTACCTGATGATGACGACGTCGAGCTCAATCCCCACGCTCGACAAGTCGGCGGTGGCGGGGAAGTATGCGTATACCTTGATGCCGACCACGGCTCCCGGCGAATCCAGCCCGAAGGGCGACGGTGCCAACGCCGCCAGCATCCTCTCCGGCGACAACCTGGTGGTGGCCGACTACTCCAGGCAGAAGGACCTCGCCTTTGCCTATATCAAGCTGATCACCTCTACGGAAGAGCAGCTGAACTACCAAAAGACGTTCGGTGACCTGCCGGCCAATGCGGAGGCACTGAAGAGCCTGACCGACCCCAAGCTCAAGCCGATTGCCGATGCCGCAGCCAAGTCCAAGGCCACCCCGTTTACCGGTGCCTGGGGCGACATTCAGCTGGCACTGCTGAACGTGACCGTGCAGTCGATCCCTGACCTCTCCAAGGGCAGCCTGGACGAGGCTGGTCTCGAATCACGGATCAAGGATTCTCAGACCAAGGGCCAGGCGTCCCTGGACCGCGCTTCCAAAGGATAAGCACGATGTCTGACGCTTCCAACGAAGTCCGGGTTGCGGCGGAGTCCGCCGCAACCCGGGCCGCCCGGCCAGTGGCGGAAGTCTCCGGCCCGCCCCCTGCCGAGGACCCCACGGGGCGCCGCAAGGGCATCAGCGAGCGCAACCGTCCGCTCTGGATGCTTATCCCGGGCGGGGTGCTGATGCTGATCATCATCGTCGTTCCCCTGGTGCTCGGCATCTACATGTCCACGCTCAACCTGGATCAGTACACGCTGCGTCAATGGATCAGTTCGCCCTTTATCGGAGTGGAGAACTTCGTTGAAGCGGTCGGTTCGTCGCCGCTGCTGCACGCAGTCTGGCTGAGTGTCAGCTACTCCCTGATTGCCATGATGGTGACACTGCCACTGGGCATCGCCGCCGCCGTCGCCACCCAGAACGCCTTCAAGGGGCGCGCGGTGGTGCGCTCCATCTTCCTCATCCCGTATGTGCTGCCCTCCTTCGTGGTGGCCACCGTGTGGCGCACCATGTTCCAGCCCGGCGGTATCGTCGACCAGGCGCTGGGCGCGGCCGGCATCGACACCGGACTCTGGCTCAACGGCCCGCAGACCTTTTGGACGCTGATCCTCGTCCAGATCTGGGCGTCCTGGCCCTTCATCTACCTGCTGGCCCTTTCCGGCCTGCAGTCAGTGGACCACGAGGTACACGAGGCATCGGCGCTTGACGGCGCCCTCTGGTGGAACAAGCTCCGCTACGTGGTCTTCCCCTACCTGAAGGACCCGCTCGCGCTCGCGTTCCTCATCGGCATGCTGCACCACATCAACAACTTCACACTTCCGTATGTGCTGTTCGGTGTCCCGGCACCGTCCGACGTCGAGGTGCTCCCGATCCTCACCTACGTCACAAGTTTCCAGAGCTTCCGCTTCGGCCTCAGCGCGGCCATGGCTTTCGTGTCCCTCGTGCTGATCGCCATCCCGCTGTTCGTCTACCTGCGTGCCGTCAAACTCGACGACGCCGAGTCACCTGGAGGAAAGAAATGAGCATTTCCGCCGCAACAGCACGCCGCTCCTCCGACACCGACGTATTTCGCCCGGGATCAACCCGGCAGCATGAAGTGACCCGGCTGCTGCCCCGTCCCCTGCTGGCCATCATCCTGGTGTTCCTCGGCGCCCTGGTCCTCGTTCCGGTGCTGTACATCTTCCTGGCCTCCGTGAACTCGGATATCGGCGTTGCCCGGGGCGAGTTCTGGCCCTCGAGCGTCACATTCGAGAACTATTCGAGCATCTGGACCAGCGTTGGCCTGGCCACCGGCCTGGCAAACAGCGTGCTGGTGGCGGGAAGCACCGCCATCGTCTCGGCGGCCCTGTCGGTCTCCACGGCCTTCGTCCTGGTGCGCTACAGCTTTCGCGGCAGGCTCACCATCCTGCGCGGCCTGCTGGCCCTGCAGTCGGTGCCCGGAACCCTGATGGTGCTGCCGGTCTTTGTGCTCTTCTCCTCGGCGTCAACCTACCTCGGCATCCAGGTCATCGGGACGCAGTGGGGGCTCTTCGTCACCTACCTGACGTTTGCGATGCCGTTCTCCACCTGGGTCATGGTCACGTACCTGCGCGGCCTGCCCAAGGAACTGGAGGAGGCGGCCCGCATCGACGGCGCCAGCAACCTCGGCGTCCTGTTCAGGATCGTCCTGCCGCTGAGCTGGCCGGGCATCGTCGTCTCGGGCATCTTCGCGTTCCTGTTGGGCTGGAACGACGTGCTTTTCGCGTCAGTCATGACCCGGCCGGAAAGCCAGACTGCCGCCGTGGCCCTGCAGATCTTCGGCGCCTCGCAGGAAGGCGGGGCGATTCCCTACTACGGCCAGATGATGGCCGCGGCGTTGGTCTGCGCGGCGCCGGTGGTCATCCTGTACCTGATTTTCCAACGCTATCTAGTAGGCGGCCTGACCGCCGGAGGAGTGAAATAACTATGGTTTCGAACACTCAGAATCCGTGGCTGCTGTCTGGTTTCGGGGATGAGATTGACGACGATCCCGCCGTCCAGATTGCAGTGCTGCAGGCGCTTGGCGCCAACCACATCGAGGTTCGCAGCGCCTGGGGTACCAACATCGTGGATCTTTCCGACGAACAGCTGGGCCGGCTGAAAGATCTGCTTACCGAGAAGGACATGAAAGTCTCGGCAATAGCCTCGCCGATCGGGAAAGTCGATGTCAGCCTCCCCGTCGAACACGAGGTGGAACGGCTGCGCCGCGCGATCAACGCAGCCAAGGTGCTCGGCGCAAAATACATCCGCATCTTCTCCTTCTATTACGGCGGGTCTGTGCCGGTGGAAAGCATCCGCGACGAGGTCATGGAGCGGATGCGCGCCTTGGCCGCCGTCGCCGAGGAAGGAGGCGTGGTGCTGTTGCACGAAAACGAAAAGGACATCTTCGGGGATGTTCCGGACCGCGTGCTGGACATCATCGAGACGGTGAACTCCCCGGCATTGAAGGTGGCGTGGGACGCCGCCAACTTCGTGCAGGTGGGAGTGAAGCCCTTCGACGAGGCCTACCGAAAGCTTCGCCCGCACCTGGAATACCTGCAGGTCAAGGACGCTCACTTCGCCAACGGGCATGTGACGCCGGCAGGGGAGGGCGACGGCGATTTGCTGCGCACCGTTGAAGCGCTCAAGGCGGACGGGTACACCGGATTTGCCTCCCTCGAACCCCATCTCGCCGGTGCGCACGGCCTCGGAGGTTTTTCCGGCCCCACGGCCTTCGGCATCGCGGCCAGGGCCTTCGCAAAAGTTGCCGCAGAAGCAGGAGTCCAGACAGCATGAAAGACACTCTGAAGGTCGCCATCACGGGGTGCGGGGTCATCGGACGCACCCACGCCGTCGCCCTGCAGGAATTTCCGGAGGCGAGAATCGTCGCGCTCGTCGATGCCATTCCGGACGCCGCCGAAACCCTCGCGGCATTCATCGAGAAGAGCGGACGCCCGCGGCCTGCCGTCTACACAACGATCGCCGAGGCCTTCGCCGCCGACGACATCGATCTGATGGCACTCGCCACGCCCAGCGGACTTCACATCCAGCAGGGCCTTGAGGTCCTCGCAGCCGGCAAGCACGTCGTCATCGAAAAGCCTCTTGACGTGGACCTCGGCCGAGCCCAGGAGATCGAGGCTGCCGCGCAGGCAGCCGCCGAGCACGGGGTTGTTGCTTCCGTGATCAGCCAGCACCGCTTCGACCAGGCCAGCGTCGCAGTGGCCGACGCCGTTGCCAAGGGGCGGTTCGGCCGGCTCACCTCCGCCATCGCGTCAGTCGCCTGGTTCCGCAGCCAGGGCTATTACGATTCCGGCGACTGGCGTGGCACCTGGTCCATGGACGGCGGCGGGGCGCTGATGAACCAGGGCGTCCACACCGTGGACCTGCTGCTGTGGTTCATGGGGCGCCCAGTGGAAATCCACGCGCGCACCGCACGGCTGGCGCACGACCGGATCGAGGTCGAGGACACAGCCGTAGCCACCGTGACGTTCGAAAACGGCGGCCTCGCCGTACTGCACGCCACCACCGCCGCCTACCCCGGCCTGACAGTGCGCGTGCAGCTGATGGGTTCGGAAGGATCCGCCGTCGTCGACAACGACCGGCTGGCCTACTTCCACGCCCGGGTTGCCGGCGGCGAATCCGCCGACATGGGGCTGCAGGGCGGGGGGAACCAGGCTGAGGAGGAACTGGCCAAGTATCCGGTCGAGGACTACGAGGCCAAGGACCCCACCGTCTATCCTGCCGGGCACGTGCGCCAGTACCGGGACATTCTCGGGGCGATTGCCGAGGGCCGTGCCCCCGGAGTCACTGTCAGCGACGCGGTCAACGCCCTGGCGACCGTGCGCGCCGTCTACGTTTCCGCCACATTGAACGAGCCCGTGCTTTTCGATGACGTTCTCGCAGGCAAGTACAACGATCTGGAAGTCCGGACCGGCAACACCACTACAGAAAGCGTCTGAAGCCGATGAAGTTCTCAGTATTCACAGCGTCCACGCCGGACTGGACTCCGGAGGAGGCCGTGTCCGCACTGGCTGCCCAGGGCTGGGAAGGCATCGAATGGCGGGTCACGGACCAGGCCGACGCGCCCGAACCCGGCTTCTGGGCAGGGAACAAGGCCAATGTGCCGCTGACCGGACTGGAAGACAACCTGGAACGGATCGGGCGCATCACGCGCGAGTCGGGTCTCGAATTCTCCGGGATCGGTGGGTACGCGCGGTGCGACAACCACGACGACGTCGAACGCATGCTTGCGGCCACGGCCGCGCTGGGCGCACGGCAGGTGCGCGTGACAACGCTGCCGCTCGGAACGGCGGGCTGGGGCCAGGAGGGTCCGAGCGGCACTCCCTATCCCGTCCTGTTCGACAGTGCCCGGCGCGATTTTGAGTGGGTGGCGGAGCGCGCGGCGCACCACGGGGTGAAGGCCTTGGTGGAACTCCACCACCGCACCATCACCGCCTCCGCATCCTCAGCGCGGCGCCTTCTGGAGGGCCTTGATCCGCGGCATGTCGGCGTCATCCATGATCTTGGCAACCTGCTGATCGAGGGCCAGGAGGACTACCTGCCGGCCTTCGAACTGCTGGGCGACTACCTTGCCCACATCCATGTGAAGAACGCAGTGTGGGTGCGCCAGGACGAGCCTGATGCCTCCGGTGCAGCCGTGTACCAGAACGAATGGGCGCCCCTGCAGTCCGGCCAGGGCAGCGTCCTTGAGTACTTCAAGGCGCTGGCATCGTTCGGCTACGACGGCTGGGTGACCGTGGAGGACTTCTCCACGGAACTGCCACTGAAGGAACGTACCGCCGGAAACCTTGACTACCTGCGCCGTACGGCTGCCCTGGCCGGCCTCACGACGGGCGCCGGAGTGCGCTGACACCGGCAGCCATCCGCAGGATGCACGTACCCCGAACAGCCGGGAGCAGGTGCATCCTGCGGACTGAGGAACCCCCAGACAACAACGGCAACCGGAAGATAGCCGTTCACGACCTCCCGAAAGACTGAACCATGTCACAGCCGATAGCAGCCCACCCGGACAGGCTTCTCCCCGCGGATCCCGGGGTGCGGCGGGTAGCCCGCTCCCTGTTTTCCCGCGTGGAGAGCCTCCCGATCATTTCGCCGCACGGCCATGTGGATGCGGCCGTGATTGAACAGAATCTCCCTTTCCCTGACCCCGCGGCCCTGCTGGTTACGCCGGACCACTATGTGACCCGTCTCATCCACGCCGGCGGCGTTCCACTGGATCAGCTGGGACTCGGCTCCGCGCCAGCGGACTCACGTCGGATCTGGCGCAACTTCTGCGGGGCCTGGCCACTCTTCGAAGGAACGGCTTCCGGGTACTGGATCCGCCAGGAGTTTGAGCATGTGTTCGGCCTGCCGGACGAGCCCGGCGCCGACAACGCGGACCGGATCTTCGACGCCATCTCCGCCAAGCTGGAGGAACCAGGCTTCCGGCCGCGCCAGTTGTTCAAGGAATTCAATATCGAGGTCCTGGCCACCACGGACGATCCGCTGGACGCCCTGGACAGCCACGAAGCACTGGCCGCAGACCCGGCTTTTGCCGGCCGTGTCCTGCCCACGTTCCGCCCGGATGCCTACCTGAACATGGCCCATCCCGAGTGGCAGGCGAATGTGGAGCGCCTCGTCGGTTCCGCCGGGGAGGGTGCTTCGGGCTACGCCGGCTACATCACGGCGCTCGAAGGAAGGCGGCGCTTCTTTGTGGAGCGCGGTGCCGTCTCGGCGGACCATGGCGTCCGGACCCCTGCCACGCTCAAACTGGACGACGCCGATGCCGCACGGATCTTTGAACGGGCCAGGGCCGGCAAGGCCTCTCAGGAGGACGGGGAAGTCTTCGAGGCCCACATGATGTACCAGATGGCCCGAATGTCGGTCGAGGACGGACTCGTGATGACCATCCACCCCGGCTCCTACCGCAACCACCATGCCCCCACCTTTGAGGCCTTTGGTGCGGATACGGGCCACGACATCCCGTTCGCCGTCAACTACACGGAGGCCATCCGGCCGCTGCTGCAGGACTTCGGTACCGCAAAGGACTTCCACCTGGTCCTGTTCACCCTCGATGAGACCGTATTTTCCCGTGAGCTTGCACCCCTGGCAGGCTTTTACCCGTCCGTCTACATCGGCGCCCCGTGGTGGTTCCTGGACGCGCCTGATGCCATGCTCAGGTTCAGGTCTGCGGTGACCGAGACGGCCGGTTTCTCGCGGTCGTCGGGGTTCATCGACGACACCCGTGCGTTCTGCTCCATTCCTGCGCGGCACGATACGTCGCGGCGGATCGAAGCCGCATTTCTGGCCCGCCTTGTTGCCGAGCACCGCATCAGTGAAGAGCGCGCCCATGAACTCATTGTCGACGTCGTCGATTCCGCACCCCGCAGGGTGTTCAAACTATGACGGCCGGGCAGCTTCCCGCGCTCGCCCGCGGACTCAAGGCGCTTCCCAAGGCGCCGGTGCGCATCGTGCACCTCGGGCTCGGTGCCTTCCACCGCTCACACCAGGCGTGGTACACACAGCACGCGTCGGACGCTCCGGAGTGGGGGATCGCCGCCTTCACGGGCCGGCGGCCCGATGCGGCCCGTGCGCTCGCGGCGCAGGACGGCCTGTTCACGCTGATCGAACGTTCCGACACCGGCGACTCGTTCGAAATCGTCGGCAGCATCGTGGAGGCTGTCGACGGGGCTGACATCGCACGTTTGGCTGAGCTGGTGGCGGCACCCCGGATCTCTGTCATTACCCTGACCATCACCGAAGCCGCCTACCGCCTCGGTTCTGACGGCCGGCTGGACCGCACGGCGCCCGACGTCGTCGCAGAGCTTGCGCTGTCGGCTGACGGAAGCGCCGGAAACAGCAAGCCGACGACGCCGCTTGGCCGGTTGGTCTTCGCCCTCGCCGCCCGCAGGGCTGCTGGCGCCGGGCCACTCGCCGTCGTCTGCTGTGACAACCTCTCCAATAACGGCACCGTCGCGCACAATGCAGTGGTAGGCCTGGCCGGAGCCTGGGAGGCCGGACTCGCTACCTGGATCGATGCGAATGTCAGCTTTGTCAGCACCTCGGTGGACCGCATCACGCCGCGGACCACGGAGGCGGACCTTGCCGCCGTCGAGGCCGCCTGCGGCTACCGCGACAACTCACCCGTGGTGGCCGAACCTTTCCGGAACTGGGTGCTGAGCGGGGACTTCCCCGCCGGCCGCCCGCGCTGGGAAGATGCCGGCGCTGTGTTCGTGGACGACATCGAGCCCTACGAAAACCGCAAGCTGTGGCTGCTGAACGGCGCGCACTCAATGCTGGCCTATGCGGGCCAGCTTCGTGGACACACCACGGTTGCGGAGGCGCTGGCGGACCCGCTTTGCCTGCAGGCTGTGGAGAGTTTCTGGGACGAAGCCGCCGGGCATCTGCACGGCGGGGAGCTGCAGATCCCCGCGTACCGCGAGGAACTGCTGGCGCGCTTCCGGAACGCCCGGATCGCCCACCACCTGTCGCAGATCGCCATGGACGGCACCACCAAACTGCGCATGAGGGCGGAGCCGGTGTTGTCAGCCGAGCGCGCCCATGGGCGGTCCGGTTCCGCAAGTGCCCTCATGCTGGCAGCCTGGATCGATTATCTCGGCGCCACAGCGGAGCCGCACGATCCCCTGGCCGCTCGTATCACCGCAGCCAATGCACAGCAAGGGGACCGCCGGGTGGCTTCGTTGCTCGAACTCGTGAGTCCGGAACTGGCGGCGGATCCGGACACCGTGGCGCTGGTGCGCGGCCTCTGTGGAACTTTTGCCGGCGGCCCAACATCCGCCAACCCTATTACCGTGCCTGCACATCCCGGAAGGAACAGCTAAATCTTATGAAAATTGTTGCCGCGGAAGTCTTCGTGACGAGTCCCTCCCGGAACTTCGTGACCTTGAGGATCACTACCGACGACGGCGTCACGGGCATCGGTGATGCGACGCTGAACGGCCGTGAACTGGCTGTTGCCGCGTACCTGAAGGAGCATGTGGCGCAGCTGCTGGTCGGCAAGGACCCGCACCGGATCGAGGACACCTGGCAGTTCCTGTACCGCAGCTCGTACTGGCGCCGGGGCCCGGTCACGATGGCCGCGATCGCCGCGGTGGACATGGCGTTGTGGGATATCAAGGGCAAGGTGGCCGGGATGCCGGTCTACCAGCTGCTCGGCGGCGCGTCCCGGAACGGGCTGCGCGCCTACGGCCACGCGTCCGGCTCCGACACGGAGTCCCTGTTTGATTCCGTGCGTGAGCACCTGGAGCTCGGCTACAAGTCGGTGCGGATCCAGACCGCGGTCCCCGGCATCAAGGCCGTCTACGGTGTGGCCGCGCAGGCCCAGGCCTCCGGTGAGCGCTACGACTACGAGCCCGCCGGCCGCGGCGCGTTCCCGGTCGAGGAGGACTGGGACACCCGCGCGTACCTGCGCCACCTGCCGGGCGTGTTCGAGGCCGTCCGGAACGAGTTCGGGCCGGAGCTGCCGCTGCTCCACGACGGCCACCACCGGATGACGCCCATCCAGGCCGCGAAGCTGGGCAAGGCGCTGGAGCCGTATGACCTGTTCTGGCTCGAGGACTGCACCCCGGCCGAAAACCAGGAGGCCCTGCGCCTGGTCCGCCAGCACACCACCACCCCGCTGGCCATCGGCGAAATCTTCAACACCGTGTACGACTTCCAGAGCCTGATCAAGGAACAGCTGATCGACTACGTCCGGGCCGCGTCCACGCACTTCGGCGGGATCTCGCCGCTGAAGAAGGTCATGGACTTCGCGGCGCAGTACCAGATCAAGTCCGGTTTCCACGGCCCCACGGACATCTCCCCGGTGGGCTTCGCCGCGCAGCTGCACGTGGGCCTGGCCATCCACAACTACGGCATCCAGGAATACATGCCGCACTCCCCGGCCACCAACACCGTCTTCGAGCAGTCCATGACCTTCACCGACGGCTACCTGCACCCGGGCGAGGCGCCCGGCATCGGCGTCGAATTCAACGAGGAAGCAGCCGGCACCTACCCCTACCAGCAGGCCTACCTGCCCTACAACCGCCTGGTAGACGGAACGGTGCATGACTGGTGACCAACACTGAATCTTCTCGCTTGGATGCCGGGTCCACGCCGGGTTTCGCGGGTTTCGCGCCGACGGACACCAAGCCGCGCATCGTTGTCATGGGAGTCTCCGGCTGCGGCAAGACCACCATCGGCGCCCTGGTTGCGCATGAGCTGGGCGTGCCGTTCATCGACGGCGATTCCCTTCACCCTGTGGAGAACGTCGCCAAGATGGCAGCGGGAACGCCGCTGACCGACGAGGACCGCTGGCCCTGGCTGGCCACGGTAGGCAGAGAGCTCGCCGCCTCCGGTACCGCCGGACTTGTCCTGGCGTGTTCGGCACTCAAGCGCAGCTACCGGGACGCCATCCGCGCCAAGGCCCCGGACACCCTGTTCCTGCACCTGCACGGCAGCAAGGAAGTCCTGGGATCGCGGCTGGAGGGACGCAGCGGGCACTTTATGCCCGCCGCGCTGCTGGAATCCCAGCTCGCAAGCCTGGAACCGCTCGACGCCGATGAGGCCGGCAGAGCGGTGGACATCGCCTCACCGGTGGGCCAGGTTGTTGCCGAGGCGCTGGCAGGCCTTGCCGGTCCCGGCAACGCCGCACCGTCGCAGCCGGCCGCGGCAGAGTCCCGCCCGGGCCCTTTCCTAGTGGATCTGCAGGCTGTGCCGTTCAATCTCGACGACGACGCCATCGCTTGGGTGAACTCCACCATCGGTTCCATGACGCTTGAGGAAAAGATCGGGCAGCTGTTCATCAACCACAACAATGATTACTCTCCGGAGTACCTCGATGATGTGCTGAACAACTACCACGTGGGCGGCATGCGCTACCGGCCGGGCCCCTCGGCCGCGGTGCAGGAACATGTCCGCTATGCGCAGTCCAAAACCAAAGTGCCTCTGCTGGTGGCGTCCAACCCGGAAATGGGCGGCTTCGGCAGCTGCGACGACGGCACGTTCGTGTGCACGCACCTGCAGGCAGGCTCGCACCCGGACAAGAACATTGCCCGGCAGATGGGCGAGGTCGCCGGCGTCGAATGTGCGGCCATCGGCTGCAACTGGGCGTTCGCGCCCATCGTGGACATCCACTACAACTGGCGCAATACCGTCATCTCCACCCGCGCCTTCGGCAATACGCCGGAGATCGTGGTGGAGCGGGCCAAGGAGTACTTCGACGGCATCAGCGGATCCAACATGGTCTGCGCCATGAAGCACTTCCCGGGCGACGGCATGGACGAGCGCGATCAGCACGTGGTCACGTCCTACAACACGCTGGGCTACGACGCCTGGAACAAGACCTACGGCCACGTGTACCGGGAAATGATCGGGCACGGCGTGCAGTCGGTCATGATCGGCCACATCGGTGCGCCGGAGCTGTCCCGGCATTTCCGTCCGGGCATGGCGGACAAGGACATCCTGCCCGCCACCCTCGCGCCTGAGCTGCTGCAGGACCTGCTGCGGGGTGAGCTCGGCTTCAACGGGCTCGTCCTGACGGACGCCTCGCAGATGGTCGGCCTGACCCAGGCGATGAAACGCAGGGATCTGGTCCCGGCAGCCATTGCCGCGGGCTGCGATATGTTCCTGTTCTTCCGCAACCCGGCCGAGGACTTCCGGTACATGATGGACGGCTACGAGGCGGGGGTCATCACGGAGGAGCGCCTGCACGACGCCCTGCGCCGGATTCTCGCGCTGAAGGCCGCACTGGGCCTCCACCGAACAGCCCGCGAGGAGCTCGTGGCTCCGGTGGAGGCACTGGAGCAGATAGGGAGCGAGGCACACCTTGCCATCGCCGCAGAGATAGCCGACAAGACCGTCACCCTGGTCAAGGACACCGCCCACAACCTGCCCATCACACCGAAGACGCACAAGCGGATCCGCCTGTACGGCATCTCGGGCGGCTCGGACTTCACCCGTTCGGATCCGCTGGCCTACCTGGACACGGTCAGGGACGAGCTTGAACGGGCGGGCTTCGAAGTCCACGTGTTCAAGACGGCCGCCCAGCGCGAGGCTGCGGGGGAGACGGGCATCAACTTCATGTCAGTCATCTCCGAGGAAGCCACGGGCGATTACGCGGACAAGTACGATGCCGCATTTGTGTTTGCCAACGTCAAGGGCTTCGCGCAGGAAGCGGCCATCCGGATCAAGTGGTCCACGCCGATGGCCGCGGAGATCCCCTGGTACGTCACGGAGGTCCCTACGGTGTTCGTCTCACTCAACCAGCCCAACCACCTGATCGACGTGCCCATGGTCAGGACCGCCATCCATGCCCACGCCGGAACGCCCGAGGCCATCCGGGCAACCATCGAGAAGATCCAGGGCAAGTCGGAATTCCATGGAACGTTCAACGACAACGTGTTCTGCGATTCCTTCGACACCCGGCTCTGATCGCTGGTTTTCGCTGCGGAAGCCGCCTCCCGGCCACACTAAACTGGAAACCATGACTGCCACTCTTGACGCCGCCGCTGCCCGTGCCCGCCTCCTGGAACTGATCAAGGAACTGGCCGTGGTCCGCGGCAAGGTGATCCTCTCCAGCGGCGCCGAGGCCGATTACTACATCGACCTGCGCCGCATCACCCTGCACCACGAAGCCTCCAGGCTGGTGGGCCAGGTCATGCTTTCGCTGATTGACGACGCCGGCATTGACTTTGAGTGCGCCGGTGGACTGACGATGGGGGCAGACCCCGTGGGCACCGCCCTGATGCACTCCGCCGTTGACGCCGGACGCAACGTAGATGCCTTCGTGGTCCGGAAGGCGCAGAAGTCCTACGGCATGGGCCGCCAGGTGGAGGGGCCCTCCGTTGAGGGCCGCAAGGTCCTGGTGCTGGAGGACACGTCCACCACCGGCGGCTCCGCGCTGACCGCCGTCGAAGGTGTCCGCAACGCCGGCGGCAACGTTGTTGCCGTCGCCGTGATCGTGGACCGCAACACCGGTGCCAAGGAAAAGATTGAAGCCGAGACAGGCGTTCCGTACCTGTTCGCATTCGGCAAGGACGAACTCGGGCTCGACTAGACCGCCGAAGCCAGGGTGCGAACGCCTGGTTATGGGGGCCAGGATTTGAGCAGCGGGGGAACAACATTGCGTGAGCTGATGTTTCCCCGCGCCCTCGGCCGGAACTACCACTGGCTCTGGAGCGCCGCCACCATTGCCAATCTGGGCGATGGCATTCTCCTCGCCGCCGGACCGCTGCTTGCTGCATCCCTGACCCGCGAGCCTTTCGCCGTGGCCATGGCCGTGTTTGCCCAGCGGCTGCCCTGGATGCTGTTCGGCGTTCTGGCCGTTGCCATCATCGACCGGCTGGACCGCCGCACCCTGGTGATTGTGGTGGACGGACTGCGGGTGCTGGTCCTGGGCGGTCTGGCCCTCGCCGTTGCGCTGGATGCAATGGTCTCCCGCTGCTGTACATGGCACTCTTCCTGGTGGGCACAGCCGAATCCTTTGCGGACAACGCCGGCAACACCCTGGTCACGGCGGTGGTCAGCAAAGGTCAGCTCGGCATGGCCAATGCCCGGCTATTCGGTGCCTCGGTGGTGACCAACCAGCTTGCCGGGCCGCCGCTGGGAGCGCTGCTGTTCGGCGTCGGAATGGCTCTGCCTTTCGGCGCCAACGCCCTTTGTTATGCGCTTGCCGTGGCCTTGATCGTCCGCCTTCAGGGAATCCGTGCTGGGGTACGGTGTCCACCACGGTGCGGCAGAAGGCTGTTCCCGAGCACCTGCTGGGGCGCGTTATGAGCGTGTACATGCTGGGCGGGGTGGGAGCCATGGCAATCGGTACGTTACTGGGCGGTGTCATTGCCCAGGTCTGGGGTGTCCAGGGGCCGTTCTGGTTTGGCTTCGCGGGCTCTGCAGTGGCTACGGTAGTGGTGTGGAGGTCAATGGTGCACATAGTGCAGGCGGCCGAAAACCCGGAACGGGCCGCGAGCTGAAGCAACAGCCGAGCCAGGAGCCGGGCGGGCGGCCTGGCAGGAATGAACAGCCCGGCGAATCTCAGGCATGGCTGCTTAAGCATGCCGCCGATTTGAAGCGGTTCTCGCGCCGGAGCTTCCTGGCCGGCGCCGGTGCCTCCTCCGTCCTGGCAGCAGACATGCTGTTCACCCGGCGGGTCCAGGCTGAGCGCAGGGTCAACAAGATCCTGATGGTGCCCGATGACTTTGCCGAATCCTACTTTCCGAATGCCAGCTGGATCCTCTTTCCCGGGTACAAAACCAGCTGGGAGGAGGCGCAGTGGATCCTGAACTCGCTGCGCGGGGCGCTGCGCCAGCGCGGCCAGCTGGCCGCCGTCGGATATTCCAACACCGGGCTGGACATCGACGGGCTGGTGATTGCCATCATCGAGCACGTCCGGGCGCGCAACCTCACCAAGCTCTATTTCTACGGCCACAGTTTCGGCGGCATGGTGGCCACCCAGGTGGCTGCACGGCTTCGCGAACTGCACGGCGTGGAAGTGGTGTTCATCCTGCTGGACTCCAGCCCCTACAGTAAGTTCGATGTACTGGACCAGAGCTGGTTCGAAGGTGTGGTGTTCCTCTACGAGACCGGTTTCCGGGTCCCGTCAGTGTTGCGGGGCAGCTACGAACTGGGGGAGCGGGTGGTGCACAAGGACGAGCGCAGCTGGCGGCAGATCCTGGACCAGACCATGGAGCAGCTTTCCCCGATCGCGCCATCCAGCATCCTGATCCAGTCCGAATCCGCCTACATTTACCATTTTGATGCCACCAGGTTCGCCGAGCGGCTGGGCGAAACCAGGATGGCGTTTATCGGCAACCCGCGGGACCAGACCGTCAACTATCTGACCGCCCGCGCATCCTGGGCGCGGACCTTTCCCCTGAACATGGCCTCCGCCGGGCACCGCACCGACGGCGCACTGCCGGCCCACGCCAGCCCTGGGTGGAACCCGTTTGTGTACCGGCCCATCCTGGAGGACCTGCAGAACGAGCTCTTCCCGCTGCCCGGCGGCGGATCGAGGATGACACCGTATTAGATCTGGTTCTTCAGGTCCGCCGGGGATGACCCGTTTTAGATCTGGCTCTTCAGGTCCGCCACGGAATTCAGCACCTGGTTAGGACGGAACGGGAAGGACGCAATTTCGTCGCGCTGCGTAATGCCGGTAAGCACCAGCACCGTGTGCAACCCGGCTTCCATGCCCGCGATGATGTCCGTGTCCATCCGGTCGCCGATCATGGCGGTGGTTTCCGAGTGGGCGTCGATCTGGTTCATGGCTGAACGGAACATCATGGGATTCGGCTTGCCCACAATGTACGGTTCGCGGCCCGTGGCCTTGGTGATCAGCGCGGCAATGGCTCCGGTGGCCGGCATGGGGCCGTCCTTGGACGGGCCGGTGGCGTCAGGGTTGGTGGCGATAAAGCGTGCGCCGGCCAGAATGAGCCGAATGGCCATGGTGATGGCCTCAAAGGAGTAGGTGCGGGTCTCACCGAGCACCACAAAGTCAGGGTTCTGGTCGGTGAGGATAAAGCCTGCCTCGTGCAACGCCGTCGTCAGTCCTGCCTCACCGATGGTGTAGGCGCGGTTGCCGGAATCGGATCCCTGTACCTGGTCTTTGAGGAACTGTGCCGTGGCCAGGGCGGAGGTCCAGATGTTTTCCTCCGGGATCTCGAGGCCGGACGCCCGCAGCCTGGCAGCGAGGTCCCGCGGGGTGTAGATCGAGTTGTTGGTGAGCACAAGGAAGCGCTTGGACGTATCCACCCAGCGCTGGATCAGATCAGCGGCGCCCGGGACGGCCTGGTTCTCGTGCACCAGCACGCCGTCCATATCCGTCAGCCAGCACTCGATTTCCTGGCCGCTGCGGTAAACCGCTGCCGATGCCCGTACCTGGTCTGCTTCTGCCATGACTACCTCCGGCTGTGATTGTTGATACTCTGCGTCCGGTACCCAGTCTAGTGTTGAGGGGTGACTGACCAGCCCCGAAATACCGTTCCTGCCGAAACCACCGCTTCTCCCGTTCCCCCCGAGGAGGACGGGCGCGAGCCCAAGGCGGAGGTCGGCGTCGGGCCCTGGGAAGGCGAGCTGCCCGCGGGCGATCACTGGGATCCCGATCTGCTCGCGGACGGTGACCGACGCAACGTGGTGGACCAGTACCGCTACTGGAAGCACGACGCAATCGTGGCGGACCTTGATTCCAAACGCCACAATTTCCATATCGCGATTGAAAACTGGCAGCACGATCTCAACATCGGCACCATGGTGCGCACCGCGAATGCTTTTCTCGCCAAGGAAGTCCACATCATCGGACGACGCCGGTGGAACAGGCGCGGGGCAATGGTCACCGACCGTTACCAGCACGTCCGCCACCACCCCACCGTTGATGATTTTGTGGCGTGGGCGCAGGGGGAGGGGCTGGCGATAATCGGGATCGACATTTTCCCGGATTCCGTGCCGCTGGAGACCTACGAGCTGCCGAAAAACTGCGTGCTGGTCTTTGGCCAGGAAGGGCCGGGCCTGACTCCGGAGGTCCACGAGGCCGCGCTCGCCACACTGTCCATCGAACAGTTCGGCTCCACCCGCTCCATCAATGCGGCCTCTGCCGCTGCGATTGCCATGCACGCGTGGGTGCGCCAACATGTGTTCGGCCAGCACGTGTAGTCCCGGGCCGTGCTGGTGCTGAGCCGGCACTGCCGTGAATTTCCTTCCGGGTGAACTGCCGTGAGGTGCCTTCCGGGCCAACTGCCGGAAGTGTTACCCGTCCGCGTGACCCGAAACACTGTGCTGCCGCAGAAATGGCTAGGATGGTTCCTAGCCGACGAGGTTCACTCCAGGGTCAACAGAACCCACAGACGAAATTCACTTGAGGAGTCAGCATGCCCATTGCAACCCCAGAGATCTACGCCGACATGATCGACCGCGCCAAGGCCGGCGGCTTTGCATTCCCCGCCGTAAACGTCACTTCCTCCCAGACCCTGAACGCAGCCATCCGCGGCTTCGCAGAGGCAGAGTCTGACGGCATCCTCCAGGTTTCCACCGGTGGCGGCGCCTACTGGTCCGGCGCCTCCGTCAAGGACATGGTTGCCGGCTCCCTGGGCTTCGCTGCCTTCGCCCGCGAGGTTGCCAAGAACTATAACGTCAACATTGCCCTCCACACGGACCACTGCCCCAAGGACAAGCTGGACGGCTTTGTCCTGCCGCTGCTGGCGGCCTCTGAGGACGCGGTCAAGGCCGGCAATGACCCCATCTTCAACTCGCATATGTGGGACGGCTCCGCCGAGACCCTGACCGAGAACCTGCGCATCGGACGCGAACTGCTGGAACGAGCCGCTGCCGCCAAGATCATTCTCGAGGTTGAGATCGGCACGGTCGGCGGTGAGGAAGACGGCGTCGAGAACGCCATCAATGACAAGCTGTACACCACGGTTGAAGACGCCCTCGCAACTATCCAGGCACTCGGTGCCGGCGAGCACGGCCGCTACATCACGGCGCTGACCTTCGGCAACGTGCACGGCGTGTACAAGCCGGGCGGCGTCAAGCTGCGTCCGGAGATCCTGAAGGACATCCAGGCGCAGGTCGGTGCCAAGATCGGCAAGGCCAATCCGTTCGACCTCGTGTTCCACGGCGGCTCCGGCTCCTCCGAGCAGGAAATCGCGGACGCCGTTTCCTACGGTGTGATCAAGATGAACATCGACACCGATACCCAGTACGCCTTCACCCGCCCGGTTGTTGACCACATGCTGAAGAACTACGCCGGCGTGCTGAAGGTAGACGGCGAAGTGGGCAACAAGAAGCTGTACGATCCCCGCGTCTGGGGCGCGTCCGCTGAAGCCGGCCTGGCTGCCCGCGTTGTGGAAGCTGCCCAGCAGCTCGGCTCCACCGGCAAGACCTTCTCCTGATGTCCGACGAATTCCGCAAGAACCTGATGGGTCCCGAGTCCACGCTCCTGCCTGCCGAGACCGAGGTCTACGCGCAGCTGGACGCGGGCCAGGAGGCATTGGATCTGGTGGAGAAGCACCCCACGTCTTCGCTGTTGTGGGCTGTGCTGGCTGAGGAAGCGTGGAGTGAAGGCCGCACCATCGATTCCTACGCCTACTCGCGTGTGGGCTACCACCGCGGCCTGGACTCCCTGCGCCGCAACGGCTGGCGCGGAGTTGGGCCCATCCCGTGGGAGCACGAGCCAAACCGCGGCTTCCTGCGGTCGCTCTACTCGCTGGGCCGCGCATCTGCGGCCATCGGCGAGGCTGAGGAGCCGGAACGCATTGAAAAGTTCCTCACTGACTCCGATCCCTCTGCAAAGGCAGCCATCGAAGGCAAGAACTAAAGCAACGCGGGGTCACTTACGGCCCATTCCACCCGCTGGGATGGGCCGTAGGTGACCCCGCGTTGTGGTTAAAATTACGACGGCGGCTGGTCACCTTGAAAGGTGACCAGCCGCCGTCGTAATTTCAACACCGCTGGTTGAGCTTGCCTAAGCGCGGTAAAAGCTAGCTGGCTTCCGGCCGGGCGAGGCCAGTGCGGGCCATGGCGTCGGCATATACAACGTGCATTTCCTCGAGGTACTGCTCCTGGCGGGCGGGGGTTCCGGCGAAAGCGCGGCCGCTCAGTGAGCGCACCTTGTAGGTTTTCAGGCCGCGGCGCCACAGGAGCGGAACCTCGGTCTTGAGCAGCAGGCCGGCCAGCCGGTTGGCCTCGGTGCCGTGTGCCACAATCACCGATGCGCGGGGTACAACGGCCAGGAACTTCAGCAGCGGCTTGAGGCCGGCGGAAATCTGGTCCGGGGTGAGCTTGCCGTTCGGCTCGCCCGCGATGTGCCACGGGTGGACATTCCACGGCATCACAAACTCCGGGCGCAACCCGAGCTTCCACTGCACGCCGAGCATACGCGTGGCGGCGTCTTCGTCTCCGGCGGTGATAAAACCGGACTCGTCGGCCTCGCCGATGTTGGAGAAGAGGCTGATAATGCGGCACTCGTCCACGTCGTGGATGGGGTCTACGTAGGGGACTTCAGTGTGGGGCTTGACGCTCTGCAGGGAGTCGCACAGCTCGTTGACGGCTGCGACGTTGGGTTCGTAACGGCGGCTCAGAAGCTGCTCGCGGAATGATTCAGTAGCCAAGGCTGTCATATATTGCTGGTCTCCTGCGGGGATCGGTCACGCTGCCAATCCGGAAGCGGGCGCGCCAAGTCCGGGGTGGTTTGAAATGTGGTGTGGATCGATTCCTGGTCGATCTCTTCTAGTTTAGCAAGCCCCACGAAATGCGGGGGCTGTTCTGTGCCCTTTAGTTTCCGTGAGGGGGCGCGGAGCAGGCCCCGCAGCGGAGCTGAGCGTAACGCGGAACGGGTATGGGGCATTACCAGAGGCGCTTGGTGGCCCGGCGGTGAGCGCCTGGTTGCGAGGCGTGCGGTGCCCGGCGCGCAAATCGATAAGTCATTGTGCCGGGGTCAGGCGGCGCAGGAACTGTGCTGCGGGTGCATGATTCAGCTATGAAAAACAATGATTCCTCGGATGCCGCCACTGACGCGTTTGAAGGCGTCGCTGCAGACGCGGCCGGCGCCGGTGTGGTGCTTGGCCAGACGTTCGGTGCCCGCGCCCTGATGATCAACAAAAAGGCCATGGCCTGCCTGCACGGTGACGGAATGGCATTCAAGCTGGGCAGAGACTCTCCGGAACACGCCCGTGCCCTGTTGATTCCGGGTGCCGAGCTGTTCGATCCATCCGGCATGAAGCGCCCCTTCAAGGATTGGGTGGAAGTGCCTGTGGCATCGGCGGATGAGTGGCCGGGACTGGCCGAAGCCGCCTTGGCCTTCGCCGGAGCTCAGCCGTCCCCGTAGTGGTCCCCAACGCATGGTCAAAGCGGTGCTTGCCACTCCGATCCGCTAAACTTGGGTGGTAAGAGCCCCGGAACTCTTGCGTTTGCTGAACGGCCTCCACGGCGGACACAGCACAGCGGTTGAATTCGGGGCATTCTCATGAACGGCGCTGAGCTGTACTGGATTCACCTAGGTGAAGCAACTGCGGTTCGGCCCGAACGAATGGGGGAGGATCCCATGCCAGCAATCGTGATCGTCGGAGCCCAATGGGGCGACGAAGGAAAAGGTAAAGCCACAGACTTGCTCGGTCACCGGGTTGACTATGTGGTCAAGCCGAATGGCGGCAACAACGCCGGGCATACCGTCGTCGTGGGCGGTGAGAAGTATGAGCTCAAGCTCCTTCCCGCCGGCATCCTCAGCCCCAACGCGGTTCCCATTATCGGCAACGGCTGCGTGGTGAACCTCGAAGCCCTGTTCCAGGAGATCGACGGACTGGAGGCGCGCGGCGCGGACACCTCCAAACTCCGCATCTCCGCCAACGCCCATCTGGTGGCCCCGTACCACCAGGTGCTGGACAAGGTTACCGAGCGCTTCCTCGGGAGCCGCGCCATCGGCACCACCGGCCGCGGCATCGGCCCTGCCTACATGGACAAGGTGGCCCGCCTGGGCATCCGCGTCCAGGACGTTTTTGATGAGTCAATCCTGCGCCAGAAGGTTGAAGGATCGCTGCGGCAGAAGAACGAGCTCCTCGTCAAGGTCTACAACCGCCGCGACATCGTGGTGGACGAGATCGTGGATTATTTCCTCTCCTACGCTGAGCGGCTGCGTCCCCTGGTCATCGACAGCACACTGGTGCTGAACAATGCCCTGGACGAAGGCAAGGTTGTGCTGATGGAGGGCGGCCAGGCCACGTTCCTGGACGTTGACCACGGCACCTACCCGTTCGTCACGTCCTCGAATCCGACCGCCGGCGGCGCCTCCGTGGGATCCGGCATCGGCCCCACACGGATATCCCGCTCCATCGGCATCATCAAGGCATACACCACCCGTGTTGGCGCCGGGCCGTTCCCCACAGAGCTCTTCGACGAGATGGGCCTGTACCTGCAGAAGACCGGCGGCGAGTTCGGCGTCAACACCGGCCGTCCGCGCCGCTGCGGCTGGTACGACGCCGTCCTTGCCCGCCAGGCGTCCCGCGTCAACGGCTTCACGGACTACTTCGTCACCAAGCTGGACGTCCTCACGGGCATCGAGCAGATCCCGGTCTGCGTGGCCTACGACGTCGACGGCGTGCGGCACGACGAAATGCCCATGACCCAGACCGAGTTCCACCACGCCAAGCCCATCTTCGAGTTCTTCGAAGGCTGGACCGAAGACATCACGGCCGCCCGCACCCTGGAGGACCTCCCGGAAAACGCGCGCAACTACGTGCTGGCGCTGGAGAAACTCTCCGGCACCCGCTTCTCAGCCATCGGTGTCGGTCCGGACCGCGACCAGACCATCGTGATCAACGATCTGATCAGCGACTGACCCTCCGTACCTATCCAGTCGACTGCTCCGCAACTGCCCTTTTGAGCACTCATAACGGCAGATATGGAGCAGTCGATTGCGTTGAGAAACTTTTTTGAAAGTATTTTGGATTCCGCGTAACCCTGGGCCGGTGGGTGACGATTACCCCTATGAAAGCGCCGGGCTGGAATTTGTCCCCCATCATGTTCCAGCCCGGCACTTTTTTGCTTTAACACGGGTCCGCAGGGAGCTGTGTTGGGGCGGATGCTGGTTCAGGCAGTGCAGGCACAAGGTTACTCCGGGTAAACCTAAGGTCCCGGAGGCGTTCCGGACGCCAATCAATGGCCCTAGACTGATCTAGCCATCCTCCCCTGACCGAAAGCCGTACGTCCGTGAACGACGCACTGACTGACGATGCACTGCGCGCCCTCAGAGGCCAAGGTGCCGAGCTGTTCAGTCTCGTGTACCGAACGTACGCATCACAGGTTCTGGGCTATCTGACAGCCCGCGGCGTTGAGGATCCGGAGGCCGCCATGCAGGAAGTGTTCCTGGCCGTTCTGCCGCGGCTGGAGACCATACGCGGCGGCGTGAACGGATTGCGTACCTTCGTCTTCTCAGTGGCGCATGCCCGGATGGTCGACGATTTCCGGAAACAGAGCAGGGCCCCCGTCAAACTGCGTTTCGAGCCGGAGCTGGACGGCCGTGAAGACGTGTCCGCCGAGTCGGCTGCAATGTTATTGGTGTCACCCGGCGAAGTTTTGGAGCTGCTTGATGTGCTGGTGGAAGATCAGAAGGAAGTTCTCACCCTGCGCATCATCGGCGACCTCACAGTGGATCAGGTGGCCGAAATCATGGGGAAAAGTGCAGGAGCCGTGAAACAGCTTCAGCGACGTGCTTTGAACACGCTCCGTGAACATTCGGCTGTGAAGGAATATGTGGCGCCATGAGCCTCGGGAATAGCGATTGCGGCCGGACGGTGGACGAGCTGCTGCTCGATGCCGGTCATTCCGATGCCCCCGAGTTGCGGGCAGCCCTCATGTCGCTGGGATCCCTGGCCAATCTTCCGGCGCCCGCACCGAGTGCTGAGCTTGCCGCTCTGATGGCCGGCCCGCACACCGATCTCACCCGGCAGCGCTGGCTTCGCAAACACCGGCCGGCCGTCGTGGGCATCGCAGTCCTGACAGGCATGGGGCTTGGTGTCAGCGGTGTGGCAGCCAGCGGCCCCCAGTCCCCGACGTCTGATGTACGGGTCTCCATCCAGGACCTGGCTCAGGATTGGACCCCCGGCTGGACGATCCCGGCAGCGTTGCCTCCGGCCGCGGATCCGGCCGAGCAATCGGCCGCGGCTGCCGCTCCGGCCGGGCGGGTTCGGACGCCAGCCGCCCAGGCGGCCAAGCCGTCCTCTGGTTCGCCGGGACGCCAAGCGCAGGGCAACGACCGGCAGGCGAAGGATTTGAAGACACCGGCGGCCGCCTCGTCCAGGGGGAAGGCAAAGAAGAACGACGCCGGTGCTGCCGCGGCGTCAGCCGTTCGGGCCGCGGCAATTGCCGAGGCTCTGGAGGCAGCCGCGAGGGAGCGGTCCAGCGCCCAGCGTCTTCGGATCGAGTCATCACGGCTGGGTGTCGGCGTGAAACAGCTGCTGAAAAACGCCAGCCGCCTTTCCGCCGTGGGCAACCGCTCCGTTGGGCGGCACACGGCCGATCCCGGCACGAGCTGGCTCCAGAAGTTCCGCCACTGAGCACTGTCTTCGGCCAACACTTGTTTCCGCCAGTCTCTGCTACGCCAGAACCTGGCGCCTGGAAAAAATGACGCCGGTATCAAAACCGGCCAGGTGGAGACAACCATGAAAGCCGGCATGCTCGATCTTGACGCAGCGGTCCATCACCACGATGACTCCGGCAGCCTCCGCCTTGAGCGCAACATCCTCATGCCAGGAGCCCAGTTGCAGCCAGAGTGCCTTGGCGCCGGCCCGCCAGAGGGGACACCGTGCACACTGCCGTCCATGGGCTCGGTCAGGGACCATCCCGAAGGGCCCTGCTACGCGTAATATTGGTTCACGCCTCCCGCCCGGCCTGATGCCCGTTCATTTATTTGAAGGCGACGTGGAAGCCGTCCGGCGAGGTCCGCTGAGGCGGTCAGGGACTGAGGAGCCTGCCGGAGTAGGCTTGAATCATGGCCCATCTCAACGATCCAGCAGTCATCGAACGGCTTCTGCACACCAAGGGACGGTGGGCCATCGTAGGCCTGACCATCCATGAATGGCGCGCCGCCTATGACACCGCACTCTTCATCCGGGACCGGCTGGGCATGGAAATCATCCCGGTGAACCTCCCGGGCGACTCCGTCCACGGGGAAACCGGCTACTCCGAGCTCGCCAAGATCCCGGCAGAGAAGCAGCCGATCGACGTCGTTGACTGCTTTGTGAATTCCCAGAAGGTGGGCAGCGTGGTTGACCAGGCGATCGCGGCCGGCGCGAAAGCGGTTTGGTTGCAGCTGGGAGTCATTGACGAGGCGGCCGCCGAACGCGCCAAGGCTGCCGGCCTGGACGTGGTCATGAACACCTGCCCTGCGCAGCAGGCCTGGCATTACGACGTCTGACAACGACGATGCAAACGTGGCCACGGTGAATGCAGCCCCTGCGGGCCCGCCGCGTCAATGCCACCCGGCCAAATCCGCCCGACTAAATGACGCCCCGTGAAAGTAGGCTCGAGTCATGGACGTAGCTGCTCTCCGTGAGATCTGTCTGGGATTTCCCGGCGCCTTTGAGGACTTCCCTTTCGGCCCGGAAACCTCCGTGTTCAAGATCCGCGCCGCGGTGACCGGCGGTGCCCGGCATGAAGCCAAGATGTTCGCTGCGTCCTCGATGGACCCGGACGATTGGTCCGTCAGTCTGAAGTGCGAGCCCGCGTTGGCCGAACAGCTCCGCACCGCCAACCCCGAAATCACCGGCGCCTGGCACATGAACAAGACCCACTGGAACGGCGTGCGGCTGGACGGATCGCTGCCCGATGCCATGATCCGCGACATGGTGGAGGATTCCTACGATCTGGTGGTGGCCACCCTGAGCCGGAAGCAGCAGGAGCAGCTCGGCTGGGCGTGGCTCGCGAAAGAGCCCGCCAAAGAACCCGGAGAATACAAATGACCGGACAGCGTATGGCCCGCGGCGAACTCAACTACCCAGGCATCGGTTCCACGGAACACGGCCCTCCGCCAGAGGGTTATGAGCTGTTCACTGAGCGAGTCTCTCTGGGCCATGGCATGGCCACATACCGGCGGGTGGCCCAGGGTCTTCTGACGTGGCAGCTCCAGAAGAGCTCCGGTCTGCGCGTCCGCACAGACAACGCCTCCGTTGTCACCGGCGCGCGTGTGGTGAGCGGCTTCGGCGTCGGGCCCTTTCGGATAAACGCCCCCTGCGAAGTGGTATGGATCCGGCAGCCGGTGCCGGGGGACGGCCCGCAGTCAGCAGGATTCGGCTACGGCACACTCCCGGGGCATCCGGAACGGGGAGAGGAAGCGTTCGAGGTGGCGGTGGATGCAGAAGGGCGGGTCTTCTTCAAGGTCACGTCATTCAGCAGGCACTCAAACTGGTTTTACCGGGCCGGCGGCGCACTGGCGAAACGCGCTCAAAGATTCATCACTTCCCGTTACATTGAGAGTGCACACGAACTGGCCGCAGGTGAATGCTGATCAGGAGCATGCAGATGCTGAACCAAACAACCCTTGACCAACTGTGGAACTTTGACAATCCGGAAGTGTCCGAGGCGCGTTTCCGGGCCGCGATGGAGGACAAAGAGTACGACGCCGATGAACGGGGCGAGCTGGCCACGCAACTTGGGCGGGCCATCGGACTGCAGGGCCGTTTTGAGGAAGCCGACGCCCTGCTGGATTCGATCGACGGCGAGGAGGAACCGACCGTAGGGGTCCGGATCCTGCTGGAACGCGGCCGGGTGCTGAACTCCAGCGGACACGCAGCCATGGCGGTGCCGCTGTTCGAACAGGCCGCTGAACTGGGCGATCACCTGGGTGAGGAGTTCCTGGCTGTGGACGCGCTGCACATGCTGGCCATTGCGGACGCCGCCCATGCCGAGTCATGGACCAGAAGCGCCCTGGAGTATGCCTCCACGGTGCATGATCCCCGCACCAGGCGCTGGATGGTGGCGCTGCACAACAACCTTGGCCGGACGCTTCACGGTGCGGGCCGTCGCACGGAGGCCATGGTGGAATTCCAGTTGGCTGAACAGTGGGCAGAGCGCGTGGGCACGCTGAAGCAGCAGGAGCTGGCCAGGGAAGCCATTCAGGAATGCGAACGATCGCTGGCAGCGGAAGCGGCAACGTAGTCCGGTGGCCCGCACCGCCATGGCAAAGGAGCCCGAATGATTCCGCACGCAGCATGGTTCACCGAGGCGAGGCTTGGGATGTTCGTGCGCCGGGGGCCGTAGTACTCGCTGCCCGCCCGGCATGAAGCGGTGAGGAGCCGCGAGCGGACAACGGCGGCGGATTACGAGACGTGACGGCGAGGATGTCCCATGGGTGTCCCAGAGGAAGCGTGCCAGACGCTCAACGGCAGCTGGAGGTACCGCCGTGACAACCTCGACTGCGAAACACCGGGGATACTGGTCCGGATGCTCGTGGACGGCGTCTCCAAGAACGGGAACCTGCTGCTCAACGTGGGGCCGACGGCCCGCGGTGCGCTTGATCCACGCTCGACGGCGGACGGCTGTATCTGCACCACTTCGCCTCGCCGTTCCAGCACGTCCATCTGCCCGGATCGGCAGGAAAAGTGACGTATGCCCAGCTGCCCAATGGCGGCTCTGAGGTGGCCATTCCGGTGGAGCGACCAGACATCGCCGTGGCGAGAAGACGTTTCCCTCATCGGTTCAATATGGGGTTAAACGTCACCGTTACTGAGCTGTTATGATTTTTCCTGATTCAAACTAGCCCCAAATGTTGATTTCCGAGCATGCATGGTGAAATATGTCACATAGGGGAGGCGTCATTTTCGTCGTCGCCAAATGCGCTTGACGGTCAGCCACATGCGCGGTCAGCCGCGTACGGTCAAGTCAGCCATACGAGTCACTGGAAGGTATTGAGATGAATGTTCAGGGTGTGCCGCTTGCGCGGCGTGGGTTTCTTCGCGGGGCTTTGGCTGCGGCGGTTCTTGTTCCGATGGGTGGTGCTTTGGTGTCGTGTGCTGCGGGGGGCGGGGGCGGGTCCGGGGCTGTTTCGGGCGGGGTTGTTTCCGCCACGAATCCGTTTGGTATGGCGGAGAAGTCCGCGGTTGATGCCGTGATTTTCAAGGGCGGGTACGGGATTGATTATGTTGAGTTCGCGGGGAAGGCTTTTGAGTCGGCCCAGGCGGGGTCCACGGCGAAGATCGCTGCGTCGACGGATATTGCGCAGGAGTTGCAGCCGCGTTTCGTGGGTGGGAATCCGCCGGACCTGATTGATAATTCGGGGGCGAAGGCGATCGGTTTCAGCACGATCCTGGCGCAGCTGGAGGATCTGAGTGCGGTGATCGAGGCGAAGAACCTTGAGGGCGCCGTCATTAAGGACACGTTGTATGGCGGTGTCCTGGCGCCGGGGACCTTTGATGGGAAGCTGGCGGCCTTGAATTATGTGCTGACGGTTTTCGCGGTGTGGTATTCGGCGGCGTTGTTCCAGGAGAAGGGTTGGGTTGTTCCCAGGACCTGGGAGGAGGCGCTGGCTTTGGGCGAGAAGGCCAAGGCCGAGGGCAAGTACCTGTTCTGCTGGGGCAAGGAGGCTGCCACGTATTACCAGGAGATGGCGATTGCGTCGGCCATCAAGGAGGGCGGGGACGAAGTCCGTCTGGGCCTGGAGAACCTGAAGGAGGGCTGCTGGTCGCATCCGGCGCTGCAGGGTGTCTTCACGGCCCTGGAGAAGATCGTGAAGGCCGGTTATGTCAAGCCGGGCGGGTCGGGGACTGCTTTCACGGCGGCGCAGGCGCAGTGGTCCAATGCCGGTGAGGCGCTGCTGTATCCGTCGGGTTCGTGGATCGAGAACGAGATGAAGGACCAGACGAAGGCCGGCTTCAAGATGACCGGTGCCCCTGTTCCGACTGTGACTGCGGGTTCGAAGATGCCGTACACGGCGCTGCACAGTGCCGCGGGTGAGCCGTTTGTGGTTCCGTCCCAGGGCAGGAACGTTGCCGGCGGCAAGGAAATGCTCCGGGTGATGTTGTCCAAGGAGGCGGCGACGAATTTCGCCAAGACCAAGCTGGCGCCCACGATCGTGAAGGACACGGTCCCGGCGGACGGGTTCGGGTCCACGGCGCTGGTGTCCCAGACGAAGCTGCTTGAGGATGCCGGGACGGATATCTTCTCCTGGAACTTCGTTGATCTTTATGGCACGAACAAGGACCAGCTGGTGGTCTGGAACACGTTCCTGGACGGCAAGTCCGATGTGGCGACGCTGACCTCCGGGCTGCAGAAGATCTCGGACAAGGTCCGCAATGATCCCTCGGTGAAGAAGATTGAGGTCAAGTGACCGTTCTTGATACCAGGACCCTTTCGGGCGGCGGCAGGCCTGCCGCCGTCCGGCGGCGGAGGAAGCTGACCTTTGACCGGGTGAGTTTCTTTGCCGTGTTCCTCGGGCTGCCGCTGGCCATCTATCTGGTCTTCGTGATCTCCCCGTTCATCCAGGCGTTTTACTACTCGATGACGGACTGGTCCGGTTTCACGGCCACGATGAACTTCACCGGCCTTGAAAACTACCGGAAGCTGTTCGCGGATGAGATCTTCATGAAGGCCATGGCCAACAATGTGGTGCTGTGCCTGGTGCTGCCGGTCATCACCATCATCCTGAGCCTGGTGCTGGCGTCCATGATCACGGTGGGCGGCTCCAGCCGCGGGCAGGTCAAGGGCCTGAAGAATTCCAGCTTCTACCGGGTGGTGTCCTTCTTCCCCTATGTCATTCCTGCCATTGCCATCGGCATCATGTGGCTGCAGATCTATGATCCCTCCAACGGGCTCCTGAACGGCATGCTGACCTCGCTGGGTTTTGACCAGGCCAGCTCCTTCCCCTGGCTCGGTGATGAACGGACCGCGATGGGCGCCACGATGTTCGTGATCGTGTGGGGCTTCGTGGGCTTCTACATGGTGTTGTTCATCGCCGCGATCAAGGGCATCCCGGCGGAGCTGTTCGAGGCCGCCCGCATCGACGGTGCCGGGCGGTTGCGGACCGCGGTGTCCCTGACCATCCCGCTGATCCGGGACAACATCCAGACCGCCTACATCTACATGGGCATCCTGGCCCTGGACGCCTTCGTGTACATGGCCGCGCTGAACTCCGGCGGCGGCCCGAACAACTCCACCCTGGTGATGTCCCAGCAGCTGCTCTCCACGGCCTTCACCAAGGGCCAGTTCGGCTACGCCAGCGCCATGGGCGTGGTCCTGGCCATCGTCACGCTGATCTTCGCGGCGCTGGTGTTCCTGGTGAACCGGCTCACCGGCGGAAGTAAGGACACCTCGGGCTCATGAGAACAAAAACCCTGACACAGAACCCCGCCGGGAACCCCGCCACGGGACCGGGAACAGCCACGGGACCGGGAACTTCCACGGGACCGGGACGGTTCGTTGAACGCAGGCCGCGGTCCACCCGCGGCGACAAGGTGGTGGGGACCGTCTCCCACACCATGCTCATCATCTGGTCCGTGATCGTGGTCCTGCCGCTGCTGTGGACGTTGATGACCTCGTTCAAGACCAGCAGCGAGATCTTTGCCTCGCCCTTCGCCCTGCCCGTCACGTGGAACGCGGGCAACTACGTCACGGCCTGGAACACCGCCGGGATCGGGAACTACTTCCTGAACACCGTCATGGTGGTCGGCTCGGCACTGGTGGTCGTGATGGTCCTGGGCGCCATGTGCGCCTACGTGCTGGCCCGGTTCCAGTTCCGCGGCAGCCGCGCCATCTACTACCTGATGCTCGCCGGGCTGACGTTCCCGATCTTCCTGGCCGTCGTCCCGCTGTTCTTCATCCTCAAGAACATGGGGCTGCTGAACACCCTGCCGGGCCTGACCATCACCTACGTGGCGTTCGCGCTGCCGTTCACCGTGTTCTTCCTGTTCTCCTTCTTCAAGTCCCTGCCGAACGAGATCGCCGAAGCCGCGGCCCTGGACGGCGCCAGCGAATGGCGGACCTTCTTCCAGGTCATGCTGCCCATGGCCAAGCCCGGCATGGCCTCGGTGGCGATCTTCAACTTCCTCGGGCTCTGGAACCAGTTCCTGCTCCCCGTGGCGTTGAACAGCAACGAGAAGAACTACGTCCTCTCCCAGGGCCTGGCACGGTTCGCCTCCCAGGCCGGCTACAACGTGGACTTCGGCTCGCTCTTCGCCGCCGTCGTCATCACCGTCGCCCCCGTCCTGGTCGTCTACATCATCTTCCAGCGCCAGCTCCAGGGCTCCGTCACCCAAGGCACCTCCAAATAGTGCTTTTCTGAACGCCCGACGGCGGCCGGTCGCCTTTCCACGGAAGGTCACCGGCCGCCGTCGCAGCTCCTGCCGCGGCACCACCCCGTCCGAGCCCCGTCCGCAGATCCGGGCCTTGACGCCTCGGATGCGCGAACAAGCCCCTGACGCCCGGCCTCAGCACCGGGAGCTGCCGACTGGGCCAAGAACGAGGGTCCGGGACGTCGGTGCAAGAATGGAAGCCCAGACTTAGCACAACGGAAGGCATCCGCACGTGATCTTCATCGTGGTCAAATTCAAGGTCAAACCCGAATGGTCTGAGCGCTGGCCCGATCTGGTGGCCGCCTTCACCGCGGCGACGCGGCAGGAAGCGGGCAGTCTATGGTTCGACTGGTCCCGCAGCCTGGAGGATCCCAACGAGTTTGTGCTCGTGGAAGCCTTCAAGGACGACGCCGCCGGTGATCATGTGAACAGCGCCCATTTCAAGAAGGCCATGGCCGAGATGCCGCAGGCCCTTGCTGAGACGCCCCGGATCATCAGCCGTCAGCTCGACGGCGAGGGCTGGGACCGGATGGGAGAACTCACCATCGTCTAGCCCCTTTCCGTCGACTGCTCCTTATCTGCCCTTTGAGCACCCAAAACGGCAGATCAGGAGCAATCGATGATAATTAGTGGTGTGTGGATTGGATGGATTGAGTTCGATATTCTCCTGGGCGATGTTCACAGCCTCAAGGAGAAGCGTTCCCTGGTCAGGCCCTTGCTCGCCGAGCTGAAGCGCCGCTTCGAAGTTTCCGTGGCCGAGGTGGGGGGCCACGACCAATACCGGCGCACACAGATCGGCGCTGGCCTCGTGGCAGCAGAGCGAACCCACCTCGTGGAGGTGCTTGACGCCGTCGAACGCTTTGTGGCCGCGCTCCCGGAGCTGGAGCTGCTCAGCGCCCGCCGGCGCGAGCTCCACAGCGAGGATTAGCGCCTACCCCGCCGATTGCTCCGCAAGTGCCGTTTAGGGCACCCATAAGGGCACATATGGAGCAACCGATCGAGGGTGTGGATAACTTCTGCGCGCGTGGCTGAGTTCTGCTCTGATGAAGCCATGAGGACCGCACACCCGCTTCCGGAGGAATTCGAAAGCCGCCCGTTCACCGTATCCGAGGCCATCCGCGCCGGAATCACCGCCAAGAGGCTGCGCCACGGATCGCTGACGGCAATGGGTAGAGGCATCCGCAGCGCAGGCCCGACGGCGGAGCTTCCATTGAGCGTGCGTGTGCGGCCTTCATCGTGGTCAACGAGCGTTGCGCCGCGTCCCTCCCAACCGCCGCGGAGTTGCTGGAGCTCCCGCGGCGACGGCTTAAGGAGCCTGCAGTGACGCATCACACGTGAGCCGCTCGGAAGGTGAGGCACAGCTGACGCGGCCCCGGAATTTGTCAAGGCGAATGAGGCCAGTGGGAGTTAGGCTGCTGCTTTTGTTTCGTTTTTCTCGGCTGGTTTGTTGATCCATGCCGTGTCGGGGATGACCAGGATTTTGGGGTCCTTCCTGGTGGCGAATCGTTCGGGGTTCCTCTGGCGTGCTGCGGCCAGGGTTTTCGAGCGCTCGACGGCTTTGCCGGCGGCAAGGCCGTAGTGGACATCTGCGGGGGTGTTCAGGCCTATTCCGGTGTGGCGATGAGTGTGGTTATACCCGTCGACGAAGGACGCAATGAAGGTCCTCGCATCGGGCAGCGAGCCGAAGCGTTCAGGGAACACGGGAGCGAACTTCAGCGTCTTGAACCACGCCTCGCTGTACGGGTTGTCATTGCTTACCCGGGGCCGAGAATGCGACCGGGTGACCTCCAAGTCAGAGAGCAATGCGGCAACCGTTTTACTCGTCATGGACGTCCCACGGTCGGCGTGGACGATCTCCGGGATGCCGTGAATGCCGAAGATCTCCTTCATCATCTCCACCGCCAGCTCCCCGGACTCATGGGCGTGGACGTAGGCTCCGACAATGTAGCGGGAGTAGATGTCGATCATGACGTAGCAATCGAGGTATTTCCCCTTCACTGGACCGGCGAGTTTGGTGATGTCCCAGGAGTAGACCTGGCCGGGCCCTGTCGCGATGAGTTCCGGAATCGTCCTGGGGGGATGGCGTGCCTGCCGGCGGCGTTCCTTGACCTGGCTGTTCTCGGCCAGAACCCGGTAGAACGTGGAGATTGAACACAAATAGATCCCCTCGTCCAGGAGCTGGGCGTAGATCTGGACCGGCGGCAGGTCCACGAATCGCTCCGAATTCACCGTGGCCAGGATCCGTGCGCGTTCGGCTGGGCTGATCTTGTTCAGTGGGGCCGAGGCGGGCATCAAATCGGTCACCGGTGTCCGGGGCTTACGGGTCGCTGTGGCCCTCGATATCCCGGCCAGGAGGGCCGCTTCCCTGGTTGGAATGTCCGCCTTTGTAAGGTCGGTATAGGCTCTGGTCAGGGTTTCTTGTACCAGGGCTGTTGTTCCGCGCTTTCGGAGATATCCTCCAAAAGCTGTCGTGCTTTTTCCATAATCGATAACGCAGCTTCCGTCCGTGCCAGCTTGCGTTCACTCACCTCCAGCTGCCGGCGTAGACGAGCGATTTCTGCTTGTTCAGCAGTGAGTTTGCCGATCGTCTCACCGGGCTTTTTGCCCTCGAGCACGCCGGCATCACGGAGCTTGCGCCACTCGGTGATCTGCGAGGAATACAGGCCCTCGCTCCGCAGGTAGGCTCCGCCGCCGGTGCCGTCATCACAGGCCTGCTGGTAGGCGTCCAGGTGGGCTAATTTTTGTGCCGGAGTGAACGACCTTCGAGGACTCGGGCCACCGGCGCGGGGGCCAGGATTACTCATGGACCCATCTTCCCGCACCGGGGAAATTGTGGAGATAGACATTAGTGATGTTCCTGATTCTCGCCCTACGAATTAGACGAAGTTGCTATGAGGTACTGGCCTCACCCAACCCTGACACGTAGGGCCCCACGTAATTGTTCACCGCATGAAGCTATACGGGGACGAGGCGACCACGGTCCACGGCATCCCTGTCACCGTCCGGAAGATAAACGAATGCTCCGTAACAGCCCTTATGAGCGTTCATAAGGGCTGTTGCGGAGCAGTCGATGGAAGGAGCTAGCCGAAGTACTTCGGCAGCGTGGCCTCGTTGGCTTCGCGGAGGGCCTTGAGTGACATGGTCTCGACGCCGTTGATCTCCAGAAGGCCGCTCGCGGCATCCACCACGCCGATCCGGGTGTGCGCAAAGCCGCGGGCGGTGCACATGTCCTTGAAGCGGATTTCCTCGGAGCGCGGGACGGCCACGATGGCGCGGCCCTGGGTCTCGGAGAACAGTGCCGTGAACAGGTCCACGCCGTCGCGGTCCAGGACATCCTGCAGCGCGATCCGGGCACCCACGCCGTAGCGCAGCGAGGACTCAACCAGGGCTGCCGCGAGGCCGCCTTCGGAGAGATCGTGGGCGGAGTCAACCATGCCGTCGCGGGAGGCATTGACCAGGATCTCGCCCAGCTGGCGCTCCAATGACAGGTCCACAACCGGCGGCTGTCCGCCGAGGTGACCACGCAGGTTGGCCCACTCGGAACCGTCCATTTCCGCCGCCGTCGTACCCAGCAGGTAGATGGCCTGGCCGTCTTCCCTCCAGCCCGACGGCGTGCGGCGGGCGACGTCGTCGAACACGCCCAGCACGCCTACCACGGGGGTGGGATGGATGGCGACGCCACCAGTCTGGTTGTACAGCGAGACGTTTCCGCCGGTAACCGGGACGCCGAGTTCCATGCAGGCGTCGGAGAGTCCGCGGACGGACTCGGCGAACTGCCACATGACGTCCGGGTCCTCAGGGGAGCCGAAGTTCAGGCAGTCCGTGACTGCCAGCGGCTTGGCGCCGGAGGTGGCCACGTTGCGGTAGGCCTCGGCCAGTGCGGCGCGGGCGCCCTCGTACGGGTTCAGGTAGGAGTAGCGGCCGTTGGCATCCGTCGAGAGCGAGACGCCCAGGCCGGTTTCCTCATCCACGCGGATCACACCGGCGTCGTCCGGCATGGCCAGCGCAGTGTTGCCCTGGACGTAGCGGTCGTACTGCTTGGTGACCCATTCCTTGGAGCACATGTTCGGTGAGGAAATGAGTTCGACGACGGCGGCAGCCAGTTCTGCGGGCGCGGCCGGACGGCCTGCGTCCTGGACCGAACCCGTGAATCCGTCCGCCTGGACGGCGTCCTGCCATTCCGGGCGGTGGAACGGGCGGTCGTAGACCGGGCCGTCGTGGGCGACGGTGCGGGGGTCGACGTCGACGATTTTCTCGCCGTCCCATTCGATGATCAGGCGGCCGGTGTCGGTGACCTCGCCCAGCCAGGCGAACTCCACGTCCCACTTGTTCAGGATCGCCTCGAAAGCCGAAACGTTCTCCGGCGTGACAACAGCCATCATGCGTTCCTGGGATTCGGACATCAGGATTTCGCCCGGGGTCAGGGACGGATCGCGGAGCAGGACCGAGGTGAGCTCAACGTGCATGCCGCCGTCACCGTTGGAGGCCAGCTCCGAGGTGGCGCACGAGATACCGGCAGCGCCGAGGTCCTGGATGCCTTCAACAACGGAAGCCTTGAACAGCTCGAGGCAGCACTCGATGAGCACTTTCTCGGCGAAGGGGTCGCCCACCTGGACGGCGGGGCGCTTAGCCGGTTTACCGGAAGACGCAGCGTCGAAGGACTCGGAGGCCAGCACCGAAGCGCCGCCGATGCCGTCGCCGCCGGTACGTGCGCCGAACAGCACAACCTTGTTGCCGACGCCGGAAGCGTTGGCCAGGCGGATGTCCTCGTGGCGGAGCACACCCACAGCGAGGGCGTTGACCAGCGGGTTGCCCTGGTAAACGGAGTCAAAAACAACCTCGCCGCCGATGTTCGGCAGGCCCAGGCAGTTGCCGTAGCCGCCGATGCCGGAGACGATGCCGTGCACCAGTCGCGCGGTGTCAGGGTGGTCGATCGCGCCGAAGCGCAGCGGGTCCATCACGGCGACGGGTCGGGCACCCATGGAGATGATGTCGCGGACGATGCCGCCGACGCCCGTGGCTGCGCCCTGATAGGGCTCCACGAACGAGGGGTGGTTGTGGGATTCCACCTTGAAGGTGACGGCCCAGCCGTCGCCGATGTCAACGACGCCGGCGTTCTCGCCGATGCCGACGAGCAGGTGTTCCTTCATCTCGTCCGTGACCTTGTCGCCGAACTGGCGCAGGTGGTTCTTGGACGATTTGTAGGAGCAGTGCTCGCTCCACATGACGGAGTACATGGCGAGCTCGGCCGCGGTGGGGCGGCGGCCCAGGATCTCCACTACTTTGGCGAACTCGTTGTCCTTCAGGCCCAGTTCGGCCCAGGGGAGTTCGGTGTGGGGGGTCTTGGCGGCGTTTTCAACGGTGTCGATGTTGAACTTCTTGGTCTCGCCGGCGGTTCCGGTGATCGAGCCTGTCGAGATCTCGGTCATGCGTTGACTCCCACAATCTTGTTAAGAACAGAGGTGAAGAAACCCAGGCCCTCGGTACCGTCGCCGGATTCCGGTCCGTAGCCGGCTTCAACAGCGTGCTCCGGGTGCGGCATCAGGCCCACCACGTTGCCGGCGGCGTTGGAGATGCCGGCGACGTCGCGGCGTGAACCGTTCGGGTTGAAACCGACGTAGCGGAAGACAACACGGCCCTCAGCCTCAAGGGCGTCCAGCGTCTTTTCGTCGGCGATGTACTGGCCGTCCTGGTTCTTCAGCGGCACCGTGATTTCCTGGCCGGCGGCGTAGTCGCCGGTCCAGTCCGTGGTGTTGTTTTCAACGCGCAGCACCTGGTCGCGGCAGATGAACTTCAGATGATCGTTTTTGATCATGGAGCCCGGCAGCAGGTGCGATTCGGTCAGGATCTGGAAACCGTTGCAGATGCCCAGAACGGGAAGCTTCGCTTCCGAGTTGGCCGCATCAACGATGCGTGACATCAGCGGCGCGAAGCGCGAAATGGCGCCGGCGCGCAGGTAGTCGCCGTAGGAGAAACCACCGGGAATCACGACGGCGTCAACGTCACCCAGCGTGGTGTCCGCATGCCAGAGTGCCACGGGAGTGGCGCCGGCCAGGCGGACCGCACGGGCGGCGTCGCGGTCGTCCAAAGTACCGGGGAACGTAACCACGCCGATGCGGGCACCCGCGAGCCGTGGCTCGGCGGCGACGGCGATTGCCTCGCCGATCAGGGGGAGTTCAGTCATGTCAGGCCTCAACGACCTCGACGTTGACGACGTCCTCGATCACCGGGTTGGAAAGCAGGGTCTCCGCCGCCTCACGGGCCTGGGCCAGGATTTCCTCGGTCACCTCGCCGTCGACGGTGAGTTCGAAGCGCTTGCCCTGGCGGACAGAGCTAAAGCCGGTGAAGCCCAGCCGGGGGAGTGCACCCACGATGGCCTTCCCCTGCGGGTCCAGAATCTCGGGCTTGGGCATAACGTCAACAACGATCCGGGGCATCCGGTAACTCCTGTGCGTGAGCATTGGGTAGGGGCGCAGCGGAGGGATGCCGTCTCACGCTGTTCCGCTGTGTATTGGGGACAGCATGGACGAGCGCTCCGCGAGCTTGCTAGCCCATTCTACCGGCCGGAACGCTTCACTCTGTATTCGGGGTGCGTCGCGCATGGACCGTGAAAGTCATCTGTGAAGCACGACGCCGGCTCTGGCCGCGTGCGGCCGCCGTCAGTAGGATTGCGGCATGGCCGAAAAATCGAAATCCGTGCTGTTGCCGGTGGTAGTTGTGGCCGTATTTGCCGGCCTGGGCCGGATGGTCCTGCAGAAGATCAGGGCAGACCGCGCCGCCATGGAAAACAAGCTGGCCGGCCCTGTGGACGAGAAGACGCGTCAGTGGATCAGCGATGTGGTGAGGACGCCGCGCCAGTAGGGCCGCCGACTCCAGAAGGACCATCCGGGTGCTTCCGCCGGCGCTGCAGGTCAGCAACCCACTCAGCATCCCGCGCCGCGCGGACGGTGCCATCAACCTTTGACACGGCTGCGGCAGCTCCCTGTGGCCACTGACCTGCCGGAGCGACATTTGCGATGAACCCGGACCCCGATATTCTGCCGCCTATCTTCCGCTGGAAACAGATCCCCCGATTCTATCCCGCAGCCAAGGCCGGGGCAGCCGTTTCGGTGACCGTCCAAAATGGGCCCGGCCATGAGGAGACATGCGGGGATCGATGGAGAACGCGTGAAGGCCGATTCAAACCGACGCCGTGTTCAATGATGCCGCGGACCGGTGGATTCCAAGGGCCCTCTGGATGCTCCAGCTGCTTAGCGTCCGGCAGGCAGCGCGTCCGGTACAGGGTCAGGAACGCGGGATTGTTGCTGTCTGAATACCGTTGGGGGAACCCCAACGCGTTGTGTGAAGAGGCGCGCGAAATATGCGGGATCGTCGTAGCCGATCCGGCCAGCTATGGTGCCGACGGTAAGCCCCGTTTCCGCCAGTAAGACCTGGGCGTGGGAAATCCGGGCTTCGACGATGTAACTGAGCGGGTTCAAGCCCGTGGATGAGCGGATTATGGCTCGTAATTCGGGTAGGGACACCCCGACCAACCGGGCGCGGTCTGCCATCGAGATGGGCCGGGTTACATCGCTTTTCAGTCCGGACAGGACCTGCATTTCGCGCGAGACCGGGGCATCGACTGCGGGGCTCGACGACAGCATTTCCAGGAGCAGGCGCTGGGTGGCCACCGAGGCTTCAATGCTCCAGCGCAGTCCGATGCCCGATAGGGCAGTTCGGAGTCCGGCAAACAGTTCCGTGATGCCGTCCGCCCGTGCACGAAGGCTGACGACCGGCACATCCGGGTCCAGAAGGCCCAGCTCCCGGTACGGCTGGACTCCTGCCCCGTTGAACAGGACCCAGTGTTCGGACCAGCCGTCCTCGTCTGGTCCGTATCTGTGCTCGACGCCAGGAGGAATGGAGATGAGGGCGGGGGCCCGCACCGTCCTTTTCTTCTTGTGCGGGTCTCCTTGGGTGTACCAGCCGTCTCCTGATGATATGTAGACCAGGGCGTAGCTGGGCAGCTTCCGGTCACGGGGGGAGGGCCCGGCGCTGGCCTGCTCCCCGGCCCCGAGGCACACGATGGCGGATTGAGCCAACAACGGATTGGGCGTCGAAAACAGCGACCAATCGTTCGATTTATCCAAGGTGCAATCCTCACCTGCGAAAATCCAAGGATTTATACGGATAGTCCATGGAGGAATATCCAAGTTCATCAGATGATATCAGTATGGTTACTTCAAACGGGTACGTACTGGACGCCTCGCCGGCACGGCTCGGATACCTCGAGCCGGTCCCTGAAACAGAACGCGATGACCGGGATTCCCTGTGGTCCCGCATCCGCCGGGACGGGTACCTGTACCTGACGAACCACCTTGACCCGGGCGTGGTGGGGTCGTTCCGGGAGCACTACTTTTCGAAGCTGGCCGGAACGGGGATGTTGGCACCCGGATCAGACCCGGCGATCGGAACCAATGCCCCGGGTGAGGTCGATCGTGGCCTCGTGCGGGAGATCCTCTTCGGGGACATCGTCCCCGGTGCCGCCTACGAGGCGTTGACCAGCCATCCGGCCATCCGCGGCTGGTTCCAGTGGTTCTTGGATGGTGAGGTGCACCTTCACAAGCGGAAGATCATCCGCCACATCCGCCCGGGCGAAGACGGCATCGGCACGGCCACCCAGGCACACTACGACTTGATCTATTTGCGTGAAGGTAGCGAACGGGTCCTGTCCATGTGGATCCCGCTCGGCGATTGCCCCGTGGAGATGGGTGGGCTCACGTATCTCGAGGGCAGCCATCACTGGGCGATGGCGGATGAACGCGAACGGCGCGAGAAGCGCCCTGCTGTCTCGATGACGGCTGACTTGCCGGGACTGGCCGAGGAGCACAACAGCCGCTGGCTGCTGGCCAACTACCGTGCCGGCGACGTCATGGTCCACTCCTCGTACATGGTTCATGCAGGCAGCGACAACGTTGACCCGGAGAACCGGATCCGGCTCTCCACCGACATCCGCTACCAGCGGGCCTCGGAGCCCATCGACTGGCGCTGGCAGGAGCACTGGAACTACAACGACGGCCTCTGAGCCGTCGTCAACGTGCCCGGCTCAGGCGGCCATGCAACGCCACGCAACCTCGAAGATTGGAATGTATCGTGACTGGATTCACGGATAAAGGACCCAAGGACGGTGCAATCGGTGTCCATATTGACGGCCGTGACTACGTTGGGAGAACGTGACGCTCAATGATCCGGGCGATCGGGCATGGGCCAACCCGGGCGTCGCTGTCTCGCCCGGCGACACTATCTAGGGGTGGCTTGTGAAAAAGTGAAATATCCGACGCTAAGGTTTTGCGGATCGTCGTAGTGGCCTGTATTTGCCGGGTTTGATGTGGTTAGGGCGTGGCCAGGTGTAGTCCCCGGTGAGGTTGATGTGTTCCCAGCCCAGGGGCGAGAGGAACCGCAAGAGGTCCGGGTCCGTGGTGCTGCCGTCGCTGTCCAGGGTTGTGATGGTGCGGTCGAGGTAGACCGTGTTCCAGAGCACGATGGCTGCCGTGAGGAGATTCAGTCCGCTGGCCCGGTAGCGCTGTTGCTCGAAGGAGCGGTCGCGGATCTCGCCGAGTCGGTTGAAGAACACCGCCCGGGCCAGGGTGTTACGGGCCTCGCCTTTGTTCAGCCCGGCGGTGACTTTGCGGCGAAGGTCAGGATTTTGGAGCCAGTCCAGCAGGAAGAGGGTCCGTTCCATTCTTCCCAGTTCCCGCAGCGCGATGGCGAGCCCGTTCTGGCGGGGGTAGGCGCCGAGCTTGCGCATCATCAGGGAAGCTGTCACCGTGCCCGTTTTGATCGACGCGGCGAGTCGGAGGATCTCGTCCCAGTGCAGGGCGATTGTTTTGGTGTTGATGGTTCCGCCGATCAGGGGCGTCAACGTCGAACACTCCGGATCACTGGTGGGTGTGTAGAGGCGGGTGTCGCCGATATTGCGGATCCGTGGTGCGAACCGGTAGCCGAGCAGGTTCATGAGGGCGAAGAGGTGGTCGGTGAATCCGGCGGTGTCGGTGTAGTGCTCCTGGATCTGAAGTTCGGACTCGTGGTAGAGCAGCCTGGCCGGGACTTCACCCGGCGCAATTGCCTCTCATTCGTCTTGATTCGTTCGCGTCCCAGTACAAGATCTCGGGTGGTGGAGCGACTGGCATTGTTCCGGCCTTGGGGACCATTAGTACAGCCGTTGGCGCTAAGCCCTTGATCATGGTCGTCTAGCGCAGTCGATCCATGTTGGCCCGGTACTCCTATGGATGACCCAAGGTGACAAGTAGGGGACGAGATGTCCACAGCTGGCTGCACGGCGGATGGTTATGAAGCGGGGTGTTTTTACCTGCCGGTCTTGAGGTACTGGTAGATGGTTTCGCGGCTGACGCCGAATTCGCCCTCGCCGAACTCCAACGAGAACTCATCATCGCCAACACCCGCGACGGCCTCGCGGCCGCCCGGGTCCGCGGACGAACCGGAGGAAGACGCCCCAAACTCACCCCTGACCAGGCCCACCACGCCCAACAGCTCTACGACGCCCGGGACCACACCGTTCAGCGCATTGCCGATCTGCTTCAGGTCCCGCGCTCCACGATCTACGGCCATCTCAACAAAACAAGCATCGGACGACGCCCCACCCCAGCGCCGTGACCCGGGGTAACAGCGGTGCCGACCAGAACCCCTGCTACCTGGCCCCACCGGCTTAGCATGACTTTCCCGAGCATTGGTCCTCAAGCCCCCACTCAAGCAGAGATGCAGGACGGGCATTCGTCCTCGACGCCAGCGTTCCCGTGGACGGGCTAGCCCTCGTCAGGTTGCAGTCATGGAGGTGGTCGACGGCGCTCTGACTGCGCGCGGTCAGGCCCTGACAATTTCGTCGTTATCCGGCACCCAGACGGTGCCGCTACGTGACCGAAACGCGACGGGGAGGCCTTGCGCTCTGGGCCAGTCGGTGGAGTCGGAGACCTGGACGTGGATGTGAGGCTCGGTGCTGTTGCCCGTGTTCCCGCAGTCAGCGACACGATCCCCCGCCTGGACGTGCTGCCCTGGGCGAACTCGAACCGTGCCGTGCCGTAGGTGCGCCAGGAGCACGAACGGCCCCGCCGGCCGGATCGCGATCACGACGTGGTTGCCGGCGAGCCCAGTGACCCCCTCCTTGGCTCGCTCCGCCTGTCCCAGCATGTACGGCAGGAGTGTCAGCTGAGAGCGTCGCGCCTCGTGGTCCTGCTCGTCGTCATGGGTGAGCACGACGGTGCCCGACACTGGAGCGAGGATCGGTTGACCGAACCCTTCAAAGAGTTCCGGCGGTTCCGAGGCCACGAGACTCCGCCAGGTGCGTGGAGCGGACCGCCCTTGATCGTTGATCGCGACGAAGTCGATGGCGTGTGAGGTGCCGAAGAGGCTTGTGCCGTGACTGGGCACCCGTCGAGCCGGGCTGTTCTGGACCAGCCAGCTGCCCCTGAATGGAAAGTCGAGGACCACGGCGTCCGCCGGAGCGATCATGGCCTTGCTGCCTGACCCTCAGGTGCCTGCAGCCGGTAGAGGCCGCAAGCCGCAAGGGCAGCCACTAGTAAGACATTCCTTCGCGTTGGGTCCATTGCTGGCAACCTTCCCTATTGAGAGCATCGACGGCTTCCGAAATCATCAGGTTACCTTATAAGGTATCCTCACAACATGACCGCGAGGGAGGCGCCCATGTGCCAGCAGTTGTTCCTCCCGCAATTCCTCAACGCCGCCTTCGAGCGCATGATGAGCGATCTTCACGCCCATCTGACCGCCCATGGGTACGACGACATGCGGCCCACGCACTTCATGAACGTCTTTCGTTTCATGGACTGCGATGGCACACGCCCTGCCGAGTTGGCGCGCAGGGCCGGGATGACTCCGCAGGCGATGGGCGAGCTGGTGTCCCAGTTGGAGAAGCGCGGCTACGTCAAACGCGTTGCTGACCCTGGCGACGGCCGCAGCCGAACGGTGGTGTGGGCAGAGCGCGGACAGGCCGCAGCCGACGTCGCCAATGCGTTCTTCGAAGAGCTCGACCACGACTGGGCGACCGCTGTTGGCCAGGACGACCTCAACTCCATGAAGCAGGCCCTCCGCGTCCTCGTGGCTCAGCCGCCACGGCAGTCGCCGCCGCCCTGGCCACCCACAGAGGGAACGATGTTCGCAGACGTCCGAAGCGCAGGAAAGGCGTAGGTTGATGCGGGCTGGGCGTGGCAGCAGCGGTTGGCGGGCGCCCGCCAAGAATTGGTGGAAGCCCAGCGTCCGGGCACCCTGGCCGATCTGGCCGCCGACTGGGGCTTCTCCGATTCCGCGCACTTCAGCCACGCGTTCCGCCGGCGCTACGGCCATCCGCCGTCACTCCGGTTAACGACGCCAAGATGGCACTTGGTGAGGGTCTAGGCATCGCCGACCAAGACGTGAGGTCTCTGCGATTTAGCCGGGTGTTCTTGGGCGGTCTTCGTCATACAGCTCGATTGCGGTCGAGTTCGGGACATCCGATAGAAGACGCCGATGTCGCTAGGTTGTCTCCTCTCATGGTCGTCTAGCGCAGGCGATCCATGTTGTGCGGAGGTTCGTCGGAAGATCCTCGATCGATGGGTGGGGCGGCTATTGTCGGTTCATGCCAGTGGAATTTTTGACTGATGAGCAGGCTCAGGCGTACGGAGGGTTCGCCGAGGAGCCGACTCGGCCCGAGTTGGAGCGCTTTTTCTTCCTCGACGACGAGGACCGGAATCTGATCGCGAAGCGGCGCGGTGACCACAATCGCCTCGGCTTCGCTCTTCAGATGTGTACGGTCCGGTACATCGGGCTGTTCCTGGAGGACCCCTTGGCTGTGCCGTGGCCGGTTGTTGAGCATCTGGCCGAGCAGCTGGAGATTGAGGATGCCTCCTGCGTCAAGGAGTACGTCGAGCGGCTTAAGACGGCCTACGAGCACGCGTGGGAGATACGCGACGCGTACGGCTACCACCAGTACGAGGATCCCGCCCAGGGCAGGAAGCTCAGGGCGTTCCTGCACGGGCGGGCGTGGACGCACGCCGAGGGGCCGGTGGCGCTGTTCAACCACGCGGTGGGCTGGCTGCGTCGGCACCGGGTGCTGCTACCCGGGGTGAACGCTCTGGAGCGACAGGTTTCCGAGGTCCGTACCATCGCGGAGAAGCGGCTGCATGGGGCAGTCGCCAAGGCCGCCCTGCGGGCGGATCCGGGGTCCGAGGAGGATCGGTACGGAAATTCACGCTAAGCGGTCATGCGGCGTCGCCTGCGCGTTTGATGGCACGGTAGACGGTTGAACGCGCTACCGCGAAGAGTTCGGCAAGTTCCACCGTCGTGTGCGTCCCTGCCCGGTGAACGGAGACCAGGTGTGCTTCCTGTTTTTTCGAGAGCTTGGGCTGCTTCCCACGGAGGCGGCCCTTCGCCTTGGCGACCGCCATGCCCTCCCGGGTCCGTGCGCGGATCAGGTCGGCTTCGAATTCCGCGACCATGGCCAGGACGTTAAAGAGGAGCCGGCCTACAGGATCGGTGGGGTCGTGGACGGAGCCTCCGATGCTCAGCTTGACTTCGCGGCGGGTGAGTTCGTCGACAATGTCCTTTGCATCGCGCAGCGATCGGGCCAGTCGGTCGAGTTTGGTCACGACTAGGGTATCCCCGGCCCGGCAGGCGGCCAGCGCTTCTCTGAGTCCGGGCCGTGCCCGGTTGGCACCGGTCAGGCCCTGATCTGTGAACGTCTTCCCCGGCGTCACCCCAAGAGCGACCAAGGCATTCTTCTGGGCGGTGAGGTCTTGGTCGTTCGTGGATACGCGGGCGTATCCGATGAGGAGTCCGGTCATGGTGTTGAATGTACCGTTTAGCCCACCATCACCGGGCATTTTTGCGGGCGGGCCTTACGGGAATCGACCGACCCCGCAAACGCGGCGATCGTTGTCATTTTCCGAAGGCGAGTGCACGAATGTCCGAAGTCCTGCTCACCGAGTGTTTTTGTCAACAGTGGTCAGCACGGAAATTCAGGAGACCTCAGCACAATCCGCCGGTCCGTACCCGATAATCCTTGATTTCCTGCCGGTACGGAGAGGATCGTTGGACGTGGCCCGGTACGTGAGGTCGCGGCGTCGCCCGTAATTAAGTCCGCTGCACGAGTAGGGACTGGCATGGAACCGGAATCAACACCGATCAGTGGGCACGGTTTGCTGACCATGCCGGATGCGGTCTGGGAACTGGCACGCCGGCGGGCTGAAGTCATCGCGCCGTTGGCAGGGTTGAGCATCATCGGTAAACAGGCGCTCGACGAAGCGTCCAGGGAGCTGGGTATCTCCAGGCGGCATGTTTATCTGCTCATCAAACGCTACCGTGAGGGCAGCGGTGTGGTGACGGATGTTGCCCCCGGACACTCCAGCGGAGGCCAGGGCAAAGGCCGGTTGCCTGAACGCGTCGAGGCCGTGATTGACGAGCTGGTCCGTAAGCACTACCTGACGCGGCAAAAGCTTTCCCGGGCGGCGTTCTATCGCGAGGTCGTTCAGGCGTGCCGGACCCGGGAGCTTCCTGTGCCGGCGCTGAATACTGTCACTCGCAGGATCGCCCGGCTGCATCCGGTGGAGGTCAGGCGCAGCCGCGAGGGTAGGGACGCCGTCCGGCCGTTGCAGTCGGCCGGCGGGAACGTGCCGGCCATCGTGGCGCCGTTGGACCAGGTGCAGATTGACCACACCGTGATTGATCTGATCGTCGTCGATGACCGGGACCGGCAGCCCATCGGCAGGCCCTACCTGACGGTTGCCATCGATGTTTACAGCCGGTGCCTGCTGGGAATGGTCGTGACCCTGGAGGCGCCGTCGTCGGTGTCGGTGGGCTTGTGCATCGCGCATATGGCCTGCGACAAGCGGCCATGGCTGGAAACACTGGGCGTGGACGCGGCCTGGCCGATGAGCGGCAAACCCAGGGCATTGTTCCTGGACAACGCCGCGGAATTTAAGAGCGAAGCGTTGCGCCGCGGCTGCGAACAGCACGGCATCAGACTCAACTACCGGCCGCCGGGCCGCCCGCACTACGGCGGCATCGTGGAGCGCATTATCGGCACGGCCATGCAGCGGGTCCATGAACTGCCGGGCACGACCTTCTCCAATCCCGGCCAGCGCGGCGGGTACGATGCCGACAAAATGTCCGCCCTGACCTTGATAGAGCTGGAACGCTGGCTGACATTGGCAGTGGCCGGCTACCACGGCAGCATCCACGGATCCCTGAACCAGACACCGGCCGGGCGCTGGCATGAAGGGGTGAGGGAGTTCGGAGCGCAGCCTGTCGTTGCGCACCCCGCGGCGTTTCTCGTCGATTTCCTGCCGGTCATCCGGCGCAGAATCACCCGGACCGGTTTTGTCATCGACCATGTCCATTACTTCGCGAACGTGCTCAAGCCGTGGATTGCGCGGCGGGACCGGGAGGAAAAATTCATCATCCGGCGGGACCCGCGGGACATCAGCAGGGTCTGGGTGCTGGAACCGGAGGGAACGGCCTATGTGGAAGTGCCGTACCGTACGGTTTCCCATCCGGCGGTGACGTTGTGGGAACACCGGCAGGCGCTGGCGCGGCTGCGCCAGCAGGGACACGACCAGGTCAACGAGGAAGCACTGTTCCGCATGATCGATCAGATGCGTGAGATCACCGCCACGGCGCAACGGGCAACCCGCAGATCACGCCGGGATCTGCAGCGGCGGCGCCACCTCCCTGCCTCCGGGACCGCGAAGACCCCGGCGGCGCCCCCGGATGAGATGCTTCCGCCCACGAATGACACCGCAGCAGCCCGTCCTTTTGACGAGGTCGAGCAGTGGTGAGCATCGATGACTACCCTCCGCCGGATCTCTCCCACCTCCAGCCCTGGGCCCAGGCTATGGCCCGCCTGCCGGCGGAGGAACGGATCCGGCACATCCGGGCGGACCGCTGGATCGGCTACCCACGGGCCGTCCAGACCCTCACCCGGCTCGAAACACTCTATGACTGGCCCGGCAAACAACGCATGCCCAACCTCCTGCTGATCGGACCGACCAACAACGGCAAGTCCATGATCATCGAACGGTTCCGACGCCAGCACCCGCCACACTCCGCCGCGGACCAGGAACACATCCCCGTGCTGTGCGTCCAGATGCCCTCCGAACCGTCCATCCCGCGGTTCTACACGGCCGTGCTGGCCGCGCTCGGTGCGCCCACGGGACCGCGCCGGCGCGTAGCTGACCTGGAACAGCTCACCCTCGCCGTGCTGCGCCGCGTCGGCGTGCGGGTCCTGGTGATTGACGAACTGCATAATGTGCTCGCCGGCCGGGCCGATGTCCGGCGCGAATTCCTTAACCTGCTGCGTTTCCTGGGAAACGAGCTGCGTATCCCGCTGGTGGGGGTCGGCACCCGCGAGGCCTATCTGGCCATCCGTTCCGATGACCAGCTCGAAAACCGGTTTGAGCCCATGACGCTGCCCTTGTGGGAGACCAATGCAGACCTCTCGTCCCTACTGGCCAGCTTCTCCTCCTCCTTCCCGTTGCGCATGCACTCGAATCTGGCGGCCGAGGACATGGCCCGCTACCTCCTCACCCGCAGTGAGGGAACCATCGGGGAGCTCGCATCGCTCCTGACGGAAGCGGCAGTTGCGGCGGTGGACAGCGGCGAGGAATCCATCAACCACCGGACGCTGACCCTCGCCGGCTACGACGGTCCCAGCGTCCGGCGCCGGAAGTTCGAACGCGAACTCAGATGAGACCCCCGGAACGCTGGCCCCTGCACCCGGCACCTGCAGAAACGGAATCGCTGTCCTCCTGGCTGCGGCGGATCGCCGCCGGGTACGGCCTGCACTCGTACGAGCTGCTCGAACACGGACTCGGCCACCGGGAACTCAGCGACCCCGAGCTGGATCTGGACCCGCCGACGCACCTGCTCGAAGAGCTCGCCAGGCGCACCGGTCTTGACCAACACCGCGTAGACGCCATGACCATGGCCGGATGGGTGCCTTGGCTCTTCGACAGCCTCGTCCCTGCCCCCGGCGCCTACGAAACCTATGTGCACCAGCTCTCGGTGCTCCTGCCGCCCAAGCGGCGCAATATCTACGCCCCGCGGAAGTGGCGGCCGTGGCTCCCGGGCACCGGTGCGCGGCGGGGATGCCCGGACTGCCTGGAATCCAGCCCGACGGTACTGCTCTTCTGGCAACTGCCGGTCATGGCCAGCTGCCCGGTACACGGGCGCCGGCTCGAAATCTACGAAGGGCGTCCGGCGGACTACATTCTCTGGACCACCCCCGCCCACGACCAGCGGGCGCTTCCGGAGTCGTTGTCCCTAATGGACCGGCGCACCTGGCAGGCGATAACGACCGGTTCCGTTGACCTGCCCCGCTATCCGGTTCACGCCGGCATCTGGTTCCGGCTGCTGCGTACCCTCCTGGACGAACTCACCACCGCCCAGGGACGATATGGCCGGCAACTGGACGACGTGCGTCGTGTCTGGGAACACTGCGGGCACCCGTTCCGGGCAGGGCTGTATTCGTGGCAACCGTTCGAAACCCTCCATTGGACCGCCCAGCAGCAGCTGCTCGAAGCAGCAGCAGTCGCGATGGAACTGATCGAAGCCGGCTCACTGACTGCCCGGGGAACCTCCGCGCACCTCCTCAGGCCGGAACCCTCCTCCAACATCGGCGACGGAACCCGGCCTGCCCCCCTGACAGCAACCGCCGACGCACAAGAGAAGCCGACTCTGGACGTGCTCTGGAAACGGGCATTGGATTCACTGGACGCCGCCATCGCAGCAGCGAAAGAAGACCCGGTCGTCGCGAAGCAGCTCTTCGACGTCGCACGGTACGGACTCCGGAATGAAGAATCCGTGCGCGCACTCCGGGAAACCTTCGTCGAGCTTCAGATACCTCTCGACTTCCTGTCACAAACAAAAGATCAGCAGCCCTTTGCATGACTTAGAATAAATAACGGGTTAAGTGACATCTTCAGATTCCTGCGACACTTGGAATCACGTTGTCACTTAAACGAACGTATAAATGACAAAGGAGAACCCAGTGCTCGTCGGTTACATGCGCGTCTCAAAGACGGACGGGTCCCAGACCACGGACCTGCAGCACGACGCACTCCTGGCCGCCGGAACGGATGCCGAATCCCTGTACGAAGACAAGGCCTCCGGCAAGAAGGAGGACCGCCCCCAGCTCGCTGCCTGCCTCAAAGCCCTGCGCCACGGAGACACCCTGATCGTCTGGAAACTGGACCGGCTCGGCCGGGACCTGCGCCACCTGGTCAACATCGTCCACGACCTCACCGAACGCGGCATCGGGCTCAAAGTCCTCACCGGCCAGGGCGCGGCCATCGACACCACCACCGCCTCGGGGAAGCTGGTCTTCGGGATCTTCGCCGCCCTGGCCGAATTCGAACGCGAACTGATCTCCGAACGCACCCTGGCCGGGCTCGCCTCCGCGCGCGCCCGCGGACGGAACGGCGGCCGCCCCTACAAGATGACCCCCGCCAAACTTCGTCTCGCTCTGGCCTCCATGGGCAAGCCCGACACCAAGGTCAGCGATCTTTGCGCCGAACTTGGCATCACCCGCCAGACCCTGTACCGGCACGTATCGCCCAGCGGGGAGTTGCGACCCGACGGCGAGAAACTACTTTCCCGATAGCCGCGGACGACCTTAGGCACATAGTTGTGGAACGAAGTTATGTGGCGAGCCACTTCCCGAGTGAACAGTCCCCGGGCGTCCAACTTCCTCGGAACTGGGATGCCCGCAATAATCCGCACGGTTTCCACCGGCTAGGGTTGCCAGCATGGACATCTTGATTGGGGCGGTAGCGGTGCTTGGGGTGCCAGCCGGGTTAGCGGGCATCTGGGTATGGACCTCGCGAAGGAATCGACGAAAGGGCATTAAGCGCAGGGGTAGTGGAGAACTGCTCGGAATGGCGGATGAAATTTTCCGCCCTCAAACGCATCAGGCTCAGCAGATACAGAAGATCCAACATGAACTTCCAGCGCCGGCCCCGTTTCCTGGGGAGCCTCCGGCAGCCAAGCTCTAGGGAGCCAGCGAATCGTCACTCCGTCTGGCCTACTGCTAACGGGATACCGGGCCAACGTCCAGCCGGTGCAGGCGACTTCGAACATTTCCGTGCAGACGACTTCTGAAACTGACAGCAGCGCCGGGCCGTCCGGTGGACGACCGGCTATCGGACACCGTCAAACTGTGTTTGGTGTGCTGAGACGTCGTCGCGGTGAGTCTCGGACCAGAGTTTGAGCTGTCGGACCGTTTGGTGCAGGGAGAGCCCGAGGTTGGTGAGTTCGTAGGTCACAGTCACGGGGACGGTCGCGATCGCGGTCCGCGCGATCAGCCCGTCGCGTTCGAGGGACTTTAGTGTCTGCGACAGCATCTTCGGGCTCACCCCTGCCAGGACTCGAGCCAGCTCGGAATACCGCATCGGTCGCGGCTCACCATCACAGTCCGGCCCGCTCCCTAGCGCGGACAACACCAGGGTCACCCACTTGCCAGACACCTGAGCGAGCAACTGCTGGCTCGGGCACGCGGCGAGGAACGCGTTGTACTGCGTCTTCGCCTCCGCCTTCTTCTCCGCTGCTGTCATCGTCGGCATGGGCCCTCCCTCGGGTATCAACGCACTTCCAGGTAACTACTTCCCAGCGGGTAGCAGCTCATTCAGGATGGAGGGCAGCACGTTATTCCGCAAGCACCGAAAGGCACATCCATGAGCACCAACACCACCGACCTGCCCGGCGGCACCTGGAACCTCGGCGACACCACCGTTTCTCGCTTCGGGTACGGCGGCATGCAGCTCGCCGGCCCGTGGGTCGTCGGCCCGCCAAAAGACCACGACGCAGCCCTCGCCGTCCTCGGTCACGCCGTCGAAAGCGGCATCACCCACATCGACACCGCAGAAACCTACGGACCCCGCGTCGTCAACGAACTCATCCGCGAAGCCCTGCACCCCTACGCCGAAGACCTCTTCATCGCGACGAAGGCCGGCGGACGCCGCGACGCCCAGGGCAGCTGGCCGTCCGCGCGGAAGCCCGACGAACTCCGCGCACAAATCGACGACAACCTCGAAACCCTCGGCGTCGACGTCCTCGACCTGGTACACCTTCGCCTCGGGGACGCCAACGGGCCGGTCCCCGAGCAGATCAGCGAGGCGTTCGAGACGCTCGTAGACCTGCAGCAGCAGGGCATCATTCGGCACCTTGGCGTCAGCAACGCCACCGCGGAGCAGGTGAAGGAAGCGCAGTCGATCGCGCCGATCGTGTCCGTGCAGAACATGTACAACCTCGCTAACCGGTGGGACGACACCCTCATCGACCGCCTCGCCGTAGAAGGAATCGCGTACATTCCCTTCTTCCCCCTGGGAGGCTTCACCCCGCTTCAGTCCGACGCGCTGTCATCCGTCGCTACGCGGCTTGGCGCGACCCAGATGTCGGTCGCCCTGGCCTGGCTGCTGCACCGTTCCCCGAACATCCTGTTGATCCCGGGAACGTCGTCCGTGTCGCACCTCAGGGAGAATATCGCCGGCGCCGCACTCACACTGTCCAACGACGACCTCACCGAACTCGACCAGATCGCCAGCTAGCCACAGCACGGCGCATGGCGGGCGCAACGGCAGCGCCCTCAATGCGCCTACACAGGCGCCCGTTAGGGGATCGGGTTACGGGACGCTCAAGAATACCGATGCGGATCAAATTCAAGCGCGACACGTGAAGTTGCTCGTGCGGGTCGTGCTTGTAGGGTTACCTGTGCCACGCCTGCTTACAGAAAGTCGAGCGAATCACCTATGCCAGTGCATCATTTCAGTCCGCACCTTCACCAGTCCACGGCTCCTTTCTCGCATTTCGTTCAGCACGGCGCGACGGGCTATACGCTGGAATAATTGGTCAACGAACCGATGACGGTTCGCTAGTTTCGGGCGATGTTGCGGAGCAGTGCGAGGCGATGATGAACAACCTGAAAACACTGTTGGAAGAGCTCAGATTGAGCCTTTCGGATCTCCTGCGGACCACGATCTACTTGACAGACTACGAAGACTTTGAAGCGATCAACGCTGTTTATGCCAGTTATTTGTGTGAACCCTTCCCTGTTCGTACAACGGTTCAGGTAGCGGCGCTACCGCTCGGTGCAAAGGTCCAGATCGACACAGTCATCGCCCTGTAGTACGCGACCGCTCACCCTTCCCGTTACGGGATCCTCCAGCGGACAGACTCGGAGGTGTTTACAGGTGCATGCTGAGGACTGTTCGGACGGGGATGTTCCCGCCTCGGTCATCAGCGACGCGGTGCATTCCGATTTTCTCAGCTACCCGCTCAGAGGCTCGGTTATCCGGATGGATGATAGCTATCAGTTCCTTGGCTTCAATATGTTCTCGGGCGTAGTCGCGACAAGCAGTGGCTGCTTCTGTCGCGAACCCCTGGCCGTGTAGGTCGGAGCGCACGTGGTACCCGACCTCAAGCTTCTGCACGCCGTTCACCTGCTGCCAGGTCAGCCCGCAGTCGCCTATGAACTCTCCGTCATGCGTCTCGACAATCCATAGACCGTACCCGTGCTCCGCGTAGTTCTCCTGATTCCAATGAATCCAGCTTGCTGCTTCCTCCTGAGACTTGGGTGCAGGGTAGAAGCGCATCACCTCCGGGTCTCCGAGCAAGGCGGTCATGTTGTCGAGGTCGGCATCAGTCATCTCACGGAACTGCAATCGGTCAGTCGGTTGTGGCGCTAGCATCCAATGACTCTATGTCCAGTGCGTGGCTAAGGCCCGCAAGCCGATCCCCTCAGCGAGCACCTTCGATGCGGGCGAGAATTGCCCCGTGAGATCGCTGCCCGGTAGTTTTCCTTGCGTGCGTCTCGACCACATCGAAGCCCGCGGCTACCAGCTCGTCGCAGAGTTCACTTACCGGCCACCGGTATGCCGGGACGACCGCATGATCGAACTTTTCGAGGACGTGACTATCGAAGAAGCTGATCAGCAGCGCGCCACCTGGGCTGAGTACTCGACTGAACTCCAGGAGAGGAGTGCGGATCGTGTCTGGCTCATGGTGGATCAGTGAGTACCAAGCGAGCACCCCACCAACTGCCCCGGTACTGACATCGAGGGCGTCGAGGCTGCCTATCCGGAACGGAATGCCCGGATAGGCAACGCGGGCGTGCTCGATGAACTCGGGAACCAGATCCACTCCGAGGGCAGGAATCCCAGCTTCGCTGAGAAAGTTCGTCCATTGGCCCGGACCGCAGCCGGCGTCGAGTACCGCACCCTCGATACCATCCGCCCAAGTCGCCACCAGTTGACGATCTGAAGGGTGCACAGCCCCCATTGAAGCGAAGCGTTCGACGTATTCCGCCGCCCTGCTCGAATACGCATCGCTAACAACGTTGACCATGCGTTCGAGTCTAGGCAAGCTACGGATAAATGACCGGTAGCCGATCGGCTTACGGGCAGGCTGTTCGAAGCGGTGTCAGTTCCGAAGTCGTATGCACTGGATGTCCGAAGTCGCCTGCATTCCCTCCTTATCCATCAAGAGATGGAATCGGAAGGCTGTCAGCCCCGCAAGTGAGCAGGAGATCCGCGGCCCTAACCGCCAGCGTGCCGTCATCCGGATCGAAGACGTCCGACTCCGACGTCCCCTCTGCGCTCCTCTCGAAGACGAAGAATGATTTCTGTCTGTATACGGCGTACTCTCTGAGGTCGAACCCCGATTGCTCGACGATGACGCTTTCGCCGCTTCCAGCCGTCACCCTGATATATGTAGCTGCAGCAGCGTTGAGTCCGATGCCCACGAAATACAACAGCCACGGCACAGTTGCTGCGGCGGCCGCCAAACCCACCACGACACTGATCAGCCGCCGCAACCAGGTTCGGTGTATCCGCCCGATGAACGGCGGAACCAACAAAGCCAGTGCCGTCAATGCAGTCAAGCCGCTGATGAGATGGGCACAGAAAATGAGCGCCCAATCCGGCAGGACGAAAAAAATCAGACGGGCCGGGCCAGCCTCGAGAGCCCAGCCAAGGAACGCAAGCACGGTGAGGGCCGCTAACCCGGCGAGAAACGCCGCCACGAGGCCAAACGCCAAACGCCGGCGCCCCATGATGGGGACCCGCCGTGGTTGAGCCGAAGCCTCCGCGCTCACCATGGGTTGGCTCCGACGTCTAGGACGGATCCAGTAGTTAGGCCCGCCCAGGCGTCAGTCGAACGAAATGGATCACTCCCGATGCTGCTGCCCCCTCAGGGTCTTGTTCCGTACCCGGGCATTCCGGATCAGTCGCTCGCGCTTGCCGCGGCTGGGGATCTCTGCCACAAAAGTCTAGATGGCATAGGTCAGGATACTCGGCGCCCGGTGAAGGATCCCCCTGCGGGCACCCCGCAGACCGAGCGAGATGCGGCCACGAAACGCCTTGCCTGGGTGCGGAACGACTACTACCGTTATGCGCAGTGGGCCTGCGGACCGCTGGCCCCTCGTCGAGAGGACGCGCCATGCCAACCGTGATCGGCCACCACGATGTGAAGGACAAGGATCATTGGCTTGCCTCACCGAAACGCGAAGAGATCTTCGGACCCCTCGGCGTCACCAACATCCGGACGTTCGTCAACCCACAGAACCCAACGCAGGTGGCGGTGCTGATGGACGTTCCCGACATGGATGCCGTTATGGCCCTGATGCAGTCCGAGGCCGGGGCCGAAGCGATGGCGTACGACGGCGTGCTGCCCGAGACTTTGGTGATTCTCGTCGAAGCGTAGTTTCTTTTCTCGAAAAGCACGGGTGCGCGAAAACTGCGTATCGGCCGTGAACGACCTTATCTCGTGTCGCGATGGACGATCCCTCAACGGGCAAGACTTCATTGTCTTCGAAAGTCCTTCAGCATTACAGCGAGGAACCCGGCCCCGAGTGTTCTCGCGTCTGATCGAGCACAGTAGAGCCCATGTGGCCCGGGCGGTCACCGAAACTTGCCCAAGCCACAATTAACGCAACTACGACGACTACCAGCAGAAGAGCAGCAACAAGAATTCCGCGAGGTTTCATACCGGAACACTAATCGTCATCCCGTCTGTCAGGAGGCAATCCGTCGCTCAAAACGTCGCGCAAGGCCCAGAGTCCTAGTCGTCCCGTAAGCCGGTGGATCAGGAGACGCTCCACCGCCCGTTCAGGGATCCGCTTGCGGTCAGGGCGACTCTGCCTGCCCCAAAATCGTCCTCAGCGGGTTGGCGCCGCGGACAGGTTGCCGCCGGCCTTTAGGACTCTGAAACTTATCGATGAGTGCGCGGGGAACAATGGGGTTTGCTATCGTCGCAGAAGTGAAGACTTCTTCCCTGCCCCTCACCCTTGATCCCCGCGCCGCACTGGTGATCGTCGACGTCCAACAGGCCTTCGATGACGCCGCCTACTGGGGTCCGCGCGATAACCCCTCCTGCGAGGCGAACATCGCCGCCCTGCTGACGCGCTGGCGAGAAACCGGCCGCCCCATCGTTTTCGTCCGCCACAACTCCACCGCACCCTCATCACCCCTGCACCCGGACAACCCCGGCAACGCGTTCAAGGACATCATCACCGGCACCCCGGATCTCCTGGTGCGCAAGAACGTCAACTCCAGCTTTCACGGCACCCCTGACCTGCATGCCTGGCTGCAGGAGAACGGCATCAAGGAACTGGTCGTCTGCGGAATCACCACCAATCACTGCTGCGAGACTACTGCCCGAGTCGGGGGCAACCTCGGCTACCGGGTGTACTTCCCCCTGGATGCCACCCACACATTTGACCGCACCGCTCCGGACGGTGAGAACGTTGCCGCCGCTGTGCTGTCCCGGATGACCGGGGTGAATTTACACGAAGAGTTCGCCACGGTCGTCACCACCGCCGGCTTGCTCGAACAGGTACAGCAACCCGCCACCGCCCGGTAACCGGAGCGGACAGGACTGTCTGTCGCACGTTTCCCTGCGGGACGGCCACGCTGCGAAGTCTCAACGCCAGCACGCCTTGTTCGGCGGCGCGGTCCACGACCGGCTGAGGGTAGAGCTGAAAGGTTGGCGTCTCGAACGGAGCGAGAACGTGCTCGGTCCTCCATATTGGGCCGTTACCGCTCAGACGGATTCGTTCTGTCCTGAATCCGCCAGGGTGACGCCGGCGACGGACCAGTTCTCACGAGGGAGTTCGTGCAAAACCACCCGGATGGTGTCGGGGCGGATTTCCATGACTTCCGCGTATGCGGCCGTCAGCGCAGCGAGCAGTCGACGCTTTTTTTCAGTGGAGGAAGGGGATGCATTGAGAACCTGGATAAGCGGCATGTTCAGATTCTGGCACTGTCGCGAAGGATCAGGGTGGGTCACGCCCGTAGGCCCCGCATTGGAGGCGCAACAAGAGGCGGAGAGCCGCCGAACCGATACCGACCGGTGCCCCGGTAAAGGATCCCCCAACGGGCGGCCTGTGCAGACGACTTTGGACATTCTGTGCAGTCGACTTCGGAAACTGACAGTGAAGAAGGCCCAGGGGCGGCGCCGGGACGTCCGGTGGACGACCGGCTTACGGGCAATAGGTTTGAACGCATCAGTTGGAAGGCACTGGGATAGCTGGGTATCCCGTTTCTATAGGCGACAAGCCGGGGCATGGGTATATCTCACCAGGAGCCAGTGCCGGCGGAACTCCCGCGCATTCCACTGCCGGTTGTCCACTGAACCGGGAGTTCCCGGTCCCAGAGCTGATAACGAATTCACCTACGACGGTCTTGCCGGTCACGTCATAAACGGGGATGGCGAAGTCCTTACCGAGCCGGGCTTCCTGCCATGCGAGGGCTTCTGCAGGACTCTTGAAGGTCTTGATCGCAGCGGTACCGTCGGCGTCTTCAAGTTCTGTCCGATGGACGTAGCCTCTTGTCCCGTTGGTTGCTATGACGGCGACCATGTCAGGACTTCCGTTCTCGTTTTGCGCCCCGTAGGTGTCGCCGTCGGCGTTAGTTGCCCACTGGGTGGTTTCGGTGTTGACGTACTGGGCGGTGATTTTCCACCTGGCATCTGGGCTGGTTGTGATCGTGATACTTTCCTCCCCGGGCATGAGTGGAATCGTGTAGCCGGTCCAGTCCTGCGGGGTACCTACGTCCTTCGGGCTGCAGATGCTGTTGGCGCCGTTCCCGAACTCAAAGCGTCCAGGTGTTAGGCAGTTGAGCTGGATTTCGATGCCCGTGGTTTTTTCGGGCGGCGGCCCGAGTTGCACGGTTGCCGTTCCTGTGTGAGATTCCGTCACCGGCGATGCCAACGGCGTCACCTGCGTGGATCCCGGGGTGACGAAAAGGCCGTCGGCGGCGGCGCCGACACCGCCTAGGACGCCGATGCCAGCAAGCACCGCAGTACCGGCCCACAGCCTGGTGCGCTTTCTGGCGCGGGTAGGCGAAGCTTTCTCAACTCGTGTAATGAGTTCGGCGCGTAGGGCGTCACTGAACAGGTTGTCGACGCGGAGCTGGTTCACGGCCGTTCTCCTTCCAAAACTGGGGTTGGAGCGTTGGGTGGGGATATGGACGCATTGCCCGCTAGAGCGGTTCTTAGTCGTTGTCGGGCTCGGTGCATGCGTGATTTCGCTGCGGCCGGTGTCAGGTTCAGGACGGCGGCAGCCGCGGCGGTGGTGTGCTCTTCGAAAACGACCAAGCTCACGAGCTGCAGGTCCTCGACGCTCAATGTTCCGAGGGCTTGTGCAAGATCGTGGTCGAGCTGGTTCTGGTATCTGCGGTACGGATCTGTGGTGGGGTCGCCGGCTTCGTGGTTGCGGGGCAGAGAGTTCAAGAGCCGTTGGTAGCGGAGGGCAGCGCGGGCGCGGTTTCGGGCCATGTTCGTGGTCGTGACCAGTAGCCAGGGAAGGATGGATCCTTCGACCACCCGGACGTGCTTTCGACGCCGCCAGAGTTCAAGAAAAGAGGCCGCCATGATGTCTTCGGCATCGTGGTGGTTTCCGCACAGCCGGTAGGCGTGGCGGAAGACTCTGTCTCGGTGGCGGTCGTAGAGGGCGCCAAAGGCGTCGCCCTGGCCCAGAAGGCTCTGGCCCCACAGGCCTTCTTCCCCGGTTTCTTTGCTCCCCATGCCCTTTAGTGTCCGGCAAAGCCCAAAAGGTTTCCCAAAACTAGAAAATCTTCCGGTTCATGTCCAGAGTGCCCGGGAAAGGATCGTTTACTGGGTACCTAGCTCGTCGGAGTGCGCCGGGCTATCCAGACGCCACAGCTCGTTTCGCGATGTGCGATTATCCGAGGCTCTCGAACACCAGCGTCGCCTGAATGCGGTCACCGCCGCCGATCATTCCCTTGCTCCCGCTGCTGGCGGTGGTTATGGTGTGGAGTCTATAGCCCTTCGCGGCCTGATCGTTGATGGCCTTCTCCAAGGAGGTCAGGTTGCCCGAACCGGTTCCCCACAGTTTCTCTTTGAGGATCACCTGCAGGACGACATACTGCATGACACGACTTCCTTCCGTTGCTGGCCAATTAGGAGCAATGCTACTGGGATGCGGCGGGGCGCTCCTCGGGGCGTGAGCGACGGCGCCTCGAGGGTATCGACGGTGCGCGATGTCAGCGTCACGCCAGCGACTCTGAACAAGCGGCGCGACCAGGGCGCCTTCAATCGGTCGTTTTTGACCGTAGCGAATACGGCACCTTCACTGAGTGGACACTCTGGCCGATCCCTCGCTGGGTGCTGAGCATCCAGTTAGACTGAATTGACGCTTACGAAATGGGGAAATTGTGAGTACGTCAACAGTCCGGACACAAACGGCCGCCGGCCGAGTCAACAGGCTTGCTATCGCCGCCGTCATGCTCGCAGCCATCGCCGCTTCTGGGATTTGGTTCTTTGGCGTCGGGGTTCTTGCGGTCTTTGCGGTGGGAGCAGGACACGTCTCGCTGAATCAGATCAAGCTGAGAAACGAGAAGGGCCAAACCCTCGCCAGAACTGCCCTCGTTGTCGGATATGGGCTTGCAATCTGGGCTCTGTTCAACACGCTGTCATATATCCCAGCTGCACTCCAGCAGACGGCCGTCTAGGACTCGGATCCCCCCGGCACGGTAGAGGATCGGCTAACGGGCACTGTGAGGGCCCGATGAGCCACCGGCTTACGGGCCGAGGGAAGGGCCAGCCACAACGCCAAGCGATTCCGCCTTGGCGTAGGCGCGTCGGTATTGACGGTGGTGCAAGGATGTTGAGATGTCCTTCTTTGATGATCTTCCGGCCCGGCCCGAGAGGCCACGCCAGCCGAAGCACGTGCCACCCGTCTGGGCAGGGCCACCATCCGATGAACTCCCAGCTGTTGTCTCATTGGGGCAGTTCTTTCACCGGTCCGTACAGATGGTCATGGCCGCAAAAAGTGTCGAAGTTTTCTCCACCGGTTGCTTGATTGAGGTCGTATGGTCTGTCCGGCGGGCGGATGAGTCAGACAGCGACTGGAGCAGAGTCACTGACCAGTGCTTTAACCGTGGCCCTTACAGGCTGGATTCGGGCAACGGCCGCGGTGGCACTCTTCGATTCGGTGTCGCCTTTCCCGACGGGCGGAAGGCGACGACTGCTCAGTTGCACCCAGGGATGTTTGAAGGAGCGGAACCAGTGACGGGGCCGGTATTGATGATGGCGGGCGGTGGAGGTGGGTCCGGCAATGACGACGAGCTGTTCTCATCAAGCAAGTTCTGGCTTTGGCCGTTGCCCCTCGACGGGGACACGCGAGTCGTGGCGCAATGGGATGACCTTGGCATGAAGGAGGAATCCGTTTTCGTCACCGGCGAACAACTGGGAACGGCGGCCGCAAACGTGCAGAAATACTGGGTTTCCCCGCGTTCTGGGTAAGTACCTCCCTCGGTAGGGACCTATCTGGATCAAGCGGCCTTTAGCGGTGTCCGGTCAAGGATCCTCAACCGGTACGGCACTGACGGCACTGCTGCGCCAGTTGACCGGGCCTGACGAGGCGTAGACGTTTGAAGACCTGGAATAGGGTGATGTCTACGCGAATGCCAACGGGGCGCTGCAAATTACGGTCGACAGCGAGGACGGCCAGCCCGGGTAGGCCGATTTACCTCGGCGGGGGTGTTAGCAGATTCGCCTCGTCATCACGATGTTCCATGTGCTGCGCCACTGCCGGACAATCAAACCTCATTCTTCGACCATGGACATCGGCAAGCCGCCCCCTTGAAGGGAAGGGACGATGCTGTCCAGCTGCCACCCACTCGCGGACGCCCGGAATGTAGCAATCTGCGGGACCGCGTAGCCCGACGGGACGCTGCTGGGCCCATTGGCCGCCGAGGCTTGGTGTTCCTCGGTCAATTCCTTGAAATGGACGCTCGCCGTCGACCCGGTCACCTCCACGGATTCCACCGTGATCTTCGTCGAAAAGTCCGTGTACCAGAAGCCCATTGACTTAAATCCGGCCTTTGACCGGGCCACCACGGGAAGGTCCCGCGCACGTTTGGCCAGGTAAGCCGCCGTCGCCTGCTCATCGGCGAGCCGTGGAGCCGGGGGAGTGTCCAGGACGGTTCCGTTGCGGTCCTCGACAGCAGTCTGGATGATCGCCGTGAGCTCGGAGGATGACGGGCTGGGCACACCTGCTGCGGAGGATTCGACCGTGGGCGAACGGTCAGCAGGCTGGCACCCGGAAAGAGCAAAACCAAGCAGGACCGCTATGGCAGCCCACCAATGGCGGTATGTCATCGTGTCCCCCTCGTCCTCGATGTCCTCACAGCCTGCCCTGCCGGAACCACACGGTCAATGAGGCTCGCCATGATGACTCCTTCACCTAAGTTGCTAGGTAGCCGAAGCGCCCGTTAAAGGATCCTCTAGCGGGCACTCCATAGGCATGGGGGCAAGGGCCCCAGGCCCGGCCGCGCTTCTTTCAATTCGTTGGAACTGGGACACGGGGCTTGAGGACCAATGCTCGGGAAAGTCACGCTAAGCCGCTCGGGCCAAGGTAGTAGAGGTTTTGGTCGGCACTGCTGCTACGCCGGGTCACGGCGTTGGGGTGGGGCGTCGCCCGATGCTTGTTGTGTTGAGGTGGCCGTAGATCGTGGAGCGCGGGACGTGAAGCAGATCGGCGATGTACTGAACGGTGTGGTCCCCGGCGTCGTAGAGCTGTTGGGCGTGGTGGGCCTGGTCGGGGGTGAGTTTGGGGCGTCTTCCTCCGGTTCGTCCGCGGGCGCGGGCGGCCGCGAGGCCGTCGCGGGTGTTGGCGATGATGAGTTCTCGTTGGAGTTCGGCGAGGACGGAGAGCATCCCGAACATTGCCCGCCCTTCCGCGGTCGTGGTGTCGATGCCCTGCTCGAGGACACGCAATCCCACACCACGTTCCTGGAGGTCTGCGCCGAGGGTGACGAGGTGGAGTACCGACCGGCCGAGTCTGTCGAGGCGGGTGATGACGAGCTGGTCACCGGCCCGGTTGGCGGAGGCGAGGGCCTTGTCGAGCTCGGGCCTGCTGGCTTTGGCACCGCTGGCGTGGTCGAGGTAAATGTTGGCCGGGTCGACGCCGGCGCGGGCGAGGGCGTCCGTTTGGTGGTCGGGGTTTTGGTCGGCGGTGGAGACGCGCGCATATCCGATCAACATGTGTCGATAATACCCGTACCGCAGGGTTTGCCGACGTTGATTTCCGGCGCGGGTTTTCGACATGCATTTCGCGGCGTGTCGCCGACAGGGCCGGGGTGTCGGTAGATGGTCGTTTTCCGACACCCCTTAATGCCCGGTTTCGTTCCGTTGCCTCTCAGGCTCTTCTTACGCCTCGTTGCTGTCGCGGTGGTCGGGATCGCGCAGAGTGCGCCGGCCGCCGGCGAGGTCCGGAAGTTGGAAGGAGTAGTGACCGTGGACGTTGATGTGCCGCCGCACGTACGCCGACAGGCGGATGACATCGGCATCGAGCACCGGGTAGCCCTGTTCCCGCAGCGCGGTCAGGGCGTGGTCGAGGTAGACCGTGTTCCACAACGTCACACAATTCAAGACAAGGCCCAGGGCGCCGAGTTGGTCTTCCTGCCCGTCACGGTACGCCTGGTGGAGCTTGCCCTCGCGGCCGTGGAAGATGTGCCTGGCCAGGGCGTGGCGGCCCTCCTGGAGGTTGCGCATCGCTTTCATCTCCCGGCGGTAGGCCGGGTCATCGACGAAGGTGAGGACGTGCAGGGTCTTGAAGATCCGGCCGTAGTGAGCCACCGCGTCGCCCAGATCGGTCGGACGACCGTCGCGTTGCAGGATGCGGATCACATCGTGGGCGGAGACCTCGCGGGTGTGGATCGAAGCGGCGATCCGGCAGATGTCCGGCCAATGCCGGCGGACCTTCTCAACGTCGATCTTCCCCCGGGCGGTCCTGTCGAGCCGGCCGTAGTCGGCTGACCGGTTGATCCGCCACAGCTTGGCGTCGGGCAGGTCCGCGAGGACCGGCCGGTAGTCGAACCCCAGCAAGGTGACCAGTCCGAACACGATGTCGGAGTAGGAACCCTGGTCGGTGATCAGCACCTCGGGCCGCTGGCCGCCGTCGGGGTTGTAGAGCAGGTCCACGAAGTGAAGGGTGTCCTTCGGCGTGCCCGACACCACCTTGGCCGCCAGCCCGACGGACTGATCGGAGATCATGTTCAGCCAGGTCACGCCCTTCTTCCGGTGGAAGTACTTCGGGTTTGGGCGGGCGTCGACGGAGCGGACCGGCACGACGAACCGCATCCCGTCGACGGCGGCGACCAGCCCACCGCCCCACGCCTGCGCCAGGTCGCTGGCGCCCTGGGCATCGATGAGCACCGCGTTGGCTGCGGCGTAGGAGTCCGAGCCGAGGTAGTGCTGGTCGACGTGGGAGAGCCGGTCGCGGGTCAGCGCCGGAGCGTCGGCGATCACCGGTCCGAACCCGATGTTGAGCGCGTGCGCGGTCAGCAGGGCGGCGACCGAGACGTGCAGGTCGGTCAGCCGGGAGGACACTCCGGCTGCGGAGGTGAAGGAGGCGGTGAAGTCCGGGTGCCAGCCCATCACCTCGAGCACCAGTTCGGACAGATCCACGCGCGGGATCATGCCCGCCATACGGGTACGCAGGTCTTTCAGGCTGGGCGACTCCTCCAGGGCATCGTCCTTGCCGAGGTGCATCCGGCCGTCGGTGTCCACGGTGATGTCCCCGCCGGCGGTCATCCCGCCGGACACCGTTCGCCATGCCGCATCCAAGGTCCCGGCATGCTCGGCGAGTAAAGAGTCGGGCTGCTCCGGCAGCAGCAACGCGCCCAGCGCCGGGCCCTTCGCGTTCTCCCACGCCGGGCCAGACAGCAGCCGGGCCCGGGGATCTGACCAGCGGTCGGAGGTGGCCGCGAAGATGTCGCGGTGCTTGAGCGCGGTGTGGAACTGCTCCAGGACGCAGAACACGTAGGCGTTGCGGTCCACCGTTTCCTCGGGCCTGCCGGCGGGGAACACCAGCTTCTGCCACCAGCCCTTTGGCACCACTGACAGGTCGACCTTGCGGGCATCGAGGTACCCTTTGGGCACCTTCACGCTCTCCCTCAGGTCCAGCAAGTGCGTCAGGTCCTGCATCGCCGCAAGGATCTTGTGTGCGTCGGCGGTCGCCGCGAACCCGACTACCTCGCATAGCATCTTTGCGAAGCCGCGTACGGTGGCGTACCGCTCCACGACCGCCTCCCGCCACTGCCCCTCCGGTTCGGCCTGCGGCGGCGGGATGATCTCCCGGATTCCCTCCACCGCCGCGGCGATCTGCGCCCGGGAGCCCACCTGGTGCTCGATCATTTCCCACACCAGGCCCAACGGCATGGTCTCACTCGCTCCCTCGGCCTCGAGCAGAAGTTCCACCACCGCCTTGAGTACCCGGGCGTGCCGGGCGACCACCGGCGCCCGCTTGATTGTGGCCTTCTCCGCGGCCTTGTTTGCCCGCCCGATCAGCTCGTTGGACATGAATACGTCGAACAGTTCCAGGGCGTCGTCGGTGGCACTCACCTCCAGCCACCGCACCGTGGCCAGCAGCGTGGCGATCTTCTTCTCGTATGGCAACCGGCCAAGCTTGGTCGCCGTCTCGTTCCTGCCCTCCTTCGCCAGAGCGATCAACCGCCGCTTGGGCACCCCGGCCACGTCGACCTCTCCCAGGTGCATCCCGGCGATCTCCGATACCCTGTTCAGTGCCTTGACCATGGCGCGGCCGGTCGTGTTCTTCCCTGCCTTGCGCCACATCTCCAACTGCGACCAACGGCTCCGCTCGGGCACGTGCAGCAGGTTCTCCAGCTCAAGGGCCTGCTCGCCGGTCACCGCCCGCGCCAGGGCGGCGTACAGCCTGGTTTCCGCCTTCTTGCGGATGCTGGCCACCTGGTCCCGCAACGTCGTCACCCCCGGCAGGAGCGCCTTCCGTGCGCGTAACCATCCCACCGCCGCGTAGAACAGCGGCTTCGGTTGATCACCTGTCGTCCATGCCTGTCCGTCCAGCCAGCCGATCAACTCCGCCTCCGCCGAGGCGTAGGAAACGTAACCGTATACGTCGGCGATCTCCGCCTGGTGCTCAAACCGCGTCGGCCGCCGCTCCAGGTACCTCTTCAGGCACGACGGATCGGCCACCCCCACTTGTCCGGCCACATAATCCACCACCGTGGTCGGTACGTCGAGGGGGTCCTCCAGAAACGTGCCCAGGTGTCGGACGGTCACCAGCTGGAGACTGAACCCGAGCCGGTTGTGATCACCGCGCCGATTCGCGACGAGGTCCAGATCGGCGTCGTCCAGGAAGAAAAACCGCTCCAACACCGCCTGTTCCGGGGCCTGCGCCTCGAATCGCCCGTACGAGGCCTCCTCGGCCGCAGTCAAATATTTGTGTTTAGCCATACAGGCTCAACGAACCGAGGCAACCATCGTTACCACTGGGGATCGGCTTAGCGCGACTTTTCCGAGCATTGGTCCAACCCCGAATTGCGGTTCGGCGTGGGAGGTGGCGGCGAACTGGCCGCCGACAGGAACACCTTTGGGCTGCCGGACTGTGTCTGTGGTCATGCCCTGGTTGTGTGCGGCGGCGCCCGGACAGGGCGAAGGGCCCGGCCGGAGCCGGACCTTTCATAGTCGCCCAGTGGTTATCTCTCCGTTTACCCGGGCGTTGCCCCCTACTCGCGTAAGTAGGGAGCAACGCGTTGTCGGCGGAGGTGCGATCCTGCCCGATACAATTCCTGCACTAGCCGGTTACGAGTGACCCTCCGAGAGCGTTAGCGATGGTCCTGATCGAAGTGAAAAGGACAACCCAAGAACATTTATTGACGCCCTGGTCATGAACTGAGCCACAGTTGTAGGGGTCGCCGTAGAGTTCGCCCTGGATCATGCCCGAAGCGCCGACGTGAGTTCCGTCAGCGTTTGGAACGAAGACAGGCCCGCCGCTGTCTCCTTGAATGACGGCGATCTGTCCGGCCGTTTGCTGATCGCCGCGAATGTTTGCAACGTTGCCGTACCCGTCGTTGAACGAGACATACATGGAGGTGATCTTTATGTTGCAATGTACGCCGGAGTTACCCCCGCTAGTGCACACATGGTCTCCAAGGGAAACATCCGCGTAGCCGGACACTGTCTTGTGGTAGCCGGCTGTGTTGTTCCAGGCGCCGTCGAAGACGTACGGACTTCCGGTGGCTGTCAGCACCCTTGCCGCACCATCGGAGGACACGTAGCGAGTGCTGCCGTAGGAGGTGGCCGAGTTGTCCCTGTCGTACCACGGGGTTTCAACGCAGTGCCGTGCCGTCGTCGTCCAGTTACCACCGGCAACCCTGAGCGCGAAGCCAGAGGAGCAAACGCTCGTGCCGTTTTTCATGTATCCGCCCGCATTGAAGGGCGCCCAGTCGTTAGAACGGACGGCAGCTGTCGGCCTAGCCTCGACACCGCCCTTCACACTTACCGCCGTGCCGGATGCAGTGTCGACTATCGCCTTCACCTTTGGTGCGGCAGCTCCTTCGCTGGCCGTATATGTTCCCTCTACGGTGATAGAAGGACTGTCGAGCTGAAGCCCGACGACGTCAGCGAGCTGAAATCCTGCGTTCTTGAGCTTGGCTTCATTGGCCCAAATTCTGGCGGAGATGGCCTTGATCTCCGCCATTGACTGGGGTCGATCGCTGACGCTCACCGCAATACCCCGGCGTTTGGCTTCGGCGAGGACCTGCCCCCGCATGTCCGAGTTTCCGTGCCACAGAACAGTCGTTGACAAAAGTGATGCATCGTTGATCTGGTCAAGGTAGCCGGAGTCAGCAATGCCCGGCTGGTCCAGCACTCACGACTTGAACTTCATCAAGGTTTCTTGATGTTCGACGGCTGCCGTGCCGACGCTTGCAATGTAGGCGTCGCTGGCATCGGCACCCCTACGTGTCAGGGTTGGGTGAGGCCAGTACCTCATAGCAACTTCGTCTAATTCGTAGGGCGAGAATCAGGAACATCACTAATGTCTATCTCCACAATTTCCCCGGTGCGGGAAGATGGGTCCATGAGTAATCCTGGCCCCCGCGCCGGTGGCCCGAGTCCTCGAAGGTCGTTCACTCCGGCACAAAAATTAGCCCACCTGGACGCCTACCAGCAGGCCTGTGATGACGGCACCGGCGGCGGAGCCTACCTGCGGAGCGAGGGCCTGTATTCCTCGCAGATCACCGAGTGGCGCAAGCTCCGTGATGCCGGCGTGCTCGAGGGCAAAAAGCCCGGTGAGACGATCGGCAAACTCACTGCTGAACAAGCAGAAATCGCTCGTCTACGCCGGCAGCTGGAGGTGAGTGAACGCAAGCTGGCACGGACGGAAGCTGCGTTATCGATTATGGAAAAAGCACGACAGCTTTTGGAGGATATCTCCGAAAGCGCGGAACAACAGCCCTGGTACAAGAAACCCTGACCAGAGCCTATACCGACCTTACAAAGGCGGACATTCCAACCAGGGAAGCGGCCCTCCTGGCCGGGATATCGAGGGCCACAGCGACCCGTAAGCCCCGGACACCGGTGACCGATTTGATGCCCGCCTCGGCCCCACTGAACAAGATCAGCCCAGCCGAACGCGCACGGATCCTGGCCACGGTGAATTCGGAGCGATTCGTGGACCTGCCGCCGGTCCAGATCTACGCCCAGCTCCTGGACGAGGGGATCTATTTGTGTTCAATCTCCACGTTCTACCGGGTTCTGGCCGAGAACAGCCAGGTCAAGGAACGCCGCCGGCAGGCACGCCATCCCCCCAGGACGATTCCGGAACTCATCGCGACAGGGCCCGGCCAGGTCTACTCCTGGGACATCACCAAACTCGCCGGTCCAGTGAAGGGGAAATACCTCGATTGCTACGTCATGATCGACATCTACTCCCGCTACATTGTCGGAGCCTACGTCCACGCCCATGAGTCCGGGGAGCTGGCGGTGGAGATGATGAAGGAGATCTTCGGCATTCACGGCATCCCGGAGATCGTCCACGCCGACCGTGGGACGTCCATGACGAGTAAAACGGTTGCCGCATTGCTCTCTGACTTGGAGGTCACCCGGTCGCATTCTCGGCCCCGGGTAAGCAATGACAACCCGTACAGCGAGGCGTGGTTCAAGACGCTGAAGTTCGCTCCCGTGTTCCCTGAACGCTTCGGCTCGCTGCCCGATGCGAGGACCTTCATTGCGTCCTTCGTCGACGGGTATAACCACACTCATCGCCACACCGGAATAGGCCTGAACACCCCCGCAGATGTCCACTACGGCCTTGCCGCCGGCAAAGCCGTCGAGCGCTCGAAAACCCTGGCCGCAGCACGCCAGAGGAACCCCGAACGATTCGCCACCAGGAAGGACCCCAAAATCCTGGTCATCCCCGACACGGCATGGATCAACAAACCAGCCGAGAAAAACGAAACAAAAGCAGCAGCCTAACTCCCACTGGCCTCATTCGCCTTGACAAATTCCGCACTCCCCCCTACAGAAGCGGGATCATCCGCCGCGGCCACCGGACCCACGGCCGCCGTGCCTACGATGATGGCTGCAAGAGCAAAGGACGCCGCAAATCTGCCTCGCAGGATTTTGGGCATGGATGTATGAGTCATTTTTCCCCCATCAAAATGGTTGTGCTTCTTATTTGATCAAAAACTCAGACCTAAATAGTTGGTTTGGCTTCACCGACAGGCATTAGCCGGAAGTGGTGTCCCTTTTGAATTCGACGGTTCCTATCTCGTTTTTGAGTGTGTATTTCATGCCTGCCTGCGAATATGTGATGGGCTGACTGAGGAACTTCCTGACCCACTCTTCGTGATCGCCGTCAGCGCCGAGGCATCCCTTAGCTCCCCCGGCTATGGAGTTGGCGTCAGGGGTGATGAGCGAATCCGTGACGGTAACCGGCACGTTGAGGGCGTTGCAGGGCGTGACTATGACCATGGTCCTTGTGCCGTTCATCATGGCGAAGTTCATTTTGAGCGGCTTCTCAGTCACCCATGGCATGTCCTTCGATCCGGCATCAACGCCGGAGATGGAAGCGTATGTATCGCAGCCCAATGGCTGCGCTCGGTCACAGCTTGTCACTGGCGGGGAACTTGTTGAATTCGCGCCCTGGGCTGGTCCGGAGGCTCCTGAATTACCGCAGGATGTGGATGCCAGGAGCAGAAAGATCGAAAATACCGCCAACTGCCCGTATGCAGAAGTTTTCATGGTTTCCCCCTTGTGTATGAAATGTATAGCTAAATTCGAACGTTGACCAGACGTAATTTCCGGGGCTCTAACGCAGAGTCGAAAAGGCCCGCCCTTCAGGACCGACCTTTCCCCATATACCGGTCAACTGCCGGGCCGGAAACTGATTGCTTCCGCGACGCTCACGTTCCGGTCGGCAATGATGACGGCGAAGTCGTCGTGCTCCTGGCAGTGGAAGGCCTCGTGGCTGGCGGCGTCGATGATGTCCTGGCCGACCGCGTTACCATCAACATCCCAGGCGCCGTCGATCAGCTGGTTGTCCCCGTTGCGGTGAGTTCGAAGGTGTCGATGACCGGGAACTCGGCGCAGCTCCTGGGCGGCGGGCCATACCGTTCAACGCATTGCCGACCTGCTTCAGGTCCCGCGCTCCACGATCTATGGCCACCTCAACAAAACAAGCATCGGACGGCGCCCCACCGCCAGCACCCGTGACCCGGCATAACATCAGCTCCGACCGGCCTTAGCGGACGATCCCGTTGCATACCTACCAAGACCACAACTATCCGGCCCCCACAGGCTTAGCGTGACTTTTCCGAGCATTGGTCCTCAAGCCCCTATCTCAAGGGCTTGCTCTCGGCCGAGGAGCGGAAGAATTCCTGGACCCTGTCGGAGCGGGCCGGTCAGGCGATACCGGACCGGATGCAGCGGCTGCTCTCAACCACGGACTGGGACCCGGACGGGCTGCGCGATGACCTGCGCTCCTACGTCGTGAATCATCTCGGCTGCGCCGACGGCGTTCTGATCGTGGATGAGACGGGATTTTTGAAGAAGGGCACCCGTTCGGCCGGGGTGGCGCGGCAGTATTCCGGGACCGCCGGCCGGGTCGAGAACTGCCAGATCGGGGTGTTCCTGACCTACGCCACGCCGGCTGGCCGGACGTTCCTGGACCGGGAACTCTACCTGCCCAAGGCCTGGACGGACGACCGGGACCGGTGCGCGGCCTCCGGCATCCCGGCGGAGCGTGCCTTCGCCACGAAGCCTGAACTGGCGATCACGATGATCACCCGCGCCCTGGACGCCGGGGTGCCCGCGCGGTGGGTGACCGGGGACGCGGTCGACGGCCAGCACGCCAGACTGCGCACCACGCTGCAGGAGCGCAATGTTTCGTATGTGCTCGCGGTGCCGATGAACCAACGGGTCATTGCCAAAACCGGCGCCCTCGGCAGCGAGTTCCGTGCCGATGAGCTGATCGGATCCCTGTCAGGGCGGGCGTGGCGGACCCGGTCCGCCGGGGCCGGCGCCAAGGGGGACCGCCGCTATGCCTGGGCCAGGGCCCGGATCAACGGCGGCAACGACCCGAAAGGTGAGCACTGGCTCCTCGCCCGGCGCTCCCTGGCCGATCCGACGGACCTGGCGTACTACATCTGTCACGGTCCCAAGCGCATCGGGCTGGCCGAACTCGTCCGGGTCGCCGGCGCCCGGTGGGCGATCGAGGAAACCTTCCAGACCTCCAAAGGCGAGACCGGGCTGGACCACTACCAGGTCAGGCAATGGACGGGCTGGCACCGGCACATCACCCTCTCCATGCTCGCCCACGCCTTCCTCACCGCCACCCGGTCAAAAAAGGGGGCTCCCATCCCGCCAGCAGCGAGCTCATAGCCCTCACTCTGCCCGAAATCAGGCACCTGCTCACCCATCTGGTCTGGGCGCAGCCGCCCTGCCCGGAACACACCCTCAAACGCTCCCGCTGGCGCCGAAAACACCAGCAAACCGCCAAACGGCACCACTACCGGGCCCGAAACTCGGCCCTACAAAAGCGACTGTAGTACTAGGGGCAGCTTCCTGAATGCCGGCCACTGTGCACCGGATTTCACGGTCAGAACACAATGTCGGAATCAAGTCCGGTCAGAACCAGGAAATAGTCGTTTCTGCCCATCGGTAGGGGAGGGGCGCCCAGGAGCGGACGACGGGACAGACGCCGGCCGGGTTCAGGCGCGGCACCGGGTACCAGCCGCCGTCGTGCGCGGGTCGCTGACATCGGTAGGCGATACTCGATTCATGGTTATCAACATCAGGCTCAGCGACCGACAGACCGCCGATAGCGATGATCCGCTTGGACGTGATTGGTACGGCTACGACCCTGAGGCAACACCGGAGCGGCTCTGGGCTAACAATCGGGGTGACTGGTTTCTGAGCGCGAGGAGTATCTCAGATGAGCGTTGGGCAGCACTCAACTACCAAGGCCGGGTCGTGCTGGTCGCGGAACTCAAGGACCCGGATCACGAGATCCTGGTAGGTAACACACGGGCGCCAAAAAAGGCTCTCATCGGCCGCGTCCTGCCAGCCGGACATTCCATTCACCAAGCCCTAATCGGAACGCAGGTCGAATACGCGCCTGGCAGCAGGAACTCAATTTCGTATGGCCCGGACCCTGAGATGGCCGGAGTGGTAGACGCGGACCTACCTGAGGCGTGGGATTTACCCGGTCCGGGGGGCCAAGGGCTGCAAATGGACGCCGAGGTCCGCAGGGCGATTGAGAATGCTGCACAGGATCGCCTGATGCGCTACTACCGAGACCGCGGCTGGACCGTTACAGACACCCGGCAAAATCGCCCCTACGACGCTGAAGCGGTCAGGGGTGCTGAACGGATCTACCTTGAAGCGAAAGGCACCCAGAGTAGAGGAGACTCGGTTATAGTCACGCGCAATGAGGTCGATCACGCACGCCAGTATCCTGGACTTTGCGTGATGGGCGTGTGGTCCGGGATGCGGTTAGTGGACGGCGAAGTGGAGCCTGAGACGGGAGACTTCAGGATCGTTGACTTCAATCCAGAAGACCGGCAACTCCGTCCCCGTGACTTTGATTGGACGCTTCCCGGCGACGCAACATGACGACATCAGAGTGCCCCGCCGTCGTCCGCCGGAAGTCCGCCGTCCCAAGACGCCACTTAGAGGGTGAACAGCACTGAGTGGCACGGCGCCCGTCCATGAAGTGGATATGAGCGCCTGGGAGACAGAGCCTTACGTCCTATCAAAGGATCCTTTATCAAGACGAGCCAGCCGATTCGTCGAAGGTTGCACGAAGCCCGGACGCGAAAGACGTCGCCGTCATCGGGACAGGCAAGGATGCGCCCGCGACCTGCAGCCATTGCCTTCAGGGGATGAGACCAGCACCGGGCTGCGGGTCCTCACCTTCCGGCAGGTCGACAAGTCCGCGGGGCCGGGTCCAAGCGATCAACCGTTTGCAATCCACCGGGAGCCCGGCGCCCATGTCAAGGTGGGGCGGCCGAGGACGGCGGTCTTCCAATCGCTTGCGGCGCCGAGCGTAGCCTCTTCACGCGGCCAGCTCACGCTACCGCCGCGGTCCTCTCGGGAATTCCGTCGTGGTACCGCGCGGTGCTTCGCTTGAACACTTCTGCATAGATGGAGGATCGGGCCGAGGCCACGTCTTCCCGTTTCTGAAGATCGGCCAGCAGCAGCCGAAGGTCCTCCAGAGCGGCCACCGCCACCTGCGCCGCGAGCTGCTCGCCGGAGGAAAACGCCCGCCCGTGTTACCCCCGGGCGGGCGTTTCCGGTTCCTGCAGCAGATGACGATGCGCTGCAGGAGGCTTGTTCCGGTGTCTTTGCCATTGCGGTGAAGCGATGCGGCGAAAGGTCCGGGGGGCTTTGGGGGAGCCCGTGGCCGACGTATCCGGGCTACCGGGGTAGTGGTTGTTCCTGGCCGTCCGGGTACAGCAGGGAGGATGACATCCGGTAGCAGCTGGTCTCGGCCAGTTGCCGGGGTTCGACCCAGGCTTCGTATTTCAGGGCGGCTTCGTACAGGGCGCGCGGCTGGACGCCGTCGGCGGCGAGCCAGAGGGCTGAGGCGTCGGGCATGGCGTCTTCGACTGTGCCGGTTCTGATGGTGCGGCCGTGTTGGCGGATTTCGACTGTTTGAGCCGCCGCGGGGATTTCGGACAGCGGAATTAATGGATTCTTCTACGCTGCCAGGGCTGGCTGTTGATAACCATAGTGGATTTCGTTAGGCCGTCGGTAACCGAGCGCGGAGTGCCGGCGTCGACTGTTGTAAAACCCCTCGATGTAGCGGATAACGTCGCTGCGAGCTTGTGATTTGGTCGCGTAAACGGTCCGGTAGACGCGCTCATTTTTGAGCATCGAGAAGAAAGACTCCGCCATGCTGTTGTCCCAACACACGCCCGTGCGGCCCATTGATGAGCGCATCCCCAGACTGGTCACCAAGGCCCGAAACCCGGCCGAGGTATACACGCTGCCGCGGTCGGAGTGCCAGATCGCGTCGGGCTCAATCAGGGTCGTTGCGGCGGCGTTGTTGAGGGCGTCGGTGACGAGTTCGGTGCGCATGTGATCGGCGATGGACCAGCCGACGACCTTCTTCGAGTAGCAGTCGATGACGGTGGCCAGGTAGATGAACCCCTGCCAGGTGTGGATGTAAGTGATGTCGCCGACGAACTTCACCCCGGGACGCGTGGCGGTGAAGTCACGCTTGACGAGGTCGGGCATGTTGTCCGCGGCCAACGCGTCGGCTTCGGTTGTGACCCGGAATGGCCGCGGCTGGCAGGCCAGGAGGCCCTCCTGGCGCATGACCTGCCGCACGAGTTCGGGCGAACATTCAATCTGTTCCGCGGCGAGGTCGGCATGGATTCGGCGATACCCGTAGGTTCCTTCGGACTCCTCAAAATAGTGCTGGATCCGCGCTGTCAGTGCCTTGCGCCGGGTGGACGTCGCCGATTGCGGGCGGGTCAGCCAGTGGTAGAAACCGGAGGTTGAGACGCCCAACCAGCGGCACATCTTCACGACCGAATTCAGGTTGGCGGGCTCAGTTTTTTGGGTGCGCAGAGTCTCGGGGCCGACGCCGTATGCGGTGGCCACGTCCTTCATGGGCTTGGACGTGTTGATCACCTCACGGCACAACTCGTCCTTGAACTCCTGGGTGAAACGCCGTCGTGCTGCAGTCATGCTGATCTCTACTTTCAGTAGACCCCCATTTTAAGAGGGCCCACTGTCCGAGAACTCCGCGGCAGCTCAGCTTAGGCGGCCGCATGGAGCGTTGCCAGCCCAGAGCGATCAAGCTGCGGGAACCGCTAGCAGGCACGTGGCTGGGCAATTGCTTGGTCATGACGAAGTTGGCCAGGGGTAGCGGCAGTGCCAAAACGAATACGGCGTATGACTGGTTGATAGCCTGCGGTAGCAATCATTCAGAGAAAAGAGGGGCCGTGGAGACAAACCAGTTCGAAAACCATCCAATTTGGGAGAAACCGGATCAGGTCTCGAACGTTTTGGCCACCTTGGAACCCGCCATGAGTGAAAGCCAAGTCACTGCATTTGAACGCATCCGGTTCCTGACCGGGCTGTTGGCATCGTACAAGGCGGTAGATTCTCGGCTGTTCACTCTTGAGCAGTTGCGACAAGCAGACGAGCAGTGGCAGAACTCGGTTAGCTATCTGAGTAACGCTCGCAGCAATCCTGGCCAGGAAGGGCAGGCTGTCGTCTACGCGGAAGCATGGCTGCAAACCGCGGGAGGGTGGCACAAGCCCCAAAGCCCCAAAGCCCCAGCGCCAGGCTGGCGCAACAGGCCAAACTGGAATACGAAACCCTGATCGGCTCGTATCGGGAAGCCAACACTGCCCTTAGGCAAAAGCTAGCGGAAACCGAAGAAGCTTCCGCGAAAAACCAGGCAGCATTGGAGGGACGCGTTCAAGATCTCGGGCAAACACTCGCCCAGGCCCAGCAGTCGCTAGCAGCTATGCAGACGACGATCACGTCTGATCAGGCAGTGATGCAGCAGGCCTTGACGAATCAAGCAGAAAACTTCCGCGCCGCCCAAGAGAATCGCGGAACCGAATTTACGGCATGGCTGAAGGGCCAAGGTCAGGAATTCGTGGAACTCGCGCATCCCCACCTCGAAGCCATCAAGGCAGCGGAGGTAGATAGCGCCGCCGTGCTACAGCACATTCAGGCATTAGGAGATCAGACCGATGTAGCAGCAGGTCAAACCACGGGACACATTCTGGCCGAGAACTTCAAGACGTCTGCCAAAGAAGAGCTGCAGTCGGGTAATCACGCGTTCTGGACAGGTATCGCACTCTCCGTGGCCGGAGTCGGCTGGCTGGTCTACGTTGCGATCGTTGCCTTTTGGGAACGAGGCGAGTTCAACTGGACATGGCTGTCCTTGAAGTTAGCCCTGTCCCTGGCGCTGGGTGGTGTTGCAGCGATCCTCATTCGTCGCGGCCAGCATGCCCAAGCGACTTCGCGCGCCTACAAGCGTACAGAGCTGGAGCTGCGAGCAATCGGCCCTTATCTCTCGGACATAGAGGATCGGAAGGTTGCGGAGGAAGCCAAAGTGGCATTCCTCCAAAGGACGTTCGGGCGCGCCTGGGAGGACCATAGGGGATCAACGCAGGCAGAAAGCCTGGACGGAGAACACATCAAGAAGGCTCTGGAAGCAGTGTCCACCTTGGCGGACAAGCTACCAAAAGCAGGGTAATGCAACAGGCGGGCGTGTCATCGGCAGCACTGACCGCAGGTTCGGCCCATCAGTTTCGATTGTGTGGCGCGCATACGTCATGGCTCCCTTGGGCGGTACCGGAATCCGTCTCCTGTTCGACGCCGGATGTACGGCGTCGCGATTGCCGATAACAGCGCATATGACAAAGTCGTGGCTGTGGCCTGGAATGCGAGATCGCCGCCCATCTGCTCAGCCGGGCGACAACCGTTGTCCGAATGCGTAACCCTTCTCTGCCCTTCGGAACTGCTACTCCGCAGCGCCCTCGTCACAATCTTCCGTCACAGGAGGGCTGCTAGCCTTCGCACTCGATGCAGTAAGAGTGGCCGTTGCTTTCGCGCGCCAGTTGGGACCGGTGTCGAACGAGAAAACAGAAATAGCAGGTGAACTCGTCCGCGGCTTGAGGAATGACCTGAACGATGAGCTCCTCAGCGACGATCTCTCCCCCGGGGGTAAGTCCCTCATCAAGCGCATCGGCTTCTTCCAGTTCACTGACGACGCTGCGGGCATCCGGGGCATTGGCAGACTGCAATGCCTCCAGCGAACGGTCTTGGGATTCCTTGACGTCGGAACGGACTTCGTCGTAATCGGTTGCCACTTTGGTGATTCTCATTCTGATTTTCGTGTTCGTTTCTGACGAGACTGCAACGTACACCGGTTCGCCGATGTTCCCGTACCCGGCGCTTTCGGGTCTATCTATCGCGAGGGTGACACGCAGCGTGGGGTGCTCCCGTCCCGGAGTCTTCTGGCTGGCCGCGGCCTCAATTGGCGAAGCTCCGGTCAAATAGCGGTTGACCGGAGCTTCGGTACATTATGCATCCCTGCACCTTAGGACTACCTGTGAACGCCCGAAACAGTTCTATTGGTTCGGGTCCGGTTCCGTCCATTCGAGTGCGGCGACGACATGCCCCTCGTTGGGGAGTGCCTGTTGCTCAGCCGGAGGAAGCTTGTCGTAGGTGTACGCCGCGACGGCCATGGGTGATGTGGAGCGGCCGAGGCTGCACCGGACGCTGCGGTCGTTCTTGGTGCCGCAGATCAGGATCCCGACGGTGACGGCGTGGGCTTCGCGGCGGAGTTTGTCATCGACCAGGGCGATGAAAAGGTTGAGCTTGCCGGGTATTCCGGCTGGAACTTTCCGGTCTTAAGTTCGATGACGAAATAGTTCGTTGACCGCACTAAACCGAGTGTCGCTGAAAATCATCGCCCGCACAGGACCTGGAACAGGCTTTTACTTCTTCGGCTTCGTGCGTCTCTTTTGCACCGGGGGGACGTCCAGCTGTGGCACAGCCCGAAGCATGAATCGGTCGAAGTGGGGCACCGTGAATCCGGCGTAGCCGTGCGAGGGAGTGTACAACAATCCCATATTGATGAGCTCTGACCGGGTGGGGGCCAGCTGGGTGGATTCACGCCCCATGACTCCGGCCACATCCGCGGCCTTCTGGGAGTCGGGGCCGAGCTGCGCCATGGCACGCATGTAGGCAATCTGAAGCTGTGTAGCTCTGTCCAGCCGGACCCGGAAGAACGAGGAGTCCAGTTTTGCCTCGTATGCGTCTTTCGCGTCCTCAACATCTTCGAGCGTGATGACGTCACCGTCGGCAACCGCCCATACTTGATACCCCAGCTCTTGCACGAAGTATGGGTAGCCTTCCGTCAGTTCGAATGCCCGGACAAGCGCGTCGTCGTTGAAGTGCACGTGCTCGACGTGTGCGGGCTCCGCCAGGGCTTTCTTTGCATCTTCGAAATCCAGGGATCCGATCTTTGGAAACTTGAAGAGTCGCTCAGCGTAGGATTTTGCGTCCCCGGCCAGCTCGGCGATCTGGGGCAATCCTGCACCGACGAACGTTACCGGGAGCCTCCTTTGCACCGACTTGTGTATCGCCTGGATCACGGCTTCCAGCTGAGTTTGACTCAGGAACTGGACCTCGTCGAACAGCAGGACCAATCCCGTCCCGTGTTCCTTGGCGGCCTCCCCTATAGCGACCAGTACGTCAGTCAAGTCAAGGGTGAGATTACCGTGGTCCGCGAATCCCTCTGCAGCATCAACATCCAGCGACAAGGTGGGGGCACCGGACGAAGGATCGATGGAAAGGCTGAAGGACTGCAGGACCTGGGCGGCCTTCCTGGCTTTGTCTCCCCATTTTGCCTTTGGAGAAATCTGGTAGAGCGCCGCCCGAAGCTGTGAGTATATGGTCTGGCGAAAATGGTCGTCATCATGTTTGCTGGCCTCGAGTTCGAGGACCTTCCACCTGAACTCCTCGGCTATCTGGCGGAACTCTCCTAGCAGAACGGTCTTTCCAACACCTCGAAGTCCGGTCACGATCATGGACTGATTGGTGCGGCCTCGGTCGAGTCTGCGCAGGAGCACGCGGAAGTCCTCCAGGAACTCGTCACGCCCAATGACAATCTCCGGAGTGGCACCTGCATTCGGGGTGTAGGGATTGTCCACGGGGTCCATATGAACGATCTTACAAGAGTTATCTCACTTTATTGATTTCTAATAAAACTCGGATACATCAATAAACTCCCCGCAGCCACACGGAAGTGCTGAAGTTCGTCCCGGTCCCGCTGACTGAGCGTATTTCTGTGGGCGGAGCCGCAGGTGAAAGTGCTGGACGCGTCACTACAGGGTGGGGCCGCGGCGTCCGTGGTCGGGTCCGGCGCTGGGGCCGCGGTGTGCAGCCTTACGCCGTGCTTGCTCCGCGGCCTGTTCTTCCTGGGCCTTTCGGATTTGGGCCAACTTCTCGGCAAAGTCGTTGCTGGCCGCGGGCCGTTTTTGTTGTGCCGCTGCCAACCGTTCCTGCCACGACTTCCTGGCGTCCCCGCCGGCAGCTTCGCCGGTGGAGCGCTCTGACTCCCGGCGTGCGGCAATGTCCTTCAACGCCTCGTTGACGGCTTCCGGAGCCTGCTCCGGCGCCGGTGCACCGTGGCGGGCGTCCAGGTTCTCACGGACCTTGCGGGCCGTACCAGCAACCTGTTCTTCCCGTTCCTAATCGGGCGTCAGGGTGACGCGCCGCCAACGTCGGTGGATCAAGGCTTAGACTTTCGACTGGACCTGCTGTTGTCTCAGTCGCTCCCTTCGAAGTGTGCGCTTGCCCGCACCGTGCCCCTCGGCGGATCAACGATGATTCGCCGAGCTCTTGCAGCAAATGAATCGAGGTTCCCCGTGCAACGCAATCTTTCCCTCGTCGCCGTGCAGGCTCCGCCGCAGCTCATCGGAGCTCCCCTTGAAGCCTTTGCCGATGAGGCCGCCAGGGCTCTGGAGAGCAATCCGGGCACGAAGCTCCTGGTGTTTCCCGAGCTTCATCTCTTCGGCGACGGCTCTCCCGATCGCCACCGGACCGACGCTCTCCGCGCCGCCGCCGAGCCACTCGACGGACCCCGCATGGTGGGCCTTGCGGACCTGGCGCGGAGGCTGGGCGTCTGGCTCGTCCCGGGAAGCCTGTGCGAGACCGGGCCGCGCGGCGAGCTGTTCAACACCCAGGTGGTGCTGTCGCCCTCAGGCGAACTCGCAGGAAGCTACCGGAAGATCTTTCCCTGGCGCCCGCACGAGCCGTACGATCCCGGCGACCGGTTTGTCGTCGTCGACCTCGGCGGGGCAGGACGGGTGGGACTGAACATCTGCTATGACGCCTGGTTCCCGGAGGCTACCCGCCAGTTGGCCTGGATGGGTGCCGACGTCATCCTCAACGTCGTCAAGACGACGACGCCGGACCGCGCCCTCGAACTGGTGCTTGCCCGGGCGAACGCCATCGTGAACCAGGTTTTTGTCGTGAGCGTCAACTGCGGCGGCCCGACCGGGGAAGGCCGCAGCATCATCGTTGATCCCGAGGGCGCCGTCATCGCGGAGGCGCCCGACGCGGCGCCGATGCGGCTGGCGGCAAACCTGGACCTCGGTGCTGTCGACCGGGTGCGGGCGGAGGGCACTGCTGGAGTGACCCGCATGTGGTCCCAGTTCCAGCCCGGAGAGCCTGCCATCGAGCTGCCCGTCTACGGTGGCCGCATCGACCCGGCAACCTGGCGGCCGGCCCCGCGTTCCTGAGCCCGGGGGCCGGGCGGGGTGCGTTCGGGCAAGCGGCAGGACAATCGATGGACTAACGGCGGGCAGGCCTGCCGCCGGAGGAGCGGGCCGCAATCGCATTGATGTGCCTCTTGTCACAGGTGCCCTGAATCATTACTGTATACGTATGCACCTAACTTATGCAGATAAATCGCGCCTCTCCGGCGCCGTGACCGTCGTCCGCGAACCGAACCGTCCGGATGTGGCTGCGCAGTCCGACCCAAAGGTCATCTCCACCGTCTCCGCCATGCTCTCCACGATCGAAGCCGGGGGCATCGAAGCCGTGCGCGACTACGCCGAACGGCTCGATGGCTGGAAGGGCGGCACGGCGTTTGAAATCAGCCCTGCCGACGCCGACAAGCTCACCGCAGACCTCCCCGCCGACCTGCGGGAAGCGCTAGACGCCGGCGCCGAGCGCACGCAGCGCTTCGCCCACATGCAGCGGGCGCGCCTGACAGACTTCGAGGACGAAGTCATCCCGGGCGTCGTCTGCGGCCAGAAATACGTCCCGGTCGGCACCGTGGGCGCCTACCTGCCGGCCGGAAGGTTCCCCCTGCTCGCCAGCGCCTTCATGACCGTGGGCGTCGCTCGGGCGGCGGGCGTGCCGAACATCGTCTCCTGCACCCCGCCCTCCAAAAACGGTCAGGTCCACCCGGCCGTCCTCTACTCTGCCCGGGTGTCCGGAGCAGAGCGCATCTTCGCCCTGGGCGGCGTGCAGGCCCTTGCCGCGATGGCCTTCGGCCTCCTCGACGCCAGCCCGGCGGATATGATCGTCGGCGCCGGAAACGCGTATGTCGCCGAAGCCAAGCGGCAGCTCTACGGAACGGTGGGCATTGACGTCCTTGCAGGTCCCTCCGAAGTGGCAGTCATAGCGGACGACACCGCCAGCGCCGCCATGGTTGCGGCGGACCTGCTGGCGCAGGCCGAGCATGGGCCCACGTCCCCGGCATGCCTGGTAACGACCTCGCACCGCCTCGCCGCCGAGGTCGAGATCGAGATCGAACGGCAGCTCCGGGGACTCGCCACGGGCGAGATTGCGGGCGCCGCCTGGCGCGACTGGGGCTCGATCTACGTTGCAGACTCCCCCCAAACAGCCATCGAAGTCATGGACACCCTGGCCCCCGAGCACCTCGAGATCCTGACGGCGGACCCCGACTACTACCTCGACAACCTCCGGAACTACGGATCGCTGTTCCTTGGCCAGTGGTCCACAGTTGCCTACGCCGACAAGGGCATGTCGGGCACCAACCACGTCCTGCCCACCGGCCGTGGTGCCCGCTACACCGAGGGCCTGTCGGTGGCCCGGTTCCTCAAGCAGCTCACCTACCAGCGCGCCACACGGGAGGCCACCGTGGCGCAGGCCGGGCCGGTGGTGACCATCGCCGACTTCGAACAGATGCCGGCCCACCGGGACAGCGCCCAGCTTCGCCTCGACCTCATCCGTGCGCCGGACGCGAGCGGCCTTGTGGCAGCACCCTAGGCATACATACGTATAAACATCCAGAGTGGGTCAAAGTTGCCCCACTCCCGCCAGCACAGCACAGCACAGGAGACTAAATATCATGCGATTCCACAAACACCTCCGGACGGGCGCCGCGGCGCTCGCCGTCGTGGCCAGCCTCGCCGGCGTCACGGCATGCGGCGCAGGTTCGCGCAGCGGGGCCCAGGACGCGACGGCCGTGGCATGCGACTACACGATGCCCACTGCCGACACGACCGTGAACGTCCTTGCCTACAACTCGTCGGCGATCGATCCGTTTACCAACACGATGGTCAAGAGCTGCACGCGCGACAAAGTCACGCTCAAGCACGACCCCATCGACTTCGGCGGCCAGGTCACCAAGACGACGGCGAGCCTCGCCGGCGGCTCGGGAAGCTACGATGTCCTCGAGACCTACGGTTTCGTCGTTCCCGGCTTCGCCGCGAAGGGCAATATTGAACCGCTCGATGACTACGTCGCCAAGTACGCCGACAAGTACAAGCTCAACGCACTGAGCAAACAAATGCGCTCGGCGATGTCCTACGACGGCAAGCTCTACGGGCTTCCCATGCAGGCACAGATGTACGTGCTCGCCTACCGGAAGGACGTCTTCGATTCGCTGGGGCTCAAGCCGCCCACTACATTTGCGGAGATGATTGACGCCGCGAAAGCCATCCAGGCAAAGGGAGAGATCAAGTATCCGATCGCCCTGCCTTTGAACGCAACCGCCGACATCACAACGAACTACCAGGCGGCGATGAACTCAAACGGCAAGGACTTCCTGGATTCGTCCGGCAAGCCGCAGTTTGCGTCCAACGAGTCGCGGAAGGCGCTGGAGGGGATGAAGTCCCTCCGGCCCTACATGGATCCCCAGGTGACGACGTTTGACCAGCCAAAGGTCCAGCAGCAGATGTTCAACGGTACTGCGGCGATGGCTATCATGTTCTCAGGCCGCATGAACGACCTCACACTGCCGGCCAACACGAAGCTCGCGGACAAGTTTGCGTTCGCCGCTCCCCCCGCTGTCGAAGGCGGCGCTCCGTACCTTTACAGCCGACTTTCGGTGGATGGCTGGTCGATCCCGAAGAACACCAAGCTGGACAAGGACATGCTCTTCCAGATGATGGCGGCCTCTGTCAGCGAGGATGCCTCGAAGGCTTCCGTGCCGGCCGCCTACCCCGCCCGGGAAGGCATGGTCAGCGATGACAGCTCGAAGTACGCTGCGGCAGCGAACGCCACGCTCGGCAAGTCCATGCCGACGCCGGGGAACCCGTCGGCGGCTCCGGTCACCAACGCCATCCGGCCCATTGTGGTCCAGGTCATCACCGGCCAACTGGACATCGAAGCGGGCATGCAACAGATGCAGAGCATCGCTGAAAAGACCATAGCGGGCAGTTGACGGCGCGCCGTGGCCGGCGGACTGCCCAGCAGTCCGCCGGCCACGGCCGAACACCGCTGACATACTCGACACAATCGAGAGGAATTGAACGATGCGTAGACGCGAGTTCGCGCTACTGATGGGCCCCAGCCTGCTCGTGATGTTGGGCCTTCTGGTGGTTCCGTTGGTCCGCACCATTCAATGGAGCTTCCAAAAAGTGGAATACGGATCCCCGGGGGATTTCATCGGGCTGTCCAACTACGCCCAGGCAATGAGCGATCCCCGCTTGGGGCGCGCAGTGTTTTTCACTCTGCTGCTGACGGTCATCGTGACCGCAACGATCCTCGTGCTGGGTTACCTGATTGCCACCGGGATGAATGGCCTTGGAAAGCTCCGCCCTTACATCCTCGGTGCCATGCTCGTTGCCTACGTACTGCCGAACATCGTCGGTGCGGTCTCGTTTTCCTGGCTGTTCGACCAGAACTTTGGTGGCGCGGTGAACTACGTCATCCAGGCGCTCACCGGCCAGAACATCCTGTGGTTCACGGAAACGTGGCCAAACCGGATAATGGTCATCGCACACACTGTGTGGCACCTGCTGCCGTTTTCCATGCTCATGATCCTTGCTGGCCTGCAGGGCGTGCCCAAAGAGTTGCGCGAGGCGGCCCTCATCGACGGCGCATCGGGGAGAAAGACGCACTTGTACGTCATCATCCCCACCATCCGGGGTGTCCTGGGCTTCGTGTGCCTGATCACCATCATGGATGTGCTGCGCACCTTTGACAATCTCATTCCGCTGTCCCCGCAGGCGGACGCCATCGGCAACGAATCGATCATGCTCTACGTCTTTGACACGGCGTTCCGCGACGGATCCGCGCAACTTGGCCTCGGCAGCGCGATCAACGTGCTCGCCATCCTCCTCATCCTGGTTTGCCTCTTCCCGTTCATCCGGGGACTCCTCAAGGAAGCGAAAGCCAAAGCATGATCGCTGACACCATCAAGGCCCCTGCCGGAAGCGTCATCAAACCGGCCCCTCGGGCACGACGGCGGTCCGCCGCAAGCCGCATCTCTGCAGTCCTGCTCATCCTGACCGCCGTAGTCATGCTGGCTCCGTTCATCTGGACCGCGCTCTCGGTCACCAAACCGACCGACGTTGCCTTCGCCAACCCTCCCGTCCTCACCGGCTACACGCCAACCCTCAAGGCCTTCCAGGATCTGTGGGAAACGACCTATTTCGCCCAGTACCTGATCAACACCCTCGTGGTGGCCGTGCTGTCGACCATCGTGGCGCTGGTCCTGGGGATCCCGGCGGCCTATGCGCTCTCGCGCTTCCCGGGGTATGTTTCGGCAATCCTGCTGCTGCTGGCACTCGTCTTCCGGTCGCTCCCGCGCTTCTCCGTGGTATTGCCCATGTACGAGATCAGTAAATCGCTTGGGATTTATGACACGACGTTCGCCTTGGCGGCCGCCCTGGTGGCCATCAACCAGCCGTTCAGCATCTGGCTCCTGCGGAACTTCTTCGCTGAGATCCCGAAGGAGCTCGACGAAGCGGCAATGATTGATGGTTGCACCCGGTGGGGCACGCTCCGCAGGGTGATGATCCCGCTGATGCGGCCCGGCATCTTCACGGCGGGGATCTTCGTCTTCCTCTTCGCCTTCCAGGAGTACCTGACCGCACTCGTGCTTACAGACACGTCATCAAAGACCGTGCCCGTCTTCATCACGACGCAGCTTGGCCAAACCCTTCCCATGCTCCAGCAAGCCGGGGCAGCGGCGATGCTGCTCACCCTGCCGGTCATCGCCATCTCCTTCGTGGCCCAGAAGTACCTGGTGGCCGGCCTGAGCGACGGCTCCGTCAAGGGCTGAGCGAGGGCACAGAGACCTCATGCAACCATTCACCGAGGGTCCGCCGTCACCGACGGCGGACTTCCGCGTTCCCTTGGTCCTGCTCCCCGGCATGAACTGCACGGCCGACCTCTGGTCCGGCTGCGGGGTGGAGGGGTCAATCATGCCCACCCTTGACGAACCGAGCGTGGACGGCCAGGTCGAGGCCCTGCTGGACACCCTTCCGGAGCGCTTCGCCCTGGCCGGACTCTCCCTCGGTGCGATCGTCAGCATGGCGCTGTGCCGTCGGGCCCCGGAACGTGTGACGCGCCTGTGCCTCATGTCGACCAACTCAAAGGCCCCCACGGAGATGCAGCGTAAGGGCTGGCGTGTATGGCGGGACCGGCTTGCGGCCGACGACAGCCCCGGGGACCTGCAGCGCGAGATCCTCGACGCGCTCCTGAGCGGCCCGGCGCGGGACCGGGATCCTGACCTCGTGGAACGTGTACTGCGCATGGGTGATGATACCGGCGGGGCACGGCTTGATGCCCAGCTGCGCATGCAGGCCACCAGGATCGACGAGTCATCTGCGCTTCCGGAGCTGCGAATGCCTGTACTCGTCGTCTCGGGGTCGGTCGACGCGATCTGCCTGCCGCAGTTCCATAAGGACATCGCGGCGGCGGTGCCGGGGGCGCGGCTGGCCTCCATCAACGCCGGCCATCTTTCACCCATGGAACGCCCCGAAGAAGCGGGCCGGCTTCTCAGGTCGTGGCTGACCGCCTAGCAACGTCCAGAACGCTGCCGCAGGGACCCAAAAGAACCGGCCACCCCGCCCCCGCATGAATCAGCGGGACGGGGTGGCCGATTCTCTTGTGAGCTGGTCAGGTTGAGGGGACTGGACGTGGTTCCAAGAGCGCGGCAAACTGCGTCATAAGAGCCTGCGTGAGGTTGTACGCCACCATCTGTGCGCCATCGGCATAGGCTGCCGCAGCAGCCTCCGCGTCGCCCACGAGGTCCAGCCTCAACGACCCGGCCGAGGCAAGCGCCTCGTTGACACGCGCCCGAGATTCCGGCACCGACAGGTCCCCGGGGCCGCTGGACGCGGCCAGGTCAGCGGCTCCGAGCATCAGCCCGTCGAGCCCGTCGACGGCCACGATCTTGTCCACCGCCGATACCGCGAGGGGGGACTCAATCATGCCAATCACCAGGGTCTCCTCGGCCAGCCTGGCCTTGTGCTCCGGGCCGCTGACGGCTCCGTAGGACCCGGCCCGTCCATAGGTCGCGAAGCCCCGGCGCCCGCGCGGGGGATAGTGTGCAGCGGCGACGACGTCCCGCGCCTGCTCCGCGCTGTCAAGGTGCGGAGCAACCACCCCGGCAGCGCCACTGTCCAACGCGCGCAGGACCAGGGCGTCTTCGCCTTCCCCGACACGGACCAGGACGTCGGCGCCGTGCATTGCCGCCGCAGCGATGTGCTGGCGCAGGGGTACGGCATCTGAGGGCCCGTGCTCGCAGTCGATCAGGATGAAGTCGAACCCCGCCACTGCGAGCATCTCGACCAGTTCTTCCGAGGGCATGCGGAGGAGGACGCCGCAGACCCGCTCGCCGGCGAGGACACGCTCGCGCAGGGGACGCCGTTGCGGCCTCATGCGACCATCCCCCCCGAGAGGTCCACGTCGGCACCGCAAAGCCCGGGCATGCCGAGCATGGCGACCACCGCCGCGCCGACCTCCCCTTCGGTCACCATCCGGCCCAGGGCGGCGCGGGAGACAAAGACATCCTGCGCCTGTTCGTAGCTCGCCCCGGTCCGCTCGGCCTCGAGGCGGAAGTTGCGGTCCATCCGGGGCCCGTCCACTGGCCCCGGTGAGAGGGTGTTGACGTTCACGCCTGCCGGCCCGACTTCGAATGCCAGGGTCGAGCTGAGCCCGATCACGGCCATCTTGGAGGCACAGTACGGTGTCCGGCGAATGAGGGGCCGTTTGCCGGACACCGAGGCGAGATTGATGACGTCTCCGCTGCCGCGGCTGACCATCGAAGGCAGGAACGCCCGGCACATGAGAAATGTGCCGCGGACATTGACGTCGAATACCTCGTCCCATTCATCGGGCGTGATGTCGGTCAGCGGCGCGACAGGTCCGGCGATCCCGGCGTTGTTGACGAGGATCGACACGTCAGTCCCGCGCAGGCTTTTTTCGAGCTGATCCACTGAGGCCGGATCGGCCACATCCACGAGGCGCCAGCTCGCGCCGTCCCCCAGCCCTGATGCGACTTCCTGGAGGGGCTCCTGTCGCCGGCCTGCGACCACCACGTCGGCGCCGGCGCCGTGAAGGGCCCGGGCAATGGCCGCGCCGAGGCCCGTGCCGCCACCAGTGACGAGCGCCGTGCGGCCGGTGAGCGATGTCATCAGGCCGCGCCGGCGGAGGTGGTGCCCGCCAAGGCACGGTCGATCCATTCGAACTGCTCGCCGCCGTGGCGCCAGGCGCGAACGTCGCCCGAGCGGGCATGTCCCTCGAAGAGCTCAACGCGTGCAGCCCGGCCCAGGATCCTGCCCAGCTCGGCGGACGATTCGGCATTCTCGATGGTTTGGTATGTCACGGTCTTGAGGTATTTCCCGACCCACAGGCCGCCCGTGTACCTCGCGGCTCCGAGGGTGGGGAGGACATGGTTGGTGCCGATAACCTTGTCGCCGTAGGAAACACACGTGTTCTCGCCAAGGAAGAGGGCGCCGTAATTGTGCATCTTGGTCAGCGCCGCCGCGGGGTCCGCGGTGAAGACCTGAACGTGCTCGGCCGCGAACTGGTCCGCGACACTATAGGCCTCGTCAAGGTCGTCCACGACGATGACCTGGCCCCAGTTCCGCCATGCAGATTCGGCGAAGTCCTTCGTCGGCATGTCAGGCAGGATGCGTTCGATGTACTCGAGCGCCTCACGGGCCACCTTTTCGGAGGTTGTCACGAGGATCGCGGGCGAGTCCGGTCCGTGCTCGGCCTGGGAGAGGAGGTCGACGGCGACAACGAACGGGTCGGCATCGGCGTCGGCGATGATGAGGATCTCGGTCGGCCCGGCAAAGAGGTCGATGCCGATCTCGCCGAAAAGCTGCCGCTTGGCCTCGGCGACGTAGGCGTTGCCGGGACCTGCGATCATGTCCACGCGGTTGATCGATTCAGTGCCGAGCGCCATTGAGGCGACAGCCTGGACGCCGCCCAGCAGGTAAATCTCATCGGCACCTGCGAGCTTCATTGCGGCGATCGTCGCGGCCGGTATCTCACCGCGGATCGGCGGCGTGCAGGCCACGACCCGGGGGACGCCGGCGACCTTGGCGGTGATAATCGTCATGTGGGCCGAGGCCGTGAGCGGGTACTTGCCTCCGGGAATGTAGGCGCCGGCGGCCTGCACCGGAACGTGCCGGTGGCCGAGGAAGACACCCGGCAGGGTTTCGATCTCGACGTCTTGCATCGAGTCCCGCTGCGCCTGCGCAAACGTGCGGACCTGGTTCTGGACGAAGACGATGTCGTCGATGACCTGCTGGTCGAGCGTTCCCATGATCTCTTCGATCTGGGCGTCCGAGAACCGGAAGGACTCAGCTGTCTGCTTGTCGAAGAGTTCGGCGTACTTGCGGACGGCCGCGTCGCCGTCGGATCGGATTTCCGCGATGATCTGGCCGACGCGCTCGGCCACGTCGGCGTGGCTCGTGTCTGCGAAGGACTTGGACGGTGCTTGCTTCAGGTACTTGACCACAATTACTCCTCGTTGCTGCATACGTATGTCTATACTAGGAGCGGGCCAACGCGGAGGTCAATAGTCTGATTCGATAGAACCTTGCGGCGTCCGTGGCGTCGACGAGTGTAGGGAGAAGTAGATGACTGTCACCAGCCGTGATGTCGCGCAGCTCGCAGGCGTTTCACAGCCGACCGTGTCCCGCGCCCTGCGGGACGATCCGCGTGTCTCCGAAGCCACCAAGGAACGCGTCCGCACGGCTGCCGAGCGGCTCGGCTATGTCCCCAGCGACGCCGGGCGGGCCCTGTCCAGCGGGCGGACCAGGCGGATCGGGCTCCTGCTCACGGACCTTGAAAACCAGTTCTATCCGCACATCATCGCGCCCGCGTTCCAGCAGTTGGAGGCGCGGGGCTATCAGCTCATGCTCCACACCGAGGCAGCGGATAACGACGTCGTCGCAGAGCGGCTCATTTCCAACGGGCTCGACGGCGTGCTCCTGGCGACCTCCACGATCGACTCTGTGGTGCCGCTCAGGCTGCGGGACCGCGGACTTCCCTTCGTCTACTTCAACCGGACATCCGTGACCGTCCAGGCTGATTCGGCCGTGGTGGATCCCGCGCAGGGCATGGGCGAGGCCGCCGAAGCTCTCTTCGAGCGGGGCCACCGCCGAATAGCTGCGATCCTCGGTCCGGCCAACACGAGTACGGCTATCAACCGCGAAATTGCACTGCGCGAGGCACTCTCCCAGCATGGCATCTGGATCCCCGCGCACTATGTCCATCGAGGTCCGTTCGACACGGCCACCGGCCAAGCCGGCACGGAGCGTTTCCTGAACATGCCCGAGCCGCCCACCGCCATCGTCTGCGGCAACGACGTCGTCGCCTTCGGGGCGCTTAATGCCGCCCGCAGCGCGGGCGCCGACGTCCCGGGCGACCTGTCGATCGTCGGCTTCGACGACCTTCCTTCCGCCTCATGGCCCATCATCCGGCTGACCACCATCGCCTACGATTTGGATGCCATGGTGCGCCGGGCAGCCGACCTGCTTATCGAGCGGATCGAGAGCCCCGGTCGGCCCTTCGAGGAGTCCGCCTTCAGCTCGCGGATGGTCCTGCGCGACACACTGGGACGCGTTCCCTGACCCGTCGCTGACGGAAAAGTTCAGCAAAAAGGGGTTGCCAAGGCGTTGTGCATACGCATACACTCGCTTACATCCGTAGCGAAACCAGTCCTCCTGAAAGCGAGTGCAAGCGTGTCCCTCGACCCCGTTGCCTACCAGCCCTACAGCGATCCCGACGACTTTATCCGTGAGGTCACCGACTACATTTGGGTCGAACGCCAGATCGGCTTCATCCGTGACAACTACGAGCCCGACTCGATCGTGCACGGCTCGTACGGCACGTCGACTACGCGCCAGGAAGTTATCGAAGGATGCCTGATGCGCATCTCGCAGTCGCCGGATCATATCGGACAGGCCGGTGATGTGATCTGGGAAGCCCGGGGCAAGGACGCATTCCTCAGCTCCCACCTCGTCCTTTCCGGCGAGGCCGGCTTCAGGGTTGTAGGCTCTACCATCGCCAACTGCCTGTACCGCCGTGGCCGGATGGTCGAGGAATGGGTGGTCCGCGATGAGCTTGCCCATGCCCTCGACCACGGGCTCGACCCCGACGAGGTCGCACGCACCAAGGCCTTCCGCGGATACACCGGCTCTTTCACAGAAGCAGCACCGGCCGACGTCATTGCCGTAGGCGACTCAGGCCCCCGCCCGGACGACTACCGCAACGACGTCGAGAACGTCCTCGCGATGATCCAACAGGTGTGGAACGGCCGCGACCTGAGGAAGGTGGACGAGTTTTTCGTCCGCGACCTGACACTCCACACCGTCGGCAACAACCTCATCATCCGGCCGGAAGGCTACCGCCGCCAACTGCTCCGATTCCTTGACGCCTTCCCTGGCGGCCAGTTCGAGGTCCGCGACATCCAGACCCACAACGACCCGCGCTATGGCGGCCTGCGGGTCGCCGTGACATGGAAATTCACAGGCGACTACAACGGCCAGGCCCGTTACGGGGCCACTACCGGCAAGCCGGTGGACGTCCTCGGCATCTCGCAGTTCCTCGTCCAGGACGGCCGGATCGTCAACGAGGTCAAGCTGTGGGACGACATCGCCCTCCGGGCGCAGATCAATGCCACCCGCGGCGACGGCCCGGACCCGTCCGCCAATATCTACTGACCCAGCCCCACAAGCAACTTCCTCGAGGGAGGGACCATCATGACCAGCACCACCGCCTCCGAACTGACCGTTGACAGTCAGGAGATCCAGCGGCGGACCATCCGCCGCACTGACTGGGTCGCATGCAACGCGGCCTTCATCGACTGCCGGACCCCGGGATCGGACCAGAAGGAGAACTACGCCTTCATCGGCCCCGGCGTGTCCCAGAACCCCAACCAGTACGTCAACCTGACCCAGCCGCACGGCTTCAACACCGGCGCGGCCGGGATGCCCAATGGCATCAGCAACAACCTGCACCTGCACTTCACCGCCGAGGTGTTCATCAACCTTGGCGGGGAGTTCAGGCTCCGCTGGGGTGTAGACGGCAAACAGGGGGAGTACGTCGCCAGGGACGGCGACATCATTTCCGTCCCGACCTGGATCTTCCGTGGCTTCACCAACGAGGGGCCCGACGAGGGACTTCTTTACACCGTTCTGGGCAGGGACGACACGGGTGGCATCATCTGGGGGCCGTCCGTGCTTCGGGAGGCCGAGTCGTACGGGCTGCACCTCACGGCAGACAACCGCCTGATCGACACCGTCGCCGGCGACGATCTTCCGGAAGGCGTGGCACTCATCAAGCCGATGCAGCAGCATTTCATTGATGAGCTCACCAGCTACTCTCCCGAGCAGATGCGCTCCCGCGTGGTCCAGCCCGGGGACCGCAGGTACAGCCGGCATGCGCTCCTGTGCAACGCGCTGCCGGGCGGCGGCGCGGAACTGAGCCCCGTGATCGGCTACGGCATGTCCGAGGACCGCCGCCAGGTCCCGCCGATCCACGAGCCGCACAGCTTCAACCTTGCCTGGTTGCGGGCTCAGCCGGGCGAAGGCATGCTTCGGCACCGCCACGACCGGCCGCAGGTCGTCCTCGTCAAGTCCGGACGCTGGGCCGTCACACTCAACGGGGACGCGGGCACCACGCTGGAGCTGGGCCCGTCCGATTCATTCTCCGTTCCTGCCAACAGCTGGCGAGAGTTCCGTTGCCTTGAGGGCGGCGAGGCCGCAGCGACACCCGGCACCGGGGAGCTCCTGGTGATCAACCCGGGCGACGACCGCGTACGCCTTGAATGGGCGCCCGACGTGGCAGCCTCGGCCCACGACGCCGGCTGGGTTATCGACCCCAACGGCTACGTCGCACCCACGGCCGTCATGGAAGGCGCCGCCGAGGACGACTGACGCCCGACCGATCGAAAGGGGGAGGCCGTCGCGGTCTACGGCGCCCTCCCCCTACAGCCGGAGCCCAGCTGCTGTCGGCCTCTTCACCAGACCCACACTAGGAACAGCCATGCAACTTCCAGTCACTATCCGCCGGGGAAGCAGCCCCGGACAGCTCCTGCGCACCGGCGAACACTGCACTGAAACCGGGTGGTGGGCTCCGCTGGAGCGAGGCGGCCCGCGCTTCGTCACGCAGGGGAGCCTCATGCCCTCCGTTGAGGGCCAGCCCGTCCTCTGGGGCAGCCGCGGCGAGGCGGCCTGTGCCGCGTCGTGTCCCGCCAAGGCGTGTTGCCGTCAAGCGACGGGCCACGTGTTGCCTCCAATACCTCCAGGAAGAATGATTCGTTGTCACATCTGAAAACCTCCGGTTGACGGCTTAGTAGCCTCATTGAAAGCTCCGGGTCTTCAGTTGTTCCTGGCTCTGTTGATGGGTTTGGCGGGGGCGGGTTGTTTTGCCCGGGAGAGTGTTTCGAGCTGACCTGTGAAATTGTTCTGTCGCAAGTCCAATTTTCCCTGAAGAGACGGACATTGGGACTGCCCCGGCTGTGCTTGACTCCTGACTTGTGAGGATTCACTCCTTGCAGCAAGGATGTTCAATATGCCCAAGCCTTTCGCCGCTGAGTTCCGCCGTGACGTGGTCGCGGTGGCGCGGAAGCATGAAGCCCCGATCTCCCAGATCGCCAAAGACTTCAGGATTTCCGAAGCGACCCTGCACAACTGGCTGAAGAAGGCCGACATCGAGGGTGGAACCCGTCCCGGTGTGACGGAGAAGGAAGCGGCAGAGCTCAGGGATGCGAGGAAGCGGATCCGGCTGCTGGAGCAGGAGAAAGAGATCCTGCGCCGGGCAGCGGCGTTCTTCGCCCGGGAGCTGCCCCCAAAATGACGTTCCCGCTGGTCCTTGACCCTGCCGCGGACGGTATTCCCGTCGCGGTGGCCTGCCGGGTGCTGGGTTCTCCAAACACCGGTAGGGACAGAGAGTTCATACATGAACGAGGTCTATCTCGTCAAAGGATCCTTTATCAAGACGGGATGGCCGGTTCGTCGGAGGTTGGTCGAAGCCCAGCATTCGCGGCGGTTCCCGGGACCCTGTCTTGTCTCAGCAATGTGTCTCACTTACGCTATTCTCAACAAAAGGGAACTGAGCCTTTGATGAGTTTAGGGGGAGCGGGCATGGGGAGTATCGGATATGCCAGGGTCAGCACCGTGGACCAGAACGCGGATCTACAGCATGCGGCGTTGAATGCCGCGAGCTGCCACCGGATCTTCACCGACCACGGTGTGAGCGGAACGAGGGCCAGCCGGCCCGAGCTGGACAAGATGCTTGATCACCTGCGGGACGGTGATGAGGTCGTCGTCTGGAAGCTGGACCGGCTGGGGCGCAACACCCGCAACCTGCTGGCTCTCATCGATGACCTGGAACACCGGGGCGTGCACTTCCGCAGCGTCACGGAGGGCATCAGCACAACGGGGCCGATGGGCAGGGCCATGCTCACCGTCATGTCCGCGTTCGCCCAGCTCGAGCGCGACCAGCTGGCCGAGCGGACCAGGGCCGGCATGGCCGCGGCCGCCGAACACGGGCGGAAGGCCGGACGGCGGGAAGTCACCGCCGCTCATGCGAAGGTCAAGCGCGCCCGCGACCTGAAGGCCCAGGGGCTCACGCCGGCCGACATCGGGAAGATCATCGGGGCCAGCCGCGCCACCGTGTACCGCTACTTGAGCATGGGAACCGGCGAACTGGCTTGACGGGCGCCGAATGCAACACCGCGTACGACTGAAATAGACGCCAGGCCTACGATTCCGTATATACATGAAACTTCATGGACCGGTGCCTGACCTGCCCGGCGGAGGTTCCACAAACGGAACCCCAAAAACCGCCAACTTCCGCTGCGATTTAACCGCCATCCTGAACGAACAATCACACGCAAATCGGCGGTTTGGTCCGATATTTTTAGTCAGAACCCGTTCCCGGTATCAAAGCAGGTCAGAACGCGGGAAAGATGGTTTATGACGTGTTTTCGAACATGGGACGCCCTGATCATTGAAAGGTGGCCCCGTGACTCGGAATGTCATTGGCTATGCCCGAGTCAGCACGCGGGGGCAGACCCTGGATGCGCAGGTCGATGCCCTCGTGGGCGCCGGCGCCGTCAAGGTCTTTATGGAGCATGCCTCCGGAGCGACGCAGGCACGGGCGCGGTGGCAACAGGGCAACCCTGTACCGGCACCAGCAAGCCCATTCCGGCCACGCACCCGATCAGACGAATCGGCCGTGAAGGATCAGCATGGAACTGGAAGGTCAAAGCTCCATCGACGACTTGCTTGATACCCCGAGCGTCAGAGCCGTCACCACAGTCGCTGCCGCCGACGCCTTGCGGGTGTCCAAGACTGAGCGAGAGGAACCCGCCAGCGCGGCCCAGGAACCGCCATTGAAGTGTGAAAATACCGCCATTCTCGGCTAACAATCACAGGACTGGCGGAAGCGGTCGCGTACACCTTGCTCCAAGGAACGATGCTATTGCGTCCTAGGCACGGGCATTCGGGTCAACCTCTCCGGGTTTGATCTGGCGATTGGCAGCGCTGATCTTCGGCTGGGCCGGGCCTGCCGCCGGCCGCCCCGCGCCTGATGGCGGTGCGGCCGGACGGTAGGTGGATTGATTCCGCGTTCGGGGTGGCGTTACTGCGTGCCGCCCAGGTGCGCCGCCCACGGGTAGTACACGTACGCGAATGCGGCCGGCGCGCCGGTGATCCGTTTGTTCATCCAGACGGTGTTGTCCACTTTGACTCCGGGGGTCATCGGGAGAAGCTGGTCGTGTAGCGTCGTCTCGATGTCGGCGACAAGCTGGGCCCGCTTGTCAGGATCGGCCGTGCCGCGGGCCTCGGCGAACTTCGCGTCGACTCCGTTGTAGTTGTACTGGTTGAACAGGCCGCCGGAGACGGCGGTCGTCACGAGCCAGTCGAGGGGGTTGGGGATGTTGGGCCAGAACGCCGTGTAGAGGATGTCAACGCCGGCGCGGGTCGCCGGGTCGTAAAGGTAGCTCGAGTAGCCCGTGGTCGGGACCACCGTGAGTTCGAAGTTGAGGCCGATCCGGTTGGCCGCGTCCTTGACGGCGACGCCGATCTGCTGAGTCTTGGCCGTGCCGGGGACCACCATTTGAATCTTCTTTGCTTTGACGTCGGCGGGGAGGCCATCGACGATCTTCTTCGCGTCGTCATACCGGGCCGACACCGGCTCCGGGAGGGACTTTTCGAGTGCGTCGAGCTGCGTGCTGGCGAAGCCGAAGGCTGTGGACGGCGTCTGGAGTCGGGTCGGCTGGCCAACGCCGCCCAGGACCTGCTTGGCTATGCCATTCCAGTCGATGGCCATCTGGAGCGCTTTGCGGACCTGGGGGTTGCTGCCGGCCCCGTCCGGGTTGGCCCAGACGATGGTCTCGATGAGCGGAGCCGGTCCCTGGCTCAGCGTCCCGACGGGCGTGTTCTTCAGTTGCGTGATGCTCGCTGGCGGAACGTTGAACGTGCCGTCGATCTGACCTGCGAGGAGCCCTGAGGTGATGGCCGCGCTGTCGGTCAGGAACGTGAAGTCGATCTTTTTGGCCTTCGGTTTGAGGCTGGTGTTCCAATAGGAGTCGTTCCGGACTATGGAGATCGACTGGCCTTGGGTCCACTTGTCGAACTTGAACGGGCCCGTGCACATGACGCCGGTCGAGGGTGAGCCGAAGTCGGCATGGTGGGTTTCGAAGAACTTCTTCTGGACGACGACTCCGGCGTAGCTTGCGAGTTCGTCGTTGAACAGGTAGTCGGGGCTGCTGAGCGTCACGGTGACCTGGTTCGGGCCCGTGACTGCTATGTTCGCGACGTTGCCGTACAGGTAGTTGTAGAAGGTCGTCTTGTCGCTGAGGTTGTGTTGCAGACTGAACGCGACGTCCTCGGCTGTCATGGGAGACTCGTCCCAGAATTTGACGTCTGTGCGCAGGTCGTAGACCCAGTGCAGCGGATCCGGGTTGGATGCTTTCGCGGCCAGATTGGGCTTGATCTGGAAGTCCGGAGTCTGGGTGAGGAGGTTCTCGCACAGGTTTGAGTTGATCATGTTCGGCGTGTAGTCGGCCGACTTGAACGGGTCGACGGTCTTCGGCTCGCCCTCGAAGACGTTCCACGTGATCTTGTCGACCTCGGACGCGGCCGCGGCCGTCATGATGGTCGGGCCGCTGGAAGCGGAAGTGTCTTTCGCTTTCGTCTGGCCTCCCGCCGTGCATCCTCCGAGGAGGGCGGCGACGAGGAGGCCGGCAGCGGCAACGGCTGCGCGGGAAATCGCGCGATTCTGGTTCATGGCATGTTCTCCGTGATGGGGGTGTGTTGGTTTTGTGGAGTGGTGATTCCGGGCTGCCATCCCGCGTGGGGGACGCTGTCGCGCAGAAGCCGGGTGTAGGGATCGCGGGGGTCATCGAGCACGTCGGCGGTCTGCCCCTGCTCGATGACCTGTCCATGCCGCATGACGATGACCGTGTCCGTGATCTGCCGGATGACGGCGAGATCGTGGCTGATGAACACGTAGCTGATGCCGCGTTGTTCGCGGATGTCGGCGAGGAGGTTGAGGATTTGTGCCTGGATCGATACGTCGAGAGCCGAGACGGCCTCGTCCAGGATGAGGATTTCGGGTTCGGCGGCCAGCGCCCGTGCAATCGCCACGCGCTGGCGTTGGCCTCCGGAGAGCTCGCGCGGGAGCGATTCCAACTGGCGCTCGTGGAGGCCCACGAGTTCGCCGAGGTCCCGGACCCGCGTCTTGAGCGCCGCGCCGGTGAGCCCGAAGTGCAGGTGCACGACCTCGCCGAGGCAGTCCCCGATCTTCTGGCGGCGGTCCAGGGATGTGTAGGGGTCCTGGAAGACGATCTGGATGAGCCTGCCGCGCGCACGCAGGTCTTTGATCCGTCGGGCGGGCCGCGTGTGGTCTGCCCCGCCAATCAGGATCCGGCCAGCGGTGGGCTGTTCGAGACCGATCAGCATCCTTGCGGTTGTGGTCTTGCCCGATCCCGACTCGCCGACGATCCCGAGCGAGCCGCCCGTGCGGAGCTCGAATCCGATACCGTCAACGGCAACGGATTCCTTGCGCCCGCGGCCGAAGGTCTTCCGCAACCCTTCGACGGAGACGACGGGTGCCGTCGTCGTGCGCGCCGTGTCTGGTGTCGCGCTCATCGCTGCAGCTCCTTCCCGAGGGCCGTCCCGTTGACGGTGCTTCCGTCAGGGGCAGCGCCGAGGAGGAGTCGACCGCGAAGCTCGGACGTCCGGCGGCAGCGGCTGTACTCGTCTTCGGCGAAGCGTTCGAGGACCGGGAATGACTCCCGGCATGCTTGCTCTGCGTAGGGGCAGCGTGGGGCGAAGGGGCACCCCTCGGGTGCCTCGTAGGCCGACGTCGGGTGGCCGGGTATCGCCGGCAGGCGCGGGACCACGCGGTTGATGTCCGGGCGGGCCTGCATGAGTGCGGCGCTGTATGGGTGGAGCGGATCCGTTTGCAACTTTGAGGAAGTCTGTTGCTCGACCATCGCACCGGCGTACATGACGATGGTCTGGTCGCACACGGCGGCCGCGAGTTCGAGGTCGTGCGTGATGAAAAGCATCGCCATGCCGTACTCGTGCTGGAGGCGCCCGAGGATCGACATTACTTCGCTCTGGGTGGTGACGTCGAGCGCCGTAGTGGGCTCGTCGGCGAGAATAAGCCGGGGTTTCATGGCAAGGCTCGCGGCGATCATGACGCGTTGGAGCAGGCCGCCCGAAAGCTCGTGCGGGTACTGGCGCAGGCGCCGCTCTCCGTCGTGGATCCCGACTTCGCCGAGGAGCTCGACGGCGCGGCGGTTCGCCTCCGATGCGGAGACCCGGCCGTTGACGCGCAGCCCCTCGGTGAGGAAGTCCCCGATGCGGCGGACAGGGTTCGTGTGGGCGCGGGGATCCTGGAAGATCATCGAGACGTCGCGCGAACGGAACCGGCGCAGGGAGTCGCCACGGAGGTCCAGGACCGACTCGCCGTCGAACCTGATCGTCCCCGTGGTCTTTGCGCCTGGGGGGAGGAGGCGGGCGATGCTGCGCACCGTCATCGACTTTCCGGAGCCCGACTCGCCGACAAGTCCGAGGGTTTGGCCGGCCTTGAGGCTGAAGGAAACGTCTTTGAGGACGGTCCGCAGCACACCGTTGACGGGGAGCTGGACGTTGAGGCCATCGACCTCGAGCAGCGGGTTCATGCGCGTGCCTCCGATCGTTTGATGAGCTCGTCGCCGAGGCTGTTTGCGGCGGCTACGGTAATGACGATGAGCAGACTGGCCCAGAGGGCTTCTTGCGGTTGCTGCTGCATAATGCCGGCCATGCCGCTTCCGACCATGGCCCCCCAGTCGGCTGTCGGCGCCTGCACGCCGAGGCCGATGAATGACAGGGACGCGATGTCGATTAGCGCGAATCCGAACGAGAGTGTTGCATTCGCCCAGATGAGGCCGGCGATATTGGGAAGGATGTGCCGCAGGCTGATGGCGGTACCCCGCAGGCCTTGAACGCGCAGTGCCGCGACGTACGGAAGGGAACGCTCGCGAAGGGCCGCGCTGCGGGCGATGCGGGCGATGTATGGCGTGTAGGAGATGGAGAGCGCCACGACGGCGCCCTGAAGTCCTGCGCCGAAGATCGCCGTGGCCAGGATGGCGAGGAGGAGACCCGGGAAGGCGAACACCGCGTCGATCGTGCGGGCGACGACGGTGTCGAACCACCCTCCGATCCAGACCGCAGCGAGGGCCAGCGCAGTTCCGGCGGTGGTGGAGATCGCCACGACCAGGAGGGGACCGACAACCGATGTCCGGGCGCCCGACATGAGTCTTGAGAAGAGATCCCGGCCGCTCGCGTCCTGGCCGAGCAGGTGCCCGGAACTGGGATCGGCGAACGCGCCGGATAGGTCGACGGCGTTGGGGTCCGTCACGACGAGGACCGGGCCGAGTGCGGCCAGAAGGGCGACCGCGGTGAGCGCGGCTGCGGAGCACCAGCCGAGGGTGCTCAGGCCGCGGCCTCGCACGCGGCCCTTCCAGGCGCGACGGCGGGCGTCCATGACGGCGGCGAGGACGGTCATGACTTTCCTTTCCCGACCGAGACGCGCGGGTCCAGGACCGAGTACGCGAGGTCGATGACAGTGTTCAGGACGATGAAGGATGCAACGTAGGTAAGGCAGATGGCCTGCACGACGGGGAAGTCCTTTTGCTGCACGGAGCTCACAAGAAGGCTCCCGAGCCCGTTGAGCTGAAAGACCTGCTCGACGACCACCGTGCCGGAAATCATGCCCGCCAGGGTGAGGCCGAGGACGGTAAGCACGGGCAGCGCTGCGTTGCGCAGCACGTGGCGGCGGACGACGACGCCGTAGGGGAACCCGCGGCTGATCGCCGTTTGAACGTGGTCGGCGGAGAGTTCCTGCCGGATGGCCGCCTGGCTGAGCCTCGCGACGAAGGCGATCGATGCCAGAGCAAGCGCGAACGACGGCAGCACGAGGTGGTAGAGCGCGTCCGCGGGATCGACGCCGACACCGAAGACGGGGAACCATCCCAGCTCGACGGCGAACACGAGGGTGAGGACGACGGCGGCAACGAACGTGGGGACGGCCATCGCCGCGGTCGAGACCCCAATGAGCGTGCTCGCAAGGAGTCCAGGGCGGAGACCCGCGAAGATGCCGATGGCGAGCCCGATGAGAGCGACAAAGACCGCGCTCAGGGCCACGAGGGCCACGGTCGTCCCGATCCGCTGGGCCAGGAGGGGCCCGACAGGCTCCCTGTAAAGGATCGACTCGCCGAAGTCGCCCTGGACCACGCCGCCGAGCCACCGGATGTACTGCAGCGCGAAGGGTTCATCGAAGTGATATCGCTCGTTGATCTGTGCGATGGCGTCGGGAGCCATCGACCGACCCTGCGTGAGGAATGTGAGCGGTGAACCCGGCGCCAGATAAAGCGCACCGAAGACGACGAAGCTCGCAGCAAGGAGCGTAGCGGCGAGTCCGCCGAGCCGCGCCGCGATGAAGCGGACGGGGTGCCAGATGGAGCTGCGGTTCGCGGTGCCCCGGGCTGGGGCCGGCGCAGGTGGGCGTGCGGTGCTGGCTGTCTGAGCGCTCATCGGTGCACCGCCCCTTCCGTGGCGAGGACATCTCGCCCTGCGACGACGGTACGGATGACCCTGGCCTCAAGCAGCTCCTCAGCCTCGGTCCGGAAGACGTCCCGGTCGAGGACGATGAAGTCCGCGACCAGTCCGGCGGAGAGTCGCCCGAAACGGTCTTCAGCGCGGCAGGACCATGCGGCGTCCCGCGTCGCGTGAACGACGGCTTCTTCGAGGGGCAAGGCGTAGCGGGCGATGTTGGGCGGCAACGAAGGGTCGAAAGCGGATCGTCTCGTCGCGGCGACGAACATGTTGGGCAGGGGCGCGAAGGGCGAGGTCGGTGAATCCGTCCCGAAGGCCAGGGCCGCGCCTGCATCCGTTATCTCGGGCCACGGGAAACCGCGATCGATGCGCTCGTCGCCAAGCATGGCCCGCCAGTTGCCTTGGATGGCCGGGTCGGCGTGAACCGGCTGCATGCTCGCGACGATGCCGAGCGCGGCGAGCCGCACGATGTCGGCCTGTTCAACGACCTCAAGATGCTCGATCCGGTGGCGGCGCTGCGCAGGACCATTGGTCTGGACTGCATGTTCGACGGCAGCGATCGCGATGCGGACTGCCTCGTCGCCGATGGCGTGCATCGCGACTTGGAGGCCGGCGGCGTCGGCCGCCGCGACGACGGGGGCAAGGGCGGGCAGGTCCCAGATCGGCCCCGGGAGCGAGCCGTCCGCATATGCGCGGCCGAGGGTTGCGGTGCACCCGTCCACCGTGCCGTCGACCATCACCTTGATGCCGACTACACGCAGCCACGGCGAATCGTGCCGCGCGGCGAGCTCGACGGCCCGCGCGACCTGGGCGAGGTTCTCGGCCGGGTCCTCCGAGCGGTGGATCCGCCAATGGGCGGCGATGCGGGCGGTGAGCGTGCCGGCCTCCTCGGCCCTGACCATGGCGGCGAGGTCGCCCTCGTCCAGGCCCATGTCGATCGCGGCCGTCACGCCCACCGCGCGGTATCCCGCCAGGGCTGCCTCAAGGTGCCGGTCGCGCTCGGCATCGCTTGCCGCGCCGTCGAGCGCCGGCCAAACGAGCTGCTGCATGGCCGTCTCGTCGATGTAGCCGGTCGGCTCGCCGGATTCGTCCCGGGCGATCCAACCTCCCCGGGGAGCCACCGTGTCACTGTCGATACCGAGCTCGGCCAGGGCCGCGGTGTTGAGCCAGATCGAGTGGTAGTCATACGCCTGGACGTAGACGGGGCGGTCGGCAATGACCTCGTCGAGCATGTGCCGCGTCGGGCCGTCGCCTGGCACCGTGCCGTGGAGCCACCCCTGGGCACGCACGCGGTGGGGGTCCGGGTGCGCGGACGCCCACCGCGAGAGACGGCGTTGGATCTCCGCCAGGTCGTGGGCGCCCCAGAGGTCCGCCTGCCCTGCAGCCTCCCCCGTGGCCACGATGTGGGCGTGACCGTCGACGAAGCCCGGGAGGACCAGGGCTCCGTCGAGGTCTTCCTCGACGCAGTCGTCCCCGGCGAGGCGCCGAGCCGTCGCTCCGTCACCGACGTAGGCGATCTTGCCGCCCTCGACGATGAGGGCATCCGCCCACGCGGGCCGGTCTGCGGTGAAGAACCGCGCATTCATATACAACGTTCGGGCCACTCTGGGTCCGCCTTACCTTCTCGAGTGTTCAGGTTCTGTGATTCGGACGAGGAAACCGGAGAGTTCGCGTCAACGCTGACGATGGAGAACCTCGTCGGAGTAATTTGGGCTGACATGAGCTGTCCTTGGATTCATGGAAGAAAGCCGGGAAGAAGTCCCGGAAAAACTAGCGCTGTTAGTTAAACTATAGACCCGCCGGCTTCTTTTGTGAAGTCGCTCACGTTAATTCTCCGGCCCATGTAAGCCCTCCTGTGTGGTAGGGGAAATTCGCCCCCAGGATCATGCACAGGTCGATGTCTTCCCGAGATTCGGTCACCTGTTCGGAGAGCATGATTCGAATCTCCTCTTCCAGAGCCGAGAGCAGTTCTGCGCGGATTTCTTCAGGTTCAACGGGTGAAGGGCTTGGAAGCGAGGCAGCCGCTTCAGGCGAAATGGTTCCCTGGTCTGTGAGGTAGCCGGGCAGGTTCAGTGCGACTATCGAGTTCAGGCTGGAGCTTGAGTGGTCCCGGGACGGGTAGGCGCCATGGAGCGTTTGGCAGATGTGGTGCTGGACGCGCGGACCTATGAACTGCAGGAGGTTGAGCGGTGTCATGGGGAGACCGAGCGGGTCCAGGGCGTGGTCCACCGTCGCCGGATCGGCGCCACGGTCGATGTGCATCAACACCTCGGAGAATAGTCTGGTCAGGATGCGGTTGACGACGAAACCGGGGGTGTCTTTGACGACCACTGGTACTTTGCCCAGCAATGACGCCAGCTTTTGGGCTTTGGCAAGAGTGCTGTCACTTGTTTCCTGGCTGGGGACAAGTTCGATGAGCTGGAGGACGTCGACGGGATTGAAGAAGTGGAAGCCAATCAGCTGCCCGGGGTTCAGCAAGGCGGCGCTTATATCCTGGACGGAGAGTGAGGAGGTGTTGGTCAGGAGAATGGCATCTTCGCTCAGGTGGGGTTCCACTTCTGCGAAGACTGTTCGTTTGACTGTGAGCTCTTCGAAAACCGCTTCGATCACGACGTCGCATCCGCTGAAGTCTGCTTTGTCGATAGTTCCCGTGACGAGCGAGCGGACTACGTGAGCGTCGGCGCACGTGAGCTGTCGTCTTTTGACCTGTTTCTTCAGCTCTTCGTCGATCCAGTGCATGGCGGCGCTGATCCGGTCGGCGGACAGATCGGTCATGAGGACCGGGACGCGGAGTTGTCGGGCGAAGATGAGGGCCAGCTGACTGGCCATGAGCCCGGCGCCGAGGACTCCGACGGACTGGAACGATTTTGTCTCTGTGGCTGCTGCTTGGGTCTGGCGGCGTTTGACCTTCACCTGGCAGAGGTGGAATGCGTATCTGCTTGCGCGGGATTCGGTTCCGACGAGCAGCTCGCCGAAAATGCGGGCCACGGCGTCGTCGTCGAATTGGGCCGGGGGTGTGCTCGCGGCGCACGCAATAAGGTCAAGGGCTTTGTAGGGGGCAGGGGCGGCGCCGCGGAATCTGTTGTCCAGCTGCTGGCGGATGGCGTCAAGTTCTGCTGCCGCGGTCAAGTGTCGTGCGGTGCGGGAGCGTTGGCTTTGATGCTTGAGAATGTCCGTGGCGAAGGCCAGCGATTCTTCGAGGAAGTCATCCTCGGGCAGAACAGCATCAACGACGCCGAGTTGTCCGGCTTTTTCGGGGTCGAGTGTACGGTCTGACAGTGGATCCGTGACGATGAGCCGGGCCGCGGCCGTTGGTCCGATCAGTGCGGTTACGAGGGGGATGCCGTTCCAACCGGGTATCAGTCCCAGCCTGACTTCCGGTAACCCGAGCGTGGCGGAAGAAGCAACGGTGCGGTAATTGGCATGAAGGGCCAGCTCCAGGCCCCCGCCGAGGGCTGAGCCGTTCATGAAGGCAAAGGTGGGAATTGGAATGCTCGCCAGCAGTCGGAGTGTTTCCTGACCTGCGGAGGCAAAGCTGGCGGCTGCCTCCACGGTGGTGAGCTGGTCCATGTATTTCAGGTCTGCCCCTGCGCAAAAAACCGGGCCGGCACCGGTCACGGCGACGGCGTCAAAGTCCTTCGGGTTGAGTGCTTTGAGTGCCTCGGCCAGGTTTCCGAGGGACCGGGGTCCGAGAGTCACGGGCCGTCGTGGGTCTTTGTTGTCCAGTGTCAGGATTGCTATTCGGAAGTCGTCACGGACGACCGTGTCAGTAGCGACATTGGTGATGGTCTCCTCGTACATGCAGGTTCCCTTGTTCGTGAAGCGGGGCGGGGTAACGGCGGGGCGGTGTGGGCAGTCAGTCCCTGCGCGCGGTGAGCCGGCGCAGCGGGCGGACATCAGTGGACGCGTTGCAGCGCGCGATTTGGTAATGTGGCTGGCCGGACAGGCGGCAGTCAGAAGGTCAGGACTACTTTGCCGATGGTTTCGGGTCCGTCCAGGAGTTCGTGGGCCGTTCCAGCATCAGTGACGGGCAGGCGCTTGTGAATGACGGGGACAACGCGGCCTGAACGGAGCATCGGCCAGACGTTTTCCACGACCTCCCGGACCAGTTCGGCCTTGCTCCCGGCGCCCGTGGCGGGGCGTGTCCGGAGGCTTGCGGAGTGGATGCTGCCGCGTTTGGCCATGAGCTGCGGGATGTTCAGTTCCGCCTTGGCACCGCCCTGCATGCCCAGGACAATCAGGCGGCCGTCCAGGGCCAGGGCGGAGACGTTCCGCTTCAGGTAGTTTGCTCCCATGTTGTCCAGGATGACGTCGGCGCCTCTGGCGTCCGTCGCTGTCATTAGCTCGGCGACGAAGTCCGAATCCTTGTAGTTGATCGTGATCTGTGCCCCAAGATCCCGGCAAGCATCAAGCTTGAGCCGGGTACCCGCGGTCACAGCCACGGTGGCTCCCATCACCGCGCCCATCTGGATCGCATGTGTGCCGATGCCGCTGCCGCCGCCATGGACGAGCAGTACGTCGCCGGTTGAGAGCCTGGCGTGCGTGAACAGGTTGGACCATACGGTGCAGGCAGCTTCGGGCAGCCCTGCAGCGTCCGTCAGCTCAATTCCTTCAGGAACAGGCATGAGTTGGCCTGCGGGCACAGCCACCCGCTCGGCGTAAGCCCCGCCCGAGAGGAGGGCGCAGACCCGATCTCCAACACTCCATTGCCGGACTCCGTCGCCGACTTCGCAGATGATGCCGGCGCATTCCAGGCCCAATATTTCGCTGGCACCTGGCGGGGGCGGATAGTGACCCTGCCGCTGCAGAAGGTCCGCACGGTTCACTCCCGCTGCGGCCACCTGGACGACGACCTCACCGGGACCGGCGACGGGGTCCGGAACGGAGGCCCAGACCATGGCGTCAGGGCCGCCGGGGCGGGGAACCGTAATTGCATACATACGGGGGTTACTTCACGTCGGCTGCGGTGCCGGTAACCGTGGGGAGCAGGTTCTTGGCGATCTTGCCCACAAGGGTCCTGGGCAAGGTGTCCAGCCGGGAGTAATTGCGGGGAACCTTGTAGGCGGCGAGGTGCTCGCGGCAGTATGCATCGAGTTCTTTGTCGGAAATACTCGCGCCAGGTTCCAACGTGATGAACGCTGCGACGGACTCGCCCCGGTACTCGTCAGGGACGCCGACGACCGCAGCTTCCAGGACCCCTGGAAAACGGGTGAGGACCTGTTCGACCTCTGCGGGATAGACGTTGAACCCGCTGGTGACGATCATTTCCTTTTTCCGGCCGACGATGTAGAAGTACCCGGTTTCGTCCATGGTGGCGAGATCGCCCGTCAGGAGCCAGCCGTCCCGGAGGGCTTCCTCCGTGAGGTCCGGACGGTTCCAGTAGCCCTTCATGATCTGCGGTCCTTTGACGATCATTTCGCCGACTTCACCCGCCGGCAGTTCCTCGGTTCCGGCACCGTCCTTGTCAACGATCCTGACGTCTGTCAGGGGGATCGGGATTCCGATGCTGCCTACCCTGCGGTCGGCGAACAGCACGGGGTTCACGTGGGTCGACGGGGAAGCTTCGCTGATCCCGAAGCCCTCAATGATCTTTCCGCCGCTCTTGCGCTCGAACAGTTCCAGGTGTTCCCGGGGAAATCCGGCCCCTGCACTGTTGTAGATGGTGACCTTGTCGAGCCCGCTCTGTGCGACCTCCGGCTCGCGGTTCAATGCCGTGTACATCGTCGGTACGCCGCTGAAGACATACGGTTGTTCTTTTTTGATGATCCTCAGCATTTCGGCGGCCCTGAAATCGGAGACGAGGATCTGGTTCATGCCCGAGCGGACTGCCAGCAGCGTCACCGCAGTCAGTCCATAGACGTGGCAGGTTGGCAGAACGTTGATTGTCTTCGCCCCGGGAGGGGTTTCCAGCAGCCCGTAGGTCATTGCATAGCGCTGCTCGATGTTGGCGATGAGGTTGCGGTGCGTGAGCATGACGCCCTTGGGCGCCCCGGTGGTACCTCCGGTGTACTGCAGGACGGCAACATCGGTGGGCTTCCTGTCGCATACGACCGGCTCGCCGCCAAGGTGCGACGTCAGCGCGCCCAGCGGTGTTCCGGCGTCGGTCCCGGGGGCCCCTGTGACGTCGACCCGGAGCAGTTTTCTCCCCAAGAAAGTCGCCTCCCCCGGTGAACAACGCACGACGGCTTCATCCGTGGTGACCGCGAAGGTGGCTCCGGCATCGTCCAGGATCCTGCGCATCTCCTCGGCCGGGTAGCGGACGTTGACCTGGACAATGATGCCGCCGGCAAGCGCGGTACCGAAGGTGGCAAAGATGTATTCCGGCCGGTTCGGAAGTATGACCGCCAGCCGATCGCCGGAGGCAAAACCCTCCTCGAGCAGCAAACGGGCGAACGCGTGCGATTGTGCGTAGACGTCGTTGAAGCTCCAGGTGCGGCCTTCGAATGTGAGGGCCGTCCTGTCCCCGAACCGGCTGCCGGATTCGGCGAGCATGTCGCCCAGCGTCAGGTCCGGCACCGACTGCAGGGCACGCACGGAGTCGGGATAGAGCGCCATCCAAGGACGTTCCTGGGGCGTGGGCATTGGTGTTTCCTTTTCGAGATGGGGCATATATCCGGGTGGCATCAGGAGGCGTCGGCGTCCAGGTCTTGTTGCTGTGCCGTGGCGAGTTTCTGTTCGAGAATGGCGGCGTCGCGTTCGGGGTTTACCAGGACAAAGGTCAGGATGCCTCCGAGCAGGATCGCCGCACCGAAGATCTGGTACGACAGGGAGAAGCCTTCGAGGGGTGTCACTGCATTCTCGACCAGGATGCCGACCAGGCCGGGGGCGATGAGGCCGGAGACGTTTTGAAGGGCGAGGAAGATGCCCATCGAACTGGACAGCTGGGACGCCGGGACGATCTGGGAGATCACCGCATTCATCATCGGCAGCGCGACGCTCATGCAGCCATAGCCGAGAATAAGGACGCCAACAACCATGATGGGCTCCTTGAAGAGCGGAAGGCAGGCCAGGACCGCGCCGCCCGTGATCAAAAATACTGTCGTGGTTACTACCCGGATCTTTCCGGAGGAGCCGCGCCGGTTGCCGAGACGGTCAGTGAGGAGGGTAGCCCCGAACATGAAAACCACCGCAGCGATGCTCGGCAGCCCGAACATGATCCCGGATTCGAGCTGGGAGTAGCCCAGGCCCTTCTCGAAGTATGAGGGGATCCAGGTGATGGAGGCGGACACCACCCCGTAGACCGCGAACGTTGCCAGCAGTGCCCCGATGAAGGACTTTGATCTGAGAATATGCCAGCGGCCCAGCTTGACGGCTGGAGGCTGTGCCCTTCCCGTGGCGCCTGCGATCGAAAGGCCTGTCAAGGAGCGGGTCTTGGCGTAAGGCCCCTCCCTGCCGATCACGAGCCAGGCCGCGCACCAGACGAAACTGGCCACGGCCATCACAACGAAACCGGCACGCCATCCCGCGGCTACGACGACCACGGCCAGGGCAGGAGCGGCGAAGATCTTGGCGAAGGAGGACCCCGATGTCACAAGAGCCGAAGGAAAACCGCGCTTTTCGGGGGTAAACCATTGGAACACGGCGGTGGTTGCCATCGCTGTCGCCGGTCCTTCAAAAGCGCCAAGGGTTACCCGGCACAGGAGCAGGACGGTGAACGTTCCGCTGATCAGAATCGGGAACTGCACCAGCCCCCACAGTGCGGCAAGGGTGAGCAGGATCCAGCGGACCTGGAAGCGGTCGCCCAGCAGGCCGACCATGGCCCCGCTGACGCTGAAGAGGAAGAAGAAGGCACTGCCGGCAAAGCCGATCTGCGTGGCGGTAAGGCCGAATTCACGGGCAAGGGGCTGGGCCACGATGCCCAGCAACGCCTTGTCCGACCAATTGATCGTGGCAAAGAGAACGACCATGGACGTCACTGTCCAGGCCCGCAGCCCCGGGGGCTGCGCTTTTCCGACGTCGGGTGACCTCGTCGAAGTGATGTGAGCTGACATGAGCTTTCCTTGGATTCATGGAAGAAGGCCGGGAAGAGGTCCCGCAAAGAAACTAGCGCTGTTAGTTGAACTGTAGACCCAACTCGCTTTTTTGTGAAGACGCTCACGTTTAATTCTCGGGCCAGTCGACAGGATCGGGGGCGCTGGCTGTGGGAAGGTAGAGGGCATGGCACGTCCCCGCACCCCGATACTCTCTCCCGAACGCATCGTTAAAGAAGCGGCTTCACTTATTGACGAGGCCGGTCTTTCCAGCCTCACGATCCGCCGCCTGGCGGAGCGTCTCGGCGTCAAGGGGCCCTCAATTTACAACCACTTCCCCACGATGGATGCCATCGCGGACGCCGTAGTTGATTCACTGCTGGGCACGATCGACATTGAAATCTTTGAATCGGCGGGCTGGCGCGTGGCGCTTCCGGTTTGGGCGAGGGATTACTGGAGGGTGCTTCACGAGCACTCCGAGATTGTGCCGCTGCTGGCCCGGGGACCCGCGACGCGCACGGCCCAGCTGAGGCTGGCCGACGCATTCTACGGATCTCTCGTTGACGGGGGATGGCCGCGGCGGCAGGCAACAGAAGTGGCCATCGCAGTGCGCAACTTCATCGCCGGCTCCGCGTTGGGCTCGTACTCGGGAGGGTTTTCTGAACCGGCCGAGTTCTACTCCAGGGAGTTTCCCCATCTGGCGGACGCCTATCGCCTTCCCGAGTACAAGAACGAGCTGGACATCGCAGCTTTCGAGCGCGGCCTGTCCTGCCTCATGGATGGGCTGACGCTGCAATACGCGGCCGACGTGCTTGGCCGCGGCAAAAGAACCGATTCCGGCAAAAAGGCCTAGTAAAACTTTCACTGTTAGTTTAGAGTTTAAGGGACGACCTTATCCGGTCCGGCCTCGCCGGACGCATTGATGGAGCCCCTCATGACCTACGAATACATCCGCTACGAAGTCGACGGCCCGGTTGCCACGATTTGGCAGAACCGTCCCCAGCAACGGAACGCCCAGAACGAGCAGATGCTCGACGAACTGAACGACGCCATCCTTCACGCCGGCCAGGACACGGAGGTGCGCGCCGTCGTCCTCACCGGGGCCGGGGGACACTTCTCGGCAGGCCACGACCTGAAGGAAGGACAGATGAAGCGTCAGGACTTCACCCCTGAGGAACGCTGGGACTTCGAGTCACGCTTCTACATGGAGTACTGCCTGAACATTTTCAATCTGCCGAAACCCACCATCGCGCGCGTCGACGGTGCCTGCATCGCCGGCGCCTTCATGGTTGCAAACATGTGCGACATGATCGTGGCCTCAGAAGATGCATTCTTCGCCGATCCGGTCCTGCACACCATGGCTGTCGGCGCCGTTGAGGTCCTCGTCCACCCCTGGGTTATGGGGAGCCGTAAGGCACGGGAATTCCTGTTCACGGGCGAACGGATGTCCGCCCGGGAGGCGCTCGAGTGTGGAATGGTCAACCGCGTCGTTCCCGCCGCCGAGCTGGACACCGCCGTGGACGCCCTGGCGCGCCGGGTAGCCCAGGCCCCGCCGTTCGCCACCCGGGTCCTGAAGAAATCGCTGAACCGGACGCTCGAGGCCCAGGGCTTCCACGTCGCCCTCAGCGCCCATTTCGACGCACACCAGCTGACCCATTTCAGCGCCGAAGCCGCCCGCGGCAAGGCCGATGGCGGGTTCTCGAACTCCATCACCCGCCACAAGACCGGCGCATCAGTCAAATAATCCCGCTGTCGATGCATTCGCCACGAAAGGACGGCCGTGAAATGAAGACCTTCGACATCCATGAACTGCCGGCCGACAGCCGCGTAGTCACCCGCCACCGGGTCGGGCACATTTACCTCATCGGACTGAACCGTGTACCCAAACGAAACGCCTTCGATCTTGAGATGCGCTCCGAACTGGCGATGGCATACGCCGAAATGGAACAGGACGACCACGTGCGCGTCGGCCTGTTTTACGCTCACGGCGACCATTTCACCGGCGGACTCGACATGGCCAAGGTCGGCAACGCCCTCCGCGAGGGAAAGGGCGGGATCCCGGAGGGAGGCATAGATCCCAGGCAGCTGAGCGGTACCCAGCGAAGAAAACCCGTGGTCAGCGCAGTGCAGGGCTGGTGCCTGACCCTGGGCATTGAACTGCTCCTGGCCACCGATATCCGCATAGCCGCAGAAGACGCGAAGTTCTCCCAGATGGAGGTCAGCCGCGGAATCTTTCCCTTCGGCGGCGCGACCATTCGCTTCCCACGGGAGGTCGGCTGGGGCAACGCCATGCGCTACATGCTCACGGGCGACACCTTCGACGCCGCTGAAGCCCTCAGGATGGGCCTCGTGCAGGAGGTCGTGCCGGCAGGAACACAACTGTCACGGGCCTTCGAAATTTGCGAGGTAATCGCCCGGCAGGCACCCTTGGGCGTCTCGATGACCCTGCAGTCGGCCCGGCGGGCACAGCGTGAAGGTGAAGAAGCCGCCGCCAGGCAGCTGGTGCCGGAAATGCTCCAACTGCTTGACAGCCAGGACGGCTCCGAAGGCGTTGCATCGTTCCTGGAACGCCGCCCGGCGAAATTCACCGGCCGCTAACACCTCCGGCCGGCCCATCCCGTTCCCGCACCAAGCTGCGACCTCCCATCCAAGGACAAACATGGCTCACGATTCGATCGACACCGACTGCTACCGCCTCGAAGACCGGCTGACGGACACCGACCGCGCCATCCAGAAGCAAGTCCGCGCCTTCGTGGACAACGAAGTCCTCCCCATCATCAACGACTACTGGGAGCGCGCTGCCTTCCCGTTCGAACTCATCCCTAAATTCGCCGACCTGGGCATCGTCGGAACCACCATCGAAGGATACGGGTGCCCCGGCCTCTCACCCATGGCCGCCGGCCTGATCGCCATGGAACTGGGCCGAGGCGACGGATCAATGAACACGTTCTTCGGAGTCCACTCAGGACTGGCCATGGGAAGCGTGCACCTGCTGGGCAACCAGGAGCAAAAAGACCGGTGGCTCCCCCAAATGGCCCGCATGGAGCGCATCGGGGCCTTCGCACTGACCGAACCCGACCACGGCTCGGATTCAGTGGGACTGGAAACGTCAGCACGCCTCGACGGTGACCACTATGTCCTCAACGGGGCAAAACGGTGGATCGGCAACGCCAGCTTCGCCGACATCGTTGTGATCTGGGCCCGGGACGAATCCGACGGCAAGGTCAAGGCCTTCATCCTTGAAAAGAACGAGGAGGGCGGATATCCAGAGGGCTACACCGCCGAAGTCATCACGGGAAAGATCGGCAAACGCGCCATCCTGCAACCAGACATCACCATCCGCGACCTCCGGATCCCGAAGGAAAACCTGCTTGCCCACGCAACATCCTTTCGCGACGCCACCCGTGTTCTCGTCGCAACACGGAACAGCGCCGCCTGGGAATCCGTCGGACACGCGGCCGCCGCCTACGAAGCAGCCGTAGCGCACGCCCGGACCAGGATCCAGTTCGGCAAGCCCCTCGGCAGCTTCCAGCTCATCCAGAACAAACTGGCGAACATGCTCGCAGAACTGACCGCCATGCAACTGATGTGCTTCCGCCTTGCCGAACTCGCAGAAGCCGGCCAGCAAACCTCCACCATGGCCTCCGTGGCAAAAATGCACACCGCCCAAAAAGCCCGATGGATCTGCGCCGAAGCCAGGGACATGCTCGGAGGCAACGGACTGCTGCTCGAAAACCATGTGGCCCGCCACATGACCGATATGGAAGTCGTCTCCACCTACGAAGGAACAGACTCCATCCAGTCGCTCCTCATCGGCCGCGACATCACCGGAATCGCAGCCTTCGCATGAAAGAACAATTCGATCGCGAAGCGCAGGGTCCCTCGATCCCAGCCCTTTCCCAAGACTCAGCGATGACCGCCATGATCGTCGGATACGCCCGCACGCCCTTCTGCCGGTTCAACGGACAATTCTCTGACGTAGCAGCCACCGAACTCGGTGCGCACGCTCTCAGGGCAGCCCTGCGCCGGGCACGCATTGCCCCCTCCGACGTTCAATTCGTTGTAGCCGGACACGTCCTGCAGGCCGGCCTCGGCCAGAACCCCGCACGCCAAACCGCCGTCGCCGCAGGCATTCCACTGTCCGTCCCTGCAATCACCCTCAACGCCGTCTGCCTCTCCGGCATCGAAGCCGTGGCAACGGCGACACGTCTCATAACGTCCGGGGAGGCTGAAATTGTCGTCGCAGTCGGGCAGGAATCGATGTCCCGGGCCCCGCACGCCCTCCCCGTCAGGCCAGGACGGAAGTACGGAGCCATGCAGGCTTTGGACACGCTCGAAACGGACGGCCTGACCGACGCCTTCGAACAACGCTCCATGGGCAGCTCCACCGAAGAAGGAAACACAGAGTACGGGCTGGACCGACGTCCCCAGGACGAATGGGCAGCCCTGTCCCACCAACGCGCCGAGCAACACAGAACCTTCCACGCCGGGGAAATCGAACCCTACCCGCTAGACTCACGCGGCGGACAAATCCTCGTTTCGGACGACGACGGAATCAGGGCCGGGACTACCGCAGACTCCTTGGCGAGGCTGCGCCCGGCCTTCCGGGCCGACGGCACCATTACCGCCGGTAACTCATCGCAGATCACCGACGGCGCCGCAGCCATCGTCCTGGCCAGCCGCGCAGCATCGGAACGGCTCGGGCTGTCACCGCTGGCAAGTGTGGAAGCCCATGCCTTCGTAGCGGGACCCGACGTGCGGCTTCACAAGCAACCGGCCAATGCCATCTCTGCCGCGCTGAAAAAAATCCAGACCGACGCCGTAGCACTGTCGGCCATCGAGATCAACGAAGCCTTCGCAGCCGTAGCAGTCCAGTCCCTACGGGACCTCGGCGTGAAGCCGGAAATTGTCAACCAACACGGCGGCGCCATCGCGCTCGGACACCCGATAGGCGCATCCGGAGTCCGAATCGTCGGCACGCTCGCCCGGCAACTGGCACTCACCAGTCCTGGCAATCTAGGCGCCGCCGGAATCTGCGGTGGCGGCGGACAAGGCAGCGCTGTTATCTTGAAGGCAAACTAGCACCGGGCTGCCGTCAGATGCCCTGTTCGCTGGTGTCTATCACGACGCTGGGCAAGTCGCGGCTTTGAGACTGAAAACCGCCAAAGCCAACCGTGGAAAAACCGCCAAACGAAGTTAACAGTCACACCCGAGCGGCCCCCGACAACCCACGGCGCAGATCGGGGCCATGTAGGCCTCCTGCGCTGACTAACTCTCTTCAACAACCACAGCACCAAGACAATGCAGTCCTGACCCTGTTCAAAGGAAATGGCTGCCTGATCCAGGCACGGATCAACCTCATGTGATGAAGGATTCATGACCATGCAAGTAGCGTCGGATTGTCTCGTGATAACTGTTCAGACCCGAGCAGAATTAGATGCCGCCCTGAACGAAGCGGTTGATCTGTTGAGGCCCATGGCCATGACTGAACAGGTCGGCATCTCGGTAACGCGGTTAGCCCCCGCCCGCTTTGAAGTCTGCCTGGACAGTGAAGTTCCTTGCGGCACGACAGGGGAAAAGTGGGGTGGACCTGCGATGAGCCATGGTAGAAGCGGTGGCTCCAGTGAATCGACCGGCGGCGTATCGCAGAGCGCATGCGCCCCCTCCGATCTTGCTGCTTGTTCGTTGCGGAGAGCTGCTGTCGACGTAGCATGGAGGAGAAACGGGTCCAAGAATTCGCTAACAAGATGCGAAATTGAAGACTTCCTGTCACTGGCCCGCGGCCAACGCGTAGCCGTGAAAGATCACGAAACTGGCGAATTGTGGCGGGGCTCTGTGGATACGACTTTCCCGGACCGCGGATATGTATGGGTCTTCACCGACCTCGGGGAGCGCAAGCTGCTCGATATCAGCGTTCACACGGTCTGGCGGCCCAACAAGCCTAGAGCCTGTGGCAACGTCGGCTCAGAAGCTGGTAAGTGAACCTGGGTCAGACAGTCCGCCGCTGAGAGATAGTGGCGGATCCCCGGCTCGTTTTAGGCGTTCGCCGGATTCTCTGCGGTCAGCGTCTCTGGAGGCCGTGGAGGAAGGTGCCGGTACAGGCTGGAACGGGTGATGCCGGTGGCTTTCACCAGCTCTGAAATGGACAGTCCTTGGTCGCGGAGGTGTTCCGCATAGGCGAGCTTGGCCGGGTCCACCACGCTGGGCCGTCCGATTCGCTTGCCTTTGCTGGTGGCCACGGCCCGAGCGTGCGCGGCTCTCTCGATCGCATAGGTTCGTTCCATTTGGCCGAAGAGGGCCAGCATGACCACCGCCAGCTGCGACATCGGATCCTCCGGGTTTGCCGAGTCAACCCGGATCGGATCTGCGAGGTTCCGCACTCCCACACCGCGGCCGGCCAGGTCATGGATGAGGTTCAGGGTGTCCCGGACGGTGCGTCCTAGCCGGTCCAGGGTGTGGACCACGATCACGTCGCCGTCGCGGGCCTGGTCCAGGGCTTCATGGAGTCCCGGGCGGTTTGTTGTGGACCCTGATTTCTTGTCCACATAGATCCGCTTGTCGGGGATTCCCTCGCTGCGCAGCGCGTCGATCTGCCGGTCGAGGTCCTGTTTTGCTGTCGAGACGCGCGCGTACCCTATGTCCATGCACTGAACTGTACCGAAAGTTACTTTGTACGTTTTTAAAGGGACATCGATTTGGCAATAATTTTGGAACGGCAATCGAAGGCGTGTCGTTTTTCTTTCGTGTCATTTTCCGAAGTCGACTGCACAGAATGTCCAAAGTCGCCTGCACTAGTCCCTCAGCCTCCACGTCCCACGCCGGACACGAAATGGCGGCCCCCATATCCTTATTTACGAAGACGGGCCCCCTTCACGATCAAGTGGGTGTACCCAAAGAGCTAAATCACATACTTCCGAGGCACAGAGGTGTGGCAGATGCTCAGCCGCCTGCGGCACCGCGATCATCAAACAGAAGGGCATCTCAATGACAACGCGAGACAGCTACTCAGTCGGCGCGCCGTGCTGGGTCGACACTTTCCAGCCAGATCCGCGGGCCGCCATGGACTTCTACGGCCCGCTTTTCGGCTGGAGTTTCGACGATCCCACACCGATGCCAACCGGGCTCGAGGGCGACTACTTCGCTGCGCGCCTCCGCGGGCGACTGGTGGCCGGGATCGGCCAGGCGCCGCCGCTATCACCGCCGGTGTGGAACACTCACGTGCGTGTCGACGACGTCGCGCAGACCCTGGCTCGTGCCGAGCAAGCGGGAGGAACGCTCCTGGGAGGACCGTTCGGTGCCGGCTCAGATGGCCGCCTTGCTGTGCTCGCCGACGCCACCGGCGTCCCGTTCTGCCTGTGGCAGGCCGGCGAGAGCGACGGCGGCGCAGAGCTGGCCAACGAGCCGAACTCCTGGGCGATGAGCTCGCTGCACACCACAGATGTTGAGGGAGCGCAGGCGTTCTACGGCGCGATGTTCGACTGGGAACTGGGGTCGGTGCCGGATGCTGCCTTCTCGCTGTGGCGACGCTCGGGCCGAGTCGTGGCCGTCGTGACGGCAACGGACGGCGTCGCGGTCCCGCCGCATTGGAGCGTCAATTTCGCCGTCCGCGACGCCGACTCCATCGCCGAGCACGCCATCGCCTTAGGCGGCATCATCTTGATGGCGCCGATGAACACACCGGGATTTCGTAACGCGGTGATCGGCGACCCGCAAGGCGGCATCATCGCGGTCAGCGCAGCCGCCAGCTGAGCGCAATTCTGATCGCCATGGAAAGCTGGGATGGCAACACTGTGGCCGAGAGCGACGAGGCAGAGAAACCATCGACCAAGAGGTGGGTTCGCTACACGATCCCGGTCATGGTCGAGGTTGACTGCGAGAAGGATGAAATCACGCGGATCGTGGCATTGCCCGACGAAGCGAGGGAAGACCGCGACGACTGCGGCCATTTTCTTTTCTATGACGAACAGTTCGTCCGACAAGGAACGCGTCGGCAACTACGTCTTCGGCGTGGTCTGGGTGTGCGCGGCGTTGAACAAACCTAATGAGGTCTGGGTAGACCACTTCATACAGCAATCTGAAGGTGTGCTCCCGATCAGGAGCTTGCGAAAGGTGCCTCATGCCCTATACCTATCTGCCACCCGGCTAAGTGTGTCGCACGCAGGCAATTGATGCTGGGAACCAACCGTCGTGGTCGTCCCGTTTCAGGAACGCCCACCGGACCGGTGGGCGTGCGGGCAATCTCTTCTACAGATATAGGCTCCCAATCACGTGTTTGGTTCATAATCGAGGCATGAGAGTGGCTGGAATTCTCCCCGAGGACGCGCCCGACCCTCGTGTGGAGCAGGCTGAGCGCCTGAAACTCATGCCCATCCCGGTGATGGGACTCGTTTCCCAGCCCTGCCTGGAGGACACGGATACCGTCGGTCTGGGATACGGTCAGGACGCTCGTGGATACAGTGAAATGACAGCGACCGTCACCTATACAGTCTGGCGAAACCCGATTGTCCGCTCAGACCCGATAAACCTCGCGGACCTCGAAGAGCAGATGCGGAGGGCGATCGAGGATGTTCCGCCATGGCCGCGACCCGCGTGGCTGGTCGAGCAGGTGGAGCGAATGCGATACCCGCAGCTGTGGGGGGCCGTGCGAACTACCTGGCACCGTGACTCATCCGAGCGTTATTCGATCCGCAGCGTGCTGGTCGACCACGTCAACTACATCCTCATGAATCAGTACCGGCAGGAGCTCGGACTGAGCGGCAACCCCTGGGACCAACCCGCACCCGCAGTGACCGACCTGATGGTCAATGGTCAGGTCAGTGTCCTCGTCAATGTAGTCGAAGTGCCCGGCGCGGAGGTCGATACGGACCCGTTCGTATCCCCGAGGCCGGTTTTCACGGACGAGCTCGCCTGAGACGCTCTAGGCGATCTTCTTACGGTAGGTGACCATGGCAAGGGCGTAGGCGACGACAAGGATGCCGAGGCACCAGGCGAGAGCGGTCCAGATGTTGGTGCCGACGGGCTGTTGTGTGAACAGGGCCCGGATCGTGTTGACGATGGAGGTGACCGGTTGGTTTTCGGCGAAGGCACGTACCGGGCCGGGCATGGTGTCGGTGGATACGAAGGCCGAGCTGATGAATGGCAGGAAGATCAGCGGGTAGGAGAACGCGCTGGCACCGTCCACGGACTTCGCGGAGAGCCCGGCGATCACGGCCAGCCAGGTCAAGGCCAAGGTGAACAGGATCAGGATGCCGGCGACTGCCAGCCACGCCAGCACTCCGGCCGCTGTGCGGAAACCCATGAGCAGGGCGGCGAGCACGACGACGACGAGCGAGACCAGGTTGGCCACCAGTGAGGTCAGCACGTGCGCCCACAGCACGGACGGGCGTGCGATCGGCATGGATTGGAACCGTTCAAAGATGCCGCTCCTCATATCCAGGAAGAGCCGGTAGGCGGTGTAGGCGATGCCCGAGGCAATCGTGATGAGCAGAATGCCCGGCAGCAGGTAATTGACGTAGTTCTCGGTGCCAGTCTTGATGGCACCGCCGAAGACGTAGACGAATAGCAGCATGAGGACGATCGGCGTGATCGCGGTCGTGATGATGGTGTCCATGCTGCGCGAGATGTGGCGCAGTGACCGTCCCAGCAGGACGGCGGTGTCACTGAAGAAATGATTTTTCATCGTAGTTCCTTACTCGTCCATGCCGACGCGGAGTTCTCCAGCGTCGACGTCCTTGCCGTCTCTGCCGTCGTCACCGACGATGGCGAAGAAGACGTCCTCGAGCGTGGGCTGCTTCTCGACGTATTCGACCTTGGCCGGCGGGAGCAGCGCCTTGAGCTCGGCCAGTGTGCCGTTGACGATGATCCTGCCCTGATGGAGAATTCCGATCCGGTCAGCGAGTTGTTCGGCCTCGTCCAGATACTGCGTGGTGAGCAGCACCGTTGTGCCATGTGCGGCGAGTTCCTTCACGGCCTGCCACACCTCAATTCGCGCCTGTGGGTCAAGCCCCGTCGTCGGCTCGTCCAGGAAAATGACCTGCGGGTTTCCGATGAGGCTCATCGCGATGTCCAGACGACGGCGCATGCCACCGGAATACTCCGAGACTTTCCGCGCTGCCGCGTCAGTGAGCGAGAAACGAGTCAGCAGCTCATCGGCGATCGTCCCGGAGTTCTTCAGGTGCCGCAACCGGGCGACCAACACCAGATTCTCCTTCCCGGTGAGGATTTCATCGACGGCCGCGAACTGTCCGGTGAGGCTGATGGACTCCCGCACCTGTGCCGCCTGTGTGGCGACGTCGAAGCCGTTGACGCTGGCCGTGCCCGCGTCGGTTTTGAGGAGCGTGGCCAGGATGTTCACAATGGTGGTCTTGCCGGCCCCGTTCGAGCCGAGCAGAGCGAAAATGCTGCCCCGCGCGACGTCAAAGTCCACCCCGCGCAGTACATGCAGCTTCTTGTACGACTTCTCCAGGCCCTGCACGCGGATCGCAGGTTCCTTGACCTGATTGGCGCTCATTTGGATACCTTTCTCTCTTGTTCGTTACGATTCCGCGCCCGTGACGCTGTCGATGGCGTTGGTCAGCCGCTCCCGCTCTTTGTTGATCCACTGGCCCTCGGTGTAGTTCTGGAGGAACTCCTCAGCGAACTCCACCGGGTTCTCCCCGACAACTTCGCGGATAGGGGCCCCGCTCGCCGCGCTCTGCTCGAAGAGATCGGCAAGATCCTCCAGCATCGCCACCAGGACATCCCCCTTCGTGATCGCCCCGAAGTACATCAGGTACCGTTCCAGCGCTTCGATCGCCGTGCGATAGTTCGCGGGCAGCGCTTTCGTGCGTGCCTTGTACTGCCGGTATTTCTTCTTCTGTTCGAGCGATCCTGTGATCTGCTCGACCCATCCCATGTTCATATCTATTTCCTTCCTTCGTGGAGTTGTTCCAGTCGCTCGGAGAGGAAGCCCCATGTCTTCCAGAACTCTTCGAGATGTTCCTGCCCCTGGAGATTGAGTGAATACACCTTGCGTGGCGGGCCCTTTTCAGACGGGACCTTCTCCACATCGACGAGGCCGTTCTTTTCAATCCTGACCAGGAGTGCGTAAACGGTGCCCTCGGCAATATCGGAGAAACCCTGCTCCCGCAACCGCGCCGTGATTTCATATCCGTACGCGGGCTCTCCGGCCAGAATCGCCAGAACAATGCCCTCCAGCGTGCCCTTGAGCATCTCTGTCATCTGCTTGCCCATCGGACACCTCCTTCATGCTACTCAGTGTTATTGACTACCACTACATAGTAACACTGAATAGCGACGATGCAAGGTTGGGGGTTGAGTACTATCGGTACAGCCGTTAGCGCCAACGGCTGTACCGATGGTCCCCGAGGCCGGCATTGTCCTCGTTGAGTGAGGCGGCAATCAACAGTCGGGCTGTACCGCTGCCGTGGTGATTGGGTAGCACATAGCAGCCGCTCAATTCGACAGTCGAGCGGATAGTGATGGCCGCGGCGGTATCAGCCTGGTATGGCTCGCCGAATACCAGCATCGTATAGCCGAGCAGCCGTCCGCCCTCCGCATCGACGAGCGCGACCCGCTCGTCATCCGCGAGATTCTCGACGAAACGGGACTCGGATAGGTGGCGATCGATGAAATCTGCCGCCGCCTCATCCGCGGTGTCGGGCGGCAGGACGAGCGGCAGCGTGGCAGCCGCCAGCTCGGCGAGGGCGGGAGCATCAGCGGCCGTCGCTAGTCGGATCATGATCGCTGACAACCGTAGCGCACGCCCGCAGGGCCGTGCTCGCTCGAACGACGAGGGAAGGTTCAAACGTTACGACTTGATGCTCGTGCTCACCAACCGGCACTCGGATCTCGCTAATGAGCAGGCGGGCCGCCACCAGTCCGATTTCGCGTTACTCCTCGTCGGCCAACCACCCTGCGTCGACGGCTGAAACTAGCCGTGCTGGCCTCATCCGCCTTGACAAATTCCGGCGCGCGCCGGGTATTCTCTCTAAATCACGTTTGCGGGCACATTCAAGGGAGAAGACATGTCATTTCAGGCCTACCTCGACAACATCGAAGAGAAGACTGGGCTGACGCCGCGCCAGTTCATCGCCCTCGCCCATGAGAAGGGTTTCGAAGATCCGGCGACGAAAGCCGGGGTGATCGTCGGCTGGCTGAAAGCTGACTATGACCTCGGTCGTGGTCACGCGATGGCGCTCGTGCACGTGATCAAGAACGGCGCGAAGATCGATGCGAAGCATGTGGGCACCGGCACGGCGCACAGCGATGAGTCCGACACGCTCTGGCTTGACGGCAAGGCGAGCAAGCGGTAGCCACCCAACGCTGACGCTCGCTCCTCACTCAATCACTCGCTCATCCTTGAACGGACACCAATTTTGGCCAGTCTTTCATTCTGCGACCGGGGAGATGTGTGCGCCGCTGCATTGCGTGTGCCTGCAGGCCCATCGGTGTCCGAGCTCGGTTAGTCGTAGATGACCGCAAGGCCCCGGCGCTCCAGGTCGGCGAGGCCGTCTCGCATGACCTGCAACTGATCGGGCGAATGCCCCACCCAGTCCACCAGCTCGCCGACGATTTTCACAGGCTCCTGGGTTCGATAGGACCTGGTCGGATTGCCGGGAAACTTCTTATCCGTCACGTTGGGATCGTCTTCAAGGGTGCCCATCGGTTCCACGATGTAGATCCGCCCAGGGCCCTCGCCTGCCGCTAGTTCAGCGCCCCACGTTGCGGCATCCACGGTTGCAGTCACGTAGACGTGGTTCGCGGTCCGGCCCCCGCCGAAGTTCGAACGGCGTCCGGGCCCCAAGAGATCGCCCACCGCGAGGTTCGCTTTTGTCCCGTGAAACAGCGCCCCCGACTCGTGGACTTCGAACGGTTTCGGCTCGCTCATCATGCATACCCCCAACATATTTGTACCGGATCTTTAGCTCGGTCAAGCACATGGGCGTTATCCACGACCCTGCCGCCTACGATGACTCACTGACTTCGGAGAACAGCAATGTGCGGATCCAAGAAGAGCAGACAACGGGGGCGCCCGCAAGCGGGCCTTAACCGGGCACTCCCCCGTGGATCCTGTGGCCACAGCAGATCGTAGCCACGTCAATCCTGTGACTCGCGGCGATAAATGGCGGCCTTTTCGCAACGCTATTTGACGTCTCGCAGTCCGCAAGGGGATCCTTCACCGGACACTCCTGGCAGCCACCTGCGCCGTTGGTGCTACAGCGATAAGGGGACCGACCCATACGGCATAGGGTGGATTCATCGCCACCCGTTACCTTTTAGGTAGCCCCTTAATCGAGTAAGAATTGGGGGTTGTTGGCCTGTCGGTCCCGGCATGATTAAGTCCCCCAGTCATCAATGATCCGGGGGGTGTTGTCACCAGGATTCGATAGGCGCCAGGGGATCGCTAATGGGGACCGGACCAGCGCAATGAATGACCGCGTAGGCCAGCCGTAACGTGGATGCCGGGCCTTGCCGCCGCAGGACATGCCAACAGTGATTTGACGGACACAAATTCTGGGAGGTTTGCGTTGATCAAGGACCATGAACTCGTCGACATCTTTATCGGTGTTGATGTCGGCAAGAGCAATCACCACGCGGTGGCACTGGATAGAACCGGCAAGAAAGTCCTCGACCGGGCGCTGCCCCAGGACGAGGCAAAACTCCGCTCCATCATCAAGGCCGTCGCCGGCAAGGGACGGGTGCTGCTGGTCGTGGACCAGCCCTCCACCATTGGTGCCTTGCCGGTCGCGGTGGCCCAGTCCGAGGGCATCATGGTCGGCTACCTGCCCGGGCTGGCCATGCGCCGCATCGCGGACCTGCACCCGGGCGAGGCCAAGACAGACGCCCGCGACGCGGCGATCATTGCCGAGGCCGCCCGGTCCCTGCCGCACACGCTGCGCTCCATCGTCGTGGCCGACGAGCAGGCCGCCGAGCTGTCGATGTTGTGCGGTTTTGATGACGACCTGGCCAAGCAGGCCACCGCCACTTCCAACCGGATCCGCGGCCTGCTCACCCAGGTCCACCCGGCCCTGGAACGGGTCATTGGCAAGCACCTGGACCATCCGGCCATGGCCGAGTTGCTGATCAAGTACCCGACCCCGGACAAGCTCCGCAAGGCCGGCCAGAAACGGGTCGCGACGCTCTTGTCGCGCTATGCGCCCAGGGCCGGCAATGGCTGGGCGAAGGAGGTGTTCGCCGCCTTGGGTGAGCAGACTGTCGTGGTCGCCGGCACCAACGCCGCAGGCACCGTCCTGCCGCAGCTCGCTGCCATGCTCAAGCAGCTGCGCACCGCCCGGGATGAGATGCTCGCCCAGGTTGAGGCGCTGGTGGAGGCGCACCCTCTTCACCTTGTCCTGACGTCTATTCCGGCGGTCGGGGTCAGGACAGAAGCGCGCATCATCACCGAAGTTGCGGGCAAGGAATTCAAGACCGCCGGCCACCTTGCCTCGTACGCCGGGCTCGCCCCGGTGACGTGGCGATCGGGCACCTCGATCCGTGGCGACCACCCCTCCAAGAAGGGCAACAAAAGCCTCAAACGGGCGTTCTTTCTCTCCGCCTTCGCTGCGCTGAAAGACCCCCTGTCACGGGCCTACTACGACCGGAAACGCGCCGAGGGCAAACGCCACAACCAGGCCCTGATCGCTCTCGCACGGCGCCGCTGCGACGTCCTGTTCGCGATGCTCCGCGACGGCACACTCTACGACGGGCCCGCACCCCGAACTGCCTAACCGCACCGGCGCCGCACTGACGGAATGACCCTGTCAGTGCGGCGCGCCCTGCCCGAAAACCACTCGACCCGCCCGGCAAGAAAACCGGTCCCAATTGCTTGACAAAAAACATAGGGACACCCCCCAAGCTATCAACGGGCGCTGACCCCATACTGGAGTCATGATTTGTAGGATCAGGGCATGAAATTGGGGGTGTTGTGAAGATCTACTCGATGGACGATGATTTCAACGTGGAGGGCGACGCAGCCTCTTTAACTGGGCGGATCCGGACCTCTCTAGATGGAGCGGGACTGCGGACCAACCAGATCGAATCCGGAATACGAGCTCACGCCGGTTCAGATTTTCTGTTTCGACTCTTGGGGATACCGTTGGGCTCCAGTCAATTACCAGTTGGCATTGACGTCCGCCTCACGTCCGTCGGCGACGACACGCGGGTATCAGCGACCGCCTACGATCGCTTGGGCTGGTACTTCGATAAGAAGCTCTTCTGGGGCGAAGAAGTGGTGGACCGAAAACTCACGGGACTTCTAAACATGGTCCGGTCAGCTGCCGACCAGCCGATGCTCCCCGAACGAAAAGCGACGTTCAATCCCTAGGCTTGCAGTGTCCTTTTGAGGATCCTCGCCTGGGACGGTGCCCACAGCGAATAGGGCATCTCAGCTGTAGGTGGGTGGGAGTTAAGATTCAGATATGCCCGATGCTTTCGAAGAGTTTGTTGAAGCTGCGGAGTTGGCTGTATTTGCTCGCAAGAAGGCTTCCCTTGACGCGGCGGCAGACGCGGGCTTGCCGGGCAGGTTCGAGTCATTCCACATGGGCGGATTACGGGCAAGCATGGCAACCGCGGATCAATATGGTTTCCTCAACGCCATTGAAGGAGTCACCGATCAGTCAGTCGCGGTTCTGCCCGACGTACTCAGAAGGTTTCCGGACCCGCGTCGGCCAGCCATCGTCGCAGCGTTCCCATCGCCGGAACTCATCGACTGGCTGCTAGTCGCAGGTTACAAACCGGCACCCGCGCGACCACTTACCTACCTCCGCCCGGGCACTGACTTCCCCACAGCGGAAATGAGCGCCGAGAAGTGGCAGATACGCGAAGTTTCGACCAAAGAGGAGACCATGGTTTTTCTGGACCTCCTTGACGCCGGCTACGCGGCGACGAGGGAAGTGGGGGCTTTGATCCGGGCGGAGCACGCCCTTCCGATCATTCGTGGCTTCATTGCTTCTCGCAACGATCAGCCTCTCGCCGCGGCGGCCATGTCCTTGCACGCCACCGGAGCGGTAATTGGCGGTGCCTCCACGCTCCCGACTGCGCGAGGCACTGGAGCCCAAAGTGCCCTCCTCGCCCACCGGCTGCGACTGGTGGAAACTTTAGGCGTCCCGCTGGCCACGGCGACAGCGGCTTCCGGAACACCGAGCATCCGAAACCTCGCAAAACTGGGATTCACCATCATCGAACGCACAGCCTGGCGCTTCAATCGATGAACCGCGCACAAAAATGTCCCAGCCAGTTCTGCCCGGTGTCCTGGTAGGAAATCCCGTCCCTTAAGAAGGTCCCTTACCGGGCGATGCAGCACGAGGACATCCAGTGGCTCGGGTCAGAGGCCGAGCCGCCGCGTCATCCGGTAGTTGATCATTTTCACTCCGCGGGTGATGGGATGCTGCTCATCAACCACGATGAACCCGTGTCGTTCGAAGAACGGACGTGCGGTGATGCTCGCGTTGGTGGACAGCGCGGCCGTGCCGTCCGCCACAGCCCTTTCGTAAAGATATGAAAGAAGTGCGCTGGCTACACCGAGCCTGCCGAACCTCGGGGCCACGAACATCATGTCGATGTAGCCGGTATCGCTGACGTCGGAGAAACCTGCGACCTCGCCGCCGATGTCAGCCACGAAGGTGTTCAATGACTTCCTCGCGGAATTCCACTGATGGACGTCACGCTCTTGCGGCCGAGACCAGGCCGCGATTTGCTCCGGCGAGTAGTGCGGCGCCGCCGTCTCGGTCACCGCTGATAGGAACACGTTCAGAGTCGCTGGGGCGTCGGATTCAGCGTAGGAACGGATCTCCATCCCCTGATTCAATCATTCCCAGCGAACGCCCGTAAGCCGGTCGTCCACCGGACGGCCCGGCGCTGCTCTTTGGCCTTCTTCACATCCGCGCGTTTCCGCCCTTGTCGGATTCCCGTATACCCTGCCCGAATTAATGCCCGATGAAGGTGCCTTATACGCTACAGTCCGAAGCATGCTCATCGGCTACGCCCGCTGCTCGACCAGCACCCAAGACCTCACCGCCCAGCATCATGCCCTCCACGCCCTCGGCGTCGACGCCGAGATGGTCCACGTCGACCACGGATTCACCGGCACCAAACGCGACCGACCCGGACTGGAAAAGGCCCTCGCCGCGTGCCGCGGCGGTGACACGTTCGTGGTGACCAAACTTGACCGGCTCGCACGGTCCCTGCCTGATGCGAGGGATATCGCCGACGAGCTCACACGCAAGGGCGTGACCCTCAACATCGGCGGCAGCATCTACAACCCCCATGACCCGGTCGGAAAGCTGTTGTTCAACGTCCTGGGCATGGTCGCGGAATTCGAATCCGACCTCATCCGCGCCCGGACCCGCGAAGACATGGCGGTGGCGAAGTCCAAAGGCAAGCTTCGAGGTCGACAGCCCAAACTCACCAGAAAGCAGGAAGCACACCTCGTCAGCCTCCACCGGGGCGGCACACACACCACAACGGAGATCGCCGAACTCTTCGGCGCCGCCCGCTCCACCGTCTACCGGGCCATCCAGCGCGCCGCGCCGGCCACGTGACCCGCTCCCGCCAGCGAGCCGACTCCCGACCCAAAGTGACGCTTTGTGCAGGGGACTTCGGACACCAGATGTCCATACCCGCCTGCACAACTCCCGTACTTTCGGGGCAGCTTGTGCAGACTGCACTGGATGTCAGAAGTCATCTGCACTGGGATAGTCGGTCCGCAAAGAGAACCTTTACTGGGTGCGCGCCTATGGTCCATGCACCGTCGAGGGGACGAATAATAGTGATGGTAAGTCCACTACTAAGTGCCGTCTGCTGAGCCTGTGCTTGAAGGCCGGGAAACGGACTGGCAAGGCATCACCGCCCGGTGAGTTTCCAGCGAACGGGACTCAAACCATTGTGACCGTCGCCGACATCATCATTGCCGCCTGGATAGCTGTCCGGTCGCAGCAAAGCAACATGACAGGCAGGTCCTCCACCAGACGAAGAAAGACGTTGCTGATGCCCTCGTAGTCCTCGAAGATATTTAAACACGATCTACGGCCACCTCAACAAAACAATCATCGGACGACGCTCCACATCAGCGCCGTGACCCGGCGTAACAGCGATGCCGACCAGAACCTCTGCTACCTGGCCCCACCGGCTTAGCGTGACTTTCCCGAACATTTGTCCTCAAGCCCCAACTAACTATGGCCGTCAATTCCTCATTTCCGGTTGGGGCTGGAGGCATGCCACCGGAAACTCGATCAGTGCGAGAGGTGCACGGCCCTGCCCAAGACTCACCGTTTGGGACTTTGCATATTTTGCTTAGCATTGCGTCTTGTGCTCCTGTTTCAGCGGCCGTTACCGTATTTGTATAGCCATGCAAATCGATTGGTATGGCTCGAGGAAAGAGGCGACATGACGCGGGTCAGTATCAGCGATGTCGCCTTCGACGTGGGTGTGAGCGAAACGACGGTGAGCCACGCTCTCAGTGGCAGGCGTCACGTTGCGGAGGCGACCATTGTTCGGGTCCGCGAAGCGTCCGAGCGGCTCGGGTACCGCCCCAGCCAAGTGGCCCGTTCACTACGGACCCGGCGTACTTACACCACGGCACTCATCGTTCCGGATCTGTGCAACCCCTTCTACCCCTCGCTGGCCCGGGGACTACAGGACGTGCTCTTCGAGCGCGGGTACCAGACATTGATCTGCGACGCGGACAGCCGACCGGACCGAGAAGAGAAATTCTTCGATGAAGTGATCGAGCGTCAGGTTGACGGGGTTGTGATCGCCCCGTTATTGGGGACCGTGCCATCCAGGATTCTCACAGCGCCGGAATTAGCGGTCGTGGTGATCAATTCGTCTCAGAGAGGGCCGAAGTTGGCGATTCAGGCGGACACCGTGTCCACCAATGACGAAGCCGGAATGATGCTCGCCGCGCGGCACCTGATTCGCAAGGGGCACCGTCGAATCGGCTATATCACCGCGCCGATGCACGTCGGTCCCGCCCAGCGCCGGTTCGATGGGTTTCGCCGCGCTCTCCGTCAAGCCGGCTATCAGTATGACGATGGCATCGTCGCGGCCACTACGTTCACCCGGGAGGGAGGCTTCAGAGGTCTGGAGCAGATAATGCGGGCACCGAATCCGCCGACGGCCGTCCTGTGCGCGAACGACCTCATTGCGATCGGGGCCATGGACCTGGCTGCCGCGCGCAACATCCGCATCCCGGACGATCTCGCCGTCGTGGGCTACGACGACATCGAACCCGCTTCCCTCGTCTCCCCGCGGTTGACGACGGTACAAATCCCGACCCGCGACATCGGGAAAGCCAGTGGAGACCTACTGGTAGGGAGAATGACCGGCGCCTACAGGGGCCGCCCGCGGGAAGTGCAAATCGAGAACACCCTCATCACTCGCGACTCCACATAGAGGTACACGTAGACGCACTATCCGGACAATCGCACTTATTGGTGGCGATTTATACACGATCAAGACGAAGGAGTCTCTAAATCATGCTCAAAACTACCTGGCAGCGCCCTTTTAAGTCTCACCAAATGGGGTGGAAAATCGCGGCCCTTGGCCTCGGGGCCACCGTCCTGCTCACTGGTTGCACCCAGCCAAGCAACCAGGGGGGAGGAGGAGGTGTCGCGGGCGCCCTGACTCTCTGGTACCCCCTCCCGACCGGTGGCTCGTCCGCTGACGGCGCAGCGACCTACAAGACGTACGCGATCGACCCCTTCAACGCCCTCCATCCCGAGGTGAAGATCAATGCCGTTCCGAACAGTGTCGATACGATCGATCAGAAAATCCAAGTCGCCTTGGCCGCCGGGTCCGGGCCGGACCTGATACCCACACCGGGTTCATCGAATGTCGTTCCGTTCGCTTCAGCGGGCTATCTGGCGGACCTCACGCCAACCCTCGAGAAGTCCAACCTGAAGAGCCGACTTCTGCCCTGGGCGCTCGACATGGGGTACTTCAATGACAAGCTTGTAGCGCTGCCGACGTCGTACGAGAGTCTCGTGCTGTATTACAACAAGACCCTTTTTGCTCAAAACGGGTGGAAACCTCCGACCGACCGCGCCTCACTGGAAACCCTGGCCGGCGAGATGCAGTCGAAGGGAATCACGCCGTTCGCCGCAGGGAACGCGTCATACCAAGCCGGCACGGAATGGCTCGTGTCGGCGTTTCTGAATGAGGTCGCAGGACCGCAAAAAGTGCACGACGCACTCAGTGGGAAGATTCCGTGGACCGACCCGGCCATTGTGTCCTCGATCGAGCTGCTGAAGGAGTACTTCGACAAGGGATACTTCGGCGGTGGAGTGAAACAGTACTTCTCCACTCAGGACCCGCAGAAGTATGCCGCTTTCGCGGACGGGAAAGCGGGTATGTACATCTCGGGCAGTTGGGAAACATACTCCCTCCCGGAGTACTTCCAAAAGAACGGCAACACGAACGATTGGGATTGGGCTCCGCTGCCAGCCCTTGCCCCGGGCGTACCCAGCGACGTCTACCCGCTGGCCGTAGGCGGCACCATTTCGGTGAACGCGAAGTCGAAGGACATCCCGGCCGCCACCTCCTACATTGACTGGATGTACTCGGACACGAAGACCATGTGGTCCGCCGCGGAGGCCAATGGCTCGCAACCGCTGCCCATCAAGTTCACGGCCTCAGACGTACCCTCCGGCATCGATCCCCGCTACAGCTCGCAATATCTCGCAATCAACAAAGCCTCCGAAGAGAAGAGGGTTGGTTATGTCACCTGGACATCGTTCGGGGCGAAAGCAGAGACGTACATTATCGAGCACATCGACAAGGTCCTTAACAGTGATCTCTCCGTGGGCGATTTCACCGCCGGAATTGAGAAGGAGTTCAGTTCTGATAAGGCCGCCGGACTCGTTCCGCCTCTGTTTGAAACCGGAAAGTGACGATGCGGGTCGTGGCAATCACTGAAAGAAATGGGCCGGCTCCTGCGATGGTGGAACAAATACCGACCAGGCGGGTGAGCAGCATGGGACGATCGGTCCGCCGGCGCCGCCGCACCATTGCGTTCTTGTTCCTTCTCCCCGCGCTTGCGGTAAACCTCCTCGTCATAGGCGGGCCGGGGGCGAGTAGCCTGTACTACGCCTTCACGGATTGGAACGGTTTCACATCGCCAGAGTTCACCGGCTTCGCGAACGCCGCGAGGCTGGCCGGTGACGCGGACTTCTGGAATGCCATCGGACATAACTTCATCTATATGGTCTTTTTTCTTTCCGTGCCTTTGGTTATGGGACTAGCGGGTGCGTTTATGCTGTCCCGCATCCGACGCGGGGTGACTCTCTTTCGGGTTCTCTTCTTCATCCCCTACCTGATCGCAAGCGTCGTGAACGCCCAGATCTGGAAAAACCTGCTCGACCCGGTGTCCGGTCTCGCCCCGCAACTGAACGAGTTTGGGATCCACGCCTTGGATAACATCTACTTCTTCGGGGACTCGGACCTTTCCCTGTTGAGCGTCGCATTCGTCGACAACTGGCATTTTTGGGGCTTCCTGGTTGTCCTTTTCGTTGCTGCGATGCAGGGCGTGGACGGAAGCCGCTTCGAAGCGGCCCGCATCGACGGGGCAAATGCTTGGCAGGAGTTCTGGCACGTCGCTTTGCCAGGAATCAGACCGACCCTGATGTTCGCTGTCATGATGATCTCCCTCTGGTCGTTGCTGGCCTTTGACTACGCCTACGCGCTGACCGGAGGCGGTCCGGCCGGGTCGAGCGATCTCGTATCCCTTCTGGTGAACCGAACCGCATTCGGATCACTCGAGGCCGGGTATGCCGCCTTCATTGCCTTGGCGATGTCAGCGCTCGGGGCAGCATTCCTCGTGATTTTCGCCATCATCCGCCGAAATGAGGACGAGACAAATTGAGCCTAGATACCAGCATCATGCGTCGGCTGCGCCGCCAGAGCCAGCGATCCGATTCGCGCCCCGGCGGTATAGGCCGCACACCGGCCTCATACACGTGGCTGACGCTACTCGCCCTTTTCGCCGGCCTGCCCCTGCTCGTCCTGCTCTTCAACTCCCTGAAAAGCGGCTTGGAACTTGGACAGAACCCACTCGGACCTCCCGAAACCATCGACTGGGGCAACTACTCCACCGCCTGGGAAACGGGTAACCTCGGCCAGGGCATGCTCAATAGCCTCGTCCTCGTTATCGGAACTGTCATCGGTGTGTGGATCTGCGCCGGCCTGGCCAGCTACTCACTGGCGCGACTGGACCTGCCCTTCAAGAAAGCTTTCGGGTCATACTTCTTCATCGTGATTTCCTTACCCGTGCAACTCTTCCTCGTTCCGCTCTTTTTCCTTTGGTCAAACCTTGGACTGATTGACACCCTGCCCGGCCTGATCATTATCTACATCGCGCTCAACACCCCATTCGCGACCCTGCTCTTGCGGACCTTCCTCGTCGGCCTTCCCCGCGAGCTGGATGAGGCAGCCCGCATAGACGGTGCCAACGAATGGCAGATCGCCACGAGAGTCATCCTGCCCCTTGCCAGACCCGGATTCCTCACGGTCGGCCTGATCACCGCCCTCGGCGCCTACAACGAACTCTTCTTCGCCGTTACGTTCATGCAAACCCCATCCCAACTCCCCATCGCAGCAGCCTTTTTGCAGTTCAGCCAAGGGAACACGCAACTCTACGGGCTTGTGAACGCCGCCGGTGTGGTCATGATCATCCCCGTCGTCATTCTGTTCCTTCTGATGCAGCGACGTTTCATCAGTGGAATGGCATCTGGCGGCCTCAAGGGATAGACCACGGCCGTTTCCACCCCGGACCATCGGCGCCCTCCGACGCCTGGTACAACCTCGGACGTCGTCGACAGACGAACCAAATCCACCAACTGGAGCAACTTAATGAACGACAACGCAATCAACGAGAGCCCCAGCATCATAGCTGGAGCGGGATACGCTGAGCAGGTCTATGCTGGCCTGCTCGGAAAAGTCATCGGCGTGTATCTCGGACGTCCCGTCGAAAACTGGACCTATGAAAGCATCCAAGAGCGACTCGGGGACATCGAGTACTACGTGCACGACAAGCTGGGCGTGCCGCTTATCGTCACAGACGATGACATCGCAGGAACGGTGACGTTCCTCCGTGCCGCTGAAGACAGCGGTCGGGGGTACGACACCAGCGCGATGGACGTCGCCGCATGCTGGCTCAATTACCTGATCGAGAACCGGTCAGTTCTCTGGTGGGGCGGTGTAGGGAACTCCACAGAACACACCGCATACATGCGCCTCAAGGACGGCTACCAGCCGCCCTACTCCGGCTCCATCGAACTCAACAGCAAGACCGTCGCCGAGCAAATCGGTTCACAGATCTTCATCGACGGCTGGGCGATGATTGCACCCGGGTCCCCCAAACTCGCTGCCGAACTCGCCCGACGGGCCTCCACCGTCAGCCACGACGGTGAAGCGATCTACGGCGCACAAATGCTTGCGGCCATGGAATCGATGGCTTTTGCAACAGCAGACATCAACACCATTATCGAAGCGGGCCTGGCTCAGATCCCGACCGACAGCGTCATCGCCATGATGATCGCGGACATCCGCCGCTGGCACGACACGGAACCGAACTGGCGGAAGGCCCGGGAGAACCTCCAGGCCAGCTACGGTTACGAGCTCTATGGCGGTAACTGCCACATGGTGCCCAACCACGGTCTCATCATCCTTGCGTTCCTCTACGGAAACGGCGACTTCTCCCGATCCATGATGATCGTCAACACCGCAGGATGGGACACCGATTGCAATTCCGGCAATCTCGGATGCTTGATCGGCATCATGCACGGTCTCGCGGGACTCGAGGCAGGGCACGACTGGCGCGGCCCCGTCGCCGACCGAATCTACGTGCCAACTGCCGACGCCGGAAGCGGAATAACTGACGTCGTTCTGGAATCCCTGCGGATCACCAATATTGCCCGCGCCGCAGTCGGGCTCGAACCCCTGGCTCCGAAAAACGGCGCTCGGTTCCACTTCTCCTTTCCCGGGTCCATGCAGGGGTTCACTGTTCCGGGCGCGGGATCGGTGTGCAACGCAGAGCTCCCTGACTCGTCCGGGGAGCGCGGGCTGCTTATTACTGGCAGCGAACCAATATCGGTTGCTACCCCAACGTTCATTCCCCCGGAAGCCCGCACAATGCCAGGCGGTTACGCCCTTGACGTCTCTCCGACCATCTACAGCGGCCAGGAAATGACAATGGAGTTCCTCGTCGCCTCCGATGACTTCGACACCATCACCGACGTGACCGCTTTCGTGCGTCACTACAACGGCGAGGACGAGCTGGTGGAGGTACAAGGGCCGGCTCAGGCCGTCACCGAAGGACGGAACTCCCTCTCTTGGATCATTCCCGACACCTCAGGCCAGCCAATCGCCGACATCGGAATAATGGTCCGGCCGCGCCCCGGCAAGATCGCCCGCCTCTTCCTTGACCGGGTCGACTGGTCCGGGATCCCGACCATCAGCCTGCGCCGGCCGGCCGACGGCGGCACCATGTGGCGCCGCGCTTGGGTTGACAACCTGGATCACCAGGAATGGCAATGGCCTGAAAGCTTCCGTCTCATCGCAAACACCAGAGAACGACGCGTGATGATTACGGGGTCACTTGACTGGCAGGACTATGCCGTCGAGGCCGCACTCACCCCGCACATGGCTGACAGCATGGGAATTGCCGCCAGAGTGCAAGGCCTTCAGCGGTATTACCTCCTGCGGTGCGACCGCGGTGGCGAACTGCAGCTGATCAAACGCGACGGGGAAGACCGCGTCCTCGCCCGGGCCCCGTTCCACTGGCGCCCCGAGGAGCAGGTACGCCTACGGCTGGAAGTGAACGGGGGAAGCCTGCACGGATTCGTTGACGGGACGCTTATGCTTTCGGCTTCGGATGACTTGCGACCGCTGCGTACAGGCGGGGTGGCAGTTGCTTGCGAGGCCGGTCGCGTTGGCTGCGACGAGGTGAACGTTGAACCTCTGGTCCCCTCGGTCGAAGCCGAGGTGGCCCGTATGGACCTGCAGATCGAAGCGGACGCTTCGTTGTGAGTAACGTCGCCGTAGTCGGATCGGCCAACCTTGACCTTGTCATTGAAGTTGGCCGGCCCCCTGAAGCCGGTGAGACGGTCCTTGGGTCTGCTTACTCCGAGACCCCCGGCGGCAAGGGCCTCAACCAAGCCACCGCCTCTGCACGGATCACGACCACGTCGTTCATCGGAGCTGTCGGGACGGACACAGCGGGCAAGGACCTCACCGATCGGCTATTAAGTGGCGCTGTGGGCATCGGACAGTTGCGGCGCGTGGACCTTCCAACAGGGCGCGCCATTGTAGTCGTCACCCCCGAAGGGGAGAACTCCATCATCGTGCTCCCGATGGCGAACAGCGCATTGCAACCTGACCACGTCGGTCAGGCACTCACAGCTGAAGGACCCAGCGTCGTCATGTGTCAGCTTGAGATCCCGATCGAATCCGTAGCAGCCGCCGAAAGCTGGTGTGTGAAGAACGATGCCAGGTTTATCCTGAACCCGAGCCCAGTGGCGGACATTCCTCCGGTCCTCCTGAAATCCGCAGACCCCCTCGTCCTGAACCGAACCGAAGCAGAGGAACTGCTGGGCGCCGCGCACGGTCTTCATACAGGATCCGAACTTGCACAACTACTGGCCGCCCAAGCAAAGTCCGTTGTAGTAACGGGTGGCAGCAGCGGGGCATGGGTAGTCGACCAACGACAAACAGGTCACATCCCAGGACTGGACGTTCCGGTCAAAGACACGACAGGCGCTGGCGATACTTTCACAGGCACCCTCGCCGCCCACCTTGCCCTCGGTGCCGAGCTCATCGACGCCGTCACGCACGCAAACGCCGAAGCTGCCCGAATCGTTCAACTGGATCGCCTCGCCCGGTAGAGGTGGAGCCGCACCACTCAGTTACCCCGGCACAGGCCTGAGTATGTGCAGATACTGAAAGACATCTGGAGGAACCTCACATCGAAGCGGGCGGGGCGATCGGGAGCAAACCCAGCCGATCGCCCCGCCTTCCGCATCGGAGTGTCGACCTCACGGCAACGACGGTGGCTGGATTCGAAACAGACAAGAACTCTAAGAGAGACCGAATATGAACGAGGTTGTTTGCGTCATACACGCCATATCTTCAGCAGACATGGAGCAGCAGATCGAGGAAGCCGTTGTTAGGGCCCAAAGGCAAAGTACGGAGCGGCGAAGAGAGGGGATCGTAATCACACGCCACAGTCACAGCCACTTCACTGTGGAACTGGATTCTGACATCCCCTACGGCGAGACCCATGAGGGGTCTGCCCAAGGTTTAGTTGACAGTTTGGGCTGATATTTCGGCGACCGGTTGAGAGGTCTTGTTTATTGTCTCAAACTCGATCGGTGTTAGCTTGCCGAGTCGTCGTTGGCGGCGTCGGCGGTGGTAGGTTTTCTCGATCCAGACCACGATGGCCAGGCGTAGTTCCTCCCGGGTTTCCCAGCGTTTTTGGTTCAGCACGTTCTTTTGCAGCAGGGAGAAGAAACTTTCCATGGCGGCGTTGTCTGCGCATGCCCCGACCCGTCCCATGGAGCCCTGCAAGCCCGCTGTGCTTATCAAGCGGGTGTATTTCTTGGACCGGAATTGTGAGCCTCTGTCAGAGTTAAGCCGAATTCGGCTTAACTCGGATTAAGCCGAGGAAATCGTTAAGCCGAATGTCGGGCTTGTTGCGACGTCGTTTCGGGACTCCGGGGTAGTTTTCTCGGCTTAACGATTAGGCGCTCTTTGGCCCCTCTCCATCGCGAAGGTATCCCCACCGTTTACGCCTTCATACATTCGTCACGCTGGGCATGGCGAAATATGGCTGGATACCGCCGATTCCTCCATCAGCCAGTCTCACTGACGAGAATTGGTCTGGCGACAACAACCTACAAAAGTTCGACACTCCAGATGACCCACGAAACATTAAGCCGAGGAACAAGGCACAAACCCCCGGAAATACGGGCCCACAGAGCCAGTCCTCGGCTTAACGACTTCCTCGGCATAATCGGAATGTATGAGGGTTCCTTGCGGTGCGCGTTGACTAATCGCGGCCCGGAGCGCGTCAACAGCCAAGGAGGCCTTCATCCGTGAATCGATGGAGTAGCCCACAATCCTGTTGGAGAACACGTCCTTGACCGCACACAGGTACAGCTTGCCCTCGCCGGTGTGGTGCTCGGTGATGTCCGTCAGCCACAACAGGTTCGGCACCGTGGCGGTGAAGTCGCGCCGGACGTGGTCGTCGTGGACGGGCGGGCCGGCTTTCTTTCCCGTGCCGCGCCGGCGGTGAATGACCGAGAGGATCCTGTTCTCGCTGCACAGCCGCCCCACCCTGGTCTCGGAAGCCACCAGCCCCAGCTCGTGGACGAGTTCGTCATGGATTAGCCGGTACCCGAACGTGGGATCCTCAGCATGGACATCCAAGGCGGCATTGACCAGGTGGGCTTCCTCCCAGTCCCGATCGCTGACAGGGTTCGCACACCACTGGTAGAAGGCTTGGCGGGAGAATCCCAGTACCCGGCAGGTCACCGCGACCGGCACCCGCACAGGGGCTTCCGGGGCGGCCAGTTCAAGGACCAGCGGGTACATCATTTTGGGTTGACATCACGGGAGAGGTACGCCACCGCCCGGCGCATCACCTCCGCCTCCTGCTCGAGGAGCCTGATGCGTTTCTTCGCCTCACGCAGCTCGACGGATTCTTCCTTCGTTACCCCGGGAACCACCCCGTCCTGCACGTCAGCGATCTTCAACCACCGATGCAGGGCGGCCGGGGAAACACCAAAGTCCTTCGCGATCTGGACCAGGGATGATTCGCCCTTGCGGGCCACCGCGACCACATCACGGCGGAACTCTTCAGGAAAAGCTTTAGGCATGTTCAACATCCTTTCACTTGCGAGCCAAAAACTCACAAATCAGATGTCAATCAAACCTTGGGCAGACCCAGACGGACGCTGGTTCAGGTTAGATTCTCAGTGGAATTATTTGCTGGGCGAAGATCGAAAAAGGTTGCCCGACAGCCAGCAACAACAAATCCTAACGGAGAATAGAATCGTACATTTTGTCGGTCCAACTAAGCCATGGCAGGCTACATATCCTGACGACCGCTTTCGAAAGATGCATTCGGCAGTTCATTCTGCAACACATCAGCCGAAGAACTAGCTGGCGACTTGGCACCCGAAAGAAGAGTGTCCCGCCGCCATCGGCTCCACGCATAAGAGAAACTGATCGCAGCTGGGACGATGAAGAGCAGTAGCATCGGCGAAGAGGCGATCGAAGCCAAGGCACCTGTCAGAGCTGATGCTGCGGCCGTCGCGACCAGGCTCACGGCGACCATCAGGGAATACGCTCTGGCTAGTTCACCGGGCTCAACGACATCATCGAGAAGTGTCGAGAGGATGATCGAGATCGGTGCGATTGCCATGCCGCAAAGAAACATTGCTGGGACCAGCGAATACGGCCATAGCGATGCAAGCACTGCCAGGCTGAAAACCACTGTGGCTCCGATGAGGAACACGCCCAACTGCTCACGTCTGGGCCAAGGCCATGTGCGTGCGCCGTAGACGAATGCTCCGACGACTTCGCCAATGGCTAGGAATGCAAACAACAAACCGGAAAGTGCCGGGGCGTCTGCGCGCGTAGTTATCGCGGGCAATGCCACTATGAACACTCCGGATACAACTCCTATTGCGGAAGTCGTCCCCAGAACAGTGACCAGGCCCGATGGCCACTTTGGTTTTTTCGAGGATACCTCATCACGTTTGACGTGGGGGCGAGCCGGGGGCTGTTGTCTTACGAACAGAAGACAAGCCGCTGCGATGACAACGGCAGCGATGACTCCGGCTGTATCAGGAGTCGCGAAGATCAAACAGGCACTGACGATGAGGGGGCCAATGGTTACTGCGGCTTGGAAAAGGACGGAAAGGAGAGCATATGAAGCTGTCTTGTCGTCTTCTCCATCCAGAAGTTCCGGTAGAACCGCCCGCACCGCGGACGTTACCGCTGGAATACTAACACCGGCTATTAAAGCCAGTGCCGCAATCAGCGATACAGGCCCACCGGCGTTTCCTATCATCACGAAAGCAGCGATACTTGCTGCACAGGCCCCACCCGCGATCCCAATCACTATCCGGGAACCCAGACGGCCCATGAGGGCACCTTGGAAACCCAGCCCGCAGGCATTGCCCAAGCTAAAGAGAGCACTTACCGTTCCCGCCGCAGCTAGTGAACCGGTCCATCGTTCTACTGTTAGTACCATGGTCAGCGCCAACATGCCGATCGGTACAGCGCTGAGAAATACGGCTGCAAGTCGGGGTGACACACCGTGAGATTTAAGAACGGTCGCGTAGGAAAACGAGGTCACAAAATCCCCTTCGTGATTCCCACCCACCCGGGAGGATGTCTCCCTGACTCAAGGCTCATCATCGATCCTCTGATATGAGCCTACGCTAACGCGTTCGGTGGTTTGATGCTTGTTTGTCTTAGGAATCTTTAGCTTATTGAGACATCAAGTGTCCACCATTCTTCACCTCGGACAGTTGTCAGTTTCAGAAGTCGTCTGCACGGAATGTCAGAAGCCGTCTTCACCCGTATCGGTCACCGGTACGCTTCGATGGAGATCCAGTGGGCGTCAAGAAGGGGAAGCTCCGTGAACCCTTTTGCGGCCAACGGGCAATACATAGTGTGAACACAGACAGCGACATCATCAGGCGGTCCCGGGACAGCCCCGCAGCTTTCGGGGAGTTGTACGACAGACACGCTTCAGTCATCTACAGATACGCCGCCAGACGGGCCGGCGACTTCGCCGCCGACGACGTCACATCCGAAACCTTTCTGGTCGCCTGGGAACAGCTGGAAACCTACGACCTCGACAGGGATGACGCCCGGCCGTGGCTTTTCGGGATCGCCACGAATCTGCTCCGGCGGCACCACCGTGCTGAAGCGAAGATGCTGAAAACCACAGCGAAGGCGGCATCACGGGAAGCCGTGGCCGATGCCTCGGACCGGGTTGCCGCCCAGGTGGACGCGGTTGTGGCGACCGGACGCATCGCCCGCACTCTGAAATCCATGGCCGCCATCGACCGCGAAACGTTGCTGCTCTACGCCTGGGCAGATCTGACCTACGAGGGCATCGCCCTGGCCATGGACGTCCCTGTGGGAACCGTGCGATCCCGCCTGAACCGCGCCCGCCGAACACTGCGAACCCAGCTCAACCTCGAAATACTTGATGAAACGGAGAACGACCATGAACGACTTGCAACTGCTCCGCGAAATGCGTAGCGACATCGGCTCCGCCCCGCCGGCCACGCTGGCCCGCGGCCGCACCAAACTCATGGCCAAAGTCGGCTCCGCTTCCCGTCCCCAGAGCATCACGAGCACGCGTGCCCCCGCCACGGTGAGCCCGATCCGCGTCCGGCGCCGCATCGTGATGGCCTCGGCAGCCGCGGCCTTTCTCGTCGGCGCGATCGTGGCGGCCGATGTCGTCCTGCCCAACCGTCCGGGAGCGACTGCCGAAGCAGCCGAGGTCCTGAACAACGCCGCGGCGGCAACCATCCAGACCTCCGACCCGGTCGTTGGGCCCGGCCAGTACCTGAAGATCGAAACAACCGCCGTCTACGGCGCAAGCAGTGGGGGTATTGGGGGAAGCGTGTCCTGGCTGGAGAAGACCGGGGGCCAGGTCTATGTACCGGCAGACCGCGAGGGGGAATGGGTCTGGAACCGTGAAGACCGTGTCCCTATTCAGTTCTCCAGTGAAGCGGCCAAGGCAGTAGAAGCCGAAATTAGGAAAGCACAGCCGACGGAAGGACGGCCCCTACTGGTCGGAATTCTTCGTGCCCCAAGAGGGGCGTTCTACGGGAACGAGCAAACAGTCGTTAAGGGCACGCCTCTCACCGAGGCCAGTAGTCTGCCCAGGGATCCGCGGGCGCTGCTGGACGTCATCTATGAGCGGACAAAGGGCTCAGGGAAGTCTCCCGAAATAGAGGCCTTCGTGACGATCGCGGACGGCCTGCGCAGCGGAGTCCTCACCGCCGACGTGCGCGCCGCCCTCTACAAGGCGGCCGCGCTCATCACCGGCGTCACCGTCGTGGACAAGCAGGCAACAGTTGACGGCAGGACCGGGACCGCCATCGGCATCCCATCCCCGGATGGAGGATCCCGGCAGGAGCTCATCATAGATCCCGCCTCAGGCCTGGTGATCGGGGAACGGAACGTCCTGCAGAAAGATTACCCTGACAACCCTGCCGGAACTGTCATGTCCTGGACATCCGTGCGGACGTCCGTGGTGAACGCTGCGCCCTGAGCTCTGACGACCAGGGATGGCCGCCTAGGCGGCCATCCCTCGATCAACAATCACAGGGTCATCTTTCAACCAGAGTTACAACAATGCCGAGACGGCCGGTCACCATTGGGGGTTACCGGCCGTTTCTCTGGACTCCCCTAACGCGATCGCAAAACCGCCAAACCGAGCTGTGAAAAAACCGCCATTCCGAACCAACAGTCACAGCGTTTCCTGGGCCCGGGACCGTCTCAGAACCGCGGTCAGGAATACAGCAGCAACACAAAACGGCACCTCCCTCTGTTCAGGAAGCGGCGCTTTTGAAGCTGAGTGTGTCTGCTCCGCTCTTCCACTGAAGGGTGTCCTGGCCGAATGTCATGTTGACTGGACGTTTCAGGAACTCCAGGACCCACTGGTCTCGCCGGCCGAGCTCCTCGGGGCACCCTATAGCGCCGATTGCAATGTCACCGGCAGTCATGGTGTCCCCGGTGATTTCAACTGGCCCGCTGATGGGCGCGCAATCGGTCCTCACGCTCAGGTAAAGGTCCCCGTTTACGGAGTTCAGCTCAACCCTGAGGCTGCCCGATGCCACCCAGGGCAGATCCCTGCCACCCGCTGTTCCGGAAGTGCTGGCATATATGGCACACGGGACCGATGACAGGAACGACGCGCAGCTGGGCTGGGGCGGGGTGGAGCTAGTCGGGGAGGTAGCGGAATTCATAGGGATGGTCGGAGCGGGACTGAGGCTGGTCGAGGGAGGAGCCGGTACGGCAGAACCTTGTCCGTCCGAAGTCTGGGCTCCACAAGATGTCATTAATGTGCCGATCAAGACGAGAGGAACGCCATATTTCCAGACCCGAGTGCGCTTCATTGTGCTCCCTTGAAGGTGGACGCTGCTGGGAGCCTATCCGAGCGCAGCGGCTTTGTCTTGAAGCTGGCCAGAGGACGTGTCACCAGAGGTGGACCCGCTGACTGTTGCAGCAGCAGCCGCGCACAGCTGACACGAGTCGAGAAGGCGCCCGCTCAGGGTTCCGCAAACGGAACGGCAAAACCGCCATTTCAAGCTGCGATTTAACCGCCAAACGAACTTAACTGTGACTTTCAGCGATAAATGGCGGCCTTTTTGCAACGCTATTCGGCGCACAGTGGAGCCCGTAAGAGGATCGGCTTACGGGCGTGCTTGCTTCTCGATTCTTGGCTAGGCTCGTGGGGTGTCTACCGGTTGGAATCCCCAAGTGATCGTGCTGAACGGCGGATCGAGCTCCGGCAAGTCCTCAATTGCCAGAGCGCTTCAGGAAATCCTCCCGGGCATCTGGCTGACGTTCGGCGTCGACACTTTCATCGATGCCCTTCCTGGCGGGGGTGACAGCCCGCGCGCAGGAATTACCTATGAGCAGGGCGGCACGATCGCCTTCAGCACTGAGCATCGGGCTTTAGAGCGCAGTTGGTATACCGGACTCAGCGCTATGGCCCGGGCAGGGGCCCACTTGATCCTCGATGAGGTCCTTCTCTCTGGGGATGCCGGCCAGGAGCGTATCCGGTCAACATTCGGCGAAGCGGACCTGATCTGGGTGGGAGTGCATTGCGACCCGGACGTCGCCGCATCCCGCGAGGCACAACGCCTCGACCGTGTAGAAGGTATGGCGCGACAGCAAGCCCTGAGCGTGCACGCCGGGGTTGTCTATGACTTAGAGGTCGACACCACATATCGCTCAACCGATGACTGCGCACGTGACCTCGCGAGCCAGCTCTCGGTCGATGCGCTGCCCCGTTGAGGATCGGCTTACGAGTGCTTTGGGCGCTTGGCGTCCTCATAGCAACGTGACGTTATCCGCGGCTATTCGTTAGTCTGAACGAATGCCCTACAGGATTCGCCAGGCTGCGCCTGCTGACGCCGAAGCCATAGTCAGGATGCACACGGCTGCCCACGAGGAATGCTACGGACACTTGCTTCCATCGCAATTCTTTGCCAGCCGCCGAAACAGTATTACGGAACGTGTGAATCAGCGTAGGCCGTTCTTGGATAGCAAAGACCCCCGGCTCGTGGCCCATGATGAGGCCGGAACAGTAGTGGGAGTGGCAGACGCGGGCCCGGGAAGAGACCCTGATATGGCGGGCATCCCGGAGCTTTATAGGATCTATACCTTGAGCCGGACCCACGGTTCGGGTCTTGGCGCCCACCTCATGGAAGCCGCCATCGGCGATACTCCGGCTTACCTCTGGGTGCTTGAGGACAATCCGCGTGCCAGAGCCTTTTACCAAAAGTCAGGGTTCAGTCCGGATGGGGCGCGCAAGCTGTTGCCGCCTGACTGGAGCGAGCTGCCAGAAATCAGGATGGTCCGTCCCTGAGATGCGACGGAGTACGGTGAGGGATCGGCGGATTCAGGCGGTCATTGCAACAGGAGGTTTTCGATCAGTTCGATCGGTTTCCTGAACTCTAGTCTTTTCCGCGGCCGGTCGTTGAGTTCCTGGGCAACCCAGTCGAGATCTGCGGCGCTGTGGATGCTCAGGTCCGTGCCCTTGGGGAAATACTGGCGCAGCAGGCCATTGGTGTTTTCATTGAGGCCGCGCTGCCAGGGCGAGTGCGGGTCGCAGAAGTAGATCTCGATGCCGGTGTCGATCTTCACGGTTTTCCAGTCCTGCATCTCGATGCCCTGATCCCAGGTCAGGGAATGCCGCAGCGCCTCGGGGAGCGTCTTGATCTTCGCGGTCAGCGCATCACGCATCTGCTCGGCCTTGTACCCGTCCGGCAGGTGCACGAGCATCGTGTAATTGGTGGTCCGCTCGACCAGCGTCCCGATCGCGGACTGATTCCCCTTGCCGATGATTAAATCCCCTTCCCAATGCCCTGGCACGGCCCGGTCCTGAACCTCGGGTGGGCGTTCGGAGATATTGATCATCCCCGGGATCCGGTTCTTCCGCTGGCCGGCCTTCCTGCAGGGCTGCCTGATAGCCCGCCCGGTGCGCAAACACGCGGCCAGATCGCGGTTGAGTGCTCCGCGGGACTGAACGTAGAGGGACTGGTAAATGGTCTCAGGTGACACCCGCATCTCCGGCTCATCGGGAAACTCAACCTGCAGGCGTCCTGCGATCTGCTCCGGTGAGTACTTCTTTTTCAGGTCCCCTTCCACCTTCGCACGCAACACCGGATTGGTGTGCAGTTTCGCCGGTTTCGGCCGCGAAGCCCGCTCATACGCCAGCGCGTGAGCCGACGTCGCCCGGTAGGGCAATCCTGCCACCGAGTTGCGCCGCAGCTCCCTGGACACCGTCGACGCCGCTCTGCCGACCACGGCCCCGATCTGCCGCAATGATCGTCCCTGGGCGCGCAGCACCGCGATCTCCTCTCGCTGGGCGAAGGTCAGGCAACGGCCCTTCAGATCCCGGCCCCGCCGGGGCCTGACACCCCCGGCCTCCGCGAGAACCCGGCGCCCAGTCCGCCGGCTCGTATTGATCGGAGCCACGGCTTCGGTGATGAAATCACCCGCCTGCATCCCGGACCAAAAAACCTGCAAAAGATCCGGCCTCAAATAAATTGAATACCCCGCCATGACAACACCCATCCGCTAAGTGTTGCAATCACCGCAAGAACCCAAGGATCCTCTACCGGACACTGTTGGATGCGGGTCACCCCAGGACAAGCTCCGGTGTTTATCGTGTTGTTTTTCCGGTGATGAGTTGCCATGAGTGTGGTGCGGGTGAAGAAGCGCCGGTGATGGCGGCTAGGGCGCATGCGGCGCCTTGTTGGCGAAGGTTCTGTTGAACGGTGGTCACCTGTTTCACTGACGCGGCATCGGAGGCATCCCAGCCCGTCACGGCAAGGCTCCCTGGAACGTGAATGCCGGCTTTCGATGCGGCCTCTAAAGTTCCCAGGGCTAATTCATCACTCATCGCGAGAATGGTGTCTGGAGGATTCGGGCGAGCCAGCAATCGGCCGGCGGCTCGTGCTCCTTCACCAAAACTGTTGATGGAGCAAGAAGCCACTTCAACATTCTCCCATTGGAACCCTGCCGCGGTGAGTGCGTCCTGGTATCCCAGGAGCCGGTTACGCGTGACGGGGAACGTCGCTGTCGCCGGGTCAGGACCCATGCTGATCATCTCGACTCTTTCCTTGGTGAAGGGAAAGGTGATGATGGCAGGGCGTTGGCTCTGTTGTAGGCCTAATGCTGCGACCGCTTGTGCAGCGGCGCGATCGTCGATGCCCACCAGACCGAATGCCTTTTTCTTTGGTCCGGCATGGATGATGGTTGGCCTCCCAGTCAGGGCAAGGGCCTCAAGTACCGGGTCATCGTCCGTCGTGGTCCACACAACGAAGGCATCTACCGCTGCTGCGCGGATGCGCTGATCATCGTCAGCAGATCCGTTGGTCGGGAGAATGGTCATGGCCAAACCATGTTCCGCACAGACATCTGCGATCCCGGCAAGAAAGCGTGTCGCCTGGGGGTCATCGAAGGCGTAAGACAGGGTCTCTCCCAGAACGACCCCGAGAGCGCCGCTGGTTCCCGTGCGCAGCGACCGGGCGCTGGGGTCGGGCCCTGGATATCCGAGCACCTCGGCGGCGGTAAGGACTTTCTCCCGGGACGCTGCCGAGACGCGGGAGGGCGTGCTGTAGGTGTAGGAAGCGGTCATCACCGAGACTCCAGCCTCGCGGGCTACCTCACTGAGGGTGATTTTGGATTCCGGTGCTGCAGGTGACATAGGACCAGCCTACTTGTGTATCGTTACACATATGATTCGTTCCTCATCGCAGTCCGCTCATAGGTTGGCGTGGGCGTCCTATGCGTCCTTTGCAGCGTTCGGTGTTTTCTGGGGCACCTGGGGTGCGAGTATTCCAAGAATCAGGTCCCAAGCCGGCATCTCGGACGGGCAGCTCGGCGCGGCACTGTTGTTCATCGGAGCCGGGGCGCTGCCGGCGATGCTTCTGACCGGCAGGATCATTGACCGCTTCGGAGTGCGGATCACCGCGGCCGTCACACTCATTCTGCTGGGGGCCTCCGGACTGATCGTGGCCCTTGCCGCAACGGGATTCGCCAGCCTGTGCTTCGGGTTGCTCCTGGTTGGTGCGGCCAGTGGGGCAGCCGACGTGGCGATCAATTCGGCGGCAGGGTCCGCGGAAAAGCTTGCTTCCACACCAGTGATCACCCGCTCCCATGGCATGTTCTCCGCATTCGTGGTGGTCTCCAGCCTTGTTGTTGGACTGTTGACTGCGCTGGGCACCGGCACCACCTTCTCCTTCGTCCTGGTCGTTGCCGCGTCAATGATCGTCAGCGGGTATCTGCTCCATGCTTCTTCTGCTGAAGTGCCCAGCGATCGACAACGCATTAGGGCGGAAACGGGCGACCTGCGTCATCGCCGCGCCGACCCCGCTTCAGGTGTCCCTGTTCTGGCGATCTTGCTGGTGGGAATTCTTGGGGCGATGGCCTTTGCTAGTGAGAATGCCCATCAGAGTTGGGCGGCCGTGTTCTTCGAAGACGAACTCGGCACCGGGGCGGCCCTGGGTTCTACCGCTCCTGCGGTGTTCGCTGCCGTCGTCGCCATCACACGCTTCAGCACCGGAGGACTACAACCGGCCTACGCAACAAGAACACTGGTCCTCGGTGCCGCCGCGGCCAGTGTCGGTGCAGCAATGCTCTCCGCCGCGCCGAACGTTATCGTGGCCTTGATCGGACTGGCAGTAGCCGCCGCCGGCACAGCAGTGCTGTACCCAACGTTGCTGGGTATCGTCTCGCGCTCCACCGAAGAGGCCACCCGCGGGCGGACAACTTCCCTACTCACTACGATTTCCTATCTTGGATTCCTCTTGGGCCCCGTCTATGTAGGACTGTGGTCCGAAGCCGCCGGACTGCGCGCAGCGATGGCCGCCATAGCGGCCCTGTGTGCGGTCCTACTTGCCCTCACGCCGGTCCTCCTGCGGATCCGGCGGAAGCTCACCGATCCCTCCTCGCCACCGCACATTGCGAATACCGCGAATACCGCCCACCACCCGAAACAGGATGATGATGCTCGAGAACATGATCTGGCTGAATGAACCAGCCCAATGGGAGAACAACCCGAACGAACTCACCGTGGTCTCTGATCACGACACAGATTTCTGGCGGGAAACTTTCTACGGCTTCACGCACGACACAGGGCACTTCCTCCACCGTGAGGTGTGGGCTGCTGCGGGGATTTCGGACAGCGGAGTTGGTGTTTTCTCTTACGCTGCCAGTGCCGGCTGTTGGTAACTGTAGTGGACGTCGTTGGGGTATCGGTAATCGAGTGCTGAGTGCCTGCGCCGGCTGTTGTAAAAGCCCTCAATGTAGCGGATGACGTCCTTGCGGGCCTGCTCCTTCGTGGCGTAGACGGTGCGGTAGACACGCTCGTTTTTCAGGGCGGAAAAGAACGATTCTGCCGCGGCATTGTCCCAGCACACGCCGGTGCGCCCCATCGAGGAACGCATGCCCAGGTCCTCCACGAGGGCCCGGAAGGAGGCGGAGGTGTATTGGCTGCCACGGTCTGAATTAAGCCGAATTCGGCTTAACTCTGATTATGCCGAGGAAGTCGTTAAGCCGAGGACTGGCTCTGTGGGCCCGTATTTCCGGGGGTTTGTGCCTTGTTCCTCGGCTTAATGTTTCGTGGGTCATCTGGAGTGTCGAACTTTTGTAGGTTGTTGTCGCCAGACCAATTCTCGTCAGTGAGACTGGCTGATGGAGGAATCGGCGGTATCCAGCCATATTTCGCCATGCCCAGCGTGACGAATGTATGAAGGCGTAAACGGTGGGGATACCTTCGCGATGGAGAGGGGCCAAAGAGCGCCTAATCGTTAAGCCGAGAAAACTACCCCGGAGTCCCGAAACGACGTCGCAACAAGCCCGACATTCGGCTTAACGATTTCCTCGGCTTAATCCGAGTGCCAGATCGCCTCAGGGGCTATCAGGGTCGTTGCCGCGGCGTTGCGCAGCGCGGTCTCGACGAGTTCGGCGCGCATGTGGTCGGCGACCGCCCAACCCACGACGCGCTTGGAATAGCAGTCAATGACAGTGGCCAGATAAATGAATCCCTGCCAGGTGTGGATGTAGGTGATGTCCCCGACGAACTTGACCCCGGGCGCCTCGGAGGTGAAGTCGCGCTTGACCAGATCCGGGATCAACGCGCCGGCCTTGGCATCGGCTTCGGTGGTCTTGCGGAAGGGCCGCGGCTGGCAGGCAATGAGATTTTCATCACGCATGATCCGGCGCACCAGTTCAGCTGAACACTCGGTCCCGGCGGCGGCCAGGTCCGCGTGGATCCGCCGGTACCCGTAGGTGCCGTCGGAATCGTCAAAGAAGCGGTGGATACGGGCTGCCAGGGCGTCCCTGCGGGCCGCGGTGGCCGATTGCGGGCGCTTGAGCCAGTGGTAGAACCCCGAGGTCGAGACGGCCAGCCAGAGGCACATCTTCGTCACCGGATTCGTCTCGGACGGGTCATTCTTCTGGGAATCAATGTATTCATACTTGCTCACTACCGCTGCTCCCTCGCGAAGTAAGCGCTGGCTTTTTTCAAGAATAGATTCTCAGCCCGCAAGTCCTGGATTTCCTTCTCCAGTTCCTTCAACCTGGCCACATCGGCAACGGTCGCCGGGGTCTCGGTACCGCCATTGCTTTCACGGTATTTGATCAACCAGCGACGCAGGGTCTCGGCCCCGACGCCATAGGCCTTGGCGACCTCTACGACAGGCTTGGAAGTGCTGATGACCTCACGGCACAAATCGTCCTTGAAGTCCTGGGTAAATGTACGACGTGACGCAGACATGCTGCTGTTCTCACTTTCAATGGAACCCCCATTTTAGGAGGGCCCACTGTCCGAAATCCCCATAGCAGTCCAGTCTGATTCTCCACTGGTATTTGGCCGAAGTCCGTCCTCGGTTCAAAGTCGCCGGCCCGGTCCTCTTCTGTGATGAAGGCGGAGGCAAGATGAATTCCGGATCGATCCATTACCGGTTGCTGCACCTGTGCGAAGACGAGGCCGGGACCAATGCGCGGAAACTGGCGCTAAGGCTGGTGGGCGTGTTCGGTAACGATCGTTCGCGAGACACTCCGGAGCATGTTCAGCAAGTCGCGGAAACGCGGGGCCCATTTTGTAATGCTTCCCGTGTACTCGCCTATGTAACGTCCACCAAGGTTAGTGATACGTTTTGGTGATGCGAATCGGATACGGTCGGGTCTCCACCCATGAACAGCATCCTGAGGCCCAACATGATGCGCTGCTCGCTGTTGGCTGTGAGCAGATATTCATCGACACAGCCTCAGGAAAACTGGCCCGCAGACCGGAGCTCGACAAAGCCCTGCTCTCCGTCAACCGGGCCGGCGACCAGCTCGTCGTCACCAAACTCGACCGGCTCGGCCGGTCGTTGGAAAACCTCATCGAACTCTCCAACACCCTGCAGGGGCGCGGTGTGGATTTGGTGGTTCTTGACCAGGGCATCGATACTTCCACCTCCATTGGGCGGATGTTCTTCCAGATCCTCGGCTCGATCGCTGAATTCGAGCACTCCCTGATGTCCGAACGAACCCGGGACGGGCTGGCCGCGGCCCGTGCACGGGGCCGGACCGGCGGCCAGAAACCAAAACTCGGTCCCCGGCAGGTCAAGCTTGCCCGCGAAATGTATGAAGAAAAAGGCCCCGACGGGAAACGTGCCCATACCGTCGAGCACATCGCCCAGGAATTCGGCGTCACCCGGCCCACCATCTACCGGCACCTCGCGAAACCATGATCGGCGGTTCTTCGACGCCAGAGCACGACGACGGCAGGTCCGTGGGGCAAGACCATTTAGCAGATAAGGACTTCTGAGGTGGCTCTACGTTCCTTGCTCACGGCTGCCGAGCGTGGCCAGATCCTGGCAACACCCACCGGAGACGAGGACCTGGCAGCCCGCTACACGCTCAGTGATGCTGATATGTCCTTGATCCGGCAGCGTCGCGGAGAAGCGAACAGGCTGGGCTTTGCCGTCCAACTGTGCCTCCTGCGATACCCGGGAATCGGGATGGCCGAAGATACCAAGGTGTCCCCGGAGGTCATTTCATGGATGGCATCGCATCTGGCCGTTTCGCCGGAGGCCTGGGGAGAATATGGGTCCCGCGAGGAAACACGGCAGGAACATGGGCGGGAGCTCCGTTCGTACCTGAGCATGTCTGCGTTCGGAGTCGCGGACTTCCGCGGACTCGTGGATCATGTCGGCGAGGTGGCCGCACAAACAGACAAAGGTCTGGTCCTGGTCGAAAGCGCGAGAGACTTCCTGCAGGCAAGGAAAGTCGCCTTGCCTGGGGTCGGGATTCTTGAGAGGGCATGTGCACAGGCCCTGACCAGGGCAAACCGGAGAATTGCGGTCGTCAAGTTCTTGAGACAGTTCGTGGTTGATTCGAGTTACGCGGCCAGGGGTTCCTGGGCACGGGTCTGATGGGTGGCGAGGGCTTCTGCCGGAGGGATGCCGCCGGCCCGCCGGTTTGGCCGGCGGCGGTTGTACCAGCCCTCGATATATTCCATGACAGCGGTTCTAGCGGCGAGCCGGTTGCCGAAGGTGTGATGGTGGTACATCTCGGTCTTTAGGTGTGAGAAGAAATTTTCGGCGACTGAGTTGTCCCAGCACACCCCGACGGCTCCCATGGACTGGGTGACGCGGTTCCCGGCGCACCATTTCTGGAATTCGCCAGAGGTGTATTGGGAGCCCCGATCAGAGTTAAGCCGAATTCGGCTTAACTCGGATTAAGCCGAGGAAATCGTTAAGCCGAATGTCGGGCTTGTTGCGACGTCGTTTCGGGACTCCGGGGTAGTTTTCTCGGCTTAACGATTAGGCGCTCTTTGGCCCCTCTCCATCGCGAAGGTATCCCCACCGTTTACGCCTTCATACATTCGTCACGCTGGGCATGGCGAAATATGGCTGGATACCGCCGATTCCTCCATCAGCCAGTCTCACTGACGAGAATTGGTCTGGCGACAACAACCTACAAAAGTTCGACACTCCAGATGACCCACGAAACATTAAGCCGAGGAACAAGGCACAAACCCCCGGAAATACGGGCCCACAGAGCCAGTCCTCGGCTTAACGACTTCCTCGGCATAATCAGAGTGAAACACCGTTGTTTCTGCTTCGAGATACCCGTGGTCACGGGCCATTGCCAGCGCGTCGGTACAGAGCCTGGCGCGCATGTGATCGGCCATCGCCCAGCCGATGATCATGCCCGTGCACAGGTCGATCACGGTTGCCAGATACAGCCATCCCTCGCCGGTGCGCAGATACGTGATGTCCCCGCAGAGACGGGCACCGGGCACCGTGGAGGTGAAGTCCCGCTTCCCGTCCTGATCGAGCATGTGGTTGCGGATGTGCGCGGTCTTGGCCTGCGGGTCCTGCACGGTGGTCTGCTTCCACGCCCTGGTGCGTACGGCCCGCAGGCCCTGCTCGCGCATGACCGCCCCGACCGTGGGGGCGGAGACCTGCACGCCCTTGGCATTGAGCATCAGGGTCAGCTGGTCACGGCCAGCGCGGCCCTTTTCCTTCTCGAACAGGTCAGTAACCTCGGCAACCAGCCGCTGGTGCCGGACGGCCCGCGGGGAAGGACCCGCGGGGTTGCGCCACCGGTAGAAAGAGGCCCGGGATACCTTCAGGACCCGACACAACCAGGCGATCGGATGATTCGCCTTCTCTGCTTCGATGAACTCGTAGAAATCCTCTACCGTTGCTTCGCAACAAAGAAGGCGCTGACTTTTCCCAGGAAATCGACGTCCTGCTTCAGCCTGGCAATCTCAGCCAGCGCCTTCTGATGCTGCTCCCAAGACACCGGCGCCTTCTCCTGGCCAGCGGTTACCCGATCCGGATGATTCTCCCGGTACTTGCGCACCCAGTTCCCCAGCGTGCCTTCAAGGACGCCTATCTCCAGACACACCTGTGAGATCTGACGGCCAGAGGAAATCACCAGCTCAACAGCCTCATCCTTGAACTGCTGCGTGTACTTCTTACGATCGGTCATGCGGGAAAGAGCTCCTATCAAGCTGTCTCACAAAACCATACGGCCGCACAGCGACTGGAGGCCCCGAACCGGTGGAGCCCCTGCGGGGTCGCGCTGCACGATTATGGACGTGGCTCTGAAGGACGGCTCTGGGTTGCCGATGGGTACGGCCAGAGCCTCGTTCACTGTTTTTCCCCTGACGCAGAACTGCTGTGGACCAGCGATGGACAGGACAGCGGCATCGCCTTCAAGCAGCCACATGGTATTACTGTCGGCATCCGGGCAACGCCTCCACAGCTCCTTGTCGCCGACAGGGGAAACCGGCGGATCGTGGCGATGTCACTCGAGGGCCGTTACCTCGGAACGATTGGACAGGGCATCCTCTCCAGCCCGTCGGGTTTCGCCGTCGACGGAAACCGCTTATGGGTCACTGAGCTTCACGGGAGCCTTGCCATATTCGACGCCGATGATCAGGTCATCGGGCGGATAGGCGGCGACCTCCGCCGACGATCACCTGATTGGCCCAATATCCGACGCAGGGGTGCCATCACGAGGCCAAAGACCGCCCCGGGCCGCTTCCGGAGCCCCGACGGCATCGCAGTCACGAGCGAGGGTACCGTCGTGATCACAGAATGGCAGGCCGGCGGCCGCGTCACCCAACTGGTCCCCGCGAGCGGAAAGAGGCGATCAACATAGAACGCCTTGCTGATGAAGCGAACGGCGTCTGGAAGCCCATCGGCATCATTGGCGGACTCGGGCCAGTAGCATGCGCATTTCTACGAACGCCTTACGGAGCTGGCTGCAAGTCCGTTTGACGCACACCGTCCGCGTGTAGTCATGATTTCCGAACCGGGCATACCGAGTCGATTACTACACCGCAGCGGCATGGGCCGTCGCCGGTGCCGAAGCTTCTGGAAGTCTGTCACCAGGTGATGATGCCGGCGGAGAGCTGGGAGTTGCTGACGAATCCATAGGGGGTGCCCACCGGGGAAGCCTCAATTTTCGAGGACCCGGCGATGGAGACGAACTGGTCGGCCGTGGTGGTGGAATCCGTCGAGATTTTTGTCCGCGCCAGCGCGGACCTGGAGTCCGAGGAATCCACCGAGACCAGCGCCTGGTTCGGGATGGAGAGCTGATCGATGGTGGCTGCTGCGCTGCCGTCGATCCGGGTCACCGCAACCTCAACGGTATTCTTCGTGGTCACCGTGATGGCAGACGAAATCGTGACGTTGGGAACGTCGGCAAAAGTGGAGGTGTAGCTGGAGGCGTCCGCCTGCCCGGACAATGATTTGCCGTTCAGATTGTAGGAGATGATCCGGGGGGAGTCCGTGGCGGCCTGGACGGTCAATCCTTTGCCGTTGCTCAGGGACAGCGGAGTCGCCGGGTTGATCAGCGTGTACTGGCTGGGGGTCACCGGCGTTCCGGTGCTGTCCTTGGCGGCGTTCGTTGGGGGGTCAGGAAACCGGGCCATTACCGTTTTCGCGGCCCACGGATGGCGGATGATCTTGCGGCGGTGAAGGAATGCGTCCTCACCGAGAAACCAGGTAAACCAGCCGGCAACGCGGGATGGCGGCACATTGCGTTGAACTGCGGCCCGGGAACGCTTCCCAGAGCAGGGTCACCTCCCGGCGACGTCAGCCCGGTGCGGACCAGCATCCACTGGAAGTGCGCCCGCTTCCACAATACGAAAGGAACCCCCGCCCCGGAATGGACTTTGATGAGCAGGTTCTTGGACTCTCTGCAGGGGGCGCACTACGTCGTGGGCAAAGGAGAACTGCGGACTGTTGGGGCCGCCGGCCGCGTCGGCTTCAGCCGGAAGGCGGGTGTGGATTTTGTCCCGCGTGGAACCCATCGGCCCGCAGCTGTTGTTAACGGCTTGTTAATATGCGTGACTCCCATGGATATGGTTTGTGTTCTATGTCATATCTACCTCTCAGTCTGTACTGTTGTAACGGCTGACGTTCGCTGGGCTGACAAAATCTGTCATTTCTCGCCTACCCGGCCGCATGTGCCCGGCAACGTCGCCGGGACCGTTCCTTATGAAAGGTTCAAATCACTCGTGAAATCAGCAGGAAAGAGCTTCTTCCGAAGCCAGGGGTTCCGGAAAGCAGCGGCATTGTCTGTCGGCTTGCCTTTGCTCCTTTCATCCGTAGCCGTAATGCCAGCCACTGCCGCTCCTCTACAGGGGCAGGCTGCAGCGGCCCAGCAGAAAAACATCGATCCCAAGGACTACGAGGCGGGTCGCTACATAGTGGTGCTGGCCGAAAAGCCCGCGGCCACGTATGACGGCAGCACCCCCGGGCTCAAGGCCACCAAGCCCGAGACCGGCCGCAAGCTGGACGCCGACCGGCCAGACGTCCAGAAGTACCAAGCACACCTCGAAACGAAGCAGAACGAAGTAGCCAAGCAGGAAAGCATTCAAATCAAGCGCAAGTACACCGCCGCCATAAACGGGTTCTCCGCTGATCTGACGGCTGATCAGGCCGTGAAGCTGGCCAAGGATCCAGATGTGCTGGTTGTTGCACCTGACACTGAAAACGCTCCGGACTACTCCACCACGGACTTCCTGAAGCTCAGCGGCGCCAGCGGCTCCTGGAACACCGCTTTCGGCGGACAGGCTAACGCAGGCAAAGGCGTGGTTGTGGGCGTGATCGACTCCGGCTATACCCCCTCCAACCCGTTCTTCGCGGGCGAGGACGTACAGCCGCTGACGGGGGAACCGCAGGTTGGGGTGCCGTACCGCACGGACGACGGCAAGATCGCCATGCTCAAGTCCGACGGCGACACCTTCCTTGGCGAGTGCGAGAAGGGCGAAGGCAGCGGGGCGGCCTTCGATGGCAGTGCCTGCAACTCCAAGGTTCTCAGCGCCCGGTATTTCGCTGATGACTTCCTGAAGTATGTAGCACCGGAGCACCGTGCTCCCCAGGAGCTGCTCTCCCCCGTGGATGTGGGCAGCCACGGCACCCACACCGCCAGCACTGCCGCAGGCAACGCCAATGTGCACGCCAACCTCGGCGCCCGGGACATGGGCATCACCAGCGGGGTGGCCCCGGCTGCCAAGCTCTCCATCTACAAAATCTGCTGGGAGGATGACAACCCGGACACCGGTGGCTGCTACAGCTCCTCCTCCGTTGCCGCCATCAATCAGGCAATCCTGGACGGTGTGGATGTCCTGAACTACTCCATCTCCGGGACTACTTCCACCACCACTGACCCGGTAGCCCTGGCCTTCCTTTCGGCCGCATCAGCCGGTGTGTTTGTGGCAGCGTCCGCGGGAAACTCCGGGCCCACCGCCACCACTGTCAACCATGGATCGCCGTGGCTGACCACCGTTGCCGCCAGCTCGTTCTCCACTGAGCTGCAGGGCACGGCAGAGTTCGCGGACGGCACCAAGTTCCGCGGCGCCAGCCTGATGTCAAACAGCATTCCGGCCAGCAACGTGGTGCTCGCTGCTAATGCGGCCGCAACCGGGGCCGCCAGGCCTGAACTGTGTGCTCCCAACACCCTGGACGCCACTAAGGTTGCCGGCAAGATTGTGGTCTGTGACCGCGGTGTTGTTGACCGCACAGCCAAGAGTGCCGAAGTCAAGCGTGCCGGCGGTGTGGGCATGATCCTGGCCAACGTCACGTCCTCCTCGGAAGACGTGGACCGTCACTCGGTGCCCACCGTGCATGTGAACCCGCCTGCAACCCAGCAGATCAAGGACAAAATCGCGGCCAATCCGGGCATCAAGGTTTCCCTCGTCAACAAGGACACTACCGGCCTGCCGGTTGCTCCGCAGCCGCAGCTCGCAGGCTTCTCATCCCGCGGCCCGCTGATCGCTACGGGCTCTGACCTGCTCAAGCCGGACGTTGCTGCTCCCGGCGTTGCGGTCCTGGCGGGCGTTTCGCCGATCGGTTCAGGCGGAGACCAGTTTGGCATGATGTCCGGTACGTCCATGGCTTCTCCGCATGTTGCCGGTTTCGCCGCCCTGATCCTCGCCAAGAAGCCGCAGTGGTCCCCGGCCACGGTCAAGTCGGCCATGATGACCACCGCGGCTGACGTCAAGAACGAAGACGGCACCAAGAACAAGGATGTCTTGGCCACCGGTGCAGGCCAAGTGGATGTGGCCAGGGTGCTGGATCCGGGCCTGGTCTACGACGCCACTGAGGATGACTACCTGAAGTTCATCCAGGGCACGGGCCTTGACCTGGGTATGCCGGATCTGGGTATTACCAAACCGCGCGACATGAACCTCGCGTCGTTCGGGCTGGGCACCCTGACCGGCAAGATCGAGGTCACGCGCACAGTGACTGCCCTGACTCCGGGCCTGTACCGTGCGAAGGCCAGCGTTCCGGGCGTCAATGTGACGGTCACGCCGTCGGTCCTTAACTTCAGTGCCCCGGGCGAAAAGCGCACCTTCAAGGTCAGCTTCGAAAACACCAATGCGGCCTTCGGCCAGTTCGCCATGGGCAGCCTGGTCTGGCAGGGCGCGGGCAAGAATGTTGCCTCGCCTGTCGCAGTCCGGCCGCAGCCCGTCCTCGCTCCGGCAAACATCGCCTTCTCCTCAGAAGGCGGCACAGGCAAGGGCGACATTCCTGTTGTTTCGGGCTCAAACTCGCCGATCAGCGTCAAGCTCGATGGCCTGTCAAAAGCTGATGCCTCGGCGATCGAGCTTGTTCCCGGACCGCTGGCTCTGGCCTCGGATGCTTCCAACTTTGAAAAGGAAGTTACTGTTCCAGCCGGCGCCCCGTTGGCGAAGTTCTCCGTCTTCTCTTCCGATGAGACAGCTGACTTCGACATGGTGGTCTTCACCCCTGCGGGACAGGTCCTGACGGCGCAGACGGCATCCGCCAGCGAATTCCTTTCGGTGCAGAACCCGGCGGCCGGCGTTTACACGGTCTACGTCAATCTGTATGCCAGCCCGAACGGGCGGGCTACCAAGGCATCGGTTGATGCTGCCGTGCTGGGATCCAACGTGGGCAACGCAACGCTGACTCCCAACCCGCTGCGGCTGGCCAATGGCAAATCTGGCGTCCTTTCGCTCAACTGGAAGGACCTGGCCCTTGGCTCCTACATCGGGCGTGTGACGTACGGCGGCTCCAACGCCCCGACGTTCATCTCCGTGGTTGTCACCCCTGGCGGCACTGCCGTTGTTCCGGATGACGAGCAGAACGATGGAGATACCGGCGACGGCAACAGCCACAAGAAGGATGTAAGGGATAAGAAGGACAAGACCAAGAAGGAGAAAAAGAAGCAGGAGTTGCCTGAATTCTCGGGCAACGCCAACATGCAGCTTTAGTTCATAGTCAGGCAGAGGGCCGGTGGATCTATCAGATCCACCGGCCCTCTGCCTTGGCCTGGTCTAATTCCCTGCCGGGTGCTACTAAATTTCTCCTGTGGAGCCTGCGCTGGCGCCGAACAGCGGGGCCAGCGCCCGCCAGCGGGCTATCTCGCAGCCGTCTGTGCGTTTGAAACGGGCGTTCACCTGGCGCCCCTTGAAATGCCCGGTAACAACGGCCACCTGGGGTCCGCCATATTGCTGGGTGCACAGTTTTGGCGGCCCCGGCTTCGGGAAGAAGATGTCCTCACCGAACTTTTCCACGGCCTCCAATGCGGCGTCCGGATCCAGGACGGTTGACGCTGCGCCCGGGGAGCTGCCGTCCGCCACGAGCCGGAATTCGTACTCGCGTGCCCCCGGCGCCTCCGTGAGTTTTATGTGCAGATCAATCATGGACTGAACGGGATTGCCTGCGGTGGGCTGACTCATGCTGTGTCCCTACTGCCGAAATAAGCGGCTTCAGCGCCTGGGTGAGACGCTCCCGGAGCACGGCCGCCTCGGTTGAGAACGCCCGCTGGTGTTCAACATACGCTGCTTTGCCCCCGGCAGTCTCGATACGGATTGCGGGGTACCCCCACTCCGCCAGATCGTACGGCGACGCCTGCATATCCATGGCGCGAACGCGCCATGAGAGCTCAAAGCAGTCCATCACCAGTTCGCTCGGCAACGCCGGCGAGAGCTTGTAGGCCCACTTGTAGAGGTCCATGTTGGCGTGGAGGCAGCCCGGTTGCTCCATGGTCCGCTGGTTTTCGCGGCTGGGCGTCAGCTCATTGAGCGGCACCGCGTCCGGTGTGTAGAAGCGGAATGCATCAAAGTGGGAGCAACGGATCCTGTTGTCCTCCACCACGCGGTCCGTGCCTTCCGCACCGAGCCGCAGCTGAAGGTATTCGTGCCGTAGCTGGAACTTATCCTGCCGGTACACCATTGCCCATTCGTGCAACCCGAAGCAGCCGAACTGGGCAGGGCGGGCTGCCGTCCCACGCAGGATGATTTCTGCAAAGCGGAGTGCGTCCTGCCGCTCAGCGAGAAACGCAGTGCGGTCGAACGCAACTGCGGCGCTGCCTGCCGGCAGCCCGGCAACGGCGAGTTCGCCGTCGTTGAGGGCCCGGTAGAACTTCCAGCCGGAACGGGCGGCAGTGTCAGCGCCGGAAAGCACAACACCCTGGCCCGGGTGCCAGCGCATGAGCTGGCCGGGCTTCTGGGTGTAATACGTGAAGAGGAAGTCCTCAACCGGGTGCTTTCGACCGGCGGAGCGGCGGGCAAGGTAGGGCTCGGCATACCGGCGGACGCGTTGGTGATGTGCGGACTCGGCCGCGAGCCATTCATGCTGCGCCATGATCTGCAAAGAGGGCACAGGGTCAGACAGCTCCACCGGCTGTTCCCAGGACATCCTTGGCGGCGTCCCACGCGCCGATTTGGCAGCCATCAGTCCGGGAGAAGGAAGCGTTTACGGGCGTTTCGTCCACAATTCCTGTGACTGTGGCCTGCTGCGGCCCGCCGTACTGATCGGTGCAGGCGACGTCCTTGCCGCGCGGGGCCGGGCTAAGGAGCGCGGCGTTGTTCTTCAGCGCGGTGCAGGCAGCAGCGGCGTTGGGGTGCTGGCTTTCGGCTACCGGGATGCCGTCCTTGCACACCAGGGTGTAGTTGACGGCGGGCTCAGTGTCGGATGGCTTGACCATGATCGAAAGCTCCGCATTTCCGGCCCCTGGAGCAGCAGACGGGGCCGGGGGAGCCGGCGGTGAGGGCGCAGGAACAGTTGATTCCGAGTCAGGCGCTGGAGTGGTTCCCGATGGCGAGCTGGAAGGAGTGCTCGTGGAGGTGGCACCACCCGACGGTTCCTGGGTGCCGGTGCCGGGAGTGCACGCTGCCAGCCCGCAGACAGCAACAGCGGCGAGCAACGCCTGGATCAAGAGCTTGCGCATTTCCGGGTCTCCTCAGTTTCTCCTAATCTTATCGCCAAGCCGTTCAGGCCGTACGGGTGCCAGCAATTGAAGACGTCCGGAACGGCCGCACATTACTAATCCCAGAGTCTCGATTCTCTAGCTGCTGTCAGGTATCTTTCTTACATAACTGGATGTGAGGCAAGTCACGCTGGGGGCGGCTCCGCTGCGGGGCGGATCGTCCAGTTCGTGGGACCGGCAACTCCGCCGGTCCGCCCCGATGGAAGGCAGTCCCCGAATGTCGCACCAGCAGAAGGACTTCCGCCCAGGCCGCATCATCCGTGTGGCGGCCGCATTCACATTGGGCCTGGCGATGATCGCCGGCCAAGGTCTGGTAGTGCCTGCTCTGGCCGCGCCGGGCTCCGGACAAGGTGACGGCGACACTCATAAAAGCGAAACTTCCTTCGATGCCGGACACTACATCGTGATGCTCAAAGACAAACCGCTGGCCACCTACACGGGCGGTGTGGCCGGGCTTCCCGGAACTGCCGTGTCAAAGGGTAAAAAGCTCGACGCCGCCGCCGCCAATTCACGGAAGTACTCCGAGCACCTTAAGTCCAAGCAGAACCAGCTCGCCGCCGCCAGGGGGGTGGCCGTCGCCGGGAGCTACACCCTGGCCGTCAATGGCTTCAGTGCCGATCTTTCGGCCCAGCAGGCACGGGCACTGTCCAAGGATGGTGGCGTAGCGGCCGTGGTCAAGGACACCCTGCATAAGGTGGACTACTCCAGCACCGATTTTCTAGGTCTGCCAGGCAACAACGGAGTCTGGGCCACGCAATACAAGGGCGCAGGCAATGCCGGCAAGGGCATCGTGGTTGGAATGCTGGACACCGGCTATACCCCGACTAATCCGTTCTTCGCCGGCCAAAAGGTCAAACCGCGCTCGGGCAACTCGCAGGTCGGAGAGCCGTACAAAGCAGCAGGCAACAAGATCGCCATGCTCAAGGCTGACGGCACCACCTTTGTGGGGGACTGTGAAACCGGTGACCACTTCGGCGGGAACGAGTGCAACAGCAAGGTCATCAGCGCACGCTTCTACGACGCAGCATTCAAGGCGGCTGTCCCGCCACAGCTGCGGGCACCGCAGGAATCCTATTCACCGCTCGACGTCGACAGCCACGGCTCGCACACTGCCAGCACTGCCGCCGGCAACAGCAATGTGACCCAGGTGGTTGGCGGCCGCACCTTCGGCAAGGGCTCGGGTGTTGCCCCGGCTGCGAAGATCGCCGTCTACAAGATCTGCTGGGAAGGCACCACCCCGGCGACTACGGGCTGCTTCGGGTCCAGCAGCGTGGAGGCCATCGAGGACGCCATCACCGACGGTGTGGATGTGCTGAACTACTCCATCTCAGGCAACAACGATTCCACTGAAGATCCCGTGTCCATTGCTTTCCTCAACGCCGCGGCTGCAGGTATTTTTGTCGCAGCTTCGGCGGGCAACTCCGGTGAACAGCCCAACTCCGTCAACCATGCCGGACCGTGGCTCACCAGCGTTGCGGCCTCAACCCACAACAACAGCCTGCGCGGCACGGTGGAACTTTCCAACGGCAACAAATATGCCGGCGCCAGCGTGATGAGCTCCGGAGTCACCGGCAAGCGGATCGCCTTGGCAGTGGCTGTGAAGGCAGCAGCCGCCGCGAATGCCAATGCCGCACTGTGTGCGCCGGGTACCCTGGATCCCGCAAAGACCGCGGGCAGGATTGTGGTCTGCGACCGCGGCGTTGTTGACCGTGTGGCCAAGAGCGCCGAGGTCAAGCGTGCCGGCGGCGTGGGTATGGTGCTCGTGAACCTGACGCCCAGCTCGCTGGATACGGACCTGCACAGCGTTCCCACGGTCCACCTGGACAGTCCCGAAATCAAGGCAGTCGTCCAGGCGGATCCCACTCTGACGGCCAATCTCGTGGCGACCGACACGAGCGGTAGGCCGGCACCGCCGGTGCCCCAGATTGCCGGATTCTCCTCGCGCGGGCCATCGCTCGCGTCCAACGGCGACCTGCTGAAGCCGGATGTCACGGCTCCGGGTGTCGCTGTACTTGCCGCAGTCTCACCGATCGGCGCGCGCGGCGAGAACTTCGGCTTCCTGTCAGGTACGTCCATGGCTTCCCCGCACATCGCCGGCTTCGGTGCCCTGCTGCTGGGCAGAAACCCGCTTTGGTCCCCGGCAACGGTGAAGTCCGCCATGATGACCACCGCCTACGATCTGGTTGATCCCAGCGGGGCCAAGGTCCATGATGTCTTCGCCCAGGGCGCGGGGCACATTGATCCGGCCCGCCTTGCCACACCGGGGCTGGTCTACGACGCCGGAATCGGAGACTGGGTCGGTTTCCTGCAGGGTCTTGGCAACGAACTGCATGTTGCGCCCATCGCCGCCAAGGATGTCAACCTGCCGTCCATCGGCCTGGGCCGCCTGACCGGCGCCCAGACTGTGACGCGAAGGGTGACGGCGCTGACGGCCGGAACGTACAGGGCCTCCGTGGAGGTTCCGGGCATCAACGCCGAGGTCACTCCATCCGTGCTGAGACTGAAGGAAGGCCAGACGGCAACCTTCAAGGTGGAGTTCACCAACACCAGCGCTGCACTGAACGAGTTCACCACAGGATCGCTGACGTGGACCTCTGCCACGAATACGGTCAGGTCCCCCGTGGCCGTCCGTCCCGTGACAGTCATTGCGCCTGAAAGCGTGGATGCGAGCTCCGGCGGAACGGGCAGCGTTGAGATCCCTGTCACCGCCGGTACTTCGGCGCCGATCGATATCACAGTGAAGGGGCTGGCCAAGGCCAACACCGCACCGATCAGTCTGGTGCCGGGCCCCGCCGCCAGCACCGCGAACGCCTCCAACGACGTCCGTGTCTTCAACGTCGCGGCCGGGACCTCGCTGGCGAAGTTCTCGGTGAACTCCGCGGATCCGGCGGCGGACTTCGATCTCTTTGTGTTTTCGCCGACGGGGGTTCAGCATACGTCGGCCACGGGCGCAGCCAGCGAATCGGTGTCTGTCACCGACCCGGAGGCCGGTAACTGGACTGTTGTCAGCAACCTGTTCGGCAGCCCCGGCAGTGTGGCGACAGCTGCCACCGTTGAGGCATTGCTCCTCGGCGGCGACGCGGGCAATTTGAAAGTCCTGCCGGACCCGCTGACTCTGGCCAACGGCCACTCCGGCAAGGTCACCGCCAGCTGGTCGGGGCTGGCAGCAGGCAACTGGGTTGCTGTCGTCCGTTTCGGCGACGGTGCTTCCACCCAGCTCAACCTGACGGTTAAGGCCCCCTAAAGAGCAACTCCAGCAGTACAAGTACGACGGCGGCTCGCACCTTGGGAGGGGCGGGCCGCCGTCGGGCGCTGTAAGGGTTCTTAGCCAGCGTTCTTGGCCATCGCTTCCGTCAGGAAGCTGAATTCGTGGCGGCTATCAGACCCATCATGGAGGTGTGCAGCTGCGCTACCTGTTCGCGGGTGAGGCCCAGCCTGGCCATCATGGCGCCGGGAACTTCCGTGGCCTGTTGGCGCAACGCCGCACCGCTGGGCGTGAGCTCCACAGCGAGGGACCGCTCATTTCCTTCCACCCGGCGGCGGGTGAGGTGCCCTGCGGCTTCGAGCCTGCGGAGTAGGGGCGAAATGGTGGCGGGTTCCTGGGCCAGGGCATGGCTGATTTCCCGGACGGTGCGGGGGCTCGATTCCCAGAGACACAGCATCACCAGGTATTGCGGGTGGGTGAGGCCCAGCCGGTCCAGCACAGGTTTGTAGGCGCCCACCACGCTTCTGGAAGCTACCGTCAGTGCGAAGCACAACTGGTGTTCCAGCAGGAGATCGTCATCCGTGGCCGGATTCCCGGACGTGGCTTCCGTGACATCAGTCATTCCAACTCCCTTCCAATAGTTAGTACACTAATCATTAGTGTACATTGGCGTCAGGAAGTTGGTTCTGATCAAGGAGTGGTAGGCAGTGGGAAGAGAAAACGCCTCACAGCGGTTCATGCGGGCAACCGGCAAGCTCCGGGCGATTTTCGGCCCGGCCAACCGCAGTTCCCTGGTTCACGACATGACCCAGGAAAACCGGAAGCTCCTTGCCCAGCGCGAGGCCGAAAGCCAGCAGTGGGAAACCCTGCACCGGCCGGACGGCAGCACCTACGTTGTGCCCAAGAACCCGGACGACAAATCACTCCGCTGAAGCCATCGATTGCTCCGTGACGGCCCTAATGCGGCTCCATAACGGCACTTACGGAGCAGTCGATCGCAGATCCTTTATCCGCCCCCGGGCGTAAAATAGGGGCACTGGCACCACTCGGTCCCGGTTTCGCTGGATCTGTCAGCAGGGAAGGGGGTGGGAATGTGGGACATGCATTGAGCGGCTTCATGCAGCGCACCGATAGGTTGCGGTTTTTCTTCGGCCCCGCAACACGGAGTGATACGGATACGCCGGTCGTACACAGGCATGACGACTTCGAGCTGGCCTCGGAGGAGGATCTGGCCCACTTTGAAGTGGAGACCGATTCTGAAGGCCACCACTACGCAGTCCGCAGGGACGACCCCAAGTAGCGCGGCCTAGCGGCCGGTGCCGCCGTAAACGGTTGCTTCGTCCTCGCTGTCCAGCTCGAATGCCTTGTGGATGGCGCGGACGGCGTCATCCAGGAGGTCGGCGTGCGTCACCACGGAGATGCGGATCTCCGAAGTGGAGATCATGTTGATGTTGATTCCCGCTGCCGACAGAGCAGCGAAGAATCTGGCCGAGACGCCGGGATGTGAGCGCATGCCTGCACCGATCAGTGACAGCTTGCCGATCTTCTCGTTGTACTCGATGCTCTCAAAACCGATTTCCTGCTGTGCCGCACGCAGGGCGTTCAGGGCGTCAGCGCCTTCAACAATGGGCAGCGTGAAGGAAATATCGGTCCGGCCCGTGCCGTGGGTGGACACGTTCTGGACGATCATGTCGATATTCGAGTGGGCGTCTGCGATCACTTGGAAAATCGCGGCAGCCTTGCCGGGGATGTCCGGCACGCCTACCACGGTGACCTTGGCTTCGGAGCGGTCGTGTGCAACGCCGGAGATGATTGGCTGCTCCAAGGCAACTCCTTCTTGAGTGGTGATTTTGTCATCGGCGCTGGGCATAACCCAGGTGCCTTCGTTCTGGCTGAATGAGGAACGGACATGCAGCGGCACGCCGAAGCGCCGCGCATACTCAACGCACCGCAGGTGAAGGATTTTGGCGCCGGACGCGGCCAACTCCAGCATTTCCTCACTGGAGATCCGGTCGATCTTCTGGGCTGTCGGGACCACGCGGGGATCAGCGGTGTAAATGCCGTCCACATCGGTGTAGATCTCGCAGACGTCCGCTTCCAGCGCGGCGGCGAGGGCTACGGCCGTGGTATCCGAGCCGCCGCGGCCCAGCGTGGTGATTTCGTTGGTAGCGCGGCTCATGCCCTGGAAGCCGGCAACAATGGCGATGTGCCCCTTGTCCAGGGCGGTGCGGATGCGGTGGGGATCGACGTCGATGATCCGGGCTTTGCCGTGGATGCCGTCGGTGATCATGCCGGCCTGGGAGCCGGTGAAGGACTGGGCGGAGGCGCCGAACTTGTTGATGGCCATGGCCAGCAGGGCCATGGAGATGCGCTCGCCGGCGGACAGGAGCATGTCCATCTCGCGGGCCGGGGCAGAGTCGGTGACCTGGGTTGCAAGATCCAGGAGCTCGTCAGTGGTGTCTCCCATGGCGGAGACAACCACAACAACCTCGTTGCCGTCGTTCTGGGCATCCACCACCCGCTTGGCAACCCGCTTGATTCCTTCGGCATCGGCAACAGAGGATCCGCCGAACTTCTGCACAATGAGCTGCTTGGTGACGGCGGCGGGGGCAGGCTTCTCCTGTGGCTGCGGTTCGGTTGTCATTTCGGTAGTGGGCATACTCATGCGCGCACCTTCACTGAATCTATCGGCGTTCTGGGGCCAGGCGGCCATACGGCGCGACGGCGTAACTTGTCAGCCCAGTTTATCGCCGACTGCCGCCCGGCGTTGAATTGTGACCGAATCTTAGCCCGCGGGTGGATTCCGGCGCCGGAAGGCCCGGCGTACGATCAGATAGTCAGTATGCATTGAAATATTCGGGGGACAGGTGTTCGAAGCATGGCAGTAATTGAGGAAGCGGCGGCAGGCCAGCCGCAGGCAGCCGGCAGGAAATCCGGCGGCATCACCGCGACGGCCGTGAGCCGAAGTTTTGGTTCAGTCCACGCCGTCGAAAACATGGATTTCCATGCTCCGGCCGGCAAGGTCACGGCCCTGATCGGGCCCAACGGAGCCGGCAAGACCACGCTGCTCCTGATGCTGGCGTCGTTGCTGGCGCCTGATTCGGGCTCCATCGCCATCGGAGGACTGGACCCGCAGGACCACCGCGCCGAAGTTCGCATGCAGGTCGGTTGGATGCCCGACACCCTGGGCGTCTGGGAGTCGCTGACGGCGCGTGAGATCCTCACCCAGATGGCCCGTTTCTATCGGCTTCCCAAGGCCGGAATCGCTCCCCGGGTGGCTGAGATGCTGGAACTGGTACGCCTTGAGGAGCTGGCGGACCAGCCGGCACGGGTGCTGTCCCGCGGCCAGCAGCAGCGGCTCAGCCTGGCTCGTGCCCTGATCCACGATCCGTCCGTGCTGCTCCTCGACGAACCGGCCTCCGGCCTCGATCCGGGATCCAGGGTGGAACTGCGCAATATGCTCCGTCGGCTTGCTGCTGCCGGCAAGGCAGTGGTGGTTTCATCACACGTGCTTAGCGAACTGGACGAAATCGCGGACGGTGCGGTGTTCGTCAACCAGGGCCGCACGGTCAGGCAGCAGACCGTTGAGGAAGCGTCCGCCACGGGCCGGCGCTACGCCATCGCTGCTTCCAACGGGCCGGCCCTGGCGGCCAAACTCACCGAACTCGGGCTGGCGTTCCGTAACGAGAACGGACGGCGCCCGGCTGTCAGCCTCATGCTGATGAATGACGACGACGCCGCGCGCCTCCTCCGGGAACTGGTACTGGCGGACGTTGTGGTCAGTTCCTTCGCTCCCGCCTCGGGTGCCCTTGAAGAGACGTACATGAACCTCGAAGGGGGACGACGATGATCCAGACGACCGAAATCCAGCCGCATCCGGCTGCCGCACCGTCAGGCGCGGCCAAGTACTTCGGCGGCATCCGGGACGTTGTGGTCCTGGAGCTGAAGCAGCGGATGCGTTCTCGCGGTTGGTACATCATGCTTGGCATCTGGTTCGTTCTGACCGGCATCGTCACGTGGCTGACGTGGGCCAGCTGGAATGCCAGCCAGGAGATGCAGCGCGGTTATGCGGAATACGTGCCTGCCCAGCCCGCCGGCCCCGGGTCCATGATCTTTGAGGTGGTGCTGGCGTTTGTGCTGCTTTTTGCGCTGCTCGTGGCGCCCGCCCTGTCCGCCAACGCCGTTAACGGGGACCGCGCCGGCGGTACTCTGGCGATTCTGCAGATCACGCTGCTGACCCCGGGCCAGCTGCTGTGGGGCAAGTTCTTCGCGGCCTGGCTGGCCGCCCTCGCATTCCTGGCGGCCAGCACACCGTTCCTGATCATCGGGGTGGTGCTGGGCGGGATGACTCCCGGTCACGTATTTGTGGCGCTCCTGATGCTGGCCATTGAAGTCGGTGTTGTCTGCGCCGTGGGGGTGGGGATTTCAGCGCTCGCAGGTCGTCCGCTGTTTTCGATCGTGATCACGTATCTGGCGGTCGCCGGGCTGGTGTTCGGCACGCTCATTGCGTTCGGGCTGGGCGTCGGGCTGACGCAGGGTTCGGTGATGGCCAACCAGCCACAGTACGGGAACTACGCCGAGGCCGCGCCTGGGATTGGCACGCCGGAATACACCTGTGCCGGCCCGCTCCGCGAGCAAAGCGCCGCCCATACTGAGCGCATTGCCTGGCTGCTGGCCATGAACCCGTATGTGGTGGTGGCCGATGCCATTCCATACCCTGACCGGACGGGTCAGCAGGGCTACTACCCGGGCGGCACGATCGAAAGCATCAGCCAGGGTGCACGCTTCGTTCTGGCCGGGCCTGAGGGCACTTACCCGTGTGCCAACGGAGAGCCGAAACCGCAATATCTTGGGCAGACCACACCTATGTGGCCGCTGGGCCTTGGCCTGCAGCTGGCGCTGTCCGCGCTGCTGATGTGGCTCGGCTGGCGTTCGCTGCGGACACCGGCGCACAAGCTGGCCCGGGGGACCAGGATCGCCTAGACCTTAGGGTCATTCCCCACCTCTGGACATGCCCTTGGCCCGGCACCACGATCGGACGTATGGCCAACACGTCGCTTCGTGACTGCTGGCGCTGGGCATGTCCATCGGATTGGAGGCTCGTAGGGTGGCCGAAGATCAAGACCACAATGGACCTTGGCCCTCTGGCTGGCTGCTTCCGCTGTGATACTGGCGTCCTGGGGAATGGGTGTCTTGTTCATGATGGTTATCCTGCTGGCGGTGAGGCGGGCCGCCATCAGCTGATCCTGGTTGGCCGGTCAAGGCGGTACCGCCATGCCGGCAACCCTTTACCTCCGCTGCCCTGCCCCAACGGAAAGAAATGGTCCTGGGCGAAGCCCAGACTTTCCAGCAGGTTCCGGGAAGCGGTGTTGGGTTCGTATACACCGGCATAAACCGTTCTGATATCCCGGTTCGAGAACAACCAATGCAGCATGGCAGCGGCGGCCTCCCGGCCGTAGCCTTTGCCGTGCTGGTCCGGGTGGAGGACGTAGCCCAGGCTTGAATAGTCCGAAGGAATCTTGCCTGGCAATGGCGGCTCCGAAGTGTTCCACGTCCGGCAGTCGCCTATTAGCTCGCCCGTTGCCCTCAGTACAACGGCCCAGCCGAAGTGGAACCACTCGGGTGTTGACGCCTCCGCATGTTTTACCAGTTCGACCAGCCGGGCGCGGTTTTCCTCGGGGGACAAGGCATCGTGGGACAGGTACAGGGTGGCGCCATGGTGACCGCGGAAGCGGTGGACGGCGCCGGCGTCGTCGCTCGTTAGAAGACGCAATTCCAGGCGTTCGGTGAGGATCGGGGTGATCTGGTCCATGGTCACGGCCCGCGCTATCGGATCACGTCAGGGCGTTGCGGCGGCCTTCGAAGGCTCGGCCGAGTGTGACTTCGTCCGCGTATTCGAGGTCCCCGCCCACCGGCAGACCGGAGGCGAGTCTGGTGACGGCGATACCGATTGATTTGAGCATGCGCGCCAAATACGTTGCGGTGGCTTCGCCCTCAAGGTTGGGGTCTGTGGCAATGATGATTTCCTGGATGGCGCCGTCGTTGAGCCGGGTGAGGAGTTCGCGGATCCGCAGCTGTTCCGGGCCGATTCCGGCGATCGGGTTAATGGCCCCGCCCAGCACGTGGTACCGGCCACGGAAGGACCGGGTCCGCTCAACGGCGAGGACGTCCTTGGACTCTTCCACCACACAGATGATGGACGGATCGCGGCGCGGGTCCCGGCAGATATTACACAGCTCCTGCTCGGTGACATTGCCGCAGGCTGTGCAGAATTTCACTCGTTCCTTGACCATGGTGATGGCGTCCACCAGGCGTTTCATGTCCTGGGGATCGGCTTCGAGGATGTGGAAGGCCAGCCGCTGGGCGGACTTGGGCCCCACGCCGGGAAGGCGGCCGAGCTCGTCGATCAGCTCTTGAACTGCACCTTCGTACACAATTTCCTCGTTAACTGGACTGGGATGTTTGGTGGGTCAGGCCAGCTCAGAAGCGGGCCGGCAACGGGCTGCCGTCGAGGGAACGTTCCTCGATCAGCTTTCCGCCTAGAATACGCTCCACGGCGGCCCGGCCAAAGACTCCCGATTCCTCAATGGTTTCATCGTCGGCGCTGGGGATGTCCTGGACGTACTTTGTACCGGCGACAGCCGTGCGCGCCGGGGCCTTGGCGCGTCCGGCCTCGGCCTCGGGGCTGTTGGACAGGCGTTGGTACAGGCTCTGCCGGGCGGCGGCTGCCGACGGCGAGGTGGCAGGCGCCGCTTCCAGCGGAGCTGCCGGAGCCGGTGCGGCTGCCATGGCGTAAACGGGTGCCTCTGCCGGAGCCGGAGCCGCCTGCGGCATCTGGGCTGCGGCCGGTTCGTAGTGCGGCGCGGCGGGCTCTGGCGTGGCGGCCTGTTCCGAATCTTGCACCGGGGGCCTGGAATATGAGCCGACGTTGGTGCCAGCGCCGATGAGCCACACACCCGGTGCCTGCTCTACCGCGCGGGCCCACTGATCCTGGGAGGTATCCGGCTTTTCGGCTGCAACGGGTGAAACCGACGTGGCCGACTTGGGTCTGGACGTGGTGCGTGTCCTGGCGGCAGGCTTGGCCGTGCTGGTCTTCTCTGTGTCGGCCGGGGCCGTTGCAGGCATGGATTGAACGGGCGCCGAGGGATCCCAGTCCATGGGCGGTTCCTCGTCCAGCGGCGGGGCGTCCTCGTCCCGTGGGGGGCCCCAGTCGCCGTCCGAGTACGAAGAAGATCCCGCAGTCTCGGATTTCTGATCTGGTTCCACAGATGTTGGCTCGGCTCGGGCCGCTTCGCCTGCCCCGGATGGGGATTCAGGTGCGGCTTCCGCCGGTGGTGCGGCCGAAGTCGGCGCCGCCGAAGAAAGCGAGGCCGATGGTAGCGATGCCGGTGGCGTCGCCCGCGATTCGTAAGCCGTGGCTTCTGGCTCTGCTGCGGGAAGCGGTGCTGGTGCCGGAGCCACGGGTGGAACTGCGGCCGCCGAGGGACTCTGCTCCTCGGGCGTCAGGCCCCAGCCGGCATCGGTGGACGTGACCGGGACATCCCGGCTAGCGGGTGCTTTTGGGTTTGGCTCAGAGCTCGCTGAACCCTCTGCGCCACCGGCAACCGCCGTGATCTGGCAGTCGATGCCGATGGTTTTGTGGATTGCCTGACGCAGGTTCTCGGAATGGTCGGCCCGGCCGAAGGCACCGGCGAGGCCGGGGGTAGTGAAGGCCAGCGTCAGGACCTGGCCGTCGAACTGGCCCACCTGGGCGTTGGGCTCAACGAGCGCCCAGGTGCTGCGCTTGATTTTCGAGAGCGTCTGCAGGACTTCCGGCCAGGCCCGGCGAAGGACCTCGACGTCGGCACTTGAGCTTGCTGGAGCGGGTGTGACCGCTGGTGATAGGGCTTGTCGAGATCCAGGGGTTTCGGCAGGCTCAACCACCGGTGCGGGCGCGGGCCGGGTTTCGACGTCCGGTGATCGAGCTTGTCGAGATCCAGTGGGTTCTGCGGGCTTGGTTCCAGCTGCCTCGTCCACTGGCCAGTCGTTGGTGCTGATCCGTGGTGCGGTGAGCGGCTGGCGTGTCTCCGCCGCTGGGGGTTCGACGGGCTCAACCGCCGGTGCCGGTGTGGGCCGGGCTGCGGCCTCTGGCGATCGATCTTGTCGCGGTGCGCGGGTTGCCACAGGCTCAACCATCGGGGCGGGGGTTTGCGCAGGCCGTTCCCCATCAGGCGCAGCCACCGGGGCGGCGACAGGCGCAACGGCCGTTGCGGGAGCACCGACGTCGTTCCCGGCATAGTTCAGCCGGCGCTCAACGCGGTCAATCCGGGCGGCAATGCCGCGTTCCGTCTGTTCCGAGCTGGGCAGCAGGATGCGGGCGCAGAGCAGCTCAAGATGCAGGCGGGGTGACGTGGCGCCGGTCATTTCGGTGAGGGCGGTGTTGGTGACGTCCGCGGCGCGGGACAGTTCGGCGGCGCCGAGGTTATGGGCTTGGTTCTGCAGCCGGGCGATCTGGTCCGCCGGCACACCGCGGAGGATAGTCTGTGCGCTCTCCGGCATGGCCTGCACAATGATGAGGTCGCGGAAGCGCTCCAGCAGGTCCTCCACAAAGCGGCGGGGATCATGGCCGGTCTGGATGACGCGGTCCACGGCGCGGAACACCGTGACGGCGTCGGAGGCGGCCACGGCTTCGATGACATCATCCAGCAGGGAAGCGTGGGTGTAGCCGAGCAGCGCGACGGCGAGCTCGTAGTTCAGACCGTCCGCTCCGGCGCCGGCCATCAGCTGGTCCAGTACGGACAGCGAGTCACGGACGGAGCCGCCGCCGGCACGGATCACCAAGGAAAGCACGCCAGGTGCGACCGGAACGTTTTCCTGGTTGCAGAGCAGTTCCAGGTAAGCCATGAGGGGCTCGGGCGGCACCAGCCGGAAGGGGTAGTGGTGGGTGCGCGACCGGATGGTGCCGATGACTTTGTCCGGCTCCGTGGTGGCGAAGATGAACTTGATGTGTTCCGGCGGCTCTTCGACGATCTTCAACAGGGCGTTGAAGCCGGCCGAGGTGACCATATGGGCCTCATCGATGATGAAGATCTTGTAGCGGTCGCGGACCGGGGCGTAGGTGGCACGCTCGCGGAGATCCCGGGCGTCGTCCACACCGCCGTGGCTGGCGGCGTCGATCTCGATGACGTCCAGGGAACCCGAGCCGCCGCGGGCCAGCTCGATGCAGCTGGGGCATTTTCCGCAGGGCGTATCCGTAGGCCCATCGGCGCAGTTCAGGCAGCGGGCAAGGATGCGGGCGGACGTGGTTTTGCCGCAGCCGCGGGGTCCGGAGAAGAGATAGGCGTGGTTCACGCGGTTCTTGCGCAGGGCCGTCATGAGCGGCTCCGTGACGTGTTCCTGCCCGATAACGTCCGCGAAGGAATCGGGGCGGTACCTGCGGTAAAGAGCGGTAGTAACAGTCACAGGGAAAACCTACCTATAGGGACTGACATTTAAATAAGAGACCCCTCATGCACCCGCCAGAGCCCATCTACCCTTGCTACCTTCCGGTCCTGGGGGAGTTCAACAGGATGACGCCACATGAGGGGCCGTCGACAAGCTTACCCGAAGTTCCGGCGCCCCTCGAATCCGCTGGCCCACAAGGATTACAGATGTACGACGCGGCCGGCTGCGGTCAACGGGCAAGCCCGCGCTCGAGTGGATCCTGGACCGCTACCAAGTCACCACGCACAAGGAATCGCAGATCAGCAACGACCCCAACGACTACTGCCGTGAGGTGGGCGACCCCCGCTACATCATCGACCTCATCAAGCGGATCGTCACGGTGTCGGTGGAGACGAATAGGATCGTGAGAAACTTGCCGCACTTGGAGATTGCTGAATGAATGACGAAAAGAAACCGTCGCCGGCGTCCGAACTGATCGATACGGCGATCAGCTTCGCCAGCAGATTGTCCAAGGCTCGTGGTGACCAGCTCCACAGGAAAAATCCGGACGCGTCTGTTGAGAAGCTCGTGACGATTCTGGACCGTGATTTCGTGAACCTCATGACCGGACAGGGTGTTGCCACGGGTATTACTGCGGCGGTCCCCGGGGTTGGAACAGCGGTGGCGTTGGCCGTGTCTGGCGGCGAAGCTGTCGCGACAATGAACTGGACGGCCTTGTACGTGCTGGCGCTGGCGGAGGTTCACGGCGTCACGATCACCGACATCGAGCGGAAGCGGACCTTGTTGCTGTCCGTCCTGCTCGGTGGGTCGGCCCAGGGCGCCACCGCAAAGGTGGCAGGGCGCACGGGGAAATTCTGGTCCACAAAGATCGTTCAAAAAGTTCCTACGGGGAAGGCGACCGAACCCCTGGGGCTTACCGGCTTTCCGACGTAACGATTACCGGATCGGCCCACCGGCCGCCGTCTCCCGGAGACGTGCACAGCGACATGACCGCCCTGCTCGATTTCATCAACGAGGACGTTGACCAGAACTACGAACTTCTGAAGATAGCACTTGCCCATCATCGATTCGTGTGGATCCACCCGTTTGGAAATGGCAACGGGCGCGTCGGCAGGCTGCTGACATATGCGGCAATGAGGCGGCAAGGATTCTCCGAAGCCGTGGGTTACAGAGCGCTGAACCCCACCGCGGTCTTTGGCGACAACAGAGAAATGTACTACGAGAGGTTGGGGGACGCTGATTCGCTGGAGCCTGAGGCCCTGATCCGCTGGTCAAGTTATGTTCTGGAAGGGCTGATTGCGGATCTCGGAAAATTGTCGCTTTTGGGAAAACAGGACTTTGTGACCGAGGGCCTATTGCTGCCGGCGATTTCCCGGGGTCTTAGATCAGCACGCTTCACGGCCGAAGAGGCAAAGGCTCTGGCTATCATCGCGCGCAAAATTGAGGCGAAGGCCGCCCACCTTGAAGAAGCGTTTCCGGGGTCCCGGGCAACGCGAAGCCAAAGCATCAGAAGGCTGTTAGACCGAGGCATCATAGAACCGATAGGGGACGGAAAACGCACCTACCGGCTTCGGCTGGCACCCAGCGAGCTGACCACTCTCCTGGTCCGGCAACTCGACGAAATGCGCTTCCTGCCGCGGATTCTGCGTGACGCTGAATGAACAAGCCGATCACCGACACCCGTCAACCGGCCAGCTCATGAACGCCGGCTCCTCGTAAGGGTGCGCCGCCCGGAGGGCCTGTACAACGCCGTCGAGCATTCCGTCTTCAACCACGCACTCAATCCGTAGTTCCGGCACCTGCTCGGCCAAGCCGACACGGCCGATGAAGGGCGTCGCGCCGGGCAGGGGAGCGAACCGCCCCGTGCCCGGAGTGGTAAACGAGCAGTGTGAATAGTCACCGATCCTCCCTGCGCCGGCGTCGCCGATTGCTGCCAGAACGGCGTCGGCATGGGAAGCGGGAACGTAAGCCACCAGGGCATGCAACCGGGTCATGCAGCAATACTGCCAGCAACCTGAGTGTAAGCGCTGACACTTTTCATTGCTTATCGGCTCATCAGGGCGGACTATAGGTATGTACACCGAATGGGGCAATCTCAAGATTGTGAGCCGCAGGGCCTGGGTGGGAGGGCCGGACCCGGCAGCTCAACGGTGTTACCGGAGGAATGGGCGCATTGGGGGCGTCCATTTTGACGTTAAGCAGTGAACCCGACAGTCGGCGGCCCTGATCCGAGCGATTCCCGGCCGATCCGCTCAATTGGGTGATGCCGAAAAGTTCAGGTATTCTAGTATCTGCTTTTGATTCAGAAGCAACTGGAGAATTCGCCTAGCGGCCTATGGCGCACGCCTGGAACGCGTGTTGGGTTAACGCCCTCGGGGGTTCAAATCCCCCATTCTCCGCGCTTGGCCCCGGTCCTTGGACTGGGGCCTTTCTGCGTTCGGGGCCCTTTTGCGTCCGGGGGTGTTGAACCCGCCGCGAGCTACTGCGCGAGCTACGCCGCGAGACCGAGCCGGCGGATCCGCTGCCGGGCGGCTTGCTCGCTGGGACCAACTTTCCCCAGTGCAAGATGCACGACGCCCAGAGTCACCCTTGTTGCCAGTCTCACCGGCAGGGGTATGGGACCTAGCCGCGCCGTCCGGAGTCCGAGCATCTCGCGGTACTTCGGTTCCAGGCTGGTCACCGCCGCCGCGAAGAGGATCCGGTAGCCGGGCCGGAGCGCCGGGTGTAGTGGCGGGTTGCGGATGAAGGCCACGGTCTCGGCCACCTTGCCGTCGGAGCGGAGGTCGCCGTCGTCATACCACTTATCCAGCTGTTGACGCATCTCAGCCTCGCTGAGCGGGGGAGCAGCCACGCCCATAAGCTGGCCGGCCTGTGCCCATTCGCGGACATAGGCGTCCGGGCCGCCGGGAATGCTGCGTCCCCAGATCTTGTGGGCGGAGAGGAAGGCATCGGTAAAGGCGATGTGTACCCAGCGGAGGAGCTCGGGATCGTTGGCGTAGTAGCTGCGCGGGACGCCGTGGCCGTCCACGTAGCCGCCGCGGACGGATTCATGCAGGCGCAGCACCCCGTTGGAGGCCTCGCGCGCCGCAGTTGTGGAGCCGTAGGAGACGGTGAAGATCCAGCGGATAGTTCGAGCGAGTCTGCCGAGAGAGTCCTCACGGAAGTTCGAGTGATCGTAAACGCCTGCCAGTACGCCCGGATGCAGGGCCTGCATAAGCAGTGCCCGGATGCCGCCAACGATGGTTGGCATTGCGCCGTGAACAGCCCAGACGGCCGAGCCGGGCAGGTGGTAGCCGGCGTCGTCACCCTCCGCGAGCCGCAGCACCCAATCCGGGGCAGATTCCGGGTGCCCGGTAAATGCCCGCTTGAGTTCGGCCTGCCATTCCCTCAGGAAATTGCGCATGTTCCATTGTTGCGCACCGGTGGCGGACGGGTGCAGCCATCGTGTCACCCGGCGAGATCGCGGGTGCAGCCCGCATCGTGACGTCGCGATACGGGCCGCACGCGATTTCGGGCGGTCAGTCAGCCGGGAGAACGGCCTTCCGGCGGCGGGACGGCGCCGCCGCGACCAGCAGGGCCGCAATCGCCACCGCCGCGCTCAGGATCAGGCCGGGGCGGTACTGCGCCAGCATGGCAGCCGCGTCAACGGCCGACATGGCACCGGAACCAGACGGGCCGGAACCGGCGGCGGAAGCACCGCCGTCGGACGCGTTGCCGCTACCGCTGACCAGGGCGGTGGTGACCGCCAGAACCAACGCGGCTCCCACCTGGGTACTTGTCTGGATGAGACCGGCTGCCAGGCCCTGCTCTGAATTTCTGATGCCGGCAGTGGCCTGGACATTGATGGACGGGAAGGCTAGCGCGAAGCCGATGCCCAGCAGCACCACGGAAGGCAGGATGTCCAGCGCATAGTTGGGAGTAGTCCCCACCCGCAGGAACAACACATAGCCGAGAGCGAGCGACCCCAGCCCGGTCAGGATCAGCCGGGTGGCACCAAATTTCTCAATGAGCCGGTCAGCGAACGGCGCGCTCGACGCCACCAGCAGTCCTGCCGGCAACAGGGCCAGTGCCATGTTGAGCGGACTCCAGCCGAGCACCGTCTGCAGGAACAGGGTGACGATGAACTGGAAGCTCAGGTATGAACCGAACAGGCCCACGGCGCTCAGGTTGGCCCGCGCCACCCAGCCTTCCTTCAAAATACTGAAGCGGATCAACGGATGCTTCACACGGTTTTCGATCACTGCAAACGCCGCCAGCACGGCCACGGAAACCACGAACCCGGCGATAGTTGCCACAGATCCCCAGCCCTTCTCCGGTGCCGAAACCAGCGTGTAAACCAGGCCCAGCATGCCGAGCGCCAAGGTTACGGCGCCCCAGACATCGTGCCCGCTGTCCTGCTGCTGGTCTGCCGGGTTGTCCTTCGGAATGAACTTCCGGGCAAGAAATACAACGGCGACGGCGATCGGCACCGAAACCAGGAACGTCCACCGCCAGCTCATGGTGGTCATCAGCCCGCCCACCACCAGGCCCAGGGAGAATCCGCTGGCGCCAAAGGTGGTGAATATGGAAAGCGCACGGTTGCGTTCGCGACCCTCCGCGAAGTTGGTGGTGATGATGGAGAACCCGGTGGGTGCCGTGAATGCCGCGGCCAGTCCCTTGACGAAGCGGGTTGCGATGAGGAGGGTGGGGTTGTCCACCAGTCCGCCCAGCAGCGAGGCTGCAGCGAAGACGCTGAGGGCGATGAGGAATATACGACGGCGGCCCAACAGGTCCGCCATCCGCCCGCCAAGGAGGAGGAGACTTCCGTAGCCGAGCACATACCCGGAGACGATCCATTGCAGCGAATCGGTTCCCAGATTGAGTTCGCGGCCGATGGAGGGCAAAGCCACGCCCACCATCGAGACGTCCAGGCCGTCGAGGGCAAGCACGGTGCACAGAACCAGGAGCAGCATCCACTGTGCGCGGGTCCAGCGGACGGGGGTGTGACGTTCCCCGGCTGATCTTCTAAGGGTGGAAAGTGAGGTCATAGCGATCAATGTATATGACATGTCATTCAATGACAAGGAATATTATGACGTGGATTTTATTTTCGTCATGAACTAGAATCTCTGCATGGCAACACCCCAGGACCGGCAACTCGTTGAGGAATGGCGCAGCATCCAGAGCGCCTACTTCCGGACCGCCGGTGCAATCGACCGCGAGCTTGAAGCAAGATTCAGTATCGGCCTTAACGAATTCGAGATCCTGGACCTCGTGGCGGACAGCACCGAATCGGCCTGCCGCATGAAGCAGCTCGGCGAACGTACGCCCATGACCCAGAGCGCCATGTCCAAGGTGGTGGACCGGCTGCAGAAGGCCGGTCTGATCAGCAGGCATTCCTGCGAGGACGACCGCCGCTCGCTGTTCCTGGAACTGACCGATGCCGGCCGTACCCTCCATGCGAACGCCGCGGTGGCACACCGTGAGCTGCTGAAAGAGAACCTGGCCTGACGGAAGACGAAGCGGACCCCCCGTTTTAGGGGGTTCCCTCACCATTCGTATTGTGGTCACATTGGAAGACGCCGGTAGAGATTGGCTTCTGGCGGGTCACGTTCAGGAGAATTGTGTGGGGACTCACGGCGGCATCGGTTCGACAGCGCGGATAAGCGGCCCAGGCCGTCTGGTTCTGCGCGGTCTTTCGGCGTCCGTGGTCGTGGCACTTTCCATTTTTGCGTTTGGCTTCCGGGGACCTGCGGATTCCTTGGACAGCACACGAGCGGCCCCGACCGCTGCCCCCAGCGGCGTGGTTGGCCCGGGCCTCCTGGATCCGGGGCAAGCATTCTCCGGACGTGACGTGCCGGGCGATCTCACCGCTGATTCGTTGGCGAAACTTTCGTATGGCCGTACCGCGGTAGACACGACGTCCGAGGCAGCCGTTGCCAAGTCCAACGTAACGGCCAGGACTCCGGGCGTGGCCTCTGCGGTCCTGAAGCGCCCTGCGAACGGGTTCCTGATGGCCCCGTTGGAATTGCTCAACCCCACTTCCCCTTTCGGGTTCCGGCGCAGCCCGATCACCGGCGAGGCCGGTGAATTTCATTGGGGCCAGGACTTTGCGGCTGCCTGCGGCACTCGTGTCTATTCCGCTGATGCGGGCATAGTGAGGGCTGTGGGATGGCATCCGTGGGGCGGCGGCAACCGTGTAGAGATTGACCACGGCGACGGGCTCATCACCACTTACAACCACCTTCAGGGAATCTCCGTCAAGACGGGCGATCCCATCCGCGTGGGCGAGATCATCGCCAAGGTCGGCACAACCGGCTCCTCCACCGGATGCCACCTCCATTTTGAAGTGATCAAGAACGGCAAACACGAGAACCCGCTGAACTGGACTCTGATTCCCATCAGCCAGCTGGAGCCGCTGGTGCCGACCGTCATGACGAGTTACGATCCCGCGACGGCCAGTGCCGCCGGCTGGGCCATTCCCGTGGCTGCCGGCCCGGCTGACAATAGAGCGCCAGTGGGTCCGGCAGCGTCTGCGGCCAAACCCAGGCCGGCCGCGAGCTCCAAGCCCAGTCTGTCGACAAGCTCTTCCTCCAAGCCGACGGTCACGGTGAAGCCGAAGCCCGCCACCAAAACCACGGCGACTCCGACACCGACACCGACACCGACACCGACACCGACACCGACGCCGACGCCGACTCCCGCCGTGACGCCGACCCCGACGCCGACCCCGACGCCGACTCCCGCCGTGACGCCGACCCCGACGCCGACCCCTACGGTGACGCCTACCGAGACCCCGACGCCTACCCCGACGCCGACCCCTACGGTGACGCCTACCGAGACCCCGACGCCTACCCCGACGCCTACCGTGATTCCGACCCCCACGGCCACGCCGACGGAAACCGTTACAGCCACCCCCACCGCCGCGCCTTAGCAGAGGGTCACAACACCGCACCCACGGCGCTGCCGGGCATGGGTTCGCGCACCGGCAGCAGCCAACAGGAATGCGCCGGTAGTCTTGGCTGTTGGAAACATGACCAACTTAGCGAGGAAAAGCCCTGTGACTTCCCTGTACTCCATCCCGCTCACACTCAACGACGGCACCGAAACTGACTTCGGCCGTTTCAAAGGCAATGTGGTGCTGGTGGTCAATGTGGCGTCGCGGTGTGGCTTCACATCCCAGTACGGCGGACTGGAAGCACTGTACGAAAAATTCCAGGACAAGGGCCTCGAGGTCCTGGGCGTGCCCTGCAACCAGTTCGCAGGTCAGGAACCGGGCAGCGACGACGAGATCGCGGAGTTCTGCGAGCGCAACTTCGGCGTGACATTCCCGCTGACCGTCAAGGCCAACGTCCGCGGCAAGGACCTGCACCCGCTCTACGCCGAACTCACCAAATTCAAGATCAGTGTGCTTCCGGGCCTGGTGAAATGGAACTTTGAGAAGTTCCTGGTAAACCGCGACGGCGAAGTCGTGGCGCGCTTTGCTCCCACTGTTGAGCCTGACTCGGCTGAGGTTATTGACGCCATCGAGAAGGCGCTCGGCTGACAGTAGCGGCGGGCTGCCGCCCCAGACTGCCCGGGCGTTTGCCGGCACTGCCCACCAGTATTGTTTCCACCGTCGTTACGCCGTGTCCGGCGAGGTCCCTGGCAATGAACTCATGCCGCTCACTTCGAGATTCCGCAGCCACGCGGCCACGTGCAGATTCGCGATGCCGTGGCCGCGAATACGCCATGCCCTGCGGGGAGCCGGACAGGGCACGTCCGGCCGCGTCGAGATCCGCGGCGGCGCTCAGCCGGGCTTCGTCCGCCAACGGCGCGATGATTGAACCATCCGTCCTGGCCAGCCCGGGCGCTGGCCCCGTTGCTGACGTCGGCTGAAGCCTCGCCGCTTCTTCGTGGCTGAGTCCGCCCAGCCGGCGGTTCGACGAGTCCGAGAAGACTTTGATGATGGTCTGCGCCGCGACTGAAGTGTTGGCCGCTGTGGCTGACCGCGGCGTGACGGGGGAAAACTACGCCATCTCCATCCGCCCGGAGCGCCTCAAATTCAGGTCTGCTGCGGGAGCCGAAAACGGTGGTGAAGCCACGCTTGTTTCCTCCACCAACCTCGGCGCCAGCATCCGCCACCGGCTCACTGCCGGGGGCCACGAGCTCCAGCTGCGCGAGCCGAGCCCGGACGCCGCCGTCGTCGACTTTTTCAACATGCCTGCAAGCGTTAAGACATTGTTAGCCAAATGTCTGATTGGATGAAGTGTACTGAGAGGTACAAGGGAAGCGCCGCTTCCCACCAACCGCGAAGGCAGCAATGGAGCTCATCGAGGCCGAACACCCCCGGCCACGCCACTTTTTACTCCACCTGAGCGACCCCCACTTGTTGGGAGGTCCGGACCCCCTCCATGGCGCAGTGGACAGTGAAGCCCGCCTCATCCAGCTTTTCGAAGAGGTCCTTGCCTCCGGCGCCCGCCCGGAAGCCGTGATTTTCACCGGCGATCTGGCAGACCAGGGCGATCCCGAGGCCTATGCCAAACTCCGGGCCATTGTGGAACCCGCCTGCAAGGCTCTCAAAGCCAAGGTCATCTGGGCCATGGGCAACCACGACAACCGGGCCAACTTCCGCACCGGCCTGCTGGACCAGCCCGCCGACGATTCCCCCGTGGACCACAGCTACTTCATCAACGGACTCCGCGTCATCACCATGGACACGTCGGTTCCGGGTTTTCATCATGGCGAACTCAGCGACGCCCAGCTCGAATGGCTGTCCGCGGAACTGGCAACTCCTGCTCCGGACGGCACCATCCTGGCGCTCCACCACCCGCCGGTCCCCTCCGTGCTGGACCTCGCCGTTCTGGTGGAACTCCGCGGCCAGGCCGCGCTGGCCGCTGTGCTGCGCAACTCGGACGTCCGCACAATCCTGGCGGGCCACCTGCATTATTCGACGACGGCGAGCTTCGCCGGCATCCCGGTGTCCGTTGCGTCCGCCACGTGTTACACCCAGGACCTCAACGTGGCAGTCGGCGGAACGCGCGGCCGCGACGGCGGGCAGGCGTTCAACCTGGTGCACGTGTATGAGCACACGATCGTGCATTCGGTTGTGCTGCTCGGCAGTACCCCCACAGTAGGGGAGTATGTCAGCCCGGCGGAGACGCAACGGCGGCTAGCGGCGGCCGGCATCCGCATCCCTAGGAAGGCGAAACCCGAGGGTGTGGCGAAGACGCCGTCCCGCCGTCCGATCCTCACACGCAAGTAACCTGTGATTGAGCCTGCCGAAATCGCTGGGTCTCGACGAGCTCGACCACCGGGATGGTGCCCTACTTTTCCCAGGGAGCCTTGATGGGGTAGTACTTCTCCAGGAATTCGGTGACCAGTTGTGCCCTCTCTTCTGCTGGAACCTCGGGGAAGCTGCCGTCATTGAGGCAGAAGAAGTCCATATTCCGCTTGGAAAGCAGCTTGGGCAGGTAGTTCAGCCCGGCCCGGGCGGTGGTGTCCACGTACCGGACCCTCGCAGCAGTCTGCGTCACAGCCCGCCCGGTCAGCAGGGCGTAGTAGTGGTAGAACGAGTTGGTCACCGAGATGTTGTCCGCCGCGCGGAACCGGCTCGCCGCGGTCTTCTTGAATTCGGCCGGGAACTCGCGCTCCATCCTGGCCACCACGCTTCGCCGCAGCGGCGCCGCTGTGTGCTCGAGGTGACGGGTGGTGATGCGTCCGAACCGGGTCCACAGGAGTTTGCGGTTCACGCGGGCGGCGTTTTCAAAGCCGCTGCGCTCGGCGTCGTTGTCACCCAGCCCGATGCGCGTCTCGGCTTCGATGAACTTGGTGATCCCGCCCGGTGTGAAGAACAGGTCCGGGCCAACGGGGCGGCCGAAAAACATGTCGTCGTTGGAGTACAGGAAGTGCTCTGACAGGCCGTCGATGTTGTGGAGCTGGCATTCCACGGCCTGGGAATTGTGCGTGGGCAGCACTGACGGATCCGCGAAGAATTCCTCACTCCGGACAATGGTCACGGACGGGTGGTCCGCGAGCCAGGCCGGGGCGGGGGAGTCGGTGGCAATGAAGATCCTGCGGATCCAGGGTGCAAACATGTAGACGGACCGCAGCGCGTACTTGAGCTCGTCGATCTGCCGGAAGCGGGCTTCGTGGTCATCGCCTTCCCCCACCACAACGCCTTCCATGCGGGCACGGCGGGCGGCGACGTACTCAGGCGAACTTCCGTCCACCCAGGAGAACACCAGATCAATATCAAAGCTGATATCGCTCGCGTGGTCCGCGAACATGTTCTCTATGGTGGGCCAGGTGTGCCCGTACCGCTCAACGGTGCCGCGCACGGCGTCGTGGGTCAGCATGGTGCGGCGGGTCAGCGAGTTCTCGATCGGCAGGAGCAGCTGATCGTGCTCGAAGCTCCAGAGTTCCAGCTGGACGCCGGCGGAGGAGCCGAACTCGAAGCCGCCATCCGGTTCAACGCGCGGACGGTACAGACGGAAGATCCGGGCCTTGCGGTTGGGCGAGAGTTCGCCGTCAGCCACCAGCACAGATGATTTCTTCTTCGCGTCCACGGTCATGGAGTACACGGGCTCGTCGCGGCAGGCTTCCACGAGCGCTGCCCGCAGCTTCTTGCGGTCTTTCCAGTCCAGCGCGATGACCGGCCGGTGGTTGTTTCCACGCACCAGCAGGTAGTCGATGCCGGCGTCGGCCAGCACATTCCGCAGGAACAGCAGGTCTTCAACCATGGCCTGGAAAGGCGTCCGGTTGTGGTTTATCAGCGCATAACGGCCCCTGTGACGGATAACGTCAGGACGGTTTTTAAGGCGGGCAACAGCCGCCGGGGACGTTACTTCCGGATGGCTGCGGCCGTCGTCGGATGCCGGGCCGCCGTAGTAAACATCGTCCTGAACCGTTGTGTCTGTAATGGTGTTTCTCCGAGCTGAAAAAGGGAATACGTCTCTTATTGCATGATAGCGCGGGCAGAAAAACCGGGCTGGGTCTCGACAAGCTCGACCACCGGCGGCTCAGCAGCCCAGCGCTTCGCGCCAGCTTCGCAGGAAGGCCCCGCCGGCGTCGTCGTGAATCACATCAGTCCCCAGCCCCAGATCCGCAGCCGTCAGCACCGGGTACGGCTTGACCGGCACACCGTCCGCCGGGCGGACGTCAACGTGCTTCACGGGGTGATCGTTGTGGTGCAGCCAGTCGGCCATGGCATAGTCCGTGCGCGAATCGCCTACGGTCCGCCAGGCCTGCGGGGTGATTCCCTGCGCTGCCAGTAGCTCCACAGCCCGGCTCGCACCCAGATCCTTGCCCAGCCGCACCGACTCGATGTCCGTGGAAATGATGGTGGGGTCAACCCGGTAGTCCACCTGGTCATCCGAATCCGGGGCGTGGTGGTCCAGCATCACCACACCGAGCCCGTGCCGGGCCATAAGTTCCAGGGCATCGGCGTCGAACAGCTTCTGCTCGTCAAGGTAATCGGAACTGGGAACGGCGATGTGCTGCTCCACCGACACCATGGCCCGCTTGGTTTCGTCGAAGAACATGTGCGTTGAGTAATCCTCGGCCACGAGCCGGCGGACGTCATCGCCGTATGCCTTGGGCACGGCGAGTTCATGATCAACGTGGATGGTGCCCGGACCCGCGACGGTGTAGCTGAACCAGACCGCGCCCTTCTCACAGATGGCGTGAATGACAGTCCCGGCCGGCATCCCGGCGGCGATCATGGGCTCCATCACCTGTTCGCGGATAAACGCATCGGAGCGTCCGGTGTTGAAAATGACAGGGATCCCGGCGGTGGCCAGCGCCACCATGTCCGCAATGATTTCCGGCCTCACCTCGCGGGTGACGGGACTGGCCACGGGGCCGTCCACATCCAGCAGGAGGGCAAGTGCAGGGGCCGACGGCGGACGGGTGCCGGACGGAGATTCGGCGGAGGTCTCGGATGCAGTCATGGCTCCATTCTGCCAGCCGGTGTCCGCCGCCCGAGCGAAGCCGCCCCACCGTCCGGCAAATGACAGATGGTCACTGTTTGGCTACAACCTTGGGACGCAGGGGGCAACACATTCCCTTGAACCCACAAGCTGCCTAGGCTGGGATGGTGATATTCAAAGCTGTGGGCGAGGGACGCCCTTACCCCGACCATGGTTACAACACGCCCAAAGAATGGGCGGCGCTTCCCCCGCGTCCCGTCCGGCTGGACGAACTGGTGACCACCAAGCGGACCCTGGATCTTGAAGCGCTGCTGGCCGAGGATTCCACGTTCTTCGGCGATCTCTTCCCGCACGTGGTGCAGTACCGCGGAAGCCTGTACCTGGAAGACGGGCTGCACCGCGCGGTCCGCACCGCCCTGCACCAGCGCACCGCCATCCACGCCCGTGTGCTGGTGATCGATGGCTAGAAAACCGAAGGACGTCACAGTCCTGCACGGGCACCGCGTGGTCACCGGCCCGGAGCTTCGAGCAACCTTTGAGGAGCAGGACAGCGCCCTGGACAACCCCGTCCGGGTTCGCCACCGGATTGTGCACGGTGCGGTGCTGGTCCTGCTGGTGGGCCTCATCAGCTCTGGAATCATTGCCGCGCTGGGCGTCATGAACGGACAGATCAAACTTCCGACGGCGCTGGCCAGCCACGAGGCTGTTTCGCTGTGCCCGTCTGCAACCTTCGACTACACACCCAACGCGAAAATCAACCTCAACGTCTTCAACTCCACCACCCGCCCCGGACTGGCGCGGTCAGTGGCCGATGATTTCCGCAAGCGAAAATTCATTGTGGGCAAGGTGTCCAACACACAAACGTCCTACCGCGGTGTGGCCGCAGTGGTTTCCGGCGCCGCAGGCCAGTCCGCGGCCTTCAGCGTCCAGCGCAACCTTCCCGGATCCGACTACTTCCAGGATGACCGCTCCGATGCCACTGTGGATGTCATCCTGACCGGCGACTACAAACAGCTCGCCAAACCAGAGCTCGTGGACCAGACGCCCGGGATGCTCTCCTGCCCGCGCGAAAGCCGGCGGATTGCCGATGACTCGAAGTTGCCGGTCGTTCCGACGAAGGCTGCAAAGCCCTGATTCTTAGCTAGGCGGGCGCTTGGCTGGCCGTCGCGGGTGGCCGGCTGACGCGCAGGGGGCGGCCGTCGTCGTCGAACCTGGCCCCGGCGCCCAACTGGATGAACCGCACCGTCCGCGAAATTCTGTCCTCAAGGTCCTCCTCCCGGCCGCTGCCGCGTGCGGCGCTGGAGGACAGTGTGCCGTGGACCAGCTGCGCCTGCTGCTCGATATCCGCCTCCGGCAGATAGCCCTGTGCCATGCCGTCGCCGAGAATGTCCTGCAGCAGCACGCTGAGTTCCCCTACGTGATCCGCGAGTTTGGCGAAGGAAGCCGGCGAGAGCACTGCGCCCATGGCGGGGCCGGGCGGCAGGTGCCGCCGGGCCAGATCCTCCACCTGGGCGCGGACATACACGGCCAGGCGTTCCACCGGGTTTTCCAGGCTCTTCAGTGACCCGCGCAGGTCCGTCAGGAAGCGCTCGGTCTCGTCCAGCGCGTAGGCGATGAGCAGCTCTTCGATGTCCGCGTAGTAGTTGTACACGGCGGTGCGTCCCACACCGGCATGGCGTGCGACGTCCGTCATTGTCAGGCCGGGAAGCCCGTGCGTGAAGAGGAGTTTCCCGAAGGCGGTGAGGATGCGGTGCTGGGTCTCGGCGCGTTGGGCGGCGTTGCTCGCGGCAGAGATCCTAGGCATACAGACACTTTACCGTGATCTGTCAGCAAACCTCCGGCCGCGGCTAGATGGCGCAGCCGTCCGGTCCGCACGCATTGGCATCGGAGCCGCCCACCGGTACCAGAGGGTGCGTCTCCTGCCATGCCTGGTTGAGTGCCTCAGTGAAGGTCTCGGAAGGCTGTGCGCCGGAGAGCCCGAACTTGCGGTCGATCACAAAGAACGGCACACCGCTGATGCCCAGGGCGCGGGCCTCGGCGAAATCTTGGTGGACATCGTCTGAGTATTTATCAGTCGTGAACAGCTCCGCCAGCTCGCCGGCGTCGAGTCCCAGATCCTGCCCCAACGAGGTGAGGTATGCCTGGTGGCCGATGTCCTTGCCGTGCTCGAAGTGGTCGCTGAGCAGGCGTTCCTTGGCGGCATCCTGCTTCCCGTGGGCAGCCGCCAGATGGATCAGCCGGTGGGCGGTGAAGCTGTTGGCCACCACGACGTCGTCAAAGCGGTAGTTGAGCCCCTCGCCTTTGGCCTGGGCGGCCACATGATCAAACATCTGCGTGACCTGCTCCGGAGCCATGCCCTTTCGGGTGCTGAGGTAGTCCAGCTCCGTGCCGTCGTAGTGTTCCGGGAGCGTGGGGTCCAGCTGGTAGCTGCGCCACTGCACCTCCACGGAATCGCGGTGCGGGAACTCGGCCAGGGCGGCTTCAAAACGGCGTTTGCCGATGTAGCACCACGGGCACGCGACGTCTGACCAGATCTCAATCTTCATGCTTGTCACAACCGCTGGGGGTGCGGCGGCATTCCTCCGGGGTGCTGTTGGATTGCTCACAGTGTGGCGATATCCCTGCCCTCCTACGCAGGAAACCAATGGATGAATCCAGCGCCGGGGTGGAGCCAACTCAAACGGTCATCATGTCAGGTCCCGGCCGGAAACCCGGGCAGGTACACCGGACGGAAGTGATCCGCGGGCAGGGTGTCACGGACGGGCGGGTCAGAGGTGATCGGGTCGTTGTTCCGCAGATCACCTACGGAGAACTGCACCATCATGTCGTGGTCCTCGTGCACCAGGTTGTGGCAGTGCATCATGTAGCGTCCTCCGGCGCCGGGTCCGGTGTCGAACTGCATGAGCGCCGTGATGGACTCGTTCTCGCCCGCGTAGTAGACATCCTTGGGCCCCCTCTCCCATGCGAACGGTTTTCCGCCGTTGGTGTTGCGGGCGATGACCTTGCCGTCGACCAGGTGGATGTGGACCGGGTGGAACCAGCCGCCGGACTCGTTCGTGATGGTCCACTGTTCAACGTCAAAGGGCTGGGGATTGCCGAACAGCTTGGTGAACCCGGACCTCTCCACATCGTTCCAGCGGACCCCGTTGATCGTCCATTCTCCGTGCTCTCGATTGACCTTGAGGTGCCGCTTGGCCACGGCCATCTCCGGGGTCAGGCTCATCGTGGCGACCCCGCCCTGAGCCGCATTCGGCGCCCCGCCGTCGTCGAGCGTCGTAGGGATCGCGGAGATTGAGCCGGCGCCTGAGCCCGAGTTGGCCACGACCTCGAAGCGCATGATCTTGCCCGTGTTGGCGAAGTTCACGTTGTTCTTGTTGCTTAGGTTGCGCAGCTCGATCATCTGCCCGACCCGGTATCTTCGGAAGTCCACGAGGATCTCGTAGCGCTCCGCAGTGCCCTGCCGCCACGACGCAACTGCCTGGACCTTGGGCACCATGCCTCCATCGGTGCCCACGATGTAGACCGGGTCACCCGTGGACAGGGTGGGGCGGTACGAACGGGAAATCGAGGCGGCCAGCGCCCGGAAGCGGTAGATGCGGGGCTTGACCTTCATGGTGGGCCACGGCACCCCGTTGACCATGATGATGTCACCCCACAGCCCCTTCTGGTCGTTGTCGTTGTATCCCAGCGAGCCGTCGGTGTTAAACAGGGCGTCCGAGAGCATGAGCGGCACGTCGAACTCGCCCTGCGGCAACTGCGCACGCTCGAGCCGGTCGGACAGCGGGTAGAACCCGGCCAGGCCCGAGTACACGTTCTGAGCGGTCACGTGGTGCTTGTGATCGTGGTACCAGAGGGTCCGCGCCGTCTGCCAGTTGGGATAGTGGTAGTTCTTGACGTTTCCCGGCACGGTGATGTCGTTGGCGTAACCGTCGTACTGGGGAAGCGACGCCGAGCCGTGCAGGTGCGTGACGGTTTTGAAGGCCCCGGGATACAGCAGGCCGGGCCCCGGGAAGGCGTTGCGAATCCGGACCTCGATCCGGGTGCCCTGCCTGGCCCGGATGGTGGGGCCGGGAAAGATGCCGTTGTACCCGGCCAGGGTCGTCATCAGCCCCGGCACGAATTGAGCCCGACCGAGCTTTTGGGTGAGGGCATACCGGGCAAAGGGGCGCGCCGGGTCACCGTCGTCGAGGCCCGTTGCAAACGGCGCAAGCACCGGCGGCCGACGGAATATCCCTCTATAGGGAACCGGCATGTTCCGGGGAGCCAGCAGACTCGAGGTAATGAGGGCGGTGGTAGTGGGCGGCGGGACGGCGGGGTCTGAACCCTTTATGCCGACCACGCCGAAGGCGCCCAGCGCGCCCAGCTTCAGAACTTCCCTGCGGGTGGTCATGACCTCTCCTAAAGTGGTACGTCGTGCCGGCTGTTGTGGCGGGTGAGGGAATCGGGCCGGCTTCCCAGTGGCCGCCTGACGGGGTTCAGGCCGTCCAGCCCTGGTACAACGAATTCATGGTCCACGCCGTCCAGTTCCAGGTGACGGCTTGCTCTTAGATGTTCAAATGGTGCTCTTTGGACCTTGGAAAAACACTGGGGAGCTGCCGCGCCCCTGCGGCCCATTGCTGGGAGAAGCCGCCTTCGGCGCTCGGCCGAATTCGCCCTATCGCCGTTGATGACCACGACATTCTGCTATGAAAGCTGTCGAGGGACAGATAGTGCTGACGCTTTCGCCGGGTTCGATTTGCTTATCGGTGCGGAGCTCCCGGAAGAGGTGCAACCTGACGGGTAAGAGACAGGAGTCCCTGGCCGATCCGCCTGCTGAGGGTTCTTTCGCCAAGACATACCGCACCCCGGACTAGCGGCGTAGTCTTGTCCCAGACAGCCGCGAACCAGGGAGGCCGTAATGATGAAATTACGGGCAGGTAAGCATCCTGGACCGCCCGCGGCCGAGGAGGTCCTGACGCACGCGGCCGCCAGAATCCAGGAGGCCCTGGACAGGGCCTCACCGGAAATCCGGAACAGGCTGAGTTGGATTTCCGATGAACTTGCCCAACGGGCGGACGGCCTGGCCCTTGGATTCGTGGATACTGCCGGCCAGGTGGCAGACAGAGCCGGACGGAGTATCACGCACAGACTCGCGGCCACAGCCGAACACCTGGCCGACGAACTCTCAAGAGCGACGGTACCGGTCCGCGTTCAAGGTTTCGCCGGCGCCGTCACCGGCAACAAAAAGGCCGTCAGAGACGGACAGAAAGCCCTCGTGCGCGCCGCCCGCCTGGCTTCCAAGGAGCTGCGCCGCTCCCGACGCGGCTCCAAAGCTGCCGGAAACGCCTCGCTCGTTGCCTGTATTCTGGCGGCAGCCGTCGTCGCAGCTTTCATTCTCCGGCGCGCTTTCGGGCATGTTCCGGAGCCACGCCCGGTAGATTCGGCGGAATCAAGCGCAGGGGGGCTCGGCTCAGACAATGCCCGTCCAGTCGGAGATTCGCCTGCCCACCCTCACCGCGGCGAGGCCTGGGACGGTGGCGGCGCGGGTTCGACCACACCGGCGGACGACACGGAACCTGAGGCGCCGCACCCAGATGGAAGCCGGTGATTCAGGACCGGAGTCCCGCCGGGCTGACCCTGCCCCCAAACCGGCCGAAGGCAGGCAGCAGGCGCTTCGGTACGAAAACCTGTCCATTCAGATTGCGAGGTCCCGGTGATGACAACAGACCCAACAGTCTCGGGAGGTCAGCCGCCTGGCCCTGAGCCGGTAGCATCTGCGAAGGGCCTGAAGCCCAGGACCACGCGGGCCGGCATGGCCTGGGCTGCCACGGCTTTCGGACTGGTGCTGCTGATGCTGCTCATCGCGTTCATCCTGCAGAACCAGGATATGGTCACGTTGCGCTACTTCGGCCTGGCCGGAACCGTCTCCCTCGGTATCGCACTGTTCATCGGAGCGGTGGGTGGCGGTGTCCTCGTGGCCGTTGCCGGGGCTGCCCGCATCATCCAGCTCAGGACCATGGCCCGCCGCACCCGCAAGGCCCCGATCAGACCTGAGTAACCGCCAGAGGGTGCGGAGCAAGTAAGACCCAGATCGCAACCGTTACGAACGCAACGGTCTTCCGCCTCATGCCGGGTTGGGCGGTGCGCTGACGGAACGCTCCATCACGAAGTCGTGCTCAACAGTGCTGCCCAGCCTGAAGGACTTGGTGCCCACCCGCCGGAAGCCCGATTTTTCGTAGAAGCGGATGGCTTTGGCGTTCTCACTGTTGACGCCCAGCCATACGCCGTGAGCGCCGCTGGCTGCGGCGGAGATGATGGTGGCGCGCATCAGTTCCGCGGCAGCGCCGAGTCCGTGGTGGTCCGGGTGGACGTAGCACTTGCTGAGTTCGGCGGAAGGCAGCAGGCTCAGCACCGATGCAACGTCCGGGTCCTGCGCCGGGCGCGACACCAGCAGGCTGTAGCCCCGCAGCTCTCCGCCGGCGTCGATAATTAGGACGGTGATCTCAGCATCCGCCAGGTACCCGCGGAAGTGATCCTCGCCCAGGGTGCTGGCAATGTGCGCGGCGATGTCCTCCGGTGAGGAACCCGGCGGGCACGCCAGCGGGAAGGTGGCGGCTGCCAGCTCGGCGAGCCTCCCGGCGTCGTCCGCCGTTGCCTTGCGGATGGTGTGTGTCATGAAAAAAACTCTAGCGTGCGGAGGCCTCGTGGAGCGCAGCCGCGGCTACCGGGAGCCCCTCGATCCGGCCCAGTTCCACGTCCTCGTCCGGGGACAGCCGGCGGAAGTGGTCGTCCAGCACGCCCATGGTCCTGGTGCGCAGGCTGCCAGCCTGCCGGCCAGCCTGTTGGGGGAGTACCCCAGAACGGCCGCGCTTTCCAGGACGGCACTGCGCGTGGCTGCCGAACCTTTGGCGAATCGCGCATCACGAAGGACCCGAGAGCCCGGCTGACCCCGGCCTCGCGGGCGGCGTCCTCCATGGTGACAGACCGGGTTGTGCCGGGATTCTGGCTCACAGCAGTCAACCATGCAACTGCCGTTCGGCGGCTTGCGGGCCATATAGCCGTAGGCAGGCTATTGGCTGAACGCGGCGTCGAAGGAAGTGTTCGACGGCGGGAAGTCGAACTTCTTCAGGGCGGCAAGGGCCTCGGGGGCGCCGTGGAGACGGTCCATGCCGGCGTCTTCCCATTCCACGGAGATGGGTCCGTTGTAGCCGATCGCGGTGAGGGCGCGGAAGGACGACTCCCAAGGGACGTCGCCGCGGCCGGCTGAGACGAAGTCCCAGCCGCGGCGCGGATCGCCCCAGGGCAGGTGGGAGCCGAGGACGGTGTTGCGGCCGGTGGGGCGGAGCTTTGTGTCCTTGCAGTCCACGTGGTAGATCCGGTCCTTGAAGTCCCAGATGAAGGACACGGGGTCGATGCCCTGCCACATAAAGTGAGATGGGTCCCAGTTCAGGCCGAAGGCTTCGCGGTGGCCGATCGCCTCGAGGGTGCGGACGGTGGTCCAGTAGTCGTAGGCGATTTCGGAGGGGTGGACTTCGTGGGCGAAGCGGACTCCGCATTCGTCGAAGACGTCCAGGATTGGGTTCCAGCGGTCCGCGAAGTCCTGGTAGCCGGCGTCGATCACCGAAACGGGGACGGGCGGGAACATGGCCACGTACTGCCAGATGGAGGAGCCGGTGAACCCGACGACGGTGTCCACGCCGAGCGCTTTGGCGAGCCGGGCGGTGTGCTTCATTTCCTCGGCGGCGCGGGTGCGGACGCCCTCGGGATCGCCGTCGCCCCAGACCTTGGAGCCCACGATGGCCTGGTGGCGGAAGTCGATGGGGTCATCGCACACTGCCTGGCCCTTGAGGTGGTTGGAGATGGCCCAGACCTTGAGGTTGTATTTCTCCAGCACCGCGAGCTTGGACTCGACGTAGCCGGGCTCGTCCCAGCGCCACGCGTCCAGGTGGTCGCCGGAGACGGCGATTTCCAGGCCGTCGTAGCCCCAGCCGGAGGCGAGGCGGGCGACTTCCTCGAAGGGGAGGTCGGCCCACTGGCCGGTGAACAGGGTGTACGGGCGGGGCATGTCAGGCTCCTTCAGAAGACTGCTGGTCAGTGATGGTGTCTTACCGGGCGCTGGGCGGAATGCTCAGCTGGATGATCGAGCTTTTCGCTGCGGAGCTTTCCTCCATTGCGGCCAGAATACGCTGGACTTCCAATCCGTCCTCGAACGACGGCGACGGCTGGGTCCCGGACCCAATGGCCAGCAGGAAATCGCGGATCTCGTGTGTGAAGGAGTGTTCCCAGCCGAGAGTGTGGCCCTGCGGCCACCACGCTTCCAGATAGGGGTGCTCCGGTTCATTGACCAGGATCCGCCGGAATCCTTGCTCACGAGCGGGGAGGGTGGCGTCCAGGAAACCGAGCTCATTCAGGGACTCCAGATCGAAAAGGATGGCTCCCTTGTCCCCGTAGATCTCGAGTTTGAGCGAGTTTTTCTGGCCGGTGGCCACGCGTGAAACTTCCACTGAGGCGATTGCCCCTGAGGCGAGGGACAGCGTTGCCCAGGCGGCGTCGTCGACCGTTACTTCCTCCAGGCCGGCCGGCCCCGGGCGGTGCGTGGTGAACGTGTGCGTGCGGCCGGAGACGTCGGTGACCTGGTCCCCGAGGAGGAACAGCACCTGGTCAATCGCATGCGAGGCGATGTCGCCCAGCGCCCCGGAACCGGCGGTTTCCTTGTTCAGCCGCCACGTCATGGGGGACTCGGGATCCACCAGCCAGTCCTGCAGATAAGCGGCACGGACGTGCCGGATGGTGCCGAGCCGGCCCTCGGCGATGAGTTCCCGGGCGAGCGCCAATGCCGGAACCCTGCGGTAATTGAAGCCGATCATGGACTGCACACCGTTCGCCCTGGCGGCCTGGGCCGCAACTGACATGGCCTCGGCCTCCGCCACGGTGTTGGCCAGGGGTTTTTCGACCAGCACGTGCTTGCCCGCCGCCAGGGCGGCGACCGCGATCTCGGCGTGCATAAAGCCCGGTGCGCAGATATCCACAACATGAATGTCCTCGCGGGCGATCACCGACCGCCAGTCCGTGGACGACTCCGCCCAGCCATAGCGGACAGCGGCTTCGGCCACCCCGGACGGATCACGGCCCACCAGCACCTTCTGCTCGAAGGCCGGGACGTCGAAATAGCTGGAAACGTTCCGCCAGGCATTCGAATGCGCTTTGCCCATAAACGCGTAGCCGATCATGGCTACGCCCAGGGGGGTGGTGCCGCGGTGCGGCGGCGGTGGTGCTGTTTGCGCCGTCGTCATGGTGGTGCTCCTCAACGGGAATTAGGTTGGTGGTTGCCTGTGCGGTGGCTGGCGTGGCTACTTGACGGCACCGGCGGACAGGCCGGCAACCAGGTGCTTCTGGACCAGGATGAAGCCGATGAGGACCGGCAGGCTGACTACCACGGAGGCGGCCATGAGCTGGTTCCAGAAGACATCCGACTCACTTGCATAGGACTTGAGACCGAGTGACAGTGTCTTGGTGGCTTCGTTGGTCAGCACGGAGGCAAAGAGCACTTCGCCCCAGGCCGATATGAAGGAATACACCGCCACCGCAATGATGCCCGGCTTGGCAACGGGAAGGACTACCCGGAACAGGGCGCCCATCCGGCCGGTGCCATCGATCATGGACGCTTCCTCGAGCTCCTTGGGGATGGAGGCGAAGTACCCGCTAAGCATCCAGATGGCGAATGGCAGGGTGAACGTCATGTACGTGATGATCAGACCCATGTACGAACCTTGCAGCTGAAGTCCCGTGAGGTTCCGGATCTGCGTGAAGATCAGGTACAGGGGCAGCAGGAACAGGATGCCGGGGAACATCTGGGTGGACAGCACCGTCAGGCTGAAGGCGCGCTTGCCCTTGAACTGAAGACGGGCGATGGCGTATGCGGCCAACACGGCGACAGTCACCGAGCAGAGTGTGGCGCAGACCGTGATGATCAGGCTGTTCTGGAAGTACTTGGCCAGCGGAACGGTGGTCCAGATGTCGAAGTACGGCGAAGCCGTGATTTCGCGGGGGATCCACTGGAATAACCCGGAGACGTCCTTGAGCGGCTTCAGTGAGGTGGACACCACCACGTAGAGCGGCACTGCCACCCACACGGAGAGAATGGTCAACACCACATTCCTCAGAATCCGGAAATTGCGGGTCTCAATCATTGTCGTCCCCCTTGGGCAGCACCATGCGGATGTAGAAGACGGAAGCGATGAACAGGGCGATCAGAAGCAGGACGCTCATGGCGCCGCCCAGCCCGAAGTTCCAGCTGCCGAAGGAGTTCTGGTAAATCAGCGGCGAAACCAAGGTGGCTTCCTTGGGCGATGCCGCGCCGAAGAGAACAAACGGGATATTGAATTGGTTGAACGTCCAGAGGGACATCACCATCAACAGCACGCCGTTTGCCGGGCGCACCATGGGCAGGGTGATGGTGCGGAACTGCTGCCACAGACTGGCGCCATCGATCGCGGCGGCCTCGTATACGTCTGTGGGGACGTTCTGCAGCGCAGCCATCAGCATCAGGAACGCGAAGGGCCACAACTGCCACACGTTGACAATGATCATGGCGCCGAAGGAGTTCTGGCCCAGGAGCCAGAACGGGCGCTCATCACCGAAGAGGTGCAGCGTGTCGACCAGAATCTGGTTCACGGCGCCGTCGCGCTGGTTGAACATAAAGGCCCACGCGATGGTACCCACGTAGGCGGGCAGGGCGTAGGGGACCAGGAAGAACGTGCGCAGGATTGCACGGCCTTTGAAGTTGGACGAGAGGAAAACGGCGCCGGCCATGCCCAGGATCCAGGAGAAGCCCACCACCAGAACGGTGTAGAGCAGGGTTCGGCCCACGGTGCTGAAGAAGGCCTGGCCGATGGTGCTGTCCGGGTTGAGGCCGTTGATGAAGTTCTGCAGGCCGACGAACGGGGCGTTGAGCCAGTTGGTGAGGTTGAGCTGCGTCAGGGAGATGAAGGCGATCCAGATGCCCAGCAGCATGGGGCCGATGTGGATCAGTACTTCAAGAATTGCGGCCGGGAGGATCAGTCCGTACGGGAGGAATGAACGGCGGCGCTTCCGTAGGGGCGGTGCAGTGGTATTTTCCGGCGGGCCGGGGGCGGGATCGGGGGCAGGTTCGCTGCCGGCAGCGGCGCGGCTGCTGTCCAGGGCTGAGTGTGACATAGGAACTCCTTAGCCTGGGTGCGGGGGCACTGCGGTAGGGCAGCGCCCCCGCACCCAGGAGGCTTGGTTACTGGGCCGCAGCCATCTGGTTGTTGGCGTCCTTGAGGGCCGCCTTGATGTCTGCCTCAGACACGGTTCCCGTGGCTGCCTTGGCAAAGAGGTTCTTGATGGCCGTGCCCGTCAGGGTTTCCATCTGCCCCTCCTTTGCGATCAGCGGCATGGGCAGGGAGTGGCTGGCCAGAGCATCGCGCTTGGCCTTGACCTCATCGGTCTGGAAGGCGGGATCACCGGATGCACCGGTAACCACCGGCAGCGAAGAATATGACGTGTTCAGTGCCACCTGTTCGGCATCGCTGGTCAGGAAGCCGGCCAGCTTGATGGCATTTTCCTTGTTCTTGCTGTTCTTGAAGACGCTCAGGTTGATGCCTGCAACGTGGCTCTGGGTGCCGGCATCACCGGTGGCTCCTGCAGTCAACATGGGGACGGGGGCAACAGCCCAGTCCTTGAAACCGCGGGCGCCGAAGTTCTTCAGCGGGCTCTGATCGAACAGCATGGCAGCCTTGCCATTGATGAGATTGTCGATCTTCTGGGCGCCCTGGCTTATTTCGGCGTCCGACGGCGACATCACCTTGTCGTTTGCCATCAGATCGATGAACTGCTTGACGCCCGCAACCTGGGCGTCGCTGTCAAAGGTCGGCTGGCCGTCCTTGTCGAAGAGAGTGCCGCCGTTCTGTAGCCCGCGGACGAACGCCTGGTGGGAGTTGGCCGAGACCGAAGCCCCGGCGGCGGTAAAGCCCCACTGGTCCGGCTTGCCGTCACCGTTGGTGTCTTTGGTGAGCTTCTTGGCGTCCGCCACAAACTCATCCCAGGTAACCGGTGCCTTCGCGATGCCGGCTTCCTTGAACATCTTGGTGTTGTAGTACATGTTGTACGCCAGGCCGTAGAGCGGCACCGACGTCGGAGTCTTGCCTTCCGCACCGCCGGTGGACCAGCTGGTCTGCAGGAAGCGGTCCTTGCCACCCACGGCGTCCAACAGCGCGCCTTCCACCGGCTCGAAAGCGCCGGTCTCCTGCAGGGTCACGGCCCAGGTGTTTCCGATGTTCAGGACGTCCGGGCCGTCGCCGCTTGTAACAGCAGTCAGGATTCGGTTGTAGAGGTCGGTCCAGCTGATGACCTCAAGCTGGACCTTGACGCCGGTCTTTTCAGTGAAGCGGTCCAGTGACGGCTTCAGTTTTGCTGCGGTGTCATCCAGGTTATTGCCCTGGTCCGATGCCCAGTAAGTGATGGTGTCGCTGGTGGCCTGGGGGCTGCCTCCGCAAGCGCTGAGCCCAAGGGTCATCGCAGCAGTGGCCGCCAGGGCCGACAGCATTCTGAATGGTTTCTTCATGGTTGCTCCGGTTTTTCTCGTCGTCGAGCTGGTGCTAGGTGAGTGGAACGGGTAGAGCCTGATTAAGCTGGAGGCTCAGTTGGAGAGCGTTGCTGCAGCGGGGTCCCAGTCCTCGGGGAGTGCGGGGACGGGTGCAGCGGAGCTCTGGACCTCAACAAAGGCGCGGGTGTCGATGGACTCGGCAATGGAAGCCATGGTGTCCAGAACATGGAAGGCGAGTTCGCCCTGTGCCCGGTGCGGGCGTCCTTCACGAAGTGCCCTGGCCATCTCCAGCACTCCGGCGCCGCGGCTTGCCGTGGAACCGACGGACGGGACGGTGGTCCAGTCGTCGGCACCATTGGCGCAGATCCTGACATCGCCGTCGAAATTGTTCGGATCCGGAAAGGCGATGGTGGCTTCGGTGCCCGTGATCTCCACAAACCCGGCGCGCTTGTATGGTGAATCAAAGCTGAAGATGCTCTGGGCGGATTCACCGCCGTCGAACTCCAGGATGGAGCTCACATGGGTGGGAACCGTGACGGCGAACTCTTCGCCGGCTTTCGGTCCCGAGCCGATGATCCGCGTCTCGCGGGACTTGGAGCCGAAGGCTGCCACGCGGCTGATGCTGCCGAAGGTCTGGACCAGCGCGGTGAGGTAGTAGGGGCCGATGTCAAACAACGGACCGGCGCCGTCCTGGAACAGGAAGGCAGGGTTGGGGTGCCACGATTCCGGACCAGGGGACTGCATGAGAGTCAGCGCCGTGAGCGGAACGCCGATGTCTCCGTGCTCGATCATCCGCCGGGCCGTCTGCAGACCGGCGCCCAGGAAGGTATCCGGTGCACAGCCGAGGCGCATGCCCGCGGCGTCTGCGGCCTTGAGTAGTCCGCGGCCGCTTTCACGGTCAAGCGAGAATGGCTTTTCGCTCCAGACGTGCTTGCCGGCGTTTACCGCCCGGGTAGCAACTTCAACATGGGCTGCCGGGATGGTGAGGTTGATGACGATCTCAACGTCCGGGTTGCCCAGCACAGCATCCACCCCGCCGTGGACAGGCACGTTGTACTCTGCAGCGCGGGCGGCGGAGGCATCCTCGAAAAGATCGCCGATGGCCACAACCTTGATGTCCGGGAAGCTCGTGAGGTTGTCGAGGTACTGCTTGCTGATGACCCCGGCCCCGATGATGCCTACCCCCACGGGTCCTGTCCTGAGCGCGCCGCCGTTCATGCTGACACCTTTCCGGCGCTGAGGTAGTTGTAGCTGTCCCGGACGGCGTCGAACATGTCGCCCTGGAAGTCATCCAGTTCGATCACGCCGGCCTCGAGGGAGCCGGCGGCGCTGATGACATCCCAGATGGCCATCTTGCCGTCGCCCACGGCCACCTGGCTGGACGGATCGGACGTCAGCGGACCGTCCTTGATGTGGATGAACTTAACGCGCTCGCCGAGCCGTTCAAGCAGCTCCGCCGGATTCTGGCCGCCGACGGCGGCCCAGTACGTGTCCAGTTCAAGCACGACGGCTGGATCCAGGTTGTCGGCCAGATGCTCCAGGGCGGTTTTGCCGTCGATGACGGACTCAACCTCCCACCAGTGGTTGTGGTAGCCCACACGGACCCCGTATTCGGCGCCCTTCGCGGCTGCCGCATTGAGCTGTGCTGCGGTTTCCTTGATGTCATTGAGGGAGTTCCAGCGCTCGATCGGAACGTGGGGGTCGATGACAGTGCCGATGCCGAGCTGCTGGGCAGCGGCGAAAATGGCGTCCTGGTCATCACTGAGCAGGGGCGCGTGACCGGAAGGTGCAGTGAGGTTGTTCTGCGCCAGGGCCTGCTTCAGTTCAGCGGCCTTGGCGACGAAACGGTAGGGCTCAACCATGGTGAAGCCGATCTCGGCAAGCTTCTTGATGGTTCCGGCCAGATCCTCTTCAAGAGCCTTTCGGACCGTGTAGAGCTGGATCGAGTATGACACTGTCTCTCCTCGTCGTTGTGGTGTGAGCCGCAGCCGCGGCGCCTGGTTTCCTATGAACGCTCGTGGGCACATCCAAGGGCGGTCCATATGCAGGTGAGTGAGCTGCCTCACACACCAAGCTAGAGCTACTTTTGCCGGTCGTCAAGCAAAAGTTGAAAACCAATCGACATTCTTTGTCTGGCGTGACACGCATAAGCCGTTCGTGCTATCACTTACTCATGAGTCCCGCCCCCACTAGAGAGCCAGGCAAAGACCCCGGAACCGGGGTTCCGACCGAACAGGCCGGGCTGGACGCTGCCGGCAGCCTGTCCCGCGCCGGCGATCTGTTCCAGCTCCTCCGCGACGGCAAAGCCCGGACGCGCGCCGAGCTGGCACTGACAACCGGGCTCGCCCGCTCCACGGTGGCTGCACGGATTGACGCCCTGATTCTCTCCGGGCTCGTAGGCCCTGCCGGTGAGGCGAACTCCAGCGGCGGCAGGCCGCCGTCGCGCTTTGCCTTCAACCCGGCGGCACGCGCCGTCCTCGCCGTCGACGTCGGGGCAACGCATGTGATCATTGCCGTCACCGATCTGCGCGGGACCATCCTGGCCGAGCGGCGCCTGGCCCAGGAAGTCTCCGAGGGACCGGAAGCCGTGCTGGGCCGCGTGGTGGAGGAGGGTGCCTCGCTCCTGGCCGAAGCGGGACGGGCCAAAACTGACCTCGCCGGAATCGGGATCGGGCTGCCGGGCCCGGTGGAACACGCCACAGGTAAACCCGTGAAGCCGCCCATCATGCCCGGCTGGGACGGGTTCGACGTCGTCCGTTACGTCCAGCGCTCGCTGCCCGTACCCGTTCTGGTGGACAATGACGTCAACATCATGGCGCTGGGGGAGCGGACCGCGTACTGGCCCGAGCACCAGAACTTCCTGTTCATCAAGGTGGCAACCGGCATCGGCGCCGGCATCATCAGCAACGGCGAACTCCAGCGCGGTGCGGATGGGACGGCCGGGGACCTTGGCCACGTGCGCGTTCCCCGCGGCGACAACGTCCTGTGCCGCTGCGGCAACTACGGCTGCCTCGAGGCACTGGCTTCCGGACCCGCGGTGGCTCATTCACTGGCCGTCCAGGGGCTCGAAGCAGAAAAAGGCAGTGACGTGCTGCGCCTCGTGGCGGACGGCAACCTGCCGGCCATCCAGGCATTGCGCCAGGCCGGCCGCGACGTGGGCGACGTCCTGGCAACGGTGGTCAACCTGCTCAACCCCTCCATGATCGTGATCGGCGGAAGCCTGGGCCAGGCCGGCGAGCACCTGATGGCCGGCGTCCGCGAAGTGGTCTACCGTCGCTCACTGCCGCTGGCCACCACCCACCTGCGGATCGGGCTCTCGATGGCGGGCGATCAGGCTGCCATCCTTGGCGCCAGCCAGATGGTCACGCAGCACGTCCTGTCCCCGGCCGTGATCGAGGCCACCCTGCAGGCGACCGGCTAACGCGCGTCATGTTTCCGCGGGCGTGATAGCAATGAAAGTGATGAAACCGCTTTCCAACTCCTTGCCCGCCGCGCCCGGCGCCGCCGGTTCCGCCGCATGAGCGGCCGCCTGCTGTCGAAGGTCCCCAACAGCTGGATCCTGCTGGCCTGCATCGGACTGCTGGCACTGAACCTTCGCGGGCCGTTTGTGGCTGTTGCGCCGGTGGTGGACACTATGCAGCGAGAACTCGGATTTTCACCAGTCGTGCTCGGCCTGCTGACCAGCATCCCGGTGCTGTGTTTCTCACTTGCCGCGCCGCTGGCGTCCCTGGCTGCCCGGAAATTCGGCGCCGAGTTCGCCATCACGGTGACCCTCCTGGGTGTGCTGGCCGGCGTGGTTGTCCGCTCTTCCGGCGGCCCGGGCCTGGTGATTCTGGGCACGGTGGTCATCGGTCTGGCCATCACTATCGGAAACATCGCGGTGCCGCTGATCATCCGGCGCGACTTCTCGCCGCTGCGCCAGGGCACCGCCATGGGCGTCTACACGGCGGCCCTGAACATCGGATCGTTCGTGACCTCCGTCGTGACGGCGCCCCTGGCCGAGCTTGCCGGCTGGCGGGTGGCCTTGGGATCCGTGGGGATTCTGGCAGTGGCGGCGGTTGTCTTCTGGACGTTCGCAGTGGGGCGGCGCCGAGCCTCGGTGCCTTCTGCGGCCGATGTTCCGAGCGGCCCGGGCCAGCCGGCACACCGCGGTTCCGGCTGGATCACCGCCGGGCTCACCGCGGGTTTCGCCGGACAGGCGTTCTCCTACTACGCCGTCACCGCGTGGCTGCCCAGCTACCTGAACGACGAACTGGGAATGTCCGCCTCCGCGGCCGGCGCAGGGTCTTCGATCTTCCAGATCCTCGCCATCGTGGGCGGCCTCGGCGTGCCGTTCGCGGCCAAATACTTCAGTACGACGGCGACGGCGGTCACCTTGGGGTTGCTGTGGACCGCCGTGCCCGCGGGGCTGTTGTTCGCCCCAGGGCTGTGGTGGTTGTGGTCGGTGTGCGGCGGAATCGCCCAGGGCGGCGGCATCACGCTGATCTTCATCGCCATCATCAAGCTGGCCCGGGACCAGGCCTCGGCTGGCCGGATGTCCGCCGTGGTGCAGGGCGTGGGTTACTGCTTCGCCGCGGTGGCGCCACCCCTGATCGGTTTCATCCACGATGTTTCGGGCTCTTGGAATGCGCCCCTGCTGGTGATCCTGGTTTCCGTGCTGGTCTTCTTCGTCTGCACTACTGTTTCCGCGCGGCTGGTGCCGAGGCAGCGCTGACGGGTGCCGCCGTCGTCGTCCCCGGACTGCCGCCCGATCGCCCATTGCTTCAGCGCGAAGTGACACTTGAGGCCCATGTTTGGAGTAAACATGGGCCTCAAGTGTCACTTCGATGAGTCTCTTCAGTGGTTTCCGTTACCGGGCTGCCACCCCGGATCTCGGGGTGCCTGTTGCGGACGGCTTGGCAGCCCGGCGGACGGAATCTTGACGGGCTCGATCACCGGGCCCGAAGCTTATGCGGCAACGAGCCGGCCGTCTTCGGCTTCGCTTGAGGCCGAGTCGCGGGCCTCGTGCAGGTAGCGGGCGTAGGCCGGAACCGTCAGGAACGTGGGGAATTCCTCCCCCAGGGTGACTTCCTCGAAGATGTCCCGGGCATCCTCGAAGCGGTCGCCGTCGAAGCGTTCCAGTGCCGTGAACTCCTCGTCCAGCATGTCCTGGACCCACTGGCGGCTGATGATCTCGCCCTCATCCGTGATGGCCCTGGCGTACATCCACTGCCACAGCTGCGAGCGGGAGATCTCCGCGGTGGCGGCGTCCTCCATCAGGTTGTGGATGGCCACGGCACCGTTGCCGCGCAGCCAGGATTCTATGTAGCGGATGCCAACTTCGATGTTGTTCCGGATGCCGGTCTCGGTGATGGTGCCCGTGGTCGAGGCGACATCGATCAGTGCGCGGTCGTCGGGGGTAACGTCCTCGCGGGTGCGGTCGAGCTGGTTGGGGCGGTCGCCGAGTACGCCGTCGAACACCTCGCGGCACACCGGAACCAGATCCGGGTGGGCCACCCAGGAACCGTCGAAACCGTCGGCGGCCTCGCGGGTCTTGTCGGCGCGGACCTTCTCGAACGCGCTGGCGTTCGCTTCCTCGTCCTTGCGGTTGGGGACGGCTGCCGCCATGCCGCCGATCGCCATGGCGCCCCGTTTGTGGCAGGCACGCACCAGCTGCTCGGTGTAGGCCCGCATAAAGGGCTGGGTCATGGTCACCTGGCTGCGGTCCGGCAGGACGAACCGGGGGCCGCGGGTGCGGAAATTCTTGATCAGCGAGAAGATGTAGTCCCAGCGGCCGGCGTTCAGGCCCGAGGCGTGATCGCGCAGCTCGTACAGGATCTCTTCCATCTCGAACGAGGCCGTGATGGTCTCGATCAGCACCGTGGCGCGGATGGTGCCCTGCGGGATGCCCAGCAGATCCTGGGCGAGGATGAAGATGTCATTCCACAGCCGTGCTTCGAGGTGGTTTTCGATCTTCGGCAGGTAGAAGTACGGACCCTTGCCCTGGGCCAGGAGGCGGTGGGCGTTGTGGAAGAAGTACAGGCCGAAGTCAACAATGCCGCCGGCAACGGGCTGGTTGTTGATCAGCATGTGCTTCTCAGGCAGGTGCCAGCCACGGGGGCGGACCACAATGGTGGGCAGGTCCTCGGCCGGACGCAGCTTGTATTCCTTGCTCTTGCCGTCGGCCGTGGAAGTGAAGTCGATCCGGCGTTCCAGCGCATCCGTGAGGTTGAGCTGGCCCTGGATCACGTTGCGCCAGGACGGGGTGGAGGAGTCTTCCATGTCGGCGAGCCACACCTTGGCGCCGGAGTTCAGCGCGTTGATGGTCATCTTCTTGTCCACCGGGCCGGTGATTTCCACGCGGCGGTCCTCCAGCCCCGGGGCCGGGGGAGCCACACGCCAGTTGGGATCGTTGCGGACGGACTCGGTTTCGCGGAGGAAGCGAGGATCCTGGCCGTTGCCGATCTCGGTGCGCCGGGTCTGCCGGACCTGAAGCAGCTCCTGGCGGCGGCCGGCAGTTGCCTTGTGCAGACGGGCAACAAACTCCAGCGCATCCGGAGTGAGAACCTCGTTCTGGCGGCAGATGGGCTGGGCGGTCAACGTGATCCCGTTGATGGTGAAGTTGTCAGTGAAGCTGTTCATGGGAGTGTCTCCTTGGGCAATCCTCCGTTGCCCTATCACTTTTGGTCCCCAAAGGCGGGCAATGGCAACCAAAAGTGATAGGGCAACAGGGGGAAGTTTTAGTGGAACTGGCCTTCTTCGGTGGATCCCACCAGTGCCAGTGTGGATGCGTTCGGGTTGAGCGCAGTAGCAATGCTGTCGAAGTAGCCGGTGCCGACTTCGCGCTGGTGCCTGGTCGCGGTGTAGCCGCGGGACTCGGAGGCGAATTCCTTCTCCTGCAGCTCGACGTAGGCGCTCATGCCTTCACGGGCGTAGCCGTGGGCGAGATCGAACATCGAGTAGTTCAGGGCGTGGAAGCCGGCCAGGGTGATGAACTGGAACGTGAAGCCCATGGCGCCGAGTTCACGCTGGAACTTGGCGATGGTGGCGTCGTCCAGGTGCTTGCGCCAGTTGAACGACGGCGAGCAGTTGTAGGACAGCATCTGGTCCGGGAACTCGGCCTTGACGGCCTCGGCGAACTTGCGGGCAAGCTCCAGGTCCGGAGTGCCGGTCTCCATCCAGATGAGATCGGAGTACGGTGCGTACGCCTTGGCACGGGCAATGCAGGGTTCGATCCCGTTGCGGACCTTGTAGAAGCCTTCCGCGGTGCGGACCGGCTGTCCCCCTTCGCGGAGGATGAATTCCTGGTCGCGCTCGTCGACGTCGGAGGTGATCAGGGTGGCTGCCTCGGCGTCGGTGCGGGCGATGATCACGGACGGCGTGCCGGCAACATCGGCGGCCAGACGGGCCGCGTTCAGCGTGCGGACGTGCTGCTGGCTGGGGATGAGGACCTTGCCGCCGAGGTGGCCGCACTTCTTCTCCGAAGCGAGCTGGTCTTCCCAGTGCACGCCTGACGCGCCGGCCTGGATCATGGACTTCATGAGTTCGTAGGCGTTCAGCGGGCCGCCGAAGCCGGCCTCGGCGTCGGCCACGATCGGCACCATCCAGTCCTCGACGGTCTGGATGCCTTCGGAGAACTCGATCTGGTCGGCGCGGAGCAGGGCGTTGTTGATGCGGCGGACAACCGTGGGAACGGAGTTGGCCGGGTACAGCGACTGGTCCGGGTAGGTGTGGCCCGAGTTGTTGGCGTCGGCGGCAACCTGCCAGCCGGAGAGGTAGATGGCGCGGAGGCCGGCTTTGACCTGCTGCACGGCCTGGTTGCCGGTGAGGGCACCGAGGGCGTTGGTGTACTTGCCTTCCTTGTGCTCTCCGGTGAGCTGCTTCCACAGTTTCTCGGAACCGCGGCGGGCCAGGGTGTGCTCTTCGGAGACGCGGCCGCGGAGGCGGATAACGTCGGAAGCCTTGTAATCCCGAGTGACACCTTCCCAGCGCGGGTTGGCGGACCACTCGAGCTCCAGGGCGGCGGCCTGCTCTTTGGGCGTCTGCTGGGTGGGCTCAAATGCTGCAGTCATCTTTGTCTCCTTGGTAGTGCCCGGGCCGGCCGTCCCTGCTTCCTTGCAGTTCGGGCCGGCGGATCCGGTGCGGTGTTTCTTTTCCGTAAGACTTACTTTTCTGCACTTTCAAGAGGGTTACTAGGGGGAAACTATGGAAAGAAACGCACTTCTTCGCGTATCCTCAAGAAATGACCCCTTCAAGCTGGAATCGCCAAGCCACGACCCCGCCGCCGTCGTCCGCCCCCGAACTTGACGTCATCAGCCTGGGCCGCCGCGTGCGGCACCTGCGCAAAGCGGCAGGCCTGACGCTCGATGACCTGAGTGCCGCCGTCGGGACCGCACCGAGCCAGCTCAGCCTGATTGAAAACGGCAAGCGGGAGCCCAAACTGGGGCTCCTCCAGCAACTCGCCGCTGCGCTGAATGTGGGCATTGACCAGCTGCTGGGTTCCGAGCCGCCCAACCGCCGGGCGGCCCTGGAGATCGAGCTGGAACGTTACCAGCGCAGCGCCATTTACGAGTCCCTGAAACTGCCCAAAATCCGCATCAGCTCGCGGTTGCCGATGGATGTGCTGGAGTCGATGGTGGGGCTGCAGAACGAGCTGGAGCGCAAGCTGAACGAGCAGATCGCGACGCCGGAAGAGGCCCGCCGCGCGAACGGTGAGCTGCGCGCCATGATGCGCGAACGGAACAACTATTTCCCGGAGTATGAAGCAGAGGCCAAGAAGGTGCTGGCCATGGTGGGCCACACGTATGGGCCGCTGTCGCAGCACGTCATCGCGGACATCGCCGCGCACCTCGGTTTCAGCCTCCACCACGTGGGTGACCTGCCCCATTCCACCCGTTCCGTGACGGATCTTAAGAACCACCGAATTTATCTGACGCAGAACCAGAGGACCGATCACGACCCCCGTTCGGTGCTGCTGCAGGCGCTGGGTCACTACGTGCTGGGCCACAAGACGCCCACGAACTACGGCGATTTCCTGATGCAGCGGGTGGCCACCAACTATTTCGCTGCGGCGCTGATGCTGCCGGAGCAGGCCACCGTTGAGTTCCTGCAGCGCGCCAAACAGGCCAAGGAGATCGCAGTGGAGGACATCCGGGACGCCTTTGCCGTGTCCTACGAGACCGCCGCGCACCGGTTCACCAACCTGGCCACGCAGCACCTGGACATCCGCACGCACTTCCAGAAAACGCACCAGAGCGGCATAATCTACAAGGCTTACGAGAACGACGGCGTGACGTTCCCGCAGGACCATACCGGCGCCATCGAGGGCCAGCCGTCGTGCAAATACTGGACCAGCCGCATGGTGTTCGACGTGGCGGACAAGTTCAGTGCGTACAACCAGTACACGGACACCCCGGCGGGGACGTACTGGTGCACGGCCCGGACGGAACGCTCGGCGAACGGTGAATTCTCCCTCTCCGTCGGCGTGCCGTATGCGCAAGTCAAATGGTTCCGCGGGCGCGAAACCACCGAGCGTTCCACATCCACCTGCCCGGACGAAAACTGCTGCAGGCGGCCGCCGGCCGACTTGACCTCGGAGTGGGCGGGCAACGCCTGGCCGTCGGCGCGCGCCCACTCGCATCTCCTCGCGGCAATGCCGCCCGGCGCTTTCCCCGGTGTGGACGAGACCGAGGTGTACAGCTTCTTGCAGGCGCATTCCGGGAGCTGATGCTGAAGCTCTCCCACCTGCCGAGACCAAAACGACGGCAAACCGTGACCGCACAGGCATCGTTCCCGACCGCCGTCGCTGGTTGACTGGGGGAAGGCGGAACCCCGCCGGTTGTCGAGGCCGAGCGGTCAGGGGTGGCAATGAAATTGTTGGGTTTGTTCCGGATTGCGGCGATAGTGGCAGTGGTGGCGCTGACGGCTTGTTCGCCGTCGGGTCCCGCGCTGTTGAAGGCCGACGGCGTTACACGAGTTTCGGTGGAGCGCTCGGCTTACGCAGCACAGCTGAAGTCTTTCCGTGACTCGTCGCTGAAACTGGGCGAGGCGCTGCTTGCGGACGGGGACGACGGCGGCGACGGCAACGTGATTTCATCGCCGGGGAGCCTGCTGATAGCGCTGGCGATGCTGCGAGCCGGGGCCTCCGGCGACACTGCGGCGGAGATGGATCAGGTTCTGGGACTCCCGGCCCGGAACCGCGATGAAGCAATGAACGCGCTGCTCGCGTCCCTGGAGAAGTTCGACGGCGATCCCGGCTCTGTGGATGAAAAGAAACCACCGCGCAAGCCCGTCCTGCGCGCCGCCAACGGGCTCTTTGTGGACAAAAGCGTCACCACGGGACCGGAATATCTGGAGACATTGGCCAAGCACTACGGGACGGGCGTGTACCCGGTGGACTTCCGGGATGAGGGCGCCACCAAACCGGCCATTGACGCCTGGGTGGACAAGAACACGGGCGGCCGCATCAAGGAGGCCCCGGCACAATACGATCCGGACAACTCTTTCAGTCTGCTCAACGCGCTGTACTTTGCCTCCGCGTGGCGTGCCCCGTTTGATCCGAACAGCACCGCCGACCGCCCCTTCACGAAGGCCGAAGGCGAAGAAATCCGCGTACCCACCATGCAGAATGAACTGAGCATGGCCTATGCGGAAGGCGCGGAATGGCGCGGCGTTGACCTGCCGTATGCCGACGGTTTTGTGATGCGGCTGATTCTTCCGGACACGGGTGCCGCATGGCCGGATGCGGCGGAATTGGGCGAGATTGCCAACGCTCTGGAGTCCGCCCGGCCCGTCCCTGTGGAGATCAAACTGCCAAAATGGGATCACAAATCGAACGTCGACTTGATTCCGATCCTGAACAAGATGGGACTGACCAAGACGCTGGGCCCCTCCGCGGAGTTTGATGCAATCCAGCCTGGCCTGAAGATCACGGACGCCGCGCAGGCCGCCAATATCACTGTGGCGGAAGATGGCACCATCGCCGCGGCCGTGACGCAACTGAACGGCGCGGTGTCCGGTAAGGTCCCGCTTCAGTCGCAGACCATTTCCTTCGACCGGCCTTTCCTCTACCAGGTCGTCCATGTTGAAACGGGGCTGCCGCTGTTCATGGGCAGGATCGCCGACCCCCGCACACCCTGAGCAGGTGATGGTTGAGTAGCTCTTCACTATTCACTGGACGCTGGCTTACCTGGAATCGAGCGAGCCCACCGCAGAGTGGCCTCGCGCCGTGGCTCGGCGGCGTCGACAAGTTCAATTCGTGCCGCTAGCTGGACCGGGTCGATCAAGCGGGCTTCGATCAATGCGAGAACGAAAGCGTGGTCCTTGGGCCGCGCGGCTATGAGCTTGGCGGCGCAGAGATCGTAGGGATCAAGACACAGCCCCGTGCTGTTCCGCGTGTTCTCATTCCGGACGCTGACCAGCCGATACTCCCAGTCGCGCGGGAGTATGGCCGTTTCGCGGCCGGCGCCCTGGACGTAGAACCCGTATTCGGAGTGGAACGGTGACCATTCGCCGATTGCCGCATCGAGGCTGTCAGCGAGAGTTCCGGAGTCGTCGTCGGACATTGGGGCGATATCCACTTCATCGGACATCGTCGCGGCCGCAGGCAACTGATCCTCTGTGAACGATCCGAGGATCGATTGGCTACCGATCACGATCACGCGGTCGTCACCGATGATTTCCGTGGCTGCACGAATGGCGTGTTCCAGCTCATCGCGGCGCAAGTCCCGACGCCTTTCTGATTGCGATAACCCGTTCGTCGTCGCTTAGAGCGCCGGCGAACGGGCTCATTTGCCTCAGCTCCGTTGCGAACGGAGTGTCTTCAAGCATGGCGGACTCGATCACATGCACCGGCGCAGCAAGCAACTGTTCCCAGCGGCTGATCCATTCCAGTGCTATGGCGCTGCGGGGTGTCCGTCGCATCCTTGCGATGCCCTCCCGGCCGATCCGCCGGACAGCGGCGTCGTCTTCATGAAGCTTCAGCCCGAGCTGCACATGGAGTTCATAAGGAATCCGTTCTTCGCGTCGATGAATGGTGGGGCGACGCGCTTTGGCTGCACGCACGGATGCCTGAACGACGGCGGCACTGCAACCCAGCTGTGTCGCGATCTGCCGGATCGATAGCCCGACGGCGTGGAGTGACAGGATCGCTTCCTGACGGCGACGGGCAGCGGTGAGCTGCTTCTGACGGAGCTGTTCACTCAGCTCACCTAAGTCTTTGGCCTGCTGGGTCAGGCGGGCCACATCGACTTCCTTCATAGGTGTATGGTACTCCCGTACAGCCGGTGTGGAAAGAGTAAAGAGTGGGCGGGAGGCTAGCGCGGGCCGCCCTGCCTGATTCCGCCCTGCCAGAGCGCGTCAAACGGAGCACCCGAGGCTACGCGGTTACGGATGCCTGTCGTGACAAACTCCTTGGCGGTCCGCGCAGCCTCCAGCGGAGAAGCGCCCTTGGCGAGCTCGGCAGTCACCGCGGCGGCCAGCGAGCAGCCTGCACCGGACACTGCCACCTCACCCACCTTGGGGGCACTGAGGACTTCCAGCGTTTCGCCGTCGTAGTAAACGTCGACGGCGTCCGGGCCTTCCAGCCGCACCCCGCCCTTGGCGAGCACGGCAGCGCCGCTGAGGTCATGGATGCGGATTGCAGCGGCCTTCAAGGATTCGACGTCGGTGATCTCCAGCCCGGCCAGCGATTCGGCCTCAAAGTGATTGGGCGTGACAAACGTTGCCAGGGGAAGGATCTGCTCCTTCAAAGCCTGGTCCGTGTCCAACGCATGCCCGGGTTCCTGGCCCTTGCAGATAAGGACAGGATCCAGCACCACGTTCCGGAACTGGCCCTCAGCCAGTGCGGCGGCAACGGTATTGATCGTCGCGGGGCTGCCCAGCATGCCGATCTTCACGGTGTCCAGCACCGAAGCTGCGCCGGAAGCGGCACCATAGGCCGCCGTCGTCGCCTCCAACTGGTCCGCGATGACCTGCTGGTCCACCGGTACAAACCGATGGTTCCAGTTGTCCTTCGGATCGAAGGACACGATGCACGTCAGATTGGCGATGCCGAAGACACCCAGTTCCTGAAACGTTTTCAGGTCCGCCTGCGCACCGGCGCCGCCGGTCGCTTCGGAGCCTGCAATGGTCAGGACGACGGCGGGTGTGGACCGGCGGGAGGCGGCATCAGCCGCAGTTTCAGTTGCTGAAGTCATCACCCCATCCTGCCACTCGGCGTCCGACCCCCGCCTTGTGCGCATGAACACTATGAACAAAACGACTGTGTTCCGGATCACCGGGACTAGGGTGGCGGACGGTGCTGCTTTCTAGCGGCGCCGAATCCAGGAAGGTTCATTGATGAGCACTCAACTGTCCGAAGCAGCACAGACGCGAAGAGCCGTGGGGAACATCCTCAAGGGCTCCGCCGGCAACCTCGTGGAGTGGTACGACCTTTACGTTTACACGGTCTTTGCGGCCTATTTCCAGTCGCACTTCTTCAATTCCACGGATGAAATGCAGGCCGGGCTCGAAGCCATGGCTGTCTTCTCGGTGACGTTCCTGATGAGGCCGGTCGGCAGCTGGTTCTTCGGCCGGTACGCCGACCGCAAGGGCCGGAAGGCGGCACTGACGCTCAGCGTGACCATGATGTCCGCCGGCTCATTTGCCATCGCAATTTTGCCCACTACCGAGCAGATCGGCGTCTGGGCGCTGGTCCTCCTGATCGTGGTGAGGCTGATCCAGGGCTTCTCCGTGGGCGGAGAATACGGCACCAGCGCCACCTACATGTCCGAGGCCGCCACCTCCAAGCGCCGCGGGTTCTTCTCCAGCTTCCAGTACGTCACCCTGATCGGCGGCCAGATGCTGGCGCTCCTGATTCTGGTAATCATGCAGAACACCCTGGGCAAGGACGCGTTGACCGAGTGGGGCTGGCGAGTACCGTTCGCAATCGGCGGTGTGGCTGCCCTGGTTGTCCTGTGGCTCCGCCGTTCCATGGAGGAGACCCTCTCGGAAGAGCAGGTCCGGGCTGCCAAGGCCCCGGCCGTGGCAGGCGAGGCCCAGCCCGGAACGCTCAGTCTGCTGTTTACGAAGCACTGGAAGGCTTTGCTGACCTGCATCGGAATCACCCTCGGCGGCACTGTGGCTTTCTACACCTACACCAACTTCGTCCTGAAATTCATGAACGATACTTCCGGCATCCCCAAGGAAACCACCTCGGTCATCAACTTCTGGGCCCTGTTCATCTTCATGCTGCTGCAGCCGGTCTACGGCATCATCTCCGACCGCGTGGGCCGCAAACCGCTGCTGCTCTGGTTCGGCATTACCGGCGTGCTGTTCACCTGGCCGCTGATGTCCCTGCTGGGAGGCACCAAGGATCCGGTGATGGCCTTCCTGCTCATGATGGGCGGACTGCTGATCGTGGGCGGCTACACCTCGATCAACGCCCTGGTGAAGTCCGAGCTCTTCCCGGCTTCCATCCGTGCGCTGGGCGTGGGGCTGGGCTATGCGATCGCCAACTCGCTGTTCGGCGGCACCACCCCGCTGGTGGGCGCGGCGTTGCAGAAGGCCGGACAGGTGGAGATTCTCTTCACCTACGTCACGGTGGCCATCGGCATTTCGCTGCTGGTTTACATCTTCGCCCTGAAGAACAAGAAGCCGACGTACCTGGACTCCGAGCAGGGCGACGCATGGACGCCTTCAGCTGTTGGCACCGACTCCGCCGGACGCAGGGACGACGACAGGGACGACGACAAGGACAAGGACCTCATCGACGCCTGACCCTTCCAGGAACACGTACGACGGCGGCTGGCCGGCTCAGCAGGGAACTCCGGGTTGGTGACCCTCCGGTTCCCGGGCCGGAAGCCCGCCGTCGTCGTTGACCCAGGCAAGTCCGCGCACGGCCGCCCGGCCGATTGAGGAACAGGCGCCTGTCCAAAGGATGATGCCCCACATGGTGTGCCATTGCGCCCAGCCCATCATGTAATCCGGTTCACGCTATGCCCTTGGCGATTTTCATCAGCGCACGCCCCAGCTCGGGCTGCTTGAAGATGAACCCGGCGTCCAGCAGTTTCTGCGGCTGCACCCACCGGCTCTTGAGCACCAGCTCGGCCTCGGTCCGGATCACCACAGCACCCAGCTCGAGGAGCCAGGCGGGAGTGGGAATGCCGAGGCGGGCACCGTATGCGCGGCGGACCAGCCTCATGAGCTCACGGTTGTCCACAACGTCCGGCGACGCCACGTTGACCGGCCCCGTGATGTCCGTGCGCAGGTGCAGGAACACCACACTGCGGTAGAGGTCCTCCACATGCACCCAGCTGAACTTCTGCGTTCCCGTGCCCATGTGGCCGCCCATGCCGAGCCGTGCCAGGTTCGCGAACGGCGCCATCACTCCGCCGCCCGGCCCCAGCACAATGGAGATCCGCAGCGGGATCTTCCGTGTCAGCGGCGCCGTGGCCGCTTCCAGCGCAGCTTCCCACGCATGCGCGACGTCGACCGAGAAGCCGGTGCCCGGCTCACCGTCGCGCTCTGATTGGGGGCGGTCCTCCGCCTCGCGGTAGATGGTGCCGGTGCTGGCATTGAGCCAGGTGGCCGGGGGAGCGGAGCAGCGGGAGAGCGCACGGCCAAGCGCCGCCGTGGTGGAGACACGGGAGCCCAGTATCTCCGTTTTATTCTTCGCGTTGTAGCGGCAGCTGACGGAACGACCTGCGAGGTTCACCAGCAACTCGGCGCCGTCGAGCGCCTGGATGATGCCGGCGTCGTCGTTCCATTGGGCGCTGACATTGGCGACTCCGTTCCCGGGTCCGCGCGCGATGGTGCGGACGGTCCAGCCGTCGCGCTCAAAGCGGTCGCGGAAATACGTCCCGATGAAGCCGGATGCGCCCGCGAGCACCACAATCCTGTTGCTGTTCATGCTTCCCCCTGAAGTCTTGGTGTGCTTGTGCTTACGTGTGTGGTTAATCGCGGATGCTGCGGCTTAAGCCGAGGACGTCGTCGAAGATCTTGCTGACACCCGGGATCCTGGCCAGCGACAGTCCGCGCGTGATCAGCGGAACTGCCCCGTCCACCAGCTTCCGGGAGCGGCGCTGGCCCTCGGATGTGTCGTACACCCAGTACAGCGCGACGCCCAGGTACCCCAGCCAGAGCAGCTCCGGCAGGTCCGCCCGGAGCTTCTTCGGCGCCGCCGGGCGGGCGCCCTCCACAGCGGTCCGGAAGATGGCCAGCGACGCCTCGCGTGCCGCCGTCGACTCTCCCGCGAAGGGGTTAGCGGGCGACGTCGGCCGGATGGCGGTGGCGATGAAATCGGCGCCAAACCGGTGGTACGGCGCCATGACGTCCAGCCCGGCGTGCAGCGTTGCCTTGAGCCTGCCGCTGAGGTCCTTGATTCCCTCCACGGCGTCGGCTGCCTTGGCTGCGTGTTCGGCCTGGACCTGGACGTAGAGCTCATGGACCAGGTCATCCTTGGATGCGAAGTAGTAATAGGCGTTTCCCACGGAGACGCCGGCTTCTGCTGCGATGGCACGCATGGTGGTTTTTTCGAAGCCGATTTCGCGGAACATACGCAGGGCCACATCTGCCAGCAATTGTCTGGTTTGCTCGCTCTTGGCTGCCATGGGACTTTTCGCTCCTGTCGGTTTCGCGGGTTTTGAACGTGTTCAAGAATGAGTATGACACGAGATCTGAACATGTTCAAAACTTTTTGTGCGGCGTGGATTTCCCTGCCTTGTGGACCGGGTGGTGGGACGATGGTGGTGGTACCGGGCGCTTGCCGCCGGAACCTCCAGCCAGTGCTAATAAAGCGGGGCACCGTGTCATCTCCGGCCGCCTGCGCGAACCACTACGAACGGATACACCTTGCCCTCGCTCTCCGGCTCCAGCACGCTCATCAAGCCCGCCCCCCGTTTTGCCTCGATCGGCTCCCCGTACTTCGGCATCATGCTGGCCGTCATGGCCGTGGTGCTGATTCTGTCCAACATCGGCGCCGCCAAGGGTGTGGTGCTGGGGCCCATCATCACCGACGGCGGATTCTTCCTCTTCCCGCTGGCATACATCCTGGGCGATGTCATGAGCGAGGTCTACGGCTTCAAGGTGACGCGCAAGGCCATCATCACAAGCTTCGCGCTGTCCGTGTTCGCCTCGCTCTGCTACTGGATCATCATCGCTCTGCCGGGCTTTGACGACGACTACGGAACAGCCAAGCAGGCTGCCATTGAAGGCGCATTGGGCCCGGTTCCCCAGATTGTGCTGGCTTCGCTGCTCGCATTCGTGGCCGGGCAGACCATCAACTCCTGGATCCTGGTGAAGATGAAGGCGCGCACTGGTGAGAAGACCCTGTGGGCGCGGCTCATGGGCTCGTCCGTGGTGGGCGAATTCGTGGACACCCTGATCTTCTGCAGCATCGCCGCGTCTGTGATCGGCATCAGCGACTTCGGAATGTTCGTGAACTACGTGGTGGTGGGCTTCGTCTACAAGACCCTGGTGGAGTTCCTCTTCGTCCCCGTGACCTTGCTGGTGATCGGCTGGATCAAGAAGCGCGAACCGAGCTACGGCGCCTAAGCCGCTGGCCGGCGTCGGGCCTCCCGCCTTACGCCTCCGGAATCGCCGGAACCATGCGAGTTCGCCGGATTCTTCCGGCGACTTGGCAGGCTTCCGGCGAACTCGCTGTTCGGGCAGCTACCCCAGCAGCCCACGCAGGATCCGATTCTTGAATTCCTGTTCCCTGAACAGGTCCTTCCACTCCACGCGGATGAAGCGCCAGCCCTCCTCCGTCAGGGCCTTTTCGCGGCGCCGTTCCTGGAAGATGACTTCGGCCGTGGGTTTGTAATCGAAGTACTTGACCTTCCCATCGAATTCCAGAGCCAGCCTTTCCTTCTTCCAGGCGAAGTCCAGGCGGTGGCGGCCAACCCGGGTCTGGACTTCGAACTGCAGCTGGGGCGGCGCAATGCATAGCCTGAGTATCAGCTCCCGCGTCAGTGTCTCGCCCGCTGATTCGGAGCGTGGGTCAGCAGTATCGAGCACTTTGCGGAACGTTCGGATGCCGCGCCGGCCGTCGAGCGAATCGGCCATGGCCTTAAGCACGGCCACGTCTGCTCCCAGCCTGAGGGCGTGATCCATGATGATCAGCGCCTTCCGGTAGCCCAGCAGCATGGCGCAGTCTGCAACCGTCCGTTCCAAGGACGTGGCGCGAAGACCGTCCACCATCACGATCTCGTGGTCACCGAATGGACTCGTATGGCAGCGGACGTCCTTGCCATGGCGTTCGTTTGAGGGCCGTACCCGCTGTAGCACATGAATGAGATCGTCCACCTCCCAGAGGTACAGCCGGTGCAGCCGTGCCCCGGAGGTGTGGCTGTACGCAAAGGCGCCGGCCGACGTCGTACGTGTTCCGTGAGCGTGAGCCAGGACCAGCTGCCGGCTACGGACGGTCTGTTTCTGCGCATTCCACAGGCTGGCGCGGATGTAGCAGCCGTAGCGGAGCCGGACGATGGAGCCGGAGGTCAGAAGCAACCTGATGGCGCGCGAGTTGTAACCGAGTTCAAGCAGCTGTTCGGTGCGCCACAGGTTTCCGTTTTCAGGGAGGACCGGCAGTTTTGGCGGTGTCATGAGACAAGCCTCGACCCGCGGGACCCATGGTGACAGACGCCGTCATGCCTATGTGGAAAACCCGAGGTCGCCGGAAACGTGCCAGATCGCGGGAAACTTCCGGCGAACTGGCAGACTTCCGGCGATTTCGACGGCGGGGCGCCACCTCAGCGGTAGTACTGCCCCAGAGTCTCTGCCTTGAACTCGAAGAAGCGGCCGGACTCGATGGCCAGCCGGGTGTCGTCCACCATCTTCACAACAAAGCGCTCGTTGTGGATGGAGATGAGTGTGGCCGAGACCATCTCCTTGGCCTTGAACAGGTGGTGGATATACGCGCGTGAGTAATTGGCGCACGTATAGCAGTCGCAGCCGTCCTGCAGCGGGCCGAAATCGCGCTTGTACCTGGCACCGGACAGGTTGTAGCGCCCGGACGGCGTGTAGAACGCCGAGTTGCGGGCCACCCGCGTGGGCGACACACAGTCGAAGGTGTCCGCGCCGTTTTCAACGGCCGTGAAGATGTCGTCCGGCTCCGAAATGCCCAGCAGGTGCCGCGGCTTGTCCTCAGGGAGTTCCTCGTTGCACCAGCGCACAATGGTGCCCAGGTTCTCCTTCTCCAGCGCCCCGCCGATCCCGAAGCCGTCAAAGTTCATGGCCCCCAGATCGCGGCACGCCTTGCGCCGGAGGTCCTCGTACTGCGCTCCCTGGATCACACCGAACAACGCCTGGTACGGCCGGCCCGCCCGCTCCTTGGTCAGCCGGAGGTGCTCGTCAATGCACCGCAGCGCCCACCGGCGGGTACGCTCCAGCGACTCCTCCTGGTAGCCGCGCGAGTTCTGAAGCGTGGTGAGCTCATCGAAGGCGAACATGATGTCCGCGCCGATCTGGTGCTGGATCTGCAGGGAGATCTCGGGCGAGAACCGGTGGCGGTCCCCGTTGAGATGCGACTTGAACCAGACGCCGTCGTCGTCCACGTGGGCCAGGCGTTCCTTGCCGGCGGCCACGGCGTCGTCCGGGCCCGATTGGTCCACTGACTTCATGTCGATGACCTTTTTGAACCCTGAACCAAGGCTCATCACCTGGAATCCGCCGGAATCGGTGAACGTGGGGCCGGACCAGTTCATAAAGGCACCCAGGCCTCCCGCCAAGTCCAGGATCTCCGGACCCGGTTGCAGGTAGAGGTGGTAGGCGTTGGCCAGCACTGCCTGCGCGCCCAGCTCGGCGACGGACTCCGGCAGCACGGCTTTGACGGTGGCCTTGGTTCCGACGGCGATGAACGCCGGCGTCCGGATCTCACCGTGGGGTGTGGTGATGGTTCCTGTGCGGCCCAGGAATTCGCCGCCGTTGGCGGCCAGCTGTTCCGCGGACGGCGCGCAGGTATCGGCAACGCGCTGCCCCACGCTGAAGGAAAACTCGGACTGACGGGCGGGGGCCGCGGCTGCGGCCGGGACGGCGGCTGCGGAAACATGGAGATTGGCTGGCACGGTTCAAGTGTGCCAGCTTGCGCCCGGTTTCCTTAGTGGAGCGGCAACGATGTGGGGTAGTTCTCAGACCGCCAGTCATCCCACAATGCGCGGACAGTCTCCAGACTGCCCGCGCCGAGATCGTAAGTGGAGACGATCACCAAAGAACCGCCGTCGGGCCTGATCTCCGGGATGACCGGCTGGTCCGCCACGATGACCAGCCCTTCGCCGTGCTCGGCGTAGCTGTGCACGGTCAGACCCACCTGGTGATTGCTCCGGAACCAGACCTTGCCCGCAATCTCCTCGCCGGTGGCGAGCGTCAGCGCGTAGCTCTCTCCGGGCGCCGGAACATCAGCCAGCCCCAGTTTTTCAATAACAGAGCCGGATCCTCCGGGCAGCGAAATATACGAAGTACGGCGTTTTCCGTGTGGATGGCGCTCCAACGCGAACCGGAGCTGCTGGACGAACGTCAGCCAGCCCTGCGTGATGTCCTCATCCCACGCCGCCCATTCGGAATTATGGTCCAGAGCGGCCCGGGTCACACTGACTTCGGTCCCCGTGGGCACCGGTTTCAGGGTGAACACGTCCCCGCCATCCACGGTCAATGAGGTGTGGTCTGCACCTTCGACAACCGTGGTGCTGAAGTAGATCTCGTTGATTTCGGCGGCCTGGTCGTCAGCCTCCCAACCATGCCATTGGGCCACTTTGGATGGTTCGCGCAGCATGGTCCAAACTTGCTGCGCGTCGGAATTTATCACAACGCTCAGATTGTTCGTCATGGCCTGAATCTACAACGCAAGCCCAAACCGTGCTAGGGGTATCCGGCTATCAGTTCGCCTCGCAACGGCCTCGCAACGGCCTCGCTGCGGACCCTGCCGCGGGCTCCGGCCCGGAACCAAGCCCGGAACCAAGCCCGGATCCCTAGGACCGGACGGAGTCGAGTTCGTGGCCGATCCGCCGCTGCAATTCTCCGGCCCCGATGGTTTCCGATCCGCCGTGGGCGCGCAGGAACAGCAGCGACTCCAGCCGCAGCAGCCGCCATTCACGCTCGGCCTCGTGGTTGGAGTTGTCGATCGACCGGAAGATCTCTTTGTCGTATAGATTCGGTTCGTTCAGTGAGCGCTGGCGCATTTTGGCCTTCATCCGGGCCTTAAAAGGATCCGCTTCCTGAGCTTCGGGGGAGCGCAGGAACTTTTCATACACTTCGGCACGCTCCGGCTGGCCGGTCTGGCGGCAGATGTAGCTGGACAGTGCCAGCGACGCCTCCACCGACGACCAGCGCCCCGGGTTTCCGTCGAACGGCAGGACGTTCAGGAGATCCGCCACGGCCAAGGCGCCATCGGGGTCCTTGAGCATGATGAACAGCTCATGCGCCAGATCGCTGAGGTCCTTGAGGCAGCTTCCGGACTTGGTATTGATGCCCTTGGCCAGCTTGTCGGCCAGCAGCAGGACCCCCACCGCCGTGGGGTGCGCCTCCGCGGCAGCCTCCACCACGGACTCCGGCGTCCCGGCAGGCCCGGGGATGAGAGCCTGTTCCTCGGCAGTGGGAGCGTTCACCACCGGCGCTGTGGCCGGGAGGGGAGGTACGACGACGGCGGGAGCCGCCGGGGCGGTGCTGTCCTCCTCGCTGAGGTGCTCAACCACCTGAAGCGGGGTGGCGGCGTCGGGCCCGGTAACTATTTCTTCGTCCGTTACCTTGACCGAAGAGCCGGCGGCGATGCGCAGCATTCCTCCGCCGGTGAGCGTTGCCAGGACGATCGCGGGGGAGCCGAAATCGTCGTTCTCGAGCTCCACATGCTGGATTTCGGCCGAGCGCCCGCCGTCAGGGAGGAGCAGGTGATCGCCGGTCTTCAGGGATCCAGCCTGCTGTTCGCCGTAGTGCTGGGCGGCTGGGTGGTGGGTCATCGGGAGTCCTTAAGTTCTCTTGCGGTCCGCCCAACAGTCTACAAAGGAGCGTGCTGGAAGTCGGGGATGCGCGGGAACCTTCGAGCGTCACCGTGCGGAGGTAGCCGCCCTAATTGCCTACGCCGGCGAAGGCCAGGGCTTGCCGGACGAGTGCGCCGCGGCCGCCGGTGAACTCGAGCTGGACGCCCTCGCTGAGGACTTCCTCAGGGGTCATCCACGTGAGTTCCAGGGCGTCCTGGCGTGGTTCGCATTCGCCAGTGACGGGGATGATGTAGGCCAGTGAAACAGCATGCTGGCGGTCGTCGGTGAAGCCGGTCTGGGATGGCGCCGGGAAGTACTCTGCCACGGTGAAAGGAACCGGGCTGATGGGCAGCTGCGGGAAGGCCATTGTCCCCAGGTCCTTCTCCATGTGGCGCAGGAGGGCGGCGCGGATCGTTTCCCGGTAGAGCACACGGCCGGACACCAGGGAGCGGACCATGGTGCCGTCCTCATCCGCCTGCAGGAGGGTGCCTACCTCGTTCACGAAGCCGAGGGGATCCAGCCTTACCGGTACGGCTTCCACATAGACCATCGGGAGCCGGCCGCGGGCCTCAAAGAGGTCGTCATCGGATAGCCAGCCGGGATTCGGGTCAGGGGTACGAACGTTCATGGTTAAGTTCTACCGCATCGCCGGGGGTCTGGTGGCCGGGGCAGGGGATCTCAGCTGTTGGCGGATGCGGGATCCGCCCTGATCTGCGCCCTTGGGGCCGCGCGGTCAGCCCTCGGTGTACCCGTACAGGTCCGTCTGCCGTTCCAGGATCCAGATGGTGGGGCCCGTGGGATTCTCCGGCAGGTCAGCGAAGTCCGGGTTGGCAACGTGCAGGGTGCGGCCGTAGGACTCGTCCACTATGTGGGCCGCGTGTCCCGCTGCGGTGAGCCTGTCCAGCAGGGTGGCCAGATCGCCGTCGTACTCAAAACCCAGCGGGCCGGCAGTCACGACGCCGCCGATGTGCACGCCGATCCGGCCGCCGTTCTTCGCCGTGAAGTCGGCCCAGTCGCCCGAATCCGAGCTGACGCGGGGCCGCGCTCCGATGTTAGCGAGGTCCTGCCGGGCCGCCGCGGAGTCCGGCGTGATCCACATGATGCTTGCGGCCAGGGCGGGGTCTGCATCCGGGGACGTTGCCCACGTTCCATCCGCTGCACGCGTGGCAGGGTCCGCCAGGAAGCTGAATTTGTCCTGACCGGTGACCCGGCAGGACGGGCCGTGGTCCGCCTGGATGAGCTCGGCGGTGGTGCCGCCGGTGGCCGCCCCGGCTAGGTTGGTGCGTCGAGCGAACTCGGTGAGATCGCCAACTTCGACGCCGAAGGCCGTGGTGCCGTCTTCTGCGGAACCCTGGGCTGCGAAGTGCAGCGCAACGCGTCCTGATCCGGCATCGAACTCCACCCACTCACCGCGGTCCATGGTTTTGACGAGGCCCAGATCAGTGAGGAGCTGCCCCCAACGCTGGAGGCGGGACGTGAAGTGGATGGGGCGGACGCGCAGCATTACTTCTCCTCGGGGTCATGGGTGGCGGGATTCGCGGTTTCGGTGCCGGCGAGGTATCCGCCGAGGGCCTTTTCCACCAGGGCGGACAGGCTGATGCCTTCATCGACGGCCCGGTGTTTGATGTCGCGGACCAGGCCGGGAGGCAGGTACACATTGAATTGGGACTTGCTCTCCTGAGCCTTACTACCCTGGATCATGGCTATGATGCTAGCAATCTAGCAGGTGACGGTCAAAGGCAGACCCGGTAGGCTTCGGCCATGGCTGTTGATCTCGAGGAACTGCTGGTGCCCGCTCCCGCCGAGTGGCGCGCGTGGCTGGAGCTGAACTCCGCGCAGAGCCCCGGCGTGTGGCTGGTACTGCACAAAAAAGGCGGCAGCATCACGGAACTGGACTACGACGCTGCCCTGGACGAGGCCCTCTGTTTTGGCTGGATCGACGGACAGGTGAAAGGGCGCGACGACGGCAGCTACTTCCAGCGGATGACCCGCCGTGGCCCCAAGAGTCCTTGGTCCGAGCGCAACGTGGGCCACATTGCCCGGCTCGAATCCGAAGGCAGGATGACCGCTGCCGGCCGCGCCGCCGTCGAGAATGCCAAAGCGGACGGACGCTGGGAAGCCGCCTATGCAGGGCAGGCGACGGCGGATGTTCCGGAGGACCTCGCAGCCGCCATTGCCGCCGTTCCCGAGGCGCAGGCCATGTTCGATGTCCTGACGTCCGTGAACCGCTACGCCCTGATCTACCGCACCAACTCGGTCAAGCAGGCCTCCACCCGGTCACGGAAGATCACCGGTTTTGTTGACATGCTGGCCCGCGGAGGCTCCATACCCACAGAAGAGGCGCCCAGCCGGCACCCAGTAAACGCCCCGCATACTCGCAGTTCCACGCGGCAGAATGGGGCAATGCGCCCTGCCATCTCCACAAACAGCCCCACGAGTAACCCTGCCGGGACCCCCAGCCTGAGATCGCAAGGGAGACGTTTCATTGCTGCTGTGGTCCTCCTCGTGGCGGGCGATGCACTTTTCTGGCTGATGCTTGCGGCGGTGCAGTCGGATTCGGGACTGGCCCGGCTCGATGGCCCGGTCCACAGCGCGCTGGTTGACTCCCGAACTCCCTGGGCCACTGCGCTGCTGACGACGGTCACCACCGTGACGTCCCCGATGTGGATGACGGTCATCGGATTCCTGGCGGCGCTCGGCTGGGCCGTTTGGAAGCGGGAAATCTGGCGTCCCGCGTTGCTGCTCGGCGCCATGGCTGTCACCGTGGTGCTGTCCGCCGTTATCAAAAACGAGATCGGGCGTGCGCGGCCGCCGGCCAGTGACTTCCTGCTGGGGCCCGATGATGCCCTGTCCTTTCCCTCGGGACACACATTCGGCGCGGGGGTCTTTTTCCTCGTGTTGGTCTCCTTGCTGATTTCCCGCCGAAACAGACGTACGACGGCGGCGGTGGGCTGGATCGCGTGCGCTGCGGCGGTTGCCGGAACAGTACTGGTTGCCTTTAGCCGGCTGTACCTCGGCTACCACTGGCTGACGGACGTGGTGGCCTCGATCGGCCTGGCCGTTGCCGTTACGGGAATCGTGATCCTGGTCGACGGTTTGAGGATGTCGCAGTCAGCGGTGCCAGTGAAGCCGCAGTGAAACTTGCTTACGCTCCCCCGAGGTGAGTAACCAGGGCAGGGGGCCGCGCGGACTGCGTGTCCCCGCGGGGTGCGGTGACGGCGGGCTGGTTCGTAAGCGGGATCCCCGTCAGCTCGGAATAGAGTTGAAGGTGGAGCTGGACCATGATCAGGGCGCTGAATCTCTCCTCGACGCTTCTGCGGCAATCACGGCGGTCCAGGGATGCGGCGTTTTGCAGTGCGGAGGCGAGATCCCGTTCATCGGTCCGCAGGAACCCGGTCAGCCCATCCGTCACGATTTCGGGCGCGGCGCCCCGGGGGGTTGAGACCACGGGCGTGCCGGTTGCCAGGGCCTCGATCGCTGCCAAGCCGAAGGGTTCCGGCCATTGCAGGGGACTGAGCAATGCCACCGCGTCGCCGAGAAGGCGGTATTTGGCTTCGGCGTCAAGCTCGCCCAGGTATTCGGCATCGGGTCCCAGCAGCGGCTTGATGACGGTCGCGAAGTATTCGTGTTCGGCTTTATCGTGCATCTTCGCGGCGATCAGCAGGGGCATTTGCGCACGGCGGGCGATCATGATTGCTTCGCGCAGGCCCTTGGAAGGATGCATGCGGCCGAGGAAACAGGCATACTGTCCGGACCCGGATCCTGTAGGCACTGAACCGACGTCAATACCGTGGTGGATGACGCGGGCGACCGTGAAATTCCTGGCGGTGGATGCTTGATGGTGGGATATTGCGACGACGGCGGCATCTGCGCTCATGGCCCGGTAGAGGTCATTCAGATCGGGCATAAACGGTCCGTGGTTGGTCGTGACCAGAGGGACGCCCGGCGGCCGGTGCCGGTAGAGGGGCCCGGCGAGCGTGTGGTCGTGGAGGACGTCGACGTCGGTCATGGCCCTGTAGGACCGGACAACGTGACGGATTTCTTCGCGGCCGGAGCCGAGAGTCGTTGTATCGGCGCACGGCAGACCGGGTACGCGTGGGACCGGGCAGGTGCTGTCGCCGGACGCCGCAAGCAGGACTTCGTGTCCGGCATCGGCCAGGCCGCGTGCCAGTGTGTCGATGACGGATTCCGTGCCGCCATACGAGCGCGGGGGAACCCGGAACCACGGCGGCGCAATGAGGCCGATGCGCACGTCAGTCTTCTCGGCCGAAGGCATGGTCGTGGCGCACGCGCACGCTGTGCTGCCTGTCCATGGCCCACCCCTAGAAACGATTCCACCGGCCGGCCCCCAACCTGCCACAAAGGCTACGACAATCAAGCCGCGTGCCGCAAGACCATCCTGGAAGCAGCCCAGGCGGCGGGCCAAACCGCGCGCCGCAAAGTCCCGCTAGCTGCGCTGCAGCCCGCTCAGCTGAAGCAGTTCCGCGAGTGGCGGCCTGGTCCCGCGGTGCAACCGGACACGGTCGGGGAGGCCGGTCACCGACGTCGTGTTGTCCGATACCTCGACCGTGAGCCGGGAGCCGGCGAGCGGCATATTCTCTTCTCTGAAGTGCCCGAAACTCTCTGGAAATACCGGTGACAGCCACAGCCCGTCGTAGGGAAGGAAGGGGTCGAATCTGAGCAGGATGCGGATCAGATAGATGGGTGTGGCGGCGGCCCACGCCTGGGGGGAGCAGGAGGTGGGGTAGGACACCGGCTCGGGATAGCTGCCACGGTCAAAACCGCAGAACAGTTCCGGCAGCCGGCCCCCGAAGTAATCGGCAGCCTCAAAGAGCCCCAGGGCGATCTTCTGCGCCTCCTCGACGAAGCCATACCGCATCAGCCCTCCGGCGATGAGTGCGTTGTCATGGGGCCAGACGGAACCATTGTGGTAACTGACCGGATTGTAGGCGCCCATGTCCGATCCGAGCGTCCTCACACCCCAGCCGGTAAACATTTCGGGTGACATCAGCCGCTTCGCCACCGCCGCTGCCTTATCGTCGTCGATGATTCCGCTCCAGAGGCAGTGACCCATGTTGGAGGCGCAAGCGTCCACAGGCTTCTTGTCCTTATCCAGGGCAATGGCGAAGTAACCCAGATCCGGCAGCCAAAAACGTTCGTTGAACGCCTTCTTCAGCGCCGCCGCACGCGTGCCCCAGTCTCTGGCAAGCCCGGCGTCTCCGGCGTCTACCGCCATCAGCGCGCGGCCAATGTAGGCGCTGTACACGTAGCCTTGCACTTCACAGAGCGCGATGGGTGCTTCGGCGAGGTCGCCGTTGGCGAAGTTGATGCCGTCCCAGGAATCTTTCCACCCCTGGTTGATGAGCCCGTGCTCGTTTGCGCGCGCGTATTCCACAAAGCCGTCGCCGTCGCGGTCCCCGTAGTTACTGATCCAGTCCAGAGCCCGGTCAGCATGCGGAAGGAGGGCATCGATTGCCTCGCCTGCCAGGCCCCAGCGGCTCAGCTCGCCCAAAAGCGAGACGAAGAGCGGAGTCGCGTCCGCAGTGCCGTAGTAGATGCTCCCGCCACCAAGCGACAAGCCTGCGCTGACGCCGAGCCGGACCTCGTGCAGTATCCGGCCAGGTTCTTCCTCGCTGAGCGGGTTCACCTCTTTGCCTTGGAACTCGGCAAGTGTCTGCAGAGTCCCCAACGCCAGGGACGGGTCCACAGGCAGTGCCATCAGCGAGGACAGGAGAGAGTCCCGGCCAAACAACGCCATGAACCAGGGTGCTCCAGCAGCCAGCACGGCCCGGCCCGGATGGTCCGGGTTGAAGATCCGCAGCGAACCCAGATCCCCCTGGCTTTGATTGAGGACCTTCTCGATGGCAGCGTTCTCGAGCTGCACCACCGGGGCCTTGGCGCCCCAACTGCCGAATCGGAGCGCGGGCAATGATTCGTGGGTCGCCCGGTCGGCAGAAAATGCGGCAGATGCTTCGACCCCGTTCACAGTGGGAATGACGGCTACCGCCCGGGTCCAGGCGCCGTGTGCTTCGAGCACAACCCGGTACGAAAGGGATCCGCCGTCGATCGTCGCGCCCGGAGCCTGAACAATGAGACCTCGCTGGCTGCCTTTCCACTGACAGTCCAGGATCAGGCTCCCGCCGTCCTGCCGGAGCGACTGGTCCCGGTGGTGCGGAGACCGGCCGTCCTTGACCTCGAACAGGTCCGCGAAATCCGTGCCCACGATCAGTTCCAGAGTGCACTCGGCCGGTTCCCGGGAGAAATTTCGCACCGTGATCTGTTCCCTGATCCCCGAGCCAATCACGCGTTCCCGCTCCACGACCAGAGGATTGTCGGCGGCACCGTCCGAACCTGCTGCGCGGCCTACGAACACAGCGCGATAGGGTTCCGGGGTGGTGGCGCCAAGGGGCTGGACAGGCTCTCCGTTGACTGTCAGGTTCCATTTGGAGAGGATCCGGGTGTCACTGAAGAAAGCTCCGTGGGGCCGCCCGGCATGCATGTCGCCGTTGCCGGCAGAAATGCAAAAGGACGCGCCCTCCACGAGGGTTACCGCGCCGGCCCCTATTGATCCGGCGGATGTATCGGCGTTCCAACCAGTCATCGCTTCCCCTTGGAAAATGCTCCTGCCGGTGCATCGCACCATGACGCGAGCGGTCCGGCATCCAGGCCTTGCGCCGGGGCCATACGGGTGGGATCCGGATGCTGGTTCGGATCCAGGTATTCACACGGCCAGATCAGGATACGTCCCGGATCTTCGGAAGAACAGAGCGCTACACGAGAGGGCGGGAAAATCAGGGTCAATCTTCCTCTTAGCCGGCGCCAGTTCCTCGCCGCCGGCTTCAACCGGCCGAGGTCTCACCATTTATGGTGGTTGCAGTAGCGCAAGGGCGCGACTGCACCGGAGAGGGAAACTCCGTGGAGAGACATCCAGCCCAGCGTGGCGGCCTTATCCGGGGCACATCTGCCAGGTTGGCGCGGTACCACTCATTATGGGCGCAATGCTCCGGTGGGGTCTGCAGTTCCGGCTGCTCGTTTTGGCGGTGGCGGTGGGGGTCCTCGGTGTGGGCGTCGCCTCACTGCCGAGCATGCCGGTGGACGCTTCCCCGAGTTCGCGCCCCCGCAGGTTGAAATTCAAACCGAGGCGCTGGGCCTTTCGGCCGCTGAGGTCGAACAATTGATTACCTCCCCGATGGAGGCTGACCTGCTCAACGGCGTGGCCTGGCTGGATGCGATCCGGTCCAAGTCCATCCCAGGTTTGTCCTCGATTCAACTGGTCTTCAGGCCTGGAACGGATATTTTGCGGGCGCCGCAGCTGGTTGCCGAACGGCTGACGCAGGCGCGTCCGCTGCCGAATGTTCGGCTCCGCCCGTACTCATGCGGCCGCTGTCCTCAACCAGCCGGGTGATGATGGTCCGGCTCACCTCGAAGGACGTCTCAGCCATGTCAGTCCTGGCACGCTGGACCATGAAGCCAAGCCTCCTGGCTGTGCCCGGAGTGGCGAACGTAGCCATCTGGGGTCAGCGTGAGCAGCAGTTGCAGGTGGTGGGTTGATCCGGATCAGCTGAAGGCGAACGGCCTTACCTTGGACGAGGTCATCAGGACCACGGGCAACGCCGTTTGGGTCTCACCGCTGAGTTATCTGGAGGCTTCGACGCCGGGAACGGGCGGCTTCATCGAGACGGGAAACCAGCGACTCGGGGTCCAGCGCGAGCTGCTAATCACTACGCCTAAAGATCTGGCCCAGCTGAGCCTGAATGCCGGCGGCCGCCCCGTGGCGCTCGGTGACGTGGCTCAGGTGCTGTCGGATCATCAACCACTGATCGGTGACGCCGTCATCGGTGACGACCCAGGACTGCTGCTGGTCATCGGGAAGTTTCCGGACACGAACACCTTGGAAGTCACCCGAAGCATCGACGAACGGCAACCAGCGGCGAGAACCAGGAGTTCATAGATCTCGTCGAGACTTCACAATTCACTGAATACGACCTGGATAAGATCAACGAGCAGGCGCTGGCACTCGACAAGCATGCCTACACGTCAGCCCGGGCGTCTACGGCACGACACCACCCGCAAGCGTGCAAGATTGACAGAACGGGTTCCCGCGCCAGCTCCGCCATCAGATCGAACCCCGTATCGCCTCCGCACGTGCCTGCATCACCCGCCAAGCGGACGCGCTGGAGGGCGTAGTACGGGCCGTCGGCGATCTAGAACTGGACGCTATGGGATGGCCCCGCTCCGGCGGAGGTGCGGAAGGGTCAGTCGTCCATCGGGAAAGCCACTGCCTCGCCCACAACGCGCAGGCACAGCTCCGTACCCGTGCGGGCGATGGACGCGTTCCAGTGCCGGATGGTGATCACTTCGCCGCCGCCGGGGTAGCGGTGATCAGCCACAGCGCCGGCGGCTAGTTCGGGTGGCACGGCCAACTTCAGCCGGACAGTGGTTTCCGGGCCGAAGTAGTCGGTCTCCACCACCACTCCGCGGATGGGGCCGTCTTCGGTAATGCGGATCTGTTCCGGCCGGAGCATCAGCTGAACTCGGCCCTGTGCCGGCGGCCGGCGTACGGGAATGCCGCCCAGCGAACACGTGGCCAGGGAGCCTTCCATCCAGGCATCAAGAATGACGGCGTCGCCCAGGAACTCAGCCGTGGCGCGGTCCACGGGGCGTGTATACACCACAAACGGGTTGCCGATCTGGGCCAGCTTGCCGCCGCGCATCACGGCAACCTGGTCCGCGAAGGACAGGGCCTCGGCCTGGTCATGGGTCACCAGGATAGTGGTGACGCCGGCGTCATTGAGGACCTTGGCCACCGCCCGCCGCGTGGCGACCCGGAGGCCGGCGTCGAGCGCGGAAAACGGTTCATCCAGAAGCATCAGCTCGGGCTCGCGCGCCAGTGCACGGGCCAGTGCCACCCGCTGCTGCTGTCCGCCGGAAAGCTGATGCGGCCGTCGCTTGGCCATGGAAGGATCCAGCGAGACCATCGCCAGCAGTTCGCCGACGCGTGCAGCCACGGCGCGCCGCCCGCCGGAAAGCCTGGACGCATTGAGGCCGAAGGCAATATTCTGGCCCACGGTCAGGTGGGGGAACAGGGCGCCGTCCTGGGCCACATACCCGACGTGACGTTTGTGCGCAGGCAGCCATACGCCGTCGCCCGCTACCTTGGAACCGTTCAGCGAAATGCTGCCGGTGGCGGGGTGTTCGAAACCGGCGATCAGCCGAAGGAGGGTCGTCTTGCCCGAGCCGGACGGACCCACAATGGCGGTTGTGCCGCCCTTGGCCACGGACAGGTTGACGCCTTTGAGGACGGACTGCGGGCCGAAATTCTTGGTGACCGCGTTGATCTCCAGATGGCTGTTGGTGCTGGGTGCCACCGACGCCGCAATCCGTGGTTCCGGAAGCCTGGAGGGGGATTGTTCGGTCACTGTCCGGCTACTTTCTTGGACTGCTGGAAGAGGAGATAGGTCATGGGTGCGGAGAGCAGGATCATCAGCAGCGCATAGGGCGCGGCGCCGGCGTAGTCGATCTCGCTGCTCTTGCTCCAGAACTCGGTGGCCAGGGTGCGGGTGCCGTTGGGCGAGAGCAGCAGTGTTGCCGTGAGCTCGTTGACGATGGCCAGGAACACGAGCGCCGCACCACCCGCGGCAGCCGGAGCCGTCAGCCGGAGCGTCACCCGGATGAAGGACTGCAGAGGAGGCTTGCCCAGGGCCTGCGCGGCCTCATCCAGTTCCTTGGGCGCCTGCGACAGCCCGGAGCGGATGTTCACCAGTGCCCTTGGCAGGAACAGCAGCACGTACGCGGCAATCAGGACACCTGCGCTCTGGTATACACCCGGGACAAGCCGGATGCTGACCGTGACAAACGCCAGGCCCACCACGATCCCCGGCATGGAGCTGGTCACATAGTTGGACAGTTCCAGCGCCTTACTGAACCAGCTGGGGTGCCGGACGGCCAGGTATGCCATGGGGAAGGCGACGGCGGTGGTTACCACGGCGCCGGCCAGGCCGTAGACGAGGGTCTGCAGGAGCGCCGGCAGGAACTCGTCCGCCGCCCAGATGCCAGCGCCGCCGGCAACGGTCCAGCGGAGCACGAAGACCAGGGGGAGCCCGAAGGCCAGGGCAATGAGTGCCAGCAGGGACAGCTGCGCCGGAAGCTGGTACGCATGCAGGGGCAGCCGCAGGGCCCTGGCCTGGGCGCCGGAGCCAACGCGGGCATAACGCGCGGAACCACGGCCGCGGACTTCCACCAGCAGCAGGATCAGACAGAAGAACACGAGAACACTGGCCAGCATGTTCCCGGCGGTGCCGTTGAACGTGGATCGGTACTGCACCATGATGGCCGTGGTGAACGTATCAAACCGGATCATCGCGAAGGCGCCGTATTCGGCCAGCAGGTGGAGCGACACCAGCAGGGCGCCGCCGGTCATTGCGATGCGGAGCTGCGGCAGGACAACCCGGAAAAAGACGCGCCAGGCACCCAGGCCCAGGGATGCCGCGGACTGTTCAATGGCCGGATCCAGCCGGCTCAGCGTGGCCGCTGCGGGAATATAGACCAGCGGAAAATAGGAGAGCGCAGCGATCAGCACGCCGGACCACAAGCCCTCCAGGGAGGGCACCGCGGAAACCCACGCGTAGCTGTTCACGAAAGCCGGAATGGCCAGCGGTGCGGCCAGCAGGACCGCCCAGAATTTGCGCCCGCGGAGCTTGGTCCGCTCCACGAGCCACGCGCCACCGACGCCCAGGATGAGGCAGAGCGGCACGGTGATCGCAATCAGAAGGACGGTGTTCAGCAGCAGCTCGCCCACCCGCGCCCGGAAGATCAGCGCAACCGCGGTGTCCCAGCCGGTGGCGCCCGTCATGAAGACGACGTAGCCGAGCGGGAGCAGCGAAAACAGTGCGATCAGCACCGCCACAATCGCTATTGCAGAAAAGCCGAAAGGCGGGCGGGGGCGCTTGCCCCGGCCCGCCGTCGTCGTGCTCCCGGAAATCTCGGGAGCCACCAGATCAGTGGTCACCGAATTACAGCAGTCCTGCCGTGTTCATCAGCTCGGTGACCTTCTCGGAGTTCAGCTTGGCGGGGTCAACCTTGGGAGCCTGCAGATCCTTGATGGGCACCAGCTTGTCATTGGACGGAATGTCGGAAGCAATGGCGTACTCGAAGGAGGTGCCCTGCTGAAGGACTTCCTGGCCCTTCTTACCGGTGATGAATTTCAGGAAGGCCTGCGCTGCGGCAGCATTCTTGGACGACTTCAGCACACCGCCGCCGGAAACGGAGAGGAACGCGCCCGGGTCCTGGTTCTTGAAGTAGTACTGGCCCACGTTCTTGGAGTTTTCACCGGTCTTGGCCTGGTCGCCGAAGTAGTAGTAGTGGTAGATCAGGGCGGCCTCCACGTCGCCGGCGTTGACGGCCTTCATGGCGGCGCTGTTGCCCTTGTAGTCCTTGGCGTTCTCCTTCATGGCCTTGAGCCATTCTTCGGCTGCGGCCTCGCCCTTGAGCTCCAGCAGCGCGGCAACGATCGCCTGGAAGTCGGCTCCGGACGGGGAAGCACCCCACTTCCCCTTCCACTCCGGCTTGGCCAGGTCCAGCATGGACTTGGGGAGCTTGTCTTCGCTCAGCTTGGTCTTGTCGTAGGCCAGGACCGTGGAGCGGGCGGCGATGCCGGTCCACTTGTTGGTGCTCGGGCGGAATTCGGCCGGCACCTGCTCCGTGGTGGCCTTGTCCACGTCAGCGAACAGGCCCGCATTCTCAACCTGGGCCATGGCCGGGGAGTTCTCCGTGAGGAAGACATCGGCGGGCGAGGCCTGGCCTTCCTGGATGATCTGCTGGGCCATCTCCGGGTCTTCGCCGTTGCGCAGGGTGACCTTGACGCCGGTCTCCGCGGTGAACGCGTCCACCCATTCCTTGGTCAGGCTTTCGTGCTGGGCGTTGTAGACCGTGATCTCACCGGTTGGTTTGGCATCTCCGGATGCGGAGCCTGTGGCGGCGGGGGGTGTGGCGCTGGAGCCGCAGGCTGCCAGTCCGAGTGCGGCGGCGAGTGCGATCCCGGCCAGAGCGTTGTTGCGGATCTTCATGGGGGCTACTTTCTGCGAAAAAGTCTGCGGACCAAGGTCCTGTCGAGCCGGTAAGTTAGGGGAGGCTCACTCGAGAAACTGTAGGTTAGCCAAACCTAACCATCCAAGCCGAAAACGGCTTAAGTGATTAGGATCACATCAATTACGTAACTTTTGCGTGACTTATTTACCGGCGGTCACCGTCGCCGCCGCTTCCAGCACCATCCACGCCTGCAGCTGGGTGGAAAGCTCGACGGCGGCACCCGGCGGATACGTCTGCCTCGCCGGTTTTTCCGGATGGATGGAAAAGACGTGGATTCCGCCGTATCCGGCCAGGCGTTCGTCCGCTGCCACTGTGCGGCGGCCGGACCAGAACGCCTCCGCCGTGTCCGTGACGAGCCGGGCGGCCGCGGCTCTTGTAGCTGGCGGCAGGCGTCCGTCCACCGCTGCCAGCGCAAGGTACCGTGCCAGAATCCCGGTGAACAGGCCGCCGTCGCCCGTTCCACGGCAGCGCAGCACCGTGGAGTTTTGGCCGGATCCGCCGGTCGCTGCGCGCGCTGCCGGCAGCGTCAGGCTCCGCGCCACAGCGTCCACCACCGTTGCGGCGCGGTCCAGATTGGACTGGCCGCCGAGCTCCAGCAGTGCGCCCAGCACGGGGCCCTGGTTGTACGTGTAGATGGCCCTTTCCACGAGCACTTCCCCGGTTTTGCTGATCCGCAGCCCGTCCAGATACAGGCCCTGGGCGGGGTCGAAGAGCTTGGCATCCAGCCAGTCCAGGAGCGCCTGGGCCCGGGCAGTATTCCCGGTGCGCGCGTAATGGAGAGCGACAGGTGCTGTAGCCGGGGTGTTCTTGAAGTCGCGCTTCCTGCTCCAGAACGTGCCGCCGCCGAGATCGTCCGTGGAGGCAGAATCGAACTGCAGCTTCAGGCTCCTGCGGACCGTGGCGTTGCGGCGGCGGCCGGGCTTCCGGGTCTCTTCGGCGAGTTCCTCCAGCCTCAGGGTGGACAACGCCAGCCATGCCATGTCGTCGTAGTAGCTGTTCACAAAGGTGAGGAAATTACGCAGCCTGATCCCGGTGACCAGCTGCGAGGCGAGCTTGCCTGCACTGGGACGGTCGGCGCCGTTGAACTTGAATGCGCCGCCCAGCTCGCGGCGGCCCGCATCCACCAGGCAGTCGACGTAATGCGCCTGCCACCAGTAGTGCCATGGCCGGAAGAGATTCCTGATCCGGCCGGATGGGCGTGCGACCGCGGCAACGTGGGTGCCGGGCAGAAAGAACAGCCGTTGCCCGAACAGCCCGGTCACCGAACGGGCGGCCTCGTTGGCGCGGTCCGGCCAGTCTGCACGGGCGGCGGACACGTCAGGCGAAGTCATGATTCCAGCCTATCGGGAGTGGTGCCGGCAGTGGCCGGGGGCCGGGATCCGGGGTTGGGGGGGCTGTCATGAAGGAAGGCGGAAGTGCGCAGCCGATGCAATTCAGTTAACATTCACTAACTAATGTTCACTGCCGGATATGGTTTCGCATCAAGGAGGATGTATGGACATCAAGGGTACTGTCGCGCTGATTACCGGCGGGGCCTCCGGGCTGGGCGCCGCCACCGCCAAGCGACTGTTCGACGCCGGGGCATCCGTGGTCCTGGCGGATCTGCCGTCATCTGCCGGGGCGGCTTATGCCTCCGAGTTGAACGCTTCCGGTGGTGCCGCGTCCGCTGTCGGCGCCGCTGCCCCCGGCGCAGGGAACTCCGCCGTTTTTGTCCCCGCCGACGTGACCAGCGAGGAACAGGTGCAGGCCGCCGTCGACGCCGCCGTTGCCCTGGGCGCCCTGCGGATCCTCGTCAACTGTGCCGGCATCGCCACTCCCGGCAAGGTGCTCGGACGCGACGGTGTGCTGCCGCTGGAGAACTTCAGCCGCGTCATCCAGATCAACCTCGTGGGCACGTTCAACGTGATCCGCCTTGCCGCTGCAGCCATGGTGGCCACCGAACCAGCCACCACGGAGCTCGGCGGTCCGGAGCGCGGCGTTATCATCAACACCGCCTCCGTTGCCGCGTTCGACGGCCAGATCGGCCAGCCCGCCTACGCTGCCTCCAAGGGCGCCGTGGCTGCCATGACGCTGCCGCTGGCCCGCGAACTGGCTCGCTCGCTGGTGCGTGTGGTGACAATCGCGCCGGGCATTTTCGAAACCCCCATGATGGCCGGGCTGCCGCAGGAAGCCCAGGATTCGCTGGGCCTGCAAGTGCCGCACCCGTCCCGACTCGGCCGTCCGGCCGAGTACGCCAACCTCGCCGCGCACATCGTGGAAAACGCCATGCTGAACGGTGAAACCATCCGCCTGGACGGCGCCATCCGGATGGGGCCAAAGTGACGCAGGCGCCGGTGTCCGCCGAATTGGTGGAGTCCCTTCCCACCGCCGACTTCTTCGACTTCGAATCACTCCTCAGCGCCCCGGAGCAGCGCAAGCTCAATGAGCTGCGTGAATTCCTGGAGCGGGAGATCGCCCCGTACGCGGGGGAGTGGTGGAACAAGGCGGAGTTTCCCGCGCACATCCTGCCCAAGCTCGCGGCCCTGGAACTGAGCACGCCTGCCCAGCGCGGCTACAGCTACCTGTTTTCCGGTCTGGTCATCGCCGAAATGACGCGTGTGGACACCTCGATCGCCACCTTTTTCCTGGTGCACCACGATCTCTTTGTGGAGGCGCTCTACGAATTTGGCTCCGAGGAGCAGAAGGCGCGCCTGCTCGACGACGCCTCGAGCCTCCGCACCACCGGCGCCTTCGCGCTCACTGAGCCGGATCACGGCTCGGACGTTGCCGGCGGCATGGAGACCCGGGCCCGCCGGATATCGGGTTTGACAGGAGGTGCCGACGACGGCGGTGACTGCTGGGTGCTTAACGGCGCCAAACGCTGGATCGGGAACGGGACGTTCTGCGACTACATGCTGGTGTGGGCGCTGGACGAGGCCGACGGCTCGGTCCGCGGCTTCGTTGTGGACGCCACCCTGCCGGGGGTGGGCCGGCGGAAAATCGAGAACAAGATCGCCCTGCGCACCGTGCAGAATGCGGACATCGTGTTCGAGGACGTACGTGTTTCCGAGGCCGACCGCTTTGCCGGCATCAACAGCTTCGAGGACACCAACGCACTGCTGCGCGGATCCAGGATCCTGGTGGCGTGGCAGGCGGTGGGGCAGCAGCTGGCGGCGTTCGACGTCGCCCGGCAGTACGCCGTCGAACGTCAGCAGTTCGGCAGGCCGCTGGCGAAGTTTCAGCTCATCCAGCAGCAGCTGGTCACGATGCTGGGAAACGCGGTGGCGAGCATGGGCATGATGGTGCGGATAGCGCAGCTGCAGGACGACGAAAACGATGACCTCACCGGGCACCGGCTCAGCGGTGCCGACATGCCGCAGGTTGCGCTTGCCAAGTCCTACATCAGCGCGCGGATGCGCGAAACGGTGGCCTTGGGACGGTCGATTCTGGGCGGCAACGGGATTGTGACCGACTACCGGATGGCCAAGATCTTCGCGGACGCCGAGGCCATCTACACCTATGAGGGCTCGTATGAGATCAACACGTTGATCGTGGGCCGCGCCGTCACAGGGGTCTCCGCGATCGTTTAGCGCTGGTCGAACTGTTGCCCGGTGGTTGAGCTTGCCGAGCCCTGGACTTCGCTCCCCACCCGCCCCCTGACTTCGCAGGCCCGGTCAGGGAACCCGGCGGTCGTGGCCCCGGCTCAATCGCCGGAAGACGGCTGTTTTTCGCCGGCCTCGATCTTCGCGTCGAGGCTGTTGTTCTTCACGGGCATGGGGCACGTGCCGTATGGCGTGAAGGCGCTGGGGTAGTTGATGGCCCGGTTGAAGTCCAGGATCACGGTGCTATCCGGGCGGGGCCGTGCGGTGGCGACCTTGCGCCATTCGGCTGTTTCTCCGTCTCCGTCGGGGCCTGCGTTGGTGCCGTCGTGGAACGTGACGGTCAGGGCGCCGAGCTTTTCGTCCTCTGCCTGAAGCCGGTATTCGTGGTCAGTTCCAGGGATCCGGAACACCACCTCGCCCACTGATTCGTGCATGCCGTCAACCAACGGGTTCGCCGTCCCGATCGGTACGGCAACAGGTTCCGGATACGCCTCATATCTGGCCTCGATCACCAGATCAGGGCGGTAGCCGAAGGTGGGAACGCCGTCGAACCCGGTGAGCACCGGGGACTTCGCGTCCCGTGTGCGGACGGCGTATTTGTCTGCCCTCATGGCGAGTTCCACCACTACCTGCTTGCCGTCCGCACCGCCGTACTGCACCCACATGAGGGACTCCTCGTCGGCCAGCGTCGCCGTGATGGTGCCTTCCACGGCCTCGCCGGTTTCCACAAGCGTCAGCCCGTCCTGTCCCACGGCGGTGAGTGTCGCCGTCGTGCCGTCCGTGGACCACAGTCCCGGGGCGAGTTCGACGGCGGCTGGCTGGCTTTCCAGCCATTGGAAGGATGTGAGCGTCAGCCAGCCGTGCTCCGTGGCGAGGGCCGCGTTGCGGCTGTTCCGGAACCGGTTCCAGCGGTCCAGCTGCGCGTCTGCGGGGGTGCTCATGGTTCCTCCAGGGTGATGAATGGCTGCCTTGGCGTTAACCCTATGCGGGAGTCAGGAATTCCGCCCCGCCCCGCCCCGCCCCGCCGCCAAGTAGGTAGCAGCAGACGTCCTTATGAGGGCGCCGGGCTCAAAACAGCGTCTGCTGCTACCCGGTTGGGCTGATTGGCGGCGTTAGCTCCAGATGGAGTTCGCGTACTCCGGGTGATCCACAAAGGGGTTGCGGTTGCCCTGCCACTGCTCAAAGATGCGCTGGTTCCGGCGCTGCTCGAATGCGTCCGGCGGATCGATCCGGTTCCATTCCAGCAGGACGCTCATCTTGCCCATGTACGGCGCCGTGCCGTTACTGACGGAGTTGTTCATTTCAAGGTCGGCGAAGCCGTCGCCGCCCTCGTAGCGGACAGCCATGTACATGATCATCCGTGCTACGTCGCCCTTGACAACGTTGCGGGGCTCCCAGGAATCGGCGTCGGTGTAGTTGCCGGGCGCCTCCACGGACTGGGTACCGCCCATGTCGAAGTCCTTGTTGCCGCGGTCCGAATTGACCGTTACGTCAGTGGGCCGCAGATGGTGGACGTCGGTGCCCGGTCCTGTGGCTGTGCCGAAGCCGCCGTGGGACTTGGCCCAGACATGCTCGCGGTTCCAGTCGTCCACGCCGCCACCATTGGTGCTCTTGGGCTGCGAACGCCCCGTGTACAGAAGGATGACGTTGGTGCTGTTGGCGGGGTCCTGGTCCGTGTCCTTGAGTGCATCCCACACCTGGTCGTAGCTGAGCTTCTGCTGTACCGAGATGATCTGGTGGAGGCTGCTCTTCAGCGCCGTTCCGGTCTTGCCGGCGGCCGGTCCGTAGTAGTCACCCGGCGTCGGTGTGGGGGCGGGCGTCGGAGCCGGCGTGGTGCCGCCGGCAGTGGCCATGCTGCTGGGGCTCTTGAGTCCCGGGTGCGAGAAGTATGCGGTCAGCTGGCCGGTCACCTCGATCTTTTTGCCCATGAGGGACGGGTTGCTCACCAGGCCGAACTGCGTGCGGAAGGCCGTGGTCACCTGGAGGTAGAGAATCCTGGCGGTGTTCGTCTCTGCGGCTGTGTCGGCGACCGCGATGGCTGTGTCGGCGTTGAAACCGCTCCGGATAACAGTGGTGGCCGCTGTCGGTTGCCCGACGACGTAACCCGTCACCGCCGCCGTCGAACCGTTCTGTGTGGCCATGGCCTGCAAAAAGGTGAGCGGCGGGGCCGCTTGCGATTCCGGCGCGGAAGCCGACTGCGCCACGAGTCCGGCGAAAAGCAGGCCGAAGATCAGCGTCAGTGCCACCAGCGGGCTGCGTCCAGCCCTGTCGGTTCGGGCATCAAGAGCGGGGAAGGGCGGTGCAGGGATCACGGTGGCTCCTCGGGGCGGAATGGGCGCAGAATCGGCACGGTTTGCATCGACAGGTTTTGTCAAAGACAGTTCAAGATATGTCAAATACTGTCGGCGGGGAAGAGTAGCGCCGGACCCATCCCCGGATCCGCGTCGCGGGAGCCGGGCACTCCTCAAAATAACTTGCCGGTTATATAACTGCGTAGTAGACTCATTTGATGCAAAAGGCATTCGAGATGCTGGTGGAACCCCAGCGCCGCAGGATTCTGGAGTTCCTCCTGGAGCAGCCGCGCAGCACTGGGGAACTCGTGGAGCTGCTCGGACTCAGCCAGCCCGGCACGTCTAAACACCTGCGGCTGTTGCGGGAAGCAGGATTCGTGCTGGTCGAGCCCCGTGGCCAGCAGCGCATCTACTCGCTGGCGGCCGCGCCCTTCAACGAACTCGCAGGCTGGCTGGACCGCTACCGTAGCGGCATCGCCGCAAACAAGGCCAACGAAAGCATCAACAAGGACATGAGCCGCCACCCGCTGGGCACGCTGGAACGCCTCGACGACGGCACGGTGCGGCTGACGTTCGTCCGCGAATATGCGCACCCCGTTGAAGCGGTCTGGGCGGCGATTACCGATCCCGCCCAGACGTCCAAATGGTGGGCGGCCGCCCGCGGCTCTGCCCAGCCAGGCTCCGAGTTCAGCCTCCAGTGGCTCAACGGTGAGGACGGCGAACTCGAGTGGTGGCACGGCGAGGTGCTCCGCTCGGAGCCTCCGCACCTCTTTGAACACAGCAACAGCCAGCACGGCTTGCTGCGCTGGGAGCTGGAGGCCGCCATCGTGCGTGTTCCGGACACTGCAGGCGGCGGAAGCAAGCAGGGCACCCGCCTCACGTTCACCAATATCGTTTCCGCGCCGGATGATGCCGTGACCATGAGCCTGGCCGGCTGGCATGTGCACCTGGACCATCTGCAGGAGGCGCTGGAGGGCAGGGAAGCGGACTGGCCGCCCTGGATGGAGACTGAACTGCCTGCCTGGCGCAGGATCCATGAGGAATACCAGGCGCAGTACCAGCCGGACAGTATCTGAGACGGATTCCCCACGGCGCGGCGGCTGCGGGTAACATCCCATAGGAACACGTAACCCGGCTCACAGTATCCAGCGCAGTGTACGAGCCACGTCCGAACCCTCGAAAGAAACGTTTCCATGGCTGACACTGCAATGAATTCCGGCTCAGACCTCGCTTCCGAACTGCGGGCAGACGTACGCCGGGTATCGACCCTGCTGGGGGAGTCGCTGGTCCGCCAGCACGGGCCCGAGCTCCTGGCACTGGTGGAGCAGGTGCGCCTGCTGACCAAGGAATCGAAGGAAGCCGCCCGCGGCGGAGCCGATGCCACGGGCCCCTGGAGCGCGCACGACGTCGTTGCCCAGGTCCGCGAGCTGCTCGCCTCGCTGCCGCTTGAGCAGGCAACCGACCTTGTGCGCGCGTTCGCGTTCTACTTCCACCTGGTGAATGCCGCCGAGCAGGTCCACCGGGTCCGGGGGCTGCGTACCCGCAAGGAAAAGGACGGCTGGCTGGCCAAGGCAGTTACCGATATCGCCGGCCAGGCCGGACCCGCCGTGCTGCAGGACGTCGTCAATGAGTTGGACGTCCGCCCGATTTTCACCGCGCACCCCACAGAGGCGTCGCGCCGTTCGGTGCTGGACAAGATCCGCAAGCTCTCCGATGTGCTGGCTGAGTCCACCGCCGAGGGCACGTCCGCGCGCCGCCGCCAGGACCGGCAGCTGTCCGAGGTCATTGACCAGATGTGGCAGACGGACGAACTCCGCCAGGTCCGGCCCACCCCCGTGGATGAGGCACGCAACGCCATCTACTACCTGAGCAGCATCCTCACCGACGCCATGCCGGAGATGCTCACGGACCTGTCGGAGCTGCTCAGCGAGCACGGCGTCATCCTGCCGGCCCATCATGCCCCGATCAAGTTCGGCTCCTGGATCGGCGGCGACCGCGACGGCAATCCCAACGTCACGGCCGCCGTGACCCGCGAGATCCTGCAGATCCAGAACCAGCACGCCGTCCGGATCAGCATCGCCATGATCGACGAACTCATCTCCATCCTGTCCAACTCCACCGCACTGGCCGGGGCTGACCAGGCGCTGCTCGACTCGATCGACGTGGATCTCAAGAAGCTGCCCGGCCTGGACCGTCGTGTTCTCGAGCTCAACGCCCAGGAGCCCTACCGGCTGAAGCTGACCTGCATCAAGGCCAAGCTGATCAACACCGCCAAGCGGGTAGCTGCGGGCTCGGCGCACGAACCCGGCCGTGACTACACCGCCACCTCAGAGCTGCTCACCGAACTCGAGCTGCTGGAACTTTCGCTCCGCAACCACTCCGCGGCGCTCGCAGCGGACGGCGCCCTGGCCCGGGTCCGCCGCGCCATCGCCTCCTTCGGCCTGCACCTCGCCACGCTGGACATCCGCGAGCATGCCGACCACCACCACGACGCCGTCGGCCAGCTTATGGACCGCCTGGGCGGCCCGGGTATCAGGTACGCCGAACTCAGCCGCGCGGAGCGCTTCGAGGTGCTGGGCGCGGAACTGGCATCCCGCCGCCCGCTGTCGGGCCACCCGATTAAGCTCGACGGCGTGGCTGACGGCACGTACGACGTCTTCCGTGAGATCCGGCGCGCCCTGCGCACCTATGGCCCCGACGTCATCGAGACGTACATCATCTCCATGACGCGCGGCGCCGACGACGTCCTGGCCGCCGCCGTGCTGGCCCGCGAGGCCGGCCTGGTAAGCCTGTTCGGTGAGGCCCCGTACGCCAGGATCGGCTTCGCGCCCCTGTTGGAAACTGTTGAAGAACTGCGGGCCTCCGCGGAGATCGTGGACCTTCTGCTGTCTGATCCGTCCTACCGTGAGCTGGTCCGTCTGCGCGGGGATGTCCAGGAAATCATGCTCGGATACTCGGACTCCAACAAGGAATCCGGAGTGATGACCAGCCAGTGGGAAATCCACAAGACCCAGCGCAAACTGCGTGATGTTGCCGCCAAGCACGGTGTCCGCGTGCGCCTGTTCCACGGCCGCGGCGGCTCTGTGGGCCGCGGCGGCGGGCCCACTTATGACGCCATCATGGCGCAGCCCAACGGCGTCCTGGAAGGCGAGATCAAGTTCACCGAGCAGGGCGAGGTCATCTCGGACAAGTACTCCCTGCCGGAGCTGGCACGCGAAAACCTGGAGCTTTCACTGGCGGCCGTCATGCAGGGCTCCGCGCTGCACCGGACCCCGCGCACCTCGGAAGACCAGCGCGAGCGGTACGGGCATGTGATGGAAACCGTCTCCGACGCCGCCTTTGACCGCTACCGCACGCTGATCGACGATCCCGACCTGCCGGCGTACTTCCTGGCCTCCACCCCGGTGGAACAGCTGGGTTCGCTGAACATCGGCTCCCGGCCGTCCAAGCGCCCGGATTCCGGGGCAGGTCTGGGCGGGCTGCGCGCCATCCCCTGGGTGTTCGGCTGGACCCAGTCGCGGCAGATCGTGCCGGGCTGGTTCGGGGTTGGCTCCGGGCTCAAGGCTGCCCGCGAGGCCGGCAACTCGGCCCAGCTCGCCGAGATGATGGACAACTGGCACTTCTTCCGCTCGGTGCTGTCCAACGTGGAAATGACGCTGGCCAAGACTGACCTGGACATCGCCGGCTACTACGTGTCCACTCTGGTGCCGGAAGAGCTGCATCACGTGTTCCGGGCCATCCGTGCCGAGTACGAGCTCACGGTCACCGAGATCCAGCACCTCACGGGCGAGAACGTGCTGCTGGATGCCCAGCCGGAGCTGAAACGCTCGCTCGAGATCCGGGACCAGTACCTTGACCCCATCAGCTACCTGCAGGTGGAACTGCTGCGCCGCGTCCGAGCGGAGGCTGCCGCCGGGGGGACCATCTCCGGCGCCGAGATCGACGAACGCCTCCAGCGCGCAATGCTCATCACCGTCAACGGAGTAGCGGCAGGCCTCCGTAACACCGGGTAGCCCTGCACGGTTAGGGTAGATCCATGCCGTCGTTCCAGACCAGACTCAAGATCACCGGGCTCAAGCCGGGCAACCCTCCGGAGACCGTGATGGCCGCTGCCGTCGAGGCCCTGGGCACGCGCCACCATGTGGAGGCGAACCAGCTGGACCTCTCCGGCGGTGTTCCGCAGCTGAACCTCCGCTTCCTGGTGGAACCCACCGAGTACAACGGTGAGAATCACCAGGCGCTCGAATCAGCAGCGATGATGCGCGACGCCGTCGAACGCGTTGCGCTGACCGGCTCGCTGTCCGTTCTCCGCCGGAACCGCGGCCGCTGGGCGCCCGTCTGACGTCACGGTGGCCGGGCCTGCGGCCCCCGTGGATTTCACAAGCTCAATCACCGGGAGCGGGCTCATCCACGGGGGAGCGGCTGCCCCGCTTCCGCGTGACAATGATTCCCACGACGGCGCCGATCACCAGCCCGAGGCCAACGCCTATCAGCGAGCTGGCCCAGAACGGCAGCCTGGTGGCCGATCCGGTGAAGTAGCCCAGACCCACCAGCCACACGGCCCACAGCACCGCGCCCAGGGCAGCGCAGAAACTGAAGCCGCGGGTGGAGACATCTGCGATCCCTGCGGCCGCCGAAGTGGCCAGCCTGCCGCCCGGGAGGAATCTCGCCCCGATGATGGTCCCGTACGTGGACGAGCGACCGGCCTTTGCGATGGCCTGGTGGATGCCGTGGTGAACCTTCCGCCCCCAGCGCCAGCGGTCCAGCACATGGCCGAGCCGGCGTTTGAAAAGCTGGAACACCACCACGTCGCCGATCCACGAAGCCAGCGCTGCCAGAACGCCCACCAAGAACAGGTTGGCGCGGCCTTCGGCTGAGAGCGCCCCGCCGGTGATCACCACCATTTCTGACGGGATGGGCGGGAAAATGGCGTCGCCAAGGACAAGCGGCATGATCCAGAAATAGATCGCAGCACCCCAGCCATCAGCGTTGCCCAAGTCCATTGGCACAAAGTACCGCATTTGCGTGCCGATATCCGGGCCCCGGGTACTCGCGGGCTGGGTGCAGCAGTGGAAGACTGGCCCCATGCGGATCTCGATCGTTCAGGATGACATCACCACCCGGCACGTTGACGCAATCGTCAACGCGGCCAATTCTTCTTTGCTGGGCGGCGGTGGTGTGGACGGGGCCATCCACCGGGCCGCCGGTGCGCGGCTGCTGGCGGCCTGTCGCAGGCTCAGGGCCACCGAGTATCCGGACGGTCTGTCGGTGGGATCCGCCGTGGCCACACCAGGTTTCCGGCTCCCGGCGAGCTGGGTCATCCACACCGTCGGCCCGAACCGTCACGCCGGGGAGTCTGATCCCGCACTGCTGGCTTCCTGCTTCACCGAGAGCCTTCTTGTCGCGGAAGGCCTGGGCGCCCGCTCGGTATCTTTTCCTGCGATCAGCGCCGGAGTATATGGCTGGGATGCCCGCGAGGTTGCGGAGGTGGCGTTCGACTCCGTCCGAGAGTACGCATCCGGCTCACCGCGGGCCGGATTGACGCTGGTGGAGTTCGTGCTGTTCAGCGAGGAGACTGCCGGGATCTTCCGTGAGGTGCTGGCGCTTCGCTGAGCTCAAGCCCGCTGCGGTATTCCACCGGCTCATTCCTGATGGGATCCACGAACCGGATGCCGCGGGCCAGGAGCTGGAGCGGCTTGGTGTAGTCGTCCGGTGCCTTGTCCAGCAGCTCCGGATAGAACGAGTCGTTCACGATCCCCAGCCCCAGCGACGCCATGTGCACCCGCAACTGGTGCGTCTTCCCCGAGTGCGGCTCAAGGCGGTACAACGCCCGGCGACGTGCAGAACCGGCGGAAGCGCCGCCGTCGTACGTTTTCACCTGTTCAATGCGGGTCTCGGCATTGGGTTCGCCGTCGATCACTTCGGCGAGCAGGTAGCTGCGGGACTTGGTCATCCGGTTGCGGACCACCACGGGAAACCCGACGGCGGGGTACCCGGCGGCAGGTTCGGCTGCGGAAACGCACTCGTATTCTTTCTGGACCTGGCGTTTCTCGAACAGCACCTGGTAGTTGCCGCGGGTTTCCGGGTTGGTGGAGAGCAGCAGGATGCCGGCGGTCATGCGGTCCAGGCGGTGCATGGGGATGAGGTCGGGGAGAGTGAGCTGGTTCCGGAGCCGGACCAGCGCGGACTCCTGGATGTAGGTGCCGCCGGGCGTGGTGGGGAGGAAATGCGGCTTGTCCACCACCAGGATGTGATCGTCCTGATGCAGGATTTTCAGTTCCACGGGCAGGCGGGCCTCCGGCGGGAGCGTGCGGTAGTACCAAATGAAGGTGTGGTCCTCGAGGAGGGTGCCCCGGTCCAGAGGGCGGCCGCCCTCGCCCACGATCTCGCCGGCGTCGAACCTGTCCTCGATGCCCTGCGGATCGATGTGGCCCCAGCGGTGCATCATGTAGTCCATCGCAGTGGCCCACGGCCCGTCGTCCGGGAGGCGGAGGCGGGTCGCGTTCACGCCGTCGCGCACAGGGAGGGGGGATTGCATCACCGGTCCATTCTACTTTCTCCTTCTGCGCCCCGGGCTCGCCGGAAACTCGGCGAACCCGCAGGCTTCCGGGTTCGCCGGCGGATCCACCAGCCGACGACATAGTGGAAGCATGCTGGACATCGAAGTGATTGAGGACCCGGCTGCGGCGGAAGCGTCGCTGGACCCGATCCGCACACGCATCCTCCAGGAGCTGGCCCAGCCCGGTTCGGCAACCCAGCTTGCCGCCAGCGTGGGCTTGCCGAGGCAGAAGGTCAACTATCACCTGAAGGCCCTCGAGCGCCATGGCCTGGTGCGCTGGTGGAGGAACGCCGCAAGGGCAGCGTTACCGAGCGGGTGCTGCAGGCAACGGCAGCTTCCTACCTGATTTCTCCGGTGGCGTTGGCATCTGTGGCTCCGGATCCGCTCCGGTTCTCGGACCGCTTTTCCGCCTTCTGGCTGCTGGCGCTCGCCGGCCGTACAGTCCAGGAAATGGGCAAGCTGATCGCCGGAGCTGCGGCCGCCAAACGGAAACTCGCCACCTTCGCGATCGACGGCGAGATCACGTTCCGCTTGGCTGCTGACCGCGCAGTTTTTGCCGAGGAGCTCGGCGTTGCCGTCGGCTCGTGGACAAGTATCACGACGACGGAGCCTCCACCGCGGCGGGCGGCGCGCGTAAGCACCGGCTCGTAGTCGCCCTTCATCCGACCCTCAATCCAATCAAGAATGCCGTAACTGAAAGCAAAAAGGAGCAGGACAATGACTGATAACCGCAAATTCGAGATCGTTTTCGACGCAGAACTGCCCGGCACCCCGGAGCGCGTCTGGGAGGCCGTCACCAACCACACGCCGGCCTGGATGTTCCCCACCGACGAGTGGCCCGCGGTCACCACGGTGGATGACTACCCGAATCACCGGGTCTCCCGGATGGAGGGCCCGGACGCCTGGTTCAACCAGCTGGAGCATGTGCTCGAACCGCTTGACGGCGGCCGAAAATTACCTCAGGCCACGCAAATGGGCGGGCGACACTCGGATTCGGGTATCGCAGGGTGACACTGTGGAACTGGAGCTCGACGGCGTTGGGCGGCTTTCCGGCGAAGTGGACTTCTCGAATGAGCACTTCCTGGGACTGAGGACCGGGGATGCCATGTACCGGTTCTTCGGCCGCAACTCCTTCGAGGCGCCGGTCGGCATGACCGTCCACGACTTCAGCGGCAGCGGCGACTCCGGCGCAGCTTCCAAGGCGTGGGGCGGCTTCTTCGAAAAGGTCTACGCCTAGAACTCGCCTAGTACCCCCAAAGACACGCAAATTACCTCAGGCCACGCAAATGGGCGGGCGACACTCGGATTCGGGTATCGCCCGCCCGTTTGCGTGGCGCCGGAAGGTTCGCGCGTCGCCGGTGTTGAGCCGTTACGGGAAACAGTGCGTCGACACGATCGTCGCGGCGGACATGTCAGGCAGCCCAGCCGCGGGTTACGGCGTCCAAGGCCGAGGAGTAAATGGCCTCCCACTTGGTTTCAGGCGAGCCAAGCTGTGCGAGTTCCAGGCTCACGAGCCCGTGGACCTGGCCCCAGATGGCTGAGGCCACGGTATCCACGCTGGCATTCCGGAGCGTGCCGTCGGCCTGGGCCGAAGCCACGGCCTCGATCAGCGGGACCATGGCTTCTGCGGCCACGTCCGGGCTTGGCCGGTAATCCACATAGGCTGCCAGGGCGCCGCCGAACATCAGCCGGTACAGGGCCCGGTGCTCCAACGCCCAGGCTCTGTACGCCAGGCCCAGAGCATGCAGTCCGCCGCCCGCTGCGGCCAGCTGGGAGTAGTGGAACGAGCGGAACCCGTTGTCCACCACCGCCGTGAGTAGCTGTGATTTTCCTCCCAGGAGCGAGTAGACGGCCGTGGTTGAAGTTTGCGCAGCTGCTGCGACGTCCCGCAGCGTGACCCGGGAGGGTCCTTCTCGGTCAACGAGATCTGCGGTTACCGCCAGAAGTCTTTGCCTCAGGGAGTCGTCATGCACGATAGGTCTTGCCATGCCGTTCATTGTTTCATAACCTTGTTTCATAACGTAGTTATGAAACATTTCACGATGCAAAGGAGCCGTCATGGCACAGGAGGTTTTCCCGGGACGCTTTACTGCGGACCCGGGGCGCGAATCGCTGACCGTATTCTTGATCGGCATGCGCGCCAACCGATGGTGGAAGTTCGGGACTGTCGCCAGGGTGGCCGCAGCAATGCCCAGGATGCTCCGGCACCTTGCGAATACTCCGGAGTCAGGGATGCTGGGGTGCGAGCAGTGGTTCGGGCGCACCACGATCCTGCTTAGCTACTGGGAGAGTCCGGAACATCTTCGAAGATTCGCAGCGGACAGGGAGTCTCCCCATCTGGAGCCCTGGCGGCGATTCATGAAGGAGCTTTCAGGAAGCGGGGACGTGGGCGTTTGGCATGAGACGTACCAGGTGCCCGCCAGCGGGATCGAGGTTGTTTACAACGGCATGCCGCTCTTTGGCCTGGCCAAGGCCACGGCGCACATACCCGTCGGTCCCGGAAGCAACACGGCGAAGCAACGCATGGGACGCGCAGCCGGCCCCCCGCCAGCCCAGGGCTAGGGGCGGCCCAACTGACTCGCAATTGTTGTCGTTCTGGACGCTCAAAACGACAACAACTGCGAGCTACTTGGGCGGGCAACCGTACATCAGGCGATGGCTGCGGAAGGCAGGTCTTTCAGGGTCCGCCGCAGCTGCGGGGCCGCGTCCAGACGGTCCTGGGCAGAGCGCAGCGCCAATACCGCGGTCTCCAGCTGGTCCGGCGGCAGCGTGTACGGGACGCGGACGTAGTGTTCAAATGCGCCACCCACTCCAAACCGTGGTCCTGCTGCCAGCCGGATGCCGAACTCGGGGGCAATCACAGTCAACGCCGTGCTGCAGGGTGCGGGCAGTCGGCACCAGACCGTCAGGCCGCCGTCGGGCATCTCGGTCTGCCAGCGTGGCAGGTAGGCGCCGAGCAGTTCCAGCAACGCGGACCTGTTCCCGCGGAGCGCGGCGAGCCGGGCCGGCAGCGGCTCCGTGACGTCGCGGACCAGATGCGCGGCCGCGAGCTGCTCCACCACCGGCCCGCCCAGATCCATGGTGGTGCGGATGGCGGCGAAACGCTGGACAAGATCTTCGCCGGCGCGGATCCAGCCGGTGCGGAGACCGGCCCAGTGCGACTTGCTGAGCGATCCGATGGACACCACCGCCGGGCTGAACGCTGCCAGCGGAGCCGCAACGCCGCCGTCGAGATTAAGTTCCCGCAGCGTTTCGTCCACTACCAGTACCGTGCCCGACGCCGCGGCCGCCCGGACCAGCCGGCGCCGCTGGGCGTCCGGCATCAGCCGTCCGGTGGGGTTATGGAAATCAGGCACCACGTAGGCCATTTTGGGTCGTTGCTGCAAGAGCGCGGCCTCCATGGCGTCCATGTCCCAGCCAGATTCCGGGGCACCCCTTTCCTGTGCAGGCGGTAGCGCCACCGGAACGGGCCGGAAGCCCGCCGCGCGGATGGCGTCCAACGCGTTCGGGTACGTGGGATGGTCCACCAGCACCTTGTCCTGGCGCCCGGCGGCGTGCCCGGCCAGCGCGTGCCCGGCCAGCGCGTGCCCGGGAGACGCATGACCGGCCAACGTGCGGAGCACAATGTTCAGCGCATGCTGCGCGCCCGATGTCACGAGGATCTGGCCCGCCGTAGTCGGTGCGCCGGCGGCCGTGTACCGGGCGGCGATGGCTTCGCGGAGGGCCGGCACGCCCAGGACGTCGTACCCGAAGCCCGGCAGCATGGCCGGCAGCTCGGTCAGCGCGGCAGCGAAAGCCCGGTGCACCACTTCACCGCTCGCCGGGAGTGATGCGTACGCCAGATCGATGACACCGTCCGGGGCCGGGAGGCCAGGTGCGCTGGTGGTTCCGGCCCCTCCGGTTCTGCCGGTTCGGTTTGGCAGGCAGGTGCGTCCGCGGGAGCCCTGGCCGCTGCTGAGGAAACCCTGCTCGCGCAGGTTCGCATAGGCGGCAGTGATGGTGGTGCGGCTGACACCCAGTGCTTCGGACAGCGTCCGTTCACTCGGCAGTGCGGTGTCCAGCGCCACACGTCCGTCCAGAATGAGGAGACGCACGACGTCGGCCAGCTCGCGGTAGGCGGCCGCGCCGCCGTGGTTCCACTGGCCCAGGAGACGGGCCAGTGCGGTGGGATTCAGTGAGCCGGGCATAAGGCCAGTATCTCAAACTGGCTATGGAATACAAGGCCAGTTTTCCGGAATGATGGTTTCATGATGACCCGCAGACTCGTACAGCTCTTCACAGGCCTAGCCATGTATGGCATTTCCCTGGCCATGTTCATCCGCGCCGGGTTGGGCCTGGACCCGTGGGATGTGTTCCACCAGGGCGTGGCCGGCAAGACAGGTCTGAGCATCGGGGTTGTGGTCATAATTCTCAGTTTCCTGGTGCTGCTGCTCTGGATTCCGCTGCGGCAGTGGCCCGGCTTCGGGACACTGTGCAATGCCGTGCTCGTGGGTGTCTTCGCGGATATCGGGCTCGCCCTGATTCCGGAGTTTTCGCATCTGGGCGGACAGGTCGGCATGCTGGCCGGCGCGGTGGTGCTCAATGGCATCGCCTCCGCCTGCTACATCGGAGCGCGTTTTGGACCAGGTGCCCGCGACGGCCTCATGACGGGCCTGGCCCGGCGCACCGGATGGTCTGTCCGGGTGTCCCGCACACTGATCGAAGTGGTGGTGCTGGGGGTGGGGTGGCTGCTGGGCGGGTCCGTGGGCGTGGGCACGGTGGTTTACGCGCTGGCGATCGGTCCGCTGGTTCAGCTGCTGCTGCCGAGGTTCACGGTGCCCGGGTCTGCTGGCGCGGAGGCAACGTTAGTTCGGGATGACGACGCGGCCCCCCGTGATGGCCTCCTGACGGCACGGTTTCAGCCTGACGACTCGCAGATTCCCTGCTGACGCCGGATTTCCCGTGTCGCCAGGGAATCCGCGAGTCGCCAGACAAGGAGCGCGTCATGAATCGGCTTGCGCGCCGAACAGCGGCTGGCAATTCGGGCAGAAGTAGATGTCCCGTTCCTCGGCGTCCCCTTGGCCGGAGCTGCCCGGCTTTCCCAACACGCCGCGGCGGATCGGAGTTCGGCAGCGCAGGCACGGCTGGTGTTCGCGGCCGTAGACCCAATGGGTTGGGGCACCGCCCGGCCCTTGGGCAGCCCGGCCAACCGGCAGGCCGCGTGAATCAAGGACGGTAGTCCGGCGCCCCGGGCCAAGATTGGCCTCGAGCAGCTGTTTGGCATCCGCGAACATGGCCCTCAAATCAGCAGCGCCGGGCAGATCCGCCACGGCTGACACCGGGGACGCAGGGTGCACACCCGCAAGGAAGCACACTTCGCAGCGGTAGATGTTGCCGATGCCCGCAAGATTCCGCTGGTCCAGCAGCGCGACGCCGATGGGAACTTCTGGAGCAGCTGCCACCCTGCGCTCTGCCTCGGCAGGATCCCAGTCCGGCCCCAGCAGATCCGGACCAAGATGCCCCACCACGGTGTGTTCGTCTTCGGTCCGGATTACTTCCAGCAGGCCCAGGGCGAATCCAACGACATCTGCCGCCGACGTGCGAAGCACACACCGCGCGGTGAAACCCGGTTTCCGCCAGCGGCCTCCCCACGGGTAGACATGCCAGCTGCCTTCCATCTTCAGATGCGAATGGATGGTGAGCCGCTCATTGGCAGGGCCGTGCAGGCGCATCAGCAGATGCTTTCCGCGGGGCACCACTTCGTTAACAGTCCAGCCCGTCAGATTCAGCGTGGCAAATCGCGGCACGCGGAAATCGGAGGCCGTCAGCACCTGGCCGGCCAGTGCTCCATGCAGCTGTGCGGCCGCACGGAAAACCGAGTCTCCCTCAGGCATGGTGGACCTCCGACGCAGGAATCGCAATAAGGTGCTCAGACACCGGCACAGGCACAGGCGCCGAAGGGTCAGCGCCTTCCGGCCCGGGCGCCTCAGGCACGGATCCGCAGTCCTTTCGGAGTGGAATAGGCGCCGGCCGCCGTGAGTGCGGCTGCCACCGGGGTGTCCAGGATGCCGTGTCCGTTGACTCTTTCCATGATTAGTTTGTCCACGGCTCCGCGTTTGACCACATCTACCAGGGCCGCCGCGGCTCCCGCCAGGACCGGCGTCAAGTCGCTGAAAACGAGCAAGGTCTTACCGCCGCGTTCCACATAAAGCACCAGCGCGCCGTCGACCATCACCACCAGCGACCCTGCTTTCCGCCCGGGGCGGTGGCCGCTGCCGGCTTCCACATTGGGAGCCGGCCAGGGCAGGGCGGCACCGTAAGGGTTCGCGGGATCGGTGGCGGCGAGGGCCAGCGCCACGGGGTCCGGTTTGGCCAGCTGGGTGTCCTCGGCATAGGAGCGCAGCCGGTCAACCGTGGCGGGAACGGCAAACTGCGCCGCGCCGAGGTGCTCGATGAAGTAGCCGCGACGGCAGCGCCCGGCCTCCTCCAGACGGGCCAGTACCTTGTACATCAGCCCGAAGCCGCCCAGGATCTGTTCGGCCATGACTGAGCCCCGCGTCACCACGCCGTACCTGTCCAGCAGGAGCTCGGCAGTGGCGCGGGCATGGATGGTGGGATCCAGCTCCGGGGACGGCAGCGCGGACCAGCGCCCGGCAGCCAGTGGGGGTGTGGGCGCGGTCCCGGTGACCGAGCCGTAGCGTCCGCCCGTGAGTCCTGGCGATCCCAGCAACCCGGTACCATGCGATCGCCCCAGTCTGCTCATGCGGAGGGCCCGGGCCCGGGGTGCCCGGGCAACCTGCCGGTGCGCTGTGTGGCCTCCGGCGATCAGCGCCCGTACGGGCGCAAAAGTATCGCCCGTGATCCGGCCCGCCCACGCCAGATCCCAGAGCGAGGACACCACATCCTGGTCGCTCAGGACCGAGTCCATGCCGCCGGCGATGTCCGTCAGCTGGCGGAAAAAGTAACCGCCGCCGTTGTTCTGCAGGTGGGCAAGCAGCCGTTGCTGGGAATCGCCCGGTTGGTAGTCGATGGCTGGGTTCAACGTCAGCTCGGCCGATTCAGCAATGTGCAGGGTAACCCAGCCATCGTTGCCGGGCAGGGATCCGGCACCGGACCAGAGCACTTCACCGGCGGCCATCAGTTCATCCAGCATGGCTGGCTGGTAGTTGGCGACCCGGCTCGCAAGTACAAGCGGTTCCCAGGCCGACGCCGGAACGGGCACACCGGACAGCTGATCGATGGCCGTGACAATCCCGTCCAGGCCGCGCAGCGCGGATTGCCCGCGCCCCGAACCCGGCGTCCGCACGTTCTGCCAGGCGGGAAGGAACCGCCCGTACGCCGTGGCATCCACCGGCTCCACCTCGGCGCGCAGGGCAGCCAACGAACGACGGCGGAGCTTGCGGAGCACCTCGGCGTCGCACCACTCGCTGGTATTCGCAGGGGTGGGGGCTTCCGGAGGTATGGCGGGTGTGGGGCCGGTGCTCTCAGTTCCGGCGCCATCCGCGCGACTCTCCGGTGGAGCCGCATGGGGGCGGAACTCGCCTTCCACCACGCGTCCGTCCGCGGCGAGCCGCTTCAGGGCAGTACCGACGACGGCGACGCCAAGTCCCAGCCTCGCCGCGGCTTCCGCCGAGGTGAACGGACCATGTGTGCGGGCATAGCGCGAGACCAGATCGCCGAGTGGATCCGCCACCGGCTCGATGAACGCGAGCGGCACCCCCATGGGCAGCGGTACCCCGATGGCGTCGCGCAGCCGTGCGGCATCCTCCACCGCGGCAAAGCGTTCGGCGCCGCCGATGTTCACCCTGATGGCGCGGTTGGCCCGCTGCAGGGCGAGCAGATGGGTGGAGGCGTCCGCTACGGAGGCGGTTTGGACGCCCGTTGATCCAGCTTGTCGGGATCCAGGGGCCGTCTCGACGGGTCCGGTTTCGGTAGGCTCGGATTCGACGGGCTCAACCACCGCGGCAGGTCCGGTTTCGGCAGGCTCAACCACCGCGGCACGCTCAACCACCAGCCGCAGGGCCACTTCCTCCGGCGTCAGCGGCCCCAGAAGACGAAGCAGGTCCGCAACACCCTCCACCCCGCGGGCGCGCCGGTCCGGCGCCAGCCGCTGGAGCTCAAGCTCGGTTTCCTCGATGACCTTGGCATCGAGCAGTTCGCGCAGCTCCACGCGCCCCAGCAGCTCATTGAGGAGGGTGGAGTCCAGTGCCAGGGCGGCCGCCCGGCGTTCAGCCAGCGGGGAATCGCCTTCGTAGAGGAACTGGGCCACATACCCGAACAGCAGGGACTTGGCGAAGGGTGACGGCTGCTGCGTGGTGGTCTGCAGAATGCGTAGTTCGCGCCGCTCAATGGACGCGGCAATGTCTTTGAGCGCGGGGAGATCGTAGACATCCTGCAGGCATTCCCGCACGGTTTCCAGCACGATGGGGAAGGTGGGGTACTTCCGGGCGACATCCAGCAATTGAGCGGACCGCTGCCGTTGCTGCCACAGGGGCTGACGTTTGCCGGGGGTCTGGCGGGGGAGCAGCAGGGCGCGCGCCGCACATTCACGGAAACGCGAGGCGAACAGGGCGCTGCCGCCCACCTCTGCCGTGACGATCTGCTCCAGTTCCTCAGGATCGAAGAGAAACAGCTCGGCCCCCGGAGGTTCGTCTTCCATCATGGGGACCCGCAGCACGATGCCGTCGTCGGCCGCCATGGCGGAGCCGTCCAGACCGTACCGCTGCAGCAGCCGCTGCCCGACGGCGAGCGCCCACGGAGCATGGACGGGCATGCCGAAGGGGCTGTGCAGGATGACGCGCCAGTCGCCGAGTTCATCGTGGAACCGCTCCACCACCAGCGTGGTGTCGCTGGGAACCACTTCCGTGGCCAGCTTCTGTTCGTTCAGATATTGGATCAGGTTGTTCGCGGCATAGTCGTCCAGACCGCTGGCCTTGCAGCGTTCGGTGGCGGGCCCGACGTCGGATGCTGACAGTTCGCGCACAAACGCGCCGAGCGCACGGCCCAGGTCCACCGGCCGCCCCAGGGAATCACCTTTCCAGAACGGCAGCTTGCCGGGCTGTCCGAAGGCGGGGGAGACCAGCACGCGGTCGTGGGTGATGTCTTCGATTTTCCAGCTCGTGGCGCCCAGGGCAAAGATGTCACCCACCCGGGATTCGTAGACCATCTCCTCATCCAGCTCGCCCACTCGCCGCCCGCCCTTGGCGGCCGCCGCAGCCGGGCTGGCAGCCCTCCCATCTGCCGCGCCGCCCGAGGGACCGGCGGCTCCGGACGAACCGGAGCCCTCCGTCTCGGTGCCGATGATGTACACGCCGAACAGGCCGCGGTCCGGGATGGTGCCGCCCGAAGTCACCGCCAGCCGCTGCGCCCCTGGACGGCCTTCGATGGTGCCGGCGTTGCGGTCCCAGATGATGCGCGGGCGCAGTTCGGCGAATTCGTCGGAAGGATAGCGTCCGGCAAGAAGGTCCAGTGTGGCCTCAAAGGCGGACCGGGGGAGCGTGGCAAACGGAGCGGACCGCCGGACGGTGGCGAACCATTCCTCCACATCGATGCTGCCCAGCGCGGTGGCTGCCACGGTTTGCTGCGCCAGAATGTCCAGGGGATTCGCGGGAACGCTGAGCCGCTCGATTTTTCCGCCGAGCATCCGCTCAACGGTGATGGCGGTGTGCACAAGATCGGCCCGGTGCTTCGGGAACAGCACTCCCTGGGAGATCTCGCCCACCTGGTGCCCGGCCCTGCCCACGCGCTGCAGCCCGCTCGCCACCGACGGCGGGGACTCCACCTGCACCACCAGATCAACGGCGCCCATGTCAATTCCGAGTTCCAGCGACGATGTTGCCACCACACAGCGGAGCCGTCCGGACTTCAGGTCGTCTTCAATGAGTGCACGCTGGTCCTTCGAGACAGAACCGTGGTGTGCCCTGGCGAGCAGCGGATCTGCGCCGGAGGTGCTGCCGGCCTGTGCCATCATGTGGGCGGGCGTCGCCACAGAGGTGGGAGCGGAGCCGGCCGCGGGATCATCCCCGCCGCCGCCCACGGAGATGAGCTGCCGCTCAGAATAGATTTCGTTCAGCCGGGCAGTCAGCCGCTCTGCCAGCCGCCGGGAGTTCGCAAACACGATGGTGGACCGGTTTGCCAGAACCAGGTCCACGATCTTTTCCTCCACATGCGGCCAGATGGACGCCTGTGGCTGCAATCCGGATGCGGGCCCTGAATCGAAGGCGCCCGCCGCGCCCGGCAGATCTGACATATCCTCCACCGGGACGGACACCGTAAGGTCCCAGTTCTTGCGCGACGGCGGGGCCACAATCTCCACGGGAGCCGCGCCTGCCAGGAACTGCGCCACCAGTTCCCTTGGCTCAACGGTGGCCGACAGGCCGATCCGCTGGGCAGGCTTGGTCAGCAGGGCATCAAGCCGCTCGAGCGACACGGCCAGATGTGCGCCCCGCTTGGTACCGGCCACCGCGTGGACCTCGTCCACAATGATGGTGTCCACGTCGGACAGCGTCTCGCGCGCCTTGGACGTGAGCATCAGGAAAAGCGATTCGGGCGTGGTGATGAGAATGTCCGGCGGATGGCTGAGCAGCGAGCGGCGGTCCGCCGTCGTGGTGTCCCCGGACCTGACTCCCACGGTGATCAGCGGGGCCGGGAGGCCCAGCCGCTTGGCCGTCTGCGTGATGCCGATCAGCGGGGAGCGGAGGTTGCGCTCGACGTCGACACCCAGCGCCTTGAGCGGCGAAATGTACAGGACGCGTGTTTTCCGTTTGGGGGCCCTGGCTCTCGGCGTAGCGCCCCGTCTGCTCGAAGCAGCGGCCGCCAAACCGGGAAGCTCCTCTGGCGGGGCGGGCGCGGAAACCAGCAGCCGGTCCAGGGCCCAAAGGAAGGCGGCCAGGGTTTTGCCGGAACCGGTGGGGGCCACCACCAGTGCGTGGGAACCGGAGGAGACGGCGTTCCAGGCTCCGTTCTGGGCAGGTGTGGGCGCGGAAAATGCACTCAGGAACCAGTCCCGCGTTGGCCGGCTGAACCGGTCCATGTTGTCGCCCCAAGGTGCACCGGAATCCCCGGCAGCGAGCTCCTGCCTTTGCATTTCTCCATCATGCCTTAAGCCACCGACAGGATTGCCTGCACCGTCCCCTCGGTCAGCCCTGCGGCAGGTTCCGGGTGGCGGGACCTTCGAGCAGTTGGCCCTCACTGCTGAACCGGGAACCGTGCAGGGGGCAGTCCCAACTTTTTTCGCTGTCGTTCCAGTGGACGATTCCGCCCAGGTGAGTGCAGACGGCGGACACCTCACAGAGGGCGCCGTTGACCCTTGACTTCGCCACAGGCTTGGCGCCGTCCCGGACCACCACGCCTTCGCCCTCGGCGGGTTCAGCCTTCGGGCCCCGGTTCAGCGCCATCTTGCCCCAGTCCTTGGCCAGGGTGGCCGCCACTCCGGCGTTGAGGGCAGCAGCCGAAGCGACGCCCGGAGGAGAGGTGGCGCGCCGGTGGATGGTGTTGGCCCACGGAAGCTGGCCGCCCAGAATGTCCGCCGAGATCCCCAATGCGGCGGCCACGGCATTGGTCATTCCCCACTTGTTGTAGCCCGTGCCGAAGAAGATACGACCCCGGCCGCGGGGTAGCCGGCCGAAGAAGGGCATGAGGTTGGTGGCCTGATAGTCCTGCGCAGACCAGGTGTGTGTAGCCACCGCACCCGGAAAATGCACGCCCGCCCAATGGAGCACCCCATCCAAGTGCGCCTGTGGGGATCCGGCCCGGCCCGCCGGATGACCGTTGCCGCCGACCAGCAGGAGGCGGCGGCCCTGGAATTCATAGTCCCGCAGCGACCGGGTGGGCTGCTCCACAGAAAGGTACATTCCGGGGGGAGGGGCAAGAGATTCCGGCAGTTCCAAAGCGGCGGCATAGGAACGATGCGGTTTCAGCTTCGCGAAGTACAGGCCGCGGTTCAGGATGGGCGTTCCGGTGGCAAGCACCACCTCCTGGGCGATGACGGATCCGTGATCTGTTTCCACTGCGGCCGGGCCTGTACCGCTGACATCCCTGACGCGCACCCCGGAAACAACGCTCCCGCCGTGCGACCGGATGTCCTCTATCAGCGCGTCAAGAACCTCCATCGGGTTGATCTGGGCCTGGTCGGTCAGACGAAGGGCGCCACTGACGGGGAACGGCAGCCCGGTGTCCCTGACATAGTCCACGTCAAGGCCTGCCGCGGCAGCCGCCGTCATTTCCGATCGGAGAGTCTCGGCACCCCGGGGCGTGGTGGCGTAGGTGAAAGCATCACGGAGCTGGAACGGCACATTGCGGGATTCGAAGTAGCGGATCAGCCATGCCTGCCCCTCCCGGTTGGCCTCAACATAAGCATTGACCATCTTGTGCGGGTACTGATGCGCAAGCGAGGACAGCACTGTGCCTTGAAGCAGGGTGACCTTCGCGGTGGTATTACCCGTGGTGACGGCGCCCGGGGCCCGGGCTTCCAGGACCACCACCTTCTTGCCGGAACGGGCAAGCAGCAGCGCCGTGACCAGGCCGGTGAGCCCGGCGCCTGCAACCACGGTGTCGTAGCGGCTTCCGGGTTGGAATTCGTCAGTGTGGAATGTGTCTTTGCGGTCCAACCAAAGTGAAGTCATGACACTCAACCTGCCCCTGGGCCTTGGCCCCGATGCAGGCGGACCATTTGCAACGGGTCCGGTATGTACTATCCAGAACCCTCACGGATTCGATAAGGATACTTAGGATCCTTGGGTTTAGGAACAGGACTTCTGACCGGCTGGGCTATTTGGCCTGGAAAGCGCCGATCGTCAGCAGTTTAATGTCGGCATTGGTGCAGGCATCCCTGCGCTCGGCGAAGAACAGCGAGGCCGTGTCCTCGGGCGGATAGATCCGGTAGCCGGCCGCGGGCGTCCTGGTGCAGTTCGTGTAATTGCCCGCCTGGGTGTAGCGCAGCACGGCCGTCCCTGCCTGGCCCGGCGCCAGCAGCAGCCCCACCGCGGGGGCGGACTCGTCCCGTTGCGCCGGCGCTCCGATCGGGACGCCGGTGGCGCCCGCCGTCAGGGAGACGCCTGGGAAACCCTTCAGCAGGCACGGAGCGGCGCCGCTGTTGGTCAGGATCAGCTTCATGTAGACGCTGCCGGCGGCCCCGCCGCCCGTGGCGTCCGTGGTGGCGGTCAGGGTGGCGGCCTTGCACCACGCGGGCCCCGCCGGCGCGGAAGAAGCAGACGCTGAAGCAGACGCTGAAGCGGACGACGGCGGCTGGGACGTTGAGGGTGCCGCGACGGAACTGCCGGGGCTGGCAGAAGTCTGCCCCGGCTCGGTGGTTCCCTGGGTCTGCGGCTGGCTTGGACCGCAGGCCGTGAGCAGCAGTGCCAACGCGGCAGCCGCCGTCGTGATTACCAGTCCGTGTCTGATTCGTTGAGGCCTCATGGCTACACCATTGCGTCCGCTGTTGCCCGAGTCAACGATGCCACGAGGGCGGAGCGGGATTTGATGCCCGGATTGTGATGATCCGGGCATCAAATCCGGTGCGCTACTTCGTTGCGGAAACCGGCACAGTGTTTCCGCGGCGGCTGCGGGCGAACGCCGCGCCGCCCAGCGCGAGCCCTCCCACGCCGGCAACCAGGCCGGCCCAGCTGCGTGCTGCAGCGCCGTCGTCGGACACTGCTGGGGCCCGCTCAGCTTCGGCAGGAGCGGCGGAGGCATCGTGGTACTCCGAGGCGGCCACATCGGTGATGGTGACCGACGGTGCGGGGGCCTCGAGCGAGTGCGGATCCTGGCCGGCCTTTGCGATCTGGGACCAGTCGGTCTGGCCCTGCTCGCAGTTCTGCAGCGTGGGGAAGTAGAGCGTGGTCCCCGCGGCGTCCGGCAGCTTCGCGGACAGCACCAGGGCGTCGCGGAGTTCAGGGGACAGCGGGGCCTTGGCAGTGTAGACGATCTTGCTGGTGCGCTTGGTGATGGAGCTGCCGTCGGCGAGTTTCCTGGGCCCGGGCAGCTGCTCGGTCACCTTTTCCACGCTCCAGTTGGGGTTCACCGTGGGCTGGGCGTCGTTGAGCTCGGCGGGAAGGGTGATGGTCACCTTGGTGGTGGCGGACCCGTCACAGCCATGCGGGATGCCGAACGTGAGGAGGGCATGGGAATTGGCGGCGGTCGTATCCGGGGTGACGCCCACGTGCGCGGACGCGCCGGTGGTTCCGGCGAGCATAAGGCCTGCGGTGCCGGCGGCCACGGCTGTGGCGGAGAGAGCGCGGCGGAGGATGGACTTGGTCATTATTGCCTTTCGGCGGCACCCGTTCTGTTCGAAGGCGGAGTGCCGATAAGCGGGGTGGGGGCCGTTACCGCTTTCGGCCAGCGGTACGGGCAGGGTCAGGGAAGCACGACGGCGGAAGGCGGGCCGCGCCGGCTGTCTTGCCTGAGGTTCCGCCAGGGCGGGGGAGTGGCGGCCGCCGGCTGGCCGGTCACCGCTGCTGCCGCAACGGCGTCGGGCTTTACCGCATCCGGCAGCTGGATCAGGGGCCTGAGCCAGGCAGCCAGGGCCCACAGCGCAGTTTCGCCCTTTGCGAGCAGCAGCGCGGTTCCGACGGTGGCCAAGGCATGGGCTGAGAGCATCCACACGGCGGCAACGGAGTCCAGCTGGTGGAGGTGCACGGCGGCGTCCAGCTGGCCTGCCACCGGAAGGCTCCCCGGACCCGTGTGGTGCAGAGAGGGGATGCCGGACGCGGTTGCCGGCACGGAACCGCCCAGGGCCGTGAAGACCTCGTGCAGCACCAGCTGTCCGGCGCCGAGAATTGCCGTCAGGGCAAGGAAGTTGAGTCTGAGACGTGTGGCTGCGGTGGCGGCAAGCCCGGTGAGGACCGCTGCCGCGAGCATGATGCCGGGTGCGGGGAGTTCGCCGCCGCCCACAACGTGGGCGCAGGCCGCAAGCACTACAACGCTTGCCGCCACCACGGAGGACCGGAGGAAATGGAAAGGAACCCGGGCTTGATATGTGTGCACGGAGTCCTCCCTCAAGGCTCGTTGGTGGCGGGCAGGCACTCTGTGGCCGTGGATCAGCTGCCATGGATCAGCGCAGGTGGTCCAGCTCGTCATCTGCCTCCGCGACATCAAAGGCTTTAGGGTCAAGCGTCTCACCGGCGGCCAGTCCGAGCCAATCCCGGATCTCGTCATGTTCCTCGTGGGCGGGGTCGTTGGCAGCCTCAACCTTTTCGGCCCAGCCCCATACTCCTCCACTGTCCTCGGACGGGGCGGCACCGCGGCCGCCTGTGCAGCACGGATAATCCTGACCGTTGACCGTTGGCACGATTTTCTCGAGCGTGGTCGAGCCTGGCGAGACTTCGAACGAATGCAGATGATATCCCTGCCACTCAAAGACGGACTGGATCACCTCATGGAGCTCACTGAGCCGCATGCTGCCGGGCACCAGCACGCGGCGCCAGATGGGCGGCTTTGAACCTTTCAGCTGAATTTTGAGCTGGAAGGCTGTGGCGCCGGCCGTGGGCTTCTTCCTCGGGGGCTTCTTCGCCGCCGGGATTTCTTCCACGCTTCCCACCCTGCTTTGACGCATTTGAATGACGTTCGACGGCGGTTCCGCCGCAACGCGCAGGCGGCCTGAACCGCCGTCGTGGGTACTGTCCCCGAAGTCACCGTGGTCTGCGTCATCCTCGTGGTCGATGAAGGCGCCGAATTCATCGAATTCTTCTTCTGATACGGCCAGGGCGATAGCGGTTGCCAAGCACTGAATGACAACCGGCGGGACGGTGTAGCCTGACGTGGCTTCCACCAAGCCCAGGTCCGCCAGTCCGGCCAACCTTGACTTTGCCCGCTGCGCTGCGAACGCCATGAAGATGTCGCCGCCGTCTTCAGCTTCGGCCGTACGGGGTTGTGGGATCTCCCGCCAGTATCACGCCGGGGCGATCGTTCTCCTGTCGGTCGCTGTCTGCAGGCACTGCCGCGGACTGGACTGTCTGGAGTAGCTTGGCAGCAACGCTGACAGCAATCACAGCCGGAGCCTTACCTGTGATTTCAGGAAGACCAATGGGGCAGCTGATCCAGTCAATATCTGCCTCGGAATGCCCTTCGCCCTTGAGTCGCTGACGGAACCTTGACCACTTGGCTTTGGAACCGATCAGACCCGCTGAGCCCAAATCGTCCCGACGTAGCGCGGCGTCGCACAGCAGAAAGTCCTCGGCATGGTCATGGGTCATGATGAAAACATGCGTGCCAGCAGGTAACTCTCCCAGAACTGAATCTGGAACTGGGCTGTGATGAGAATGCACCTCAGCAACGCCGCCCGTGATGTCTGCAAGCCGCTCAGGCTTCAATTGCTCAGCCCGGCTGTCCACCAGATGAAGATTCAGAGACAGCCTGGAAAGTATCCGAGCCAGCTCATGACCAACATGCCCCATCCCGAAGATGGCAACTGTTGGGCGGGAAAGAAACGGCTCAAGAAGTACGTTAACAACGCCTCCGCAACACTGTTTTCCATGCTCAGTGGCAGCATGCTCATTAAGAGAGAAATCAAGAGCCTCGGGGGAGGCCGTGCCGGATGAGATCATGGCACGAGCCCGGTCCACCACTGTCGCCTCCAGGTTTCCGCCACCAACGCTGCCCCAGAGGGCCTCGGCGCCGATCAACATCTTCGCTCCGGCCTCCCTAGGGGCGTGCCCGCGTACTTCAGTGACGGTTGCCAGAACACCTGGCAGCCCGTCAGAACGCAGTTCTTGCAGCGCTTGCAGCCAGTCCATTTTAGTGAACAGGAACCGGTGAAAGCGTAATCTCAGCAGCGGCCAATGAAGCAGCTGATGAAACAGCAACCGTCTCTGAGGCTGATGAAGAATCCTTGGCCCGCTGAACGGCCCAGAAGATACCCTCTGGGGTGGAAGGGCTAGGAAGTTCTACGGCTCCTTTGCTTGTGCTGAAGGCTGCAACAGCCTCACGCAAAGCCTCGCGAACACTGAAGGCAAGCATGAAAGGTGGCTCGCCCACGGCTTTAGAACCGTACACAACTCCGCTTTCGGTGGCCTGCTCAAAGAGGTGAACATTGAACTCTGCAGGCATCTCAGAGAAGCTCGGCAGTTTATAAGTACTCGCAGACTGAGTAGCAAGGCGCCCACGGTTCGCTCCCTCAGAAACATCCCAGCGGAGTTCCTCAAGAGTCAGCCAGCCGGCACCCTGAACAAAACCGCCTTCGATCTGCCCGACGTCGATCAGCGGCGAAAGGCTATCTCCGACGTCGTGAACAATATCAGTGCGCAACTGACGGTATGCCCCAGTGAAGCCATCCACCTCAACTTCTGAAACCGCAGCACCAAAGGAGAAGTACTTGAACGGCTCACCGTGCATCTTCACCGGATCCCAGTGGAGCCCCTCGGTGCGGTAGAACCCAGCAGCCCACAGCTGGATGCGCTGGAAGTACGCGTCGCGAACCAAATCATTGAAAGCAATTTCCTGATCAGCAATGCTGATGGCAGTGACCTTGCCCTGGGAGAAGCGAATATCGTCAGGGTGCACGTTGAACTTACGGGCAGCGGCTTCAGCTAGGCGAGTGCTGATCTGATCACAAGCATTCTTGATCGCACCACCGTTGAGGTCGGTACCCGAACTCGCGGCAGTTGCCGAGGTGTTGGGCACCTTATCAGTACGAGTTGGAGCCAACTTAACAGCTTCCAAGGGCACCCCAAGAGCTGTAGCGGCAACCTGCCGCATCTTGCTATGCAGACCTTGGCCCATCTCAGTTCCACCGTGGTTGATGAGTACGGAGCCGTCCTTGTAGACGTGCACAAGAGCGCCCGCCTGGTTGAACGCTGAGAAGTTGAAGGAGATGCCGAACTTCACAGGAGTGATGGCCAGGGCACGCTTAGTGTTCGGGTGGGCAGCGTTGAAGGCGGCGATCTGCTCTTTGCGAGCCTCAAGATCGGAACGCTCAACAAGCTGATCCCAGATGGTAACCAAACGCTCAGCATGCCTTACTGGCTGACCGTAAGGAGTGCTCTGGCCAGGTGAGTAAAGATTACGACGGCGCAACTCGGCTGGGTCCAGGCCCAGGAGCGGGGCGCAGCGGCCTAGTAAGTCTTCGATCACGATCATGCCCTGTGGTCCACCGAAGCCACGGTAGGCGGTTTGCGAAGTCTTATTAGTCTTCGCAATCTGACCGTTGACTTTAACATTAGGGATCCAGTACGCATTGTCGATGTGGCACAGTGCGCGGGCCAAAACTGGCTCGGAAAGATCAAGGCTCCAGCCGCCGTCGCTGGTAAGCGTGGCTTTCAATGCCTGGATGTAACCATCCCTATCGAAGCCAACTTCCCAGCTAGCGAGGAAGGGGTGGCGCTTTCCTGTCATGGTGATGTCCTGAGTACGGTTCAGGCGCAGACGTACAGGGCGTCCGGTAAGAGTTGCACCCAAAGCGGCAATAGCTGCAAAACCGTGCGGCTGCATTTCTTTGCCACCGAATGCACCACCCATGCGGACACACTGAACTGTCACCTCATGGCTATTCAAGCCAAGAACGTGAGCCACAATTTCTTGAGTCTCCGAAGGGTGCTGAGTACTTGACTGAACGAAGAGCTGCCCACCCTCATCAACACGAGCGTAAGAGGCATGAGTTTCCAGGTAGAAGTGCTCTTGGCCGCCAAATTCCAGCTCGCCGGTGAAACGGTAAGCAGAAGTCTCAAGGGCTGCATCGGCGTCGCCACGAGTAACTGTGGGCCGGTGGCCTTGGAAACTCTCCGCTGCAATAGCTTCAGGAACAGTGATCAGGGAGGGAAGTACCTCAAAGCCAATGGTGACCGCTTCGGCTCCCAAACGTGCGGCTTCGAGTGTGTCAGCCAAAACCCAGCACACGGCATGGCCATAAAACATGATCTCGCTAGGGAAGAGCGGCTCGTCATGCTTGATGCCCGCGTCGTTAATGCCCGGCACGTCTGCAGCTGTAAGAACTCGGACAACGCCCGGGATCTCTAAAGCTGGCTCAGTGTTCAGCGAGGTGATTTTGGCGTGGGCAACCGTGGCTTGAACAGGCCAGGCATGAAGCACATTCTGATCTTTGTAGAAAAGGTCATCTGTGTAGAGTGCAGCACCGGTGACGTGCTGGGAAGCGCTCTCATGGGAGACGGAAGTTCCAACAACTGGGTTTGCCGGACGATCGGCTAGAGATTTCACTTGCTTACCTCCAAAGTGTTGGCGGACTGTGTTTCCGCATAGAACTTGAGCATTACTTGTCCGAGCATGGTTGAGCGGTACTTGGAGCTGGCTCGGAAGTCATCAATAGGAGTACCTTCAGTGGCCATTGCAGCCGCAGCTTCGGCAGCAATCTCAGGAGTCCACTGCTTGCCAAGAAGAACTTGTTCAGCTATTTGTGCACGGATAGGTGTGGCTGCAACGCCGCCCAAACCGATCTGGATGGAGGTGATAGTGCCTTCATCCAGCTGCATTGCAATACCGATGGCAACGCTGGAGATGTCATCGAAGCGACGCTTAGCGATCTTGTAGAAGGCAGTTTTCTCCGCGAGGGGCAGCGGAATCTGCACGGTGCGGATGATCTCGCCGGGTTGTTTCACCGTCTGGCGGTATCCGGTGAAGTACTCAGAAAGTGGGACCATGCGCTCGCCGTTCGTGGACGCCAGGACCAAGGAAGCGTTCAAAGCAAGCAGCGCCGGAGCTGAATCACCGATAGGGGATCCGGTGCCGAGATTGCCACCAAAGCTTGCGGCGTTGCGGATCAACCGCGAGGCGAACTGGGGGAAGAGTTGGGCCAGCAGCGGCACTGTTCCGGCGAGCCCACGTTCGATTTCAGTGAGGGTCAGGGCGGCGCCGATCTCGATCGAATCGGTGCCAATCTTGAGCTCCCGCAAGGGCTCGAGCCGGTCAATAGCCAGGACCAGCGGAGGCCTGGTGTGCCGGATGTTGACCTCCACGCCGAGGTCGGTAGCACCGGCGACCAGTTTGGACTCAGGGTTCTGAGCGAGACGCTCAAAGAGCTCTTCCATGGTTTGTGGACGGACGAACTGTGCACCATCTGTGGTGATCTGAGTGTGCCGGGCTGCCGGTGCGGGACTGTCCTGACGCTCCAATAGGGGGTCGGTTTCCGCTGGGGCGCCGAGGGCATACGCTGCATCTCGGATGGGCCGGTATCCGGTGCAGCGGCAGAGGTTGCCGCTCAACGCATGCAGGTCGAAGTCGTTGGGACCGCACTCATGGTCGGTTTTGTGCTCCTCGTTAGGCGCTTCTGCCTTTGAGGCGTCCCGCTCGGGGCGGTAGAATTCAGCGGCCATGGAGCAGACGAAGCCCGGGGTGCAGTAACCGCACTGGGATCCTCCGCGGTCAGCCATCTCTCGCTGGACCGGGTGCAGCTCTTCCCTCACATTGGGTCCCGATGCGGTACCGAGGCCCTCGGCGGTGATGATTTCCTGGCCGTCGAACGCCAAGGCAGGAGGCAGGCACGCGTTCACTGATGTCCATCGGCTGCGGTCGGGTCCGTCCGGACGGGCCACCATCACGGCACAGGCACCGCATTCGCCTTCGGCGCAGCCTTCCTTGGAGCCGGTGAGCCCTTCTGACCGCAACCAGTCGAGCAGCCGGACGTGCGGGCTCACCCCATCGCAGCCCCGGACCTTACCGTTGACCGTTACTTTGATACCATCCATGATTTGCCCTCCTCAGCGTCCCCCTTACTTTAAGAGGACCTCTCAGCTAGTTTCTTGCGTTAGCTTTGTGGTGTACAGCGGCGGTTCTGCTTGGTATCAGTCGTACGTGACCCGTAACACACGGGAAACTCTACACGATTATGGAAGATAATTTCCATAATCCGGATATGACTCGTGCCGTGACGGCAAGTTGCCATAGCACCAGCATTGCTGGCCTGCAGTACGGCTAGCGATCGGGGCTTGCAGCAGGGGTACCCCCGGTAACTGCGGAGGCGCGCTCTGTTTCTATGCGGTCGGCTCCAGGCGGACAACAACGGACTTCGACGCCGGGGTGTTGCTTCCTTCCGCCACGCTTCCAGCGGGTCGAGGCGGTTCGCCTCCGGGAAGTAGGCCGCCGCGCATCCTCGCGCGGTCGGGTAGGCGATTACACGGAAGTTCTCCACGGAGCGATCTGCGTCATCGTGCCATTCACGGTGATGTTGACGAAGTCGCCATCGGCGATGCCCAGTTCGGCGAGATCATCGGGGTTGAGGAAGATGACCTGGCGGCCCTTCTTGATACCGCGGTAGCGGTCGTTGAGGCTATAGATCGTCGTGTTGCGCAGGACCCTTGCTTCTGCCGGACAGCTGCCGCTGCGGGTGACCGGGCATTGGCTCATCAGCCCGTCCGCGACAACTGCGGATGCCCCTGGGCAGGTTGAGCGGCCCATTGCCCTGAACAGGGAAGTCAACGGCCCCTGGTTGCGGATCGCCGGCATCAAACTCGTGGTGGACGGGGTGATCGACAGCTGCACCGCGGCCATGAAGGAGCCCTATGCCGACGGCAGCGTAGCCGGCCTGATCTGGGAGCTGGAGGCCCTGATTCCCGTGGGTACGGCGGCTGATGCCGCCGGACTTCAGATCGCCATGCATGCGATCGGGGACGAAGCGTCCCAGGTGGCCCTTGATTCGCTGGAGCATGCTTACCGGATCAATGGGGACCGCCACCGCCGCCACCGCATGGAGCATCTGGAGACCATCACCCGGGAAAACATCACCAGGCTTGCAGCTTGGGTGTTGTCGCCTCCATGCAACCCGTGCACTCGGATCCGGCCATTCAGGGAAACTGGCAGGCGATGTTGGGCGATCACCGGACGGAGCGGGCCTACCCGTGGACCGAGTTCACCGAGGCCGGGGCCACCTTGGCCCTCGGCACGGACGCGCCGACGGCGCCGCATCCGCCCTGCCGAACATGTACATCGCCACCACGCGAAAGTCCGCACTTGACCCGAGCCTCCCCGCAAACATCCCGGCGTATGCCCTGGGGCTGGGTGATGCGCTCTGCCACGCAACCCGTGATGCGGCGTTCTCCTGCGGAATGGAGCGGGATATGGGCAGGCTTGCCGCCGGGCTATACGCAGATTTCGTCGTGCTGGATGCGGATCCGTTCGCGGCAGGACTTGAATCCCTGCTGACTACTTCGGTGTCTATGACGGTGGTGGGCGGGCAGAGGAGATACGTGGCGTGAAACTCTGCAGCGGACGCCCTGGCGGATGAATGCGGTTTGGATGAATGCAGTCCTGATTGGCGCTCTTGGCCAATCAGGACCGGGCGAACCGCCGGAATGTGGCTGGCGGCGGTGGGGGAACGTTCAGCGGATCCGTTCCCGGACGCCGGCGGCGCAGTTCCAAGGCCAGGCTTTCCTGCCCCCTGGCCATGGCCCAATGGTGGTTAGCGGAAAACGCCGGTTTCATGAGCCAGCTCAGGCGCCGCAGGAGGGGCTTGGCAGCGCTGACCCGCCAGTCGTAGGTGATCACGGTTTCCGGCCCGTCCTGTGCGAATGTCCAGCGGCCTGTTCCGTTCAGGTCGCCGGCGGCTGTGAGCGCGAAGCCCCGGTTCGTGACCGGTTCGGTGGTGGTGAGTGTCCACCGCAGTGTGTAGGGCAGCCAGCCCTTGGTATAGAGATCGACAACCTTGCCGGAGCCGTCCGGGGCTCCCGGGATGACGCCTTGCACGCTGAGATAGACAGAGGGCCACCATCGGGACAGCGTCGTGGCATCGCCCAGGATCGCCGCAACCTCATCAACAGTCCCCGCAACGCGCCACACGGTCACGAACTCGTAGTCGCTGCTGCCCATGTCATCCACCGATCAGTGCGTCCGGTTTGGTCGGAACGATGCCTCAAACCGTACTCACGGAGGCGGGGCCGGTCAACAGTTCCGTAGTCCGGCTCAGTTCCTGGTGGACCGGTCATCCCACAAATCGGTCCCGGGCGGCGGTTCGTTATTTATCCGGATGCGGCTGGGTGACGTTCGACGGCGGTGCGTTGACGCGCCGGGTGCCCGCACCACCGGTGGCCACGCCGTCGTCGTCCCTTACATCCTCAATCCCCCGGAGTGACGGGGGATCCTCGAAGTCCTCCGGATCATAACCCTCCGCCGACAACAGGACCTCGGCGATGGCTGGAACGAGGCTTTGGACGACCACCGGGGTAACCGTGTAGTGGCTGTCGACTCTCACCAGGCCAAAATCGGCTAGGGCTGCCAGCTTCGACCGCGCTCGCAGAGCCGAGAACGCCAGGAAAATGTCGCCGGTATTCCCACTCGTTGCCAGCTCTGTGAGTTCCTCAACTTCCATGGGATCGGCGGTGGCACCTTTCGCGAGGATCACCGCGAGGACGCCATCCAGCTCAGGCTCCTGTCCGGACCAGCTGCTGTCCGTGTCGGTAACTGCATCGGCGAGCAAGGCAGTAGTGAACTCGCACCGGATCTCCAGCCTGTCCGCGATGTCCTGACCGTTCCACAGATCTGCCCCCGGGCCGGGTGTGGCGCGGGTTGAGCCGAGGGTGATGATTCCCGACCTGACCAGGGCTGCCCAGACGTCGCTCAACACCGGTACGTCGTGCATGGTCCCGACTTCCAAGAGGGCGCCCTGATGGCCCCCTTCCTCTTCTGCATCGTGGAAGGCCAGGCCTGCCGGACGTCGCGGAGCACGCTTTCCCACGGCCTGTACGCCCACTGCTGCGGCGGCTTCCGCAATGTCCTTCAGCCGGAGGACACCGGTGCTGGTCACTTCCTTGCCGGCGCCGATCCATTCCAGCAAGCATGTGGCCCGCTGTATCAGCGGCAGTCCGGCAAAGGCCTGATCCTGATCCTGTTGGCTGAGGTCGGGCACCTGGAAATCCGGAATACGTTGGAATTCAGAGATTGACTCGCCCGTCAGGAAGTCGTGGATATCGTTGTACTCGGCGTCCGTGCCGCTCCAGTGGCCAGATTCTTTGAGGTAGTCCACGTAGACATGAAGAGTGTCGTAGAGATCGTCCAGTGCATCCTCCCCGTCGTTTTCAATCAGAGTGCCAGCGATGGTTTCGGCAGCGTCCTCGAGCCCGGCCAGTTCCAGTTTCGTGGCCCAGCTTCGATCGGTGAGCGCATGCGTGGTGGTGATGAAGAGCTTGACCACCTCAAGGCAATCAAGGGCATCGGACGCATCACCGAAGGTGCCTTCGTACCACCTGACAAAATCGCCGGTGAGTGAGTCCACCACACGATGGTTCAACACAAGCTGTAGTGGCATCCTGGGCGCCGACGGGACGGCGCTCAAGTGACGGTTGCCCTTGTTTTTTGGCTTGTTTGTTCTCGTGGCCACGGTGATCCCTCCGATGGTGGCGGGCGGTGCAGAAGCAGTTGCTGTCGCAACGAAGCAAGCGACTGCAAGAAGCCTACAATCTTCGAGGCCGGGGCGGCACACATCTGTGGCAAAGCCATTCGGCGGGGTCTGTACGGCCACCATGTCCGGCACTAAACTGCTGGCGTAAGTCGCCAACCCACCTCAGGGAGAACATCATGAACTACTCAGGGACTGGCAACGAGAAAGCAACTCCCGCCAGCGAGCTCAACCGGACTCATGTAGGGCAGACCGTCAGCTTCGAGCCGGATGAATTCACGCTGGTTTTCGGACGGATCGTGGCCATTGCACGCAAGGAAGGCGGAGTAACCATTGCCCTTGACGGGGTGGATGGCACCGGTGGCCTGCGGTCCAGCTACAGCGTTCCACCAACCCGGATCGTCTACATTCAGCCGGACATGCTGACCAACACGGAATCCACTATCAAGGACCTCTTCGGCAAGGTCCAGGACAACCTGCGTGGACACAAGGGCGATCCAAAGCCGGACACGCTGTAGGTCCGGGCAAAGCAAAGGTCACTGCTTGCCTTGTGAACAAGGGGAAGCAGTGGCACGCCGCATCACAACAGGTTGCGCTCAAAGTGCGCTCCCGGGACTGAACTGCAAACACAAAAGGCGCCTACTTCGCTGTGTTATCAACGATGTAGACGCCTTCTGATTTCGCGGTGACGGTGGGATTTGAACCCACGTTGGCTTTGACACCAAACAACATTTCGAGTGTTGCACCTTCGGCCGCTCGGACACGTCACCAACCTGAATAGGTTACCGGAGCAGGGCGCGCATCCCCAAAACGGCAGCCTCTTCCCCGCGCGCACATCCGGGCATTAGATTCGTCAGCAAGATGACTATTTCCCAGCAACGTCCCCAGGCAACAGCGTATTGGACTACGGGTCCGGATCAAGGCGAGCTCAGAACTGAGGATCTCCCTCCCCCGGGGCCGGACGAAGCATTGGTCTGTACCCTCTACTCAGGCATCAGCAAAGGCACGGAAATCGTGGTCCACACCGGATGCGTACCGCCCAGGGTGGCAGAGGAAATGCGGGCGCCGCACCAGGAAGGCTCCTTCCCCTCACCGGTGAAGTTCGGCTACCTTTCCGTGGGCGTTGTGGAGCAGGGCCCGGAAAGCTGGGCAGGCCACACTGTTTTCTGCCTGCACCCGCATCAGGACCGCTACGTTGTTTCCATCAACGACCTCACAAGAATTCCCGACGGCGTCCCGGCCCGCCGCGCGGTGCTCACCGGAACCGTGGAGACCGCCGTTAACGCCCTGTGGGAGGCCGGCCCGCGGTTGGGAGACAGGATCGCCGTGATCGGCGCCGGACTGGTGGGCGGCATGGTGGCCACGCTCGTGCGGACCTTCCCGCTGGCGAGACTTCAGCTGGTGGACGTGGACCCTGGCCGCAAAGAGCTCGCCGACGTTATCGGTGTTGACTTCGCCCACCCGGACGATGCCCTGCCCGACTGCGACATCGTGTTCCACTGCTCGGCATCGCAGGAAGGGCTGGAACGCAGCCTGCAGCTGGTGGGCGATGAAGGGGACATCATCGAAATGTCCTGGTACGCCGACAATAAAGTCACCCTGCCGCTGGGGGAGGACTTCCACGCCCGCCGGCTTTCGATCCGCGCCAGCCAGGTGGGCGTTGTGGCCCGGGCACGGCGGCACCGGCGGACCAACGCGGACCGCCTGGACCTGGCCGTCTCGCTGCTGAAGGACCCGGTTTTTGACGTATTCCTGACCGGCGAAACGCCCTTTGCCGACTTGCCGGACGTTGTGCAGCAACTGGCAGACGGCGAGCTTGAAGCCCTGTGCCATGTGATCGCCTACCCCCGGCCCGCCGCATCCCAGCCCACCTACCCCCGGCCCGCCGAAGACAAGAGGTAACCGGTGTTCAGCCTGACCGTCCGCCGTCACTTTATGATCGCCCACAGCCTTCCGCGGGAGGCCTTCGGCCCGGCCCAGGGACTGCACGGGGCGACCTTCGTCGCGGAGGTGTCGTTCCGCCGTCGGGTTCTCAATGAGAACGCGATTGTGCTGGACATCGGCGAGGCCGGTGAGATCGTGGATGGAATTCTGGCTGGCCTCAACTACAGCAATCTGGACGAGCACCCGGATTTTGCCGGCAAGCTGAGCACCACCGAGGCGCTGGCTGAATACATCGCCAGTGCTGTTGCTGCCCGGATCAGAGAGGGCGACGACGGCCGTGAACTCGCCGGGCTGGCCGTCACCCTGCGCGAGACCCCGGACGCCTGGGCTTCCTGCTCGCTCGACTTCACCGCCCCGTAGCGCGATCCGTGTCCCGCCCTGTGACCCAGCCCGTGCGCCGCATCAGGCTCCTGGTCCCGGCCAACGTGCGCCACAAGTCCGGCGGCAACGTCTACAACTCCCGCCTGGCACGCGAACTGGCCACGCTGGGCGCCGTAGTGGAGCTGCTCCCGGTGGAGGGTACCTGGCCACGTGCCAGTGAAGACGAACGACGGCGGCTGGCCGGGGTTCTGGGGGCAGCGGGCGCCCAGCCGGGGGACACCAATGCCCGGGGTACCAATGCCCGCGCCGATGCCACGACGACCGTGACGGGGAACGCCGTGACAATCGTGGACGGGCTGATCGCCTGCGGGGCCCCCGATGAGCTGGAGGACGCAGCCGTCGCCGGGCACCCCGTGTGGATTCTGCTGCACATGCCGCTCGCCGAACACCCCCGGCTGGAGGCCCGCGCCCTCCGCGCAGCGGCCGGGGTGATCTGCACCAGTTCCTCAGCAAGCGCGAGGATCACCAAACGGCACGACATCCACGGTGTCAGCGTGGCGCTCCCCGGCACTGACCCAGCTGCGCTGGCGGCCGGCTCGGACCCGCCGCACCTGGTTGCCGTGGCCGCGCTACTGCCCAACAAGGACCAGCTGTTGACCATCGCCGCGCTGGCCCGGCTGACAGACCTGCCCTGGACGGCGGCGTTGGTGGGCTCTGACTCGGCCGATCCTGGCTACGCCGGGCTGATCCGCGCCGCCATCGGGCACCATGGGCTGCAGGACCGGGTCCGGATCACCGGCCAGCTGACGGGCAACAGGCTGGAGGAGGAGTGGGGCGCAGCCGATCTCAGCCTGCTGGTATCAAAGGCGGAGACGTTCGGCCTGGTGGTGACCGAATCCATTGCCCGCGGTATCCCGGTGGTGGTCCGGGGCGGCACCGGTGCAGTGGAAGCGCTCGCGCTCGCAGGCGCAGCGGGCCCAACAGCAGAGGCGGGGGAGAGGGCAGGTGAGAATCAAGCGTGGCCGGGTGCCGCCGTCGTACTCGATACGGATCCGGCCCCGCTCGCGGCACTGCTGCGCCGCTGGCTGACTGAGCCGGACATCCGTGACGGCTGGCGGCTGGCTGCCGTTCGAGGCCGGGAGCGCCTGCCCCGCTGGGACGCGACGGCACGGCGGGTGCTGGAAATCGTGGCCGGAGGCAGGCCGGACGCTACCGCAGCGGGTCCGGCTGATAGACAATGAGCCCATGACTACCTACGCGTCGTCCGCCGGAAGCTCCAGGACGGGAAGCCTCAACGCCGAGACCCTCACCGCCGGGTTGCTCCGGGCGTGGGCCTGGCACAAGCAGGGCCTGGATGGCTCGCTGGCCGGAGCCACCACCGAAGAGGTGTTCGCCGGTGCCGGCTGGGCACGCTCCGTAGGTGGCGCCAACCCGTACCTCACCGTCTTTGCCCGCGCCGGAATCCGCCGCGCTCAGGTGGATTCGGACCTCCTCTCGGTGAAAATCCACGAGCTTCCCACCGCCCGCGGCTGCACCTACGTGCTGGGTCAGGGCGATTACCCCTGGGCGCTCCAGCTCGGCAAGGACGCCGCCGAGGTGACTGTCAAAGTGCTCGGCAAGCTGGGCGTGGACCGCGGCGAAATCACCCTCCTCGAGGAGCAGGTGCTGCACACGCTGGCCGAGGCATCCGGGCCCATGGACCCCAAGCAGCTCAAGGACGAGCTCGGCGAGTCCGTCCGCAGCCTGGGTGAGGAAGGCAAGAAGAAAGGCGCCTCCACCACACTGCCCACCGCGCTGGGCCTGCTGCAGACCGATGGCAGGATCCGCCGCGTCCCCGTCAACGGCCGCCTCGACCAGCAGCGCTACGCCTACACCCTGTGGGGGCTTCCGACCAGCGGGCTCGACGCCGACGCCGCCCGCGCCGAACTGGCCCGCAGGTACCTCGGCTGGACGGGCGGAGCCACGCTCAAGCAGTCGCAGTGGTTCACGGGGTTCACCGTAGCCCAGAGCAAGGCGGCTTTTGACGCCGCGGGCGCCGTTGAGGTCCCCACGGCCGTGCCCACCGCCGGGGGCGAAGCGCTGTGGATGCTGCCCGACGACGTCGAACGCCTCGCTGCTTTCGAGGTACCTGGGGAGGAACAGATTCAGCTGCTGGCCGGGACGGATTCGCTCGTGCTGCAGCGCCGGAACTCAGGTGACATGTTTGCCGAGGAGGACAAGGGCAAAAAGGTGTTGGATTCAACCCTGGCGCTGCAGGCGGATCTGTCGGACCACCCCATCTTTGACCGTGGCCGGATCATCGGGCTGTGGCAGTACGATCCCGGCAAGGGACGGATTGCCTACTGGCTGTTCGGCGGGCCCACTCCGGCCGTGACGCTGCGGATTGCCGAAGTGGAGGCATGGATCCGGGATGACCTGGGCGATTTCCGCTCGTTCAGCCTGGATTCACCGGCATCACGTCAGAAGCGGATCGATGCCCTGGACTCCGCCAATTCATCGAGGTGATACTTCGCGCCCATGATTTTGAAAAACTTGGGCTCGAAGTCTCACCTCGGCGGAATGAAACCGCATTAGGTGCTCCGGTGGCAGGCGAAGAAGGCCCTTAACAGCGCGGCGCATTCTTCTTCCCGCACGCCCGAGTAGACCTCCACCCAGTGGTTGAGGCGGCGCTCGCGGAGGACGTCAAACACCGATCCGGCGGCGCCCGCTTTCTCATCCCAGGCGCCGAACACCAGCCGCGGAATCCGGGCCAGCACAATGGCCCCGGCGCACATGGCGCACGGTTCAAGTGTCACCACCAGAGTGCAGTCCTCCAGCCGCCAGCCATCACCGCGGCTGCCTTCCGCCGCTGAAAGCGCGCGCAACCCGGCCGCCGCCTGGCGGATGGCCACCATCTCGGCGTGGGCGGTGGGGTCTCCGTGCGCTTCCCGTTCGTTGCGGCCGGCACCCAGCACCGCGCCGTCGGGCCCTATCACCACGGCGCCGATCGGCACGTCCTCGGTGGCCAGCGCCCGCCGCGCCTCGGCGAGGGCGCGGCCCATCCATTGAATGTGCTGCTCATCTGCGGGGGCCATGGCTCAATGATAGTTTCGACCTTGAGGTAGCCGTTGAACACAGAACAGCAGATGAGCCGGGAGTCGACGTGAAATCCATTGCTGAGCGTTGGGGGCGTTGGGTGGTTCCGTACGCCGCCCTCTGGATCACTCTGCTGGTGGGCGGGGCGATCGTGGTGGCGCTGGCACTCATGGGCGCTGAAGTCTACGACAACGTGGTTGACGACGCAGGCCTGGCCAGCCTGGACAAACCCGCTCTCTCGCTCGCCGAGCAACTGCGGAGTCCGGGCCTGAACGCAGCCGTGACGGCCTTCACCAACATTGGCGGCGGGGTCGGCATGCCCATCCTGGCGAGCATCCTGACGGCCTGGCTCACATTTGCCAGCCGGACCTGGCGCCCCATCATCCTGGTGGGCGGCGCCGCGGCAGTGTCGGTAACAGCAACGACCTTGGGCAAGGGGCTTGTAGGCCGCACCCGCCCGGACCACGCGGATGCCGTGGCGCCGTACGAATCCTCACCGTCTTTCCCCAGCGGCCACACGCTTAATACAACTGTCGTGATCGGCGTAGTGGTGTATCTGGCGTGCCTGCAACTCCAACGGACGGCCACCCGCGTGGCCATCATCGCCGCGGGTGCCGTATTTGTGCTGGCCATGGGTCTTAGCAGGGTGTTCCTGGGGCACCACTGGATGACCGACGTCATAGCAGCATGGCTCCTTGGACTGGCCTGGCTGGGCATCGTGATTCTGGGCCACCGGCTCTTCCATCTCGCCCGCCGCAAGGAACATGCCGGCCCGGCGCCCACCTTTGATCACCCGGCCGTCCGGAAGGACCCGGGCACAACGGACGCAGGCGCCCGGGACCCAGGGAATAACGCTTCAGCCGGGTGATAGTTTTGACCCATGCGCACACTCGTCGTGGACCACCCGCTGGTCGCCCACAAGCTCACTGTTCTCCGGGACAAAAACACTCCGTCCCCGGTCTTCCGCCAGCTCACCGAGGAGCTCGTCACGCTGCTCGCCTATGAGGCCACGCGCGACGTCCGCACCCAGCCGGTCACGATCGAGACCCCCGTCGCCACCACCATCGGCACCGCGTTCACCAAGCCCACGCCGCTGGTGGTTCCCATCCTGCGGGCCGGGCTTGGCATGCTGGAAGGCATGACCAAGCTGGTCCCCACCGCAGAGGTGGGCTTCCTTGGCATGGCCCGGGACGAGGAAACCCTGGACATCATCACCTACGCGGAGCGCCTTCCGGAGAACCTCACGGACCGGCAGATCTTCGTGCTGGACCCCATGCTGGCTACCGGCGGCACCCTGCGCGAGGCCATCAAATTCCTCTTCAAACGCGGTGCCTCCGACGTCACCTGCATCTGCCTGTTGGCTGCTCCGGAAGGACTTGCCAAGCTGGAGGAAGAGCTCTCCGACGCCAACGTCACCATTGTGCTGGCCTCGATCGACGAGAAACTCAACGAGAAGTCCTACATTGTGCCGGGTCTTGGCGATGCGGGAGACCGCCTCTACGGCATTGCCGGCTAGCTGATACGCCAGCAGCCATCCGAGTTCTAGCCTTTCGTTTTTTCCGGGTCGAAGCTAGCCTGTGTCCATGGACTGGAAACTTGAACTTGTGTTTGTCCCCGTGTCCGATGTGGACCGCGCCAAGGATTTCTACGTCAACAAAGTGGGCTTCAACGCCGACTACGACGAGCGGCCCAGCGATGGCATCCGCTTTGTCCAACTGACTCCACCGGGCTCCGGCTGCTCCATCTGCATCGGCGAAGGCCTCAACGACGCCCCTCCCGGCACTGCTCCCAGCCTGCAGCTTGTGGTAAGCGACATCCAGGCCGCGCACGCCCAGCTGAAGGCCAACGGTGTGGACGTCAGCGGCGTCGACGTCCAGGACTGGGGCCACTTCGTCTATTTCGCCGATCCGGACGGCAACAAATGGGCCGTGCAGCACATTCCGAGCCGGCCAAACGGCTAGGACTGACCCCGTACGGGTTGTACCGCAGGCCGGCGGTACGGGCAGGATAGGTGGATGAGCCTGCCTGCTGAATCCGTGATGACCCTGACCGTCCGTGCCGTCCTCTTCGACATGGACGGCACCCTGGTGGACTCCACCGCAATCGTGGAACAGGTCTGGAGTGAATTCGCGGGCCGCTACGGACTGGACATCGACCAGATCCTGCGGACCTCCCACGGGATCCAGGCTAGGGATACTGTGCGCCGCTTCGCTCCGGCAGGGGCTGACATCGACGCGCTGGTCGATGAGCTCGGTGAGATGGAACGGACGCGGATTGCCGGCATCGTGGCACTGCCCGGAGCGGCGGCGCTCTTGCGATCCCTGCCCGCCGACGCCGTCGCGCTGGTCACCTCGGCCGACAGGATCCTTGCGGGCGTCCGCATGCAGGCCGCCGGCCTTGAGATGCCGGCGACGGCGGTCACCTCCGAAGCCGTGACCCGCGGCAAACCGCATCCGGAAGGCTACCTCAGGGCGGCGGCGCTGCTGGGCGTGGATCCGATTGACGCCCTGGTGTTCGAGGATGCGCCGGCCGGCATCGCGGCCGGTCTTGCGGCGGGCATCCGCACCATTGCCGTGGGGTCAAAAACGGGCGAGCTGCCGGACGGCGTGCCGCAGATCCCCGATTACTCGTCCGTGTCAGCGACGGTGGGGCACGACGAGGACGGACGGCGGACTATTTCCTTCCGGCTTTGAGGTCCTGCACCACTTTGGCGATCCGCCGCGAGCCGGCCTCCTCGGTTTCAGCCTCGCCGATCGGCTCCACATGCCGCCGCGGGGCAGTGCGGTTCAGCGCGGCATAAAACGCCCGGGCTTCCGGCCCGGCAGCCTCGCACCGGTGAGGTTCTGCACGGTGGCCCGCCCACGGTCTGCGCATTGAAGTTGGCCAACCCACGCTGCCACGGCGCTCCGCGACCCGTCCGCAAAATTTGACCACCATTGCGTCATAAAAAAATGCCTTGGGCCCTGAATCACGCGGATTCAGGGCCCAAGGCCAGCGAAAAGTGGTTGGAACCGGAGAGCAGGCTATGAGCCAGAGATGCCCGGCGCCGGGCTTGGTTTTAGTACCAGTTGTTGGCGAGGTGGAAGTTCAGTGCCTCACAGGGTGAGCCGTAGCGTTCCCCGATGTAGCCCATGCCCCAGTTGATCTGGGTGCGGTAGTTGGTGCGGTAGTCCGCGCCGGCGCTCGCCATCTTTTCGGCAGGCAGGGACTGAACCACCCCGTAGGCGCCGCTGCTCGCGTTCGTGGCCGTGGTGGACCACTCGGATTCCTTGGTCCAGAGCGTGTTCAGGCACTGCATCTGGTCCGCAGCCCAGCCGTGGGAGCCAAGCTGGCTTGCGGCATATGCCTGCGCGCCGGCGGGGTCGTTCACGGCTACTGCCACTGCGGGCTTCGCGACGGGGGCGGGCTTCGCGACGGGAGCAGCCGGCTTGGCAGCGGGAGCCTCTGCGGACTGCGGAGCAACGCTTGCTTTCGCGGGAGCAGGCTGGGCCGAGATTCGGGTCTTCTCGAAGTTCAGCCTGGGTGCTGCCGTGGACTCGGCTGCGGCAGGCTCTGAGACGGCTTCAGGGGTTTTCGGCTCAGAAGCGTGGCCTGCAGCGCCGACGCCGATCAGCACGGCGCAGGCAGTGGTGACCACTGCGGCGCGCTGCCGGAAGGACGGGGTGTTTCCCGGCCGGGCCAGCCCTGATGCGGGCTTCGCCGCGGCTTCGGTGGCTGCCGTGGCTGTTTCGTCACGGTGACGGGAGAGCCGCCGGCGGCCGTGGGACTGCGTTGACGCGCCGCCGGGGCGCGTTTGTACCTTGGATTTAGACATGGTGATTAGCCTCTCAACACCTGCGGAGTTAGCTGTCGGGTTCGGATGAGGTCATCCGGCCACACGGAACATCACGTGATGGCTTCACCCCAAGGGCGGCTGCGGAAATTGCCCGGGACCGTGGGTCCCCCGCCTCTGCCTGGTCAAGCGGAATCCGGGAAGCGGCAGAGCTTGGCGTCCATCCGGATATACGGCCCGAACGGGAGCCGTACTCAATCGACGGTACAGGAGGCGAACGCTTAAGTCACATTTTGGTAACAGAGATCACGACGCCGGTGCGTCGCCTTGTGCTTTCGACTGAGAAGGTAGTCGCAGGGCGAATTCGGTTCGTCCGGGACGTGACGTCACTTCAACAGTGCCGCCGTGGGCTTCCATAATCGACTGCACGATGGACAGGCCAAGGCCGCTTGTCCCTTCGGATGCGGCTGGTCCGGAGCAGGCGGGAAGGGTGCCTGCCCGGGCGGCGTCTGCACGGGCGAACCGGGCGAAAGCGCGGCCGACAAACTCCGGCGCGATGCCGGCGCCGTCGTCCGTTACCGTTACGACGGCACTGCCGTCGGCGGAGCGCATCACGCCGGTGACCACGGTGGTTCCGGGCCCGGTGTGCTTGCGCGCGTTGGACAGCAGATTGACCAGCACCTGGTGCAGCCGCGAGGGATCGCCGCGGACCACCACGGGGTCCTCCGGGAGCTCCAGACGCCAGCTGCGGTCCGGGGCTATGACCTTCTCATCGCTGACGGTTTCGACCACGAGCTGGGTGAGGTCCACTTCGCTGAACTTCAGTGGCTGGCCCTCATCAAGCCGTGCCAGGAGCAGGAGGTCCTCCACCAGGGTTGTCATCCGTTCCGACTGGCTCTGTACCCGTGCCAGCGACTTTGTCCCGTCCGGCGTGAAGTTCTCTGTCATGCGCAGCAGCTCGGTGTATCCGCGGATGGCCGTCAGCGGAGTGCGGAGCTCGTGCGAGGCGTCGGCCACAAACTGGCGCACCTTCATCTCGCTCTGCTGCCGCACCTCAAGCGCGTTGGAGACGTTGTCCAACATCTGGTTCAGCGCGTAGCCCACGCTGCCCACTTCCGTTCCGGGGTGGGCGTTCGACGGCGGAACGCGCACCCCGAGCGCCACCTCGCCGGCGTCGAGCGGTAGCCGCGAAACCTGGGTGGCCACCTCGGACAGCTGCTCCAGCGGCTTCATGGTGCGTCGGATGAGGACGGTCCCGGCGAGGCCGATCAGCACCAGTCCGCCGAAGGACACAATGACCATGGTCCACACCAGCGAGGTGAGGGTGCTTTGTTTGGCCGCAAGCGGCAAGCCTGTGAGAATCACCTCGCCATAGGGCGTTTCCACGGCCACCAGCCGGTAGGCGCCGGTGGACAGGGTCCGGTCAACCGGGTTTCCGTCCTCTTTGAGGTCCAACAGCACATGGTCATCGTCCGGGGAGAGTGCGGCCCTGCTGGCGTCAGAAGCCAGGAAGCCGGCACTGCTCACCTCGCCGTTCTCGATGCGGGCGAAGAGGGTCCCCACACCCTGTCCTCTCGCCTCCAGCGGATCGGGGCGGCCGCTCGGATTGCCCTTCGGAGGCTTGCCGGCGTCATTGGAAATACGGGAGGCCTGGCTAAGCCAACCGCGGAAAGGGTGGGCACAGCCTAGTCCGCCGGCTTGATGACATAGCCCGCACCGCGGACCGTGTGGATCATGGGCGGGTGGACGGCGTCCACCTTCTTGCGAAGGTACGAGATGTACAGTTCCACAATGTTGGCCTGGCCGCCGAAATCGTAATCCCACACACGGTCCAGAATCTGAGCCTTGCTGATCACGCGCTTGGGGTTCTCCATGAGGTAGCGCAGCAGCTCAAACTGGGTGGCCGTCAGCTGCAGTTCGTCGCCGGCGCGGGTGACCTCGCGGGTGTCCAGATTCAGAACCAGGTCTCCCACCACCAGTTCAGCGGTGTCCATGGCGGCTACTCCGGAGCGCTGGACCACGCGGTGCAGACGCAGGAGGACTTCCTCCATGCTGAAGGGCTTGGTCACATAATCGTCGCCGCCGGCCGCCAGGCCGGTGATGCGGTCCTGGACGGCATCCTTGGCCGTCAGGAAAAGCGCAGGCACCTCCGGCGCAAAGGCGCGGATCCTGCTCAGCAGCTCAACGCCGTCGAACCCAGGCAGCATCACATCGAGCACCAGGACGTCAGGGCGGAACTCCTTGGCGAGCTTGACGGCCGCGGGGCCGTCGCCGGCTACGGCAACGGACCAGCCGGCCATCCGGAGCCCCCTGCTCATGAGTTCGGAAAGACTGGGTTCGTCGTCAACCACCAGGGCGCGGATGGGGGAGCCGTCCGGGTGGGTGAGCTGGGGAAGGTTGTTTGTCGTGGAGTGCGAAGTGGCCATGTGACAACTCTCCGATCTGCTGGTCAGCCGGCGCTGTGGGGATCCTGTGCGCATGCTGTGAATCCCAGCCTAGCGAGCTGGACGGGGTCCGGCGGGGCTTCGGGCGTGGTTCGAGCTGACCATTGCGGGCTTTGCGGGCATTGCAGTTATCGCGGCCGGCGCCGGCGTCTCAGGGCGCAGGGCAGCCCTCTCCTGCCGCCCCGGCCGGGCCAGGGGCTCCGGCGGTCTAGAAATCTTCGTCCAGATAGCGTCATGGCTGGACTTCCCATGAATTGGGAGAGCGGAATTTTCACAATGAATTGCTTGGTGAATATTTAGAGCTCAAGAGTCATCTTTCTCGAAGATTCTTCGGAAATTAAGGTTTTCCGATCGATCGTTCTGAAAAACAACTGTTATTTTATTGGGCTTGCAGAATCGTGACTTGGACCACAAATCCGGATTCTGTCTCACGATGCGGACGCGTGGGTCCATTGTTACTTGCAAGTTCCCATTGTTACGTTGCACACTTCTAATTGTGAACAAGAACTCAACAGCACCTGCAGCCGCAGACTATTGGCCCAGCGCACCCGCTGACGCCGACATGCGTTGTTGTCGAATGCACGCCTAACTTTCCTACCCCCGAAAAAGTTTTTAGGCATTCGCCCCCTGCCCAGCGTCGGGCGCCCTCCCCAGATCTCATTGCGGGGAACCTAGCATTCGAGCCGCGATGACGGCCATTCACATTGAGGTAAGCATTCCATGTCAGTTGCATCCGGATACGTCCACATCTCCGTCCGTAACGCCAGCAAGACCGGTCAGCCCTCCGGTCTTCGCCAGGGCTTCGGCGCCCGGCCGGCTTTCGCCCCCGCCGGCCCCGGCAACAGCTTCGCGGCCCCCGGCTATGCGCCGCAGGGCTACAACCCGAATTCGTACGGCCAGCTCCGGGCCGTTCCCGCCGCAGAAGCAGCACCGATGACCGCGCCCACGCCGGTCATCGCAGGTGCCAACGGCAACTCCGTCCGGCCTGTGCCCAACGACAACGTGGCCCGCGGATTCGTCCTCTACATGGGCATTGATGAGGAAACCGCGGCCGCCGCCGGTACATCCATTGCCAAGCTCGCCCAGGAAATCCGCGCCTACGCCCAGTCGCTGGTCTCCGGTGCAGAGAGCTACGCCGCCGTTGCAGTGGCGCCGGCCAGCGCCCCCGGTTCCGCGCTCGACGTCGTCCGTTCCACTTTTGGTGATCCCACGGTCAACGCACGCCAGCGCTCCGAAAGCGCCCGGCTGCAGCAGGCCCAGGAACCCCGCCCGTCCGGCGTCCTGATTGACCTGGCCCGCCGCGAAGTCCACCTCGACGGCGAATCCCTTAACCTGACGTTCAAGGAATTCGAGCTGCTCAACTACCTCGTAGAGAACGGGACCCGGACAGTCGGCCGCGACGAACTGCTTGAGGGCCTGTGGCGCAATGCCGAAGAGGTGCCCAACGAGCGCACCATCGACGTCCACATCCGCCGCCTCCGCTCGAAGCTGGGACGCCTCGCCAATACCGTGCGTACAGTTCGGGGCCAGGGCTACCGCTTTTATGAGCACCCCGAAGTAGTGGTCTGGGCCGCTCCGGAATATTCCATCTAGTTCCCAACCACGCCTAAAGGCGGCACGATCCCTTTGCGGCTGCGCTCGTACCTCACGCAACAACGCCGCTGACGGGATGTGCCGCCTTTTGCGTTGGAGTTGGGGCCCCGCGAGCATGTGCCTCCGCGGCTGAATTACCCAACTGACTCGCAGTTGGTGTCGTTTTGACGCCCCTAAGCGACAACGATTGCGAGTCAGTTGGGATAGTAGGGTTGGGGCATGAGCGGGCATCACATTAAGCGGCTGGTCATCATGCGCCATGCCAAGGCCGACTGGCCCGGAGGCGTGGCCGACCACGACCGGCCGCTGGAAGAGCGCGGCCACCGCGAGGCGCCGCTGGCCGGCAAGTGGCTGCTAAAGCACGGTGTGGTTCCCGATTTCATCCTGTGCTCCAGCGCCCTACGTACGCGTCAGACCTGCACGTGGGTGTGTGCGGAACTCGGGGATAAGGCCCCGACGCCGAAACTGGAGGACGGACTGTACGCCACTTCCGCGCTGCGGATGCTCGCCGTCGTTAACCAGGTTCCGGACACCGTCACCACGCTCATGCTGATTTCCCACATGCCCGGAGTGCAGGACCTGGCCATGCATCTCGCCTCACGTGACTCCAGCCACGACGCCTACATGGACGCCGCCACCCGCTTTCCAACAAGCGCGCTGACCGTTATGGAGACCGACAAGACCTGGGCTGAACTGGATGGCCAGGACGCCAGGCTCACGCACTTCAAGGTACCCCGCGCACATTAGCGGATTCAGCCCCAAGGCTCCGCGGGAATCCACTTGCCTAGTGGGGCAGTCCGATTGCCAGTGCAGTTTCGCGGAGAAGGCCTGCCACATGCCGGATACCTGGGCTGGCCGCCATGGTCCTGCGGTGCACCATGCCCACTTGCCGTGCCTGCACCGGATTCACCACGGGCACGGCCACCACACCGGAGGGTAAGGCGGGCCGGCCCAGCCGGGGCACCAGTGCCACCACAACCGCGTGTTCCACGAGGGCGATATGCGTTGAGAAGTCAGGATCGTAGACCTTGATATCAGGCACCCGGCCCAGGTCAGCAAAGATCCGCAGCAGTGCCTCGTTGCAAATGGCGCCCTGCGGAGTGCTGACCCAGTGCTCGTCCAGCAGCTCGGCCGGCTCCACGGATTCGCGGCCGGCCAACGGATGGCTGCTGTGGACGAGCAGGTCCGCGATGTCCTCGCACAGCCACTCAAGGGTCATGTGTTCCGGGATGACCAGCGGCACGGAGTTCCAGTTGTGGACGATGCCCAGATCCGCCTCGCCGTTGGCCACACGCGCCACAGCCTCGCGGGGATCCTCGGCCAGCACGCTGATGTCCAGTTCCGCACCGGTTCCGGTCCCGGAGAGGCTGCCAAGCATGGGCCCCACCAGTCCACGGCAGGCTGTGGAGAAGGAAACAAGCTTCAAACGGCCGCTAGGCTTCGCCGGATCTGCCAGCAGCGTGGACTGCAGTTCCTCCAGTTCGGCCATGATCCTGCGGCCATAGGCAGCCAGTGCCAATCCGCGCTCGGTGAGCAGCACGCCGCGCCCACGGCGCTCCAATACCGCGATGCCGGTCTGCTTCTCAAGTTTTTTGATCTGCTGCGACACGGCGGACGGGCTGAAGCCCATAACGTCGGACGCAGCGATCACGGAGCCGTGCTGTTCGATCGCGGCCAGGGCGCGCAGCGAAACAATGTCAATCATGAAGTAAATGTACATGGTTCCTTAGCAAATTCAACGCTGGTGCTTCATGCTGAAGACTGTCAGAGTGAGTGCGTGAACCTACGTCATTCAGCCCTGGCAGTCCTCGTCGCCGCCCTCTGGGGCATCAACTTCGTGGCCATAGACTTCGGTCTGCACACAAACGGCAGGGAAGTGCCACCGTTGCTTTTCGTTGCCATGCGCTTTGTCCTGGTGGTGTTTCCCTGGATCTTCTTCATCAGGAAACCGGACATCAGCTGGAAGGCGATCATCGGCGTCGGGCTCTTCATGAGCGCGGGCCAATTCGGCCTGCTGTACCTGGCCATGGCACTGGGCATGCCTGCCGGGCTGGCGTCGCTGGTGCTGCAGGCCCAGGTCCTGCTCACTGTTTTGCTGGCCGCCGGATTCCTCGGAGAGCGGCCCAGCGGGCGGCAACTGGCCGGCGTCGTCCTCGGTGTGACGGGGCTGGCAACAGTGGCAGTGGGGCGCAGCGCGGTGGCGCCGATCCTGCCGCTCATCATTGTGCTGGGCGCCGCGCTGTCCTGGGCAGCCGGCAACATCATCGTACGGAAGGCCAAAGCCGCGTCCGGGCTGGGGCTTGTGGTCTGGTCCGGGGCGGTGGTTCCGCTGCCGCTTGCGGGACTTTCGCTGATCATCGACGGACCGGCCGCTTTCGCCGTGACGCTCGGGGACCTGCAGCCAGCCACCATCCTGAGTGCCATGTATACGGCCATTTTCGCTTCCCTCGTGGGCTACGGGATCTGGAACCGGCTGCTCAGCATCTACCCGTCGTCGGCGGTGGTGCCGTTCACTCTGCTGGTTCCGGTGGTGGGCATGACGGCGGCGTGGCTAGCGCTCAGTGAGGTGCCGTCACCGGCCGAATTGGCCGGCGGACTGCTGTTGCTCGGCGGAGTTGCGACGGCGGTGCTCCGCTTCCGTTCGCCGGTGAAAGCCGCGGATCAGCGGCGGGGTTCCGGCTTGGCGGCCGGTTTGCGTGCGGCAGACTTGGGCCCAGAGGCCCTGGGCACAGAAGACTTGGCCGCCGGCTTGCGGACCGAAGACGCGGGCGACGCCGGACGCTTGGCTGGCGTTGCCGCCACCCGGGAACTGGGCACCCGTGAAGCGGGCACCCGTGAAGCGGGCACCCGTGAAGCGGGCAGCCGCGAAGCGGCACCCCGAGAGGTCGAGGTTCCCTGAGCCGGGCGCTGCCCCGGCCTGGCCGCTGGACGAGCTGCTGGACGAGCCGCGGCGGATGCCGGCCGCCGCTTGGACGTTGAGATCCTGGAACGTGCACGCAGCCGCTTGCCGGCAGGCCACACAGCTCCGCCGAACAGCACCAGCAGCGTCAGGGACCCGGTGACCGCCGCCAGGTAGAAGTAGATGTCCGAATCCTTGGTGGTCACCGCCGTTCCGAGGGCTGCCGCGTCCTGGTTGAACGCAAGCCCCCACATGCGAAGGAACGCAATGGTGAAGCCGATGAACAGGCTGGTCCCCAGGCTGCCCAACACCACGGCCAAGTACCGCCGTCGGGCAAAAACTTCCGCGACGGATGCCACGTAACCAACCGCCACCACACCCAGAAACGTGAACATCACCGCTTCTTCCAGGGTGATGGCCGTCAGCACCAGCATGCCCAGGGCAGCAAAAACCGCTCCGATGGCGGTCTTCCCGCTGTTACCCATGTGGCCCATGGGACTAATCATCGCTGACGGGAAGGCTACTTCACCACGTAGCCGCGCATGATAGCCATGATGGCTGCAACACTTTGGTCACGGGTGCGCTCGGGGCTGTACGTCTGCCGGTCAAGTCCCACCACAAAGCAGGCTCCGAAGATGGCCGTCTCCAGGCTGCCGCGGGAGATCGACCGGTCCACGGTGTAAACGGCAGCCACGCCTTCGATGGCCGCGCCGATCACTTCCAGCAGCCGGCTCCGGAGTTCGGCAAACGTGTCCTGCCATTCGCTGGGCGTGCGCCAGTTTTCGCTGACCCAGAGCCGGGCAAAGGACGGGTATTCCGCCATGAAGTCCATAGCCTGGCCGATCATCGCATCCATGGCCACCAGCGGATCAGCGGAATCACCCCTCACGCTCAGAAGCCGGGCCAGCAGGATGTCCACACCATGGCGGAGCAGCTGCGCGATGAGATCGGACTTGCTGCCGAAGTTGTAGTAGACGGTCCCCTTGGAGACGCCGGCCGCAGCGGCGATTTCATCTACGGTCACTCCGGCCGCGCCGCGTTCGCCGATCAGCTCCATGGACGCCTCGAAGAGCTTCTGTTTGGTCACGTTGGTGCGTTCCGGGCGGAGCTTCTTCTCGCCGGATTCAGCGGCACCGGATTGCGGCGTGCCGCTCTCCAGCGTGCTCATACGGCGATCTCCGGTTTCAGGGTCTTCAGGGTCCAGAATTTGTGCTTGTGGACAGCCAGCGTGGACAATGCGGCTCCAAGCAAGGTGTAGCCAAGGAGGCCCAGCACGGTGGGGAGAATCATGGACAGGTCCGCGCCATAGATCAGGTGCCGCATGCCGGTCACCACATAGCCCATGGGCAGGATCTCGTGCACCACATGCAGTGGCTGCGGAGTGGTCTGCCAGGGGAACGTGCCGCCGGATGACACCAGCTGCAGCACCAGAAGAATGAGCACCACCAGCTTGCCGGGCGATCCGAGCAACGCCACCACGCCCTGGATGATGGCGCTGAACGCCATGGCTGCGGCCAGCATGAACAGCCACATCAATACCGGATGCGCCGGGTTCAGCCCCAGCCCCACATCTACCACCAGGGTCAGCAGGCTCGCCTGCACCACTGATACGGCCAGGAACGGAAGCCAGCCCCCGACGGCGATTTTCCACGCCGGCGCGTTCGACGCCAAGGCCCGCTGGGTGATGGGACGCATGGCCTGGATCAGCATAAACACACCGATCCACAGGGCCAGGGTGAGGAAGAACGGGGCGAGTCCGGCCCCGTAGGAGCTGGCTTTCGCCTGCGAGACGTTGCTGACGGCAACCGGGTCCGCAATGACCTCGGAGAGACTGCTTTTCTGGGCGTCGTCGGGGTTGGGCACCTGGCCGGCGCCTTTGGCGATCTCGGCGGCCAGGGTCCGGGAGCCCTGGGCTGCGGTTCCCGCGCCGCTCTCAAGCCTGGCCGCGCCGTCGTCGAGCTTCCGCGCTCCTTCGGCGAGCCTGCCCGCACCGTCCAGCGCGGTCTGTTCGCCCGCCGCCAGCGTGGCCGAACCAGTGTGGAGCTGGTCGGCACCGCTTGATGCCTGGACGATGGCATCCTTCAGGGCGGGGGTGGCACCCGCCAACTGGGCGGCGCCTGCACTGACGGCCGCGGAGCCGTCCGAGAGCTGCTGGATCTGGGCGGCGTCGGTCTGGATTTTTGCCTTGGCATCGGCAACCGGGCTGGACACGGCAGCCGCATCAAAGTCAGCCAGGATCTGATCCGCCTGCTCCTGGGTCAGGACCCCGGCGGCAATCAGGCGGCTGTTTGACTCCACCACACGCGTCCTGACGCCCTGGTCAGCGGCTTCGAGTTGCCCGACGACGTCCTGAACTTTTGTGTTAAGCGCGGCATTGCCGGCGGCCACCTGGGCCGCGCCGTTGGCAAGCGTCTGGGTATCGGTTGGCAGGGTAGACGTTTTGTCCTTCAGCTGCGTCAACCCGCTGCTGAGCTGGCCGGCACCCGAGGTCAGCTGATTGGCGCCGTCCCGGAGTCTGACCTGTCCGTTGTACAGCTCGCCGACGCCGTTGCTCAGCTCGGTGGTGCCCGCGTGAAGCGTCACGGTGCCGTCCCGGAGCGTGGCAACACCGTCGGCCAGCTTCCCCGCGCCGTCGGCCGCCTTGAGCATCTGTGAATGGATGGTGCCGAACCCGGTGAGCAGCTGGGTGGCCGTTTCCTCGCCCACTTCCTTGGCCACGGTGGAGTGAACGGCGGTGGTCAGCTTGTCCACGATGGTGCTCAGGAGGTAGTTGTTGGCATCGTTGGTGGTGACGTTCAGCATGGCCTGGCTGGCGGAGTCGAAGCTGCCGGGGGACACCAGATTTGTGGAGAAATCCTTGGGGATCTTGAGCGCGAACGCGTACTTGCCGCTGCTGACTCCCTGATCGGCTTCCTCCGCGGTCGGCACCGTTTTCCAGTTGAACACATGCCCGTCAACCAGGCTGTCCGCCACCTTTTTGCCTGCCTGCAGCTCGGTGCCGTCGCTCGACTTGGCACCCGCGTCCTCGACCACCAGAGCAGCATCGATCTGGTTCAGATTGCCGTACGGATCCCAGTTCGCGTAGAGGTACACGGCGCCATACAGCAACGGCACCAGGGCCAGGGCCAGGATGGTCAGCTTGGGCAGCAGCCCGCCGGTCATGCGCTTGAGTTCGGAGCGGGCCAGCCGCAGCACAGTCACTTTACGTCCTCGGTTTCGAGTCGGGTTTGATTCGGTTCTACGGGCAGGATTGCGTCGGCCCGGGCTGATCCGGCATGGCGGACTGAGTTGCCGATCACCGCGGCAGGTCCAGTCCAGTTGTCCGGGAGGGCAGTAACGGTGGCGACGACGGCGAGCGGCCGGCCGCCGTCGTACGCCAGCCTTTCGAGGCGCGGAAGCCAGTTCGCAACATCTGCGCCGTGGCGGTCGGGGGAGTCCACCACCAGGAGGTCGGTGTGCGGGTTGGCCAGGGCCAGGGCGGTGAGAAGTTCGATCCGGCGTTCCGGCGGGAGCTGCTCCGCCCACAGGTCCGCGATATCCTCGAAGCGGTTGACCTTGAGCCACGGCTTGCTCAGGAGCGCGCCGCGGTAGCGGCGGGGGATCAGGGCCAGGTCCTCGGTGACCAGATCGCGCACGCTCAGGTGCTGTTCGGGTTCGTTGACACCAGGGGAATCCACGATTGCGCTTGCGAGGCGGAGCGGCTTGATCCTGGCCTTGCCGTCCCAGCTGATGAGGCCGTCGGTGGGCTTCATCCGGCCGCTGAGGGTGAGTGCGAGTGCCGTGCGCCGGTCCTGGCGATCGCCGGAAACGAGCAGGAGTTCGCCGCGCTTGGCCTGCAGTGAGGTGGGCGGGAGCAGATCATCCTGTCGACCGTTCACATGGAGCTGTTGTACGGAGAGCAATGGTGGCCTTTCGCAGATTGTTTATCCACACCAAGGCTAACCGAACTGACTGGTCAGTTCAAATAGAATGTCTGCCATGTGACCAAACAGTCAGCATGAACGGACACTTGAGGCCCAAAAACGCACAGACATCGCCGGATTCGGGGGCCCCACGTGTCCGTTGGCGCTCCTTGATCTAGAGGCCGTAATCTTCGAGCAGCCGGAGCCAGACTTCGCTGATGGTGGGGTAGGCCGGGACCGCGTGCCACAGCCTGTCAAGCGGCACCTCGCCCACCACCGCAATGGTGGCGGCGTGCAGGAGCTCGGCCACATCAGGGCCTGCAAACGTTGCGCCGAGGAGCACCTTCCGGTCTTCGTCGACCACCAGTTGGGCCCAGCCCTCATAGTGCTCGGCGTGCAACGAGGAACCGGCAACGGCAATGGGGAGCTCCACGGAGGATACGTTGTATCCGTCCTTCTTGGCCTGCTGCACGGTACGGCCCACGTTCGCCAGTTCCGGGTCAGTGAAGACCAGGTTCGGGACGGCGTGCTCGTTGGCGGTATGGGCGTAGCGGCTCCACGCAGCCGGCGCCCCGTGCAGTTCACCTTTTGCCCGTGCCGCGATGGCATCGCCGGTGGCACGGGCTTCGTATTTGCCTTGGTGCGTCAGCAAAACCTTGCCGGCGGCGTCCCCAACCGCGTAGAGCCAAAGGCCGCTGCCGCCGTCGTTCGCTGCTCCCTCAACGAGACCGGTGGAATCGGTGGTGAGCTTCAAAGGCTTGCCGTCCGGTGCCGCCAGGCCCAGGCTTTCCAGTCCGAGTCCTTCCAGCGCAGGGTGCCGCCCGGTGGTAACCAGGAGTTTGTCCGCCGTGATCGTGGCGCCGCCGTCGAGCGTGAGGGTGACGGATCCGTCGTCGTTTTCGTAGACGCTCTTTGTCCCGGTGTTGAGGTGCAGTTCCACACCGTCAGCGCGGAGACCGGCAGCCACCAGTTTCGCTGCTTCTCCGGGGAAATTGCCCAGCAGCCCGTGCCGGGCCACCAGGGCAACGTCCGATCCCAGACGCGCAAAGGCCTGGGCCAGTTCTGCCCCGGCAACTCCGCCGCCCAGAACAGCCAGCGTTTCGGGGATCTCCTGGGCGGAGGTGGCTTCGCGGGTGCCCCAGAATTCCAGCTCGGCCAGGCCGTTTATGGGCGGCATATTGGGGGTCGAACCCGTTGCCAGCACGACGGCGTGACGCGCCGTGAGCGCGTAGCTGTTGCCGTCCAGCCCGGCTACGTCCACTGCTCGGGGCCCCGTGATCCAGCCGTGTCCGCGGATCAGCTCGATTCCGGTGTCCTCAATCCACTTGACCTGGCTGTCATCCTGCCAGTTGGAGGTGAAGTAATCCCGGCGCTTGAGGACGGCGGCGGCGTCGAGGGTCCGGGTGACTGCTTTTTTCGCACCGGGCACCGTCTGGGCGCCGTGAAGAGCAGTTCCGGGGCGGATCAGGGCTTTGGACGGCAAGCAGGCCCAGTACGAGCATTCTCCGCCCACGAGTTCGGCTTCGATCAGGACCGCCGTCAAGCCACCCTGGACCACACGGTCCGCGACGTTTTCCCCCACAGCCCCTGCGCCGATCACAATGACATCGAATTCACGCTCAACAACCTGTGCCGTCATGGCAACAGCCTACGCCCCGCCTCACCCGGGTTTTTGTCCCGATAACGCCCGGCGGTTTCTTGGAGTCGATGCAACGGATGCTTGAATTCGAGGGGGTTTCCCCGATGTTTCGAGGCTTTTGCAGAACGCTGGACGGAGCGCCGCGCTCACCGTTGAGCCGGGCTCCCGGCGTCGTTGTCGAGGCAAGGGGCCGGCCGCTGGATCCGGATCAGGAACCAGCGGTGCCCGGTACTGACCCTCGTCTCCGACGGGGTGCCTGGCGCGGCGTGAATGGCGATAATTCACAGCCAGGGGTGCCGGTCCACAGCCCTGACCTCACCTCTGCCTGCACCCCCCCCCGACCCGATCCTGGACCTCGCCGAAGCCAAAACTACTCCCCCTACCTCTACGCCAACGGCGACCCCGTTAACCAGTCCGACACCAGCGGGCTCGCACCCAACGGACCTTGGGTAACGGACGGCCCCGGGGCCGGCCAGCACCACCACAACGCCACCGTCGGCAAACCCGTAGCCTACGTGCCCGACCCGGCCCCAGGTCTTCGTGCCCACCCCGGCATTCGCGCGCCGCCCAGGCAAGCAGCTGGTGGAACTGGGAAACCGTCGGCATGGTTGCCGGAATCGTTGCCCGTGTGGCGCTCTGCGCCGGGACCGCCGGTGTCGGCTGCGTCGTCGCCGGGGCATTCGTACTAAGGAACATACGTAGGCCAGTCCCGAAACATACCCAGGCGGCTTGCAGAGCACGTTCGAGACAGAAGGACAACCGTAGACCAAGCCGCAGCGGCGGAAAGAACTGCCGTTTCCGGGGGAAAGAAACAGCGCGAAATTGTAGAACAAAGGCAATTGATGGACTTGGTGGAATCAGCAACCTCGCCAACAGGGTTAATCCGATTGGACCCAAGCGATTTGCTCTCATGCCTGACCAGCCTTATGTACGGTAGAGCCATGGACGACATTGGGTTTGAGCTGGCGCATGTTGACGACGGGATAGACCTGGTTGTTAAGGGTATCTGGACCACAGCCTGTACCGAGGTGCTGACCGCCGGTCACGCCGACGGTTTGGTGCTGAACTATGCCCTCGGGTACGCAGAGCCGGACCTCGATTTTCTCCGCGAATGGCCAATCAAACGGCTCAAAATTCTAGACAGGAGCGTCACCGATCTTTCTCCCATATACCGGCTAGCCGCGACCCTCCGCAAGCTAGAGGTCCTGACGGCGCCTTCAGCGACGCTGGACCTTTCCCTGTTGTCAGGGCTCCAAGATCTCGGCGCAGGCTGGGGGCAGGTACGCGACACGATTTCAGACGTTCCTGAGCTCAAACGCATATTTGTTCTGTACTTTGACGCTCCTGACCTGACCGTCTTCAAGGCAAACCCGCTATTGGAGAGCATCCGGATGAAGGACCGACCCAAGATCCAGTCATTGAAAGGCTTTCAGGATCTGACTCAATTGGGTGAACTCGGTATATTCCGTGGCTCACGGCTGAACGATATTTCAGGCTTTGACTCGACCACGGAGAACACGGTCCTTCACACGCTGAAATTGGAAGCCTGCCGGAAAGTCACAAGCTTGGCACCGATTCGGAACCTTAGATCGCTCAAGACCCTGAACATCGGCGACTGCGGTGACATCGACTCACTTCATCCACTCTCTTCACTGCAATACCTCGAGGAACTCTTCGCGTACGGCACAACGAAGGTCCAAGACGGCGACTTAAGTCTCCTGCTGGCGCTGCCGCGTTTGCGGGTCGTCCGTATCCGCCCCCGCAAGTCCTACCGGCCAGCGGTTGGGGAAGTTGAGAACCATGTGGGAATCTCTTAGATCGCTTCCACTGCCGACATGTGTGGATGAAGATCCCTAGGGGATTTCCATCTGGAAGCCGCAGCCGCAGTGCAGGACTTTCGTTCGCAGGTAGACCTCCAGCAGCTCCACTGCGGGTCGTGCGGTGTGCACCGGCGCGTAGATGCTGCGCAGATCGTTGCCCTGGGTCGTCATCGGTTCACCGCAGTGGATGTAGTCCCCGCCGAACTGCAGAACACCGGGTTCGGTTTCGCTGCGGTTCAGAATCGGGGCCATCTGGGCGTGCGGGATGGAGATGGTCGACATCTGTCGTGCTCCTCTGTCTGAGGGAACATGACCTGTCATCGGGTTCTCCGCGGTGTGTTCCCAGCACAAAGCTAAGCCCGGGCGCACGCGAAGACAAGCAAAATCAACAAATCTGCTTTCTGCGCCCTGCCAAGGAGGCACGCGGGAAACCTGCAAGGACGTCCCTGCTGCCGGGGTTCCGCCAGAGGTTGCAGCATAGGCAAGATGCTGGGAGTCTCGCGCCCCGCGGTCTACGGAAATCTCACATGGGTCGGACTAATGTGGGGACATGGACACCGCATTGGACACCATCCGGGACCGCCCTGTCTGTGGTGCCATTACAACGCACTGCTGAAGCTGTTGCAGGACATCGGGACGTTCGATGTTGAGGCGAAGAAAACCTCCCTCACCAAGGATCCTCTGGAGGACGGACGGATCTGACGCAGCGAGCGGGTCTCCGCCAACCGCGTCCACAATGAGATTCTCGTTGCGTCAGATGCAGAAGTCGACGCCCAATTGCGGAGCTGGCTTGGGCAGATCTACGCACTGACCGAACAGGCTGTTGACTCCCCTTGTTCTGTAGGAACAAGATGTTTTCATCCTGCCCGCCGGCGCTCTTGGAGCGCACAGGCAACGGGCACCTTTTGAAGGAGATTCCTATGCCGATCATTGAAGAAAGTGTTTTCATTTCACGTAAGCCGGAGGACGTATTCGATTACGTCAACAAGGCCGAAAACCTGCCCGCCTGGGACTCATCGATCGTCCGGGCCGGGCAAATCGGAAGCGACCCGGTCAAGCTAGGCACCCGCGCGCGCGGAACCAGTAAAATCCTGGGAAGGAATTTCGATTGGACCACCGAAGTCACCGAGTTCGAATCGCCACACCGGCTCGCTTACAAGTCTGTGGAGGGCAAGCTCGGCTTCACGCTCACCAACACCTTCGAGTCGGCCGACGGCGGAACCCGCTTCACCTACCATGTAGACGCGGCATCGGGTCTGGGTGGAATCTTCGGACGTCTCGGCGACCCGCTCGTGCAGAAAGCGCAAGCGCGCACCGTTCGGGCAAACCTTGAGACGCTCACCGAGATCCTCACCGAACACCCTCGTGACTGACTTTTGTGCAAACGCGAAGGACAAGACAGGAGGCGGAAGGCAGCCATTCCTGACTGGATCGGGACAACGGTGAGTCGTCAAACTCTCGTGAGTCATATTTTTGTCGGATAGGACCATTAGCTCGATGCTCACGACGAGTTGAAACGGCTACCGACTCACTTGCTATCGAGTTCTTCTGAATTCATGGCTCCGTCGTACTCGTAGGGACATAAACTGGAGTCACAAGTGCCACGGAGACGGGAAACCTTGCGTGCCGGGTGTCGTCCCCGAGCGCCGTGCCACGCGGAGGAGGAACTGTGGTCAGGTCTGCACAGAGCGTGCTAATCGATCGGAGACCGGAGGTAGTCTTCCGATATGTTGCCGATCTCCGCAACGAGCCGAACTGGCACGTTGACGTCGCCTCGGTGGACGCCGCGACCGATCCAGTGCCGGTAGTCGGTAAGTCCTACCCCCTAAAATTCAAGCCGTTCATGGGCAGGACCGACGGCACGTTCACGGCACTTGAAGTCGAGCCTGGCGCGCGGGTGTACAGAGCGGACTTCGCCGGGCTTCAGCCCCGGATCACCTACACGATCGAGCCGGCCGCCGAAGGGACCCGCTTCATCCGCGCCGTCGAAATGCGGCCGCGCGGGCTCAAAATGCTGATGACGCCGATGATGGCATTCATGGTTCCGCACCGGAACAAGGTCTTCGTTCACAACCTCAAGAACGTGCTCGAACGCTGACCAGCACCCGTTGTTGCAACACTCGCAGGTCATTCCACTATGCCCGCTCACTTTTCAGCGCCTGGCATGCCTATGAGCCCCAGGGCCATACCATGGTGTTTCCCGAAACACCATGGGATTTGAAGCCGGCTTTTTGCCGTCGCTGGACAAAAACCCTGCGGATGGCGCGGCGAAAAGAGCCAAAATACCTATCAAGGAGGTGGGACATCCGATATTGTATGATGTGAATCACTACATGTATTCAGCGCGCGCATGCCGTTGGCTCAATATAGACCGTACTGATGCCGGGTCCCGGGATTCATTCAACTGAATGAATCCCGGCCGGCACAGTGCTTCTGCAAGGAGAACGATGACAACCGCAAGTGTCGTTCCGCCGGCGAGGTTCAGTGCACAGGCCCGCCTCCGGGCCCTGCAGGCGGACATCATGGAACTGATCCTTGCGCGCGAGCTCGAGGCCGGGGACCCGTTGCCCACCGAGAATGAACTGTCCGTTGCACTGGGGGTCGGTCGGAACACGCTGCGGGAATCCCTCAAGGTTCTGCAGGCCCTGGGGGTCATTGAGATCCGCCATGGCTTCGGCATGTTCGTGGCGCCCAGCAACTTTGAAGCACTGGCAGACGGCCTGACCTTCCGGGGCCGGCTGTCACTTCGCCATCAGGGACTTGAAGCGCTCCAGCTCGTTGACGTGCGCCAGGTGCTCGAATCCGGACTGATCGGCGGTTCCATCGATGTTATGACCGCAGGGCAGCTGGCCGCCATCGAGGAATCCGTGGTCCGGATGGAGGGGCTGGCAGCTGCGGGCGAGAACTTCGTCGAAGCCGACGCCGAGTTCCACAGCCGCCTGTTCGAACCCCTTAATAATGCGCTCCTGATCAACCTGATGGGCGTGTTCTGGAAGGTGTACCGGAAAATCCACGTGGAAATCGGTGCCGGTTCGGATTCCGAGGATCTTGTGGCCACAGCGGCACTTCACAGGAACATCTACGCTGCCGTGGCGGCGGGGGACAGGGTCCAGGCGGCGGAGCGGCTCAACCGCCACTTCGACGGCATCCGCAGGCGGATCACGGACGTCGTTTCGGAGTGAAATTCCTGTGGTCCGGCCGTGGTGACCCAAGGGTAATCGGTTAAAGCAAAGGTCCGCACCGGCTAACCGGTGCGGACCTTCATTCTGTGCGCCCAGAGGGATTCGAACCCCCGGCCTTCTGTTCCGTAGACAGACGCTCTATCCAGCTGAGCTATGGGCGCATCTTGTGGTTCTTGGAGCATTTCTGCTGTCCCCGAACCTCGAATTACTTTACGCGAGGTTTGCCTGTTGTTCCAAATCGTGAGGGGTGTAATCTAGCCGACTAGACCGGTCTACGTGACCTTCGTCACTAATTTTTGGGATTGAAGGACGGGGATCGTTGATTTCCCGCGGATCTCAGACACCGCACGCCAGGACATCCCATGTCTGACTTCAAAAATGCCGGCGGCATGCCAAATAGCATTTAGCACACACCACTGAACCCGAGGAAGGGAACCGCAATGGGCGATCTGGCGCGACTGCCGCTGCTTGAGAAGGCACCCACCACGCATGCTGGCCTGCTGGCATGGGTTGAAGAGGTAGCTGGCCTGACCCAGCCGGACCGCATCCATTGGGTTGACGGATCTGAAGACGAAAACAATCGGCTCACTGACGAACTCGTGGCCGCCGGAACGCTGACTCGGCTGAACGAAGAGCTTTTCCCCAACTCCTTCGCCGCGTTCTCGGATCCAGCTGACGTTGCCCGTGTGGAGGAACAGACGTTCATCTGCTCCGAAAACGAGCGCGACGCCGGCTTCACCAACAACTGGATGAAGCCGTCGGAGATGAAGGAGAAGCTCCGCGGGCTCTTCTCCGGCTCCATGCGTGGCCGCACCATGTACGTCATCCCGTTCGTGATGGGCCATCTCGACGCCGAGGATCCCAAGTTTGGTGTTGAAATCACGGACAGCGCCTACGTTGTTGCCTCCATGCGGATCATGGCCCGAATCGGCACCGATGTGCTCAACCGCATCACCGAGACCAACGCATTCTTTGTGCCGGCGCTGCACTCCCTTGGCGCTCCGCTGGCACCAGGCGAGGCCGACGTCACCTGGCCGTGCAACCCGGACAAGTGGATTGTGCACTTCCCCGAGGAGCGCTCCATCTGGTCATTCGGTTCCGGCTACGGCGGCAACGCGCTGCTGGGCAAGAAGTGCTACGCCCTGCGCATCGCCTCGGTCATGGCACGCGACGAAGGCTGGCTGGCCGAGCACATGCTCATCCTCAAGCTGACCTCGCCGGAACAGAAGACCTACTACGTCTCCGCCGCCTTCCCGTCTGCCTGCGGCAAGACCAACCTGGCTCTGCTGGATCCCACCATCGAAGGCTGGAAGGTCGAAACCCTTGGTGACGACATCACCTGGATGCGGTTCGGCAAGGAAGGCGAGCTCCGGGCCAGCAACCCTGAAGCAGGCCTCTTCGGCGTGGCTCCCGGCACCGGCTGGGGCACCAACCCCAATGCAATGCGCGCCATCGCCAAGGGCCACAGCATCTTCACCAACGTGGCGTTGACCGACGACGGCGGTGTGTGGTGGGAGGGCATGACGGAGGAAGTGCCCGCGCACCTTACGGACTGGCAGGGCAACGCCTGGACCCCTGGCTCCGACCAGCCCGCGGCCCACCCGAACTCGCGATTCTGCACGCCGATCGACCAGATCGACATGCTGGCCGAGGAATACAACAGCCCGGACGGCGTGGAGCTCTCCGCGATCCTGTTCGGCGGACGCCGCAAGACCACCATTCCGCTCGTCACACAGGCCCGCAGCTGGTCCAACGGAATCTTCATGGGATCCACGCTGTCCTCCGAAACCACCGCCGCGGCGGCCGGCCAGGTGGGCGTGGTCCGCCGCGACCCCATGGCCATGCTGCCGTTCATCGGGTACGACGCCGGCGACTACCTCAGGCACTGGGTCAACCTGTCGGCGAAGGCCAACCCGGAGCGGCTGCCCAAGATCTTCCTGGTCAACTGGTTCCGCCGCACGGCCGATGGCGGCTTCGCCTGGCCCGGATTCGGGGACAACGCCCGCGTCCTGAAGTGGGCCATGGAACGGCTCGAAGGCAAGGCTGATGCCGTCGAGACCCCCATCGGTTTCGTGCCGACCGGAGACTCGATCGACCTCACCGGGCTGGACATGACCCCCGCGCAGGTGGAGGACGCCGTTCGCGTGGATCCCGCTGAATGGGCCGCCGAGCTGGCGTCCATCGAAGAGTGGTACGCCAACTTCGGTGATTCGCTGCCGCAGGCGCTGCAGTCCGAACTGGCCGGCCTGAAGGCGCGTCTCAGCTAGGTTATCTGCGCAAGCACGACGGCGGCTCCGCACCTTTTCTCAAAGGTGCGGAGCCGCCGTCGTGCTGATCTTGGGACTAGTTGGCCAGCCAGATGTCCGGGCCGAAGACCTCGTAGTGGATCTTCGTGGCGGGAATCCCGGCGTTGATCGCCTCATTGCGGATGTGCTTCATGAACGGCAACGGCCCGCACAGGTACAGGGACGCGTCGGCCGGCAGATCCACCTCGCGCAGGGACATGAAGCCCTGCCGCGTTCCGGCTTGTGGCTCCTCGAGCCAGAGCTGGAGATCGGCACCGTCCAAACGCTCGACGTCGTCCGTCATCTGACCGCGCAGGGCCCAGCTGTCCAGCGTGCTTTCGGCGTGCAGCACCAGTATCTGGCGCTCGGACCCGGATTCGGCAAGGGACCGCAGAATGGACGCCGTGGGCGTGCAGCCGATGCCCGCGGAGGCCAGGACCACCGGACCGTCATCGTCTTTGAGCGTGATCTCTCCGTACGGGTTGGAGATCTCCAGGATGCTGCCCACCTCGACGCCGTTGTGCAGCACCGGGGACACCTCGCCGCCGTCGTCCAACTTGGACGTGAACCTGCGGCTGGTGCCGGCGTCATCGGACAGCGAGTACTGGCGGACCTGCCGCAGCCCGTCGGGGAGGCGGACTTTCACGCTGACGTACTGGCCCGGGAGGGCAGGGGTGATGGGAGTGCCATCCGCAGGCTCCAGTGTGAAGGTCATGGCGCCTGTTCCGGCAGGAGTCTTCGCCGTAACTTTCCAGGGGCTCCACATGGTGCCGTTGGACTGGGCGCTGTACAAGCCCTTTTCGAGCTTGATCAGAGCATCGGCCATCAGCCAGTACACCTCGGTCCAGGCTTCGGCGATTTCAGGGGTGATGACCTCGGCCAGATCCTCGGCGATGGCCGCGAACAGGTGCTCATAAACCACCTGGTACTGGGGTTCCGTGATGCCCAGGGATGCGTGCCTGTGCGCGATTCGGGACAGCACCGTTTCTGGCAGGGTGCCGGGGTTGTTGACCAGATGGGTGGCGAAGGCTGCGATGCTGCCTGCCAGCGCCTGCTGCTGACTGCCATTGCGCTGGTTGGACCGGCTGAAGAGCCCGTCCAGCAGTTCGGGGTGGGCAGCGAAGAGCCGGGCATAGAACTTGGGCGTAATGGCGCCGATCCGGGAACCGACCAGAGGCAGGGTGGCTTCGATGATGGGGCGGGACTTGTCCGAAAGCATACGAACTCCTGAGGTAGTGACCCGGGTCTGGGTCCGGACCGCGATTCAAATACTGGTATTTGAAATACAAGTATTCCTGACTCAGTTCTACACCTCGTAGAAAACATTCCCTAATCGGGCGGAACTCAAGGGCCCGGACGAAGACCGATGGACTGGAAGAGAGGCGTCATCTGCCGTGACGTGGGCAAGGTTGCAACTATGACGTCGTCGAGTTCGCGGTAAAACGCCTCCCGGGCGCGGGAGAGCAGGGCCCGCAGCCGGCACTCGTTGATGAGCGGGCAATGTCCGGCTTCATTCAGACATTCGGCAGGATCGGTACGGTCGTCCAGTTCCCTCAGGAGTTGCCCCACCGTGGCGCGGCGGCCCGCTTCACTGAGCCGGGAGCCGCCGTTCCTGCCGCGTTCGACATCGATCAGGCCCAGTCCGCGGAGCTTGGCCATCGACTTGCTGACGTGGTTGTAGGGCGTCCCCACGGCGTCGGAAATGCTCTGTGTGGTCAGCAGGCTTCCTTCGGGGGCGGCGGCGAGCACCATCAGGGCACGCAGGCTCACATCGGCAAAGGCATTGATCTTCATGGCGCCAGCCTCCGGCCGGTCTAGTCCACCCAGATGGCGGGTTCGTTGGTATCAGCAGCGAGCTGGCCGAACTCCCACTCATGGGATGCTTGGATGGCGGCGTATGGCAGCACGGCCGCGAACACGGAGCCGTCGCGGTGTTCCGTTGCCACGTGGATGGCGTCCGAATCTTCCTCCATCAGGGTGATGTCGCAGACAATTGCGGCAGCCCGGAAGTCCTCGCGGTTCTGCCGGAGCAGCTCCGTGAGGTCGCTGATCATGGAATCAGCATCGAAATCGTCATCCGAGCCGTCGCCGGCGCCAGCCGGCGACACCGCCACAAGGCGGACCTCGCCGTCGTTTTCCACCACCAGCGCGAACGGCAGGAAACCGCCGTTGCGTTCCAGCTGTTCCTGGGCGGCGCCCATGCCGGTACCCAGCAGGTTCTCCAGATCGTCGGCCGTCGCTTCAGCAACGGATTCGCGCCAGGACGACTCGGCCTCGGTCGCGTTTGAGGCAGTTGCGTCAGTCACGCCGGGCCTAGCCTCGGACCTGTGCAAGGACGCGGTCACGCACGCGTTCCATGGTGGCCCTATCCGTGGCTTCGGCGTTGAGGCGCAGGAACGGCTCGGTATTGGAGGGGCGCAGGTTGAACCAGTAGCTGCCATCCTTGGCGGTGAAGGTGCTGCCGTCCAGGGTGTCGATCTCAACATCCTCGCCTGCGAAGTCGGCACGGACGCGTTCCACGGCTCCGGCCTTGTCCTCGATTTCGGAGTTGATTTCGCCGGAGGAGATGTAGGGTTCGTATTCGCGGCCGAGCTCGGACAGGGGGCCGTCCTGCTCGCCGAGAGCTGCCAGCACGTGCATGGCGGCCAGCATCCCGGTGTCTGCGTTCCAGAAATCGCGGAAGTAAAAGTGGGCTGAGTGCTCGCCGCCGAACACTGCGCCTTCCTCGGCCATAACAGCCTTGATGAAGGAGTGGCCAACACGTGTGCGCACTGCGCGGCCGCCGTCGTGCTCTACAAGTTCCGGCACCGCGCGGGAGGTCAGCAGGTTGTGGATGATGGTGGGAGTTTCTTCGCCGAGTGCCCTGGCCCGCGCGATTTCGCGGCGGGCCACCATGCCGGTAATGGCCGACGGCGAGACGGCGTCGCCGTTTTCGTCTATGACAAAGCAGCGGTCGGCATCGCCGTCGAACGCCAGGCCGATGTCAGCGCCGTGTTTGACCACGGAAGCCTGCAGGTCACGCAGGTTTTCCGGCTCGAGGGGGTTGGCCGGGTGGTTCGGGAATGAGCCGTCCAGCTCGAAGAAGAGCGGGATGATTTCGAACGGCAGCCCGGGCAGCAGGGTGTCGCCGAGGACTGCGGGGGTGGTGAGTCCGGCCATGCCATTGCCGGCGTCAACCACTACCTTCAGCGGGCGCGAGCCGGTGAGGTCAACCAGCTTGCGGAGGTATTCGGAGTAGTCCTTGAGGACATCGTGGACGCCGATGCGGCCGCGGGTGGCGGCGGGGGGAATGGCGCCGGCGTTGAGGTATTCCTCGGCGAGGGCCTGGATCTCCTTGAGCCCGGATTCGGAGGAGATGGGCTGGGCGCCAGCCTTGGCCATCTTGATTCCGTTGTACGCCGCCGGATTGTGGCTGGCGGTAAAGGTGGCGCCGGCAGCGTTCAGCGAACCGCAGGCAAAGTAGAGCTCATCAGTGGAAATCAGATCAAGAAGCTGCACGTTGGCTCCGCGCGTTGCGGCGCCGTCGGCAAAGGCCTTGCTGAACTCGGGGGAAGAGGGGCGCATGTCACCGCCAACCAGGACGGTCTGGCCTTCCAATTGCAGCACGTCAACAAACGCGGCGCCCACGGCTTCGACGATTTCCGCGGTGATGGATTCGCCCACAATGCCTCGGACGTCATACGCCTTGAAGGATGCAGAGAGGTCAAAAGTCTTTGTCTGTTCGCTAGTCACGCGTCTTATCTTACGGGGAACACGGGAGGTCCCTGTGGAGGGGAAGTCGTGTGTGGATATGTGTCCGGTCCGCGGCCATCCTCGGCCGGATTGTCCACATAGGGAGTCGCCAGGCTTTTGGGTGTCAGGGGTGGCTGGGATACTGAAACAATGGCCAATAACCAGAATGCTGCAGTCCTATCCTCCGATCCAACCGTTCAGCCCGTTTCCGGTGACGCCCCCGTTTCCGGAACCCGCGCGCAGTCGCTGGAGGTACTTCGGGAGCTGGTTGGCCACCCGGAGGCCGACTTCCACGACGGCCAGTTTGAGGCTATTGAGGCGCTGGTCGACGGCAGCCGGCGGGCGTTGGTTGTCCAGCGCACCGGTTGGGGGAAATCGGCAGTCTATTTTGTGGCATCGCTGCTGCTCAGGCGCCGCGGGGCCGGCCCCACTCTGATTGTTTCTCCGCTGCTGGCACTCATGCGCGATCAGGTGGCTGCGGCTGCCCGCGCCGGTGTGAGGGCGGTAGCCATCAATTCAGCCAACCAGCTGGAATGGGACACCGTTCGGGAGCAGCTGGCTGCTGACGAGGTTGACGTGCTGCTGGTGTCACCGGAGCGGCTTACCAACCCGTCATTCCGGGAGAACCAGCTGCCGGAACTCATCCGCCGCACAGGGCTCCTGGTCATTGACGAGGCCCACTGTATTTCTGACTGGGGCCACGACTTCAGGCCTGACTACCGCCGGATCGCCGATCTGATTACACAGCTGCCGGATGCCGTTCCCGTCCTTGCCACTACGGCCACGGCAAATTCACGGGTGGTCCACGATATCGAGGAACAGCTTGGCAAAGGGGTACTGACTATCCGCGGCGCGCTGGGCCGTGACTCGCTGCGGCTGGGAGTGCTGACCCTGCCGGATTCGCGCGAGCGGCTTGGCTGGCTGCTGACGCATCTCGCGGACCTTCCCGGCAGTGGCATCATCTACACGCTGACCGTCTCCGCGGCGGAAGATACTGCGCGCCTGCTGGCCGAGGCCGGCCACAAAGTACTGGCATACACGGGCAGGACCGACCCCGCGGACCGGGAACGGGCCGAGCAGCTCCTCAAGGACAACCACGTCAAGGCGCTGGTGGCCACGTCTGCCCTGGGGATGGGTTTCGACAAGCCGGACCTTGGCTTTGTGGTCCACCTGGGTGCACCGTCTTCCCCGGTGGCCTACTACCAGCAGGTCGGACGTGCCGGCCGTGGAGCGGCCAATGCGGATGTCCTCCTGCTTCCCGGATCAGAGGACCGCGACATCTGGAAGTACTTTGCCACGGCGTCCATGCCGTCGCAGGAAAAGGCCTCGGCAGTCCTGACCGCACTGGCTGAAGCAGGCTCTGCGTTGTCCACGGTCGCTTTGGAAGCGCGCGTGGACCTGCGCCGCACACCGTTGGAGCTGTTGCTTAAGGTGCTCGCCGTGGACGGTGCCGTGGAACGTGTGGGCGGCGGCTGGCGTTCCACCGGCCAGCCCTGGATCTACGATTCCGGGCGGTACCGCCGCATTTCCGAGGCGCGCGTTGACGAACAGGACTCCATGGTGATCTACCAGGACACCGCCGGATGCCGGATGGAATACGTCACGTCCGTCCTTGACGACGCGACAGCCCACGCCTGCGGCCGGTGCGACAACTGTGCCGGGCGCTGGTTCCCCGTGGATATCTCATCCTCCGCTACGGAGGCAGCAGGCCAGACGCTCAGCCGCGCCGGCGGGGTGCTGGAACCCCGGCTCCAATGGCCCAGCGGCATGGACCGGCTGGGTGTTCCGGTCAAGGGCAAGATCAAGCCGGACGAAAGCCTGGCAAACGGCCGCATTCTGGCCAGGCTGACAGATCTGGGCTGGGGCGGCTCGCTGCGGGAGATATTCGCCGCAGGGGCTGCAGACACGGATGTTGATCCCGGTATGCTGCAGGCCTGCGTCCAGGTGCTGCGGGAATGGGGAACCGGCGATGGCCGGAACCCCGGCTGGAGCGGGGCAGGCAGGCCGGCGGCAATCATCAGTATCCCGTCACGCAGCAAACCTGCACTCGTGGAGTCTCTGGCCAAGGGGATTTCGGAGATCGGCCGCATTCCGTACCTGGGGCAACTACAGCCGGAGCACGGCGGGCCTGCTGGCGGACGGGGCGGCAACAGCGCCTACCGGCTGGCCGGAGTCTGGGACCGCCTGGTGGTGGGGCCGGAGCTGCAGGCTGCCCTGGCATCGATCCAGGGCCAGAGCGTGATGCTGGTGGACGATCTTGTGGACAGCCGCTGGACGGTTACCGTGGCTGGTCGCGCCCTTCGCCGGGCCGGCGCAGGTGCTGTTCTTCCGCTGGTGCTGGGCCAGGCCGGCTGACTTCGGCACCTGCATGGCGTTGCAGCGTCAGGCTGTCCAGCGTGCTCAGCAGCATCAGTGCTGCGATGGCCAGGAATGCTCCGCGGTAGGGCCCGGTTGGGTCGCCGGCAAAGACGCCGGGTGCGTCGAAAAGGCGCAGCAGCAGGGCGGCGACGGCGATCCCGGTCCCCGTGGCCAGCTGCACCAGGGTGGCGGAAACAGCGTTGGCTGACGTCAGCTGCGCAGGCACAATGTCCGCGTACTGCACTGAGGCGTAAGCCGAAAAGCCAATGGACCGGAACACGCCGCTGCACACCAAAAGGGCGAAGATCAGCGGTTCGGGAGTGCCGGCGTCGAGCGTTGCGCACAGCGCGAAAGTCACGCCGGAGGCCAGCGATGCGAACACCAGCACCGGTTTGAAACCGAAGCGCCGGATCAGGGGGGTGGTGGCAGGTTTAATGCCGATGTTGCCAATAAAGACTGCCGCCACCATGATGCCGGCGTGCAGCGGCGTCCAGCCAAAGCCGGTCTGGAACATCAGGGGCAACAGGAACGGCACCGCACTGATGGTCAGCCGGTAAATGAAACCGCCCGTGGCCGTGGCGCGGAAAGTGCGGGTGGCAAAGACCTTCAGGTTGAAGAGCGGATGCCGGGCCCGCCTCATCCAGAGAGCAGCCCCCGCGAGCGAACCAAGACCTGCGGCAATGCTCAGTGATGCCCAGGGGCCGTCCGGGTGACCGCTCGCGAGCTCCAGCCCCACCACGAGAGCCCCGACCCCGAGGGTGGTGAGGAACAAGCCGAACCAGTCCAGCCGGCGGTGCCGGTCACCGGCACCTGCCGGAACCAGCCGGAGTGCGGCAATGAACGCTGCGAGCCCCAGCGGCAGGTTAATCAGGAAGATCCAGTGCCAGGACAGATAGGTGGTGAGCGCACCGCCCACCAGCGGCGCCAGGACGGGAGCCAGCAACCCGGGCCACACCAGATAGGCCGTGGCCCGCAGCAGATCCGCTTTGGGCGTTCCGCGGAGCACCACCAGTGTGCCCACCGGCACCATCATGGCCCCGCCCGCCCCCTGCAGGACACGGCTGAGGGTGAGCAATGTCAGGTCCTGGCTCACGGCACAGAGGAGCGAGGCCACGGTGAAGATCGCGATTGCCAGGCAGAACACACGCCGGGCTCCCAACCGCTCTGCGAGCCAGCCGCTGACGGGAATGCCCATGGCCACCGTCATGAGGTAGGCGGTCATGGTGATGTTCACGTCCGCCGCGGCCACGTTCAGATCAGAGGCGATGCTCGGAATGGCGGTGGTCAGCACCGTGCCGTCCAGGAACTCCATAAAGAACGTCGCAGCCACCAGCAGTGCCAGCCGCGGATTCCAGGGATGGCCTGCCCCGGAGGCTGCGGCGGCCGGTGGCATGCTCATCGGGACGGTACCTGCCCGGGTGCGTCCTGGCCGGCCGCGTCCCGCCCTGTCATTGGCTGCCGTGCCGTTTCCAGCACGGCCATGGCAGCATTGTGGCCGCCGATGGCGCTCACAGCGCCGCCCCGCCGCGCCCCGGAACCGCACAGCAGGATCCGGGCATCGCGTGTGGCCACACCCCAGCGGAGGGCCGGGCTGTCAAGCGGGGAACCGTCCTCCACAAACGGCCAGTCGAGTCCACCGTGGAAGATGTTCCCGCGCGGCATGCCCACGGCCCGCTGGATGTCGAGAGTGGTTTTGGTTTCGATGCACGGCCGGCCGCCGGGTCCGGTCATCAGCAAGCCCTCAATCGGTTCAGCCAGCACCGAATTCAGGGACTTTACGACGGCGGCCTGCAGCTCTGCACGGCGGGCATCGTTATTCTCCTCGCTGATCAGACGGTCCGGGATGTGCAGCCCGAAGACCGTCAGAGACTGCGCCCCGGCCGCCCTGAGCGTCGGCGACAGGATGGACGGGTCCGTCAGGGAGTGGCAGTAGATCTCGCATGGCAGGGGGTCGGGCACAGCCCCGGACTCTGCCGCAAGGAAGGCCTCATCCAGCTGCGTCCAGGTCTCGTTGATATGGAACGTGCCGCCGAACGCCGCCTCCTGGCTCACCGACTGGTCCAGCAGCCGCGGGAGCCGTTTGAGGAGCAGGTTCACCTTCACCTGGGCGCCTTCCCGCAGATGGTTTGGATTTGCTGCCGGGACCTCCTCCGGTTCCCCTTCGGCGCCGGTCCGGAGCCGGTCCAGCACCACGGGTGCCACATTGGCCAGAATCCAGCTCCCGGTTGCCACCTGGTCTTCGCCGCCGAGGCGGAAGCTGACCGCCCCGTCCGGATCCACGGCCGTTACCTCGGCGCCTGTCAGCACGGTTGCGCCGGCCTCGCGGGCGGCCCGTTCCAGCTCGCCGGAAACTGCACCCATGCCGCCGATCGGCACATCCCAGTCCCCGGTTCCGCCACCGATCAGGTGGTAGAGGAAGCAGATGTTCTGCTGCAGGTCCCCGCTGTATGCCTGTGCGAACGTGCCGATCAGCGCGTCGGTCAGCACCACGCCACGCACCAGATCGTTTTCCAATGTGCTTGAGATGACCTCGCCGATGGGCTGCTCAATCATGGATTCCCAGGCGCCGGCCCCGCCCGCGGCGGACACCAGCCGCCGTGCCTCGGACCTCGTCATCAGGGGCGAGGTCATGGTGGGCCACAGTGCCTCGGTGAGCGTGCGGCAGGTGGCGTAGAAATCCGAGAAGGCCACGGCATCTCCAGCGGACGCTCCGACGCCGGGGAACGAGGCAGCCGTGGCGTCGGCGTCGGCGTTATCGATCAGCAGGCCGCTGCCGGGCTTTGCGGGGTCCGGCGTGTAGGAGGCATAGCGACGGCGGGCCAATTTGATCCGGAGCCCGAGGTCATCGATGATCTGCTGCGGCAAGAGGCTGACCAGATAGGAGTACCGCGAAAGGCGGGCATCAACGCCGTCGAATGCCTGGGCCGAAACGGCGGCACCGCCAGCGTGGTCGAGTTTCTCCAGCAGCAGCACGTTCTGACCCGCTTGTGCTAAATACGCTGCGGCCGCCAGCCCGTTGTGCCCGCCACCTACGATGATCGCGTCGAACGCGTTGTTACCAGCCATCCGTCTATCCTGCCACCAGGGCCGGACCAAGAGCGCAGGGTGTCCGAAACCCGGACCCGCTCTCGCCAAGACCGGAAGACGCAAGAGGCCCGGGTACGCAAGAGGCCCGGGTACGCAAAAGGCCCCGGTCCAGGGACCGGGGCCAAACGCGGAGACGGGGGGATTTGAACCCCCGGTGGAGTTGTGCCCCACACTTCATTAGCAGTGAAGCCCATTCGGCCGCTCTGGCACGTCTCCAATTGCTATTACTAGCCAACCAAGGATACTCAGAACGGGCCATGCAGTGCAAAACGGCCACCTGGCAGCCCGAACGGTGCCAACACCGGGGTCAGCGAAGCATCCGTACTTCCCGCAGATTCTCCCACTCGGCCATGACCTCATCGGCGCCGTCCAGCTCGAATCCGAAGTGCCGGTAGAACTCCACAGCACGGGAATTCTCGGCAGCCACCCACAGGCTCGCGGGTTCATCGCCCACAGCAGACTCCAGCAGCCTCCGCCCCAGCCCGAGGCCCTGGTGGGACTCCAGCAGGTACAGCCCCCAAAGCATCACCGGACGCACCGGAAGCGGGAGCTGACCTTCTGCGCCCGGATGCTGGCGGCCGGCAAAGCCAACTACCGTGCCGCCGTCGCACGCCACCCAGTGGTCCGCCAACCGGGGGCCTCCGACAATCCGCTGCCACATGCCCAGACGCCCGGCGGGATCCAGCGCGTCCAGGAAACCGTCGGAGAGAATACCCCGGTATGTTTGCTGCCAGCATCGGGTGTGGACGTGTGCCACGGCTTCGGCGTCGCCTGGCTCGGCCGGCCGGACGCTCAGGAGGCCGGCTGCGCGGCCGGTTTCGGCAGCCGGCCCATCCTCGCCACCTGTCGCGCTCATGCAGTCCTGCCGGCCAGTGACCGCCAGAGGAAGTGCTGGCTGCGGCTTTGCAGGGCGGCGGCCTGGCGGTTGTCCGAGGCCCCGGCATGGCCGCCCTCGAGCGCTTCGTGGAACCAGACGTTGGGGATGCCCATGGCCTGCATGCGGGCCGCCATCTTGCGCGCCTGGACCGGGCCGACGCGGTCATCGGAGGTGGCCGTCCAGATGAACGTTTCGGGGTAGTCCACGCCGTCCTTGAGCAGGTGGTACGGCGAGAACGTCCTGATGTACTCCCACTGCTCGGCCACGTCCGGGTCCCCGTATTCGGCAATCCACGAGTGCCCGGCGGAGAGCCGGGTGTACCTGCGCATGTCCAGCAGCGGTACACCACAGGACACGGCGCCAAAAAGCTCGGGGTACTGGGTGAGCATGTTGCCCACCAGAAGCCCGCCGTTGGATCCTCCCACACAGCCGAGTCGCTGGCGCGACGTGACCCCGCGCGAGATCAGGTCCCTTGCCACGGCAGCGAAATCCTCATAGGCGCGCTGTCGGTTTTCCTGCAGGGCAGCCCGGTGCCAGGACGGACCGTACTCGCCGCCGCCGCGGATGTTGGCCACCACGTAGACCCCGCCGCGGCTGTGCGGCGCTTCGCCTGCTGCTCCCGCCGATTCCTCAGTGCGGCGCTCCAGCCAGGCGCGGCCGATCGCGCCGCTGTACGCCGGAGTCCGTGAGATCTCGAAGCCTCCGTAGCCAGAGAGCTGCGTCGGGTTCTGGCCGTCCAGGACGAGGTCTCTGGAAGCCACCTGGAAGTACGGCACCCGGGTGCCGTCTGCCGAGACGGCGAAGTGCTGCTGGACCTCGTAGGCGGAGTCGTCGAAGAATGAAGGCGACGATTTAATGACGGAGTGCGTGCCGACCACGCCGCCGTCGTGCCCGGAGTCCAGTGAGTAGCGTGCCTGCCGTCCCCGCGTCAGCGTCCCCCGGGTCAGGGTGCCCGGTGTGGTGAATCCTGTGGCCACGAGCCAGAAGTCGTCGCCGGAGCCGGGACCGTCACCGGAAACGGCGTCAGGGGCGCCGTCGGACCCCGCCTCGTCCTCATCGTCAACCGCATAGGCGTTGACGTCATGCAGTGGCGGGCACGCATCCAGCACGGAAGAGGCCCACGCACCGGCCGCGGGGCCCGAATCCGTACCAGGCTGCGAAGGATCCAGCACACGGATCTCCGAGGACACATCGCGCAGGAGGTTCAGCAGCAGGAAGTTGCGGGTCCAGCTCCAGGACTGCAGCGAGGTGTGCTGGTCTGGGGCGAACAGAACGGTCAGCTCGCGGAAGCCCGCCAGATAGCCCTCAAAATCGGCGGCAAGCAACGAACCTGCAGGGTACGTCGTCCCGTTGACCGACCAGTCGCCCTGAGGGCGGAACAGGAGCCAGTCTCGGTGGGCGCTCAGGTTCACGTCGGTGGGCACATCAAAAGCAACCCAGGAATCGTCGCGCAACAGGGAAGTGCTCCGGTTGAAGAAGTCGATCCAGTCCACAGCGAACGTCCGCTCGAAACCGGGGGTGGAGTCGTGGGCCACAGCCGCCATCATGTGGTCCTCGGGGATCTCGAACAGGCGTGCGGCTTCCGGCAGGGTCTGGCCTCGGTGCAGCTTCACGGCCGTCCGTGCGTAGGAAGATGCCGTCCGCGGCAGACCTTCGGCGGTGGTGGCCACCAGCAGCGTGTCCGCATCCAGCCACGAAACGTTGCCCTTCGCCGTCGGGAGGTCAAAACCGTCGGCCGCCGGGTCAACAAAACCGCGGGTTTCGACGTCGAACTCGCGGTAGCGGTTGGCGTCACCGCCGTCAGGGGAGAGGGCAAGCAGCGCCAGCCGGTACGGTTCGCCTGCTGCCGGGCGGAGGAAGGTGGCGCCGTGGAAGACCCATTCCTCGCCTTCGGCCGCGGCCAGGGCATCCACGTCCAGCAGCACCTCCCACTCCGGGGAATCGGTGCAGTAGCTGTCCCAGGAGGTCCGGCGCCACAGGCCCTTGGGGTTCTGCTGGTCCTTCCAGAAGTTGTAGTACCAGCCGCCCCGCTTGCCCACCATGGCGATCTTGTCCGTGGAGTCCAGCACCTCCAGGATATCGCCCTCAAGCCGTGCGTAGTCGGCGTCCTCCAGGAGGTCCTCGGTGCGGGCGTTCTGCTCGCGGACCCAGGCAAGCTGCTGCTCGCCGTAAATGTCCTCCAGCCAGATGTTCTCATCGGTCGGTTCGTGGGCTGTTCCGGAAGCGGATGCTTGGCCGGGCGCGGGCGTGTGATCAGCTTCTGTGGTGGTCATGGCCCCATCCAAGCAACATCAGCGCGTTGCCCGCAAGTCAAGAGAGCAAGTCACTTGCGGATACGCTGGATGTCGTGGGCACATCGCAAGGCATCCGGACAGCGCTGATAGGTGCCGGCCCCCGGGGTACCAGCGTGCTGGAGCGACTGCTCGCTAACCAGGCCTCCGCCGCGTCATCAGGAGCCACATCCGGGCCTCTCCACATCGACGTGATTGATCCCTATCCCGCCGGCCCGGGGCATGTCTGGCAGCCAGCGCAGTCCCGGCTGTACCTCATGAACACACAGTCGTTCTATCCCACGCTTATTCCTGAAGACCCCCGCCTGGCCGCTCCGATTGCCGGCGCCACGTTCGATCAATGGCGTGCCCGGCAGCAACAGGACCCGCTGCCCTCGCTGACCGTCGATGAACGCGCGGAACTTGCAGGCCTCGGGTCGCGCGGCTTTCCCAGCCGCGCACTCTACGGCAGGTATCTCCGCTCCACTCTGGACGAGCTGCTGGCACAGCTGCCCGACGGCGTGACCGTTGTTTTCCATAAAGCGTCCGCCACCGCCGTGCGCCGCTCCGGAAACGGAATGTTCGACGTCGACCTCGCGGGCGGCGGAGCCCTCACGGTCGGTTCCGTGGTGCTGGCGCTTGGCCATTTGGAGTCCCGGCTCAATGCGGAGCAGCGCGAGCTGAAGGATGCCGCCAGCCGGCTTGGGTTGCAGTATCTGCCGCCTGCAGCACCCGCCGACGTCGACTGGTCCAGCGTCCCTGCCGGCCAACCGGTGTTGGTCCGCGGCATGGGGCTGAACTTCTTCGACGTGATGGGCCAGCTCACGGAGGGCCGAGGCGGCAAATTCGTGGACGGCGGCGCAGGTGCGGGTGGCAGCCGTGCCGGGAACGGCCGGTCCACGCTCGAGTACCTGCCTTCCGGTCAGGAGCCGCTGATTATTGCGGCCTCGCGGCGCGGAACGCCCTACCGGGCCAAGGCCACTCTCGCCGGCTATTACCCCGTTTCCGTAACACTGCGCTACTTCACGGAGGCAGCCGTGGTCCGTTTCGTGGCTGCCGGGATCCGCCCAGGGTTTGACCATGATCTGTGGCCCCTGCTGCACCGCGACGCCCTGTGGGCCTACTATTCAACGCTGGTGCGCTCGCAGCCGGACGCGGTCACCGAACCGGCGGAGTTTCTGGAAGCCCTTGAGGACGCGCTCCATCCGCACGCCCACGCGGCCGAGAAGTGGGAGGCGGCCGTAGACGCCGTGATCGCCATCCATGTCCCTCCCCTCCACTGGCTGGACCTTCCGGGCCTGGCGGCTCCTTTGGCCAAGCGCTCCTTTGCCTCCCGTGCGGAACTGGACGCCGCCGTCGTGGATTATCTGCTCGACGATGCCCGCCGCTCAGCCCTTGGCGAGGACGACCCCGTCAAGATGGCAATCGGAGCCCTCCATCACGGGCGTGCCGTCCTCAAGTCGGCAGTGGCCGACGGCGGCATCACCGATGAATCCTGGGTGGCCGGGCTCCGGGGCTGGTTCGAATCCTTTGTGGAAGGGCTGGCCAGCGGGCCGCCTGCTCTCCGCGCCGAGCAGCTCGCGGCCCTGGCCCATGCCGGGATCGTACGTTTCGTGGGACCGGATCCCAAGTTCGGGCTGGACCGCAAAGCCGGGACGTTCACTGCGGTCTCGCCGTGGGTGCAGGGCGGCCCCGTAGAGGCCAGGACCATGATCGAGGCACTGGCCCCCGCCAACCGCGTTGCCGTCAATGAATCGCCGCTTCTGGAGCAGCTCCTCGCTGACGGGCTGGCACGGCCCCGGCTCATGATGACGGCGGAGGGCTCGCCCGTGCAGACGACGGGCCTGGACGTCAGCCCGCACCCGTACCGGCCTGTGGGTGCGAACGGCGCCGTGACTGACGGTCTGTATGTGCTGGGCCTCCAGCTGTCAGCAACCCAGTGGGGCACCGCGATTGCAGCCGAGGCCGCGCAGCAGCACGGGCCCGTGTATGCGAGCGGCCAGCGCACCCTTCGCGACGCCGACGAAATCGCCCGGCACATCCTGGGTCTCAACGGATAGCCTGGCTGTCGGGCTAAATGACTAGCCGCGCAAGCACTGCTGGTACCTGGCCCGGGCGATGGCGTACTTGATCCATCCAACAACGTCGTACCACTTGGTCGGCGGAACGGGCGCGGTGCAGACCGGCGGGACGGGGCCGCTGCAGACCGGCGGGACGGGGCCGCTGGCGGCCACTGTCACATCGGCCTTGACCACGGTTCCGGATTCGGCGGCCGTCAGGACCAAGGTGCCGGCCCCTTCGGCAGCTCCGGCCGGAACCTTCAGGTCCGCCGAGGCAGCACCGGCGGAAACCGGCACCGTCCCCAGCCAGGTGACAACGCCCTTGGAATCGGTGAACACTGCGGTGAGTGACTTGTTGACCGGGCTGCCCAGCGAGGTGAGGTCCAGCTTGGAAACGGCCAGGGTGATGGCCTGCCCGCCCTTGACCGAGGCCGCTGTGGTGTTCACAACGGCAACGGTGCGGCGGGCGAAATCCGGTGTGACCGTAGTGTGGTCCTGCAGGTACTTGATCCAGGCATCGCGGTCCACGAGGCCGGAGTCCTTGGTATAGGCACCCTCCTTGAAGATCCGGAAATTGTCGCCACCCGTGGCCAGGAAGCTGAGCGTGCCGATCCGGTAGGACTTGGCCGGATCAATCAGCGCACTGTTTACCCGGATGGACGTGATGCGGTCACCTGCGGCGCGGGCGGTGTCGTAGGTGTAGTTCACGTTCTTCGACAGTCCCAGCTGCTGGTAGGCACGGCTGGGTACCGTGCCGTCCGGGTTGGTCTGCCACTGCTGCTCAAGGAGGGTCTTGAACTGTGCGCCCGTCAGAGAGGTGGCCCACAGATTGTTCACAAACGGCAGGACCGAGTTTGCCTCTGCGTACGTGATGGTGCCGTCCGGTGCGTAGTAGAGCTCGTTGCGGAGTCCACCGGGGTTGACGACGCCGATTTCAGCGGCTCCGAGCCCGGCGGACTTAAGCGTTTCCACGAGCGAGTCGGCCACCAGGTTGCATCGGTGGACGTTCCCCGGCAGAATATGCCGCCTCCGGCCCGGGGCCCCCTTGGCCTGGTCGCTGTCAGTAGTGCTTGTTTTCCGGACAGCCACCCCAGATGCTGACCATCACCAAAGAATACCGGCCGGTAGCTTCAATTGAAGCTGCCGGCCGGTATTTTGTATGACAATTACCTGCGCGAAATAGCGCTGAGCTCAGGCTTTCGCGCCCTGCTCTTGTCCGCCCTGCCCCAGGTCCTCGACCACCTTGAACGTGGCACCAGTGGGATCAGTCAGCGTGGCCAGCCGACCGAAGGGGCTGTCCTCTGCAGGCTGCACGACAGTCGCGCCCATACCGACTGCCTTCTCGATGGACTGGTCGGTGTTCTCGACGGCGAAGTAGATCTGCCAGTTGGAGGGGATCTCGGCAGGAAGAAACGCAGACGCGTCCAGGATGCCGGCTTTGGCTGCGTCGCCCGCGCCTAGGGTGGTGTACCGGAACTCCGGGGTGTCGCTCATGACGTCCGTGTCCCACCCGAATACATCCTGATAGAACTTCACCGCAGCGTCGTAGTCCTTGGCGTGGAGCTCGTGCCACGCCGGGGTCCCGGGTTCCGCGACAATCTGGTAGCCCTTCATTTCGCGGGGCTGCCAGACGCCGATTGCGGCCCCGGTAGCATCGCCGAACATCGCCATATGGCCCTGTTCAGGGACGTCCATCGGCTCCATGTAAATCTGGCCGCCGTTGGCTGTCACTGCGGCGGCAGTCGCGGCGGCGTCGTCTGTGCGCAGGTACGTCGACCAGATGTCCGGCATGGATGCCTGGTCTTCCGGCTTCTGCATGATCCCGGCCACGGACTTGCCGTCCTTGGACGCGGAGATGTAGCCGCCGTATTTCTCCTGGTCGCCGGTCTCGAAGGTCCAGCCGAAGAGTTCGCCGTAGAACTGCTTGGCTTTGACGGCGTCCGAGGTCATCAGGTCAATCCAACAGGGTGCGCCGGGTGTGATGTCAGGGGTAGGCATTGTGTGAGCTCCTGGTTTGGTCTGTGGCTCGTGTCCACAGATTTGTGTGGGCGGTGGAGACACGAATGACACTATGCCCCGGCTCTGACACTTTCAATGCTTTTGTCCGTCGGGATGCAGACGGAAATGCCAAGGTCCGCAGAAACGACGAACCCCGGGTCACCAGCCATGCTGGCGAACCGGGGTTCTTTCGCGGAAGGTAAGAGATTCGAACTCTTGGTACGGGGTTACCGCACACTGGTTTTCAAGACCAGCTCCTTCGGCCGCTCGGACAACCTTCCCTAACGAGTAGTGTTTCATAGGCAGTTGGCTGCAACAAAAACCGGGGTCTGGCGGTTGCCGTTACTGCACAATAGCTTTGGGGCAGGAATCAGCTAGAAAACGGGAGTTCTCCATGAAAGCCGTCTACATTTCAGAGGCCGGCGGGCCGGAAGTGCTGGAAATCCGGGAGGTCCCGGCTCCGGTGCCGGGCGACGGCGAGGTGCTGATCGACGTCGTGGCGGCCGGACTCAACCGGGCAGATGTCCAGCAGCGGAAGGGCTTCTATCCGCCGCCGGCTGGTGTATCCGAAGTGCCGGGGCTGGAGGTTTCTGGCCGAATTGCAGGGTTCGGCCCGGGGGTGTCCAAGCCGTTCTCCGTGGGCGACAAGGTGGTGGCACTGCTCGCGGGTGGCGGCTACGCGCAGCAGGTGGCCGTCCCGGCAGATCAGGTGCTGAGAATTCCCGACGGCGTGGATCTGGTTTCCGCTGCGTCGTTGCCCGAGGTGGCCGCAACGGTCTATTCAAACCTCATCATGACGGCGCAGCTGCAGGCCGGCGAAACCGTCCTGATCCATGGAGCCACCGGCGGAATCGGCACCATGGCAATCCAGCTGGCCAAGGCGTTCGGCGCCAAGGTGGCCACCACGGCAGGCACAGCGGAAAAGGTCAACACTGCCAAGGCCTACCTCGGCGCGGACATTGCCATCAACTATGCCGAGGAGGACTTTCCGGAAAGTCTGCGTGCACAGAATGAGGGCCGCGGCGCGGACGTGATCCTGGACGTTGTGGGTGCCAAATACCTTCAGCAGAACGTTGATGCGCTCAATGAATACGGGCGGCTCGTGGTCATCGGACTCCAGGGCGGCACCAAGGGTGAGCTGGACCTTGGCGCGTTGCTGCGGAAGCGGGCCGTGGTCGTTGCAACCGCGTTGCGCCCGCGGACTGTCGAGGAAAAGGGCGTGATCATGAACGCCGTCCGTGAGGCCGTGTGGCCGTTGATTGCCGATGGCCGGATCAGGCCCCTGGTAGCCAGGACATTCCCGCTGGATCAGGTCCGGGCCGCCCATAAGTATTTTGACTCCGGCGATCACGTGGGCAAGATTCTGCTGGTGATGTAGACCCGCACTCAGGCCCCTGGTGTGACTGTTAGCCGATTCTGGCGGTGAATTCGCAGGATGAGTTGGCGGTTTCGGCGTCCCCCCGGCCTCAACATCCCTTGCCAAGCGGATATAGGGTTGCTCGGGAGTATCCGTCCGTCAGCGGAACGCTCACTGGGACAGCTAAACTATTGGACGTCCAGAAAACAGGACCGGGGTTGCTGCCCCGTAGGGCGGGCGCATGAATGTCGGCGCCGTACCGGTTGCGGCCCTGATCGCGGCGCCGGCCCGGTCGATTTCATTCCTGACTCCGGCGGGGGACAGCCTGGTCAGGTAGGGGTGGCTGAAGGTGTGGTTGCCGACCGTGTGGCCGGCATCGGTGACTTGTTTGGCGATGCCGGGGTTGGCGGAGGTGTTGATGCCCTGCATGAAGAAGGTCGCCGCCGCGTTCTTCTCTTCCAGGATGGACAGCAGTTGCGGGGTCGTTCTGAGTCCGGCCCGTCGTCGTAGGTCAGGGCAGCGCAAGGGACCAGATCGCATTTGACGTGCCTCAGCCCCGGGGCCGTAGCGGGCGGCGCGGCCACGGGGGCCTGGGAGCGAACCTGGCTCAAGACATTTCGGTCGAAGTCGCTGAACGCACTCCGGGCCTCGCGCGTCCCGATGGTGACCGTGACCGCTTGGGCCGGGCGGTGTTGGATCCCGGGCGTGGCCGTGGTGACCGTGAGTGCCCCCTGGGAGTCCAGGAGCACATCCGGCAGGGCCGCGCCGTCGGGCGATGGCAAAGCTCTATCGTCCGCCGCTTCAGCGACTATGGCATGAATTCCCGGGAGGGCTTCGGGCCGCAGCAGGTCCGTGGCGCTGTGGACTTCTCCGGTGCCGGTATCGGCGTAGGGCTGTTGCCGTGAAGCCTCCGGTGCAGTTTTTGCTGGCCGGCGCGCCGCCCGGTGTGGTCGTAGTTGTAGCGCTGGAAGTCTGCGGCGCCCGCTCCGCCTAGGCGGGGTACGACAGGTCCCTGGAGGTAAATTAACGCCGAAGATGTGCAAAAACCTTGAAAACTAGGGGAGAAACCGTTGTTTATTCAGTTGAATGATTGTTTCGGTTGGACCAAGACCATGCAGAAATTCGACGAGGCATTCCCGAGGCGGAAACTGCTGCCGGGCATCTGGTCGGGTGTTCCAGGGCACTGGATGGTTACGCCGCACAGGTCTACGCAGTCACTCTTCCGTAGGCACGCCGGTGCTCTGCCGGCGGCGTTCGGGGAGTGTGACGGTGATGATGGTTCCGTGCGGGCCGGTGCTGGTCACCCGGGCGTCTCCTCCCCGGCTGGCGGCTGCTTCCCTGACCAGGGAGAGGCCTATTCCGTGGCTTCGCTGTTGTGTTCCTTCACCGGTGGGGTGGCCGTGGGCGAAGCGGTCAAAGATCCTTGATGGCTCAATTCCGGTGATGCCGGAGCCGTTATCGGCGACGCTGATCCGGACTTTGCCGCCGGTGGCGGTGACGGTCACGGCGATATCCCCGCCGGTGCCGGCGTGGGCCAGGGAATTATCCACCAGTGCATAGATCACCCGGCGCAGCGTGTGGGCCGGCAGATCAACCCACGCGGCGCTGAGGCTCTTCACGGTCAGCCCGACACCGGCTTCGTCGGCCAAAGGCGTCATCTCCCGGACCGTTTCGGCAATCAGCTCAGCGGCATCAACTATCTCCGCCGGGCGTCGTGTGGTCTCGGATGTTGCCGTCAGCAGCAGGTCGTTGACTGTCCGTGTGAGCGCGGCGGCGTCTTTTCGGAGCTGGGCGACTGTGTCCGAGATCGGGGTGCCGGGTGTTGTTTGCCGGTTCGCCAGCTGAAGTCGTGAGTCGAGGACGGCCAGGGGCGTGCGGAGCTCGTGGCTGGCGTCCTGGACGAATCGCCGCTGCGCGGCCAGGGCCTCTCCGAGCGGTCGGACGGCGCGGCGGGCACTGATGAGGCCGACGGCTGCGGCAAGGATGATGCCCACGATGCCGCCGCCGATCAGGGCCAGAAGCAAGTCGCTGCTGTCGATGTAGATCCGGCCGGGCTGGGCGGCGTGTTCAAGGATTTCCCCTGGTTGTGAGCGCCTGAGGACAAACAGGAACGACGCGGCGATGACAACGGCAACCAGTGCCGCGCAGGCCGCAGCGATCTGGATACTGACCCTGCGGGACGCTGCCCGGAGGATGAGTTGATCGGCATCCGTGGGTTTCATTGCGGTTCTCCGATCCGGTAGCCGGCTCCATGGATGGTGAGGATGACGGATTTTCCGACCTTTTTGCGCAGGTAATGGACGTAGGTATCGACCACCGACGGGCCGTCCGTGCCCTCAAACACGGCGGTGAGGAGTTCGGGACGGGAAAAGACCCGGCCGGGGTTTCGTGCCAGGAGTTCAAGCAGCCCGGACTCGCGGGGTGAGAGAACCACCCGGGCCCCGTAGGCTGACGACATGATCCGACCTGACGGGTCGAAATCCCAGGAGCCCAGCGGCAGCATGGTCCGGGGGCTGTCATAGGTGCGGGTCAGGGCACGCAGCCGGGCTGCCAGCTCGTCGGCGTCGAAGGGTTTGACCATGTAGTCGTTGGCTCCGGCATCGAGTCCGTCGATTTTGTCCTGGACGGCTCCGAGGGCGGTCAGGATCAGTACGGGCGTGGAAACCTGCTTCCTGCGCAGCGCCGCGATCAGGGAGGCCCCGTCCAGGAGGGGCAGTCCCCGATCAATTACCAGCACATCCCAGTCCCCGGTCAGGCCCAGATGGAGGCCCTGCTGCCCGTCTGTGGCCAGGGTGACATTGAACTCGCCGCCGAGCAGCTGGACTGTCAGCGGCCCGAGCTGATCGTCATCTTCAATCAGAAGTACGCGTGGTTTTGCTTCTTCGTCCATGGTCGCATTCTGCCAAGAAACCGCGTCCGGGGGACACCTCACCCCCTGGTCGCCCATTTACCGGGCCGGGTAAGGGACAGGGCCAAAGCGACGCAGAACATTGACCCTGGCCAGCAAGCGGAGGGCGTAGCGGTTCCACAGGCCGGCAAAGAACGTAATTCCCGCAATGGAGACCGGGAACGACGCTGCCACATCGGTCGGGTAATGAACACCCAAATAGACGCGTGAGGCGGCCACCGCCACGGCCATCACTGCACCACAGGCAAGCGTCGGGCGCTCCCACCGGGTGCCGCGGGCGAGGAGGAAGAGGGCGATAGCCAGGGACACCGCAAGTGAGGTGTGGCCGCTTGGGAAACTATTGGAGGCGGGCTCCGACACCAGCGGATCCAACAGGGCTCCGGGATCCGGCCGATGCCGGGGCACCAGAACCTTGAAAACCTCGCTGCTCAGCCACCCGGCCGATGTGATAGCACCAACGGCGATCGCGTTGACCGGGCTGCGCCGTTCGACCAGCAGAAACAGGCACACCAGCACCAACATGATGATTCCGCCGACTGGGCTGAAAAGACTGTTCAACGCCAGCGCCAGACCGTTCAGCACGGTCGAATGATCCCGGCTCACGGCCTGGTCAATGGCAAGATCCGCAGCCGTCAGCGCCCGGACAGACTTCATGGTCAGTCCCAGGGCAAGCACGGCCACGGCGAGGACGGCCGGCAATAGAATCCAATGCCTGATCTGCGGAAGCACACCCATGCGCGTCTTCACCTCCGGTTGCCGATCGATAGTCTGACTTTTCACAACTGCCCTCCGCTCCCGCTGATTCAACGGGACTCGACTGATGATTTCTTTTTCAGTGTTCGGAACGCGTTCTAAGGAACCGCTAAGAACCCGGAACCTGCCCTTCGATTGCGTGGTCCGGGCAGTTGGTGGTCGAGGTATTCGCCATCGCCGGCCACCTGGCCTCCTGCGCCAGCCTGGCCCCGGTGACCTGGCGCTCCGGGACGTCCATCCGCGCCCGCCCCGAGGAGTCACCGTCAACATGCACGCCTGGGCCACCCTCGCCGCATGCCGCGAACGGGTATAGAGTTCCCCCAATGTGTCGACCCGCTCCACCACGGTCCATGAGACGGCTTGGCAGCAGCGGGTCAGTTGCGGACGCAATGAGAGGAGTCACCGTGGCTAAGAACCCCGGTATTGCGCTACGGGTCGGGCTGGACTATTACCACGCCTGGACGAACAAGGACCTCGATCAGGCGATGACGTACATCTCCGAGGAGATCGTGTGCGAGGCACCGGCCGGGCGCATCGAAGGCGCCGAGGCATATCGGGCCTTCCTGGGCCCGTTCGTGCAAATCCTTACCGGTTCGCATCTGATTGCCGCCTTCGGTGATGACGAGACGGCGCTGCTGATGTACGGCACCGTGACAGTCCCGGTCGCCAGCGCACCCGGGGCGGAGTGCCTCACTGTCACGGACGGCAAGATTACCCACAGCGTGTTCGTGTTCGATCGGGCCCCGTTTGATGCCGCGCGGAAAGCGGCGACCTGACTCTGGAGCGCGGCTTCGACTGCCGGCGCGAAGTCCAGTCAGGAGGGTTCGACCGCAGCCAATGACCGCCCCTCTAGCGGCCCAGGCCGCCAAAGGGACAATTCCCCGGGGTACGTTTCAACTGATTGCGGCCGCCGGATAGCTACTGCGCCATCCGTCTGGCCTGTCGGCACGCATCATCCGCCCCTGGCCGCCTCTGCTCGTCGCCGAAGCCCTTGACCGGAAGTCGCGACTGCACGGATTTTCGAGACGTATCAAACTGACTTCACCTGCGGAAATGCGCGGAATCGGCACGATGTTCGAGAGCGTCGCATTTCCAAGGAAGTGCGACGCCCTACCGGCGTCGATAAGGGTATTGGTGCCCGCTGTAAGACCCGAGAAAATACCCCAGGCCCTCCACGGGTACCGGAAATGTCTATACAAGCGTCGTCCTTCGTGTCCCATCGGGTTCGGTGATGATCTTGAAGGGTGCCTGGGTGACCTGCTGTTTCGGGTTGTTTCTGAACGCGGCGTTGTGGGCTCTAACCCATTCCTGCTCTTCCAGCCAGACGTAATCAGGACTTTTCCGGGTAGCGCCTGATCCGAAACGACCTTCGATCTGGCGGAGCATGCGGCTGAGCCTGCTCCTCGAGAGCGCCGGCCGTTGCATCGGTGGCGACGGCCAGCTGGGCCAGGGCGGTGAAGTGTTGACGGGCCAAGGCAATAGCCAGGTCTGCCAGGGCTTCTGCTCCGTTGCGCTGCATCAAATCCAGGACGACGCCGTGCATGCGCTCTGGCAGATGCCCTGGCGGTCGTGATTCCTCAGCTGTGCGTGAGAGTGACTGCGGCCAGCCCTGGGTGATCGTAAAAGAGTCCCATGGCTTCACACTACGCAGCTCACTCTCCGTCGCTGATGCTGATCAGGTGCCAGGAGAGGGAGCGGGGGGCCCGCTGCAGGTGGAATGTCCGTAGCTGCGCCCGTGAGCTAAGGCGGATTATCTGCCTTCCAGGAGCGTTAGTGCAGGTCAGCGTCGAATGCTACTGCATGGCACGTTAGCCGCGACCGGATGACGGAACGCCGGGTGCACTCGGGGTTGCCTCAGCCGGTGCGGCCCCTGCCTCATATGCAGCAGGGGCCTGGGTTGCGCGGGAGCGCCGCTTCCCGCGCCATGCTGCAAGACAAGCCCGACAGGGCGGGAAGAGCACCCCGTCGGTCGCGGCCGCCGTCAGCGGCAGGATTCACGGGGGCGGTCTGCCCGGGGCCATCCCGCCCTGATATCCGCCATAGTCCGTCAGCGGGGAGCCGGCGCCGTCCGGCTCTCCGCAGTCAGAGACTTCCAAACGCCGGATTATGGCCGGTTATCGACCTGCGGGTCGGCGATGCCGATGTACTGGGTGTCGAGGTATTCCTCGATGCCTTCCAAGCCACCTTCGCGTCCGAGTCCTGGCTGCTTCACCCCGCCGAAGGGCGCTGCGGCGTTGGAAATGACTCCGGCGTTGAGGCCGAGCATGCCAGTCTCCAGACCCTCGCCCATCCGCAGTCCACGGTTGAGGTCGCGGGTGAAAACGTAGGCCACTGCTGTTGGCCAGATGGACGGCTTCGTCTTCGGTAGCCCGGCCCGTCGACCGGGGCGCCGCCAAGCAGTACCTTGGCGCCGGAGGCAACGGCGTCGGTGACGAGTTCGTGCACCTTGTCCCGGCTCTTGGCATCAATCAGGGGCCCCACCGTGGACTCTGCCTCGGTGCCGCGGGCCGCGGTCATGCCAGCCATCTTCGCGGCGAACTTCTGCGCGAACTCGTCGGCCACGGACTCGCGGACGATGAAGCGGTTCGCGGCCGTGCAGGCCTCACCCATGTTCCGCAGCTTCGCCAGCATCGCACCATCGACTGCTGCGTCCAGGTCCGCGTCCTCGAACACAACGAACGGGGCGTTGCCGCCCAGTTCCATGGACGTCCGCAGCACCGTCTCGGACGCATCGGACAGCAGGCGGCGGCCCACCTCGGTGGATCCGGTGAAGGAGAGTTTGCGGAGGCGCTGATCCTTGATCAGCGGCCCGGTGGTGGCGCCGGCGCTGATGGTGGGGATGACGTTGAGCACGCCCGCAGGGAGTCCTGCCTCCTGCATGAGCTCGGCGAACAGGAAGGAGCTCAATGGGGTGAGGGCGGCGGGCTTGAGCACCATGGTGCAGCCTGCGGCGACGGCCGGGGCGATCTTTCGGGTTGCCATGGCCAGCGGGAAGTTCCATGGGGTGATCAGCAGGCACGGACCCACCGGCTTTTTCTGCACCAGCAGGCGGGACTTTCCGTCCGGGGAGACCGAGTACCGGCCGAAGGCGCGCACGGCTTCCTCGGAAAACCAACGCAGGAACTCGGCGGCGTAAGCTAGCTCGCCCCGGGCCTCGGCCAGCGGCTTGCCCATTTCCAGGGTCATCAGGAGCGCGAAGTCCTCGGTGCGTTCGGTGACGAGCTCGAGGACGTCATTTGGAACGACGTAGTCAACGGCCAGGTTGGAAACCGTCAACTTAGATTGACGGAGCAGCCGATATGGAAAACCCAACACGTGACTGTTAACCCAGACTCTTCATCCGATGTCTGGGGGTTGGCGCGCGCGCTTCGAGCGGCGCTCGGTGCACACGGCGCGATGGCGGTTCCTGTCGCACAATCTCGGGCAGCGGCACCGGCAACGGCAATCGTGGTGATGGCTCTGACGCTCAGCGCACCAAGCATTTCGTCGATGTAGCTTTGACCTTCCAGTTCCATACCGTTCCTTTCGGTGACCGGTCGAACATCGGATTCACCGCGAAGTACCTCCAGTCGGACCTAGGTGCGTGGGTCAGTAGTGAGGGTGCCGGTTTTTAAAACGCCGGCGGATTAACCGGGGCCTGTTAGTGGCGGCTGGGAGAATCGGGGGTATGGATACCGGTTCTTCCGCGCAGGATGGTTTGTTTGACGAGTCTCTGGTGGGGCGGGTCGAGCAGCCCGCCGATGTGCCGATGGATGCCAATGGTGGGGCCAGGAAGCGCTTCAAGGCGTTCGTGCCGGATGCGGTGATGCTGGTCCCGCCGTCGCTGGAGGAGTGGTTGCCCCAGGGGCATCTGGCCCGGTTCATTGGTGAGCTTGTTGACGGGGAACTGGATCTGACCCGGTTCTATGCCTCCTATGCCAAGGCGAAAGGCCAGCCGCCGTATGATCCGCGGTTGATGCTGCGGATCGTGCTCTACGGATACTGCGTCGGGGTGCGGTCCTCGCGGGAACTGGAAAAGGCGTGCACGGACGTCGTCGCGTTCCGCTGGCTGGCCGCCCAGCAGGCCCCGGATTTCCGGTCCATCGGACGCTTCCGCGAACGCCACCTCGCCGCGTTGGCCAACGTGTTCCTCCAGGCGCTGGAACTCTGCCGGGCCGCGGGCATGGTCTCGTTGGGCCACGTCGCACTGGACGGGACGAAGGTCCGGGCCAACGCCTCGCGGCACAAGGCCATGAGCTATGCCCGGCTGACCGCGAAGCAGAAGGTGTTGGCCGATGAGATCAGTGACCTGATGGCGGAGGCCAAGACCGTGGACGCGGCCGAAGATGCCCGCTTCGGGCCGGGCAAACGCGGTGATGAACTGCCCGTCGAACTGGCCAACCGGGCCCGGCGCGCCGCCGCGATGGCCACCGCCCGGGAATCCCTCGAAGCCGAAGCCGCGGACAAGGCCCGCCGCGAGGCCGAGGCGAAGGCCCGGGACCGTGGGGATGATGACGAGGATGTCTCCGGCAAGGGCGAAGCGGCCGCGTCGGCGGCGGAACCGAAGCCCACGGCGCAACGCAACTTCACCGACCCTGACGCCCGGATCATGAAGACCGCGGACGGTTCCTACCACTACTGCTACAACGGGCAGACCGTCGTTGATAAAGATCACCAGGTCATCGTGGCCAGCGAGTTGAACAACACCGCGGTGGACGTGCAGCAACTGGTCCCGATGGTTCAGAACGCCCAAGAGACCCTGAAGGCCATGCCCGGGAAGTGGAGCGCCGACGCCGGGTATTGCTCGGCGGCGAACCTGGAACACGTCAAAGACCTTGAAGCCAGTGGAACCACGGAGTTCTTCATCTCCACCAGGCGGATGAAACACGGACGCCCGGTCCCCGAATCACCCAGGGGCAGGATCCCGGCAAACGCCACCCCGGCCGAGCGAATGGCCCGGAAACTGAAAACGAAGAAGGGCCGGACGGTCTACGCCCGGCGCAAAGCCATCGTGGAACCGGTCTTCGGACAGATACACACCCGGCAAGGCAAACACGTTCTGTTGCGCGGGCTGGAGAAGGCTGCCGGGGAGTGGAAGCTGATGGCCGGCTGCCACAACCTGCTCAAACTCTTCAGTTACCGCACCGGCCCCGCCTGAACACGGCCCCGGGACGGGTGTCCCGGGATCGAGCCTGCACCACCGAACCGCTACCCATCGGAGCCTCCCGGCTTTCTCCCGCGAAAATGCCGGCGGCCGGCCCCCTTCCCAGGAAAAGGAGACCGCCCTCGGCCCGTCACGGCGCAAACCTGCGGAACCGTCAAACCACTACCGACTCACGCACCTAGGCATCACGCCGGCCGTATTCGGGATCTGAGGTCAGGATCCCCTGGCGGTAGCCCCAGCTATGGCTCGAGCGCTCCAACCGGCCTTCGATCCGCTAAGCGTGTTTGGGGTCCAGGGCGAGGGTAATATCCTGCCCGGCCCGTAGTGGATATTTTCCTCAGAACCCGATCCGCACGAAGAGCTTTACCCCTCCGAGGCCAGGGTGGCAAAGGCATGGCTGGCGGCGCTCTGATAGGCGCCTGCCCTTCGAAGCAGGGCTACGGTGCGGCGTGGTAGCGGCTGGGTCATGCTGATCGGATAGAGGTTTTCCTGTTCGCGGGCGATGGCGTCGGGCAGCACGGTGGCAAACGGGCCGTGGCGCACGATTTCTACGATCGCATTGACCGAGTTGGCTTCGATGACGATCCGGGGCGCTATCCCGTGCTCGTGGAAGTATCGGTCGATATGGTGGCGAGTAGCGAATTCCCTGCTCAGCAGCGCAAGCGACTGGTGCCCCAATTCCTGCACCGTCAACGGTGCCTGCTGCCCGACGCGCGGGTGCGATGGACCGACGACCAGGCTGAGGGTTTCGGGAAACAACGGCTGCGCCTCGATCGGAGACGACACTGACTCGGCGAACGCGATGCCAATGTCGAGACGGTCCTCAGCCAGCTCTGACTCGATCCGGTCCTGGGTCATTTCCTGGATGCTCAGGGTTATCCCGGGATAGCGGGAGTTGAACCGCCGCACTAGCGGGCCGATCAGGTAGGCCGTGAATGTCGGGGTCATCGCGAGCCGGAGCGAGCCCCGGCTGAGGTCCTTCACATCGTGGATGGCACGTTCGCCGGCGCTGAAGTCCAGCAGCGCCCGGCGCGCATAGCCCAGATAGATCTCGCCGGCGTCGGTCAGACGCACTGTCCGGCCGCTACGGTCCAGCAGCTGTGCGTGCAGCGAATTTTCCAGTTGTTTGATTTGCTGCGAAAGGGTCGGCTGCGAGACGTGTAGCGCCTCGGCCGCCCGGGTGAAGTTCTGGTGTTCGGCGACCGCGAGCAGGTAGCGGGCATGACGTAGAAGCATGCTACCAACTATAGCGAATAGTAATCGGTTTGATCTGAAATACGCCTTGGACACTATGGCTGCGGGCTGTCATCGTTGAATTATCACTTCAAGCAAGGGAGACACAGCATGCAGGACATCATCGCGGGCGTCCTCAAGTTTCAGCGGGATGTGGTTCCGGGGCGTGCCGAGCTCTTTCAGAGGCTCGCTACCACTCAGCATCCGGGGGCACTGTTCGTGACCTGCTCGGATGCGCGCGTGATTCCGGAACTGATGACCCAACGCGAACCCGGCGATTTGTTCGTCATCCGCAACGCGGGCGATATGGTGCCGTCCTATGCCCCGGGGCCCGACGGCGAGTCCGCGAGCGTCGAGTACGCGGTTGCGGTGCTCGCGCTCACCGATATCGTGATCTGCGGCCACTCCGACTGCGGAGCGATGACAGCCATCTCCACGGATAAGTGCCTTGATGATGTTCCGGCCGTCGCTGGCTGGCTCCATCACGCCGACGCGGCCAAAGCGGTGAACGCCGCCGGAACATATAGCTCCCCCGGCGAAAAGCTGCGGGCGCTGATCCAACAGAACGTCATCTCCCAGCTGGCCAATATCTCCACCCACCCGTCAGTGGCGCTGGCGCTCAAGCAAGGTCGGCTGAAGCTGCACGGCTGGGTCCACGACATAGAAACCGGCGGAGTCGAGGCGCTCGACCCCGCCACCGGACGGTTTGTACCGCTCATCGACAACCCGTGCCCCACTCCCACCCCCGCCCGTCTCGGACAGTCCGTCTGAGTCCGTCCACCAACCGAAGGAAATAACCGCATGTTGCACTCGCAAGCCTCCCAGGCCCCGCGGCAGGAACTCACCGCCGCCGTCATCGACGCTAAGACCCGCGCGAACCTGTCCTGGCAGGACCTCGCCGACGACACCGGGTTGAGTGTCGCCTTTGTCACCGCCGCTCTGCTCGGCCAGCACCCCTTGCCCGCTCTGGCAGCCGCCACCGTCACTGAGAAGCTGGGTCTCGGCGACGACGCGGCGCTGCTCCTGCAGACCATCCCCGTCCGCGGCAGCATCCCGGGCGGCGTGCCGACCGACCCCACCGTGTACCGCTTCTACGAAATGCTTCAGGTCTACGGTTCCACCCTCAAGGCTTTGGTCCATGAGCAGTTCGGCGACGGCATCATCAGCGCGATCAACTTCAAGCTGGATATCAAGAAGGTCGAGGACCCGGACGGCGGGTCGCGCGCGGTGATCACCCTCGACGGCAAGTACCTGCCGACCGTGCCGTTCTAAGCCGATCGCCGGTGAGGCAGGACCCCGGAGAGGGGCTCCTGCCTCACCCTCACTGATCGTCAGAGATGGCGAGATCACCCCCAGAGAGCCCGAACTTGGCGGTGCAGACAAATGACCCCGCCCGCAGAGCTACCCGATATCGGGGTCCTGACTGCGACGCGATGACGATTCAAAGGATCGTATTTGCGACAACAGGGCCCGCCTCACAGGAGACGCTGTTCAGCCAGAACCATGCCTGGGGAACGCTAGCCGGGTTTTGAGCGGTTGAGTTGGGTCATCAGCGAGCGGTTGACGGTATGAGCGGCTTGGAGGTCCGAGGAGAATGCTGTGACTGCCTGCTCCAGTTGATCGAGTTTCTGGAGTGCCTCGCGGGGCTGCTCTGAGAGGACAGTATTTTGGGCCGTCAGCTCCTGGATGCGGAGTCTTTGGGACTGGGCGTCGGTGCCGTCGATCTGGTCCCCGAGCAGTTCTGAGATGCGTTGCAGCTGTCGCTCCATCTGTTGGCGGAGCCTACGGTTTTCCAGCCGGAGGAGATCGCGTTCAACGTGCAGCGAACCGGCGGCGGAGCCGGCTGTTCCTTCCGGTGCCGGGACTCCCGTCAAAGCCCTTGTTTGTGCCTTCATCACCTGATCCAGGAGGGGTTCCTGCCGGACGAGCCACGGGCTGACCCGGGCACGGCGTGCAACCTCTGCGACGGTGATCGGAGTATGAGTGCGCTCCAGTGCATCGATCGCGAAGAGGACTGCCTGTCTCTTAGTTTTGCTGTCCTTTTTCCGTTGCAGCAGCATGGCTGCTGCTTCGGCTGAGCATTCACTGTTCGTCCTCGTTGTTGCCGGGTCTGATCCTGAGGCTTCCGACCGGGATGAAGGGTTTCTCTATGGCGGTCGGTATGCCGGAACGGAGCCGCCGGAGGACGCCGGAGGCGTCCTGGATGGATTCCCGTTCGCCTGGGGCAAGGTCAGCGAGTCTTGTTTCCTGTGCCCCGACAAGGGTCGCGAAGGGTTCGATTTCGATCCTGGTGTCGGTGATCAGGGAGGGGCGGAGGTTCTGGGCGACCTGCCAGGCGAGGTCTTCTCGCATGCGTTCCAGATGCGCTTTCAGGTCCGGCAGGTGTGAGGGTCGGATCTGAAGAAGGTGCAGCCTCCGCATTGGAAGCGGACGGGGCAGGCCGGTTAACTCTGGCTAACACTCACACCCCTGGCACGGTTGGATACCGGGTATTGCCCACGCGGTAAAAAGCGGCTAGAGTCATTCCATACGCGGTATGCACGGATCTTGGGGGTTTGTGCATACCGCAGTCTTTCCACCGCGAGGAGCAGCATGTCCATCCGCCACAGCCTTCTCGCCCTGCTGCAGGACCAGCCGCGTTACGGTTACCAGCTCAGGGTCGAGTTCGAGGACCGTACCGGTTCCACCTGGCCCCTGAACATCGGGCAGGTCTACACCACCCTGGACCGGCTGGAACGTGACGGTCTGGTCAGGAACGACGGCGGCGACGGCGAGGGCCACGTGGTCTACAGCATCACCGCGGCCGGGAAGGCCGAGGTCCAGGGCTGGTTCACCACGCCCGTTGAGCGCAGCAACCCGCCACGCAACGAGCTCGCCATCAAACTCGCGCTCGCCGTCACGCTGCCCGGTGTGGACGTGGAATCCATCATCCAGGCCCAGCGCGTGGCCTCCATCCGGGCCCTGCAGGATTACACCAGGTCCCGGCGGGATACGGCAGTGAACCAGCGCACCGCGGATACCGCCTGGCTGCTGGTGCTGGACTCGCTCATCTTCCAGACCGAGGCGGAAGTCCGGTGGCTCGATCTCTGCGAGGCCCGGATGGTGCAGCTGGCACAGACTGCCGGCACCAGGAGCGCAATACGTAAACCGTCCAACGGGGTCACTGTGGAGGATGCCTCCCCGCTCATAGCGGACACGCGCCGATGAGCGCCCACGGGCCCCATCAGGTCCTGGAACTCGCTAGGGTCTGCAGGACGTTCGGTGAAGGGGCGACGGCGGTCGCCGCACTCCGCGACGTGGATCTCACCGTCAGCGCCGGCGAGTTTGTTGCCGTGATGGGGCCGTCGGGTTCGGGTAAGTCCTCGCTGCTGGCGCTGGCCGGCGGGCTGGACCGGCCGACGTCGGGTGGTGTCTTTGTGGAGTCCACTCCCCTTGCGGGGCTGGGACTGAACGGGCTCGCGCGGCTGCGCCGCCGCGCCGTCGGCTACGTCTTCCAGGACTTCAACCTGGTCCCCACCCTGACTGCGGCGGAAAACGTGGCCCTGCCCCTGGAGCTGGACGGGATCCAGGCCAGGAAAGCGCACCGGCAGGCACTCGATTCGCTGCGGCAGGTTGGGATTCCCGAGCTCGCGGACCGCTATATGGACCAGATGTCCGGGGGGCAGCAGCAGCGTGTGGCCATTGCCCGCGCCATCGTGGGGGAGCGGCGGCTGATTCTGGCCGATGAGCCCACCGGCGCCCTTGACTCGACCACGGGCCAGGGCGTGATGGAGGTGCTGCGGGCCCGGGCTGATGCCGGCGCAGCCGTGATGCTGGTGACCCATGAGGCCCGCCATGCCGCGTGGGCGGACCGTGTGGTGTTCATCCGGGACGGCCGGATTGTGGACCAGGCCGCTGCCATGCACGATCCCGCCATGTTACTGGCCTCGGCCGGCCCCTGAAATGGCGCTTGATCTCAAACCGGTGCCCGGCGGGCGCCGGCACAGCTTCCGCGTGGCCATGCGGATGGCGCGGCGGGACATTCGCAGGCATAGGGGCCGTTCCCTGCTGATCATCCTGCTCATCATGCTGCCCGTGGCGGGCATGAGCGGAGCCGCGACGCTTGCGCAGAGCATGCAGGAGACACCGGCTGAACGCGCCCGGTTCCAGCTGGGCAATACGCAGGCCCGGTTCCGGGACATGCATGCCTACAACACGGAGATGGTCCAGGACCACGTGGTGGACACCACGTACGGAACCACGCGGAGCGATCCGGATCCTGACTTCACCCCGACGAGTCCCAAGGACGCCATCCCAGCCGGGTACCAGGTCCTCACGGAAACCCAGCTGACCCTCACCGCCAGGGTTGGCGCGGCCGACGTCCGCCTCATGAGCAAGGAAGTTGACGCACTCAACCCTGCCTTTGCCGGCAAGTACACGCTGATGGAAGGCCGGGCGCCCGAAACCGCAGACGAAGTGCTGGTTTCGCGCGGCCTGCTGGAGCGGTTCAGCCTCAAGCTGGGGGAGAAGCTCACGACGTCGGCCGGTACCTTCGCTGCCGTCGGCAAGTTGCGGGACGCCACATATTCGGACGGCAATGCCATCCTGTTCCTCAGACAAGGGCAAGGGACACCTGAGGAAGCCGCTGGAGCGGGCGCTCCTCAGGCCGGCACTGCGGAGACGCTGTACTACCTCGTGGGCCCTGAACCGGTGACGTGGGCGCAGATCCGGGAACTGAACAGGGCCGGGGTCGCAGTCCTGTCGCGGAGCGTGGCTCTCGACCCGCCGTCGCGCGCTGAACTGGGCGATACGCCGGTCTACGCCTACGCTCCGCAGCTGTGGGGTTCATACCTGATCGGTGGGCTGATCGGTGCGCTCGCGCTGTTGGAAGTGGGGCTCCTTGCCGGTGCCGCCTTCGCCGTAGGCGCCAAGCGGCAGGTCCGTGAACTCGCCCTGCTCGCCGCCTCCGGTGCTGAAGCCACTACCGTCAGGGCGGTAGTGACGGCCGCCGGGCTCTGGCTCGGTGCCGTGGCCGTTGTATGCGGGGCTGTTCTCGGAACTGCCGGTGCTGCGGCTGTGGTTGCAGCGGCGCGCTACCAAGGCTCGGTGCGCCTCCCCGGCTTTCACCCGGACAGCCTCCTGATCGCAGCCGCCATGGCCATGGGCCTTCTGGCCTGTGCTCTCGCAGCGTTGGTCCCTGCGCGCCAGGTTGCCAGACAGGCCGTACTGGGTGCGTTGAAATCGGGCCGGGTTCCATCGGTGACCGGGCGATGGCCGGCGAGAATCGGTGTGATCCTGCTGGCTTTGGCTGTATTGCTGCTGGCCTCCGGGGCCTGCCTGGGGCTGGTGGGGGATGAGCTTGAGGTGCTGATGTCCCGGGCTCCGCTGGTGGCCGGCCTGATGATCGGCGGCGCCGTCCTCACGGTGACGGCTCTGGTGCTGCTGACCGGCAGCTTCGTCGCGCTCCTGACATCTCGTACCGGGTGGTTGCCGCTGCCGTTGCGGATGGCCGCGCGCGATTCGGCCCGCAACAGGAGCCGTACAGTGCCAGCTGTGGCCGCGATCCTCGCGGCGGCCACCCTGGCCAGCGCGGTAATGGTGGTCGCGGCGAGCCAGTTGGAGGATGACAAGAGCACTCACTTCTGGTCCGCACTGAAGAACCAGGCAGTTGTGGGTCTGACGGATGCCGGCTCCATGACGGCAGCCGGATATGCCGGTGGCGGCGCTCCCATTGACGCGAAAACGATCGAGGCAACTCTCCAGCGGGAGCTCGGAACGGTGAGCTGGACGCAGGCGCTGCATGCCGCAGTGACACCGGACTGCATCATGGGGTCAGTCCCCCCGGATGCCTCCGCGGAATCATCCGGCACGGGCGACACTCCCGGCCTTAGTGCCTGCACCCAGTACCGGCTCGCCATTCCGCAAGGCAACGCGTGCCCCGTTACGACCGACGGGAGGACGAAGGATGCCTCTGACTGGCGTTGCCAGGGCGCAATGTATCCGCCCGGAATCGTAGGCCAGCTTCCCCAGCTCATAGTGGGCGGTGCTGATGAGCTGCGTGCCGTACTGGGGCGTGAACCAGGCGCGGCTGCGCTGGCGGTTCTGGACCACGGAGGAATAGTGGCAAGCAACCGGATCTTCGTCGGTGACGGACGGGCCACTCTGCAGGGCTATGACATCAGGGCACCAGTGAAGTGGGGTCCCAACGGGCCCGTCTACGAGTCTGTCAAGGATCACGCGGTGGCTGCAGTGGTCGAAGCTCCGGAAGATCCCGCCCCTTACTACGGTGTTATCTCCCCGGACACAGCGTCCAGTCTGGGTATCAGATTTGACGAGACCTCAGTTCTGGTCCAGTTGTCTGAAACGCCAGGTGCAGCGGATACGGACAAAGCAGCCTCGGCGCTCGCCGAAATCCACGGAATCCAGGGAATCGGATTCCGTGTGGAAGAGGGCAACGACCGTGACGACTCCTACTGGCTCTGGCTGATCGTTGGCCTCAGCGCCCTCATCACGCTCAGCGCGGCCGGAATCACCACGGGTCTGGCGCTCGCCGATGCCCGCAGTGACCACATGACGCTGGCTGGAGTCGGCGCCCCACCCCGTTTGCGCAAGGCACTGGCGGGCGGACAAGCCCTGATGACGGCGGCGCTGGGAACCATGCTGGGGCTCGCCGCCGGTGTGGTGCCGGCGGCCCTGGTGGTTGCTGCGACGCGGATGTATGCGGCGCCGGAAATCCCGTGGCTGCAGCTCCTTGCCCTCCTCATCGCAGTGCCGCTGACAGGAAGCGCCCTGGCCTGGCTCTTCACCCGGGCCAGGCTGCCCATGTCGCGCCGCACCGCCGGTGGTTGAGCCGGCCGAAACCCCGCTCGTCGACCCCGCACCGCCGTTCGCCGCGACGCCACAGGCAGCGCGTCGAAAGCCGTGCCAAGCAGCACCCGTGTTGGTAGGGTGCCTTGGAGCACATCACTGGAGCTGGGAATCTCAAGGAGGAGACATGGGCAGAATGTCTGATGGAAAGCTGCGCGCCACAAAACTGAAGGATCCACTCACACCGGATCCTTCGCTCCCGCCGACGTCCGTGGACGTCGCCGCCCGCGAAGCCGACGAACGAAAATGGACCCCCGCCAAGATCGCCATCTGGGCCGCCATTTCGCTGCTGGGCGGTGTGGCCTGGTTCATCCTTGCCGTGGTCCGCGGCGAAACCGTCAACGCCATCTGGTTCGTGTTCGCGTCAGTCTGCACCTACCTCATCGGCTACCGGTTCTACTCCAAATTCATCGAGAAGTACCTGCTCAAGCCCAATGACCGTCGGGCAACCCCGGCGGAGTACAAGGCTGACGGGAAGGACTACGTCCGCACTGACCGCAACGTCCTGTTCGGCCACCATTTTGCCGCCATCGCCGGCGCGGGACCCCTGGTGGGGCCCATCATTGCGGCCCAGATGGGGTACCTGCCGGGCACTGTCTGGATCATCATCGGCGTCGTGCTGGCGGGTGCTGTCCAGGACTACCTGGTGATGTTCTTCTCCATGCGCCGCGGCGGCCGGTCACTGGGGCAGATGGCGCGCGAGGAACTCGGTGCCATCGGTGGCACCGCTGCCCTGGTAGCCACGCTGCTGATCATGGTGATCATCGTGGCGATCCTGGCGCTCGTCGTCGTGAATGCCCTGGGCGAAAGCCCCTGGGGTGTTTTCTCCGTGGGCATGACCATCCCCATCGCCCTGTTCATGGGCGTGTACCTGCGGTACATCCGTCCGGGCAAGGTCATGGAGGTTTCCCTGATCGGCTTTGTCCTGCTGATGGCCGCCATCATCGGCGGCGGGGCAGTGGCCGGCACCGAATGGGGTGCAGCGTTCTTCCATCTGGACAAGGTCACCCTTGCCTGGGGGCTCATTGTCTACGGCTTCATTGCCGCTATTCTGCCCGTCTGGCTGCTCCTGGCGCCACGCGATTACCTCTCCACGTTCATGAAGATCGGCGTGATCGTGATGCTGGCGCTGGCCATCATTGTGGTCCGCCCCGAAATCACCGTCCCGGCCTTCAGTGAGTTCGCGAGCCGGGACAACGGGCCGGTGTTCTCCGGGGCGCTGTTCCCGTTCCTGTTCGTCACCATCGCGTGTGGCGCCCTGTCCGGCTTCCACGCACTCATCTCCTCTGGCACCACGCCCAAGCTGATCGAGAAGGAACGCCAGACCCGCTTCATCGGCTACGGCGGCATGCTGATGGAGTCCTTCGTGGCCATCATGGCCCTCGTGGCGGCAATCTCCATTGACCGCGGCATCTACTTCGCCATGAACGCACCTCTGGCGCTTACCGGCGGCACCGTCGAAACAGCCGCAGCCTGGGTTAACAGCCTGGGCCTGGCCGGCGTCAACATCACCCCGGATGTCCTCGCCCAGACTGCGGCCAACGTGGGCGAGGAAAGCATCATCTCGCGTTCCGGAGGCGCGCCAACTCTGGCCGTGGGACTGGCACACATCATGCAGCAGTTCATCGGCGGCACGTCCATGATGGCTTTCTGGTACCACTTTGCCATCATGTTTGAGGCACTTTTCATCCTCACAGCAGTCGACGCCGGCACCCGTGTTGCACGGTTCATGTTGCAGGATTCGATCGGCAACTTTGTGCCCAGGTTCAAGGAGGCCTCATGGCGGCCCGGGGCCTGGGTTTGCACCGCGGTGATGGTGGGTGCGTGGGGCGCGGTGCTGCTGATGGGCGTCACGGATCCGCTCGGCGGCATTAACACGCTGTTCCCGCTGTTCGGCATCGCCAACCAGCTGCTCGCTGCCATTGCCCTGGCGGTTTGTATGGCCATCGCGGCCAAGAGGGGCGCGTTCAAGTACCTGTGGATCGTTGCGGTCCCGTTGGCCTTCGCGGCGGTTGTCACCATCACAGCCAGCTTCCAGAAGATCTTCTCCGAGGTTCCGGCTGTCGGCTACTTCGCGAACAACGCGGCCTTCTCGAAGGCGCTCGAGGCAGGCAAGACCTCGTTCGGCACTGCCAAGACCGCTGCTGCCATGGAAGCCGTGGTCCGCAACACCATGATCCAGGGCTGGCTGTCCGTGATCTTTGTGGTGCTCAGCATCATCGTGATCGTCACCGCGGTCCTGGCCACCATCAAGGCATTCGGCAACCGGGCCGCGGGCACCCCCAACATGGACAATGAGGACCGGCCAAGGGCCTCGCGGGTCTTCGCTCCTGCAGGTCTGATTCCCACCGCCGCCGAGCGCGAGATCATGGCCGAATGGAAAAAACTGCCTGCGGGGCAGCGGCTCGAAAAGTCCGGGCACCACTGATGAAGACGTGCTGCAGGTGAACGCGGTGGTTGCCGGTTTCCGCGGATTTGCCCGCTATTTGACGGGCGTTATGGGCGCGGATGCGTACGCCAAGTACCTCGAGCATCATGGATCCACCGGTCATGACGCGCCGCCCATGACGGAACGCGATTTCTGGCGCGACCGGATGGATCGTCAGGACAGCAACCCGCAGGGCAGGTGCTGCTGACATGGCTGCACTGCCTGCTGGTGTGACCATCCGGCGGATCGGGCCCGGCGACGCCGTGCTGTTCAACCGGCTGTCCGAAGCCGACAACCTGTTTGATGAGGATCCCGGCGGGGAGCCGTCGGGAGCTTTAACACTCGACGGCGCCCGGGACTTCCTGGGGGATCCCACCGTTCTGTTCTGGCTGGCCGAGGAGGGCCAGCAGGTGGTGGGATTCCTGCATTGTTGCGTGCAACGACGTCGTACGGCCGGCCCTTGGGCAGAACTCCTGCTGATGGAAATGGGCACTCACGTGGACAGGCGGAGGTACGGGATCGGCAGTGCCTTGCTGGCCGGCATGGAGGCCTGGATGAAGGAGAACGCAGTGGAGGAAGTATGGGTCCCTGCCAATACCTACGCGGTCGGCTTCTACCGGAAATGCGGCTTCGCTGCGGATGAGGGCGAAATACTGGTCAAGGTAGTTCATTGACCGGACCCCTTGTCATCGGCTCGTGAGAGTATGAACGCATGAGCGATCCGAACGACACTCAGTCTGACTCCCGGACCTTTTCGGGGCCCGAATCCCAGCCGGGTGAGGACATCCCGGTGGAGGGTACAACGCTCGACGACGGCTCCCGGGCGTCCGCGGCGCAGGACAAGCCGGCGCCCGGCGCAAAATCCAAAGGCGGTAACCTCCAGGACCTTGTGGATGAGCCTGCCAAGGTAATGAGGATAGGCACCATGATCCGGCAGCTGCTGGAAGAGGTGAAGTCTGCGCCGCTGGATGATGCCGCCCGGGGGCGACTCGCCGAAATCCATGAGCGGTCCATCAAGGAACTCGAGGACGGACTGGCTCCGGAACTGGTTGCCGAGCTGGAACGCATCAGCCTGCCGTTCCCGGAGAACGCCACACCGTCGGATTCGGAGCTCCGCATAGCCCAGGCGCAGCTGGTGGGCTGGCTTGAGGGGCTGTTCCACGGCATCCAGACCGCCATTGCAGCCCAGCACGCTGCCCGGGAACACGCCGCCGCCCAGCTTCAGCTGCGGCAGCTGCCGCCCGGAACGGTGATTGCCCCCGGCGTTGTGATCGGGGAGAACGGTGAGCCGCAACGGGCCACTGCACCCCGGCCCGGCCCGGATCCGTGGAAGCCAAGGCGGCCCGAGGATCCGGACCACGGCCCCGGCCAGTACTTGTAGGTTCCGCTTGGGATTCTTTACGGCCGCCCGCCAAGGGCGCAAAGACGACACCGAACTCGGCACGGGGCTATGGCGCCGCGCCCACGACCGCTTCCACCGCGGCCTGGACCGCTATCACCAGGTGCTGGAGGGTGTGGAAGACGAACAGCTGTATGGCGAGCTGGTGGAAGTGGCGAACGAACTGGCCGGCCTCTCCTTGCGGGTCCGCAATGTCTGCATCGAGGCCCAGCGGATTTCGCCGAGTGACGGGCTGGACATCCCCGGCGCTCTGGCCGGTGTGCACCGTTCGCTGTCCAAAGCGGGTAATTCCCTTGCCACCACGGCCGAGGCAGCCGCTATGCTTCGGCTCGCCGTCGGGCCCGTTCCGGTGGGTGCGGTTTCCGTTCGCAGGCGCGCCGAATCCGTGTTTGAGCAGATCACCGACGCCGAACGCCGCCTCGCCGAGGCCGCCGCGGAAGGCTGATTCGGCCTGGTATTCCTGGTTACGCGTGTGGCTTAGAGGGGCACTTTCCCTACTGAAGCGGCCGGTCGTTTGGCAGGATAAACGGATGACACTTTCACCAACACTGACGTTCAATGACGGCAACACCATTCCCCAGCTCGGCTACGGGGTGTGGCAAGTCGCCGACGATGTCTCGGAAAAGGCTGTCCGCCAGGCCTTCGAGGCCGGCTTCCGGCACATCGACACCGCCAAGATCTACGGCAACGAAGCAGGAGTGGGCCGAGCCATTGCAGGCTCGGACCTGCTGCCTCAGGAACTGTTTGTCACCACCAAGCTGTGGAATTCCGACCAGGGGTACGAATCCACCCTGGAGGCATTCGAATTGTCCATGGACCGGTTGGGCCTGGAAACCCTGGACCTGTACCTGATCCACTGGCTCCAGCCCGAGCAGGACAAGTACGTTGACACCTGGAAGGCCCTGATCGAGCTCCAGAAGCGCGGCCGGGTGAAGAGCATCGGCGTGGCAAACTTCACGGTTGAGGGGCTGCAGCGCCTCATTGATGAGACGGGCGTTGTGCCGGCCATCAACCAGATTGAACTGCACCCGTACTTCAGCCAGGGCCCGCTCCGCGAATTCGGCGCCTCGAGGGGAATCCTGACACAGGCCTGGTCACCGCTGGGCCAGGGAGGGGAGCTCCTTGAAGATGCCACCATCGCCGGGATCGCTGCCAAGCACAACGCAACGCCCGCTCAGGTTGTTATTGCCTGGCACCTGGCCATCGGAAACGTGGTGATCCCCAAGTCGGTGACCGAGGCCCGCATCCACGAAAACTACGCAGCACTCGACGTCACGCTGGATGCATCCGACATCGAGGCAATCAACGGACTGGACCGCACTGCCGCTGGCGCAGGCCGCATCGGCCCGGACCCGGCAGTGTCCGACTTCGCCTAAGCTACCCGCCGCAGGCCAGCCGCCACAGGCCACAGGTCCGGTAAAGGGATGCCCTGCGCTCACCGCGAGCGTGGGGCATCTCCCTTCTAAGCCGCGAGCTGGTCCTGCTGGACTGCCAGCGCATCAATGGTGACCCAGCCATGCTCGTCCGTGATGCAACGGCCGGCAAAGTATTCTGCTTCTGCAGCGGCATCAAAGATTTCAGTGCGTACCCGGCCGCATTCGGCGTCGAAGTAGGTGAGGTGGAATTCCTGGTGCAGTTCGTTTTCCATAATTCCAGTGTGAAACCGAGCTCTGACATTCAAGGGTTTTCAATCCGGTGTGTTGCCAAGCCGGAGCACCCGTTCCCGTGCGAGCATGGCGGCCCGTTGGGCTTTGTCTGCGGCTCTGGCTGAAAGTCCGGTCTCGGCAGCGGCCGATTCCTGGAGCTTACGGGCACGCTCCAGCTGCTCTTCCAGGTGCTTCAGCCGTGCCCTGAGCTGTCGGGTTTCGGCTGTCAGCTGCTCCACCTCGGCTGAAGCGTCCTCCAGCTGCCCGCGCTGCTGATCAGCGCCTTCAATGGCGTCACGGGCTGCGGTGTCCGCCTCATCGAGTGCCGCATGGGCTTTCTCCAGCGCCGACGGCGACGCGTCCCGCCGTGCAGGCCGGACGGCCCGAAGGCGCGGCTTGTCCACGGCTGGCCCGGCGCGTGGCGCCGATTTCTGGCCGGTCTCCCCAGGACCCGAACCTTCGGGAACGAGGGCCGACGGATCGTGCGCCGTTGGAACCGACGCCGACGGAACAGCCACGGCGCCGTCGAGCTCCACACGGTCTACACCATCGGCCGTCAGGACCCGGAGCAACCGGCCACTCTGGACAGCGAAAGCTGCGCCTTCATCGGCCGTCAGAGCCCGCAGGGTCTGTTCGACCTCGGTTGCAACAGCCCCGCTGATCCGTCGGCCCTCGTGTTCCGCCGCCGTCCGGGCACTCTCGACGGCTGCGTTGAGCAGTTTGCGCCGTTCCTGTACCAGGCCGCGCAGCGCTGCGGCGTCCAGTTCCGTCTGGACCGCGCGCATGCGCTGCCCAAGCTCAGCAAGGTGCCGCATTGTCTCCGGATCATGGGCCGCAAGCATGTTCACCGCCCAGGCGGCAACGGATGGCTTCGGCAATGCGCGCACTTCGGCAGCCAGGGGCCGCCCAGATTCCGCCGACGCAGCCTTGGCAGCGGCCGTCCGGGCAGCCACGAAGTCGTCGAACGGCAAGGCATAGAGTCGCTTCGCAATGTCCGCCAGCTCCGTCTCCTCCATGCCAGCAATCATAGGACCACCATCCTCAACGGCGGGGAGGGCTATGAACGGGCCCACATTCAGATCCTGCGCGTTCTGCCGAACCTTCGAGCCTGCCGAAGTTCCAGATAGCCAGGCGAAAGACGGGCGGCGGCGCTGACTCCCACGGCTCAGGTCCTTGCCGTGCTTCACCTCATCCTGTCATTTGCGCTGATTCCTGGCTCCTGTAACCTTCCGGCTGCAGAAAGCAGAAACCCCGCCACTCTGTTGGAATGACGGGGTTTTTCTCTGAGCTTCCTATCAGAATCGAACTGATGACCTTTTCATTACGAGTGAAACGCTCTACCGACTGAGCTAAGGAAGCACCGCATGAAAATGACCGGGAGAACCGGCCGGATCATGCAAGAGTCAACTGTAATGGAGTCCCGGCGCCCGGGTCAAAATACGACCGACGCTCACGCCCATGGCGCCGTTGTCAGGATGTTCACCCGGAGGCCGGATCCGGTTCAAGTGGGGATGGGCCACGTGGGTGATGCTGGAGTGACTATTCTGGCTGCGTGTATCCGGCCACTCGTCGGCAAAGGGGCTTGGCAATGATTTTGAACAGCGAAACAGTAAGCAGAACCGGATACTCCCCGGTGTCAGAGTTGCCCCGCGGTTCCGGCGCGCATGAGGTCAGGCTGGCCGTCCTGGCGATGGTGGGCACAACCGTGTTCGACGGCGGTCTGATGGAACGCGCCATGTCCCGGACGCTTGTGGAACAGGGAATCGCGGCCGGGTCCGCGGAGTTCGAAAGCATGCTGGGCTACTCCCGCGATACCTCGGGTATCTCCAAGGTGACCGTCTTCGGCCATCTTTTCGGAGACCCCGCAGCTGCCGAGAGCGCCAACCGCTTCTTCGAGCTCAGCTGCGATGAACTGATTTCCGACGGCGGCATCCGCCCGGTTCCGGGGGCCGAGGACTCTATCGGTTGGCTGCGTGATGCCGGAATCAAGGTATGCCTGGCCACCGGATTCGGCAGGCACACACAGAACATGGTGCTCGAGTCGCTTGGGTGGATGGGGCTTGCCGACCTGAGCCTGTGCCCGGCGGATGCCGGTCGCGGCAGGCCCTTCCCGGACATGATCCTGACGGCGGTGCTGGCACTGGACCTGGACGACGTGAGGGAGGTGGCTGTGGTGGGAGACACCCGCGCTGACATGCATTCTGGCCTGCGTGCGGGCGCAAGCGTGGTGGCAGGGGTGCTTACCGGGGCCCACTCGGAGGCGACGCTCCGCGCCGCAGGTGCCACCGCCGTGGTGCCTTCCATCAAGGATCTTCCGGCGCTGCTGGAGCGCAGGGTGACCGGTCGGACGAGCTGACGCCCGCAAGAGTTGACCGGATTTGAGTCGTTCAAGGGACGGCTATCCCCGGAAATCCGGGGAAGCTGACGGTCGGCCGGCTCGAAAATGGTCAATAGGTGAGGACCAGGGCTAATGCAAAGTAGTGGGGTGGGTCCGGCAGGCTGGCGATGACACGCGCCCAGTGCGTGCTTTTAAAGTAGGGGAACTCCTGTTAAACAGGGTGATTGTCTAGATCACTGTGTACCAGGAGTTCCTTCATGCCATCTTCCCCTATCAATACCATTGCCCGCCAGTTGGAGGTCATTCCGGAGCCGGTGAAGTCGTCGCTGACGCCGGGGACGATGCGGGAAGTCCTTGCTTCCGTTCCGGATCCTCGGAAGCGCCGGGGCGTCAGGTACGGGCTGGCGGGAATCCTGATTTTGGCGGTTTGCGCCATGCTTGCCGGGGCGAAGTCGTTTGCCGAGATCGCTGAGTGGGCCGCCGACACGGGACGCAAACCCTTGGCCAGGGCCGGCGTCACTGTCCCGCATATGACGACCATCCAGCGGGTGCTGGCCCGGGTGGACGGAGATGCCTTCGACACCGCCCTGGGCGCCTGGGTCATGGCCCAAGTGAAACCGCAGGCCATTGCCGCGGATGGGAAGGAAGTCCGCGGGGCGAAGAACGGTGGCGGTGACCGGGTCCACTTGGTGGCCGCCGTTGACCACGGAGCCGGCACCGTTCTGGGACAGGTTGACGTCGGCATCAAGACTAATGAAATCACCCGCTTCGAGGACCTTCTGAACACCATCACGAACCTCAAGGACGTGGTGGTCACGGCCGACGCGATGCATACCCAACGCTCCCACGCGGAATACCTCCATGGCCGCGGAGCCCATTACGTGCTCACCGTGAAAGGCAACCAGCGTGCCCTGCAACGGCAATTGAAAGAACTGCCGTGGGAGGACGTCCCGGTTGGCAACAGGCAGAAGCACCGCTGCCATGGCCGCACCGGTTCCCGGGCGATCAAGGTCGTCACCATCGATGCCGGTATCCTCTTTCCGCCCAGGGAGCCCAGATCACCCGCAGGTCCCGGAAACTCAAGGGTAAAAAGTGGAGTGTTGAGACGGTGTACATCATCACGTCCCTGCCGGTGGAGACCACCAGCGCCGCAGAGCTCAACACGCTTGTGCAAGGTCACTGGACCATCGAGAACCGGCTCCACTGGGTCCGTGACGTGGTCTTCCTGGAAGACAAGTCCATGGTCAGGTCCGGCAATGCTCCCCGGCTCATGGCGTCCCTGCGAAACCTCATCATCAGCCTCTACCGGATAGCGAAAATCACCAACATCGCCAAAGCCACCCGACACACCGCCAGAGACGCCAAACGAGCCCTCAAACTCGCCAGAATCAACCCACTACCCACGACTTTGCATTAGCCCTGCCTCACCGACTGTACCGCTCAACACCTCAAACTACAGGTCAGGCACTGGCTGGGAAAGGTACGAGGACGTACCGGCCCAGGCTGGCGGGAAATACATAATTGTCAATGCCTTGGTCACAAACAACGCGAAGGCACCGATAGATTTGACCTGCAGCTTCCCCATTGACATCAAGGTCTTCAACGGGTCTTCGCAGGTATACAGCCCCATTGAGAGTCTTTACAAAATCAAGGACAACCCAGAATGCAATGCCCAGCTGCAGCCGGGTTTTGAGTCTCCTATGACCTGGGCGTTCTTGGTGCCCGCCAAGTCCACTATCGCGGGGGCAGCATTCTCTGAAGTTGATTTTGCCGTGCGTAGCTCACCTGATCCCACGATCATCTCGTTTGGTGCCGGACTAAATTGACGCTGGCGGGACATCTGCCATGGGTGCCGACCGGGCAAATTGAGCCTATAGTTTCTCTTAATCTGTCATCTGGACTGCCAGGCCACATTTCAGTGACACGGCACGGCGGAGAAACCACCCAGGGAAATCAGTCAAACGAGTTAGACAGGAACCGCAATGGCAGACAATAAGAGCGTGCCGGACGCCAAGAGTGGCGCCAAAGCCCAAGCCGCAGCGGACAAGGCATATCGCAAGGCATCGCGGCCGTGGTTCAAGAAGAAGCGCTTCCTTTTCCCGCTGATCATTGTCGCGATAATAGTCATCACTATAGTGGCTAATGCGGGCAAGAAAGAGCCTGCGCCCAGTGTCAACTCTTCCCCGCCAGCATCGGCCGCAGCACCTGCGACGGAAGCGGCGGCAGCCTTCCCGGGCGCTAAGAAGGGCGATGTCGTAGGACAAGCGGGCGCCGCCCTCAAGATCGGCGATGCAACGGTTACGTCTGCCCCAATCGCTAACGGTGATGCAACGTTTGCTGCAACTCTTTGCACTGCCACTACCCTGAGCAATGGCTCGAAGGAAACTATCAATTTCAATGCCTTCGATTGGAAACTGCAAACCCCCTCAGGCACTATCGTGACCACTGGCTTCTCAGGCAGTAAGAACATGCTCAGCAGTGGTGAGATCGCTCCGGGTGGAACAGCAAGCGGTGATGTCTGCTTTGACAACAAGAATGCCGAGTCAGGCCAGTTTGTTGTGCTCTATCAGCCAGTCTTCTCGTTCTTTTCCGATCGTGCTGCTTGGATCAATAACCACTGACGCCGTTGAGGAGAGGGCCCCCGAGTCTATCGGGGCCCCTCTTTTCTTACCATCCGTTTGAGGTTGGCCTGCGTTGGAGGCTGGCCTCGCTCCTGAAAGCACAGGCTCCCGCGGACCTGGCAGACTTCGGAATCTCCGCATCTCCACGCCGGATATTTCAGCTGGCCAATGAAAGGACTCCTAGTGGTCTGTCTCAGTTTTGCTTAACGGCTTCGAGTGAGACGCGGCCGCGGGCAACTTTTTCGAGGATGCTGTCGACGAAGGGCTTGGGCTGGTTGTTGTTGACGGCGAGGTACTCCTCGATCGCTGAGATCAGATCCGGCACGGAGTGGAAGGCGCCGCGCCGCAGGGCTTTGTCGGTGAGTTCCCGGAACCATCGCTCGACCGGGTTCTTCCAGGGCGAAACCATCCGTCAGGACACGCCGGCGCTGGTGGTTCCGGAGTAGGTGGTCCCGGAGTAGCAATCCGGCAGCGCAACGAATCAACAAAACGAAGCCCTGCCCGGAAGTTCTCCGGGGCAGGGCTTCGTTTCTTTAAGGTCCCCTTGCATTAGCCCTGAGGTGAGGACCCACAAGGCGTTGGATATCCACATACGCCAACCCGGACTGTGCGAAGGTGCAGCCGGCCCTGCGGAGTGAATCCATGGAACTTCTTGTTGCACTGGGGAAGCGTGGCGGAAGCGCCCGGCGTCAAGATCTCCTTGCTGACGTTGTTTCCGCCTGGGCCTTGCGCCTGACCGTCAGCCCCGGTCTTGTCCACGTTCCTGCCAGAGGAGTGCTGAGCCTGCCTGGGAGTGCACAGCTGTTGAGCGTTGCACACGGTCACAGCGGCGTCTGGCAGATGTGCTGGTTCATGCCCTGCAGTGTCTGCCCGCGCCGGAATCTCTGATCATGGTCCAGTGCGCCGTCACCCGGGGGGATTCAACGGTCGAGTTTTTGCGGGCAAGGCTGCCGGGCAGCCGCAACGGCCGGTCCAGGGCAGTGCTGGATCACATCGGACGGAAAGCGGATTCGCTGCTCGAGCCCCTCACCGCCATGTACTTCCGCCAGGCAGGCCTCCGCTTCGAGCAGCACGTGCAACTGGATGCCGTGGGCGAGGTGGACTTCGTCGTCGAGGGGTTTTTGATTGTTGAGCTGGACGGAAGCTCTCACTTTGAGACCAAAGCCATTAAGCGGGACCGGCGCCGGGACAACAGGAGGCAATCCGGGCCCACCGGAACGGCACAGGGCTCAACGGCTGACCACTTTGGCACCCAGGCCGGTGACCGGACCAGTGAATTAGACGGTTCCACCTCTAGCGGGCGGCAAATTGGTCAAGTTTTGAGGCCCCGGATCAGCGGCTGGAACGCGTCAACAGACCTTGTTGTCCGCCGGAGCCGTGCCGTCGACGAGGTAGCCGTCCACCGCGTCTCCGACGCAGCTGTTGGACCGGCCGTAAGCGGTGTGGCCTTCGCCCTTCCACGTCAGCAGGGAGGCGTTGCCGAGCTGTCTGCGGACGGAGCCGGCCCACTCAACGGGTGTGGCGGGGTCCCCGGTGGTGCCAATCACCACGATCGGGGAGTCGCCCGTGTATTTCACCGGGGCGGGGGTCCGGAGGTTCTTGTACGGCCAGTCCGCGCAGTTGGTGCCGCCGTACGCAAAGAAGTAACCCAGCGTGGGGGAGTCCTGCCGGAGCCGCGCTTCCTCGGCCCGCATGCCGGCGGTGTCGGTGACCATGGGGTAGTCCAGGCAATTGATGGCAGTGAACGCGAACGTCGAATTGGAGGAGTATTTTCCGTTGGATTCACGGTCGGCGCCGAGGTCCGCCAGACGTAGCATCAGGCTGACGTCGCCGCTCATGGCTGAGTCCAGCGCCTGGGTCAGGGCGGGCCAGCTCTCGTCGTTGTACAGCGGAGTGATGAGACCGCTGACAAAGAGGTTGCCGCCCACCACCCGGCCGTCCTTGGCCGCGAGCGGGTTCTCGTTGACGGAGTTGATGACGTCGCGGATCTGCTGCACGCCATCATCCACATTGCCGCTGAGGGGGCAACCGTTCGCCCGGAGACAATCGGCCACGTACGCGCGGATGGCCTTTTCAAACGCCTTGGCCTGGCCGCTGGTCAGGTCCTCGTTGCTGATGGAGGGATCCAGGACGCCGTCAAGGACCATCCGGCCCACGTTGTCCGGGAAGAGGGAAGCATAGGTGGAACCGAGGAACGTTCCGTACGAGTAGCCCAGGTAGTTCAGTTTGGCGTCGTTGACCACGGCGCGCAGGACATCGAGGTCCTTGGCCGCGCTGAGGGTATCAATGTGGGCCAGTACCGGACCGGTCTGCTGGGCGCATTTGGCCGCAATGGCCTTGTTGTCGGACAGCGCGGATGCAAGTCCGGCGTCCGTATCCAGAGCGTAGTTCTTTGCCCGGGCGTCGTCGCGTTCCTTGTCTGTCATGCAGGTGACGGGAGCCGAACGCTTGACGCCGCGGGGGTCGAAACCCACGAGGTCGTACTTGGCACGCACCTTGTCCGAGAAATGACTTCCGGCGGCGTCCCTGACGAAGTCATAGCCCGATGCGCCCGGGCCGCCGGGGTTCACCAGGAGGCTGCCCGTCTTCTTGCCGGTGCTGGCCACTTTCAGGGCCGCGATCTCGATGGTGTCGCCGTCCGGTTTCGCGTAGTTCAGCGGAACCTTGACCTTGGCACACTGGAACTCGCCCTCGCAGGGCTCCCAGACAACCTGCTGCGTGTAGAAGTCCTTGAGTCCTTCCGGTGCGGCGGCGGCGATGGACGGATCGGCTTGGCCGGTGGAGTTGCCCTTGGAAGAATCGTCCTTGGAAGTTCCCAGAAAACTGCACGACGCCAGCACCATGACCAAAACCATGGCGCCAGCGGTCCGCACTCCGATCGCCGCGGCGCGGGATCGTGCGGGCAGGGGTCGTGCAGACATCATGCGGTTCTCCTAGGAATAGGGCTAGATCAGGCTGGCAGCCATGGACTCAACGGTCAACAGCGGTGCAACGTTGGTGGTGGTGATCCGTTTGCGGGCTTTGTTGATGGCGTCCATCCGGATGAGGGTGGTTTCCGGCGCGGAACGGCCGGCAAAGTCCACCAGCTCTGCCCTCAACTCAACGTTTACCAGCTCGACGGCGTTCCCCATCTGGATGACCAGCACGTCGCGGTAGAAGGACAGCAAATCAGTCAGCGTCCGGTCCAACGAGTCGGTTATGGACCGTTTAGCCCGGCGCTTCTGGTCGTCTTCGAGCTGCCTGACCTGGCTCCGCATGGCCGGCGGCAACGTCCCGGACTCCGGGGCGCCGAGGGTGGCCAGAAGCGCGATCTTCTCGGCAGCGTCACGTTCATCGTTGGAACTGTTGGCTTCCTCCGTCGCAATCTTCACCAGTTTTTCGGCCATCATCACGGCTGCACTGACGCCTCTGAGCCCCAGTGGGAAGCGGACTGTTTCCAGCCGCCGTTCCCGGGCATCAGCGTCGCGGGCCAGCCTGCGGGCAATCCCCACATGGCTTTGCGCAGCGCGGGCTGCACGTTCCGCAAGAACCGGATCCACGCCGTCGCGCTTTACCAGCAAAGCCGCGACGTCGGCGGCCGGCGGAAGCCGCAGGGCCACCGCACGGCAGCGTGATCGGATGGTCACCAGGACATCGGCGGGCGACGGCGCACACAGCATCCAGATGGTGCGGGGGGTAGGTTCCTCGATGGCCTTAAGCAGCACGTTGGTGGTGCGTTCGGCCATGCGGTCCGCGTCTTCCACCACGATGATCCGCCAGCGTCCCGACAATGGCCGGTTGCCCGCTTTGGACACCAGCTCCCGGGCTTCGTCGATGGTGATGGTTACTTTTTCGGTGCGGACAAACGTGACGTCCGAATGCGTTTCGCCCAGGATGGTCCTGCACGCAGCGCACCCGCCGCAGCCGCGAAGGGAGACGTCCTGCTGGTCGCAGTTCAGCGCGGCGGCAAACGCCTTGGCCGCGTTGGAACGGCCTGATCCGGGCGGGCCCGTGAACAGCCAGGCATGGGTGAGGCCGTCGCCCTCTGAGGCCTGGCGCAACTGCGCAACGACGGCGGGCTGGCCCTGGAGATCGTCCCAAACGGTCATGTGGCGGTCCCGTGCCGGTAGGCCAGGAGCTGATCCACCCGGGCCAGGATCCGGGCAGCAAGATCGGCAACGGGGAGCCGTGCCGCCAGCACGAGATAGGCGTCCGGGCGCGCCCGCGCGAGCTCCAGGAAAGCGTGGCGGATCCGGGTATGGAACTCGTCAGCCTCCGACTCCATCCGGTCCTCCGCGGTGTCCCCGGCGGTCCGGCGGCGGCGCCCGTCCTCCGGCTCGACGTCCAGGAGAACCGTGAGGTCCGGCTGTAGCCCCGCGGTCGCCCACTCGTTGAGCTTGCGGACTGCGTCCGTGCCCAGATCGCGGCCGGCACCCTGGTACGCCACCGAGGAATCGATGTATCGGTCAGTCAGAACGATTTCGCCGCGTTCCAGCGCGGGGCGGATGACCTGGCTGGCGTGTGCGGCACGCGAGGCGGCGAAGATGAGGGCTTCGGTGTGGGCATCAATGTGGCCGTGGCCGTGGTCCAGCACAAGGGAACGCAGTTTTTCGCCGATGGGGGTCCCGCCCGGTTCGCGTGTCCGGAGTACCTTCAGACCGCGGGATTCGAGGCCTTCGGCCAGTTGGGACGCCTGCGTGGACTTTCCGGCGCCGTCGCCACCTTCAAACGCGATGAAAAGTCCGGGGCTCTGGGTAGTCACTGGACTAGCCTACCGACAATCACAGACAGGATTGCCCTGCAGCCCGTAACGGCTTTCCGGCGGCGCAGGGCCGCGACGTACGCTTTCCCCATGAGTCTTTCCGAACAGCATGCAGCCTCCCTCTCGGCTGAAACGGTAGTAGTGGCCGCCGGCCGTCCGCCCCGCGAACGCGATGAGCCGGTCAATCCGCCCATCGTGCTGTCTTCCACATACTTCGGCACGGGACCGCTGGGCGACGGCGACCGCGGCTACGGCCGTTACTCCAACCCCACCTGGGATCCGTTTGAGGATGCGCTGGGCCAGCTGGAAGGTGCCTCGCTGCCGGGCCTGCTGTATGCCTCCGGCCTCGCCGCAGTCAGTTCGGCACTGTCGCTTCTTCCCGCCGGGGGAGTGCTGGTGATGCCTTCGCACAGCTATGCCGGATCCCTGGTAATGGCGACGGAACTGGCGGAGAAGGGCTTCCTTGAACTCCGCACAGTGGACATCGCGGACACCGACGCGGTCAAGGAACAGCTCGCGGGCGGCGTTCCCGACGCCCCGGGCAAATCCGCCGGCACATCGGGCAAGCCTGCCAGCATGCTCTGGCTGGAGAGCCCCACCAACCCCATGCTGGGCATCGCGGACATCCCCGCACTCACGGCTGCCGCGCACGCAGTGGGCGCAATCGTGGTCACCGACAACACCTTCTCCACGCCCCTGGTGCAGCAGCCCCTGAGCCTGGGGTCCGACGTCGTTCTTCACTCGGTGACCAAGTACCTGTCCGGGCATTCAGACGTAGTCCTTGGCGCTCTGGTGACATCCAATGCGGAATTGCGCGAAGCCCTGCTGCACCACCGCAGCATCCACGGCGGGATCGCGGGCCCCTTCGAGGCCTGGCTTGCCCTGCGCGGACTCCGGACGCTGGCCCTGCGGATCGAGCGCTCGCAGGCGTCCGCAGCGGTTCTGGCGGAGCGTCTGAGCGGGCACCCGCGGATCGAGAGCATCCGCTACCCCGGGCTGCCCACGGATCCCGGGCACCAGCGCGCCAGGTCGCAAATGAAGGGCTTCGGTTCCATTCTGTGCGTCCAGATTGCCCCCGCCGGCGAACTCGACGGCGCCGACGCCGCGGACAAGCTGGTCCGTGCGCTGCAGCTGTGGCTGCCCGCCACGTCTTTGGGCGGGGTTGAGTCACTCATTGAACGACGACGGCGGCACACGGCCGAGCCGCTCAGCGTTCCGGAGAATCTGGTCCGGATGAGCGTGGGGATCGAAAACGTCGAGGACCTCTGGGCCGATTTGGAGCAGGCCCTGAACGCGCTGGACGGCTAGGCTGGGGTTGTGGACGGAAAACTCATGATCTTTTATGTCGAAACAGGCGTGTACTTCGTCCTGGGCCTCGTTGCCCTTGCACTGGAGGCATGGGCTTTCTTCGACTGCCTCCGGCACAAGGCGAATGCCTTCGAAGCGACGGGTAAGCGCACCAAAACATTCTGGCTTGGCTTGACCTGTGGCGGGTTCGCCATCGGGGTCCTGGCTGTATGGGGCAGTCTCGGTGGAAGCGGCGGGCTTTTCGGCCCGCTGGGACTTTTCGGACTGGCTGCGGTGGTGGCGGCCTCCGTCTATCTGGCTGACGTGCGGCCGGCCGTGAAGGACACCGGCCGCGGCGGCAGCCGCAACGTGGGCCCCTACGGCCCCTGGTAACCAGCGCCACGCCGGTGGCTGAGCCCGTGGTTGAAGCCCGGTGGTTGAACCGGTCGAACCGTTAGTCCGGTGCCACGGCCTCCCAGCCGACCGTAAGTTCCCCCAGGCGCCAACGCGACGGCCCGTCCTGAACCGGCCAGCCGCCGTCGAGCAGTGCCTTGCACATGGCGGTCCAGCGTTGCCTGTTCCCGAACGACGCCAAAGGCGCTGACCCAAGCCATGCCCGGTCCATCGCCTGCATCAGCGCATGGATCCGTTCACCCGCGACATTGCGGTGGATCAGGGCCTTTGGCAGCCGCTCGGCGATCTCCGACGGAAGCACAAAGCCTCCGAACCGCATGGACAGGCTCAGGCTGAGCGGCCGCTCGCTGTCGAGGGCAACCCACGTGACGCGCCGACCGATTTCGTCGCAGGTGCCGTCGATGAAGAGTCCGCACGGCGCCAGCCTGCTCTGCACCAGCCGCCAAATCCCGGCCACATCGGCTTCCTCATATTGCCGGAGCACGTTGAAGGCGCGGACCAGCACGGGTTTCCCCGGTACGGGGAGCTCGAAGCCGCCCACCTGGAAGCTCAGTCCGGGCCTTTCCAGGGCCTTGGCCACCCGGACCCGTTCCGGTTCGATTTCAATCCCGCAGACACGCACATCCGGGCGGATCGCTGACAGGCGTTCAAAGAGCTCGACGGCGGTGGCCGGCGATGCCCCGTAGCCCAGATCGATCACCAGAGGGTCAGGTGCCGACCGTAGCCGCCAGGCCTGCGGTCCGGTGAGCCAGCGGTCCAGCCGGCGCATGCGGTTCGGGTTGGTGGTGCCCCTGGTGACGTTTCCCACCGGCTTGCCGGACCTGCCACTCCCGGACCTGCCCTTGCCGGACGTCTGGGGGGCCACAACCCGTTCAGCTTTCTGCACCACGGCCCCAGCCTATGGGAATGTAACGCTAGGCGCGGTGTGCGGTCGCTCGGCTAGGATGAAAATCATGACTTACAAGCTGATTCTGCTGCGCCACGGCCACAGCGACTGGAACGCCAAGAACCTGTTCACCGGCTGGGTGGACGTTGACCTCAACGACCAGGGCCGCGAGGAGGCCGTCCGCGGCGGCGAGCTGCTGGTAGAGCACAATGTACTCCCGGACATCCTCTACACCTCGCGCCTGAGGCGGGCCATCAACACCGCCAACCTGGCTCTGGAGAAGGCCGACCGCGGCTGGATCGACGTCAAGCGCGACTGGCGCCTGAACGAGCGCCACTACGGCGCGCTGCAGGGCAAGGACAAGGCCCAGACCCTCGCCGAGTACGGCGAAGAGCAGTTCATGGAGTGGCGCCGTTCGTACGACACCCCGCCGCCGCCACTGGCTGACGACGCAGAATTCTCCCAGGTGGGGGACCCGCGCTATGCCGATATCGGCGACGCCGTGCCGCGCACCGAGTGCCTCAAGGACGTTCTGGTCCGGCTCATGCCTTACTGGGAATCCGATATCAAGGAGGACCTCAAAGCCGGCAAGACCGTCCTGGTCACGGCCCACGGCAACTCCCTGCGCGCGCTCGTCAAGCACCTCGACGGCATCAGCGACGATTCCATCGCCGGCCTGAACATCCCCACCGGCATTCCGCTGGTTTACGATCTGGACGAGAACTTCCAGCCGCTGAATCCGGGTGGCACCTACCTGGATCCAGCAGCAGCAGCCGAGGCCATCCTGGCAGTGGCCAACCAGGGCAAAAAATAGAACCTACGACGGCGGCCTGTCCCCAAGCGCTTTGGGTGACAGGCCGCCGTCGTGCGTCTTGCTGTGGCGGTTATCCTTCGCCGAGGCTCTGCGGCTGCCATTCGCCGGTGACCAGATAGGTGACCTTGCGGGCGACGGAAACGCCGTGGTCCGCGAACCGCTCGAAGTAGCGGCTGGCGAGCGCCACGTCCACAGTCGTCGCCGGAGACTCTGCCCATTCGGGCGACGCGATGGCTTTGAAGACGCTCAGGTGGAGATCGTTAACGGCAATGTTCGCTTTGAGAATTTCGCGGGCCACTTCCAGGTCGCGGGTCTCAAGCAGTTCTGTGAGCTTGGTGGCGATCAGCAGATCCAGCTCGGCGAACTTCCTGAAGGTCTCGGTCTGGGATGCCGGGATCACGGTGGACGGGTAGCGCAGCCGGGCCAGCTGGGCGATGTGGCGGGCCAGATCCCCCATGCGTTCCAGCGAGGCGCTCATCCGGAGGGAGCCAACGATCATCCGGAGGTCGCTGGCCACAGGTCCCTGGAGGGCCAGGATGTCGATGGCGCGCTCGTCGAGGCTGTTCTGGACGAAGTCGATCCGGGCGTCCGCCGCGATGACATCCTGTGCGAGGTCAACGTCCGCAACCTGGAAGGATGTTGTGGCCTTGTCGATAGCTTCGCTGACGAGTCTTGAAATTTCGATGAGCTGGTCACCCACCTGGGTGAGCTCCTCCTGAAAAACCTTACGCACGTATGCGTCCTTTCCTTGGAAATCCTGCCGGTCACCTGGGTGGCAGGCAGATTTCATGTCACAGTTCCGGCAGTCCAACTGGTAACTCTGCCAGCGTCGGGTGAACTGTTAGGCACCAATAGGTGAACGTTAGCTGAACCGGCCGCCGATTCGCAGCAGATGCACCCTTGCCGCATTTCTGACGGCATAAGCTGGAGCCGTGGATCCTATGCTCGTTGGTGTCATCGCCGGCCTGATCGGCCTGTCGTTCGGCATCTTTGGCGTGCTCGCATTCAGGGTCAGCGAAAAGCAGCGGAAGCTGGTGGACGTCGATTTCGATGAACCCGCTCTGCCTGCCGGCGCCGCTGAGGTGCTTGCCGTCGTAGGACGGGCGTTTGTTGTGGTGGACGCGATCGACGGCGTGGTGCGTGCCAGCCCGGGCGCCTATGCCTACGGCCTGGTCCGCGGCCACACCGTGGTCCACAAACAGCTTCTGGACATGACGGCAGGGGTCCGGCGGGACGGCGTCATCCTCGAGAAGCAGCTGGAACTCCCGCGCGGTCCCCTGGGCCAGGGAACCATCATTGTCCAGGTCCGGGCAGCCATGCTTGGCGAGGAATACATCCTGCTCCTGGCTGATGACCGCACCGAGATCACCCGCACCGAGGAGATCCGGAACGACTTTGTGGCCAACGTGTCCCACGAACTCAAAACCCCTGTGGGAGCCATCTCGCTCCTTGCGGAGGCGCTGGAATCGTCGGCAGACGATGAAGAAGCCGTGCGCCGGTTTGCCAAGCGTATGCACAAGGAATCAGCCCGCCTGGCCGCGCTGGTGCAGGACATCATTGAACTGTCCCGTCTGCAGGGGGCAAATGTCGCACAGCAGGGCCACCCCGTCGACATCAACACCGTGATCACAGAGGCGGTGGATCGTTCGCAGCTGCCGGCCGAGAGCAAAAACATCGAGATCGTCATCGGCGGCCGGGTGGATGCGATGGTCTACGGCGACCAGGACCTGCTGGTCACGGCCCTGCGGAACCTGATTGACAACGCCATCCGGTATTCGCCGGAGAACACCCGGGTGGGTATCGGTGTCCGCGCCAAAGAGGGCCTCATTGCCGTGTCGGTGACGGACCAGGGCGGCGGGCTCACCCCGGAGGACCAGGAACGGGTCTTCGAACGCTTTTACCGGGTGGACGCAGCGAGGTCGCGCCACACAGGCGGAACCGGGCTGGGCCTGAGCATCGTCAAGCACGTCATTTCCAACCACGGCGGCGAAGTGACCCTCTGGTCACAGCCGGGGCAGGGATCAACATTTACACTGCGGCTTCCGGAGATGGAAGGGCAGGAGGAGAACGACGAACCAGCGCCCCGCTCTACCTCCGGGCGGCCAAAAGCCATTCAACGACACGACGCCGCCGGCGTCCACGAACAAGGAGCTAGCGCTTGAGCAGGATTCTTATTGTCGAGGACGAAGAATCGTTCAGCGACCCGTTGTCCTATCTGCTGGGCAAGGAAGGTTTTGAGGTCGGGGTTGTGGACAACGGCCTGGACGCCATCACAGAGTTTGACCGCAACGGCGCCGACCTCGTGTTGTTGGACCTGCAGCTCCCGGGTCTGTCCGGCACCGAAGTCTGCCGCCAGCTTCGCCAGCGTTCCAGCGTGCCGGTCATCATGCTTACCGCCAAGGATTCGGAAATCGACAAGGTGGTGGGGCTGGAGCTTGGTGCGGACGATTATGTCACCAAGCCGTATTCCTCCCGCGAGCTCGTGGCCCGTGTGCGCGCTGTCCTGCGCCGCCAGGGCGAGCCCGAGGAACTGATCTCCTCCACCGTCCAGGCAGGTCCGGTACGTATGGATATCGAGCGCCACGTGGTCAGTGTGGGCGGGGAACAGGTATCCCTGCCGCTCAAGGAGTTTGAACTTCTGGAGATGCTCCTCCGCAACTCCGGCCGCGTCCTGACACGCGGCCAGCTGATCGACCGTGTCTGGGGCTCCGACTATGTGGGCGACACCAAAACCCTCGACGTCCATGTGAAGAGGCTCCGCAGCAAAATCGAACCGGACCCCTCGGTGCCTCGATACCTCGTCACCGTCCGGGGACTTGGCTACAAGTTCGAGCCGTAAACCGGCAGCCAGACAGGACAGCAAACGCAAAGGAGGGGCTCCCCGCCGGGGAGCCCCTCCTTTTATGCTGTGATAGCGGCCGGTGAGCCGCACTGGCGGACGGTCCTCCGCCAGTGGTTGGCGCTCGCTAGTGGTTGGCGCTCGACGTCGGCGACGGCGTCGGTGAGCTCGTTTGGGCCGGTTCGCTTTCGGCCGGCAGATACTGCTTGTAGGAATCCAACGTGCCGTCCAAAACGGGCACCCCAATGGGCTTGTCCAGGTTAGTGCCGTCTTCAGCGATCCTTACCTCGACCTGGGACCCGGGATCACCGCCTGTGGTGCTGAGGATCGCCGCATCAGTGGACTCGTTCAGCAGGGTGTAGGACTTCTGCTTGACGGAAACCTGGGTCTGCGAGCCGGATGCACCGCTGATGGTCAGCTTCACATCCTTGGAGGACGAGTTGTACACGGCACCGATGACGCGGCCCGGCTTGTCCTTTCCGGCGGAGATGATCAGGATGTTGCGGAGCTGCAGGGGGCCCAGATCTGTGCGGATGCCGTCCGAGGCAGCGTACTGGTGAGTAGTCTGCTGTGGGGTGATGTAGCCGCAGCCGGTCACGGTCAGCAGGCTGACGCCAAGGGCGGCCGTTGCCAATGCCAGCTTGCCGCGCTGGCCCCGGTTCATCGCAGTGAAACGCACGTCACTTACTCCTCGAGAGTCTCGAAACATTATTCAGCCATAGCCTATCCATAAACGGGCTTAAACAAGGATTCCGGCCGTACATATTGCCCTTGGCAGTAGTCGTTCAATGCACTATTGTCCGCATCCGTCAAGGGGTCCCGGAGGGTCGATTATCGTCATTTTCCGCGTATTCATGCGGTTCCTGACCCCAAACGGCGACAGTCATATGCCCGAATCGTGATAAACTGGTCTGCGGGAAAGGGGAAAGTCCACATGGTATTTGAGGTCGGCGAGACAGTAGTTTACCCTCACCACGGTGCTGCAAAAATTGAAGAAATCAAGATGCGCACTGTCAAGGGCGAAGAGAAGATGTATCTCAAGCTCAAGGTGGCTCAGGGTGATCTGACCATTGAAGTTCCAGCAGAGAACGTTGACCTTGTTGGGGTCCGGGACGTAGTGGGCAAAGAAGGTCTGGAGCACGTATTTGAGGTGCTGCGGGCCGAGTTCACTGAAGAACCCACCAACTGGTCACGTCGTTACAAGGCAAATCTGGAGAAGCTTGCTTCCGGTGACGTCATCAAGGTTGCAGAGGTCGTTCGTGACCTTTGGCGCCGTGATCACGATCGGGGCCTTTCCGCAGGTGAAAAGCGTATGCTGGCCAAGGCCCGTCAGATTCTGATTTCAGAATTGGCACTGGCTGAAAAGACGGACGAAGAGAAGGCTGCAAGCGTTCTCGACGAAGTTCTGGCTTCCTAAGAATTAAACCCCGGTGGCAAGAGTGCTGCCGGGGTTCTTTTTGCCCAAAATCCCCGGCTGCGTAGCAGTAGACGCTGTTTTGAGCGCCCAAAACGACGTGTGCTGCTACCCGGTTTGGGTAAGTCGGTTGGGATGGAAAGTAGGCTTATACCCATGAACAGTCCATCAACGCGCCCCGTCACCGCCGTCATTGTGGTGGCCGCAGGTTCCGGCGAACGCCTGGGCTACGGAATGCCCAAAGCCAAGGTACCGCTGGGCGGTGAAGCCATGCTCACACATGCCCTGCGCGGAGTTGCCGCAGCCGGGCTTGCCCGTCAGATCTGTGTGGCAGTGCCCAAGGGCGACACCGGGCTGCGCGGGCTCTGTGACTCATTCGTAGCGGAACTCGAGGCAAACCTGAACGCCGGGCATTCAGGCAAGCCGGCGCTGCATCCCGTCATCACTGTGGTCGACGGCGGGTCCACCCGTTCGGATTCCGTCAGGTCTGGCCTTGCAGCCTTGCAGGAAGGCATCGAAGCGGTACTGGTCCATGATGCCGCGCGGGCGCTTACCCCGGAGTCCGTCTTCCACCGGGTGGTGGAGGCGCTGGCCGCCGGAGCAGTTGCGGTCATCCCAGTCATCCCGGTGGTGGACACCGTCAAGACGGTGGCGGATACACAGGGCGACGACGCCCGGATCGCCCCTGAGCTGGTCACCGGAACAGCGCCCAGGGAGAAACTGCGGGCCGTCCAGACGCCGCAGGGCTTCGATCTGGCCACCCTGAGGCGCGCCCACGAGGCCGCGGCCTTGTTCGATGACCACCAGTCTGCCTCCGTCACCGACGATGCCATGCTGGTGGAGCTGCTCGGCGTTCCGGTACACGCCGTCCACGGCGCCACCCAATCCTTGAAAATCACCACCCCGCTTGACCTGATCATCGCCGAAGGCCTGCTCGAGGGCCCGCTGGGCGTCCGTTGGGTAGAAGGCTGAGCATGCGCGGTCAGAGTGTGGAAGGCTGAAACCATGAATCTTCCGAGGACCGGAATCGGCATCGATGTCCACGCGTACGCTCCGAGGGACCAGCCCCAGCCGCTCTGGCTGGGGGGCCTGTTCTGGGATGGAGAGCGCGGCCTCGCAGGCCATTCCGACGGCGACCCCGTGGCCCACGCGGCAGCGGACGCCTTGTTTTCGGCCTGCGGAATCGGGGACCTTGGCACCCACTTCGGCACCGACCGGCCGGAACTCGCAGGGGCTTCCGGTGCCACACTGCTGGCTGAGGCCGCCCGGATCGTCAGGGCCGAGGGCTTCGAAATCGGCAACATTGCCGTGCAGTTCGTGGCCAACCGACCCAAGTTCGGACCGCGCCGCGAGGAATCGCAGCGAGTCCTGAGCGAGGCCGCCGGCGCGCCCGTCAGCGTCGCCGCCACCACCAGCGACGGACTCGGCTTCACCGGCCGAGGCGAAGGCATCTCGGCCGTAGCAACTGCGCTGGTATGCCGCGAAGGAGACCACGCGTGAAAAAGCTGTTTGCCGCCGTCGTGATTGCAGGACTCCTGCTTACCGGTTGTGCCGGAACGCCGAAAATGAGCGTTCAGGAGAGCTGCACTTTCCTGAACAACGACACTTTTGTGCCCACAGGCAACCAGCAGCAGCAGGCGGACCAGATCGCCAAGCACTACCAGGACGTGGCGGACAAGGTGGCCCCGGAGCTGGCCGACCCGATCCAGAAAATGGCGGACGTCATGAAAAAGGTGGCCGGCACATCGCTCGGAACCAAGAGCGCCGAGCAGACCGCCCAGCTCACCGAACAGAACAACCGGATCGGCGAAGTCTGCAAATAAGCGTCTGAACCTGCATCGGCTAATCTGGAGCGGTGACCCTGCGCTTTTACGACACAGCATCCGCCGAAGTCCGTGACTTCACCCCTCTGACACCGGGCAAGGCGAGCCTTTACTACTGCGGCGCCACTGTGCAGGGAATGCCGCACGTGGGTCACATCCGCTCGGCAATTGCCTTTGACCAGCTCACGCGCTGGCTTGAATACCGCGGGTTCCGGGCCACGGTGGTCCGCAACGTCACCGACATCGATGACAAGATCCTGGCCAGGTCGGCGGCATCCTTCGGGCCGGACTTCGAGGACGAGCCCGGCTCTGTCCGGCAGGAAGAGTGGTGGGCGCTTGCCTACCGGTACGAGCAGGAATTTCTCAAGGCCTACGACACCCTGGGCGTATCACGTCCCACCTATGAGCCCCGCGCCACCGGCCACATCCCTGAGATGCACGTGCTCATCCAGCAGCTGATCGACCTCGGCCACGCCTACCCGGCGCTTGACGATTCCGGCGATGTCTATTTCGACGTGCGCTCCTGGAGCAAATACGGCTCGCTGACGCGGCAGAAGATCGATGACATGCAGAGCGCGGCCGATGCTGATCCCCGCGGTAAGAAAGACCCCCGCGACTTCGCGCTGTGGAAGGGCTACAAAGAAGGGGAGCCGACGACGGCAAGCTGGGTTTCGCCATGGGGCACCGGCCGCCCGGGCTGGCACCTCGAATGCTCCGCCATGGTCACCAAATACCTCGGCACGGAATTCGACATCCACGGCGGAGGCCTGGATTTGCGCTTCCCGCACCACGAGAACGAGATGGCCCAGTCACAGGCAGCCGGGCACGGCTTCGCGAATTTCTGGATGCACAACGGCATGGTCACCTATCAGGGCGAAAAGATGTCCAAGTCCATCGGCAACACCGTCAGCCCGGCAGAAATGCTGGAGCTCGCGTCGCCCCGGGTTGTCCGCTACTACCTCGGTCAGGCGCAGTACCGCTCCGTGCTGGACTATCAGCCCACGTCGCTGCAGGAAGCCGCCGCGGCAGTTGAGCGGATCGACGGTTTCATCAGCCGTTCGGTCCGGGCGCTTTCCGGCAACGGGGCGTTCCGGTCTGCCGGCCACGGCGCTGTTCCGGATGACTTTGCGGCGGCCATGGACGACGACCTCAACGTTCCGCAGGCGTTGGGTGTAGTGCACGAAACCGTCCGCGCCGGGAACAACTCACTCACAACAGGCGATCTCGACGGCGTTCTGCAGGCATTCACCAGCGTCACGAACATGCTTGGCGTACTCGGGATTGACAGCGCAGCAAAGCCCGCCATGGACGAACAGGCCAGCACCGCACTCGGCGTCCTTGTGGAAGCACAGCTCGCCGCACGGGCGGACGCGCGGGGCAGTAAGAACTGGGCCGCCTCGGACGCCATCCGGGACACACTCGCCGCAGCCGGCGTCGACGTCGAGGACGGTCCTGACGGCGCCCGCTGGAGCCTCCAGCGGGGCTGAAGTTCGCCGTCGTTCCCGATTTAACTTGATTCAGTAGACTTGATTGCAGACGCACTCGCTCAATCAAGGATGGAACTCATGGCCAACAACGGTCGCCGGTCGGTCAAAATGAAGAAGGGCCCCACCGTCGGAACCGGTGGCCATGGCCGCAAGGCTCTGGAAGGAAAGGGCCCCACGCCCAAGGCGGAAGACCGCCCGTACCACAAGGCCCACAAGAATAAGCAGCTTTCCGAGCGGTCTGAGGCCAAGCGCGGCACCGGCCGCAGCACCGGAGCCCGTTCAGGCCCGAAGGGCCGCGCCACGGAGGAAGTGGTCACCGGCCGTAACTCGGTGGTTGAAGCATTGCGCGCCGGCATTCCGGCCAAGGCACTTCACATTGCTATCCGCATCGAGATGGATGACCGTGTCAAGGAATCCCTCAAGCTGGCGGCCGAACGAGGCATCCCCCTGATGGAAACCGGCAAGCCTGAGCTTGACCGCATGACCGAGGACGCTGTCCACCAGGGCCTCGTGCTGCAGATCCCGCCGTACGAATACCAGGACGCCTACGATCTTGCAGAGCAGACTGTGGATCGGTGGAAAAAGGGCCACGTATCCAACGCGCCACTCTTTGTGGCCCTGGATGGCATCACTGATCCCCGCAACCTGGGTGCAATCATCCGCTCGGTCTCGGCATTCAGTGGACACGGCGTCATTGTTCCTGAGCGCCGCTCTGTGGGCGTCACCGCTTCAGCCTGGAAGACCAGTGCGGGTGCGGCCGTCCGCGTTCCCGTGGCCCGTGCCGCCAATCTGAACAGCGCCTTGAAGCAATTCAAAAACATGGGCATCTTTGTTCTGGGACTCGACGGCGACGGCGACGTCTCGCTGCCCGACCTCACCCTCGCAACCGAACCGGTCTGCATCGTGGTCGGCTCCGAAGGAAAGGGCCTGAGCCGCCTGGTCCGCGAAAACTGCGACCAGATCGTCTCCATCCCGATCGACTCCGCCATGGAATCGCTGAACGCCTCCATGGCCGTCGGTATCTCCCTGTACGAAGTCTCCCGCCAGCGCGCGACTAAGTAAGCCTGCAGCCGCGGCGAGCGGCTGGACTTTTGCCGGCTGCTGCGCTCGTTCCTCACGCAACAATGCAGCCTACACAAAAGCCCAGCCTTCGCCCCGTCCCTTAATACGGTGGTCGAGCCCGTCGAGACCCCAACCGCCGCCGAGCCGGCCGTGGGGTCTCGCTCTGGTTAAAGGTCCCGGCGGTTGGCCAGGACCGGGAGCTTCTTGCGGGCTTCCTGTACGACGACGGGATCCAGTTCCGCGAACAGGAGGCCCGGGGCGCCGTCGAGCGTGTCAAGGATCTCGCCGAGCGGGGACACGACGGCGGAATGCCCCACTCCGGTGGGGGCCGCGCCCTTGGCTTCAACGCCCTGGGTGGCGGGATCACCCTGGCCACAGGCCAGCACATATGTGGTGGTGTCCACCGCTCGGGCGCGGGCCAGCAGCCGCCACTGGTCCACCTTGCCGGGACCTGGACCCCAGGATGCACAGACAATGTTGGCGAAAGCGCCACGGGCCGCATTAGCCGTGAAAAGGGCAGGGAATCTGATGTCGTAGCAGGTGGCCAGACCGAATGTCACACCGCCGGCTTCGAAAGTCACCGGTCCGGTTCCCGGTTCCACGGTGTCCGATTCCAGAAAGCCGAAAGCGTCAAAGAGGTGGATCTTGTCGTAGCTGGCGTTCACGCCCGGGCCCGTGGCAAGCAGCGTGTTGCGGACTTTGCGTTGGTCGCCATGGGACGTTCCGGGGGTGAACATGCCGGCCACGATCACGACGCCCAGGGAGGCAGCGATCTCGCGCACCCGGGAGGCCCATGGGCCGTCGAGGGGCTCGGCAATGTCCACCAGGGAATTTCCAAAGGCGCGCATCGTAGCTTCCGGGAACACCACCAGCTCCGCGCCGCCATCCTTCGCCTGGCGGGCGTAGTCTTCCAGAACAGCAAGATTTTCGGCCGGATCGCGGCCCGTGATGACTTGAGCAAGTGCAACTCGCACAATTACCTCCAAATTGGTGTATACGTAAAGTATGCAACGACGACCGGGGGACGCGGCTACAGGCCGGCAAAAAGCCTACGAGTATTTGCGTGACCAGATCCTTGTGGACCCTGGCATGCAGGGGAAATTTGTCAACGAACAGGAACTCGCCCGCGACATCGGGGTGTCCCGGACGCCAGTCCGTGAAGCGCTGCTCCTGCTGGTCTCCGACGGGCTGATAGAGCTGATCCCCAACCGGGGAGCACTCATTCCGGTGATCTCCGGCCGCCAGATCGCAGAGCTGTTCGAGCTGCGCGGTGTCCTGGAGCGACATGCCGCCGCAACAACCATCAAATCCGGTGCAGTGCCGGTGGCTGAGATGGCCCGGACGCTGGACGAGCAGCGCCAGGCACTGTCCGCCGAGGGCGTGCTCAACGGAACGGGGCGCAATCGGGCCACCGAATTCATCCGGCTGGATCAGCATTTTCATCAGCTCCTCATTGACGCCGGCTCCAACGAACTGATTTCCCAGACGTACAGCAAGCTCCGGGCACGCCAGGTGTTCGTTGGGGTGGAGGCACTCTTCCGGACCCATGACCGGCAAAGCCGGGTTTGCGATGAGCATCAAGTGATTGTGGAAGCGCTCCGGCGAGGCGATGTGGATGCTGCACAAGCAGCCATTGACCACCACCTCGCCGTCACGCTTGATCTTTTCCTGCGGGCCTGAAACCCCGGGCCTGAAACCAGACCAGTCCGGCCGCAGGACCAGAACAAGCCCAGCGGCCTAGGCCTTGGCCGGAACCGTGTGGATGGCGGCGTAGCTCTGCAGGTAGTCTTCGTCTTCCTGAACGTTTGAGTCCCTGCCCAGCGATAGCCCCACCAAGGTGAGGGCGCACGCAACGCTCACGTAGATGGCTACGGGCACCCAGGTTCCGAACGTGCTGAGAAGCACTGTGAACATCAGCGGCGCAATGGCTCCGCCGATCACACCGGCAAAGGTGTAGGCCAGCGAGGAGCCGGTGGACCGGAGCCGCGGGGAGAACTGTTCCACCACAAACGCTGCCTGCGGTCCGTACATAAACGAATGGGCCAACAGCCCCAGGACAATGCCCACCACCAGGACCACAGGTGACTTGCCTTCCAGCGGAATGAAGAAAACATAGGCCCAGACAGCGCCCGCAACGGCTGCCACGCCATAGACCAGCCGCCGGTTGGTCCTGTCCGACACAGCGCCGGCCAGCGGAATGGCCACCAGTTGGAAAGCGGAACCCACCATAACGGCCACCAGGACCTGATTTCGTTGCAGGCCCAGGGCTGTGGTGCCGTACGTCAGGGTGAACACCGTGAACATGGCGTACAGGACATCGGGACCCACGCGGCTGAGGATGGCGGCGATCAACGGGCGGAGTTCATGCTTGAACACCTCGGTGACGGGTGCGTTGGGGCATCGCCCCGGGCCTCGATGGCCTTGAACACCGGTCGGGCCGCCCGGTAAACCAGGCGGTGACATCCGCCGGTTCAAGGGGGCATGCGGCGCGACGCCAGGCACGTCATATACAGGAAAACATCAGTCATTCGTGGCGGACGGCTAAACTTCAAGTAATGGTTATGCCTCTCTTAGACACAGCTTCCACCGTGGACGCCTCGCAGGCGATTCCTCTCGGTATCAGCGTTCCGCGCACGGGTTCCCCTGCAACGGACGACCCTTCGCGAGCCTGCGCAAACGTAGCGGTCTACGCGCCCGGTGTCACCACGCTGGAAATTGCGTATCAGGCGCCCGGCGGGAACTGGCGGCTCCAGACTCTGCCGAACGTCACCGACGGTGTCCATCACGGCATTGTGGAGGGCCTCCCTCCGGGGTCTCGGTACGGATTCCGGACCACTCCGAAGAAAGAGGCGCTGCCGCTGTCGGTCCCCACCCTGGATTTTGACGACGACGGCGGCCAACCGTTGCTGATGGACCCTTACGGCCACGCCGTGGACCAGCGCGGACGATTCCTGACGAGCGTCCGGATGTCCAGTGACTTTGACTGGGGCTCGGACCAGAGTCCCCGGCTGCCCTGGCGGAACACCATCATCTACGAGGCCCACGTCCGCGGCCAGAGCATGCTGCACCCCGATATTCCGGCGGAGCTGCGGGGCACCTACGCGGGAATGGCGCATCCGGCCATGATCGAACACCTGACAGGACTGGGCATCACGGCAGTCCAGTTGCTGCCGGTTCACTTCCACCTGGACGAGCCGCACCTGCAGAACCTCGGCCTGACCAACTACTGGGGCTACAACACAGCCGCGTTTTTTGCCCCGCATCCCGGGTACGCCACCAGGTCCGCCCAGGACGCCGGACCGCACGCCGTCCAGGATGAGTTCAAGGGCATGGTCAAGCTGCTCCACGCCGCCGGCCTCGAGGTGATTCTCGACGTCGTCTACAACCACACGGCCGAGGGCGGCCCGAATGGCCAGACGCTGAGTTTCCGTGGTCTCGGAGAAGGGGAGTACTACCGTACGGACGGCCACGGCAGATACCTGGACACCACAGGCTGCGGCAACAGCCTGAATTTCGGCGAACCCCGCGTGGTGCAGCTCGTGCTGGACTCGCTGCGGTACTGGGCGACTGAATTCCACATTGACGGGTTCCGCTTCGACCTCGCCGTGACGCTGTGCCGCGATGCATCGAACGACTTCGATCCCAGCCATCCCTTCCTCATGGCAATCGCGGCGGATCCCGTCCTTTCCAGGGTCAAACTCATCGCGGAACCCTGGGATGTCGGCTATGGCGGCTGGCAGACAGGCCGGTTCCCCACCGGGTGGGTGGACTGGAATGACCATTTCCGCGATGGGGTTCGCTCCTTCTGGGTAGCCGACCGGGCTTCCATTGACGCGGGCGGCCAGGCCGGTTCCGTGGCGCGGCTGGCGGACGCTATGTCCGGATCGGCGAGCCTCTTTGAAGGATCAGGCCGTTCACGGCTTGCCTCGGTCAACCTCATCACGGCGCATGACGGCTTCACGCTCTCTGACCTTGTCTCGTATGACCGCAAGCACAATGAGGCCAACGGGGAACAGAACCGTGACGGCCACGGCGACAACCTGAGCTACAACCACGGTTTCGAGGGCCGCACCGAGGATGAGAGCATCCACGCCCAGCGGGCCCAGACCAGCCGCAACCTGATGGCTTCGCTGATGATTTCCCTCGGCGTTCCCATGATCACGGCAGGCGATGAAATAGCTCGTACCCAGCAGGGCAACAACAACGCCTACTGCCAGGACAACCCCATCGCCTGGCTGGACTGGACCAGCACGCCGGAATCCCACGCCATGCTGCGCAGCACCAAGCGCGTCATCCGTCTACGCAAGGAATTCCTTGCCGGCCAGCCCCGTCACTACCCGGTGCGGGACGAACAGTCGTACCTGTACTGGTTCGATGAAGACGGCCAGCCCATGTCCATGGACGGCTGGAATAACCCCGGGCACAGGGTGGTCCAGCTGCTTTTGGGTTCCGACGACGGTGAGGTGGCCGGGCTCGTGGTGGTCAACGGCACCCCGGCCGACGTCAAGATCACCCTGCCCAAGGTCACCAACGACGACGGCGCCGGCAGCCGGCTATTTGAGCTCCGGTTGACCACATCCGAACTCCATGACCGCCGCCAGGGCGGCCGGGTGGCCTCAGGTGAACGGGACGTTGTGCAGGCAAACTCCATCGACATCTACCGAACATAGGTTAAGCAGGCACGTAGGTTCAGTAGGTGGGGGAGGCAAGAACATGCGCAGACCAGTCACGGTTGCCGTGCTGCTCATCGGCCTTGTTGCCTTGGCGTTGTTGGTCTCCAACAACGCACTGTTCCCCGGCATGGGAAGTCCGACGGCGGCAGAAACCTCCGCCGTCAGCCCAGGACCTTCCGCCGTCAGATCCGGTGCGCCGGCAGTGGCGCCGAGCCCCTCGACGCTCGCGACAGTCAAGGAATCGGCGCTGCCGGCCGAAGGCCGCGAAACCCTTGTCCTGATCAGCCGGGGCGGCCCGTACCCTTATCGCGCGGGCGACGGGACATTCGGCAATTTCGAACAGATCCTTCCGCAAAAGCAGGAAGGGTATTACAAGGAATACACGGTCATCACCCCCGGGGAGCCTGACCGGGGTGCCCGCAGGATCGTGGCCGGCGATGCGGGCGAGAAGTACTACACGCAGGACCACTACGATTCGTTCAAGTTCATAGCAGAAGGCAAGTAAAGCACCCATGAAGATATATTCCTCTGACACCTGGACCATCGAAGAACTAAAGCACCAGGTGAAGGACGCAGACCGCCGCAGCCTGGTGATCCCGCCCGCAGACACGAAAAAGGCTGTGCTGGAGACGTTCGGCGAAGCACTGGACTTCCCGGAGCACTATGGCGTGAACCTGGACGCCCTCAATGATTGCCTCCATGACTTTGCGGACGGCATCCCGGACCACGGCAAGGCACCGATCACGCTCATCTGGCAGATCCCCGAGGCGTTCCGGACAAACCGCACCTTCGGCATCATCTGCGAAATCCTCCAGGACGCCGAAGCCTACGCCGGCAAGGACCTCGCCGTCATCGCAGTGTTCCTATAGGCAGGCGGTCGGGTTTGTCGAACCCCCGCCTTCGCACCCCGGAGTCAGGCGTTGACGATCAGCCCCAGCTCGGCCTTGGACGCCAGGGCCTCGTGCTTGGGGAGCACCCGGACGGTGTAGCCGAAGGAGCCGGAGCGGTCGATCACCACGGAGCCGCTGAACAGGTGGCGCCCGTTGCCCAGCTCTTCCACGGAGTCGAGCTCCAACACGGTCACTTCTGCGAGCTCGTCGCCTTCCTCGGCCCGGCCGTATGCAACCTCAACGGACACATCCCCGGGAGTCAGGGTGTGCAGACCCACATAGGCGTTGACCTGCAGGGTGTCGCCGATCTGCGGATCCTCTGAAACGCCGACGGAGTCAACGTGCTCCACCTGAACCTGCGGCCAGGCGGCACGGACCCTGGAGGTCCAGCCTGCCAGGGTCTTGGCCTGGGCAAAGGAATCGGCCGCAGCCTGGCGTCCTGCAATGGCGGCAGGGCGGTACAGGATGTTCACGTAGTCCCGGAGCATGCGGTCCGCTGAAACAGCCGGTCCCAGATGCGCCAGGGTGTGCTTGATCATGGAGACCCAGTGGGTGGGAATCTTCTCCTGCGCCGACTGGGAAGGCCCGGCCGCGCCGGCGGCTTCGGACACCGTGGTGCCGTAGAAACGCGGCGCCACCTGGGTTTCCAGCAGCTCGTAGAGCGCTGCGGCCTCGATGTCGTCGCGTTCCTCGGGGGAAACGCCGTTGTCGGCCGTGGGAATCGCCCAGCCGTTTTCGCCGTCGTACATTTCATCCCACCAGCCGTCCAGAACCGAAAGGTTGAGCGAGCCGTTGATCGCCGCCTTCATGCCTGACGTGCCGCAGGCCTCGAGCGGGCGCAGGGGATTGTTAAGCCAAACATCGCAGCCGGGGAACAGCGTCCTGGCCATTGCGATGTCGTAGTTGGGCAGGAACGCAATCCGGTGCCGGACCTCGGGGTCATCGGTGAACCGGACCAGGTCCTGGATCATCTTCTTGCCGGCGTCGTCCGCCGGGTGGGACTTGCCGGCGATGACCAGCTGGATGGGGTGCCTTTCGTGCAGGAGCAGGGCCTTGAGCCGCTCCGGCTCGCGCAGCATCAGGGTCAGCCTCTTGTACGTGGGAACACGGCGGGCGAATCCGATGGTGAGGACATCCGGGTCCAGCACGGAGCCCGTCCAGCCCAGCTCCGCATCCGCAGCGCCACGCTTCTTCCACGCGGCGCGCAGCCTGCGCCTCACGTCCTCCACGAGGGAGACACGCATCTCGCGACGCAGCGCCCACACATCCTCGTCGCTGACGTTGTACGCGAGGTCCCAGCGGCCCAGGGCCTCGGCTTCTGCGCCGAATTGCTCCCTGGCCAGCTTGGACACGCGGGCGTCAACCCATGTGGGCACGTGAACTCCGTTGGTCACCGACGAGATGGGTATTTCGGAGTGGTCGAATCCCGGCCACAGGGCGGAGAACATGCCGCGCGACACTTCGCCGTGGAGCTTCGCCACACCGTTGGCACGCTGGGCCAGCCGCAGCCCCATCACTGCCATGTTGAAAACCGAAGGATTGCCGTCGGTGAAGTTCTCCCGGCCAAGGTCCAGAATCCGGGTCACGGGCACATCGGGTGCCAGCCCGGCCTCGAAGAAGTGCTGGATCTGGGACGTCTCAAAACGGTCGATGCCCGCAGGCACCGGTGTGTGCGTTGTAAAAACGGTGGACGCCCGGCCGGCCGTGAGTGCCTCTTCCCAGGTCAGCGGCTGCTCCGCTGACATCAGTTCCTGGATCCGCTCGATGCCCAGGAATCCGGCGTGGCCCTCGTTCGTGTGGAAAACTTCAGGCGCTGCCACCCCCGTGAGCTGCTGGTAAACACGCAATGCCTTCACCCCGCCCATGCCCAGCAGCAGCTCCTGCTGCAGCCGGTGGTCTCCGCCGCCGCCATAGAGGCGGTCGGTGATGCCGCGGGCGGCGTCGTCGTTGCCCGGCACATTCGAGTCCAGCAACAGCAAAGGGACGCGTCCGACGTCGGCACGCCAGATGTGCGCGAGCAGCCGGCGCCCGTGGGGGAGAGGCAGCGAAATCTGGATGGCCTTGCCGTTGCCGTCCTCGGACGGTTCCCGGAGCAGCGTCAGTGGCAGGCCGTCGGGGTCGAGGACCGGGTAGGTCTCCTGCTGCCATGCATCCCGGGAAAGGGACTGCTTGAAGTAGCCGGCCTGGTAGAGCAGGCCCACTCCGATCAGCGGCACCCCCAGGTCCGAGGCGGCCTTGAGATGGTCGCCTGCCAGGATCCCCAGTCCGCCGGAGTACTGCGGCAGGACCTCGGTGATGCCGAATTCGGGGGAGAAGTAAGCAATGGACGCCGGTGCGTCGTCGCCGAGGCTCTGGTACCAGCGGGGTTGCTCGAGGTACCTGTCCAGGTCTTCAGCGGCCGCGTGGACCCGGCGCACCACGTCCTCATCCGCAGCCAGCCGATGCAGCTCCTCACGGCTGACCAGCCCCAGGAAGGTGACCGGATCGTTGCCGCTTTCATCCCAGACGGCGCGGTTCAGATGCTCGAAGAGTTCCCGTGTGGGCCGGTGCCAGGACCAGCGCAGGTTGGTTGCCAGCCTGGCCAGCGGCCGGATGGGCTCCGGGAGAACGGTGCGGACGGTAAATCTGCGGATAGCCTTCACCTGCGCCACACTAACGGACAACATGGACCGCTGGGACACGTTTGGGTTTCTTTTAGGTAAATGACACATTGCACCGATGAAAATGCGGCAACCCTTCGCATATTGGTATTTTTCTCGCTAACGTCGAGCCTGTGACATCTAACGCGAGAACCAGCGCCGCATCAAAGCAAAAGCCGAAGGGCCAGATCACTGATGGACTTCGGTTTGGCCGCTTCCCCATCACGGCCGTGCAGCCGGTGGTGGAGGGCGGAAAGTACCCCGCCAAAGCGTTGCCGGGCGAAGGGCTTGTTGTCGGGGCCACGGCTTTCCGCGAGGGTCACGATCAGCTCGGCGTCACCGCCGTACTGCTGGATCCCAAAGGCAAGGAACGCCAGCGCGTCCGGCTGTCCCCCCCGCCCGGGGACCGCGGAAAGGGGACCGACCGCTGGGAGGGCATCATCACGCCGTCGTCCGCCGGAAACTGGTCCTTCCTCATTGAAGCCTGGCACGACCGCTACGGGACATGGCATCACAATGCCGAGGTCAAGGTGGAAGCCGGCATCGACGTCGAACTGATGCTCGCCGAAGGTGCTGCCCTTTTGGGAGAAGCGGCCGACGACGCCTCCCGGAATTCCGCCGACAGGCGCGCCCTGCGCACGGCTTCTGCCGCGTTGGGTGACTCGGTAAAAACCGCCGAGCAACGCCTGGCCGCAGGATTCGGCGCTGACATTGCCGCCGTCGTCGGACGCCAGCCCATCCGCGAAATGGTGACCGTCTCCGAGCAGTACCCGCTGCTGGTGGAAAGGGACCTGGCCGGACGCGGCGCCTGGTATGAATTCTTCCCGCGGTCCGAGGGCGCCGTCAGGGACCCGGACAACGGCGCGTGGACCTCCGGCACCTTCCGGACAGCCGCCGAGCGGCTGGACGCGGTGGCGGACATGGGATTCGACGTCATCTACCTGCCGCCCATCCACCCGATCGGGGTGCAGCACCGCAAGGGCCCCAACAACACCCTGCTGGCAGGACCGCACGATCCGGGCTCGCCGTGGGCCATCGGAGCAAAGGAGGGCGGCCATGACGCCATCCATCCCGAACTCGGCACGTTCGAGGACTTCGACGCCTTTGTAGTCCGTGCCAAAGAGCTGGGACTGGAAGTCGCCCTGGACCTGGCGCTCCAGGCCGCACCGGACCACCCATGGGTTGAATCGAATCCGGAATGGTTCAACACCCGGGTGGACGGCAGCATCGCCTACGCCGAGAATCCGCCGAAGAAATACCAGGACATTTACCCGCTCAATTTCGACAACGATCCGGCGGGACTGTCCAAGGAAATCCTGCGGGTCGTGCAGCTCTGGATCAGCCACGGTGTGAAGATCTTCCGCGTAGACAATCCGCACACCAAGCCGGTGTGGTTCTGGGAATGGCTGATCGCGAAGGTCAACAAAAAGAACCCCGGAGTGGTGTTCCTCGCAGAAGCCTTCACCCGGCCCGCCATGATGCATGCTCTGGGCAAGGCAGGTTTCCAGCAGTCCTACACCTACTTCACGTGGCGGAACACCAAGGAGGAGCTGGAGGAGTACTTCACCGAAGTCAGCCACGAGTCGCCGGCATATTTCCGGCCCAACTTCTTTGTCAACACCCCGGACATCCTCACCGAGTACCTGCAATACGGTGGACCGGCCGCCTTTAAGATCCGCGCTGCGCTCGCCGCAACGGCCAGCCCGCTCTGGGGGGTCTACGCAGGGTATGAACTTTACGAACACGTCGCCAGACCGGGCGCTGAGGAGTACATCGACAACGAGAAATTCGAGTACAAAGCCCGCGACTGGGATGCGGCGGCCGCGTCAGGCCGGACCCTCTCGCCCTACCTGACACGGCTCAATGAGATCCGCCACGCGCATCCTGCCTTCGGCGATCTGCAGAACCTCACGCTGCACCACAGCACCGACGACGCCACCATCGTCTACTCCAAACACAAAACACTCCCGGACGGCGCCAAGGACACCGTCATCCTGGTGATCAACGTGGATCCGCACAGTACTCGGGAGAGCACGGTGTCCCTGGACCTGTCGGCCCTTCAGCTGGACCCGGCCGACCTCACACCAAACGGCGGGTTCCGGGTAGTTGATCTGATCACCGGCGAAAGCTGGGAATGGGGAGAATACAACTACGTCCGCCTTGATGCCCACGTGGAACCGGCACACATTCTGAGCATCAGGAGGTAGCATCAGTGAGTTTCAGTCCGCAGAATATCGGCCAGCATTTTACACCGAAGAGCACGTTTGAACTGAACGCTCCCGGCCTCCAGCATGATCCCCTGTGGTATCGGAAGGCCGTGTTCTACGAGGTGCTGGTCAGGGGTTTCGCGGACGCCAACGGGGACGGTTCCGGTGATTTCCACGGCCTCATCGAGAAACTCGACTACCTGCAGTGGCTGGGCGTGGACTGCCTGTGGCTGCCGCCGTTCTTCCAGTCCCCGCTCCGTGACGGCGGCTATGACATCTCGGATTACAACTCCGTGCTGGACGAGTTCGGTACCATCAGCGATTTCAAGCGGCTGGTGGCGGAGGCGCACGCCCGCGGCGTGAGGGTGATCATCGACCTTCCGCTGAACCACACCTCGGACCAACACCCCTGGTTCCAGGAATCCCGCAAGGACCCGGAAGGGCCGTTCGGCGACTTCTACGTGTGGAGCGATACGGACGAGAAGTACCAGGAAGCCCGCATCATCTTTGTGGATACTGAGGAATCCAACTGGACTTTTGACCCCATCCGCCGCCAGTTCTTCTGGCACCGGTTCTTCGGGCACCAGCCGGATCTCAACTTTGAGAACCCCAAGGTAATCGACGCTCTCTTCGACGTCGTCAGGTTCTGGCTGGACCAGGGGATCGACGGCTTCCGGGCTGATGCCATCCCGTACCTGTTCGAGGAGGAGGGCACCAACTGCGAAAACCTTCCGGCAACCCACGCTTTCCTTCGCAGACTGCGGGCCATGGTTGATGAAAGTTACCCTGGCAGGGTCATCATCGCCGAAGCGAACCAGCCGCCCAACGAAGTGGTGGAGTATTTCGGGACCGAGGAAGAGCCCGAATGCCACATGGCTTTCCACTTTCCCATCATGCCGCGGCTCTACTACGCCCTGCGGGACCAGAAAGCCGCGCCCATCATCGAGACCATGCATGACACGCCTGCCATTCCGGCGGGTGCCCAGTGGGGAACGTTCCTGCGTAATCACGACGAACTCACGCTGGAAATGGTCACGCCGGATGAACGTGCGGCGATGCTTGGCTGGTACGCCCCGGATCCCCGGATGCGGGCCAACATCGGCATCAGGCGCCGGCTGGCGCCGCTACTGGACAATTCCCGGTCCGAAATCGAGCTGATCAACGCTTTGCTGCTCTCGCTTCCGGGCAGCCCGTTCCTGTACTACGGGGACGAGATCGGCATGGGTGACAACATCTGGCTCGAGGACCGCGATGCAGTCCGCACCCCCATGCAGTGGAGTCCGGACCGCAATGCCGGCTTCTCCAACGCGGATCCGGGCAAACTGTACCTGCCGGTCATCCAGTCACTGGTCTACAACTACAGCATGGCGAATGTGGAGGCCGAGGCTGCGCACTCCGGTTCGCTGCTGCGGTGGACCCGCCAGATCCTGAGCGTCCGGCGGAACCATCCCGCCTTCGGCCTGGGCAGCTTCACACACGTTGAAGCGGACCACGACGTTGTGCTGGCATACCTGCGCGAGCTGCCGGATGACAACGCGGAAAGCGTGGACGGTGAAGCAATCCTGTGCACATTTAACCTGTCCCAGCATCCGGTGGCCACGACGCTCCGCATCCCGCAATACGCCGGGCGCGGGCTGAGGGATGTCTTCGGCGGACAGCCGTTCCCCGGAATCGGGGCCGACGGGACGCTGACGCTGACACTTGGCAGCCACGATTTCTTCTGGCTGCGGGTCCGCTCCTCCACATCCAACCCGGCCTCCCCGTACACGCAGGCCCTCCCGGTCCTGCCCATCGAAGCCTGATATGACCGGACCGGCCCTGACTCCCAGCCTCGGAGAACTGTTGAGTGCGTGGCTGCCACGCCAGCGCTGGTTCCCGGTGAAATCGGCGGACTTCACGCTGGCGCGCGTCGGCGGCGTGCGCCTGGAGGATCCGGCCGGACAGGTGGGGCTTGAAGTATTCCTTGTGTCCGTGACATCCGCGGTGGCCGACGGCGGCAGCCGCACCGACGTTGTTCAGGTTCCGCTGAGCTACCGCCGCGAACCGCTCGCAGGCATGGGGCGGGCGCTTATCGGGGAAGGCGACCACTCGGAGTTCGGCCATCGCTGGATCTACGACGCCGTGCACGATCCCGTGTTCATTTCCGAATGGCTGGAGCTGATGCGCCATGAAGGCCTCCCGGCGGCCGGAACCGCCACCGGCCACCTGGCCCCATCGGGCTATCGTCTTCCGACGGCCTCCGGTACTGTCCGGGTCCTCTCCGGTGAGCAATCCAACAGTTCGGTGATTGTTGACGACGGCGGTTCCGCGGCGATCGTAAAATTCTTCCGGGTATTGTCCGAGGGCCGGAACCCGGAGGTTGAAGTTGGTGAGGCCCTCACCGCCGCCGGCACCGCCGAAGTGCCGGCGACCTTGGGCTGGGTCCGGGGAGATTGGGAATCCTGCGCGGATGCACCGAGCGGTTCCCGCCAAGTGCATGGCGAGCTCGCTGTTGCCCATGAGTTCCTCGCCGGCGGCCGCGATGCGTGGCGGCTGGCCGTCGATGCAGCACGGACGGGAGCGGACTTCACGGCTGAAGCCAGGGCCCTCGGTGCAGCCACAGCCACCGTACACCGCAGGCTTGCTGAGACGTTGGGGCTGTCCGAGGAATCCGTCCCGGGACGGGACATTGCCCCCGGGGTGGCCCAGCGTGTCCGTCAGTCCTGGGCAGAGGCATGCGCCGCCGTCGGACCGTATGACCAGGCGCTGGGCGAGCTGCTGAAGGAGCTGGAAGGCAGCCACGCAGGTGCCCTTCAGAGGATCCATGGCGATCTCCATCTCGGGCAGATTCTGCAGGTTCCCGGCGGCCCGGGAGAACCTGCCCGTTGGGCCATCCTGGACTTCGAAGGCGAGCCTCTTCGCCCCATCGCTGAGCGCAATTTTCCCGATGACCCCCTTCGCGATGTGGTGGGTATGCTGCGCTCTTTCGACTACGCGGCAGGTGCCGCGGAACGCGAGCAGAAGGCGGTCAGCGTCCCGGCGTCGTGGGTGGACGAATGCGCCGAGGCATTCCTTGCCGGCTATACGGGGGTCACACCCCGAACCATTGACCGTGGCTCGCCCCTCTTTGTGGCATTGTGGCTGGATAAGGCCCTGTACGAAGTGGTGTATGAATTGCGGAACAGACCGGAGTGGCTGGCCATCCCGGTGAATGCGTCCAGACGGCTCCTCAGCAGTAAAGGCTCCGGCGAACCGGCCGGAGCCGCAGCGGAAGGTAACAAAATGACAGGCCCAGCACGTACCGAACGGCCCCGTGTGCCGATTCATGTCGACGCAGACACCCTGGCCAGGATCTCGGCCGGCGAGCATCACGCGCCTCATTCAGTTCTGGGCGCGCACCTGGACGACCACGGCCACGTCACCGTCCGCACCGTCAGGCACCTTGCGGCGTCGGTGTCCGTTGTGACCGCCGCCGGGTCCGTGCCCATGGAACACGAGACCGACGGCATCTGGTCAGCCGTGCTTGATCCGCTGGAGCCGGGGCACGTGCCGGACTACCGGCTGGAGGTGGCTTACCAGGACATCGCACCGCAGACGGTGGATGACCCGTACCGCTACCTGCCGACGGTGGGAGAGGTGGATCTGCACCTGATCGGCGAAGGCCGCCACGAGAAACTATGGAGCGTCCTGGGTGCACACGTCCAGCATTACAAGTCCGCGCTGGGAGACGTGGACGGTGTTTCCTTCGCAGTTTGGGCGCCCAATGCCCAGGCCGTGCGCGTCAAAGGCGATTTCAACGCCTGGGACGGCAGGGAAAACTCCCTGCGTTCCCTCGGGTCTTCCGGAGTATGGGAAGTGTTCATCCCCGGCGTTTTAGCAGGGGCGTGCTATAAATTCGAAATCAAAACCAAGAGCGGTTACTGGGTCGAGAAGGCCGATCCGATGGCCTACGGAACCGAGGTTCCGCCGCTGACGGCCTCAAGGGTTGTTGAGTCGCACTACCGGTTCAAGGACTCAAAGTGGATGGCCGCCCGTGCGGCGCGCGATCCGCATAACTCCCCCATGAGCACATACGAGGTCCATCTGGGATCATGGCGCGTGGGCCTCGGCTACCGCGAGCTCGCCAAAGAACTGGTTGAGTACGTGCAGTGGCTCGGCTTCACCCATGTTGAGTTCATGCCGGTGGCGGAGCACCCCTTTGGCGGTTCCTGGGGCTACCAGGTCACGTCCTACTTCGCCCCGACTTCACGATTTGGCCACCCGGATGAGTTCCGGTACCTCGTTGACGCACTGCATCAGGCAGGCATCGGCGTCCTGCTGGACTGGGTACCCGCGCACTTCCCGAAGGACGCCTGGGCTCTCGCGCAGTTCGACGGCGAAGCCCTCTATGAGCACTCGGATCCGAACCTGGGCGAGCACCCGGACTGGGGAACACTCATCTTTGACTACGGCCGGTCCGAGGTGCGCAACTTCCTGGTGGCGAACGCCCTGTACTGGCTTGATGAATTCCATATTGACGGGCTTCGCGTGGATGCCGTGGCCTCCATGCTCTACCTGGACTACTCGCGCGAAGAGGGCCAGTGGCAGCCCAACCGCTTCGGCGGGCGCGAAAACCTTGAAGCAATCTCGTTCCTGCAGGAAGTCAATGCCACCGTCTACAAAACGCATCCTGGCGTTGTCACCATCGCTGAGGAATCCACGGCTTTCCCCGGCGTTACCGCACCCACCAGTCAAGGTGGCCTGGGATTCGGCATCAAGTGGAACATGGGCTGGATGCACGATTCCCTCAAGTACGCCTCAGAGGATCCGGTCAACCGCAAATGGCACCATGGGACCGTCACGTTCTCGCTGATCTACGCCTTCACGGAGAACTTCCTCCTGCCCATCAGCCATGACGAAGTTGTGCACGGCAAGTGCTCCATGCTTCGCAAGATGCCCGGAGACCGCTGGCAGCAACTGGCAAACCTCCGTGCCTTCCTCGCGTACCAGTGGGCGCATCCGGGCAAGCAGCTGATCTTTATGGGCACGGAATTCGGCCAGGAAGCCGAGTGGTCGGAGCAGCACGGCCTGGACTGGTGGCTGGCGGATATTCCTGCACACCGTGGTGTGCAGCTGCTGACCAAGGACCTGAATGAGCTCTACAGCTCCACCCCGGCAATGTACTCACGTGACAACGAGCCCGGTGGCTTCCAATGGATCAATGGAGGCGACGCCGACCACAACGTCCTGACGTTCATCCGCTGGGATACCGAGGGCAATCCGCTGGTGTGCGCTGTGAACTTCTCAGGCGGCCCGCACCACGGCTATGCAATCGGAGTGCCGGCCGCGGGGGAGTGGACCGAAGTGCTGAACACGGATGCATCGGCCTATGGAGGTTCGGGAGTGGTCAACCACGGTCCGTTGGTGGCGGTTGCAGAAGGGCAGGATGGCCAGCCGTCGACCCTGAGCGTCACGCTGCCTCCGCTTGGCGCCGCATACTTCAAGCCAGCGAGTTAGTTCACTCAGGCTGGAGCTGTGAACCGGGAGCCCGGAATCCCCGTGATTCCGGGCTTTTTGGCGCTCTCCAAAGGCCGTGTTGGCCTTCCGGCAAAGTGGTGGTAGAGTTTATTTCCGCGCTGCTCCCCGGAGTTGGTCGGTGAAAATGACACAGATGCCACAGGCAAAATTGAGTCAGGAACGCCGATTTGACTAGGGTGAAGCGAGCGGGTAAGCTTGAAAAGTTGCTCCGGAGCGATCCTGGACCGTTAGGGTTTGGGTGGTGCCGGGTGTGTCTGTTGTTTGAGAACTCAATAGTGTGCCAAGTTTGTTGATACCGGTTTATTTTATATGAATTGGTTGAATTTGCCGGATCCTGCCACCCCGTGGTTGGGGTCTGGTTTTTACAGCTGGTTTCAAATTTTGTGCGGCCTTCACGTCCCGTTTTCCCGGGGGTGTTGGTTGTGTCTGTTTTTGTTTTACTTCAACGGAGAGTTTGATCCTGGCTCAGGATGAACGCTGGCGGCGTGCTTAACACATGCAAGTCGAACGATGATCCCCAGCTTGCTGGGGGTTTTAGTGGCGAACGGGTGAGTAACACGTGAGTAACCTGCCCTTAACTCTGGGATAAGCCTGGGAAACCGGGTCTAATACCGGATATGACTCCTTGCCGCATGGCGGGGGGTGGAAAGCTTTATTGTGGTTTTGGATGGACTCGCGGCCTATCAGCTTGTTGGTGAGGTAATGGCTCACCAAGGCGACGACGGGTAGCCGGCCTGAGAGGGTGACCGGCCACACTGGGACTGAGACACGGCCCAGACTCCTACGGGAGGCAGCAGTGGGGAATATTGCACAATGGGCGCAAGCCTGATGCAGCGACGCCGCGTGAGGGATGACGGCCTTCGGGTTGTAAACCTCTTTCAGTAGGGAAGAAGCGAAAGTGACGGTACCTGCAGAAGAAGCGCCGGCTAACTACGTGCCAGCAGCCGCGGTAATACGTAGGGCGCAAGCGTTATCCGGAATTATTGGGCGTAAAGAGCTCGTAGGCGGTTTGTCGCGTCTGCCGTGAAAGTCCGGGGCTCAACTCCGGATCTGCGGTGGGTACGGGCAGACTAGAGTGATGTAGGGGAGACTGGAATTCCTGGTGTAGCGGTGAAATGCGCAGATATCAGGAGGAACACCGATGGCGAAGGCAGGTCTCTGGGCATTAACTGACGCTGAGGAGCGAAAGCATGGGGAGCGAACAGGATTAGATACCCTGGTAGTCCATGCCGTAAACGTTGGGCACTAGGTGTGGGGGACATTCCACGTTTTCCGCGCCGTAGCTAACGCATTAAGTGCCCCGCCTGGGGAGTACGGCCGCAAGGCTAAAACTCAAAGGAATTGACGGGGGCCCGCACAAGCGGCGGAGCATGCGGATTAATTCGATGCAACGCGAAGAACCTTACCAAGGCTTGACATGGACTGGAAAAGCGCAGAGATGTGCTCCCCTCTTTGAGGCCGGTTCACAGGTGGTGCATGGTTGTCGTCAGCTCGTGTCGTGAGATGTTGGGTTAAGTCCCGCAACGAGCGCAACCCTCGTTCTATGTTGCCAGCGCGTTATGGCGGGGACTCATAGGAGACTGCCGGGGTCAACTCGGAGGAAGGTGGGGACGACGTCAAATCATCATGCCCCTTATGTCTTGGGCTTCACGCATGCTACAATGGCCGGTACAAAGGGTTGCGATACTGTGAGGTGGAGCTAATCCCAAAAAGCCGGTCTCAGTTCGGATTGGGGTCTGCAACTCGACCCCATGAAGTCGGAGTCGCTAGTAATCGCAGATCAGCAACGCTGCGGTGAATACGTTCCCGGGCCTTGTACACACCGCCCGTCAAGTCACGAAAGTTGGTAACACCCGAAGCCGGTGGCCTAACCCCTTGTGGGAGGGAGCTGTCGAAGGTGGGACTGGCGATTGGGACTAAGTCGTAACAAGGTAGCCGTACCGGAAGGTGCGGCTGGATCACCTCCTTTCTAAGGAGCACCTACAATGTCCTGTTTTCCGTGTATGCGGGGGGCGGGGGTTGTCAGGAGTACAGCCCGTTTCGCGGACGATTGTTCCGCGGCGGGTGCTCATGGGTGGAATATCAGCGAATAGCGGCTGCCGGTTTTCTCCGGTGCTTAGTACGGTGTTTTCCTTCGGGAGGGTGCCTGGAACGGTGCGGGGGTGAGTGGGTGGTTTAGTGTTTGGCACACTGTTGGGTCCTGAGGCAACAGGGCCGCGGGTTCATGGCTTTTGCCGTGTCCGCGGGTTTTGTTTGTTTCTGGTTTCCTGGCTGCATCGATCACGCACGTGGTTCTCCTTCGGGGGTTGTGTGTGGGGTGTGTGGTTTGGGGTTGTTGTTTGAGAACTACATAGTGGACGCGAGCATCTTTTATAAGAAGCAATTTCCAAGAATATGAACCTGGATCTGTCCGTGCGTGTGCTGTCTTTCGGGATGGTGTGTGTGGGTGGTTTCTGTGGTTCTCTCGTGAATTAGTTTTTTTGATCTTTTGTGGTCAAGTTTTTAAGAGCACACGGTGGATGCCTTGGCATTAGGAGCCGAAGAAGGACGTAGGAATCTGCGATAAGCCTGGGGGAGTCGATAACCGGACTGTGATCCCAGGGTGTCCGAATGGGGAAACCCCGCCAGGCGCGCGAGTGATCTGGTGACCCGCATCTGAACACATAGGGTGCGTGGGGGGAACGCGGGGAAGTGAAACATCTCAGTACCCGCAGGAAGAGAAAACAACAGTGATTCCGTCAGTAGTGGCGAGCGAACGCGGATCAGGCTAAACCGTTCCATGTGTGATAGCCGGCGGGCGTTGCATGGTCGGGGTTGTGGGACTTTCCGTTCTGTCTCTGCCGGGACAGTGAGGTGAGTAGTACAGGCATAGGTGAACGGTCTTGAAAGGCCGGCCAGAGAGGGTGTGAGCCCCGTAACCGAAATGTTGTGTACCGCCTGGGAAGTATCCCAAGTAGCACGGGGCCCGAGAAATCCCGTGCGAATCTGTCAGGACCACCTGATAAGCCTAAATACTCCCTAATGACCGATAGCGGACCAGTACCGTGAGGGAAAGGTGAAAAGTACCCCGGGAGGGGAGTGAAACAGTACCTGAAACCGTGTGCTTACAATCCGTCGGAGCCAGTCTGATTCTGGTGACGGCGTGCCTTTTGAAGAATGAGCCTGCGAGTTAGTGTTACGTCGCGAGGTTAACCCGTGTGGGGAAGCCGTAGCGAAAGCGAGTCTGAACAGGGCGTTGCAGTGGCGTGATCTAGACCCGAAGCGAAGTGATCTACCCATGGCCAGGTTGAAGCGACGGTAAGACGTCGTGGAGGACCGAACCCACTTCAGTTGAAAATGGAGGGGATGAGCTGTGGGTAGGGGTGAAAGGCCAATCAAACTTCGTGATAGCTGGTTCTCCCCGAAATGCATTTAGGTGCAGCGTTGCGTGTTTCTTACCGGAGGTAGAGCTACTGGATGGCTAATGGGCCCTACAAGGTTACTGACGTCAGCCAAACTCCGAATGCCGGTAAGTGAGAGCGCAGCAGTGAGACTGTGGGGGATAAGCTTCATAGTCGAGAGGGAAACAGCCCAGACCACCAACTAAGGCCCCTAAGCGTGTGCTAAGTGGGAAAGGATGTGGAGTTGCGAAGACAACCAGGAGGTTGGCTTAGAAGCAGCCATCCTTAAAAGAGTGCGTAATAGCTCACTGGTCAAGTGATTCCGCGCCGACAATGTAGCGGGGCTCAAGTACACCGCCGAAGTTGTGGATTTCAGATATTAGCTAAGCCGGAGACTTGTTCTTCTGGTTCAGGCGTCTGGAGTGGTAGGGGAGCGTCGTGTGGGCAGTGAAGTCGCGGTGTAAACCAGCGGTGGAGCCTACACGAGTGAGAATGCAGGCATGAGTAGCGAAAGACGGGTGAGAAACCCGTCCGCCGAATGATCAAGGGTTCCAGGGTCAAGCTAATCTGCCCTGGGTAAGTCGGGACCTAAGGCGAGGCCGACAGGCGTAGTCGATGGACAACGGGTTGATATTCCCGTACCGGCGAAAAACCGTCCATGCTGAACAGGGGATACTAACTGCCCGAGACCTGCCCAATCGCCCTTCGGGGTGTGCGGGTTTTGGTGGAGCGCGGGACCTGATCCTGGGAGGTAAGCGTATTAACAGGTGTGACGCAGGAAGGTAGCTGAGCCGGGCGATGGTAGTCCCGGTCCAAGGATGTAGGGCGAACGGTAGGCAAATCCGCTGTTCATGATGCCTGAGACCCGATGGGACTCCCGTGAGGGGGGATTCAGTGATCCTATGCTGCCTAGAAAAGCATCGACGCGAGGTTTTAGCCGCCCGTACCCCAAACCGACACAGGTGATCAGGTAGAGAATACTAAGGCGATCGAGAGAATTATGGTTAAGGAACTCGGCAAAATGCCCCCGTAACTTCGGGAGAAGGGGGGCCCCCATCGTGAACCACACTTGCTGTGGGGAGCGTGCAGGGGCCGCAGAGACCAGGGGGAAGCGACTGTTTACTAAAAACACAGGTCCGTGCGAAGTCGCAAGACGATGTATACGGACTGACTCCTGCCCGGTGCTGGAAGGTTAAGAGGACCGGTTAGCCGCAAGGCGAAGCTGAGAATTCAAGCCCCAGTAAACGGCGGTGGTAACTATAACCATCCTAAGGTAGCGAAATTCCTTGTCGGGTAAGTTCCGACCTGCACGAATGGAGTAACGACTTCCCCGCTGTCTCAACCATAAACTCGGCGAAATTGCAGTACGAGTAAAGATGCTCGTTACGCGCAGCAGGACGGAAAGACCCCGAGACCTTTACTATAGTTTGGTATTGGTGTTCGGAGTGGCTTGTGTAGGATAGGTGGGAGACGTTGAAACCCGGACGCCAGTTCGGGTGGAGTCATCGTTGAAATACCACTCTGGTCACTTTGGACATCTAACTTCGGCCCGTAATCCGGGTCAGGGACAGTGCCTGATGGGTAGTTTAACTGGGGCGGTTGCCTCCTAAAAAGTAACGGAGGCGCCCAAAGGTTCCCTCAGCCTGGTTGGCAATCAGGTGTCGAGTGTAAGTGCACAAGGGAGCTTGACTGTGAGAGAGACATCTCAAGCAGGGACGAAAGTCGGGACTAGTGATCCGGCGGTACATTGTGGAATGGCCGTCGCTCAACGGATAAAAGGTACCTCGGGGATAACAGGCTGATCTTGCCCAAGAGTCCATATCGACGGCATGGTTTGGCACCTCGATGTCGGCTCGTCGCATCCTGGGGCTGGAGTAGGTCCCAAGGGTTGGGCTGTTCGCCCATTAAAGCGGTACGCGAGCTGGGTTTAGAACGTCGTGAGACAGTTCGGTCCCTATCCGCTGCGCGCGCAGGAAATTTGAGAAGGGCTGTCCTTAGTACGAGAGGACCGGGACGGACGAACCTCTGGTGTGTCAGTTGTACTGCCAAGTGCACCGCTGATTAGCTACGTTCGGATGGGATAACCGCTGAAAGCATCTAAGCGGGAAGCTCGCTTCGAGATGAGATTTCCATACACCCTCGGGTGTGAGAGGCCCCCAGCCAGACCACTGGGTTGATAGGCCGGATGTGGAAGCGAGGACTAACGACTCGTGAAGCTGACCGGTACTAATAGGCCGATAACTTACACCACACACCACCCGTGAACGGATCCTTCAAAAGACGTTCACACCAAGGGTGGTACAAAGAAACAAGACTGCTTGCGTCCACTATGTGGTTCCCAAACAACAAACCCTTACCGGCTTGTTGCAGGGAACACCACAACTGAATAACAACACCACAGTTGTAACACCAGATTTCCCACCCCACACCCCGGTGTGCGGGACGGGAGCAAGGGTTACGGCGGTCATAGCGTGGGGGAAACGCCCGGTCCCATTCCGAACCCGGAAGCTAAGACCCACAGCGCCGATGGTACTGCACCCGGGAGGGTGTGGGAGAGTAGGTCACCGCCGGACACTAATTACAGCTCAGGCCCCGACAACGAACGTCGGGGCCTGAGCCTTTTAACGGTCATTTCAGACCCAAACACCAGCAACCCGGATCCCCGAACCCAGAACGCCGGCACCCGGGGCAGTTTGATTCCGGCCGTTCGCCCAGGCCACAAAGGGCTGCCAGGTGCATGGGCCCACAACTCCGTCGGCTGTCTCAGACCCATTGATTTTTGGAGGGCCGCCACTGCCGTCGCCAAACACCCCCATTCTGAGTGAGCGTATGGTCCCAGCCGCCAGGCGCCTTGTGCTCTCCGGACGGACTCGACGCTTGGGTCCTTACCCGCGCTGCCGCTACGCGCCATGAAAATGACCGGATGGCAGCTACATGGGCGGCGGAGCACGTAGCGCTTGTCCCAAGGTAGTGCTATCTCAGAATGATGTGAGGCGCAGCGGTGCGCCTGCCTGAGGGAAGCTGGCTCCTCCTGCCGTCAACGGGCTCAGTGGCAGGCTCGGTGAGGTAAACATTTCCTGACACAACTTCGGAGCACGTGCCGGGTAGAGTTGGTGCCCATGGATAACCTCTTCAGCCACGCAGCCGATCTGCCGCAGGAACAGCCCGGCCCAGATAACAGTGAGGGTCCGCTCACCTTCGCGGTGGTTGTTCCTGGCCCCGTGGCGCAGGCCTTCACCGGTTTCACAGACCACACGCATCTGTGGTGGCCCCTGGAGTCCAAGAGCGTCTACGGTTCCGGCTCCTATGTGGAGTTCGAAGAGAACTTCATCCTTGAAACAGCCGATGACGGCCGCAAAGCCATCTGGGGAACCATCGACGACTGGCAGCCTCCGCTGTCTTTCCATGCAACCTGGCATCCGGGAACCACGGCGCTTTGGTCCACGGAGCTCCGGGTGGCGTTCAAGTCGGTCGACGGCGGCACTGAAGTGCGCGTGGTGCACAACGGCTGGGAGGGGGCCGAGGATCCGGCAGCCACCCGGGCGGATTACGATGCCGGCTGGCCGGAAGTGCTGGGACGGTTTGTCCGGTTTATGGGCGGCCCGGATGACTGAGCAGGTCCTGCCGGGCATACGTCGGCTCGCTGCGGCGGACTGGGAGGCGCTGCGCGCCATCAGACTCGAGATGATCGCTGATACCCCCAAAGCCTATGTTGAATCCCTCGAATCGGCCCGGGCACAGTCTGATGCGCAATGGCGGCACCGTGCGGAAATGATGGCTGGCCCGAGCAGCATCACGCTGGTGGCGGACGGGCGCGAAGAAGACTGCAGCCCACCAGGCAACGGATTTTTCGCCCTGATGCGTGTTGTGGTGAAGGTGCCCCAGGACGGGAACCTGCCGAAGCAAGCCATGCTCGTCAGCGTCTACGTGGCCCCTGGATTGCGCGGCTCAGGTTTGGCGGACGAGATGTTGCGGCAATCCGTGTGCGCGGCGGCAAACGAGCTCGGGGCGGGAGTGCTGGAGCTGGGTGTGCATGAAGACAATGCCCGCGCCATGGCGTTTTATGTGCAGCATGGGTTCACGGACACGGGGCGGCGTGAACCTTACCCCTTGGACAGGTCCAGCTCGGAAATCATCATGGAACTTCCCCTTGTCCCGAGTGTCAAAGAGGCGGGCGCCAGCTAGCTGAGTGGCGCTGCCGCCCTGCTCACCTCAGCGGAACAGGGGCACCAGGGGCACAGCCGTGCTCGTGCGGACCACAAACTCCGTGGGATACTCCCGGATGAGAATGTCAATCTGAATTGGTACCACTTTGGCAGCCTGACTTGAGCCCACCTTGTGGTGCTAGTTTTGCTGTTTCTTGGTTTGTGCGAGACGGCGGGTCAAGGACTGGATGTGGCTTCAGCCGATCAGGTCGTCCGTGAAGGACTCGCGGACGCGCTGGCCGGCAAATCGGTGTCCATTCCGTCCAAGCGGTACAAGTTCCTCGCCCGCGTCCCGGGCCCTGGTTCCTGATTCGCTGAAGCTCCGACTGGCCAGCCGCGTCCGATAAGTCCGGAGTTTGCAAAAAGAGTCAAGATTCTGACGGGCCTGTAATCCTGCTGTCACAGGACGCCCGGGCGGGCACCCAGCAAGGCCATCCGCAACGTGGATCACGTGTCGACTCGACGACAGAGATGCCTCCAGTCCAGCTCAAAGGCGCGGATTCCTGCCGATTCCTGGATTTATCCCGTCGAGACTCGGCGGGTGGCAGCGGGGATCGTTGCGGATGTCACACGACCATGGAGTGGTAACTCGGGGCCGCCCAAGGGTTACGCCATGGTCTGGAGAAAATGCATCCACATGTATTGCAATGTGCGGCGGCAATCACTGATGATCATCCTGTGCTCATGGGGGCGCGAAGCGGCTCGCTGGGGAGCACATCATATTGGGGGCGCAGCATGGCTGCTTTACGGTCTCTTGTGTCAGGTCTTGTCCTTTCCGCGGTTGTTCTGACGGGCCTGAGCGCCCCGGCAGGAACCGCTTCAACGCCCGCCGTGGTGCCGCCGCGGAGCGTGGCGCCCACGACGCTTGCGCCGGCCGTCTCGGCGCCGATGAACCTGGCGGTGGCGCAGAGCATCCCGCTCAATGACACCCTGCCGCCGGCGGCCGGACCGAACGGACACCTGTCCGGTTCCCTGTCCCCGGCCGGAATGGTCAACCGCAGCCTGACGGACAGCATGAACCTCGCCTGGAACCCGACCACCGGCAACATCCTGGTCACCGGTAAGCTCCTTCATCTCGAAGGCACGGACCGGGACATCGACCTGTCCCTTCGGTACAACAGCATCAACGACGACCGGCCCACCCTCTCGGAGGGCACTTCCGAGACGGCGGTGGCGGTGGGCGCGGACAACTCCGTCACGTACACGGCGGCCGACGGCGGGACGTATAAGTTCGTGCCCAAGACCGGGGGCGGCTGGACCATGCCGGCCGGCCTGAACGCGACCATCACCGCGTTCAGCACCACGGCGGTGACGCTGCGCTTCAACGGCTCGGGGAACACCAACTTCTACGAAAAGGTCAACGGGGTGTTCCGGCTCGCGTTCGCCGGGGACCAGTACAGCAACACCGCGGACCGGATCGCCTACGCCTACGACACCGACGGCCGGCTGGAGACCATCACCACCGTCAACGGCCGGACGGTCCTCTTCGAATACAACGACGCGGACAACACCGGCCAGCCCTCCAAAATCACCGACCAGACCCTGAACCGGATGATCACCATCGATTACGACAGCGACGGGCGCCTGCAGGACCTGACCGACGCCGCCGGCGCGCACGTCAGCTTCAACTACTCCTCCGGGCTGCTGCACAGGCTGACGGACGGCCGGGGCGCCAGGACCGAGACGAGCTACGACGTGAACGGCAAGGCCGCCCAGATCATCTACGACGCCGCCGGCAATGACCCCACCATCCACACCCTGTCCTCCGTGGACGCCACCACCGCGACCCTGACGGACACCGACAACCGCGTGACGACGTTCAAGTTCAACGCGTCCCGCCAGATCACCTCCGTCACCGACCCGCTCGGGAACAAGGTCACGAAGACCTTCGACGCGCACGACAACCAGCTGACCCACCTCGATGATCTGGGCAACCTGAGCACCTCGGCGTACAACCCGAACAACACCCTGGCGAACATCACCTCCCCGGCCGGCGCGACCGGAGGCACACCGAAGCAGATCGCCTACACCTACCCGGCAGCCACCGCCGGGGAGGCGTGGCTGGAGTTCCAGCCCGTCTCCTCCACGGACAGCGAAGGAAACCTCACCGCCTACACCTACGACACCGCCACCAAGCGCCCGTACCAGACCATCACGCCGGGAGGTGCGGCAGGCGGAGGCACCCGCATCACCAGATACCAGGGCGACGCGGCGGCCACGACCTGCGGGGCGCTCCGCGGCCAGCTCTGCAAGACCATCGACGGCAAGGGCAACACCACCTCCCTCACCTACGACGCCGCGCGGAATCCTGTCACGGTCACCCGCCCGGCACCGCTGGGGGTCATCACGAAAACGTTCGACGCCGCCGGACGGGTCGCGACCAGCAAGGACGGCAAGGGCCAGACCGCCACCTACGCCTACGACGGAAACGACCGTTTGCTGCAGATGCGCTTCGGCGCGAGCTGCGTCCCGGCGAGCTGCGTGACCTACACCTACGACGCCAACGGCAACCTCACCACCCGGGTCGACGGGTCCGGGACCACCAGTGTCGTCTACGACCAGCAGAACCGCCCGGCCTCGAAGACCACCGGGGGAGTCACCACATCCCTGGCGTATGACCACGCGTCCAACCTCACCAGCTTCACCGATCCGACCGGGACGGTCGGATACCGCTACGACGACGCGGACCGGGTGACCGCCCTGGCAGAACCGGGCGGGTCCTGCCCGGCCGTCCCGGTGTTCCCGAACAGCACAGGTTGCACCGGTTTCACCAACGACGACAACAATCGCCGGACCGCAACCATGTACCCCACCGGGGTGAAGAACACCACGGTCTACGACAAGGCCGGCAGGATCACCTCCATCACGGCGACGAACACCGCGGCAGCCGTCCTGGCCAAGCGCGCCTACACCTACACGACCAATGCGACCACGCTCAGGGACGGGGCGTTGCGGAAGACCATGACCACCGACACAGGCGCAGTCACCACGTATGGCTACGATGCCGTGCAGCGGCTGAAGTCCGCCGTCACCGGCACCGTGACCGAATCCTGGACCTATGACCTCAACGGCAACCGCCTCACCTCAGCCAAGACCGGTGGGACGACCGTCCATTCGGCCTACAACGCCGCCGACCAGCTGTGCTGGAACGGAGCCGCAGCCGCCGCCTGCGCCTCACCACCGGTCGGAGCCTCGACCTACACCTATGACGCGAATGGCAACCAAACCAAGGGCGGCACACCCACCAGCACCTGGAACACCTTCGACCAGCTGGCCTCACACACCGCGGGATCGACGACCAGCTTCGCCTACGCCGGACCCTCCAACACCGAGCGCACCGCGGCCGGAGCCACCAGCTACCTCAACGGCTCCCTCGGCATCACCCAGCAGACGACCGCCGGCGCAAGCACCTCGTTCATCCGCGACCCGGCGGGTACGCTCATCAGCATGCGCAACAGTGCCGGGGCCAGCTTCTACTACACCACCGACGCGCTCGGCTCCGTCATCGCCCTCACCGACAGCACCCAGACCAAAGCAGCCACCTACACCTACGACTCCTGGGGCAACACCACCCAGACCGGGACACAGGCCGCGGCCAACCCCTGGCGGTACGCCGGCGGCTACAAAGACGACCCCACCGGACTCACGAAGTTCGGTGCACGCTACTACGCCCCCGGCAACGGCCGCTTCACCCAACCCGACCCCTCCGGGCAGGAAGCAAACCGGTACCTCTACGCAGGCCCGAACCCTGTCAACAATACCGATCCGAGCGGACGACTGACCGGGAATGAGACAATTGGCGTGTGCTTGTTTTTCTGCGTAAATTTCGGTCTGTCCCAAGATGATAATGGTGTTTACGGATTCACTTCGGGCTTCGGATTCGGCGGTGCTGGTGCCAATTTATCGGCATCAGTTTCAAACACCAATATTTCCGAAAGTACGTCGAGCCTCGCTCTGACCTGTCCAATCGGCCCCCTTTTCTTCCGCACATCGGCATCATCTTCAGCATTCGGGATCTCGGCCACACTTGGTGCTCCCTGCACCTATGGAATATCGGCCATCACAAGACTGGGCTAGCCGGCTCATGAGGCGAGGAACAGAATCATGCAGTGGTTAGGTGATACAACATGGGTCAATGTTCTGACGGCGGTCTTCTTCGTTCTGATTCTCATCATGGCCTACTTCTTCTTTTTCAAGGGAAGAAAATGAACTGCACGGCCTGAGCACAGCGACACGGAGAGGGTGACATGGGGAATCTAGTTTGGACCGGCCTGGCGGTCGCCTTGATAGGTCTGATTGCAGTTTGGCAGCCGCGTCGGTTGGCTTCGCTTCAACAAAAGTGGGACAAGAGGATGAGTCCTCGGATGGCTCCGTACGTTCGCATGAGGCCAAGATTCATCAGAGCGGTGGGGGCCGTGTTTGTGCTGGCCGGAGCATTAACACTGATATATGCGTTGGTTGCGCATTCATGACGGTTGGAGCCGTATGTAGTCGGGACCTCACCCGCGTGAGGGCTAATAATTGGAAGGCAGGCCGTTGATGAGTGTCATTCCAAACGAAAGTCACCGAATGTGGATTGCCGTCGCGGCCCTCGGGCTAGCGCTGTACTTCGTCATAATGGCAGCCCTCTCCTTTGGCGACGGGGACTGGTTGCTAGGGCTTTTGTTTCTCGTGTTGGCTCTAGTGCTGATTGGCGCCGAACTCGCCAAGTTTCGATCCTGGAAGCGTAGACGCTAGGACGGCGACGGGTTGACTAGCATTTAGGATCCTGGTTGATTGCTACTTTCCCGAACGCAAGCAGCTAAAGGTTGACATTCTTCATGTCTCCTGCGGCAGCCTGCTCTGCGCAGCCGGCGGGTGCAACGGCCTACCCCACGACGCGAATGGCACCACAGGTTATTCAGGTCAGGCGGCGACGAGCTGGTCGCGGAGGTCCCGGAACATCCTCTTGCCGACCTCGTTTGTGACGCCGAATTCCCGGTTGTGGCGGGCCAGGACGGCGAGCCGGTCCGCGGCTTCGTTCATCTCGTTGCCCTGGTGGCCCTTCACCCAGCGGAACTGGACCGGGATGTGGCCGGATTCTTCGAGGATCCTTCGGGCGAGCTTGATCTGATTGGTCGTGCACGCGGCAGGCTGGCGGCAGGCTCCGACGGTACGCAGCAGGCGCAGAGCCGCGCAGGAATCTGACTGAATATTCGCTCTTGAGGGGTCCATGTGTGGTGCGGGTTAGCGCCGGGGTCCGAGCCCACGATTTGCGCTGGTCAGCGCCAGTGTTGGTGTGGTTGAGCGCCACCTGAAAAGCTCCTTCCACCGCGTGAGGGCCACGTGGTGGAAGGAGTACCGGTAATGGTACGGAAGATCAAGGCGAAGCTCGTCTTGCAGTTGCGTAACCAGGGCCTGTCCGGCAGAGCGATCTCGCTTGCTCAGGGCATGTCCAGGCACAGCGTTCAGGCGGTGATCGATGCTGCGGATCAGCTCGGGCTCGGTTGGGACGACGTTGCGGAGAAGTCTGAGGGCGAGGTGTATCTGGCGCTGTTTCCCGGTCGCGGGGTGCGGGAGAGCGTGTTCGCGCAGCCGGACTGGGTCCAGGTGCACCGCGAGCTGGCCAGGGTTGGGGTGACGTTGAAGCTGCTGCACCAGGAGTATCTCGACGGGTGCGGTCGGGCCGGGCAAGCGGCGATGAGTTATGACCGGTTCTGCAGGCTTTACGGCGATTACGCCAACGTCACTGGCGCGTCGTCTCGGGTCGGCCATAAGGCCGGCCGCGGCGTCGAGGTCGACTGGTCCGGGCCGACGATGCAGCTCGTTGACCCGGCAACGGGAGAGGTCTCGAAGGTGTATTTGTTCGTCGCGTGCCTGCCGTTCAGCCGGTATGCGTTCGTGGAGGCGACGTTGGATATGCGGCAGGAGTCGTGGCTGCGCGCGCATGCGGCGATGTTCGCATTCTTCGGCGGCACGGTCCCGAGGCTCGTCCCCGACAACCTCAAGACCGGGGTGATCTCTCACCCGCGCGAGGGCGAAGTCGTCCTCAACGACGCCTATCGGGAGATGGCGGCGCATTATTCGGCGGCGGTACTACCGGGCCGGGTGCGGCACCCGAAAGACAAAGCCAGCGTAGAAAACACTGTCTCCCACGTCGCCACCTGGGTGATTGCGGGTCTGAGGCAGGAGCAGTTCACCAGCCTGGTGCAGCTGCGGGCCCGGATTCGGGAGCAGATCGATGCCTACAACCGACAGCCGTTCCAGAAGCGGGAGGGCTCCCGGCTGAGCGTGTTCACGGCCGAGGAGAAGCCGCTGCTGCAACCGTTGCCGGCGGTGACTTTCGAGATCAGCACCTGGACATATGGGCGCAAAGTAAGCCGGAACGGACACGTGGTCTGGTCAAAAAACTTCTACTCCGTCCCGTTCACCCACATCGGCGCGCATGTTGATCTTCGCGTCACGGACACCGTGCTCGAGATCTATCGGGGTGATGAGCGCCTGACCAGCCACCTGCTGCTGCCCGTGACGACGACGAACCAGTATCGGACGAACGAAGCCGACCTTCCCGAGGGGCACAGCTGGCAAGCCTGGGACCGGGCCCGGATCGACGCCTGGGCGTTACGGATGGGACCGGCGACCGGGACCGTGATCGAGAAGATCTTCGAGTCTGTCCGCATCGAGGAAGCCGGCTACGACCCGGCCCTGGCGGTGCTGCGTCTGTCTCGTAGGTTCTCACCAGCCCGGGTGGAAGCCGCATGCCAGCTCGCGCTGCGCGGTCCGATACGATCGCCCCGTTACGCCCACCTGCGGCCGATCCTGGACACCGGGCAGGACAAAACCGGGCACGTCGAGGAGCCTGATGACCAAGATGGCGGATACGTGCGCGGCAGCTCCTACTACGCAGGAGGGACCCGATGAGCCGCCTGGACACGGAAACCAAACGCAAGCTGCGGGAGATGAACGCGGGCGAGCTGCTGGAGGCCATAGATACCCAAGACGAGACGCTGAGCATCAGCCTGCCGTTCGAAGATCGTCTCCGGCTGGTCGTCGATGACGCCTACGCGTCGTTCACCCATGCCAAAGTCACCGGCCTGATCCGGCGGGCGGGGCTGCGCTACCCGAACGCTGACCTGCGCCGCATCGACCTCCTCGACGAGCGAGGTCTTGACCGGCCGCTGCTGAGCCAGCTCGGCACCTGCTCGTTCGTGGCCCGGCAGCAGAACGTTGTCTTCCAAGGGTTCACCGGGTCGGGGAAGTCCTACCTGGGATGCGCGATCGCTAAACGCGCATGCGAACACCGCATCCGCGCGCATTACGTCCGCATGCCCGACCTCGAGGAAGCCTGGGTCGCCGCCCAAGACACCCCTGGCGGATCCGGCAAGTTCCTGCGCAAATATGCGGCATTCACCCTGCTGGTCATTGATGAGTGGCTGCTGGATCGGCCCACGGAATCGATGCGCACCATGCTGCTGGAACTGATGGAACGCCGCTACGGGGAGACGTCAACAGTGTTCTGCACCCAGTACTCGCAGAAGGACTGGCACCAGCGGCTCGGCTCCGGCGTTCACGCCGACGCGATCATGGACCGGATCATCCACAACACGATCTGGGTCGAGACAGGCAATTACAACATGCGCGAGCACACAGCACTCGCAACCGCCTAGCAACCGTCACGGAGAGCGTCAGCGGCGCCAGGCCCCGCGACCGCTGGCGCTCTCTCGCACGAACCCCGGCGCTGAACCGCACGAACAGGTGGCGCTCAAAGCTTCAAATACTCAATCTGACTGGACCGGTGCGCCCCAGCTTGCGGCGAATGACAGGCAGGAAGTCCACCAGAAACGCTGTGGGGTTGGTAATTACCGACGGCGTCCCGGATTCGGCGATGCCCTGGGCCCAGCGCGGCAAACGGTCTCACCTCAGCCAAGACAGGGGCCACAACTTTCCATTGGGCCTACAACGCCGCCGACCAGCTCTGCTGGATGGGTACCGCCGCTGCGGCCTGCGCCGCGCCACCGGTCGGTGCCTCGACCTACACTTATGACGCGAACGGCAACACCACCAGGGGCGGCACACCCACCAGCACCTGGAACACCTTCGACCAGCTGGCCTCACACACCGCGGGATCGACGACTAGCTTCGCCTACGCCGGACCCTCCAACACCGAGCGCACCGCGGCCGGAGCCACCAGCTACCTCAACGGCTCCCTCGGCATCACCCAGCAGACGACCGCCGGCGCAAGCACCTCGTTCATCCGCGACCCGGCGGGTACGCTCATCAGCATGCGCAACAGTGCCGGGGCCAGCTTCTACTACACCACCGACGCGCTCGGCTCCGTCATCGCCCTCACCGACAGCACCCAGGCCAAAGCAGCCACCTACACCTACGACTCCTGGGGCAACACCACCCAGACCGGGACACAGGCCGCGGCCAACCCATGGCGCTACGCCGGCGGCTACAAAGACGACCCCACCGGACTCACGAAGTTCGGTGCACGCTACTACGCCCCCGGCAACGGCCGCTTCACCCAACCCGACCCCTCCGGGCAAGAGGGAAACAGGTATCTCTATGCAGGGGCCAGCCCCTGCAATTTCACAGATCCCACCGGACTCAGCGCATGTTCTGGACTTACCGCAGCTGCAGCGGGCATCGGAGTATTCGCCGCAGGTCTGTTTGGGTTCTCTCTCTTTGTGGACTCCTCGGTGATCGGCCTCCCGGCAGGATTGAGCCTCGGAGTTCTGTCCGGAGTGGCGGCAGCGTTCGGCGCCCTGACCGCTGGTGCAGCGTTCGTGGCATGTCAGTAAGGAGGTGATTATGTGCGCTACTGGCCATTGATACCGCTCTTCGCGGCCCTACTCGTTCTAGGCGGTTGTTTCCTGTACGTCCGATCGAAGCGTTTAGCGAAAGGGAAGCCATTCCCCGGGCGAACCGTCGTCCTGTTGCTCGTACTGCTCTCCGTCGGACTGTTCCTCTACGCATTGTTCGGTGCTCTCACAACCACTCCTAGTTGAGGACTGATCCTGCCGCGGATTGACAGAACCACGTCCTTGGCCGGAGGTCTTGCTGCTCCTGGTTATTGTCGGGACAATCCTGAACCAACGCCTACTACGGCGGTCTGTAAGGGGCAGAAAAATGGAACAATCTGGTCGCAAAAAGATTTACATAGCGGCGACGGTCCTTCTGGTCATGTCGGCGATCCTTTGCCTCTTTGACGGGCGTTCAGAATGGCTGGGTTCGGCGTCAGTCCTGGGGGCTGCCTACGCGGCGTTCGGCTGGGGAAGGCGCATGTACAGAAGCCCCAGCGCCCAAGACTAGCTCCGGGGTGCCGTAATCTCGTGAATCGGCTGACAACGGAGGTCCAGTGAAATTCTGGGATTTTCCCAACGTGTGGGGTGTGGTCGGAGGCTGGGCAGCATTCGGTCTCTTTTCAGCCCTTACCGGAGCTGCTGGCGGCGGAGCAGGAATCATACACAATTGTTAGCGGGCCCTGGAGGGGTTAATGAACCGTCTATATATTGTCGCCATGTCGCTTCTGGCCGTGGCCGGAGTCATGTCCGTCATGGCAGCAACCGACACCACAGGTCGGGTCATAGGAATCGTGATCACCGCTTCCGGACTCGCCGGTGTCTTTGCAGCGATCATGTCCAGGAAGAAGAACAAGTAACAAAGGCAGCTTGCTTGATTTTTTCATGGCCGGATCACCGCCGGGAACCTGCGCCTGCCCCCGTTACCTAATGGGCTTGGAGGGGTCAGCTGAAGACTCCCGTTACCAAGGTCTTGAGCCGTCGAAAAAGATTGTCCATCTGGCCTCTCCGACCATGGACCGTAGGTTAACCACCGGGGCCGTGCTGTCGGCCAACGTCCACCGGTAACGCGAACTGTAGAGTTCTCACCTCGCGACCCGACCCGGCAGCCTCCGGCAGGGATGAGAATGCCAATCAGATGTGGAGCCGCCGAGCTCTTCCATGAGGGCGAAGCTTTCCCAGGTCGCAACCGTTCAGCTTCCGGGTCCGTCGGGTGATCTGGATCGCCTGAGTGACGTGTGGGAACGCGAGTCCGGTCCCCACGCTTACTGCCTTGATTCTGCGGGTACCGGTGCGGCAACGCTGGGTATCTCCTACCGGGACAATACAGCTAGTGCTGTTGGTTTTTGGTTTGCGCGAGGCGGTAGGAGTCGGTGCCGGTCTCGATGATGGTTCCTTTGAACGTCAGGCGGTCAACGATCGCCGCGCAGAGCCGCGGGTCGGTGAAGGTTTTCGTCCACCGGGAGAAGGATTCGTTTGTCGCGATCGCCACAGACGCTTTCTCTTCACGTTCTGTCAGGACCTGGAACAGCAGTTCGGCGCCGCGCTTGTCCAGTTCCATGTAGCCAAGTTCGTCGATGCAGAGCAAATCCACCCGCCCGTACCGGGCGATGGTTTTCGCCAGGACTTTCTCATCCTCTGCCTCGACCAGTTCGTTCACCAGCCGGGTGGCGAGGATGTACTTGACCCGGAACCCTTTCTCCGCCGCCGCGGTGCCCAGGCCGATGAGGAGGTGGGATTTGCCTGTCCCGGAGTCCCCGATCAGACACAGTGGATGGCCTTTGCGGATCCAGTCCCCGGTGGCCAGGGTATTGACCGTCGCCTGGTTGATGTTCTGGTTCGCGTCGTAGTCGAAGTCGCCCAACCATTTATCGCGCGGAAAGTTCGCGGACTTCACCCGGCGGACGGAGCTGCGCCGGTCCCGGTCATCACACTCGGCCAACAACAGCTCCGCCAGGAATCCCTGATAGGAGAGTTGCTCCTTTCCCGCCACCGTCAGTGCCTCGGTAAGGACCGCCCGGATCGTCGGCAATCGGAGGCGCCGGCAGGCATGATCCACGGCCGCGGTCGCGGCCTCCTCCGTCAGCCCGCGGCGGCGGCGCAGGGTGGTGGAGACAACAACGGGGTTGGTCGGGCTCATGAGATGTTCTCCTGCACGGTCGGGACTGGTGGCGTGGTTCTGCGGGTAAGGAGCTCGTCATAGCCGGCCACCGAGGGCAGGGGCCGGTTATCCGGCGGCAGGCCGGCTATGACGGCTGCCGGATCCGCCAGACGGCGCTGGGTGAGACTGACAATCCTGTGCTCACGCAGATCCGTTGTTGCACCGGAACCGCAATCGGGCCGGACCCACCCCGCACCACCCCGTTCAGAGGCGGCCAGGCGGGCTTCAACAGCGACCACGTCAGCCGTGACGGCGCCGACCTCCAGGGCCGCGGTGATGCCGGCGATCACATCCGCAGCATCCATGGACCGGTGGAGCAGCAGGACATCGACCAGCTGACGCGTGGCCTCCGAATCACCGTCGGTCCGCCTGGCCGCGGCCCAGAACGCGTCATGAGCGGGCGTGAACACCCCGGCTGCCCGGGCCTGCGCCAGTGCGGTGGACCCCGGCAACGCGCCGGGCTTGCGTTTGAGGACTTCAAGGTAATGATCGAGGTTCACCTGGCTGCCCTCACGGCCCGTCATCCGCGGGTGTTTGGCGATCACGGCACGGCCGTCGAAGACAACGACTTCGGAGGCTTTCAAGGAAACCCGGACCCTGTGGCCAATGAACCGGACCGGCACTGAGTACTTCACCATCCGAACCCGGATCAGCGATGACCGGTCAACCCTGGGAGTCAGCACCAGCCCGGGGTCAAAGGCCTCGGCAGGCAAGGGATTGAGCAGTGGCCGCTCGGCAGCGTAGTCATCGGCTACCGGCCGGAGTTTCCCGCTGATCCGGCGCCGGTCATCAGCCTCGTCCCAGACCATGATCTGCTCATTCAACTCAGCCAGCGACGCGACCGCCGGCACCGGGGAAAGGTGGTTGCGGCGGAACCTGCCGACCTCTCCTTCAACCCCGCCCTTCTCATGAGCCCCAGCCAGACCCGGCTGGCAATAAAACGGGTCAAAGCCGCAATGCGAACGAAAAAGCACCCACCTGTCGTTCTCCACCCTTCCGCGACCGGTTCCCAGGACAGTCTTCACCGCGGCCGTGAGATTGTCGTAGCGGATATGCCCGGTGGGGATGCCGCCAATGGTCGCGAAGGCGTCAAGGTGACCCTCCAGAAACGCTTCCTGGCCCTGCGTCGGGTAGACCCGATGGACAGCCTTTCCGGAGAAGGAGAGCCGGAACGCGAACATGTAACACTTCGTGCGGACCCCGGCCAGATCAACCCACACTTCACCAAAATCGACTTCAGCCTCAGCACCCGGGGCGTGTTCCTGAGGAATGAACACCTCCAGAGATGTTTTGCCGGCCTCATACTCGATCCGGACCCGGCGGGCCTTCACATACTGGCGCACCGTCGAATACGAAACCTCTGCCCGGTGTTCATCGATGAGGCGGTCAAAGATCCGCTGAGCGGTATGCCGCTGCTTCCGCGGCGCAACCAGATCCTGCTTCAGCATCTCGTCAATGGCAGGCTTGAACTGATCCAACTTAGGGGCGACCCGGACCGGGATCTTTCGGCTCGGCGGCTCCGCCGATGCCAGCGCCTGACGAACCGTTCGCCGCGCAACACGATACTTCTTCGCCAATCGCCGAATGGACAAGCCATCCATTCGTGCGTCCCGCCGGATCTGAGCAAAAACATCCACCCTCAACTCCATCACTGCCTTCCACCATCGGAAAAACACTCTGACGGAATCAACGGTGGGGTGGGCTCAACTGAAACTGCGATTAATGCTCCGGCGAGTCGCGAGGTGGGCTCAAGTCAGACTGCCAGAGTGGTACCCACTCAAACTGCCATAACCACCCGGACTGCCGCAGAACCGGCCGCCCTCGAGTCCTTCCAGCAAGAGCCGGACTGCCTGCGCACCCTAGCCCCGGGCGTCCTGACTGCTGGTGGTCAGGCCCAGACCTCACCCAGCTCGTGGCCGTCCATCCCGATGCCTGAAAGATCGTACGGAACTCGCTGCCCGAAGTCCCGTGCTGCAAGGATAGTGCCGATCGCCATTTCGTCCGGGGCCTCGAACACCGCGGCAGGACGTTTAACGGCGTTGTGTACGGGCGTGAGCGGCCCAGCCAGCGGCACGGGAGGTCGATGAGTCTACGGACACTGGATCATCCTATGCCTAGACTGGAGGCCGTAACGCGACGGAACTGGAGGCCGCATGAGCAGCATTGTGGACGAGCTCAGAAATATCCTGGAGCCATCAAGGGTCATCACCGACAAAGCCAGCCTGGCCACGTATGCGGTGGATCAGGCCCCGGTACTTGACTATCAGTTGCCCTTGGCTGTGGTTATGGCGGGGTCTGTTGCCGATGTCCAGGCTGTTGTGCGGATCTGTGCCGTCCACGAAGTGCCCGTGGTTGCACGGGGTGCCGGGACCGGCGTTTCCGGCGGCGCCCATGCCAGCAGGGGCTGCATTGTGCTGGCGTTGGAACGGATGAACCGCATTCTGGACCTCAACCCCGACGACGAGACCGCCGTCGTCGAACCCGGCGTGATCAACGCGGATCTCAACGATGCGGCGGCTGCGCACGGGCTGATGTTTGCGCCGGATCCGGCAAGCTTCAGAATGTCCACCATCGGCGGCAACGTGGCCACGAATGCGGGCGGCCTTCGCTGCGCCAAGTATGGCGTGACGCGCGACTCCGTTCTGGCGCTCGACGTGGTGCTGGCCGACGGCTCCCTCATCCACACAGGCCACCAGACGTTCAAAGGTGTTGCGGGCTACGATCTCACCGGCCTGTTTGTGGGGTCCGAGGGGACACTGGGGATTGTGGTGGGCGTGACCGTGCGGCTCAAGTACCTTCCCCACGAAGTTCACACCATCGCCGCGTTCTATCCGGATTTCCGCAGCGCGGCTTCCGGCGTGCTTGCCGTTGGCAAGGCCCGCGTGCAGCCGGCCATCATGGAACTGCTCGACGGCGGATCGCTCGTCCAGCTTGACGAGATCCACGGCTCGGACCTGAGCTCCCGGGGGGCATCGTTGCTGCTGATCCAGACAGACGGCTTCGGCGCGGCGGCGGAGGCAGACGTGGTGCGCGAAGTGCTGGCGGCAGGCGGTGCGGTAGTCACTACTGAGGACAGCGAAGAGGCTGAGCAGCTTGTGGAACTCCGGCGCAACAGCCGTGGCGTGGAAGTGGACGATGAATACCGGGTTGGCGAGGACGTGGCCGTTCCGCGCTCGCGGCTGGTGGACTACGTCGGCGCCCTCGAGACCCTGGCAGCTGCCAATCAGGTGAAACTGAAGGTGGTGGCACATGCCGGCGACGGCAACCTGCACCCGACGTTCTGGGTGGACCGGCTGGACAGCGCTGTCGACGAGGACGCCATGAAGAGGCTCAACACTGCCTTGGATGAGTCCATCGCTGTGGCCCTGGACATGGGCGGCACCATCACGGGCGAGCACGGAATCGGGCAGTACAAGCTGCGCTGGCTGAGCCTGGAACTGCCGGAGCCCGTCCGCGAACTGCAGCGGCGGATCAAGGAAGTCTTTGACCCGGCCGGCATCCTGAACCCCGGGAAGGCGATCTAGCGGAAGCTGCGCGCGGCGGATCCCGAAGCAACCCCCTCTTTAATTTTGGTATTCCAAATACCCTGTATCGGTAAAAACTTCCTGATATGAACGGCCGGGGGAGCCGATTTACTCTTCACCCTGCAGCGAATAGAGTCATTTGGTATACTAAAAGACTTTCATCGGAGATCTTGTGACGCAAGGGCTTTCTGCCCACCGGAAACGCCCGCTCAGGGCCGGGGTGCGAACAAGGGCTCTGGTGCTCGTGGCCCTGATCGCCGTCTCAATAAATCTCCGGCCCACCGTCACCACCGTGGCTGCAGCTATGCCTGAGATCGAACAGGGGTTTGGGCTGGCGCCGCACTTGATGCCGTTGCTGGGCGCGATGCCCGTGGTGGCCTTCGGGATTTCGGCGCCGTTGGGACCGTGGCTGGGACGGCGGTTCGGCGCCGGAGCAGCCGTGGCAATCGCACTTCTTGTTCTAGCAGGTGCGCTCCTGATCCGGGCGTTGGTGCCCGGCCTGCTGCTGCCGGGCACCTTTCTTGCCGGATCCGCGATCATGACCGCCAGCGTGCTGGTCCCTCAGATCCTAAAGGCCAGGGGCGGCAGCGGTTGGTGGACAGGTCTGTGCACCATGGGATTCGGGCTCGGCGCGGCCATGGGCGCAGGGCTCGTACGGCCTCTCGAGCAACTCCTTGGAGGAAGTCTCCCGTGGGCCCTCGCAATGTGGGCTGCTCCGGCGCTGCTGGCGGCCGGCTTGATCCGCCCGAAGGCAAGATCCCGGCCGCACGCAGGCACCAAGCCGGCCCCGCCGACCCGGAACAGGCCGGTCTGGCGGCAACGGACGGCTCTGGCCGTGGCCGCGTTCTTCGGTCTTCAGGCCTTACTGTATTTTGCCGTCACGTCGTGGCTGTCTGCCTTTCTGGTGTCCCGGGGCGTCGAAGCTGCGGACGCTGCCGGAATGCTCGCCTGGTTCAGTATCGCCGGCCTTCCAGCCAGTCTGTTGACGCCGGTACTGGCCAACCGGCCGGCCATCCTGAAGATCGCCACACCCGGCCTGGGCATACTGATAGCGGCCGGCCTGCTTGGCATCCTGGCAGCGCCACAAGGGCTGCAGTTCTGGGCTGTGGGGCTGCTGGGAGCTGTTCAGAGTGCAGGCTTCGGCCTGGGGATGGCGCTGATGGTCATCCGCTCAAACGGACCTCAGAGCGCAGGCAGGCTCTCCGCCATGAGCCAGGGAACCGGCTTCGCCCTGGCGTCCCTGGGTCCGCTGCTGGCAGGCATGTTGCAGCAACTGACCGGGGGATGGGAAACGAGCTTCCTGGTGCTGGCAGGCGTTGCCCTGCTGCTGGCGGTCGCCGGACGTTTTGCGTCGACCGGACCCGGCGTAGGGCCGTCCGGCGGGGAAGAAGCCCGGCAGGAAGAGGCGCAGCAGCTAGAAACCCGGCGGGGACCGGAGGCTGAAGCACCGTCTGTGGCCGAAATGGCGGTGGCCGGTCCCGCCGTTGAAACGGCGGAACCGGCCAAAGGTTCCTGACAGCCGGTCAGCGCCGCCTGCTAAACGAGTTGCAGCTGGTCTGCCACAACAACACCACGGTGGATAACTGTCCGGTCCTTGCCGCGGTCCATAACGGCAGATGCCACGGTTTCCCCGTCCACCAGCAGCAGTTCCGCCGGTGACCCGGGCTCCAGCCCTGGCCGGTCGGCTGTACCCTTCAAGCGTCGGCTGGAGGCATCCAGCACGCTTGCACCGCCGATGGTGGCGATGGCAAGGCAGTGCTCAATCAGCTCGTCCTGCCTGAAATTGTTGGTGAACGCCAGCTGCCACGTGCGGTCCAGCATGTCGGTGTTGCCATACGGGGACCAGTAGTCGCGCTGGCCATCTTCGCCCAGGCCGAAACGGACTCCTGCTTCAGCCAGCAGCGGCAGCGGAAGAATGCCCGAGACTGATGGAGCCACCGAAGCCATGGAGACATCCAACTCGGCGAATTCTGCGATGAGCCGGTGGGTGGTGGCCTCCGATACGCTGCCCAGCTGGTAGGCGTGGGAGAGCGTCACCTTGCCCTGCATGCCCAGCGACCGGGTGCGCTCCAGAATCAGATCAGCACTGAAGACGCCCAACTCGCCCGGTTCGTGGAGGTGGATATCGACGGCCACCTGATACTTTTCCGCCAGTCCGAAGACGATGTTGAGATGCTCCACCGGATCACGGTCAAGAGTGCACGGATCGATGCCACCCATTACTGTTGCCCCGGCTTTGAGGGCCTCCTCCATGAGCGCGGGGGTTCCTGGTTCGCGCAGCAGCCCGGCCTGCGGGAAGGCAATAATTTCGACGTCGGCCTGATCCCGGAAGCGCTCTTTGGCGGCAAGGACGGCCTCGAAGCGCTCAAGGCCGCAATCGACGTCGATCTGCGCGTAGCTGCGCACCCGGGTGGTTCCCCGCGCGATCATTGAAGCGAGCGTGTTCCGGGCTCGTTCCTGGATGGGTGCGTCTGCGTTGCGCCAGTTCTTCCGGTCATTCATCATCATCGCCCAGACACCAGGGGCGCCGGTGTGCTCGCGGAACGGCAGGCCGATCCGGGTTGAGTCCAGGTGGACATGGACATCGGAGAATGAGGGGACAAGCAGCCGGCCGCGGCCTTCGATGACGGTGTCCGCGTGCCTTTGTGGATCGTGGCTGAGGACCTCGGTAATTTTTCCATCGGCAATCAGTACGTCGCTTTGCGGACCGCCCCAGGGGCGGACGGCGCGGATCAGGGTTGTCATTGCTCTCTCCTTCGTGAGTTAAATAAAGCACGCGTTGGCCCGCGGCACACAGCCGCGGGCCAACGGGGTCAGGCTGCGCTGGTCTGCAGCGCGGGGGAAACATCCTGATGATGGCAGGCAGCCTTGTTGTGCGACGGAGGCACGGGCACCTCGGTCATGCACCGCTCCTGCCCTGATGCCGGGAGGATGGCGAACAGCGGGCAACGGGTGCGGAAAACGCATCCGCTCGGTGGATCGGCAGGTGACGGCAGGTCTCCCCGCAACCGGATCTTCTGCTGGAGCCTTGCCAGCCTGGGGTCGGGCAGTTGGTCCTCCACGGCGTCACCACCTCTATGCCCATCGCCTCCGAGGTCCACTCCGAGTGGGCAGAGCCCTACGAAGAGCTGGTGGGAATGGCGGAGTCCAGCCGCCGGCTGGGGTTGAGGGCCTACCTTGGGCTGGCGTACCGCTCCGGAATTAACGTGGTGCTCGAGAATGGCCAAAGGTCGGTTCTGTTCGACGAAGAACGGGGCAGGGAAGGCCTGGCGGACGCTGTCAGGTTCCTGGAGTACACGGAAGCGCTGGCGGATCCCTTGGTCAATGGCGCACTGCTGCCGTGCCGGATCGAAACGCTGGAACCGGCCCTTATGGACGAGACCGCCGTCGTCAGTGCCCGGCGCAATGTGCCGGTGCGCCTGCATGCCCTCCAGGGGCTCATGGAGCGTGAACTGCTGCTGGAACGCTATGGCGCCGCGCCTCTGGAGCTGCTGGAGCAAACGGGGTTGCTTAACGACCGGCTGCTGATCCCGCATGGCGTCTACACAGACCGCAATCCGGTAATCCACGGTGGGGACCGCGGAGAGCAGGGGAAAATTGCACGGGCCGGCGCCTCCATCATCCACTGTCCCCTGACTTCCATGAGGTACGGCGGTGCACTGGACTCTTTCGCGGCCTACCGGGACGCCGGGATCAACATTGCGCTGGGCACGGATTCCTTTCCTCCTGACCTGATCCGCGGGATCGACGCCGGCGTCCAGCTGGCAAAGGTCCTTTTCGGCGGTCCGGGGGCGGGCGACGTCGCGGGTTACTTCGACGCCGCAACGCTGGGCGGCGCGGCGGCTCATAAACGCGGCGATCTTGGCCGGCTGCAGCCAGGCGCCCAGGCCGATATGGTCGCGTTTTCGCTGGGAACATAAGGGACGGTGTCCACGAGGACCCCTTCCGGACACTGATCCTGAACGGTACAGCCAGGCAGGCTGTGCTGTCCGTGGTGGCGGGCCGGACGCTCATGCGCGACGGCCCGATTGCAGGCCTGGACTTGGCAGAATGGCGGCAGACGGCTCAAGCGTTGTTTGACAAGATGCGGGCCGGCTACAGCATCCGGGACACGGAACGCAGGGCCCCGGATGAGCTGTTTCCGCCCGTGTATGCTCGGTTGGAGCGCTGATGGGTCCTGACTTCAGAGCACAGGGAACCTGCACGATAGGAAGTTGACAAGTGGCGAAGTTACAGCGGGTCCCTGAGCCGGAGCACACCGCTCCGGCGGAAGCACACCGCGACGACGAAGCCCGTGCGGAGCAGATCTACCAGCTGGTGCTGGAAGGAATCGTAGCCGGGAAGTTCGCTCAGGGCATGCGGCTGCGCGAACGGGAACTGTCCGAGATGTACGACGTCTCACGCATTCCGGTGCGGGAGGCAATCCAGCGGCTGGAGCAGGACGGCTTCGTGGCCACTTTCCCCCGGCGGGGAGCCGTGGTCCGGCAACTGACTCTGACCGATGTCAACGAGTTATTCGACGTTAGGCTGTGCCTCGAATCCTTTGCCGCGCGGCGCGCGGCTGAGCGGGTGGGGGCAGGGCACCCGGCGGAGGGGCTGAAGGAACTGGTGGACGAGACACGCCGGGCCATCGATGAGAACCGGCCGGACGACGTCGTCCTCATCAGTACTGCTTTCCACGCCGAGATTGTCCGCCTGACCGGGAACACCCTCCTCATTGAGTCCGTGAAGCCGCTGTTCGGCCGGATGCGCTGGATATTCGGGCTGGCCCACAACCGTAGCAATGAGCTGCAGCGCGATGAACACGTAGAACTCTGCAGAGCCATCCTGTCGGGCCAGTCGGAGCTTGCAGCTGCGCTTTCTTACTCGCATATTGAGCTGGGGCGGGCGCCGGTCCTCGCCGGGCTGGCCGGAACGCTGGAGCCCTGACCCCCTGCATCCGGCTGCGAAAAGGCACTTAGTCGTCCGCGTCCGGGTACTCGTCCTCCGTCTCGTCGGCGCCGTAGCGTGACTCCTCGTTTTCCACTTCCAGGATCTTGAGCAGCGCGGTGTCCGGGTTGAGCATAATGGCGGCCTCGTCCCGGCGGTGCCGCAGCACGGAGTCGATGTAGGACTGGACGGCTTCCGCCAGCGGAATGTGGCGGTTCTCCTCCTCGGACATGTACCAGCGGTGTTCGAGGATTTCGTGCACGGCTTCGGCGGGTTCGAGCTTTCCGGAAAGATCGCGGGGGATGGACCGGACGATCGGCTCGAAGATCTGGCTGACCCACATGTGGGCGCTGTACTCCTCATCCATCTCCGGGTTGTTGTCCGCGCGGAAGGAGTCCATGTCATTGAGCAGGCGGCGAGCCTGGTTCTCCTGTGCATCCAGCCCGGTGAGCCGGAGGAGCCGCCGCTGGTGGTGGCCGGCGTCCACCACCTTGGGCTGCAGCTGGATGGTGGTGCCGTTCTGCGTGGTTTTGATGACGTACTCCTCGACATCGAAACCCAGCTCGTTGAGGCGGCGGATGCGGGCGCCCACGCGCCAGCGCTCTCCCAGTTCAAAGGATTCCTTCTCTGTCAGTTCAGTCCAGAGGCGGCGGTAGCTGTCCATAATGAGTTCGCTCGTGGCCACCGGGTCCACTTTGTCCTCGATCAGGCCGCCCTCGAGTAGGTCCATCAGCTCGCCTGCGATGTTGACGCGGGCAATCTCGAGATCATATTCACGCTGGCCGGTGGACAGATCCGGATACAGCTCGCCGGTCTCCGCATCCACGAGGTAGGCGGCGAAGGCTCCGGCGTCGCGCCGGAACAGGGTGTTGGAGAGCGAAACGTCACCCCAATAGAAGCCGATCAGGTGCAGCCGCACCATCAGCAGAGCCTGGGCATCGATGAGGCGAGTCAGGGTGTCCTTGCGCAGCATCTGTGAAAAGAGCGCGCGGTACGGCATGGAGAACTTGAGGTGCCGGGTGACGAGCACGGGGTTCAATGGCCTGCCGTCCGGGGTGGTGCGTCCGGTGATAACAGCCACGGGCTCCACGCACGGGACGTCCAGCCGCGCCAGCTTGCGGAGCATGTGGTATTCGTGGCGGGCAACGTGTTCCGAGGTTTCTTTGATGGCAATGACCGAGCCGCCAAGGTGGGCGAAGCGCACAATGTGCCGGGAGATGCCACGGGGAAGTGCCGCGAGGTTCTCGGCCGGCCAGTCCTCCAGCGCGATGTGCCAGGGCAGATCCAGGAGCTCGGGGTCGGCTGCTGCGGCCGTAATGTTCAGCGAGCTGGAGACCGCGGACGATTTGTCATCATTGGCGCTGGCCGCCTGAAACCGCGGGAGTTTGCCGACCTGCCCGTAGTCAGTGGGTTCGTCGTGCCATCGGGCGCTGTTTTCCTCGGTCATGGGTCAATTCTTCCGTAGGTTGGGGCACCAGGCCTAAACATCCTCAACTGCCCGCCGAAATGGCGGGAAACGCTGACGGCGGGACGGCCTGCCAATCGATGCCGGGAGAGGGGTGGAACGAAACTCCCTGGCGGTCAAGCCTGGCACCGGCCTCGCCCAGCCTCCGGGCAAAATCCGCGGTATCGCGCAGTTCCTGCGGCGTCCACCCGACCTCGGCCAGCGAGATGACCCTCGGATAGATCAGCCAGTCGGCCTGGCCGCCGCTGCGCACTGTCTCGGTCCACAAGGGCCCCTCGACGCCGAGAAGCTGGTCCTCTGAAATGCCCTGCTGGGCCGGGTTCCAGTCATAGTATTCAGCCCAGGTGAATGGTCCGCCCTCCACCCAGCTCAGGCCGATGGGGCTGGCCGCGTCATACTTCTGGTCCAGGTACGTGGTGGCCGCAGGGGACATCAGTATTTTGGCGCCGGCCTCGCGGGCCTTTGTCAGCGTAGGGGCAATGTCGCCGTGCCAGAACTGGACCACGGACCCTTCCGGGATGTCGACGTCGGCATATTCATTCCAGCCCACCGGCACCTTTCCGGCGTCCCTGGCCATGCGGCTGAATTCGGCAACCATATTGACGTAGTTGTCGTGGCCGGTCACGAGGGCCTCGTCGCCGCCCACGTGGAGGTAAGGGCCAGGTGTGATGGCCGCGAGCTGGCCCAGGACCTCCCGGACAAACTCGTAGGTGACGGGGTTGTCTGCGTCCAGCGTGGAGTAGCCCACCTCACCGCTGGTATTCATCGGCTTGGGGGCGCCGTCCGGGTTCAGTTGGGGGATGGCGGCCAGAGCGGCATTAACATGCCCGGGGAGATCGATTTCGGGCACCAGCAGCACGTTCTTGCGTGCTGCGTACTTCACCAGGTCCTGGAACTCCTGCTGGGTGTAGAAGCCCGTCAGCCCGGGGGAGAGCCCCACCCCCGGCGCATCGACGGCGCCGGTGCCGCCCAGCCGGGTGAGGTTTCCATAGTCCAGCCCGGAAGGATTGATGGCTGGGTTGTGGATCTCGATCCGCCAGGCCTGGTCATCGGTAAGGTGCAGGTGGAGTGCGTTGAGCTTGAACTGGCTCATGGTGTCGATCTGGCGCTTGATCTCATCCACGTTGAGGAAGCTCCGGGCGACGTCCAGCATAAGTCCGCGGTAGGGCAGGCGCGGCGAGTCCGTGACGGCGAAAGCCCCTATGACCCACGCTGCGTCGACCGGAGCCAGGCTTTCGACGGCAGCCGGGAACAGCTGGCGGAGAGTCTGTACGCCGTTGAACAACCCGGCCGACGTTCCGGACCTGATGCGGACCCCGTCGTCACCGGACGTCAGCGAATAGCCTTCGTCGCCCGGGTCAGAGGGCTCCAGCGCAAAAACAATATCGCCGTGAGAGCCGCAGTCGATTCCGGCCGCGCCCACGATCGGCAACGCAAAGCCCGTGCTGCGGCGAAGGATGAGTGCCAGTTCCTCGGCAGCGATCCGGCCTTCTTCGCCAGCGACGATCCGCGAATCGACCGTTAGCGTGAAATCTCCGCCGCCGTTCCGGAGAAACTTCGACGGTCGGGGAATCAGTGTGTTTGCCTGAGGCACGTGGCTCCTTGAATGAGGTTTAACGCCAACGGCGGCCCGTCCAGTAGTGGAGGGCCGCCGTCGGTTGCTTACCGGGGAACTAGTCGCCCAGGCGCAGGCCGGTCTTGGTGTCGAACAGGTGCACGTGGCCCGACTGCGGACGGACAAAAATGGTTTCGCCCTTCATCGGGGGGCGGCGGCCGTCGACGCGTGCCACGATGTCGTGGCTCTTGCCGTCCAGCGTGGTGTGGCCGTAGACGTAGGCGTCGGCACCGAGCTCTTCGACCACGTCAACTTCAACTTCCAGGCCTTCTCCGGCGGAGACCGTCTCGAGGTCTTCGGGGCGGGAGCCCAGGGTGACCGTCTTGCCGTGCGCCTCTTCGAGGACATTGCGCGGTACCGGGTAAACGGTGCCGCCGAACTGGACACCGCCGTCGACAACCGGCAGTTCCAGCAGGTTCATGGCGGGGGAGCCGATGAAGCCCGCAACGAAAACGTTCTTGGGCCTGTCGTAGAGGTTGCGAGGGGTGTCCACCTGCATCAGCAGTCCGTCCTTGAGGACAGCAACGCGGTCACCCATGGTCATGGCCTCGACCTGGTCGTGGGTCACGTAGACGGTGGTGACGCCAAGACGGCGGGTCAGCGAGGCAATCTGGGTACGGGTCTGGACACGGAGCTTGGCATCCAGGTTGGAGAGCGGCTCATCCATGAGGAACACCTGCGGGTTACGGACGATGGCGCGGCCCATGGCGACACGCTGGCGCTGGCCACCGGAGAGTGCCTTCGGCTTGCGGTCCAGGTATGGCTCGAGGTCCAGGAGCTTGGCGGCTTCACGGACGCGCTCGGCGCGCTCTTCCTTGTTGACGCCGGCAATCTTCAGAGCGAAGCCCATGTTGTCTGCGACAGTCATGTGCGGGTACAGGGCGTAGTTCTGGAAAACCATGGCGATGTCGCGGTCCTTGGGAGGAACGTCGGTGACATCGCGGTCGCCGATCAGGATACGGCCGGCGTTGACATCCTCAAGACCTGCAAGCATTCGCAGGGAGGTGGACTTGCCGCAACCGGAGGGTCCAACGAGGACCAGGAACTCGCCATCGGCGACTTCAATGCTGAGCTTGTCAACAGCGGGCTTCTCTGTGCCCGGGTACAGACGCGTAGCGTTATCAAAAGTAACTGTAGCCACAGTTATCAATCCCTTCACCGGCAGGTACGTGCCGGACGATCCGTTGTGAATGGTTATGTATTCAGTTGTGTAGAGCGTTCATACTCCCCGGCCGAAGCCGAGGAGTATCGCGTGATGCCGCACGGTTCTTGTGCGCCACATCACAAACAGAGTATGTCAGATTTATGGCGGAACCGCGAAAATGTTACAGACGTCACATGTGAGGTGCGCAACGCGGGCGACTTTTGATGCTAGTCCGAGCCCGGCTCCGCAACGACACGGGTGCGCTCCCGGAGGAGAGCCTCCAGGAGCTCGGCGACGTGGACCGGCGCCTCGACCCTGAACTGGGCCTGCGTGAAGTCAAGCCCCACCTTGACTCCCACATCGCCCTGAACGAGCCGTCCCAGGGCATCCTCGTCCGTTGTGTCGTCCCCGGCGAAGATCACCGCCGTGGCATCAGTGGCCTGGCGGAGAAAATCAACGCCTTCGCCCTTCGAGGCATTGACCACGGAGGCTTCCAGCACCCGCTTGCCGTTCTTCAGGAACACCCCTTTGCGGTCCTGAAGCGCGGCACGTGCAGCGGCCACGGCGTCTTCGGCAACGTCGTCGTCAGCCAGGCGCGTGTGCAGGACCACGCCGGCGGGCTTGTCCTCCAGGAGGGTGCCCGGGGCCAGCTCAACGACGTCTTCAAGAACCCTGCGGACGTCTGCCAGCAGCTCCTGTCGCTCCTGGTCAAGGGTCAGCTGGGAGGATCCGGGGCCAAGCCAGGCTTCGGCACCATGGCTGCCGATCAGCAGCGTTTCGGGTGGGGGCGCGGCGACCGCCCGCAGACTGGCGAGGGCGCGTCCCGAGATGAGTGCCGTCGTCGTGCGTGGAAGCGCCGCCAGGGCGGCAAAAGCCGCGGCTGAGCGGGGGAGGGGGCGGGCGTCGTCTGCGCGGTCCACGAGCGGCGAAATGGTGCCGTCGAAGTCCATGGCCACCAACAGTTGCTCGGTGCCGGCTATCCGGCGCACCGCGTCGAGCAGCTCCGGGGAAAGCGTCAGGGGTGTCCCGGCAGAGGAATCGGGGACGTCGGGGCGCGGGGCGTCAGGAGTCATCGCGGATCACCTTTTCGTTGAGCGCCGCCAGGAAATCCGCAGACCAATGATCGACGTCGTGGTCCAGGATCTGCTTGCGCATGGACCGCATACGGCGGCCGGCCTCCTTGGGGGGCATGGTGACGGCCCGCATGATGGTGTCCTTGAGCCCGTCAATGTCATGCGGATTCATCAGGAGTGCCTGCTTGAGCTGGTCAGCGGCGCCGGCGAACTCACTGAGCACCAGTGCGCCGTCGTTGCCTGTCCGGGCCGTTACGTATTCCTTGGCCACGAGGTTCATGCCATCGCGCAGGGCGGTGACGAGCATGACGTCGGCGGCGAGATACAGCGCCACCATTTCCTCGACGGGATAGCTGTGGTGGAGGTAGCGGACGGCCGTGTTCTGGATGGTGTCGTAGGTTCCATTGATATGGCCCACTGTTCCTTCCACTTCCTCGCGGAGCAGGCGGTATTGCTCTACGCGTTCGCGGCTGGGGCTGGCCACCTGGATCAGGGTGGCGTCCTCCACTTTGAGCTTGCCTTCGTTGAGGAGTTCCTCGTACGCCTTGAGCCGGTGGCGGATGCCCTTGGTGTAATCCAGCCTGTCAACGCCAAGCAAGATGGTCTTGGGGTCTCCGAGGTCCTGGCGTATCTGGCGGGACCTTTCGATGATCTCCGGCTTTTGGGCCAGTTCGCTGATCTGCTCGACGTCAATGGAGATAGGAAATGCCTGGGCGCGGGCGATGTGCGTGACTTCGCCGTAGGGCCCCTTGACGTGGACCTGCTGCTTTTTGACGCTTGCGCCCAGGAAGCGTTTGGCCGAGCGCATGAAGTTTCCCGCATCGCTGGGGCGTTGGAAGCCCAAAAGGTCTGCCCCGAGGAGGCCGTCGATGATGGATTGGCGCCACGGAAGCTGGGCGAAGATCTCCGGCGGCGGAAAGGGGATGTGGTTGAAAAACCCGATCCGCAGGTCCGGCCGCGCTTCGCGCAGCATCCGCGGCACCAGCTGAAGCTGGTAGTCCTGGACCCACACGGTGGCCCCTTCGTCAGCATGGCGAACGACGGCGTCGGCGAACCTCTTGTTGACCCTGCGGTAGGCGTCCCACCAGGTTCTGTGGAACTCGGGCGGGGCGATGACGTCGTGATAAAGGGGCCACAGCGTGGCGTTGGAAAATCCTTCGTAAAAAAGCTCGACGTCGTCATTGCTCAGCTGGACCGGTATCAGGGCCATCCCGCCGTGGCTGAACGGCCTGACGGTCTCATCCGGGGCACCATGCCACCCCACCCACGCACCGTCTGATTTGGTCATCATCGGGGCGAGCGCAGTGACCAGTCCGCCCGGTGAGCGGCGCCAGCCGTCCGAGCCGTCATCGCCGTTCTCGCCCGGGGCACAGCGGTCAACGGGCAGGCGGTTGGACACCACCATAAAGTCGTACTTTGTGGCGGCGGAGCGGCTGCGTGGTGCAGATCCGTTTTCACCCGTGGCGCTGGGTTGTTCGCGTTCCGGTCGTTGCATTGCGGCCCCCTGGGGTTGCTTGTGGCTCTCAGCCCACCCTAACGGGACGGAATCTTCCGTGCTATTCGTCCGTTGGGCATGCTGGAGGAAACTTGAAATCGCAAGCTCCCAGATTTCTCCCCTAAAATGGGTGGGGTTGCCACTGAGTGGTCCGCACCACGTCGATCGACACGAGGAACAGATGAGCCCCGCAAACGAAGTCCGCAAGTCCAAAGCAGAGCGAACCGCGGAGGCCCGTGAGAAAGCCCGCGAGATCCGAGAAGCGCAGCTGAAGAAGGACAAGCGCAACAAGCTGCTCATCGGCTGGGGCATCGTTGTGGCCGTGGTGGCCATCCTCGCGATCGTGGCACTTGTTGTCACTTCCAGTCTCAAAAACAATGCCCCGATTGCAGATCAGGGGTCCACCCCGGCGAACGGCAACGTCAACGGTGGCGTTACCCTGCTGGCAAATACCGAGGTGGCCAAGTCGGACCCCGCAACCGTGAACGTTGCCGACCTGCCGTCTGCCCCGGCAACTGCCCCGGCTGAAGTTGTTGCCCCGGGTGCAGCGGCTGAGGCAGGCAAGCCGGTGAAGGTTGTCCTTTACATCGACTTCATCTGCCCGGTCTGCAAGGACTTCGAGACGAAGTACAACGAGACCATGACCAAGCTCCGCAACGAGGGCAAGATCTCCGTGGAATACCGGCCGCTTGGCTTCCTGGACTCCCGCTCCACCACCAACTATTCCTCCCGTGCTGCCAACGCGGCCGCCTGCGTGGTGAACGAATCGCCGGAGAAGTATTCGGACTTCGTGAACGCACTTTTCGACAAGCAGCCAGCTGAAGGCAGCGCAGGGCTCTCCGACAACGAGCTGAAGAAGATGGCCACCGATGTAGGAGCGAAGAACACCGACACGTGCGTGGATGAGAAAACGTACCGCCCCTATGTGAAGTACGCCACCCAACAGGCGTCCGTGGTGGGCGTAACCGGAACACCCACAGTTTTTGTGGAAGGCAAGCAGTGGGGCAAGGGCGACAGCGCCAAGACTCCGTTCCCGGAATTCCTGCAGGCGGCAGTCGACGCCAAGGCCAAGGGCTAGCCACAGCCGCCTCCCAATTCGACGGCCCGGTCCGGGGACACTCCGGGGCCGGGCCGCCGTTTTTACCAGCAGGGCGTACGTGGGCTAACCTTATCTAGCGCCGTTTCGGCGTCTGCCGGTTCCATGAGGCAGGGCATGCCTCCTTAGCTCAGTTGGCCAGAGCACCGCTCTTGTAAAGCGGGGGTCGTCGGTTCGAATCCGACAGGAGGCTCCGGGAAAAACCGCTCCAGCACCGGGAAGTAGCTAGGCGCTGGGGCGGTTTTCTTATCCACAGTCGACCATCTCGACTAGCGGACGGGCCAACGTCGGCGCTACTGCTCCAGCGCCTTCTCCGCCTCGTTGCCGTCCACCACGCCGACGTCGACGAGCCATTCGATGGCACGTCGACGCATGGTCCGGTCATGGAAGGCAAACCACCCTTCGCGCAGTTCAGGGAATTCCAGAAGCGTGTCCTTGAAGTGCCGGAAGGGCCTCTGGCGCTCGATCGCCCGCGAGAGCAGGTCCCTGGCCTGTGCGTCGTCGACACCCGCGATGAAATCTTCCATGTCGCTGTAGCTTTCGTGCGAGCTCACCGGCTCAACCCTGATGGCACCGCGTTCTTCGAGATCCTCGTCGGATTCGTCGGATTCATCTGCGGTGCCCGAGACCCAGAAGCCGATCTCACCTGTCTGCGGGTCAAGCCACCAGAACGTATCGCCGTCGGTCCGATACTCAAGTGCGACACCAAGTGACTCCAGATCGATAGCGTCCAGACTGAGCCTGATTGGTCCTCCGGCAGTGTAGTGGAATGCTGACCATCCGGTCACTTTGGCCCGGATTACGCCCGTCTTTTGCCCGAAGCGGCGCCAGGATGCGTTGCCTCGAAGGCTGTCATACTCTTGCCGCGCGTCGTCGTAAAATGTCTGGTTCAACACACTATTCTCCAACTACCTGCATAATGACCTAAACTGCTTCACTGAGGTGCCTGAAATGGCGCTGCGCAGCAACGAAAGTGAACCACGCTATGGCTACCGATTACGACGCCCCACGCAAGACAGAAGAAGAGTCTCCCGCTGAATCGCTGGAGGCCCTTCAGGCGTCCCGCGGCGGTGGCGCCCAGACCGCTGTTATCGACGTCGACGAGAACGATACTGCTGAAGGCATTGACCTTCCCGGTGCGGATCTCTCAGGCGAAGAACTGACGGTCATTGTTGTTCCCGAGCAGTCGGATGAATTCACCTGCTCGTCCTGCTTCCTGGTCCGCCACCGGTCCCAGGTTGCCAAGGAAAAGAACGGACTGAAGTTCTGCCGCGACTGTGAAGGCTAAACAGCCCCAAACGCGCCCTAACTTCACAGCATGGCACCATCAGGCGCCGGTCACCCTCTGAGGACGGCCGGCGCCTATGCGTGTCCCGCTTCAAACGGTCCGCACCCGCATGACCGGCTCGGGCCACCAACGCTTATGCGGGCCAGGGCCGTCCACGCCACACAGAGCCTGACGACGGCCCTCCACGCCACGCAGAGCCTGGCCAGCCGCCGTGGCGACACCGTTATCCGGCATAACGGCAATGTGCAGGAAAGGCACCGAAACGGCCACGCCGGGCCGAAATGACGCCGCAGAATCACGCCGCTGTGACCGTTGGCCGGTCAGATTAACGGTTGCGTGGCGAAGCAGCCACAACCCTCGTTTTACGGAATTTCCGCTCCTAGGCTTGAGCTATCCAATCACTCGAGGGGGTGGCCAAAATGAAAAAAATTCAAGTATGGCTGGCAGCTATTCTGATGGCTGTCGGACTAGGTCTTCTGGCTCCGGGGCCCGCCTCGGCTGCCTCATACTGCGGACTTGTGTGGGGGTCGCTGAAGGAGTCCAACGCGACCATGAGTTCCGCATCCGTCACCAACGTCAGGACGGGGCAGCACTACTGCTTCGACCGCCTGGTGATTGATCTGAACGGACCGGCCAAGGGGTACACGGTCCGCTACGTTGCAACTGCGACCCAGGATGGTTCCGGCCTTCCGATCAGGCTGCGGGGCGGGGCGTTTCTCCAGGTGACAGTCAATGCGCCGTCCTACGACGCCAAGGGCAATGCAACATACAAGCCGGCGAACAAGAACGAGCTTGCCAACGTGGCCGGCTACCAGACGTTCCGCCAGGTTGCCTCCGCTGGGAGCTTTGAGGGCTACACCAGCATGGGTCTGGGCGTCCGGGCACGGTTGCCGTTCCAGGTATTCACCCTGGCAGGACCCGGCGCAGGATCGCGGCTGGTCATCGACGTGGCCCACTTCTGGTGAGCCGCTGAACTGAACACAACAAAAGCCCTGGCCGGAAAGTTCTCCGGGCCAGGGCTTTGTTGTGTTGCTCGTCCAGCTGGTAGCGTCCAGCCGCGGTTATTCCGGGACCACCAGCGCGGGGGTGTCCTGGCGGAGAGTTTCGCCGCGGAAGAAGCCGGGCCGCAGGCGTGCCATGATCAGCATGAACACAGCGCCGGAGGCCAGGATCCCGATGCCGAGGACAAACACGAGTCCCACACCGAAGATCTCCGAACCGCTGCCGAATTCAGGCGCCCAGCTGTCCACGGCCGTCTGCAGGAACACCACAAACAAGCCGACTCCGCCCAGGAGCGGGCATACAAGGCGCAGCACCACGTTCCGTGCACTGCTGAAGACGCTGTTGCGGAAGTACCAGACGCACGCCAATGCGGTCAGGCCGTAGTAGAAGCAGATCATCAGGCCCAGCGCCAGGATGGTGTCGTTCAGGACATTTTCGCTGATCACGTGCATCACGGCGTAGAAGCCGGCAGAGACGACGCCTGCGGCAACGGTGGCGAATCCCGGCGTCGAAAACTTCTTGCTGATGCTGCTGAACCGCTTCGGCATGGCACCGTAGTGGGCCATGGCCAGCAGGCTCCGCGACGGCGACATGAAGGTGGACTGCAGCGATGCAGCGGAACTCGACAGCACGGCCAGGGACATCAAAATTGCGAACGGGCCCATGACCGGGGATGCCAGCGCGGTGAACAGGTTCGATTGGTTCTCCTCATTCGTCAGGCCGATTCCGGTGTCCCCGACGCCGGCGAACATCATGGTGGCGATGGTCACCACCAGGTAGATGCCCAGGACCACAACGGCGGTCAGGGTGCCTGCCAGCCCCGCGGTCTTCTTGCCGTTGGAGGTTTCCTCGTTGACGGTGAGGCAAACGTCCCAGCCCCAGTACACAAAGATGGACAGCGAGATGCCGGCCGCAATCTGGCCGAAGGTCTCGATCTTGGTGATGTCGAACCACTCCCAGCTGAACGGGATGGCGGTCTCGGAGGTGGACCAGTTGGCGAACGCCATGGCCACAAAGAGCCCTAGCACCAGCAGCTGGAAGCCCACCAGCCCGTACTGCACGATCTTGGTGGTGTGCAGTCCGCGGTAGCTGACCCAGACGGCCAGCGCCACGAAGACCAAGCAGGTGAGAACGTTCAGCGGCTTGTTGGCCGCCAGATCGGCGAGTTCGGTGTTGCCCGTCAGCTGCGCCAGGAACAGGTAGAAGAAGTCCACCGCCACGCCGGCCAGGTTGGAGAGCACAATGATGTTCGCGGCGAGGAGTCCCCAGCCGCCCATCCAGCCCACCCAGGGGCCGAAGGCCTTGGTGACCCACGTGAACGTGGTGCCGCTGTCCGGTGAGTCCGCGTTGAGCTCGCGGTAGGCCAGCGAGACCAGGATCATCGGGATGAAGCCGATCAGGAAGATCACCGGCAGCTGAAGCCCGGCTTCGTTGACCGTGGGGCCGAGTGCGCTGGTGAGCGTATAGGCCGGGGCAATGGTGGAAATACCAAGGACGACAACGGCGAGCAGCCCCAGTTGCCCGCCTTTCAGTCCCTTGCCGGTAATGCCGTGCGCGGTGCCGGGGAGATCGGCGGAGCCGCGTTGGTTCTGAACGGATTGACTCATGTCAGGCCTTTCTTGACGGCAGCAGGCTGCTGCTGCGTAATGCAGTGAATGCCGCCGCCCCGGGCAAAGAGTTCCCGTGCGTCAACACTGACAACACGGCGGCCGGGGTAGGCATCGGCGAGGACACGGAGTGCTTTCTCATCCATGGGGTCTGAGAAGCTGCAGGCGATGACGCCTCCGTTGACCACGAGGTGGTTGATGTAGCTGTAGTCCACAAACCCCTCGTCGTCCGTAATGGCCTCCGGGGCGGGAACTTCGATGATGTTCCAGTCCCGTCCGGCCGCGTCCTGGGTGGTGGACAGAAATTGGATGATTTCGCGGCTGATCTCGAAATCCGGGTGATCCGGGTTCTGCTGCGAGTGCACCAGGAGCGTTCCCGGCGACGGGATGGCCGCCACGATGTCCACGTGGCCCCGGGTGCCGAACTTTTCGGAGTCCCGGGTGAGGCCGCGTGGCAGCCAGATGACGTGAGTGGCCCCGATGGTGCGGGCCAGCTCCTGCTCGATGTCCGCCTTGACCAGTCCAGGGTTCCGGCCAGGATCCAGCTGCACGGTTTCGGTGACCAGCACGGTGCCCTCGCCGTCCACCTGGATGCCGCCGCCTTCGTTGACGATCCCTGAGGGGAGGTGCTGGGCGCCTGTGCGGGCCGAGATCTCCGCTGCGATCAGGGAGTCCTTGTCCCAGGCTGCCCAGTCCTGTCCGCCCCAGCCGTTGAAGATCCAGTCGACGGCGCCGAGCTGGCCGTGGTTGTCCAGCACGAACGAGGGCCCGATGTCCCGCATCCACGCATCGTTGAGTTCAGCGGTAAGAACCTCAACGTCAGGGTGCAGATAGCGGGCGGCGGTCTCGACGTCGTCGGGGGCCACCACCATGGTGACCGGCTCAAATTCGACGGCGGCATTGGCGACGGCGGCCCAGACAGAACGGGCGGCGTGTGCCTCTTCGTCGGTGTCGCCCAGGGTGTACCCGCCGGTGGGGAACGCCATCCAGATACGCTCCTGGGGTGCCGTTTCGGCGGGCATGCGCCAGGCCATCATGCGCGGGCGCCCTGGGCCTCGGCAAGCTCCGCCACCGGGGTGGCCGTGATTGAGCCAGTCCTGTTCCCCGAAGATTCTGAGCCGAACGGGGCGTTGTGGTCCACCGGATCAGTCAGCCGGGCGTAGGTGTCCGGGCGGCGCGTGGACAGAAACGGGAAGAGCGTCAGCCAGTCCTTGCGCTGGTCGAGGTCCAGATCCGCCACGAGAACAGCGGATTCCTCCCGCGGGGCCTGGACCAGGATCCGGCCGTAGGGATCGGAGATGAACGAGGAACCGTAGAAATTCAGCGTTCCTTCATTTCCCCAGCGGTTGGGGGCCACCATGAAAAGGCCGTTGGCGATGCCGTTGCCCACGATCACCTGCTGCCAGAGGGGCTGGGTGTCGAAATCGGGGTGGTCCGGCTCCGAACCGATCGCGGTGGGGTAGACGAGGATTTCCGCGCCGCCCAGGGAGTACAGGCGTGCGAGCTCGGGGAACCATTCGTCCCAGCAGGTGGGCATGCCCAGCCGCGCGCCGCCGAGCTCCGACGGTGCGTGGACCTCGTAGGCGTCATCCGTTGCCGGGCCCTGGCGGAAGAACTTGTCCTCGTAGTAGCCGGCAGTGACGGGGATATGCAGCTTGTGGGTGCGGGCCAGAAGCTCGCCCTCGGCTGAGACCAGGATGGAGGTGTTCAGGCCCAGTCCGTCGTCAGTGCCGTCCGGGTGTTCCGCCCGCTGGTAGAGGGAGGCATGGATGCAGATGCCGTGGCGGCGGGCGGCCTCGGCGGCGAACCGGAAAGTGGGGCCGGTCAGCAGATCTTCGGCGATGTCCGAGGGGCGGATGCTCACTGCCGGGTCGTTATCCGGCCGGGTGTCTGCCGGATAGCGGGAGAGGGTGAGTTCCGGAAGGAAGACAACAGTGGCTCCCAGGCGGGCGGCGCGTTCGATGCCGTCATTGAGTTCGGCGCGCACAGCAGCGGCCGTGGAGTGCCAGCGGTGTTGGACGACGCCGACACGCAGCGGAGTGCGGGTGGAAGGTTCAGTGCGGGCCAGGGAAGCTGGTGTTCCAAGGCAGGTAACTTCAATCATGGGGGCATGTTCTCCAGTGAGACGACCGTCACTAAATGAATGACGTTCATTTAGTATGGACGTGAACTGCCCCACTGTGCAAGAGGGTAATGAATTCAATTCGTTTGTTTTAATCGGGAGCCCTGAGCACCGGCAGCTATGAAGCGCTGATGTCCGCCCGCAACGGTACTTCCTGCTGTCCAGGACGGGCTGCGTGCAGGCGCCCGGGTGGGGTGCGTGCTCGCCGACGAACGGCTGCAGCACTTGCGCGCGGCCGTCGCGGAATGGCCGTCCTCTGCGGTAGCGTCGGATTCACTTGACCACCCGAGGAGGATTCATGAAAGCTTCACCGACCCTGACCAACAACCTGCAGGCCGTGCTCGCCGACCTGATCGAACTGCACATCCAGGGCAAGCAGGCACATTGGAACATTGTGGGGGCCAACTTCCGGGACCTTCACCTTCAGCTCGATGAAATCATTGACGCCGCGAGGCTCTTTGCCGATGACATGGCCGAGAGGATGCGCGCCCTGCACGCCTTGCCAGACGGAAGGAGCGCCACCGTTGCGAAAACCACCAGCCTGGCCCAGTTCCCTGATGGCCTGGTCAGTACCAAAGACGCGATCGACAGGATCGTCGCGGGGCTCGAGGCAGCGGTGGGCACCATGCGCAAGGTCCACGACGAAGTGGATGACGAAGACCCCACCACCGCGGATCTCCTCCACGCATTGATTGCCAAGCTTGAGCAGTTCGCCTGGTTGGTTGGCGCCGAGAACATGAAGGCCTCGGCCAGCGTCACCACGCCGGACAGTAAGTAGCTTTGACTTGAGCTGAGGTCTCATACCGCAGTCTGAGCGTGGCGCCGATTCCCGGCCCTAGTCCGCCGTCGGGACCTTCCGGAGTACGACGGCGGCAAGGACTGCCGCCGCTGCCATCAGCACCAGCGCGATGGCTGCGGTGATGTGGACGCCCGAATCGAACGCGGCGCGGGCAGCGTCCGTCAGTGCCGCCCCCAGCGGTCCGGGCAGGGTTCGGGCCAGTTCGACCGCGCCGGCAAGGGTTTCGCCGGCCTGGTGTGCGGCTGCACCGGAGGCAAGTTCGGAGACTCCGGCAGGCAGGAGCAGATGCTGCTGATAGGACGCCGTGAGGATGGAGCCCAGGATGGCGGTGCCCAGCAGCGAACCCACCTCGTAACCGGTCTCCGAAATGGCCGCCGCCGCGCCGGACTTGGCGGCGGGGACCGAGCCCAGAATCAGGTCATTCGAAATGGTCTCCGCCGCCCCTACGCCGAGAGCCAGCACCAGCAGGGCACCCAGAAGGAGGGCAGGTCCTGGGCTGTGATCGCCGAATGCCACCAGAAAATACCCTAATGCGCTCAAGGACAGGCCTCCTGCCACCACAAACCCTGGCCGGATCTTCCTGACCAATGGCACCACCAGCAGCCCGGCCAGCACGGTGGCAACCAGGGCAGGGATCATGGCAACACCAGACGCGGACGGAGAGAGCCCTTCCAGGAGCTGCAGGTGCTGTGCCAGGAACAGGATGAAGCCATTGAACGAAAACAACGCCAGTACATTTGCGGTGATCGCGGTGCTAAACACACTGTTGCCGAACAGTGAAATGTCCAGCAACGGTGATGCGAGCCGCTTCTGGCGCCGGACAAAAACGAAGCCCATCACCAGCCCGAACGCAATGATGGCCAGCGGAAGGGCGCCAACCCCCTCGGTGGCAAGCTCCTTGATGCCATAAACAACCGGTACCATCACCAGCATTGAGAGCAGGATGCTGGGCACGTCCACCCGGCCCGGATTCGGGTCCCTGGATTCCGGAATGAACGCCCGGCCAAGAGCGAGCAGGGGCAGCATGATGGGAACCGCCACGAGCAGCACAGCCCCCCACCAAAAGTGCTCCACCAGCCAGCCGCCGAAGATCGGGCCCAGTGCGGCACCGCCGGAGAATCCCGCTGCCCAGATGGCAACGGCCAGCCTGCGACGGTTGGCGTCCGGGAAGATGTTGCGGATCAGCGACAGCGTTGACGGCATCAGCATCGCGCCGAAGACTCCCAGGCCGGCCCGTCCGGCGATGAGCCATTCTGCAGTGGGCGCAAAAGCTGTGACGGCTGAGACGGCGGCAAAGCCCGCTGTACCGATCATGAGCAGTCTCCGGCGGCCGATCCTGTCCCCGAAGCTGCCCATCGCCACCAGCAGCCCGGCCAGCACCAGCGGGTACGCGTCCACGATCCACAGCAGCTGCACCCCGCTGGCCTCCAGGCTGCGGGCAATCGCCGGCAGCGCAAAGGTCAGGGCAGTGTTGTCCACGGCCACCAGAAGGACAGGGAACATCAGCAGGCCCAGGGCGAGCCAGTCGCGCCATGAGCTCTTGCGTCCAGGGGTGTCGGAGGAGTTGTTGGTGATGGCTGCGGACGTGGTCATGAGCTTAACTATACCGTCCAGACGGTATAGTTAAGAAACGACAATGATCAAACCGTGCATGATAGGAATCATGGCCAGAACCCCAGTCGCCCGCGGCGCCGTCCTCGACGCCTTCGAAGCGCTCCTGATTGAGGTGGGGGAGCGTGCTGCCACCCTGGACGCCGTCGCCAGGCGGGCCGGTGTCTCCAAGGGCGGGCTGCTTTACCACTTCCCCAACAAGGAAGCATTGATTGGAGTGCTGCTTGACCGGCTTGATGAGTTTGCAGCGGCCGATGCAGATGCCATGGCCCAGGCGCCCGAGGGCGCCGCGGCGTACTTCATCCGGTCCTCGGTCTGGGATGATACGCCCCTTGACCGTGCGGTGGTGGCCGCCACAAGGCTCGCTGAAGTTGCGCACGAGGAGACGCGACGCAGATTCGCCCGTATCCAACAGCGGTGGCTGGAGGAAATAGCCATCGACGTCGGCCCGGCGATCGCCCGGGCCGTGCTGTACATGGGGGACGGGCTTTACTTCAATGCCATGCTCTCGATCGGGCCGTCCGGCACAGCGGTACAGACGGCGGCCGACGTCGAGAGCCTGCTGGCAGCCCTGGATCGGCTGCGCCGCTAGCCTCCGCCGGGCGGAAGTAATTTATTTGCTCCTCGGCGCCGGGCGTAGGATAATAGCCATTGTGACTGCGGTCACGAGCAATTGAATATGCCTTTGATCTGCGGCGGGAGAGTTCTGCTAGTAGGTACAAGCAGGCGCCGTAGGAGCAAATCCTCCCCAGGAATCTCTCAGGCCCATGTACCGCCGCGGCAAGGCAACTCTGGAAAGCAGCAGGCTGTCCATTCATGTGTCCAAGGTTGATCCGAGGATGCTGAACCCGAACAGGCCATGCTCACCGACGGTGCAAGCGGGGCCATGCGAAAGCTGGCTGCGCGGAAACTCTCAGGTCCAATACAGAGCGGGGAGGAACCCGAATCAATGTGGCGTACCCTGCGCCGCCTTAGTTATGGAGTTCCTTTTGACTGTTAACTCAGCCTCCACGTCCTTCGTTGACCGGCACATCGGCGCCCGCCGCCAGGCCGACGTCGACGCCATGCTCAAGGCCATCGGCTACGACACCGTCGATGCCCTGGTTGATACAGCAGTTCCGAATGACATCCGGCAGGACTCCCCGCTGGAGCTCACCACCGCGCTGAGCGAAGTGGAAACCCTCACCGAGCTGCGCCGGCTCGCGGCGAAGAACAAGACGGCCGTGCAGATGATCGGTCAGGGCTACTACGACACCGTGACCCCGCCGGTGATCCGCCGCAACATCCTCGAGGCCCCGGCCTGGTACACCGCGTACACGCCCTACCAGCCCGAGATCTCCCAGGGCCGGCTCGAGGCGCTGCTGAACTTCCAGACCATGGTGCAGGACCTCGTGGGACTGCCCATCGCCAACGCCTCATTGCTTGACGAAGCCACCGCCGTGGCGGAGGCCGTGCTGATGATGCGCCGCGCCAACAAGAACAAGGCCGCCCACGACGGCAAAACCGTCCTGGACGCCGACTGCCTGCCGCAGACCATCGCCATCGTGCGTGGCCGCGCTGAAGCGCTGGGCTTCGAAGTCGAAGTGGCTGACCTTTCCGAAGGATTGCCCGACGGCGTTATCAACGGTGTTGTGCTGCAACAGCCCGGCGTTTCCGGCCGGGTGTTCGATCACTCCGGGGTCATCGCCGCCGCCAAGGAGCGCGGCGCACTCGTGACCGTGGCCGCCGATCTGCTCTCGCTTACACTGATCACGCCTCCCGGCGAGCAGGGCGCGGACATCGCCGTCGGCTCCGCCCAGCGCCTGGGTGTTCCGTTGTTCTACGGCGGACCGCACGCCGCTTACATGGCGGTGCAGAAGGGCCTGGAGCGCTCCATGCCTGGCCGCCTGGTTGGTGTCTCCAAAGACAATGCCGGCATACCGGCCTACCGGCTGGCCCTCCAGACCCGCGAGCAGCACATCCGCCGCGAAAAGGCCACGTCCAACATCTGCACGGCCCAGGCCCTGCTGGCGATCGTGGCCTCCATGTACGCCGTCTACCATGGCCCCGAAGGCCTGAAGGCGATCGCCGAGATCACCCACGGCCACGCCAAAACCATTGCGGCCTCGCTGAAGGCGGCTGGCCTCGATGTCCTGCACACGAGTTTCTTCGACACCGTCACTGTCTCAGTGCCGGGCAAGGCCGCGGAGATTGTTGCCGCCGCCGAAGCGAAGGGCATCAACCTCCGCGGTATCGACGCGGACACCGTTGGCATCTCCGCGGATGAAACAACAACGGCGGCCATCGTCGCCGATGTCGTCGCCGCCTTCGGAGCATCCGTGGAAGGCGACGTTTCCGCGTTCGCCCTGGACACCGCCGTCGAACGTTCCTCCGATTTCCTGCAGCACCCGGTGTTCAACACGCACCGCTCGGAGACCCAGCTGCTGCGTTACGTCCGCAGGCTGTCCGACCGCGACCTCGCACTGGACCGCACCATGATCCCGCTGGGATCCTGCACCATGAAGCTGAACGCCACCGCCGAGATGGAAGCCATTTCCTGGCCGGAGTTCGCCTCGATCCACCCGTTCGCCCCGGATTCGCAGACCGAGGGCTGGCGTGAGCTGATCGCCGACCTCGAAGCCCAGCTCACCGAGATCACCGGCTACGACCAGGTGTCCATCCAGCCCAACGCCGGCTCCCAGGGCGAGCTCGCCGGCCTGCTGGCGATCCGCGGCTACCACCTGTCCCGCGGCGATGACCAGCGCAACGTCTGCCTCATCCCGGCCTCGGCCCACGGTACCAACGCCGCCTCGGCGGTGCTGGCCGGCATGAAGGTGGTTGTAGTGGCCACCGCCGCCGACGGCACCATCGACCACGATGACCTCAACGCCAAGATCGAGGCCAACAAGGATGCCCTCTCGGCCATCATGATCACCTACCCGTCCACTCACGGTGTGTACGACGCCGACGTCCGCGAGGTCTGCGATGCCGTCCACGCGGCTGGCGGACAGGTGTACATCGACGGTGCCAACCTGAACGCGCTCGTGGGCCTGGCCCAGCCAGGCAAATTCGGCGGCGACGTCAGCCACCTGAACCTGCACAAGACCTTCTGCATCCCGCACGGCGGCGGCGGCCCGGGCGTTGGCCCGGTTGCAGCCAAGGCTCACCTTGCACCGTTTATGCCGGGCAACGCCGCAGACCCGTCCAACGGCGCCGCAGGAACCCCGATCTCCGCTTCGCGCTACGGCTCCGCCGGCGTGCTGCCGATTTCCTGGGCCTACGTCAAGCTCATGGGCGGACAGGGCCTCACCGATGCCACCAAGTCGGCGCTGCTGGCGGCCAACTACATCGCCTCCCGGCTCAACGACTTCTTCCCGGTGCTGTACACCGGCGAAGGGGGCCTTGTGGCGCATGAATGCATTCTGGATCTCCGCGAACTGACAGCCACGACCGGCGTCACTGCGGAGGACGTGGCCAAGCGCCTCATCGACTACGGCTTCCATGCACCCACACTGGCGTTCCCGGTTGCCGGCACCCTCATGGTGGAACCCACCGAGTCCGAGGACCTTGTGGAGATCGACCGATTCATTGCGGCCATGATCTCCATCAAGGCCGAAATCGACCAGGTAGCAAACGGCGACTTCACAGTGGAAAACAGCCCGCTGCGGAATTCACCGCACACCGCCGCCGCGGTCATCAGCTCGGACTGGGCACGGGAGTACCCGCGCGAGCAGGCCGTCTTCCCGCTGCCCGCACTCAAGCAGGACAAGTACTTCCCTCCCGTTGGCCGGATCGACGGCGCAGCCGGCGACCGTAACCTGATCTGTTCCTGCCCTCCCATCGAAGACTTTGCGAACTGAGGACTGACAACCATGACTGAGAACTACACGGCCCTTTATGAAGAGCACAAGAAGCTCGGCGCCTCCTTCACCGATTTCGGCGGCTGGCAGATGCCGCTCAAATACAGCTCCGAGCTGGCAGAGCACCACGCCGTCCGGCAGTCCGCGGGCATCTTTGACCTCTCCCACATGGGCGAAGTCTGGATCACCGGCCCGGACGCCGCCGCCTTCCTGGACTACGCGCTGGTGGGGAAAATCTCCGCGATGTCAGTGGGCAAGGCCAAGTACTCGCTGATCTGCAACGAGGACGGCGGCATCATCGACGACCTCATCACGTACCGCCGGCCCGCTTCGGCGGACGCCGGCGAGGACAGCACCGACAAGTTCCTGGTGGTACCCAACGCCGGCAACGCCACGGTAGTTGCAGCAGCTCTCGCCGAGCGCGCCGCAGGCTTCGACGTGGTTGTTGAGGACGTGTCCGCAGCCACCTCGCTGATCGCGGTGCAGGGCCCCAAGGCAGAGGAAATCCTGCTGCGTCTGGTTCCGGCGGTGCAGCACGAGCGGGTCACCGGGCTCAAGTACTACGCTGCGGTCGAGGTTGCGTTCTCGTTCGCAGGCGGCAGCCAGGAACTCCTGCTGGCCCGCACCGGCTACACCGGCGAGGACGGTTTTGAGATCTTCGTGGACAACGACGACGCCGCTGCCCTCTGGCAGGCAATCGTTGCCATTGCCGAAGATGGGGAGCTGACGCCTGCGGGGCTCGCCTCCCGCGACTCTCTCCGCCTCGAAGCCGGCATGCCGCTCTACGGCAACGAGCTCTCCCTCGAAGGCGACCCCTTCGCAGCCGGGCTGGGACCGGTCGTGTCGCTCGCCAAGGAAAGCGATTTCGTGGGCAAGGCAGCGCTTGAGGCCAAGAAGGCAGCAGGCGCCGGTTCCACCAGCGGCCGCAAGCTCGTTGGCCTCAAGGGCCTGGGCCGCCGCGCCGGCCGCGGGCACTACCCGGTCCTGAAAAACGGCAACGTGGTTGGCGAAGTCACCTCCGGCCAGCCCAGCCCCACCCTCGGCTACCCGGTTGCGATGGCGTACGTGGACATCGAGCACTCCGAACCGGGCACCGCCCTGGACATCGACCTCCGCGGCAAGGCCGAGCCCTTCGAAGTAATAGCCCTCCCGTTCTACAAGCGCCAGAAGTAAACTTTTCACTCCGAACTTAAGGAACCAAACATGGCTAAAGTTGCCCCTGAACTGCAGTACTCCGACGAGCACGAGTGGGTTGCGCGCGATGCCGCGTCCAACGTGGTCTCCATTGGCATCTCCGCCGTGGCCACTGATGCCCTCGGCGACATTGTGTACGTTGACCTGCCCGAGCTCGGTTCCACTGTGACTGCGGGCGAGACCTGTGGCGAGGTGGAGTCCACCAAGTCCGTTTCGGATCTGTACGCCCCCGTGACCGGCGAGGTCACGGAATTGAACCCCGCCGTCGTCGACGATCCTGCGCTCATCAATAACGATCCGTACGGTGCCGGCTGGCTCTTCAAGGTGGCCGCAGAGTCCGAGGGCCCGCTGCTCTCCGCGGCGGACTACGCGTCCAAGAACGGCGGCGAGCTGTGAGCGCGGCAGCAGGGACGGCAACCTTTGAAGCGGTTGCCTCAGCGAGCCTGAACGCAACGCTTGCCGAGTTGGACCCGGAGATCGCCGCGAAGATCGACGACGAACTCACCCGTCAGCGTGACGGCCTGGAAATGATCGCCTCGGAGAACCACACTGCCGTGGCCGTGATGCAGGCGCAGGGCTCGGTGCTGACCAACAAGTACGCCGAGGGCTACCCGGGCAAGCGCTACTACGGCGGCTGCGAGCACGTGGACGTCGTGGAGCAGTTGGCCATTGACCGTGTGAAGGCCCTGTTCGGCGCCGAATACGCAAACGTCCAGCCGCACTCCGGTGCCCAGGCGAACGCCTCCGTGATGCACGCGCTGATCAAGCCCGGCGACACCATCATGGGACTGAACCTGGCCCACGGCGGGCACCTGACGCACGGCATGCGGATCAACTTCTCCGGCCGCCTGTACAACGTGATCCCGTACCAGGTCCGCGAGGAGGACCACCGGATCGACATGGCCGAGGTGGAGCGCCTGGCCCAGGAGCACCAGCCGAAGCTGATCGTTGCCGGCTGGTCCGCCTACGCCCGCCAGCTGGACTTCGCCGAGTTCCGCCGGATCGCCGATTCCGTGGGCGCCTACCTCATGGTGGACATGGCTCACTTCGCCGGGCTGGTGGCTGCAGGGCTGCACCCGTCGCCGGTGCCGCACGCCCACGTCACCACCTCCACCACGCACAAGACCCTCGCCGGTCCGCGCGGCGGCATCATCCTGACCAACGACGCGGACATCGCCAAGAAGATCAACTCGGCCGTGTTCCCCGGCCAGCAGGGCGGCCCGCTGGAGCATGTGATCGCCGGCAAGGCCGTGGCGTTCAAAATCGCCGCTTCCCCCGAGTTCAAGGAGCGCCAGGAGCGTGTGCTGGCCGGTGCCCGGATCCTGGCCGAGCGTCTGGTCCAGCCCGACGTCACGGCCAAGGGGATCTCCGTGATCTCCGGCGGCACCGATGTGCACCTGGTCCTGGTTGACCTGCGCAACTGCGAACTGGATGGCCAGCAGGCGGAGGACCGGCTGGCGGAGATCGACGTCACCGTCAACCGCAACGCCGTCCCGTTTGACCCCCGTCCGCCGATGGTCACCTCCGGTCTGCGCATCGGTACTCCCGCGCTGGCTACCAGAGGTTTCGGGGAAGCCGCCTTCCGCGAGGTTGCGGACATCATCGCCGAGGCACTGATTGCCGACGCCGGCGCGGACCTTTCCGGTCTGCGTCACCGTGTGGAGGCACTCGCCGCCGCACACCCGCTCTACCCGGGCGTGGCGAATCTCGCCTAGGTAGAATTTCTGCCCGGCGTTTTTCGTTGAGTTAAGTAAGACGCGTGCCCACCCCGGCGGTTGAGCCTGTCGAAACCCTCTGGATCTCGACAGGCTCGATCACCGGCGTCCGGCGTCGTACATCCGGCAGGACCATCTGCCGGACCGAAGCAAGACCTAGTTAGGAACCGACAATGGCCGTTGGAGTCTTCGACCTTTTTTCCATCGGAATAGGACCGTCCAGTTCACACACCGTGGGCCCCATGCGGGCAGCGGCGGTGTTTGCCCAGGAGCTCAGGTCCTCCGGCAAACTGGACCTCGCCACATCGTTGCGCGTTGATCTGTACGGCTCGCTGGCGGCTACCGGCCACGGCCACGGCACCATGACCGCAATCCTGCTGGGACTCGAAGGCTTCCACCCCGAGCTCATCCTCCCTGACGAAGTTGAAGAACGGCTTGCGGCCATCGCAGAAACCGGCACGCTGCAGCTCGCCGGCGCAGGTTTATCGGGGCAAGGCGTCCCGCTGCCGTATGCGGTCAAGGACATGATCATGCACCCGCTCACCGTGCTGCCACGCCACACCAACGGCATGAAGTTCGCCGTCTCGGATGAGGCCGGCGAGGTCCTCCACGAGGCCACGTTCTTCTCCGTGGGTGGCGGATTCATCGTCCGCGAAGGCGAGGAAGACGCAGCCCTCAAGGAACTCGACGAGTCAAAGAAGGAACTGCCCCTGCCATTCCGCACCGCTGCGGAACTGCTGGGCCGCTGCCAGTCCAAGGGCCTGTCCATCGGCGAGATCATGTTCGTCAACGAGCGTGCCTCGCGGACCGAAGAGGAGATCCGCGAGGGCCTCCTCCACATCTACTCGGTGATGGAAAGCTGCGTTGAGATCAGCATCAAGCGCGAAGGCCTGCTGCCCGGCGGACTGAAGGTCCGCCGGCGAGCCCCCGACTGGCACGAGCGGCTGCTCAAGGAGGACAAGGACCGGGACCCGAAGTACTGGCAGGAGTGGGTCAACCTGATAGCCCTCGCCGTCAACGAAGAGAACGCTACCGGCGGCCGCGTGGTCACTGCCCCCACCAACGGGGCCGCGGGCATCATCCCCGCCGTCTTGTACTACGCACTGCATTTCGCCCCCGGCATGGACAAGGCCACCCAGCAGGACCGCGACGACGTTGTGGTGAAGTTCCTGCTGACGGCCGGTGCCATCGGGGTGCTGTACAAGGAACAGGCCTCCATTTCCGGCGCCGAAGTGGGCTGCCAGGGCGAGGTGGGTTCGGCGTCGTCCATGGCGGCTGCAGGTCTGGCCGAGGTTATGGGCGGCACTCCCGGGCAGGTGGAGAACGCAGCGGAAATCGCGATGGAACACAACCTCGGGCTGACGTGCGATCCGATCGGCGGGCTGGTGCAGATCCCGTGCATCGAACGCAACGCCATTGCCGCCGCCAAGGCCATCAACGCCGCCAAGATGGCACTCTGGGGCGACGGCACACACCGGGTCTCCCTGGACGAGGTGATCGTGACCATGCGGGAAACCGGCAAGGACATGAGCTCCAAATACAAGGAAACCGCCATGGGCGGCCTGGCCGTGAACGTGGTGGAGTGCTGACGGGCTCCATCCCGGCGGTAGAGCCCGTCGAAATCGGATGGTCGAGGCTGTCAGCTGGGGCTCGCCGCCTGGCAAGGCCCGGTAGCCGGGCCGGTTGAGCCCTACCGCAGCGCCGGGAGCAGCTGCTCAGGATAGGCGAGCAGCAGCCGGAACTCGGGCTCGGCAAAAAGCCGGTCAACGAACCGTGCTGCCCGTCTGCCGTCCAGCCGGCCGATGCCCGCCGGGTAATGGGGCTCGATGGCTAGATTGTGTTCGTCGAAGTCCGACGTGACGATCCGCAGGACGCTGCGGTTGGCATTGTTGGTGTCGTAGTAATCAATGCCGAAAACCGTGCCCATGGTGGGCAGCAGATAGTCGTTGAACCAGGGAAACGGCGTGACGGCCGTGCCCGGGATCAGCCGCAGCTCACGGATTTCGTGCCAGGGAAAGACATGGCGGGCCCCCGGTTCCAGCGGTACGCCCTCATGCCGGAGTCCGTCAACGCTGAACGCCACCACACGGCCGTCGGTATTGCCGAGGAGAAGAACGTGGTCCTGGACGGACCACGGTAACGGCGTGAATCGCAGTGAAATGATTTTGAGCCTGCTTCTTTCGTTCGGAGTCAGTTGTCGAGTGCCGCCCACACATTGAGGCTTACGGCAACGACGATCCAGGAAATGTACGGGCGCAGGCGGACGGGCCGCTGCCGGGCGCCTGCGGGGTTTTCTGAGTGAAGGGCTTGCATGCTCCCACACTTGCCAAGGCGGGACCGGGAGTCAAGACGACTTTTCGCCGACCTCCGTCCTCGGTCCTCAGCTCGGTGCCGGTGGTTGGCGCCGCTGCCGGACTCTTTCGCGTGCGCTAAGGCGTGGCCGATAGACTTGAGGTTGCGCGCCCGGGGCGTGCAGCCGAAGCACCGAACGCAAAGATTGGATGTCGCACGTTTTGAACCAGGCACACTTGCGAGAATTCACTGCCCGCTTTGCCTCCGCCGAGGAGGTAGCCAATTGGGATTCGAACGTCACCGGGAATCCCAATGGCGGCAACCTGCTTCAGTCCGAAGCCTTCGCCGACGTCAAACAGCATTTCGGGTGGAAACCGCTGTACCTGGTCTACGAAACGTCCGACTACTCCAGCTACAACCTGCTGCTGGAAAAGTCCTTCCCGGTCCTGGGTAAGCTCTGGTACCTCATCAAGGGACCCGATGTGGCGGACGTCGAGGACATCCCGGGGATCGCCAAAGCAAATGCAGAGTTCGTCAAGCGTGCTCGGCTGGGCGTTTTTGCCATCAAGATCGAGCCGGACATTGTCCTGACCGACGAGGCCCGCCGGGTTATAGAAGGCGCAGGCCTGGTCAAGACCCACAACCTTCAGCCGAACGACTCCACGGCGCTGCTGGACATCTCCCCTGAGGAGAACCAGTTGCTGCGCAAGCTGCACGCGCGTGGCCGGAATGCTGTCCGCCGTGCGATCCGCGAAGGCGTGGAAGTGCACAATGTGGAGCCCACGGAAGAGAACTTCAAGGCGATGTACTCGCTGATGACCACCACAGTGGAAGCCAAGTCACAGGTGCGGGTCCGCGAATACGGCTACTACCGGCAGTTCTGGACCAACTTCATTAACCGCAGCCAGGGACGGCTTCTGTTCGTTTACGAGAACGGTGTCCCGTCCGTGGGCGCCTTTGTGATCAACTACGGCCGCAAGGCAACCTACAAGGACGGCGGCTCGCTTCAGAAACGCAGCCAGTATGGCGATTCGCACCTGGTTCAGTGGACTGCCATCAACCAACTCAAGGAACTTGGCTGCTCGGAATATGATTTTTGCGGGACACCGCCCAGCGACAGACTCAAGGACACGTCCAACCCGTTCCATGGGCTGGGGCTGTTCAAAACGAGCTTCAGCAAAACCGTCACGGATTTCGTGGGGTGTTACGACCAGATCCTCAGCCCCCTCAAGTACCGGGCCTGGATGGCGGCGGGCGAGCGCGTGGCGCGCCAGGTCTATACGCGGAGAACGGGACAACAGTTCTACTAGACCGGCTGTGATGCCATGGAGGGAAGGGCTGTATGACCAAAAAACCAGACGGCCCCGGCAGGCCGCATTCCAAGCGGCAGCACACTGACGGGCTGCCCAAAACCGAGCCACTCTCGCCTGACCAGTTGCGTCAGAACGCGGCGGCCAAGCGGATGCTGCGCAGGCTGGTCCAGGGCGAAAGCCCGCCCACCGCACCGATGAGCATTGTGGACCGTCTCGCCGGCAGTCCTTATGCCAACCCCATGATCCAGGTGGGCGGCGTGGACACGTCCGCCCGCAAGACCCTCGACTTCGCCCTTCATCTGGCTGAAACCATGTTCAGATACGGCGCCGGAGCCCTGGAGGTGGAGACAAGCATCATCGCCGTCACTGCCGCCCTGGGCCTGAAGAACATCGAGGTGGATATCACCAACCAATCGGTGGCCATCAACTATGCGCCCAAGGACCAGACGCCCATCTCCCTCCTGCGCGTGGTGCGTTCCTGGACGAACAACTACGCCGGCCTGGCCAAGGTCCATCAGCTGGTCACGGACATCGTGGCCGGGGGTGTGGGCAGGGATGAGGCCATCCGCCGTCTTGATGAAGCCATCACCAGCCCCAAACCGTTTCCGCGCTGGATGGTCACGGTGGCCTTCGGGGTATTCTCGGCTGTTTACGTTGGCGTGCTTGGCGGCGGCCCGGGGGCTTCTGCCATAGCCTTTGTCTCCAACATCCTGATCAGCCTGCTCGCGCGGCAACTGGGACGGTGGCGTGTTCCGGACTTCTTCACCACGGCATCATGTTCGTTTCTGGTCACCTTCATCGCTCTGCTCTTGTATCAGGTCGGTGTAACGGCGGCGCCGGCGATTGTTGTGGTCGGCGGCATTCTGCTGCTGCTTCCCACCGGACGGCTGGTGTCGTCGGTGCAGGACGCCATCAACGGATTTCCGGTGACAGCCGCGGGCCGGTTCCTGTCCACCATGCTGACGTTCGGCGCGCTCGTGGCCGGCATCGCCGTCGCGTTTCTGGTGGGTGCCATGACCGGAATGCAAGCGATTAACGTTACCAAAACATTCCCGCCAGCGTATGACTTATGGTTTGTGGTCGTCCTTATTGCCATCGCTGTCATAGCGATCGGCATTACAGAGCAGACCGCCTGGAAGCTGCTTCTGCCCACCGCTGCGGTGGGGGTGGTTGGTTATCTGGTGCTCTACTTTGCAGGGGTATTCGGCATCGGGGACAGATTTGCGCCCGCCTTGTCGGCGATTGTCATCGGTTTGCTGGCGCGGGTGGTGGCGCTGAAGATGGGTGCCCCGCAGCTGGTGGTTGCCGTGCCGGCAGCATTGATTCTGTTGCCCGGGCTGACCATATTCCGGTCAATGTATGTTTTGACCATTGAGGAATCCGAGATCCTGCTGGGTGCCGGAGGCATGCTCAGCGCCGGCGCCATTGTGCTGGGCGCTGCCGGCGGAGTCGTTCTGGGGGATACCCTTGCCCGCCCCCTGACCCGAAGCCTGGCGAGCAACGAGCGGCGGCGTGCGCGCCGCCGTTAGACGTCCCCGCATCCGCTGAAGCGTGCTTCAGATCTTGCCTATGGGCAGTTTCTTCTCGGCCTGGAAGTCGTCCTCGACCCTGCCCGTGGCCCAGTACCCGGACAGGGAAACCTGTTTGCGATCAAGGCCGCGCTCCACAAAAAGCACCTCGCGCAGACTCTTCATATAGCCGCGCTCCCCGTGGGCGAAGACGTCAGGACGGCCGGCGGGCCATTGCGCGTCCCGCACGGCGTTGACCAGCAGGTCACTGGCCCCCGCGGGGACACCCTTGCGTTTCAGCCACACAAGCTCCAGTCCGGCTGGCGCCGCAATTGACTGGACATCGGCGTCGCTATCCACTTCCAGAAACGCCATGCCGCGGGCGTCCGCCGGCAACGATTCAACCGCTGCGGCGATGGCAGGCAGGGCGGCCTCATCGCCGGCTAACAGGTGCCAGTCCGCCGTCGGATCCGGGTTGTAGGCTCCTCCCGGGCCGGTGAAAATCAGGCCGTCACCCGGTTTGGCCGCGGCCGCCCAAGGGCCTGCGAGTCCTTCGTCACCATGGACGACGAAGTCAACGGCAAGCTCCTCAGCGGCCTCGTCCACCCAGCGCACCGTGTACGTCCGGGTATACGGCCACTGTTCGCGCGGCATGGATTCGCGAATGGCCCACAGGTCGAGCGGCTCAGGGTACGCAATGTCCGGCTGCGGAAAGGCGATCTTGACGTACCGGTCCACAAACGCGTTGTTGATGTAGCCAGCGAAGCCGGCACCGCCGGCCACAATCCGGACCATGTGGGGAGATAATTCCTCGCGGCGCAGCACCGTGAGCTTCGTCTGGGGACGGGTGTTCCGGGTGGAAGAGGTGGCGGCGGGAACTGGAGTCATGGAAGTAAGCCTAGGCTAAGAAGTCGGGGGCAGCTCCCAGTCCACCGGGCCGGCGCCCTGCTCCTGCAACAGGGCGTTGGACCGGCTGAATGGCCGCGAGCCGAAGAAGCCCCGCGAGGCGGACAAAGGGCTGGGGTGCGCGCTGGATACCACCGGCGTTTCCCTCAGCAGGGGGCGCACGCTTGCAGCATCCTTGCCCCACAGCACCGCCACGAGCGGTGCCCGGCGTCCATCGGCAGCGAGGCGGTCAACCACAGCGGTTACTGCCGCCGTTGTGATCACCTCCCAGCCTTTGCCACGGTGTGAGCCGGCGGCCCCGGCCCGGACACTCAGGACCCTGTTGAGCAGCAGCACGCCCTGTTCAGCCCATGCGTTCAGGTCCCCGTGCACACGGGCGGGGATTCCGAGATCGGCTTCCAGTTCTTTGTAGATGTTGGCGAGGCTGCGGGGGATGGGCCGGGTGCGCCCGTCCACGGAGAATGACAGCCCGACGGCGTGTCCCGGCGTGGGGTAAGGGTCCTGGCCCACAACAAGTACCTTCACGTCGGCCAGCGGCTGCCGGAAGGCCCGGAGGACGTTCGACGGCGACGGCAGCAACGGATACCCCGCCGCCACCTCCGCACCAAGAAAGGCCAAAACACCACGCAGCTCGCACTCCACCGGGGCCAACGCGGCAGCCCAGTCAGAAGGCAGCAATTCACCCAGCGGCAGCCGCGCCATCTCAGCAAAGCCAACAGTTTCGGATTCAGGCACCGTGAGCTCGAACAAAGGTTCAGAATCAAACACGGTTCCCATTCTCGCAGGATCCAGACATAAGTCGGCGGGTGGCAGTGTTTTCTGTGTCGGCTCCGTTGTTGCATGGGGAACGAGCTCAGGAGCCGGCAGAAAGCAGTGCCGGTTGCCCAGTCGACGACCGGGCCGTGCAAATGACAACCATGTTATTCACCCGTAGCATGGGGGTGAGACTTTTGCCGGAGCCAGCGAAGGAGTGTGTTGTGGCCGAACCAGCGCAGGACCACATGCCGGAACCGGACAACAGCGGCTCGTTGCTTGCTGGCTTCCGTTGGCGCGACTCGCCTCTGAACGAGCGGGATCAGCAGATGCTGGCTCTGGAACGGCAGTGGTGGAAGTACGCGGGAGCCAAGGAGCAGGCCATCCGGGAGCTGTTCGACCTCTCGGCCACACACTACTATCAGTTCCTTAACGCGCTGATCGATACTGAAGATGCGCTGGCCCACGATCCCATGCTGGTCAAGAGATTGCGTAGACTACGTACGTCACGTCAGCGGGCGCGTACCGCGCGCCGCCTTGGTTCTGACGCGTAACGTTAGTGCTGAGCCATCAGCAGCAATCAACAAGGATGCCTCTCCACCATGACCAAATATGCTCGTGACGAATTCGACAGGGTCCCGGAGACCTCCTCCCGCCAGGGTGTCCACCGGGCAGTCTCAGAGCCGCCCCGGCGCCGGTTGCTGCCCATTCTCGCGGTTGGTGTCGCTGCCCTGGCCATAGGTCTGGTCGCGTTCCTGATTCTGCCCAAGCTCGGCTTCCAGCCACCCGTCAGCCCGTCCGCTGTGGGCGTCGGGACGCCAACCGCGGGGGCATCGCCTTCGGCTGGCGCAGCGTCTGCCAGCCCGGAACCGTCGGCGAGCCCAACGCCGTCGAGCACGCCCACACCCACCCTTGCAGGCGTGGACAAAACCAAGCCGATTGATGTCTATAACGGGTCCGGTGCGGCAGGACTTGCCAGCCGCGTCAGCGCCACGGTCGAGGCTGACGGCTGGACGCTGGGGCAAGTGGGCAACTGGGGCGGAGCCCCGCAGCAGACATCTGTGATCTTCTACGCCGGTGAGGCGCAGAAGGCCAATGCGGAGGCGCTCGGGGCGCTCCTGAAGATCACCACCCTCGTGGACAGCACTGAGTTCCAGGTCCCGGTGGTTGTCGTGCTGGGCCCCGGATTCGAATAGCGGTTTCGGTTACACCTGAATAACTATTAGGTGCCGACCCGCCTGTGAAGCTCTGCAAGGGCAAGGGCCAGTGGTTAGAGTATTTTCAGACTTCGATACGTAATTTGCGGCGCACATTGGCGTGGGCCTTACGGAAGCTACTGAAAGCGTGGAAATCATGGCATTGGGAACCGTTAAGTGGTTCAACGCCGAAAAGGGCTACGGCTTTATTACGGTTGACGACTCCGGAGATGACGTCTTCGTTCACTGGTCCGCCATTCAGGGTGACGGCTACCGCGCCCTTGACGAGGGCCAGCGCGTGGAACTCGAGATCGGCGAAGGCGAGAAGGGCCCGCAGGCCGAAAGCGTCCGGCCGGTCTAGTGACCGTTCCGGCCCCGGACGCCGCCAAGCCGGCCGTCAAACCGACTGTCCGCCGCCGTTCGGGCAGCCAGCGGTTTGTCCGCGCTACCGTGGTGGGAGCTTTGGCTGTGCTTGCCGTGAGTGCGTGCGCCGGTCCGGCAGGAAACGCCCGGCTGGAATCCGTGGATGCCAGCGGCGACGGAACGCTCCGGATCGGCCTGATTTTGGACAACACCGGCAAGCAGGGCTTCCTCAATGCCTCGCAGCTGGCCGCAGCCAAACTCGCCGTCCAGGAAATCAATGCCGCGGGCGGACACAAAGGCAAACCCGTGGAGCTGCTTCCGGAAACGGTCGGCGAGGACACCGCTGCGCAGGCGAAGGCGCTCGTGGGTGCGAAGGCCGACGTTGTGATCGGCCCTACCGACTCCAGCCGGGCGCCGGCCGCCATCGATGTCCTGTCCAAAGCGAAGATCACGCTGATATCTCCGGCGAATACAGCGGCCGGACTCAGCAAGTACAAGAGCGGCGGATACTACTTCCGCACGGGCGCCGCCGACGTCGCCCAGGCGCCCGTGCTGGTCAAACTGGCGAAGGACGGCGGGGCCAAAAAACTTGCGGTGGTCTATGAAGCGGGCGGCTACGGCACCGATGTCTCCAATGCCGTAACGGCCTCGGCCAAGGATGCCGGACTTGATTCCGTGACGGCTGCCGAATTCAAGCCGGGCGAGGCCCAAGGGGCAGCGGCCGCGGCCAAAGCGGCGGCACCGGACGCCGTCGTTGTGGTTGCCAGGGAGGGCGCCCAGGGTGCCATCGCAGAACTGAACAACGCAGGGCTGTCTGGCAAAAAGATCATTCTCAGCGACGGTGCCTACAACCAGTACGGTTCCGGGCTGGGGTCAAATGCGTTGGACGGCGCCAAGGCCATCGTCCCGGGCGTTTTCCCCTCTGCCCACTTCCAGGCCGAACTTGTGGCCGTGGACGCGGGGCTGAAGGACATGACGTTCGCCGCCGAGACTTACGACGCCGTTAACCTCGCTGCCCTGGCGGCTGCATTGGCGGACGACGACGCCGGGACCTCCATTGCAGCCAGCCTGATCGCCGTTTCGGGTGGAACCGGGGAGGACGAAAACGCTTCACAGCAGTCCGGCGACGGGGCCCGGGTCTGCAAGACGTACAAAGAGTGCCGCGACGCGATGAAAGCCGGTAAAGCGGCGGACTACGACGGCGAATCGGGCCTGATCAGATTCGATGCCAACGGCGACGTGACCTCCGCCAGCTACATGGTGTTTACATATGGGGCGGATAACAACGCCAAGATGTCAGGCAGCGAAACCGCCGCACGGCCCGCCAGCTGATCGCTGGGAGCGAATTGTGGGCCTGCTGGACCGGTTTTCCGTGTTCCGTGCTTGCACTCTCCCCGGGGGAGTGCTAATTATTGACTTAGCACTCCTGCGTACTGACTGCTAAAGCGACGCCCGGTTCCGGCCGGCGCGAAGCCCGGCAGCCGTGCATGGAGCGAAAGAAACACCTTGCTGGGGTGAGATCCCGAACCGTGCGGCATACAGAGGCCGCCGGTGAAGGATCGTCCGTCGCGGGCACCGCAGCGAAGGTTCATTCTTAACGACTGTCCCGAAAGGACTACTGCCGTTATGGCCAAGATCATTGCATTTGATGAAGAGGCACGCCGCGGCCTTGAGCGGGGCCTGAACATCCTCGCCGACGCCGTTAAGGTCACCCTCGGCCCGCGTGGACGCAACGTCGTCCTCGAAAAGAAGTGGGGCGCCCCCACGATCACCAACGATGGCGTTTCCATCGCCAAGGAGATTGAGCTGGAGGACCCGTTCGAAAAGATCGGCGCCGAGCTGGTCAAGGAGGTTGCCAAGAAGACGGATGACGTCGCCGGCGACGGTACCACCACGGCCACCGTGCTGGCACAGGCTCTGGTCAAGGAAGGTCTGCGCAACGTCGCAGCCGGCGCTGACCCGCTTTCCCTGAAGCGCGGCATCGAGAAGGCCACCGAGGCCGTCATCAAGGAACTGCTCGCCTCCGCCAAGGAGATCGAGACCAAGGAAGAGATCGCCGCCACCGCGTCGATCTCCGCCGGTGACAGCGAAATCGGAAACCTCATTGCCGAAGCCCTGGACAAGGTCGGCAAGGAAGGTGTCATCACGGTCGAGGAGTCCAACACCTTCGGCCTGGAGCTGGAGCTCACTGAGGGCATGCGCTTCGACAAGGGATACATCTCCGCGTACTTCGTCACCGACGCAGACCGCCAGGAGACTGTCCTTGAGGATCCGTACATCCTGGTGGTCAACTCCAAGATCTCCAACGTCAAGGAACTGGTTGCCGTCCTCGAAAAGGTCATGGCGTCCAACAAGCCGCTGCTGATCATTGCCGAAGACATCGAGGGCGAGGCCCTGGCCACCCTGATCGTGAACAAGATCCGCGGCACGTTCAAGTCCGTTGCCGTCAAGGCTCCGGGCTTCGGCGACCGCCGCAAGGCGCAGCTCGCAGACATCGCCATCCTCACCGGTGGCCAGGTCATCGCCGAGGAAGTCGGCCTCAAGCTGGAGACCGCCGGCCTCGAACTGCTGGGCCGCGCCCGCAAGGTTGTTGTCACCAAGGACGAGACCACCATCATCGAAGGTGCAGGCGACGCCGACCAGATCGCAGGCCGCGTTTCCCAGATCCGTGTCGAGATCGAGAACTCCGATTCCGACTACGACCGCGAGAAGCTGCAGGAGCGACTGGCCAAGCTGGCCGGCGGCGTTGCAGTCATCAAGGCCGGTGCCGCAACCGAGGTTGAGCTCAAGGAACGCAAGCACCGCATTGAGGACGCTGTCCGCAACGCAAAGGCTGCAGTTGAAGAAGGTATCGTCGCCGGTGGCGGCGTTGCTCTGATCCAGGCCGGCGTCAAGGCCTTCGCGAACCTGCAGCTCGTAGGTGACGAGGCAACCGGTGCGAACATCGTCCGCGTTGCCCTCGAAGCTCCGCTGAAGCAGATCGCCTTCAACGCCGGCCACGAGCCCGGCGTTGTTGTGGACAAGGTCCGCGGCCTGCCCGCAGGCCACGGCCTGAACGCAGCAACCGGCGTGTACGAGGACCTGCTGGCTGCGGGCGTCAACGACCCGGTAAAGGTAACCCGCTCTGCTCTGCAGAACGCGGCTTCCATTGCCGGCCTGTTCCTCACCACCGAGGCTGTTGTGGCCGACAAGCCGGAGAAGAACGCTCCGGCCATGGGTGGCGGCGACGACATGGGCGGTATGGGCGGTTTCTAACCTCCCGGCCCCCAAGCCACACACGAATGCGGCCCCTCACAGAGGGGCCGCATTCTGCTTAAGGACAGCCAGGCTACTTGCGTAAGGTGGCGGGCGCGGACTCCACTTCTTTTCTGAAGTCTGCCTCAGCTGCGTCCGGAGTCTTCCGGTCATACAGCCTCTGGCGACGCGGTGTGCCTCCATGCCCGGAGTCGACATTGCGGGAAGCGCTCTCTCGCTCGAAGACTGATCCTGGTGTGAATCATCGCCGGCGTGGATGAAAATCGGGCAAGCGCTTTCCATCCTGATCAGTCCCGTTGCGGATCCGGATGTCCTGCCCATCTGCAAGGATGGATCAGTGACGATAACTGCAGCAGCCGATGGTTCGGCTTTAGGAAACCCCGGCCCGGCCGGATGGGCCTGGTATGTCAACGACGATTGCTGGCGCGCAGGCGGCTGGCCACACGGCACCAATAACCAGGGCGAGCTGATGGCCGTACTGGATCTGTTCCGGGCCACGGCCCACGTCAGCGACGAAGGCCTCCGGATTCTGTGCGACAGCCAGTACGTCATCAATTCCGTGACCAAGTGGATGCCGGGTTGGAAGCGCAAGGGCTGGCGCAAGGCAGACGGCAAGCCCGTTCTCAACGTGGAGCTGCTCAAGGAGATCGACCGCGAACTTGTGGGACGCAAATACACCTTCGAATGGGTCAAGGGCCATGCAGGCCACGATCTGAACGAGGCAGCGGACGAACGTGCCCGGGCGGCGGCCACGGCCTTTCAGCAGGGAGTCGCCGCTCGTTCCGGTCCTGGATTTGCCGGGGCGCCGGCAGCTCCTGAAACCGGCCCGGCGCCGACCGATACCGCCGGCCCTGCCGAATCAGAACTGGGCCTGTTCAGCGAACCGGATCTGTTCAGCGAATTGGACAACGATCCGTTCGCCAGCGGACCCGCCGAACCGTCCGGAGAGCCCAGCGCCGAGTCAACCGTTGAGGCACTGGAACGTGAGCTGCTCCGGCCGGATGTCCGGAGCGATGTTGGACGTACCGGTGTTCTGCTGCATCCGGAGTTCACGGAGATTGGCAGTTCAGGGCGGATCTGGACCCGTGACGCCATGATGATGTCCCTCGAGGGGGACCCGGGGGACAGGGCCGAGCTGGAAGTTCTGGGCGCAGACCGTATCGGCACCAGCGCGGTCTTGCTGACGTACCGAAGCTACTCGCGCTCAGGTACGGCCCTCCGAAGTTCGCTGTGGGTGCTGGACGGCACTCAATGGCGGCTCCGCTTCCACCAGGGAACTCCGGAAGCCTGAGCCCCAACACCTGATTGAAGGAGGCCTCGGCTGAACCAGCTAGCTGAACCGCTGGGTGTTACCCTGTTCGGCCTGGGCGTAGCTGGAGGCCGCTGAGGCAAGCGCCAGGTTGATGGACGCCAGCGAGGCCTCCACCTTGCCCTGCGTGAGCGTCCATTCGGTGACGAGCGTCTGGAAGTTGGTTGCCGCGGATCCGCGCCAGGTGGCCTGGAGCTCGTCGAGGCCACGCTTCATGGCCTGGACGTCCGCGCTGATGCGGTCAACCGTGGCTTTGACATTGGCTGACTTGAGCTGGAGGAGTTCGGTATCGACGGAAATGATGCTCATGGCGGAGGCCTCTCGACGTGGGTGAAAGCTGGGTGTCCGGCCCGGCAATCTCCGGACCATTACCTCGAGCCTACGGACGCGGCCCCGGCCGGCGCCATGGCCTAATGCTGTATGTGGATAACTTCGATCTCGCCATGGCTGTTGGCGCCGCCGTCATGATTTTCCTCGGGGTCGTCCCGGACAGGGAGGGCGACAACCAGGGTGGCGCCGCCGCCGTCGGTCGTTTCAACGCGTACGGAGCCCCCATGTGATCCCACAATGGCTGCCACAATGGCCAGCCCCAGGCCGCTGCCGCCTGTCTCACGCGTCCGCGACGTGTCCGCCCGGTAGAAGCGTTCGAAGACCTTGGGGGCCTCGCCCTCCGAAATGCCGGGTCCGTGGTCCCGAACCTCGATGACGGACCGGGGGGTGCCGTCCTCAACCGCACGGACGCCGACAGCCAGCTCAATGGGAGTTCCTTCAGGCGTGTAACGGAGTGCGTTTCCTACCAGGTTTCCAACCACCTGCCGAAGCTTGGCTTCGTCGCCCAGCACCGGCGCGGGGGCAGCACTTCCGCCGTCGAGTCCGGTCAGCGAGATGACACGATCGCGGTCACTGGCCTGGGTGTCCACCACGGCGTCGTGCGCGATCAGCTGCAGATCCACGGGCTTCTCCTGAAGGGGACGCTGCTCATCCAGTCTGGCCAGCAACAGCAGGTCCTCCACCATGGAGCCCATCCGCTTGGCTTCGCTTTCAATCCGGCCCATCGCGGTGGAGACATCCTCTTCGGTGGCCAGGGCGCCGTGCCGGTATAGTTCGGAGAACCCGCGAATGGTGACCAGCGGGGTGCGCAGCTCATGCGAAGCGTCGGCGGCAAAGCGCCGCATCCGGCCCTCGGAGGCCATCCGGGCCGCGAATGCCGTTTCAATGTGCGCAAGCATGGCATTGAGTGAACTGCCGAGCCGGCCCACTTCGGTACCGGGGTTCTCCACTTCAACACGACGGGAAAGATCTCCGGCGGCGATCGCAGCCGCGGTCTTCTCCACCCGCCCAAGCGGCCGGAAGGACCTTGAGACGGTCCAGGTTGCAATGAAGAATGCCAGCAGAAGGGTGAGCAGGCCCACGCCCACCACAACATTCGCCGCGCGCTGCACCACTTCGTCCACAGGGTCCAGCGGCAGTCCTACGATCACCACCGCGCTTCGTTGGCTGTCCTCCAGCACGTTGACTGCCACCACCCGCCAGTTGAGGCCGTCAGTGCCGCGGATCTGATACGGCCTTGCTTGGCGGGCACTGACCTCTGCCGCCGAGATGGATTCGATATCCGGACGGATATCCTTGCTGCCGCCGAACACATATGCCGGCTGGCCGGGTCGGAGGACAATCAGCGAATAATCAGTGGGTACGCTCGGGTTCGGAATCTGCAGCTGGTCGAAGGAGCGCTGCTGCCGTGCCGAGTCCACAGCGGCCTTGAGTTTGTCGTCCACCTGGCCCTGCAGAAAGCTGCGCACCAGCGTCAGTGTGCCCGCTCCCGTCACGGTAAGGGCCACAAACATCAGGGCCATCATGATGGCGACCAGCTGCGACCTCAGCGAGGCAGACTTCCACTTGTGCAGCAACGTCAGCGCTTCTCTGCCGTCCGCAGCACGTAGCCCACGCCGCGCTTGGTCTGGATGAGGGCCGGGGCATCGGGATCAATGTCCACCTTGCGCCGCAGGTAGGAGATGTACGACTCCACAATTGAGGCGTCGCCGTTGAAGTCGTACTCCCACACATGGTCCAGGATTTGTGCCTTTGAGAGGACCCGGTTGGGGTTGAGCATCAGGTAGCGCAGCAGCTTGAATTCGGTGGGGGACAGCTCAATCACGGTGCCGCCGCGGCGCACTTCGTGGGCGTCGTCGTCGAGCTCGAGGTCGTCAACCCGGATGACGGCGTCATCATCGGTCAGCGGCTGGGTGCGGCGCAGCACCGCACGGATCCGCGCCACTACTTCGTCCAGGCTGAATGGCTTGGTGACGTAGTCGTCGCCACCCACGGTCAGGCCGGTGACTTTGTCCTCGGTGTCGTCCTTGGCGGTGAGGAACAGCACGGGGAAGTGTTTGCCCGCCGCGCGCAGCCGGCGGGTGACGGTAAAACCATCCATGTCCGGAAGCATCACGTCCAGCACCGCGAGGTCCGGGGAATGGAGCTCGGCCGCGGCCAGTGCATCGCGGCCGTTGCCTGCGGATACAACTTCAAAACCGGCGAAGCGCAGGGAAGTGGAGAGCAGTTCGCGGATGTTGGGTTCATCATCCACAACGAGGAGCTTGGCTTCTGGACCGTTCTTTTTCATAACTCCCATGATGCTCCCAGAATCTGTGAGTTATCTGGGTGGATGATGTGTGTTCCATGGATTCTTTTGGCATCAACGGGCCGAGTTTGAGGAGGGCACGGCGCAGTTCCGCAGACTGAAGGTCCATGTTTCTCAGACGGCCTTGTCCACGTCCTTGGAGTCCATGATGCGGTAGGCATAGCCCTGTTCAGCCAGGAAGCGCTGGCGCCTCGCCGCGAACTCTTGATCCAGGGTGTCGCGGGCTACCAGCGAGTAGAAACGGGCTGCCCGGCCGTCCTTCTTGGGCCGCAGCAGACGGCCCAGCCTCTGTGCTTCCTCCTGCCGGGAGCCGAAAGAACCCGACACCTGGATGGCAACCGAGGCCTCCGGCAGATCAATTGAAAAATTGGCCACCTTGGACACCACAAGGGTCTGCACCTCGCCGGTGCGGAAGGCCTCAAAGAGCCTCTGGCGTTCCTTTACGGAGGTTTCGCCTTTGATCACCGGAGCCCGCAGGCGTTCGCCGAGCTCGTCCAGCTGGTCGATGTACTGGCCGATCACAAGGAGCTGCTCGCCCTTATGCTTGGCCACGAGCTGCTCCACCACCGGGGTCTTGGAATCCGATGTGGCGCAGAGCCGGTACTTGTCCGCATCCTCTGCCATGGCGTAGGCAACACGCTCATCCCGGGGGAGGTCCACCCGCACTTCCACACAGTCCGCCGGCGCAATGTAGCCCTGTGCCTCGATGTCCTTCCACGGTGCGTCATAGCGCTTGGGGCCAATGAGGCTGAAGACCTCGCCTTCGCGGCCGTCCTCGCGAACCAGCGTGGCGGTCAGCCCGAGCCGGCGGCGGGCCTGCAGATCCGCCGTCATCCGGAAGATCGGGGCGGGCAGCAGATGGACCTCGTCATAGATGATCAGGCCCCAGTCGTTGCCGTCCAGCAGTTCAAGGTGCGCGTACAGCCCGCCGCGTTTGGTGGTGAGGACCTGGTAGGTGGCGATGGTGACCGGCCGGACTTCCTTGACCGCCCCGGAGTATTCGCCGATCTCTTCCTCCGTGAGCGAGGTCCGCCTGAGCAGTTCGTCTTTCCATTGCCGGGCGGACACGGTGTTGGTCACCAGAATGAGGGTGGTGGTGGAGCTGGTGGCCATGGCTGCCGCACCCACAAGGGTCTTGCCGGCACCGCAGGGCAGCACCACCACACCGCTGCCGCCGGCCCAGAAGTTCTCCACGGCCAGCTGCTGGTAGGGCCTGAGCTTCCAGTCGTCCTGGTTCAAAGCGATAAGGTGCGGTGTGCCGTCAACGTACCCGGCAAGATCCTCGGCCGGCCAGCCGATTTTCAGCAGCAGCTGTTTGAGCTGGCCACGCTGCGAGGAGTGGACCACCACGGTTTCGCCGTCGATCCGAGGGCCCAGCAACGGCTGGATCTTCTTGGCCCGGATGACTTCCTCGAGCACGGGGTAGTCGTTGGTGCGCATGACCAGGCCGTGCTGCGGATCCTTCTCCAGCCGCAGCCGCCCGTAGCGGGACATGGTTTCTTCAATATCGATCAGGAGGGAATGCGGCACTGGAAAACGCGAGTACTTGAGCAGGGTGTCCAGCACCCGTTCGGCGTCCAGCCCGGCCGCCCTTGCGTTCCAGAGCCCCAGCGGCGTCAGCCGGTAGCTGTGCATGTGCTCCGGCGCGCGTTCCAGTTCGGCGAAGGCCGCGATTGCATGGCGGGCTTCGGTTGCCTGCTCATGGTCCACTTCAAGCAGGATGGTTTTGTCGCTCTGGACAATCAGGGGGCCATCGTTCACGCGGCGTGATCCTTCACTGGTGCATTTCCTCCGCTGCCTCAATATCGATGATCCGGTGGATGGAAAGCACCCGCTCGGTATCCTTGGCGGGGTCAAACACCCTGACGCGTCCGCCGACCACCGATACCGGAACAACCGTTTCCACGTTGGCATTCCCCAGGCTGTCCACCACGTTCATGGTGACGCGCTGTTTGAGCCGGATGGCTTTTTGCAGGGTTTCGAGCCCCAGCTGGGTGGCTTCCTCGCCGCCAGTCACCTTTGCCGCGGCGGGCCTGCCGTTGGAGCTGCCGCCGGCAGCAGGCCCGAGGTTCCGCAAGACCGCAAGCTGGGCATCGACGTCGGCCTCCGGTGGCGCCGTCCGCGGCGCACGATAGACAGGGCGCGTGCTGCTCGGCACCGCTGTGGTTCGGCGCAGACGCACGACGGCGGGCTCCCCCTCCTCGACGGACGGCGAGAGTCCCAGCCCCCGCAGCACATGTGCCGTTTCCCTCGGCGGGGCATGGGATATCAGTACCGTTGGTGCAATCCGTGCGAGGCCCAGGCTCGCTGCATTGGACTCTCCGGCCAGTTCCATCAGGGCTGCCTCGTCGTCACTCTGGATGAAGCTGGCGGCGTTCCCCACCCGCAGCCTGCCATGCCGGGCGGCGGTGTCCTCCACGAGATATTCCAGTGGCTGGGGTACCGCCGTGGCCGAGTGCTGCCGGAGGAAATCCAGAAGGGCGGCGGCGTCCTGGCCCGCGTCCAGGGCGCGCCGGATGGACTCAACTGAGAAGCGGTAGATGGTGGCGGGACCCTGGCCTTCGGCATCGGACATCAGGAGCAGCTTTTCGCTCAGCTCCGGCGCCAGATAACCAGGTGCCACGGCCGTGAGGTCAGCCTGCAGCAGCACGTGGTTCAGGGCGGCGGGCAGGTGTTCGCCCAGAATTCCCAGAGCGTCGTCCGGTTTGTCGCCGGCAATGGCCGTTCCCAGCTGGCTCAGGGCTCCGGAGCCGATCAGCCCGAGCATTTCAGCTTCGGCCAGCACCCCGCGGATCAGGGAACTGAAGCGGCGGGCCATCCGTGGCTGTGACCATTCGGCGCGCTGCAGCACTGCGGCGGCGTCAAGCACCGGCGCTTTGCCATCCGGGGCCACTGCTTCCAGAGTGAGTTCGTTGAGGATTTCCAGAATCCGCTTCCGGATGACCGGGGCATCCGGCCGCTGAGCCTCTGCAGACAGGGCATTGATGGTGTTGCCGGCCGCACTCCGGTTGGCCGCATTCCGGTTGGCAACGTGCCCGGCTGCCGGCCCGGTGATGGGCTGACCCACCAGCGATGGGGCCCGCTCACTCGCGAGCCAGGCGTTTACCAGCCACAACCATTGTTCCTGCCGCGGCAGCGTCAGCCACTCCAGCTGCGGCGGCTGAATCCAGGCGGAGCTGTCCACGTCCAGGCGCAGCAGGCCGGCCAGGCCGCACAGCTCCAGGAGAAGCCCGGCCCGCTGCTGCTCAATCCGCAGCGTATCGGCCAGCCGCTTCATCTCCCGGACTCCAACACCGCCGCTCCGCAGGGTGGCCAGCGGCTGTTCCCGCGCGCTGAAGAGGATTTCGCCCACGAGCCGCAGGGTCTCGGCAATCGCGCCCAGGGCCGCATTCCTGCGGAGCATCGCGCTGGTGTGGCCAAGCTCGGCCACGGGGGGAGTCAGCGTGAAGTTGTCAATCACCGCGCCCCCGCGCAGCGAGACGCCAACGCTGTGCGGCAATTCCACGTGTGCGGCGTCCAACGGCACAAGCAGGCCTCTGGCCAGCAGCCAGTCGACAGGTCCGACGTCGGCTCCTTCGTTCGTCACAGACGCCTTGCGTTGCGCCTGGGGGACGGCACCCATGGCCCAGTTTCCGAACCTGGCGAGGAGCGCCGTCGTGCGTTCCGGTGCGGTGGCCAGGATTGCCCGCAGCGCATCAGGCGAAGACGTCCAGTGATGCAGCGCCAGCGCAGCCTCCATGGGGGTGGTGGCCTGGTGGATGGTGGCGCCGCTGTGGTGGAGCTCAGCGACCAGCTGGACCACACGCTGGGCGAAAGCCGGCTGCAGCCTCACCAGCTCGGTGTAGCTCCGGCCCAGACCGGCAGGGTAGATGCCCACCACGTCCTTGAGGCTTCCCACCGGCAGGTAAAAGCGCTGCCTGGATCCGGCGGCGCCGACGCCGTGCGGCGGCTCGGCCCTGTGCACGAGCGCGAGTTCCTGGAGCGAGAGCAGTATGCGATCGATCGCCGCCACGGTGGAACCGGAAATCAGCTTCTTCAGCACCGCCGCCGAAGCGCTGTGTGCGGTATCCGTGTTGGTGCACAGGTGGAGGGTTTCCAACACTTGCATCTCGGGCCGGTTGAGGCGTTCCAGCGCACGCTGCACGCTCACCCGCGCACTGGCCCTGGCGGCCAGGGCAGAAAAATCCGGAACGCCCGGCGATATCAGATCCGGCCGCGCAGCGAACAGCGCCCGCAACGAATTGTCGCTGCGGGCTTCCAGTTCTTTGCTGAGCGCGCGGATAAGGGACATCAGTCCAACGTTACCGCCCGCCGGGCTTTCCTGCCCGGCGCCTGCCCGCTACGCCGTCGAGCACAAGGAAGAGCATCAGCAGGAAGGCCAGCGGAAGCCCGTAAAGGGCTGTTGACGTCACCCACACCGGTGTTGCGATGCCGGAAAAGGCCATGGCCATGACGGTTCCAACCGCAGCAAGGGAGAGCAGTGCGGCGGCCGCTGCCACAATCATCAGGGGCCGCCGGAAACGCGTGGGTGTCATGCACGTAACGCTAACAGTCCGGCTGGCTCCGGTGCCCAAAGCAGGATTCCGACGCAAGGCAGGATAACCTTGAAGGAACAGACCAACACGGACCAGGCAGCCATACCTTGAACCCGCATATCGGTGCGGATGCGGTGGCTGCCGGCTGTGTCTCAGGAATTCAGAACGAAGAAGGTTGATTACGTGCCTACCGGCAAGGTCAAGTGGTATGACAAGGAAAAAGGATTCGGATTCCTCGCGGGCGAGGACGGCCAGGAAGTCTTCCTGCCCAAATCGTCGCTGCCCGAAGGCATAACCGAGCTTAAGGCCGGCACCCGAGTTGAATTCGGGGTAGCTGACGGCCGCAAGGGCGCACAGGCGCTTGGCCTCCGTGTGCTGGACAAAACACCGTCCATCGCCAAAGCGAAGCGGACCAACGCCAAAGACCTCGCCCCCCTGGTCCAGGACCTCGTGTCTGTGCTCGACAACCTCTCCGGAACGCTGTCCGCAGGCAAGTACCCGGAAGGCACCAAGGGCAAGGCCATCGCCGTCGCCCTGCGTAAGGTTGCCGACGAGCTGGACGTTTAGGCCCCCTCATGAATCCGGAACCTGAACAGACAAAAGCCAAAGCGGCGCCCAGGCCGCCCGCCGGTGTGCCCGTTTGGCGTACCGGGAAGCCGGACGCTGTTCTGGCCGCTGCGGTGGATTTTGCCCGTGCGGCAATCGAGGGCATCGCCCAGGCGCCGGAAATCGGAATCCACCTGGCTGCCCGGACTGAGGGCGACCGTGTGGTCACGCATCTCTTCGAGTCGCGCCTGTCCGGCTACCTGGGGTGGCAGTGGTACGCCGTGCTGACCCGCAATTCCCGGTCCAAGGTGATCACCGTCAACGAGCTGGGCCTGCTGCCATCCGAGGACTCCATCCTGGCTCCCGAATGGATACCGTGGGCCGAGCGCGTCCGCCCGGAAGACTCCCGGGAAGAGGACGCGCCTGTGGAACCGCAAGGCGAAGAACCGCTGGGGGAGGCCCTGCCGGAGGCGACGCCAGCCGAAACTCCGGAACCAGCTCCGGAGGCGGATCCGGAGTCAGCTCCGGCGTCAGACGAACACGGGTCAGACGAACACGAGTCCGACGACGACGAACCCGCCGGCGAGGCTGACTAGACAGTTGAATCCATCCGGGGTTGAGCACCATGAAGGCTGGCGATGATGTCCACCTTCAAATCCCTGCACATCCTCAACTACCGGATCTGGTTCATTGGCGCTTTGGTTTCCAACATCGGAACCTGGATGCAGCGCACGGCCCAGGACTGGCTGGTCTTTGACCATCTGACCGAGCACGATGCCGGCGCCATGGGCATCACCATGGCACTCCAGCTGGGCCCGCAGCTGTTCCTTGCCCCGGTGGCGGGCCTGATCGCCGACCGCTTCAACCGCAAACAGCTGCTGGTCATGACCCAGTCCGTGATGGCCTTGCTGAGCACCGGTCTGGGCATTCTGGTAGTACTGGGCGCCGGCCAGCTGTGGCACGTCTACGGTTTCGCGCTGTTGCTGGGAATGGTCTCGGCCCTTGACGCACCGGTCCGCCAGACGTTCGTCTCGGAACTGGTCCGGGACGACTACCTGCCCAATGCCGTGGCACTCAACAGCGCATCCTTTAACGTTGCCCGGATGATCGGCCCTGCGGTTGCCGGCATCCTCACGGTGGCGGTGGGACCGGGCTGGGTCTTCCTGATCAACACCGTTACATTCCTGGCCATGCTCCTGAGTCTGTGGAAGATCTCCGCTGCCTCCCTGCGCGCACTTCCCCGGGCGGCCCCCGGGAAGGGCCGCATCCGCGAAGGACTGCGCTATGTGCGCTTCCGGCCCGACATTGTGGTGGTGCTGGTTGCCATCTTCATTGTGGGCACCCTGGGGCTCAACTTTGTGCTTTTCATAGCTGCCATGGTGGGCACCGAGTTTGGCCTGGACGCTAGTGCGTTCGGGCTGATGAACTCCATCATGGCCGTCGGCTCGGTGGCCGGGGCGCTGCTCTCTGCCCGGCGCAGCAAACCACGGCTGCGGATCATCTTTGGCGCGGCGGGAGCATTCGGGGTGACCTCCGGGCTCGCTGCGCTGGCCCCCGACTACTTCTGGTTCGGCGTTGCGCTGGTGCCCGTGGGCCTTTTTGCGCTGACCATGCTGACCAGCGCCAACGGCTACGTCCAGACCACCACGGATCCCGTGATGCGCGGCAGGGTCATGGCTCTGTACATGGCGATTTTCATGGGCGGCACGCCCATCGGCGCCCCGCTGGTGGGTTGGGTGGCCAATGTGGCCGGGCCGCGCTGGTCCATGGCAGTCGCTGCTGCGTCCGGCATCATTGCGGCGGTGATCGGACTGGTGTGGATAATCCGGGCCAAGCAGCTCAGGCTGCAGTTCAACAAACGCGCACGCGGCCTGCGCCAGTTCCGGCTCGTCTCACGGATGGGGGACAAGGGGAACAACGCCGCCGGGGACCAAAACCCGGACGACGCCGTCTAACGCTGACGCTTCAGCGTTGGTGAAGCGGAGCTACTTTTTCAGTTCGCCGATCACATAGTCGATGCTGGCAAGCAGCGCAGAAACGTCCGACGGCTCGATCGCCACGAAAGTGGCGATCCGGAGCTGGTTGCGGCCCAGCTTGCGGTAGGGCTCGGTGTCCAGGATCCCGTTGGCGCGGAGGATCCCGGCGATAGCGGCTGCATCAATGGAGTCATCGAAATCAATGGTGGCAATGACGTTGGAGCGGTCCTCGGCCCGGGTCACGAACGGTGTGGCGTGCCCGGAGGCTTCAGCCCAGCTGTAGATGCGGCCCGCGGAATCGGCCGTTCGGGCGGAGGCGAAGCCGAGGCCGCCGTTGGAATTCAGCCACTGTACTTGTGCGTCCAGTGTCACAAGGGTTGCAAGTGACGGGGTGTTGTACGTCTGGTTAAGTCTGGAGTTGTCGATCGCGGTCTGGAGGTCAAGGAAATCAGGGATCCACCGGCCGCTGGCTTTGATCTTTGCAGCCCGCTCCAGCGCAGCGGGGGAGAAGAGCCCAAGCCACAGGCCGCCGTCGGACGCGAAGTTCTTCTGCGGGGCGAAGTAGTACACGTCCGTCTCGGAAACGTCTACGTCCAGGCCGCCCGCCGCGGACGTGGCGTCCACCAGCACCAGCGATCCTTCGTCAGCGCCGGCCACGCGCTTGACCGGTGCGGCCACGCCCGTGGAGGTCTCATTCTGCGGCCAGGCGTAAACGTCCACGCCGGCCTCGGCCCGTGATTCGGGGCGGGTGCCGGGCTCGGACTTGATGATGGAGGACGCGTCCAGGAACGGCGCGTTGTCGGTGGCAGAGGCAAACTTGGAACCGAACTCGCCGAAGGACAGGTGCTGGGCCTTCTGCTCCACGAGCCCGAAGCTGGCAACGTCCCAGAACGCGGTGGATCCACCCACTCCCAGGATTACTTCATAGCCCTCGGGGGCGCGGAAGAACTGGCTGAGGCCTTCACGCACCGAGCCCACAAGGTTCTTGACGGGCGCTTGGCGGTGGGACGTTCCCAGCAGCGTGGCGGAAGCCGCTGACAGCGCATCCATCTGTTCCGGCCGGATCTTAGAGGGTCCGGCGCCGAACCGTCCGTCCTTGGGGAGGAGGTTGGCGGGGATGGTGATGCTGGTGTCGCTCACGGTGGCTCCAATTTTCGGCGTGGACGTGCAGTTCGGCTTACGAGCCAGGTGGCCCGGCAGATAGCGGCGGCTGCAACGGAGACTCCTGTTTATTCTGCCTGACGCCCCGGTTGAGCGGGAACCCGGGCCGTCACAGTCCGGTCATTGAGACGGCAGCGAGCGCGCCCCCGGGATTATCCGGACTAATTCAAAATAGGCTAAACTTTCAACGGACGTACGTCGCCACCGACACGCGATACGGTGGGACTCACGCGAGGTACTGTGCTCGAGGAGCTGAGCTGAATGACGGATCTGATCGATACCACGGAGATGTATCTTCGGACCATTTTGGAGCTTGAAGAAGAGAATATCGTGGCTCTTCGTGCGCGCATTGCCGAACGGCTCCGGCATTCGGGTCCCACCGTCTCCCAGACCATCGGACGGATGGAGCGCGACGGCCTGGTGGTTGTTTCCGGCGACCGGCACCTTGAACTCACCGAAACGGGCCGGAAACGGGCCACCGAAGTAATGCGCAAGCACCGCCTCGCTGAACGCCTGCTTGCTGACGTGATCGGCCTGGACTGGGCATATGTGCACGATGAAGCATGCCGCTGGGAACACGTGATGAGCGAGCGGGTGGAGCGCCGTATTTTCGAGCTGCTTAATCACCCCACAGAGTCCCCCTACGGCAACCCGATCCCGGGGCTGGCTGCGCTCGGCGGCGAGCCCTCCCTTCCGTTCACTGACGGGGTGGTAAACCTACTGGAGGCCATGTCAGGCTACGGCGCGGACTCCAGGGTGAAGGTAAGCCGGCTCGCTGAACCAATCCAGGTGGAACCGGAGCTGCTGATCCAGTTGGATGAAGGCGGCATCCGTCCCGGAGCCACTGTTTCACTGGAGCGTGTGGGCGAATACATCTCGGTCCGGGTGCCCGGGATCGAGGGTGCGCTTGAATTGCCACCGGAAGTTGCGGCCCACGTTTTTGTTTCGGTCAGCTGACCGTCTGTTCATGGGATGACCTACAAGTTATGCACAGGATAGATAACGGAATTATTACCGTGTGGATTAATCGCCTATAGTTGGGGTTTAGCGCCGATACTAAAGCGTTACCTGATCTGGAGCCGAGCTCTGCCAGCGGATCAGTAGCACGAGTCACCAACTGGCAGAGGCGGGGGAACCACAACCGGCTGTTGAAAGACAGCCTTGGGGTTAAGTCCGTCAGCAGCAGGCCGCTTCCAACGCAGGATCCCCAGGGATAATTCTGTGCCGGAGTGCCTGTTACGGCGGACCGGGTCTTTGATCTCTCTGACCCGAATCCGACAGCTAACTTCGCAGGCTATCCAGAGAGGAACAGTTTTTGACCACCCAGATCGCCAGGGGCCGCCGTCGCGCGACCGGCCCCGCTTCGGAGCCGCGCGTCCCCGAAGCTTTCGCTGCGGATAGGCCGCGTGATCCGCAACGTGAGGCACGCCGGCGCCGCACCCCGTTCCGTCAGGTAACGGATTTTGCCGCTGCCAGCGGTGTGGGTCAGAAGGTCGGCATCGCACTCGCCGCCGCCGGCCTGGTGCTTACCGTCACCGTGCCCGCAACCAGCCCCATGATGGCCTCTTCCGGGCCCGGCCAGGCCACTGATGCGCTGTCGGCCGTTGCACAGCCCGAAGTTTCCGCTGCAGCAGCCGCCAAGATCGACTTTAACCGCACCGCGGTTTCCACCAAAGGTGACCCGGACGGAAAGCTCAAGCAGTTGCTGAGCGCCCAGTCGGCCGGCAGCATCACGCGTGCCGCTTCGGCAGGAAGCCTCGGTGCACCGCTTGCGGCACTGGTCGGCGTATCCCCGTTCGGTTTCCGGACCAGCCCCATCACCGGGGGCGGCGGCGATTTCCACCGCGGCCAGGACTTCGCCGCGCAGTGCGGTACATCGGTCATGGCTGCCGCCAGCGGCACCGTGACCTTCGCAGGCTGGCACCCGTACGGCGGCGGAAACCGCGTTGTGGTTGACCACGGCAACGGCCTGGAGACCACCTACAACCACTTGTCGTCATTCAACGTTGCGGTCGGCCAAAAGGTCAGCCGGGGCGATTCTGTGGCGCTGAGCGGGACTACCGGCGCATCCACCGGCTGCCACCTCCACTTCGAGGTGATGGTCAACGGAGAAGTCGTTGATCCCCTCGGCTGGCTCTAAGCCAAGCCGATGGATCACTCTCGCATTCCTGTGACATGCCGTGACCTGAATGTGACATTCGATCCCAACTGCTGTACCGTCGAAACCGCGCCAACTTTTCCGAAGTTGACGCTCTTGAGTGGATTGCCTAGCTCTGCCACCGCTCAAGGTCCGTTCGCATGACATCGTCTGGCAGGGGCGGGGGAACCAATTTTGGTCTTCGCAAGAAGACCTTGGGGTTAAGTCGCAAAGCTTCCCAGGAAGCAGCGCGGCCGGGTGACTCCCATCCGAATCCGACAGCTCACCTCGCAGGCATTGGGAGAGGCTACCTTCGTGTCTTCACGCCATAATCTTGCGCGTCATCGCGCTCAATCGGTTCGTCACAGCCCCCTGGACTCCGTGTCCAAGGCTGTTAGTGCCAATGCCGGGACCGTAGGTCGCCAGGCTGCTGTGATCGCAGCTGCCTCAGGACTCATCCTGAGCATTGGACTGCCGGCTAACGCAGCCGACACCACCGTCGGTGTTTCCGCCTCCACGGAGTCCGGGTCATCGCAGGCGGCCCAGCTTGCCGTTACCGCTGCACCCACGGCCACTGTTTCCTTCGAGCGTCCTGCCGTTACCACCACGGCAGCTCCGGTAATCGAGACCGTCAGTGCGCAGTCAACGGATGCGGACTCAGCTGAGTCGCAGTCAGCAGCAGCCGGAGCTTCCAAAGCCGGCAAGGCACACACCAAGGCCTCGGCTGCGGCGTCAGGCCTCGCAGCCATCGCCTACACCGGCCTTGGCAGCCCCTACGTCTGGGGCGGCACCACTCCCAGCGGCTGGGACTGCTCAGGCTTTACCCAGTGGGTCTACGCCCAGGCCGGCATCAGCATTCCCCGCACCAATGCCTGGAACGCCATGACGCCCACCGCCACTCCGGCGCCCGGCGACCTGGTCATGCAGAACGGCGGCGCCCACGTGGGCATCTACGTTGGCAACGGCATGATGATCAGTGCGCTGAACCCCTCGCAGGGCACGCTCCTGCACGCTGTGTCCGCCACGGGCACTTCCGCTTTTTACACCCTTCGCTAAGAAACCCGTTCGGGGCGTGCCGGCTTACCCCCAAGATGCCGGCGCGTCCAAAGCCCGCGGGCTGCCCACGCAGTCCGAGGAAAACGAAAGAGAGAAATAATGACTACACGTGCAAATATTGCACGGCACCGCGCCGAGGTCGCCAAGACCAACTCGCTGGCTGTCATTGCCAAGACTGTCGGCAACAATGCCGGCGGCATGGGCCGTCAGGCCGCGGTTATCGCTGCTGCTTCCGGTCTTGTCCTGACCAGCGGTATCGCAGCCAACGCTGCCGACACCAGCGTTCAGCGTGAATCCACCTCTGCTTCGGCTCTTGAAGTGCAGGCTGCTGCCCCCTCGACAATTTCCGCTGCTTCCAGCATCGCGATCTCCTACGAGAAGCCTGCGGTTTCCACCACGCCCGCTCCTGTTGTCGAGGCTCCCAAGCCTGTTGTTGAGGTCAAGTCAGCTCCGGTAGCCGAGGCTGCCCCGGCGGTCGCCCCTGTTGCAGCAACGGCAACCGTCGCTGCCTCGGCCGCTCCGGCTGTGGCCAGCGGAAAGGGCGCATCGATCGCCGCTGCCGCTTACGCGCAGCTGGGCGTGGCACAGGACTGCACCGCCCTGGTCACGAATGCTCTGACCGCTATCGGCGTCAACTACCACGGCTGGCCGGCAGGTTACCTGTCCCTGGGCCGCACCGTGAGTGCCGCTGAAGCCAAGCCGGGCGACCTCGCCTACTACCAGGACGGCGGCATGGGCATGGCCCACATCGCTGTCTACGTCGGCAACGGCCAGGCCGTGCACGGCGGCTGGAACGGCGGAACCACCTCGCTGTTCAGCGTCAACGTGGGCTCCGGCCCGGTCTTCATCCGCGTCGGCGGCTAAGGCTGTTGAGCCACCGCTTTTGAAGGACCCCCGCCTGCTGGCGGGGGTCCTTCTGCATTGCCGGCACGTGAATTCTCGGCGACACGGGCCAACAGCGGGGAACCGGATTCGCCGATCGAGCCTTCGGGTGTTTAGTCTTGTGGTGTCGATCCATAGCCCGGACAAGCAGAGGGCAGCCGGCCCTCGTGCCCCTGACGGGTGCGGCCGTGAAGAGGTATGTGCATGCGCACTCTCGTTCTTAATGCTGGATATGAACCGCTGGCGGTAGTCACCTTCCGCCGGGCGCTGGTCCTTGTGCTCACCGGAAAGGCAAGCGTGGTGGCCGAAGGCGACGATCCCGTCGTCGGGCCGCAGGAGATTCTGGGCCGCCCGTCCGTGATTCTGCTGAACCGCTACATCCGACCGCGCTACAACAGGATCACCGCCGTCAGCCGCCGCGGCGTGCTGCGCCGCGACGGGCACCGGTGCGCCTATTGCGGGAAAGCTGCGCACACCATTGACCATGTCCAGCCCAAGTCCCGCGGTGGGGCCGATTCCTGGGAAAACCTGGTTGCTGCATGCCTCCGCTGCAACAACGCCAAGGGCGACCACACACCGGCGGAAATAGGCTGGGAACTCCGGTTCGTGCCGGAACCGCCGCACGGAACCATCTGGCAGATCAAGGAACTTGAAAAACCCACTCCGGCCTGGGACCCGTTCCTCCTGCCCGAGTCCGCCGCCTGACATCTTCGCGCCGCGCTAGGCTTAGTGGGTGGAGTTTGATGTGGTTATTCTGGCCGGCGGCCGGTCGGTCCGCCTGGGCGGGGTTCCCAAGTCCCGGTTGATGTACGACGGCGCCACGCTCCTTCAGAGATCGCTTGCCGCTGCGCGCGGGGCAAAGTCAATTGTGGTTGTGGGCCCTGATCCGGGGACGCTTCCGGCGGGCATTCTCAGCTGCCGGGAACACCCGCCTTTTGCCGGACCTGCGTCAGCAATCGCCGCGGGGCTGGCCGCCCTCGCCGATGCCCCCTTCACCGAAGCCGGCACACCGCGGCCTGCGATCACCCTGGTGCTGGCGTGCGACATGCCCAATGTGGCCGCGGCCGTCAGGGTCCTGGCTGAAACTCTCGTTGCCCGCCCGGTCAACGGCGGCCCGGGAAGGGACGGGGTGATGGCCGCATCCGAGGACGGGCGCAGGCAGCCTCTTGTGGGTTTTTACAGCACAGCCGCGCTACAACGGGCGGTGCACGTTGCCGCGGCACGGGGGGCCTTAACGGACGGCTCGGTTTTCGCTCTCCTTGCTAGTCTTGACCTGCGGGTTGTCACCGTCCCTGCGGGCTCCACGGCTGACGTGGACACGTGGGACGATGCTGCCGCACTAGGAGTGGCCGGCCAGGAAACACAGCCAGGATCCGTGACACCGAAGCCGCAGTTGAATTGGGAGGCAGGCCATGAAGAGCCAGGATGAAACGCTCGAGGAGTGGTGCCGGACGCTGCTCCGGGCATTCGAGCTGGAGGACGTCCAGATGGACGTCAATGAGATCCTCTCCCTGGCCGGGGTGGCCGCCCATTCGGTAGTGCGCCCGGCCGCGCCGCTGACCACTTTTATTGCGGGATTTGCTGCGGGGATGGCGTCGGGATCGGGGCAGGCCACGGACGCGGCCTCCATGAGGGCTGCCATGGATGTTGCCCGGGCACTCGCCGCGGAGTACGAAGCTGACCCACCGGAATCTCCGGCGAATGACGGCTGAGCCTGAGCACGCTTCCCCGGAAACTTCGATGGAATCATCCCAGGAGACATCCCGGGAGACGCTTGCGGAACAAGCTGAACCTGGCGACTCCCCGGGCGTACCTGCCCGGCACCTGGCCCATACCTGGGAAGAAGCGCGGCAGGCGGCTTTTGACTGTGCCACACCGATTCCCGCCGGCACGGTTCCACTGACACAAGCACTCGGCAGAACACTCGCAGGAGACATCACGGCTCTGCAGGACATGCCCCACTATGCCTCTTCTGCCATGGACGGCTGGGCGGTCAACGGCAGCGGACCGTGGATCCTGGCCGAAGGCGGCCAGCGGCTGGCACCGCACCAGGCCAGCCCAATCGTTACCGGCGGCCTCATTCCGCCCGGGGCCAAAGCTGTGTTGCGGAGTGAGAGCGGTGTGATGGCCACGGACGACGACGGTCTTCCCGTCCTGGCCCTTGGTGGCGCCGCCCGTCCGGGGGATCCGCGGAACGGGCAGCATATCCGGGCAGCCGCGGAAGAAGCAGCCGGCGGCGATGTACTGGTGAAGAGCGGTGTCACGATCAATCCCGCGCATCTGGCACTGGCCGCATTGGCAGGTCACGACTCACTGCTGGTCCAGGGGAAGCCCGTGGTCAGACTCGTGCTGACAGGCTCGGAAGTGATTGCCAGCGGTGTGCCCGCGCCCGGCCAGGTCCGGGATACCTTCGGGCCGCAGCTGGCTGCCGTAGTGGAGATGCTGGGCGGCATCTGCGCCGGACAGGTCAAAATCGGTGATTCCTATTCTGAATGGCTCACGGGGCTGGAGGATGCCGCTCCCGACAACACTGCAGGGCACGACGACGCCGGTGGGCCGGGCTCCGGAACTCTGCCCGCCGACGTCGTAATTACCACAGGTGGCACCGGCCCCTCCGGTACAGATCATTTGCGCCAGGCGATAGCGGAACTGGGCGGGCGGCTGTTGATTGACGGAGTTGCGATGCGTCCGGGCCACCCGGCGGTGCTGGCTGAGCTCCCGGACGGCCGGTTTGTGCTGGGGTTGCCAGGAAACCCGTTGGCCGCCATGATGGCGCTGTCCACGGTGGGGGCGCCGCTGCTGGCTGCGCTGGGACACTGCTCCATGCCGTCGGTGCGGGAAGTGCCGTGCGGCGCCATGATCGAGCCTGATCCCGGACGGACCCGCCTGATGCCCTTCAGGCTGCTGTACGGTATGGCCTCGCCGGCGGCGTTCACCGGACCCGGGATGATGCGCGGCCTGGCATCTGCCCACGGGGTGATGGTGGTGCCGCCGCACGGTGTGCAGCTGGGTGAAACCGTACCGGCATTTGCCTTGCCCTGGGGGCCGCCCATTCCTGAACCCAAATCCGCTGAAACCAAGGCAAAAGCGTCCCGGAGAGCCGGCAACAAAGCCACCGGGAAGCCCGCCTCAGCAGACGGCCCGGTTGACTGGAGTGCCCTTCTCGGCTGAGCTGCAGGCACTGGTTTCGCGGCGCCGGGGTGCAATGATGGATGCATGAACAGGCATGCACCCAAGCAGGACATCAACGAAGATGACCTCGAAGTCCACCCGCCCAAAAACGCCGCAGCTGGCGTCAAAGCCGTGGCCGTGGCCATGGAACGAGGCTTGGCGCAGGCCGGCGTCACGCGCACGGTACGTTCCATGCTGCGAGTCAACCAGCACAACGGCTTTGACTGCCCCGGCTGTGCCTGGCCGGAATCCATCACGGGGAAACGCAGCCCGGCTGAGTTCTGCGAAAACGGCGCCAAGGCCATCGCCGAGGAAAGCACCACCCGGACGGTAACGCCGGACTTCTGGGCAGCCCATTCAATTGCCGAGCTGGAGGGCAAAACAGAGTACTGGCTGGGCAGCCAGGGCCGGATCACCGAGCCCGTGGCGATCAGGCCCGGGGAGACCCACTATTCGCCCATCAGCTGGGGAGATGCCTTTGCCCTGGCCGCCGAGCACATCAACGCCACCACACCGGACCGCTGCGTGTTCTACACCTCGGGGCGCACGGCCAACGAGACAGCCTTCATGTACCAGCTGTTCGCACGCAGCCTGGGTACCAACAACCTGCCGGACTGTTCCAACATGTGCCACGAGTCCTCGGGATCCGCGCTGAACCCCACCATCGGGATCGGCAAGGGGACTGTCTCGCTTGAGGACATCCATGAGGCTGAGCTCGTGTTCGTGGTGGGGCAGAACCCCGGCACCAACCACCCGCGGATGCTGTCCGCGCTCCGGGACTGCAAAGACAACGGCGGCAAGGTGGTTGCGGTCAACCCGCTGCCCGAAGCCGGACTGATGAACTTCAAGGACCCGCAGTCGCTCAGGGGAGTGATCGGCAACGGGACCACCGTCGCCGACGAGTACCTGCAGATCAAGGTGGGCGGGGACCTGGCACTTTTCCAGGCGCTGGGCCACCTGCTCCTTGAAGAGGAGAAACGGAACCCGGGCGGCGTCGTCGACCATTCCTTCATAACGGCCCAGACAGAAGGCTTTGACGCGTACATTGCTGCCCGCAGCACCGTGGACTGGGCCGAAACGGAGAAGGCCACGGGCCTGGGCCGGGACGAAATCACTAAGATCGCGGGAATGCTGGCGGCATCCAAGGCAACCATCATCTGCTGGGCCCTGGGCCTGACCCAGCAGCCGCACTCGGTGGACACACTGCGGGAGATCATCAACGTCCTCCTGCTTCAGGGCAACTTCGGCAAGCGGGGGGCCGGCGCCTGCCCGGTGCGCGGCCACTCCAATGTGCAGGGCGACCGCACCATGGGGATCTGGGAAAAGCCGGGGGAGGAGTTCCTGGCGTCACTGGACAAGGAGTTCGGTCTCAACAGCCCACGGGAACATGGCTATGACTCCACCGAGACGCAACTCGCATTCGAAAAGGGCGAGATCGACGTCTTTGTGGCGATGGGCGGCAACTTCGCTGCGGCCGGTTCGGACACCGGGCCGCTGGAGGACGGGCTCAAACGTGCCGGGCTCACCGTCCACATTTCCACAAAGCCCAACCGCTCCCACGTGGTCCACGGCCGAACCTCGCTGATCCTGCCCACCCTGGGGCGGACCGACACCGACGACAAACACCCGGGCGGCCGCCAGTTCCTCTCCGTGGAGGACTCCATGTCCGTTGTCCACTCCACCCAGGGCAGGCTTCATCCCGTCTCCGATCACCTGCTCAGCGAGCCCGTGATCATCGCCCGGCTTGCCCAGGCAACCCTGGGCGACGGCCACGCCGTGGACTGGAAAGCGATGGCCGGGAACTACGACGTCGTCCGGGACCACGTCTCCCGCGTCATCCCGGGTTTCGAGGATTTCAATGCGCGCATCCGGAACAAGAACGGCTTTGTCCTGCCCAACCCGCCCAGGGACACCCGGACGTTCGCCACGGACATCGGCAAGGCCAGGTTCACCGTCCGTCCGCTGGAATACCTGGAACCCCCGGCCGGGCACCTCATCCTGCAAACGGTGCGCAGCCACGACCAGTACAACACCACGATTTACGGGCTGGATGACCGACACCGGGGTGTTTCCGAGGGGCGCCGGGTGATCCTGGTCCACGCGGACGACCTCCGCGAGCTGGGCTTCAAGGACCGTGACCTGGTTGACGTGATCTCCACGTTCCGCGGCGCCGGCGGCGCGGTCAGCGAGCGCCGTGCGGATAAATTCCGACTGATCGACTACCCCACGGCCAGGGGCTGCGCCGCTGCCTACTTCCCGGAAGCCAATGCGCTGGTGCACCGCGAGCTGGTGGCGCGCGAGTCCAACACCCCGGGCTTCAAGGCCATGGCGGTGCGCTTCGTCAAGCACGGCAGCAGGGAGTAGGCCATGGGACGAATGACGCAGCGCCGCAAAGTGCACAGGTTGGTGCTGGACGGTTCGCCGGATGCCCTCGAATTCCCCGTCCGGTACCGCGAAGACGTGTTGGCGGTGGAGGAACCGCTGGAAATCAGGCTCGGTCAGATGTCGTTCTCCGTGACCATGCGGACGCCCGGCAACGACTTTGACCTGGTGGCCGGCTTCCTGGTTTCCGAGGGCATCATCTGGAGCCCGGATCAACTCCTCGCGCTGAGATACTGCGCGGGCGAGGATGAGAACGGCATCCAGACCTTCAACGTGGTGGAGGCACAGCTGCGGCCCGATGTGGTGTTGCCTGATACCGGGCGGAATGTGTACACCTCCAGCTCGTGCGGCATTTGCGGCACGGATTCGATCGAAGCCGTCCGGAAGTCGTCCCACCACAGCCCGGCGGCGGACGGACTGACGGTTCCGGTGGAAACCCTCGCCTCGCTGCCGGAGCGGCTCCGGGAAGCGCAGGTGGTCTTTGACGCCACCGGCGGTGTCCACGCTGCCGGACTGTTCAGGATGACGGACGACGGCGGCGCAGAGCTGATGTGCCTCCGTGAGGATGTGGGGCGGCACAACGCCGTGGACAAGGTGATCGGCTGGGCGCTGCGGGAGAGGCTCCTGCCGCTGGCCGGGACGGTGCTGCAGGTTTCCGGCCGGGCGTCCTTTGAGCTGGTGCAGAAGGCCTCGCTGGCCGGCATCCCGGTGCTCGCTGCCGTCAGCGCTCCTTCGAGCCTTGCTGTGGAACTGGCCGAAGCAAGCGGCATCACCCTGGCAGGCTTCAGCCGGGGGACAAGTCTCAACGTCTATGCAGGTCACGAGCGGATAATCGTTCCCGCAAAACTGACCGGATAACGGCCAGCCGCTTGGCTAATGGGCTGTAGCCGGGTAGATTTTATCCATCGAATGGGCACGTCGATCCAGCTTCAAGCATTAAAGAGGACCTACATTGCACGACGACCGCCGGATCACGGAAGTCCGACTGGACCGCTTTATGCGCGAACGGATCAACCCCGCTGTTTACACCCGCAGTGTTCCGCTGACACTCAGCAGCTGGGACGTCCCGGATGAGCCCGTGCAGGTCATGGAGGCGCTCCGGCACGACTTCACCCCGCAGGAACACGGTGCCGCATGGGGGAAGCCGTGGGGCACCAAATGGCTCCGGCTCCAAGGCGACGTGCCCGATTCCTGGGGCACCGCCGCTGACACCGCGGTGGAGGTCCTCGTGGATCTGGGCTTCACCGGCGAGGCCCCGGGCTTCCAGTGCGAGGGGACTGCCTGGCGGCCGGACGGCACCATCATTAAGGCCATCTCGCCGCGGAACCAGCACATTCCGCTGAAGTTGCTGGGGAGCGGCATGGCGGTGGACTTTTACGTGGAAGCAGCCGCCAACCCGGACCTTGCCCAGGGCTGGAGCTTCGCCGCAACGCCTTACGGCGACAAAGCCACTGCCGGCAGCGATCCCGGATACCGGCTGGGCAGGATCGCCATAGCCGAACTGAACCAGACTGTATGGGAGCTCCAACAGGATGTCTGGACCCTCAGCGGGCTGATGCACGAACTTCCCATGGAACAGCCGCGGCGACACGAGATTCTACGTGCCCTGGAACGGATGCTGGACATCGTGGATCCGGAAGATATCGGGGGCACAGCTGCGGCCGGCCGGGCTGCACTGGCGGAGGTCCTGGCACGGCCCGCCTACGCCTCCGCGCACCAGCTGCTGGCCACGGGCCACGCCCACATCGATTCAGCCTGGCTGTGGCCAGTCAGGGAAACCATCCGCAAATGCGCCAGGACGTTCTCCAACGTGGTGGCGCTGATGGATGAACACCCTGACTTTGTGTTCTCGTGTTCCTCGGCTCAGCAGCTCGCCTGGACCAAGGAGTTCTACCCCGAGCTGTTCGGGCGCATCCGGGAAAAGGTCGAATCCGGCCAGTTTGTACCGGTGGGCGGCATGTGGGTCGAGGCAGACACCAACATGCCCGGCGGAGAGGCCATGGCCCGTCAGTTCATTGAGGGCAAGAGCTTCTTCCTGGACGAGTTCGGCATTGACTGCAAGGAAGCGTGGCTGCCGGATTCCTTTGGATATTCCGCGGCATTGCCGCAGATCGTCAAGTCCGCCGGCAGCCAATGGTTCCTCACCCAGAAGATCTCCTGGAACCAGGTCAACCGGATGCCGCACCACACTTTCAACTGGGAAGGGATCGACGGAACACGGCTTTTCACCCACTTCCCGCCCGTGGATACCTACAACTCCGAGCTCAGCGGCCGGGAACTGGCCCACGCCGAGAGGAACTACCGCGACCACGGCCGTGGCACCATTTCACTCGTTCCGTTCGGCTACGGCGACGGCGGCGGCGGTCCCACCCGCGAGATGTTGGCCGCTGCCCACCGTACTGCCGACCTGGAAGGCTCGCCGAAGGTCCGGATCGGTTCTGCCGGCAGCTTCTTTGCCCAGGCTGAGGCCGAGTACAAGGCCCTGCCCGTGTGGGTGGGCGAAATGTACCTTGAGCTGCACCGCGGCACCTACACCAGCCAGGCAAAAACCAAACAGGGCAACAGGCGCAGCGAACACCTGCTGCGGGAAGCCGAACTGTGGTGCTCCACTGCTGTTGTCCGGACAGCTGGCGCCTTCACCTACCCGGCAGCGGAGCTGAAGCGGCTCTGGCGCCTGGTGCTCCTGCAACAGTTCCACGACATCCTGCCGGGCAGCTCCATTGCCTGGGTGCACCAGGATGCAGAGCGGAACTACGCCGCCATCGCGGAAGGCCTGGAAGCCATCATCAGCCAGGCTGCCACCGCGGCTCTGGGTGAGGGCAGCAATAACTTCCTCCTCAACGCCGCCCCGCATGAGCGCTACGGTGTGCCCGCGCTTGCTGCCGCCGAACCGGTCAGCTCAGACAACCCGGTGCAGGTCGCCGAGGCAGAGGGCGGCTATGTCCTGGACAACGGCATTATCAGGGCCGTGCTGGATGCCAACGGGCTGCTGACGTCCCTGATGGACCACGCCAGCGGCCGCGAGGCAATCGCTCCCGGGCAGTTCGGAAACCACCTGGAGCTGCACCGGGACACCCCCAACGAATGGGATGCCTGGGACATCGATCAGTTCTACCGCAGGAACGTCACCTCCCTCACCGAAGCGCGTTCGGTGACGCTGGAGCGCGGCGGCCGGGACGCCGTCGTCGTGGTGGAACGGCTGGCCGGGTCCTCCACGGTGACACAGCGGATCTCGCTGGAAGCGGGCGGCGATTCGCTGGGGATCTCCACCGCGGTGGACTGGCAGGAGAGCGAGAAGCTCCTCAAGCTCGGCTTCCCCCTTGACGTCCGGGCAGACCGCTCGGCGTCGGAGACCCAGTTCGGCCACGTTTTCCGGCCTACCCACATCAACACTTCGTGGGAGGCTGCGAAGTTTGAGATCTGCGCGCACCGCTGGATCCACGTCGCCGAGCCCGGCTACGGGGTGGCCGTTTCCAACTCCTCCAGCTACGGGCACGATGTCACCAGGAACATCAGGGACGACGGAGGCACCACCACTACCGTGCGGCTCTCACTTTTGCGGGCGCCGAAGTTCCCGGATCCGGGAGCCGATCGCGGCCAGCACGAACTGAACGTGACCATACGCCCGGGAGCCAGCATTGCAGACGCCGTGGAGGAGGGCTACCGCACCAACCTTGCCCCCCGCATGGTCAAGGGTGCCAACCCGGTGGAACCGTTATTCACGGTGTCCAACCAGGCCCTCGTCATCGAGGCCGTCAAGCTGGCCGAGGACGGTTCGGGCGATGTGATTGTCCGGCTGTATGAGTCGCTGGGCGAACGCTCCACCGGGCTGGTGGCGGCCAACTTCAGTGCCACGGGCGTCCACACTGTTGACCTGCTGGAGCGTGCCGTGGAGACGCCGGGTGCCGTGCCGGGACAGGATTCGGTGGAGCTCACCTTGAGGCCGTTCCAGCTGGTGACATTGAGGTTCACCCGCTGAGTCCTAAAACTCGTGCAGCAGCCGCTTCACGAACTGGCGGGTGCGTTCCTGGCGCGGGGCCCTCAGGACCTCCGCGGCCGGGCCGCGCTCAACCACAACTCCGCCGTCCATAAAAATGACCTCGTCCGCGACCTGGCGCGCGAACGCCAGCTCGTGGGTGACGATCACCATGGTCCAGCCTTCCTCGGCGAGCTCCTGGATGACGCCCAGGACCTCGCCCACCAGCTCGGGATCCAAAGCGGAAGTGGGCTCGTCGAACAGCAACAGCTGCGGCTTCAAAGCCAGGGCGCGCACAATACCGACGCGCTGCTGCTGGCCGCCGGAAAGCTCGAACGGGTACGCGTCGCGTTTGTCCGCCAGGCCGACCCTGGCCAGGAGCGTCTCCGCCTCGGCGACGGCTTCGGCGCGCTTTCGCTTCTGGACCTGGATGGGCCCCTCGATGACGTTCTGGAGCACCGTCATGTGCGGGAAGAGGTTGTAGTGCTGGAACACCATGGCGCTGCGGTCCCGCAGCTCGGAAATATCCTTCCTGGCAACCTTGGCCGAGAAATCGAGGGCGAGATTCCTGCCGGTGGCCGTATCAGCGAACGTGACAGTGCCGGCGTCGGGGGTTTCCAGTCCGTTAAGCGAACGGAGCACTGTGGTTTTGCCGGATCCGGAAGGGCCGATCAGTGCCACCACGTTGCCGCGGCGCACCTCCAGATCGATGTCCCGGAGGACCACATTGCTGCCGAAGGCCTTGGCCAGGTTGCGGACGGACAACACCGGGGCGTTGTGACCGGCGGCTGCCGGCTGGCTAGTGGGCGACATAGCGGTCCAATCTCTTCTCAAGGGCGGACTGCCCCGTGGACAGCACAAGGCAGATCACCCAGTACACCAGTGCTGCTTCCAGATACAGCACCATGAATTCCTGGCTGAACGCGGCGATCTGCTGGGCGTTCCGGAAGAGCTCCGTGACCAGGATGAGCGAAGCAAGTGACGTGTCCTTGACCAGCGAAATGAAGGTGTTGGACAGTGGCGGAACGGACACCCGGGCAGCCTGGGGGAGGATGATCCGGACCAGAGACTGCGCGCGGGACATGCCGATGGTGTGGCCGGCTTCCCACTGTCCCTTGGGTACCGACAGGATGGCCGCACGGATCACTTCAGCGGCATAACCGCCCACATTCAGGGAGAATGCGATGATGGCGCTGGGCCACGGATCCAGTTTCACCCCCAGGCTGGGGAGACCGTAGAAGATCACAAACAGCTGAACCAGCAGGGGAGTACCGCGGATGACCGAGACATAGAACCGCGCGGCACCGGACACCACGGCATTCCGGCTCAGCCGCATGAGCGCTACAAAAAGCGCCAGGATCAGGCCCAGGGCGAAGGACGCCAGCGTCAGGGGGATGGTTCCCGTGACAGCCCCGGTGACGAGCGGCCCGAAGGAGCTCCAGACCAGGTCCCAGTTGAACTGCATCTACTTGGTGACGTCCGTGCCGAAGTACTTGTCCGCGATCTTGGCAAGGGTTCCGTCGGCGCGGAGGTCGGCGAGGGCTTTGTCCACGGCCGTGGACAGCTCGGTGGACCCCTTGCGGAAGGCAAAGGCGCTCTCTGACTTTTCAGTGGTTTCGGCGGCGATTTTCAAGCCGGCGTCCGGAGTGGCTTTGGCGTAGTCAAGGTAGGTGAGTTTGTCGTTCACAATGGCGTCAACGCGGCCCTGGCGTACCAGTGTGACACCCTGTGCCCAGCCCTCAACGGACTGGACCTTGGCGCCGCTGTCCGTGGCCAGCTTGTACCAGTTGCTGGTGAGGGACTGCGCTGTGGTTTTGCCCTTGAGGCCTTCAAAGCTGGTGATGCTGCTGTTGTCCGACTTGGTCACGATCACCCCTGTCGACACCGTGTAGGGTGCCGAGAAATCGTACTTTGCCGTGCGCTCGGGGTTGATGGACACCTGGTTGGCGATCGCATCAAAGCGTTTGGCTTCCAGGCCCGCGAAAATTCCGTCCCACTGGGTTTCCTGGAACTTGGCAGCGACGCCAAGCTTGCCGGCAACGGCCTGGGCGATTTCGACGTCGAACCCGGTCAGCTCCCCGGCGCCGTTCTGGTGGAAACTGAACGGTTTGTACGTTCCCTCGGTGGCGATCACGATTTCGCCCTTGGACTTGATGTCGCTGAGTGATGTATCCCCGCCGCTGTTGGCCGGACTTTGGGAGGCTCCGCAGCCGGCAAGGGCCAATGCAGCTGCCGCTAATGTTGCGGCGATGGCGGTGCGGCGGGTGTGGAGGCGGTTCATGACGGTTTCCTTCTTCCAGACTGCGAGCGGCAGGTCACGGCGGCCGAAGCCAAATACCCCGCGACATTACCCCTCACAACGCTTTTATGAAGACCTTTTATTTCGTCATCTTACTTTGCCGTTAAACAGGCTGAGTGGGGGCGGTCCCCAACGGCCGCCACCACTCATCCCCCCAATTGCGTTCGGGCGGGCGCCACAGCATCTAACGGATCATTCCCGTTCACGAAGCCAGGCGGCAGCCGCATTCACACATTCATGATTGTTTCACGTTCTAATGATTTTGTGAAAGGTGTGACGGTTAATTTTCGCTAAACGACTTTTTTGGTCCCCGGGTCCGGGCCGCACGAACCCGGGCCAGCCAGATGAGTGCGAGTCCAGCCACAAAACACAGGATTGCCGTGTAGTTGATGATGAACTCCGCACCACCCCACTGCGGCGGAACAAAGGGAAACAGCAGCGTCAGGGTAATTGCCACGCCACCGATGGCCAGCAGCAATGCCGCCACGCGAATGAGAAGGGGCAGAGTGCCGCGGACGGCGCGCACCATCGCCGGCAGCATGACCAGCGACACATAGGCCGGGTAAGCGCGTCCTCCGGCTCCGTAGTACTCCACCAGAACCCCGTTGCGTTGATCCTTTGCCGAGACAGCCTTCAGCCCGGCTGAGGAGCCGGCCGTGTCCATCATGAAAAACAGCACCACCATAATCACCGAGATCAGTGCGAGCACAACCATGCCGGTGCGTCCCGTGATCAACCGTTGACCCTCCGGAGCGCTGAAACCCCTCGTGACTCTCAGACCCACGAAGAAGATGGCCGCAAAGATAACGAACCTGAGGACCAGATTGGCCAGGTTGATGCCGCCGAGTAGCTGGTCGATGGCCACATAGGGCGCTTGGATGCTGAGCAGGATGGCCAGCGTCATGAGCGAAAAAATGCAGAACAGCGACCTGTTCTCATTCCTCAGCGCACTGGGGATTCGGCCCACGGTCACAAGGCCACAGGCAATCAATGTGGACCACTGCAGGATCTCGATCATCCGAGGTTCTCCCAGATCTTGTCGGTTCGTTCTTGGTCTTGTTCCTGGCGCCTGAGCGCCTTGCCCAGCGACTGCAGGCGGTCGCCGGCCAGCGCAGCCAGCTCGCCGTCGGACATCCTGTCCAGCGCAGCCTCACGGGCGCCCGGCGCCCAGCCTGCCTCAGCCTCCGTGATCAGCCCCGTGGCCACCAGCCCGCCGGTGGGCCCGACGCCGGCAGCAACGGATGTGGCGACCGCCAGTTCGGGGGTGAGCCGGTTTGCGGTCAGCTGGGCCGAATAGTTCTGCGGGGCAATGCCGGTGGCGGCGGAGACGCGGTGCCGCAGCTCGCCGTCGTCGATTGCATCCACCCAGTTCTTCACGGACGTCGAGTGCGGAGCCGGGCCCAGGACGGGGGGATCCGTGGCGGGCCGGCCCGTGGGGTCCGCAGCCGAGCGGGACAGGACCGCGCGGAGCAGATCCGTGGTTGACACCTGGCTGACCAGTTCCTGCCGGGTCGGCGCGGGCGGGTTTCCTGACAGCCCCCGGTATGCGTCAAAGGATGCCAGGGCGGACACAGGATTGATGTTGAACGCGCGGCTGATGCTGACCACCGTGGCTTCCGCGACTTTGTTCCTGACCAGCTGCTGGGCGAGAGTGGTGCGCTTGACCCCTGAGATCCTGCAGATGTCGGCAGTGCTGGCCGCCGGCGCAAGACCGTGCAGCCAGCGCTGGAACGCCTTGGCGGGGAGGGGCATGGCCGGCTCTCTTCAGAACGGATGGTTGGCTAGATTTTACCGCGACATCCGGGCCCGGTCCCGGTCCGATTTTACCTGTGGGTTGGATTCTACTAGGGTGGTATGTCGAACCCGTTGGTCCGTACACCCCCCAAGTCCGGACCGGCGGGTTCTCTTATGCCCGCCCGCTTTCCAGACGGATCCGGGCTGCGGTGAGAGGATGGACTAATGACTGCAACCCTAGTTGCCAAAGACCTTTCCGGCGGTCACGATCACCGCACTTTGTTCGCCAAACTCTCGCTGACGGTGGCACCCGGCGACGTTGTGGGCGTGATTGGTGCCAACGGTGCAGGCAAGTCCACGCTGCTCCGCCTGCTGGCCGGCGTTGACGATCCCCAGGCCGGCACGGTCACCCTGTCCCCCGCTGACGCCTTTGTGGGCTGGCTCCCGCAGGAGCACGAGCGGCTCGCCGGTGAGTCCATCGCCGGGTACATCGGCCGCCGGACGGGCTGTGCCCAGGCAACGGCCGGCATGGAGTCCACGGCTGAGGCCCTTGGCTCCGGAGCTCCGGGCTCCGACGACGCCTACTCCCTGGCCTTTGATCGCTGGATGGCGTCCGGCGCGGCCGATCTCGAAGAGCGGATCCCTCCGGTGCTGGCAGACCTTGGCCTGGATGTGGGACCGGACTCGGAGATGACGGGGCTGTCCGGTGGCCAGGCAGCGCGCGTGGCCCTCGCGGCGCTGTTGCTCAGCCGGTTCGACATCGTGCTGCTGGATGAACCCACCAATGATCTGGACCTCAACGGACTGGCCAAGCTGGAGTCGTTCGTGCAGGGACTCCGTGGCGGTGTGGTGCTGGTGTCCCACGACCGGGAGTTCCTGGCGCGTTGTGTCACCACCATTGTGGAACTGGACCTTGCGCAGAACTCCGTGGCGGTTTACGACGGCGGTTATGAGGCTTTTCTGGAGGAACGCGCCGTTGCACGGCGGCATGCACGCGAACGCTTCGAGGAGTTTGCCTCCACCAAAGCGGACCTCGTTTCCCGGGCCCGGACCCAGCGTGAATGGAGTTCCCAGGGCGTGCGGAACGCCATGAAGAAGAGCCCCGACAACGACAAAATCAGGCGTGCGGCCAGCACCGAATCCTCGGAGAAGCAGGCACAGAAGGTCCGGCAAATGGAATCCCGCATTGCCCGCCTGGACGTGGTGGAGGAACCCCGCAAGGAATGGCAGCTGCAGTTCAGCATCGGTCAGGCCCCGCGTTCCAGTTCAGTGGTGGCAACCCTGCGCGACGCCGTGGTGCGGCAGGGTGATTTCACGCTGGGGCCGGTGAACCTTCAGCTCAACGCCGGCGAACGGATCGGCATCGCCGGACCCAACGGCGCCGGCAAGTCAACGCTGCTCCGCCTGCTGCTGGGAGTGCAAAAACCCGATTCGGGCGACGCCTCCCTGGGTGCGTCCGTGGCCATCGGCGAGATCGACCAGGCCCGCGGGCTGCTGGCCGGACACCTGTTTCTGGGTGACGCCGTCGAAGCGGTCCTCCCGGCCATGGCGCCCGCCGCAGTCCGCACGCTGCTTGCCAAGTTCGGGCTCAGGGCAGACCACACGGGGCGGACAGTGGACTCGCTGTCCCCGGGCGAACGCACCCGCGCCGCGCTGGCCCTGCTGCAGGCCCGCGGCGTGAACCTGCTGGTTCTGGATGAACCCACCAACCACCTTGACCTGCCGGCCATTGAACAGCTGGAGGAAGCGCTGGAAAGCTACGACGGCGCCCTCCTGCTGGTCACGCACGACCGCCGCCTCCTCGAGAACATCCGGCTGGACGTCCGCTGGAACGTGGAAAACGGCGTGGTGACCGAACTGATGGCCGGAGCGGACATGACCACCGGAAAGAAAGAGTCCAAGCGATGAGTATGGAACGCGTTGCCTGGGGCTCCCTCTACAACATCACCCGCGCCAAGAGCGGCTCGCAGCCCTTCTCCAAGGCGCTGCTGAAACGGGTCTTCGGCTTTGCCCTGCCACACCGCGGCAAGCTCATTGCCTTTGTGGCGCTCTCGATTGCCATGGCCGTGCTCGCAGTTGCCACTCCGGTTCTGGCCGGCCAGGTGGTGGACGCGATCATCGCCGGGGTTGGCACGGACGTGGTGATCCGGCTCGCGCTGCTGATCGCGGCCGTTGCGGTGGCAGAGGCAGGCCTCGGGCTGGTGACCCGGTGGCTGTCGTCCACCATCGGCGAGGGCGTCATTGTTGACCTGCGCACCAAGGTTTTTGACCACGTCCAGAGAATGCCCATCGCCTTCTTCACGCGCACCCGCACCGGAGCGCTGGTCAGCCGGCTGAACAACGATGTGATCGGGGCGCAATCGGCCTTTGCCGGAACGCTGTCCGGCGTGGTCAGCAACGTGGTGGCTCTGGCGCTGACGCTGGCGGTCATGCTGGGCAAATCCTGGCTGGTCACGGTGCTCGCCATGATCCTGCTGCCCATTTTCCTCATCCCTGCGCGCCGGATGGGGTCCAGGCTGGCGGATCTGCGGCGTGAGGCAGCCGACCACAACGCCGCCATGGGTACGCAGATGACCGAACGGTTCTCCGCCCCCGGTGCCACGCTGGTGAAGCTGTTCGGCAGGCCCGACGAGGAATCCCGCGAGTTCGCGCTGCGGGCCGGACGCGTCCGGGACATCGGCATCCGCACCGCCATGCTGCAGTTCACATTTGTCACGGCACTGACCCTGGTATCCGCCCTGGCGCTCGCGCTCGTGTACGGCCTGGGTGGCTGGCTGGCAATCGGCGGGCAGCTCGCCGCGGGCGACGTTGTGGTGCTGGCGCTGCTGCTGACCCGCCTGTATGCGCCGCTGACCGCACTGTCCAACGCCCGCGTTGAGATCATGAGCGCCCTGGTCAGCTTCGAGCGTGTGTTTGAAATCCTGGACCTCAAACCGCTCATCCAGCAGAAACCCGGCGCCATGGCTGTCCCGCCAGGGCCGGTATCCGTGGAGTTCGACGACGTCCGCTTCGCCTACCCGTCGGCAGACAAGGTTTCCCTGGCATCGCTTGAGGAAGTCTCCACGCTGGACACCCGCGGCGGCGAAGAGGTGCTGCACGGCATCAGTTTCAGGGTGGAACCGGGGCAGACCGTCGCGCTGGTGGGCTCCTCGGGTGCCGGAAAGTCCACCATTGCGCAGCTGCTCTCGCGGCTGTACGACGTCGATTCCGGCGCCGTACGGCTCGGCGGCTCGGGCGCCGGGACAGGGGTGGACGTCCGTGACGTCACCTTCGATTCCATACGCGCCACGCTGGGCATGGTCACCCAGGACGGGCACCTGTTCCACGAAAGCATTGCCTCCAACCTGCGGCTGGCCCGGCCCGAGGCCACGGACGAGGACATGTGGGATGTGCTGCGCCAGGCGCGGCTCGAGTACATGATCCGTTCCCTGCCCGATGGGCTGGACACGGTGGTGGGGGAGCGCGGCTACCGGCTCTCGGGCGGCGAACGCCAGCGGCTCACCATCGCACGGCTGCTCATCGCGCAGCCACGGGTGGTCATCCTCGACGAGGCCACGGCCGCGCTGGACTCCACGAACGAAGCCGCAGTACAGGCCGCGCTGGGCGTGGCGCTCGAGGGGCGCACCGCCGTCGTCATTGCCCACCGGCTGTCCACCATCCGTGCCGCGGACGTCATCCTGGTGGTTGAAGACGGTGCCATCGTGGAGCGCGGAACGCACACGGCGCTGCTGGAACGGGAAGGCCGCTACGCGGAGTTGTACCGGACCCAGTTCGCCGAGGCCAGCGCCGTGGCTGAAGAAGCCGTTCCGGAGGTTTAGCTTGCTTCACCGGGTGCGGGGATCAGCAGGCCATCCCGGTGCATGGATCATCGCGGTGCAATCGCCGGGAGGATGTGGTCGGTGAGCAACGGCGCCAGGTCGTCCGGCAATTCGCCGGTCAGGTCCAGCCAGCGGATCTCGGCAATTTCGGCGGACGGGTGCGCGGTCCAGACGCCCGGGGCGCTGAATACCGTGGCCTCGATCTCCGTGGCGGCCTCGTTGGCCGCATCAGCCAGCCAGACGCCCATCAGCTTGAGTTGCTCCGGGGCCAGCGCGATCCCCACTTCCTCCTGAAGCTCGCGCGCGGCTGCCTGCGCGGCAGTTTCGCCCGGCTCCGGCTTTCCGCCGGGATGCATGAATTTGTCCGTGCCGCGTTTGCGGACGGTCAGGAGCCGGCCCGCCTGGTCGAAAACGCAGACGGCGGAGACAATAATGCGGGGATTCACGTGTTTGAGCCTAGCCCGTAGGCGCCCGGCTTTTGTGGGCCTGGCTCCTGTAGCCCTGGCAGATGCCGCGAAGGTTGCCGCTGCAGCACGGTCTCCAGCAGCAGGTCCTTCCGTGGCCCCTGCACGTCCCAGCAGTAACCGAAGCTGTCCGGCCCGTGCAGGGTGTAATTCACCCGGTAGGTATCGGGATCGCACCAGTGCTGGTCTTCGTTGGCGGACGCCGCGAAGCTCATCCGGTGGAAGGGCCGGCCGTCGGGAAAGAACACCACCATCGCGTCGCTGGACTCTGCGGGACGCAGCAGGTAATCGCGGCTGGCGGGCCCGGTGAAAGAAGGCCAGCGCATGGTGCCTTCTTCGTGAAGGCGGAGGCCGCCGTCGTCCGCTTCGAAAAAGCGTACGACGCCGGTGAAGGTTCCGCGGGTGCCGGAGGCCCGGTCAACGAGTTTCCGGTCCACGGACCAGCGCCCCGTCAGATCAGCGCCGAGCAGATAGGCGCGAAGCTCGAAAACCGGGCTGGTTCCCGGGACCTGGGGTTTCAAGTGCCCTCGATTGGAATCGAACCAACGACACCGGCTTTAGGAGAGCCGTGCTCTATCCACTGAGCTACGAGGGCGGGCATCCGTAACGGCCGGCAGCGGGGCCGGCACGTCTGGACACGGTTACAAGCATACAAGGTGACAGCGCGTACTACGCTCTTGGCATGACCGCAGCAGCTGCCACGTCCTCCGCCTACGGCGGCTACATCCCCGACATAACCTCAACGCGCCAGTACATCGGTGCCTGGGCGAAGCTCAGCGTGGTGCAGTATTTCGTGGCCGAGGCGGCCGTGATCGGTGCCTGGGGCGGGCCGCAGCCGTACGACCGCCGGACCGGCTACATCAGCGATCTTGGTGCCATCCACTGCGGTATCTACGACGACAGGGACATCTGTTCACCGCTGCATCTGCTGATGAATGTCTCGTTTCTGATACAGGGGCTGGGCATGGTCCTTGGCGCAATTCTGCTGAGCTCTGCCCTGTTGTGCATCGCCGCCAGGCCGGGTGTCCGGGTATCCAGCGGCAAGGCGTACAGGGGGCCGTGGTTCACCGCGGCGGCTGTCCGGGTGCTGAGCGGGACGGCAGGTTCCGGGACCATGTTGGTGGGCCTCGTGCCCGAAGATGCGGGCTCGAGATGGCACTTGACCGGTGCCCTGATGTTCTTCATCGCGGGGGCACTGGCCCTGATCCTGCTGGGTGTGCTCTGGCTCCGGCAAACGCCGCTGGGCTGGATCATCCTGGGCTGCGGTCTGGTATCACTGGCCGCTGTGGTTACCGGCGGCGTCACCGGCATGGATGTTCCGGAACCCGGCACCCTTGAACGGCTGATGGGGTACCCCATCACCATCGGCATGGCCGCCGTGGGCCTGGTGATCGCACAGCGCGTGAGGCACGAACGGGCGCTGGCCAGGGCCCGGCGGCCAGGGGTTGTGGGGCCCGCGCGTGACCGGGGCCGGGGGCTACTTTGACGGACCCGGGGGCTTCCCGGGGGCGCGTTTGCCGAGGAACACCGCGGCGCCGCCGGCCAGCAGGCTCAGCACCAGCAGGACCCAGCCCGCAACGGTGAGTCCGGATGCCAGGGCAACCTGGCCGCCGTCGACCCTTACGGCGGACATCATCGAATCGATGGCCACATTGCCCCACACACGGACCACCACAAACAGGAGGGGAACGGCCCAGAGCGCCCAACGCAGCGGTTTGCGCGCAACATTGGTGCCGATCAGCAGAAGCCAGGTGAAGCCGAAGATCAGCGGGAACAAGGTGCCGGCGGTCTTGTGGACGTAATTGAGCTGACCAAGGGCATCACTGTTCATCACAGCTCGCAACAGCTCAACGAACCCCTGGTCAAAACCGCCGATGAGGGAATCGGGCATGGGCACGCCGCCGGTGAGCTGCGTGAGCTGATCCAGCGTGAGCACGTGCACGTACCAGAATAGGAACAGGCTGGCCACCACCCCCGCAATGACAATGAGGTTGCTGTTGTTCTGTGCTTTCCGCGGTGTGCGGCCGGTGGTGGGGTTGATCACCGGCGGCAGGTGATGCCGGGGTACGGCCGCGTTGGCGCCGTGTTTCTTGATCCGCTGTGCTGGTGTCTTGGCCATGGATCCATTATGGACTGCGGACCGAGGCGGCCTCGGCGCCGGCTGCACGGCATCGCCTGTTCACTCCCACCGGCCGCCGATAGGCTGGGACCCGTGACCGAACTTGGAAGACACAAACTTGGAAGACACAGCGCGGCTGAACTGAGCCCCTCCCTGGACGATGCCGGGCTCGCCTCGGCGCTGGTCCGCGAGGCCGGGATGCTGGCTCTGATGATGCGCCTGGGCGGCCTCGAAGGGCACCGCAAAACGTCGGTTTCCGACGTCGTCACCGCAGCCGACCACGCGGCCGAAGCCTATGTGCTGGAACAGCTGCAGCGCTGCCGGCCCGACGACGGCATCCTGGGCGAGGAGGGCGCCTCCGTCCAGGGGGCAAGCGGCCGGACCTGGGTCATCGACCCCGTGGACGGCACCTACAACTTCCTCAACGGCTCCACCTACTGGTGCTCCGCCATCGCGCTCAAAGACGAACAGGATGTGGTGCTGGGCGCCATTTTCCAGCCGGAGGAAGACAAGCTGTGGCTGGGAGGAACCGGGCGTCCCGCAACACTCAACGGGGATCCCCTCACCAGCTTCTCTGAAGGCGGCGCAGCCCGCGCGGCGCTTCCGCTGGCTGAAATCGGCGCGGCCACGTATATCCATCCCGGCTGGCTGGCCGATCCCCTGTGCGCCATGCCCTGGCACGCGGCGGCGACGTCCGCAGCTTCGCTCCGCATGCTCGGTTCCGGCTCGTGCGACCTCGGCCGTGTGGCCGACGGCGAACTGGGGTGCTGGTTCCAGCACAGCTGCCCGGAATGGGACTGGCTGCCCGGAAAGGCGATCGTCCTTGCGGCCGGCGGGGCCGCCGACGTCGTCCGCGTCAACGGACTTGAGTGGTTCATGGCGGGAGGCACGACGGCGGTGCGCGAGTTGCGCGCCGCGCTCGAGTCAGGCTCGGTGGGCTGAGTCCCTGCCGCTGTCCCGCCGGCTTGATCCACAGGGTCTACGGGCTCCACGGAATCTAAAGGCTCTACAGGCCGGAAGTCAGTGTCGGCCCCACCGCCTAGACTTGAAGGCACCATGGATATGTTGTTTGACCCGTATGCTGACGGACCGTTCAGGGCTGCCTCCAAGGCAGCCGTCCCCACTAAGTCGCGCGCCGAAAACGTGCCGTTCCCGGTTGGACCCGGGGGTGGCGGACCGGACAAGCCCGGGAAGTGGGCACGCCCGCAGCTGCCTGATGCCAAGGAACTGCTGCAGGGCTTGAACCCGCAGCAGGAGGAAGCAGTCAAGCACTCCGGCAGTGCGCTGCTGATTGTGGCGGGCGCCGGATCAGGCAAGACCAGGGTGCTCAGCAACAGGATCGCCTACCTGATCGCCACCGGCCGTGCCCACTACGGCGAGATCCTTGCGATCACCTTCACCAACAAGGCCGCCGCGGAGATGCGGGAGCGTATTGAAGCCCTGGTGGGTGCCAGGGCCAAGACCATGTGGATCTCCACGTTCCACTCCTCCTGCGTGCGGATCCTGCGCCGCGAGGCTGGAAACATCGGCCTGAACTCCAACTTCTCCATCTACGACTCCGCGGATTCCCTGCGGCTCATCACCCTGGTGTCCAAGAACCTGGAGCTGGACCCCAAGCGGTTCGCGCCCAAGGCCATCCAGCACAAAATCTCAGCGCTCAAGAATGAGCTGATCGACGACGACGCCTACGCGTCCGGCGCCAACCATAACGATCCCTTCGAGGCTGCCGTGGCCGACGTCTACAAGGGCTACACCCAGCGCCTGCGCCAGGCGAATGCCATGGACTTTGACGATCTGATCGCCCAGACCGTCTACATGTTCCGGGCCTTCCCCGCACTGGCTGACTCCTACCGCCGGCGCTTCCGGCACGTCCTGGTGGACGAATACCAGGACACCAACCATGCGCAGTACGCACTCGTGCGCGAAATCGTGGGCGAGGGACCCGGCTCGGCCGAGCTCACCGTCGTGGGCGATTCCGATCAGTCCATCTACGCTTTCCGCGGCGCCGACATCCGCAACATTGTGGAGTTCGAGAAGGACTACCCGGACGCGCAGACCATCAAGCTGGAGCAGAACTACCGCTCCACCCAGACCATCCTGAGCGCGGCAAACTCGGTGATCTCGCGGAATCCAAACCGGCCCGAAAAACGGCTGTGGACTGCCGAGGGCGACGGCCACAAAATTATCGGCTACGTTGGCGAAAACGAGCACGACGAAGCCCGGTTCATCGCCAAGGAAATCGACCGGCTGCAGGACGAGGACAACCTCCGCCCCGGCGACGTCGCCATTTTCTACCGCACCAACGCGCAGTCCCGGTCCATTGAAGACGTGCTGGTCCGCGTTGGACTGCCGTACAAGGTGGTGGGCGGCACCCGGTTCTACGAGCGCAAGGAAATCAAGGACGCGCTCGCGTACCTGCGGGTGCTGGTCAACCCGGACGACGACGTCAACCTCCGCCGGGTGCTCAACGAACCCAAGCGCGGCATCGGCGACCGCGCCGAGGGTGCCGTGGCGTCCCTGGCCCAGCGCGAGCGGACGTCCTTCATGGCCGCCGCACGCCGCGCCGAGGAGGCGCCGGGCATGGCCACCCGCTCGGTCAACGCCGTCCTGGGCTTTGTGAAACTGCTTGATGATCTGGCCGAGGTGGCTTCGGGATCCGGCGCTGCCGCGGCGCTGGAAGCAGTGCTTGAACAGACCGGCTACCTCGCCGGATTGCGTTCCAGCACTGATCCCCAGGACGAGTCCCGGGTGGAAAACCTGGCGGAACTCGTCGCCGTCGTGCGTGAATACGAACAGGAGAACCCCGAAGGTTCCCTGGGCGCCTTCCTGGAGCAGGTGTCCCTCGTGGCTGACGCAGATCAGATCCCTGACGCCCCGGGCGCGGACATCGATGCCGCCGTTGCGGAAGCCAAGCGCCTGGGCGTGGTCACGCTGATGACCCTGCACACGGCCAAGGGCCTGGAGTTCCCTGTGGTGTTCCTGACCGGTATGGAGCACGGCCTGTTCCCGCACCAGCGTTCGGCCACGGACCCCAAGGAACTCGCCGAGGAGCGGCGGCTGGCCTATGTGGGCCTGACCCGTGCGCGAAAACGGCTTTACCTCACCCGCTCCGAGGTCCGAAGCATGTGGGGCCAGAGCCAGTACAACCCGGCCAGCCAGTTCATCGAGGAGATCCCGGCCGAACTGGTGGAGTGGAAGCGCGAAGGATCCAGCCGGCAGGCCGGCGGCTGGGGGAGCGGTGCGCCCATCGGCTCCAGCCGGTACGGCGGATCGTTCTGGGGAGCAGGCGCCTCGCTGGGTGCTGCAGCCAGCCCCACTGCAGGGTTCAACGCGGATGTGCCGGCAGCCGTCGCCAAAAACCGGGTCCAGCCGCAAAAGGAAGTTGTCGCCGTCAGCGTGGGGGACAAGGTCAACCACACCAGCTTCGGCAACGGCACGGTGCTCGCAGTTGAGGGCGCCGGGGACAAAACCGTGGCCAAGGTGACGTTCGGCATCGGCGAGAAGCGCCTGCTGCTGCGGTACGCGCCGCTGACCAAACTGGATTCCTAGCTGGCCCGCCTGGATTCCCGGCAGCATGGCGGCAGGCATAATGGTTGCCATGCGACGGACTGTATTGGGGATCCTGGCCGCCCTCTTTCTGCTGACGGCCACTGCCTGCACCTTCACCGAGACGGATCCGGGTTACGTAGCGCCGCCGCCGCTGCCTGCACTGGAGCAGCTGGAACAGGCACCGGTGATCGATGGCAGCAGTTTTTCCAGCGGCGAGAACGTCCTGAACTTCGTCACCGAAGACCGGAATGTGGTCTGCTCGCTGACATCAGCCCGCGGGGAACACCTTAACCTGCCGTATGAACAGAACAGTTTCGCCGATGCGGCCAACAACAAGCTGTCGCTCGTTCCGGTGGCCCATTGCGAGCTGGCGGCCTATCCCAGGCCAAGGGCTGCGGACACCACGGACACCTGCGCCGGCACCGGACTGGGCTACCTTGGCGGGATCGCATTGCTCACTCCGGACAAGGCCAGTTACGGCGGATGCCGTTCCGGCGTCACGCAGATGGAATCTGAATTCGGGCCCGAGGGCAGCAAGGATGGGCCCATCTCCAAGCTGCCGGTGCTTCAGGACGGGCAGAACATGGAGCGCAACGGTCTGCGCTGCTCGGCATACAACGGCGGAGTAGCCTGCGGAAACCTCTCAGCGGGCGTCGCTTTCTTCATCAGCAAGGACCGTTACGAACTGATATCCGGAGGCCGTAAAAAGGCCCCGGCCACCCCTTCCGGGGCCCCAAAAACCCCGTAATCCAGCGGTTTTTCTACGTCTCATAGAATAGTGTCGTTACTCACATAACAGGTAGTGTGGAACTGGCTGAGCCCTGCAGGGGACTAGAGTTCCCAGTGGAGCATTGCGCCGTGTGGCTCGTTTCCAAAACAGCCGCAGGGTGCTTGCGTTCCGCAGCCCGGTAACCGCGATTACGTGGGGTCCGGCTGTACAGAAACTACTTCGACGTAGAAGGACACTAAACCGTGGACCTGTTTGAATACCAGGCGCGCGATATGTTCGAGGCGCACGGTGTACCCGTGCTTGCTGGCATCGTGGCGTACACCCCAGAAGAAGCAAAGGCAGCTGCCGAGAAGATCGGCGGCGTAACTGTCGTCAAGGCCCAGGTTAAGGCCGGTGGCCGCGGCAAGGCCGGCGGCGTGAAGGTTGCCAAAACCGCCGATGAGGCGCTTGGGCACTCCACCAACATCCTGGGCATGGACATCAAGGGCCACACCGTTAACAAGGTGATGATTGCCCAGGGTGCGGATATCGCCGAGGAATATTACTTCTCGGTCCTGCTGGACCGGGCCAACCGCAACTACCTGGCCATGTGCTCGGTAGAAGGCGGCATGGAAATCGAGCAGCTCGCCGTCGAACGCCCTGAGGCACTGGCCAAGATCGCTATCGATCCGGCCGTGGGCATCGACCAGGCCAAGGCGGACGAAATCGTTGCTGCAGCCGGGTTCGCTGAGGAACTGCGCGGCAAAGTCGCCGACGTCATCCTCAAGCTCTGGGACGTTTTCAAGAAAGAAGACGCAACTCTGGTTGAGGTCAACCCGCTGGTCCTCACCGGTGCGGGTGACATCGTCGCCCTCGACGGCAAGGTGTCCCTGGACGAGAACGCCGACTTCCGCCACCCCAAGCACGCACACCTTGAAGACAAGGACGCTGCTGACCCGCTCGAGGCCAAGGCCAAGGCGCAGGACCTCAACTACGTCAAGCTGGACGGCGAAGTGGGCATCATCGGCAACGGCGCCGGGCTTGTCATGTCCACGCTGGATGTTGTTGCCTATGCAGGCGAGAACCACGGCAACGTCAAGCCCGCCAACTTCCTGGACATCGGCGGTGGAGCTTCCGCCGAGGTCATGGCTGCCGGCCTTGACGTCATCCTGGGCGATCCGCAGGTCAAGGCTGTCTTCGTCAACGTCTTCGGCGGCATCACCGCCTGTGACGCCGTGGCCAAGGGCATCGTTGGCGCGCTGGCCGAGCTGGGCCACTCCGCGAACAAGCCGCTGGTAGTCCGCCTCGACGGCAACAACGTTGAGGAAGGCCGCCGCATCCTGGCCGAGGCCAACCACCCGCTGGTTACCCTGGCCGCCACCATGGACGAGGGCGCCGACAAGGCTGCCGAGCTCGCCAACGCAGCGAAGTAAAGGGACCCGTTATGTCTATTTATCTGAACAAGGACTCCAAGGTCATCGTCCAGGGCATCACCGGCGGCGAAGGCACCAAACACACCGCCCTGATGCTGAAGGCGGGCACCAACATCGTTGGCGGCGTCAACGCCCGCAAGGCCGGCACCACGGTCCTGCACGGCGACAACGAAATCACCGTTTTCGGCACCGTCAAGGAAGCCATGGCCGAGACCGGTTCTGACGTTTCCATCGTCTTCGTGCCGCCGGCCTTCACCAAGGACGCCGTCATTGAAGCCATCGAGGCCGGCATCGGCCTGGTCGTCATCATCACCGAAGGCGTGCCGGTCCAGGACTCTGCCGAGTTCTGGGCACTGGCGCAGTCCAAGGTCGACGCCGACGGCAAGCAGGTCACCCGGATCATCGGCCCGAACTGCCCCGGCATCATCACCCCGGGCGAGGCCCTCGTAGGCATCACGCCGGCAAACATCACGGGCAAGGGCCCCATCGGCCTCGTCTCCAAGTCCGGTACCCTGACCTACCAGATGATGTACGAACTGCGCGACCTGGGCTTCTCGACCGCCATCGGCATCGGCGGCGACCCGGTCATCGGCACCACCCACATCGACGCCCTGGCAGCCTTCGAAGCCGACCCGGAGACAAAGGCGATCGTCATGATCGGCGAGATCGGCGGCGACGCCGAAGAACGTGCCGCGGACTACATCAAGGCGCACGTCACCAAGCCGGTTGTCGGCTATGTAGCCGGCTTCACAGCTCCGGAAGGCAAGACCATGGGCCACGCCGGCGCCATCGTCTCAGGCTCCGCCGGAACCGCACAGGCCAAAAAGGAAGCCCTCGAGGCTGCAGGCGTGAAGGTCGGCAAGACGCCGTCCGAGACCGCCAAGCTCCTGCGCGAGGTCTTCGCAACCCTCTAGAACCAAAACAACGCGGGGTCACTTACGGCCCATTCCACTCGCTGGGATGGGCCGTAGGTGACCCCGCGTTGCTGTTTAAGTTCGGAAAGCGGTCTAGAACGGAACGCCGCACGTCAGCAGCGTGTTGGCGTAAGGAGTCGCCTCGCCCGTGCGGATGAGCAGTTTGGCACAGCCGGACAGCTCCTTGAGCTCTGAATGGCTGATATAGCTCACCTGATCGAAGCGGCCGCCGACCCACTTTTCCGCCTCAGTGCCGCGGGCCTCGTGGGCCATGACGCTGCTCTCGAATACCAGATCGTCAAGCAGGGCGGTCAGTACCTGTTCAAAGCGTGGCACGCCGTGCACCAGCGCAAGGTCCACCACCGGAACCCCTGCAGGGGCCGGCATTCCGCAATCTGCCAGCAGTATCAGGTCCCCGTGACCCAAACGGCTAACAGCCGCGTTGAGCTCAGCATGGAGAATTCCACCGCGCTTCACAGCGCCACGTCCGGGAGTGCGTCGGAGGACCGGGGGTAAGAGGTTTGGGTTCCGTGACCCTGCACCGCGAAGGCGCCGACCCTGGCTGCAAAAGCCGAAGAGTCCAGCAGCGATTCCCCGGCAGCCAGGCGGGCGCTGAGCGCGCCGACAAAGGCGTCGCCTGCACCGGAGCTGTCCACGGCATTGATCTGCGGGGCAGGCACGAGGAAAGTGCCGGCGTCGTCCGAACAAATGGCGCCTTGGGCGCCCCTGGTCAGCACCACGGAGGCGATGCCCTGTGACCGGAGTGCCGCAACCAGTTCTTCGTCGTCAGCGGGAGCTACCGCCCCCGGAACCAGCTGCGAAAGCACCAGGGCGCCTTCATGCTCATTGACCACCAGAGGATTTGCCGATCGGATGACGGCGGCGTCAACGGCCACCACCGGTGCGAGGTTCAGCAGGACCCGGCCCGTGGCGAGCCGGGCCGCTGCCGCGATGCCCCCGGCCGGAATCTCACCCTGCAGGACCACGACGGCGGCTTCCGCAATCTGCGCCGCAGCCGCCTGAACCACTTGAGCGTCCATCGAGGCATTCGCACCGGGGATGACCACGATGGTGTTCTCGCCGTCGTCCGCCACGCAGATGAGCGCCAGCCCGGTGGGCCCGTCCACCGTCCTGACCGCGCCGAGACCCACTCCGGCGGCCTCCAACAGTTCCGTCGCGAGGGCTGCAGGAGCATCGTTCCCCACCGCACCGATCAGGCTCACGCTGGCGCCCAACCGGGCCGCGGCAAGGGCCTGATTCGCGCCCTTGCCCCCCGGGAGCAAAGAGATGGAACTGCCCAAAAGAGTCTCGCCAGGAAGCGGATGACGTTCCACCCGGACCGCCTGGTCGATGTTGATGGAGCCGACTACGGTGACTTTCCCGGCCGACTGTTGCTGTGCTGTCACTTGCTGAATTCGCCAACGTTCGCCTTGTTCACGGTGACGACGCTGACCGGAACAGTGGCATCGACTTTTTCGCCCTTGAGGATCTTGGCGATCTGCTCGACTGCCAGCTGCCCCAATTTCGCCGGCTGCTGTGCGATCGAGGCCACCATGGTGCCGGCCTTGATCGCGGCAAGTCCATCCGCGGTTCCGTCAAAGCCCACAACCTTGACCTCTATACCGGCTTTGGCACCCAGGGCCTGGACAGCGCCCAGGGCCATTTCGTCATTTTCGGCGAAGACACCCGTGACGCCGGGGTGGGCCTGGAGCAGGTTCGTGGTCACATCCAGGGCAGCGGTCCGGTCAAAGTTTGCCGTTTGCCGGGCGACGATCTTGATGTTCGGGAAGACTTTCATGCCCTCGGCAAAACCGGCACCGCGATCACGGCTGGCAGACGTTCCCGCAACACCCTGCAGGACGATGATGGTGCCCTTATTGCCCAGCGCAGCAGCAAGTTCGGCGGCAGCCTGCTTGCCACCGGCAACGTTGTCGCTGGCAACCAGCGAGGTGAGGGTGGCGTCGTTGACCGTCCGGTCCACGCCCACCACCGGAATATTTGCTTTGCTCAGCGCCGTTACCGAGGCGGAGGCTGCGTCCGAATCGACAGGGTTGACGATCACGGCCTTGGCAGCGGCAGTCTGGGCGTTGGCAAGCTGGTTGGCCTGCGTCGCCGAATCGTTCTGCGCGTCCACCACCTCGAGGTGGATGTTAGCGGTCTTGGCGGCTGCCTGGGCACCGTCCCGGACCTCAATGAAGAACGGGTTGTTCAGGGTGGAGAGGGCAAGGACCACTTTGGGATTGCTGCCCGCCGCAGAGTCGCCCCCACGGTTGCAGGCGGTGGCGCCGGTGAGCAGTAGGGCTGCAGCGGCAGCCAAGGCCGCAGTGCGGCGGAGAGAGAGCTTCATTGTTCTTTCCTTTGTTTCTTGAGGGGCTGAGAAGAGTGTTGGGTGGTTGAGAAAGCTAGCTGGAGCGGGTTTTGCGGCGAAGGACGTCCACGCCAACGGCCAAGGCAATGACTGCGCCGATGACAACCTGCTGCCAGAACGAGGTGACGTTGAGCAGATTCAGGCCGTTTCGGATGACTACCAGCACGAGTGCTCCGACGATCGTGCCGGAGATCCGGCCCAGGCCGCCGGCCAGCGACGCACCACCGATGACGACGGCGGCAATCGCGTCCAGTTCGTAGCCCGCCGCAGCCTGTGGTTGTGCCGAGTCCAAGCGGCCGGCGAGCAGCAGCCCTGCCAGTGCGGCGAAAAGCCCGGCAAGGGCAAAGACTGTGACGGTGATCTGTTTGACCGGCAGGCCGGACAGGCGCGCAGCCTCGGCGTTGCCTCCGACGGCGTACATGGAACGGCCGATGACAGTCCGGTTCAGCATGAAGGACGCCACGCCGGCTGCGATGACCAGCACGACGATCGGGGTGGGAACGGGGCCGATGTTGCCGCCAAGAAAGGACACTTCCGGTGCCGTCTTGATGGGGCGTCCGTCCGAGATCACGAGGGTCAGTCCCCGGGCGATGCTGAGCATTGCCAAAGTGGCAATGAACGACGGCAGCTTGCCGTAGGCGCTGGCAATACCGTTGACCATGCCCACCACCAAGCCGGTCAGCAGGCCAATCAGCAGGGCGAGCCCGCCGGGTAAGCCGGAGGAAACGAACATGTATCCGGAGACCATGGCGCTGAGCGCCGCGACGGATCCCACCGAGAGGTCGATGCCGCCGGCCACGATCACGAAGGTCATTCCGAACGCCAGGATAGCGACAGTGGAAACCTGAATGCCGATGTTCAGCAGGTTCGGTCCGGTGAGAAAATCCGGTGTGATGATGAACAATGCAAGCGCCAGCACCAGCAGGCCGACCAAGGCGCCGTTATTGGCCAGGAACTTCTTGAGATCGAATCCCCGTTGTGGCTGGGCCACCGTCGCAGTGGACATAAGCGTGTTCCTTGTCTGTGACTTCGATATGAGCGTCATCGGTCCGTTTCCGTGTCTCTTGCAGCCAGCGTCATGACGGCGTCCTGGGTGGCATCGGCGGCATCGAGCTCGCCGGCGATTTCGCCGTCGCGCATCACCAGAATGCGGTCGCTCATTCCCAGCACTTCGGGAAGTTCGCTGGACACCATCACTATTGCGCCGCCGGCGGCCGTGATCTGGTTCATGAGTTCGTAAATTTCCACCTTGGCGCCAACATCGACGCCGCGGGTTGGTTCATCCAGCAGCAGTACAGTGGATTCGGCCATGATCCAGCGGCCAAAGACGGCTTTCTGCTGGTTTCCGCCGGAGAGCGACCTGGTGGGCTGGTCAATGTTGTGCATGCGGATGCGCAGTGTTTTGGCGATCTCTTCAGCCTTGCGCCGCTGCCCGGCAAAGTCCGCCAGCCCCAGCCGGGAACTGGACTTCAGCGTCGCGTAGCCCAGGTTTTCATTCACCGAAGCATCAAGGACCAGTCCCTGGACCTTGCGATCTTCGGGAACATGCCCGACGCCGGCGGCAATGGCCGCGCCCACGTCACCTTTGGGGAGTCTTTTGCCGCGTACGCTGACGGTTCCGGCGTCGTGGCGGTCCACGCCCGCAATGGCACGGATGACTTCGGTACGTCCCGCTCCGACGAGGCCGGCGATTCCCAGGATTTCACCGGCTTTGACGTTGAAGGAGATGTTGTTGAAGCGGCCTTTCGAGCCCAGCCCTTCGACGGCGAGAATATCCTTGGCCGCCCTGTCTCCACCGGCCTGGCGGGGAAACTGCTCGTCGATGCTGCGGCCAACCATGAGCCGGACCAGCTCATGCTCGGGGGTTGAGCCGGGCACCTCGGCGATGAACTCGCCGTCTCGCAGTACGCAGACGGAATCACCGATCTCGGCAATCTCCTCAAGATGATGGCTGATGAACAGCATGCCCACCTGGTGCGCCCGGAGCTCCTCGACCACACGGAACAGGTTCTCTGTTTCATGCTTGGTGAGGGCCGCCGTCGGCTCATCCAAAATCAGCACTTGAGCGTCAATGCTCAAGGCCTTGGCAATTTCCACCAGCTGTTGCTGGGCGATTCCCAGCTCACCGACCAACGTGTCGACGTCGACCTGGAGACCAATCCGGTCCAAGGCGGCCTTGGCCTGGCGGCGCAGTTCACGCCGATCCACCATGCCGAATTTCTTCGGGGTGCGCCCCAGCATGATGTTCTCAGCAATACTCATGCTGCCCACCAGATTCAGTTCCTGGTGGATGGTGGCAATGCCATGAGCCTCTGCCGCACGGGTATTGGGGAGCGTGACGGCTTTGCCACCAATAAGGATCTGACCGCTGTCCGGCTGGTAGACCCCGGCCATGATTTTGATCAGGGTGGATTTGCCTGCCCCGTTTTCACCAAGGAGCACCTGCACCTTGCCCGGATAGACATCGACGGTGACGCCCTTGATCACAGTGACCGGACCGAAGGACTTGCTGATGTTCTTCAGCGTGACGAGGGGCTCACCGGGACGCTGTGCGGCGTCGCGGTTGGAGGGGTGGTCAGTCATGTCAATTTTCCTCTGGGTGTTCAGCGGATCGGAAGGCGGTGCGAGGACGACTCGCGGACGATGAGTTCACTGGCCAGCGATACGGAGGCAGGTTCTCCGCCGTCGATGACTTTCACCAGCAGATCCACGGCTATCCGGCCCATATCCTCAACGCTGTGCGAAATGACGCTCAGCGCGGGGTTGAGCAGGGCGAACCAATCAATGTTGTCGAAGGCAACAAGCGCAATGTCCTGGCCGATCCGCACGCCTAGTTCATGCAATTTGGCGACGGACCCGACGGCCATGGGGCTGTCGGCCGCGAGGATGGCCGTGGGCGGGTTCTTGAGCTGAAGCAGCTGTGCAGTGGCTGCGGAGCCGCTGGCAACCTGGAAGTCTCCGAATACCGTCAGCGCCGGGTCCTGATCGAGTCCAGCTGCACGCATCGCATCAGCGAAAGCGCCGTAACGCTCGCGGCCGGTGGAAATCGATTGCGGTCCGGCGATGTAGCCGATCCGCCGGTGCCCCTGGTCCGCAAAGTGCCGGACTGCCTGGCTGATTCCTACATGACTGTCCGTGGTGACGCTGGGGACATCCAAGCCGTCAATCCTGCGGTCAACGAACACCGTGGGGATCCCGCGGTTAAGGAGAGAGCTGATGGATCCGCTGCCATTGCCTTGGGGCGCCACGATCACACCATCCACACGCTGATCAATAAGGGTGTCCAGGAACCGATTCTGCTGGGCTTCCCGTTCATTGGCGTTGCCGAGCAGGATGACGTACCCCGCTTCAAGAGCCGCCTGCTCCACTGCGTGCGCCAGATCGGCGAAAAAGGGGTTGCGCACGTCCGAGACGAGGAGACCCACGACGTTGGTTCTGGTGGACCGGAGGCTCCGGGCCTGGGCGTTGGGGCGGAAGTCCAGCTGCTCGACGGCGGCGGTAACTTTTGCCCTAGAGTCGCTGGACGTCGCGGGGTGTCCGGACAGCACCCGGGATGCCGTGGCTGGGGAGACTCCGGCCAGTGCCGCGACATCCTTGATGGTGACTGTGGTCATCGCAGACACTCCTTCGTGTACGAGTTCTTGGAATCGTTTCCATGGAATCGATTCCATGAGTGTAAGTACCGGCGTCGGATGGTGTCAAGTGTCACGAAAAAGTGAGGCTCGTGGGAATAGCGACGGCGGCCGGTCACCTTCTCCAGCGAAGGTGACCGGCCGCCGTCGTTCATTGAGTACCAACGCGGGGTCACTTACGGCCCATCCGACGGGGTGGGATGGGCCGTAAGTGACCCCGCGTTGCTGTCAGTTGGCCAGGAGCTCGTCCAGCCGCTCGTAACCCTCGGTCATGCCGCCCTCCATGCCGGATTGGGCCATGCCGTCGCGGGCTTCCTGGCTGGGATACATGGAGTGTCCGATCAGCTTGCAGCGTCCGCCGCCGAGGTCCTCGAAGGTGAGGAAGTCCGTGCTGACGATGTCCGGGTAGCCGCTGAACTCGAAGGTCTGGATGGCGAAGTCGTTCTCGCGGACCGTGTGGAAGATGCCGCTGAAGTCGTAGGCAACCCCGTCCGGGCCCGTGTGCCGGTAGAGGTAGCTGCCGCCGGTGCGGAAATCGTAGTGCTCGATTTCCACATTGGTGCCGCGGGGCCCCAACCATTGCGTGATGAGGTCCGGATCCTTGTGGGCGCGGAAGACCTCTGCGACGGGGAAGTCGAACTCCCGTTCAAAGTCGATGTACGGGACGCCGTCAGGGACGGTAAGTTTCAGGGGGTTGCTCATGATCAGTCCTTTGGCTGTTTGCCGCGTGGTACGGCGTTGGATCGGAGCACGGCATCGAGGCTGCGGAACTGCTCTTCCCGGACCAGCCGGTACTGGCCGATCCATGCGGTGAGCGCCTCCAGTCGTGCGGGGTCAAGATGGACGGGCCGGCGCTGGGCATCCCTGGTGCGGGTGACCAGTTGCGCCTGCTCGAGGACCTGGATGTGCTTCGAGACCGCCTGTTTGGTGATCGCGAAGGGTTCCGCCAGTTCATTCACTGTGGCCGGACCCCGGCTGAGCCGGGCGACGATGCGGCGGCGGACAGGATCGGCCAGGGCCATAAAGGCCGAGTCGAGGAGGTCGTCGTCGTTGTCCAGCATATGTTTAACCTTTTTGTTAATCAATCAATATCTTTATCAACCAATTGGTTGTTAATAGACTAGCCACACTGCCGTCGCAGGGCAAGGTCTCTCCGGGAAAAACATCTTGCAATCTCAAAGAGAAGTTTGTTAGTATGTCAGGACAAACTACCAAAGGAAACCCTGTGCCTCTCGTTCGAATCGATGTCAATGAAGGCCGCAGTCCGGAAGAGCTGCGTCAGCTCAGCCAGGGCATCCATGACGCAATCCTCGCTGAGTACGGAATCCCGGAGCGCGACTATTTCCACATCCTCACTGAGCACCCCCAGGGCCAGATTGTTGCCCAGGATGCCGGTCTTGGCTTCGAGCGGACCCCGGATGTCGTCATGATCCAGATCTTCACCCAGGGTGGCCGTACTCAGCAGGCGAAGCAGTCTCTCTTTGCTGCGGTTGCTGGCCAGCTTGCTGAAATCGGCGTGGCGGGGGAGGACGTTTTTATCGGGTACGTGGAAAACGCTGCCGGTGACTGGTCCTTCGGGTTTGGCCGCGCGCAGTATGTGACGGGCGAGCTGGCTGTACCCAGCAAATAGCCACACTGTTCCGCCCCGGAACCGCACCATCCGGGGAGGATTTCGGCACTTCATGCGAAGTTGTAAATATGTCAGTACAAACCTTTGACAGGACATGAAATCTAGTGCAAAGTAGTGGATGTGGCCCCGCTCACTAAGGGTCTGCCAGGCACCGGAGCTCTAACTGCGTAGAGGCAAAGAGTTCAAGAGAGAAAGGTCCACGATCACCGTGACCCACGAACTGCTCACGATCGGGCGCATCAGCGTAGATATCTACCCGAACGACATCGGGGTTGATCTGGAGGACGTTACGTCCTTTGGCAAGTACCTTGGTGGCTCCCCGTCCAATGTGGCCGTTGCCGCTGCACGCCACGGACGCCGTACGGCGGTCATCACCCGGACCGGTGATGATCCGTTCGGCAACTACCTGCACCGTGAACTGCGCAAGTTCAACGTGGACGACAGCTTTGTCACGGCCGTCAAGGAATGGCCCACGCCGGTCACCTTCTGCGCCATCAAGCCGCCGGAAGACTTCCCACTGTATTTCTACCGCTTTCCCACGGCGCCGGACCTGCAGATCAAGGCCGCGGAACTGGACCTGGCTGCCATCAAGGACGCCACCATCTTCTGGTCCACGGTGACCGGCCTGTGCCAGGAGCCCAGCCGTGACGCACACATCACGGCCCACGAAGCCCGGCCCCGGGCCGAGCTCAAGGACGGCCAGTACACCATCCTGGACCTCGACTACCGCCCGATGTTCTGGGCTTCCGAGGAGGAGGCCCGTGCAGAGGTCGCGAAGGTTCTGCCGCACGTCACTGTGGCCATCGGCAACGACAAGGAGTGCGCTGTAGCAGTGGGGGAGGGCACTCCGGACGAACAGGCCGACCGTCTGCTCGACGCCGGTGTGGAAATCGCCGTCGTCAAGCTCGGCCCCGAGGGAGTCATGGCGAAGACCCGCACCGAGCGCGTTGTTTCCGCGCCGGTGCCGGTTGAGACCGTCAACGGCCTTGGCGCCGGCGACTCCTTCGGCGGTGCCTTCTGCCACGGACTGCTCTCCGGCTGGCCGCTGGGCCAGGTCCTGGACTTCGCCAACGCCGCCGGCGCGATCGTGGCCTCGCGGCTTTCCTGCGCCGACGCCATGCCGACGCCGGAGGAAGTCACCTCTCTGCTGGCAGAACGCGGACGCCTGGTCCCCGGCGACTTCCCCGCAGCAACTTTTGTTCCAGAAGGAGCAGCACAGTGACCTTTAGTGACGATCCCTGCCGTTATGAGCACCTGAGCACTATCCGGCTGGAGGATCCGGACGCCGTCGCGCGGGCCGCAAAGTCCCGCAGGCGCCACCCGGGCCTGAAGTACGGCAAGCAGAACTTCATCGTTGCTGCCGACCACCCGGCCCGCGGCGCCCTGAGTGTCGGCAACGATCCTGTGGCCATGGCGGACCGCCGCCAGCTGCTGGACCGCCTGCAGATTGCGCTGGCCAATCCCGACGTCGACGGCGTGCTGGCCTCGCCGGACATCATGGACGACCTGCTGCTCCTCGGTGCCCTCGACGGCAAACTGGTCTTCGGCTCGATGAACCGCGGCGGACTCGCCGGACTGATCAACGAATTCGATGACCGCTTCACCGGCCACACGGCCGCTGCACTGGCGGAGCTTGGCGCCGACGGCGGCAAGATGCTGACCCGCATCTGCCTGGGCGATCCTGACACCGTCTCCCTGCTGGAGGCCACGGCCAAGGCCATCGACTCCCTCGCCGAGCGCAAGCTGATCGCCATGGTGGAGCCGTTCCTGTCCGTCCGGGAAAACGGCAAGGTCCGCAACGACCTCTCCACCGATGCCGTGATCAAGTCAGTGGCCATTGCGGAAGGCCTGGGTTCCACGAGCGCCTACACCTGGATGAAGCTGCCCGTGGTGGCTGACATGGAGCGCGTCATGGCTTCCACCACCATGCCCACCGTGCTGCTCGGCGGCGATCCGTCCGGCACCCAGGACGAGGTCTTCGCGAGCTGGCAGGCCGCCCTGGCGCTTCCCGGCGTGCAGGGCCTCACAGTAGGTCGCACACTCCTGTACCCGCAGGACGGCGACGTTGCAGGTGCCGTGGCAACGGCTGCCTCCTTCCTGCAGAAGGCACCGCTCAACTTCACCCCTGTAGAAGTATCGGAGTAACCCATGGCTACGCGCAGAATGACCGTCGCCCAGGCCGTGGTCGAATTCCTTTCCAAGCAGTACACCGTTGACCGCATCGGTGATCAGGATTACCGCGAACGGCTGATCCCGGGAACCTTCGGTATCTTCGGCCACGGAAACGTTGCCGGCGTCGGCCAGGCCCTGAAGCAGTATCAGGCCGCGGACCCGGCCATCATGCCGTACTACCAGGGCCGCAACGAACAGGCCCAGGTGCACCAGGCCGTCGGCTACGCACGGCACACCCGCCGTCGCCAGACCTTCGCCATCAGCACCTCGGTCGGTCCCGGCTCCACCAACCTGCTCACCGGTGCCGCGCTGGCCACCACCAACCGGCTGCCCGTGCTGCTGCTGCCCAGCGACACCTTCGCCACCCGTGCAGCCGACCCCGTGCTGCAGCAGCTGGAACGCCCGGACGCCTATGACGTCACGGTCAATGACGCCTTCCGGCCGCTCTCCCGCTTCTTCGACCGGGTGTCCCGCCCGGAGCAGCTGTTCTCGGCTTTCCACCACGGACTCCGCGTGCTGACTGACCCGGCCGAAACCGGTGCCGTCACCATCTCCCTGCCACAGGATGTCCAGGCAGAGGCCTTCGACGTCCCGGAAGAATTCCTCGCGGAGCGCGAGTGGCGCATCCGCCGTCCGGACGCCGACGACGACGACATCCGCCGTGCGGCCGAAGCAATCCGCGCCGCCAAGCGTCCCCTGATCATTGCCGGCGGTGGCGTCCTCTACGCGTACGCCAACGACGAACTGGCCAGGTTCGTTGAGCTGACCGGCATCCCGGTGGGTAACACCCAGGCCGGCGTCGGCGTCCTGCCGTGGGACCACCGGTTCTCGCTGGGGGCCATCGGCTCCACCGGCACGACGGCGGCCAACGCCATCGCCGCCGACGCGGACCTGATCATCGGGATCGGTACGCGCTACGAGGACTTCACCACGGCGTCGCGGACCGCCTTCCAGAACCCTGAAGTGAAGTTCATCAACATCAACGTTGCCCCGCTGGACGCCTACAAGCACGGCACGTCCCTGCCGATCGTGGCCGATGCCCGCAAGACCCTCATCAAGCTGAACCAGGCCCTGGGCGGCTACCGCATCGGCGCGGATCTGGAACGCACCATTTCCGAGGAAAAGACCCGCTGGAACGCCACCGTGGACGAAGCCTTCGACACGCGCTTCACACCGTTGCCGGCCCAGAACGAGATCATCGGCGCCACCAGCCGCGCCATGGATGCCCAGGACGTCGTCATCTGCGCTGCAGGATCACTGCCGGGCGACCTGCACAAGATGTGGCGGGTCCGCGACGCGTTCGGCTACCACGTGGAATACGCGTACTCCTGCATGGGCTACGAAATCCCCGGCGGCCTGGGCGTCAAGCGTGCCGCCCTCGCCGAAGCCGCCCGCGGCGGTGCGGACCGCGACGTCGTTGTCATGGTGGGGGACGGCTCCTACCTGATGATGCACACCGAACTGGTCACAGCCGTCGCCGAGCGGATCAAACTGATCGTGGTGCTGATCCAGAACCATGGCTACGCCTCGATCGGCTCGCTCTCCGAGTCGCTTGGCTCCCAGCGCTTCGGTACCCAGTACCGCGCGCTGGATGAGGAAAACCACAGCTTCGACGACGGCGAGACGCTGCCGGTGGACCTGGCCTTGAACGCCGAGAGCCTCGGCGTCAAGGTGATCCGGATCGAACCGGGGGAGAAGGCCATCGCCGAGCTGGAAGCAGCCGTCCGGGCCGCTAAGGATGCACCGGAAATTGGCGGGCCGATCGTCATCCATGTGGAATCGGATCCGCTGCTCGACGCTCCCAGCTCCGAATCCTGGTGGGATGTTCCGGTATCGCAGATCTCGGAGCTGGAATCCACGCAGCAGGCCTTCAACACCTATACGGAAAACAAAAACCGCCAGCGCACGCTGCTCGGCTGAACCAAGGAAGTTCACTATGACTAACACCATTAACCACTTCATCAACGGTGCCGAGACTGCAGGCGCTGGCGACCGCACCCAGCCCGTTTACAACCCCGCCACCGGCGCCGTCTCCGCAGAGCTGCGGCTGGCTAACAAGGCTGACCTGGACGCCACCGTGGCTTCAGCCAAGGCCGCTGCCGTCAGCTGGGGCGATTTCTCCCTGGCCAAGCGCACCGGCGTGCTGTTCAAGTTCCGTGAGCTCGTTGCAGCACATATTGACGAGCTGGCCGAGCTGATCACGGCCGAGCACGGCAAGGTTCTCTCCGATGCCAAGGGCGAGATCGGACGCGGCCTGGAGGTCATCGAGTTCGCCTGCGGCATTCCGCAGCTACTCAAGGGCGATTACTCGGACCAGGTTTCCACCGGGATCGACGTCTTCTCCTTCCGCGAACCGCTGGGCGTCGTTGCCGGCATCACGCCGTTCAACTTCCCCGTGATGGTGCCGCTGTGGATGGCCCCCATGGCCATCGCCACCGGCAACGCTTTCATCCTCAAGCCCTCCGAACGGGACCCCTCCGCGTCCATGCTGCTGGCCAAGCTGTGGAAGGATGCCGGCCTGCCCGACGGCGTCTTCCAGGTCCTGCACGGCGACAAGGAGACGGTCACCGGACTGCTGACGCACCCGGACGTTGACGGCATCTCTTTCGTGGGCTCTACCCCGATCGCCCAGTACGTCCACGAGACCGCCACGGCGCACGGCAAGCGCGTCCAGGCACTGGGCGGCGCGAAGAACCACGCGATCATCATGCCCGACGCCGATCTGGACAACGCTGCCGACCACCTGGCCGCCGCCGCTTTCGGTTCCGCCGGGGAACGCTGCATGGCCATCTCCGTTGCTGTCGCCGTCGGCGATGCTGCTGACCTGCTGGTCAAGAAGGTCGAGGAGCGTGCGCTGGCCGTCAAGGTCAACAACGGTACCGAGCCCGACGCGGAAATGGGTCCGGTCATCACCCCGGCTTCCAGGGAACGCATTATCCGGATCGTCACCGAGGCCGAGCTGGCCGGTGCCGCGCTGGTGGTTGACGGCCGCGACCTGGTGGTCCCCGGCCATGAGGAGGGCTTCTGGGTAGGGCCCACGGTTATTGACCACGTCAAGGCCGAGATGACCGCCTACACCGAGGAGATCTTCGGGCCGGTGCTGGTTGTTGTCCGCGTTGAAGACCTGGACGAAGGCATCGCCCTTATCAACTCCAACCCCTACGGCAACGGCACCGCCATCTTCACCTCTTCGGGCGCCAACGCGCGGAAGTTCCAGCGCTCGGTGTCCGTGGGCATGATCGGCATCAACGTGCCGCTTCCGGTACCGGTTGCCTACCACTCCTTCGGCGGCTGGAAGGCGTCAATGTTCGGCGACAAGCACATGTACGGCCCGGAAGGTGTCTCCTTCTACACCCGCGGCAAGGTTGTCACCTCGCGCTGGCCGGAACCGACCCACGCCTCAGGTGCCTCCTACAACTTCCCGTCCAACTGAGCCTCACTGCTGAGACCCGCACCGAGAAAGTAGGCGCCGTCATGACAGACGCAGCAAAGACCGACACCGAAAACAAGCTGATTATCGGCACGGCACCGGATTCCTGGGGTGTCTGGTTCGCCGACGACCCCCAGCAGACGCCGTGGGAGCGGTTCCTCGACGAGGTTGCCGAGTCCGGCTACAAGTGGATCGAACTGGGCCCGTACGGCTACCTGCCCAACGATCCCGCCCGCCTGGCCGAGGAACTCAAGCAGCGGGGCCTGTTGGTCACCGCAGGCACCGTCTTCACCGCGTTCCACCGCGGTGCCGAACAGTATGGCATCGCCTGGGAGCCTGCCCGCAAGGTAGCCGAGCTCACCGCGGCCATGGGTGGCGAACACATTGTGGTCATCCCCGCCATGTGGCGTGATGACGTCACCGGTGAGGCTGTGGAGAGCGGGGAGCTGAGCCCCGCGCAGTGGGGCGATCTGTTCGCCGGCCACAACAGGATGGGCAAGGTGCTGCTGGAGGACTTCGGCCTCAAACAGCAGTTCCACTCGCACGCAGACTCCCATGTCGGCGCGCAGGCTGACATTGAGCACCTGTTGGCGGAGACGGATCCTGAACTGCTGAATCTGTGCCTGGACACGGGACATGCCGAGTACTGCGGCGCTTCCAGCCTGGACCTGATCCGCAAGTACCCGGAACGCATCGGCTACCTGCACCTGAAGCAGATCAACCCCGAGATCCTGGCCAAGGTGAATGAGGAAGACATGACCTGGGCTGCGGCAAACCTGGCCGGGGTCATGACCGAACCGCCGAACGGGCTGCCGGATCTGCGGGCTGTCATCGAGGCAGTGGAAGGCCTGAACCGGCCGATCTTCGGCATTGTTGAGCAGGACATGTACCCGGTGGCGTTCGACGTCCCCATGCCGATCGCCAAGCGCACCCGAAACTACCTGCTCTCGTGCGGCTCCCGTACCGCGGTCCGCTGACCAGGCACCGCAGAATCTCCAAACATCGAAGGACAGAACAATGACTGAATCACTCCGCGTCGCCGTCATCGGTGCAGGCCGCATGGGCGTCGACCACATCCAGCGCCTCAACAAGCGCATTCACGGCGCAGAAGTCGCCGCCGTCGTCGACATTGACCTGGCCCGGGCGCAGGCCGCCATCGAAGGCATCCCCGGTGCCGTCGCCCTGGCCGATGCTGAGGAAGCGCTCAACAACGGCGACGTTAACGCTGTGCTGATCGCCACCCCGGGCTTCCTGCACGAGGACATCCTGCTCAAGGTAATCGCAAAGGACATCCCCATCCTGTGCGAAAAGCCGCTGACCCCGGATGCGGCGACGGCCTGGAAGATCGTCCAGGCCGAGGAAAAGCTGGGACACAAGCGCGTCCAGGTCGGTTTTATGCGCCGCTTCGACGCCGAATACGCCGCTCTGGGCAGCGTGATCCGCGACCGCGAACTCGGTGAGCTGCTGATGCTGCACCACCAGCACCGCAACCCAACCACGCCCCCCGGCTTCACCAACGAAATGCTCATCAACGACTCCGTGGTGCATGAGTTCGACGCCATCCGCTTCTTCACCGGCGAGGAAATCACCAGCGTGCAGGTGCGCCTGGGCAAGGCCACCAAGAATGCCCCGGCCGGCCAGCACGATCCGCAGCATGTCCTGATCGAGACGGAGTCCGGCGTGCTGGCCGACGTCGAGATCTACGTCAATGCGAAATTCGGTTACGAGGTGGCCACCCAGGCTTCCTTCGAGGACGGCATTGTGAGCATCGGCGGCGACAAGGGGCCGTACACCCGCAGCGCCGGACGCTGGGGCGGCAACGTCACCCCCGGCTTCGAAGAACGTTTCGCAGAAGCCTACGACGTCGAGATCCAGTCCTGGGTCGATGCTGCCCTGCGCGGCGAAATCGGAGGCCCCACCACCTGGGATGGCTACGCCACCGCAGCCTGCTGCGAGGCCGGCGTCGAGGCGCAGAAGAACGGCCAGAAGATTGCCGTTGTTCTGAACGCCAAGCCTGCGCTTTACAACTAACGAAAAGCGGGAGGGAGCGGAAGCGATTTTTCCCCCCCCTCCCGCGATTTCCCGCCTGACCCACAATGGAGTGACCACCGTGAAAATTGCGCTCGACCCCACGCCGTTTCACCACAGCCACAGCCTGCTGGAGTTCCCCCAGCTGGTGGCCGACCTCGGGTATAAGTACATGCAGCTGACGCCGCATCCGGACTTCATCCCCTTCTTCAACCACCCCAAGGCCGACGACGCCCTCGTCCTCCAGCTGAAAAATGCCTGCACCGATGCGGGCATTGAGATCGCCTCCGTGTTGCCGGTGCTGCGCTGGTCCGGCCCGGACAAGGACGCCCGCGAAGCCGCCGTCCGCTACTGGAAGCGCGCCATCCAGATCACCGTGGACCTGGGGGTCCGGCAGATGAACTCCGAGTTCAGCGGCCGGCCCGAGCAAGCGGAGGAATCCGAGCGGGCCTTCTACCGCTCCATGGAGGAGCTGTTGCCGATCATCGAGCGCGAGGGCCTGCACGTGGCCATCGATCCGCATCCGGACGACTTTGTCGAGCAGGGCCTTGCCGCCATACGAGTGATCCGCGGCGTCAACTCGCCGAACATCGGCATGGCCTATGTGGCCTCGCACACGTTCCACATGCAGGATGACCCGGAGGCCATCATGCAGGCCGCTGGCGACCGGCTGCGGGTGGTCCACATCTCGGACACCATGAACCACCATGCCTCGCATGGCCTGCGCTACATCACCAACCCGCCCGGCAACGCCGTGCGCGTGCACCAGCATCTGAAGATCGGTGACGGCGACGTGAATTGGGATGAGGTCTTCGGCGGCCTGTCCGAAATCGGCTTCCTGGACCGCGACGATACGGTCATGGTCTCCAGCGTTTTTGCCGAAGATGAGAACGTCCGCGAGGTATCCCGCTACCAGCTGAACACCATCAAGGAGTACGTCTCAAGCGTCCTGTAGCGGTCGAGATCTTCCACCATTTAAGGAACTATGACGAATTCAAGTTTAGTATTGACCCCGACCGCGGCCCCCAAGACCCCTGCCCCCAAGACCCCGGCCAACCCGAAGAAATTCATGCGCCGCGTGGCGATCTTCTCCACTTTTGGCGGCCTGTTGTTCGGCTATGACACCGGTGTGATCAATGGTGCTTTGCCGTTCATGCAGCGTGATCTTGGCCTGACGCCGCTCACTGAAGGGCTGGTCACATCGACTCTCCTCTTCGGGGCGGCTTTCGGCGCAATCGGTTCCGGCCGGCTGTCTGACCGGTTCGGCCGCCGCAAGACCATCATGGGCCTCGCGCTGATCTTTGCTGTGGCCACCATTGCCTGTTCATTAGCGCCAAGCACGGAGTCGCTCATTGCAGCCCGTACCTTGCTGGGTCTGGCGGTGGGCGGGGCTTCGGTGATTGTCCCGGTCTATCTGGCCGAAATGTCGCCGGCTGCCCAACGCGGGCGGATCGTCACGCAGAACGAGCTCATGATTGTCACCGGCCAGTTCCTGGCCTTTACCTTCAACGCAGTGCTGGGAAATGCCTTCCCGGAATCGATGCACGTCTGGCGCTGGATGCTGGTCATTGCCACGCTGCCTGCCGTTATCCTGTGGTTCGGCATGCTGGTTCTGCCGGAAAGCCCGCGTTGGCTGGCCTCGGCGGGCCGGTTCGGCGAGGTCATGGCTGTCCTGCGCAGCACTCGAGCAGCGGTCGACGTCTCGGCTGAGTTCGACGAAGTGCGGCAGGCTGCCCGCGAGGACTACCAGTCGAAACTGGGAACGGTTAAGGATCTGACAGTTCCATGGATCCGCCGTATCTTTGTGGTTGGGCTGGGGATGGCGGTGATAAATCAGATCAGCGGCGTCAACGCCATCATGTACTACGGCACCACGATTCTGTCCTCGTCCGGCTTCGGCGATCAGGGGGCGCTGCTGGCCAATGTGCTCAACGGCATCACCTCCGTAGTGGCCGTGATTGTGGGCATGTACCTGATGACCAGAATTGCCCGCAAATCCATGCTGATCTTTGGCCTGTGCGGCACAGCATCGTCGCTGCTGGCCATCGCCATCATTTCCTTCGCTGTCCCCGAGGGGCTGCTACGGGCCTATCTGGTCCTGCTCTTTATGGTGACGTTTCTGGCTTCCATGCAGGCCTGCATCGGGACTGTGACGTGGCTGACCATGTCTGAGATCTTCCCGCTGCACGTGCGCGGCGTGGCCATGGGAATCTGCGTCTTTGTGCTGTGGATGATCAACTTCCTGATCGGGTTCTTCTTCCCGCAGATGGTGTCTTGGATCGGAATCTCCGCAACGTTCCTGATCTTTGTTGTACTGCAGGCATTCGCCATCATCTGGGTGAAGCGTGTTGTTCCGGAAACCAGGGGCAAGAGCCTTGAAGAGCTGGAACACCATTTCAAACAAGCGGCCGGTGTGCCCACCAACACAGGAGTGCCCGCCAACTGACACACGCTGCGGTTCGAGCGGAAGCCGGTACTGGCCGTCCTGCTGGTGCTGTTCATTACCGGCAACCTGATCTCGGCCGTTGCGCCTGACTACGGGATGATGATGATCGGCCGCATCATCGCAGCCCTGGCCCACGGTGCTTTCTTCGGCATCGGAGCAGTGGTGGCCGCAGAGATGGTGGCTCCCACCAAGAAGGCCGGCGCCATCGCCATCATGTTTACCGGGCTGACGGCAGCCAACGTCCTGGGCGTTCCATTCGGCACCATGCTGGGCCAGGCCACCGGCTGGCGCTCCACGTTCTGGGCCATCACCGTCATCGGCGTTATCGCTTTGGCGGGCATTATCACACTGGTTCCCAAGACCGACCACGGCGACACCGTGCCCGGTGGACTCCGCAGCGAACTGCGCGCGTTCCGCTCCGGGCAGGTCTGGCTGTCCATCCTGGTCACCGTACTCGGCTACGGGGGGATGTTCGGCGCCTTCACCTATATCGCGTTTACCCTGACTGACGTCTCCGGCTTCTCCGCCACTACCGTGCCGTGGCTCCTGATCGTCTTCGGTGTAGGTCTCTTCATCGGAAACACACTTGGCGGCAGGCGGCGGACCGCAACGTGGACCGCACACTGCTGTGGTTCTCTCGGTCCTGGTGGTGGTGCTCGCAGTGTTCGCGCTGACAGCCGATAACCAGATCATGCTGACGGGCGGCTTCGGTTTCGCCACGGTTCCGGGTCTGCAGATGCGCATGATGAAGTACGCCAAAAGCGCTCCCACCCTGGCGTAGGGCGCCAAGATCGGCGCGTTCAATGTGCGCAACGCCCTGGGCGCCTGGCTGGGCGGTGTGACCATCACCGCCGGTCTCGGATACACCTCACCCATCTGGGCAGGTGCAGGCATCACGCTGCTGGGCCTCGGTGTTATGGCCTTCGCTGCGGCAGACGCAAAGCGGATCTCCGCCCAGCGAGGCCAAGCCGGAGCAGGGCTCTGAAAACCAGCCGGCCGCCGTCGAGACCGCTGCTGTTTAGCTGCAACACTCCACCCAGATGCCGTAGGAACTCAGCAACAGGTTCAACAGAACGGCAGGGTTTTCAGCCGAAAGGCAGGCGGGGATCCAGGTCCTGGCCCTCCCAGGTCTGGCGGACCCAGCCGTGGTGGGGATCGTCGCTGATGAGCCAGTCGCGGACACGGCCGGGCCCGGCCATGACATTGAGGTAGTACATGTCGTAGCCGGGTGGGGCCATTGCCGGTCCGTGCCAGCCGTAGGGGACCAGCACAACGTCGCCGGTGCGCACCTCTGCCGAGACATCGATGGGCCGTTCGTCCGAGGCATAGACCCGCTGGTAGCCGATTGCATCGGCGTCAGGGCCGGGACCGGCAACGGAACCGGCGACGGTGGCCACCCGGGTCTCGAAGTAGTAAATCTCCTCGAGACGCGTTTCGCCCTCTTTTTCCTCATCGTGCTTGTGCGGAGGGTAGGACGACCAGTTGCCTGCCGGGGTGATGACTTCGCAGACGATGAAGCGGTCGGCTTCCAGGGCTGCCGGTGTGCCGAAGTTGTGGACCTGGCGTGAGCAGTTGCCTGCGCCGCGCAGTTCCACGGGGGTTTCAGCGGCGGTAATCAGGCGCGTGGGGTACGAGACCTGGGCCGGGGCGGTGGCAATGGCTACCCTCCCGCCGTCGGACGAACTGACTGTCACGGACTTTTCCGTACCGGAATACAGCACATCCGTAGTGCCGCTGAAGACGCTCGCACGGCCGGCTAGCTGGAAGTCCTGGCCGTCCACGGTCGCCGTGAATGCTCCGCTGAGCGGGATCACTATCCGTTCCTCGCCCGCTGCGGGGAGTTCGACGGCGGCACCGGGGGCCAGCGTGGCCACCTTCAGCCCGGTGTGTGCCCACCCTTCCACCTCGATGGTGGAGTCTGCGGTTCCGAGCGAAACGTCCCAGCTGCCTTGGGCAGCGGTTCCCAGTGGATATACCCAGTCGGCCATGGAATACTCTTTCGGTCGGTACGTCCGGCGTTCAGCGCTGGACTAATGTCATTTCAAAGCTGTAGGAATCCGCACGGTAGACGTGGTGTCCCGTCTCCACCATCCGGCCGGTGTCGTCCACCGCGGTGCGCTCCATGGTCACCAGCGCAGATCCCGGCTCCGCTTCCAGCAGCGGGGCCTGGTAGTCGTTGGCCACCATCGCGCCGATCCGCTGGGAGGCCAGCCGAAAGTTCACTCCGCCATTGCGCAGGATGCCGTAGAGGCCCTGTGAGCCCAGCAGTGCTTCATCGATGGGGGTGATGTCATCCCTGACCCAGTTCTCCATCAGCGCCAACGGTTTGCCTCCCACCTTCCGCAGCCTGGTGAAGTGGTAGACCCTGGCTCCTTCAGTCAGGTGCAGTGCCTTCCGGGTGGCGGCATCGGCCTCGATATGGGAAAAGCTCAGCACGTCGGTGGTGGGCTTGCTGCCGTTGTTTGTGAGGTCGTCAAAGAGGCTGGAAAGCTCCAGCGGGCGGCGGACCTGGCTGGAAACCACCTGGGTGCCAACACCGCGTTTACGGACCAGCAGGCCGGAGCGGACCAGCTCGTCCATGGCTTTGCGCATGGTGGGGCGGGAGAGATTGAGCCGTGCGGCGAGGTCAATTTCGTTGTCCAGCCGGCTACCGGGAGTCAGGATCCCGGTGTGGATGGCGGCCTCAATGCCCTGCACCACCTGGTGGTAGAGGGGTACCGGGGAAGAGCGATCGATACTGAGATTGAGTTGATTCGCCATTGAGCTCTCCCTTTGTGCTGCGGAGGTTCCCTGCGTCCAGGATACCCACGTATGTCAGGTGCATGTTCGCTTGATAGGACATACTGCCTTATTTATCGATGATAGCAGGCTTCTTGGCCGGTCAAGGCTATGCCTCCGTACTGTCGGTCTCGGTCTTGAGGCTCCATTGAGTTGAATTACGTAAAAACATCCTAATGTCAGGACAAACTATTGACATCTGTGAGCCGAGTCACCATGATCGTTGTAGAAGGCTCATCGACCGGCGCGCTGAAGCGTACGGCTTGGCCCGGATCAAAGGAGATTAATCGTGACCAAGTTCTCGTGGCGGAAGGCAGCTTTTGTGGCCGCCGTTGTACCCATGCTGGCCCTGAGTGCCTGTTCCAGCTCTGGCGGCAAGCCTGCCGACTCAGGCAATGCTGGCGGTGGCGGGCAGGCAGTCAGCACTCCGCGGCTCAAAGTCGCACTCATTACCCACGCGGCAGCGGGCGACACCTTCTGGGACATTGTCCGCAAGGGTGCCGAGGAAGCCGCCGCGAAGGACAACGTTGAGTTGCTCTACACCTCGGATCCTGAGGGCGGCCGGCAGGCGCAGCTCATCCAGCAGGCCGTGGACCAGAAAGTTGACGGCATTGCCGTCACGCTGGCGAAGCCTGATGCGCTCAAGGATGCACTCAAGAAGGCAACCGACGCAGGTATTCCTGTAGTCAGCCTCAACGCCGGTGAGTCCGTATCCGCACAGCTGGGCGCGTTCACCCACTTCGGATCCAACGAAAAGCTTGCCGGCGCCGCCGTTGGCGAGAAGCTCAGTTCGCTCGGCCTGAAGCACCCGATCTGCGTCATCCAGGAACAGGGCCACGTGGGGCTGGAAGCACGGTGCGGTGGCGTCAAGGAGAAGGTCCCGGCCACCGAAATCCTCTATGTCACTGGAACCGACATGACACAGGTTTCCTCGACTGTGACTGCCAAGCTGCAGGCCACAGCCGATGCCGATGCCATCATCGGCCTGGGCGCTCCCTTCACGCTCACCATCCTCAAGGCTGTTACCTCTGCCAACAGCAAGGCGAAGGTTGCTTCCTTTGACATGAACCCCGAACTGGCACAGAAAATCGTCGACGGGGAGATCATCTTCACTGTCGACCAGCAGCCGTGGCTCCAGGGTTACAGCTCCATCGACGCCATCTGGCAGACCAAGCGCGGCGGCTTCAAGATCGGCGGCGGACAGCCCGTGCTGACCGGACCCTCCATCGTTGACAAAGCTGCTGCCACGGATGCCCTCAAATTTGCCCAGCAGGGCATCCGCTAAGCAGTCTTTACAGCCTGGCCCGGGGCCTGCCCCGGGCCAGGCGCAAAGGAGAAGGACCATGACCGAAACACTACAAAAACTGACAAAGCATTTGGCTGCCGATGAACGCGTAGGAAAGCGCAACCCGCTCCAAAAGCTGCTTGGCCGTCCGGAGGTTGGTGCGCTCGTAGGCGCCGTCGTCCTGTTTATCTTTTTCGCCGCAGTTTCGCAGACCTTCACCCAGCCGAATGCCTTTGCCACCGTTCTTTACGGCAGCTCAACCATCGGCATCATGGCCGTTGGCGTTTCGCTGCTGATGATCGGCGGCGAGTTCGATCTCTCCACGGGCGTGGCAGTGATCAGCTCGGCCCTGACAGCGTCACTCTTCAGCTGGTACTTCACCACCAATGTCTGGGTGGGGGTTGCGCTGGCGCTGGTGGTGTCGCTGTCCATTGGCTTCATCAATGGCTGGATCCTGATCAAGACCAAGCTGCCCAGCTTCATCGTGACTCTGGCCAGCTTCCTGATGCTGACCGGCCTGAATCTGGGCCTGACGCGTCTGATCGGCGGCTCGGTGTCTTCCCCGTCCATCTCCACCATGGATGGCTTCAAGTCTGCCCAGGCCATTTTTGCCTCCTCGGTGAACATCGCCGGCGTCGAGGTCAAGAACACCGTCTTCATCTGGATCGTCCTGGTGGCCGTGGCGTCGTGGGTCCTGCTGCGCACCCGGGTGGGCAACTGGATCTTCGCAGTGGGCGGCGACGCCAACGCCGCCCGCGCCGTGGGCGTTCCGGTAGCCAAGACCAAGATCGGCCTGTTCATGGCCGTTGGTTTCTGCGGCTGGATCCTGGGCATGCACAACCTGTTCGCGTTTGACGCGGTGCAGTCGGGCGAAGGTGTGGGCAATGAATTCCTCTACATCATTGCCGCCGTCATCGGTGGCTGCCTTCTCACCGGCGGCTACGGTTCTGCCGTCGGCGGTGCGATCGGCGCATTCATCTTCGGTATGGCCAACAAGGGCATCGTGTACGCCCAGTGGAACCCGGACTGGTTCAAGTTCTTCCTGGGCCTGATGCTGCTGCTGGCCACCATAGTGAACCTGATCGTCAAGCGTCGAGCAGAACTCAAGTAAGGGGCTGTACTCATGAACGCCAAACAGATAGACCAGCAAACGCTGCTCAAGGATGAAAAAGACGCGCTGACCCACACCCCCGTGCACCTGCTGTCACTGGAACAGGTGGGCAAGCACTACGGCAACATCATCGCGCTGAGCGATGCGACCCTGGCGGTGGACAATGGCCGGGTGACCTGCGTCTTGGGCGACAACGGTGCCGGCAAGTCCACGCTGATCAAGATCATCGCCGGCCTTCACCAGCATGACGAGGGGACCTTCAAGATCCTGGGCGAGGAGCGGAAACTCAACAGCCCCCGCGAGGCGCTGGATTCCGGCATTGCCACGGTGTATCAGGACCTTGCAGTGGTCCCCCTGATGCCGATCTGGCGCAATTTCTTCCTTGGCTCGGAACTCACCACCGGGTGGGCCCCCTTCAAGCGCATGGACGTCCAGCGGATGAAGGACATCACCCTGAAGGAACTGGCGGAGATGGGCATCGATCTGCGTGATGTGGAACAGCCTATCGGCCAGCTCTCCGGCGGTGAGCGGCAGTGCGTCGCGATCGCGCGGGCAGTGTACTTCGGTGCCAAGGTCCTGATTCTGGACGAGCCCACGGCCGCCCTGGGCGTCAAGCAGTCCGGCGTCGTGCTCCGTTACATCCTGCAGGCCCGCGACCGCGGGCTCGGCGTCGTCTTCATCACGCACAACCCGCACCATGCCTTCCCTGTGGGGGACCGGTTCCTGCTGCTCAAGCGTGGCAAATCCATCGGCTACTACGAGAAGAAGGACATCACGCTCGAAGAACTGACGGCGCAGATGGCCGGCGGCGCCGAACTGGCAGAGCTCGCCCACGAGCTCGAAGAGCTCGGCGGCCACGGCGAGGTCGTCAAGGAGGTAGAGGCCGAGCTGGCCGGAACCACCGGCCACCAGCCCGGCTAAGAATCCCGCAGAATCCCCGGCTGATGGCCAACGCCATCGGCCGGGGATTTTCCTTTGACCGAAACATTGGAAGAGCACATGTCAATCAGGGTAGGTGTCATTGGCGCCGGAATCATGGGTGCCGACCACATAGCGAGGCTGGCCACGTCGATCGGTGGGGCGGAGGTTAGTTTCGTCGCTGATATCGACCCGCGCCGTGCCGCCGCAGCGGCCACCGCGGTGGGGGCCCGGTCCACCACCTACCCATCCGAGCTGATCAACTCCGGTGAGGTGGACGCCGTCGTCATCGCGTCACACGACTCCACGCATGCCGGGTTGATTCTGGAATGTTTTGAGGCCATGACCCCGGTATTGTGCGAGAAGCCGCTTGCCCCCGGCGTGGTGGCATGCCGTGAGGTAGTGGAAGCCGACGCCGGCATTGTTGCCGCCACCGGGAGGTCGCTGCTCTCCCTGGGGTTCATGCGTCGTTTTGATCCGGGCTATGTCGAGCTACGCAGATATGTCGGCTCCCGTGAAGCGGGGGAGACGCTGATGGTCCACTGCATCAGTAGAAATATGGGCTCCGGTCCGGGGTCCACCACGGAGTCCGCCGTCACCAACTCGGCCATTCACGAACTGGACATCATCCCCTGGCTGCTCGATTCACCCATCACCGAGGTGGCGTGGCACGCCGGCCGAAGCTCAACGGCCGCCGCCGACGGCCTGCACGATCCGGCGCTGATGCTGCTGCGGACCGCCGATGGTGTCCTGACCACCCTTGAACTCTTCCTCAACGCCCGCTATGGCTACACGACCCAATGTGAGGTGGTGGCCGAGCGCGGCACGGCCACCCTGGCGGAGCCTGCCCTATTGGTCACAAATTCGGCCGGTGCCCGGTCCACCGCCTACCCGGAGGACTGGCGGCCGCGCTTCTCCCAGGCCTACCGGCTGGAGCTGCAGGCCTGGATCACGGCGCTGGCCACCGGCGAGGAGTCCCCGCTGGCCACGGCCGCGGACGGGCTGCGGGCCGCCCAGGCCGCGGAGGCCATGATCACCTCGCTGCGCAACAATGGCGAATTTGCGAAGGTAGCGTACTCATGACGCTCATCAACCAGCTCCCTGCGTCCCGGGTGCCCGATTCCCTCTCGGCCCCCGCCCTTCGATGGGGCATCATGGGGCCGGGATGGATCGCCGAGCGATTCACCGAATCCCTCCAGGCACACACCCGCCAGGTGATTGCCGCCGTCGCATCTCGCTCGCTGGAGCGTTCGCGGGCCTTTGCCGACACCTTCGGGATCGCTGCGGCGTACGGCAGCTATCAGGAGCTGGCAGCCGCCCCGGACATCGACGTCATCTACGTGGCCACCCCGCACAACTTCCACCACCAAGCCGCCGTGGTGGCCCTGGACGGGGGCAAACACGTGCTGATTGAGAAGCCGATCGGCATCAACGAGGCCCAGGCCAGGGACATCGCCGAGCGAGCCGAGGCCGGCGGCCTCTTCGCCGCGGAGGCGTTGTGGACCCTCTTCCTGCCAAAGTTTGACGTCATCCGGCAAGTGCTGGAATCCGGGACGCTGGGCGAACTCACCACGGTTCTCGCCGAGTACGGCGAGTACTTTGAACCGGGGCACCGCATTTTTGATCCCGCGCTCGCGGGCGGCCCGCTGCTGGATCTGGGCACCTACCCGCTTTCCCTGATCACGACGCTGTTGGGGGATCCGGAGCGGATCATGGCGATTGGACAGCCCCACCCTTCGGGCGTCAATGCCCAGCTCTCCGCGGTGCTCTCTTTTGCCGGCGGGCGTCAGGCCGTGATGAATACGAACCTGCATAATTTCACCCCGACGATGGCCACCCTGGTGGGTACCGCCGCAACGCTGACGCTGGATGGGCTGTTCAACATGCCCGGCGGATTCAGCGTCCGCTTTCCGGACTGCAGGGAGCTTCGCTACGACGAGCCGGCAGGGGCCCATTTTGAGGGCTTGCACTATGAGGCGGCGGCTGTCGCCCGGGCCATCCACGCTGGCGAAATGGTAGCGAGCCAGCGGCCGCTCAGCGAATCCATCCGGACCATGCGGGTGGCCGACGAGATCCGGCGTCAACTGGGCATAGTGTTCCCTGGCGAGCCGGGCGACTAGCCGGCAGGGGCTGCGGTGGTGCCGCCGATTTCCAGGAACGGAGGCACCCGCAGGTGTTCGGCCGCGCCACCGCCCAGCCGGGCCGTGGCCGCGCGGACGGCAGCTGCCGCCAGCTCCGGACCATTTTGGCCGATCGAGGTCAGGTTGATGTGCTCAAGCCGCGCCAGCCGGGAGTTGTCGTAACCCACCACGGAGATGTCTCGCGGGACGCTTAGCCCGGCCTTGCCGAGCACATCCAGCACGCCCAGCGCGCAGCGGTCATTGAAAACGACGACGGCGCTGGGCCGCGCCGGCCCGCCCGGCAGCCCGGCGCTATCCACCAGCTCCCGGGCGGCCCGGGAGCCGTCGGCCTCGGTGGTGCCGCCGGTGACGACCGAGGCACTCGCAGTGAGCCCGCTATTGGCCATATAGCTGAGGTAAGACCGGCGGCGTGCGGCGGACCCGACGGCGGTCCCGCCGTCGATATGGGCTATCCGGGAGTGCCCCAGCCCGCGAATGTGGTCCATCGCGAGCCTGATTCCCGCGTCCTCGTCGCTGGAGACACTGCCGGCCGCGTCGCCGCGAACCGGGCGGAGCATGGAAATCACCGGAACTGGCAGCTGCGCAAGCCCTGCCGCCGGCGTCGAGGGGGCGATCAGGACCAGGGCCTCGGCGCCAAGGTCCAGCAGGGATTCAACGGCCCGCTGCTCGCTGCGCCGCGGACCCGCCGCGCTCAGGGTCACGCCGTAGCCGGCCGCCTCACCGGCCTCGTAGAGTAACTCAACGAGCTCGGCATGGTAGGGCTCGGTCACGTTGAAAACCACGCCAAGCAGGCGGGAGCGGGTGCTGCGCAGCAGCCTGGCCCGCGTATCCGGACGGTAGCCGAGTTCCCGGGCGGTATTGAGGACCCTCTCTCGTGTGGCCAGGCTGGCGCCGACAGCCCCACGGATCACGATCGAAACCAGCGCCCTTGAGACCCCAGCGGCCGCCGCGACGTCCGCCATGGTGGGGCGGGGGCTCGCTGTCATGGGGCCTCCTGAGTCGTGCGGAAAGTACTGGCCCCAGTCTACTAGATCGATCTAGATTTTCTGCCGATGCTGTGCAAAACTGATTAGCAGCGCATCTTCTAGATCGATCTAGAAGGTTTCAGCACGAGGAAAGGACGGGCCCATGGCCTACATTGAAAACCAGGCAGGGACACCCGTACGAGGCATACGGCTTGGCCTAATCGGCGCCGGCTGGATGGGGGCATTCCACGGGGAAAGCATTGTCCGGCGCATTCCCGGAGCCGTCCTTGAGGCCATCGCTGACCCCGCGCTGGACGTCGCCGCGGAGCTGGCCGGCCGGCTGGGCGTCGCCAAGGTTACGGCCGATGCTGCAGACCTGCTGGCCGATCCGGAGATCGACGGCGTCATCATCGCCAGCCCGGCCCGCTTCCACGCCGCGCTCATTGGGCAGGCGGCACGCGCCGGAAAGCACATCTTCTGTGAAAAGCCGGCCGGACTGACGCTTGCCGAACTCGACGCGGCCCTGGCAGAGGTGGACAAGGCCGGGGTGCACTTCCAGATCGGGTTCAACCGCCGTTATGCGGAAGACTTCCGTGCCGCCAAGCGTGACATTTCCTCGGGGGTCATCGGGCGGCCGCAGCTTCTCCGCTCGCTGACCCGGGACCCCGGCACCGGCAGCATCGCCCACGCCGCCCGGACACCGGCCTGGACGATTTTCCTGGAAACCCTGATCCACGACTTTGACACCCTTAACTGGTTCAACGAGGGTGCCGAAGCCGTGGAGGTCTACGCCATTGCCGATGCGCTTGTCGAACCGGACTTCAAGGAGCAGGGATTCCTGGACACGGCCGTCGTCACGATCCGTTACAGCAACGGCGCCGTGGCCGTCGCCGAGGCAAACTTCAGCGCACTCTACGGCTACGACGTCCGCGGCGAGGTGTTCGGGTCCAAGGGCATGGTCCAGGCTGGGCAGAGCACCGCGACCTCGGCCCGCCGCTACACGGCCGAGGGCGTTTCCGCGCAGACACCACGGCTGAATGTTGAGCTCTTCGCCCAGGCCTACACGGATGAGCTCGCGGACTTTGCCGCCGTCATTGGGGGCCTGCGAGGCGGCAGCCCCACGGCGGAAAGCGATGTGACCCCTGGACCCGCGGACGCGCGGCGCGCCCTCGGTATCGCCCTGGCCTGTATCGATTCCGTCCAGCGGGGCGTCCCTGTGGCCGTGCGCTCCGACGCCAGGGCAACCCCCTGATGCGGCTCGCGGTCTGCGCCGAAATGGTGTTCACGGAGCTGCCGTTCATCGAACGGGTCCGGCGCATCCACGATGCCGGCTTCGATGTTGAACTCTGGGATTCGCGGACCAAGGACATCCCCGCACTCAAGGCCAGCGGCGCGGTCTTTTCCTCCATGACCGGCTACAGCGCCGGCAGCGTGGTGGATCCCTTCACGGCCCATGACGTGGTCCGCACGGCCGAGGAGCTCATTCCCACCGCCCTCGAACTCGGCGTCAGCCGGATGGTGGTGCACTCGGCCGAACTGGTGGATGGCGCGGCCGCCCGCCCCCGCTACCGCTCAACGGGTCAGATGTGGATGACCGGCCTCAGGACCCTGGAAAGGCTGGGGGTGCTGGGGGCCAAATATGGTCTGACGTTTTGCCTGGAAAACCTCAACACGATCCTGGACCATCCGGGCATTCCGCTGGCCCGGGCCAAGGACACCTTGGCCCTCGTGGAGGCCGCGGGGCACCCCAACGTCAAGATGATGCTGGACCTGTACCATGCCCAGATGGGGGAGGGGAACCTCATCGAGCTGGTCCGCTCGGCCATGCCGCATATCGGGGAGATCCAGGTCGCGGACGTTCCGGGCCGCTGCGAGCCGGGCACCGGCGAAATCAACTACGCCGCCGTCTGCCGCGCGCTTAGCGATGCCGGATATACCGGAACGGTCGGTATGGAGGCCTGGGCGCAGGGCGACAGCGACGCCGCCCTGGCCGCCTTCCGTGCGGTGTTCACCCCGCACGGATGAACCCGGGCTCCTCACCGCGGTCCCCCGCGCGACGATTCTTGGCGCTCCTGCTTATGAGTGCCGCACAAGGTACAGGAGTGCCCAATATCGTCAAGGCCTGGTAGGCCTGGGCCCGCCAGGCGCCGCGGTGCTGCCCCTGGTTTCGAGAGCCGGGGGCAGCAGCTCGTCCGCCGGCGCGGTGCTGCCGGGGACGAGCCTGGCCAGCAGCAGTTCTGCCGCGCGCCGCCCGGCGGCATGGCTGGAGTTGTCGACCGAGGTCAGGCTGATCCGGCGGAGTTTGGCCAGGGGCGTGTTGTCGTAGCCGACGACAGAAAGGTCCCGCGGCACGGCCAGGCCGCGTTCCTCCGCGGCAGACATGACGCCCAGAGCGGCCATGTCGTTCACCGCAAAAATGGCAGTGGGTCGGTCCGGGCCGGAGAGCAGCTCGCCGCCCGCGCGGTAGCCGCCCTCCTCCGTCAGATCCCCGGGGGCGGTGCGGATAAACTCCTCCAGGCCGGCGGCCGCCATCGCCCGCTCATACCCCCGCCGGCGGGCCACCCCGACGGCGGTGTCGCCCGCGCCCACGTGGGCAATTCTCCGGTGGCCCAGGGCCAGCAGATGATCCACGGCCAGGCGGGCCCCGGCGTCGTCGTCGTTGGTCACCACCGTGACATTGGCGCTCGGGGCGGAAGGCGCACCCAGCACCACGGTGGGCACTTGCTCGGCGGCGGCGGACAGGCTCGGGCTCTCGGGCATGGTCCCCACCAGCACGAGTCCCTCGATATTCATCTCGAGCAGTTTCTGCAGCAGGGACTCGCCGCTGCGGCTGTCCAGCCGGAAGTCGCCCATCACCATCTGCAGTCCACGCTCGTTCAACACCGCGTTGAGCCCCTCAACGGCCGCAACGAACCACGGGTTGCGCATGTCATTGAGGACGACGCCGATCGTGCGGCTTCTCGACTCGCTGAGCGAGCGGGCGGCCGCATTCGGCCTGTAGCCGAGCTCCCGGACGGACGCTTCGACGGCCTCGCGTTTGGCGGCGCTGACGTAGCCGGTTCCGCGGAGCACAAGCGAAACCACGGACTTGGACACTCCTGCTGCGGAGGCCACGTCGAGAATGGTTGCGGCGCGCTTCCGGGCGGGTGCGGTCACTGTTTCCTCCAGGTTGTTAATGCCGTTTGTTAATACAAAGTCTTGACTCGGATCGATGACTTCCCTTACTCTAGCAAGCAGATGTTGGAGCGTTCCAACATAGTTCGGTGCCCGGGTTCCGGGCCCCGGTTTTACTTGCAAAGGAACACCATGAAGAACGTAACTCTCGGTCTGGTCGGAGTGGGGCGCATCGGCATCATGCACGCCAACAACATTGCCGCGGTCAACGGGGTGCTGAACCCGCAGGGGATCAACGTCCGGCTCAAGCTGACCGACGTTGCTGCGGATCACGCCCGCAGCGTGGCCGCCGGACTTGGTGCGGAGTTTCTGCCTTCCGTGGAAGAGCTCATCGGCTCCGGTGTTGACGGACTGGTCATCGCCACCGGTACCGGCACCCACCCGGATCTGATCCGGACCGGAGTGGACGCCGGTATCCCTGTCTTCTGCGAAAAGCCCGTGGCCATGAATGTTCAGGACTCGCTCCCGGTGCTGGACTACGTCCGGGAGAACGGCGGAACGGTTCAGATCGGCCACCAGCGCCGCTTCGACGCAGGCTATCTTGAAGCCAAACGATCCTTTGAAGCCGGCGAACTGGGCTGGATCCATTCCCTGCGGGCCGTCACGTGTGACATGACGCCCCCGCCGGTGGAGTTCCTGGCAACATCCGGCGGCCTGTTCCGGGACTGCTCGGTCCATGACTTTGACATCCTGCGCTGGCTGACCGGCCGCGAAATCGTGGAGGTCTACTCCAAGGGCTCCAACAACGGTGATCCGGCGATCGGCGAAGTGGGGGACGTGGACACCGCGCTGGCACTGGTGACGTTCGACGACGGCACGGTGGGTACCGTTTCCGCCACCCGCTACAACGGGGCCGGGCACGATGTCCGGCTCGAAATCCAGGGCTCCCAGGGTTCGGTCATGGTGGGGCTGGATGAGAAGACGGCCATGGCCTCGGCGGAAACCGGCATCACGTTCCCTTCCGGTGAATCACACAAGACCTTTGCCGAACGTTTCGATCAGGCCTATCGCTCGGAGATGGTCGCATTCGTGGAGCTCATCCTGGGTCAGCGGGAAAATCCCTGCACTCCGGAAGACGCCGTCGCTGCTTCCCGGGTGGCCGACGCCGCGCAGCAATCCCTCGAGACCGGGGTCCCGGTCAAAGTCACCCTCCAGTCCTGAAGGAAAAACACCATGACCTCTACGATTGCCAGCCAGCTCGCCGCCGCCCCCATCTCCTGGGGCGTGTGCGAGGCGGAAAACTGGGGCTACCAGCTTCCGGCCGAACGTGTCCTGCAGGAGATGAAGGACCTGGGCATCAGGGCTACCGAGTTCGGCCCGGTGGGATTCCTCCCCGTCGATCCGCAGCCACGCGCCGAGATGCTTCGGAGGTTTGACCTCACGGCAATCGGCGGTTTCTTCCCGTCGGTGCTGCACCAGGAGGGTAACGACCCGCTCCCGGCGATTGAGCGTGAACTTGACGCCTTTGAGGCGACCGGCGCCACGGTGCTGGTGCTCTCCGCGGACAGCGGCGCGGTCTCCTACGAGGAGAAGCAGGAGATGACGGCGCAGCAGTGGAAAACCTTTGGCATCAACCTGGAAGAAGCCGTCAGGCGGGCCTCGGACCGCGGCATCCAGGCCGTGCTGCACCCACACGTGGGAACCATGATCGAGTCCGCCGCCGCCGTCGACCGCCTGCTCAACGCCACAGGGGCCAACATCTGCCTGGATACCGGCCACCTGCTGATCGGCGGCACGGACCCGCTGGACCTGGTTCGGAAATTCGCCGCCCGGGTGGGCCACGCACATCTGAAAGACGTCAAGGCCGACCTTGCCGGGCAGGTCGGCCGCGGCGAGCTTGGATTTACCGACGGCGTCAAGGCCGGCATGTTTGTCCCACTCGGCCAGGGCGATTGCGGCATCGCCGAGATCGTGGCCGAGCTCAGGGCGGTCAACTATGGCGGCTGGTATGTCATGGAGCAGGACGCCATCCTGACTGAGGCGCCGCAGGGTGCGGGGCCGGCACTCGACGTCCGCACCTCGATCGATTTCCTGCTGGGCCTGTAGGCCGCTCCGGCTCGCCAGGAAAACGCGGGCGAAGGCGACTGGATCGCGCTCGCCGTCCAACGTCTGTGGAGGCAGCGCGGGGCCTGCCCCCGGCGTTCATCCGCCGGTCCGGCAGATCTCCACAAATGCTTTGAACGGTGCCATCCTCTCGGCGCCGGAGAGTTCAATGGCCTCCGGGTGCCACTGGACCGAAGCCACCCAGCGTTCGGGATCTTCCAGCGCTTCCACGGTTCCGTCCTCCGCAACGGCCGTCACCACCAGTCCGTCGGCTACTCTTGCTACGGCCTGGTGGTGGCCGGAAGCTATCTTCGCGGGAACGATCGGCGCAGTGCCTGTTCCTGCTCCATACAGGCCTGCCACCTTGGACCCGGCCTCGATGTCGACGGTGTGCCATGCCCACCCGGCGTTGTCGCTGCCGGCAGCGGACTCGCTGTGGACGACGGTGCCGTGGGCCATGTCCTGCACCAGGGTGCCGCCGTAAAGCACGTTGAGCAGCTGATGGCCGCGGCATATGCCCAGCAGCGGCAGGCCGGCATCGATGCTCTGCCGCGCAACGGCAACATCCAACGCATCCTGTGCCACATTGACGTCGTAGCAGACGTCACGCGGTTCCTCGCCGTACAGGTGCGGATCCAGATCCCCGCCGCCCGGAAGGATGACGCCGTCGAGCGCCGGGCCGCCATCCTGCAAATCCGCGGTCAACAGCACCGGTTCGCCACCGCCGTCGCGCACCAGCTCCACGATGTAGTCGAATAGCTCATTGGCCTCGCCCACCCTGGGATCAGGATCCGAGGAACTGCTGAGGCGGACGGGAATGCCGATGCGGGGCCGGCTGGTGGCAGGCTGGGGAGGAATCTGCATGCTCAATTCTGCACCGCCTAGGCTGGGTGGATGAACAACAGATACCTGGTGTCGCGCGGTTGTTTCATTGCCGCGTCTCCCGAAGAGATTTTCGAAGTGCTGGCAACGCCGGCGCTGCACAGCGTGATCGACGGTTCCGAAACCGTCAAGGGAGTTCAGCCCCGCGGACCGGAGCGGCTGTCCCTCGGCTCAAAGTTCGGCATGGAAATGAACATGATGGTTGAGTACAAGATCCTCAACACGGTCTGTGAATTCGAGGAAGGCCGGCTTATCGGCTGGCGGCATTTCTACGGACACGTGTGGCGTTATCTGCTGGAACCAACAACGGACGACGCCGGTACTCCCGGAACGCTGGTGACGGAACAGTGGGATGCCCGGCAGGTCCGCGGCAAGATCTACCTTCGGCTGGCAGGCTACCTCCGCCGGCACCCGGCGAGCATCGAAAAAACGCTCGCCAAGCTGGACCGGCATCTGACGGAGCACCCCAGACACTGCTGGCTAGGCTGACAGCATGAACGCCTCCGGTGGTTACATCACTCGCCGCTATCGGATGCCGGCGTCCCGTGCAAGGGTGATGGCCTCGGCGCGGGACGAGACCCCCAGTTTCCTGAACACGTTCCGGACATGGAATTTCACCGTATTTTCCGTGATGCCAAGGCCCATGGAGATGGCCCGGTTCCGTTTGCCTTCCGTCAGGAGCTGCAGGACCTGCAGCTCCCGCTGAGCCAGGTTCCAGGCATTCGCGTCGGTGGCTGGCCGGGACGGAGGGTCAAGCGGCATGACCACCGAGACGTCCGACCCCCACCCGGGAATGACGCTTACGGCCATTTTCCCGCCAAGGGCGACAACACGCTGGTTTAGCCGCTGGATGCCTGCCGCCTCGCCGGACAGCTGGCCGGACCCGTCGTCACGGACGTTGATCAGGAGGTTTTCGCCGTCGCAGTCCCACTGCACCCGGACCCTTTCAATCCGGGGCTGTTCAACCATGGCGAGGACGAGTCCTCGGACCACGGCACGGGCTGCATTTGCTATCTCTCCAGGTAGGGCTCGGCCGCCGGCCGGCGGTTCGACAAACTGGACATCGATGCCGCTGAACCGGACCAGCGGGCGGAGGTCATCCTTGAGCCGTTCAAACGCAGTGCCAACTGGCTCTTCAATCATCGATATGGTCCTGTCGCTCGCGGTCCGCAGCTGCACGAGCGCCGCAGCCGCCAGATCGGTCACAGTCCTGCGCGCCGCAGCATCGTCCAGGGCTGCCGATCTCAGGGCCGCAAGCAGAGTCTCCAGGGTCGTCGAATGCTGATCCGTCAGTTCAGCGGTGATCCGTGCACGTTCGGCCGAGGCGGCCCGGGATTCAACGAGATAAGCCGGCGGGGCCTCGGAAACCTTCTCCCTGATCCGCAGCGCCGTCAGACGCCACAGTTGCTCCAGCAGGCCAAGGCCTGCCTCGCGGTCAGCCGCCGATGTCGTGGGAAACGCCGGCTCCGTCAGGACGAGCATGGCGTTGGTTTCTGAGAGCAGTGCCAATACCGGTCTCAACTCCCCGGCAATCAGCGCCTCGCCCTCAAACGGTGCCGGATAAACCAGTACGGAACGAATGTTGTCCAGTTCCCCAATGGTGACCCGGGCAATAACTGACTCATCGCCGGCCTTCTTCTGCGGCCGGCCGGTGCATTCTTCCGTGAAGATCACCAGCGCACTGTGGCCGACATAGGGCTGCGCGGCCTTATGGAGCCGCTCAGCCATGTCCATCAGCGGCGCTGCCATCAGTCCGCTCACGGCCTCAAACCAAGGTTCGGAGCACCGCAGCACTTGAGCCAGCGGCGCGACAGAAGGGCCGTTCTTGGTGAGAGTCATGGCCACAAGCCTAGAGCGTGGGTGACGGGCTGACTACCCGAACGGGTGGGAAAAACCGTCAGGTTTGGGGGTTATCACCACCCTTTCGATCGACAAGGCTTGTTTCTGACGAGAACACACCATGACGGAAGGAGTTGGCCATGACGGAGCCAGCTGTATTGGAGCACACGGACCTGGCCGGAAACCTCGCGCTCATCACGAGCGAAATTGCCGACATCATTGACCGCCTCGATATCGGACAGGCCGAACCGCTGGTCCGCCTGATCCAGCAAGCGGACCGCATCTTCGTGGTCGGTGCCGGCCGCAGCGGCCTGGTGCTGAAAATGGCGGCGATGCGCCTGATGCATCTTGGACTGACCGTCCATGTCGTGGGCGAGTCCACTACGCCCGCCATCGGGCCGGGAGATCTTTTGATCGCAGCATCCGGATCAGGCACCACGTCCAGTGTTGTCCACGCAGCGGCCACGGCAGCACGCGTTGGGGCAAAGGTCGCGTCATACACCACGACGGCGGACGCGGCCCTCGCCAGCCTCTCCGACCGTGTTTTCATCATCCCCGCGGCCCAGAAGACAGATCATCGGGGCACGCTCTCGCGCCAGTATTCAGGAAGCCTCTTCGAGCAGGCGCTTCTGATCACCACGGAAGCAGTTTTCCAAACGGTGTGGGATCTCCATGGTGTCCCGGCCGATGAGCTGTGGCCCCGCCACGCCAACCTCGAATAAGAACCAACCACACAGACCCAACCATCAACACGAAGGAACAGCATGAAACTGCAGGTAGCTATGGACGTTCTGACCACAGAGGATGCCCTCACGCTGGCCGGGAAGGTCGCTCCGTTTGTCGACATTCTGGAGCTCGGCACGCCACTGATCAAGAACGCAGGGCTCTCGGCCGTGACCGCTGTCAAAGCGGCCTACCCGGACAAGATTGTCTTCGCTGACCTGAAGACCATGGATGCGGGCGAGCTCGAAGCCGACATTGCCTTCAAAGCCGGAGCTGATCTCGTCACCGTCCTCGGATCGGCCGACGATTCCACCATCGTCGGCGCTGTCAAGGCTGCCACGGCTCACAAGAAGGGAGTAGTGGTTGACCTGATCGGAGTCCCGGACAAGGTGACCCGAGCCAAGGAGGTCCTGGCTCTCGGCGCCAAATTCGTTGAATTCCACGCCGGCCTGGACGAGCAGGCAAAACCGGGCTACGACCTGGGCGTCCTGCTGGCCGCCGGCGAAGAAGCCCGGGTTCCCTTCTCCGTCGCCGGAGGAGTCAACATCGACACCATCGACAAGGTGCAGGCAGCGGGTGCTGATGTTGCAGTCGCCGGAGGTGCCATCTACGGTGCAGCAGATCCCGCCGCGGCAGCCAAGGCACTCAAGGCCGCTATCAAGTAGCGCTCCGGATACGGAGGGGAAGGCAGCTTCCCCTCCGTATCCGCGTCTTCCAACACACATTTCAATACCTGCCCGAAAGTTCGCTGATGATCGAAAGTGATGTACTCCAGGGCGCGGAGGCACTGTTGGTCCGAAGCGACAGACGGCTCAACAGGCTCGCAGAACCATCCGCGTTGGTGATCTTTGGCGCGACCGGGGATCTCGCCCGTAAGAAACTCATTCCTGCCGTGTACGACCTGATGAGCCGCGGCCTCCTTCCCCCGAATTTCGCCCTGGTCGGATTCGGCAGGGGTAGCTCGGGAAACGATTTATTCGCCAAGGAAGCAAGAGAGTCAATCCAGGACTATTCACGCACTCCCTTTGATGAGGACGTGTGGTTGCAGCTAGTGGCGGGTATCCGGTTTGTCCCAGGCGAATTCGACGACGACGACGCGTTCGCCCGGTTGAAAACGGTCCTTGAAGACTTGGACGCGCACCATGGCACCCAAGGCAACTATGCCTTCTACCTTTCCATCCCGCCAGTGGCGTTCCCTCTGGTCTGCCAGCAGTTATCGGACCACGGACTCGCGCAGGCTCCTCGCAGTGCATGGCGAAGGGTGGTCATTGAGAAGCCATTTGGGCATGATTTGGACTCGGCCCGGGAGCTGAACGCCATCGTCGAGGAAGTTTTTCCTGCCGATTCGGTGTTCCGTATCGATCACTATCTCGGGAAGGAGACCGTCCAGAACATCCTTGCCCTGCGGTTTGCCAACCAGATGTTCGAGCCGCTGTGGAATGCCAACTACGTCGATCATGTGCAGATCACCGTGGCAGAGGACATCGGAATCGGCGGTCGTGCAGGATACTACGACGGCGTTGGAGCCGCTCGCGATGTCATCCAGAACCACCTCCTGCAGTTGATGGCGTTGACAGCCATGGAGGAGCCGATTTCCTTTAATGCAGTTGATCTCCGGACCGAGAAAGAGAAAGTCCTGGCGGCCGTCCGGCTTCCTGGCGACCTGTCCCTCCACTGCGCCCGCGGGCAGTACACCAATGGCTGGCAGGGTGGTGAAAGGGTCAAGGGCCTGACAGACGAGGCCGGATTCGATCCGAACTCCAGGACGGAGACGTTTGCCGCTCTGCGCCTGGACATCAACACCAGGCGTTGGGCTGGTGCCCCGTTCTACTTACGCGCCGGCAAACGCATGGGCCGACGAGTCAGTGAGATCGCTGTTGTGTTCAAGAAAGTTCCCAACCTTCTGTTCCCTGACGCCGGAAACGCGTTCAGTCAGAATGTTGTTGTCGTCCGAGTGCAGCCGGATGAGGGTGTCACCATCCGCTTCGCCTCCAAGGTGCCAGGCGCACAAATGGAAGTCCGCGACGTCACCATGGATTTTGGTTATGGCCACTCGTTCACGGAGACCAGCCCCGAAGCCTACGAACGCCTCATCCTCGACGTCCTGCTCGGAGATCTGCCGTTGTTTCCCCGCCACGAGGAAGTTGAACTGTCGTGGAAGATCATCGATCCATTCGAAGCGTTCTGGGCATCGGAGGGCACTAAACCTGAGCCATACGCCCCGGGCAGTTGGGGCCCGCGGTCGGCGGACGAACTACTTGAACGTGACGGAAGGACGTGGAGAAGGCCGTGATCGTTGAGCTCCGTACGACTACAACAGAACAGATCGCCAAGACGATCCGCCGGCACCGCGCACACAACGGCGTGGGGGCCCTGAGCAGGGCGCTAACCCTCATCGTCCTGACTCGGGACGGCCACGAACAGGAAGCCATTGCGGCAGCCAGGCTTGCCGGGCGGAAATATCCGTGCAGAATTATTGCTTTCGTAGCAGGGTCAGCCGCTGCATCTGACAATCTGGACGCTCAAGTGACACCTGGGGGAGAATGCGGAGCCTCAGAAGTTATTGTGCTGCGGGCTGCCGGGGAGCTGGCACATCAAGCGGAGTCACTGATTGTGCCCTTTTTGCTTCCGGATTCACCGATCGTCGCATGGTGGCCCCAGGGCTGTGAACCGCCCATGGCCAACACTCCAGTCGGCAGGATTGCCCAGCGGCGCATTTCGGACTGTGCCGCCCTCACTAACCCCGGAACGGCCCTGGAGCAGCTCAGAAACGGCTACACCGCCGGCGACTCCGATTTTGCGTGGACACGCATAACATTCTGGCGGAACCAGCTTACGGCGGCCATGAACGGACTCAGCGGCACCCATATTCTGGACGTCACTATCACCGCAGAAGAAGGCTCTCCCAGCAGCATCCTGCTCGCTGCGTGGTTGCGCTGGGCGTTTCACGTTCCAGTGACCATGATCAACAGTCCGGGCGACTCCCAGGTTCGGAGCGTAAGAATACGAACCGCCCACTGTGACATCGAATTCCTTCGCCGGAACGACGGCAAGGCTACGCTCCGGCGGGACGGCTACGCCGACCAGCAACTGGTGATCCCCGTTCGTAGCTTGGCAGACTGTCTGGCAGAAGAACTCCGGCTGCTGCAGCCTGACCATGTGTTTGGTGACGTGGTCAGCAGCGGGCTCTTGATGGATGTCAGGTCCGTTGGGGCAGACGTTTTGTTGCTGGATGCCAGCTTCAACCTTGCCTCCGCCGTATAGCCCTTGGTCCACCGTCCGGTCGTTGGCCGGTCTGGTACACGGCCCACCGTGCCACGGTGAAGAGTTCAGCAAAAGCTCAGCTTGGCTATGCTCGCCGGCGTGGTGCAGCTGCACGAGATGGCGTTGCTGCGGCGCGGAGAGCTGTGGCTGCTTGTCCTTCAGCCGGCCTTTCGCTTTGGCGATCCTCAAAGCCAGTCGCCGGGCCCTAGGCACGTGGTCACAAGGCACCGACGAACAACTGTCTTTCGAGCATCAGGTGCCTTAGCGTCCATCGTGTATCACGCAATACAGCGGCCCCATGATCAGGCGGATCTTCGAACACCAAAGCCAGACGGGCGCTTGGGTGGCAGCCATCCTACTCAAGCTGGCGTGAGGGCTTCCGGTCCGGGCTGGACTAACCCGAAGTTCCGTTGAGACCCCAAAACTGCCTCCACGAGGACTCGCGGGCCGCCGCATATGCTTCTATGACGTCGCTTGCTGATTCGGCTTCAGTTGTGGTCAATGCATCACCCACTTCTGCCCAGCTGCGACCGGCCGAGACTGCCTCCCGGATGGCCTCTCCCATCGCCTTATCCACGGCTGTTGCGGCCCGGCAGCACTCCCGCACGGTTGCCAGCGGGTCCGGGGCGGGGCCACCCGTACCCTGAGGTTCCTACCCGACCCTTTGATGCCCAGAACGGGTCTGGTCATGCCGATCATTGGTGGCCTCCCTTGACGGCCGGACACCTCAACGATACTTCTCCATGAGTATTCGCGGCCGGGACTCATGATTAGACAGGCAAGGAGCACGCCGTTTTGCCCATCAAGACCATACGACCCCAAGACCTCGAGAAAATGCGCATTAAAGAGAACATGGCCGCCAGGCCGTGCACTCCAGCTTGTCCCCCAGCTGCGGTGCCCGGCCTGACGGCTTCGGAAGCTACTTAAGCCAGGAATCGACCACCTGGGAATGGGCGTCGACCCATTTTTTGGCTGCCGCTTCAGGCTTCATGCCGGCCTGAATGTCCGTAGCCACTGAGTTCTGGTCTTCGTTGGTCCACTTGAATGACTTCGCCAGCTGCGCGGCCGGTGAGCCGCTGTCCGCGAACTTCTTCGAGACGATTTTGTTCAGCGTGTACACCGGGTAGTCACACGCAACTTTCTCCGGATCAGCGTCGCAGCCCTGGGTCCACTTCGGAAGGTTGACCTTGGCCAGCGGGACCTCGGAAAGGAACCACTGCGGTTCATAGAAATATCCCAGCAGCGGCGTCTTGTTCTTTTCAGCGGAACGGAACGACTGGATCAGTGCCGCCTCCGAACCCGAAAACACCACCTTGTAGTTGAGGTCGAGATTCTTTACCAGGGCCTCGTCGTTGGTGACGAACGCCGGATCGCCGTCCAGCACCTGTCCCTTGCCTCCGGACTCGGACGTTTTCAGCAGTTCCGCGTACTTGTTCAGGTTCTTCCCGTCCGTGATGTCGGGGTATTTTGCCGCCATCCACGGTGCCACGTACCAGCCGATGTGGCCCTCGTTGCCGGTGGGACCGGCATCGACGGCCACCGCCTGGTCCGTAATGTACTGCTTGGCCAAGTCGTCGTGGCCCCAGTTTTCGATGATGACGTCCACTTCGCCGGACCCGAAACCCTGCCAGGAGATCTGTTCCGAAAGGTCCTTCTGGACCACGGTGCAGCCGAGTTTGTCCTTCGCCACATAGCTGTACACGGCAGCGTTGGCGGTATAGCCCACCCAGGCGTTCAGCGCCACATTAACGGTCCCGCACGCCGGGCCCGCGGAGCCTGCAGCTTCCACCTGATTGACCGATGCGCCGCCGCAGCCGCCAAGTACCAAGGCGGCGGCCACGGCTGCTGCGGCCCTGGGGATAGTACGTTTAAGCAACAGTGCAGATTTTGACATGGTTCGATCTCCTTGTTGTGGGACGGGTGTTCCTGCGGACCGGTACGGTGATCCGTCAGGGCTGTTACGTTGAAGCCGGTATTCCGGCAGGCGGTTTCCTGACAGGTGTGGCGGCGGCCGCCTGGGTCATGCGGTCCAGCAAGATGCCCAGAAAGACGATGGCCAGGCCGGCCGCGAGGCCTTTGCCGAAGAGTGAGCTTTGAACAAATCCTGCGACGACGTCGTAGCCAAGTCCGCCGGCGCCCACCAGCGCACCGACTACCACCATGGCGAGGACGTAAATCAGGCCCTGGTTGGCCGCCAGAGCAAGTGATTGCCGGGCCATGGGGAGCTGGACCTTGGTGATGACCTGCCAGGGGGTTGAACCGCTGGACACGGCTGCCTCCACCACCGTCGGGGAAATTCCGGCAATGCCGTCGGCCGTGATCTTAATAGCCACGGGGGCTGCATAGATGATGCCCGCGACGATGGCAGTGAAGCGCGTCGCTCCAAACAGCCCGAGAAAAGGAACCAAATAGACAAAGGCAGGCAACGTCTGGGCGGCATCAAGCATTGGCCGCATGGCCTGGTCCACCCTGTTGGATCTGCCCATCGCCACGCCGAAGACAATGCCCAGGACAATCACGACGACGGCGGCCACCAAAGTGCCCGCCAAGGTCACCATGGCGTCGCTCCACAAACCCAGGTAAATGATCAGAGCCAGGCAGGACGTGGTCAGTGCGGCCAGTTTCCAACTGCCGATCGCATAGGCAGCGATCGCTATGACGGCAACCAGGATGAAAAACGGTGTTTCGGTGAGCAGCGCTTGAAAAGGGTTGAGAATTCCGACGGTGACGGCCTCGCGGAATGACACGGTGAAGAAGAACAGATGGGTCTGCAGCCACTCGCTGGCAGCAGTGACTCCGTCGACAACGGCCGGGCCTATGCTGAGGTTTTTCGGAAAAGCCGCCGCCCAGAGCACCGTCCGCGACAATTGCACCAGCACGGCCGTCAGGGCAAGGGTGATAGCGAGAACGATCAGCCGGGTCCGGTGGGACATCCTGCTTCCTTGGCGCGCCCCGGGTTCCGCCCGCCGGCTGGCCGCTGTTGTGACCCGGTCCAGGACAATGGCCAGCAAAACTATCGACAGTCCGGCGTTTACGGCCGTGCCGACGTCCAGTGACTGCAGGGCGCGAATGACTATCTGGCCCAGTCCCGGAGCTGCGATCAGGGCTGCGATTGTCACCATGGACAGTGCCGCCATGGTGCTCTGGTTGATGCCCATCACGACGGTTCGCCGGGCCATCGGCAGCTGCAGCGTGCACAGCCGCTGCCAGCCGGTGGTTCCCAGCGAGTCCGAGGCTTCCCGGGTGTCCTCCGGGATGCTCCTGATGCCGTGCGCCGTCAGCCGGATCACCGGAGGCGCCGCGTAGATGACGGTGGCGATGACGGCAGACGCCGGACCGATCAGGAAGATCAGCGCCAGCGGAGCCAGATAGACAAAGGTGGGCAGTGTCTGCATGAAGTCCAGGACGGGAGTGATCACCCTTGCGACGCGTTTGCTGATTCCGGCCAGCACACCCAGGGGAATGCCGATCATCAGCGTCAACAGGACAGCCGTGATGACGAGGGCGAAGGTGTACGCGGCTTCAACGAACAGGCCCTGCAGGCCGAAGAATACGAACACGGCTGCGGTCAGCACTGCCACGCGGACATTGCCGACGGCGAAGGCGACCCAGCTCAGCAACGCAACCGTTCCCAGCCAACCCACTTCCGGCAACCGAAGGCCTGTGGGACTGGCGGCAAAAATGACGACGAAGAAGTTGGCCACGGCATCGACGGCGGCCCGGAGGGGCGTGAGCAGGTAGAGGAAGACGGGGTTGTCGCTGCGGTTTGCTGCGACCCAGGCGTTGAACTGGTTGAGGCTGCGGTGCAGTTCTGTCAGCTCGGAGGCTGGCAGCGCCAACGTGCCGGTGCCGCGGAGGAACAGGAAGCCCAGCAGCCAGAGAACGGCGGCTCCCAGCAGCAGCCAGGTGCGCCGGCTCAGCCGGCGGCGGGGCTCCGGAGCGGTGACGGTGTCTGTCCGTAGCACGGATCTGTCGCGAACGATGGTGGACATCAGGCCGCAACTTCCCGGCTGCGGAGGACTGACAGGATGCTGTCGCGGTCGATCTGGCCCAGGATCCTTCCGGCGTCGTCCGCTACCATCACCGCACACGAGGAATGCATCACTGTCGGAATGGCGTCGCGGATGATCATCGTGGAAGAAAGGACGGGAGCATCTGCGGGGGCTGCTGGCGCCACCGGTCCGGTAATCCATTTCAGTGTCAGGACGTCGGCGCGCGGGACTTCGGATACGAAATCCGCAATGTAGTCGTCTGCCGGTGATCCGACCAGGTCGTCGCCCGTGCCACATTGGACCGTCTCGCCGTTGCGCATGATCAGGATGCGGTCGCCCAGTTTGAGCGCCTCGGACAGGTCGTGGGTGACAAAGACCATGGTCTTCCCCATCTCTTTGTGCAGCCGGATGACTTCTGCCTGCATATCGCGGCGGATCAACGGATCCAAGGCGGAGAACGGTTCGTCAAACAGGATGGTGTCCGGGTCTCCGGCGAGGGCCCGGCCCAGGCCGACGCGCTGCTGCATACCGCCCGAAAGCTGGTCGGGGAAATGCCGTTCGTAACCCGTGAGCCCCACCAGGTCGATGATTTCGCGTGATCTTGCGTATCGCTCGTTCTTGGCCGCTCCCCGGATCTGCAGGCCGTAGGAAACGTTGTCCAGAACGGTGCGGTGCGGGAGGAGGCCGAAATGCTGAAACACCATGGACATCTTGCGCCGGCGCAGCTCGCGCAGTTCGGCGGTGCCTGCCTGCAGGACGTCCTTGCCATCCACCAGGACCTGACCCGACGTCGGTTCAATCAGACGGGTCAGACACCGGACCAGAGTCGACTTCCCGGAACCGGACAGTCCCATGACGACGAACACTTCGCCCTTGGCGACGTCGAAATTCATATTCCTGACCGCGGCCACGCAGCCGGTACGTTCCAGCAGCTCGGCCGAGTTCAACCCGCAGAGCTCGGGATCATTCGGTATCTTTTCACCGCCGGGCCCAAAGACCTTCCAGAGATTCCGCACTGATATTTCGGGCTTGTTCATGGCTGCTCTCCTGCCGCTGAAGGCTCGAACCAGTGGCTGGGCCCGGGGTTGATGTTCTGCCAGATATGTTTGGTCTCGCGGTATTCCGCAAGGCCCTGTATGCCCAGTTCCCGGCCGTTGCCGGACTGGCCGAAGCCGCCCCATTCCGCCTGCGGAACATAGGGGTGGTAGTCGTTAATCCAGACAGTTCCGTGGCGCAGTGCCTGCGCCACCCGCTGGGCACGCGACGCGTCGCCTGTCCACACAGCCCCCGCCAGGCCATAAATCGTGTCATTGGCCAGCCGTATGGCCTCCTGTTCGGTAGTGAAAGTCTCCACGGTCAGTACCGGTCCGAAGGACTCTTCCTGCACCACGCTCATCGCGCTGTGGCAGCCGTCGAGGATGGTGGGAGGGTAGTAGCTGCCCTGGGCCAGAGGCGCAGCGTCCGGAATGAACCCGCCGCACAGCAGCCGTGCTCCTTCGGCGATACCGGCCTGAACGTAAGCGTGCACCTTGCTGCGGTGGGCGGACGAGATCAGGGGACCTGTCTGCGCCCGGTCATCAAACGGGCCGCCGAGGCGGATTTTCTGTGCGCGCCGGGCGAGCTCCGTGACAAACTCATCGTGGATCGACTCTTCGACGATGAGCCGCGTACCAGCGGAGCAGACCTGGCCGGAATGCAGGAAGACCGCTGTCAGGGCGTTGTCAATGGCGGCTTCCCGGTCGGAGTCGGCAAACACAATGTTCGGGTTCTTGCCTCCGAGCTCGAGCGCAACGCGTTTCACTGTGGAGGCAGCGGTTGCCATGATGCGTTTGCCCGTTGCCAGCCCGCCGGTGAAGGACACCAGATCCACCCGTGGGTCAGAGCTCAGGACGGCACCGACTTCCGGGCCGGAACCGGTCACAAGATTGGCGACGCCGGCCGGAACCCCTGCCTCGCGCAGCGTGTCCATCAGCAGGATGGAAGTCGACGGCGTCAGCTCACTGGGCTTGAGGACAAAGGTGTTCCCCGCCAGCAGGGCCGGCGCAACCTTCCATGAGGCCTGAAGGAGCGGGTAGTTCCATGGTGTGATCAGGCCGCAGACTCCGACCGGGACGTGAATGATCCGGCTGATTGCCCCGGGGACCCCCGTGTCGATGACCCGTCCGGCATCCGTGCCGGCAATGCCGCCGTAGTACCGGAAGCAGGCTACGACGTCGTCGATGTCGTATTCCGCTTCGACGTACCGCTTCCCGGTATCCAGGGCCTCAGCCTTCGCATAGACCGCTTTGTCGCGTTCCAGCAGGTCGGCAGTGCGCAGCAGGATCCGTCCCCGCTCCTTTTCGCTGCTTGCCGGCCAGCCGCCGTCATCGAACGCCCGGCGTGCGCTGTCGACCGCCGCTTCGGCATCGGCTGCGATGCATTCGGCAATGTCAGCTACATGTGTCCCGTCCGCCGGGCACGTGATGACCCGGATATTTCCGCCCGCCGACTGCGCCCACCCGCCGTCCAGATAGGCGCCGCGGACCAGCCCGACCTGGCTTTCGGCAAGTTGCACGCTGTTCATGATTCTCTCCGGTTCCGTGGTGCTGTTGATTGCGCCTGCGGCGTTTCCTGATGCATGACGGTTTCCTGATGCATGGCCCCGGCCAGCTGGCTTGTGCCGTGCCGATAGAAATCCGCAGCCACAGGAGCGAGCGGGTCCTGGCCGAGAATCAGGTCTGCTGCCTTCTCTGCAAGCATCATGACCGGGGCGTAGATGTTGCCGTTGGTCACGTATGGCATGGCCGAGGCGTCGGCCACCCGCAGCCCGGAGGTGCCGTGCACCTTCATGGTGAGCGGGTCAACCACCGCCATCGGATCCGATGCCGGCCCCATTTTCGCTGTGCAGGATGGGTGAAGGGCGGTTTCCGCGTCCCGTGCCACCCATTCCAGAATCTCGGCGTCGGTCTGGACGGCGCGGCCCGGGGAAAGTTCCCCGCCGTTGAACGGGGCCATGGCGGATTGCTCCAGGATGTCGCGCGTAATGCGGATCGCTTCGACCCACTCACGCTTGTCCTGGTCAGTGGACAGATAGTTGAACAGCATCGACGGGTGCACTGCCGGATCCGTCGAGGTGATTTTGATGCTTCCCCTGGCATCCGAATACATGGGACCGATATGGACCTGGTAGCCGTGCTTTGCCGCGGCCTTTTGCCCGTCATACCGGACTGCCACGGGAAGGAAATGGAACATCAGATTCGGGTACTCAACGTCCTCATTGGAGCGGACAAACCCTCCTCCTTCAAAATGGTTGGTAGCAGCGGGGCCGGTGCGGCCCAGCAGCCACTGCAACCCGATCAGGGGATAGCGCCAGAGGCTCAGGTTCGGCTGCATGGAGACCGGCTGCGTGCAGGCGTGCTGCACATAGACCTCCAAGTGATCCTGCAGGTTTTCACCGACGCCGGGCAGATCAACAACAGGCTGGATGCCCAGGGACTTCAGGTGCGCCGGGTTGCCCACGCCTGACAGCTGCAGGAGCTGTGGGGTGTTGATGGCGCCGCCGCAGAGAACCACCTCTTTGGCGTCCACGGTGCGGAGCCGGCCGTTCCTGCGGTAGCTGACCCCGGTGGCCACGGTGCCGTTGAAGTTGATTCGAGTGACATGCGCGCGGGTGCGGACCGTGAGGTTGCTGCGGTCACGGTGCGGCCTGAGGTAGGCGCGTGACGCCGAGAGGCGCTGCCCCTTGTGGACATTGCGGTCGAAGGGGCCAAAGCCCTCCTGCCGGTATCCGTTGACGTCGTCGGTCCGGGTGTAGCCGGCCTCTGTGGCTGCCCGGAAAAACGCCTGGAACAGGGGATTGCGGGCCGGGCCCCGCTCCAGCACCAACGGGCCGTCATGTCCGCGCAGCTCATCGGCAGGATCGGCGGCCAGGGCGTTTTCCATGCGGTTGAAATACGGGAGGCAATGGGCGAAGTCCCACGTTGCCATGCCTGCGTCCGCTCCCCAGCGCTCATAATCCAGGGGGTTGCCCCGCTGGAAGATCATTCCGTTGATGGAGCTGGACCCGCCAAGCACCTTGCCACGGGCATGGGCGATCCTCCGGCCCTTCATGTGGGGTTCCGGATCTGAGCGGTACTGCCAGTCGTAGAACCTGTTGCCGCTGGGGAAAGTGAGGGCCGCCGGCATCTGAATGAACAGATCCCAGGGATAGTCGCTGCGGCCCGCTTCAAGGACCAGCACCGTGTGGGTGCCGTCGGCACTCAGGCGGTCGGCCAGGACCGATCCGGCGCTGCCCCCGCCTACAATCACGTAGTCGTAGCTTTCGTTCGTCATGGTTCAAGGTCTCCTTGGACGTGGTCTTGAAATGTCACTGTGTGATTCACACGGATGGTGGTCAGCCGCGGAGGCGTTCCATCCCCGGATCCACCAGGGGTTCCGCGGCCACGGTGGCGGCGATGCGGGTTCCGAAATACTCGATTTCGACGGCGTCGCCCACCGCGGCGTCGGCGGGCAGCCACGCGTAGGCGATCGGGCGGCGGACGGTGTAGCCGTACGCGGCGCTCGTGACGTACCCGGCAGGTTCCCCGTTGAAGTACACGGGTTCCTTGCCCAGCACCACAGAAGTGCCGTCGTCGACGGTCAGGCAGCGCAGCTGCCGGGCCGCTGGCTGCTCGCGTCGCACGGCGAGAGCCTCGGAGCCCACAAACGACTCCTTGTTCTTGCCGATCGAGAAGCCCAGGCCTGCCTGGTACGGCTCATGTTCGGGCGTAACGTCGGTGCCCCACAGCCGGTAGCCCTTTTCCAGGCGCAGGCTGTTGAAGGCTCCGCGGCCGGCCGCGATGATGCCCTGTTCCTGCCCGGCCGCAAAGAGAATGTCCCAGAGCTTCAGCCCGTTTTCAGCGGTGGTGTACAGTTCCCAGCCCAGTTCGCCGACATAGGACAGCCGCATGGCCGTCACGGGAATGCCGCCAATGTGAACCGGTTTGGTACGGAAATAGCGCAGCCCGTCATTGCTGAAATCATCGGAGCTGACCTTGGCGATGACCTCGCGGGCCAGCGGCCCCCAGAGCCCGATGCAGCAGGTGGAACCGGTGATGTCCCGGATCTGGACCCACTGGCTGACGTCTGCGGCGGTCTGTCTCCGTGCCTCGGTGGTGAAGTAGTCGAAGTCGATGTTGCCGTTGGCTCCGACCTGGAATGTGGTCTCATCCAGCCGTGCGATGGTGATGTCGCTGCGGACTCCGCCGTCGTCGTTGAGGAGCAGGCAGTACGTGACGGCGCCGGGCTTCTTGTCGATCTGGCCGGCGCTCAGACGCTGCAGGAGCGCCAGCGCTCCCGGTCCGGAAACCTCCAGCCGCTTCAGCGCGGTCATGTCATAAAGCGCGACGGCGGTGCGGGTCTTCCACGCCTCGGCGGCGGAAACGGGGGAGTGGAACATGGCGGCCCACGGCTCGCGTTCCGGCGCCCTCCACTCAGCGGGCAGCCCGGCCAGCAGGGGTCGGTTGGCCTCAAACCAGTGCGGGCGCTCCCAGCCGCCGGCTTCCAGGAAGAAGGCGCCCAGTTCCTTCTGCCTGCCGTTGAAGGGGCTGACGCGCAGATCGCGCGGGGACCGGCGCGGCTGCAACGGGTGCAGCACATCATAGATTTCCACGAAGTTCTGCTGCGAGGTTTCGCTGACATAGCTTTCGGCCGTCTGCACTGCCTCGAAGCGGGAGACTTCGCATTCGTGCAGCGGAATGCGGGACTGGCCCTCGATCAGCAGCTCGGCCACTGCCCGGGCGACGCCGGCCGAATGGGTAACCCAGACAGCTTCGGCCACGTAGAAACCCTCAACGTCGGGAGACTGGCCCACCAGCGGGCCGCCGTCGGGGGTGAAGGAGAAGATGCCGTTGAAGCCGTCCGCAATCCGTGCGCCGTTCAGGGCCGGCAGCAGTTCCTTGCTGTCCTCCCAGCAGGGCAGGAAATCCGCCTCGGTGAAGTCCAGCCGGGATGGCATCCGGTGTTCGGACATCTGCGCGGCCGCGACCTCCGGGAGCTCGCGGAGATCCACCGGCATGGGGCGGTGGGCATAGGATCCGATGCCGATCCGGTCCCCGTGCTCACGGAAGTAGAGGTCCTTGTCCTGATGCCGCAGGATCGGCATCCGGGCACCGTTCGCCGGATCGAGAGGGTTTGCCAGGTCATTCTTGCCGAGCAGTTCAGGCACGGCGGCCGTCTTCACATACTGGTGTGCCAGCGGCAGCAGCGGCACGGCCATGCCCACCATGGCGCCGATCTTCGGACCCCAGAAACCGGCGCAGGAGACCACGATGTCCGCCGGGATCACGCCGTCGGGCGTCTGGACGCCGGTGACCCGTCCGCCGGATTGCTCGATGCCGGTCACCGGCGTCGAGCCCCTGAACGTCACCCCGGCGGCCGTGGCCTTGCGCATCAGCAGCCGGACTGCACGGGCCGCGGAGGCCAGGCCGTCGGACGGAACGTAGAGGCCGCCAAGCACCATGTCCTGGTTCAGCAGCGGGTAGTGCTTTGAGCATTCGTCCGGATCGATCAGCCGCCCCTCGATGCCCCATGAGGTGGCATACCCCAGCTTGCGCTTGAGATCCTGCAGGCGTTCCTCCGTGGTGGCCAGCTCCAGGCCGCCCACCTGGTTGAAACAGGAGACCCCGTCCTCGCTCAGAGCGAGGAGCTTGTCCACGGTGTAGGCGGCGAACTCGGTCATGGTCTTGGACGGATTCGTCTGGAACACCAGTCCGGGCGCGTGGGACGTCGAGCCTCCGGCCAGATCCAGCGGCCCCTGTTCGACGACGGTGATGTTGGTCCAGCCGCGGGTGGACAGTTCATCGGCCAGATTTGCGCCGACGATGCCGGCGCCGATGATAACGACACGGGGAGTTGTGGTCATGCGGGAGCTCCTGTATTTAACGTGTGGCGAGATTTAACGTGTGGCGGGGGTGTTGGGCGTGCCGGCGTTGGATAAGCCGGCGCTCTAGCGGAAGACGACGGTGCGCGAGTTGTTGAGCAGGACCCGGTGCTGGCAATGCCACTTCACGGCGCGGGAGAGTGCAATGGCCTCGGCGTCGCGGCCCGCCGTGACCAGTGACTCGGGATCCACTCCGTGGTCCACGCGGAACACCTCCTGCTCGATGATGGGACCTTCGTCGAGCTCCGCCGTGACGTAATGCGCGGTGGCACCCACGAGCTTGACGCCGCGCTCGTACGCCTGGTGGTAGGGTTTGGCGCCTTTGAACCCCGGCAGGAATGAGTGGTGGATGTTGATGGCACGCGCGCGCAGGGCGCCACACAGTTCGTCCGAAAGCACCTGCATGTAGCGTGCCAGGACCACCAGGTCCGCCTGGTATTCGTCGACGAGTTCCAGCATCCGGCGCTCGGCGTCCGGTTTGCCCTGCGCCGTGACGGGCACATGGATGAACGGCAGACCGGCGGCTTCCGCCATGGGCCGCAGGTCCTCATGGTTGGAGACGACGGCGACGATGTCCGCGCCCAGGCTGCCGGCGCGCCAGCGGAAGATCAGATCGTTGAGACAGTGCCCGAACTTGGAAACCATCACCAACACACGCTGCGGGCGATCGTCATGGAAGCGGAACGACATCCCGAACTCACGCGCCACTCCGGCGAAGTCCGCAGCGAGGGAATCCGCCGTGCTGGATGCCACGGGGCCGTTCAGAGCTGTGGCGGAGTCTGCGCTGACGCCACGGGCACCCGTGAAGGCGGTACGCAGGAAAAGCGTGCCGCTGACGTGGTCATCGAACTGCTGGTGCTCTGAAATATCAAAACCGCGCCCGGCCAGAAAGCTGGACACGGCGTGGACAATCCCAGGGCGTTCGGGGCAGGCCACGGTCAGGACAAACGGTGATGCGGTCCGTCCGGTTGTGTCCACGGCTGGAGCCGACGCCTCAGGAGAACCTGCAACTGCCCGGAGCTCGTTGCTCAGTTGAATGGTCAAGATCTTCACCTCGTTGCTTGGAATGACGTGTTGCGTGGAAGGACTTGTTCAGTGGTGAGGTGTCCCAACGTGCCGGAGGGCCTAGACATGGCCATTGACGGTCAGGCCGGGAGGCAGATTGGGTGCATCTTCGGACTCTTTGACCATGATGTTGCCGTCCACAACAACTACTTGGTGGACGCGGACCGGAAGCTTTGCCGGCGGTGCGTCAACTGCGCCGGTGCGCAGATTGAACTTCGATGCGTGCAAGGGGCATTCCACCTCGCATCCTTCAACCCAGCCATCCGCCAAAGAAGCGTCCTGGTGGGTGCAGGTGTCGTCGAGGGCAAAGAGTTCGCCGTCTTCGGTGTGGAATACGGCAATCGGCGGGGATGTATCCAGTCGAAGGGCGTCCCCGGGAGCCAATGCGCTGAGCGGACAAGCGTTGTGCATCTGATGAACCTCATATCACCGGTATCGGCTAAAGCTGCGGGCTGGTTGTTCCATGATCAACTCCGATCACAATACGCAACAGCGTGATCCACCTCACTCTGCCTTGTCAAGGGTTAAATCCTAATCCGCCGTTTGCTTGACATAGGCCTGTGAGTTCGGTCACGCTGTTTCGCATAGAGATGAATGTTGCGTAATGCGCAATTCGTTGCACTCGAAAGAATTGGGAGGTGGCCATGCAGACATTGGCGATTGTGGGGGCATCACTGGCCGGGATTTCCGCCGCGCGGGCGGCACGTGCCCAGGGCTTCCGCGGCCGGCTGCTCATCATCGGTGACGAGCCGCACCGTCCCTATGACCGCCCGCCGCTGTCCAAGGAATTCCTGGCGGGGAGGATCAGCGTCAGCGACCTCTCCCTCGAAACGCAGGACGCCGGATCAGGCGACGACCCGCTGCAGGCCGAATGGCTGCTCGGCACCCGTGCGCACAGCTTCGACGCCGCCTCCCGGATCGTCACACTCGGTGACGGAAGAACCGTGGCGGCGGACGGCGTCGTGATCGCCACCGGCGCCTCTGCCCGGACCCTGCCGGAGCTGGCTGGCCTGTCCAATGTCTTCACGCTGCGAACGCTCCTGGACGCACAGGACCTTGCCCCCGAGCTGGTGCCGGGTGGCCGCCTGCTGGTTGTGGGAGGTGGGTTCATCGGCGCCGAGGTCGCGTCCACAGCAAAGGCGTTGGGGATGGATGTCACCATCATCTGTACCGGACCGATTCCCTTGAGCGGCCCCCTCGGTGCTGAGATGGGCGCCGTCCTGGCAAGGCTTCATTCCATGAACGGCGTGGAGCTGATTTGTGACACAGGCATCGACTCGTATTACAGCGGGGAAGGCAACGTTACCGGGATCCGGCTGAGCGATGGCCGGTACCGCTCCGCCGACGTCGTGCTGGTGGGCATCGGGGCCGTACCCAACGTCGGATGGCTGGCCGGTTCCGGCCTGGAAATCGGCGACGGCGTCCTGTGTGACTCCATGGGCCGGACCAGCGTTCCAGGGGTTGTCGCCGTTGGTGACTGCGCCGCATGGCTGGACCACCGGGCCGGAAAGCACCACCGCGTTGAACATTGGAGCGGTGCCCAGGAACGCCCCGCCCTGGCGATCGCCGCTCTGCTGGACCCTGGCGCGGCGCCGCTGCCACTGAATGTGCCGTATTTCTGGTCCGATCAATACGGCATCAAGCTGCAGTTCGCTGGCCATGCACGCGAGGCCGAGCGCGTGGCCATCGAGGCCGGCGACCCCGCGCAGAACAGTTTTCTGGCTGTCTACTACCGGGGTGTGGAGGCCGTCGGTGTACTCGGGGTGAACCAGCCCCGGCTGTTCACCCGCTGGCGTAGGCAACTCAACGCCCGGCCGGCCAGTCTGCAGCCTGTCCTGGCTGCCTTGTAGCCGTCCAGCCAATACCGCCAACGCTAGTATCATCGCAAAGGAGTCAGAATGACCACTGAAGTAGTTTCCCCAAGCCTGATCCCCACTCTTCCCGGCCACACGTATGTGAGTGAAGAGATTTTCCGTGCAGAGCAGGAGCGCATCTTCGAACAGATGTGGTTTTGCGCCGTGCGGACCGCGGATCTCGAAAAGCCGGGCTCCTTCAAGACGGTGCAGATCGGCCGCGAGAGTGTCCTGATCAACCGGACCAGAAAGGGCGAGGTGCGGGCGTTCTACAACATCTGCCGGCACCGCGGCGTGAAGCTGTGCATGGAGGAATCCGGTGAGGCCAGCCGCTCGTTCCAGTGCCCGTACCACGCCTGGACGTATGACCTTGAAGGCAAACTCATCGCCGCCCCCAACCTGACGAAGATGCCGGACATCGACCGCAATGAGTATGGCCTCGTCAAGATCCCCGTGCGCGAATACATGGGGTACGCCTGGGTGTGCCTGGCCGACGAGCCTCCCTCCTTCGAGGAAGATGTCATGGGTGCCATCGAGGAGCGGCTCGGGAGTCTGCAGGCGGTGGAGGATTACGACATTGCCAACCTGAGCCTGGGCCGGCGCATCAGGTATGACGTCAAGGCGAACTGGAAGCTCATCATTGAAAACTTCATGGAGTGCTACCACTGCGCCACTATCCACCCCGAACTGACGGAAGTGCTGCCGGAATTTGCCGACGGCCTTGCGGCACAATACTTCGTGGGACACGGTGCTGAATTCGGCGAAGACGTCAAGGGCTTCACCGTTGACGGATCAGAGGGCCTGGACCGCTTGCCCGGTGTGGGGGAAGACCAGGACCGGCGCTACTACGCCGTCACCATCAAGCCCAACGTCTTTGTGAACCTCGTCCCGGACCACGTCATCATCCACCGGATGTTTCCATTGGCCGCAGACCGGACCATTGTTGAATGTGACTGGCTGTACCTGCCGAGTGTTGTCGAGTCCGGCAAGGACGTCACGGCGTCTGTGGAGCTCTTCCACCGGGTGAACCAGCAGGATTTTGATGCGTGCGAACGGTGCCAGCCCGCCATGGGATCCAAGGTCTACGCCGCGGGTGGAGTCCTGGTGCCCAGTGAGCACCACATTGAAGCCTTCCACAGCTGGGTGACCGGCAGGATCACGGATGTTCCTGACGAGGCGTGAATCGCCGGCTCAGCGCCCGGTGTAGCCCATTCTGGCGCTGATTGATTGCCCGGCCTTCTTGAGGGACGCAATGAGGCCGGGTATTTTCTCCGGGTCAAAGCGGAAGGCCGGGCCGGACAAGCTGACGGAACCAACCACCGCACCGCTGTAGTTCCAGACCGGGACTGCGATGGCGTTCAGCCCGGGTTCGAGTTCCTCGTAGACCGTGGCATACCCCGCCTCGGCCACAACCAGCAGCTGCTTTTCCAATTCGTTCCGGGAGGTGATGGTGCGAAGCGTCAGAGCGGCCTGTCCGGCCTCAGCGAGAACGCGGTTTCGCTCCCCGACCGACAAGGCAGCAAGCAGCACCTTGCCGCTGGAGGTGGCGTGCAGCGGAGTCAGCCCGCCGATCCAGTCCTGTGTACCAAGTGTCGACGGGCCGATCGCCTGGTCCACGTTCACGGCGAAGTTGGACCGGAGCACAGCCAGGTTTGCGGTCTCCGAGAACTCCTCTGCGAGTGACTCCAAATCCGCACGAGCCTCCCTGACCAGGCTGAGCCGCGCCGGTATCGCGCTGGCCAGCCGCAGGATGGTGAAACCGAGCTGGTACTTGCCCCGTTCGCTGTTCTGCTGGACCATGCCGCGGGCATCAAGAGCGCTCAACAGCCGTGACGCCGTCGACTTGTGCACGCCCATTTCCTCGGCGATTTCGCTCACGCCGGCGTCACCGTTGCGCGCCAGGATCTCAAGGACAGTGATGGCCCGGTCCACCGACTGCACACCGCCTTGGTGGGGGCCCGCTGGATCAAGCTCGTTAAGGGAGGAATCATCGGCATCCATAGTGTTCATCCTAGAGAACCCGGCCTAGAGAACGCTGCGGACACTCTCCTCGAAGCTCGTCACGTGGTGCAGTGCAAGTTCCGCTGCAAGGTCGGCATTGCCATCGGCGATCGCGTTAAGCAGCTCCACATGTTCGGTGATGTGCCCCGACACCGAGGGTATTTTGTCCAGCATCAGACACCAGATCCGGGTGGCCAGGTTGTCGCAGCGGATCAGCACATCCTCAAGGTGTGGGTTGGCTGCTGCTTTGTAGATGAGCCGGTGCACCGTTATGTCGTAGCGCATCAGTTCATGCTGCGTGGCCTCGCCGTCCAGAGCACCGATGGCCGTGGCCACGTCCCGCAGTTCCTGGCGCAACCGGGGACTGGCCATGCCCGCGGCGCGGCGGGCGGCCAGCGGCTCAAGGAGCTCCCGGATTTCCGAGACGTCCGCGAGTTCGGTGATGTCGACGCCGGTGGCAAACGTTCCGCGGCGCGGGTAGGAAACCACCAGGTGGTCACTTTCCAGCCGCTTGATGGCCTCCCGTACCGGGGTGCGCCCGATGCCAAGTTCGGCGGCAATCCGGCCGTCGTTGAGGGGATCGCCAGGCCTGATTTCGAGCATGATGAGTTTGTCCCGCAACTGCAGGTAGGCATGCTCGGCCAGGGAAGTTGCCGGCGCTCCGGCGTCCGGTGCGCTGGCCTCCAGCGATTCAGGGGCGATGCTCATGGTCCTGCTTCCAATCCTGCGGTCCGGGGCTGCCAGGCGGCCCTGCGGTCACATTGCGCCGGACTGTTGACGCCGCGTGATCCACAACATACTATTTCACTAAATCTAATATATCAGTTATAGACCAGTAGTCGAACAGTCAACACGTTTAGGTATTTCAAGGAGGAAGCCATGACAGGGCAGCTGAACCACACCCTCGCCAACGTCGACGCCGAAGTCGCCCAGGCCATTTCCCAGGAGCTCATCCGCCAGCAGTCAACGCTGGAGATGATCGCGTCGGAGAACTTCGCGCCGGCTTCCGTGATGGAGGCGCAGGGCTCGGTGCTGACCAATAAGTACGCCGAGGGCTACCCGGGCAAGCGCTACTACGGCGGTTGCGAGCACGTGGACGTGATTGAGCAGCTGGCAATTGACCGCGTCAAAGCACTGTTCGGAGCCGAGGCCGCCAACGTGCAGCCGCACTCCGGAGCCCAGGCCAACGCCGCCGCTATGTCTGCGCTGCTGGAACCCGGTGACACGATCATGGGGCTGGCCCTGGCCCACGGCGGCCACCTCACGCACGGCATGCGCCTCAACTTCTCCGGCAAGCTCTACAAAGTCATCCCCTACCACGTGAGCGAAGAAGATCACCTGGTGGATATGGCCGAGGTGGAATCATTGGCGCTCCAACACCGGCCCAGGATGATCGTGGCCGGCTGGTCTGCCTACTCCAGGCAGCTGGATTTCGCCGAATTCCGCCGCATCGCCGATCTGGTCGGTGCCTACCTGATGGTGGACATGGCCCACTTCGCAGGGCTGGTGGCCGCCGGGCTGCACCCGAATCCGGTGCCGTACGCCGACGTCGTCACCACCACAACGCACAAGACCCTGGGCGGCCCCCGCGGCGGCGTGATCCTGAGCAAGGAGCAGTACGCCCGCAAGATCAACAGTGCTGTTTTCCCCGGCCAGCAGGGCGGACCGCTGGAACATGTGATTGCTGCTAAGGCGGTGGCCTTCAAGATCGCCGCGTCCGTGGAGTTCAGGGAAAGGCAGCAGCGAACGCTGGAAGGCGCCCGGATTCTGGCCTCCAGGCTGTTGAAGGACGACGTCGGCGCCGCCGGCATTTCGGTGGTGAACGGCGGCACCGATGTGCACCTGGTACTGGTCGACCTGCGGCATTCTGAACTGGATGGGCAACAGGCGGAAGACCGCCTGCACCGGATCGGCATCACCGTGAACCGCAACGCTGTTCCATTCGACCCGCGCCCGCCCATGGTTTCCTCGGGCCTGCGGATAGGCACACCGGCACTGGCCACCCGCGGCTTCGGAGTCCCCGAATTCGCCGAAGTGGCGGACATCATCGCGGAAGCCCTCGCCGCATCAACGCAAGACGGGCAGCTCAGCGAGGAAACCGCCGTCGAACTCCGCGGCCGGGTCAGCGCACTGGCCGCAAGGTTCCCGCTCTACGCGCATCTGTCTTTTGGCAGCACCGGCAACGGCGCCGGTACCGATGCAGCGGCAACTGAACTCGATGCAGAAATGATCGGAGCAGGACAGTGACCACTCATCAGCCTCCGGAACACCCGGATTTCCTCTGGCGCAACCCGGAGCCCAAATCCTCCTACGACGCGGTGATTGTGGGCGGCGGCGGACACGGCCTGGCTACGGCTTACTTCCTGGCCAAGAACCATGGCATGACCAACATCGCGGTGCTGGAAAAGGGCTGGCTGGCCGGCGGCAACATGGCCCGCAACACCACCATCATCCGCTCAAACTACCTCTGGGACGAGAGCGCGGCCATCTACGAGCACGCCCTCAAGCTGTGGGAAATCCTGCCAGAAGAGCTCGAATACGATTTCCTGTTCAGCCAGCGCGGCGTCATGAACCTCGCCCACACCCTGGGCGACGTCCGCGAAAGCATCCGGCGCGTCGGTGCCAACAAGCTCAACGGCGTGGATGCCGAGTGGCTGGACCCGCAGCAGGTCAAGGAACTCTGCCCCATCCTGAACATCAACGACAACATCCGCTACCCGGTCATGGGCGCCACGTACCAGCCGCGCGCCGGCATCGCTAAGCACGACCACGTGGCGTGGGCCTTCGCCCGCAAGTGCGATGAACTGGGTGTGGACATCATCCAGAACTGCGAAGTCACGGGCTTCCTCAAGGACGGCAACCGGGTGGTGGGCGTCAAGACCAACCGCGGCACCATCCACACCGAAAAGGTGGGCCTCGCTGCCGCGGGCCACAGCAGCGTCCTGGCCGAGATGGCAGGGTTCCGGCTGCCCATCCAGTCGCACCCCCTCCAGGCCCTGGTCTCTGAACTGCACGAGCCTGTCCACCCCACCGTGGTGATGTCCAACCACGTCCACGTCTATGTCTCCCAGGCGCACAAGGGCGAACTGGTCATGGGCGCCGGCGTGGATTCCTACAACGGCTACGGCCAGCGCGGATCGTTCCACGTGATCGAGCATCAGATGGCTGCCGCCGTCGAGCTCTTTCCGATCTTTGCCAGGGCCCACGTGCTCCGGACCTGGGGCGGGATCGTGGACACCACACTGGACGCCTCGCCGATTGTCGGCACCACACCGGTGGAAAACATGTTCGTGAACTGCGGCTGGGGCACCGGCGGGTTCAAAGCCACCCCCGCCGCCGGACTGACATTCGCGCACACCATCGCCACCGGCACCCCCCACAAGCTCAACAAGCCCTTTGCACTGGAACGCTTCGAAACCGGTGCCCTGATCGACGAACACGGCGCCGCCGCCGTGGCCCACTAGAAAGAGGCCGGACATGCTGTTGATTTCATGCCCAAACTGCGGCTCCCGGGACGAGACCGAGTTCCAGTACGGCGGCCAGGCCCACGTGGCCTACCCGGAAGCCCCGGACACCCTGACAGACCGTGAATGGGCCGAATACCTGTTCTACCGGGACAACACCAAGGGCGCCTTCGCCGAACGCTGGCTGCACAGCACCGGCTGTCGGCAATGGTTCAACATGCTCCGGGACACCGTGAGCTATGAGATCCAGGCCGTGTACCGGATGGGGGAACCCCGCCCGGCCGGCAGCCCCGAAGCCGGCGCCACCACAAGCCCCGCAGCCGGTAACGCCGGCTCCAGCGCAAGCCCCGCAGCCGGTAACTCCGGCACCAGCAGCAGCCCCGCTTCCCCGGAAGGAGCTCTCAAATGACTACTCAGCCGCAGCCCGCCCGTCTCAGCACCGGCGGCCGCATTGACCGCAGCATCAGCTGGCGGTTCACCGTGGACGGCCAGGAGTATGCCGGACACCCGGGGGACACCATCGCCTCGGCGCTGTTGGCCAACGGCCGCATCAACGCCGGCAACTCGCTCTACGAGGGCCGTCCCCGCGGCATCATGGCCGCCGGGGTGGAGGAACCCAATGCCCTGGTGAAGATCGCTGCCCGCTTCCCGGGACACGTCGCCGAATCCATGCTTCCGGCAACGGCCGTCTCCCTCGTGGACGGACTTCAGGTCGAGCTGCTTAACGGCCTGGGCAAACTGGACCCCAACGAGGACCAGGCGGAGTACGACAAGAAGTACGTGCACACCGACGTCCTGGTCGTGGGCGGCGGCACTGCGGGCCTGGCGGCAGCCCGCGAGGCAGTCCGGACGGGGGCCCGGGTCATTCTGATCGATGACCAGCCGGAGCTTGGCGGCACCCTGCTGTCCGGTTCCACCGCACCGGGACTGGCCGAGACCATTGAAGGCAAACAGGCTTTGGACTGGGTTGCGGATGTGGAAGCCGAACTGATTTCAGCGGAAGAGTGCACGGTGCTTAACCGCACCACGGCCTTTGGCTCCTACGATTCGAACTACTTCATCGCGGCCCAGAACCGAACCGACCACCTGTCCAGCCCGGCCGCCCCGGGTGTCTCCCGTCAGCGGATCTGGCATATCCGGGCGCAGCAGGTGGTACTGGCACCGGGAGCCCATGAGCGCCCGCTGGTCTTTGAAAACAACGACCGTCCCGGCATCATGCTCGCCTCCGCCGTCCGCAGCTACCTCAACCGCTACGCCGTGGCCGCAGGCGCCCGGGTGGTCATCGGCACCACGAACGACACTGCCTACCAGCTGCTCGCGGATCTCCAGGCTGCCGGCGCCACCGTGGCCGCCGTAGTCGATGCCCGCCCGAAGCTCAGCACCAAGGCAGCGGCCGCCGTTGAAACCGGCATCCGGGTGCTGATCGGCAGTGCCGTTGCCGACACCTCAGGGACCGACACCCCCGGCGGTGGCCGCCTGAACGGCGTCACGGTCCGGAGCATGAACGACGACGGCGAACTCACCTCGGGCATCGAACGGATTGCCTGCGATCTGCTCGCTGTCTCCGGCGGCTGGAGCCCGGTGGTGCACCTGCACAGCCAGCGCCAGGGCAAGCTGCGCTGGGACGAGGAGCTGGCAGCCTTCGTGCCAAGCTCGGTGGTTCCGAACCAGCTGGTTGCCGGCTCGGGCCGCGGCAGCTTCGAACCCGCGGATTGCCTCGCCGAAGGTATCTCCGCGGGGGCCGCCGCCGCAATCGCAGCCGGTTTCAGCGCGGCCGTTGTACCTTCGCTTCAGGCCGCACCGCGGGCCTCCGCCCCCACCCGCCAGCTCTGGCTCGTTCCCGGCCAGCACGGCGGACCGGAGGACTGGCACCACCACTTCGTGGATTTCCAGCGGGACCAGTCCGTGGCGGATGTGCTCCGCTCAACGGGCGCCGGCATGCGCTCGGTGGAACACATCAAGCGGTACACCTCCATCAGCACCGCCAACGACCAGGGAAAAACCTCAGGCGTCAATGCCATCGGCGTCATCGCAGCGGCGCTCAAGCACGGCGGCGGCGGCACGGCCGGCATCGGTGAAATCGGCACCACCGCGTACCGCGCACCGTTCACGCCCGTGGCCTTCGCCGCACTGGCTGGCCGCCAGCGCGGGGAGCTCTTCGACCCCGCGCGGGTGACTTCCATCCACCCCTGGCACGTGGCGCAGGGTGCGCTGTTCGAGGATGTCGGCCAGTGGAAGCGGCCCTGGTACTATCCGCAGCCGGGCGAGGACATGGACGAGGCAGTACTGCGCGAGTGTGCGGCCGTGCGTGATTCCGTGGGCTTCATGGACGCCACCACGCTGGGCAAGATCGAGATCCGCGGCAAGGACGCCGGCGAATTCCTGAACCGTATCTACACCAACGCGTTCAAGAAACTGGCGCCCGGTTCGGCCCGTTACGGTGTCATGTGCACGCCGGACGGCATGATCTTCGACGACGGTGTGACCCTGCGACTGGACCAAGACCGCTTCTTCATGACCACCACCACGGGCGGCGCCGCCAAGGTGCTGGACTGGCTGGAAGAGTGGCTGCAGACCGAATGGCCGGAACTGGATGTGAACTGCACCTCCGTGACGGAGCAGTGGAGCACCATCGCCGTCGTCGGGCCCAAATCCCGGGCGGTGCTGGCCAAACTGGCCCCGCAGCTCGCAGCGGACGGCGGGCTGAAGACCGAGGCCTTCCCGTTCATGACATTCCGCGAGACCACACTCGCCTCAGGAGTGCAGGCACGGATCTGCCGGATCTCCTTCTCCGGTGAACTGGCCTACGAGATCAACATCCCGTCCTGGTACGGGCTGAATACCTGGGAAGCGGTGGCCGCTGCCGGGGCGGAATTCAACATCACTGCGTACGGCACCGAGACGATGCACGTGCTGCGCGCAGAGAAGGGCTACCCGATCGTCGGCCAGGACACGGACGGCACGGTCACCCCGCAGGATGCCGGCATGGACTGGGTGGTGTCCAAGGCCAAGGACTTCATCGGAAAGCGCTCCTACAGCCGCAAGGATGCGGCCCGGGCCGACCGGAAGCACCTGGTCAGCGTGCTGCCGGTGGACGGTTCCTTCCGGCTGCCGGAAGGCACCCAGCTGGTGGAGCAGGGCATCAGCCTGAACCCCGCCTACGGACCGGTGCCCATGGAGGGCTTCGTCACCTCGAGTTACCACAGCGCCGCTTTGGGCAGATCGTTTGCCCTGGCCCTGATCAAGAACGGCCGCAACCGGATCGGCGAAACCCTGGTGGCCGCCGCCGGCGACCAGCTCGTTGACGTAGTTGTGGCAGAAACCGTACTTTTCGACGCTGAAGGGAACCGCAAAGATGGCTGAGACAGCAGCACTTGCACACATCAATGGACTCCGCGGAGTCCGCCGCAGCCCGGCCTCACATCTGGCCACGGCCTTCGAATCCGGCTCCGTACCCGGCACCGTGGAACTCAAGGAGATTCCGTTCCAGACCATGGTGGGGATCCGGGCGACGCCGGGAACGTCTGCGGGCGACCGCATCGCCTCCGTCATCGGCAGGCTCCCGGGGACATGCGGCGAAGTCGGCGGGCGCGGTCCTGGCATCAGCGACCGCGGAAGTGAAGGTGTCGCTGTGCTTTGGCTGGGCCCCACGGAATTTCTGGTGGTTGCCCCGGAGAGCGCGCACGACTCGCTGGGCGGTGACCTGATCCAGGCTCTGGGTGAAGCCCTCGCTGACAGTGAAGGCCAGGTAGTGGACCTTTCGGCGAACCGCACCACCTTTGAACTCAGCGGCCAGCGCGCCAGGGCCGTCCTGGAGAAGGGGTGCTCCCTGGACCTGCATGCGCGCACCTTCGCGCCGGGCACCGCACTGGCCACGGAGATCGGCCACATTCCCACGATGCTGCTCAAGACGGGGGAGGAGACCTTCCGGGTGTTCCCCCGGGCATCCTTTGCCGATTTCCTGGGCCGGTGGATCCTGGACGCCATGCGGGAGTTTGCTTCCCCCGAGGTCCCCTGATGGGGCTCAGCGTCCTGGATCTGTTTTCTGTTGGCATCGGCCCGTCGTCCTCACACACGGTCGGCCCGATGCGGGCAGCAAAGCGCTTCGCCGATGGGCTGAAGGCTGCCGGCCAGCTGGTGTCCACTGCACGTGTGCAGGCCGAGTTGTTCGGCTCGCTGGGCGCAACCGGCCGGGGCCACGGCTCGGACAAGGCCGTGGTGCTGGGGCTTCAGGGACAGGACCCGGAAACAGTGGACACGGCGACGGCCGATGACCAGGTGGCGGCCGCTGCCCTGGACGCGGAGCTTCGGCTCGGTGGCCATCACCGGATTGACTTCAACTGGGACGAGGACGTGGTGCTGCACCGGCGCAAGTCCCTGCCCGCCCACCCCAACGGGATGACTTTCCGGGCGCTGGACCACGCCGGCGCAGTGATCCGGGAACGCAGCTACTACTCGATCGGCGGCGGGTTCGTGGTGGACGGCGACGCCGACGGCGCCGACCGCGTGGTGGCCGACGAAACCGTGCTCCCTTACCCGTTCACCACCGCCAATGAGCTCCTGGAGATCTGCCGCCGGGAAGGCATGTCCATCTCCGACGTCATGTTGGCCAACGAACTGGTCTGGCGCAGCGAGGCAGAGCTCCGCGAGAAACTGCTGGCAATCTGGGCGGTGATGCGCGAATGCGTGGACAACGGCTGCGCCGCGGAAGGAATCCTGCCCGGCGGGTTGAACGTACGGCGGCGCGCGCCGTCGTTGTTCAAGACCCTCACCGCGGACACGGGCACCACCGACCCGCTGCGGGCCATGGAATGGGTGAACCTGTTCGCACTCGCCGTCAACGAGGAAAATGCCGCCGGCGGACGCATCGTCACGGCACCCACCAACGGTGCTGCCGGGATCGTGCCGGCAGTGCTGCACTACTACTTGAAGTTTGTGCCCGGAGCCAACGACGACGGCGTGGTCCGTTTCCTGCTGGCGGCAGCCGCCGTCGGGATTCTGTTCAAGATCAATGCCTCCATCTCCGGGGCCGAGGTGGGCTGCCAGGGCGAGGTTGGTTCCGCCTGCTCGATGGCGGCCGCCGGACTCTGCGAAGTCCTGGGTGGCACTCCGGCGCAGGTGGAGAACGCAGCTGAGGTCGGGATTGAGCACAATCTCGGCCTGACCTGCGACCCCGTGGGCGGGCTGGTGCAGATTCCCTGCATCGAACGAAATGCGATCGCCAGCGTGAAGGCCATCAACGCTGCCCGGCTGGCCCTGCACGGGGACGGCAGCCACAAAGTATCACTGGACAAGGCTATTAAGACCATGCGTGAGACCGGAGCGGACATGAAAACCAAGTACAAAGAGACTTCCCGCGGAGGACTCGCCGTGAATGTGATCGAGTGCTGAGCCATGACTGCAATCCAGGCTGAAACCCGGGCAACAGAGCCGGCAACGACCGTTGAGCATGTCCTCACGCTGGACTGCCCGGAACAGCCGGGCATCGTGCACGCCGTCTCCGGCTTCCTGTTGGAACACGGCTGCGACATCGTCGACAACCAGCAGTACGGTGAACGTTCCGCAGGGCACTTCTTCATGCGGGTGCACTTCTCGGCCGACGTCCCATCGGACGCTTCAGCCGCGGCAGGAATGTCCGACGGCGGCGCCTCCACAGCGGCCGCGCTCCGGGCAGCCTTCGCACCGGTAGGCGAAAAATACGGCATGAGCTGGCAGCTCGAGCAGCACGGCTCCAAGCGCAAGGTGCTGATCATGGTGTCCAGGTTCGGGCACTGCCTGAACGATCTCCTCTTCCGGGCCAGAATCGGGGAGCTCCCGGTGGAAGTGGTTGCGGTGGTTTCGAACCATACCGATCACCAGACTCTCGTGGAATGGCACGGCATCCCGTTCTTCCACGTACCCGTCACAGCAGCCACAAAGCCGGATGCGGAGGCACGGCTGCTGGAACTCATCGACGGGTTCGACGTCGAACTGGTGGTCCTGGCCCGCTACATGCAGGTTCTCAGCGATGGACTGACCCGGCAGCTGGACGGCCGGGCCATCAACATCCACCACTCGTTCCTGCCGAGTTTCAAGGGCGCCAAACCGTACCACCAGGCCTACGCCCGGGGAGTGAAGACCGTGGGTGCCACTGCGCACTATGTCAATGGCGAACTGGACGAAGGCCCCATCATTTCCCAACAGGTGGTGGAGGTGGACCACACCTTCGGTCCTGAGGACCTGGTGGCAGCGGGCAGGGACACCGAGTGCAAGGCGCTCAGCAACGCTGTCCGGTGGCACTGCGAAGGCCGCGTGATCCTGCAGGGGAACAGGACGGTGGTTCTCAAATAGTCACTGTGCCCGCGGCTCTACAGGTCTTTTCGGCACCGGGCCTTGCCAAGCTCGTACAGGCCGTTGAGGTCGCCGGCGGCGAGGCCGTCCGGGGCGCCGATCTCCGGGTACATCAGCTGCACGGGGTCATCAACGTGCTCCAGCCCCATGACATGGCCCAGCTCATGCAGGATCACGGCAGTGGCGTAGCGGGAACCATCCGGTTGCGTCAGCTCCACGGCGATCTGCGGACCGTCCAGCTCCAGGCTTCCGGTGACGAAACTCTTGGGGCCGTCGCCGAAACTGTAGTGTGTGCTGCCGCCCGTACCGATCACCTGGCCCTTGAGCTTGGGGGCTTCTTCCGGTGTGGTCCAGGCGATGAGCAGCGGCGCCCACTTGTCTCCATAGGAGTCGGGCTGGTAGGGAGCACGCTGTTCAGAGGGCCGCTCCGTTGTGGCACCGTCGTCGATAAAACGGATTCCGGTCGCCAGCGCCACCGTGTCGATTGCGTCGGAGACCAGCTGCTCCGCGCCGGCAGGCGCCACCTCCGCGTTGACTACGTAGTGCAGCGGACGGCACGGCGAATAACCCACCGGTGTGCCGTCGTCGTTCGTGGCCAAAAACTTGTAGGAATCGCTGGGGGAGGGCGGCGCCTGGGGCGTGCCGAGCGGTGCGTCCGCCTCTTCGAGTCCGGGCGGCGGGGCATCCGTGCGCCGTTCCGCGCCGGGTTGCTGGCCGCCGGCCAGCCCGCCGGCCAGCCCGCCGGCCTGGCCGCCGGGCTCCGCTGCCTGACCGGATTGACCGCTGCCTGCTCCGATGCGGACGTCCAGCAGCCCCACGAACCTCGGATCCCCGTACACGAGTCCGGCCACCAGGAACGCGGCCGCGCCAATGGCGGCGATCATCAGCAGATTCCGGAGAATCCTGCCGGCTGCCCCCACACGGCTCGAGTGACGCGGATGCCGGCTGTCCACTAGCCCACCACAGCGCCGAATGCCATGCCCAGCAGATAGGTCACGCCAGCAGCGCCGAGGCCGATGGCCAGCTGCCTGAGTCCCCGGGTGAGGGGGGATGTTCCGGAGAGGAGGCCGACGACGCCGCCAGTCGCCAGCAGCGCGACGCCCACCAGGACACCGGCTACTACAAGCGCCGCCACTCCGGTCATGCCGAAAAGGAACGGAAGGATGGGGACGATGGCCCCTGAAGCGAAGAAGCAGAAGCTGGACAGTGCGGCACCCCATGCCGTGCCGACGGCCTCGTGCTGGTCCTGCGTCTGCGGCAGTTGCGGCTGCAGCGACAGGCTGGGATCGCAGTCGCACGCGACCAGGCCTGTTCGCTCCGCCACTCTGTGCTCGGCTGCCTCGCGGGACATGCCCCGGGCCAGGTACACGAGCAGGAGTTCATTGTGCTCGAGGTCCAGTTGCGGCGCCGCGGCCAGGGTGATCTGGGTGGGGCGGGTGGCGGCCAGGAGTTCACGCTGCGAGCGGACGGACACAAATTCGCCGGCGCCCATGGACAGTGCGCCGGCGAGCAACCCGGCAACGCCGCTGAGCAGCACCACGGAACTCGCTACTCCGGAGGCGGCCATACCCATGACGAGGGAAAGGTTGCTGACCAGGCCGTCGTTCGCGCCGAAGACCGCGGCACGGAAGGTGCCGGCCAGCCGGCTGCGTCCCCGGGTTGCCAGCCCGCGGACCACTTCCTCGTGGATCTGTTCGTCGGCAACCATGGCGGCGGTGGCCGAGGGATCCTTGGCATAGGGCGAGCGGCCCTCTGCCCGCTGCGCCAGCGCCAGGACAAAAACGGAGCCGAAATGCCGGGCCAGGAATCCCAGCAGCTGGCTGCGGAGTGATGCGGGCCGCAGTTTTTCAGCGTGCCCGCCCAGCAGCCGCAGCCAGTGCGCTTCGTGGCGGCCCTCGGCCTCGGCCAGAGCCAGGAGGATGGAGCGCTCCTCGCCGCTGCGGTTCTGCGCCAGGTCACGGTAGACGGAAGCCTCGGCGCGTTCGTCGGCCAGGTATTGGCGCCAGCGTTTGATGTCCGCGGTGGTCGGTTCATTGCCGGAGACGGGGGAGCCGGGGGGCTCGGGGGAACCGGCCGCCTCAGGGGCGGGGGCCTCGGGAGAACGGGACGCCTCGGGGGCCGGGGCGTTTGAGGCGGGCGCATTTGAGACGGGAGAGGAGGCCGCGTGGGCGTTGTGGCGCTGATCAGATTTTGCGTGCTGAGACACGGGGACTCCTGGGCTCGACGGGGCATGGTTCGGCCCCATTGCAATGCCCAGCTTACCGCGGAAATCCGCGGAATTCCGGCCGGTAGTCCTCACTGAAAAGTTTAGGCAAACCTTAAAACCGCCAACCGGCGCAGTGCGTCCCGAGCCGCTACCGGGAGACCCTTGACCGGCTCCGGTGGCGGTGCTCTGATGAAAGTGTGCCCGATGGAAAGGTGCACAAGAGTCCACCACACGGAGGTGTGCATCATGAATACCAACGGACCGAAGCCGGACCAGTCCGGCCGGCAGACTGTTGAATCCGACCCAGCCTACGACTACGCCGATGACGCACCTGCTGATGAAGACTGGGACGCCCAGGATGAATTCCTCGACTCCGAGGAATCGGTAGTGCCGCCGGCAGAGTTCATCGACGCCGAGGAACGCGTTGTGCCTGTGGACACGGACGATGTCCGTGAACCCGAAGGCTAACGGAACCTGACGAATCTCAGAACAGCAGGCCGCGCAGCGTCGGCGCGAAGCTGAAGTGTTTTTCGAGGCCGGCACGGTGCCCGGTGGCGGCAACCGTGAGCGTCAGAACCTGGGTTTCGGGAAACCACCGTGCCGGCCGGACTGCCTGGGACAGCGCCCGCGCAATCAGCCGCGGTTCGTGGAACCAGTGCCGCTCCAGCCGGTCGTTGACGACAAAAGTGACGGTGCCGAGAGTGACGTCCACGCCCGGGATCACCAGGAAATACGGCCGTGGGGGCGGCGGTGCTGCTGATTGTTTTGCCGGCGGAATTGCGGGGAGTTCGGGCGGCAGCGCCGGGGATGAGGCGACGGCATAGCGGTAGGCCATTGCGGGCTCCTTGTGGGAGTGCTCTTGCCCGGGCGGTTGTCTCTGGTCCGCGACGGGCCGCTTCCTCATCCGAACCACCCGTGAACATGGGGTTGGTGCGTGGCAAGTCGGAGCTTGGTGCCACATCTCTTGAAGCTGGTCCTACTGTACAACAGCGCCGCGGCGGCGCTTCCCCGGCGATGGTGAGGGCAGCCACCACGTCCTTGGTGATGACGGCTATAACAATGGCGACGACGCCGAGTCCAAGCACCCAGAGCCGGTTCGCCTTGACGTCGTGCTCAGGGTTGTCTGTGTCGTCAGCGTTGACGTCCTTGCCGAACCAGCTGGCAACAAACGGCAGGACGTTGGCGCGGGCCACTGTTGCAGCGGCAATCAGTGCTCCGGACGCAGTGGACATCATGGCTGCAACGGCCGCGGCGAGAACCAGGCCGCCCATGCCGATGGGAAGGATGTTCTGGGCCACTGCCGCGTACACTACGTCCTTGCCGAGATTGGCCACGTCGATGTCCGGCAGAGCCACCTTGGCGCCCAGACCGATCAGTGCGCCGGCCACACCGTAGAGGATGCAGTAGACGCCTGCGGTGGCGCCGCCCCAGCGCGCAACCGTGGGGTTCCTGGCGGTGAAGACACGCTGCCAGATGTCCTGGCCAATCAGCAGGCCCAGGGTGTAGACGTACGAAGTACGTGATGATGGTCTGGATGCCGATGCCGCCGATCTGGAAGAAGCTCTCATCCACACGGCTGCGGATGCCGTCCAGGCCGCCGGCCGCGTTGAGCGTGAACGGCAGCATCAGGAAGAAGATTCCGACGGTCTTGATGACGAACTGCACCTGGTCGGCGAGGGTGATGGACCACATGCCGCCGATGGTCGAGTAGACCAGCACGATGGCGCCGCCGATCGCGATTGCCAGGGCGCGGTCCCGGCCGAAGAGCACCACGAAAGATGGTGGCGTAGGCGCCCGTGGAGGTGGCGCAGGCCTGATTTCCACTGCTCTTTTGACGGGTAGCGAGAGGAGATTTCTCGAATTTTGCCTAATAGGCAACACTTGTTGCCATAAAGCGTATATTGTGACCGGGGTAACAATCAAGACGCAATTGGTCCAGGCCCGCGTTCCGGCGTCACGGCGCGAGTATGCGGTTAGTATGGCTCCAAAGATGGGGCCTGCATCCGGCCGTGAAAGGTTCGTACATGAAGGCGCTACCAGTTGAACCGAGCAATGTTCCTGTTGCCATCGGTTCCAGAATCCGTGCCGCCCGGCAATCCCAGCGGCTCACCATTGAACAGGTCGCGGATGCCACCGGCCTCACCAAAGGTTTCCTGAGCCGCGTTGAGCGGGACCTGACATCGCCGTCGGTTGCCTCGCTGGTCACTCTCTGCCAGGTTCTGTCCATATCCATCGGCGAACTCTTCGCTGCGCCCGAGACCCACCTGACCAAGCGCGCCGAAGGCCCACGGATATCGCTCGGCGGCGAAGGCATTGTGGAGCGGCTCCTCACTGCACGTTCGGAGCGGCGGATCCAGATCATCCAGGCCGTAATCGAGCCCCGCGGGCGTGGCGAATCAGAGCTCTACGCCGTGGACTGCGACGTGGACGTGCTGCACGTGATCAAGGGCAGCATCAGGCTCATCCTCACCAACGAGGAATATCTGCTCAACACGGGGGACACCGTGACGTTCCCCGGCCGCGAGCCGCACACGTGGGCCAACCCCACGGACGAATCCGTTGAGGTGCTCTGGGTACTGGTCCCGGCGGCCAGCCGCTAGGCGTTTCCTTGTCGCCTGAAGTTGCCGGGCCGGCTGCCGCTTGCTGACGTTCCTGCCCGGTTACTCGGCCTGTTCGCGGCGTGTCTCTCGGAAACGCCGTCGGAAATACTGATTGGGAACTCGCAACCGGGCGGGAACGTCGTCAGCGGATGATGCGTCCGTGAATGACAGCCATGATTTCAGCGACCACCCTGTCAGGTTCGGACCAGATATGCTCCGGCATGTAGCGCAGTACAGGGTAGCCGCTGAGGGTTGAGGCGTTGTTCCGGGAGGTGTCCCGGCGTTTTGCTTCGCGGGACGAGTGGAACGCCAAAGCGTCGATCTCCACAATCAGGAACCCTTCCAGCAGGAAATCCACCCGGCCGATTCCGTCCAGCTGCACCTGCAGTTCCACCTCGAGCCCGAGTTGCGAAAACAAGTGCAGGGCTTCCACCTCGACAAGGGATTCCGTACGCAAATCCACCAGCTGAAGAGCGCGGAGCGCGCTGCCCGAGCGGTCCGCCAATAACTGGGATTCGAGCAGGGCAATCGGAACTCCATGCAGCCGGACCGCCGACGTTGCGAGGGCCGTCGATGCCGGAACAGGCAGGCACGCAAGCGCGTGCAGCGCGACATCTTCGACGGCCGGTAGCGGCAGGGCGGCATGCGGGGAAAACCGCGCGGTCCGGTGCCGGACGAATCCGAATCCGTGGCCATGGTTACAGCTCAGATGGGTTGATGGCGGAGGGGTGCGCAGCCAGAGTCCGTAGTGCCTGGCCGCGCTGGCACATGACACCCTGGCCCGGTGTTTCGCAGCCATGAGGAAAGCGGGATCGCAGTCCGGAAGGGCAAACACGCCGCGCTGGGGCTGCAACGCTCCTGCTGAGGCCAACGCCAGTAAGTCGATCCTGGAGGATCCGGCGCGCAGCAATTGGCCCGTGCGGGCAATTCCACCAATGCTTCTGAGGTACTGAACTGGTTCCATCGCTTCAGTCGACGGAATGCCCCGTTGAACCGGTAGAGGTGGCTTGGCCTATGTGGACAAACCTGCCCCGTTCAGCCCCGCCCGGGCCCCGCCGCTCCTGCCCAGTTGCTGGGCGTCATCCCGGCGTGTCCATGGGAATCGCCGCCGAAAAAGCTGATTGGCAAACAGCAACCGGGCAGGAAGGGCGGGTGGCAAACAGCAACCGGGCAGGAAGGGCGGGTGGCAAACAGCAACCGGGCAGGAAGGGCGGGTGGCAGGCGCGGCATCCGGGCAGGCGGTGCTGGCAGGCCACCGGAATAGAGAATTTGTAAACAGTTGATGCACATAAGGCAACTCTGAGTGTATGATGGCTGTCACATCTATCGTTTCATCCTCGAAGGAGAGGCGTTCTTTTGGAAGAGCTGCGCATCGAAGCCAACGGCAACCTTGGCCCCATCGATTCATCCCGGATCCCGCGCTACGCGGGAGCCGCCACCTACGCCCGACTGCCCAGGCTGGACCAGGTAGCCAAAGCGGACATCACGGTGGTGGGTGTGCCCTTCGACTCCGGTGTTTCCTACCGGCCCGGCGCGCGCTTTGGCGCCAACCACGTGCGTGAGGCCAGCCGTCTGCTGCGGCCTTACAACCCGGCCTGGGATGTCAGCCCCTTCGAAAACGTGCAGGTCGCGGACGCCGGGGACATGGCCGTGAATCCGTTCAACATCAACGAGGCAATCGAGACGATCCAGCAGAACGCCCTGGACCTGACGGCTTCGGGCAGCAAACTGCTCACCATCGGCGGGGACCACACCATCGCGCTCCCGCTGCTCCGAGCGGCCGCCGAGCGTGCCGGTGAGCCCGTGGCAATGCTGCACTTCGACGCGCACCTGGACACGTGGGACACCTACTTCGGCGCCGAATACACCCACGGCACGCCGTTCCGCAGGGCCGTTGAGGAAGGCATCCTGGACACCGAGGCCATCAGCCACATCGGCACCCGAGGCCCGCTGTACGGGAAAAAGGACCTCGACGACGACCACCGTTTCGGCTTCGGCATCGTCACCTCTGCTGACGTCTACTACCAGGGCGTCCTCGAGACCGTGGCCAAGGTCCGCGACCGGATCGGCAACCGCCCGCTCTACATCTCCGTGGACATCGATGTTCTTGATCCCGCGCACGCCCCCGGCACCGGCACTCCCGAAGCCGGAGGCATCACCAGCCGTGAACTGCTGGAAATCATCCGTGGTTTCCGCGGCATGAACCTGGTGGGCGCCGACGTCGTTGAAGTTGCACCCGCGTACGACCACGCCGAAATCACCGGCGTGGCCGCCAGCCATGTTGCGTACGAGCTCGTCACCCTGATGGCGGACAATGCTGTTGAAGGGGACCGCTTCGGCGCCCCCAACGGCTACGCGGCACAGGCACTCGGCCAGGAATCCCGGCGCCAGGCGGGATTTGCCGCACCCGGCGCCAACTCCACCGAGACCAAGGAGTTTTCCAGATGATTGATTTCGATCCCGGCACAGCAGCCGCCCCCGCGGGGACAAACACCGGGACCAGCGTCCGCAACGGCGGGGACCTCGTCGTCGAAACCCTTGAAGCTCTCGGTGCCAAAACGGTCTTCGGTATTCCGGGCCAGCACGCCCTTGGTCTGTTCGATGCCATGGGCCGCGGAAACCTGCATTTTGTGTCCTCCCGCGTTGAGAACAATTCGGCTTTCGCGGCTGACGGATACTCCCGCGCCACGGGCGAAGTGGGCGTGCTGTTCCTTTCCACCGGCCCGGGCGCACTGACGTCGCTCGCCGGGCTGCAGGAAGCGTACGCGACGGGCGTTCCCATGGTGGTCATTGCCAGCCAGATCCCGCTCGAAGGACTCGGTGCACGCCGCAAGGGGATGCTGCACCAGCTCGATGACCAGAAGGCCTCGGCCGCGAACGTCACCAAGAGCCAGCGACTCATCCAGCACGCCTCCGGTATTCCGTCCGGGATCCAGGACGCCTGGACCGAGGCCATCTCCTCGCCGCAGGGCCCCGTGTGGCTGGAAATCCCGCAGAACGTGCTGCTTGACCCCATAATGGTGCCGCCGGTGGAGGATGCTCTTGCCGAAGCGGCGGACAACCCGCCCCGGGTGGAGCTGATCCGTGAAGCAGTGAAATGGCTGTCGACGGCGGAACGTCCGGCCATCATTGCCGGCGGCGGTACGCGCCGTGGCAGGGCCGAGAAATCCCTGCGCTCCATCGCGGAGAAGCTGCGGGCCCCGGTCATCTGCACCCCCGGCGGCAATGGCGCGTTCCCGTGGAACCATGACCTCTCGCTCCAGTCCTGGATTGAGGACCGCTACATGACGGAGCTGCTCGAGGATGCGGACGTGCTGATTGTGATCGGCTCGTCGCTGGGCGAGGTCACGTCCAACTACTTCACGTTCGAACCTCGCGGCCGCATTATCCAGATCGACGCCGAGCCCCGCGTGCTCGAATCCAACCGCCCGGGGCTTGGCATCCGGGCAGACGCCGGCCAGGCGCTGGCAGCGTTGGACGAAGCGCTGACCGAGCCGCACGGAGAGCGCGCCGATTGGCATGGCACCTCACCCGAGGATCTGGTCAAGGACTCGCTGGCCAAGGTGAGAGCCCGGCTGGAATCCCAGGACCTTGGCAAGGAACTGAAGTTCATGGCCGATATCCGGGAGGCGGTTCCTGCGGACATGCAGACCTTCTGGGACATGACCATCTCGGCGTACTGGGGCTGGAGCTGCTGGGACGCGCGCGACGGCCAGTTCCACTCTGCCCAGGGCGCCGGCGGACTGGGCTACGGGTTCCCGGCGGCCATCGGCGGCGCGGTGGGCCTGGAAACCACGGGCAAGTCCGGCGCCTCGGCCCGGGTGCTCGCGGTGTCCGGCGACGGCTCCTCCATGTATTCCATTTCCGAGCTGGCCACGGCCAGGCAGCACAACATCCCGGTCACGTGGCTGATTGTGGACGACGGCGGCTACGGCATCCTGCGCGAGTACATGGTGGGCGCGTTCGGCAAGGCCACGGCCACCGAGCTGGCCCGGCCCGACTTCGTGAAGCTGGCCGAATCATTCGGCGTGCCGGCCACCCGGGTGGCCCCGGAGGATGTGGGGAACGCCCTCAAGGCGGGCTTCGCCGCAGACGGGCCCAACGTCGTCGTCGTCGAAACCCTCCTTAAGATGTTCGGTCCCACCCATCTGGACAGCTGAACCGGTCCATCAGCACACAGCACCACCCGCACCACATAGCGCGAACGAACGCTTGAGGCCCCATTTCCGGCGGATTTGGGGCCTCAGGCGTTCGTTCGCGCTCGGTGTTTAAAGGCTGCGCCGCGTTGGCCGGGCACTCAAAGACCGGCGAGCCCTCGTTAGTTTCCCAAAGCAACCATTAAGGTATATAGTTGCCTAAGGCAAGCAAAAGGGGAGCGTTCCACCATGTCAGTTGCGCCGAACACGGCAGCAGAACTCGTCTGCCGGATTTTTGACCTCCAACGGGCTGTCAGATGCGTTGCCGTGTCGAACACGCGCGGGCAGGACGCCGGGATAGCGCTCCAGGGTGTCCTCAGGTTCGTGGGGGAGCGCGAATCCAGGGCCACTCATCTGGCCGAGCGGCTGGGAGTCAGCGCACCGGTCCTGAGCCGGCACATAGCTGATCTCGAGGAGCTTGGCCTGGTGGTCCGCCGGCCGGATCCTGAGGACGGCCGCGCTCAACTCGTGGCGCTGACGGAAGCCGGAACTGAACGGCTTCGGCAAATCGAGGCGCACCGGACCGCCACCCTTCAGGGTTACCTGCAGGACTGGACCCAGCAGGACGCCGAAGAAACGGCGAAAATCCTTCAGAAACTTGCGGAATCCCTCAGGGACTCCGTCCGGGCAAAGACGGCCGGATCCACGCACATCCAACAACAACCCGTTTAGGAGCAGATATATGGCAAGCCACGCTGCCGCCACCGGTCCGTCGCCGGCCCCCGCACCGGAAAAACTGCCGGCAAAACTGCCGGCCCCGCAGGCCGTTATGACCCACCGCCAGATCATGGAAGCCCTCACCGGGCTCCTGGCCGCATTTTTCACCGCCATCCTCAGCAGCACCATCGTGGCCAACGCGCTGCCCACCATCATGTCTGAGCTCAAGGGCACCCAGACCGACTTCGCCTGGGTGATCACCGCGGCCCTGCTGGCCAACGCCGCCACCACCCCCATCTGGGGCAAGCTGGCGGACCTCTTCGACAAAAAGGTCCTGGTGCAGCTCAGCATCGTGATCTTCGTGGCCGGTTCCGTGATGGCGGGACTTTCCGAGACCATCCCGCTGCTGCTGACCGCCCGCGTTATCCAGGGCGTCGCCATGGGCGGGCTCACCGCCCTGGCCCAGGCGATCATCGGCTCCATGATCCCGCCCCGTGACCGCGGCAAGTATTCCGGTTACATGGGCGCCGTGATGGCAGTGGGCACCGCCGGCGGCCCGCTGCTTGGCGGATTCATCGTTGACAGCCCGCTCGGCTGGCGCTGGACGTTCTTCGTCTGCGTGCCGCTCGCCGTCGTCGCCCTGATCCTGCTCCAGATCACCCTGAAGATCCCGCACATCAAGCGCCCGGCCAGGATCGACTGGCTCGGCTCCATCCTGCTGACCTCGGGCGTGAGCCTGCTCCTCATCTGGGTCTCCTTTGCAGGCAACCCGGACTACTACGACTGGTGGTCCTGGCAGTCAGCAGCCATGGTGGGCGGCGGTGTCCTGCTCCTGGCCCTCCTGGTGCTGGTTGAGTCCAAGGTGGCGCAGCCCATCATCCCGCTGAAAATCATCTCCGAACGCACCACCGCCCTGGCCATCCTGGCTTCCGTGGCGGTCGGTGTGGCCATGTTCGGTTCCTCCACGTTCCTGGGCCAGTACTTCCAGGTGGCCCGCGGCGCTTCGCCCACCGAGGCCGGCCTGCTGACACTTCCCATGATCGCCGGCAACCTGATCGGCTCGGTGGCATCGGGCCTCCTGATCAGCCGGACCGGAAAGTGGAAGCGCTATCTGATCGCAGGTTCATTGCTGCTGATCGGCGGGCTCGGACTTGCGGGCACCATGGACCACACCACCGAACTCTGGCAGGCAGGCGTCTTCACCGCCGTGCTGGGTCTGGGTCTCGGCATGCTGATGCAGAACCTGGTGCTGGCCGTGCAGAATACGGTCCGCGCTGGCGACATCGGCACGGCGAGTGCCTCGGTGGCGTTCTTCAGGTCTGTCGGCGGAGCAATCGGCGTTTCCGTTCTGGGAGCCGTGCTCGGCAACCGGGTCAAGGAACTCGCCATGCAGGGCTTCGCCGCGGCGAACATCGCGGTGGACGGCGGTTCCACCGGCGCCAGCATGGACCTGACGGACATGCCGGCACCGGTCCGCGAGATCATGCGGGCCGCCTATGGCGATGCGACTGCCGAAATCTTCCTGATCGCCGCCGTTATCAGCGTGGTGGCCTTCATCGCCATCATGTTCATCAAGGAAAAGCCGCTGCGGCGCACGGTGGACATCCAGCCGGAGCCCGAAGTCCCGGCGCTGCTGGAACTGCCCGAGCAGCCGGCGCTGCTTGGGGACACTGCAAACGCGTCCGACGGCGGTGCCTCGCCCCTCGCCGGCAGCTCACCTGCCGCAGAGACCACGCCCGGTTCAAGGAGTATCCCGGCGGCCACCGAAGCCGGCGATGACCTGGACCGCGAGTTTGTGGAAGTGTTCAGCAGGCAGCGCGCCGCTGAGACCCGCCGGGCACCGGGCTTCGACGGGTCTGAAGGTCCCTCCTTACGGGATCAGCCGCCCGCCAGGGCACGGACCATGCTGGCGGAGTACCGTAGCCAGCCGTCCGAGCGTACCCAGCCGGCCGACGTCGTACCACTGATCCAGGAGACACAGCAGCTGCTGGCCGAGCAGCAGGCCCAGCTGGCCCGGGCGCTCGCTGCCGTGCACCAGCAGGCCGAGGAACAGCGTGCCGTTGCCGTGGAGCAGGCCAGGGTAGCCGCCGAGCTGAAGGCCATCAGCAAGGAACTCGCCAAGGAACGGAAACTCCAGCGTGCCGCCGCGCAGTACATCGCTGCCCATGGCAAGCACGCCAGTGAGTGACTAGACGGATTGCAACCACAGGCCGGGTCTGCCCTTCACAGGGGCGGGCCCGGCCTGCAGTCGTTTAAAGGGAGCTGTGTGCGGCAAGAAGGTACGCCGTTCGGATTGGTTGGGCCCCCATCACTTCTGAACTGGGCGTTGAATGATTCGATGAATCCGTTCTGCCAGGGCGTCCCGGTCATGGGATTTGTGCATGCGAATCCCGATGAAATCCCCGTAGGCAAGTCAGAGATCGAGGCCGCTGCGCGAGAGCGTCTTGACGCATTCCGAGGAGCAAAGCCGGCCGGCACGCCCTCACCGTGCCCAGGACCCCCATGAGCGCGCTGTCGGGATCTGGCTGCACGGCCGCCGAATCCAGGCTAAGCGCGGCGCCCTGGACCTTGGACAGCTGGAAGCGCTCAAGTCCGCTGTGCCGACGTGGCGCGGCCGCATCTACGGCAGGAGGCTGGCTTGGTGTCCCGGTGCTTCGAGTTGGGTGATTGCATGGGCCTCGGTCTTGGTGGGGTGGTGCCTGGTTAGTAGATCACCTCTGGGCAGGCCGGACGGCCACCTTAGGAGCTTGTTGTCGTGGCGGTGCGGACCTGGCCCCGGTCCACCGAGACCCCGATCGTGACTGTGGCTGCGATCCCTAGGGACAACAACGACGTGATGCGTGCCCGCAGCCGGATAGCCGCTCCGGCATTCACGGGGACGAAGGTTGAGGCGGAAGGGCCGGTTCCGGTCTGCACGATCTGGGTGATGGTACCGGAGGGGCAGGTGTTGTTTGATTCGTTCCAGGACGTGCTGCAGGCCTCCACGACGGCGGCGGGCTGCGTTGTGGTGGCGGTGTAAGTCGCTCCGGTCAACGTCAGGGTTCCGGTGTTGGCGACGTTGAAGAACTTCGGCGACGGCAGAACCAGCAACAAGCCAGTGAATTGAAGGGCCAGGGGTCCGGTGCCGTAGGGTGCTGCGGTGTTGGTGGTCGCCACCGCGCCCCAGCTGCCGGCGCCGGCCTGCTGGGATACTGACCGTGCTTCGGCCTTGCCGGTTGCCTGCGCCGGGGTGACGGCGAGGCACAGCAACAGGGCGGTGGCCGGGACTGCGGCGACCGCCCTGCTGCTGATCCGCTGCAACGGCATGGCGGATGGGTCAGCTGGTGGTGTTGGCGGCGGTGCGCTGGGTCTCGGAGAACGTCCAGGTCAGCGAGGCCGACAGGCCCTGAATGGTGGTGCCGACGGGCGCGACGCCGTTGACAGTGGTCTCGGCCTGGTCCGGCAGGGTCAGGGCAATCTTCAGGTTCAGCACCGTTCCAGCGGAGACCGGGCCGGCGACGACGGAGGCCGGTGTGGCGGCCAGTGTGCTGAGCGGCGTGCTGGCGACCAGAATGGTGGTGGTTCCGCTGCAGACACCGGTTCCGGCGGTCCAGGTGCCGCCGACGCACTGGGTGACAGTGGCTTGCAGGCCGTTGATTGCGTCGTTGGTCAGTTTGTTCGCTGCCGCTGCGCTGACGCCCAGGGTCAGGGCCTTCGCGTCCAGGTCGCTTCCCTGGGTGAGGTTGACGTACCGGTTCACGGTGTCGCCGGGGGCCAGGTTGGAGACGCTTTGGCCAAACCCGTTGCCGTTGTTGAACATTGTCAGGCTCAAGGTGCCGCTGGTGACGCTCTGCGCGGATGTGTTGGAGGCCGTGGCGGTCAGGGCGGCATAAACGCCGCTTCCGGTCACGGCCAGGCCGGCCGCGCCGAGGGCGAGGGCGGCAATCAGACGGCGGTGGCTGGGGCGGGACGGGCGTGCGGTATCAGTGGACATGGGAAAGCTCCTGACTTGAAGGGGTGACGGACCTGAGGGTCCGGTCACAGGGTTGTTGGTTGCACTGTGTTTGCTGATTGTTCTGGGTTTGATGGGGCGGTTGAGGGCTGGCGTAGAATGTGTCGGATGCCGGCACTGGTCATCAACAGCCCGAGCAAGCCGACGAGAATGGCTCGAAGTGCCGGGCTCTGCGTCCAGAGCAGTGCGTAGCCGACGTACGGGACGGTGGCGAAGACTACCGGCACCTTCGGGCCGGAAAGCACGGCCTTCCACCGGTCGTTGGCGGGGTTGGCGTCGCCTTTGGTTGTCAGAACCGGATGGGCGGAGTCCCCGGTGACCGAAGTGATCCGGTGGGCGTAGGGGGCATTTTCGCCTGGAGGGGTGAATACTGCGATTTGTCCCGCGTGTAGGTCACCCACATCCGCAGGAGCTGTGATGAGAAGGTCTCCCGGGCTGAATGCCGGGCGCATGCTGCCGGTCAAGACCGGCGACAGCTGTACCTGCAGTGCAGGTGCCACGATGGTGACCGCCACAATAATCGCAATCAACGTTGCCGTCATGACGGCGCCAAGATTGCGTCCGCATCGCATTATCAGAAACCACAACGCGGGCCGGTTCCGCGGCGTCGTCGCATCTATGGTCGACATGTCTTCCTCCAGGGACAGTGACCTACGGTCAACTAGCCCATATGGCGACAATTGCGATCGACGCCGGGGTGAGACCTGGGTCAAAACTCAGACCTTCCTGAGCCTGAACCAACATTCCCACTCACTGCTCAAGATCAACCGCACCGTGCCTCAAGGTTTGCGCAGGATTTCATCGAGGGCGGGGATTCACTGACATCCGAGTAGCTTCGGCACTGATTTCTAGCCTTAGTGCCGCGGAAAACCTGCCCTACGCGGCCAGCGAGCTGTCAGGCACGACAGGTGTCTCACTGATTTCCTCTTTCAACCCTCGGCTTGCAAGACATGCGAGCGTGACCGCCAACCCAAGCTGCGATTGAACCGCCATCCCTGGCTAGCCATCACAGACGGGGTATGCGAGAATCGCCGAGGCCTTTGTACATTCGGGATTTTGCCGACGGGGGAGCGGCTGAAACGTGTCGCGTTGGGGGACTGGCTTCCGGGGCTGCCGTTGGCTCGTTCTGCTGACAGAATCCTGCAGATGAACACTTTGGACCTTGATAGCATCCCGATCCTGGAGTCTCTCGCCTGTCCTTCCTTGTGCTTGCAGGAGGTTGGATCGACGCTCCTTTAATCAACGGGAGCGTCGGGACCAGACTCGGACGCCATCCGTAAGGACGCTCGTATCGAATCCCTGTCATGAACTACTACAGCCCGGCGGCGCAGGAACGGGTTAAGGACGCCGCGTATGACGCACTCGAGAAGGTCTTGACCGGCATGTTCGAGCCGTTGAACCGCCACGCACTCACAGCAAGGTGGAACCGGGCTTGTGAGGCAATGGCGAAACATCTTGAAGGGCAAGACGATGGAGGCGAATAACGACCGCGTTCACGATCCCGGCAGCGTCCGTTCCGATCCGTATCAGGGAACCGGGCTGCCGCCCGGGCGGGGTATGCGCGAACGTGCAGAGCGTACGCACAAGCGACTTCAGACGCGGATCTCGCCAATGTCGCTGGTGCGGTGGAGGATCGGCTCGCGCGACGGCATCGGGTTTGGCTACGTCGCTGGTGGGTCCAGTGTACGGTGCCCCGGCTAAGTGGAGCTTGTACTGAAAATGATCGATATGCAACACATTAAAGCCGCCCGGCCGTGTAGGCAGCTGGGTTCCTGACAGCGGGGTGCGGCGCGGGCGGGAGGGCCTGGTCGGCACGTTTTTTCCATGGACCCGGAGCAATTGGACTTCTACACGGGGACCCAACCAGGATGATATTTGCCGTTCGATGTTTCGCTGAGGCAACGGATTTCGTAGAGTGGGAGGCCTAAGACTGTCAGACCCAGCTGCTATTACTATTCCTAACCATTTCGCGCTCTCTTCCTAAGGACCCGTGGGCATGCTTGTCACCCTCATGCGGCGCTATTCCAAGCCGTACATGCCGTACATTGTGGCGGTCGTTGTATTCCAGCTGATCTCCACGATTGCGGCGCTGTACCTACCCAGCCTCAACGCCCGGATCATCGACGAAGGTGTTTCCCGTGGCGACACGGACTTCATCTGGCGCACCGGCGGAGTCATGCTCCTGGTCGCGTTCGTCCAGGTAGGCGCAGCCATCGCGGGTGTCTACTTCGGCTCCAAGACAGCCATGGCCGTTGGGCGCGATCTGCGCCGCGGCGTTTTCCGCAAGGTGACGAGCTTCTCCGCTAAGGACGTCAACACGTTCGGCGCGCCCACCCTGATCACGCGGGGCACCAATGATGTCCAGCAGGTCCAGATGCTGGTGCTCATGGGGCTGAACTTCATGGTCTCCACTCCCATCATGTGCATCGGCGGCATCATCATGGCGCTGCGCGAGGACCTCAGCCTGTCCTGGCTTGTGTGGGTATCGGTTCCCATTTTGATAGCGGTTGTGGGCTACCTCGTGGTCCGGCTGATGCCGCTCTTCCGCTCCATGCAGAAGAAGATCGACCGCATCAACGGAGTCCTGCGTGAGCAGATCATCGGCATCCGCGTGGTCCGCGCCTTTGTCCGCGAGCCCTATGAGACGGAGCGCTTCGGCGGAGCCAACAAGGAACTGACGGACGTTTCGCTGAAGATCGGCGCGTTGTTTGTGCTGATGTTCCCGGCGATCGGAATGATTCTGCACCTGTCCACGGCCGCGGTGCTGTGGTTCGGTGGCCAGCGCGTTGATTCCGGCGCCATGCAGGTGGGGTCGCTGACGGCTTTCCTGCAGTACCTGCTCCAGATCCTGATTGCAGTCATGATGGGTACTTTTATGGCCATGATGATCCCGCGTGCTTCGGTGTGTGCGGACCGCATTGGCGAGGTGCTCGACGTCGAGCCCTCCATCCATGACCCGAAGCAGCCGGTCATGCCGGCAGATCTCGCGGGAGTGGTGGAGTACCGCAACGTCACCTTCGCCTACCCCGGGGCAGAGTCTCCGGTGTTGAGCAATATCAGTTTCACGGCCAGGCCGGGTGAGACCATGGCCATCATCGGGTCCACGGGTGCTGGCAAAACCTCCCTGCTCTCTCTCCTGCCGCGCCTCTACGATGTGGCTGAAGGCGAGGTGCTGCTCGACGGCGTTTCAGTCAGCCAGCTGGACCGCGCCGAAATCACCAAACGCGTTGCCCTGGTTCCCCAGCGGCCCTACCTCTTCTCCGGCACTATCGAGCACAACCTCCGCTTCGGCAAAACCGAGGCAACGGATGAGGAACTGTGGGAGGCCCTGCACACCGCCCAGGGTGAAGACTTCGTCAGGGAAAAGAAGAACGGCCTGGGGGCGCGTATTTCGCAGGGCGGCACCAACGTTTCCGGCGGCCAGCGCCAGCGTCTGTGCATCGCCCGGGCACTGGTGACCAAGCCCAGGGTGTACCTGTTTGACGATTCCTTCTCCGCGCTGGACGTTGCCACGGATGCCCGCCTGCGCGGCGCCCTGAAGCGGACCACCGCGGACGCCACCGTGATCATCGTGGCGCAGCGGATCTCCACCATCACCGAGGCAGACCAGATCCTGGTGCTGGACAACGGCCGGATAGTGGACCGCGGCACTCACGAGGAGCTGCTGGAGACGTCGCCCACGTACCAGGAAATTGTTGAGTCCCAGCTGAGCGTGGAGGAAATGGCATGAGCGCCGACAAGAAGGCCTCTGCACCTGCAGACGAAGCCGTGGCCGGCCAGGACGTCCTGGAGGACGAAGAATTGTTCGAGGACGAGTACAAGCCCACGGAGGCCGATGGAGATATGTTCGGCGGTATGCCGGCCAAGAAGGCTGAGCACTTCTGGCCGTCCGCCAAGCGTCTCCTGGGTCTGCTGAAGCCTGAAGCGCTGGGCATCTACGCGGTGGTCGGCCTGGTGATTGTCTCCGTGGTCCTGAACGTCATTGCACCCAGGGTGCTGGGCCAGGCCATGGACGTGATCTTCAGCGGTGTGGTAGGCAAGCAGCTTCCCGCCGGGGTGTCCAAGGACCAGTTCGTTGACGGCCTGCGCCTGCAGGGCCAGGACAACTTCGCGGACATGGTCACGCGGATGGAGCTGATCCCCGGAACCGGGATCGACTTCCAGAAACTGACCGTCCTGATTTCCTTCGTTCTGGTGATGTACTTCGTGGCCAACATCTTCCTGTGGCTGCAGGGCTACGTGCTGAACCGGATTGTGATGAAGGTGATCCGCCGGCTCCGTGACGACACGGAAAAAAAGCTGAACCGGCTGCCGCTGAACTACTTCGACACCCGCCAGCGAGGCGACGTTCTCTCCCGCGTCACCAACGACGTCGACAACGTCCAGCAGGCGCTCCAGCAGGCTTTCGCCCAGTTGATCAGCTCGCTGCTGACGGTCATCGGCATTGTGATCATGATGTTCATCGTGTCCTGGCAGCTGGCACTGATCGCCCTGATTGCCCTGCCGCTTTCCGGCGTCGCAGCCGGTGTGATCGGTTCACGCAGCCAGAAGCTGTTCGCCGCACAGTGGAAGAACACGGGCGAACTGAACGGGCAGATCGAGGAGTCCTTCTCCGGGCATGACCTGGTTCGCGTCTTCGGCCGCGATGCCGACATGCTGGAGCGCTTCGAGGAGCGCAACGAAGCCCTGTACAAGGCCAGCTTCGGTGCGCAGTTTGTCTCCGGCATCATCTTCCCGGTGATGCAGTTCGTGTCCTACCTCAGCTATGTGGGCATCGCAGTTGTGGGCGGATTGCGTGTTGCCTCGGGCTCCATGTCCCTGGGCGATGCCACCGCCTTCATCCAGTACTCGCGCGAGTTCACCCAGCCCCTGGGCCAGATGGCGGGCATGGCCAACATGCTCCAGTCGGGCGTGGCGTCGTCCGAGCGTGTCTTCGAATTCCTGGATGCTGACGAGCAGGACTCCGAGACGGCCACCGAACACCTGCCGGTCAAGACGGACGGCCACGTGGAGTTCAAGGACGTGACCTTCAGCTACACCGAGGACAGGCCGCTGATCGAGAACCTCTCCTTCACGGCCGAGCCCGGGCATACCGTGGCCATTGTCGGGCCCACCGGCGCCGGCAAAACCACCCTCGTAAACCTGGTGATGCGCTTCTACGAGCTGAGCTCCGGGTCCATCACGCTGGATGGAGTGGACGTGACCCACCTGAGCCGCTCTGAGCTCCGGTCCAAGGTGGGCATGGTGCTGCAGGACGCGTGGCTGTTCGGCGGATCCATTTACGACAACATCAAGTACGGCAGGCTGGACGCCACCGAGGAGCAGGTCATGGCAGCAGCCAAGGCCACGTTCGTGGACCGTTTTGCCCGTGGGCTTCCGGATGGTTACGACACCGTCATTGACGAGGAAGGCAACAACGTCAGCGCCGGTGAGAAGCAGCTCATCACCATCGCCCGTGCGTTCGTGGCCAACCCCTCGCTGCTGATCCTGGACGAGGCCACCAGCTCGGTGGATACGCGTACTGAGCTGCTGGTGCAGAAGGCCATGGCCGCACTGCGGACGGACCGGACCAGCTTCGTCATTGCGCACCGGCTGTCCACTATCCGCGACGCCGATACCATCCTGGTGATGGAGAACGGCAAGATTGTGGAGCAGGGCAACCACAAGGCGTTGCTGGCCGCGGAAGGCGCGTACTACCGCCTCTACATGTCCCAGTTCGCCGGCTCCGACGTCGAGGAATCCGTAGTGGATGACTCGACGGCGGTGCACAGCTGACTGCGTCAGGCTCCGCGGGCAGCCTGGATCCCCGGCGCATCGAGGTGCTTGTGCCGATGCGCTGGGGAGACATGGACGCTTACGGACATATGAACAATGTGCAGATTGTCCGGATTCTCGAGGAAGCCCGCATCGCGGCGTTCGGTCCGCCCAGAGGGGCAGGGCTCCCCGGAGTGGAGCCTCAGGTTTCCCTCTTCAACGACGTTGCCGAGGGCACCATGGCCTTGGTGGTGGAGCATAAGATCCGCTATGTCAGGACACTTGAATACCGCAACGTGCCTGCCGTGGTGCAGTTGTGGATCGGTGCAGTCAAGGGCGCCAGTTTCGACATCCACTACCTTGTGCAGGACCCCGTGACCCGCGAGGATTGCGTCAAGGCCACGAGCCACCTCGCGTTTGTTGACGAAGCCACCGGCAGCGTGCTGCGGCTGACCCCGGGGCAGAGGGAACGGCTTGCGCCGTTTGTGGCCTAGATCCGTTGGCGGGTGGCCGCCGTTTGAATGCCATTGCCAGCCAGGAGATACCCATGAAACTTGAGATTGCAGTGGTCAGTGCCGACGGCGCCGGAATCGCCGCCAGCGAGGGCGCACACCGGATTGAACTGTGCAGCAGCCTGGAGCTGGGCGGCATCACGCCCACCCAGGGCCTGATGGAAGCCGCCGCCGAACAGGTGGACGGCCGGCTGGAAATCCACCCGTTGGTCAGGTGCCGCCCCGGCGACTTCCTGTACTCCGAAGGGGAGCTGGACACCATGGCCCGCGAAGCCAGGCACCTCCTGGCGCAGGGTGCGCACGGTGTGGTGACCGGCGCCCTGACTCCCGCCGGCGGTGTGGATGTTCCGGCCACACGTCGCCTCGTGGCGGCGGCCAGGAACGCGAACCCCATTGCCCAGCTGACTTTTCACCGGGCCATCGACCAGACGCCGGATCCGCTGGCCGCCGTCGAACTGTTGATTGAGCTGGGCTTCACCCGCGTCCTGAGCTCCGGCCATGCAGCCACGGCCGGTGCCGGGCTGGGGACTCTGGAGCGGATGGTCCAGCGGGCGGCAGGTCAGCTGGAAATCATGGCGGGGGGAGGTCTCACGGTGCAGGACATTCCGGCGATGCGGCGCTCGGGGCTGAGCGCCGTACACCTGTCGGCCAAGAAGACCGTGTCCACGTTGTCCGCCGGCGCCGTCTCCTTGGGTGCTGCCGACGGCGCCGATCCCACGGCCTATCAGGTCACCGATGCCGAAGTGGTCCGGGCTGCTCGGGCGGCCTGCGCCTGAGTACTGCGCGTCTTGACTGGGCCAGGGTACTGCGCCCGTCTTGACGGGGCCCGCACCGAGCGGGATCTTGAGAAGGAACACCGGAAGCAAGGAGCTGTAATCATGGCGAAGAAGAAGAAGACCTGGAAAGAACTCTCACCGTCCGCGCGGATCGGCGTTGTTGCCGTGGGAGTGGCGCAGCTGGCGTTCCTGGTTGCAGCCCAGCGCGATATTTCGCGCCGCACCGCTGAGCAGATCCGCGGTCCCAAGATATTGTGGCGGCTTGCCAGCCTGATCAACTTCGTCGGCCCGGGGAGTTACTTCATATTCGGGCGGAAGACGAGCGCCGCCGTCAAATAGGTGGGCACATAGTCGGGCAAACAGCGGCGTCCTCAGGCAGCAGCGGAGGCTGCGGAGTCGCTGAGGCGCGGATCCCGAGCTCCCGTGCCGTGGCGGCAACAGAGCGCAATGCGTCCGATTGTGGATTGTAATACCGCTTTACAAGTCCATTGGAGCCACGAATGATGGAAGGATTCACCTCCCGTGATCACGGGTGGTGGATTCCATGAGTCGACAGCCACGTTCAGGAGTCACTGCCATGTTGCAGTCCCCGGCCATCCGCGCCCATCACGAGTACTTCGAGGGGGTTCCGGGGCATCCCGAGTTGGAGTGCGGCGTCGGCAGCTGGGACAAATTCCTTTACGGCAACCACCGTATGGTTGTTGAGGCTCAGCAGCCCCTGGCGAGCCGTGCCGGCGCCGATGAAGCCGGCGGCCATGAAGCCGGCGGCCATGAAGCCGGCGCCAATAACGCCGGTGCCGCCGCAGGCCTGGCAAACGCCAAGCAACCAAACGCCAACCGTATCCGTCTTCCCTGGCGCCGCCAGGATGAGCATCCGGGCAACGTGGACGTGATTGTGGTGTCGGCCGCCAGCGGGACACGGGTCCGGAATGTTGTGGTTACCCGGGTTGATGCCGCCGCAGGCGAGCTGATCTTCGAACCGATCGACGGCCCCGGAACCTACTGGTTCTACTACCTTCCCTATGCCATGCTCGGCCGGGCCCACTACCCCCAGGCCGGGTACCTCCCGTACCGGCCCACGGCGGATCCCGAGTGGGCTGCGGCGGTGACACCCTCCATGTGGACTGACATTCCCGAGCTGGCCCAGGCCACGGCAGTCCGGTACGAGTCCGCGAGCCCACGGGACTCCTTCGCGCCCATGAACTTCATTGCCACTGCCGGGGAAGTGCAGGCGCTGCATGATTCCCATCCAGGAGCGGCTTTCCTGGTCTTCGCAGAAAACCGGCTGAATCCGGTATCGATGCGAAACGCAGTGCCGGCCCACTGGGCTGTCAACGGCCCGTCCGGTGAGTTCCGCGATGCCGCCCAGCCCGGCGAAGACTATGTTGTGCAGCTGGGGCTGTATGCCCTGGCTGACCTCGACGGCGTCGAGGTTGATGTAGCCGCGCCGGCCGGCGGCCGCTGCCTGAACACTGAGGGAACCGACCGCCTTGGCAAGCCCTTCACCAGGACACTGACCGTGCCGCGGGGGAGTGTCCAGGCCCTCTACTGCGTGATCCCCATCCCGCGGGAGGCGGCCGGAACCACCCTCGAGTCGAGCATCAGGGTCTCTGCGTCCATTTCAAACGCAGAGCCGGATGAAGGCTGTGACGCCACGCCGGTAGCGGTCCGCCCTCCAATCGTGCCGCCTGTAACCGTCCGCCCCATAACCGGCCGTACGGTGTCCGTGACACTGGATGTGGCCGGCATCGACGAAGCAGCTCCGGAGATTCTGGCCGGCGGTTTCGGGGACCCGAAGTATCTGCGGCGGCTCACATGGCTGGACTCCACCGTTGCCCAGGACCGGGGTGTGGTGGCCCCGTACACACCTGTCACCCTGGATGCGCGGGAGCGGGAGCTGGGAATCCTGGGGCGGAAGGTGAGGCTTGCGCCGTCAGGCCTTCCATCCCAGCTGAGCTCCACCTTCAGCACCAACGTCACCGAAACTGACGCCGCAGCAACAGAGCTGCTGGCCGCCCCGATGGAATTCACCGCCGGGCCGGCCTGGACCTACTCACCGCTGGACTTTGTGGTGGACGGGCCGGGCCAGATCAGCTGGACGTGCCAGTGGACATCCAGCCAGTGGACATCCAGCCCGGACAGTTCCGGCGGGCTTGGCGTGCGCTTGCGCGGGGTATTGGAAGCCGACGGCGCCCTCAGTTATGCGCTGCGGTTGACGGCGGGCGGCATGGCTGAGTTGGAGGACATCGCACTCACTGCAGTGCTGCACACGCAGGCAGTCCCGCTGGCCATGGGACTGGGCGTGCCCGGAGGCCGCCGCCCGGACTCGCTGGACTGGTGCTGGGACGTGGCCAACCGGAACCAGGATGCGCTCTGGCTTGGCTCGGTAAATGCCGGGCTGCAGTTGTCTCTCCGGGACGGCGGCTACGAGCGCCCGCTCAACACCAACTTCTACCGTCAGCAACCGCTCATCGAGCCGGTCTCGTGGGCCAACCGTCAGGCCGCCCCTGCGGGAGGGCCCCAACATGCGGGAGACGCGCGGCACGGGGCAGAGGCCGGGCAGGAATACCCCGGCACCCACGTCAGGGGCGGGGTGACGCTCCGCACCACCGGAGAAACCGCGCGGCTGCGGGCGTTCGGCGGAAGCCGCACCATGGTGGCCGGAGAGACCCTGGACTTTGATTTCCGGCTGCTGCTCACGCCCTTCAAGCCGATCGAACCGCAGCGCCACCTGGCCAACAGGTACTTCCACGCGCCAGCGGATCCCGCGCAGGTCAGGGCATCCGGAGCCACCGTGGTCAACGTGCACCACGCCACCGGCCCGGCGCCCTATATCAACGATCCGCTCCTCCGGGCAGACAAGCTGGCCAGCTACGTAGCCGCGGCGAAAATGCACGGACTCAAGGTCAAGGTCTACAACACCGTGCGTGAGCTGACCTTCCACAGCCCGGAGCTGCTTCCCATGCTCTCCCTTGACCACGAGATCTTCAGCGACGGCCCGGGCGCCGGCCACGTCTGGCTCCAGGAACACGCGGGTGCCGGCTATGTGTCAGCCTGGTTCGCGCCCGACGTCGACGATATTTCGGTGGTGACCACCGGCGAATCACGGCTGCAGAACTCCTATGTCAGGGGGATGCAGGAGCTGGTCCGGGAAACGGGGGTGGAGGGAATCTACCTCGACGACATCGCCTATGACCGCCACACCATGCTCCGCGTCCGCAAGGTCCTGGACAGAAACTGTGCCGCACCGGAAATCGACCTGCATTCCGCCAACCAGTTCACGGCCCGCGATGGCTTTGCGTCCTCCGCCAACCTGTATCTGGAGCACCTTCCCTACATTGACCGGCTGCGGCTGGGCGAGTATTTCGACTACAACAACACCACCCCGGACTATTGGCTCGTGGAGCTTTCCGGAATCCCGTTCGGCCTGATGGGCGAGATGCTGGAGGGCGGCGGCAACCCCTGGCGTGGCATGGTTTTTGGCATGACCGGGCGCGCGCCAAGAGTGGACAACCGGCCGCTGTGGAAGTTCTGGGCCGAATCCGGTTTGGCCGAGGCCTCCATGATCGGCCATTGGGCAGCCACCCCGCCGGTCCGCACCAACAATCCCGCAGTACTGGCAACCATCTGGTTCACGGGGGACCGCGCCGTTGTTGCGTTGGCGTCGTGGGCTGACCATCCGGTTGCGGTTCACCTTGAGTTCGACGACGCCGCGTGCGCGGCCTTCGGGCCAGCACATCAAGGAGCTCAATCGCTGCGCAACGCTCCGTTTGCGGCCCCGCAGATCGACGGTTTCCAGGAAGCCAAAACGTACGACGCCGGCTCTTCCGTCACGCTGGAACCTGGCCGTGGAGTGCTGCTCACCATAGGAGAAAAGAATGACTGAAACGGCCCACGGCACCCTTTCCTTCCAGACCGCCACGCTGGAGATTGCCGAACTCGGCCCGCTCAGCCCGCTGCCGCCCGTGACTGCGTGGGACAGCCAGCCGTTCAGCTTCGGCGATGGAGTGCCGGAGGAGCTGCAGGCCGCCGGCGCCTTCGGGGGTGTGCCCAACATCTACCCGTACCAGCTGCAGGATGGCTACACGCGCCAGCGCGAACGGCGGGACGTGGCCGCCGTCGTGCTGGAAAACAGCCGGCTCCGGGCTGTATTCCTGCCGGAACTGGGCGGCAGGCTGTGGGAGCTGCTGGACAAGCGCACCGGGAAGCAGCTGCTGCACTCGCCCTCCACCCTGCAGTTCGCCAATCTGGCACTGCGGGATGCCTGGTTCGCCGGCGGAATCGAATGGAACATCGGCACCAGGGGCCATTCGCCCACCACCTGCAGTCCGCTCCACACGGCAGTGGTGGACACGCCGGAAGGGCACCGCGTGCTTCGTATGTGGGAGTTCGATCGGCTTCGCGAAGTGGTGTTTCAGGTGGACGCGTGGCTGCCGGAGGATTCAGCGGTTCTATTCGTGGCCGTGCGGATCCGGAACCCGAACGAGCTCCCGGTCCCCATGTACTGGTGGAGCAACGCAGCCATTCCGGAATCGCCGGCTACCAGGGTGATAGCTCCGGCCGAAGAGGCCTTTGCCACCGGATATCCTGCGGGCATTTCCCGTGTCCGCCCGGCCAACCACGGCGGAATCGATGCCACGTGGCCGGCCCGGAATCCGCACGCCGCTGACTACTTTTTTGATCTGCAGCCAGACCAGCGCCGCTGGATAGCTGCTGCGGATCACGACGGCGACGGGCTGGCCATGCTGTCCAGCCGGCGGCTCAGGGGCAGGAAGCTCTTCGCCTGGGGAGAGGGTCCCGGCGGCCGGCGCTGGCAGGAATGGCTCAGCCCGGCGGGTGGGACGTACGCGGAGATTCAGGCAGGGCTTGCCCAGACCCAGTTCGAGCACCTTTCCATGCCCGGCGGCGCGGAGTGGAGCTGGCTTGAGGCCTACGGCAACGCGGGACTCGACCCGGCATCGTCCCACAGCGAGGATTATTCTGCTGCGGTGGCCCACGCGCAGGAGGCTGTGGATGGGTTGCTTCCGGAACATGCCCTGGACGGAATTCTTGAGGAAGCCGTCAGGAACGCGGATATTCCGCCAACGGAATATCTCCTGCCCGGCAGCGGCTGGGGTGCACTGGAAGACGCCCGCCGACGACATGCAGGGCGTCCCTGGATCAACGATGCCGGCACGCCGTTTCCGCAGGACACCATCACGGAAGAACAGCGGCCCTGGCTGGAGCTTCTGGACGGCAAGGGTTTTCAGGGTGCGGGCAGCTTTGCAGCCGGCGGGGACTTCGAAGAGTTCCTGGCCGGAGAGGGGACACGTGCTTCAATGTTCCATCTGGCCACCATGAAACACGCCCGGCAGGACATACGCGGTGCCGTGGATTTGTACAGGCAGGCACTCGCTGCGGCACCCCAAGGCGGCAGCGCGGCGGGTTCGTCCAGGGATGGTGCCGCTCCCGATGCCTCTGCCGCGGAAGCCCCGGAAATACCGGAGGCCCTGACGCGCCGGGGCCTTGGCCTGGCGCTGATCGCCTCGGGCGACATCCGGCAAGGTCTGGACGAGCTGGCCCACGCGGTCTCACTCGCCACCAAGGCATCCTCCCTGGACCGTGCCTCCCAAGGCCCCGTCCCAGTGGCCTCTGCCAATATTCCGCTCCTGCATGAGGCCATGGCCCTCCACATTCGGCACGGGGATCCCCGCGGCGCTCTCGCCCTGGCGGCAGACGCGGACGCGCCGGACGCAAACGCGGCAGACGCGGCAGACGCGGGGGAGGCTCCCGCTGAAGGGGCCGCCGTCGGACGCGTCCTTTTTCTGAAATCGCTGGCGCTGGCCCGCTCCGGCCGGCGGGCGGAGGCGGCAGACATCCTCCGGGCGGGCGTTGAAGTGGCGGACCTGCGCGAAGGAGAGAACTCCATCTCGGAGCTGTGGCTGGAGGTTTGCCCCGGCGAGCCCGTACCGTCGCCGTATCAGTTCGGTATGCAGTAGCGCCCCGCCGCCCAGGAGCGACTGCCCGGAGCCGCCGCCGCTCGGGTGAGCAGCCAGCACGACTTCGACGAAACTAAGAAAACATACGTCATCCATTAAGGATTACCGGCTGGTAACTTCACTGCGTTATGGTGCTGGCACCCAGCTTAAGCCTGTAAATTTGAAGGCATGACCCCTGCCCCGAAGCCTGCCATGACCCGCGCCCTCGGCATTTCCAAAGAGATCGAAGACGCGGCCTGGTATGTACTCGGTGCAGGTCTGCAGGGCAAGCCGTCAGCGCTCGACGGACGCACGCTGACATGGACGTCGGACGCCGCGGCCGAGCTTTTGGAGCGCCTGGAGCGGGGCGTTCCGGACTCCAAGGCGCCCATGATGACAAACCTCAGGCAGAACCTGCAGGACGCCTCCCGGGCAGCCAAGCAGCTTGCCGTTGAGCTGCTTTTCCTGCAGTCCCTGCCGCTGGCCCACGAGGTCAAATCACTCAAGGTCAAGCGCGCGCGCGTGGCCGAGGCGGCGTCGTGGCTGGAGCCGCCGCTTGAGCTCCCGGAAGAGCTGTACCAGGGCATGACGGACCATGGAGTCATCCGTGACCGCACAGCAGAATTCAACTGGACCATCTGGGACCACCTGAAGTGGCTGTGCCGTCTTGTGCAGCACGTGGACCAGCAGCCCACCGCCGCCATCAACAAGGCGCTCAAGGACCCGCTGGCCTTCCACCAGCTCGCCACGGGGACTCCCGGGGACCAGCCGGCCATCCGCCGCAGCATCGAATTCCTGGCGTGGCCCAGCTATTTCGAGCCCGTGGTGGCGGATGTGGAACGCCAGGAGATCAGGGACGCGTTCGCGTCGCTGGTGGGCGGCGCCAAGGGCGACAGCGATGAGGACATCACCGCGGACATCCACCGCATCCGCCTGCACCTCGACGAGCAGGCGGGGCAGCGCATCGACTGGTACGCCCGCCAGCTGGTGAGCCAGTGGCGCAAGGTAGGCGATCCCGGCCGCCGTGCGTGGCTGCTGCGCACCCACCATGACAACGCCGAGCTGCTCGCCGCCTGGCAGAGCGAAGAAAAGGTGACGCTCGACGTCGAACATCTCCGCCTGCTTGACCCGGGCGTTACCGCCGGGCTGGTTCAGCACGCGGTGGACGAGGATTACAAGCACCTGGGCTATGTGGAGCGTGAGGACACGAAGACCGCCGTCTTCGCCTTCCTCACGGTAATGAAGCCCGGGGACCTGGTGCTGTACCAGCACGCCGGTGCGGCCCGGGTGGGTGTGGTGCTTGGCGAACCGGCGCATGACGAGGACAACCGCCGCTTGCGCCGTAAAGTCCGCTGGTTCGACGAAAACCACACCATGACCGACCTTCCCCGCCATGTCCAGCGGCAGCTGGCCACGCCCGGAATCATCGTGGACGTCACCCGCGTGGTCCAGGCACTGCAGGCGCTGCTCCCCGTCGAAGCCGAACCGGAAGACGAGGACGGCACCGAGCCGGCCGCCGTCGTCGAACCCGTTCCCGAAGGTTTCCGCCCGCTTACGCGCGAATTTGCGGACTCGCTCCACATGGATCTTGAGCCGCTGCAGGAGATTGCCGAACTGCTCGAAGAGAACCGGCAGCTTGTCCTCTACGGCCCGCCCGGAACAGGCAAAACGTACCTGGCCAAACACCTGGCCGCGCAGCTGGCTGATGACAGCACGGATGAGCGCGTGAAGCTCGTGCAGTTCCACCCGTCCTACGCCTATGAGGACTTCTTTGAGGGCTACCGGCCGGACAAGACAGACGAAGGCCAGGTGTCCTTCAAACTCGTGGCCGGTCCGCTGCGCCGGCTGGCCGCGGAAGCCGCAAAACCAGGCAACGAGACCAAGCCCTACTTCCTGATCATTGACGAAATGAACCGCGCCAACCTGGCCAAGGTGTTCGGCGAGCTCTACTTCCTGCTGGAATACCGCGACGACCGCATCTACCTGCAGTACAGCCCCAATGAGCCGTTCACGCTCCCGGACAATCTGTACATCATCGGCACCATGAACACGGCCGACCGTTCCATCGCCATGATGGACGCGGCCATCCGCCGCCGCTTCGCGTTCATCGAACTGCACCCTCAGACGGAGCCGGTAAAGGGTTCGCTGCTGCGGTTCCTGCAGGCCCGCAACCTGGATACGACGCCGGCGCTGCTGCTGGATGCGCTCAACGAGGCAATCGATGAGTGGGACAGGGACCTGATGATCGGCCCGTCCTACTTTATGAAGAAGGCCGCGCAGACGCCCGCCGGGCTGCGACGGATCTGGAAATATGAACTGATGCCGCTGCTGGGGGAGCACTACCACGGCCAGCTCAACCGTGCCCAGCTGGAAGAACGCTTCGGCCTGGAACAGCTCTTGGGACGCCTTGAGCCCCGCTAGTCCCGCCCGTTCCGCCGGACCCGCTGGTTCCGCTAGCCCCGCTAGTCCCGCTGGTTCCGCCAGCCCCGCCGGTTCCGCCGGACGCATTCGTGCGGGCGGCCGGCCGGGTCCGCCCGTTCGGCACCTCGTTCTGGACGAGCTGTCCGGCGGAATCGTGGACAAACTTGACACGGCCAGCGCCGCGTTCGTGAACTCCAGCGGCCTGGCAAAGGCATCACCCATGGGGATGGGCCTGTACCGGATCGAGCCCGTGGGCATGGTGGGATCTGTCCGGACACCCACGGTGCAGCTGGAGGTCCGGCCCAAGGACAGGCTGGGCCTGAGCAGGCTCCTTTTCCTGCTCAGCTACGCCGGAAACCAGGGCTTCCGCGAGGGCACCGTGGCGGCGGTGGAGGACCGCGATCTGTGGAGCGCACTGGCCGAATCCCTGGCGCAGCTGGCTGAACGCGCCCTGAACCGCGGGGTGCTGCAGGGCTACCTCACCGTTGACGAATCCCTCCGCACCGTCAAGGGCAGGATCCGGATCTCGGACCAGATCTCGCGCCGGCCCGGCATGCTGGTCCCGTTGGAGGTTTCCTACGACGAATTCACCGAAGACATCCCGGAGAACCGCATCCTGCGCGCCGCTCTGGAACGGATGGGCCAGGTTCCGCGCGTCCGGCCCGAGGTCCTCAGCCGCCTGCGGCAACTGAAGGGGAAGCTCGACGCCGTCACCCGGGTTCAGTCCGGAGCGCCACTGCCGCCGTGGCGGCCAACGCGGATGAACGTCCGCTATCACTCGGTGTTGCGTCTGTCCGAGCTGATCCTGCGGAACGCATCAGCCGAAGCAGGGGACGGCAAACAGCAGACGGCGTCGTTTGTGGTGGATATGGCCAGGGTGTTCGAGGACTTTGTGGGCACAGCCTTGCGCGAAGCCATGGCGCAGTATCCGGGGGAAATGCGGCTGCAGTACAACGCCATGCTGAACGAGGCCGTGCGGGATTCGGACCGGCTCACCGTCCGCCCGGGTGCCGTGCATCTGCTCGGTGGACGCCCGGTGGTGGTCTATGACACCAAGTACAAGGCCAGCTCGGACCTGGGTGCATCGTTGTCTGCGGACCACTTCCAGATGCTCGCCTTCTGCACAGCTCTCCGCGTTCCCACGGCCTGGCTGATCTACGCCGGCTCCGGCGAGATGAAGCTGCGGCGGATCCTTAACACCGACATCGACGTCATTGAGTTCCCGCTGGATCTGTCCCTGCCGCCGTCGGAAATCCTGGCCTCCGTCAGGGACCTGGCGCAGCAGTCCTGGGGCGAATTGGTGCGGCAGGCGAATGGCTAGACCGGCACCCGGAACGTGAACGTAGTTCCCTTTCCCACGGTACTTTGCAGATCGATGTTGCCGCCATGCGCCTCCACGATCGCCTTGGTGATGGGCAGGCCCAATCCCACACCGGGAATCGCAGTGTTCCGCACGCTGCCGGACCGGAAGAACTTGGTGAAGGCTTCGGCCTGGTCCCTGTAACTCATTCCCATGCCCGTATCGCTGACGCGGCACACTACCTGGCCGTCTTCCGGCCTGAGCGAAACAACCACGTCGCCGCCGTCGGGGGAGTACTTGATGGCGTTGGAGACCAGGTTGTCCAGAACCTGGGAGATGCGGGCAGAATCAACGTGCGCGTCCAGCCGGTCCGGGGCGTCGGCGCTCAGCCGGATCCCGGAGTCTCCGGCCCTGGGCAACGCCGCGGAAACGCTGGCGCGCACCAGTTCCGCCACATCCACCGCCTGGGGACTCACGATCAGTTGTCCGCTCCTGCTGGAGAGGAGATCCGAAACCAGGGTGAGGAGCCGCTCGGAGTTCCGCTGGATGATTTTCAACGGTGCGATCTGCGAGTCGGGAAGTTCGTTCTCGCCGTCAAGCATCAACTCCACATAACCCACGATCGAGGTCAGCGGAGTCCGGAATTCGTGCGAGACATTGGATACGAAGTCGTCCTTGGCTGCCAGCGCGTTCACCAGGTCGGTGACGTCGCTGAACACGATGACGGAGCCGGCGAAATTGCCGTCGGCGTCCTTCATGGCCCGTGCACTGGTGGTGATGGCGCGCTGTTCGCTGCCGGCACCAAGCCAGACGAGGTAGTCGGTGAAGGTCTCGCCAAGCACGGCCCGCCGGACGGGTCGCTCTTCCACCGGGACCTCGGTGGTGCGGTCCGCTTCGAATACAAGCAACTGGGACTCGTTGGGATCATCGACGCCGGCCGGCGTGGCCAGCCGGTGGTGTGCTCTCTGTTTGCGGTTCATCAGGATATCTTTGCCGCCTGCGTCAACGGCCAGGACACCCAGATGGACCGTGTCCAGCACCGTATTCAGCAGCTCCTCCTGGCGCTTGCTGTCCCGGAGCGCGATCTCCAGCTGGACGTCCTTTTCCTCCAGATCCCGTTGCTGGCGGACCATGCTGAGCGTCATCACGGTCACGGAAACGCCGATCCCCAGCATGATCATGGGTACCAGCACGGAGCGGGCGAAGTCCTGACCGGTTACTTCCCAGCGGATAAGCAGGGGAACCCAGATCATGGCAAGCGGGCCGACGAAGGAGAGGGCCACTGCAGTCTTGGGGTACACGCCGGCGGCGCACAGCCAGATGACCGGAAAAACCGCCATCAGGCCGATGCCGGTCAGGCTTTCCTGGCCGCCTTCCCGTGCCAACGAGATGGAGGCGAGGTCCAGTATGGGAACCACCAGGAAGCTCGCGAACGGCAGGCGGTCCCACGGAACGGCGTAACAGAGCCCCAGGATGAGGACTTGCGAGACCAGGAAGCTGGCGAACAGAGGATTCGCCAGCGTCTGAGGAAACAACCCTGTAATCACGACGCCGGTGAAACCGGCCGTCACGGAGAGCGGCATCTGGCTCAGGGTCACCCGTCCACGCAACGAGTACTCGTGGAACGGGCGCCGGAAAAACATCATCCGGCCCGAAGAGCTGCTCCACGTGGCGCTGGTACTCATGGGCGGGTGGCCGGGGAAGTGATCGGACGGAGAGGCATACCAGCAGGATAGCCGGAGCCAGCTATACTTCTGTCGGTATCGAGCGGGCTGAGGGGGCTTCGATGAGTGAATCACGTGTGGGTCTGGTAATAGAGGATGATCATGACATCCGGGAACTGATACGGGTAGTTCTGACCCAGGCCGGCTTTGACGTGAAAGTGGCCACCAGCGGATCCGCCGGTGTTCTGGCCGCCAAGGAGCTTAACCCTGCGGTCATTACACTGGATCTGGGCCTGCCGGACATCGACGGCTTTGAAGTGTCCCGGCAGATCCGCCAGTTCTCCGACGCCTACATTGTGATGCTCACGGCCCGGGCAGAGGAACTGGATACACTGATCGGACTGGAATCCGGTGCCGACGACTATCTCACCAAACCCTTCCGCCCCAGGGAGCTGCGCGCCAGAATTGCCGCCATGATGCGGCGTCCGCGTTCCTCGCCGGACTCGTCCCCCGGAAGTGCCTCGCCTTCCGGTGCGGAAGGCCCTGCCGCCTCTGACGGCCCGGAAACCCGGACCTTCAGCCACAACGGGCTGGATCTCAGTTACCACTCACGGACGGTGGCCATCGACGGACAGGAACTGGCACTGACCCGGACGGAATTCGACCTGCTGCACGCGTTGCTCGAGGCCGGCCGAATGGTTCGTACCAAATCGGAGCTGGTACGGCGGCTGCGGGACGAACAGTATGACGTCGGAAGTTACATCAGCGAGGCGGACGAACGTTCCGTTGAGGTGCATATGGGAAATCTGCGCAAGAAACTGGGCGATTCACCGCAGAATCCGCGCTGGCTGCAGACGGTCCGTGGCGTCGGCTACAGGCTGGCGCCCGCGGAGCGCTGAATGTCCCGGTGCCCGGTTCAGGCGGCGTTTTCGGCGCTGAGCTGGGTAAGCGTCAGGCTGCTGCACTCTTCGATCCGGTCAAAGATCGTACGTTCCAGCCGCGGGAGTTTGGTCCCCGTGGAGTCTTCCTGATCCTGGACGTGCTTCAGGGCCGTCTCAACTTCATCGGCGATGGCACCGAGGCAGCACGCACCTACCATCCGGCTTGAGGTCTTTAGGCTGAGAACGGCGTCCATGGCCGCTTCCAGATCGCCGGAAATGAGCGCGCAACGCAGCCGGCTGACCCTGCGGGGGAGCTGGTCAAGATAGTTGCGGACAAATACCTTGCAGTACGCTTCATCCGCGTCCAGCTCAGCACGAAGCTGGCGGAGGACAGCGGGGTCCACAACCGGCGTCCCGGCGTCACATGGCGGTTCCACTGCTGATCCTTTCCACCGACTGGGTGCCGACGCTGATGCTAAGAACATGAACTTTTTCCCTTGTTAACACTAGGACCGCCCGGCCGCCCGGAACGTGGTTTTGAAATTATTTGAGCCAATCTTGAGCAGACTGGCGCGGTTGGCTTTATGATCGGGTCCAGTGCTATCCGCACTGTGTGATTTGTGGCTTCAGCCACGTGCCGATTGTGGGGTCGATCGCTTTGCACCGGACTGTGAAAAAACTTCTTGTAGCCATTGCCCTGGGGATTGGCCTGACTTTGGCCGCGGTCCAGCCTGTCCAGGCAGCGTCTACCCAGATCTCGCTCAGCCCGACGTCGGGACATGCCGGTTCCGGTGTCACAGTCAGCGGGACCGGCTTCAGAGCCTCCACTGCCGGAAGCATCGCCGTTGGTTCCACCACTTTCTCGTTCCAGACTGCCGCGTCCGGCGCTTTCAGCAAGGCCATCGTCATTCCGTCAACAGCCAGCGGAAACCTGACCATCACAGCCAAAACCTCCTCGGTGAAGGCGTCGGCAGTGTTCACCGTTGCCGCGCCCGCCCAGCAGCTTCCCCCGGTCAGCACAGACCCGTTGCGTTTCGGTGCGGCCACCGAGGGCGGTCCGCTGGCCAGTGCGGAACTGGACGAAGTCTCTCAGTTGGCAGGAGAGAGCCCGTCCGTGGTCATGTTCTACAAAGACTTCCTCCAGGCGCCTCCTGTGGCTGAAATGAACGCCGTCCGCGCCCGCGGAGCCGTTTCCCTGGTCACGTGGGAACCGTGGGCCTGGGGTGGCGGACTGGTCCAGCCTGCGTACTCGCTGGACCGGATTACGGCCGGAGACTTCGATGCCCGCATCCTTCAGTGGGGCCAGGCGCTTGCTTCCTGGGGACAGCCTGTGATGCTGCGTTTCGGCCACGAGATGAACGGTGACTGGTACCCGTGGGCTGAAGGAGTCAACCGAAACCAGCCCGGCGACTATGCCCAGGCCTGGCGCCATGTCCACGATGTGGTGGCCTCCACCGGTGCCGGCAATGTTCAGTGGGTCTGGGCTCCCAACGTTCCGTACTGGGGGTCCACTGACCTCGCCGGGCTGTACCCCGGAGCCGGGTATGTGGATGTGGTTGCCCTTGATGGCTACAACTGGGGGACGTCCGCCTCCTGGAGCAGTTGGATTTCGCCGGAGGACCTGTTTGCCCCCGGTATTGCCCAGCTCCGGACCCTCGCGCCCGGTAAGCCCATCATCATTGCCGAGACCGCGTCCAGCGAGGCAGGCGGGTCCAAGGCGGCGTGGAACACGAGCCTGGTTTCCTACCTTGCAGCCCAGCCGGATGTCACCGGGTTTGTCTGGTTCCATATCCAGAAGGAAGCTGACTGGCGGATCAATAGCAGCGCCACGTCCGCATCTGCGTTCAAAGCTGCGCTGCAGGCCCGGCGGAGCTAGGGACTGCAGTCCGCCGTCGACGCTGCCTATGGGCGCACTTTGCCGCCGCGGCGGGCCAGTGCCAGCAGCGCAACGCCGATCAGCAGCACACCGAATGCTGTGAGCAGGCCTGCTCCGACGTTCAGGCCGGTGTACGCCAGTGCTGCGCCGGCGACGGGGGTGGTTGCATTCATTCCGTACATGATTAGCTGATTTCCTCTGCGGTGTATTGTGCTTCCCAGCGGTCTACGCGACGCCGGGTGATCTTGCTTGCGGGCACGGCCCACCAGGAGGCGATGAACCACCCGGACCGCAGCCACATAAAAACTTCCTGCGGAAAGAAAGATGCCGCAAGCGCGATGTCTTTCCAATCGTGATGTGGGATCCGCAATGCGCGCTTGATGTCCAGCGCCACGAACAGGATGGGAACCAGCCACCAGAACAGGACAATGCGGAACATTCCCAGCGCCAGGGACGCAATGATGACGGCGACCCACATGAGCTTCAGGAAAGTGCTCAGCAGGCCCATGGCCTGCTGGCCCCAGTCGCGCAGCGTCAGACGGTTGATGCCCAGCCGGAGGAGATCCTCCACGGTGCCCACCTGCCATTTCATCCGCTGACCCCACAGCGCCTTGATGGTCTTCATGGAATCGGTGTACGCGCGGACGTCGGGGGATACCTGACAGACGTAGCCGAGTTCACGGATGCGGTAGGTCAGCTCGAAATCCTCTACCTGCGAGGTGTAGACCCAGGGGCCCTCGCGGTCAACCCGGGCAGCGATCTTGCGGAGAACACCATTGTTTATGGCACAGCCTGTTCCGGCGAGCACGCTGGTGCTGCCGCGGCGCAGGGCCACATCGGTCCAGGTTGCGAATTCGGCCTTCTGCAGCCGGCTCAGGAGGCCCGGATCCTGCATGGTGAATTTCGACGACGAGCCGCCCAGCCGTTCGCTGCCTTCCGCACTGAATTCCTTGGCCCAGGCCTCAATGGCGTTGGGCGGCAGAACAGTGTCAGCGTCGAGGCAGATGACCACATCGGCGTCGAACGCGTATTTTGCCCAAGCCCTGTTCAGCGCTTCCGACTTCCGGTGTTCCAGGCGTGGGAGCTCCATCACCGTGACCGGGTATTTGCCGGCCTGCTGTGCAGTCTCGTCGGTGCAGCCGTTCGGAATAACCACGATCTGCCTTGCCGGCCGGGTCTGGAGCATCAGGCCCTCCAGGGTGGCGCCGATGGAGCTTTCTTCGTTGTAGGCAGGAACCAGGACAACCACTGTCAGCAGGGACGCTGCGTCATTGTTCTTGGGTTCCTCCGGAGAAGCGGCCTCCATGCGAGTGATGGCTGAAGAGATTGCCAGCACGGGAGCCTCCTGAAAATCGGATCGCCAGCCCCCTGAGCGGGACCGGCTGGATCCATTCTCTGATCGAGACCTCAACATCAGCCCCCGGATAGGCTCAAGATTTCGTCAATTCGGCCGATAATTCGCTGCGGATCGCTGCGGAGGCAGAGAGCAAGGCTAAGCGAGGAACCGCTCCAGCTGGACTTCCAGGGCTGAGCGGTTCTTGAGCTCGCATTCCCATACGGTGAGCACTGCCCAGCCTGAACTTTCGAGCAGAAGGCGCTGATCGGCGTCGCGGTTTCTGGTCCGGGACCGCTTGGCCCCCCAGAACTCGGCGTTGGCCTTGGGCGCGTGCTGGCCTGCCTTGCAGTCGTGGAAGTGCCAGAAGCAGCCGTTGACAAAAATAACCTTGTGCCGGCCGGCGAACACGAGGTCGGGGCTGCCGGGAAGTCTGCCGCCGCGGGCCTGGCCATGCAGCCTGTATCGGTAGCCCTTGGCGTGCAGGAGGCGGCGCACCAGTAGCTCGGGCTTGGTGTTTTTTCCCCTGATCCGGGACATGTTCCAGCTGCGTTGCTCAGGTGTGAGGCTGTCCGCCATGATTCAAGTCTAGGCGGCCGCAGTTGTGCTGCTCGGGTCAGAAATCCCGCTCCGGCTGATCGCCGAACTCGAAGTGCCGTCCGCTGATGGACGTCGGCACGATTTCCACGTAAAAGTCCTTGAGCGTGGGCACCCAGGACTTGAGTCCGAGCGCCTCGGCGTCGGCGATCTCGGCAGACGTGGTCAGGACGCGGGCCACACCGCGAAGGACCACAGACCATGCTTCATCGGAGAGTATGCCGTCAGTTTCGAAGAGCACCTTGGAGTTGATGGTAAGCTCCGCCAGCTTGTTGCCCGGCGCCGTCCGAAGGTAAACCTTGCGGCCGCTGGTCACGTAATTGACCGGGAAGATATCGGGTTCGCCGGCCACGGTGACTACCAGGCGCCCGTGCTTGGTGTTCTCGAGAAGCGTCCAGGACTGGTCGTCGTCGAGGTTCAGGATGGGGCTTCCGTCTCTATGGGTGAACATCATGGCCCCATTGTTCTACGTCATGTAGAAAAACACCATAGCCAGGGCGAAAGACTCTCAAGCAACTTCCGTTTTGCGTCCCCGCTCCTAAAATGTCGTAGCCCGTCCCTAGCCTGATCCTGATCGGTTTCATCGACAGTCTGTGGCTCGTCTCTCCGGGCGTACACGCCGCAGATGCAAATGAGCCTGCGTGTCTATTGGGGGCATCAGGAGCCGGACACTCGCATCAGCCGGGCACGCGCCCGGCCTTACATATGGGGTAATCATGTCTACATTCAATTCGCAGGGTCCCGTTCCCAACACCTACCCGGAGCCGGTCCGGCCGGAATCCGTTCAGCCTGTCCGCGGCAATGGCTTTGGCATCACGGCGCTGGTCCTTGGCATCGTGGCCGTTGTGTTTTCCTTCATCCCCGTGATGGGCGTTGTGGCGTTTGTCCTGGGTCCGCTCGCCGTGCTGTTCGGCATCATCGGTGCCACCCGCAAGTTCGCCAGGAAGGGCGCCGCTGTGGCGGGGCTGGTCCTGGGCATCCTGAGCATTGTCATCGCGGCGATCTGGATGGCTGTGGTTTCGGCAGCGGTCAGTTCGGCGGACCAGGCGCTCAACTCGGAGCACAAGGTTGAGTACGTGGTGACCACCAAGGGCAAGGCATCGGTGAACTACTGGACGGACGGCGGTACTTCCAAGGAAGACATCTCTGCAGCCTGGAAAAAGGAGCAGACGGTCAAGAACTCTGACTTCCTCTCGCTGGTGGTCACCGGAGACTTCTCGAACGCGGCGGCGGCCGTCAGCTGCGAGATCCTGTTCGACGGAAAATCCATCGCCAAGAACACCGGCTCGGGCACGGGTGCCATGGCGTCCTGCAGCGGTTCGGGCCTCGGCGCCGACAATAAGTAGGTTCCGGCAACTGGGTTAGCCGGGCTGGCGGCAGGGTGATCCGGCCATGGTGATGCCATGGTGCGAGCACTCTGCCGTCCAACCCGGCGGCGTGACCTGGACCTTCATCCTGCGCCGGCACCGGGCGCCGTAGCGCGGCGGCAATGGGCGCAGAAGCGCGGCGGTTCCAGCCGCAACAGCCCGCCGCAGCGGCGGTGAGAGTCCGACGCCGAACTCGACGTCTTCGCCGCGGACGCGAGTTTTGTCTTGGCCACCGTCAACATGTAACCCGTCGGAAACAGTCCGGTGACAGGGCTGTCACGCGCCGTCGATAGCGTCGCTGGGGACGTTCTGACAACGAAAGCGGTCCCGGATGAGTATTGATTCGAAGATCACCCAACTACTGGAGCCGACGGCGGGAGGCAGTACCGCCGTCGTACCTGGTCCCCAGGGAACCACCACGGCGGGCAACGCCGATGCGATAAACGCCACCAAGGAAAGTCTGGAGGATTACACCCTCAGGTTCGCCCCGCGCTCGTACCGCAAATGGAGTGCAGGTGTGGTGGCGACCAGTGCGCTCGGCGGGATTGCGTACCTTGCCGACTTCTCGATCGGCGCGAACATCGGGATTGCATACGGAACCGTCAATGCGATTTTCGGCATCATTGTGGCGGCTGTGATCATCTTCGCCACCGGTTTTCCGCTGGCCTACTACGCCGCGCGCTACAACATTGATTTGGATCTGATCACCCGTGGTTCCGGTTTCGGGTACTACGGATCCGTGGTCACCAACGTCATATTCGCGACTTTCACGTTCATTTTCTTTGCGCTGGAGGGCTCCATCATGGCGCAGGGCCTGGAGCTGGGGCTGGGCATTCCGCAATGGCTCGGGTACGCGGCGTCCACCCTGGTGATCATTCCGTTCGTGATCTACGGGATGAACACGCTGGCCAAACTTCAGGTCTGGACCACCCCGCTCTGGTTGCTGCTCATGGTGGTTCCGGTGGGATATCTGCTGGTTTCGCACCCGGGCAGCATTGATGATTTCTTGGCTTTCACGGGGAAATCGGGCGCCGAGGGCACGAACCTTGCGTCCGTGATGCTGGCCGCCGGCGTGTGTTTGTCTCTGATGGCCCAGATCGCTGAGCAGATCGATTACCTGCGGTTTATGCCTCCGAAGACTGCTGAAAACAAGGGTGCCTGGTGGAGGGCCGTGATCCTGGCCGGACCTGGTTGGGTCATCTTCGGTGCGATCAAGCAGATTGTGGGCATGTTTATTGCCATCTACTTGATTGCCAAGCTCGATCCGGCGGCATCGGTCCACGCGAATGAACCGGTGCACCAGTTTCTTGGTGTGTACCAGGAGATGATGCCGGCGTGGCTTGCCATGACGCTGGCCGTGGTGCTGGTGGTTATTTCCCAGATCAAGATCAACGTGACCAATGCCTATTCGGGGTCGCTGGCCTGGACGAACAGCTTCACCCGCGTCACCAAAACGTACCCGGGCCGAATGGTGTTTGTGGTGGTCAACCTCCTGATCGCGCTGGTGCTGATGGAATCGAACATGTTCGAGTTCCTGAACACCATCCTGGGCTTTTACGCGAACTGTGCCATGGCCTGGATTGTCACGGTAGCCTCGGACATCGCCATCAATAAATACCTGCTGAATATCTCGCCCAAGGTTCCGGAGTTCCGCCGCGGCATGCTATACGGGGTCAATCCGGTGGGCTTCGTGTCAATGTTGGTGTCCGCTGGGATTTCTATTGCGGTGTTCTTCGGTGCGTTCGGCGCAGGCATCCAGGCATACTCGCCGATCTTCGCCGTGGGTTTGGCTTTGGTGTTGCCGCCATTGCTGGCCATCCTGACGAAGGGCAAGTATTACCTGCGGCGGATTGACGACGGCATTGACCTGCCGATGTTCGACGCCGACGGCAACCCCAGCGACGCCAAGCTCCTGTGCCATGTCACGGGGTTTGAGTTCGAACGTCCGGACATGCTTCGCTCGGCCCAAGACGGGCCCGACGGCGAGCCCCAGTATGTTTCTTCGCTGGCACTGTCGACGGACAAGACAGGGGAGTTGGTACTGCCGGCGCAGAAGTAGCGTCTGTTCCAACTCGTGCGGCGGGCCCTGGCATGGTTGCCAGGGCCCGTCTGCGTTGGCGGTTGGGCCAGTACCGGTGGTTGAGTTTGAGCCCGTCGAACCCAGGACGCGTCGTTTGACTTTTTCCGGGACGCTGCCAGTGGTACAAACGTTAGGGGCCCATGGCCTGTGGATAACTTTGACCGTGCGATCTCGGCCTCAGCTACCCTTGAACCATTGTTCGGACTCAGACGTCTTGAAATCTATCGGGGGATTAGCTGCCCATGACATCTCGCACATTCACGTCCTCGCGACTGCGCACGCCCGCGGTTGCCGTTCTCGCGGCGGCGGTCCTGGCCCTTACCGCCTGCAATGGCGGTGGCAACCCCGGTGGCGGCGGGTCAACTTCGGCGTCTCCTTCGGTCTCCGCGACACCAAGCGCCACGCCCACTCCGACCCCCACGGCTGTTTACAAGCCAGCCGATGCCAAGGGCAAGGCTCAAAATGTTCCTGTTCCCGTTCTGCCCGCGGCTGCAAAGGCGAAGACAAAGGCAGGCCTAGAGGCGTTCGCCAAGTATTGGTACACCCTCATGAACTACGCTTACGAGTCCGGTGACTTGAAGCAGGTAGATGACGTTACAGGATCGAATTGCGCTTCATGCAAGCGGGTTCGCCCCACCATCGAAGCGTGGAATTCCGGAGGTCAGTGGATAGTGGGCGGCCGGCTAGCGATAGTGTCCGCCGACTCTAAATTCACGGCTGATGCTGACGGCAACTATCAGGCAATCATTCAATATCATCGCCAAGCGATTTCCTACCACCGAGCCGATGGGGGTATAGAACAGTCTTCCCCGAAGACCAGTCTTCAGGCGGACATTCTCATTGCCAAGTACGCTGACGGAATGTGGTCTGCGTCAAACGTAGACAGAATCGGTGGGTAGTTCATTGAAGTTTGGGGGCCGCCCGATTGCGTTAATAGTGGGGATTCTGGCCACACTTCTAGCTTCGATTATTGTCGCGCCATCTTCCAATGCTGCAGGCCCCATTGTCGACTGGGACGCCGACGGGGTTGGGGTCTGGCGGGAGGATCCGGCGACTGGGAATTGGATCGATATGCCTTTCGAAGTTGATGCGGTTCAAAAGAGATTCAAGTACGAGATGCTGTGCATCGTAAATGGCCAGAACGACGTTGACCCCGCGTGCATTGCTCGTGCGAACTGCAATCAAGGCGAGGACGGTCGTCCGGTGCGGTGGTTTGACCAGTTTACTTTTGGGGATCCGAACGTCTGGCAAGCAATCGAGCCGGATAGGTGCCTGTATTCGGAAAAACCGGAGGACGTTCTGGACAAGATCGCTGCCCAGATTCAGTCGAAGTTCGAGCAACTTCCGATACTGGCCGGTAGCTCCGTCGTGCAACCAAGTCCGCACACGCTCAAGGGTGCCGAGACCAACTTCTACGCGGAAGCCTCGAAGCAATCGTTCACGGTGGACATGCTCGGTCAGAGCGTCGCAGTTGTCGCGAAACCAGTCCAGTACCGTTGGGATTATGGCGATGGCGCTTCGTTTGGCCCGACTGCCACCAGCGGCGGCTCCCTTCCTCAAGATCGCTGGGGAGAGAAAACGCGTACTAGCCATATTTACCCAGCCACTGGAGACTTCCGGGTCACACTGACGACTTATTTTCAAGGGACCTACTCGGTCAACGGCGGTCCCGCCCTCCCGATCCCCGCCCAGGGTCAGTTCAGCGCTCCGCCGCAGACCATGAGCGTCTGGCGGTCCATCACCAGAAATTATGCCGACGACTGCAACGTCAATCCTCAAGGCCAAGGTTGCCCGGGTGTGGCCCCGTCAGTCCCTTAGCCAGTCACTGATGGCGGCGATTCCAGGACTCTAGGGCCCGCCGCCGTCGAGATTGGTAGTCAGTCCATCTGGCCTGCGCCGAAAACCAGTGACCCGTGTCTCATCCGGAATAGTTGCAAGCGCTCCGCAGTTGCTGCGAGTGAACCCAATTCATTCTGAAAGGTACCGCGCATGTTGTTTTCCCCTTTGACCCTCGGCGAGCTCGAACTGCCCAACCGTCTGGTGATGGCACCCCTGACGCGTGTCCGCTCAGGCAAGGAAGGTGTGCCCGGACCGCTGGTTGTGGAGTATTACCGCCAGCGCGCATCGCTTGGGCTGATCATCAGCGAGGGCGCGTACCCCAGCCCCTCCGGCCGTTCCTACCCCGGCCAGCCAGGGCTCGTCACGCCGGCGCAGCTAGCAGGCTGGGCCAAGGTCACCGGCGCCGTCCACGAAGCTGGCGGCCGGATGTTCGCCCAGGTCATGCACGGCGGCCGCGTCTCGCATTCGGATATCACCGGCGGCCACCGCATCGTTGCCCCGAGTGCCGTCCCGATTGACGGCGAAACCCGCACCTACACCGGCAAGCAGCCGTACCCCGTGCCGCACGCGCTCACCACTGAAGAGCTCCCGGCCATCCTTCAGGAAATCGTCACCGCATCGCGTAATGCTGTTGAAGCAGGGTTCGACGGCGTTGAGCTGCACTCCGCCAACGGCTACCTCCTGCACGAATTCCTCGCGCCGAACTCCAACGTCCGCACGGACGCCTACGGTGGCACGCCGGAAAACCGGGCGCGCTTCGTCATCGAGGTAGTCAACGCCGTAGTGGACGCCCTCGGCGCCGACCGCGTCGGCATCCGCATCTCGCCGGAGCATAATGTCCAGGGCATCGCTGAAACGGACGCTGCCGACGTCCGGGCTGCCTACGAATCCCTGGTGGACGCCATCGAGCCACTCAATCTCGCCTACCTGAGCATCCTCCACCACGAACCGGCCGGTGGGCTCGTCCAGGATCTGCGCGCAAGGTTCAACGGCACGTTCCTGGTCAATACGGGCTTCGGAGTAGTTACCACGCGGGATGAGGCAGTGTCCCTGATTACCGACGGCCACGCCGACGCCGTTGTTGTGGGCCGCCCCGCCATCGCCAATCCGGACCTCGTACGCCGCTGGCGCGAGGGCCTCCCGCTCAACGAAGCGGATCAGGCCACGTTCTACGGCGAAGGTGCAGAGGGCTACACCGACTACCCGGCCTACCAGAGCTAAAGCACTTACAACCCCGCTCGGGCCCGGTGGGCATAGCAGGAACATGTGGACATGGCACGAACATGTCCACCGGGACCGCCTGTAACGGGCACGTCCGGGGAATGGCAGTCCTATAGGATCTGAACATGCAACCAGCTTCCAACGGCAGCCGCTCTGACGTCCGCCCTGCCAGCCGTACCGTCAGCCGCCAGGTTCTGGCGGACCACGTGTATGAGGAGCTGCTGGCCTCCCTGATGGACGGCCGGCTTGAACCCGGAACTGCGGTCAGCATTGACGGCACCGCGCGCGAGCTCGATGTTTCGCCGACCCCAGTCCGGGAAGCCCTGGCCCGGCTGGAACACACCGGCATGGTCCGCAGGGTGGCGCTCAAGGGCTACCGGGTAGCGCCGGTTTTCACGCAGGAAGATTTTGCCGAACTGATGGAAGCGCGGCTTGCCATCGAGCCCGTCAATGCGCGGCTGGCATGCGCCCGGTTGACGCCGCAGCGCCTGGCCGAGCTGGAACAGGCCGTCACCGACCTGAAGTCGGCACCCCGGGGGCCCTCCTTTTCGGAGTTCAAGGATTATCTTGAAGCTGACGAACGATTCCACCGGCTGATCGCCGAGCAGACAGGCAACCAGTTCCTGGCGGCCGCGTACGAAGCTCTCGGAGGGCAGGTCCAACGATTCAGGCTTTTCGGCGGGGTGGGAATCACAGACGCCGAATACGCCATCTCCGAACATCAGGCCGTCCTTGAAGCATTCTCCGCGGGAGACCCGGAGAGAGCCGCTGCAGCCATGTCCGAACACATCCAGCAGGTGCGCGGCCGAGCGATTGCCGACGCTCCGCCAGAGTAACCGGCCCGGGCCCTGGCCCCGTATCCCCACGGCGGCGCTGAACAAGGCCACCGGCCACACTGCTGCCGTGACCTCGGTTATGACCCACTTCACAAGCAGCTGTCTGACATATAGGATCTTTGATTGTTCCCTAAAGTTGGCATTGTGGTCTTGACAACTTCTCACGGATAGTAAATCCTATAGGAAACAGGATTCCACAAGGAGCGAACACCAATGGCTTACACAGCTGAGAACTGGCCCATCACCGCGGCGCTGCTGCAGTTTCCGGGCACCGACGCCCGGGGCATCCATATCAACGACGCCGACGCCTCCGCCTGGGCCGAGGTCCTCACCGAGGTCAAGGAAGCAGGCTTCGCCAACGCCGATCTCACGGACAGCTGGGTCCGCCCCGGCGACCTGAGCCAGGCCCGCCTCGCAGAATTCAAGCAGACCGCGGCCAATGTGGGCATCGGCATCCCTGTCATCTCCGCCATCCGCCGAAGCGTGATCGAAGAAGGCAGCTGGGAAGACAATCTGGCGTACAGCCACCGCACCGTCGACGCGGCCGCTGAACTCGGCTGCGAGGTTGTGTCTTTCGGCTTGCACCAGGCGCTGACCGCCGAGCAGCAGAAGCAGCTGTGGTTCTGGACCGTGGAAGGCCACAAGGATCCGGTGGGGGACAAGGAAACATGGGGCAAGGCTGTCACCCGGCTCCGCGAACTGGGCCAGCACGCAGCCGAGGCGGGCATCCTGCTTTCACTGGAAATGTACGAGGACACCTACCTGGGCACGGCAGATTCCTCTGTCCAGCTGGTCCAGGACATCGACCTCGCAAACGTGGGCCTCAACCCGGACCTCGGCAACCTGATCCGCCTGCACCGGCCTATCGAGGACTGGCGCGAAATGGTGGCCAAGACCATGCCGTACTCCAACTACTGGCACATGAAGAACTACATCCGGGACGAGGAGGTGGCGCGGGATACCTATGTCACCATGCCCGCGCCGATGGAAAGCGGCCTCATCAACTACCGCGAGGCCTTCAAGGAAGCCATCTCCGTGGGCTACCAGGGCATCATCTGCACCGAGCACTACGGCGGAGACGGCCTCAGCGTTACGGCCAGCAACCAGGACTACCTGCGCCGCCACGTCCTGCCCAAGAACGACGGCTACACCCTGGGCCGGAGCCAGGTGGCCCAGGGACGGCAGCAGCCAGCCGCCGTCGAACTCGCCGGGGTCTAGTACCCGACGGCGGCCGTCCAGTAACACCTGCCTGCCGCCGACTGGTGGCCCACACCTTTCAACCACTGATTCAACCCAATACGGATTCGATGAGGAACCATGACCCAGATCTTCGACAACCCCGCTGATTTTGCGGATGAGGCGCTGGACGGCTTTGTGGCTGCCAACCGCGGGTATGTTGCCCGTGTCGATGGCGGCGTTGTCCGCTCCACAGAGGTGCCTGCCGGCCAGGTTGCACTGGTGGTGGGTGGCGGCTCCGGCCACTACCCGGCCTTCGCCGGCTTGGTGGGACCGGGCCTCGCTGCGGCCTCCGCGTGCGGCAACATGTTCGCCTCACCGGCCGCCGGGCAGGTCTACCGCGTGGCCAAGGCTGCGAACGCCGGCGGCGGCGTACTGCTCAGCTACGGCAACTACGCGGGCGACGTCCTGCACTTCGGCCAGGCCCAGCTGCGGCTCAACGCCGAGGGCATCGAAACCCGCACGGTGGTGGTCACCGATGACATTGCCAGCGCACCGCTCGACCAGCTCGAGAAGCGCCGCGGCATCGCCGGGGACCTGACGGTGTTCAAGATCGCCGGCGCCGCTGCCGAGGCCGGACTGAGCCTGGACGACGTGGAGCGGCTGGCCATCAAGACCAACCACCACACGCGCTCCCTGGGCGTGGCCTTCGACGGCTGCACCCTCCCCGGAGCCAGCGAGCCGCTCTTCCATGTTCCGGCCGGACAGATGTCGCTCGGCCTCGGGATCCACGGAGAGCCCGGCATCTCCGAACACCAGATGCCCACTGCCTCTGAACTCGCCGGGCTCTTGGTCTCGCGCCTGCTCGCAGACAAGCCGGACGGCGCCGGAGAACGCGTCGTGGCGATCGTCAACGGCCTGGGCACAGTCAAGTACGACGAACTCTTCCTGCTGTTCGGCAAGATCGAAAAGCTCCTCACAACGGCCGGCCTCACCGTGGTCGAACCCGAATGCGGCGAGCTGGTCACCAGCCTGGACATGTCCGGCCTCTCCCTCACGCTGTTCTGGCTGGATGAGGAACTCGAGCAGTACTGGGCCGCCCCGGCAGACACCCCGGCCTTCAAAAAGGGCAACCTGGCACCCCGCGCCCGCCGCGAGCTGGCCGGACCGGAGGATGCCGAAGCAGCCGAGGCAGAAGACACCGCCGCCGCCGCCGCTGGCCTGGGCCGGCTGGCTGCCGCCGTGCTCGCCCAGGTGCGGGACGTCGTCGTCGAGCATGAAGAAGAGCTGGGAAATCTTGACGCGATTGCCGGCGACGGCGACCACGGCATCGGCATGCGCCGCGGTGTGGACGCCGCAGCCGCAGCCGCCGAGAAGTTCTCGGCGGACGGTTTTTCCGCCGGGCGTGTACTCACGGCTGCCGGTGAGGCCTGGAGCGAGCGGGCCGGCGGCACGTCCGGCGCCCTGTGGGGCTCCGCCGTGATCGCGGCCGGACTCGCGCTGGGCAACCGGGACACCTACCGGGGCGAGGACGCGGCAGCCGCCGTGACCGCCTTCGTCAACGCCATCACCGAACTGGGCAAAGCCGAACCCGGCGACAAAACCATGGTGGACGCCCTCCTGCCGTTCCGGGATGCCTTCCTGGGGGAGTTCGACGGCGGTGCCCCCCTCGACCGCGCCCTCGCCTCCGCTGCCGCCGCTGCCCAGGCGGCAGCATACAAAACCGTGGAACTGCGGCCGCTGAAGGGCCGGGCCCGTCCCCTGGCGGAAAAGAGCCTGGGCCACCCCGATCCCGGCGCGGTCTCCTTCGGGCTGATCGCGGCAAAAATCTCCGCCTACATCGATTCTGAACTGGCCGTCCCTGAACTGGCCGTCCCTGAGCTGGCCACAGCGGCCGGAAATGGAGCGCACTCATGAGTAACACGGCAGGATGGCGGATCGTCATCGGCAACGATGAAGCCGGCGTCGAATACAAGGAGGCGCTGAAGGCGCTGCTTGAGGCTGACAGCCGTGTGGCGTCGGTGCAGGACGTGGGGGTGGGGGCCAACGACTCCACCGCGTACCCGCACGTCGCCGTGGATGCTGCCCGCAGGGTGGCCGACGGCGACGCCGACCGTGCGCTGCTGATCTGCGGCACCGGCCTGGGCGTGGCCATCGCAGCCAACAAGGTGCCCGGGATCCGCGCTGTCACCGCGCACGACGGTTACTCAGTGGAGCGCTCCGTGCTGAGCAACAACGCCCAGATCCTCACCATGGGACAGCGCGTGATCGGCCTGGAACTGGCCAAGAAGCTGGTGGGCGAGTGGCTGGACTACCGCTTCGATGAAGACTCCGCGTCCGCCGAAAAGGTCGACGCCATCTGCTCCTACGAACCCGAATACACAAAGGCAGTCTGACCATGACCGAAACAGCAAAATCCGCTTCAGCGGTAGACACATCCGTAGACGCCACAAGCCTCATCAACAGCGCCCGGAAGATCGCCGTCGTCGGCTCCGGTTACATGGGCGGCGGCATCGCCCAGGTGCTGGCACTCGGCGGGGCACGGGTTGCCCTGGCCGATGTGTCGGCCGAAGTGGCACAGAAGAACTACGACCGCCTGCTGGCCGAATCGGACGAGTTCGTGGCCGCCGGCCTGTTCCCGGAAAGCTCCACCGCCATCCTGAAGCAGAACCTCTGGGCCGCGAAGAACATCGAAGAGGCAGTGGCTGACGCCGACTTCATCGAAGAGGCCGTGCCCGAGGTCATCGCGATCAAGCGCCAGACGCTGGCCCGCATCAGCGCTGCGGCCCGTCCGGATGCGATCATCGGCTCCAACACCTCCACCATCTCCATCGCGGAACTGTCCGAGCCGGTCGCCAACCCGGAACGTTTCCTGGGGGTGCACTTCTCCAACCCGTCGCCGTTCATCCCGGGAGTCGAGATCATCCCTCACGCAGGCACCTCGGTGGCCACCGTGGGTGCAGTCCGCGAGCTGGTGCACGCCGCCAACAAGCAGACCGCCGTGGTCGAGGACGTCACCGGATTCGTGCTGAACCGCCTGCAGTACGCGCTGTTCCACGAAGCTGCCCAGCTGGTGGAGCAGGAAATCGCGACGGCGGAGGATGTGGACACGCTGGTCCGCACCACCTTCGGCTTCCGCCTTCCGTTCTTCGGCCCGTTCGCCATCGCGGACATGGCCGGCCTGGACGTCTATAACTTCTGCTACAAGTCACTGCAGACCGAATTCCCCGAGCGCTTTGCCACGCCGAAGATCCTCACGGACCTGGTGGACGCCGGCAAGCTGGGCACCAAGACCGGCGCCGGCTTCCTCAACGTCCCGGCAGAGCGCACCCCTGAACTCATCGCCTACCGCAACAAGGCCTACGTGGCCATGCAGAAGCTCATCGACGAGCTGGGGCCGGCGCCGATCAGCTAGCGCCGGCAGCCTTCCAAGACACCGCTTTCTTACAGATCCCAGGAGCATTCCCATGATTGCATTCCCCGCAGAACGCACCGCCATCGTCACCGGTGCCGTCTCCGAACGCGGCATCGGCCGTGCCACCGTCAACTATCTGGCCGCACAGGGCTGGAACATCGGCATCATCGATCTGGACGACGCCCTGTGCAGGGCAACAGCCAAGGAAATCGCCGCCCAGTACGGGGTCAAAGCCCGCGGCGTCGGCGCCAACGTCGGTGACGAGGCCTCGGTCCGCAAGGCAGTCGACCAGCTCGAAGCCGAACTGCCGCAGATAGTGGCGCTGGCCAACGTTGCCGGAGTCAGCTCACCGGTTCCGTACCTGGAACTGGACGCCGCCGAGTGGGACCGCGTGATGAACATCAACCTCAACGGTGTCCACTACGCCACCCGCCGCGTTGCCGAGTCCATGGTGAAGAACAGGATCGGACGCATTGTGAACATCTCGTCGGTGTCCGCCCAGCGCGGTGGCGGTACGTTCTCCAAGACCCCGTACTCCGTGGCCAAAGCCGGCGTGATCGGCCTGACCCGCGCCACCGCCCGCGAACTCGGCGAGTACGACATCACCGTCAACGCCATCTCCCCGGGCCCCATCGACACCGACATCATGGGCGGCACCCTCAGCGAGGAACGCAAGGACGAACTCACCAAGGACCTCGTGGTCAACCGGGTGGGCTCCACCCGCGACATCGCCGCCGCCATCGCCTTCCTCATCAGCGAGGACTCCGGCTACATCTCCGGCCAGACGCTGAATGTGGATGGCGGACTCTACATGCACTAAGGAAGGCCTTCCCATGTCACAGCACATCAAGGGTGCCAACGGCAGAAGCACCAGCACCGCCGGCGCAGCCACGGGCACAGGATTCCGGTCCTGGACCAAGGAACGCAAGATCTACCTGGCCGTGGGCGTTCTCGCCTGCCTCGTCGGGGTACTGATCATCGCCTTCTACCGCTGACACAGCAGCACCGAAAAGCACAGCACCACTTCAGCACCCCAAGAACACAGCACCACCTCTTCTTCACCCCGCCCCCCTGATCCATTCAACTGACTGACTCAACGAGGAGTTTGAATGTCTGTCGTTACGCCAACAACTACCAAGGAGCTCCTGGATTCGCCGGTACTGAAATCGGCCATTTCCAAAGCGTCCTTCCGGCTCATGACCATGCTGGTCATCCTCTATGTGGTGGCATTCCTGGACCGCACCAACGTGGGCTTCGCCGAAGCCGCGCTGGAGGTGGACCGCGGAATCACGGCAGGTGCGTACGCACTGGGTGCCGGCATCTTCTTCATCGGCTATGCCCTGTTCGAGATCCCCAGCAACCTGCTGCTGACCAAGTTCGGTGCCAAGATGTGGCTGGCCCGCATCGCCATCACATGGGGCATTGTGTCCGCGTGCTTCGCCTTCGTCCAGGGCGAGACGTCCTTCATCATCCTGCGCTTCCTGCTCGGTGTGACCGAGGCAGGGCTGTTCCCGGGCGTCATCATGTTCCTCGCCGCGTGGTTCCCCAACAAGGTCCGCGTCAAGATGTTCGCCATCTTCTACCTGGCCCAGCCGTTCTCCCAGATGATGGGCGCACCGCTGTCCGGCTGGCTGATCAACATCGGCGACCAGGTCCCCGGGGTTGCCGGCTGGCAGGTCATGTTCTTTGTTGAAGGCGGACTGGCTGTCGTGGCCGGTATTGCTGCCTACTTCTTCCTGATCAACAGTCCGCAGGATGCGAAGTTCCTGGACAAGGATGAAAAGAAAGCGCTGCTGGACGTCATGGCGCTGGAAGACACGGTCAAGGAAGAAAACGGCCCCCGCGGTGTCCTCGCTGCCATGAAGAACCGCAAGGTCTGGTACTTCACCGTTATCTACTTCTGCCTTCAGATCGCCGTGTACGGCGTCACGTTCTACCTGCCGCAGCAGGTGGCGCAGCTGACCGGCCAGAAGGTGGGCGTCACCGTGGGCCTGCTGGCGGCCATCCCGTGGTTCTTCGGCATCTTCGCCTGCTACTTCATCGGCAAGGCGGCCAACACGGTTCTTCGCCGCCGCATCTGGGGCACCGGCCTGTTCATCTCCACCGGCCTGTGCATCTTCGGTTCAGCCTGGGCGGGTGCGAACCACCTGCCGGCCCTGGGCATCATCTTCATCACCCTGGCGGTCTGCAGCTTCCTGTCCATCGGCCCCATCGCGTGGTCCTACCCGACGGCGTTCCTCACCGGAACGGCTGCGGCGGCGGGCATCGGCCTGATCAACTCGCTGGGTAACCTGGGCGGTTTTGTGGCCCCCATCCTGCGTACCTCCGTCAACCAGGTCACCGCCTCCGACACAGGAACCATGGGTGTCTACGCCCTCGGCGTCCTGCCGTTCGTGGCGGCAGTCATGATGTACCTGACAAAGCGCTTCCAGAACAAGGCCGACGAGCTGCTCGAAAAGTAAGGCACCGCAGCCGGATCCGGCCCACTCAGAACCACCAGCAGGAAAGCAGCAACCATGCAGCCCAGTTCGGCCACACCGGACACCGGCACCGCGGTCTACGTCGGAGCCAGCACCAAAATGTACCTGGGATACCGGGACAGCCTGGTGTGGCTGGAGCAGCTGCGGCAACAAGTGGACGCCCGTCCGGCCCTCGCGGCCGGGCGGGTGATCCCGTTTGTTATCCCGTCCTTCCCCGTGCTTCCCGCGGCAGCCGAACTGCTGGCCGTTTCTGCTGGCCAGGCCGCGTCCCCGCTGCTCCTGGGGGCGCAGAACTGCGGCTGGGCGGACGGACCCTGGACCGGTGAAGTCTCGCCAAGCATGCTTGCGGAGCTGGGCGTGAGCCTCGTGGAGATCGGCCACGCCGAGCGCCGCCGGCACTTTGGCGACGACGATGCCATGATTTCGCTCAAGGTCAGGGCCGCCGACGACGCCGGAATCACCCCGCTGCTGTGCGTCGGCGAGCAGACTGCCGGGCCGGATCCCGACGCTGCCGCCGGGTTTGTTTACGGCCAGATAGAGGCTGCCGTTCACGGCGACTGGGATCTGGGGTCCAGACTGATCATGGCGTATGAACCCGTCTGGGCCATCGGCGCTGCAGAGCCTGCCGGCGCAGGTTACGTGTCCGCCGTCGTGCGTGAGCTCCGCGGACGGCTGGCCGGCCACGGGCTGGGGGAGCTGCCCGTGATTTACGGCGGTTCCGCGAAGCCGGGGCTGCTGCCGGCGCTGAGCGCCGTCTCCGGGCTGTTCCTGGGCCGCTTCGCCCACGATGCCGCCAACTTCGGAAGGGTCCTGGACGAGGCCCTGGCGATAGGCTGACGCCATGACAGAGCATGCATTCGAGGCCAAATCAAAAACCGAAGCCGGGGCCACATCCATACCCGGGGCCAAATCCAAAGCCGATGCCGCGTTCGAAGCCGCATTCCAGGCCGCGCAGAAAAGCCTGAGCGAAGGCGGCATCCCCATCGGCGCTGCGCTGGCACGCGGCGGTCAGGTGATCGCCGCCGGCCACAACGAACGCGTCCAGCACGGCGATCCCATCGCCCACGGGGAGATGTCGGCGCTGAGGGCGGCGGGCCGGCAGCGCAGTTACCGGGACACTGTCCTGTACACCACGCTCGCACCGTGCGCCATGTGCACCGGGACCATCATCCAGTTCAAGATCCCCAAGGTGGTGGTGGGCGAGGCACGGACTTTTCCCGGCGAATTCGAGCTCCTGCGGTCCCGCGGCGTTGAAGTGGTGGTCCTGGATGACCAGCGCTGCGTGGACATGATGCGCAGCTTCCAGCACGACCACGCGGAACTCTGGGCCGAGGACATCGCGGAGTAACCAGGCGTCCCGGAGCTGAAGAAATCCCGCCTAGTCAGGCCCGCCGGCCGGGCGTAGGCTGGCATCATCGGCGTCGGTGCCGAGGGCCCCGCGTCGATACCCCAATCGATGAAGGAGGACCCATGAGTGTCGTACGTGAATTCATGACGACGAATGCCCAATGCATCGCCGAAGACAAGACTCTCCAGGAAGCCGCCGTGCTGATGAAGGAGCTGGACTGCGGTTCGCTCCCGATCTGCGGTGCCGACGGCAAGCTCAAAGGCCTGATCACTGACCGTGACATCGTGGTCAAGTGTGTCGCCGAAGGCCGGGACGCCCGCGAAGTCAAGGCATCCGAACTCGCCGAGGGCCGGCCCCACTGGATCGATGCCGACGCCAGCATCGACGCCGCCATCGACATGATGGAGAAGTTCCAGATCCGGCGCCTGCCTGTCATCACGGATCACAGGCTGGTGGGCATCATCAGCCAGGGAGACATTGCCCGCAACTACGCCGAGGAGCGCGTCGGCGAATTGGTGGAGCATATTTCTGCCCAGACGCCGATGGGCCACATGGCTTAGCAGCCGTCTGAAATGCCACCAAGCGCCACGGGGCAGGAAACGGTGGCGCTTTCTGGTGTCTACCCGGCCTACAGGAACGCCTCGCGGCCCGTCCCTTCGCGCATCATCAGCTGGCCGTCCTCTACGGACACCAGCAGACTCTTGGGCCTGCCGTGCAGTTTCATCCCGGCGGAGAGCCCGCGGTTGGTGATCTCCACGCCAATAATGGCGCCCTTCGCCGGCAGCGGCACGGACACCTCGGCGGCCATGCCCAGCAGCTTTTTGGTGGACACCCCCATATCGCGCCGGGCCTGCTTGCCGTTGACCGTCACGGTGACGTTGTCCTCGTCAAAGCCGTCCTGAAGAATGATGAGCAGTTCCTGCATGATGGGCCGCCTAGCTTGGGTACGTCCGGTGCTCTGGTTCCGCCGCCTACTTGCCACTACATCACTTAAGGCCCGTGGTGGGTAGCCCCGGCAGTCAGGAAACATCCGGCCGGGTAGGGCAAAATGTCAGGGTGACCCAACTCCCGCAGCACCCGTCCTCGCCCGTATCAGCCGATTCCGCCATCTACGCCCAGATCGCCGCAGAGCTCGGTGTGAAGACCTGGCAGGTGAAAGCGGCGGTGGAACTGCTCGACGGCGGATCCACCGTCCCGTTCGTCGCCCGGTACCGCAAGGAAGCCACCGGAACGCTGGACGATACCCAGCTCCGCGAGCTCGACGAGCGCCTGCGCTACCTCCGCGAACTCGAGGACCGCCGTCGGACCGTCCTGGAGGCGATCGCCGCGCAAGGCAAGCTGACGCCGGAACTGCAGGCGGCCGTCGTCGCCGCTGATACCAAGTCCCGGCTGGAGGACATCTATCTGCCGTTCAAGACGAAACGGCGCACCAAGGCGCAGCTCGCCCGCGAAGCCGGTCTGGAGCCGCTGGCCGAGGTCCTCCTTGCCCGACCGGAGTTGACCCCCGAGCGTGAGGCCGCCAGGTACCTGAACGCCGAGCACTCAATCGACGATTCCGTGGCGGCACTCGCGGGTGCCCGCGCCATTCTGGTGGAACGGGTGGCGCAGGATCCCGACCTCGCCGCCACGCTGCGGGAGCGGCTGTGGACGCAGGGCCGGATGGTTTCGCGCGTGAAGAAGGGCAAGGAGTCAGAGGGCCAGAAGTTCGCCGACTACTTTGAGTTTTCCCAGGCACCGTCCGGAATGCCGTCGCACCGCGTGCTTGCGCTGTTGCGCGGCGAGAAGGACGGTGTGCTGGAGCTTGATCTCGCCGAAGCAGACCCGTCCGACGACGCCGCCCTCGCCGCCGCGCGCTCGCGTTACGAATCCGCCGTGGCCAGGTGCCTCGGGGTCGCCGACCGTGGCCGGCCCGCCGACGCGTGGCTGGTGCAGACCGCGCAGGCGGCGTGGCGCACCCGCGTGCTGGCGCGGCTGACGGCTGACGTACGCGGACGCATGTTTGCCGCCGCCGAGGACGAGGCCGTGCGTGTGTTCGCCGCGAACCTGCGCGACGTCCTGCTGGCTGCGCCCGCCGGCAACCGCTCAACTCTGGGCCTGGATCCGGGGTTGCGGACCGGCGTGAAAGTGGCCGTTGTTGATGGAACCGGCAAAGTGGTGGCCACAGACACGATTTACCCGCACGCCCCGGCGCGGAAGTGGGACGACGCCCTGGTGACGCTGACGCGGCTCGCGCGGCAGCACGCCGTCGAGCTCGTGGCGATCGGCAACGGAACCGCCTCCCGGGAGACGGACAAACTGGCGGCCGAGCTGATCAAGCTGCTGCCTGCCGCTGATCAGAAACCGCAGAAGCTGGTGGTGTCCGAGGCCGGCGCGTCGGTGTATTCGGCGTCGGCGCTCGCTGCGGCAGAGCTGCCCGGCATGGATGTGTCCCTGCGCGGGGCGGTGTCGATTGCCCGCCGTCTGCAGGATCCGCTGGCGGAGCTGGTGAAGATCGATCCCAAGTCGATCGGCGTCGGCCAGTACCAGCACGATGTCACTGCGGCCAAGCTGGACCGCAGCCTCGACGCCGTGGTGGAGGACTGTGTGAACGCGGTGGGTGTTGACGTGAATACGGCGTCGCCCGCGCTGCTGAGCCGGGTGGCAGGGGTGGGGCCGCTGCTGAGCGAGAACATAGTGGCGTACAGGAATGAGCACGGCCCGTTCGCCAAGCGCAGCGAGCTGAAGAAGGTGCCGCGGCTGGGGGCCAAGGCCTTCGAACAATGTGCGGGATTCCTGCGGATCACCGGGGGAGCGGAGCCGCTGGATTCGTCGAGCGTTCACCCGGAGGCGTATCCGGTGGCCCGGAAGATCATGGTGGCTGCGGGGAGGGGTGTTGCAGGTGGCGCAGCCTCCGCGCTGAATCCGCAGGACTTCGTGGACGGCATATTCGGGCTGCCCACGGTCCAGGACATCATCGCGGAACTGGACAAGCCGGGCCGCGATCCGCGGCCGGCGTTTGCCGCGGCAAGCTATTCCGAGGGGATCGAGAAAATCTCTGACCTGAGGCCTGGCATGGTGCTGGAGGGGACCGTCACCAATGTGGCGGCGTTCGGGGCGTTTGTTGACGTGGGCGTGCACCAGGACGGCCTGATCCACGTGTCCGCGCTGGCCGACCGCTTTGTGTCCGATCCCCGCGAAGTGGTGAAATCCGGGCAGGTGGTGCGTGTGAGGGTGCTTGAGGCTGATCCCGAGCGCAAGCGGATCTCGCTGACGTTGAGGCTCGACGACGAACCATCGCCTTCCGGTGGCAGAGCGAACGGGCCCGGCGGACGAGCCGCGTTCGGATCCGGTGGTAGAGCCGCGAAGAACGAGCGTGTCGAAACCAGCCGGGCCGTCCCACCGAAGGCGGCCCCGCCGAAGGTCGTCCCGGCAAACACGGCGATGGCCGAAGCACTCCGGAAGGCCGGCTTAGGCAAGTAGCCCCAGCCCAGCTGAACGTTCAGCAGTGCAATTCCGACCGCTCGTCGCCGGAAAGCTACCGTTCGGCGCAGAACCCTCTCATCAAACTGTGATCTGCACCATGATTACCGGAGGTGCCGGGGCGATGCCGTGATGCCGCTGGGGTAGTCGATGCCCCAAAAACAGGAGGAGAAAAAATGGGCTGGCTGGACCGCGAGCGAACCATCGCACCACCCGGTTTTAACCGGTGGCTTGTCCCTCCCGCGGCACTCGCCGTGCACCTGTGTATCGGCCAGGCGTACGCCACGAGCGTCTATAAGACGGCGCTGGTCAGGCATTTCGAAGCAAGCCTGACGGAAATCGGGGTGATTTTCTCGATCGCCATCGTGATGCTCGGCCTTTCAGCCGCGATCATGGGAACGTGGGTGGACAAGCACGGTCCGCGTAAGGCGATGTTCACCTCAGCACTGTTCTGGTCCGGCGGGTTCCTGATCGGCTCACTTGGCATCTTTAGCGGCCAGCTGTGGCTCGTCTATCTGGGATATGGCTTCATTGGGGGCATCGGCTTGGGCATCGGCTACATTTCACCGGTTTCCACGCTGATCAAATGGTTCCCGGACCGGCCAGGACTCGCCACAGGCATGGCCATCATGGGCTTTGGCGGCGGCGCCCTGATCGCGAGCCCTGTCTCGACGGCACTGCTCAAAGTGTACGATCCCGCGTCCGGCGGCCAGGATTGGGTGGCCAGCGGCGACTCAGTGGGCAAGCTCTTCCTTACACTCGCCGTCGTCTACCTCGCATGCATGCTGTTCGGCGCCATGACCATCAGGGTGCCCGCCGAAGGCTGGAAGCCCGCTGGCTTCGACCCCGCCAAAGTGAGAACAGCGAAACTTGTCACAGTGGACAATGTCTCTGCAGCCAACGCGGTCAAAACGAGGCAGTTCTGGTTTGTGTGGATCGTGCTGTTCTGCAACGTGACGGCCGGAATAGGCATTCTGGAGCAGGCCGCTCCCATGATCCAGGATTTCTTCCGCCAGTCCGACGGCGTGTCCCTTGTGAGCGCCGCCGTCGCCAGCGGTTTTGTGGGTCTGCTGTCCATCGGCAACATGGGTGGCCGTTTCGCGTGGTCCGCGACGTCCGATGTCACGGGGCGCAAGCGCATCTACATGGTCTATCTTGGAGTCGGCGCAATTCTGTACACCATGCTCGCATTTAGCGGCTCCAGCGCCACTGCGCTCTATGTCGCGCTCGCATTCATCATCATTTCGTTCTACGGCGGCGGCTTCGCAACGGTTCCTGCGTACCTGCGCGACCTCTTCGGAACGTTCCAGGTGGGGGCCATCCACGGACGGCTACTCACCGCCTGGTCCGCGGCCGGAATAGCCGGGCCATTGATCGTCAACGCGTTCCTGGATGCACAGGGCAAGCCCGGTGAGCTGACGGCCGCTTCGTATCAGCCGGCCTTGCTGACCATGGTGGGGCTGCTGGTGATTGGCTTTGTGGCCAACCTGATGGTCGAGCCGGTGGACGCGCGCTTCCACGAAATCCGCCCGGACCGGATTAAGTCCCACGAACCCGCCATGGAGGCATGAGATGAATTCGGTACAACTGACGGCCGCGTGGTCGCTCGTTGGCGTTCCACTGGCCTACGGGGTGTTCCAGACCCTGACGCGTGTGGCTGCGTTGTTCGGCTGAGATGACGTTTACGCTGCCGGACCCGTTCACCACCCGTCCCACGCTGCAAGGGACGTTCGGCATGACGGCCTCCACGCATTGGCTGGCGACGGCGGCTGCCCAGGCCGTGCTGGAACGCGGCGGCAACGCGTTCGACGCCGCCACAGCCGGCGCCTTTGTGCTGCATGTGGTGGAGCCGCACCTCAACGGCCCCGGCGGGGACATGGCCGGCGTGTTCACCGCAGCGGAGGCGCCCGGCCAGCCCGTGATCCTGATGGGTCAAGGTCCCGCGCCCGCCGGTGCGACTGCCGAGCACTTCCTCGCCGAAGGCCTGGAACTGGTCCCCGGCTCAGGTGCCCTGGCCGCGGCGGTGCCCGGCGCCGTCGACGCCTGGTTCTTGCTCCTGCGGGATCATGGGACGTGGGAACTGGAGGCTGTGCTGGAGTTCGCGATCGGCTACGCGCGGGACGGTCACCCGATGCTGGGACGGGTGGGAACCACCATTGCGGCTGTCGCCGGGCTGTTCCGGGACCACTGGCCCACATCGGCCGAGCAGTGGATGCCGGAGGGGCGGATTCCTGCGGAGGGCGAGCTGGTCCGCAATCCTGCCTACGCACGGACTCTGGAGCGGCTGGTTGCCGCCGGTGGCTCGGCTGGTAAGGGCAGCCGCGGCGGCACCGATTCCCGCGCATCACGGATCGATGCCGCCCGGCTCGAATGGCGCGAGGGCTTCGTTGCCCGGGCCATGGCGGAGTCCGTTCAGGCGCCGCACCGGCATTCGTCCGGCACCGATCACCGGGGTGTGCTGGCGGTGGCCGATCTGGCCGCGTTCGAGGCTGGCTATGAGCAGGCGGCAACGCTGGAATTCCGTGGCCACACGATTGCCAAGACCGGACCGTGGGGTCAGGGGCCGGCTCTGCTGCAGACCCTCGCCGTCCTGGATGGGTACGACGACGAACACCTCGATCCGTCGACCGAGCTCGGCGCGCACACCATTCTCGAGGCGCAGAAGCTGGCGCTCGCGGACCGGGAGGCCTACTACGGCGATTCCGATGTTCCGCTGGACTACCTGCTGTCCGCCGGGTACGCCGCCGGCCGCCGGGCGCTGATCGCGGAGCAGGCTTCGCTGGAGTTCCGGCCGGGTACGGTTCCGGGCTGTCAGCCGTTTCAGCCGCCGCTGCGGACTGAGTATGTTCCGCAGCGCTCTCAACGAACGACGGCGGCACCGGGCACGGCAATGGCAGCGGCGGCTATCGCGCCGCCGGTGCAGGCGAACCGACCGTTGCGCCGACAGGGGAGACCCGCGGTGATACCTGCCATATCGACGTCGTGGACCGCTGGGGAAACATGGTGTCAGCAACGCCGTCGGGCGGCTGGCTGCAGTCCTCGCCGGCGATTCCGGAGCTCGGCTTCTGCCTCGGCACACGGCTGCAGATGACGTGGCTCGAACCCGGAACGCCGTCCACGCTGACTCCGGGCAAGCGGCCCCGCACCACGCTTACGCCGACGCTCGTGCTGCGCGGCGGAGTTGCAGTCACGGCATTGGGTTCACCCGGCGGCGACCAGCAGGATCAGTGGCAGTTGCTTTACCTGCTGCGGACGATCGTGGGCGGGTACTCGCCACAGCAGGCCATCGACGCGCCCGCGTTCCATACAACCTCCATGCCGGGTTCCTTCTGGCCCCGCACCTGGGAACCGGGCGGGGCAGTGGTGGAAGACCGGCTGGGGAGTGAGGTCATCGACGGCCTGGTGCGTCGAGGACACCGGATTACCCGGGCAGGCGGCTGGACGCTGGGGCGGCTGACCGCCGTCGTGCGTGATCCTGCCACCGGAGTTCTGCAGGCCGCAGCCAATCCGCGCGGTGCGCAGGGGTACGCCGCGGGGCGCTAAACAGGCGGCTGCTTCCGAACACATGAACGCGTCGCTGCGTGAGTTGTCCGGCGGTTTCACCTTCGCTGTCTCTGTTCCTTGGATTCTCGACTGGGGATGATGCGGTCGATACCCCGCACGAGCAGTGCGGCGGTCGCGTATCCTGCCCCCAGGAGGCTGACGGCGGCCCATCCTGCGGTGGTGTAGGGCATGGTGGTGGTGATCGCGCCGAGAGCGCTGCCGACAGAGTAATAGACCATGTAGCTGCCGATGATCCGGCTGCTTGAGGCGGGGTCTGCCCGCACGATCTGGTTCTGACTGCTCACGTGGGCGGCTTGGACGGCGAAATCGAGCACGATGACCCCGACCGCAAGCAGTGCGAGCGAGTTCGTTGCCTGTCCTGTGAATGCCCACGACACGATGAGCAGAAGCAGGGAGATCGCGGTGACTCGCTGGCCCGGGCCATGGTCTGCCCACCGCCCGGCGCGGGCCGCACCGAGCGCACCGAAGAGTCCCGCTATGCCGAACAGGCCGATCTCGGCGGTCGAGAAGTGCCATGGTTCACCGCTCAGTGGGAGCACCAAACCGCTCCAGAGCACCCCGAAGGAGGCGAAAAGAAACAGCGTCATCACCGCACGGGTACGAAACACCCGATCTGTCCGGGTCAACGTCACCACTGAGGAGATCGCCCTCGCATACGAGATCGTGGGCGCAGGAGCGCTCTCCTTGGGAAGGCGCAGCACGGCGAGGGCCGCCAGCAACAGCAACAGCACGGCCGAACCGGCGTAGACGGCACGCCAGGACGGAACGACGCTACTGCATCCACAACGAAGCAACCAGAGCCTCAAACCCCTGTGAAGTACATCAACGACATCACCAGGAGGGCTAAAGATATCGACCGTTTTCGACTTTCGCGTGGTGCGAAACTTCTCGCGGACGAGTTTTGACCTACTTCGGTCGAAACCGAGGCGATATCTGGGGGTTTCAGAAGGCTTCTGCACGAAATGTCGAAGTCGTCTGGCATTTGTCATTACTGCCACCTTGGGTGACCCGAAGGTTTTGCGGAGAGAACCGCTCCGGCCAGCTGTTGCGCTGCTCTATCGGCCGGCGGGGCGCTGTTTGGAGCGGGTGGCCACCGCCTAGGACGCTGCTGATTAATCCGGCACTTTAAGGCGCGCCTCCGGGCGGATTCCCGGGGATGGTTAAGACTTGGTGTATGCAGGGTCGCGATGATGGTCAACGTCAGCTTTTGGATGCCGATGCCCTGGCCGGGCATATGCTCCCGGCCGGGTCGGTGTTCAGGTTCCTCGCCGAGAACCGGCACGAGTTGTTCCCGGACGATGCGTTCGCGGACCTGTTCGCCTCCGGCCGCGGCCGCCCGTCGACCCCGGCGGACGTGATCGCTTCGGTCATGGTCCTGCAGACCCTCCATAATCTCTCCGACCGCGAAACCGCCGAGGCATTGACCTTTGACCTGCGGTGGAAGGCGGCGTGCGGGTTCGGCCTGGATCAGGGCGCGTTCCACCCGACGGTGTTGACGTATTGGCGCCGGCGCCTGGCGAAAAGTGACCGTCCGCACCGTATCTTCGAGGCCGTCACGGAGGTCATCGCCGGCTCGGGTGCGCTTTCCGGACGCAGGCGCCGGGCCATTGATTCAACAATCCTTGAGGACGCGGTGGCCCGGCAGGACACGGTCACCCAGTTGATCGCGCAGATCCGCCGGGTCGGCCGGGAAATCCCCGGCGCGGACCTGGTGGTAGCGGGTCTGAGCGGCCATGATTACGCCAAGCCCGGGAAACCCGACATCGCCTGGGATGACAGGGGTGCCCGGGATGATCTCGTGTCCGCGCTGGTCGCCGACGCCCTGACCCTGCTGAGCAGTATCGATGCCGAATCCCTGGACGATGCGCAGCAGGAAACGGTCGCACTCCTGGCCTTGGTCGCCGGACAGGACGTCGAACCGGCCGAAGGGTCCGACGGCACGGACGGGCGGTGGAGAATCGCCCGCAAGGTCGCCCCGGACCGGGTCATTTCCACGGTTGACCCGGAAGCCCGGCACGCGCATAAGAGCCGGCAGAAGAAGATCGACGGGTTCAAAAGCCACATCGTGATAGAGCCCGAGACCGGCCTGGTCACCGCCGCGGCCCTGACGAAAGCGGCCGGCGCGGACAACAGCGACGCGGCCCGCGGTGCCGAACTCATTGCCGCCGACACCAGCATCGGAACCGGGCAGGTCGACGTTTTGGGTGATTCAGCGTATGGCAGCGGCGATTTGCTGGCCGCTGTCACTGCCGCCGGCCATACCCCGATCATCAAACCGATGCCACTGGGCCGTGCCGTCCCCGACGGTTTCACTGTCGATGACTTCAGCATCGACGAGAGCGCGAAAACCGTGACCTGCCCGGCGAAGATCACCCGTGCGATCAGTGCGAAAGGACGGGTAAGTTTTGGTGGAGCCTGCGCATCGTGCCCGCTGATGAGCCGGTGCACGACGGCGAAGAACGGGCGGAAAATGCAGATCCACCCCCACGACCGGCTCCGCCGTGAACACCGGGCCAAGGCTACTGACCCGGAGTTCCTGGCGGACTACCGGCAACACCGGCCCATGGTCGAACGCTCGATCGCGTGGATGACCCGCGGAGCCAGACGCGTCCCTTACCGCGGGGTCACCAAGAATAATGCCTGGTGGATGACCCATGCTGCCGCAATCAACCTCAAACGACTCCTCAACCTCGGATTGACCGGCCGGAACGGGACGTGGGCACTTGGATAACACCCCGGACCAGGACCGCCACGCAGAGACCGGCCCGAACGGCGGCCAGAAGCCCCGCGGAGCGCCCAAGACTGGCGACGGACCAGGATTTCAGCCCCGCAGGGCCCCAACCGACGTCCGGCTCCGGCAAAAAAATGGCCCTCCGGAATACCCGGGCGTCATAGATCCGCCTAAATCAGCAGGCTCCTAGGGAATGAGTGCTTCTTCGTCGGAAAGTTGTTGGACTTCTATCCGCGCGTCTCTGAACCTCGAGAACAGAAGCACGAGGGAGGCCAGGAGGAGGAAGGCGGCGGCGGCCCAGAGCGCCGTATCGGTACCCGCGACGGTGGCTATGACGCCGCCCAAGGGGGCTCCGATGACGATCATTCCTCGGTTCACCGAACGCCTCGTGGCACTCATGCGGGCTATGAGCCTGTCCGGCGTCACAGCCTGCTGGTAGCCCATTTCCAGTGGCCCTTCGACTCCCATGGCCATGCCGAATAGCAGCTGCCCGAAGCCGGCCAGAGCAAACGCAGCCCACAACTCTCCCGGCCAGTGCAGCGGAGAACCGTAAATCTCTCCAGTGCGTTCCCCGCCGGCGGCGAGGGGCGCCAACGCCACCAAAGCGATAGCAAAGGGTTGGGCCAGACGCGCCGCAACCATGGCGTTGCCCGTACCCCATCGGTGCCCCAGTCGGGTGGACAGTGTGGTGCCGACGACGGCCCCGATTCCGGAACACCCCATCACCAAACCCAACCCCAAGGCACCCAAACGAAGGTCATTCAGAATCACAGTCGGCAAGACAGCCCCGAGGATGGCGGAACCGATGAACCATATGTGGGTACTCCACGCCAAGGGCGCCAGATGGGAATGGCCATAAACCCACCGCAGACCCTCCGCGACCTTTCGATGAAGTCTTTGTTTGCTTCGAACTGGCGCCTGGTCGGATGGCCGTTCCAGGGTAAGGAGAACGGCTGCCGAGAAAAAATACGAGACGGCATCCACAAGAAGAGCCACAGGGGCTGTCACCAATGCGACAAGACCACCGGCCACGGCGCTTCCCGTAGTTTGGGCCACGGTATCGCTTTGCTGGAGTCGGGCGTTCGCCTTAGTCAGCAAGGATCTGGGGACCAGTTGGGGGAGGAAGCTCTGATACGCGGCGTCACTGGTCAGCGCGAGGGTTCCAAAGGCGAACATCAGGATCATCAAAGCCGTAACCGAGATAGTCCCCGTCATCGCCGTCACGCACACGCCCGCGAGGATCAGGCCACGGCCGACGTCTCCGCCGATGAGCACCGTTCGGCGGGGGAACCGGTCAATCCAGACTCCGGCAACCAGCCCGAAAAGTAGATATGGGGTCCACCTGGCAGCATTGACCAGACCCTGGTCCAACGGCGTGCCGTTCATCGTCACCAAAATCAGAACAGAAAAAGCCAAGGTAGTTATATAGGTGCCGAAATCGGACACCGTCGAGGCCAACCAGAATCTGACGAATGCCCGATAGCGACGAAGCTTCGGCTCCATTGCAGAAGAGCCGTTGGCAGAGATTCCCACGTTTCCCCCAATCATCTCGTAGGCATAGAGCCTAGCGTGACGTAGAGCACTGGCAGTTGCAGGGCCGCAGTCGTAATGGCCACTGATTAGCTGGCACTTGACCAACTCCGTGACGGGGACACGCTCGTGGTCTGGAAGCTTGACCGACTGGCCGCAGCGTAAAGGACTTGCTGGACTTCGCCGGCGGCCTCAACGATCAGGGAATTGGCTTTGTCAGCTTGACCGACTCAATCGATACCACCACAGCGTCGGGGCGTTTCTTCTTCAACGTCATGGCATCGCTCGCCCAAATGGAGCGTGAGCTCATGATCGAGCGCACCCAGGCCGGCCTTCAGGCAGCCAGGGAACAAGGCAGGATCGGTGGCCGCAAACGAATCATGACTGACGCCAAGATCCACTCAGCCCGGAAACTGCTTAGCCAAGGGACTCCGCCAAAAGAAGTAGCCGCCAGCCTCGGCGTCTCAGTACCTACGCTGTACCGCTGGGTCCCAGCAACCAACACCGCAGCAGCTACAGCCACCGTAACGCGGTTTTGGTGCAGACGACTCTTGAAAAAGTGCACGACGGTGCACGGGACTTCTGACGATCCGATGTCAGTAGTCGCCTGCACTCGCGCCCTTCCGCCTCATGGACTGGTGCAGACGACTTCTGAAAGTGACATCCCGACGAGTGGGGGAGTGTCCCGCTGGGACCGTGCCTGCGTGGCCATCCATCCAGTGGGGCGGTCCTGTCACCCCGAAGAAGTTGTGACAGGACCGCCAACGCAGCAAAGTGACTACTTCTCCTCGAGTGCTGGAATGCCGAGTTTTGCGCAGACCTCGGCCGGGCCGGGGATGACGGAGACCCTGTTGTCTACGACGCACGCGGTCAGGAACGGTATGTAATTTCCGAACGACTTAAGGACGGGATCCGGGAAAAGGGGCTTGCCGTTCTGGTCTTTAACCCCCTCCGCAGTGGGCAGAGCACCTGGAGGCGGGGAGATGAAGCCCTCGGGGATGAGGTCGTTGTTGATTCCGTACGGGTTCATGTTTCCCATGTCCCATGCGAGGCTGCACTGGTTTATGGGGTCTTTGACCTGTTGCATTCCGGCGTTCTTATCATCCGGGTTGGGGTTGTTCTTCTCATCGAATCCGGTGATGAAGATCCCGGATGTGATGTACGGGGGCATTGTGTCCCCGGGAGAACCCTGCACTGGGTAGGTGGTGGTGAGGTCGGCGCGGTAGTAGCAGCGGATGTCGCGTTTGTCGTCCACCGGTGCCAAGGCCACGTAGACGCCGGCGGCCGTGGTGCCGGCCAGTGCCAGTCCGGCGAAGGTCAGCATTGCCGGTTTGCGCCACCGCGGGATTAGCTTGGGCGTCCGGCGGGCTTCCTGGACGAGGAGGTTCTGGACGCGGCTTTTCGTGTCTTTCGGGTAGGTCACTTCAGACAGGTTCATGACATCCTCGCTTCAACGATCGTCGTGTCGAGTTGTTCGGCGGGCTCCAGTGCCCGGTTCATGGCGGCCAGCTTGGCCCGTGCACGGTGCAGTCGCGATTTGACTGTCCCGGTCCGTACGCCGAGGGCCTCGGCGGCTTCTTCCTGCCCGACGCCGTTCATCAGGCACAGGATCACAACGTCCCGTTCCCCGTCGTTCAGCCCAGCCGTCGTGTCAAGCAGTTCGCGGACGGCACGCTCTGCGTCGAGCCTCGAGGCGACCGATTCCGCATGGTCTGCTTCAGGTTCGCCGTGCCGGGGATCGGAGTGCGGCAGCCGGCTAAGGAAATCGGCGTGCCGCCGGGCTCCCCTGGCGCGGTTGCGGTTCGCGTTCGTTGCTACCCCGAGCAGCCACGGCAGGACAGTGTCCCTCTCCGGTTTAAGCCTGTTCCGCTGCCGCCACGCCTCCAAAAAGGTAATCGAGACGAGTTCCTCCGCGTCGTGCCAGGAACCACACCGGGACAGGCAGTACCGGAATACGGCGTCGGCGTGCCTGTCGAACAGGACCCCGAAGGCATCAGCGTCGCCTGCGATGCACTTACGCCACAGGTCTTCGTCGGTTTCCCCCATTAGCCTCATACCTTGTAGTGTCCGCAGGACCCCAAAAGGTTCCCGATCCGCCAAACAGTTTTCGTCGTCCCAGGGCAATCAGCGAAAATTCTTTCCCGTTTGCTGCCCACCAACACAAAACCCCGAGTGGGTTGACTCCCTTCCGCAGCTGAAGGCGTGAAAGTTTTGGCATAGATTTCAAAGACTCAGCGGACGCTGACCTTAACGGTACCCATGTAGCGGGGGCATGCCCGGTAGGGTCAGGCAGGGACCACGCCTGAAGGGGACAGCGCCATGAAACGACTTGCCCGCATAACCGCCATCACCACGACAATCACCGCTGCGCTCTCACTCACTGCGTGCACATCAACGCCCCCACGAATCAGCGCACTCGACCGTGAAGCGACCACCGCTGACGTCCTCCCCATGCGTGTCCCGGTCATGATGCGTGGAGAGCATACTACCCGTCTTCTCGCTGCCAGAGACGGCATCCGGTACTTCGTCGCGCAGGCCACGAAGTACACGTACACGTGTGTGACGGCCGTCCCGGATGATCGGCCCGACCTGTGGATCACCGGATGCAGCGACCAGTCCGATTCGGGGAAGGAAATCGTCAGGACCGCCATGAAGGGTGTCGTCTCCGTGGTCCTAGTCCCGGATGATTACGACTCCTCACAAATCGTCAAGGAAGGTTTCGAATCCGTCACTGAGAACATCCTCGTCGCAGGGACATCGAGAAGGGTCCCAGGAGCATGAGCAGCCCCAACACCAAGGACGTGGGACCCCTACTCGAACGGGGAGCAGGGCGGTAGATGCCTGCGGTTGCACGGGTCCCGGTACACCCCGGACTTAGCGGGTCTGTCCTTGGCGTGCGTGGCCGATAAGGCCTTGCACATATAGGACCCGGTTCAGGGTGTCATGGCGCTGTTGTGCCGAACTGACCGGGACCTGCTCGGTGTAGGTATGGGGTCGGGGTCGCTTCAGAAAACGGAAAAAATCGTACGCTAAGGCCGCGTTGAGGTAAGTAATCGCTAGTCCGCGGCTTGCCCAAGGAAGACGGCGTGAGGTCCGTTAGGGGAACGGCGGATTCAGGCGGTCATTGCAACAGGAGGTTTTCGATCAGTTCGATCGGTTTCCTGAACTCTAGTCTTTTCCGCGGCCGGTCGTTGAGTTCCTGGGCAACCCAGTCGAGATCTGCGGCGCTGTGGATGCTCAGGTCCGTGCCCTTGGGGAAATACTGGCGCAGCAGGCCATTGGTGTTTTCATTGAGGCCGCGCTGCCAGGGCGAGTGCGGGTCGCAGAAGTAGATCTCGATGCCGGTGTCGATCTTCACGGTTTTCCAGTCCTGCATCTCGATGCCCTGATCCCAGGTCAGGGAATGCCGCAGCGCCTCGGGGAGCGTCTTGATCTTCGCGGTCAGCGCATCACGCATCTGCTCGGCCTTGTACCCGTCCGGCAGGTGCACGAGCATCGTGTAATTGGTGGTCCGCTCGACCAGCGTCCCGATCGCGGACTGATTCCCCTTGCCGATGATTAAATCCCCTTCCCAATGCCCTGGCACGGCCCGGTCCTGAACCTCGGGTGGGCGTTCGGAGATATTGATCATCCCCGGGATCCGGTTCTTCCGCTGGCCGGCCTTCCTGCAGGGCTGCCTGATAGCCCGCCCGGTGCGCAAACACGCGGCCAGATCGCGGTTGAGTGCTCCGCGGGACTGAACGTAGAGGGACTGGTAAATGGTCTCAGGTGACACCCGCATCTCCGGCTCATCGGGAAACTCAACCTGCAGGCGTCCTGCGATCTGCTCCGGTGAGTACTTCTTTTTCAGGTCCCCTTCCACCTTCGCACGCAACACCGGATTGGTGTGCAGTTTCGCCGGTTTCGGCCGCGAAGCCCGCTCATACGCCAGCGCGTGAGCCGACGTCGCCCGGTAGGGCAATCCTGCCACCGAGTTGCGCCGCAGCTCCCTGGACACCGTCGACGCCGCTCTGCCGACCACGGCCCCGATCTGCCGCAATGATCGTCCCTGGGCGCGCAGCACCGCGATCTCCTCTCGCTGGGCGAAGGTCAGGCAACGGCCCTTCAGATCCCGGCCCCGCCGGGGCCTGACACCCCCGGCCTCCGCGAGAACCCGGCGCCCAGTCCGCCGGCTCGTATTGATCGGAGCCACGGCTTCGGTGATGAAATCACCCGCCTGCATCCCGGACCAAAAAACCTGCAAAAGATCCGGCCTCAAATAAATTGAATACCCCGCCATGACAACACCCATCCGCTAAGTGTTGCAATCACCGCAAGAACCCAAGGAACGCTGAACGGACATTATCTCGGGTGGGCGTGACGGGCTGGTGGCCTGGGGCGCATGCGTACGGCTAGCGTGTCGTCTATGCGAATACCAGTAAGACCGTTCGGCTCGGTGGGATGCGGTGGGAACCACTCATGGCTGATCTGATTCTCCTGAACGGCCCGCCGGGAATCGGTAAGTCAACTCTGGCGAGGATGTTCGTCGATCGCCACCCGGGCACATTGAATCTGGACATCGATCAAGTGCGCTGCCTGATTGGTGGGTGGCAAGAGGACTTCCAGGGAACCGGAGAGATAGTCCGCCCCGTCGCGGCCAGCATGGCTGCCGCGCACCTTGCTGCAGGACGTGACGTCATCATGCCGCAGTTCCTCGACGCCGACGACGAGATTGCAATCTTCCGGGCCCTCGCTGAGGAGACCGGCAGCGGCTTCCGAGAGATTGTCATCATGGACACGAAAGAGCGTTCCGTCGAGCGGTTCGGCGACCGTGGCGCCGAGGATGATGTCCCGTGGCACGGGCAGATTAAGGCAATCGTGGAACAAGGCGGTGGTTCGCAACTGCTGGAGTCCATGTACGACGATCTGGTCCGCGGACTTCGAAAACGGCCGTCCGCTTCCGTCATCCACAGTAGCTCCGGAGCCATCGAGGAGACCTACGCGAACTTGGTATGTGCGCTGGCGCTATAACGCGCCAAGGCCCGGCCGTAAAGGCACCACGTCAGGTCAAGTCGATTTGCGATCCACACGCAAATCGACTTGACGGCCGACACAAAACCGTGACCGGCAGGGGAACCCACCGGGACGCCTCACCATTCCGAAAGGTGATGGCGAGTTCAATCGGTCGTTGCAACACCCCTTTTTATTGTGAGGTGTTGCCCATGTTGTCGAAGAAGGAACGGATCGAAAAGGAGGCCCGGTTCTGGGTGTTGATGGCCCAGGGCTCGACGCTGATCGCGGCGTGCGAGGCTGTTGGAGTGGATCGACGAACTGGCCGTCATTGGCGTCAAGGGACCGGCGGGCGGATCCCGCGCAAGAAACCCGAACCTTCGGGCCGGTACCTGTGCCTGGAAGACCGACTGCAGATCGCGGACCTGCACCTGGCCGGAATAAGTGTGCGGGCGATCGCAGCGCAGCTCAAGCGGTCTGCATCGACGGTCAGCCGTGAACTGCGCCGTAATGGCCCCGGGACGGGCGCGCGGGGGCGGGGAAAGTATGCGCCGTATGCGGCGCAGAAACGGGCCGAGCTGCGCGGTCACCGACCCAAGGCCAGCAAGTTCGATGACCTGGAACTGGCATCCCTGGTACAGGCCAAGTTGTGCGTGAAGTGGAGTCCCGAGCAGATCAGTGACCACCTCGCCACGACGTTCCCGGACCGGGCGGAGATGCAAGTGTGTCCCGAGACGATCTACCAGGCGCTGTATGTGCAGGGCCGCGGTCACCTGCGCACTGACCTGCACCAACACCTGCGCACAGGCCGCGCCGTGAGGCGGCCAAGACGCCCCACCGGCAAGCGGGCGGGGAAGATCCCGGACATGATCCTGATCAGCGAACGACCCGCCGAGGTCGCCGACCGCGCCGTCCCTGGCCACTGGGAAGGGGATCTGGTCCTGGGGTCGAACTGCCGCTCGGCCATCGCCACCCTGGTGGAGCGCCAGACCCGGTTTACGATGCTGGTCCACCTGCCCGATGACCACGGCGCCGTCGCTGTCCGTGACGGCCTGCTGGCGAGGATCAAGACCCTGCCGGAGCACCTGTGCAAGTCGCTGACCTGGGACCAGGGCACCGAGCTTGCCCAACACCGCCAGATCACCATGGCGACCAACATGGACATCTACTTCTGCGACCCGCACTCACCCTGGCAGCGCGGCACCAACGAGAACACCAACGGACTCCTGCGCCAGTACTTCCCCAAGGGCACCGACCTGTCCGTGCACTCACCCGAGCGGCTGCTCGAAGTCGCAGCCGAACTCAACGCCCGACCCCGCAAGACCCTGGGCGGCATCACCCCCGCCCAAGCCATGGAACGGCTACTATTTGAACCAGAAAAACCCGCCGTTGCAACGACCGCCTGAATTCGCCGATCCTTCACCGGACGCTTCGGTCACCCAGCGTCTGAGGTAAGGAGTCAACCGAACCGGGGGCAGTCCCAAATCCGAAGTCGCGTTAGGCCAGTTGCCGTTGCAACGAAGGGTCAAGGCCTGTCTTAGGACGTGTCAATGGGGATGCCGTGCATAACAAAGGCGCCCTCTGGCTAGGCGAGGTCGCCAGCGAAACCTCAGAGCACCAGCCCGCTCGGGATTGGGCGAGGATCAGGTGCCCACCTGCAGCCAAACATTAGCTGTTCGGGAGTCCCTGGTGAATTTGATATTCCAGCATCCTGACTGGTCGAGTACTAGAGCTGTGCCGTATTCGTCGCCGGGGCGGGCGTAGTTGCTTGCTGAGTGAAGTTCAGGACCCCAGGCTAAACCCGATTCGTCGCCACCGGGTCGGGTCACCGTCACGGCTAGGCGGCCCGAGCCACTGATGCGCCAAACAATCTTCTTTTCGGCTTCAGAGGCCAGAAGGAATCCTTCCGACTGAACCTGGCCATACAGCGTGATTCCGTCCTTAGACGTCCCCTCAACTTCGGTACCGTTGACAGCACTTTTTACGATCCGCGATGGTGATGCACATTCAGTCTTGGTCGTTGATGGCTTCGCGGAACCAGCTAAAGGGTTTTCAGGGGTGCACGCAGTAGCCGCTAGCGTGAGGCAAAGAAGGACAGCAGCCCTACCGCCGAAACTCAGCCCGGCAATAGGGACAATCCTGAATACTAATGGCTTTCCCATGGCATGAAGCCTCGCATGTCGAGCATCGGAAAAATAGGAAGCCCATGATCTTCACCCCCAACGAGAAGCATGTCCAAGGCATCCCAGGGTTGGAGCGGTCAGGAATCCGGCAGCAACGCACAACGGAGCCTCCGGCCGTTCAGGAATCTGCGCTTTTGAAGCTGAGGGTGTCGGCTCCGCTCGTCCACTGAAGAGTGTCCTGGCGGAATGTCACTTCTACCGGACGTTTCAGGAACTCCAAGACCCATGTGTCCTGCTGGCCGAGATCTTCAGGGCACCCCAGTCTCCGCCGATGAGCACCGTTCGGCGGGGAAACCGGTCAATCCAGACTCCGGCAACCAGCCCGAAAAGTAGATACGGGGTCCACCTGGCAGCATTGACCAGGCCCTGATCCAATGGTGTGCCGTTCATCGTCACCAAAATCAGGACAGACAAAGCCAAGGTAGTTATGTAGGTGCCGAAATCGGACACCGTCGATGCCAACCAGAACCTGACAAACGCTGGATAGCGGCGAAGCTTCGACTCCATTGCCGAAGAGCCGTCGTCAGAGACTCCCACGTTTCCCCCCATCACCTCGTAGGCATAGAGCCTAGCGGTGCCGTAAGGCACTGGGCTTGTCAAAGCGCCGTCCCAGTTCCTTGGAACCGGAACGCCCTCGGCGGGACACTCCGCTGTGACTGTTGGTTCGGAATGGCGGTTTTTTCACAGCGCGGGCTGGCGGTTTTCGATCCGTTTCCGATGGCTGCGGCAGCAGTCAAGGTTCGGCTGTGCTGCCCGTTTCTGGAGGCTGTGTGCCGGCTGGATCACGGACCGAGCCGCAGCAGTGCGTCTTATTTCGTTGGGGGAGATCCTCGTATGAAGGTCTCGCGACGGCCGCTGAAGGACGGAGGCGTCCCGAGCCGTCAGGCCGGTGTGATCGCGCCGAGTCCTGCGAGGTATTCCTGGGCGTCGAACTCCGGGATTAGCGCGGATTGGACGATGAAGCCCTGGCACACTCCCAGCATCACCGCAGCGTATTTCCCGGCGCGGGAGGAAGCTTCCGCGGGTGACAGCCCGCGGGACTGGGTGTACCAGGTGATGAGGTAACCGGCGAAGAGTTCCTTGAGCCCGGTGACCGTTCCGGCCGCTATACGGGCCAGCCCCGGATCGGTCATCGCCTCGGCCCAGACCTGAAGGAGGAGTCCGCGCTCGATGATGTCCTTTCCGATGCTTTGCAGGAATGCTTTGAGCACCTCACGGGGTTCGGGCAACGGGTCAGACGAGCGTAGCGCGTTGATCTCATCCAACAGGTGGTCCAGGACCCCATGAACGGAAACCTCGATGAGTTCGTCCTTGCCCTTGAAGTGACTGTAGATGGCACCTGCCGACAGCCTGGACTCAGCAATGATGTCGGCCATCGAGGTTCCCTGGAACCCCTTGCGGCCAAAGCAGCGCAACGCCGCCGCCGCGATCTCCAGACGGCGGGCCTGACGGTAGGCATCTGTCACTCTCGGCATGCGGCCACCTCAAAAAGAATGGTTGTTCTTGACAGGATCCCCTGCCGTCATCCACCATAGAGAATAATCATTCTTTTTACTAGTCGGGAGAAACCCATGTCCATCGTTCCTGCGGCCGCGCCGCACACCAAGTGGTCGCGCGTGGTCCTTATCGCGATCGCGGCCGCGGCCATTGTTGGTGTGGTCCTGCTCGCCTTCACTTGGTTCGGCGTCACGTCTTCGGCGAAGGACATCCCCCTGGCCGTCATTGGCCCGGACGCGCAGGTCCAGGCACTGGAAAAGGCGTTGGAGGACAAGGCAGCCGGAACCTTCACGATCACCACGGTGGACAGCAGGGACGCGGCCACGGCCCTCATACGCTCTCGGGACGCCTACGGTGCGGTGGTGCTGGGGCAGACCCCCGAGGTCCTCACCGCCTCCGCAAACGGCACCGCGGTGAGCCAGATCCTCACCGGCGTCGCCCAGCAGATCCAGAGCCAAATCAACCAGGCCGGGGCGTCCGCACCGGCGGCGGCTCCGAAGGTGATAGTGACCGACCTCGTTCCGCTCGCGGCGTCAGATGCGAAAGGCACCGGCCTGGCGTTGGCGGGCTTCCCGCTGGCCATGGGCGGGATGATCGGCGGCATCCTCGTCTCGCTCACGGTGGTGGGCAACCGGCGCCGGCTGGGCGCCCTGGCCCTGTACTCAATCCTGGCCGGCGGCATCATTGTGCTGGTGATGCAGGGGCTCTACGGCGTGCTGCAGGGAAACGTCGCGCTCAACGGTCTGGCCGCCGCGCTGTCGCTGCTTGGAACCAGTTCATTCATCGTCGGGCTCAACGCACTGATCGGCACTGCGGGTATCCCGGTCGGTGCCGTGATCACCATGCTGATCGCCAACCCCATCTCTGCCGCCTCCGCACCCATGCAGTTCCTCCCCGGACCCTGGGGCACAATTGGTCAATGGTTAGTCCCGGGAGCCTCGACCACCTTGCTGCGGGACCTCTCCTATTTTCCGGATGCCAACACACTGTTCCCCTGGCTGGTCCTGGCCGGATGGACCCTCGCCGGGGTCCTGTTCACCATGATCGGACACTTCCGCAACCAGGAAGTCGTCCACATCGAAGGCTCCCTCGACCCAGAGCCCGGGTCGACCAGGGCCACGGCTAACACTGAGGGAGTCCGGTTGCCATGACAGATTATGAGGTTGACGTCCTCGTTGCAGGAGCCGGCCCGGTCGGACTCATGGCCGCATGGCAACTGGCCCGGTGGGGTGTTTCGGTTCGCTTGGTGGATGCCGCGCCCGGTCCGGCCACGACCAGCCGCGCGCTGGCCACGCACGCCCGCAGCCTGGAAATCTACGATCAGCTCGGAATTCTCGGCGACATCGCTCCGCACGGAACGAGAGTCAACGGGTTCGTCCGCCATCAGGCCGACCGCGCGACACGGGTCAACTATGATTTCGGCGACCTGGTGACCCGGTTTCCATACATGTTCAATATCGATCAGGTGATCACCGAACGCGTGCTTCGCGGATATGCCGCTTCGGCCGGCATCGAAGTGGAGTGGAGCACCAGGCTGGAGTCGTTCCAGCACGACGCTGACGGCGTCACGGTCATGTTGCGCAGCGGCGATGGCTCCAGCGCGGGGCAGGAGACCGTTCGTGCGCGATACCTCTGGGGATGCGACGGCGGACACTCGACCGTCCGCAAGATCCTCGAGCTCCCGCTGGCAGGCGAAGCCGCCCACACCTGGCTGATCGCCGATGCAATCGTGCACACCAATCTGGAGCGAGATGGCCTGCACTCGCTGTCCCCAGCCGGCGGCGCGCTGATGCTGTTCCCGTTTCCGGATCCGGGCAAGTGGCGGCTACTGGACACGACCGGCGAAGGAGAGCCTGAGCATCCCGAGCAGATCGCTCGGCAGTTCAGCACCAAGTTGTCGCAGGCTCTGGGACGCGAGACCACCGTGGATACCCCCAGTTGGGCGTCGAAGTTCACCATCCAGCAGCGCGCGGTACCCGCGATGCACGTCGGGCGGTGTTTCGTTTCTGGTGACGCCGCCCATGTTCATTCCCCCGCGTCCGGGCAGGGCCTCAACACCGGCATCCAGGACGCGCACAACCTGGCGTGGAAGCTGGCCATGGTCGTACACGGACACGCCGATGCCGCGCTGCTCGATACCTACGACGCCGAGCGCGTTCCCATTGGCCAGGCCCTACTCGCCTCCACCGGCGCGGTCACGAACTCGGCCATGGTCGACACCACCCCCAAGGACACCCAGAACTCCGATCGTGACTTCATCCGCCAGCTCATCCGGAACGCGTCAGGTCTGAGCATCGCTTACCCCGACAGCCCACTCACGGTGCCGGACGACGAGTCAGGTGAAGGTCCACGACCCGGCCAGCGACTCACCCAAATCTCCGCAGCCGATGCCCAATCACCCGGCTGGATCGTACTGCGCGGGTCGCTCAGGACCTCAGCCTGGCATCTGCTCGTTTTCGCTGGGAGCAGGCAGTCCACCAGTCAGGATCAGGTCACCGCGGACACCAACTCCCTACCGGCCTGGTTGGACCAGGTGACGATCAGTCAGCGGCGGCTGGATAAGGATGACCGCGGGGTGTGGGATCCCGACGGCCGGGTACACGACACGCTCGCCGCGACCGAGGGGGACTGGATCCTCGTACGCCCCGACGGTTATCTCAGCGCCCGCGGCACCGGGGACACCAACCTCCGCGCTGCGTTGGACCGGCTGACCAGCCTGCGCGTGTGAGAGCCGGCACGTCCGTCCCCACCGGACGCTTTGGACACATGAGATTGATTCAACGAGAAGCCGCTGCATCCGGTCCGGGACCTGGTGCCCGGACAGCTCCGAAAGCGTCCAGGAATTCTTCCGCCCCTCTTCAGAGAGCAGCCCCTTGACGTACTCGACCGCGTAGCTATTTGAGGTGTTGAACCGGGTCAACCGAGTGGATTGTCCGGTTTTGTTCGCGGGCCAGCTCACCCAGGGCCAGGGCCAGTGGAGGCCAAGTGCTGCTGCCGTGGCGGGTGAGTGCGTAGGCGCGTAACGTGACCCCGGGTTGGGTGAGGGGCAACAGCGTGACCCCGGCTTGGGTTCGGCGGGTTGCCGGCAGCAGTCCGATGCCCATGCCGGCCAGAATGAGGTCCTCGACGAGGTCGAGACTGTCTGATTTGTGCCGTAGGCATGGCTCGAATCCGGCCATGGAGGCGATGATTCGGACGACGTCTTCATCTGCCTGGTTGCGGGAGTTGCCGATCCAGTCGTGGCCGGCGAAGGCCTTGAAGACGGCAAGGGCGTCGCCGTGCACGTTCTTCGCCTCATCAGTGAGGACTCCCAGACTCCACGGTGTGGACCAGAGCGGGAGGGAATCGAACCTGGCATCAGCATGCGCCGGGGCCAGGTTGTAGTCGTAGGTGAGGGCGAGATCAACCTCACCGGCGCCCAGCAGGGCGAGGGCTTCGGCCGGTTCATGTTCCTGGACGACAATCTGCACGCCGGGGTGGCTCTCCGCCAGCCGGATGATGATCGGCATCAGTGATGTGCGGATCGCAGTGACAAACCCCGACACGCGTAGCGTGCCGGCGGGCTCCGCACCGGGGTCGAGGTCCAGCCGTGCGGCTTGGACCGCCGCGAGGATCGTTCCCGCGTGAGCGGCCAGACGGCGCCCTGCCTGGGTCAACCGGACGTTTCTGCCTTCCCGTTCCAGAAGGGCTGTCCCGGCCTCCCTGCTCAACATCGCGATCTGCTGGGACACCGTGGACGTGGTTGTGCCCAGCAGGTCTGCGACTTCGCGCATCGAACCGGCACGGGACAACTCAAGCAACAGCTCCAGCCGACGGATCTCCACATCCCTATTGTGCAGGATCAGCGAACGATATGTCCTGAATTATCACGTGGACACGAATGAAGACTGGCTTATCTACTGATCACATGAACTCCCGTCTTCAGGCCAGCGGTTTACGTGGCGGCACCTCGATGGCTCTCGCAGCCATGTGCTGCGTCCAACTCGGATTGGCGGCATCGATCGGCCTGACAGACCAGATCGGCGCGGCAGGTGTGGCGTGGCTGCGCCTGTTCTGGGCAGGGCTCATTCTGATCGCCATCACCCGGCCCTGGCGAACCGCCTTCAAGCGCTCCACGCTGCTGACGTGCGTCTTGTTAGGGATCGCCACCGCCGGGATGACCATTATGTTCATGGCCGCCGTGACGCGGTTGCCGCTGGGCACCGCCAGCGCGCTGGAGTTCCTCGGACCCTTATCGGTGGCCACCTCACTCGGACGGGGCAGGGCCCGGTTGTGGGCCCTGGTCGCGGCAGCAGGGGTACTTGCACTGACCGAACCATGGCACGGTACAACAGACCCTGTCGGCGTCCTCCTGGCCCTGGGTGCAGCAGCCTGCTGGGCGGGCTACATCGTCCTGACTCAAAGGGCCGGCGACGAGGTGACCGGCCTACACGCACTGGGCGTCTCCATGCCTGTTGCCGCGATCGTCGCGACTGTCACCGTCGGGCCCTTTGCAATTGGTCACCTCGACTGGCAAGACCTGATCATCAGCCCCGGCCTGGCATTGCTGCTGCCCCTGATCCCGTTCAGCCTGGAATTGCTTGCCCTGCGGCGGCTGACCTCCGCAGCATTCGGAACACTGATGAGTCTTGAACCCGCCATCGCTCTAATCATCGGGACGACCATTCTGGGCCAGTCACCCCGAACCAGCGCCCTCATCGGCATAGTCCTTGTCGTAGCTGCCGGCATAGGCGCAGCCCGTACCGGCACGAGGCCCGAGGGGCCGGGCATCACGTCGAGCGATCCACGCGAACACGAACAAGAACAAGCACCTATCCAACCAGGCCCGGGCTGACACGCACCGTGTTCCCACTCTCCCGCTGACAGGCATGGGTTAAGCAAATGCCCTCCTGCCTCCCGGCAGGGGCAACATGGCCGGCGTCGAATGACTATCGGCCTGCCCAGTCGGCCGTCCCTCAATGGATCCTCGCCCGGGGCCGCAGCCATTTCGAACGAACAACCACAATCGGGGCAACTGAAGGGTGTTCCACTTCCTAGGAAGTGGAACGCCCAAGCATGCCCCTTCGAAAGATAGCGACACACCCCGATTTTTCGTTCCACAATTATCTTCTTTCAGACGTCCCGTGCGGAGCGTGCAGGATAAGTATCGGTACAGTGGTTCCATGGAAATTGGGTACGCCCGCGTCTCGACCGCGAAACAGGACCTCGACCGGCAGATCGACGCACTGCGCGGCGAGGGGATTCCCACCAAACATATCTATGTGGACAAGAAATCCGGATCCACGACAAACCGGCCCGGACTGCATGAAGCCCTCGACCAGGCCCGCGATGGAGACGTTATCGTGGTGCACACCCTGGACAGGTTAGGCCGTACCGTCCGGGACACCCTGAACCTCATCCACGATCTGGCGGGCCGCGGTGTCGGCGTCCGGAACCTGGCTGACCCGATCCGGGTTGATTCCGCCAATCCAGAAGATCCCATGTCGCAGCTGGCAGTGGTGATGCTCGCGCTCTTCGGCCAAATGGAACGAACCTACGCGATCGAACGCGCGGCCCACGCGCGTGCCGTTGCTAAAGGCAAAAGGATCGGCCGGCCCAGCGTGATCGATCCAGCGAAGCTCGCCTATGCCGTCCACCTTCGCGACCAGGAAAATCAGTCCATCTCCGAGATCGTCGAAGCCACGGGTATCACCCGCTCCAGCCTCTACCGTTACCTGCCGCCCCGTCCGCCGGAGACGCTGACCGCCGAGACCTAGCCGAACACCTAAAAAGTCCCGAACGTCGGTGGCGGTTCGTGCAGGCGACTTCAGACAGAATGACGGTTGGTGCACGCGACTTCGAACGCTTCCGTGTCAGGAGTCGTCTGCACAAGCCCCATAGTTCCGCGGGATCCAGTGCAGACGACTTCTGAAACTGACACTTTTTGAAGAGTGCGGAGCAAGATGGCGCGGCGGCCGGTGGAGGACCGGCTAACGGACGGGCGGTCACATCGCATACGACTGCGGTCTTCCGTTCAATCGCCCCGGCGAATTAACAGACGGCGGCGGCTGGCTCCGATAGATTCGGTGCATGCAGCTGAGTCCCGCCACCGTCCTGAGGGTTCAAACGACTTGGGCGCAGATCCTCGGTCTACCCCAAGAATCCTTGGCAGGGAAAGCACGAGGATCTACCGAGAGAAAAGCGATAGTTCCGTGCTCATGTTTGTTTCGTTGTTCGGGGTAGGCGTTGTGTTTGGACCAAAGTGGGCCATTGAAGGAGCCCGCGACCTTGCCGACCAAGAACTCGCAAGTCATGCAAAACTTCTGGAAATCAGCGCTCCGCATGGCGGACAGCCACTGGGCGAGGCAGGACTCTATTTCTGTGACACCGTGCCATCCGTCCCAGACCTCGTTCCGACCGTGAGCAGCGATCCAGAACATGCTTTTTCGTTGGAGCGCGCCTGCTCTCAGGACGACGCGGCAGAAGTCGGCCTGAGCGAGATGAAGAATACGTTCGTTCTATTGGACGACGACGGGCCGACGCCACTTCCGTTGGCAGGATGCGGATACGACATTTGGGAAGACAGCCTGGCGCATATGGGTGTCCTCACCGCACCTGGTCAGCGGCAGCAGGGACATGCTGCCACTGCCGTTTCGATTGCCGCGGGCCAAGCCATGGCATTGGGCCTCGTCCCGCAGTGGCGTGCCAGGACGGACAATACCGCTTCCATCCGCACGGCCCTCCGCGCGGGATTCAAGCATGCTGGAACCCAAACGACTGTGCTCCTGAACGCCTAGTCTCCAGATGACCGGTCAAGGATCCCTCGCCGGGCATCTTGGCTTGTCCCAGATGCAAGAAGCCGTCGGGACGTGTCCGATAACCGAACCCTCCGCGGGAAGGTCCGGGTGTGCCAAGGCTGGTCATGTTGTGCAGCGTTGTCGATTCTTGTCAGATTTAGTTGCGATGCGTAGCGATGGCTTCGATTTCTAGTCGGAATTTTTGATCGATGAGTGCTGAAACTTGAACTAGGTGCGTGAGTCGGTAGTGGTTTGACGGTTCCGCAGGTTTGCGCCGTGACGGGCCGAGGGCGGTCTCCTTTTCCTGGGAAGGGGGCCGGCCGCCGGCATTTTCGCGGGAGAAAGCCGGGAGGCTCCGATGGGTAGCGGTTCGGTGGTGCAGGCTCGATCCCGGGACACCCGTCCCGGGGCCGTGTTCAGGCGGGGCCGGTGCGGTAACTGAAGAGTTTGAGCAGGTTGTGGCAGCCGGCCATCAGCTTCCACTCCCCGGCAGCCTTCTCCAGCCCGCGCAACAGAACGTGTTTGCCTTGCCGGGTGTGTATCTGTCCGAAGACCGGTTCCACGATGGCTTTGCGCCGGGCGTAGACCGTCCGGCCCTTCTTCGTTTTCAGTTTCCGGGCCATTCGCTCGGCCGGGGTGGCGTTTGCCGGGATCCTGCCCCTGGGTGATTCGGGGACCGGGCGTCCGTGTTTCATCCGCCTGGTGGAGATGAAGAACTCCGTGGTTCCACTGGCTTCAAGGTCTTTGACGTGTTCCAGGTTCGCCGCCGAGCAATACCCGGCGTCGGCGCTCCACTTCCCGGGCATGGCCTTCAGGGTCTCTTGGGCGTTCTGAACCATCGGGACCAGTTGCTGCACGTCCACCGCGGTGTTGTTCAACTCGCTGGCCACGATGACCTGGTGATCTTTATCAACGACGGTCTGCCCGTTGTAGCAGTAGTGGTAGGAACCGTCCGCGGTCTTCATGATCCGGGCGTCAGGGTCGGTGAAGTTGCGTTGCGCCGTGGGCTTCGGTTCCGCCGCCGACGCGGCCGCTTCGCCCTTGCCGGAGACATCCTCGTCATCATCCCCACGGTCCCGGGCCTTCGCCTCGGCCTCGCGGCGGGCCTTGTCCGCGGCTTCGGCTTCGAGGGATTCCCGGGCGGTGGCCATCGCGGCGGCGCGCCGGGCCCGGTTGGCCAGTTCGACGGGCAGTTCATCACCGCGTTTGCCCGGCCCGAAGCGGGCATCTTCGGCCGCGTCCACGGTCTTGGCCTCCGCCATCAGGTCACTGATCTCATCGGCCAACACCTTCTGCTTCGCGGTCAGCCGGGCATAGCTCATGGCCTTGTGCCGCGAGGCGTTGGCCCGGACCTTCGTCCCGTCCAGTGCGACGTGGCCCAACGAGACCATGCCCGCGGCCCGGCAGAGTTCCAGCGCCTGGAGGAACACGTTGGCCAACGCGGCGAGGTGGCGTTCGCGGAAGCGTCCGATGGACCGGAAATCCGGGGCCTGCTGGGCGGCCAGCCAGCGGAACGCGACGACGTCCGTGCACGCCTTTTCCAGTTCCCGCGAGGACCGCACCCCGACGCAGTATCCGTAGAGCACGATCCGCAGCATCAACCGCGGATCATACGGCGGCTGGCCTTTCGCCTTGGCATAGGAGGCATAGAACCGGGTCAGATCCAGTTCCCCGTCAACAAGCTCACCAATGAACCGGGCCAGATGCCCCTGGGGCAACCACTCCTCCAGCGACGGCGGGACCAGCATCACCGCATCCGGCACGAACGCCTTGAAGCGCTTCCTGGCCCCACCATTGGCATCCATCGGCACATCGGCGGGCTGCTCGACCCGCCCCACCAGAGACTCGTCAAACAAACCATCCTGCGCGGAAGAACCGGTATCCATACCCCCGATTCTCCCAGCCGCCACTAACAGGCCCCGGTTAATCCGCCGGCGTTTTAAAAACCGGCACCCTCACTACTGACCCACGCACCTAGGTAACTCGTTCCCCTCCGGTTGAATGGGGGTCGGCAGATGGGAATCCATCGGTTTGGATGTTGCAGGAACTGTCGGATCAGGCGCACCCGCGGTCGAATTAGCGCACCCTGTGAGGGCGCTGAGAGCCATTGCGACTGCCATAGGTGTCGCGAGAGTGATGCGCCTGATCCGATTCATTTTGATCCTATTGGGCTGGGGATACGCCGAAGATTTGCTGCTGCAGACCCGAGTCCGCAAACCACACTGTGTTGCCTCCGTTTGACTGACCGCTGATCGTACCCGCGATCTTTACGCCATCTGAGACTTTGAACACGACCGGGCCGCCACTATCCCCAGACTGCACTATCATTGTCGGTGCATTGGCAGAGTCAAGTCCACAGACGTGAGTTCCGTCCGTGTTGGCCGGTACCGTCCCACCAGCCCGCGCAATAGCCGCCAACAGCGAAAAGCGCCCCCGTGGACCGAGCGTCTCTGGGCACCCTCGCCGAGCGGGCCTTCCTGCTCCAGCCAGTCGTCGACAACGAGGCTCGCAAGGTGACTAAGCCGTGATCCACCGACGGACCGGCTTACGGGCAGGCGCTGCCGCGCTCATGATCACGAGTCCCACGTCGCGGATTGCCCGTGATTCCATAAGAGGCAAGGACCTGGACCCTAATCCAGCAGGACCAGCGATGCCAGGAGTCAAAAAGGCCCGGCCAACGTAGTATCACTTCGCGTCAGAACCCGTAGAGGTGCCGCCGTGCCCTGAACGCTTCTTCACCGCCCTCAAGAATTTTTTCTGCGTACTTCCGAATAGGCGCTTCATCGAGAGAGCCGACGCCATCTGCTGCGGTCCGGCCCCGTCGACCATCGCTCTCCAAGACGACAACAAGCTCAGCGTCTCCGAGAACGGGTACGTTGGCGTTGTGTGTGCTCACTAGGATCTGCCGAGTGCCCTTGAGGTCCCGGAGGTGCTGGACGATGCCGTCGTAGACGAACCGATTGTCGAGATCGTCTTCCGGCTGATCGATGACCAGCGGTGTTGTTGAAACGCCAAGGAGTAGTAAAAGAAGAGCTGTGGCTCGCTGCCCCTTCGACAAATCATCGAGCTTTCGGAGCTCCACGCCATCGGTCGCGACGTTGAGGAAGACATCCACGGCCAGCCCGACAGTATGCTCTTCCATCTCTCTCAGCAACGGTTCGCCGTGTCCAACTAGGTTGGCTGCCTGGGCGCCTGTGATGCCGTAGCTCAACAAAGCTGGAACGCCGCCGCGCACTGCCTGCACAAAGCTTGCAACAGAGAAGTCTTCGGCTTCTATTGCAGCCATTATCTGAGTCCGCTGTGTTCTGAAATACGTCTCGATCACTGACCTGATCAAACTACGGTCCGGATTCGGGACGGGTCGAACATTCACTTTGCCTCGGGTCACTGCGTTGGTTGCAGATATCGCCCTGTGAAGATCTGAGACGATCTCACTATCCAGAACGGCCAGCTCGCCGAGTAGTGCTTGCCGGTCGACTAGGAGACTTTTATGACGAAGGTCAAGCGCTTTGCGCTCCTCCGCGCGAAGGGTTAGCGCCGTGAGGGCCGCCGTGGTCTTCAGATAGGTGTCAGGCTCGTAACCTTGCGCGACTAAAAAGCGCATAGTCGACGCATGGGTTTGAAGATCTGGTTCCACAGCGTTTGCCCACGAGGTCCTCGATACCGTTAGTTCCGTACGAGCGGTGTGGATAGCTCGAGTTATTGCAGCGAACGCGGTCTCGATGACATTCGCCGCATCAGTTACCGACTTTGCCGCTGCTTCCAGGTGCTCGCGTCTGCTGCTCTCGGCGGACTCGGGGAGTTGTGTCCGAAGTTCTTCGACGAGCGAGTTAGAACCGACGGAGTCCATCCTGTCAGTGACAGCTTGCACTCGTCGGTCGAATTCATCAAACATCGCCCGTTCGTGAGTGATGTTGCGTTGTGCAGCTAGTTTGGAGCCCAGGTCAGTCTCGTTGAACTTGTTTGCTTGCTCCTGCAAGCGGGGGATTGCGGCCAGCTCGGCTTCAAGCGCTTCCTGGAGTCTTTCAGTCTCGCTGAGCTCGGCACGATTTTTGACCGATTTCTCAACTAGGCCTGGACGTCGCCGTTCGGAGGCGAAATCACCCCCGAGCCGGCGGATGAGAGCGGCGAGCATATTCTTGTCGTGAGCCAGTTCCGCTAGTTCATGCTGACCAAATGCTGAATATTCGCTCTTGAGGGGTCCATATGTGGTGCGGGTTAGCGCCGGGGTCCGAGCCCACGATTTGCGCTGGTCAGCGCCAGTGTTGGTGTGGTTGAGCGCCACCTGAAAAGCTCCTTCCACCGCGTGAGGGCCACGTGGTGGAAGGAGTACCGGTAATGGTACGGAAGATCAAGGCGAAGCTCGTCTTGCAGTTGCATAACCAGGGCCTGTCCGGCAGAGCGATCTCGCTTGCTCAGGGCATGTCCAGGCACAGCGTTCAGGCGGTGATCGATGCTGCGGATCAGCTCGGGCTCGGGTGGGACGATGTTGCGGAGAAGTCTGAGGGCGAGGTGTATCTGGCGCTGTTTCCCGGTCGCGGGGTGCGGGAGAGCGTGTTCGCGCAGCCGGACTGGGTCCAGGTGCATCGCGAGCTGGCCAGGGTTGGGGTGACGTTGAAGCTGCTGCACCAGGAGTATCTCGACGGGTGCAGTCGGGCCGGGCAAGCGGCGATGAGTTATGACCGGTTCTGCAGGCTTTACGGCGATTACGCCAACGTCACTGGCGCGTCGTCTCGGGTCGGCCATAAGGCCGGCCGCAGCGTCGAGGTCGACTGGTCCGGGCCGACGATGCAGCTCGTTGACCCGGCAACGGGAGAGGTCTCGAAGGTGTATTTGTTCGTCGCGTGCCTGCCGTTCAGCAGGTATGCGTTCGTGGAGGCGACGTTGGATATGCGGCAGGAGTCGTGGCTGCGCGCGCATGCGGCGATGTTCGCATTCTTCGGCGGCACGGTCCCGAGGCTCGTCCCCGACAACCTCAAGACCGGGGTGATCTCTCACCCGCGCGAGGGCGAAGTCGTCCTCAACGACGCTTATCGGGAGATGGCGGCGCATTATTCGGCGGCGGTACTACCGGGCCGGGTGCGGCACCCGAAAGACAAAGCCAGCGTAGAAAACACTGTCTCCCACGTCGCCACCTGGGTGATTGCGGGTCTGAGGCAGGAGCAGTTCACCAGCCTGGTGCAGCTGCGGGCCCGGGTTCGGGAGCAGATCGATGCCTACAACCGACAGCCGTTCCAGAAGCGGGAGGGCTCCCGGCTGAGCGTGTTCACGGCCGAGGAGAAGCCGCTGCTGCAACCGTTGCCGGCGGTGACTTTCGAGATCAGCACCTGGACATATGGGCGCAAAGTAGGCCGGAACGGACACGTGGTCTGGTCAAAAAACTTCTACTCCGTCCCGTTCACCCACATCGGCGCGCATGTTGATCTTCGCGTCACGGACACCATGCTCGAGATCTATCGGGGTGATGAGCGCCTGACCAGCCACCTGCTGCTGCCCGTGACGACGACGAACCAGTATCGGACGAACGAAGCCGACCTTCCCGAGGGGCACAGCTGGCAAGCCTGGGACCGGGCCCGGATCGACGCCTGGGCGTTACGGATGGGACCGGCGACCGGGACCGTGATCGAGAAGATCTTCGAGTCTGTCCGCATCGAGGAAGCCGGCTACGACCCGGCCCTGGCGGTGCTGCGTCTGTCTCGTAGGTTCTCACCAGCCCGGGTGGAAGCCGCATGCCAGCTCGCGCTGCGCGGTCCGATACGATCGCCCCGTTACGCCCACCTGCGGCCGATCCTGGACACCGGGCAGGACAAAACCGGGCACGTCGAGGAGCCTGATGACGAAGATGGCGGATACGTGCGCGGCAGCTCCTACTACGCAGGAGGGACCCGATGAGCCGCCTGGACACGGAAACCAAACGCAAGCTGCGGGAGATGAACGCGGGCGAGCTGCTGGAGGCCATAGATACCCAAGACGAGACGCTGAGCATCAGCCTGCCGTTCGAAGATCGTCTCCGGCTGGTCGTCGATGACGCCTACGCGTCGTTCACCCATGCCAAAGTCACCGGCCTGATCCGGCGGGCGGGGCTGCGCTACCCGAACGCTGACCTGCGCCGCATCGACCTCCTCGACGAGCGAGGTCTTGACCGGCCGCTGCTGAGCCAGCTCGGCACCTGCTCGTTCGTGGCCCGGCAGCAGAACGTTGTCTTCCAAGGGTTCACCGGGTCGGGGAAGTCCTACCTGGGGTGCGCGATGGCTAAACGCGCATGCGAACACCGCATCCGCGCGCATTACGTCCGCATGCCCGACCTCGAGGAAGCCTGGGTCGCCGCCCAAGACACCCCTGGCGGATCCGGCAAGTTCCTGCGCAAATATGCGGCATTCACCCTGCTGGTCATCGATGAGTGGCTGCTGGATCGGCCCACGGAATCGATGCGCACCATGCTGCTGGAACTGATGGAACGCCGCTACGGGGAGACGTCAACAGTGTTCTGCACCCAGTACTCGCAGAAGGACTGGCACCAGCGGCTCGGCTCCGGCGTTCACGCCGACGCGATCATGGACCGGATCATCCACAACACGATCTGGGTCGAGACAGGCAATTACAACATGCGCGAGCACACAGCACTCGCAACCGCCTAGCAACCGTCACGGAGAGCGTCAGCGGCGCCAGGCCCCGCGACCGCTGGCGCTCTCTCGCACGAACCCCGGCGCTGAACCGCACGAACAGGTGGCGCTCAAAGCTTCAAATACTCACAAATGCCTCAAAATCACCAACTATGTCACTTGGCAGCTGCTGCGTTCTTGTTCCACTCGCGTCGAAGACCAACGGTGGGTCACCAACGGTTCGCTGGATGACATATTGAGCCGGAGTGGGCTCGTACTTCTCTATTTCTAGGCGCACGATGGCTCCCGCGCCGAGTACCTTTTGCACGACGCCGGTGTGGTCATGTAGCGCATCTTCGCCGATAGGTGGTTGGTCCAGCGCGAAGCGCAAGCTTTCAATCACCGTAGATTTGCCGGTGCCACGGCCGCCGATCAGTGCCGTTAGTTCAGGACCGATTGGGATCCGAAGACCGTCAAGGAATCCTCCAATCCACGAAATAGCGCAAAGCCGCGTGCCGCGAAGGGGCGGCGGTGACGTCAAGCGAACTCGAGTCTCAGGCGTGCGAAGCGCGTGCTGCAGTCCTCGTAGAGAGGGACGTGCCATCTTGAACCAGGTGGTGGCACCGACGCTGCTCAGCGCTGATGGGTGTGAGACATCGTCGGCATAAATTTCCACAAGTCGATGTGCTCGCCGGTAAGGTTTCTTGTTCTCAAGAATCGCTTCTTGATCCCCGTGCGGAATTTGTCAAGGCGAATGAGGCCAGTGGGAGTTAGGCTGCTGCTTTTGTTTCGTTTTTCTCGGCTGGTTTGTTGATCCATGCCGTGTCGGGGATGACCAGGATTTTGGGGTCCTTCCTGGTGGCGAATCGTTCGGGGTTCCTCTGGCGTGCTGCGGCCAGGGTTTTCGAGCGCTCGACGGCTTTGCCGGCGGCAAGGCCGTAGTGGACATCTGCGGGGGTGTTCAGGCCTATTCCGGTGTGGCGATGAGTGTGGTTATACCCGTCGACGAAGGACGCAATGAAGGTCCTCGCATCGGGCAGCGAGCCGAAGCGTTCAGGGAACACGGGAGCGAACTTCAGCGTCTTGAACCACGCCTCGCTGTACGGGTTGTCATTGCTTACCCGGGGCCGAGAATGCGACCGGGTGACCTCCAAGTCAGAGAGCAATGCGGCAACCGTTTTACTCGTCATGGACGTCCCACGGTCGGCGTGGACGATCTCCGGGATGCCGTGAATGCCGAAGATCTCCTTCATCATCTCCACCGCCAGCTCCCCGGACTCATGGGCGTGGACGTAGGCTCCGACAATGTAGCGGGAGTAGATGTCGATCATGACGTAGCAATCGAGGTATTTCCCCTTCACTGGACCGGCGAGTTTGGTGATGTCCCAGGAGTAGACCTGGCCGGGCCCTGTCGCGATGAGTTCCGGAATCGTCCTGGGGGGATGGCGTGCCTGCCGGCGGCGTTCCTTGACCTGGCTGTTCTCGGCCAGAACCCGGTAGAACGTGGAGATTGAACACAAATAGATCCCCTCGTCCAGGAGCTGGGCGTAGATCTGGACCGGCGGCAGGTCCACGAATCGCTCCGAATTCACCGTGGCCAGGATCCGTGCGCGTTCGGCTGGGCTGATCTTGTTCAGTGGGGCCGAGGCGGGCATCAAATCGGTCACCGGTGTCCGGGGCTTACGGGTCGCTGTGGCCCTCGATATCCCGGCCAGGAGGGCCGCTTCCCTGGTTGGAATGTCCGCCTTTGTAAGGTCGGTATAGGCTCTGGTCAGGGTTTCTTGTACCAGGGCTGTTGTTCCGCGCTTTCGGAGATATCCTCCAAAAGCTGTCGTGCTTTTTCCATAATCGATAACGCAGCTTCCGTCCGTGCCAGCTTGCGTTCACTCACCTCCAGCTGCCGGCGTAGACGAGCGATTTCTGCTTGTTCAGCAGTGAGTTTGCCGATCGTCTCACCGGGCTTTTTGCCCTCGAGCACGCCGGCATCACGGAGCTTGCGCCACTCGGTGATCTGCGAGGAATACAGGCCCTCGCTCCGCAGGTAGGCTCCGCCGCCGGTGCCGTCATCACAGGCCTGCTGGTAGGCGTCCAGGTGGGCTAATTTTTGTGCCGGAGTGAACGACCTTCGAGGACTCGGGCCACCGGCGCGGGGGCCAGGATTACTCATGGACCCATCTTCCCGCACCGGGGAAATTGTGGAGATAGACATTAGTGATGTTCCTGATTCTCGCCCTACGAATTAGACGAAGTTGCTATGAGGTACTGGCCTCACCCAACCCTGACACGTAGGGGTGGGGCAATTGAGAAGGTGTCGTTCCCATTGCCAAGATGTAATCGGACTTGATGATGTTCTGTAGCGGTTTGCCTGATTCACGTGCAAGCAAGCCTGAGGTCGCGACGTTGACGTGGGCGGGAATGATCAATGCGCCTTTACTCGCCATCTGCGCAACTATGTCCGCAAACGATTTGTCCCCAGGGCCATGCGGGTCATCTGCAGGTAGTCCGCAGGCGCCAATGGCCGCAGTGATGAAGTCGAGATCGGTTCCCGCCTCGAAGATAACCAGCAGGTGAAATCCCTCACTACAGTTTGCTTCAAACCCCGGCAGAACAGTGATGTTGCGCTTTTCTGCATCGGTGATGAGGCCGGCCGCAGTGCTTGCCTTCCAATGGTCCGTGACGGCAAGCACGGAGATGCCTTGTGCCTCACATTCGTCGAGCAGTGCGGCGTTGTAATCGGCTTCGGTAGTGAAAGTCTGGCTTGGGGCGGGGTGGCCAACGTATCCAAATGGATTGACTTGCAGTGCAGCTCGGAACCACCTTGCACCGTGAGAGACCGTTTCAACCTTGTCCACGCTAACACCCCAATTTTAAGAATAAATGGGCGCGCTACTAGGAGATTAATCAGTTCAGCACTGCCCCGCGATGCACAAAGTAGCGTCACCACATGCATGACTAGACGTCATGTCGAGTTCATCCTTACACGGCAGCGACTGTCGAACCCGCATTGTTGGGACTGTCGCTCTAAGCAGGAGCAGAAGGCTTCCATAGTCTGTGTCGTTCCTGTTGCCCTGATCTTCGCGACGCAGAGCGGGATCCGTTCTTAGTAAGCCCCAAGGTGTCCCGGTAAGGGATGGCGAGTTCAATCGGTCGTTGCAACACCCCTTTTTATTGTGAGGTGTTGCCCATGTTGTCGAAGAAGGAACGGATCGAAAAGGAGGCCCGGTTCTGGGTGTTGATGGCCCAGGGCTCGACGCTGATCGCGGCGTGCGAGGCTGTTGGAGTGGATCGACGAACTGGCCGTCATTGGCGTCAAGGGACCGGCGGGCGGATCCCGCGCAAGAAACCCGAACCTTCGGGCCGGTACCTGTGCCTGGATGACCGACTGCAGATCGCGGACCTGCACCTGGCCGGAATAAGTGTGCGGGCGATCGCAGCGCAGCTCAAGCGGTCTGCATCGACGGTCAGCCGTGAACTGCGCCGTAATGGCCCCGGGACGGGCGCGCGGGGGCGGGGAAAGTATGCGCCGTATGCGGCGCAGAAACGGGCCGAGCTGCGCGGTCACCGACCCAAGGCCAGCAAGTTCGATGACCTGGAACTGGCATCCCTGGTACAGGCCAAGTTGTGCGTGAAGTGGAGTCCCGAGCAGATCAGTGACCACCTCGCCACGACGTTCCCGGACCGGGCGGAGATGCAAGTGTGTCCCGAGACGATCTACCAGGCGCTGTATGTGCAGGGCCGCGGTCACCTGCGCACTGACCTGCACCAACACCTGCGCACAGGCCGCGCCGTGAGGCGGCCAAGACGCCCCACCGGCAAGCGGGCGGGGAAGATCCCGGACATGATCCTGATCAGCGAACGACCCGCCGAGGTCGCCGACCGCGCCGTCCCTGGCCACTGGGAAGGGGATCTGGTCCTGGGGTCGAACTGCCGCTCGGCCATCGCCACCCTGGTGGAGCGCCAGACCCGGTTTACGATGCTGGTCCACCTGCCCGATGACCACGGCGCCGTCGCTGTCCGTGACGGCCTGCTGGCGAGGATCAAGACCCTGCCGGAGCACCTGTGCAAGTCGCTGACCTGGGACCAGGGCACCGAGCTTGCCCAACACCGCCAGATCACCATGGCGACCAACATGGACATCTACTTCTGCGACCCGCACTCACCCTGGCAGCGCGGCACCAACGAGAACACCAACGGACTCCTGCGCCAGTACTTCCCCAAGGGCACCGACCTGTCCGTGCACTCACCCGAGCGGCTGCTCGAAGTCGCAGCCGAACTCAACGCCCGACCCCGCAAGACCCTGGGCGGCATCACCCCCGCCCAAGCCATGGAACGGCTACTATTTGAACCAGAAAAACCCGCCGTTGCAACGACCGCCTGAATTCGCCGATCCCCCAACGGGCGGGCTGTGCAGACGGCTTTGGACATTCTGTGCAGTCGACTTCGGAAACTGACAGAAGTGCACCGTTGCAAGCACTGGCTGCCGACCGTCCCGTAAGACCCGTCCGGTGAACTGACCGGTGATGGGGCCTTATATGACACACTGGTCCGCATGTCTAAACTACTGGTCGGCTACGCCCGAGTGTCCACGGAAGAGCAAGACCTCACCGCCCAGCGCGACGCCCTGGCTACCCTCGGCGTAGAACCGAAACGAATCTATGTTGATCACGGATTCACCGGCAGAAACAAGAACCGCGCCGGACTGCGTGAGGCCCTGGCAGCGTGCCGGGCCGGGGATACCTTCGTCGTCACCAAACTCGACCGCTTGGCCCGTTCCGTCCGGGACGCCCACGAAATAGCAGACGACCTCGCCAGCCGCGAAATTAAACTCAGCATTGGTGGCTCTGTCCACGACCCAACCGATCCGATGGGCAAACTGCTGTTCAACGTGCTGGCGATGGTTGCCGAGTTCGAAGCCGACCTCATCAGCATGCGCACCCGCGAAGGAATGAAGGTTGCCAAGGCCAAGGGACGGCTGCGCGGGAAGCGGCCAAAGCTCTCTCTCAAGCAGGAAACCCATCTTGTCGAACTGCACGTAGCCGGCGAGCACACCATGAGCGAGCTGGCCGAGCTATTCTCCGTCGGCCGGTCCACCGTCTACCGGGCCATTGAACGCGCCCATCGCAAGAAAATCGGTGCAATCACTCGCTGACCTCCGCATGCTCACCTTCGAAAGAGGACATCCGGTCCTCAATATCCCCGGTTCCCCTTTTTTCCTTCGTTATCGAGAGGAACACCAATGCCGCGTCGTTCGATCCTGTCTGCCTCTGAGCGCGAGAGTCTGCTCGCACTGTCCGATACTGAGGATGAGGTGATCCGGCAGTACACATTCAGCGAATCCGACCTGGCAATGATCCGCCAGAGACGCGGCGACTCGAACCGTTTAGGCGTCGCTGCGCAGTTGTGTTTGCTGCGCTTCCCCGGACAAGGTCTATCGGCCGAGGCCGATGTCCCAGCAGCGCTGTTGCACTGGATCGGCGGGCAACTTGGCATCGACCCGGCCTGTTGGCCGGCGTATGCCGCACGGGAAGAAACACGCCGCGAGCATCTGCTTGAGCTGCGCACATACCTCGACATGGACCCTTTCGGCCTCACCGACTACCGCAATGCCCTGCATTCGGCCACGGAGCTGGCCCTGCAGTCCGACAAGGGCGTCGTGCTGGCCGGCAGCGTGCTCGACGCCCTACGCCGCCGGCGCGTCGTGATTCCGGCATTGGACGTCATCGAACGCATCTGCGCCGAAGCCATCACGCGGGCCAACCGCCGCATCTATGCCGCCTTGACTGATGCCCTGTCCGCCGACCACCGAAGGCGTTTGGACGATCTGCTCAAACGCCGGGAAGAACGAAAGTCCACCCGGCTTGCCTGGCTGCGCCAGTCACCGGTGAAACCGAACTCACGGCACATGCTCGAACACATTGAACGACTCAAAGCCTGGCAGGCGCTCGACCTGCCCGCCGGCATCGAACGCCAGGTCCATCAGAACCGTCTGCTCAATATCGCCCGTGAGGGCGGGCAGATGACGCCCGCCGATCTGGCCAAGTTCGAGCCGCACCGCCGCTACGCCACTTTGGTGGCCGTGGCCGCAGAAAGCACGGCCACCGTCACCGATGAAATCATCGACCCGCACGAAATATGAGCGGTGGCATATACGCATCTGTGCCCGCTGCGGCCGACAGGCCGCCAAGGCGGCGAACTGGTCGGACGGACCAATCTGCCGGACCTGCTTGGACAAAGCCACCCGCACCTACGGTCCCTGCCCCGGCTGCGGTCCCGGGCGTCTACTGCCGGGCCGGGACAGTGCAGGCGCGCCCGTCTGCCGGGACTGTGCAGGAATTGCCCGCGATTTCTTCTGCAACTGTTGCCGCTTCGAAGGACGTTTGCTCGGCGGCAGACTGTGCGAACGATGCACCCTCACCGACCGGCTGAGGACGCTGCTGGATGACGGCACTGGCCGCATCCACCCACCCCTGCTCCCGCTGTTTGATCAGCTGAGGACCATGCAGCGGCCGGTCCTAGGGCTGGGCTGGCTCCGGAGTCCCAGCCCCGGGCCCTGCTGGGGGACCTTGCCACCGGCCGGCTCGCACTGACCCACGAAGCGTTCCAGCAACTGCCCAACTGGAGAACCGCCGCCTATCTACGATCTGCTCATGCAAAGCGGAGTCCTGCCCCTCAAGGACCGGCAACTCCTGCTCTTCGAAAGATGGCTGGACACCCATCTGGCCGCCGTGGCTGATCCCGAACACGCCCGGCTGCTGCGCCGCTTTGCCACCTGGCACCAACTCCGCAAACTACGGGCCAAAGCAAACTGGACTGCTATGGGGATTTCGGACAGTGGGCCCTCCTAAAATGGGGGTTCCATTGAAAGTGAGAACAGCAGCATGTCTGCGTCACGTCGTACATTTACCCAGGACTTCAAGGACGATTTGTGCCGTGAGGTCATCAGCACTTCCAAGCCTGTCGTAGAGGTCGCCAAGGCCTATGGCGTCGGGGCCGAGACCCTGCGTCGCTGGTTGATCAAATACCGTGAAAGCAATGGCGGTACCGAGACCCCGGCGACCGTTGCCGATGTGGCCAGGTTGAAGGAACTGGAGAAGGAAATCCAGGACTTGCGGGCTGAGAATCTATTCTTGAAAAAAGCCAGCGCTTACTTCGCGAGGGAGCAGCGGTAGTGAGCAAGTATGAATACATTGATTCCCAGAAGAATGACCCGTCCGAGACGAATCCGGTGACGAAGCTGTGCCTCTGGCTGGCCGTCTCGACCTCGGGGTTCTACCACTGGCTCAAGCGCCCGCAATCGGCCACCGCGGCCCGCAGGGACGCCCTGGCAGCCCGTATCCACCGCTTCTTTGACGATTCCGACGGCACCTACGGGTACCGGCGGATCCACGCGGACCTGGCCGCCGCCGGGACCGAGTGTTCAGCTGAACTGGTGCGCCGGATCATGCGTGATGAAAATCTCATTGCCTGCCAGCCGCGCTTCAGCCAGTTCCAGAAGAGCCTCGGGATTGCCAAAAACATCCTGGCCGACCGCCTCCGCGCCCTCGTTGAGCAGGGCATCCTGACGCAGCGCAGCAACGACGGTGGTACGCGCTCGCACTACCTGCTCACGGAACGGGGCAGAGACCTCTTCACAATCCTCCTGGGCCTGCGCCAGTGGGGTGAAAGAAACGCCTTTGGCCCAGGCGAGCAGCATTCGGTGCTCGTGGAGAACGCCACCGGCACGCCTGTTCCGCCACTGCGCCCGGCAAGCACTGCCGGAACAGAGTTAGATGCCGCGACCACCCATGTCCGAAAAGTGAATCCCTGACACAGGGCAGGCGCCATTGGGGGATCGGGGCGTGTGTCAGCGAGGGCCTCGGTCAGGTGCCGACGTAGGCCGCGAGGTGCTCACCGGTGAGGGTGGAGCGGGCGGCGACGAGGTTGGCGGGTGTGCCCTCGAAAACGACCCGGCCGCCGTTGTGGCCGGCGCCGGGGCCGAGGTCGATGATCCAGTCGGCGTGCGCCATGACCGCCTGGTGGTGCTCGATGATTATGACCGACTTGCCGGAGTCGACGAGCCGGTCGAGCAGGCCGAGCAGCTGCTCGACGTCGGCGAGGTGCAGCCCGGCGGTCGGCTCGTCGAGGAGGTAGACGTCGCCCTTTTCGGCCATATGCGTGGCCAGCTTGAGCCGCTGCCGCTCGCCGCCGGACAGCGTGGTGAGGGGCTGGCCAAGGCTGAGGTAGCCGAGCCCGACGTCGGCGAGCCGGTCGAGGATGGCGTGCGCGGCCGGCGTGCGCGCCTCGCCGGCGCCGAAGAACTCCTCGGCCTCGTTCACCGACATCGCGAGCACCTCGCTGATGTCGCGGCCGCCGAGGTGATACTCCAGCACCGATGCCAGGAACCGCTTCCCCTCGCACTCCTCGCAGGTGGTGGCGACGCCGGCCATCATCGCCAGGTCGGTGTAGATGACGCCGGCGCCATTGCAGGTGGGGCAGGCGCCCTCGGAGTTGGCGCTGAACAGCGCCGGCTTCACGCCGTTGGCCTTCGCGAACGACTTGCGGATCGGGTCGAGCAGTCCGGTGTACGTCGCCGGGTTGCTCCGTCGCGAGCCACGGATCGCGCCCTGGTCGATCGACACCACACCCGCGCCAGCGGGAATCGACCCGTGCACGAGCGAGCTCTTGCCGGAGCCGGCGACGCCGGTGATGACGGCAAGCACCCCGAGCGGGACGTCGACGTCGACGTCACGCAGGTTGTTCGCCGTCGCGCCGCGGATCTCCAGCGTGCCGGTGCGCGTCCGCACCTTCTCCTTAAGGGTGGCCCGGTCCTCGAGATGGCGGCCGGTGATGGTGCCGCTGGCACGCAGCCCCTCGAGGGTGCCCTCGAAGCAGACGGCGCCGCCCGCAGTACCGGCGCCGGGTCCGAGGTCGACGACATGGTCGGCGATCGCGATCAATTCCGGCTTGTGCTCCACGACGAGCACCGTGTTGCCCTTGTCCCGCAGCCGCAGCAGCAGCTCGTTCATCCGCTGGATGTCATGGGGGTGCAGGCCGATGGTGGGCTCGTCGAAGACGTAGGTGACGTCGGTGAGCGAGGAGCCGAGGTGGCGGATCATCTTGGTCCGCTGCGCCTCGCCGCCCGAGAGCGTGCCCGACGGCCGATCCAGCGAGAGGTAGCCCAGCCCGATCTCGACGAACGAGTCGAGGGTGTCGCCCAGCGACTCAAGCAGCGGCGCCACCGACGGTTCGACCAGATCGCGCACCCACCCGGCGAGGTCGCTGATCTGCATCGCGCAGGCGTCGGCGATGTTGATCCCTTTGATCTTCGACGATCGAGTCGCCTCGCTGAGCCGGGTTCCGTCGCACTCGGGGCAGACGGTGAAGGTGATGGCCTGCTCCACGAAGGCGCGGATGTGCGGCTGCAGGGCGTCGACGCCCTTGGACAGGAACGACTTCTGGATCTTCGGGATCAGACCCTCGTACGTCAGGTTGATCCCTTCGACCTTGATCTTGGTCGGCTCCTTGTAGAGCAGGTCGTGCAGTTCCTTCTTGGTGTACTTGCGGATCGGCTTGTCCGGGTCGAAGAAGCCGGAGCCGCGGAAGATGCGGCCGTACCAGCCATCCATGCTGTAGCCGGGGATCGTGAGGGCACCCTCGTTGAGCGACTTGCTGTCGTTGTAGAGCGCCGACAGGTCGAAGTCAGTCACGCTGCCCATGCCCTCGCATCGTGGACACATGCCGCCGGTGACGGTGAAGCTGCGTCGTTCCTTCACGGTCCGCCCGGCGCGCTCGATGGTGACTGCGCCCGCTCCACTCACCGAGGGGACATTGAAGGCAAATGCCTGGGGCGAGCCGATGTGCGGCTGCCCGAGCCGGCTGAAGACGATCCGCAGCATCGCGTTGGCGTCGGTGGCGGTGCCCACGGTGGAGCGGGAGTTGGAGCCCATCCGCTCCTGGTCGACGATGATCGCCGTCGTGATCCCCTCCAGCACGTCGACGTCCGGCCGGGACTGCGTTGGCATGAATCCCTGAACGAAGGCGCTGTAGGTCTCGTTGATCATCCGCTGCGACTCCGCGGCGATCGTGCCGAACACCAGCGAGCTCTTGCCCGAGCCGGAGACGCCGGTGAACACCGTCAGCCGGCGCTTTGGGATCTCGATGCTGATGTCCTTGAGGTTGTTCTCGCGCGCACCCTGCACGCGGATCAGATCGTGGCTGTCGGCAAAGTGCAGCTCAGGCGACTGCGTGTCCGTCCTCGTGTCCGTGCTCATCGTCTCTCCATCTGTTACGCGGGGCCGCCTTCGCGGTCTCCGTCGGCGTCGCCTGGCTCCATCTGACCAGCTTCGAGCAGTACGTCTGATTCTCCTTCGTCGGCGCGGTCGCTGCAACGGTCCGCTGTCTACCTGATCGTCGGGCCCGGCCGGGGCGTCAGACCAACCAGCGGCCGCCGCGCATCAGCTCGCGGTCGGGCATCTCGTTCACCTCGCGCCAGGCCTGGATGCGGCGCGGCCATGTGCCGCGACGACGCTGAGCGCGGGGGGCCGGCCCTCACCGGTCCTGAAGCAGCCCGAGGACGTTGCCATCGGCGTCGGTGACGGTGGCCACCAAGCGGCCGCCACCGACGTCGTGCGCGGGCTCCTTCACGGTGGCACCCGCGGCGGTCACCTCAGCCAGCTTCGCCTCGATGTCCGGCACGTGCCAGTAGGCCACCGGCGAGGTCATGCCCTGCGGTCCACCGCCCGGCACCAGCCCGATGTGCTGGCCCGCGGCCTCGAAGCCGACGTAGTAGGGCCCGTCGGTCTGCGGCGGTACGCCGAGCAGGGCGGTGTACACCGCCTTGGCCGTCGCCAGGTCGGACACGGGATGCAGCACGGTCTTGATTCCCTCGGTGGAAGAGCCGGTCATGGTCACTCCTGAAGTCGTGGGTCAGATCGACCCGGGGGCTTGTCGAGCTTAAAGGACGATGGACGTCCCGGGCCGGTCGGCAGGGCCGACCGTGATCCAGCGCATCCCGCCGTATCCGCCGTCGTTGCGGACCTCGAAGCCGAGGGTGTCGCGGTAGAAGGCCAGGGAGGCGTCCGGGCGGTTGTGGGGGAGGAAGCTCGCGTGGATGGTGACGTCCATGGCGATCAGTCTAGGCATGGCTCCGTGACCGGCGCTACTCCAAAACTGCTCACTTTCGGCCGGCCCTCCACGCTGCAGGGCGGTCGAGCCACCCAGTAGGGTATCCCTCATCGGACGCTTCGTACCCCCTTCTCGGATGGCCGGATAGTGTCGGCTGTGGTGTTGCGGGTCACGCAAGAAAGCGACCTGCCGGAGCTGACCGGTGCTGACTCAGAGTTCGACGACTGGGGACCGCGCGACCCGCGGCGCACGATTGCCCGAAGCGACACCGCCGGCCCCGGTGGCCTCACGATCGCAGATGCGGCATCTGGTGAGGTCCTGAGCATTGTGAGCTGGCACTGGGGTCACTGTGCACCGAACCCGGAGTCATCCGACCCGATGATCGGGATCTGGCTCAAGCGCGCGGCCCGCGGTCATGGGGTAGGGGCGGCAACGGACGAATCCGTCAGCTACGACTGCCCGATGAGCGCAACGTCCGGTGAGGGATCCGCGGATTCTGCCGACCCTCGCATTGGCCCGGTGGCACGACATCGTCCAATTCGGTGTTGTCGGGTTGGTTGTCAGAGGAGGGTAGCCGACTGCGTGAGGCCGACCGTATAGCGGCTCCCCGAACCACTCGACGCTCCCTGGCGACAACTGGCATCCGACCCGGGCCGCGACCTCACCGCAGCACATCCCAACAGCAACTGGGTGTTCCGCGGCATGTCCCCCGGACAGCACATTCACCCGGGGCCACCTCCGGCAGCGCCTCCGATCAGTCTTCAGCACGAGCGCTGCCCGACTCGGCACCCTCCATGAGCTAACAAAAATCGCACCCGTGCCCCTCATCGCTGAAGCCCTTGGCTACTCCTCCGCCACCATCGAACGGCATGCCATCGACTCAGCTGCGTCCTACGCCGAATACGTCGCCGCAACAAGAACGGTCAGACGAACCCTCTGAAGACGCCGCGGTGATCCGTGCGGTTCGCGAACTCTTCCCAGTCCATGTTCGCGAGGTTGAGGTTGTTATCGACTCCCCAGAGTTCACGAGCGATGCATCGAAAAGGTGGCCGCGACTCTTCGCTCAAATCAACGACCTGTATCGGGTAATCGTGTTCAGGGGCAAGACTGTCCACAATGAACAGGACCGCTGCATGTTCACGCGCCGTCAGGGCCGCTTGGCGAACTTGCTCCCAGCCGGCGCGATCCCAGACACTGTCATCAACGACCTTCAAGTAGGCGCGGAAGCCGTCTTCGTTCTCGTCAAGCGCTGCGGAACGCGCATTCTCCCAACCGCCTTGGTCGCTAAAGGTATTGCGCACGAGAAGTGAACTCTCCGAGCTCGGAAGGATGAACATGCCGCTATCGAAGCACACAAACCCGCGACGACCGCAGCGACGCGCGCCCTGAGCACTCGGTGACTCCTGATTTCAGTCTATGGCTGAGGCCAGCTTTCGCTGCGCCGACCGAAGCACTCTCAGCGTTCGGTCGTCGTCCATGCCCGTCGTTGTGGACCAGTCGATCCCTGAACCCACAACATCACTAGCGAATGCGACCTCGGTGGCAAGGAGGGCGCGGCGCCAGTCGCATCTTGTCAGGGCCCGTCCCGCCTTCAGGTCGTCGGCCATTCTCTGGCCTTCCTCCAGCAGATCAGCGACTCCGCGAAATCCCAAGGCGATCGCCATCGCCTCGCTGCATCGAGCCGGCCCGCCCCACTCCAGAAGCCCGCGCCACAGCAGCTTCCGCTCCTCGTCAACAAGGTCAATTTCAACTCTTGCCGTCGAATTCATGTGCACACTCCATAGGTCGGTTCTTGGGAGCCCGCGTGCGGCAGCTTTGAACTGGTCAGAGGTGTGCTTCACCCCACCACGGCTCCGTAACCACAACGTCGACGCCATGGCACAGGCCAGAGCGAATGTGACGGAGAAGAGCCACTCCCTCTCCAATCCACTCAGTATCGCCCGGACCTTTGATCGGTATCTTGCCCTCTTCGTACTGGGAGTTCCACAACCGGACCCGCTCAACCAGTCCAGGCGGGAAACCCAGCGATGGCAAATCGACGGGCTTCCCTTCTTCGGTCCATAACGGTCCCGGACCGTAGTCCGGCCGGAACTCCAGTCGCGTCATGATCCGAGTATCTCTCGACAACGATCGGAGTGGGCTAACCGGACACGCCGCAAGCAGCGCGCGATTTGGCCCGGCTACTCCCGGCTCTTCAATAACCGTGTCTGCCAGTCTTTTCGCGTTTCGTACTTTACGTACGAAACGCTAGAAATGGCGCAAGCTGTGTGTATGGAAATCGACTCGAGCTCTGTCACTGTAGGCGCTTTGCGCGAACATCTGCCCGATGTTGTCAACAGGGCAAACTATTGACGTGAGCGCGTGCAGATCACCCGCCATGGCAAGCCTGTCGCCGTCCTGATAGGTGTGGAAGATTTTGCGCGCCTCGAGGAACTCGAAGAGGCGGTGGATCTTGTCGAATTCCGTGCGGCCAAGGCCGACGACCATGGCCGGCGCGTGAGCCTGGCCGAGCTGCAGGCTGAGCTCTAGGCGTGGCCGGCTACACGGTCGATTTCACCACAAGGGCTGCCAAAGAGATCCGCAGGCTGGACGCCAGCACGCGAAGGGGAATTCTGGTCTCGATCGCCGAACTCGGAATCGATCCCCGCCCAACGGCGTGCAAGAAGCTGACCGGTGAACAAAGTGCTTGGCGGATCCGGATCGGGGACTACCGGGTGCTCCTCGAGACCGAGGACACCATCTTGACCGTCACCGTCGTCCGGGTCGCGCACCGGCGCGAGGTTTACAAGAGATGAGCTCGCGCCGTTTATTGCTCGGGTAGCTCCTCCCCGCAGGGGACGCATTCTGTACCATCGCAGCCGGCCCCCGGCCGCATAGGGTACCGTTCAATCCCGGAAAGTCGATACAACGGGAAAGAGAATAAACCAGTGGCAACCGATTACGACGAAGTCCGATCCGATGTCGCGGAAACACGCAACGCCTCCCTGGCGGCCCTCCGCTCCGCGAACGCCCCGGATGCCCGCAGCGTCGTGCGCGAACTGGACGAGGCCGACACCTCCGAAGGTGTCGAGCTGCCCGGCGCTGACCTGTCCGGTGAGGTACTGACTATCACGGTCATACCGCAGAAAGAGGATGAGTTCACCTGCTACTCATGCTTTCTGGTCCGGCACCGTTCGCAGATCGCCCGCGAAAGGGCCAGCCATGCTTATTGCACCGACTGTGAAGGTTAGGTCTTTGGTCGCTTCCGCACTGCGTCGCTTCCCCGGCCATGAATGATGACCGGCACTGTCGGGGATGCCGCCTGGAAGCGGATCGAGACCGAGTTCACCCTTCCGTTCATTGAGCAGGTACGCGGGCAGCGGAGGGAGCAGGCTCCTTCTGCCAAGGCCACCGTCCGGTGATTTCGAGCTCGAGCGAGAAGCTCAGGAACGTCCGGATGAGCACGATGATCGCCAGCACGCCCACGCTCTCAAAAGTGGGGGTGACGGCGACGGTGCGGATGATGTCGGCCGCCACCAGGAGTTCGAGTCCCAGCAGGATGGAGCGGCCCAGCAGCTGGCGGTAGGAGCGATAGACGGACAGGGACTCGGCGCCCTGCGGCAGGCGCCGGGGCTGGTAGCCGCGCAGTGCCATGGGGATGGAGACGAGGGCGCCGATCACCATCACGGCCACGCCGGCAAAGTCCATAAACCGGCCCACGGCCTCGATAATGTGCTGAAAATCCATGGTTCCCCTTCATCGAGACCGACATCGAAGAGCCGCTCGACGTTCCCCTCGACGTTCAGTTGTAGCCAGCTTACGGGTGCCGTACTCCGGTCCCGGCAAGAATCTCCCGGTACCCTTCGCGGAAACCCGGATACGTGAACTCAAAACCGGTGCCGCGCAGCAGCGCGTTGCTGCACCGTTTGTTCCCGCCCCGCGCTGGTGGAACAACGCCCGACGGCGGGGCCTCCAGTCCCAGCTCGGACGCCAGGAACCGCAGGACGTCGCCAAGCTCGGCGGGATCATTGTCCACGCCAAGGTAAACAGGAGAGGGGCTGGCGGCCATGGTGCACAGCTGCACGATCGCGGCGGCGGCGTCATCCCGGTGGATGCGGTTGGTGTACCGCGGCACGTCAGGAACCGAGTCAGGAATCACAGCAGTCCCGCCGCGCACCTGGTCGATCAGCCGCGTCCGCCCGGGGCCGTAGATCCCGCCCAGCCGGAGCACCACAGGCGCAACGGACGTCCCGCGCAGCCGCTGGAAAAGCAGATCCTCTGCCTCACGCAAGATGCGGCCCGAGAATCCGCCGGGTGCCGCCGTCGTGCTTTCATCCACCCAACCGCCGCCGGCGTCGCCGTAGACAGCGGTGGACGAGACAAAAAGCACCCGCCTGACAGACAGTGCGCCGTCGCGCTCCAGCGCATCCAGAACGTGAGCAAGCCCGTGGACGTATGCCGCCCGGTAGGCGGCTTCCGTGGGGGAGTCGGCAGCAAGAACGACGACGGCGGCGGTAGTGTCCGCCGGGATGGTCGGCAGTTGGGCAGAACCCAGGTCAGCCGCGACGCCTTCGATTGCTGCCGGAAGTTTCGCCGGCGAGCGCCGCCAGCCCACCACGCGGTGGCCGGCGGCGGCAAACCGCAGCCCTGCCTCAGTGCCCAGATCGCCGCAACCGGCCAGCAAAATGGTCACGGGCAGGCTTAGAGGGCCGGAACCGGGAAGAAGACGCGCGGATCCTGCAGCAGGGCCGGGTAAACGAAGGCCGAGCGGTCCAGGATTTCGCTGACCTCGAAGTTGCGTGCGAAGCGGCCCTCCACGGTGATGGGGCGGCCCTGGACGGTTCCGAGCGCGAAGGTTCTGCCGCCGTCGAAGGGGACAGCCACCTGCGTGTTGCCCGGGAGCGTGGAGAACGCGTCCTCCTGCTGCTGGCGTTTCCGTGTGGGCTTCTTGACGAGCTGCTTTGGCGGCAATTTACGGGGCTTCTTGGAGGGGCGGCGGGATCCGTCATCGGCGTAGACGGGCGAGTAGTCGTCGGCGTCGGCGCTGCCCGAACCAGCGCGCCGAATGGGCGGGAGGCTGACGGTGTCCAGCTGCTTGGGATCGCCTTCGCCAACGGGGGCGCGGAGGATCCAGAGGCGTTCGCCGATGGGATCCTCGGGCAGGAATTCGTGCCGGGGCTCCGGCCAGATGTACTCCACGTCAGGTTCCGTGCCGGGGAACACGGAGGCGTAGAAGCGCGGTTCCTTGTGGAGAAGCTTGGAGCGGTGGCTGAGGTGCAGTTCGGGATCGCCCAGCCATTTGGGCATGGGGATCTTGTCCGCGTAATCCGGGTGGGCGGCCTGCGGAGCGAACTCGGTGATGTTTGCCCGGGTGTTGTCCGGGTGGCCGCGTTCGGTCCATTCGTCCACCATGGCCAGGCCGTAGAGGGTCAGCGCGGGGACGTTGCCCATCCACATCCGGACCGCGGGGTGGGACTGCCAGCCGTACTCGGGGATCACCAGCGCGCGGAGGATCTGCAGCGCTTCGACGCGCTGCTTGCCGAGCCTGGCGGTGTCGAGTGCGGCGGCGCTCTGCCGGAAATCGGGGTACGGGAGGAAAGTCTGCATCCCTTTAGTCTGGGGCCCCGGAGCGGATGTGCCAATTGCAGTGGCCGCCGCCACACCGCCATACCACATAAAGGTGTTCACATCGTGGACCTCTGCATACAGCGTGTCGTTCCAGCCACTAGGATTACCGGACTCACCCCAGCGTCCTGGAAGCCCTGTCATGACAAATACGCCCGCAGCAACAAACGTTCCCGCAACCGACGGACCGCAGCCGTCAGCGCCGAAGTACGGCCTGATGCTTGGCCCCGAGGCGAACGGCGTCCTGGTGCTGGACGAATTCACGATTGATCCGGCGGCAGCGCGGAAGGAACAGCACGGATTCCGGGCAGCGATGGGTGCTGTGGCGCTGACCGTCCGGCGGCTCGTTGCGCTGCGGCTGGTGATTGCGCTGGTGGCCATTGCCAACCTGCCGCTGTTCCTGTTGTCCACGGGCTGGTGGATCTACGCCGTATCGCTGACGCTCGTGGTGGGGGTGCACGCTGCGGTGTCCTGGCTGAACCGACATGAACCGCGGCTGCGTCAGCGCCGGATGCTCGAGCTGCACCTGCACCGCGAACGCAGCGCCAATTACCGAAAAATGCGCGACGCCGTAAAGTTCGTGATCGATTCCCCGGCCCGGATGAACGAGCACCTCTATCTTGAACTTCTGGCCGTCAAGCGGGTTGCGCTGCACCTCGCCCACGGAACGGTGGCACTGCTGGACACGAGCGACGACGCCGCGTGGAAGGTACGTATCGTCCGGGAGCTGAAGGTGGCGCCCTAGTACTACAGTTGTGTTTATTTTGTTGCTTGTCGGCGTTTTAATCGGATTTCCTGTCGCTGCCGTGTTAATCCTTGGCGGTGAGCGATGATATTTGTGTGGCTGAGGTGCAGGAGTGGGCGGATGGGCTCGAGGAAATCCGGGAGCTGATCGGTGGCCGGTTTGCCAGGTCGGAGCCGCGGGAGAACGCGGTGGCATATCTGAAGGGGCTGCTCTCGTCCGAGGAGCGCAAGAATTCCTGGACACTCTCGGAACGGGCCGGGCAGGTAATCCCGGACCGGATGCAGCGGCTGCTCTCGAGCACCGACTGGGACCCGGACGCGGTGCGTGATGACCTCCGCTCCTACGTCGTGAAGCATCTCGGCTCCGATGACGGGGTGCTTATCGTGGATGAAACAGGCTTCCTGAAGAAAGGGGCCCGGTCAGCCGGGGTGGCCCGGCAGTATTCCGGGACGGCGGGGCGGATCGAGAACTCGCAGATCGGTGTTTTCCTGACCTATTCGACACCGGCGGGGCGGACCTTTCTGGATCGGGAACTGTACCTGCCCAAGGCCTGGACCGATGACCGGGAGCGGTGCATGGGCGCCGGCATCCCCGAAGAGCGTGCCTTCGCCACGAAGCCTGAACTGGCCATCACCATGATTATCCGAGCCCTGGACGCGGGCGTGCCCGCGGCCTGGGTGACCGGCGACGCCGTCTACGGCCAGCACGCCAAGCTACGTAAATCCCTGGAGGACCGCGGCGTCTCCTATGTCCTCGCGGTGCCAATGAACCAGCGCGTCATCGCCAAGACCGGCGCCCTGGGGACCGAGCACCGTGCCGATGAGCTGATCGCGTCCCTCTCCGGCCGGGCCTGGCGCACCAGATCCGCCGGCCTGGGCACCAAAGGGGACCGTCGATATGCGTGGGCCAGGGCCCGGATCAACGGCCGCAACGACCCGAAAAGCGAGCACTGGCTCCTGGCCCGCCGCTCCCTGGCCGATCCGACGGACGTGGCCTACTACATCTGCCACGGACCGAAACGCATCGGCCTGGGTGAACTCGCCCGCGTCGCGGGCGCCCGGTGGGCGATCGAGGAAACCTTCCAGACCTCCAAAGGCGAAACCGGGCTGGATCACTACCAGGTCAGGCAATGGACAGGCTGGTACCGGCACATCACCCTGTCCATGCTCGCCCACGCCTTCCTGACCGTCACCCGGTCAAAAAAGGGGGCCCTCATCCCGGCGACGGCGAGCTCATAGCCCTTACCCTGCCCGAGATCAGGCACCTGCTCACCCACCTGATCTGGGCACGGCTTCCCGGCCGCGAACATACCCTCGGGCGTTCCCGCTGGCGCCGAAAACACCAACAAACCGCCAAACGACACCACTACCGGGCCCGAAACTCAACCCTACAAATGCGACTGTAGTACTAGTCCGGCGGCCCCCACTCAGACCTTAAACACAACACTCAGGACGTTAAACACAACGCCGGAGTGCCCCAGCAGTGCGGGGCCCTCCGGCGTCGTTCATTTAGCGCAGGTTCCTGGAACGCTGAACAGCTGTGGCTCTGCCTATCAGTATCCTGCGCCAAGTTGTTGGCGTCGCAATGACGCTAGGCAGGCAGCTGCAGCACCTGGCCGGCGAATACCAGATCCGGATCGGTGATGGTGTCCGCGTTGGCGTCGGCAAGGGTCTGCCAGCCACCGGTGATGCCCAGCTTGTCGGCCACCTTGCTCAGCGTGTCGCCGGCCTCAAGCGTGTAGGTCTCGCCGCTCAGCGGCACCTCTGCAGCGTGCCGCGGCTCAGCCACACCGGTCTGGGCGGGGGTCTGCGCCGTCTGGACGGGAGCCTGCGGGGCCTGCGCGGCCTGGACGGGTGCCTGGGCAACCGGCGCGGCCGGAACCGGAACGCTCTGCACCGTCGCACTCTGCGGGGCAACCGCCGTCGCGCCGCCGCTCAGGCCGAGCCCTGCTGCACATGACGGCCATGCGCCCCAGCCCTGGCTGGCCTGGATCTTTTCGGCGACGGCGATCTGCTGTTCGCGGGAGGCGTCCGCAGCGGAGCCGGTGCCGCCATGGGCTGCCCACGTGCTGGCGCTGAACTGCAGGCCGCCGGAGAAACCATTACCGGTGTTGGTGGCCCAGTTGCCGCCGCTCTCACACTGGGCGAGCGAATCCCAGGTGGATGTGCTGGTGGCGGTGGGGGCGGCTGCGTTGGCGGCAGTGGCCGATAGTGCCAGGCCGGTGACCGAGACGGCGGCAACGGTGACTCCACGGCGCGCGGCAGTACGGAAAGTGGTGTTTTTCATGGTCCCAGATGCTCCTGAAGGTCACCTGCGCTCGGTCCGTCCCCGGACGTTATCGCGCCACTGCCCGCCCCTGACGAATAGAGGTCATTCTGCGGTGTCTGCCGGCCGGGCAGTTCTGGTGGAGGCAGCACCGGGCATTCGTGTGCCCGATGATCGGGCATGCCTTCCACGCTAAGACACTCTGCTGCCGCTATCAAATCGAGATTCATGGCCGTGGCTGGATTGTGGCCCGGGCTGTGGCGTGCAGCCGGCCGGGGTGCTTATCCTTGCCAGATGAAAACGTACGACGACGACGGCGCTGCGGTGCCGCTTTCAGTCCCGGATCCGGACGGCGTAACCGTGCCGGGAATGCTTCCGGTGGCGGAACTGCACCTGCATATCGAGGGGACGCTGGAGCCGGAGCTGATTTTCGAACTGGCCGAACGCAACGGGATCACGCTGCCGTATGCGGGGCTGGATGAGCTGAGGGCGCGGTACAACTTCACGGATCTGCAGTCCTTCCTGGACCTGTACTACGCCAACATGGCGGTGCTGCAGACGGAAGAGGACTTCGCGGACATGACGCGGGCGTACCTGGCGCGGGCTTCTGCGGCGGGGGTGCGGCATGCGGAGATCATGGTGGATCCGCAGGCTCATCTGTCCAGGGGCGTCTCGCTGGCGACGTGCATGAACGGTGTGGCCTCGGTGCTGGCTACCTCGCTGGAGGACTTTGGCGTGTCCACGTTGCTGATCGCGGCGTTCCTGCGGGACCTGTCCGAGGAATCGGCGCTGGAAGTCCTGGAGCAGCTGTTGGCCATGGATGCCCCGATAGCCGGGATCGGGCTGGATTCGGCTGAGGTGGGCAACCCGCCGGCAAAGTTCGAGCGGCTGTTCGCGCGTGCGCGCGACGCTGGATTGCGGAGGATCGCGCATGCCGGCGAGGAGGGCCCGCCGTCGTATATTTCCGAGGCGCTGGACGTACTGGGCGTGGAGCGGATCGACCACGGCATCAGGTGCATGGAAGATGCTGTCCTGGTGGAGCGGCTGGTGGCGGAGCTGGTGCCGCTGACCGTGTGCCCGCTATCCAACGTCCGGCTGCGGGCCGTGGATACCATGGCTGAGCACCCGCTGCCGGCGATGCTGGCCGCAGGACTGAACGTGTGCGTGAACTCGGACGATCCCGCGTACTTTGGCGGGTACGTGGACGACAACTTCGCACAACTGGAGTCGGTGCTTGGCCTGTCCGAATTCGACCGGGTCCGCCTGGCAGCGAACTCCATCCGGTCATCGTTCGCCAGCGAGGAACGCAAGGCCGAGCTGCTGAAGGAATTGGCGCAGTCCGGGGGCTGAGCGCGCCGGTGGTTGCAGACGCCTGGCCTTAGCTCCCTTGTATGCTCGGGTCATGGGCGTGGGGGCGATTGGTGATGATCTGTTGAGTGGTCCGAGAGGCCGGCGCTTCTGCTTGAGCGTTCTCACGTCTGCGCGAGCCGAAATGTGGACACTGGCCATCCGCTCTGCCATGTCGCCCGGAGATGCAGGTCTTCTGGATGACCTCACCGAAGCGTTGGGCCGCTCTGACTCAATGGCAGCGGCCGCGTCGGCCGGTGATCATGAACTGCTGGCCGGACTCGCGGAGGCAGTTGATGCCGCCCGCTACTGGCAGGAGCCCGACGAGACGGATGCTTTGCTCGTGCTGCCGTCCGTCCATGCGGCTCTCAGGCCCGTTGCCGATGAGCTTTGCAAAACTGTGGCTGCATCGTGGTGGTCAAGCCTCATGGCTCCGGACCGGCAATGCTACGTGCAGTGGACCGATGAACAGAAGCTCAAACCGCCCGGCCTCACCGGCGCCGCAGGGAACCTGGGCAGGTGGAGAGACGCGACATTGGCCGATGAACGTCAGGCGGCGGAGCGTCCGAGGGACCCCGCCGCTCCTTGGAGCGGGCAATGGTGGTCGACTCCGGCCCTATCTGACCTCGTGACGACAACCAGGAGCCTGGGCGGGCTGGGGGCCGCAAAGTTGATGTTCGTCGAAGACAGTCTCGGTTGGAAGCGGGCCCGGGTGTGGCCACTCAAACCCGCGGCCGGATCCCGTATCTACGAAATAACGGGGCCAACGGCATGGACGGACCTGGTGGCCAACTATCCCATGAATGTCAGCCTTTCAAAGCGCCACGATTGGTGGCGAACAACAGGCATTGACAGGACCTGGCTGATGCCGGACTGGTCCGCCGTGGCCTCCGACTACGACGCCGTGCACCTCACAACCGTGGGCTACCTCAGTACGGCCGGGCGAGCCCTGTCCGTCGGGAACTCAGGCACTGTGCTGGCGGGGTGGAATCCTGATGAAACATATTGGCTCGCCGATGTTCTTAGCCAGGCGGCACCGTCCTCGGAGTGGCAAAGCGTTGAATCCCTCCCGCCCGGATGGACGCTCTCCAACAAAGACTGATCACGCCGATCGCAGATCCGACCGTGCCCTCAAGGGCCACGGTGTGCTAGATCGCTGGTGCGTGCGGGCAATGCCGAGCTGGATTCCCTTGCTGCGACGCGGGAACAGCGGATCCGGGATGGCTGCTACCGCAGTTCGCGCACGACTTCCTGGAACGCGGTGTGCGACGGATAGCCCTGGTTGCTCATGGCGAACACCATTGCCTTGGTTAGCCAGTCCTGGGGCAACCAGGTCCGCCCCGTCATCTGCGGATGGGTCGGATTGCAGACGGACGCCCACAGCATGAAAACGAGCTCGGCCCAGTGGGAATTCAGAATCCATTTCACCGGGCCGTTCTCTGACATGCCATCGATGGTCAGCTGCCCGGGTCCGGTCAAGGACGCCATATGGATGCCATCCCACGCCCAGGCATGGATGCCGGTGGGTGAGTGCAGGTAGAAGCCGAAGTTCCCCACAGCCAAGGTTCCGTGGTCGATCGGTATCCAGCGTGGCTGGGCCATGTCAGCTGCCTGCCTGCGCCGGGAGGCGTTCCCTGCCGCCTGCACAGCGGCAAACCCAGCCATCATGGCGAGTCCGCCTTTCCCGGTGGCGAGCATCATTCCGTTGTTATGCATGTATGAACCGTCGCCGGGGGAGGTCCAGGCCAGCAGCTGAAAGCCGCCGTGCGCGACGATCCTTTCCTCAGTTCCGCCAAGGCGCATGGCGAAGGGAACAGGAATTGCCTGGCGTTGCTCAAGTTGACCGCGGGAAACGAGAACTGCGAGTTCCGCCGTCGTCCACAAGGCCTGGTCCCGGGCTGTCCACTGATCGTCGTCTGTTGCCTCGCGTTTTTTCCCCACCAGTCAAAGCTAGCTGATGCCGGAAGCAGGCGCCCGCGCTTGCGGCGGCGTGTGGATAAGTCCGGGTAGCCTGGTCCCATGCAGCTGGGGGAGACCGGGAAGCCGTGGACGGAAGCCGAAGTGGCGCTGACCGTCGACACGTACGGAGGTAAAGATCGATCGCGTTTCGGCGCCACCAAACCCGGGCGGTGCGCGCTTTCCAGGGCTGCCGGATGAGATCTGCCGGCCGGACGCGACTGTGCATGAGGGCCTGCAGCGCCGACGGTTGGATGGCACCTCGGGGGACTAGCGGGCACCATCAGATCCTCCGTATCCGAGACCCCCGACTCACTTCCGCTGTAATCTTCGTCACAGTCGGTCAAAACACACAAAATTAACCGTTTCTAGTCGCGGGATTTAACACTTTCTTGGCACACTTCAGTTGGAACAATCGCTTCTGAAGGAGACCCATGGGCACGAACACTGCAGAGAACACCAACCTTCGTCTGAAGGCTGTGCTGGATATTCTTGCAGAGGGGGTGTTGCAGGGGGAGATCTTGAACGCCGGCGCTGTGCTTGCAGAAGCAACCGAGCGGGTGCCGTTCAACGATCATGAGGCCGAGCTGCTCAGCGGAGGAATTCCGCGCGGCCACAAGACCCTCACCACGGCCACGGCGAAACTGGTCAAGGCCGGCTGGCTGGTCAAGGGCCGCTCCGGCTGGGCCATCCCGGAGGAGGGACTGCGCGCCACTGTCGCGTTCCCGGATGCGGCCACGTTTGCAGCAGCGCTCGACGCCGGTACTCCGGTCCCAGCCAGCACTCCCCTTCCGACGGCCCCGCCGGCGAAGCCTGTGACGCGTGCGAAGAAGGCCGCCGCCAAGACTCCCGCAGCGGAGCCTGCTGCGAAGCCGAAGACGGCGGAAAAGGTAATGTCCAGGGCGGCCAAGGCCGTGGACAAGGCTTTGGACAAGGCTGTCGAGCTCGTCGAAGAAGCAGCCAAGCCGGTTACCAAGGCTGTGCGCACGCGGAAGGCCACGCCGAAGTCCGCCCAGGCTGAGGTTCCTGCCGTCGAGACCATTGACCAGCCTGGCGCCGTCGCAATCGTGGGTGACTTCAACACGCTGCTCGGCGCGCCCGAGAACTGGAATCCGAAGCACGACGAAGCCCAGATGGAATTGGACGTCCTGGATCAGCTCTGGAAACTAAGCGCTGATCTGCCGGCCGGTTACTACACCTTCAAGATCGCACTCAACAGGGCGTGGGAAGAGAACTACGGCGCATTCGGTGCTTTTGATGGCGCCAACCATGAACTGCACCACGACGGCGGCAGCGTCACCGTCATCTACAACCACCGGACCCGGGACATCACTGTCAACTGACCTGGTGGTCGAGCCTGCGGCCACGACGGCCGGGTGCCGGCTTTCCTGAGTGAGCCTGCGGCCGAGACGGCCGGGGCTGGCGGGGAGCGAGACCCAGCGTCGGTTTCCCCACGCCCTAGAACCGGGTGGGGTCCGGATTCGGGCGCACGGGACCGGGATCAGGAATAGGCAACGGGCCAGGACCGGGTGCCGGATCAGGGTCCGGGCCGGGCGGATACGGACTCGTGGGATCCGGAGAGCCCGGCGTGGGCCCCGGCTCAGGCGGAAACGGGTCGGGCTCGCGGGTTGGCGGAATGGTCATCTTGTACTCCCTACGTAGCTGTTCTGGTGGTGCGGAAAACCTTCAGCTCCCACGGCCGCAGCAGCAGCCCGCGGACGGCGTCCGGAGAATCACCGGCGGGATAGTTGCCCAGGACGAGTTCGTAGTGCGCCAGCCCGTTGCCTGCCAGTCCAGCCCCCTCGAGGTCCACCGTGTGGTCCTGTCCCGAGAAGTTTCCAAAGACCAGCAGCCCGGAACCCGTCAAGGAGCGCTGGAACGCGTAGGTGTGTTCGTCCTCAGGCAGCAGCATGGTGAAGTCGCCGTCGGAGACCACAGGGTCCGAGTGGCGCAGGGCAATGACCGCCCGGTAAAAGCTGAATACGGAGTCGGGGTCATCCGCCTGGGCGCCTGCGTTGATGTGGTTGGCGTTCGGGTTCACGGCGATCCACGGGGCGCCGGTGGTGAATCCTGCGTGGCGGCTCGCATCCCACTGCACGGGGGTGCGGGCGTTGTCGCGGTTCAAGGGTGCCAGGGCGGCGAGGACCTCGGCGTCGGTGTGGCCCAGGTGCGTGGTGGCTTCGCGGTGATGGTTCAGGACTTCAATGTCGCGGTAGTCGCTGATCGCCCCGAAGCTCATATTGGTCATGCCCAGTTCCTCGCCCTGGTACACATAGGGTGTTCCGCGGTGCAGGTGCAGGATGCCCGCCAGCATTTTGGCCGACAGCTCGCGGTAGTGTCCGTCGTCGCCGAAACGGGACACCGCACGGGCCTGGTCGTGGTTGCCCCAGTAGAGGCTGTTCCAGCCGTGTTCGGCCAGGCCGTCCTGCCAGCGGCCCAGGGACCTTTTCAGATCCGTTAGCAGCAGCTTCTTCGGCTGCCACTTGTTGCCGCGCTCCTGGTCCAGCGCCACGTGCTCGAACTGGAACACCATGTCCACCTCGTGCCGGGCCGGATCGGTGAAGAGCACCGCGTCCTCCACGGTGACGCCGGGCATCTCGCCCACGGTGAGCAGCGGCTTGTCCCGGCCGGCGAAGACCTCCTGGTGCATCTCGTGGAGGAACTCGTGGATGCGGGGACCGGACAGGTAGTGCGGGCTGCCGTCGCCGAAAAGCTTGCCCTCAGCCCTGGATCCGTCAGGGAGGGAGGTGTCCTTGGAGATGAAGTTGATGACGTCCATGCGGAAGCCGTCCACCCCGCGGTCCAGCCACCAGTTCATCATGTCGTAAACGGCGGCCCTCACCACCGGGTTCTCCCAGTTCAGGTCCGGCTGTTTCCTGGAGAACAAGTGGAGGTAGTACTCGCCGGTGGCCTCGTCGTAGTGCCATGCCGGGCCGGAGAAGGCCGAGCCCCAATTGTTGGGTTCTGCCCCTGGCGTCCCGGGTTCCATCCCATCCCGCGGCGGCCGCCACCAGTACCAGTCGCGTTTGGGGCTGTCCTTGGAGGAGCGCGATTCCGCGAACCACGGGTGCTCGTCCGAGGTATGGTTCACAACCAGGTCCATGACCAGCTTCATGCCCCGCGAGTGCAGACCGTCGGTGAGCTCCCGGAGGTCCTCAAGGGTGCCGAAGATGGGGTCCACGTCACGGTAGTTGCTGATGTCGTACCCGTTGTCGTCCTGCGGCGAGGTATAGACGGGGGACAGCCAGAGGACGTCGACCCCCAGCTTGTGCAGATAGTCCAGCTTGCTGATGATGCCGGGGAGGTCGCCGATGCCGTCGCCGTCGGAATCGGCGAAACTGCGGGGATAGATCTGGTAGACCACCGCGCTCCGGAACCAGCCCGGGTCGGGGGTCAGCTCGTCCTCGGTGTCCGAAGATTCCTGGGTGGGGTACGGGCTGGCGGACCCCGCATTGGTGGTCATGGGGCTGACTCTCCTTCGGTGCTTGCACGCAGTTTGATGATGGAGCTCGGTTCGATTATTGACCAGATGCGGCAGGCAGGGAAGGGCGCCCGTGATCCCCGTGCGCGATGATTCCGCCGGCGCTAGATTGGGAGCATGGCTGAATACTCAGATCAGGACTCAGCGGCGAACGTCCGCCTGAAGGCCCGCGTCACGGGCGTTGTCCAGGGTGTCGGGTTCCGCTACTGGACCGCACGGAAGGCCGACGAGCTGGGATTGACGGGTTCTGTGAGGAACGACGACGACGGCTCGGTCGCCGTGGTTGCCGAGGGTCCGCAGCCGGTCATCATCGAATTCCGGCGCTGGCTCAGCTCCGATGCCCCAGGCCGGGTGGCTCACGTGGACGAAGAGCTGTCCCCGGCTGAGGGGGACTCGGGGAGTTTCCGCGTGGTCGGCTGAGTGGACGCGGCATCGGGCTTGCGCCCGCTGTGGCCGGTCTTCCCGGGGCTGGGTTCCAGGGGGCCGTGCGGGTAGGCATGCTTGCGGCCGGCCAGCACGATGAAGAATGCGACGACGACGGGCACGGCTGCGGCCACGGGCACCAAAAGCGGTCCCGCGGTGGTGAGGGCGGCCGCTCCGTAGACCGCGCCGATGGTGATGCCGATCTGGATCGTCAGCACGGTGAGGCCGTTGGCGGCTTCCTTGTAGTCCCGGCCTGCACGCAGGATGGCGGACTGGTTGTAGATGCCGATCGCACCCAGCCCTGCGCCCCAGACGGCCATCAGCACCATGGCGCCGGGGATGGTGACCCCGGCGACGGGCAACAGAAGCATCGATGCGGCGATTGCCGCCGTCGTGATCAGGAGCGAACGGCGCGGCCGCGAATCCACGGTGATTCCGGCAAACCAGATGCCCACCAGGCCGGCGACGCCAAGGACGGTCAGGGAGAGTGTGATGCTGCTGTCCGGCAGGCCGGCTGCGCGGATGAACGGCGCGATGTAGGTGAACAGCGCGAAGTGGGCCATCAGCAGCAACGGCCAGGCAATGGCGACGGATTTCACCCCGGGCTGGGCGACGGCCTTGCGCAGGGAGGGGCGTTTGGCATCCGGGATCCGCCGCACACTGGGCAGCAGCCACACGGCCAGCAGCGCCAGGACAACGCCGGAGCCGGCGAGGCTCAGGAACGAGGCGCGCCAGCCAAGCAAACCGCCGAGTGCCGTTCCCACCGGTGCGCCGATGGCCAGGCCCAGGCTGTTGCCGCTGAACACAATGGCAAGGGCCTTGCCCACTTTGGGCGCCGGGACAATCCTTGCCACGAACGGCGCCATGGTGGACCAGAGCAGGCCGTGGGCGATGCCGCCGATCAGGCGGGCGGCCATGGCGGCGCCAAAGTCGGACACGAGGCCCACCAGGGCGTTGCTGATTGCGAACGTGAGCACCAGCGCGATCAGGAGGGCGTTCCGGGGCACGCGCGCCAGCAGCATGGTGGCCGGAATGACCGTGGCCACGATGATGGCAGCGTAGCCGGCCGTGAGGTAGCCGGCCACGGGTTCCGCGACGTTGAGGTCCGCGCTCACCTGCGGGAGCAGCCCGGACGGCAGGAGCTCGGTGGTGATGGCGGTGAAGCCGATGGCCGCCAGGATCAGCAGCGCGCCGAGCGGGATACGGTCAATTGCGGGCGCAGGAGCAGCGGAAGACATGGGGAGGGATCCATTCAAAGGGGTGGCTGTGGGACCCTGCGTTGGTGGCCTGAATCCCACTTCTTGAATTTACCTGATTTATTCGGCGGTCTTCGATTCGCTGAGCCCGATGAAGGCGCCCAGTTCCTCCAGTCCGGCGGGCTTCGTCGGCATGTAGTGGGTGAGTTCGGGAGAGCGGACTATCACAGTCCGCCACTGTCCCCGCGAAACGGCCACGTTGATGCGGTTCCGGTTCAGCAGGAACTCAGCCCCGCGCGGGGCCTCGGCGATGGCCGAACAGGCCATGGACACCAGGACCACCGGCGCCTCCTGGCCCTGGAATTTGTCCACGGTGCCCACCCGGGCCTCCGGAAGGCCGGCGGCATCCAATACCCGCCGGATCAGCTGGACCTGGGCGTTGTATGCGGCGACCACCAGCACGTCGCTTGCGGCCAGAGGCCGTGAAACTTCGTCCCTGCCAGGCGTCCATTCCAGGCCGATGTGCCGCAACGCCTGACTGACAACCTCCGCTGCCTCCTCAGATGAGGACGTGGTTCTTCCGCTGTGTTCCACGAGCACCGTTTCCACCCCGGCGGGCAGCCCGTCCAGGTGGCGGAGCAAGGCTGCCGGAGCCGATTCGAGCTTGCCGTCGTAGCTCAGGCGGGACACGGCATCGCAGAGCTGGGGATGCATCCGCCAGGAGTCGGCGAGGAAGTACCCCAGTTCGGCCGGCAGCGTGGGGTGGCCGGCGGACAGCCAGCCCAGCGCGGACTCGTCCACCGGCTGCGGATGCGAGCCCTGCGTGACCTGCGGCAGCTGCTGCGGGTCACCGAGCAGCAGCAGCCGCCTGGCCGAGCGCGCCACGGCAAGAGTATTGGCCAGCGAGAACTGCCCGGCCTCGTCAATGACCAGCAGGTCCAGCGAGCCGGCGGGCACCGAGCCCCCCGTCATGGTCCAGGCGGTCCCGCCCACAAGGCACCCACCGTCCGAAGCCAGCAGTGCGGCGACGTCTTTGTCCGTGGTCCGCTTCCACGGCACGTCATGGGGAGTGGAGAGTTTCTTGGCTACCCGTGCAGGATCAACGCCCGCGGTGCCGATGGCTGTACAGAGCATGTTCTCGACGACGGCATGGGACTGACCCACCACACCCACCTTCCAGCCGCCCTCAATGAGCAGCGCGATGACGTGCGAGCCCACATACGTCTTGCCTGTCCCGGGAGGACCCTGCACCGCAAGGTACGAGCGGTCCAGGTCCCGGATTGCCGCGGCGATCGCCGTGATGTAGTCGGCCTGGCCCTGTTGATCATGCCCCACGGCGGGCAGGGATGCGAGGGTGCCCAGGCGCGGACTCGCCTTGCGCAGGATGTCCAGCCCGGCGTGCCTGGGCAGCGAGGGCAGGGTCCCGCCGACCTGGCGGGCAAGCTCTGTCAGCGCTGCCTCGATGCTGGCAGTCGGGACGGGCTGATCCTCCGTGAGCGCCATGGGGAATTGAGAGTAGGGAGGGACTTTCTTGCTCGCCTTCTCCGCGATGGTGATGTGCGTGAGGCGAGGATCAGTGACGTCGGCGGCAACCTCAAGGATTTCCGTGGCGAATATCCCGGACCGGGCCAGCGGCTCGCCGTCGAAGTTCTCGAGGCCTTCGGGCACAGGTGCATCAAACATGCGGAACCATTTGGAACCCGCGCGGAAATCGGAACCTTCCGTCATGGTTCCGCGCAGCCGGGCTACCCGCGTCAGCATGCGTTCCGCCGGCTTTGCCTTGGCCCAGTCCTGTACAATGCGGCCGTCTTCAACGAGGAAGACATTCCGCTTTTCCGACCAGCCGTCCACGTCGTTGTCGATCCGGTCGAAGTGTTCCCACCAGAACTGCTTTTTTTCGCGCCGGTGGTAGCCCGTTGCAGCGGCCACCATGGCGATGGCCTGCTCATCGTCGGTCCACGCTCGGTTGTCCGGAAGGCCGGCCAGATACTCCTGCAGCCGCAGCTCCTCGGCGATCGGTTCGGAGGCCGGGGCCGCGGGGGTGCCGGCTGGCAGGCGGGTCCCGCCGTCGTTCGCTGGATCCTGGTCTTTCGGTTTCACCGCGGGGCGGGGCAGCTGCAGCAGCCAGTCGCGGAGGCGCAGCGTGGAGAGGCAGTCGTACTGGTTGTAGTCGGAGATGGAGGCGAGGACCGCGGCGGCCTCCGCTTCATCTCCGCCGTCCCGGGCCCCGCAGTAGGCGGCATAGGCCACCACGGAGGCGCCCGCGTCCTTGACGTCACCAGACCGCAGGTTGTCGCCCATGTACAGGGGCTCGAGCTTCTTGATGGAGTACGAGGCTTCCGAGATCCTCAGTGATTGACGCACCGTGGCATAGAGGTCCACCAGCAATCCGTCGCGCAGCCACGCGTCCACTGTGTCCTCGCCGGCCACGTGGGCCAGGGAGAGGTTGCGCAGGGCCGATTTTTCATAGGCGGCATAGTGGTAGACGTGCATGCGAGGGTACCTGGTCCGCCGCTGCTCAACGTAGGCGAGGAAATCCAGGAAAGCCTGCCGTTCGCCTGCCCGCGAGTGGGCCCAGAACGGCCTGAACAGCGGGGCGGCATCAGGCTCAGAGCCAGGCTCCGGCGCTTCAATCACGCCGAACAGGTACTCGAGACCCCACTTGCCAGCGGAATCCTGCCAGAGTGGATCGCCCTCGAAGTCGAAGAAGATGTCCCCGTGGCTGGGCGCCGGGATGCCGGCGAGCGCGTTCTCGGCCAGGACTTTGTAGGTGACGGTGTGCTCTTCGCCGTCCTTGGTGAACGTGCGGGAACCGTCGGGATCCTCGCGGCCGGTCTGCATGCGGGCCTGGGACCGCAACCGCGCCAGAGAGCCCTTGGCCCTGGAGACCGGCAGCTCCGCCAGGGCGTCGATGGTGGAGACCTTGTGATCGTTGATCAGCTTTTTCCGCTGGACCGAAGTCATGCCGCCGACCATGAGGAGGTCGCGGTGCTCGGCAACCTGCTCGGTGCAGTAGTCGCACCGGCCACAGTGCGACACTCCTGGCTGCTGCCAGTGCACCGGAGAATCGGAGGTGCGGTGGGCGGCAGTGAGTGCGCGGAACCGGTCCCGGCGCTCGCGGTAGACCGGAAGCAGGTCGGTAAGAGAGTGGACACTTTGTTCCAGGTTCCCCAAGACCAGGGTCACCCGCGGGGCCGGCTCCAATCCCAGTTTGATCAGCTGATCACCGTAGGCGGCTAGCTGCAGCAGTGCGCCCACCTTGGCGTGGCGGGCGAGTTTGGTGTCCCAGACGGCGTAGCGTCCGGGAGCTTCCTCGCCCTCGGCCTGCCTGACGATGAAGTCGGCGTAGCCAATGAACTCGCCGTCGAAGAACGTCGCCTGGAAAACGACGTCGGCACCGAGGCTCAGAGCCTCGGCGGTCTCCGCATTCTTTGCGAGAAGTCCCTCGCGGTCAGTGGTGCCGCGTTCAACCGAGTACACGCCCGCCCCACGCGTGGGGTCCCATTCGCCGTACCTCGTGATCAGTCCGTCCAGTACTCTGCGCTCGTGGACGTCACCCAAGGCACCGGCGCGTATTTGCATCTCGTCGGCTGGAAAGTCTGCCTTGGGGGAGCGGCCCAGCTTCTCGTCCAGAATGCGGAGGCTGCGGTATTCGCACTCGCTGGCGGCCACCAGATCACTGGCGGAAAACACCAGATCCTGGGTTCCACCGCTAATGAGCGGTTCGAGCAGAAACATGGGGCCTCCCCATTGGCAGCCTCGCCGCTGGATGGTTCCAGAGCGCTCATTCGAATCTAGCAACACCCACGGACATTCTGGGCGGTTCCTGTCGGGCGGCTCGCGGGTACGGTTGTGGCATGCAGAAAATATCGATCGTCGCCCTGGCTTCCCAGCAACTCGAGGCTGCGTCCGCGGCCAGCAGCGGGCGGGCTGCCGACACGGTGTATGGCGGGCACGAGAAGGTTCTTCGCCAGACCGTCATCGCGTTGAAGGCGGGCAGAAGCCTGAGCGAACACCAGAACCCGGGGGAGGCCACCATCTTTGTCCTCCGTGGATGTGTCCGACTGCGTGCCGGGGACGACTCATGGCAGGGGAAAGCCGGAGATCTTTTGATCATGCCCGAGGGGCTCCACAGCCTGGATGCGGAAGAGGACTCCGCGGTCCTGCTGACAGTTGCGAAGATCGGCTGACCTCGGTTCACGGCCCTCCGCCCATAGACCCCGACGGATCTGCTCCTCTAGACTGACCAGACCCTCCAACAGCCACACTCGGCCAAACGCCCTCAAGGCTGCCGGGCAGATGCCTGCCCCCGGAGAGTGCATCAGAACGCTTCATGAATCAGAGCCGGCCCTTCAACGAGGAGGGTCTGTGAGACCAGGAGGAAGAGATGACAGGCAACAAAGCCGTCGCATTTAAGGGGCCGGGCAAGGTCGAACTCATCGACATTGATTACCCCAGCTTCGAACTTAAGGACGGGCCGGGCGTTAATCCGGCCAATGTGGGGCGGGCGGTGCCCCACGGCGTAATCCTGAAAACCGTTGCAACCAACATCTGCGGGTCCGATCAGCACATGGTCCGCGGCCGCACCACAGCTCCGCCCAATCTGGTGCTTGGCCACGAAATCACCGGCGAGGTGGTGGAAGTTGGACCGGGCGTCGAATTCATCAAAGTGGGTGACATCTGCTCCGTCCCGTTCAACATCTCGTGCGGCCGGTGCAGGAACTGCAAGGAACGCAAAACGGGTATCTGCCTGAACGTCAATCCGGACCGGCCCGGCAGCGCCTACGGTTACGTGGATATGGGCGGCTGGGTGGGTGGCCAGGCCAACTACGTCCTGGTGCCGTATGCGGACTGGAACCTGCTGAAGTTCCCGGACCGGGACCAGGCCCTTGAAAAGATGCTGGACCTCACCATGCTCTCCGACATCTTTCCCACGGGATTCCACGGTGCGGTGACCGCCGGTGTGGGCGTCGGTTCCACTGTCTACATTGCCGGTGCCGGTCCAGTGGGCCTGGCTGCGGCGACCAGTGCGCAGCTGCTGGGTGCCGCCGTCGTGATTGTGGGTGACATGAACGAGGAGCGGCTGGCACAGGCGCGCAGTTTCGGGTGCGAAACCGTCGACCTGACCAAGGGCGGGCCGGCAGAACAGATCGAGCAGATCCTGGGCATCCCGGAAGTCGACTGCGGTGTGGATGCTGTGGGGTTCGAAGCCAAGGGCCACGGCTCCGGCGCCAAGGAAGCTCCGGCCACCGTGCTGAACTCCCTCATGGAGCTCACTGCGGCGGGCGGTGCCCTGGGCATTCCCGGACTGTATGTGACGGGCGATCCGGGCGGCGTGGACGAGGCTGCGAAAAAGGGGTCCTTGTCCTTGAGCCTTGGCACCGGCTGGGCCAAGTCGATGAGTTTCACCACAGGTCAGTGTCCGGTCATGAAGTACAACCGGGGCCTGATGATGGCGATCCTGCACGACAGGGTAAGCATCGCGAAGAACGTCAATGCCAAGGCGATCCCTCTCGAGGCGGCGCCGCAGGGCTACGCCGAATTCGACGCCGGTGCTGCGACAAAGTACGTGCTGAACCCGAACGGCTACCTCAGCTGACCCGGCTACCTCAACTGACCCTGGGGATTCGCTAAAGTGCCCTGCCGGTTCGCTGCTTCCAGGCAGCGAACCGGCAGGGCGCTGCAGTCCGGGGTGCGCCGCTGTTAGGCCTTCGGCAGCTTCAGGCCGTGCCCCTCCATGAGTGTCCGAAGACGCGTGGGGTAGTCCGTGATGATGCCGTCCACACCGAGATCCATCATGCGCTCCATGTCCGCCCTGGCGTTGACGGTCCAGGGGATGACGGGCAGGCCCAGCCCGTGGGCCTCGGTGATCATGGCAGGTGTGACGGAGCTGAAGTCGGGGGAAACGACGTCGTAGCCCTGGGCTGCCGCGGCCTTGGCGAGTGAGCCGTCGTAGTCGTCGATGTCGATTCCGCCGAGATCGGGGCTGGCGCCGGGCTGGCCGACCTGGAGCCAGGCATCACCGCTCGAAAGGGCCACCAGGGGAAGCCCCGGGGCGATCTTCTTGGTCAGGTTCAACGAGGACCAGTCAAAGGACTCCACAGTGGTGCGGCCCGCCATGCCGGAAGCCTGGATCTCCGCCACGACGGCCCGGGTCAGCGCCACCATGCCTTCGCCGCCGGACTTGCCGTCCTCCACCTTGGTCTCCACATTGAACCGGACCTTCTTGGCGTGGTGGTCGCGGGCCACCTGGTAGACGTCCTTGAGCTCGGCGATCCGGTTGCCGTCCACCACGTCCTGCTCCGGGAACCCGGGCAGCTGCGTGAAGCCACAGTTGAGGGTCTTGACCTGTGCCAGGGACAGCTCCGCGACGCGGCGGCCCACATACGGGAACTCGGGGTCTCCAGCAGTGGCCGGTGCGGTGTCGATGCATTTGTTCGCCTGGATGGTGTCGTCATGCCAGACGATGACCTTGCCGTCGTGGGTCAGATGGGTGTCCAGCTCGAGGGTGGATACGCCCAGCTTCAGGGAGTTGGCGAACGCCGCAAGGGATTCCTCGGTCCATTCGCCGCGGCCTCCGCGGTGGGACTGCAGGTCAAAGGAGCCGTTGCGTTCGTTCGTCTTGATTTCCGACCCGGCGGTGCCGGCGGCGTCCGACGACGGCGCGGGGCCGGCTGCGGCGTTTGGGGCGGCGACGGCGGGGCTCGCCAGGGAGGCGATGAGCGCGGCGGCGGCCGCGGCGGTAAGGACTGTGCGCATGGTGATGGTTCCTCCTGGATGACGGTTACCGGCGCTGCGCCGGCAACCGTCCACGGTAGGCGGGCTGGATGGCCTGCCGTGTGCCGGGAGTTGGACCGCAGGTTAACAAAGGTGCAGCTTCTCCGGGGCTGCCGACGCGATTCTTTTCTTCCAGTGGCGGCAGGCAAAGGGCGGAACGGAACGCTACCACTCCGCCATGGTGGGCCACGCCGGCACCAACACCCGAATCTTCCACGAAGTGACCCAGCTCGGCAACGAACTGAAGGCCCTGGTAGGCCTCACGGGCACCCGCTCCACCGCCAAAATGGCCATCGTCTTCGACTGGGACTGCTGGTGGGCGCTGGAGCTGGGGAATTCGCCCCGCTCCGACCCGAACTACGCCCAGGAAGTGCTGCGGCTCTACCGGCCGCTGTTCGATGCCAACATCACCGTGGACTTCGTGGACACCACCCGCGACCTCAGCCAGTACAGCCTGGTCTCATGCCGGCTGCATACCTGCTCACCGATGAAGCCGCCCAGCGGTTTGAGGATTACGTGTCCGACGGCGGCCGCCTGGTGGTCTCCTACCTCTCCGGCATCGTGGACGAGTCCAACACCATCCGCCTGGGCGGCTACCCGGGCGCGCTGCGTAAGGTCCTGGGCGCCTGGAGCGAGGAAATGCACCCGCTCGCGGGTGAAGGTGAGTCAAACTAACAACGGCCGACGGCGGCACCGCCTCCGCCAGTTACTGGACTGAGCACCTGCACACCGAAGTGGCGGACGTGGTCGCCAGCTACGATTCCGGCCGGCTCGCGGGATCACAGGCGGTCACCCGCAACTCGTTCGGGAACGGAACAGCGGTATACCTGTCCGCGCGGGTGGACTACACCCTCCTGAAGCCGCTGCTGGAATTTGAATACGAGGCAGCGGGGGTCCAGCCCGAACTGGCGGCCCGCTGGGAGTCCAGGTCCGCCGTCGTACCGGCAACGGCAGCTGGGCTCAGGCAACCCGGTGCAGCCCGCGGTCCGGATCGCGCTGCTGGTGCTCGGACTGATGGTGGCAACGGCTGTGGTGACCGCCCTGCTGCTGCTGTCCCGCTTCACCTTCCGCGCCCGCGACATCTACCGCCTTTCGCTGTACTGCCTGGGCGCGCAGAAGCGGGTCTCGCTGGGCAACGCCGGCATCTTCTTCGTCACCGCGTTCCTGCTGACGGTCACCAGCGTGGCGCAGGTCCTCTTCATCGCCGGCCCCGTGGTGTACCTGATCTGCCTGAACTCCCGGCCGTTGCTGAAGTTCATCGAGCAGAAGTTCACGGTGGCGGCGGGGTGACCGCGGAGTTTCCCGGACAGCGGATTTCCCGGGAGAGTATTCGGTGTCCGGGGCATTTGTCGGGCTGACTGGAGCTAGAGCTGGCATAGTCTCCGCCGCACTCGGTGGCTATCAGACAACTTTGCCCCGGGCTACGTCTCGTTGCTGGCCTATCAGGCCGATGCCGGCGGTGGAGAACATAGAAGTCATTGGGAGCCGCATCCTGCTTCATCCGTCCGAACCTGAGCGGAGCCACCTTTTTTATCGGGACACGTTGGGCCTGGCGATCTACCGGAGTTCGGGAGTCGTGATGCGCCAGGCCTGGTGTTCTTCCTCGGAAACGGTTTTCTCAAGGTCAGTGGACCGTCGGATCACCCACCCCCCACCCCCTGCAACGCGACCAGCGGTGATCATTTCTTCTCTCGCTGCCGCCGTCCCGACGGCATCCTTTGCGGCGGAACGGATGTTCGAAGGGCCGGGTCTTAGCATTGGGTGTATGAAGGTTGGTAAGGTCCAGGGATGCTCAGGGCGGAAACTGCAATGACCGGTGACAGGGATCGGGATGCTTCAAGACGCCCGCGGCAGGCCCGGCCACGTGACGCTCTTGGGCGGCCGCTGCCGTACGGAAGCGCTGGCGTCGAGCCGGTCTCGGAAGAGCCGCTGCCGCCGGCGCAGACGTTGGTCTCGGCCCGGAGTCTGGTGGAAGCTGGCCGGGCCTTCGCCGCCCACGAGGTACTTGAGGCCCGCTGGAAAGCCGGGCCTGCCGAAGAACGCAACCTTTGGCAAGGTCTCGCCCAGATCTGCGTCGGGCTCACCCACGCCGCCCGGGGGAACAGCGTTGGCGCGCTCCGGCTCTTCGAGCGCGGTGCGGCCCGACTCGAGGAGTACGGTTCCGGCGAAGGGCCGACCTACGGGCTCGACTTGTCCGCCGTCGTGAGTTGCGCACGTGATCGGATGCGCACCGGCCACTGAGCTGGCGACCAGCATCCTCCCGGCAGGCGGCGGAGAATCCTTATGGATGCTCTCCTGTCGGAGCAATCGAGGCCTCGTCGGAGGCTGCTCGGGTCTGTGCACGTGTCGCCGATTGTCCAGTGCGAAACAGGTGCCCGGGGATCAGAATCAGCATCCGTAGGCCGGTAAGCTCAGAACGATTCCCAGGGAAGTGAATCGTGGACGGCCAGGATACGTTCCGCTGAATCAACGTCGGGAAATCCGTAGGTCCCGATGCTGCCCACAGCGGATACTCCGGTCGAGTTTGCAGTGAAGGATCCGGTGAATTCGGAGAGGTCTCCTAGAGTGACTTTTTGCCTTAGTACGGTGACCCCGCGGGCTGCAAAGGCTGTATCCAGCGCCTGCCGGGTGATCCCGTAAAGCGCGGGGGCCGAGGGCCAGATCACTGCAGAGTCCTGCCTGATGAAGCCTATGTTGGCGATTGATGTTTCGGAAACCTCCCCGGTATCCGTTGTGAGCAGGGCGTCACTAAATCCCTGGGCTCCGGCCAACTGGCCGAAGTGGACCTGGGCAAAGCTGCCGACATGCTTGATATGGGCCATGGGGCGCTGATAGGAGACTGGCAGCAGAGATTGCGGGCCTGTTGGTGCATCCACCGGGGGGCGAAGAGCAATCATCACCATTACCCGTCCAGGGGTGGGCTCAAACAAGGTGACACGCAGATACGAATCAGGGGCCTGTGCGACAGCCAGGCGTATCTGCTCTTGCACGTTTCCGACATCAATAGATGTCCCGTACAGCTCAGCGTGAGCAGTGCGCAAGCGCTCCAGATGCTGCGCGGGAGAACGCACCTTCCCATCCCTGATCTGCATCGCTGTGAAGTGCCCATAATTCACCGCGGCCAGATAGGCGAGACCGTCGCTGCTGACTTCCGAGCCGTCCAGTAGTACCCGTATACCGTTCATCACGAGTCCAGCGTATGACAGCGCGTGAAAAGCCCTTCGATGAAGACATGTGGTTGGGGCCCGGAGCAGCCGGAACTGCCCACGGGGGTCTAACCACAGGTGTTCGCAGGATCGGGGACACGAGGCGGGCGCGGTCGGGCAACGTCTTGGGTCAGGGAATGATGCGTTGTTCCCGCAGGTCGGTGAAGATTTTCATGAACATGCTCTCAGTTTCAACGTATTCATGGAATCCCGCGCGTCGCGCTTTTGACCCGTCCGCGAGCATGTCGTAGTCCCAGGCGAAGACGAAGTCGCCGAACGGCCATGACGAGACGTCGGCGTAGGGTGTCGGCCGGAGCCCGTGCCGGGTAACCATCCGGTCCCACAGTTCTTGTTTGTCTGCCATGACTTCGTTCAGGGACATGGGCAGGGGCGGTGTGACATCGATGTCGAAGAATGCGGCGATCTTCGGCCACATGCTGCTCCACCGGAAGATGTCCCCGTTGGTGATGTTGAACGCCTGGTTGGCTGTGCCGGGGCCGGTGGCAGCCCACACTGTGGCCTTCGCGAGGATGCCGGCGTCGGTCATTTCGATCAGAGTGTTGTAGGCGCCGGGCTTGCCGGGGAAGCGCAGCGGGATGCCGAGTTCCTTGCTGATCGACGCGTAAATGGCTATTACCATCGCCAGGTTCATCGGGTTGCCCAAGCCGATCCCACACACGACGGAGGGGCGCAGCGCCGACCAGGTCCATGTCTTGCCCTGCTGCCGGGATTCGAGGAATTGCTGTTGGTCGACGTTGAACTCCGGCGGCATATGCGGCGGATCATCCTCTTTCGCCGGAGATGCGAACGGACCCAGATGGGCGCCGTAGACCTTGTATCCCTGCATCAGGCTCACATGCTGAAGGTCAGCGGCAACGGGCTCTATTGCATCGATGGTGTTGACGAGCATGGCGAGGTTTGGCGGGACGAGTTCGGCCCAGCCCGGGCGGTCCTGATAGGCCGCATAGAACACGTGGGTGACATCCGCAAGGCCGCTGAGCTTGGCTGCAGTGTCTTGCTTGTTCAGCAGGTCGACGCCGATATGCCGGACGTTTTCTGTGTCCTCACCGCCTCGTCGGGAGAGCCCGACGATCTTCCAGCCGCCCTCCTTCAGGAGGTGGCTGATCAGATTTCCCTGGCCATGGCTGCCGCGGCCGTCCTGGTGGTACTGGCCGCCTCCCGTACCCGTGTGATGCCGAGGTGGACGCGCGCGTTGCAGATGCTGGGCACAGTTTCCTACGCCCTGTACGTCTGGAACTATGTCGTCATTCTCTGGCTCAATGGCGGATCGACAGCCGATCTGCCGCCGCTGGTGGCTGTCTCGGCAATCCTGCTGACCCTGCTACTAGCGGTCATGAGCTGGCACACTGTAGAAAGGCTGGGACGGATCGCGCGCGATCGCTTCGACAAGCACTATCCGGACCAGCGGCGGGCTGTCAACGGCGTTGTTTCCCAGCCCAGACCTGGCGGGAAAACACCTGCGGATTAAGCACGCTGGCCGGCCGCTGCCCTGCGGCCACGGCCATGATGGACGCCAGCGCACTGCCAGACGAGGCGAGTGTGACTTTATGCCGCGACTCGAGCCGTTCCCGATGCGGATGACACAGACGTTTGCGACGTCTTGGCGAAAACGGAGTATCCGGGTCTAACTGGATCTGAGGTTAATCGCATCCTGGGCACTATCAATATCCACAAGCAAGACCGACCCTGCTGTTGAGCTGGGGGTATCGGCTGAACCATTTTTCGATCCCGGGCATGCCGATGAGGATCAGGCCGGCGGCTCAGGACCTCGGTCGCAGGCCGTCGAGCGTAAGTTGGACGAGTCGATTCAAGGCTGCCCTCGACGGCGACTCTGCGGCCGCTGTGAGGGCGTGGAGACAGTAGCTTGCGAGTTCCTCTGGTGCCATGTCGTCTCGGATAGCCCCGGATTCGGCGGCGCGACGCAGCACGTCCTGAATGAATAAATCTTGTCGTTGCCGGACACCGTCGTGGTGCATGATCGCGGCCATGGCCGAATCGTGGTGCTCGTAGGTCATCACGGCGTGGATGTGGAGCACTGCCTCCAGCTGGTGGCCCGCATCGCCTCCCGCCTGCGTGACCGCGGCGAGGTGTTCGAGGTGGCCGGCAACCTGGCGGTCGTGCCGGGCGAGAAGTATTGCTTCGACATTCGGGAAGTACTTGTAGAGGGTCGCGCGCCCGATACCGGCCTCCTGGGCGACCTGCGACATGGTCACCGACAGCAGCCCGCGCTCGGACACCAGGGCCGCCGCGGCGTCCAGGATCGCCTGCCGCACCGCACCGCGGTGCGCCTCGATTGTCTCGTTCCACAGCTTCGGCACCACCCCAGTATACGAGACGGCGACGGCGTGACACTCTGTCTTGATTAATACAGAGTGTCACGATAACGTAGTGTCAGCGCAGTAAAGACCACGCATGGCAGAAGAGGATACCTCCATGGCTGACTTGCCCCCTGACCGCGACTCCAAGGATGGCCACAACCCCGACACCGGAGTGAGGCGCCGTCGCGGACCGGTCGCCGGCCCGCCCCGCTGGGTGAAGGTGTTTGGAATCATCGCCGTCGTCCTGGTTCTGTTGTTTGTCATCAGTCACCTGGCCGGCGGCGGCATGGGCGGCCACACGCCGTGAGGAACATGACACCCCGCCTCCGCAAGGTCGCGCTGACCGCGCATGTCCTTTCCTCAGTCGGCTGGTTCGGCGCGGTCGCTGCCTTCCTGGCTCTCGCCGTCGCCGGTCTGGCCAACCCGGATGCTCAGGTGGTGCGGGCCGCCTATCTCGCGATGGGGTTGATAGGCTGGTTTGTCCTTGTCCCGTTGGCACTCGCATCGTTGTTCACCGGGGTTGTCTCTTCACTGGGCACCACCTGGGGCTTGTTCCGGTACTACTGGGTCCTGATTAAACTCCTGATAACCGTCCTGGCCACCGTCGTTTTGCTGGTGCACATGGGCCCGATTAGCGGTGTTGCAGACGCTGCGGCAGAAACGACATTGTCCGGTGCCAATCTCCGCGGGCTGAGAATCCAGGTCGCTGTCCAGGCCGGTGCCGCCCTGCTGGTTTTGCTCGTGGCCACGGCGCTGTCGATGTACAAACCGCGGGGTATGACCCGCTACGGGCAACGAGCGCAGCGTAGAGTGCTCCAGCTCGCAACCGATGCCGACCAGGCAATGCAGAAGCACCACAACCCCAAAGGGAGAATCCAATGACCCTCAACAGCAATCCAAGCGAAACCGCCACCCATGTTGTCGGCATGATCGCCGTCCTCTCCCACATCGACAGCGCTGGCTTCCATGGCATCGACACGGCGCTCCGGGGAGAATCGCCCATCATCGACGAGTTTTGGTCCAGCCGCGCACGGGCCGCCCAGATCGCGGCCGCCTCCATTTCCTGGCCAGGCGAACTCCAACCGCAGGCGAAATCGTTCAGTGACGCCGCCGGGCGGCTGGCCGCGGCGCTCAGTGCGGGCGACGCCAAAGCTGCTGCTCAGCCCGCAAGGGAAGCCCACGCTGCCTGGCACACCCTCAACACCCCGGCCTGGAACTACCTCGCGAAGACCGCCGGACTTCAGAAGGCAGGCGACGCGAACCAACACCAGCATCAACATCAGGCGCCGTAAGTGATCGAACCGTTCCCCACGCGTCCTTTGTAAGGCTGGTCCAGTCGGCTGAAGTTTCATCTTCTCGGACCCAAAACGACCGTATATGGGACACCGCTACTCATGTCTGAACCACTGCTCGGCTACGGCAGGGGACTGACCTCCACCGGGGTCAGCATCTGGCGGTCGAAGCCCACCACGCGCCGCGGACCGTCCAGAATCAGCTCGTGGGTGTGGACGTCTTTGGTGCTCGACGTAGCCACGTGCAGCTTGATGAGGCCGGGCGTCACCACCCGTTCCAGCCCCAGCCCCGTGAAGGGCCTGAGCATTCCCAAAGACCTGAGCATTGTCGGCTTTGACGATATTCCGGCGGCCGAGTGGATCGAGCCCGGGCTGACCACCATCCGCCAGCCCGTGGTCCAGATGGCGGAGGCGGCCACGCGGGCCCTGCTCCGGCACCTGGACGGGGACGAGGAACTCCCGCAGCGCATTGAACTCGGCACCGAACTGGTGGTCCGGGGCTCCACCGCCCCGCCCGCCACGGGGTAACTGCGGTCAGTTAGCGGAATTGCGACGGCGGCGCCTGGGTGGTGCGGTGGTGCGGTGGTGCGTCAGGTATACATCAGCGAGCCCGGAGTTGTAAGCAGTTCGCCGGTCTCCAGCCAGGTCTTCAGTCCGGAGAGGATCATGGGCCAGCCGCCGAAGAGCTGATCGTTGGCGCCCTCGCGGAGCTGGTCATGCGTGACGGTCAGGTGGCAGGAGTCGCCCACCGGCTCGATCTCCCAGGTGATGCGGGAGGTGCCTTCGGCCTTGACGTCGTCGTCCCAGAGGGCGCGCATGGTCTGCACGAGCCGTCGCGGGGGATCGACCTCGAGGTTCTCGCCCTCGCCGAGGAGCTCGCCCGCTTTCGGATTGCCCATCTCAAAACGCGAGCCCGGCGTCCAGTCAGACTTGAGGGTGTTTCCGAACTGGTACTTGCTGCGGATCTCACTGTCCGTGATGGCTTCCCAGAGCCGTTCGGGGGTGGTCTTGATATAGATTTCGAAGATCTTTTCCATGGGACTTTCCAATCTGGTTTTGAGGTCGCTGAGTCCAGCGGCCCATGGTTCTGCGTATTTGCTCACCCAGCGGTCGTGGACGAGCCGGATCGGGACCGGGTTCAGGAAGTGGAGCTTTTCACGCCCCCGACGGCGGGTCACCACCAGGCCTGCTTCTTCCAGCAGTTTGAGGTGCTTCATGACCCCGAACCGGGTCATGCTGAACCGCGTTTGGAGCGCGGTCAGGGTCTGCCCGTCTTCTGTGAAGAGTTCATCCAGCAGTTCCCTGCGGGTGGGGTCTGCCAGCGCTTTGAACACGGTGTCCATTGGATCAGAATAGGTGACCATTTGGTCACATGTCAATGGTTTGCGGCAAAGCCTGACCGCCAACTCCTTGACTTACCGCGCCGGCTGAATGAGTGTGGAGAGCACCGGTTTAACCGGATTTTCGTCGACTTAGGAGATGTGAAATGGTTCTTCCCACAGGCCTGGCCCCCGGCGTCTGGACGCTCGATATGTCCCACAGCGAAGTCGGTTTCACGGTGCGCCATGCCGGGATCAGCAAAGTCCGCGGACGTTTCACCGAGGCTGCGGCTGAAGCCCGCGTCCGCGAATCCCTGGCCGACGCATCGCTGCACGCCACCGTTCAGACTGCCAGCTTCGACTCCGGAGATGCCAACCGCGATGCCCACGTCCGCGGGGCCGACTTCTTCGACGTCGAGAAGTTCCCGGAGATGACCTTCAAAGCCACCGGGGTGGAGGGCGACGGCGAGGATTACACGCTCACGGGCGATCTCACCATCCGCGGCATCACCAAGCCCATTGAACTGGAAGTGGAGTTTACCGGTGTGGCAGTGGATCCCTTCGGTGCCACCCGGGCGGGCTTCTCCGCCGAGACGGACATCAGCCGCAAGGACTTCGGCCTGACCTGGAATGCGGCGTTGGCGGCCGGCGGCTTCCTGGTCAGCGACAAGGTCAAGATCACGCTCGAGGCGGCACTGGTCCAGCAGAAGTAAGCAGTTAAGCCACCCGGACCACACCGGTTTCAGTGGCGGCCCTGAGTCGAGGAGAGTGCAGCATGACGCGCAAGAATCCGCCGGTGGAAGAAGCCGACGAAAACAACCTTGAAGTGGGAAAACCCAAGGACTGGGCTGCCGGCATTCCGGGCGTCTACCACTCCATGCAGCCTGCACTCAAGCACATGGGTGTTGGCCGGGCCGGGAAGACGCTGCTGGGACTGAACCAGAAAGACGGCTTCGACTGCATGAGCTGCGCGTGGCCGGACCCCGGCCATCGCAAGACCTTCGAGTTCTGCGAACAGGGGGCCAAGGCCGTCACCTGGGAGGCCACACCGGTGGTGGTCGCGCCGGAGTTCTGGGCCGAGCACAGCGTCAGCGAACTGCGCGGGATGTCCGAGTACTGGCTGGGGTTGCAGGGGCGCCTCACCGAACCGGTATACAAGCCGGCCGGCGAGGACCACTACCGGCCCGTCAGCTGGGACGAGGCGTTCTCCATCCTGGCACGCAGGCTAAAGAGCCTGGCCAGCCCGGACGAGGCGGCCTTTTACACGAGCGGGCGCACGTCCAACGAGGCCGCCTTCCTGTACCAGCTGTTCGTCCGCGCCTACGGGACCAACAACCTGCCGGACTGTTCCAACATGTGCCACGAGTCCTCGGGCTGGGGCATGGGCCAGACCATCGGCATCGGCAAAGCCACCATCACCTATGACGACTTCGCCAAAGCAGACCTGATCATCATCATGGGCCAGAACCCGGGCTCCAACCACCCGCGCATGCTCACGGCACTGGAAGAAGCCAAAGAGGCTGGCTGCCAGATCGTCGCCGTCAACCCACTGCCGGAAGCCGGCCTCATGCGGTACAAGAATCCGCAGAAGGTCAACGGGATCATCGGACGCGGAACGCAGCTTGCCGACCAGTTCATGCAGATCCGGATCGGCGGGGACATGGCGCTCCTTCAGGCGGTCTCGAAGCGGGTTCTCGACGCCGAGGCGAAAAACCCCGGAACCGTGCTGGACCATGACTTCCTCAAGAAGCACTGCCAGGGCCTGGAGGAGCTCAAGGCGCACCTCCGGACACTGGACGAAGAGGCCGTGCTCGAGGCCACCGGACTGCGCCGCGAAGAGATCGACGAGCTGGCCGCCCGCTACCTGAAGGCCGAGAAGGTCATCATTACCTGGGCCATGGGAATCACGCAGCACAAAAAGGGCGTTGCCACCATCAAGGAGATGATCAACCTGCTGCTGCTGCGGGGCAACATCGGCAAGCCCGGCGCCGGCGCCTCGCCCATCCGCGGGCACAGCAACGTCCAGGGGGACCGCACCATGGGCATCTGGGAGCAGATGCCGCCCGCGTTCATGGATGCCCTCGGCAAGGAATTCAGTTTCGAGCCGCCACGCGCTCACGGCGCGGACGTCGTCGAAAGCATCCGGCGGATGCGCGACGGCGGGATCAAGGTTTTCGTCGCGCTGGGAGGCAACCTAGTGGCTGCCATCTCCGACACCCATGCTGCGGAATCAGCGATGGAGAACACCGAGATGACGGTCCAGATTTCCACCAAGCTCAACCGCTCGCACACCGTGACCGGCAAGGAGGCGCTGATCCTGCCGACCATGGGACGCACCGAGATCGACATGCAGGAGTCGGGCCCGCAGTTCGTGTCGGTTGAGGACACCGTCTGTGCGGTTCACGCATCACACGGCACGGTGGAGCCCGTCGCGCCCCGTCTGCTCTCGGAGGTGGCCATCGTCAGCAGGCTGGCCGGCAAGGTGGTGAGCCCCGGGATCCAGGCGGACTGGGCAGGTTTCGAGGGGAACTATGACCTCATCCGGGACCACATCTCCCATGTTGTGGCGGGCTGCGAGGACTACAACGCGCGGATCCGCCAGGAGGGCGGCTTTGTCCTCGCCAACGGGCCGAGGGATTCGCGGACGTTCCCCACGCCCACCGGCAAGGCCATGCTGACCGTGAACCAGCTGGAGCACATCGAGCGGCCGGCACGGACCCTGATCCTGCAGAGCATGCGCTCGCACGACCAGTTCAACACCACCATCTACGGGCACAACGACCGCTACCGGGGGATCAAGAAGGGCCGCAACGTCGTGTTTGTGAGTCCCGAGGATCTCGCCGAGCTCGGTCTCAGCGACGGCCAGTTCGTGGATGTCCACGGCGTGTACAAGGACAACGCGGAGCGGGTGCTGAGGAAACTCCGGGTGGTTTCGTATCCCACGGCCCGCGGATGCGCAGCGGCCTACTACCCGGAAGCAAACGTGCTGGTTCCGCTGGAGAGCGTGGCGGAGGGAAGCCACACGCCGGTGTCAAAAGCCGTGATCGTGCGGCTGGAGCCGAGCCCGGCCAGCTGAGCCGGCAGCAGACTCCGACACATCCTGATCTCGCCGTCCGTTCGTATGGAGCCGAGCCACCACTGCAAGGGGGCGCCAGGGCGGACACCGCAGCGGCGCCGTCGGCGGTTTCTTGCGCCAGATATTACATTCAGATTGTTGACAATAGTACATTCCCGTTCTAGCTTTGTGTAACAGAAGTCACAGGAAGATGCTGTTCCTGACAAAGCACCGGCTGGTCCGGGTGAATGGAGTAGGAATGATTGAGAATCTCTCACGGCGGAATGTTCTTCTAGGTGCAGGAGTGGCCGCACTCGGTGTGGCTGTGGGGGGCTGGGCCACCGGCTGTTCCGCTGTCCCGGCCGGGGGATCCGCCTCCGGGGCCGCCAGCAATCTGCTGGAAACCGCCAAATCGCAGGGATTCCTGCGCGTGGGCATCGCCAATGAGCCGCCGTACACCCAGGTCAGCGCCGATGGAAATGTCACAGGCTGCGAGCCCGACGTACTCCGGGCCGTCTGCAAGCGTCTGGGCATCGGCGAGGTCCAGGGCATCATCACCCCGTACGAGTCCATGATCCCTGGCCTCAACGCGAACCGCTGGGACGTCATTGCAGCAGGCCTCTTCATGAAGGAGTCCCGTTGCGGCCAGGTGCTCTACTCGGAGCCGGTCATCGTTTCCACTGAGTCCTTCGCGACACCCAAGGGCAACCCGAAGGGCATCACGACGGTAGCCAGCATCATCGCCGACAAGTCAATGCGCATCGCGGTGCTGCCCGGCGGGTTCGAGGAAGGTGTGCTCAAGACGGCCAACGTCCCGGCCTCGCAGCAGATCAAGATCAATGACGGCCGCAGCGGTCTCGAGGCCCTCAAGGCCAACCGCGCGGACGCATTCATGCTTCCCACCCTGTCGCTGGTGGCCCTGGCCAAGGACGATTCCAGCTTCGACATCACCGAACCCCTCAAGGACGCACCGCGGACGGGCTCCGGTGCCGCGTTCCGGAAGTCGGACACCACGTTCCATGAGGCCTACAACAAGGAACTTGCCGAATTCAAGAAGACGCCGGAGTTCGCCGGGATCCTCACCAAGTGGGGATTCGATCCTTCCGTGGTGGAGGGCGTCACGGCGCAGGAGCTATGCCAGACCGCCGGCTGACCCGCCTCACTCGGAAGGGGAACAGTGTATGTCCGCAATAATCGAATATGCACCCCTGTTGTGGCAGGGGCTCCTGACTACCATCCTGGTCGCGGTGCTCAGCGGCGCTCTCTGCCTGGTGGTCGCGTTCGCCGCCGGCCTGGCCCGTCTCTCGCGCCACCGCTTCCTGCGCTGGCCCGCCGGCATCTTTGTTGAAGTGTTTCGCGGGACCTCCCTGCTGGTGCAGATGTTCTGGCTGTTCTTCGCACTGCCGTTCTTCGGGATCCAGCTTCACCCGCTGACCGCTGCGGTCCTGGCGCTGGGCCTGAACGAGGGCGCCTACGCCGCGGAAGTGGTCCGCGGCGCCATCGCCAGCCGTGCCAAGGGGCAGACGGAAGCCTGTATCGCCTTGGGGATGGAGCCGGCCCTGAGGCTGCGCAGGATCATCATTCCCCAGTCCATCCCGGCCATGCTGCCCCCATTCGGCAACGTGATGGTGGATCTTTTGAAGAACACCTCCCTCGTTTCACTCGTGACCGTCGCGGACCTGACCTTCCGTGCCCAGATGATCCGCAGCACCACAGGACAGACGACAGCGATTTTCCTCACCATCCTGGTGATGTACTTCGTCCTTTCCTACCTGTTGACGCTGCTGACCAGCTGGCTGGAGCGCCGGTTCGCCCTGGACCGCAAGGCGTTGGCTGCCCAGCGTAAGGAAAGCCGTCTCATGAAGGTGGGTGCGGCATGATCTGGGACAACGACTTCGCCATCTCCGTCTTTCCGCTGCTGCTGAACGGACTGTGGGTGACCATCGAGATCACCCTGCTGGGAACGCTGCTCGCGGCCGTGCTGGGACTGTTCTTTGCCGTCCTGAGAAGACTGGCCATCCCGGTGCTTTCCCGGGCGGTTTCCTTCTTCGTGGTGTTTGTCCGTGGAACCCCGCTGCTTGTCCAGGCATACTGTGCTTTCTTCGTCCTGCCCGCCTACGGCATCAGCTTTGACGCCTTCACCACCGGGGCGGTGGTGATCGGCATCAACTACAGCGCCTACATGGCAGAGGTCTACCGCAGCGGAATCCAAGGGGTTCCCCAGGGCCAATGGGAAGCGGCAACAGCGCTCGGCCTCCCGGGTGCACGCACCTGGAGCCGGATCATCCTCCCGCAGGCTGTGCGCACGGTGGTACCGATGCTCGGCAACTACCTCATCCAGATGTTCAAGGACTCCGCAGTGTTGTCAGCCATCACCGTGGTGGAACTGATGGCTACGGCCCAGGCGATCGGAAGCTCGAACTTCCGTTACCTGGAACCCCTCACCATGGCCGCCGGCCTGTTCCTGGCCATAAGCTACCCGGCCTCGCGGCTGGTCAACAGATTGGAGCGGCGCTATGCGCCCCAGCACTGAACCGAAACCCCTCCCCACCGACATTGCAGTGGCGCCGGATCCGATCATCCGGTTCCAGAACGTCAGCAAGAACTGGGGCTCAAACCAAGTCCTCAAGTCGCTGAACTTCGAAGTCGCACCCGGCGAGAAGGTTTCCATCATCGGACCCTCGGGGTCCGGCAAGACCACTATTCTGCGCATCCTCATGACACTGGAGACTCCCAGCGAGGGGCTTGTGAAAGTGGAAGGAGACGTGCTTTGGGATGTCACCGCAGGCCAGAAGATCCGGGAAACGCGGCAACTGCGCGAAACGCGTCGAAAAATCGGCATGGTGTTCCAGCAGTTCAACCTGTTCCCGCACATGACAGCCATGGAAAACATCATCGAGGCACCGATCCACGTGCTCGGCATGAACAAGGTGGAGGCGCGGGAGCGGGCGGCCGAGCTGCTCAACCTGGTGGGCCTTGGCAAGCACATGAACCACACGCCGCCTCAGATGTCCGGCGGACAGCAGCAGCGCGTGGCCATTGCACGTGCGCTGGCCATGCGGCCCAAGGTCCTGCTCTTCGACGAGCCCACCTCGGCCCTCGATCCGGAGCTTATCGGCGAGGTTTTGAACGTGATCCGTAATCTGGCGCACACCACCGACATGACCATGTTGATGGTCACGCACGAGATGCGCTTTGCCGAGGAAATTTCGGACCGGGTGGTCATGTTCGACAACGGCGCTGCCGTGGAGAGCGGACCCCCAGCCCAGATTTTCAAGAATCCGCAGCAGGAACGGACCCGGACTTTCCTCCGGGCCGTCCTGCAGCACTGAGCAGCAATCCACTATTTCGAAGGAGAGTCATGGACAGCAGGGCCGCGGAAGCGCAGGCCGTCGCTACGGGCAGCGAAGAAATCAGCGGACCCCCGGCGCAGACCGGGATCGGTGTCATCTGTCCCTTTGACATGGCGCTGGACCGCGAATTGTGGCGCTGGATGCCCGAGGACGTCTCCCTGTACTTCACCAGGACCCCGTTCGTGGACATACCGGTCAGCCTGGAGCTGGCAGAGGACATCAGTGATGACGCAGACATACTGTCGGCGTCGCGGAACCTGAGCGTTGTGCGCCCCAGCGCCATGGCCTACGCCTGCACGTCCGGCAGCTTCGTCAATGGGGTTGCCGGCGCCCGCCACCTCTCGGAATTGATGGAAAGCGGAAGTGCCGCCAGCGGGGTCACTACCTCGGAGGCACTGCTGGAAGCACTGGATCATCTGGGAGCGTCGAGCGTGGTGGTCATTACTCCATACATAGCCGAGCTGACACTGAGGCTGGGCGACTTTCTCATGGAAGCGGGACACGCGGTGGTAGCGCACGCCGGTCTTGGGCTGGAAGGCGGAATCTGGGAGGTGCCGTACCAGGCCACCTGCGAACTCATCCGGGCTGCGGATGTCCCCGAGGCGGACGTCATCTTCATCAGCTGCACCAACCTGCCCACGTACGACATTATTGCGCCCCTGGAACGGGAGCTCGGCAAACCCGTTCTGTCGGCGAACCAGGTCACAGCCTGGGCCTCGCTGCGCCTGGCGGGCAAGTCTGCTGTAGGTCCGGGCCAGCGCCTGTTGGCCTGAGGTCCCCGGGCCCGGCCGGGCCCCCCGGGGCTGGCCGTGACCCGTCCGGTGTTGAGTCTCATGTCTTAGAGATTCCGCCAATAGGCCAGGGGCGGCGTTTGGGCCGTTTGCCCCAGCGGCGGGTGGTCCAGGCTTCGCGGATGAGCCTGCCGGTAATGATGATGGCGTTGGCCAGGGCGATGAAAGCCCGGATGACTGTTGCACGTTTTCGGTGCAGATCTGCAGCCTGTGGAAGCCGCGGTTGTGCCAGGAATTCGTTCGCTCGACCACCCATCTTTCCCGACCTGGGGTGGTGAGGGGATTCCCTTGGTGGCGACCTCTGCATCGCAACCAAGTTCCTCAAGCAGGTCACGGTTTTTCTTCGAGTCGTATCCGGCATCCAGGTGCACGGTCATGTTCTCGGGCAGGTAGAAACCGAACCGTGCCAGACCCTCCAACGTGGGGCGTAGCAGGGGCGAGCCGTGCCGGTTCGCTGGTGCCATTTCCGTGTACAGCGGGGGATGCCGTTCCCGTCAACGAGCAATGAGCGTTTGGTGGCTCGTTTTCCGCGGTCTACCGGGGATCTACCAGCAACTTCACCACCGCACGGTGCCTTGACGATGCACCTGTCCGCGGCGAGGTCTTCGAAGTCGATGCCGACCACCCGGTCATAGGATTCAAGGCAGATCTGCACCAGTTCCTCGAAGATCCCCGCCTTGTTCCATTCGTCCCGGCGACGACGGATCGTGGTGGCTGAGCAGGTGGCGTCGGCGATCTTTTGGTAGGCGACACCGAAGACGAGAACCTGGACGATTTTATCGAAGACAACGCGGCCCGGCACCCCGGGGCCGACGGCAACCCAACGGGTGGGAATCGATCACCGGAGGGATCAGAACCTCGAATTGGTGCCAGATGGGTTGAATGATGCAAGATTTAACGGCGGGCACAAGCTTCCTGTTCAACGATGCGTTCTCGACTAGTGGAGGAAGCTTCAATCCTGCCATTGCCGGCGCCAGCCGCTCGGGTATACATCGAGCGGCCCCCGTGGAGTACCGCGGCGAGTCCCCCGCTGGCTCGGTGCTGACGAGCACGAGAGGGGGTGTGAGGACGGTGCTGGCACCGGCGGCACGGACATCGTGATGAGGGAACACCTGTCGTCGGCTTCGGAAACAGGGGCGCCGGGCATTATGGATCAGGTAGCTCCACGGGTTGTCCGCGGCCGGCAAGTTGACGAACAGTGTGCTCCGCGACGGGCATCAGGGGCTGGAGGTCAGGCGTGGGGCGAGTTCGTCAAGGGCGCTGATGGTGATGTCGGGTGCCGTGAAATATCCCGGGTAGGGTGTGCCGGTGCGGTTGATCCATGCTGTGCGCATTCCGGCACCGGCGGCTCCGTGGATGTCCCAGGGGTGGGCGGCGGTGAGCAGCATCCGGGCCGTTTCCACCCCGCATGTTTGTGCGGCGTAGTCGTATGATCCACGGAGTGGTTTCCAGCCGGGGCCGTTCTCGACGGAGAGCAGCCGTTCGAAGTCGCCCAGAATGCCGGCGTCGCTGAGTAGCTTTTCTGCCACCCCGGCCGAGCCGTTGCTGAGGGTGGTCAACCGGAATCCGGCGGCTTTAAGGGCGCGGACCCCGCCCGCCGCGTCCGGATGAAGGGTTAGGGCTGCGAACCCTTCCATGATGTGGTCGATGGCTTCCTCTACGGTGCGGTTCAATGGCAGCCCCGTCAGTGTTCCGCGCAGTGATTCGGCCGCTATCACGGCGAACTTTTCACCGCCGCCCGTAGCAGCCAGGGCAAAACCGTCCCGCAGCAGTCCCGCGAACCACACTTTAGCCAGCAACGCCGGGGCCCCCGTCTGAGCGAACCGGTCCGCCATGGGTGACATATCCGAGAGGGTTTCATTGACGTCAAAAACAATCACTGCCACTGGATCGTTCATGAACGGCTCCTTTTATCTGTTCGGTGGAAGGATCGGAAATTAGCCCACACGCTCAGGCTCACAGCTGACCGCCGCGGCCGGCAAGTGCGAGCCCACGGCCAATGCAGCTGCCGGCTCGTTGGGTCTGCCCCGCCTGCGGTGACCTTGACCGCCGCGGTGGCCAGCCCGGACATCCAAGCGACAAAACGTTGTCGCGCCGGACCTGGTCCGGTCGCTCCAGACTGCGCCGCCGACATCGGACTGTCAAGCCAACCCCATGCCCCGGTATCGGTCGTCAGTGACTGTGGCCATGACCCGGTCCGGCAAAAATCGACAAAGGCCTCCACAGGACCCGTCCAGGGGGATCCCTCGACGCTGCCCCACGTGTCGTCTTGGTATTGGAATCGTAAGCATTTTCTCCTTCCCATACCAGCACCGCCCTGCTGTCAGGGACGAATTAGAAGGTTTTGGACGGCTGCTGCGCAAGATCTTAGGACGGCTGCGGCGGATTAAATCGACCATAACCCTGGAGGGCAACCACCACCTTAAAGGCGCCCTCGGTGTTGCAGCATTGGCGGCGTCCAGGTCCAGGAGCACCTATTTCTCAGCCGGGAGTCGACTATTTCACCCAACGCGCCCCGGTAAATACGAAGTCCCGCGCAATCAGCCAGCTCCAGTCCCACAGCAACACTCCGCATAACCCCGCGGAGTCAATGAACCAGAATCAGGAATGTCACCACCCGTGCTCACCTAATCTTCTTATCAGGCACGCACCCCATTTCGCGAGCACTATACGTGAGTCTCGTCGGACTCTTCCCTCCGGAAACACGATCGCGGTATTCTACTCCTGTCATCGGTCTCATGGTTGTAACCTATGGCAGGAGCACTCAATGTTCGACCAGCAATTTATCAACAATGCAATGAGCCGCAGCGCGGAGGACAGCCTGGACCGCCGCCGGCTGTTCAGAGCCGCGGGTGCAGCAGGGATTGGCGGCGCCGTCGCGTTGCTGTCCGCCACCACCGCAACCGCCAATGACGATGCGGGCAGCCCCAGTGATTCCGCAATCCTGAATTTTGCGCTGAACCTGGAATACCTTGAAGCAGAATTCTATCTGCGCGCGGTGACGGGCCACGGCCTGAGGGATAACCTCACCGAGGGCAAGGGCACACGGGGCAGGGTCACCGGCGGCCACCAGGTCCCTTTCAAGGCCGGAAGCCCGATCCAGAAGTACGCCTGGGAAATCGCGGCCGACGAAAAATCCCATGTTGCCTTCCTGCGCAGCGCTCTGGGCAGAGCCGCGGTAGCCCGCCCGAAGATCGACCTGGACGCCAGCTTCACCGCTGCCGCCCGCGCTGCGGGGCTCATCACCGCACACCAGACCTTCAGCCCGTTCAAGGACGAAACGAGTTTCCTGCTCGGGGCGTTTATCTTCGAAGACGTCGGAGTCACCGCCTATAAGGGAGCTGCCCCGCTCATCGACAACAAAACATACCTGGAGGCGGCAGCCGGCATTCTTGCCGTGGAGGCCTACCACGCCGGCATTATCAGGACCACCCTGTACGCCAGGGATCTGCAGGCACCGGCGCAGGCCATCTCTGACGCCCGCGACAGCCTGGACGGCAGGACGGACCTTGATCAGGGCATCGGAACCCCTAAGGTGGCCAACCTCGTGCCGACCGACCGCAACGGTCTCGCGTTCAGCCGCACCGCCGCGCAGGTACTGAACATCGCCTATCTGACACCGAAATCGGTCACATCCGGCGGGTTCTTCCCCGACGGAGTCAACGGGTCCATCCACAGGAGTGGCGGCCACTGATACGCTCCCATCCGGATATGCTGCGACGGCCGCCGCAATACCAGACCCACAAGGAAGACTGATGTCGCCGGGACTGCCCGCTCAACCCGCGGGCCTGGCCTCGAACAGTTGACGGATGGGTTGTCGTGGTCGTCGGCATGGGCGGAAACATGGTCTCCGCCGTCGAAGTCGGCGATTTTCCAGGCCCGGGCACGGCAAGGGTTCTAGTGCTCATCGGTGGCTCCTTCAAGATCGCCGTCAACGGCGGATGCGGTCATGGGTGTGGCGGTGCCGAAGTTGGCCCAGCCGGCGGTGCCCAGGACCTTCGCCAGGGTCACTGAGCGCTCCATTTTGTGCCGGATTTTCGCGGTCCCGGCTGCGGCGGCTTCCGTGAGCCAGAGAGCGGTCCCGGCGCCGAGGGCCAGTAGCTCTTCTTCGCCCCGGTTAGAGGGACGGATTATCCGATCAGGGCACCGGCGGAGGCTGCCGGGAAATGGGCGTCGATGATCGCCGGCACCCCGGGCCGGGTGAGACGGGGGCGGGCAACCTCGTCCGGTCCTTGTTCCCCGGGCAGGCGGCCGCCCCCTCCCGCCCCCTCTCGCGGCCAGGGGAGCATGGCCATTACTTACGCGCACCGCATCCAAAGCGGGTCCGGATGCACCTGCAGGGACTCAGCGGCCGGAACGGGGGCCTCGGAGGCCGTTTGTCCCCATACCGTAAGGAAATCGGCGCGAAGTTTGCTGCCGGAAACCATAGCGTAGAAGGATGAATCAAACGCCCGGGCCCAGTGTGGATGTTGTGCTGCCGTGCCTCGATGAGCGCGGGGCCCTGCCCTGGGTTCTCTCCCGGATGCCGGCAGGGTACCGGGCCATTGTGGTGGACAACGGATCGGCCGATGGATCAGGTGAACTCGCAGCGGATCTTGGTGCCATGGTGGTCCGGGAGGAGCGGCGGGGCTTCGGCGCGGCGGCCCATGCCGGGCTGCTCGCTGCGACCGCGGACTTTGTGGCGTTCTGCGACTGTGACGGGTCCCTGGACCCGGCCCAGCTGCCGGGCCTGCTGGAACCTGTGATTGCGGGCGCGGCTGACCTTGTCCTGGGCAGCCGGCAGCCCCAGCGCGGTTCATGGACTTTTCATGCCCGGGTGGCCAACATAGTCCTGGCTTGGCGGCTGCGCCGCCTCACCGGCGAGTCTGTCACCGATCTGGGACCCATGAGGGCCGCCCGACGCACTGAGCTGTTGTCTCTGGGGCTCGAAGACCGCCGGAGCGGCTATCCGCTGGAGATGTTCCTCAAGGCCAGCCTTTGCGGCTGGAAGATCGTCGAGCTTCCGGTGGCATACGTCCCGCGCACAGGAAAATCCAAAGTCACCGGAACCGTCCGGGGAACGGTGACGGCAGTGCGCGACATGTCCGTCCAGCTCAAGGCTGCAGCAGCAGCCCTGGCGGCCGGACCGGTCCGAAATGCCAGCGGCAGCGAAGAACAGCTATGAACATCACGATGGATCTGGCTGTTGCGGTCATCGCCAAGGAGTGCCTGCCCGGGCGGGTGAAGACCCGGCTCACACCGCCGCTGACACCATCGGAGGCTGCCTACATTGCACAACTGAGCCTGGCGCGGACGCTGGAGACGGTGCGGCTCTTGCCGGCGCGGGAACGGATGCTGGTCATCGACGGGACTCCTCGGAGCCGGGATGCCGCGGGGTTCACGGTTGTGGCCCAGGCCGGCGGCTCCCTGGACGAACGGCTGGCGGCCATCTGCGATTCCGTGGACGGGCCCCTGCTGATCATTGGAATGGACACACCCCAGTTTTCAATGGAGCATGCCGCTCCCCTCCTCCGGGACTGGGCCTCGGCAGCTCCGGTTCACGATGCCTGGCTGGGCCCGGCCGCTGACGGCGGTTTCTGGGCGCTTGCTCTGCGCCGGCCCGACGGCGCCTTGATCAGGGGCGTACCGATGTCCACTGGCACGACCGGAGCCGAACAGCTCGCCCGGTTGTCCGCAGCCGGCCTATCGGTTGGACAGCTGACTGCCCTGAGAGACATGGACTATTTTGACGACGCCGTGCAGATCGCTGCCGAAATCCCCGGCACTCGTTTCGCTGCCGCGGTGGCTGCCGCCGGCGAAAACCTACACGCCGGAGCGCGGCCATGACTTCAACGGTCAGCGCCGCCCCGGCCGTTTTTGGCCAGGGCCACCGCGAACCATATGCACGCGCCTTGCGGCTTGGCGGCGGTACGCTGACGCTGCGACCCGACGGCGCCGGCCCCCGCACCGGCTCTTGCACCGGCACTTGCACTGTTGAGTTTGATGTCCTCGGCTGGTGCGCGGAGGCGAGCACGCTGGAACGACTCCTCCTGCAGAGTCTGGACGGGCCGGTGCTCGATATTGGCTGCGGTCCGGGCAGGATGTTATCCGCCGCCCAGTCGCTGGGTCTCGTAGCACTCGGAATCGATACGAGCACGGAGGCCGTCCGGTGCGCCCGCAGCCGCGGCGCCCGGGCACTTGAGCAGTCAGTATTCTCCGCGGTTCCGCAGTCCGGGCTTTGGCAATCCCTGCTCCTCCTTGATGGCAACATCGGCATCGGGGGAAGCATCAGCTCCCTGCTGCGCCGCTGCCGGCAACTCATTGCGCCGCGGGGAACGCTGCTCGTGGAGGTGGAAACGGACGACGACGTCGACGCGGCTTACCGGGCGGTGCTGGAGGACGGCGACGGGAACCTGAGCGAGCCGTTCTCCTGGGCCAGGGCAGGACTGCCGGCGCTGGAATCCCGGGCGCGGAGGACCGGCTGGGCGGTAGTGTCCACGCAGCGGATTCAGGGCAGAGTGTTCTGCCGGCTGTCGCCCGCCGCCTTGCCCCTGCGCTCCACGGCGTAGATCACCGCGGCCGCGGCCGCGGCCAGAACCGCCCAGAACCAGGCGAGGTTCGCGGCATAGTTTTCCTCGAGTGCGCTGGTGTTCCGGGCCACCGACTGCGCCTTGAGCAGCACTCCGGCAACGAGCGTGATCACGGCACCCGTCATGAGGGCGCCCCGCAGCACCGCGGCGGATACCGGGCGGAGCCCGAAGCTCAGGCGCGTCAGCCCGGCGCCGGCCAGCGTGGACAACGGGACGATCACGCCGTCGTGCAGCAGAATCGCGCTAGCCAACCAGGTCAGGAGTCCGAGCAGTTGCGGAAAGCCGAGCTGGGTGGGCAGACCCAGCAGGCCGTAAACGGCCAGCCCGGCGCCTGCCAGGCCGAGGAAAATCCGGGTCCATTTGAGGGCGTTGGACGGTTTCACAGCACCTCCACGGACTGCAGCCATTTGGTTTGAAGGACGCCGGGGCGTCCGGGCGCGATAACCCGGGCCGGGTATCCGTGATCGAGGTCCAGGACCTGGCCGTTGAGCTCGAGCGCCACCAGGGTTTTCTCGTCCTGGACGTACACTGCGGGCATATCCATGATCCTGTAGACACCCTCTGGTTCAAGGCTTGTCACGCGGAGCGCCGACTCCGCAGGAGCACCGACGGCGGCGATCAGGTCCCGCATCCGGACTCCCCGCCAATGGGCCGTCTGGCTCCAGCCTTCCACACACGCAATGGGCAACTCGTGACCCTGCTGCGGCAACGCGCGGAGCTCGGTCAGGCTGAAGGCGCGGCTGGTACCGCGGTACGTAACGGCCAGCTTCCAGTCTGCTGACCGCGCCAGCTCCGCCACTTTGGCGTCGGCCGCCGTCCGGTTGACCGGAACGGACTGCGGGCCCGTGCCCATTTTGCGCGGCGCGAACAGATTCAGCGGACTAAGCCAGGAGAAGGACTGCCCGGCTGTGGTGAGCACCAGCGCGCCGGTGGTGACACCCACTCCCGCGAGGAACGCGCGCCTGGACCAGCGCCCCGGTGCGGGAACGACGGCGGCACTCTGACCGGCAGCAGAACCTGAGGCGTCGCCGTCGCCCGCGGTTCTTTCCGACTCACGGACGGAACGTCCTCTCCAATTGGTCATGATCGCCGGCAGCTTCACGGCAATATGCAGCAGCAACGAGCCCCAGATCACCCAGGCCAGCCAATAGTGGGTTTCACGGAACGGAAACGGCCATGGATACCACTTGTAGGTGTTGATCAGGCCTGTTATCAGCTCGAGGAGTGAGGAGGATATGAACAGGGCGATCGATGCCCGCTCCAGCCCGTGGATCACTGACTTAACCGGCGGCCATTTGAGCAGCTCCGGGTAAACGGACCACAGTTTCGCCATCAGCAACGGAATCGAGGCAATGCCCGCGGTCACGTGCAGCCCCTGTGTCAGCTGGTAAATCCAGACAGGACGGGTGAGGAAGAACATCCAGTCCGGCGGGTTCTGCAGCCCGTGGCTGAAAAGACCGGTGAGGAAACAGACAGTAAAACTCACCCCCAGCCAACGCCCCAGAACAACCGTCAGACGCGTGCTTCGCGTCGGCGAGGCAAACTTGGCGGCCAACGCCTCAGTGAGCTTTTGCATAGTTCGATCACACCACCATTGCGTCGGCACCGGTGGCCTGAAACCTTACGAAACGCGGAAGCCTGCGGAAATGGTTCGGCGCCCGGGGACGGCATGGGGCAGGATCAAGGGGTGGAACCGAAATCGGCAGGACAGGCACCGGCGGGTAACGGTTTCGCGTTGTGGGTGGTGTTGCCGGGGCTGCTGGGTGTCTGTGCGGTTGTGCTGTGGTGGATGGTGCTGCCCGGCAACCCGTTTGATCCGGCGCCTGTCCTGGGATCCTGTGTGTCCTGGCTGGTTCTCATCGTTGCCGTCCGCATTCTGCGGCACGTATCACGGCGCCGGATCGGCGCCGTGATCATTGCGGGAACGCTGCTGCTGGGGGTGGCCGCGATGAGCGCCCCGCCCCGGACCAGCAACGACTCCGCCCGGTATGCCTGGGACGGAATCGTGCAGAAGGCCGGGGTTTCCCCCTATGCCTTCGTCCCTGTTGACGAAACACTTGCCGGGCACCGGCCTGCCTGGCTGTTCGCGCCGGGAACGTCCGGACCCGACGGGAAAACTCTCTGTCCGGAGGACCTTTTCGGGACCGGCTCCGTGGCTGCCTCCGGTTTCCCGTCCGGTAACCCCCTGTGCACGGCCATCAACCGGCCCCACGTGCCCACCATCTACCCACCAACCGCGGAGATCTATTTCTTCGCCGTCCGTGCGGCCGTCCCGGACACTGTGGGTTTCCTGCCTTTCCAACTGGGCGGCCTGCTGATCAGTGTGGCCGTCGCGCTGATGCTGATGAGGGCGCTGGCCCGCACCGGGCTGCCCGTCCACCTGGCGGCGGTGTGGGCCTGGAGCCCGTTGGTGCAGCTCGAAGCGGTGAACAACGCCCACGTCGATGTGCTCGGTGGTGCCCTCATCCTCGCCGCCGGGATGCTGCTGGTCACGGGCAAACCCCTCCGGTCCGGCGTCGCGTTCGGTGCCGCGGTGGCCACAAAACTCATTCCCGTGATCGCCGCACCCGCCCTGCTATTCAAACGCCCGGCCCGCTTTATTGTTGCGGCCATCGGCACTTTTGCCGCCCTGTACGTGCCTTATCTGCTGGCTGCCGGTGCCGGCGTCCTGGGCTTTTTGCCCGGGTATCTGAAGGAAGAGGGCTACAGCCAGGCCGGCGGCATCCGATTCGGACTGGCGCAGATCCTCTCCGCCGGACCGTGGCCCCCGCTGCTCAGCGCCGCGGCACTGGCCCTGGTGGCCCTGGCCGTGCTGCGCACCAGCAATGCGGGGAACATCTGGGAGCGGCAGACAACCATGATCGGGCTGACGCTGCTGATCGTCAGCCCCGACTACCCCTGGTACGCGCTGATGCTGCTGCCGTTCATCGTCCTGAGCCGGCGGTGGGAGTACATCACCGTGATCCTTGCCCTTGATGTCATCTACATGGTGCCATCAGCCACTCCCCACAAGGAGCTGATCAACCAGTCCGTGCTGCTCGCCGCAGCGTTCGCCATTGCAGCGGGGGCCTGGCTGCGGCGACGCGCGGGGATCCTGTCCGTTGCCCGAATGGCATGATGGCGTTATGCATCAGGCGCAGCACCACACCGTCCAGACACGCATCGGCATCATCGGAGGATCCGGAACCTACCGGCTGCCGGGAGCCACCGTGCAGTCAACGGTGACCATTGATACTCCCTACGGTCCGCCGTCGGGCCCTGTCACTTTGGCCGTTGTAGCCGGCCAGACGGTGGCTTTTCTCCCACGGCACGGCGCCGGGCATTCGCTCCCGCCGCAGAAGATCAACTACCGCGCCAATCTGTGGGCTCTCAAGAGCCTGGGCGTCGAGGCAGTCATCTCATCGTCGGCCGTCGGCGGCCTGCGGGCAGGGTATGGTCCGGACACCTTTGTGGTGACAGACCAGCTGATCGACCGCACCTGGGGCCGGTGCGACACCTTCTTCGACGGCGCGGTTTTCGACGGCGCCGAACCGGCCGGGGTGCAGCACCTGCCGGCCGCGGAGCCCTTCTGCCCGGCGCTGCGGGCGCGTCTGTCCGCGTCGCTGGCCGCCCACGGCCTCCTGTACGCGGCTGCGGGGACGGTGGTGGTCATCAACGGGCCACGCTTCTCGACGAAGGCCGAATCGGCCTGGTACGTGGCCGGCGGTGCCGACATCATCAGCATGACCCAGTACCCGGAGCCCGTCCTGGCCGCTGAACTCAACATGGGTTTCGCCAATCTGGCCTACATCACCGACTCCGACACCGGCCACGATGGATCAGCTCCCGTCACTGCCGGCGCCGTGTTTGAACGGCTCAGGACGGCCCAGGAGCGCATCCTCACGGTCCTGGCGGCAACCGTTTCAGCCATCGGCGATGACTATGTCCCGCCGCGGCTCATGGACCAGGCAGCTGTGGACAGGATCATGGCGCCGCCGGTCTCCCGCACATCCGTGGACGCCGGATGAGGCTCCTTGTCACCGGCGGGGCAGGTTTCATCGGCTCCCACATTGTTGACGCCGCACTGGCCAAAGGATGGCAGGTGCGTGTGCTGGACTCCCTGGACCCCGGCATCCATCCGGGCCCGCCCCGGCTGGACCCCCGTGTTGAACTCGTGACCGGCGACTTGGCGGATGCGGACACCGTCAGGCACGCGCTGGATGGAATGGACACCGTGTGCCATCAAAGCGCCAAGGTGGGACTCGGTGTCAGTTTCGCCGATGCACCGGACTACATCCGCAACAACGACTACGCGACGGCGGTCCTGCTTGCTGCCATGGAACGGCAGGGAATCCGCCGCCTGGTGCTTGCATCCTCGATGGTGGTCTACGGCGAAGGCGCCTACACCGACCCCGGCACCGGGCTGCCGGTCCGGCCCGGGCCGCGAACGGAGGCGGACCTGCGCGCCGGAATCTACGACCCGCGGAACCCGGAGACCGGAGCGATCCTCTCCCCGGCGCTGGTCACCGAGGACGCCAGGCTTGACCCCCGGAATGTCTATGCCGCATCCAAGCTGAGCCAGGAACACCTCGCCGCAGCCTGGGCCCGTTCAGGCGGCGGCACGGCGATCGCCCTGCGGTACCACAACGTGTACGGCCCGCGGATGCCGCGGGACACCCCCTATGCCGGGGTCGCTTCACTGTTCCGGTCCGCCCTGGCACGCGGCGAGGCTCCGAGGGTCTTCGAAGACGGCGCACAGCGGCGCAGTTTCGTCCATGTAAGGGACGTGGCAGCCGCGAACATCATGGCCGCGGAGTCCCTCGGCCTCAATCCGGACTCCGGCCCAGGCGCATACTTCCGGGCCTACAACGTCGGGGCCGACGAAGTGCACACTATCGGTGACGTGGCCACGGTACTGAGCACACTCAGCAACGGCCCGGCTCCCGTGGTGACAGGGGAGTACAGGCTGGGCGACGTCCGGCACACCACCGCGTCATCGCAACGCATCAAAGACGAGCTGGGCTGGTCCCCGGTTGTGGGCTTCGACGACGGCATGCGCGAGTTTGCCACCGCGCCCCTGCGAGGCGCCTGACGCGCCCTCTGACCAGCACCTCCGGCCCCGCCGCCGCCTTACATCCGATATCTGGAGCTCACCATGCCCTATCCATCCACATCCAGCCCGCGGCCGGCGGCAGTTCTGACCGCCAACCCACTTGACCTGATCAGATCCTCCGACGGCGGCACCACCTTCCAGCCCACCGACGCTTCCTGAACCCATGCCTGACCCGTTCTTTGTCCTGTTCGGTGGATTTCTCGTTTCAGCCGCCGTCGCGCTTTGGATCGCCCTGAACCGGGGCGACCGGATCGGGAGCGAGCCGGGGCGCAACGATGAACAACCGCCGCCGCCCAAGAATGCCGCGACCAGCGTGCGCCGGCGGGGGCAACTTGCAGGCTGCATCGCCCTGGGCACCATCGGCCTTGACGTTGCCGTGGTTTACGGGGCAGGCATCCCTTCTTCAGGGGGCACGGGCATCACTGTGGAGCTTGGCTTTGCGATGATGCTCCTTGCTGTGGTGTGGTTCATCTTCCGCCGGGAGGCAGTCCTGTACCAGGTCCGGATTGCAACGGCGATGTACGGTCTCCGGACCCCGGCCGAACCCCGTCTGATCAAGGCTGCCGAAGCAACCGGTGCGTTCATCCGTCTCCTGCTCTTCCTCCCGGGACTCTTCATCGTGCTGCTGAAGCTGATACTGCGCTAGCGAGCACGGCAGGTCTGGCGCGGCGGATCCGGGGGCAGACAGCGGAGCACCGCGGGACTAGGTGGGCGCCAGAGCCGGGAACTGACGGCCGCCCCATCACCCAAGAACGGAGCCGCATCATGACCCACCACATCAGCGCAATGCTCGATGCCCACCCCCGGGGCCCGCACACGGTCAACAAGAACCAACTGACCCGCATCACCACATGCTTTCAATGCGCCCAGGCCTGTACCGCCTGCGCCGACGCGTGTCTGGGCGAGGACATGGTCGCCGACCTGACCGCATGCATCCGCACGGATCTGGACTGCTCTGACATCCGTGCCGCGACCGGCAACGTTCTGTCCCGCCAAACCGGTGGCAACGCCCACACCATCCGGGCCCTGCTCGAGGCCTGCCGGCCAGCCTGCGCGGCCTGCGCCGAGGACTGCGAGCGGCACGCCGGCATGCACGAACACTGCAGGATCTGCGCCGAGGCCTGCCGCCGGTGCGAAGCCGCTTGCACCGCCCTCCTGGCAGCGCTGGCCTGAGGACCCGGCAAGGGGGCATCCGGGAAACGGCCGCACCGGATGCTCCGGGTAGCGGACGGTGTGGCGCGGCTGGCGGAGTATTCAGCCTTTTGGTGCCGCCCACCGGCGCAGTGTCGCTGGCACTTTGCCCGCGCCTCGGCCAGAGCGGCGGCGACCGTGAAAAGCTTGGTGTTGTTGGGGGCTCTGGGTGCGAAGAACATGGAATACCCCTTCATCCCCGACATCCAGGACTCCCAGGATGATGCCTTTGGCCTGTTTGATAACACTCCTGTTGGCGAAGGCGCGGCGGACCGCTTCGGCGGCAGCCTGGGGTCCCTCCCGCGCCACCGTCCTGGTCAGATAAAGGGTGAATCCATGGAGCCCACGGCGGCCTGCTTGTCCGGGAAGGACCGGGAGAGGGCGCCAATGTGTCCATGCCGCTGGAACCGGCACCCGGGGAGACTCATTCGGAACGTGCACCGACAAGTTCGGCGTCGCCTGGCTGGTCGACATCACCACCGCGATGCCATAGCCACCGCTTGCCGGGTCGCTGCTTCCGCGGCGATCCGGCGGCTACGGCCGTGGCTGGCAATACCCCGCGGGGGTCATGAGGGGCGGAAGAGCCAACGGGTAACAGCTCCCATCAAGGCATCGGTCTACAGAGCAACGAGAGGCAGCTCGCGATGGACGATGTAATCCGCAGACGCAGACCCTGTCATTGCCAGACCCGGACACCGGCCGCGCCGCACCGGGTTGATCTTCGCCTCCCCTAAGCCTGCTCTGAATGCCCGGTCGGACGCGGGTTCCGTCTCCCTCAGGACACACCAGCTGACGTAGAGCCCGTACAGCTCCTCCAGGGCGAGTCCGTCATGGTCCGGACTGCGGTCGACGCACTCGCACAAAAACTCGTCCAACGGCACCTTCGTCATGCCGGTCTCCTGCCTCCTGGGATGGAAATGCGTTACTGCAACGGCGTGAATGGGTCAACGAAAAGCCCCAAGACCACCCGGTCCGCCTTCCAGCGTTCCACAGGCGCGGAGCCTCCGGCGGAGAAGTGACGGCCGGTCTGTCAGTGACCGGCCGGGGCTGCTCCGGAACCGGTTTCGTCCCTGGGTTTATTCCGGGCCTCCAGCTGGTGTTGCCTAAGCTTCTCTTCAGCGTCCTGGCGCCGCTGTCGTATCGCCCGCATCTGCTCAGTGGACAGGATTTCGTGATGGTAACTGTGCCCGCCGTGATCGGCCGTTCGCGCTCTGCTGTCCGCGGGGCGGGCCGGGCCGGGCCCAGGAGGAAAGATACTGGTCGGCAGGCTGCCCCAAATCCAGCGGTGCAGTCCTTATCTCTCCGGGTATCCCTGGTCCCGCAGATGATCCAACATCGCTTGTAGGGGACAGTCGGGGTTCTCAGCGAGGTGCCGCAACAGGTGGATGCGGACCCCGGACCGGGGCCCGGACGTGGAGAGGACATCATCGATGATGTCCAGGACCTGTCGGTGGAGTCCGGACTCATCGATGATGACGTACGAAGCCGCGCGCGGGCCCGGGAACGCCGTTCGTTTTGAGAAGACGGGCTCCTGAAGATTGGCTGAGTCCCTGCGCATTTCGGGCTCCTTCGGTTCTGTGGGCTGTCTGTTCGCGCCGGTGGCGCCGGTGTCATAGTTGCTGTCGATCCTGCACGATTACTGCCCGGCATGGACAGCTTCTTCATCGAAATCGTCTGCTCCGGAGCTCCCATCTTGAACCGCAAGTGTGAAACCAGAATGAGACGGGGATGAGGGCCTTCTCATGCACCAGCCTATCGGCCGCCCACGGCGGATTGTCCGGATCGGCCAAGAACCTGCGGGGAAATAACCGGCACCCTCGTCCGAGCTGCGGGCCCAGATCGATGCGTTCGACTGCTACTACAACACCGAACGCGAACACCAGGCCCTGGCCCCCGGGCCTGACCCCGCAGGAGGCCTGAGACGCCACTCCCAAGGCGCCCGGACCCACACCGCCGGAACCCGGCGCGGCCGCCGGCGCGGAACCCCGCAGCACCCAACGGCGCGTCGACCGCCAGGGCTGCGCCACCGTCCTGGGGACCCACTTCAGGATGGGCAAGGAACACATCGGCGCAACCGTGCACGAGGCCACCATCTTGTTCTTCGACCCCCACAGCACCGAGATCATCAGCCACCCCAGACCCGCCAAGGGAACAGCCTACGTAAGCAACGGCAAACCCTCAGGCATCGCAGCCGACCCCGTCGGAGCACGCAGGAAAAGAAAACACTACCCCCTAAAAACCGGCGCCCCGCCAACACCACCCGACGGCCGCCCTCAGGACAACCGTCTACATGGTCATGAGACACCAAGTGCCCAGGACAACATGAGACATGAACCGTCTACGAGCTCCTGAGATATGACAAGGGTCCCCGCCCGGACTCTCCTGCCGATCGATGCGTCCGTGGCCCTAAGCCCCGACGGGGGGGTCTGCTGTCTGGCTGAACAGCCGGCCCAATGCCGGGCAAGGACGCAGGGCGCCGGCAAGGCGCAGTCCCTGCCATACGGTTACCTGGTTCGCCGTCAGTACCGGCTTGCCGAGTGCCGACTCAAGCTCATTGATCCAGCGTGCGCTGTGCAGTGCCGTGTCCGGAATCAGGATGGCCTGGGCCTCGGGGCTGTCGTTGCTCCGGGCCAGTTCCAAGACTCCTTCGCGGTCCAGCTCGCCGGCCAGGGCGGCCGTGGGAATGTCGTGGCTGACCAGCTGGGTCACTTCGATCCCGCCGCGGTTGAGCAGGCCCACGAAATGCCGGGAGACGTCCTCCGGGTAGGTGGCTGCCACGGCGACCTTGTCCAGGCCCAGCGCACGCACCGCGTCGACGAAGGCGAGCGACGTGGAAGAGACGGGGACGCCGAGTGCTTTCTGGACTTCGGCGGCCTGCTGCCTGGCGCCGTCCCAGCCGAACACGAAGCTTCCGGAGGTGCACGCCCACATGACGGCATCTGGTTTGCTGGCGCGAAGCGCCTCGGCGCCTTCGAGCAGCCGCTCGCTCTTGCCGAGGTCCAGTAACGCCTGTACTTCGTGCGCGTCCACGCCCACCGACGTGTGGATAAGGGGAAGCAGGATCCCTTCGCCCAGCAGTTGCTCCATGAAAGGGTAATCGTCTTCGGCTCCGAAGCCCGGGTACAGCATGCCAATGGTGGCGCCCATTAATTCTCCTCAAGGTAGGCAGGGGCTATGGCGCCCCGCGAATTGTTCACAATCGTACGAACTGCGGCAAGCAAAAGATAGGGTCAAAAGATAGACCAGTAGGATTGTTGACAATCGTGACGCGGGCCACATAGCCTGACGGCAGTGATGTTGGGACCGACAAGGAGCTTTGGCGTGATTGATTCACTGGAATGGGCTACGGCCGTGGAGCTGGTCTCCGCCTACGGCCGCCGGGAAGTTTCCCCCGTGGAAGCCACCCACGCGGCGCTGGACGCGGTTGACCGCCACGATGCTGACATCAACGCCTTCTGCCTCGTGGAGGCCGCGTCCGCTCTGGCTGAAGCCCGGGAGTCGGAGGCCCGCTGGCTCCGCGGCGAACCCCGGGGCTTGGCTGACGGCGTTCCCACCTCCATCAAGGACCTGATGCTGACCAAGGGGTGGCCCACTCTGCGGGGCTCCCGGCTCACCTCGGCCGAAGGCGAATGGATCGAAGATGCTCCATCCGTGGCCCGGCTGCGCGAGCACGGCGCTGTGCTGCTGGGCAAGGTAACCAGCCCCGAATTCGGCTGGAAGGGTGTCACGGACAGCCCGCTCTGCGGTGTCACCCGCAATCCCTGGGACGTTTCCCGCACCTCCGGCGGATCCAGCGGGGGCAGCGCTGCCGCGGTGGCCAAGGGCATGGGCCCCTGGTCTGTAGGGACCGACGGCGGCGGCTCCATCCGCATCCCCGCCGCCTTTACCGGCGTCGTCGGATTCAAACCCACCTACGGGACGGTGCCGCTGTACCCGGCCAGCCCGTTCGGTACGCTGGCCCATGCGGGCCCGATCACCCGGACGGTGGCAGACGCTGCGCTCATGATGGACGTCCTCTCGCAGCCCGATGCCAGGGACTGGTCCGCCGGCCCTGCGCCGACGTGTTCGTTCTCCGCCGGCCTTGACGAGGGCATACGCGGCCGGAAGATCGCTTTCAGCCCCAACCTCGGCTACGGCAGCAACGACCCCCAGATCGAGGCAGCAGTCCGTGCCGCAGTGCAGGTCCTGACCGAACTGGGTGCGGACGTCGAGGAAATCGACCTCGGCTGGGCGGATCCCGTGGACGCCTACCATGTGCTGTGGTTCAGCGGCGCGGCCAAGGTGGTGGAGGGCTATGGCCCCGGCGCAATCGAGCAGATCGATCCGCTGCTCGCCGCGGCACTGGGCAGGCACGCAGATTTCAGCGCCAGCGACTTCCTGGATGCCACCGCCGTGCGGATGAGGCTGGGCAAGGAGATGGGGCTGCTGCACGAGCGCTATGACCTGCTGGTCACGCCCACCCTTCCCATCCCCGCGTTCGAGGCAGGACGGGATGTGCCGGCGGGGTGGCACTCGGAGGACTGGACGTCCTGGACGCCGTACACCTATCCGTTCAATCTGACCCAGCAGCCTGCCATCAGCGTTCCGTGCGGATTCACGGCGGAAGGCCTGCCCGTCGGGCTGCAGCTTGTGGGCCCGCGGCACGGCGATGCCCGCGTGCTCTCGGCCGCTGCAGCGTACCAAAACGCGAGCGCCTGGCACCTCAGCCGCCCGCGCAGCAAATCACAGTTGTTCACCCCAACCAGCAAGTGAGGCAGAACATGGCCCGGTACATCAACATCACCCTTGAGAAGCGGGGGGTGACCTGCAAAGCCCTCCTGCACGACGACGCGGCACCCCGAACCAGCAACGCGGTCTGGGATGCCCTGCCGCTGAGCGGCCAGGTATTCCACGGCAAGTATGCCCGCAACGAGATCTACAACCTGGTGCCGGCTTTCGCCCATGCCGAACCGGGCGCGGAGAACACCACGGTGACCCCCATCCCGGGGGACGTCTGCTACTTCACGTTCACCTCGAATGACCTGAAGACGCCGTCCCATGGCTACGAGCAGGATTCCGGGACGGATTCGGTTCAGACGATCGTTGACCTTGCCGTGTTCTATGGCCGCAACAACCTTCTGCTCAACGGTGACACCGGCTGGGTTCCGGGCAACGTTTTTGCCACGATCGTTGAGGGCCTGGACGAAATGGCCGAGGCCTGCCAGGACGTCTGGATGGGCGGTGCGAGGGACGAAACCCTCACCTATTCCCGTGCGGAGTGACTCAGCGGCTGCGCAAATAAAGTAGGATTGTAGACAGTTTTGGTTTTGGTCCGCAGGAGCGGACGTAGGAACGGGTTTCGTTGTGTGCGCGAGGGCCGCACGGGACCCCAAGCGGAAAAGTGGTCACCCGATGCAGAGATTTGAGCCCTTGGTGCAGGAATCGACGCCGTCAATAATTGCAGGCAAATTGCGCACGGCAATAGGGCTGGGCCAGATTCCCCCGGGGGCGCAGCTGGGCGAGGCCGATCTGGCCAAAGAGCTGGGCGTTAGCCGCGGCCCCCTCCGCGAAGCGATGCAGCGCCTGACCCAGGAAGGCCTGCTCATCAGCATCCGGAACCGTGGCCTGTTTGTCATCACCATGACGAACGAGGAAGTCCGGGACATGTACGTGGCACGGACCGCCGTCGAACGCGCAGCCTCGGAGGTCATCCTGCAAAAGGATCCCAAAAAGGTGGCGCTGGAGCTGATGGCCATTGTGAAAGCCATGAAAAAAGCGGCCGAAAAAGGCGACATGGACGCCATGTCCGAGGCGGACATGGACTACCACGCCACCCTCGTGGCCGCGGCCGGAAGCCCCAGGCTCACCCGCATGCACAACACCCTGCTGACCGAGACGCGGATGTGCCTGACGGCGCTGGAGAAGAGATATCCGGACCCCCAGGCCAGGGTGGCCGAACACCATGCAATCGCGGAAGCCCTGGGGGGCGGCAGCGAGGACCAGGTGGGAAAGCTCCTGATCAGCCACATGGAAGACGCCCTGGAGCGGCTCACCGGCGCCGAGGACTTTGCGGAGGAAGAGCCGGCGTAGGCCTGAGCGGCAGCAAGCTGAACGGGTAAGAGTGGCCAGCTGCACGCAGAAGTGCGGCAGCCGGCCGGCAATCAGTAGCTGTGGCGCAGGCACATCAGGGCGTAGGCGCGGGCGGCCGCGACGAGCTCGGCAATGCTGACGGATTCGTTCACCTGATGGGCCTGGTCGTTGAGCCCGCCGGGCCCCATCACGATCGTAGGTACGCCAAGGTCGCGGGCAATGAAGCCCCCGTCGCACGCCGCCGTCCAGCCGCTGATGGCGCTTGCCACGCCCGCGTCCGCGAGCGACGCCACGGAGTTTGCCACCAGCGGGTGCGTTTCCGGGGTGCGGAACCCCGGCATTTCCATGGTCACCTGTGCGTCCACGGAGATGCCGTTCGAATCAATGCCGGCCTCGCTGATCCGCGCCCGGAGCTTGTCCGCGATCAGCTGCGCGTCGTCATCGGGCATGAGCCGCCGGTCCAGGGAGACGCTGCATTCGGCCGCCACCATGGAGGTGCCGGTGCCGCCGCGGATGAGGCCGATATTCCAGCTTCCGGCGCCGAGCAGCGGGTCCTGCCCGGCTTGCAGGCGCTCGTGGTCGGTGCGGATCAGGTCCAGGATTTTCGCTGCCGCGTCAATGGCGTTCCGGCCGTCCGCAGGCCTGCCCGAATGGGCCGACTTGCCGGTGACGGTCAGCTCGATGTAGCTGTCGCCGCGGCAGCCGATGACCGTTTCCAGATCAGTGGGTTCGGCCACGACGCATGCTGAGTAGGAGGCGGCGGGGTGGGCAAGGGCGGCCGCAATGTAGGCCCTGATCCCGAGCCCAAGGTCCTCCTCGTCCACCGTGCATGCCAGTGCCGCGTTGCCGGGCAGCCGGGCGCCGGCCTCCTTGAGGGCCTTCAAGGCGACGACGACGGCGGCCAGGCCTCCCTTCATGTCCGTGGAACCGCGTCCGAAGAGCCGGCCGTCACGGACATGGGGTTCGAAGGGGGGACGTTCCCAGCCGGTCCCGGCAGGGACCACATCCGAGTGGCCAAGGAACAGGATTCCGGGCTGCCCTCCGCCGGGCAGGACGGCGGTGAAATTCGGCCGGCCCGGAGCCACGGAGTCCATGGAGGTTTCCAGCCCGGCATTCAGGCAGAACGCATTCAGGACATCGGCAGTGGCTTCCTCGGTGCCGCCGGGATTTTCCCCGCCGGCGGCCACCAGTGCCATGGTGAGCGAGACAAGTCCGGACTCGCTGATCAGACCCAGGACGCGTTGTTCAAGAGCGGTGCTCAAGCGCTGTCCCCGCCGTTCACTGCCGCAAGCTCCCGGTCCATGGCCCGGCGGAGGCGCACGATGCCTTCCTCTGCCCGTTCGGGAGTGGTGGAGGCGAAACAGAGCCGCAGGGCGTCGTCGAACTTTCCGCTGGCGGACAAGGCCGGGCCCGGGATAAAGGCGACGCCCTCTGCCAATGCCGTCTCGAAGAGCCGCCGGGTGGAGATGCGTGCATCCTCTCCCTGCAGCGTGAGCCACAGGAAAAAGCCGCCTTCCGGGTCCGTTGTAGTGACCCTGCTGCCCAGGTTGCGGCGCAGGCTCTCCTGCATCGCGTCCTTGCGGTGCTTGTATTCGGTGCGCAGCCCCGCGAGGTGGTTGTCCAGCCCGCCGCGGCGAATGAACTCGGCAACGATGTGCTGGCTGGGGACATTGGCGCAGGTGTCCATGGCCTGCTTGGCGTTGATGACCAGCTGGCGAAGGGACGGATCCGTATCAACCCAGCCCACGCGCAGGCCAGGAGCCAGGATCTTGGAGAAGGTGCGGACGGAGAACAGCAGCGGATCGCCCGGGCTCAGCGCCTGGAGCGAGGGCAGGTCATCGCCCTGGAAGCGCAGCAGCCCGTACGGGTCGTCGTCGATGATCACTGCGTTCCACTGGTGTGCCAGCTCCAGGAGCTGATGCCGGCGTGGCAATGAGAGCGTGGTGCCGGAGGGGTTCTGGAAGTTGGGAATAGTGTAGATGGCCTTGGGTGTCCTGCCCGCGGCGGCCACCAGCGCAGGCAGCGCTTCTACAATCAGCCCGTTGTTGTCCATGGGTGCCTCCAGCAGCTCGGCGCCGTAGCTCAGGGCGGTGGCGCTGCCGTTGGTGTAGGTGGGGCTTTCCACAATGACCAGATCGCCGGGGTTGATGAAGATCTTGCAGGCGAGGTCAAGGCCCTGCATGCCGCCGGCGGTGATGGTGACCCGTTCCTCGGCCGTGGGGTCGGACGTGCCTGCCAGGTAGTCAACCAGTGCTTTCAGGAGCACGGGTTCCCCTTCGGTGGCACCGTAGGTCATGGAGCTGTGGTTGATGACCTGGCTGGCGATTTCGCGGAACTCCGCGAGCGGCACGGCGTCGTCCGCCGGGGAGCCCATGGCGAAGCGGACAATATCGTGCGTCTGCGCGGCCAGCAGTGAAGTGCTGGAGTCGATGACGGAGCCTACGAGGCTGGCTGCACGGTCCGCCAAAGGCAGGCCGGTCCGGGATTGGGTGGCAATTTGGTCAACAGTCATGGCCTAGCCGCCTTTCTGGATGAGTTCGCGGGGGAAGCTGGTGAAGGTTTCCACGCCGTCAGCGGTGACGCGGATGGATTCGGAGAGTTCGTAGCCGTAGTTGTCCATCCACATTCCGCCGATCACGTGGAAGGTCATGTTTTCGGCGAGGATTGATTCATCCTCGGAACGGATGGACATGGTGCGCTCGCCCCAGTCCGGCGGGTAGCCGACGCCGATCGAGTAACCGATCCGGGACGGCTTTTCCAATCCGTATTTCGCCAGCGTCCAGTTCCAGGCGCGGGCAAGTTCCCGGACCGGAACGCCCGGCTGCACCTCGGTCAGTACCGCATTGAGTCCGTCCGCGACGGCGTCGGCCAGCTTCGCGAGACGCTCCGGCCTTTTGCCCAGGGTAAGGGTGCGTGCCAGCGGGGTGTGGTAGCGGTGATGGGCGCCGGCGAGCTCGATAACAACAGCCTGGCCTGCTTCAAAGCGGTCTTCGCTCCAGGTAAGGTGCGGAGTGTCGGCCGCCTCGCCGGTGGGCAGCATCGGCACGATTGCCGGATAGTCGCCCCCGATCCCTCCGGCCCCCTTGATCTGGGCCTGACTGATGGCAGCTGCGGCATCGCACTGCCGGACGCCGACGTCGATGGTTTCAACGGCAGCTTCCATGGCGGCCATACAGACCTGCGCTGCGCCGCGCATGAGCTGCACCTCGGCGGGGGACTTGATCGAGCGGACCCAGTTGACCAGCTCGAAGCTGTCCACGAGCGTCCATTCGGGAATGGCGTTGACGAGTGAGCGGTAGGCCTTGGGGGAGAAGAAGTGCGAATCCATTTCCAGCCCCACGCAACCCTTGGCGGCCGGGGCAATGAGGTAGCGCTCGCGCAGCGCAAAAGCCACCCAGTCGAAGGGGTGCACGTGCGGCCGGTGCACATACTGTTCCGGATAGCCCACGATGCACTCCGGCGGCAGCCAGGTGGTGCGGAAGGCGCCGCCGGCATCCATGGCGCGGGTGAACAGCAGCATGGACCCGTCCGCCGGAACAAACAGCAGTTGCGGCGTGTAGAAGGACCACGCGTTGTAGCCGGTCAGGTAGTAGATGTTGGCCGGGTCTGTCACCAACAGTGCGGAGAGGCCCTGCCTGGCCATCCGTACACGGACGCCCGCGAGCCGGGCACTGTATTCCTCTTTGCTGAAGAGCAAGAAAGACACCTCCGAAATGAATAGTAGATTGTTTACAATCTAGTGCATGTGGCGTGGCTCACACAAACTGCGGCTGAGCTAGCGGCGGCCGCCTGCCGTTCCGTACCGCCCGCCTGCCGCCTGCCATTCAGCTGCTGCTGACGTACCCGCGTTCCTTGTCCACCACGTTCTTCAGCTGCTCGCCGGATGACCAGCGGCTGAGGTTGTCGAGGAACTGCGTGGCGAGGGCGTCGCGCCAGCCCACCACGTCCCCGCACATGTGCGCGGACACGTGCACGTTGTCCATGGTCCAGAACGGGTGCCCGGCGGGCAAGGGCTCCTCGTTGAAGACATCGAGGGAGGCGGCGGCGATCTGCCCCTCCCGGAGGGCTCGGACCAGTGCCGCTTCGTCCACCAGGGCGCCGCGGCCGACGTTGATCAGATGTGCAGAGGGCTTCATGGCTGCCAGCACCCGGGAGTCCACCATGTTGCGGGTCTGTTCGGTCAGCGGGGCAATGAGCACCACGTGGTCCGCCCAGCCGGCGTGGTCGGCGAGGTCCGCGCTGGCGGCAATGGTGCCGAAATCCGGATCGCTCTCGCGTGCTGTACGTCCGATTCCCCGCACGTCGAGGCCAACGGCGCGGAGCAGCCGGGCGGTGGCCCGGCCGATGCCGCCCGTCCCCACCACCAGCGCACGGGAGCCGCCGGTGCGGGCGAGCTCGCGGTGCTGCCAGACGGATTGCCGCTGCAGTTTCTTACTCACATGCAGCTGTTTGTCATGGGCCAGGATGGAGGCCAGGGCAAACTCGGCGATGGGTGCGTCGAAGGTGCCGTGGGCGTTGGTCACCACCACGTCGGAGGCGCGCAGTTCCTCGAACATCATCGCGTCCACGCCGGCTGCGGCCACGTGCACCCACTGAAGCGAATCCGCGTGCGGCCAGGCCTCGTGCAGTGCAGAGGAAAAGAAGTCCCAGAGGAACAGCACATCGGCTCCGCGGGCGGCGTCGGGCAGCCCCGCAGCGTCCGTCAGGACGACGTCGGCGCATGCCTCGATCGCGGCCAGATTGTAGGGACGGGGCTGGCCCTCGGCGACGAGTACTACCACCCGTGGCGGACGGCCCTGATTACTGTTGCTCACACCACTACGTTACGTGATCGCAGGATTGTTGACAATAAACAGATGTGACGTGCACCATGGAATGCATGACTTCCCTCAGCCCCGCACTCAAGCAAGCAACCCCCATCGTTGTGGACTATGCCCTCGGCAGCTGGATCCACGGCACGGACGGCAAGGACTACCTGGACTTCACCACCGGCATCGGCGTGACCAGCACCGGTCACTGCCACCCCAAGGTGGTGGCAGCGGCGCGCGAGCAGGTGGGCAAGATCATCCACGCCCAGTACACCACCGTGATGCACAAGCCGCTGCTTGAACTCACCGACAAGCTCGGCGAGGTGCTCCCCGCGGGCCTGGATTCCGTCTTCTACGCCACCTCCGGCTCCGAGGCAGTCGAGGCCGCCGTCCGCCTGGCCCGGATGGCTACGGCCCGCCCCAACATTGTGGTGTTCCAGGGCGGCTTCCATGGCCGCACGGTGGCCGCCGCATCCCTGACCACCGCCGGGACGAGATTCTCCGCAGGCTTCGCGCCGCTGATGGCCGGCGTCCACATGTCCGCCTTCCCCTACGCCTACCGCTACGGCTGGGACGAGGCAAGCACCGTCAGGTTCGCGCTGCAGGAACTGGACTACCTGCTGCAGACCCGCACGGCACCGAACGACACCGCGGCCTTCCTGATCGAGCCGGCCCTGGGTGACGGCGGCTACCTGCCCACGCCGCCTGCCTTCCTGGAAGGACTGCGGGAGCGTTCGGACAAGTACGGCATCCAGCTGATCTTCGATGAGGTGCAGGCCGGCGTCGGACGCATGGGCAAGTTCTGGGGACACCAGTTCTCCACCGCGACGCCGGACATCATCGTCACGGCCAAAGGCATCGCCTCCGGGTTCCCCATCTCAGCCATTGCCGCTTCCACCGAGACCATGTCCAAGGCCTGGCCCGGATCCCAGGGCGGGACGTACGGCGGCAACGCGGTTTCTGCTGCTGCCGGCGTTGCCACCCTGGAAGTGGTCAAGGAAGAAGGCCTGGTGGAGAATTCCCGCGTGCGCGGTGAACAGCTGCAGGCAGGGCTGAAGGAGATCCAGGAGCGCTTCCCTGTAATCGGCGACGTGCGCGGCCGCGGCCTGATGCAGGGCATTGAATTCACTGCCGAGAACGGCAATCCGGATGCAAAAACGGCTGCCGCAGTCCAGCAGGCCACCACGGAGCAGGGCCTCCTGTCCCTGACCTGCGGCCCCGCCGGCAACGTGGTCCGCCTGATCCCTGCCCTGGTAGTCACCGCGGAGGAGATCTCCACTGGACTGCGGCGCTTCGAAGCTGCGGTGGGCGCCGTCGTCGGTGCCGTTCCCGCCACTGCCGGAGCCTGAGTCCGCCCATGAGCGAAGCTTCCCTGCCAGCCACGCTGCTACCGCGGTCCGCTCCGTCCGCCACTGTGCCTGCCGGTGCGCCTGCTCGGGCGCAGCAGGCGGTCCTTGACCGCCTCGCGGCGGCCGGGATCAAGGCCGACGGTTCGCCGCGGCGGCTGGCGGAATACTCCTACGACGCCTCCAACTACCGGGTGCCTCCGCTGGCTGTTGTCTTTCCGCGGTCCACGGAGGAGGTGGTGGCGGCGCTGGCCGTATGCCGTGAAACCGGCACCCCGCTGATCAGCCGCGGCGGCGGGACGTCCATGGCGGGCAACGCGATCGGGCCCGGCGTCGTATTGGACTTCTCCAGGCACATGAACCGCATCCATGGCATTGACGAATCAGCGGGCACCGTTGCCGTGGACCCCGGTGTGGTGCTCGCCGTCCTCTCCCGCGAGGTGGAGCAGGCAACAGGCAGCCGGTTCACGTTTGCACCGGATCCGTCGTCGAAGAACCGCGCAACGGTCGGCGGTTCGCTGGGCAATGACGCCTGCGGAAACCACTCAGTTCGCTATGGCCGCACCTCGGACCACGTGGTGGAGCTCGACGTCGTCACTTCCGACGGCGCCCGGCTCACCGCCACTGCCGCGGGACTGCGCGCCACGCACCCGGATGACACGTCCTCGGTTCGGCGCGCGGCGGCGCTGACCGCTTCGCTCAAGGAGCTGGCCCACAACAACCTGGCCGATTTCCGCACCGAACTGGGCCGCATCCAGCGGCAGGTTTCGGGCTACCACCTGGCCAACCTGCTGCCCGAAAAGGGCTTCAACGTGGCCCGCGCCCTGGTGGGCTCGGAAGGAACCTGCGTCATCGTGACCGGCGCCCGGATGAAGCTGGTGCCGAAGCCTGCCAGCGCTTTGCTGGTCTGTCTCGGCTATGCGGACGTGGTGGACGCTGCGCGGGACATCACCACCATCCTTGAGTTCTCTCCCGCCGCGGTGGAGGGCATCGACGAGGCAATCGTGGACACCATGCGCTTCCGCCGCGGGGAGGGCGCGGTGCTGGGATTGCCGGAGGGCAAGGCCTGGCTTTATGTGGACCTCGATGGCGAGGATCCGGCCGAAGTGCACGCCGAGGCAGGCCGCCTGCTGGCCCGGCTGCGGAAAAACGGCCGGCTCGTGGACGGCCGCCCGGTTCCGGATACCGTGGAACGGGCATCACTCTGGCGCGTCCGCGAGGACGGCGCCGGACTCTCTTCCCGGCTCTCAACAGGCGGGGAATCGTGGCCGGGCTGGGAGGACTCAGCCGTCGCCCCGGAAAAACTGGCCGACTACCTGTCCGACTTCCGAGGGCTGCTGGCCAGCTACGGCCTCCACGGCGTCATGTACGGGCACTTCGGCGCCGGCTGCATGCACATCCGCATCACGTACCAGCTGCGCACTGAGGAAGGCCGAGCGGTCTTCAAGAAGTTCTCCAGCGACGCCGCCCGGCTGGTGGTCCGGCACGGCGGCTCGCTCTCCGGCGAGCACGGCGACGGGCGTGCCCGGTCCCAGCTGCTGCCGCTGATGTACTCTCCGCGCATGCTGGCAGCCTTCGCCGCCTACCGCCGTCTCTGGGATCCGGCCGGCATCCTCAACCCGGGCTCGCTCACGGACCCGGATCCGATCGACGCCAATCTGGCACTGGACGGCGTGCCGCAGCGCGAGTGGCGGACCAGCTTCGATCTCCGTCCGCTGGGCACCGGCGGCGGATCCTCCGCGGAGACGGGCCATACCGCCGATTCCGGCGGAAGCGGAACCGATCCGTGGATCCAAGCCGTGCAGGGCTGCATCGGGGTGGGCCGCTGCCGCACCGATTCCGGCGGCGTCATGTGCCCCAGCTACCGGGCCACCGGCGATGAAAAGGACTCCACCCGCGGAAGGGCCCGCGTGCTCCAGGACATGGTCCGCGGAGCCCGCACGGTCGAGGAGGGCTGGAAGTCGGAGGAGGTCCGCGAGGCCCTGGATCTGTGCCTGTCCTGCAAGGCGTGCTCCAGCGACTGCCCCACCGGTGTGGACATGGCGAGCTACAAAGCCGAATTCTTCGACCACTATTACAGGGGACGGCTGCGCCCGCTCTCGCACTTCTCCCTGGGATGGCTGCCGCGCTGGCTGAAGATCACGGGCCGCACGGCACCGCTGGTCAATGCCCTGCTGGCCACGCCCCTCGGCAAGCTTGCCGCCGTGCTGGGCGGCATGACCACGCACCGCTCCCTGCCACGGTTCGCCGGCAGCAGCGAGTGGCGCAGGGAAGTTGCGGCGGCCGGCGTGAAGCTGCCCGGGCAGCATGACGGAGCAAAGCCTGACGGAGCAGAGCACGACGACGGTACTCGGCCGGGTGCCGACGGCGCCGTGGATGCCAGCGCCGACGGCGTGGTGTTGTTCGTGGACACCTTCACCCGCGGCTTCCGCCCCGAGGTTGCCGGCGCCGCGGCGCGGGTGCTGGCCGGCACAGGGGAGAGTACCGAATGCTCGGCGGACGCCTGCTGCGGCCTGACCTGGATTTCCACCGGCCAGCTGGACACCGCGAAGAAGCTCCTGGCCAACGCCGCGGAAGCGCTGGATGACGGCACGGACCGCCCCATCGTCGTGGTGGAACCCAGTTGCGCCGCCGCGCTGCGCAAGGACCTGCCCGAGCTGGTCCACACAGAGCAGGCGCGCCGGGTGGCAGCCAGGGTGCGCAGCTTCGCCGCGCACATCAACGAGCTGGCCGGCACCGGATGGACGCCCGCTCCCGCGGAACCGCTGCCGGCACAGGTGGTGCTGCAGACGCACTGCCACGAATACTCCGTTTTTGGGGCCGGGACACAGCGCGCCGCCCTGGCAGCCGTCGGCATCACTGACGTGGTGGATGCCTCCGGGTGCTGCGGCGTGGCCGGCAACTTCGGCTTCGAAAAGGAGCACTACGAGGTCAGCATGCAGGTCGCGGAGCAGGCGCTGGCTCCCGCGCTGCGTGATACGGACACGGACACCGTGGTACTCACGGACGGCTTCTCCTGCGCCATGCAGGTCCGGCAGCTGCAGGTCCAACAGCTCGAGGCCGAGCGGCCCGGCCGGCACCTCGCCCAGCTGCTCGATCCCGGCTAAACCACCGCGGCCGCTACCGGACCCTTGGCCTGCCCGGCCTTCCCACCCATCAACGAAAAGGATTCCAGATGACTACCCAGACCACCAGCAGCACCCGAGCCGGCCGTACCTCCCAGCGGGCCCTGGACGCCATCGCGAAGGTCAGCACCGGCCTGTTCATTGACGGCGAATGGGCGGAAGCCGCCTCCGGCGCCCGCTTCGACGTCGTGAATCCCGCCACCGAAGAGGTCATCGCCACCGTGGCCGACGGCGGTCCCGAAGACGCCCGGCGGGCCATTGAAACGGCCGGCCGCGTCCAGAAGGAATGGGCAAAGACCTCCCCGCGCGAGCGCAGCGAAATACTGCGGCGCGCCTTCGATCTGATCATGGCCCGCCAGGACGAACTGGCCCTCATCATGACCAGTGAAATGGGCAAACCGTTCGCCGAGGCAAAGGGCGAAGTTGCTTACGCTGCCGAGTTCTTCCGCTGGTTCTCCGAGGAAGCCGTCCGCATCGGCGGCGACCTCACCACCACTGGCGACGGCAAGAACCGGATCCTTGTCTCCAAGGAGCCGGTGGGCCCGTGCGTGCTGGTCACGCCGTGGAACTTCCCGCTGGCCATGGGTACGCGCAAAATCGGCCCCGCGATTGCCGCAGGCTGCACCATGGTGTTCAAACCGGCCAACCTGACCCCGCTTTCCTCTCTGGCGCTCGTGGACATCCTCATCGAGGCCGGTCTGCCCAAGGGCGTGCTGAACGTTGTCTGCACCACCAGGGCCTCACAGGTGGTTTCGCCCTGGATGTCCAGCGGAATTGCCCGGAAGGTCAGCTTCACCGGTTCCACCGAGGTGGGTGTCCGCCTGCTGCGGCAGGCCTCCGAGCACGTCATGCGCTCGTCGATGGAACTGGGCGGAAACGCGCCCTTCATCGTCTTCCAGGACGCAGACCTGGACCGTGCCGTCGAGGGAGCAGTGGCCGCCAAGATGCGCAACATGGGCGAGGCCTGCACGGCAGCCAACCGGTTCTTCGTCCAGAGTCCCATCGCTGACGAATTTGCCCGCCGGCTCGCGGCTCGCCTCGAGGCACTCACGGTGGGCGACGGCGCCGAGCCAGGCACCGACGTCGGCCCCCTCGTGGAAGAAAAGGCGCTCACTAAGGTGCAGCAGCTAGTGGATGACGCCGTGTCCAAGGGCGCAACAGTGGTCTGCGGAGGCTCCCGTCCCGAACGTCCCGGCTACTTCTACACGCCCACCGTACTGTCCGGAGTCAGCCCGTCATCGGACCTGATGAGCCAGGAGATCTTCGGGCCCGTGGCTCCGGTGGTGCCCTTCGATACCGAGGAAGAAGTCATCCGGATGGCCAACGACACCCCCTGGGGGCTCGTGGGCTACCTCTTCACCCAGGACGTGGACCGCGGCTTCCGGATGGGGGACGCCCTGGAAGTCGGCATGGTTGGCTTGAACACGGGCATCGTCTCCAACCCTGCGGCTCCGTTTGGCGGGGTCAAGGCGTCCGGACTCGGCCGTGAAGGCGGCCGTGTGGGCATCGAGGAATTCCTCGAAACCAAATACATGGCCATCCCGCGGGGCTGATCATCCGGTCCGGATAACCCTGGAGAAACAGCACGCGGCCGTTGATGCGGCAAGACCGGAGTGGGAAGATTATTGGACGGTCTCATCTACAAAGGTGTCGGAAATGGCTGACGGGACTGGACTAATCAAGCGTTTTTACAAAGAGGTGATTGGGTCTTCAGAACGCCGATGGCGGCTTCACCCGGGACGTCCGCCGACAGAAACGAAACGGCGATGAGATCATCGGGCGTCACGCAATTCACGACGTCAGGCGCGTCTCCTCCGCCGGAGCAGGGCCCCACCCCCGGCTCTCCGGATCCAACCAACCCGTTTCCGCCTGGCCCTGCCCCGGCTCCGAACCCGGCACCAGGGCCATTGCCTATTCCGGATCCAGGGCCGGTGCCGCCACATCCGGATCCCACCCGGTTTTAGGCGCCCGGCAGAAGATGACGAAGTACTACACCTCCAGTCGTTGGACGGTGAAGCCGGGCCATGAGCAGGCGTTCGCCGAGGCATTCGCGGCGTCGGGAGACGTCAGTCCGCCTCTTCGCGGACTGGTGGAGCGTCCGCGGTTGCTACGCGACCTCGGCCACCCGGGGAGTTATCTCAGCTATGCGGTCTGGGAAAGCAGGGAAGCGATCGACGAGTTCAGGTCACGCCCGGACTTCACTGCGGTGATCGCGCGCCTGAAGGAGCATCTGGACGACATGCAGATCTCCACGCTGGAGCTGGTCATCGGCGAGGACATGGATTGACGCGAAATTGTCATGGCTGCCGCCTTGATTATCAGTCAACCATGCCGGCCGGATTGCGCGGCCAGGGAGGCCGCAGAACGCGGCAAACTGCCATTGCTATGGCAACTCGGGGGTGGGATGATCGTCTTGCACTGGCCATACCACAAAGGAGTCGGAAAATGTCTGGAAGCGGTGGACTGATCAAGCGTTTTTATACAGAGGTCATTGAGGGCGGAAATCTCGCTCTCATCGATGAACTGACAACGGATGACTATGTCGATCACGAGGAGGGTTTTCCCGGACAACCGCCCGGCAAGGAAGGGGCTCGGTTCTTCGTCAATGCAATCCGGGTGGCATTTCCAGACATCAAGATCAAGACAGCCGAGCCGGCACTTTCCGACGGAGACCTCGAGGCTGCCCATGTAGTACTTACCGGAACCCATCAAGGGGAGCTGATGGGTGTTGCGGCAACCGGCCGGACTGTCGAATTCGGAGGGACCGACATTATCCGCGTCCAGGATGGGAAGGTCGCGGAGCACTGGGGAACCACCGACACGATGAGTCTTATGCAGCAGATCGGCGCCCTTCCCGAATAGCGCGGCGGGGAGGCTCCGCAAGCCGCAGTGGACCATCGAGGAGGCGCCTGACCGGCTCCTACCTGCGCTTCGCGGTGCGGCCGGGTGCCCTCCTAGCGTTGGCGTTGGTGCTGACCGCGCTGAAGAGTGTGCCGTACAGCGTGGTCGGCATTGCCTCCAGCCACGGCCTGTACGTTTCCGCGCAGCCGGCCCTGAGCAGTGTTGCCTTTGTGCTGCTGTGGCAGGAGCGGAGGGAGGCGTCATCGAGGATCTGGTCCCTGATCCATGACGCAAGGAGGGTCGTAACCTCGCGCTCGCCGTCAGGGTCGTGTCCAGGCCCCGCCCCGGATAGGTGACAGCCAGATTTCCATCCCACGGTATCCGAGTCCACGGATTCATGCCTTGTCACATCAGCCGGTTGTGGAAGCCGCCGCGGCAGCGACATCCTGAATGCCCTCGCGGCGCTGACATCTGCTCCTTCGGCCAGCCGTATCTTTTCGGATTCGTGGCGACGGCTCGTCCTGCTTTCAGGATGCGTTGACAATAGTGCTCCTGCAGCCGCGGATAAAACGTCTGCTTCCGCGGAGGTCTCCGTGCAAAAGAATGAATCGATTGCGGCTTGCTGCCGGAAAAGATCAAGTCTGCAGGCGTGCTGAATGTCGGAATGGCCAACAATTACCCACCTAACGAATTCAAGAATTCCGACGGCGCCCCTGCCGGCTGGTCAGTGGATCTCACCAAAGCGCTGGGTCAGGTGCTCGGGCTGAAGGTCAACTTTGACGTTGGCACGTTCGACAACATCCTGCCCGCCGTCAAGGCCGGAAAGGACGACATGGGGATGTCTTCTTTCACCGACACCCTGGAACGTGAAAAGCAGGTGGACTTCATCAACTATTTCTCGGCAGGCATTCAGTGGGCATCGCCCAAGGGCAAGACCGTGGACCCGGACAATGCCTGCGGGCTCAAGGTTGCCGTCCAAGCCACCACGTACGAGGACACCCATGAGGTGCCGGCCAAGTCCAAGGCCTGTACGGATGCGGGCAAGCCCGCCATCACCGTCTTCAAGTACGACGCCCAGGACCAGGCCACCAACGCCGTCGTGGTTGGGCAGGTTGACGCGATGAGTGCGGACTCGCCGGTCACGCTGTATGCGATCTCCCAGACGAAGGACAAGCTGCAGACTGCCGGGGACGCCTTTGAAGTGGCGCCGTACGGCATTCCGGTGGACAAGGGCAGCGCGTTCACCCCGGTGCTGCAAAAGGCCCTGCAGGCATTGATCGACGACGGAACCTACCACAAGATCCTGTCCAAGTGGGGCGTGGAAAGCGGCGGCATCAAGACGGCGGCGCTCAACGTGGCGTCGTCGAAAGGCTAGCCGCCAGTGACTGTTCCCAACCCCGCCGCGGTGCAGCGGGCGGACTCCGCGTCAGACGGAGCTGAAACACAGGGGGAAGCCATTACGGCGGTTCCCCTGCGTCACCCGTGGCGGATGTCGATCGCCGTCGTTCTGGTGCTTCTGCTGGCGCTTTTCATTGTAGACGCCTCGCAGCGCCCGGACTACGGCTGGGCGGAGGTGGGCAAGTACATCTTCGACCGCCGGATCAGCCAGGCGGCATGGGTGACGTTGACGCTGACCGTCTATTCCATGATCGCCGCCATCATCCTGGGGCTGCTCCTGGCCATCATGCGGCTCTCGCCGAATCCGGTGGTCAAGAGTGTGGCGTGGCTGTACCTGTGGATCTTCCGGGGGACACCGGTCTACGTCCAGCTGGTGTTCTGGGGCATTGTGTCGCTCATCTACCCCGTGTTCACGGTGGGGCTGCCGTTCATGACACCGTGGATCACCGTTCCGAACGGCGTTTTCACTAACCTCTTCGTCACCGCGGTGGTCGGGCTGGCGCTGAATGAGGCTGCCTACATGTCGGAGATCGTCCGTGCGGGGCTGCTGTCCGTGGATGAGGGCCAGGAGGAGGCTTCGACGGCGCTCGCGATGTCTTGGGGTCAGACCATGCGTTATGTGGTGGTGCCGCAGGCCATGAAGATCATCATTCCGCCCACCGGCAACGAGGTGATTTCGATGCTCAAGACGACGTCGCTGGTGGCCGCGATCCCCCTCAGCGTGGACCTCTACGGGGTGTCCCGCGGCATCTCCGCCGTCACGTTCACGCCGGTGCCGCTGCTGATTGTTGCCTCGATCTGGTACTTGCTTTTCACCTCGGTCCTGATGGTTGGCCAGCACTTTATTGAAAAGCGTTTTTCCCGCGGCACGGGGCGGCGTAAGGCAGGGCCGACGTCGGAAACGGACCCTGCGGTGACCGCAGTTACCGGCGCGCCGCTGGGCAATGAGCTGGGAGGCAAGGGATGAGCACTGCACCGATGGTTCGTGCGGACCGGGTGTCCAAGAGCTTCGGCTCCAACAGGGTGTTGCGCAGCATCAGCCTGGAAGTCCAGGCCGGGGAGGTGCTGTGTGTGGTGGGCCCCAGCGGCTCCGGCAAGTCCACCTTCCTTCGCTGCATCAACCACCTTGAAAGAATCGACGCCGGCCGCCTCTTCGTGGAAGGGCAGCTGGTGGGGTACCGGCAAAAAGGCGACAAGCTCCACGAGCTCAAACCCAAGGAAGCAGCGCTCCAGCGCCGGGACATCGGGATGGTGTTCCAGCGCTTCAACCTGTTTCCGCATATGACGGCCCTGGAAAACATCAGCCAGGCACCCATGCGGGTCAAAGGCATTCCGAAGGCGAAGGCCACCCAGCGTGCCATCGAGCTCATGGAGCGTGTGGGACTCGGAGACAAGGCAGACCATTATGCGGCGCACCTGTCCGGGGGACAGCAGCAGCGCGTGGCCATCGCACGCGCGCTTGCCATGGACCCCAAGCTGATGCTCTTCGATGAACCGACCAGTGCCCTGGACCCGGAGCTGGTGGGTGAGGTGCTGGATGTGATGAAGGAACTGGCAACGAGCGGGATGACAATGATTGTGGTGACTCATGAGATGGGTTTTGCCAGGGAAGTGGCGAACTCCATCGCCTTCATGGACGGCGGCGTGGTGGTTGAATCAGGACCGCCCCGCGACTTGCTCGGCAATCCCCGGCATGAGCGGACGAAGGCGTTTCTTTCCAAGGTTCTGTAGCTTCGGCTGCCCAGCACCAGTTTCTGGCACCTTGGGGCCCGTCCGAGCTGGAGGTCCGCGGCGCCTATCGCCGGAGTCCCTCTCCGAAATTACCTGATTTATTCGGCGTGAGGCAGGCGAACAGCCCGTGAGCGGTGATCGCGAACATGGTGCAGATGTGCCTGCCGCCCGCGGAGTTTGCAGCGGCCGTTGTCAGTGGGCGGAAGAGAGCCTACGCTGTGCGCACGGCCCCACTCCGGTGACCGCTCCAGGACCCTCCGCCACGTGTGTCAGGCACACCCTCGGGTGCCCGCGTCCTGGATATCACGGAACAGGAAAGACCATGACCAAGTATTTGTTTGAAGCGAATTACGTGGGCGAGGGAATCAAGGGACTCATGCACGAAGGCGGCACGAAGCGGCGTGCCGCGTTGGTCGACGCCCTCAATTCCGTGGGCGGATCGCTTGAAAGCTTCTATTACGCCTTCGGAGACACCGACGTCGTGGGCGTCTTTGATGTCCCGGACCAGGCGGGCGCCGCAGCCCTTTCTCTGATGATCAATTCGACGGGCAACGTGAACGTGCGTCTGAAGCCGCTTATGACGCCGGAAGACATCGACGAAGCGGCCAAAAAGACGCCGTCATACCGGGCCCCCGGGCAGTAGGGCGGTTACGCTTGCTGGACGGCAGCGATGGTGTCCTGGTCATCGAGGATAAACGACTCGTCCGGTGTGGCCGGGATGCCGATCTCGGCGCGGGACCGGCACGTGATGGCTTCGTCAAACCAGACTTTTTCCACAAAGGTCGCATGCTTCACCAGGCCGAGCAGCGTGGTCCGTGATGGCATCAGGGACCGGCGCGCCTGCTCCTCGCCCAGTCCGTTCAAACAGGAGTTGAGCATGCTGCGGTGCTCATTGAGGAATGCCTCGAACTGGACGCGGGCCGGCTGATTGATAACGTCCTCGGCGAAGGTGGCAGGGAGGAGAGCCATGTGTGAAGTATCGCAAGGCCGTCAGCCCGGGGCAACGACCGGGTTCCGGTGGCGTAGCTTCCGTGCGAGCATGGGCTCACCGAAAAATGCACAGTGAGGAGACTCGATGAAATCCAACGAACTGCTGCTGGACGCCTTCGGCCGGATCCGCGAGACCGTGGCTGCCACTCTTCAAGGGGTGGACGACGAGGTTCTGGTCCGCCGGCCCGCCGGCACCGGAAACTCGATTGCGTGGTTGATCTGGCACCTTGGCCGGGTGGAGGACGCTCAGGTCGCCGCCGCCGCCGGCCTAAAACAGGTCTGGACCTCTCAGGGGTTTGTGGGCCGCTTCGACCTGCCGCTTCCCGAGCGTGACACCGGGTACGGTCATTCGAGCGACAAAGTCGATTCGGTGAAGGCCCCACCGGCGCTGCTGCTCGAATACTACGACGCCGTTCACCGGCAGACCGTGGACTTTCTGCAGACGCTCGGCGACGAGGACTGGGACCGCATCGTCGACACCCGGTGGGACCCGCCCGTCACCCTCGGCGTGCGGCTCCTCAGCACGATCGCCGACTGCCTCCAGCACGTGGGGCAGGCCGCGTACGCCAAGGGCTTGAACCCCTGACAGCTACTGTCGCGCTGCTGATGTGAGATCCGCCGTCGTGGGCCAGACAGCATCGGCGAGATGAAGGCATGGTGAAGATGTTGAACATTCCCCGATAACTATCAAATGTTCATGATCTTCACCATTTGGCTGTATGTCTTGATATGGTGAAGATATGGAACACCCGGTTGAGACTCCGTTCTTTCGAGCCGTGGACGCCAAGTCGTTCGGGGCGTCGGTCCGGGTGGCACGGCAAGAACGCGGATTGACGCAGAGCGGCTTGGCCGAACTCATCAATGCCAGCCGCCATACAATTGTGCGGCTGGAACAAGGAGAGAACGTTTCCCTAGAGACGGCCTTCGCAGCGGTGCGTGCCCTCGAACGGGACGTTGCCCTCATCCCAAGGTTCTCCCGCCTGGATGTAAAGCGGTGACGCGCACCGGACGGCTCGCTGTCTGGCTTCACGGGCGGCCGGTTGCCTGGCTCACAGGGACCTCGTTGCGTCCCCGGCTCGAATACCTGCCGGATGTCGTCGCTGAATATGGTGCCGGGGCTGCTCTGCTGTCGCTGTCCCTGCCGCTGCAGGTGAAACCCATCGCTGGCCCGGCGGTCCTGAACTTCTTCGACGGACTGCTGCCGGAAGGTCAGGTGCGCGCGCATCTGGCTGATCTGCACAAGGTTGCCTCCACGGACATCAAGGCTCTCCTTTCGGCCGTCGGTGCGGACTGCGCCGGAGCGGTGCAGGTTCTTCCTGAAGGCGTGGATCCTGCTGGGTCCGGGGAATTGCTGCCCATGCCGGAGGCGGAAGTCGTAGCTGCCGTTGAGTCCCTGCCCACGTGGGATCTGCCGGAGAACTTCGCCATCACCACGTCCCTGGGTGGTGTTCAATTCAAGATCCTGCTGTCCCGCGAGGCCGGCCGCTGGTACTGGCCGGCCCGGGGCGCGGCATCCACGCACATCATCAAGCCTGACCCCCCTGATTCGCCCATTCCCCACCTTCTGGCCGCTGAGCATTGGGCGCTGGAACTTGCCCGGGCCGCAGGCCTTTCCGCGGCCAAAACGCGGATGGACCGGTTTGGCGAAAGGGACGCCTTGGTGGTTGAGCGGTACGACCGCACTGAAGAACACGTCAGAATTCACCAGGAGGATTTCACTCAGGTCCTCGGGCTCGCTTCCGCGGCGAAGTATGACCAGTCGACGGCGGTACCGTCCCGCCTTGCGCAGGTGGCCGCAGCCGCTTCGCCGCACACACGAAACCCGGCGTCCTTCAAGGCTGATCTTCTGAAGGCTGTGGCCTTCAACGTCCTGATCGGCAATGGTGACGCCCATTCCAAAAACTATTCGGTGCTGATCCGCGAGACAGGAGAGGTTCTGCTGGCGCCTCTCTACGATGCCGCGCCGACGCTGCTCCTGTATGCGCGGAGCTCCAACGCTGGGCATTCTGTTGCGGGCCAGGCCCGGTTGAACTACATCACCCTCGACCACTTGGTTCGCGAGGGCGTCACCTGGGGGATGGATCCCGGAGCGGCCCGCACGGCCGTGGGTGAGGTCCTCATGGCTGCCGCCAATGCGCATGTGGCGGTATCCGAGGGGCTGGAGCATTTGCCGGCTCTAGTCATCGACAGGGCTTCCGATTTGCTCGCCGGGCGCACTGCCCGGCGTCAGCAGGCACCGGACGGCTCGACGGCGTGACCAACCGTTCCGGCACAGCACTTTAGTCCCGTAGCACGGCGATACGCGCCGCCCGCCGCCTCGACGGCACATCGGCTTCGGTGAGGTCTGGACCTCGAAGGAATTTGTGGGCCGACTTGTCCTGCCGCTTCCGGCGCGTGACACCGGGTACGGCCATTCGACCGACGAAGTCGACGCGGTGCGGGCACGGCCGGAGCTGTTGCTTGAGTACTACGATGCGGTTCACCGCCAGACCGTGGAGTTTGTGCAGACTCTTGGCGACGAGGACTTCGACCGCATCGTCGACAAGCGTTTTGACCGCCCGTTACCCTCGGCGTGCGGCTCGTCAGCACCATCGTCGACAGCCTCCAGCACGTGGGGCAGGCCGCGTACGCCAATGGATTGAACCCCGAGCAGGGGTAGGGCGCGGCGATTGCGCACACCTCAGAAAGGCGATAGAAATCCCCTATTTCCGCAGGCACAAATCGGTTCCATAATGGCCACATAGGCTTCGGGGATCCTCGCGCCGATGATGACTGGCAGGGGCGTTGCAGAGTCCCAGGTGACCGCCCGGCGGGTCGGCGGAACGGGCGCCACGCGGCCCCGGGACAAAAGACGTTCCGGAACCGCTACCGGGGGGAGAGCATCGCCATCAACGAGAGAACAATGCACAAAGGAAATCATCATGTTCAAGGATTTAGAGATCATGGCTGTCCTTCCCGCGAAGGACATCAACAGGGCGAAGGATTTCTATCGGGACAAGCTGGGGTTGGAACCTTCCGAGACCCCTGAGGACGACAGCCTGATGTACCGCGCCGGCAAGGGAACGGGCTTCCTCGTTTACCAGACAGAGAATGCAGGGTCAGCCAAGAACACCCAGATGGGCTGGGAAACGGACAACCTCGAACGCGAAATGGAGGAGCTGCGGGGCCGCGGCGTCGTCTTTGAAGACTACGATTTTCCCGGGCTGAAGACGGAGAACGGCATTGCCACGAATGAGTGGGGGAAGGCCGCCTGGTTCCTGGACAGCGAAGGGAACATTCTCAACATCGCCCAGCGCCCGTAACAACCAACGCCCGAGCGGAGCAATGCGGCGAGCACCACAAGAAACGGCGTCGCGGCGTTCATGCTGAAAGAGAACGACGTCGGCGCTCGCCGCTGCGCTCCCCTCACAGTTGTACCGGCCGCCCTGAATGGCTTGTGCACCTGGTATCCGCGGCATACGACGACAACGGAAAGGACGATCGAAGGAGACTGATCAGAGCGATGCGCCGCGGGGCCGCGGCACGAGTTCTGGACTCCTTAGGTGGATGATGCCGGGGCGCTCTCAATACCGAAATGCCACAGGGCAGCGTCCAGGTTCTCAGCGCGCCACCCTCGTGAGTCTGCAGCAGCGAGGATCACGGCCGACATGTTGGCGTAAGAGGTGTCCTCGATGCCGGCGGCCTCGGCCACTCTGCGTATCCGCACATCAACAGCAACCCCCGTTGAGAGTCCACTGAGAACGTCGATGTAATCCAGCGTCTTGGGGCTCACATGACGTACAGCTGCGAGGGCGTCACGAAGAACCGGCCTTCTTGCAGGGTCAGTGAGTCTGGCTCGGAGTTCCTCTACAGTTTCGATGCCCTGATCCTCAAGCACGCACGTTAGGTCGTCTATCTGAGCAAGACGGCCCGGTGATGGCCAATCGATGACTTCCGAGAGGGTTCCCGTAGCAAGACGTTTCCGGAACCCACTCGTGGTTCTTGCATCTGGCCATGCGACAACCAGAGCGTCAACGCGCGGCTTCACGGTTGCCTCGTAATTTTGGCGTCGCTGCAAGGAGGCATCGACAATAATGGCTCCGATGGAAGCCCAGCCACGACTGACCTCAGTCGAGGCGTCGATGCCGTGGGAGTCCATGAAGGCTAGGAGTTTGGCGGTGTCGCCATTGATAGTCATAAGTGAATACTTGCACGCGAACAAGGCGGCATCGGAGCGCCGCCGCCATCCAGGCGATCGAACAGGGGGCTCTAGCGGTGTGGCATCAGGCAGGGGTGGATTGGGTTCCGCCGTCCGTCAGGCCCATGAACATCGTCCTGTGAATATAGGTCAGGGACGGCGTGCGGACCGGGTGCACCAGCGACGGGTTGCCCGGGTCTCGCCGCTAAGGCATGATTCAGTTACCCCGCCACGGCCGCCTTCGCAGCCTGCGTGGCGTTCATCCACTCGCTCATCCACGGTGCCCGGACGCTCGACGTGATCCGGCAGTCGGCCACGAAGGTTCCCTTGGCGCCTGCGTCGATCCAGTCCTGAAGGGCAGCAAGGTCTGCAAGCGAGCGGATGATCGCCGAGTCGGCACCGAGCGCGCGGGCGATCCCGCTGAAGTCCACCTCGGGGATCAGCATAGGCTTTTCGGTCAGGCCCTGGGAACCGTACTGGTGGATTTCGGCTCCGTAGGCGGCGTCGTTGTAGATCACCACGATGGCGCTGCCCGCCGCAGCAATGAGTGATTCGAGGTCGGACAGGCCCATCAGGAAGCCGCCGTCGCCCGAGGCGAGCACCAGCGTGCGGCCGTCCTCCAATGCACGGGCTGCCCCGACGGCGCTGGCAAGGCCCAGCCCGATGGCCTGGTACGCAGTCCCCACCATCACCAGGTCCTGCGGCCGGGGGATATGCCAATACATGGGTGCCCAGCCGACGAAGTGCCCTCCGTCCTGGACCACCGTGCGGCGCTCCGGCAGCACGGCATCCAGTGCCATGGCAAGCGCGCGCGGGTCCAGTCGGCCGTCCGGGGTTTCCGCGGAGCCTGCATGGTGGCCAGGTCCTTCGGCCAGGCGCTTGCGGGCTTCCGCGCGCCAGGCCTCAGCCGCAGCCTCACCATCAAGCAGCCGGAGGAGGCGCCCCGCAGCGGACTTCGCGTCAGCGCTGACGAAAACGTCCACCCGGGGGTGCGTGGGCTGCAGGGCGGTGTCGATCTGGATGACGGTGCTGTCCGGGCCGAGCAGGTGCCCGAACCGCATGGTGAAGGGGCTCAGGCTCGCCCCGGCCACCAGGACCACATCGGCCTCGCCCATGAGCCCGGCCGCGGTGTCCGTGCCGAAGCCGCCCGCGACGCCGAGGTATCCCTCGCCCTCCAGGAGGTTGAGCGCGAGGGCGGTTCCGGCGGTCACTGCACCCAGACGGTCGGCGAGCTCCCCGGAGCTCCGGGCCGGCTTCGGCGAGATGCGCACCGCGCCCGGCGAGGATCAGCGGCCGCTTCGCCCCGGCGATCAGGCGGGCTACCTGCCCAAGGCCGCCGTCGACGTCGTCCCTCACGTTCGGTGCCGACGGCGCCGGAAGTTCCTCTTCCGCAGCCTCGAGCGCCGCGAGGTCGAAGGGAATGGCAATTACGACGGCGGTCCGCTTGGTGAGTGCGTATTCCACCGCCTGCTGGGTGATGGCGCCCGCGGCGTCGCGGGTGACGGTGAAGGTCGCCGCGCCGAGGCCGGCCGCGATGGCCGCCTGGTCCACGTCCTGCGGCCGGGCACCGCTGCTCGGCGCATCCCCGGTGACCAGCACGACTGGGATCTGCGCCTGGACTGCCTCGGCGAGGGCGGTGAGTGCGTTGGTGTAGCCGGGGCCGTAGGTGGTGGTGCCCGCCGCGAGGCGTCCCGACGCCCGGTAGTAGGCGTCGGCCGCGGCGATGGCGGCGCCTTCATGCCGGACGGGGGAGAAGCGGAGGCCCTGCTTCTCTGCGGCGTCCAGGAAGTAGACGTTTCCGTTGCCCATGACGCCGAAGACATCGCTGACACAGCTACTGAGAACCTGCGCCACACGGCCGGAGACGGTAAGTGAAGTCATGCAGGAATCCTGCGGGCCGGGCTTCAGATAGGCAAGAGAGCTGGTGCGGACTGGGACTTTTGGCAGTAGAGGGTTGGAGAAGTGACAAAATGCCCCCTTGTGGCGCCCGTCACCCGCGGTTAGTCCGAAGCGCGGGATTCCTGCTCCGACAGCCGGCTCAGGAGGCCGTCGTAGCGGGGCGGCATGAGTTCCAGCACGGAGATGGCCGTGCTGGTCCGCTGGACTCCGTCGATTTCCAGGATCTGGTTGGTGATGCGGTACAGGTCAGCAGTGCCGCGGGCCACCACCTTGGCCATGAGGTCCGCGTCCCCGGTGGTGGCGTGCACCTCGATGACCTCCGGGATCGCCGCGAGCCCGTTCTCCACCGAACCCGCCCGCGTCTGGCTGATCGCCAGTGACAGGAAGGCCATCAGCTCATAGCCCAGCGCGGCGGGGTCCAGCCTGCGGCTGAAGGAGCGGAGGGCGCCGCTGCGCTCGAGCCGTGCCAGCCGGGCATGGACCGTGTTGCGTGCGACGCCGAGCGTGCGGGAGAGTGCCAGGGCGCTGGCTTCGGGGTCCTTGTCCAGGGCCAGGATGATCCTGCCGTCGAGGGAATCGAGGGCGCGAGCGTTCGGGATGGTCATATTTTCACCAGACACTGTAGAAGTTGAGCAGAAGTCCCAATGCCTTGAGCGTATCTTGCAATGTGGGCCGGATCACAATCATGATCGGTCCTTATGACCCGTGATCAGCTTCTGACCGCAGCCACCGCGCTCCCCACCCTTCGTGGCGCTGTGGCCGGCCTTCCGTCCTACGTCCCGGGGCGGCGCAGCGCCGGCCTGGACATCGCCGCCCTTGCCAGCAACGAAAGCCATCACGAGCCACTGCCCGCCGCCACCGCTGCGGTGGCCGAAGCTGCCGGCAGGATGAACCGCTACCCGGACATGGCCGCCGTCGAACTCCGCGAACGGCTCGCCCGCCACCTGGGCGTCACCGCCGGGGAGGTGGCGGTGGGGCCCGGCAGCGTCGGCGTCCTCCAGCAGATCATCACCGGTCTGTGCGATGCCGGGGATGAAGTGATTTTCGCGTGGCGCTCCTTCGAGGCCTACCCCATCCTGGTTGAGCTGGCCGGCGCCCGGCCGGTCCGCATCCCGCTGGACGACGCTGAGGGCCACGACCTGGACGCCATGGCCGCTGCCGTCACCGGGCGCACCAGGGTCATCCTGCTCTGCACTCCCAACAATCCGACGGGCGTGCCGATCAGCCACGAACGCATCGAGGCCTTCCTGCGATCCGTCCGCTCCGACATCCTGGTTGTGATCGACGAGGCCTACGTGGAATACGCCGAAGCGGGCAGCGGCCCCGATTCGCTGGCGCTCCACCGCCAGTACCCGAACGTCTGCATTCTGCGCACCTTCTCCAAGGCCTACGGACTCGCCGGCCTGCGCGTGGGATACGCTGTGGCGGCGCCGGACATCGCTGAGGGGCTGCGCCGAACCGCCCTTCCCTTCTCGGTGAGCGCGCTGGCCCAGAAGGCGGCCATCGCTTCGCTCGACGCCGGGGAGGAGATGGAAGCGCGCGTCGCCGCGGTCAAGCAGGAGCGGGCGCGGATGGCGGCACAGCTGGCAGCCCAGGGCTGGAAACTGCAGGAGAGTCAGGGCAATTTCCTGTGGATCCGTGCGGATGAGAGCCTCCTGGCGAGGCTGGTGGACGCATTCGACGGTGCGGGCATCCTGGTCCGGGCATACCAGGGGGACGGCGTGCGGATCACCGTTGCCGACCCCGCCTCCAACGACCGCGTGCTCCGGCTCCTCGAAGCCCACGCGGCCTGATAACCGACCGACCTTTTACCATTCCGTTCCACCTACAACCAGAGGAATCCCCATGGAACAACAGACAATGACGTCTGCCCGCCCACTCGGCGCCGCCCTCAAACCACGCCAGCTCACCATGATGGGCCTCGGAAGCGCCATCGGCGCGGGCCTCTTCATCGGCTCCGGAGCGGGCATCCAGGCTGCCGGCCCTGCCGTGCTGATCTCCTACCTCGTGGCCGGCACCCTCATCATCCTGGTGATGTGGGCCCTGGGCGAGATGGCCGCCGCCAATCCGGACAGCGGCGCCTTCTCCGTCTACACCGCCAAGGCCTACGGGCCGGTGGCCGGTGCCACGGTGGGCTGGCTCTGGTGGCTGCAACTCGTAGTTGTCATCGCCGCGGAAGCGCTCGGTGCGTCAGGCCTGCTGTCCACCATCTTCCCGGCCCTGCCGGTGTGGCTGATGGCCTTCGTGTTCATCGTGGTACTCACCGCCGTGAACCTCACCAGCGTGAAGAACTTCGGCGAATTTGAGTTCTGGTTCGCCCTGCTCAAGGTGGCGGCAATCGTCGCGTTCCTCCTGGTGGGCGCCGCCCTGCTTTTCGGCTGGCTGCCGGGGGTCCAGTCGCCGGGACTGGCGAACTTCACCGGAGACGGATTCGCGCCCAACGGTTTCGCCGGGATCGCCACGGCACTCTTCGTGGTGGCCTTCGCGTTCGGCGGCACCGAGATCGTGTCAGTGGCGGCAGCGGAGACCGCAGAGCCAGCCCGCAGTGTGCGGAAAGCCGTTCGCACGGTGCTGTGGCGCATCCTGGTCTTCTACATCGGTGCGATCTTCGTCATCGCGGCCGTGGTTCCCGTGGGTTCGGCGGGGCTGAAGAGCCCGTTCGCCGCGGTACTGGAGGCCGCCGGGATGCCTGGCGCAGCCACCGCCATCACCCTGGTAGCCGTGGCAGCACTGCTGTCCGCCCTCAACGCAAACCTCTACGGTGCCTCCCGGATGGCGTTCTCCCTCGCCGAGCGGGGTGAAGCACCACGCCCGCTTGCCTTCGTGTCCAAGGCCCGGGTTCCGGTTGTCGCAGTCCTGGCCAGCGTCTCCTTCGGTGTTGTCACGGCAGTGCTCGAGGTGGCCTTCCCCGAGAAGGTGCTTCCCGTCCTGCTCAACATTGTGGGTTCGACGTGCCTGCTGGTGTGGACGTCCGCGCTCCTCGCCCAGCTCGCGCTGCGCCTCCGCGCCGACCGCGACGGGACGGAGCTTCCCCTGCGGATGGCCGGTTTCCCCTGGCTCACGGGCTTCGGTCTCCTTATCCTCGCGGCGATCTTCACGGTGGGCTTCCTTGGCGAGGACTCGCGCCCCCAGCTCCTGAGCACTTTCGCACTCGTGGCGCTTCTGGCGGTGGCGAACTGGCTCCATCACCGTTCGGGGAAGGTTCCCTCCGCTGTTGAATCTTCGGATAGTGCCAAGCAGTCGGTGCTCATCGACTGAACCAGGCGCTGTGAACCTTTTCGTGGGGTCCTTGCGAACCGAAGGGCGCGCCGGTCTGGACGGGCGCGCCCTTCGTGACTGTCCGTTAGCGTCGAGGTCCAAGTCGGCGCAAGCCGCGAGGCTGCAAGAACCTAGTGACAATTCAAACTTGTTGAATCGCCAGAATCCGGCTTGCCGAGTTCGCCAGTCCCGCTCGCATTCTCGGCCTGCTGCTTATTCCTCTTGATCCGGGCCCGGTGGTGCCGTTGCGCCGCGCACCGGATATCCGGGAGGCCGCCGTTGAAGCGTACGGTGATATCGGCGAGTCTTCCGTTGTGTCCCTGCATGAGCTTGTCGGGGCAATTGGTGCCCACGAGTGGCGGCGGAATGGCGTCTACGTCGATGCCCTGCAGGGCCGCATCCACCCGTACTATGGCACGTTTTTCCCAACCCGGAGTGAGTATGTGGATCTCGTGGCCACCGCTGCGTTGCCCTCTGACACGTTGGCGTTCGACGTCGGAACCGGCACCGGGGTGCTCGCTGCCTCGCGCGCCGTGGCGTCCACCACGTGGTCGCGATGGACAATGAACCGCGTGCAATCGCCTGCGCCGGTGAGAATTTCCGGAGCCTCCATGTCCAAGACCTACGCAAACGGTTTACGTAAACGGTTCCGTGACTTGCCTCATCAACGATAAGGGGCGGGGTAGGGGATCGCCTTCCATTTCGTAAACGATATGTGCGGCGAGGCGCTCAGTCAGGAATGTCACCCTGGACACCGATGCAGTACGCATGGACGTGAGTGAATTGGATGGCCATGGCCTGATACTCAAGGAATGATCATGGGTCAGCCTTTTTAGGGGGCACATCATCGTTTTCAACGGGAGAGCCGGTGACCCAAACCGTGGCATAGTCTTTCGACGCCAAACGGGCGCATAAAGTGTCCCTGGCTGGCGATTCCCGCCTCCGACATCACGCAATCCGACCCGGGGCAGAGACGCAGATCGCCCGGCCATTGGTCCAGGATGCTCGAAGGTAGGCGACGCTAAATGAGTGGGGGCCTTACATGAACTTCACTGGAGACGAGCTCATCGAACCACTGGGCTTTCGTTGTCCAGCTCAGATCTCGCCGCCAGTCCACCATCCGCACTGGATACAACGGGCTTCGATGTACTCATCGTCTCGTGCGTAGTCTGTTTGAGTGCTCACGCTTATGGCTTCCAGCCCAGCTCCACAGCCACCGCAGCCTGCAAGGGGGCCAATTCCTGGGTAGCTCTCAATCCGAATGCTCCAGGACTCAAGCGTATTTTGGACCGCTTTCAGAAGCTTGGCTGGGCTGGTCAAGCCCAATAGCTCCCTTGCTACAGTGCTGACGTCCATCCGCGCATCAATCCACTTTTTCGATGCGAGGAGAGCTGGGACCGCCGTGTCGTCAAGCCTTACTACAATGAAACGCTCCGGCTCTTTTACAAACTTCCAGTGCGCCGCTGTCCATTCAGTCTTGACCCATGGGGCGGATGCGGCGTCCGCTGACCAAAATAGGGCAAACAAGCTTGTCGCTTCTAGAGCCGTGTCGATCCAGTCGCCGATTATTTGTCCGTTTAGCACACCGAGCTCATCAAAAAATGTTTCGGCGCCGAGTAAGGCTAGTTCAGCGTTTACTCGTCGAACCACGGCCTTATCGACCCCAGTGTGGGACAAGAATACTTTCTCCACTTTCTTTCCTTTCAAGATCACTATTTAGTGAGTGGTAGCGAGCTACATGCGCAGACACGGCGAGAGGCAGCTTTCGTTCTAGGGGGCAACTGCACGAAATTCATCGGGCGGCTACGGGTCTCCGGCCGAGCCGGTGCGGCAGTCTTTCGCCGGGCGATGGGTTGCGAGCGGCCGGCACCGTCTCTAGCCCATGCGTTAGTGGCATCTAGGCGGGACCGTCGTGAAAGTTCCGATTATCACTGCCCATCGACAGCCTCCCTGATGCTGAGCATTCTAACTGCGGCGAGTCCGCGAAAATTCGAATTTCACCAAGTCTTTCACAACTCAAGGGGTCAGCGAGGTGACGTTCCGACCAGGGGCTATTGTGAATCTGAACTTCATCTGACTGGACTACGAGCCTGATAGCCCGTCCACGAAACCATCCATGAACAGTCCATACTGCCTCGACGCGCGGACTGTCGTCTGGCGTAGTCACGGAACGGAAGCATGGTGCTATAACCTGGCAGCATGTTTATGGGAGAAACGGGTAAACCGTGGACTGACGATGAAGTTAGTGCCACAGTGACAAAATATTTTGACCTGCTTGTGATGGACGTCCGGGGGCAGAAATTCGTCAAGGCCGGTGTTTATCGCGACCTATCAGAACAATTCGGTTCGCGAAGCTTGAAATCAATATCATTCAAAATGAGCAACATCAGCGCAGTGCTGGTGGGTCTCGGCTACCCACACCTGCGTGGCCTGTCGCCTCTGGCAAATTATCAGCGCAGCCTAGTAGAGGCCGTTCTTGGCGAGCTGGAACATCGAAAATCGCTGGATGAGATATTGGAGTCTAGGCTCTTAGATAATGCGCCGTTAGGGCCGATTGACATCACACGTGAGGCAGACGCGCCGCCCGAGGTAATCACTGACCTTCTGCATGGCCGGGTAATGGCGCGGCCCTATAAGAGAGACTATCTTCAACTGGAAGCAGCCAACCGGGCGCTTGGCTTGGCCGGCGAGCTGGCCGTGGCAAGGCGCGAGCGAACCTTTCTTCACAGCATCGGACGAACGAAGCTTGCAGACCGCGTTGAGCACGTGGCTCAAACGAAAGGGGATGGCCTTGGCTACGACGTACTTTCATTTGACCACTCAGGCCGCGAAAAGTGGATCGAGGTCAAGACTACCAAGTACGCGATTGACGTGCCCTTCTTCGTCACGCGAGGGGAAGTCCGGGTCTCGGGTGCTGCTCCAGAGCTCTACCACCTGTACCGGCTTTACGGATTCGGTTCGCCCAAAGGACCTGGCTTATATCGGCTCCCGGGAGACCTGGCAAAATCGTGCAATCTGGACGCTGTCTCCTTTGAAGCTGCGCCAAGGCAACAGCTAGGCGTTGCAATAGTCTGAAAAACGTATGAGCGCGCACCGCGCGTCTCTCTCATGCTTCGGAAAAGCTACTCGAGAGCCTAAAGCTAATTGGCCACACCGGCGAAAGTCGCTCGGAGTGGCCCATTGATGTTGCAGTCCAGATTCCGGAGGATGCGGTTAGGTTCGTAGTACCGTGGAACGGATTTTCCTGAGGATCTCTTCGGGATCGCCGGTCATCAGGTCCAGCCTGATGCAGTGTATTTTGAGCTTCGGCTTCTGAGTGTATAGGACGGTGTCCGGACCCGATCCCATTCCGACTATTACACCAACGTCGGTATCGTAGGCTTCACAGTAGGCCATCATCTGGTATATATCGGAACGCGATGGATGGCCGCTCAAGAACTTATATTTAGCATCAATAATGGTTAGCTTTGCATTGTTGCTGTTGGTTCCCACGCATATGTCCGGCATTAAACGAAGTTCTTCTTCTGCATCCAAAAACTGAGCTCGACCTCTTCCCTGAACCTCCCACCCCAGGCCTGACCGTTGAGCCTCATCGATAACTGTCCGAGTCACGAAAGACTCGAACACCCTTGACATTTGGAATAGTAATCCATGGCTCGCTAAGTCGCCGGCGGTGGTCACTACACCGGCCCCGGCCAATATCAGTGCACCCGTTCTGATGCAGTTGGAGTAAGGGGCATCGGGAGAAAGTTCTAGAGCGAGCTCGATGTCGTTTAGGGCGGAATTCGTTGGTACGACGCCCAGATCTTCCAGGCTGAGTTTGGCCATCCTTCCCGTGGAATTGCCCAGGCCGTAGCTGTGAGTAATCTGGGACAAGACAGCGGCTAAGAATGCGTTGAGCGTGTTCCTGGACGTGAACTCGTCGTGGTGATAGGCAACTGGGGACGGAAGACCATTGCCCAGTCTGGAGAAGTCAATCTGGCCACGAGGGCGGGTGCCGATAGAGCGCCGTCTCTGATACGTCTCGAAGTGCCCTTCAGCTGAGGCTTCCACGAACTGCTGCAGGAATTGGTTGGCCAAATGGTCCCGGAGGGAACCATCATCGAGGTGCACTGTTCCGGTAGCTGAACGGACTTTGGGGACCGCAGCTGCGAGCATCATGCTCAGCCGATCGTTTCCGCATTTAGGCTCAATGACCACTTCGATGTCGCCAACCGTGAACGCTCCCACGATTTCCTTCGCGGCGAGGTAGTACTCTCCCTCGCGCCCCCCGGGAAGAACCTCAACTACTTTCGAACCCTTGCTTTGTGCAGTAGATCCGTATCGGATATTCCGAATCGATTCCATCTCACGAAATTTCAGTAGGACGGGAATATTCGAAGTCTCGGTTTCCCTAAGCTTGATTTGCATCGCCGAGCGCGGCCTCAGTAGCCGAGTCCGTAGACTGGGTAATTGGGTCACTGTATCGATTCCGCGCTACATCGGGTGAAAGGTTGAGCAGGAATTCAAAGGCACTTGAGGAGCCGAACTTGCCATGAAGATACGGAGTCAACTCAAATTTAAATATCCTAGATATTTCGTCGTCGCTGAGTTCAATGCTTCCCATGAAGAAGGACGCGCCAATAGAGAAATCAGGATCCGGTATGAGCTCATTGATCTCATTGATCCAGTTTGCAATCCAGGCTTGATCATGGTCTTTAGATTCGATAAATTTGCGCAAGACGGACCGAAATGGCTCTTCGGTAGGGTAGCAGTCGAAGAACCCAAAACGACGGCGCAGGGCTGCGTCGAAGTTACCGGCCGATCTATCAGCGCGGTTCATTGTGGCCACAATGTAGAAGTTGTCCGGGACAATGAACTCACCGCGCTCATCATAGGGCGATCCATACTGCAACCGTACTGGAATGCCTCTATATTCAAGTGCAGTCAACAATTCTCCAAAAACTGCCGATACGTTTGATCTATTTATTTCATCGATTATCAGTCCAAATCGCACATCACTCTCCGCAGACTCCGCGTCGTGAAGTATGTCAAGGAGCGGTCCGGACGAAAGATCATATTTGAGTGTCTCCGATTCAATCGACGGCCGATAGCCAGAGACGAAGTACTCGTAGCTATAAGACGGATGAAATTGAACGAAATCAACATTTGTACCGAACATGAATTGAGAAATTTCACGAGCGATATAAGTCTTGCCGACTCCAGGGGGGCCCGATAAAATTAGTGACTGCTTCTTTTCGAGAACCCAGATCATTTCAAGAACGCTTACCACCGGTAGGTAAAGGCGCTCCGCTAGTTCCTCGACCGTCTGAGGAGGCCGAGCGGATGCTTCACTCCGGCGGGATTCGGTGCTTGTAGCTTCGCGGGGCTCCCACTCCGGATCGATTGGCGGAACCAAGTTGCCCAACTCGGGATCTTTCAAAGCCAATCGATCAGAGAAACCGGGGTCAGCTCCTTGAAACGTCCCAAGAATCGAGCGCACTTGCATGTCGATCTCTTCCGCGGACCATTTGTCCATATAGCACTTGAGGATGTTCTGCGCAGGAGTCTTGCCACTGAAACCAAATGCTGGCACGTGCAACAACTCTGATGGACCGAACCACTCTTGGGCCTGGAGTACTCGCAAATCGATCAGAGGGTTGAAAGCGACGATGCGGGATACTGTCATTTTGCAGCGCTCGGACGGTCCCTGTCCCGAATACTCAAGGTCGGCAACACGACCAACCCCGACGACGCCTCTTTTGTTAGTCGATCCTCGGAAGTCTGTAGCACCCAAGAGCAGGATGATCATGTCGTCTGTTGCCAGAGTATGACTATTCTGACGTTTGGGTGGCTGGCCGAACTCAACGGTCAATTGATCTGGCAGCGTCCCCTGCATGACCGTGGAGGTGAAATAGTCGGATTGATCCGACGAACCGGGGTTTATCGGATCAATCAGCGTTCCGCGGGCCTGACCCTTTACTACAACCCTGGGTCCGAGTCTGCAAACGAAGGCTTTCATGCAGTCAGAATTTCACTTTGTAACCCGACCGCCGTTTCAGTCGCTGTCGGCATCGAAATTGATGCTTTGATGCGATCCGCTAGCCAAGCGATGACTGGTACGGACACGGCGTTTCCCAAGGCGTGATATCTAGCGCTGTCTGATGTCGAGTCGTCACTCCAGCCGAGGGGGAGCGTCCATGAGTCGGGGAACCCCTGGAGCCCTTCACATTCGGCAGGAGTCAGCCTCCGCGCCGCTGCGTCGTAGGCCACGTAAGTTCGACTCCAGTCTGTACCGGTGTGGCGACCAGTCGTTGCAGAGAGGCAGAATGACAGCTTTGGGACGGCTAGTCCGCTGCCGTCGAGGTTTTCTCTGCCATCTTTTGAAGCGCGCTCCATAAAGGGGGAAATAGTTTTCTCCCCTGGCTTTCTACCCGTCTCAAGATGCCCTGTGCCGCGTTCGGGCTCAAAAAGTATCGAAGCGGCACGTTCTGGGTTGTCACGACATCCAACAATGTAGACTCTTTGACGACTCTGGGGGACTCCGAAGTTTTTACTGTTAAGGACGCGCCACGCCACGCCATACCCGAGTTCGGCCAGCGTATGAATGACGATTCCAAAATCTCGTCCTTCGTGCGATGAAAGTAGGCCTGGGACGTTTTCAAGGAGGACAGTTTCGGGAAGAGCTCCTCCAAGTAGTTCAGCGAAGTCGTAAAAGAGTCCAGATCTTGCCCCTTTAAGCCCAGCTCTTTCCCTTGCTCGTGCCAATGAGACATCCTGGCAAGGGAATCCGGCGCTCCAGATATCGGCTTTGGGGATTTCACTTAGGACCACTTCCTTAATATCTCTGTCCCGCTGAACAGCAGGCCAGTGGTGAGCGAGTACTTCAGAGCAGAACGAGTCAATCTCGCACTGGTAGACCGACTTAATGCCGGCCTGGTGGAATCCGAGGTCGAACCCGCCAATTCCCGCGAAGAAGGATGCCAACTTCAGCGGGGGACGCCGCTTGGTGATGGGTTCCGCAGTTGTAGTTTGCACTGGCCTGGATTCCTTACTGTGGCCGCCGCCTCGGGCCGAACCTGAGTCCGATTCTCCTTGGCGGTGGAGTTTTCAATCGCCTACATCGCTTTGAATAGGCTACCGGATCCGGCAACCCGGTCCCGGCACAGTAGAGCGCCGTGTTGGCTAGACTCCGTTTAGCTAGCACGGCTACCGTGATGAAGGTAGTACGGTGACTGTGTCGGACGGCGCCCCGCGATGCAGGTTTTTCTGTCGACATCGAAGCTACGCCATGGGTATGACACCGACTTTCTTGAGGCTAGGGCGCTGTCTGCAGAGCGTCGCCGGTGTCAAGTGTTGAAGACGCCGGGAGTCGAATATGGAACCCCCCCCCACAGCAAGGCCCACCCCCGATGTGTTCTTTCGCACAACGCGCATCTCATGATCAGCCCGCATTGGTGCCGATGCCGGCGTCGGACCAGTCGGCCCCTTCGGAGAACTCCAGCCGGTCCGCCCGCCGCAGCACCTCCGGGCTACCCACACGCCACAGGCCCTCGCCGCGGGCGTCGGTGAGCACCAGCTGGTGCCGGCCGGAACTGGGGTCGTCGGCCAACTGGTCGTTCAGCGCCGGCATGACCGGCTGCAGCCGGTGCTCGCGCCGGAGTTCCAGGACGTTGGCCACGTCGTGCAGGTGCCGCGGGCAGTGAACTTGTCGCTGGCAAGAAGAAACGTGTTGTTGAACGAATCAACTACAGCCGTGGCAAACAACGACTCATCGCATTTTTCCTTATTAGACACTCCCGGGGCGACTCACGGCGATCAGGCTGCGGTGGTTGATGAACGACTCGGGCCCCTGCATTAGGTCATTCCTTCGGATTCTGAGGTGCAGCGGAACGCCGGCAGGTGGTTGCCCGGCGTGTGTAAAGCCAACAAGATCCTGTTCCCCCGGCATCGAGGCGGTCGGGTCTCCTCCTCGAGAAGAGGTAGCGCCAGGTCTGCTTAGGAGTTCCGAGAAAAGCGAAGGCACTAGGAGGAATTGGAGATACCGCCGCATTCATCAGCCCCAATTTGCGCCTGCTGCTCCGCCTGACCGGACTGTGCCACGACGTTGGCACGGTGTGATGTCACACGTCATCGAGAATGCTCTGTTCTATGACGATGTGGAAGCTCTCCGGCGCGAGTTCCGTGCGTCCCTCGGCCGCGATTCCTTGTTGCAGCTCTCGGAAATGGCGGCGTTCTATATCTTGGGCAGCGAGCCGTTCGCCCGTCTTCTTGCCGAAGCGCTGCGCGTCGCCGAACTCGCAGCGTCACTGGTAAAACCGGAGGAAATGGCGCGGGCTGTGGTTGGTCAGCCCATGAACAACCAGTACCCGCAGCTCCACGAATTGATTAGCGGCCCCTTCGACGCCGACAAGATGGACTATATGGCCCGCGACGCCAAGATGTGCGGAGTCCCCGTGGTCACTGACTTTACACGGCTGACCCAGAAGGTCAGGGCCGCATTGGTCAGCAGCCATGACCTTCCCCCGGAGCTCGGACGTCTCGTCGACGCCTGCGGCAGCACCGGCCACCTCATAATCGGCATTGCCAGCTCAGGGGCTGCCACACTGGATGAGGTGGCGCTTGGACGCTCGCTTATGTTTGACAAGATTTACCGCCACCATAAGGTCCGGGCAGCCGAGGCGATGGTTGCCTCAATTTGCAGTCGCGCACTCATCTACCTGCACGAGAACCCAGCCATGGTTCCGTTTGCTCTCAACGATGAGCAGCTACTGGATATCACTGTCGAGTGGCTCGAAGCTCACGCCCTGCAGGATGGTCAGGAGCGTGCCGACATGTTCTCAACGGCGGCTGACATCGCCGATCGTCTTCGCAAGCGAGACCTCTTCGTCCGCGCGTTCGCCTTCGCGAGCGTCCTGCCCAACAACGACTACCGCGGGGCGGAGGAACAGCGGGTCGCCTTCGACCAGCTATTCCGGGCGGCTGGCGACCCGGAAAGCCGAGCTGAAGTCATCGCCAGCATTGCTGCAAATACCCGTGAAATCGCTGGATTGGCTAACTTGTCGGGGACGTTGGACCGCTACGGTGATCTGGAAGCGTACATCGCCCTCGACCCGCCGGCGAACAAGACTATCGACCGGAAGCCCGATCCGAGCCGTGCTTACCTGATCGACAGCGTTGGCCAGCTCGCCCCGGTCGACCGGATCCAAGCAGATACACGTGCTTGGGTTGACGCTTACGTCAACGTTCGCGACCTTGGGTACGTGTTTGCCCCCAGGGACATCGCTGATCTTGTGCACGTTGCGACCGAAGTAGTGTTCCGTACAGAATTTGAATTGCGGGTGCCCCGCGGCCACCAGGCGTACTCACGGCACGACCCGGCGATCGTCGACAAGCTGAAGCGGACGCTCCAGGCGGAAAATTTCTACCAGAACAAACCACGCGACCTCGAACCAGTTCCGGGCCGCCTCCTGAAGGCCGACGTAGTGCCTTGGCTCGGACGAATCCGCGCCAGACTTTCAGGATACGCAGGCCCGGTCACCGAGCAGGAGAGTGGCCGCGTGAGTGAAAGCAAGCTCAACGACGGCCGGCTGCTGGACTGGCTGGCTCAATTCCCCGAAGACCTCATCGACTGCGCTCTGATCGTGCTCGAAAACATTCAGTTCCTCGGCCGCGACGAAGTCGCCGTGGCGCTGAACGCGTTCCACCTGTCCCGGCCGGAAGTTACAACGGCTGCGCTAACGTCCTTGGGCGCGCCCAAGGACGGCTCCTCCGTCCTGACTTACTTCGCTAATGACTTAGCATCAGCAATAAACTGGACAGTGCGGACACTGGAGGACGCCCTCATTTCAGGGGACCCAATCATTTTCGTGGACGACCTTCTTGGCACAGGTCGGTCCGCGATGAACATCCTCGCCGGGTGGCTCGGGGAGACTGCACCTGATCCCCTCGATGAGGAACGCCCGCCATTGGAGGAACGCCTCCGCGACTTGCTTCGCAAAACACCTTTGCATTTTATTTTTCTCGCGTCACTGTCCGGAGGAAAGGCTTACCTGGAGCAGGGCCTAGACAAGCTGGGGCTTACGGGGACTGTCTTCGTCGCGAACGAAGGGGCTTCGGTGGAGACGATCCAGTCGTTGAGCGTCAAGTATCCCCAGCTCCCATGGGAGGATTTCCGAAACTTCGCCGGACGCGTCGGATATGAAGTGCTCCTTGACAAGAGAGCCAAGCCCGAGGACTGGCGGGAGCAGCGCAAACTCGGATACGGCAACGAGGGCGTTATTCGCCTCAGTGCGTTTAATACGCCGACGGCGACGCTGACTGCTGTGTGGAAGGCCGGCTAGTTCGAAGGACGCCAATGGGCCCCGATTTTCCCTCGACGAACAAAACATTGAAGTGAACTTGAAGCCGGCGGAATATGGCTGGAGCGAACACGTTCGCATACACAGCTTTCAGCAAGAGCAAAGGGAGCCAAACCGCTCTTGAAGCCCGGTCAAGGACAATCAGCACCACTCCGTGGTCAGCATTCTTGAACTGGTAGTTAGTATCGGAGACGACGACGCGGCTATGCCGGCAATTTCGCCGGACGAAGGATGCTGTTTGTCGCGGTCGTCATCGTAGAATACGTACGCGATCTATCAGGCTTACCGAAGCTGTACACATCGCAGATGAGAGTCGGCCCTCGCCGCTACTGGGCCGCGAGCATCGAGGCTACCTTTGCTGCCGATTGACCGCAGCCACCTCATCCTGAACCCCGGCGTCCCGGAACTTCCGTACCTGCTCAGGGCAGGCGCCGTCGTCCGTCACCAGGGTCCAGGGAAGCGCAAGCCGCGCGCGTCGCGGGTGATGCGCCGGACCTCGGGAAAGTCCGACGGCGTCGCTCGCCTGAACGCGACGCTCACCGTGCGCCCTCCCCGGCGACCGCGGTCCGCTCGACGTAATGGCTCAGCTGTGCCAACTCCGGCTGGGAGGAAGGATCGCCCACAGCGTCAGCACCCACCGCGTTGGCCACGGCCAGGGCCCGGGTATAGTCCAGCCCGTCCCGAAGCGCCAGGACCAGGGCGGCGCAGAACGCGTCGCCGGCGCCGATGGTGTTCGCCACGCTCACCACGGACGCCGGGGCCTCGGCCACCTTCCGCCCGTGCTCAAACATCGCCGAGCCGTCCTTCCCGTACGTCACCGCGACAAGCTTTGCCTCTGCCAAAGCGGGGATCAGGGCGTACTCGCTTTCATTGACGATCACCAGATCGCACCGCTCGAGCAGCTCCGCGGGCAGGTCCATGGCCGGGGCGGCATTCAGGACGAAGTACCCGGCGGAGCGTCGGGCTGCTGCCAGCACTACGGGCAGGCCGACCTCCAGTTGGCACAGCACCGTCTCGTCCAGCCCGAACTCCACGCCCTCCAACGAGAACCTGGCGTTCGCGCCCGGGCAGACCACGATCTGGTTTTCTCCGTCGCGGTCCACCACGATCAGTGCGGTCCCCGTCGCGTCGCCGTCGTGCACTGCTACACCAGTGGCGTCCACTCCCGCACCGGAAAGTGACTCCAGCAGCAGGCGGCCCTGGGCGTCGTCACCCACGGCACCGATCATCCTCGCGCTCCCTCCCAGGCGCGCGGCCGCAACTGCCTGGTTGGCGCCCTTGCCTCCCGGCTGCTGGTGAAGAGCACCTCCGCCGATGGTCTCCCCGGCGGTGGGAAGCCTGTCGGTGGTGGCGATGATGTCGAGGTTGATGCTGCCGACAACGGTGACGGCAGGCAGTTCGCGCTTGCTCATGGGAAGTCCTATCGGGGTGAGCCTCATTGGGCGGCTGGATTAGGAAACAGTGTACTCATGGTTGTACTTGTTCGTCATACATGGTTGTATAACAACTCACATCCCAAATGCAGGGCCGACGCCTGCAGAAACAAAGGAGTTTGATGTGAACACCCAAGGATCAGTTGCCACTTCGCCACCACAGGTGACCAGGGAGCAGGCCAAATTCGGCGGCCGCCGCGCCGCCCTGCTGATTTCCACCCTCATGCTCGGAGTGCTGTCCTTCCAGATCAACGCCAGCATGGTTACGCCGGCGCTGCCTCAGATCGCAGCGCACTTCGGTCAGACCGCTGACGGCGCGGCACCGGTGCAATCAATGTTCTTCCTCGCTGGCGCAATTGCCGGCCCGGTGATCGGACGGTGGAGCGACTTCATCGGGCGCCGCGCTGCACTCCTGCTGGTGCTGGCCGTCATGGCCGCCGGAACCGTTCTCTGCATCGCCGCCCCCACGCTGCCCCTGCTCATCGCGGGCAGGTTCCTCCAAGGCGTTTCCAGTGCGGTGTTCGCCCTCGCCTACATCGTCCTCAGCGAGAACCTGCCGGCCCGCGTCTTCGGCACTTCCGTGGGGATCATCGCCGCCATCAACGGAGGAATCGGCGGCGTCGACGGCTATGTGGGTGGCCTCATGGCCGAAACCCTCGGATTCCAGTCCATCTTCGTCGTCGTGCTGGTGCTGACCGCCATCGCGGCCGCGTGCATCATCAAAGTCGTCCCGAAGGGACGGCCTGAGGGAGTCCGGGGTGCCATGGACTGGTGGGGAGCGGGGTCGCTGTCGCTGTTCCTGGTCTTCGTTACGTATTTCGTGTCCGGCGGTTCGGCAGCCGGTTGGACATCCCCGGCCACTTTGGCCCTGCTAGCGGGCACCGTTGCTTCCTTCGCCGCCTTCTGGATCATCGAGAAAAAGCGCAGCCACCCCCTCATCGCCGTCCACCACCTGCGCTCCCGCCAAGTCTGGCCCGTTATCGCCACCACAGTCCTGACGCTGGCCGGCATCTTCGCAGTCATCAACTTCACGGTGGTTCTGTTGAGCCAGGACGCCAGCCACGGGTTCGGGCTAAGCGCGTCTGTTTCGGCCCTGCTGTTCCTGACCCCGGCCGCGCTCATCGGTGTATTCGCGGCACCGCTCGCCGGCTGGCTGGCCGACCGCCGGGGCTGGATCAAGACGCTCCGCGCGGGCACCGGGCTGAGCCTGGCGTGCGCCATCGCCGCAGCCGTTTTCGCTGACAACCAGGTGGCGGTGATGATCGCGGTCGCATCCCTGGGCATTTTCTACAACGGCTTCTTCCTGACCGCCATCAACGGTCTCTCCGTCCTGCTCTCTCCCAAGGAAGCCCCGGCCGCCCTGCCCGGCATCAACGGAGCCGCCTTTGGCATCGGCGCGAGCCTCGGCGTCGTCCTCGTCGCACCGTTCGCCGCCCAGGCCACGTCCGCCGGCTACGCGACCGCCCTCTGGATTTCGGTGGCAATCACGGCGGCCGCCTTCATCGTCAGCCTCTTTGTCGCAGCGCCAAAAGGCGAATCGCTCTGAAACCCCATGCCAAACCCCGCACCAACGAAACGAGAACCACCGGAATGACCACGCCCATCAGCCACCCGTTCTACCTCGACTGTGACACCGGGATCGACGACGCCCTCGCCCTGGCATACCTGCTCGCCTCCCCGCTTGCGGACGTGCGGGGCATCGGCACCGTCAGCGGCAACGTCAGTGCCGCCGTCGGAGCCCGGAACACGCTGGACCTGCTCCAGCTCGCCGGGCACGCCGACATTCCCGTGGCCGTCGGCAACCACGATCCCCAGACGGGTACGTTCCATGGCGGGGCGCCGCACGTCCACGGGCACAACGGCATCGGCGGCGTCGAACTGGACGCAGCCGCCGCCGAACTGGTGCCAGGAACCGCAGCGGAGATGCTGGTGCGGCTCGCTCATGAGCATCCCGGCAGGCTGCGCGTGCTGGCGATCGGTCCGCTCACCAATATCGCCGAAGCGCTGCGGCTGGAACCCGAGCTCCCCCGGCTGGTGGAGGAAATCACCATCATGGGCGGCGCCGCGTTTGCCCCCGGAAACATCACGCCTGTGGCGGAGGCAAACATCGCCAACGACCCCGAGGCCGCCGCCGAAGTCCTCGCCGCCGACTGGAACGTGACCCTGGTTCCGCTGGATGTGACCATGTCCAATGTGCTGGAGGAATGCCACCGGCAGGAACTGCTGTCCACCGGCCACCCGGTTCCGCAGGCCCTGGGCGAAATGCTGGGCTACTACTTCGGCTTCTACGAAGGCATCTTCGGCCGGGCCTGCTCCGCGATGCATGACCCCCTGGCGGCGGCAGTGGCGGTGGGCGGCATCAGGGCCGCTGTGGCGCCGGTGGTCCATGTCGACGTCGATACCACCGACGGCCCCGGACGCGGCCAGACGATTTGCGACCTCCGCGGACGGTACATGGACTACCCCGAGCAGGCCGGCGCGCGGTGCCGGGTCGTGCTCGAGCTCGATGGCGAATTCGCGCCGCACCTGGTGGAAACGCTGCAGGCGTTCCGGAATTACGGTGATTCGACGGCGGCGCCGTCCCTCAGTTCTGAGGTTCCGTCCCTGGCTTAAGGCAAGGTGTCCGGCTCAGGACTGGATGGGCTGCATGACCGACAGGTGCCCGGCCCGGTCCGCGATCAGGCACTTTGCCAGGTAGAAGGGCCGGTTCGCGTGGCGGACGTACTGGGTCAGGACCAGCACCGGATCGGAAGGACGCAGGTCGAGGAGCTTGGCGCGGCTCGGCCCCACCTGGCTGAGGCTGATCTGGCATTCGCCCGGGCCAAGCCCGCGTCCTGCCATCTTGTTCAGGGCGGCAAACAGGGTGGTTCCGCCGTCGTCGTCGAGCTCCAACGGGGCGGCGGCGGCGGAACTGCTGCCGAAGCGCACGGGCAGGGCGGAGATGTTTTCCTGCAGATGGGCGATGGCTTCGCCGTCCCTGATCAGGACGGACTCCCAGAGCCAGCAGTCTTCGCCGGGATCGATGCCCACGCCGGGTGCCGCGAATTCGGAGGCCGGCTGGCGCACCACCTGGACCCGCTTGATTTCCACCTGCTGCCCGGGGCCGCCGAGGACTTCCTCGAATGGCCGTATCCGCTCGATTCCGATGCGGGGGAGTGTGTCCGCGACGAACCGGCCGACACCGCGCCGGGCCCGGATGAGGCCGTCCTCCTCGAGCAGCATCAGGGCCTCGCGGACCACGGTGCGGCTGACCTGCATGTCGGTGCCAAGCTCAGTCTCCGTGGGGAGCATCGAGCCGGGCTGCAGGAGGTTGTTGCGGATTGCCTCCGCGATCCGCGAGTAGACGGCAACCCGGAGCGGAGAGCCGGGCTGGGCCGCAATCGGCTGGGACAAGAACCGGACGGCGTCCTCGTGCACGTTATGCCTCGCTTAGTGGTCTTCGGGAAATCAAGCCTACTTCAGGTCTAACACGTTTGTCGGACAAGCAAGGGCTAGCATCGGTCCCATGCAAGACACTTACGACGGCTGCGGCCACTTTCAGCCCTGCACGCCCGGTGCCAGCGCGGTGATCCCCGCCTCGACCGCCGCGGCAACCAACTCCTGGTCATACGCCACCAGCACGTCCGCCTGCAGCCGGATTGCGGTGGCCAGGTGGATGGCGTCAGCGCTCCGGAGCCCGCCGGGCAGTGCGGCCGCGTACATGAGGTCCGAGCGAGCCAGATCCACCAGGTTGATTCCACCCAGCACTGCATTGATCACGTCGGCAGGAAGGCCGCGACGGCGGGCGGCGCAGTGAAGTTCCGTGTACAGAAGCATGGAGGCGACCAGGTGGTTGCCCTCTGCTGCACTCCTCGTGAGATACCCCGCAAGGGCGGCCGATTCAGTCTCCTCGACCACCAATTTGAGGGCCGCGGACGTGTCGAGGTAGACGATCAACGGTCGCCGCGCAGATCTGCGATTATCTCCAGGGTCCCGGCGCTGCTATTAACGCGCGGCAACGATTGGAAATCGACGGCATCCTTGGCCGCCAGCCGAACATTTCCGGACAGCAGCAAGCGTTCGAACGGAGACACCGACGGCGGTATCAGCGTCGCGGCGATCTCGCCGTTGTTGGTGACGTCGATGGTTTCACCGTTCTTTACGCGTTCCAGGATTTTGCTGCTCTGGTTCCGGAGCTCGCGGTGTGGGATCGTAGTCATGATTGCCTCCGTAGCAATCGTAGCACCGAGGCAGAATCCCCGTAGGCCAGGGTTGCACCCGCACTGTGCTGAATACAGTGTGGTGACCCCGCGGCGCCTGACGATGTCCGCCAGCGCCGCGACCCCCTGCTGACGCTACGCCCGCGCTTGGAGGCCCGGGACGCCGTCGTTGATCTGGAACGACGCCTTGGTGCTGACAGGGGATCCCGGCGTCGTGACGTAAAGCTGGCAGCGACAAGCAAGAATGCCTGCCGCATCGCCGGAACCTGCCCGGGCAAGCTGCAGTTTCCTTGGAAAGGCAGGCATTCTCGGCTCGGTACGTTGATGCGTTTCCGCGTCAGCGCGTGCCCTGCGCGTGCGACCTGATGTGCTTGACGCGACTACTGGTTAGGATAAGTGCAAGTGCGATCATGGCGACGCCCAGCAGCAGGTGGAGCCAGTTGTCGTAGCCGTTCAGCGGGACGAAGTTTCCGGCCGATTCCTTGTCAACAACCAGTCCGTAGATCCAGAGAACAAGGTAGATGATCCCGCCGTAGAGCAGGTAGGAGCGGGAGCCTGCCGCGGTCCTGGCCAGGGCAATGCCGGCGACGCCGAAGAGCAGGTGGACGATGTTGTGCAGCACCGAAACCTGGAACAGGCCCAGCAGCATCGCCCCGGAGTCGTGTCCGGCGAATTGCAGCTGAGCGTAGTTGCTGGTCATGCCGGGGACGAAGCCGAGAACTCCGACGAGGAGGAACACCGCGCCGACGGCGAGCGTTGCCTTCTGGACGTTGGTGCGGCCCGCGGTGCTGGTGTTGTTCATTGTGGTCATGATGGTCTCCTATCTAGATACGACGGTTGTTGCAGCCGTTCCGTGCGTCCGGTGGCGGCAACAGCATGTACCTGCTATTCGGACCAGGCTGGGCTGCGGATGGGCCCGAGATTACGTCTTTGCTGCCGCCGGCTATGAACACGCCGATGGCCCGCCTCAGCAGAGGCAGGCCATCGGAAACTCGATTGTGCCGGTCAAAGCCGGGTAAGGCCCCAAGCGCGCTCAGTGACGCTTGAGAACGCCGCAGGCAGCCGGGTCGGTCGCCTCTGCAGGGAGCTTCGGGTCAAGCTCGCTCGCGCCTTTACTGAAGCTGTACTTGCCGTCGTGGTCATAATCCACTCCGTGGATCACCAGAACTCCTTCACCGTCCCGAATGGCTTCGGCGATCTCCTTTGCGGTGCCGAGCCCGCCCGGGCCGGGGTACCCCGTCCCGGCAACGTCCGTGAACCGGATGTTGTTGCGGCTGTAGTTGTATCTGCCGTCCTTAGAGATGGGGAATCGTGTCACATCCAGGAAGCTGGCAGGAGTGGTGTCACCAGTCGTGTTCAGCGACACCACGACGGGCCCGTATGCTGGAACACCCTCGAGGGTGTTCAGCCGTCCGTCTTTGTTGGCGTCCAGCGCTATGGTCGGGCACTCATTGAGGGCCTGGTTGCCGTAGTGGATGTGCTGGGCGTGCGGCGCGTCTGGCGTCAGACCCCTGGCGTGCACTTCGATGTGCTTTATCTTTTCATCGCGGACGACGGCGGTCGCGGTGCCGGAGGCACCGGAGCCGTTGAGCTGTTTCAGGTGAGCGGTCAGGGTGACGGTTTTGTCATTGTCATCTGATTTAGGACTATGGGCCTGCACCGGCCCCGCTGCCAGTGTGGTCGCAGCGATCAAGGCCGCGGCTGAGGCGCCGAGAGCCACCATAGGATATCGTTTCACAATTCGCTCCTTGGTCAGTGGCCAGGGAGGAGATCCCACCGGCCAATTGTGATTCGGAGCACATTGGAGTGCGGATTGGTCCGAGACAGCATTTGCTGCTGCCCGCGTTAGGGCAGGAGCCGCTCCAGCGCCCAGTCCCAACGGATCAGCTCCTGCTCGAGGTGGACGGCCGGTCCATAGCCGTCGTTGCCCAGAGACGTGTAGACGGCGGCTTCCTCGTCCGTCAGCCTCGTCAACATTGCCTGCGACGGGGACGGTTCGCTGCCCCACGCGTCGCGGTGCGCCAGAAGGGTCGCCTCGTCCATCAGCACGCTGTTCACGTGTGGGTGCACCGCGCGGAGCTGATCGAGGATCCGGAAGCCATGGGTATCCAGATCGCCCCAATAGAGGACTTCGCACTCCCGCAGCCAGGCCGCATCCCGCAGCGCCAGAAAGCCGTAACCGCCACCGAAGATGGCCAGTGTGCGGGGCCGCTGCGGCAGGGACAGGAAATTGACGAGGTTTTCGGTGACGATCACCGCCGGAAGAGCCGGCCGTGGTGGAACATTTGGCAGCATGCGGCAACGTGCGGCTGGAACAGGAACGCATCGACTGGAAGACTGCACTGGCGGCACTTGTTCCGACACAGCGTTGGCCGGCTGCACTTCATCTTCTTTCGCTCAGCGGTCCAAGCTTGCGCGGAGGCGCGCCAGGAGCGAGTCCTTGGCAATTCGGTGCAGGAAGCGCACCGCAAATCTGACCACCTGCATCTTTTCCGTGTCTATGTGCGACAACAAACCCTCGTCCACGAACACCGCGCTTGCCTGGAGCTCACATTCTGGCGCCCCGCACACGTCAGTCCGCACCAACGTCGAGTCAACCGCTGACAAGATTCCCGGCCCGGGCACCGACTGGGTAAATGGGCGGGTGAACGCAGACGGCGCCGTCCGATACCGGTGAGGTCACCGGCCAGCAACTGCGTCCACTTTCAGGGCTGGTCCCCGCCGCGCCGACAGTGAACGTTTGTGCAGATGCTCCCGGCTGTCCACTGGCCAGGCTCCCGGAGCAACTAGCTACTCACCAGTAGAAATGGGTGAATCAGGGTGTTTCGCCGGTGGGGAAGAGGCGCCGCTGGGCGGCCCGTTTACGCGCGCATTTGTGCAGTCAACGCCGCTTGGGCTACCAGGCTGCCTAGCATTTAAGGACCGCGGCCACGACTTGCTTGGCACGACGAACCAGCAGCCGCGGCTGGTCCCACCCGCTGACACACGAACAAAGAGGTTTCTATGTCACTGCTCACCAGAACCCTGTCCATCGCCGCCGCCGCGGTCCTCGCCGGCTCCCTTACCGTGGCTCCAGCCCAGGCGGGCACCCTTGACGTTTCCCCGCCCGGCGCCAACGACTGGTCCTGCAAGCCCTCCGCCGAGCACCCCTATCCCGTCATCCTGGTGCCTGGAACCTTCGAAAGCATGGCGAAGAACTGGTCCACTCTGTCGCCCTACCTGAAAAGCTCCGGGTACTGCGTGTTCGCCCTCAACTACGGCGAGACGAACGGTGTGTACGCCACCGCGCCGGTGACCGAATCGGCGAAGGAACTTGCCCCGTTCGTGGACGCCGTACGGGCTGCCACCAGCGCCAAGAAAGTGGATCTGGTGGGCCACAGCCAGGGCGGCATGATGCCCCGCTACTACATGGGCTTTCTGGGCGGAGCCAAGTATGTCCATAAGCTGGTTGGCATCGCACCTTCCAACCACGGCACGAAAGGTGTGATCGTCCCGCCGCCGGGATTCGTCCCGCCTCCGGACTACACCGCCCTGGACTGTGCTTCCTGCGCCGACCAGCAGGCAGGATCGGCATTCATGCAGAAGCTTAACTCCATCGGCGACACCGTTGCGGGACCTTCCTACACCGTCATTTCCACGGTCTACGACGAAGTGGTCATTCCCTACAACAGCCAGTTCCTTAACGGCCCGGCACGGCAGGTCACCAACATCACCATCCAGGACAAGTGCCCGGCCGATCCCATCGAACATGATCAGACGCCGAACGACCCCGTGGTGCACCAGATCGTGGCCCACGCACTGGGACAGGCCTCCGGCCCCGCCGATCCGGCCTACCAGCCCAGCTGCATTTAGTCGGCTTCAGCGCCCCGGACAACGGCCGGGAGACTACGACGGCGGGACCCACCAGATGGTGGGTCCCGCCGTCGGGCGTTGGCGAGCGTTTGCCCAGGGGACCGTCGGGTGCGCCGATTACCGGCCCTCGGCCGCGATTCTTTCGGCCCGCGCCCAGTGGTCCAGGAGCATCGCGGCCAGGCGTGCGGGCTCGATCCGGTGTGGCGGGTCGAAGTGGTGGCGTTCCGCGAAGACCTCAAGCCGGAAGTCCGGGAAGACGCTGGACAGCCGCTGTGCCACCTCGCCGTAATCGTCAGGGTTGCTGAGCGCGCCGAGGGCGAAGAACACCGGCCGGCGGAACTCTTCGAGCCTCCGTCGGTCCAGGTCAAACGTCCTGAACGACTGCAGGAAGGCCCGGATCCCTGCCGGCCGCTTGGCCATCCATGGCGGTGGGTCGCCCCGCGGCGGAAGGACGACGTCGGGCTTGACCCCCAGTCTCATGAATGCGGGCATGAATTGCTCAGGCGGGAGCTCCTCCAGCTCCTCGTACTGCTTCCAGAGCCGGGCATGGGCGGGGCTCCAGTCCCAGTTTCCGGCCCAGGCCGGCTCGAGCAACGCCAGGCTGAGGAGCCGTTCCGGGTGCCGGGCGGTGAACGCCAGCGCGGCCGCTCCGCCACCGGAATAGCCCACAAGGTGGAACGTGTCCCAGCCGCGGGCATCGGCCTCACGGAGCGCCCCGGCAACCTCTGTGTCCAGGCTCCAGCCCGCCGTCGGACTGTCTCCCGCATAGAGTTCCAGGTCCTTGGCGACGGCGTCCACTCCCGGCCCGAGCGCCGCAAGCAGGGCATCGTAGGCCGGGCCGGCGGGAAGCACGCTGCCGGGAAGCAGGATGGCTCGTGACCGTTCCATGGAAAAAGCCTACGCCCGTAGGCCTGGAACGCATCCGGTCACCGGGCCGCGATGTGCCCTGCCACGAACTCCGCATCGTCGCCCACCACTGACAGCGTGGCCGACAGGTGCTTGGTGAGCCAGGGGAGGCCCACGGCGTAGAGGCCCGTGACCTCGGTGAGGCCGCGGGTGTGGCGCGGGTAGTTCCACTCGTCGAGCACCGGGATATCCAGCATGCTGAAGTCGAGGCCGTAGCCGGTGGACCAGATGATCGACGTGACTCCCTCGGCATCAGGGTTGAGGCGTGCTCCCGATTCTGCAGGCAGCCATTCGTCCGCCGGCACGGGTTCAGCGGCAGGTGCGTCTATGCCGGCCGCATCGATGTAGGCGTCAGTCATGAGCTTCAGCCGCTGGCCGAACCCCGCCCCACCAGTGCGAGGCGTCCGGGGAGGTCGTTACTAAAGACGAGTCCGCCGTCGTCCGCTCCCTCAAAGCGGCCGTGGAGCCGGACGCCGCGGCGGCCGAGGTCCCTCAGATGGATGCTGTGGCCGCCGTCGTTGCCGGAGATCAGCGGGTCGCACATGAAGCGCGCCGCTGGGGAGGGGAGCTGATCCGTCTGGAGGCCGTTGATGCCGTACTCGGGGCCGCGGAGGTGGAGCTGCAGGAGCCAGTAGATGTCCTGTCCGCGGTACCGTCGTGGGGCCTCGGGGCAGGCCGAAACGGAAAGGTGGACCTCCCGGCCGGCGTCGAGCAGGTCCTAGTGATCTGCCCGCCGGACTGCCCGGTGCCCACCACCAGCACGGCGCCATCCGGGAGCTGTTGCGGGTTGCGGTAGTCATGGCTGTGCAGCTGGCGGATGTGCCCTGGCATGGCGGCGGCTGCCGGTGGGATCCGCGGGAGCTGAAAGGCGCCGTTCGCGAGGACCACGTTCCGTGCCTGCCAGCGGCCCTGTTTGGTGTCCACGGCGAAGCCGCCGTTTGCCGCGCTCACCCGGGTCACCTCTGTGCCGAGCCGCACCTGTGCTGCGATCCTCGTGGCGTAGTCACGGAAGAGTCCGATCACCTCGCCCCGAGGGAGGAAGGCGTCCGGCTCGGGGCCGTCGTAGGTCAGTTCCGGCAGCATGAGGGAGAAGTTCGGGGTGTTGAGGTAAAACGAATCCCAGCGGTCCTGCCAGGCTCCGCCGAGTGGTGGACGCCGTTCCAGTAGTTGGTGCTCCACGCCGTGCCGGGTCAGCCAATAGCTCGTGGCCAGGCCGGCCTGCCCCGCGCCGATTACCAGAGTGTCGACCTCGTTGTCTGGGTATTCGGCGGGGGAGGGCATGGCTGCTACTTCGCGGCCTTCGCCTTCGGAACCTTGGCGGCCTTCGGCGGCAGCCCGGCCACATGCTCAAACGCCTTCGCCACCCACGCCCTGGCCCGCGCCTCATCGCCGTCGCCTTCGGCATTCCAGATCTCCGGCAATCCGGTATAGCCGCCCATGGGTCGCTCGGCCGGCCCGAATGGAATGGTCCGCTCGGCACTTTCGAGCATCTCCCTGTCCGCCTCGGCCAGCTTCACACCGATGGTGGGGCCGAAAAGACCGGCGAACATGTTGCCGTTCACGAACGCCCCGAGGTTCCCGAACATCGGCTTGATGACCACCTCGGGACGGTCCGGCATCACTGAGCGGAAGTGATCCTTGTCGGCGTCGGACGCTTTCGGCATTTCCATGAGGTACCTCCGGGAACTGATGGTCGACGGACGGGTCTTCCTGCAGGATATGCCCGCGGCTGCGCACGGTATAGACGCCCGGTACACGCGCTGAGCGGTGGAGCTCATCGACTGGATGGGGAGCATGGGAGTCCCAGAAGCCTGGAGCGGCACACGAGCTGCCCGCGACCTCGACGCCACGGCGTCCCGCACGCCTACAAAGAGTGCGTACCGCAGTTCTGGACGCCGAACTCGACGCGGAAGACGCCGCCACGGCTTTCGAACGCGGACTGGCCGAAGCTCCCTGGCAGAACGCAACCTGTCAACAGGGCTGCAGGGTTTTGACGATGCGCCATCCGCACCATCGCGCAGACCTCGATCCGGAGCCGCCACATCTTTGGAACTCAGCGGTAAGGGACTGATGACAGAGCGGCTTCGTCTCGGGCCACGGCCCCTCAAATATAACGAACTGGTAACATAGGGCTAATGCGGAATCAGTCTGGCCAAACACGAGTCACGCAGCTGGATGGCCTCAGGGGGATTGCCGCCCTGGTGGTTGTTGCCTGCCATGTAGTGTCCACGCTCCCGGGAATCGGGGGTGTATTCAGCAACCGATCTGTGGGACTCAGCACCGCGGGCATGTGGGCTGTTTTCTCTCCCCTGCACGTCCTCTGGAACGGGACCCCGGCGGTCCACGTCTTTTTTGTGCTCTCCGGCTTCGTCCTGGTCCTGCCGTTCACCAGGCCGGGCGCGGTCCCGGGCTGGGCACGGTACTACGCCAAGCGTTTCTTCCGCCTTTACATACCGGCGTGGGCATCCTTGGCGGTGGCCGTTGCGTTGATTGCGATCCTTCCCCGGTCGGCATCCCCGTTGCAGAGCCCCTGGGCGGACATATATGTAATCCACCCAAGCATGGGCCAGGTCTTCAAGGACGCACTGCTCCTGCTGAACGCGAGCACCATCAACACCCCGCTGTGGTCGCTAAAATGGGAAGTCGCGTTCTCCCTCCTGCTCCCGGCCTACGTCCTCATGGCCCTCCGCTGGAGACGCTTCTGGCACGTGAAGATCTGCATTGCACTGCTGCTGGCCGTGGCTGGAGCCGTACAAGACCTGGAGTGGCTGTCCTATCTCCCGATCTTCGCCATCGGGGCCATTCTCGGCGCAGAGCGTGAGCGGATCCGTGAACTGACCCGATCCTGGCCGCGCTTCGTCTGGTTCTTCGTGGCCGCCGCTGGCCTCTTCCTGGCGAACGCCGAATGGATCAGCCCCGAGCAACCGATCCCCGGCGTCGAGGCCGTTGTTACAGTGGGCGCGACGCTGATCGTCCTGCTGTTCGTGTCCTGCAGCTCGGCCAAGAGGCTGGGAGACACGGCCGCCGCTCAATGGCTGGGACGCGTGTCCTTCAGCCTCTACCTGGTGCACCTTCCGATCATTCTTGCCGGCGTCACATTGCTTCGATCAGTCTCGCTTCCCCTGGCTCTCGCGGTCTCCGTCGCCGCCTCGTTCGCGGCGGCCGAGCTGTTCTACCGCTACGTGGAACAACCCGCCCACCGGCTCTCGATGGCCGCAGGACGTGCTGTGGGGCGCCGGATCCGCCGCGATGCCCGCACGGACAGCCCGGATGGCCCAACCGTCCGCCCCATGGCGGAGGCGACGTCGGGCCACCGCCGGTAAGTGGCCGGGCGGGCACCTGGAACTCATCGCGCTTGCGCTTGACCTCTGGTCTTTCCCCCGCCGAGAAGCCGCTCCGAAGCCCAGTCCCAGCGGACCAGCTCCTGTTCCAGCCGGACTGACTGCCCGAACTGATTACTGCCCAACGCGTCATAGAGCGCAGACTCCTCGGCGGTGAGCCTGCCGAGCGCGGCCCGGGAAGGAGCTGGCTCGCTGCCCCAGATATCACGATGTGCCAATAGGGTGGCCTGGTCCATCAGCACGCTGACCACGTGGGGATGGACCGCCCGGAGCTGGTCGAGGATCCGGAAGCCGTGGGTATCCAGATCGCCCCAGTACCAGACCTCGCAGTCGCGGAGCCAGCCGGCGTCCTGCAGTGATGAGAACCCGTATCCGCCGCCGTAAATGGCCAGCCCGCCGGGCACTTCCGTTAGGGCCAGGAAGTTGACCAGGTTTTCGGTGACGATCACTCGTTGGAACGGCAGGTTCAGGGTGCTGAACGCCTCGGCCGTGACGGTCAGATCCCTGGCCTCGCCCAGCAGCGGCATTCCGGGGTCCAGGGCCCGGAACCTGACGAGCTCGGGCGGGTGCAGGAAACCGTGCCGCGCGGCGAAGCGTGCCGCCGGCGTCCGGGCCGGTGCCTGGCCCAGCAACGCCCCTGGCTCTGCGGCCACTTCCGGAAGGACGGCATCTTCCGCAGCGTCCACTGGGAGCCGCGGGTCTGCGCGCTGCTCCGCAGCCAGTTCATCAATCACTTTCCGGTGGTGCTCGATGAACTTGGTATGTACTCCGGGCAGGCTGAGCTGCCGCACGTAGACGCCCGGTTCCGGGTTGTCCCGCAGCCACAGCGCAACCCGGGCCGCGGTCAGAGCGTCACCGCCCAGTTCCAGCAGCCGCAATGGCCGCCTCAGTGCCCACGCGCGGAAGGCAGGCTCCATGGCCGACAACCCCTCGACGAGCTCACGGAACCGGGCCGCGTCCTTCGACTTGCCCACAAACGCAATCTCATCACCCGTGGAGCCAAACACTGCCGCGGCAGGCAACAGGTTGGGTCCGATGGTTGTGCGGCCCACCTCCGCGGTGTCCAGTGCGAAGTGACCAGTGGCCGCAAACAACTCCGCCGCCCACGCTCGTGCCGCCGTGTAGTCGCTCCGGAGGGTGGCCGCCGTCGGGCGTTTCAGCGGACGGCGGCGCGGATACACACCCGAGGGTTCCAGCAGTTCGCGCAGCAGCGCTCCGCTGTCCCAGGCCTTCTGCGACTGGGCGCGGAGCATCGCCAGCGTGGTCCAGCCCTGTGCCCTGCCGGCCGACGACTCAGCCGGCACGCCGGTCCCGCTCGTCCCGGTATTCCTGGATGGTCATGTTGCGCAGCTGGGAATCGTCGCCGTTGGTGTTGGCCACGAATCCCACGTGCGACACGAACGGCTCGATCACATGGATCTTCTGCAGCGGGGTGACGATCAGCAGCTGCAGCTTCATCCGCTGGAACAGTTCCAGGCCATACCGCGCGGACTCATCCGAGCCGCGGCCGAACGCCTCGTCAATGACCACAAACCGGAAACTCCGCCCGCTGCCCGCGTTTTTGCCGGCATTCTTGCCGGCATTCTTGCCGGACGCCAGACCGAACTGGAACGCCAGGGCCGCGGCGAGGATGGTGTAGGCGAGCTTCTCCTTCTGGCCGCCGGACTTGCCGCCGGAGTCGGTGAAATGCTCGAACTCCTCACCGGTCTCGGTCCACTTCTCCGAGGCGGAAAACGTGAACCAGTTCCGCACATCAGTGACCTTGGCGGTCCACCGCTCGTCGAGCGTGGTGTAGCCGTCCCGGCCCCGGAAGCGCTCGATCAGCCGCTCCACCTGCAGGTACTTCTGCTCCGAGTACTGGTCCTCGTCGCCGATGGTCCCTTCCGAACAGGCCCGCAGATCCATCCCGAACTGGCGCACATCCAGGTCCGTGGTGTTCTGGTGCTCCAGCTGGATATGACGGCCGGGGTTGTACTCAATCCCGGCCAGGGACAGGTTGATTTCGCCGATCCGGTTCACGATATCCTGGCGGCGGCTGTCCAGGAACGCGTTGAAGGCCACCACCTCGTGGATGGTGTTCTGGTTCAGCGACTCCTTGAAATGCGCCTCGAACCGGGGCAGGTCGTTGCTGACCAGCTGCTCCAGGAGCCGGTTGAAGTCCCCGGCGGACTCGAGCGCGGCGTCGATGTCGGTGGTCTCGTTCGGGTACTTGTTCCGGAAATCGGCCATCAGCCGCACGGTGGTTTCCGCCGCACGGGCAATCCGTTTGGACAGGGCATCGATGGTGTCCGTCAGCCCGGACCGCACGGCGCTTTCCACCGTGCCGGTGTTCTTATAGGTGAGCGGCTTGTCGCCGAGGACAGCGCCGGCGAGCTTGGCGACGGCGGCCAGCACACCGGCGTCGTCCGCCTCTTTGGAGTTTGCCAGGGGAGTCTCCGCGAGAATCCCGCGGCATTCCTCGATCGCCTCGGCGATGTCCTTGGCGGCACCCTCATTGGACCCGACGCGGCGCTGGACGTCATCGGCCCGCGACTCGAGGCGCCCCAGCCGCGAACTTACCTCGGCTTCCTTGGCCGTCAGCTGCCGCAGCACATCGCTGGCGGACTCGAGCTCGCGCTTCTCCGCCTTGAGGTCCTCGATGCGGCGGGCGGTGAGCTGCCAGCTGATCTCGGCGAAATCGGCCACCCCGCGGATGGTGCCCAGTTGCTGGTTCTGCCGGCCGAGCGCGCCCAGGGCAGCATTGACCTTGACGAGCTGGCCTGCGACGACGCTGAGCTGGCCCTTGACCTCATCCTGTTCGGCGCGGAAGCGGCTGATTTTGTCGTGGTTGTCCCAGCCGAGCACATAGTTGCGCCGGTCCGCCAGGTCCCGGCGGTCATCCTTCTCGTGCCGGCCCCTGCCGCCCTTGAGCTGGCCGTTGGCGGTCAGCGCCTTGGGGTAGCGGCGGAAGTCCGCCAGATTATCGCAGCAGAAGTAGTCGAACCGGCTGCTGAGTTCATCAAGCAGGAAATCGCGGAACGGCGTGCCCTGCTTGATGGCGATCTTCGCGGCCAGGGTCCCCGGCTCGGCGGCCTTGGGCGCGTACGATTCGCCGATCTTCAGGTACACCAGCCGGCCGCGGAGGTTGTTGCCGTCCACCCAGCTGCTCACCGCGGCATAGTGCTCGGAAGGCACCAGCAGCGAGAGTGCAAAGCCGTGCAGCGTGCGTTCCGCGGCGCCCTCCCACGCGGCTTCGCCGTCGCGGACCCGCAGCAGCTCGCCGGCATACGGCAGCTCGGTCTCCTTGATTCCGGTCCCGTCACACAGCCGACGGCGGAGCTCCAGTTGCGGACGCGGCAGCAGGTTGGGGCGGGACTGCAGGCTGGTCAGCTCGGCAGCGATGTCGCCCGCATGTCCCGTCAGCGCCGTGCGCGTCATGGTCAGCTCGGTGCGGCTGTCCTGCAGCCCATCCGAGCGGGTGCCGAGCTCCGCCTCCACCTCGGTGAGCCGGGCCCGGTTGGCGTCGAAGAGCACCCGGTCCTCCGGGACCTGCAGGCCAAGGTCTGCCGCGGCGGCGGTGTAGTTCTCGAACCGCGCCCGCTGGCTCCGGGATTCCTCGCCGAGCCGGGCGGCTTCGGCATCGATGGCGGCCAGGCGCCCGCCGCCGTTGCTGCGGATGTCCTCCTGGACAGCGGACAAGTCGTGGCGGAGCTGGGTGATTTCGGTGGCGAGTTTGCTGCTGTCTTCCTGCAGTCTGACCCCCGTGCTCCGCAGTTCCGTCTGGTGTTCGAGGCTCAGCTTCAGGCGCTGGTCGGTGAACCACGGATGCAGCTTGTCCCGCTGCGCGCGGGCCAGCTCGTCCTCGCCGCTCAGTTTCGCGTGCTGGGCGGAGCCGTCCTGGATGGGCGTCAGCAGGGCGATCTGGTCCTTGGCCCGCAGCACCGCGTCGTGGGCTTTTTTCAGGTCATCAAAGTGGTGGATGAGGTTGCCGATCCGGGCGGCGACGTCGTCCTCCTCGAGCATGTTGGTGCGCACGAAGTGGGTGATGTTCTCCACCTGCTTCATGGACACCGTGCGGTGGAACAGGTCCATGGCCTGGTTCCCGGTGATGCCGAACTGCCTCTTGAACGCCGCGGCGTAGGGGTCGAAGGAATCGTGGACAACTACGCCCGCGGCCTTGAGTTTCTTCTTCAGTTTGGCCGGGTCCTGGCCGAAGTTCGCGAAGTCCTCCGCGATGGACTGATCGGTTTCGGCCAGCGAGTAGAAGCGGTTGGGCTGGCCCGCTTCCTGCATGGCCCAGAGCGTGATGGCCAGGGTGACCGACTTGCCCAGCACGGCGTTGTGGAAAACGCCCAGCACCACGGTCAGCTGGCCCGTCCCGCGCAGCGCCACCGGCTTGGAGTATTCGCCGCCGGTGCTGCGGGTGCTCTTGTGGAACCCCCGCACATAGGACATCAGGGTGCGTTCCTTTTTCTGCGCACCCGCGGCCTTGTTGTACTCGATCCGGTTGGCAGGCAGCAGCAGGGTGGTGATGGCGTCCACCACCGTGGACTTTCCGGAGCCGATGTCACCGGTGAGGAGGCTGTTGGAGCCGTCCAGCCGGAAGGTGCGGATCCCCTGGTGGAAGGTGCCCCAATTGAGCAGCTCCAGACGGTGCAGCCGGAAGCCCGGGGGAGTACCGGCGTCGTCCGCTTTTTCATCCAGGCTGAAAAGGCTGTCCTGCAGCTCAGTGTTAGTCAGCTCAGTGTTAGTCAGCTCAGTGGTCATTTGCTTTCCACCTCCGTTTTCCCGGTGCCGGCAGCCGCCGTCCCTGCGAGCGACGAGCGGTAGTCCGCCAGCCGCGCGTCGAACTCCTCCAGCCACTGGGCGTCCACATAGGCCTTGAGGATGCGGGCCACCTCGTACGTGCCCGTCTGTCCGCGCAGTTTCCGCAGGAAACCGAGCTCCACCACCTTCTTGATGTTGGCCCCGAGCTGGTCCAGGATCCGGGCCTCGTTGCTGGATTCGGGCAGGAAGACCGAGACCATGTCCGCAATGTCCTGCTCCGTCATGATGAGCCGGAGCTCGCTGCTGTTGGTGTCAAACTCCAGCATCCGGCCGCGCAGCAGTGCCAGCAGCAGGCTGACATTGAAGGTCAGAGGGCGCCGGGGGATCAGCCGGGGGAGGGTGCCGTCAAGATCCTCCCGCGACTTCAGGAACGCGTAGCCCTCGGACTCGTCCAGGATCAGGTCCAGGCCTAGCACGGCAACGTAGTCGCGGACATGGGAGGCCAGGCCCAGCAGCGACTGCCAGACCTTTTCATCGCCTTCGGCGTAGACCACCCCCTTGAAGAGCCTGGTGACGACGCCGGGAAGCTCCTCCGGTGTGCGGGCTTCCGTTTCTGCGGCGGGGTTCATGCGGGCCTCACAAAGATGATCTGGTCAATGGTGGCTTCCCGGATGCTGCCGTCCGGCAGGGACCAGGACAGCTGCTGGGACGATTCGGGGTTGATGCTGGCCCAGTCTGACTCCGTGGCCAGCTGGTAGTAGGCGACGATTTCGGCCAGGCCCTGTGAGAGCGGATGGGCATCGGCGATCTCCGCGAGGCTGGCCTGCTCCGCATCGCCAAGTACGGCGTCGATATTGGATTTCAGCCGCTCCGTGTCCACATGGAACTGACTGAACAGCGCGCCCGCGTCCACATCCGTGTCATCGGCGGCAACCGCGTTGTCATCCACCATGATCCTCCGGCTCGGTTCATACAGGGGCCGTTCAAAGGGCAGCGCGACGTCCACGGACGGTGCGGCCACTTCAATAAAAACGCCCGACGGCGGCGCCTCCCGGGTGGCCAGCGCACCCGACTCGACGCTCCGGATCAGCTGCATGATGCGTTTGTTCTCGAGGAAGACCTTGTCATCGAGCAGCCGCCGCATCTGCTGGGAGAGCTGGCGGACCGTGGCCTGGGTCTGCTCGACGGCGGGCAGCCAGTCCTGGTGCAGATTGGCCACGGCGTTGAGGTTGTCCATGTTGGCGAGGGCCTCGATCTGGGTGGCCCGCTCCAGCAGGTCCCGCAGTTCAGTGCGCAACTGCGGGGACATCAGATAGTCCCAGAAGCCCTGGAAGGTCCGGCCCTGCAGGGAGCTGCTGATGTCCTGCTGGTTGGCGAAGATCGAGGCCAGCAGCTCGCCCTGTGTCCCGTCCCAGGTGGCGATCTGTTCGCGGACCTGGCGGTCCAGCTTGCGGAAGTTCTGTTCGACCTCCCGGAAGTCGGAGAGCAGGTCCTTGGCGAGTGCCGTCAGTTGCTGGAAGTGGTCCAGGGCTTCGGGGGCGCTCATGACGCGGATGTTGCCGTCGCGGATCCGCTGCATCTCGGCGTCGATCCCGTCGCGTTGGCGCTGGAGCTCTTCGAGCCGGACCTCGGGGTCCGTTTCCGACTGCTGGACGAGCTGTTTTAGTACGGCGAAGATGCTGGTCAGCCGTGACTGGGTGGCCACAAAGTCCCGGCCGCGCAGGCTCTCCACCCAGCGGACTACATCCTCCGCGGTAGCTGTGAGATCGTAGCGCGGCTCGTCCTGGCCGGGAAGGTAGTACTTCCGCAGCCAGGCCTTCTCCGGTGCGGCCCAGTCGTCCAGGTATTCCGATGCCTGGCGCGGGAACTTCTCCTCGCCGTAGGCATCCCGCAGTCCGAACAGCACATCATCCAGGACATCGATGAGCTGCTGGCGGCCGATGTTGCGCTGGTTCGGCCCTGTGAACGCGGCCATGAAAAGGGACACGGCCAGAGGGGCGTTCTGGGCGCGCAGCAGCTGCCAACCTGCGTGGTTGTCACGCAGCGAACTGATTGCGTAGTAGTCCATCCGATCCTTGGTTGCAGGGGTTTCTGACTTCAGCGTCAGCTCTTGGGCTGCTTCCAATGATAATTGCACCCGGGCGGCCCGAACGGAACGGCGGCGGCATGCCTTGTGCCGCGCTCGCCTTGTGCCGCGCTCGCCTTGTGCCGCGCTCGCCTTGTGCCGCGCTCGCCTTGTGCGGCGCTCGCCTGGGGCGGCCGGCGGACACCAGCTTGGTGGAGGATTAGTGCTGAACGGTGTGTTCACCCCGGGCTTTGCGTTCCGTCCGATGATGGGATTCGTGTGTTCTCTCCTCATGCACCACCACAACAGGACAGTCGGCATGCGATACGCAGGCGGAGCTCACCGACCCCAGATGCAGGCCCCTGAAGCCGCCGCGGCCTCGCCGTCCCACCACGATCATCTGGGCCATGGAGCCCTCTTCAACGAGCTTTTCCGCAGCGGGCCCCCGCACCAGTTTGGTAGCGACATCAGGGGCCGTTTCGGTCCCGAATGCCTTCGTCACGACCTCAGAAAGTCTCCGGGCCGCGGCGCCCTGGTAGGCTGCGAAATCCGGTGGGACATAACCTGCGTAGATTTGGGGGAAATCCCAGCAGAGCACTGCGTGCACCTGTGCGTCGAGCGCCGGTGCCAGCCGAGCCGCCAGGCGCAACGCGGCGACTGAGGACTCGGATCCGTCAACCCCTACAACGATCCGGCTTGCTTCCGTATCCATCAGTGTTCTCCTTTACTCCTGCAGCGCCGCCTGCTGGCGCTGACGATTCATGGTGGAATGGGTGCCCGGACCGGCGGTGGAGATGCGTGTACGGTGCGCGGTTCGGGGCCCCGGCGGGCGGGTCTCTGTCCGGATTTCTGGGTAATTCGTTGATCTTCTTTGCTCTAAGAATGGCAGAGCGGGACCGGTAATAACAGGGATCAAAAGGGGCCGCGCGGCATTCTTGGCGACCGCCCTCGACATGGCTCTCCCGTACGATCTGCCGCCGTCGAAAGGGCGGTGATCACTTGGTGGGAAGGGGCGGTGGGAATCTCGTGTACAGTAGAGACCGTTGTTGTGTTTGAGTATTTGGTAGTTCAGAGCATTACGCGCGGTTGCAAGACCGCGTTCTTCTGAAGTAGCGGTGAAAAACACCCCACACCGGAGGACCCGACAGTCGGGACTTCTTCTCCACCTTCACGAAGGACAAAAATAATGGCTACAGGTACCGTCAAATGGTTCAACGCTGAAAAGGGCTTCGGCTTCATTTCCCCCGATGACTCCTCACAGGACGTCTTCGCACACTACTCCGCGATCGCCTCTTCCGGCTTCCGCTCACTCGAAGAGAACCAGAAGGTCTCCTTCGAAACCGAGCAGGGCCCCAAGGGTCCTCAGGCCGTAAACATCCAGGCTCTCTAAGACTTAGTTTCTAACTAACTCTTCTGAGTCCGGAACCGCAAGGTTTCTAGCAGGGCCGGTCATTGACCGGCCCTGCTTTTGCGTTAAGCGGTGATGACGGGTTTCGACAAGCTCAACCAGCGGAGGTTTCGACAGGCTCGATCACCTTGGTGTAGCCGGACGTGAGCGGGCCGGCATCACCGCACGCGCCGTCCCGGCGGACCTGGACCGCCGCAGCACGAGGCGACTGGCAGGAATCGGCCGACCACGCCGTCGTCGAGCTTAACTGCTCGTCAAGGCCTTCAAAGCTGCGGGCCTGGCTGCGCAGGGCGATGTTGTTAACGGTGAATTGTGTCCCCATGCCGTACATCGTGCCAGTTCAGGGCTGAGGTCCGCTGCGGGAAATCTGCGCCTGTGGATAACGCCGGGGGACTGGGTAAGGTTGCGGAAGGCGCCTGTTCGAACCGCAAGGTTGGACAGGTTCAACCACAGGGAACGTCGACGAGCTTGATTTCGACAAGCTCTATCACCGTACACAAGCTCAATCACCGTACAGAGGACACATCAATGCCTGCACGCACCATCGTCATCACCGGAGCCAGCGACGGCATCGGGGCAGCAGCCGCGCGGGCCCTGGCGAAGGCAGGGGAGCGGGTGGTCGTCGTCGGGCGGTCTGCGGAGAAGACTAAGGCGGTGGCGGAAGAACTGGGTGCCGACTACTTCGTCTGCGACTTCGCGGACCTGTCCCAGGTGCGCTCGCTGGCCGTTGCGCTGAAGGAAAAGTACCCGCGGATCGACGTCCTGGCCAACAACGCCGGCGGCATCATGGGCCGGCGCGAACTCACCGTGGACGGGCACGAGAAGACCTTCCAGGTCAACCACCTGGCACCGTTCCTGCTGACCACCGGGCTGATCGATGTGCTCACTGCCAGCCGCGCGACGGTCATCAACACCTCCAGCGGCGCCAACTCCTTCGGCAGGCTGGACCTGGACGACCTCGACGCCGCCCGCAAATACTCCACCAACCGCGCCTACGGCAACGGCAAACTTGCCAACATCCTCTTCACCTCGGAGCTCCGCCACCGCTACGGCGAGGCAGGAATTTCGACGGCGGCGTTCCACCCGGGCGGGGTGGCCACCAACTTCGCGGCCGAATCCACCAGCCCCATGCGGTTCGCCTACAAGACCGTCCTCAGCCGCTTCCTGCTCACGCCCGAGGAAGGCGCGGACACGCTGGTGTGGCTCGCCAACGGCAAGGCCGGAACTGACTGGATCTCCGGCGCGTACTACGCCAAGCGGGCGCTCGCCAAGGCCAACCCGCAGGCCTACGACGCGGATTTGGCGCGGGAGCTGTGGGACCGGAGTGCCGAGATGGTCAGGGGCTGATCTCGACAGGCTCGATCACCGGGTGGCAGGCTCGATCACCGGGCGACAGGCTCGATCACCGGGCGGCAGGCTCGATCACCGGGTCCCGCGATCAAGCACGCGCCGAGCCAGCTGCCGCGCCCATCCGCGCTCCCTCCAGCGCGCCGATAGCCTCGACTGATTTCAGCACGGTCCGTTCCAGGCCCGCGGCCGGGGACGGACGGGAAAACAGGAAGCCCTGCAGGGAATCGCAGTCCAGGGCCCTCAGGTACTCTGCCTGTGCTGGTGTCTCGATTCCTTCCCCCGTGACCTTCAGCCCCAGCGTGTGGGCCATGTTCACCATGGATGTCAGGATGGGCAGCTTCTCGGTACCGGTTCGCACCATTGACACAAAGGAGCGATCGATCTTCACAGCGTCCACCGGGAGGTCGTGCAGCCGACCCAACGAGGAATATCCCGTGCCGAAATCGTCCAGGGCCACCCTGACGCCGGCGTTGCGCAGGCTTCCGAGCTGCAGAATCACGTGGCTGTCGGCGTCGAAAAACACGCTCTCCGTCACCTCCAGCACCAGCTGGTGCGGATCCACACCGCAGCCGGCGGTCATGCTCAGCACCCCCTCGGCAAAATCCCTGTGCTGCAGCTGCGAGCCGGAGACATTCACCGCCAGCGACCTGCCGGGATCCCCTGCCAGCCACGGACGCAGCTCCGAGCAGCTGCGCCGCAGCACCTCCGTGCCGATTTCGCTGATCAGCCCGCTGCGCTCCGCCGTCGGAATGAACAGCGCCGGGGGCATAAGAACCCCGTCCCGCTCCCACCGGGCCAGCGCCTCAAACTGAACTACTGCGCCGCGCCGCAGGGACACCACCGGCTGGTAATGAACCGTGATCTCGCCAAGCTCCACGGCATGCCGCAGCCCGGCGGTCATCGTGGTGCGCTCCAGCAGGGCCGCCAGCATCTCCGGCCTGAACCGCCTGTAGCAGTTCTTTCCGGCTTCCTTGGCGGCATACATGGCCACGTCCGCCTGGCGCAGCAACTCCGACGAGGTCACCGCCATGCCGTCCCGCGACGCCACCCCGAGGCTGATGGCGGGACGGATCAGCGTGCCCTCAATGGACACCGGGACTTTCAGGGAGTCCACAACGCGCTGCGCAACGGTGTCCGGGTCCCTGCAGCCCACCAGGAGCAGTACGAACTCGTCGCCGCCCAGGCGGGCCACTGTTCCGTGCGGACCCACGCAGGCGCGCAGCCGCTTGGATACTTCCACGAGCATTTCGTCGCCTGCATGGTGCCCCAGCACGTCGTTGACTTCCTTGAAGTCGTCAAGGTCCAACAACAGCACATCCACCGACTCGGACGTCCGCAGCGCCGCAGTTGCCTGCTCCTTGAACAGGGTCCGGTTGGCCAACCCCGTCAGCGGATCCTGAAAGGCCAGCGCCTTCAGCTCGGCGAGCTCGGCTATGGCGCGACGGGCCTGGTCCTCCGCCAGCAGCCCACCCGGCATGCCCCACCTCGGGAAGGACCGCTCGTTCACACCGGTGATCCGGCCGTCAGGAGCCAGCACCACGATGCCGTCGGCAGTGGGGTCCAGGGTCGGGTCCAGCAAGGTGACGGCCCGGCGGCGGCCGGCCCGACGGCGCCCGGTTCCCCGGCGCCCGGTTCCCCGGCGCCCGGTTCCCCGGCGCCCGGCGTCGGCGTCCGGCCGGTGAACCGCGCCCCGGACGGCTACCGCCATTGCAGTGCCGTCTCCCGCGCTGATCAGCGAGCAGGTGACCTGCAGCGGGATTTCCGTCTGGTCGCTCCGGAGCCCGACGCATTCAATCGGCGGCCGGCCGTGCAGGGGCGTCCGCCGTCCCAGGCTGCTGAAAACCCTCGGGAAACCCCCGCGGCAATCCTCGGTCAGCAACATGCCGTGGTGTGCCCCGAGGAGCTGCTCACGGGGGTAACCAAAGAGCTCCGCTGCGGCTCCGTTCAGGAAGGAGATGGTTCCGTCGGCGTCGAGCAGCAACAGCGCATCGGGGCCCTTCTCCAGAAATGTTTGTGCGAATCCAAGTTCCACGGTGTTTGCCGGCCCCCAAGCAATGGACATGAGTGCCGGCACGCTGATGAATGCAGCGTGCCGGCGTTTCAGAAAGCATAGGTTCCCCTGAGAGGAAAGTCACAATGGCGGACAATTTCCTGAGTCGTGTTGGGGCCGGAGCGGCTGCCGTTGAGTTCGGGGAGCCGTGGAGCGGAGCTGCATGAAACTGGCGGTCATCACCTGCGTGCCGATCGCGGAGATCAGGCCGCTGCGCTCCGCCGTCGGAATGAACTGCGCAGGAGGGATCATTTCGCCGTCCCGTTCCCAGCGCGCCAGCGCCTCCAGCTGCACCACTTCGCCGAGCCGGGGCGAGATGATGGGCTGGAAGTGGACCGTGATGTGGCCGCGGTCAACCGCCAGCTGCAGCCCGGCCTCCATATCCGTGCGCTGCACCAGGGCCGCCATCATCTCCGGCTGAAATCGCATGTACCGGTTCTTGCCGGCCGCCTTGGCTGCATACATGGCCACATCTGCCCGCCGCAGCAGTTCAGAGGCGCCCACGGCATCCTGGCTAATCGAGGCGAGCCCCAGGCTCAGGCTGGGGCGCAGCATGGTGCCGTCCATCCACACCGGCTCGTTCAGCGATTCCACGATGCGTTCCGCCACGGTATCCGCCTCCGTGGACCCGGTCAGGAGCACCACAAATTCGTCGCCGCCCAGCCGGGCGACGGTGTCGGCGGGGCGGACGCAGGACCGCAGCCGGCGGGCCACCTCGATCAGCATCTGGTCGCCCGCATGATGGCCCAAGATGTCGTTGACTTCCTTGAAGTCGTCCAGATCCAGCAGGAGGACGTCGACGGCGGTGCTGGACTCCCCGCGAATCGCTTCGGACAGCTGATCGTTGAACAGCTTGCGGTTGGCCAGGCCCGTCAACGGGTCCTGGAACGCCAGCGCCTTCAGCTGGGCTGCCTGCTCGGCCAGATCAGCCATGGCTCGCTTGGCCTGTTCCTGCGCGAACCGGCGCGGGGTGACGTCACGGAAACTCCACACTCGGCCCACCACGCTATCCGCCACTTTCTGCGGACGCGAATACCGTTCAAAGGTGCGGCCATCGGTGAAATCCAGCACATCGTTGCTTCCGCCAACGGGTTGGCGTACAGCTCCTGGACCTTCTCGAGGAAGGCAGCCGGATCCGAAAGCTGGCTCAGCACGAAACCCATCACGGCTTCGTCATCGTGGGTGGCCAGCAATTCGCGCGGAATACCCCACATCGAGACAAACTGGTCATTGATTCCGGCGATCTGCCCATCGGTGCTGACCACCAGGATCCCGTCCGCAGTGGATTCCAGCGTGGCGCTCAACAGGGACATCGCCTCGCGCAGGCCGGCATCCGCCTCCTCCGTGCGAGGTGCCGCGCACGGAGACGTTCATGGAGATGCCGGCGTCGCGGCGCAGGCTGTTGAACAGCTTCCGGAAACCTTCACGGAAACCCTCGGCCAGCAGAATGCGGTGGTCCTGGCCCACCAGCTGGTCCCTCGTGTACCCGAACATCCGTTCAGCAGCAGCATTGACCAGGCTGATGGTGCCGTCCTCGGTGACCAGCAGCAGGGCATCAGGCACAGAGTCGATCACGGCCTGGTAGCTGGGTCCGGAACCGGCGCCTGGTGCCGGGGGCGGCGATGGCACCATCACGTCACCGGGCACAATCACTTGAGACCACAAATGTTCCATTCAGAGTCGTCCCTCTGGAAATCATAGAGGTCTCCGGGGCGCGCCGAGACCTCGAATATTTCGGGAATGGGCACCTGGATGACCTGCAAGGACCTGATTGAACGCAGCTCGGAGCGGCCTCCCCTTGACGTGAGCCTTTGATGCGAGCCTTGGGGTGACATGAACTGTCTGACCGAAAGGACTAGTATCGCTGAGGTGGCGCCGCTCGGCGCACGCAGTATTTGAGGAGCATGGCGATGGATCTGGGGGCCACACGCGTAGAGGTGTTCGCCGACGGCAAGGTGACTGTCGGCGGTGAGCAAATCGCACCGCCTCCCGGGATGGACCCGTACTCGGCGGCCATCGCGGTCCTTGCCGAGTACGCCCGCAGTTCCGGTGCAGCGGCACTCGCCCACGCTGTTGACCACTCCAGCGGCCAGGAGGGCCGCTTCCAGGTCCTGCCGGACGGCACTGCAGAAGCCATCGCGGACGCTCCACAGATTCCGGCCCCCGCGGCACCTGCCCCTGAAACGGCGGCCCCCCGGGTCCAGGCTTTCGACGCTCTGGCGCCGGGCCTGCCGATCGAAAGGATCCCCGGCCCCGGCGTCGCATCAGTGCCCCAGTCCGCATCAGTCCCTCCGTCCGCACCAGTGCCTTCCTCCACACGGGAGGCGTTTCCGCGGTTGGGCCCAATGTCTCCGCAGAGCACGACGACGGCGGGCGGGGCTGACGGCGCAAACTCGCCTTATGCAACCCCGCACGCAGAGACCCAGTTCGTCAGGCCGGACCGTCCGCGGCCAGCCACGGGGGTCAGGGGAGCGTTGTACTCCGCCACCGGAGGATTCGTTAACCTGGGTCCCAGCGCCAGGGACCAGGACGAGGCCGAGCTGGATCGGAGGATAGCCCGCCCGCTGTCCGGCAGCTTCAACACGGCCGTTCTTAGCCTCAAGGGAGGCATCGGCAAGACGTCAACCACAGTGGGCGTGGGCATGATTCTTGCCGAGTACCGTGGTGACCACCCCTGCGCAATCGACGCCAACCCGGACAGCGGAGACCTTGCCGAGCGGGCGCTGGGGGAGATGCTCTACCAGAAGGTCAAGCCCCGCACTGTCACCGATATTGTCCGGGACATCGATGCCATCAGTTCCCTCACCGCACTGACGGACTACATGCACCACGCCAACAGGCTGCACCTGGTGGCAGGGGAGCAGGACCCGGCGCTGTCCGACGCGCTGACAGCGGACGAGTATTCCAAGATCCACCACCTGGTGTCGCAGTACTATTCGGTCACTTTGACGGATTGCGGCACAGGAGTCTCACACCCGGCCATGGCAGGCGTCCTGCCCAGGGCAACCAACCTGGTCATCGCTTCCGGATATGCCGTCAGCGGTGCGAAGCGTGCCCGCAATACCCTGCAGTGGCTTGCTGGCCACGGCTATGAAAACCTCGCCCGGAACGCGATTGTGGTAGTCACGGACAAGGACCAGGTGTCCACCCGGGTGGACAAGAGGGCAATCGAGCAGCATTTGGCGGGATACTGCCGCAGGCTGATCACCGTCCCCCATGACCGCGGGGTGGCTGACGGCGACAGGATCTCCCTCGAAAAGATCTCCGGCAATACCCGCCGGGCCTACAAGGAGATTGCTGCGGCAATTGTGGACGGCTACGTATAGGCCCGGTTGCCCCGCCGGGAGTCCGGCCGCTGCATCTGGAAGGTTCCTTGGCGCAGCGCCTGCCCCCGGCCTCCGTCCCACGCACTGACCAGCGGAAACGTCACAGCCAGGTGCTGAAAAGGGCGGGCACCCAGCAGCGCCAGGCCCACGCCTTCCAGCGCTTGTGCGGTGAGGTCCATGCCCTTGACGAAGTCCGGTCCCAGCACCGTGCCCAGCGGAACGCGGTACCCGTCGGCGCCCGCGTGGACTCCCAGTTCATCGGCCCCGAAGTGCAGGTCCATGCTGAAATCCATCGAGTTCAGGGCCGCTGCCTGCTGTATGGCGGCGTCCCGGACAGCCTCACCGAGGGGGCTGCCGGTGGTGACTAAAGCGTCGAAGGACTCCACAACGCCGGCGTCTGTCCGCACTGCGGTCAGCAGCCCCGTCACGTGGTTGCCGGAGAAGATGAGGGCGGACCAGGGCATACGCTCGTGGAACCAGCCCGTAATCGCGTCGACTTCCCACTGCCAGGCGAGGGGTTCAGTGGCTCCCGTGCGCAATGGTTGTACCTGGAACGGCTCCAGCATCCGGCCCGTATACGCGCCGATCCGTGAGGTGCGGTTGGCAGGATGCAGGACACTGCCGGTGACAGCGAGGCCGCCGGCGGCAAGGGGGGCGTCTGTGCCAAGAAGAGTGCCCAAGGCATTTTCCACACCCTGGCCGTCCGGGGTGGGTCTGACCCAGGCTACGTTGACGGCCTTCAGGAAGGCGATGAGGCCGTAGCTGGGCTGGGCATCCCCGGCCGTGGCGAAAGCGGGGAGCTTGCCGGGCGGGACGTTCCTCAGGGCACTCTCCAGAGCATGGGTCTTCCACGGCCTGGCCCCGGGAGCGGTGATGAAATGCAACGGCACCGGCTGGTTCATGAGTCCAGCGCATTCAGAATCTCATTGCTCTGGGGATCGATCACCAGGCCGCACGTGTCGAGCACAGCGATCATGAGGAACGTCCGCGCGGCCTCCGCGGTGTCCTTGTCATCGGGGCAATTGACCTCGGAGACCCAGGCAGTTGTCCCGAGCTGGCGCGCCACGCTTTCCCCGTAAATGCGCAGCAGCTCATCGTGGTCGGTCAGGCTGGGCATGGAAACCAGGGCCAGCTGCTCGTCGGCAAGGCTGAGTATGAGGTGCGCAGAATCGCCAGCCGGTTCCAGCCGGAACTTATCCTCAAAAAATGAGCAGGTCCTGGCAAAGTCGCCTTCCCTGGGATCTGTTGCGGCGATCAGGTAGAAGTCGTAACTCACTCGGCCCCGTCCTTATCGAGATGCTGGAAAGTCTGTATCACCAGCGGACGCCGGCCCGGACGCAGTATCCGCGCCCGCCCCGCGGGGAGGTGGACCGGGCGCTCGCCGTATGCGATCACACCTTCTGACCTGTCGCCGGAGAACATGGCCACGGGTCCGCCTGCTGCTTTGACAGCACCAAGGAACGGGTCATGGATGGCGACGGCGGCCCCGCTGATGCGGCTTGCCACGACTGTGTGCAGGCCCGCGTCCGCCCCTGCGGGAATGCTTGCCGCCAACGTCCGCAGCGGTTGGTTGCCGGCCGCACTGAGAATGTCGTAGTCGTCAACCAGCACCACGATCCTGGGGGTGGTGAGCGCTGGCGTGCTGCCGTCTCCCAGCCGGTCCTGGATCTGGCCCGCCACGAACTCGGAGAGCTTGGCCGCCACCAGGGCGTTGGGAGCGTATTGACCCAGATACTCATCCGGAATGAAGCCCCGCAGTTTCTGCCGGGGATCGAAGACAGCAAAAACGAGGTCCCCCGGAGCATGACTGTCCAGCAGCTGGGAGGCAACGGATTTCAGCAAATTGGTCCTGCCGGTCTCCGGATCGCCAAAGATGATGAGGCAACGGTCAGCCCCGAAGAGCTCCAGGGATTCCGTTGCCAGGTCCTGTTCCCGGACGCCCAGTTCGATGGCCGACAAGCGTTCCGGCAACGGGGGAAGAACGACGGCGGTCGGCAGCACCCGGACTGCGGGGGCTGTGCTTTGGGCACCGCTTCGGACAGACTGGCACAGCTCGTGAAGATCGCGGGCGGCTTCATCAGGTTCAGGGTGGCTCTCCAGCGAGGTGAGCGCGAAATGCCCGATGGTCTTCTCCAGGGTGAGCGCCCTGCCGGGCCGGCCCGCACCAAGGGTGGTGGCGAGCCTGCGGTCGATAGAATCTGCAGGGTCCGAGATATGGAGTTCGATCCGGTTGCCGAGCAGGGACTGCCGGGCCATCCGGATTTCGGACCAGGTCCGGACGCTCACGATGACGTGCACGCCGAAGGTGCTGCCCCGCGTCATCACGTCATGGACCAGCTCTTCGATTTCGGGAAACTCCGAGGTCAGCGCCCCGAAGCCGTCGATGAAGAGAAACACATCCGTGCAACCCAGTTGCTCAAGTCCGCCGCGGGCGCGGGCCGTCCGCATGGCGTGCACTGTGTCTATCCGGTGCGCCTCGAACACATCCTGGCGGGCGTTCACCAGCGAGTGGACTTCTTCGATGGTTCGGCGCAGATATTCACGGTTGCCGCGCCCGGCCATGCCGCCGCTGTGCGGGAGCGCCGCCAAGCCCGTCAGGGAGTTGCCGAGCAGGTCGATGCCGTACAGGTTCACTTCCTGCACGGTGTGGCTGAGCGCCAGGGCCGCGGCTATGGTCCGCAGGGCGGTGCTGCGGCCGCTCTGAGGGGCACCGATCACAGCCAGGTTGCCGCCCCGGGCAGTCAGGTCCAGGTGCCACGGGCCCTGCCACTGGCGCGAAGGGTCGTCCAGCACACCTACCGCCGGGCAAAGATGGCCGGGTTGATCCAGCCGGGGGCCGGCGGAGGTGAGGTTCAGCGACGCACCTGTCCCGGACAACGAGACGGCGAGCGGCAGCGGCGGGAGCCAGACGGGCGGTGTTGACCGTTGAGCAGACGAGGAAAAGCCAACCAGCGTCGAAAGGATAGTGGGGGCGTCGGCGGCCGGGCTGGAACCGGATGAGGGTGCGGGTGCCGGGCGGGCCGGCGTCGTCTGTTCCTGCGGGCCGGGCCGGCGCAGACTGAAGGCTGTCACCGGCAGGATGTCCGTGGCAGGGCTCTCCTCCTCGCTGTCCGGCAGCGGCAGCGGCCCGGAGACGTAGGAGGCTTTGAAGCGGCGGAACACCGTGGTGTCCACCTTCAGAATTCCATGGCCCGGGGCACTGGGGAGGTAGTAAGCGTCCGGAACGTCAATGACGGTACGGCTTTCACTCTCGGAGTTGGTGTGCAGGGCAATCCGGTAGGCCAGGTACGTTTCCAGGCCGCGCAGCATCCCGGATTCCACCTTCTGGCTGGACAGGAGCAGGTGAATGCCGATCGAGCGTCCGATTCGTCCGATTGAAAGGAGGAGATCGATGAAATCGGACCGGGCGGTGAGGAGCTCCCCGAATTCGTCGATGCAGACGAAAAGGTAGGGGAGCGGCCGGCTCAAAGCCGGATTGTCCGGGGTGCGGTCGCGGGCGCTGCGGTATTCGTCAATGTGCGAAAAGTCCCCGCCGGACTTCAGGAGTTCCTGGCGGCGCACCACTTCACCGGACAGGCTGGCGTAGATCCGGTCAACCAGGCTCGCGTCACTGACAAGGTTGGTGATCAGGCCGGACACATGGGGTGCTTCAGCGAAGGGCGCGAACGTTGCGCCGCCCTTGTAGTCCACCAGCACCATGTTCAGGTCCTCCGGGGAGTGCGTGGTGAGGAGGGACAACACCAGCGTCCGTAAAAGTTCCGACTTGCCGGAGCCGGTGGCCCCCACACAGATGCCGTGCGGGCCCATGCCCTGTTTCGCCGGCTCCTTCAGATCCAGATAGACCAGCGAGGCGTCGTCACCGGTGCCTATGGCCACACGCAGGAAATCAGGGCCCCGGGGGGTGACCCACAATTTGTGCACGGAGTCCGCGGTGTACCCTTCCAGCCCCAGGGACTCCGCGTAGCTTCTTGATGCTTTGTGCTCCCCGAACTCGTGCGACAGTTCGGAAAGGCGGAGCGGAGCCAGGGCGCGGGCAATGGACTCGGAGACCGCAGGGTGGACGTCATCCACATACCCGCTGACCGTCAGGCCGTTCGCGGTGTGCTCCAGCGTGACCTTGCCGGAATCGACGCTGAGCCGCAGGTCCACGCTGTCGGGTTCCTGCTTCTGATCGGTGAGGAGATGGATCCGTGTCACAGCCAGGTCGGCGAGCGAAACGTCCGCCGGGAGGCCCGGAAACTGCCGCGCATTTTGCCCCGGCAGATCGCTGATGATCACCAGCCGTTGCAGGGCCTCGGCCGGCACATGCTGGAAGTTCCGTGACGCGGCAGCCAGCGCCGCCAGCCGAAGATCCAAGCTTGAGCGAAGCAGCCGTGCCATCTCGCTGAGGTCAGAAGATTGCCGGGGGTGCCCCGTCCGGTCCAGCAAATGCGGCAGCCATTTTGCCCACTCCCAGCTGGCATGGTGACCGTCAGCCACCACAAGTGCCAGCTCCACGTCTTCGGGTGACTGCGAGGCCGCTACGCGCGTCAGGATGCTCCTGCAGACAGCAAGGGCTGTTTTCCGGTCTCCGATGATGGATACGTTTGAAACGCCCGCCAAGGGCAACGTCAGCGGCATATGCGGGCCTGCGGTGAAACGCTGCCGGAGCTGCTCAGCCTCGGCCAGCATGAAGGTGTCAGGCCGTTCAACAGCATCTCCGCTGTCCTGGACCGCGATGCTTCGCTGGGGCACAACGCCCGTTCCGATGCGCGTGAGAAGGAAGTCAGGGCTGGTGCGGCGCCTTTCCCACAATCTGTGCGGGTCCTCCACAACCAATTCAAGGAGTTGCTCCGCCAGCGGGTGGCTGCGGTTGGCCGAAATCCTTGCCTGGCGTTCGTCGGCCTCGAATTCCTTGTGCCGCCTCCGCAGATACTCCATGTAGAGCCGGCGTTTCTGGCTTCGCTGGCGCGAGGACTTCCCCCGTTGCGAGAACGCGAGTGCCAGGGAGGCCAGAACGGTGACCACCATCATGATGGCGCCGATTCCTGCCAGGGACGAGCCACGGAAGAGCATCATGACTGTCACTGACGTAGCCGCCCCCAGCATCGGCACCAGGGCCAGGAGATTCATGCCGCCGCTGCCCGTGGGCAGTTGCGGTGGCGCGTCCAGCACTGCCGCCGGAGTCGGAGTTTGGGGCGGGGCCGTCCGCGCCGGACGGTGGATGATTTTAGTGGTCATTGTCTACCGCCGGTTGGCCGCGGACAGTGCACTGCCGGCGATCTCGGTGGCGGCGATGCGCGTCCGGGCTCCCAGCTGACTGAGCTTGATGGGGCCGCCGTCGGCAAGATGCCGGTCGAAGGGCAGCGCGGCATCGTCCTCCGCCTGTTCACCCAATTGGCTGGAGCGGGTCCGTACGGTGATTACGGGTGTGCGTGGGTGTGCGGCAGCAAGGACGGCCCGGACGGCGGCTTCCCTGGCAGCTCCGAAATCGGTATCGGGCGCCACCACCACTGCTGCGTGGGCCGTTTCCAGTAACGCTGCGGTATGCCGGGAACGTGGGGAAGCACCGGCGTCCACCACGGTCACTGCCACAAACCGCGAAAATATGGCGGAAAGATCCGTCCACTCGGCGGAGCCGATGGTTGCATCCGAGGCTGCGGGCACGTCCGCGCGTCCGAGCGCGAAGACCTGGTTCCCGCAAGGCGCCGCCGGTTCAACCACATCCGGCAGGGTCCGCACGGGCTGCGCTCGCAGCTTGGCCGCAGCCGCGGAGAGGAGAGAATTTTGCTCGGCACCGGCGTAGTGCAGGAGGCGGCCGGTTTCGTCAGTGGCATCAATGGCCATGACGGCTTCCTGCCTGATGCTTCCCAATAGTTTGGCAATCAAGGCGGCCACTGTTGTGGTTCCGATGCCGCCGGCTACACCTAACACAACCACACGGCGGCCGGTGGTGATGGGTGCTTCCACAGCAGACGATGCCCGAACCAGGCGTTCGGAGAGAGCTCCCGACGTCAGCGCGTCCGTGGCTTCGAACCGGAGCCGTTGCCACCAGGTGTCTCCGGAGGTCTTGCGGACGGTTTTCGTCGGCGGCTGCCGGTGCTGAGCAGCAGGCGGGGCACTTGGAGGGAGCCAGGGCGCTTCCTGCCCCACCCCAGCGCCTGGCTTATGAGCGTGGTGCGGGCGTGGGGCCATGCCGGGAAACCCGGGTGGGGCCTCCGGGCCAGGGGCTTGGTCCCCGGCAATTGGTGCCTGCGGACTCAATGGAAATCCCAGTCGAGGTTGCTCAGCCAAAGGTCTGTCCTAGTTGTGTATAGGTGCCGGACAACCCCAGTGCAAGTGGGATGGTGGCCAGCACGCAGATCATTTCTGCGCGCGCGGCAAGGACACGCAGCCTGGCCCCCGTCTGGGCTCGGACTGTGCCCTGGGCGGCCGCAAGCACCAGCACACCAACCACGCCGGTGATCAGCAGGCAGGCGGGCTGTTGGAAATGGAGCGAAACGACGATGGTGGTGGCCAGCAAGCCTCCTGCCGCCGCCGCGTAGACCCCGGCTCGCTGCCAGAACAGCGGCAGCGAGAGCCCGCGGAAAACTACTGATCCCAGCAGCGCGGCAGCCAGCAGCAATCCCCATACCGCGCGGTCCCAGGCCAGGCAGATGACCGTCGCGGCGACAGATGCCATCACGGCGGAAACCAGAGACCAGCCGGCGAGCGTGCGGTGCGCCATGTGAAAGGAGTCCAGAGTCCCCTGCCTGTCCGGCCGCACTCCTTGGCGCTGATCGTCGTCGAGCCCGCTCAGGCCGGCCACCACCGTGGCCAGTCTGGGCGCAAGCCCGAGCGTGAGCACACTGACTATTCCGGTGACGGCGGCAGCAAGTGCCGCATCACGGGTGCTCAATTGCGCCAGCACCCACAGTGCTCCGAGGACGGCGAGCAGCGCCGCAGCCGCGAAGAAGGGTATGTGTTGTCGAGTCCCCAGGCCTCCCGCGGCAAGCGCCAGGACGGTGGCGCACAGCAGCAACGCTCCGGGCGCAATGCCGCCGGCAGTGATGGCAACGGAAACTCCGACCATCCAGCCGGCCACCAGCACCGCCAGCCCCGCCGGCACTGACCAGAAGCGGCCCAGCAGCGATCCCGCCAGCAGCAGGGCTGTAACCAGCACGATCCCGAACGGCGTTCTGGCCCCTGGATGCTGGAACAGCACCGCTGCGCTCCCGCTTCCGGCGATGAGCAATCCAGCGACGGATGCCAGGCCGACAGTGCGCAGAGCGCCAGCCCAGAGCCCGGGGGACCGCCCGGTTGATTCGGCAGCGAAGGACGCCACATCATAAACTTCGGGCGACGGCGGGATGGCCCGTTTGTCGCGCAGGTAAAGGCGGGCGCCGTCGGGGATCGTAGCGGACCGGAGCGACTGGGAACCTTCGATGACAACGCCGACGGCGGTGGTAAGGACGGTGGGGGCCGGCCGCTCCCGGGCATCTTCAACATCGGCGAACAGGAGGTCCCGGATCTGGGGAATCAGGGATGCTACCGGCTCATCGGAAGGCAACCGCAGATCCAGGTGTCTGCGCTCGCCAATGACGGTTATCCGGGTCAAGGCGTTTGTCATGCTCCGGGCTCCGTCCAGAGCGCTAGGAGGGCAACGGCTGCGGAACTGTTCCGCTCGCTGAGCAGGTGCTGAACGAAGCTGAAGCCAACGCAGACCGCGGCCACAAGGGCCGCGATGAGGAGGGAATACATGAGTCTCATGGTGTTGGTGGAGTAGCTCCGCTCCTGGGCATTGCCACCGAACAGCAGGGCGTCGTCGAGCTGGTGTTTGCGGACTTTTGCGGATTCCAGCAGCCGGGCATCATAGTCTTCACCCACGCGTGACTCCGCTCCTTTCCATGGCAAATAACGGCACAGACAAACCTACCCCGGAAGAGATCGCGCTTTGCAAGTCAAATGGTCTCTGTCCACATGTTTGTGCATCGACTGGACATATCGGGTGCGGTTGCACATGCTGGATAGCGTGATTGCCGTCAGCCGTCGGCAATGCATCCGGACAACAGTGATTGCGGGGCACTCTCATATGGCTATCTTCGACATGGGCGCAGAGACCGTCGGAAACCTGAACAGGCAGACCGACTCAGCGAACCAGGACCTTGGCTCACTCGTTCGCCGTTTTGTTGAGGCGGTGACTCCGCTGGAGGGCCGCTTCAGCGGCGCGGGCAAGGCGGCGTTTGATAATTTCAAGAACCGTTCGGATCTTGTGGCGTCTGAGCTGAATACGGCGCTGGCGGGCATTGTGCAGGGGCAGGGTGGCATGAACGCCGCGTTCCAGCAGGGCGATCTCGCCGCGGGTGATAACGCCCGCCGGGGTGAAGGGTCCGCTGATTTCGACGGCGCCCGTTTCCAGGGCCGCGCCTGACGGGCGTTTTCCGTCTCGCAGGTCTGTGTTCAATCTACGGAAATGGAGTGGGGGCCTTGGCTGGCTCCGCAAAATCATGACAGCTAACAGAATCGCTTTTGATACCAACGTTTCTGCCCAGGTGCAGGGCGACATTCAGGCGCTGGCAGCGCAGCTGGAGTCGTTGATCGGTCAGCGGCAGGCTGATGTGGGCCAGGCTATGGCTGACTTCAGGGCGGACGGGGTTGATTCCGAGTACCAGGCGGTGGAGTCCCGCTGGAACGCGGCCGCCAATGAAACAAAGGCCATTGTGGCGCTCGTGAAGAGCACTCTTGGCCTGAATGACGAGACCGCGTCAACGGCTATCAGCTCGGCCAGGAACGCCGTGCAGGGCATCGGGTAACGGGGGCAGTTATGGCGGGTGCGTGGAATATCGACGTCGATGCGGCTGCGGCGACCATCAAGGCTACTGCGGCGCAGGTGGAAAGTGTTGGCCCGGCATTGGCGGGGATGGCTGCGGCTCTGGAGTTGGCGGCGTCTTCGATTCCGGGGGAGGCTCCGGTGGTTCTGACGGCACTCAACGATGTGCTGACCCTTGGCATTACGACGGGGACCAATGACGCGGTGCACAGGTCCGGGACGATCATTACCTCTACGGTGCAGGCCGTCAGTTTTTACGCGCAGGGGGATCTTGCCATGGCAGCACACGCCCAGCAGAGCGCGGCGGCCGCCGAGGCGCCTGCGGCCGGGACTGCCCGCGGGCCCGTTCCGCAGTAGAGCCTGTACCGCAGTAGAACCGCTTACCGTGGCCCCCATTATGTGAAGGACTGGAAACTGGTATGGCATTGCTTCCCGAGGTCTGCGTTGCGGTCGGTTCCTCCGGCCTGGACCCCAGCGGTGGTTTCCGGCTGCCTGACGTGGATTCCTTGGATGTTGCGGCCCGGGACTTGACCTCGCATTCTGCCGATTTTCAGGCGGGGATGGCGAGGTCCGCGCAGTTGTGGGCAGGATTGGGCTCCTCGTATTCCTCTGAGGAAGCGTCTGCCGTGCTCGCCGCGTTTGGGAAGGTGACCCCCACAGTTGAGCGTGTATCACGTGATGCGTCATCGACATCGGCGGCGCTGACCGCGTTTTCGGTGTCGTGCCGCGACCTGAAGCAGCGTCTGGAGGCCTACGGCCGGCAGGTTCATGTTTTGGACGCGGACATTGACGCGTTCCCCACCTCGGTGGAGAAAATCATCATGGTCAGGGGCGAACAGGTAATCAGCCATGAACAGCAACATTGGAGTGGTGATGCTGATCTGACAGGGCGCCGCAACGCGCTTGCCTCCGACGTCCAGGCCATCGAAAACGACTATCACACAGCGCAGAACACGTGCGCGGCGGCTTTGGCCAGGGTCTCGGGCGGGCATGCCCACACATCCGAGACAGCCCCGCAGACAGACAGAAGTTCCGGGAACTGGGTGGATGACTGGATGTGGGATGCCGGCACATTCATGGGTCTCGACCATGGCGGTGAGCAGCAGCCCTGGGGCACCCAGACCGTTCCCTACCGTCCCAACGGCTTCTTGGGGACACTGCAGGGGTTCGGGGCGGGGGCGGTTGAACTCGTGGACGGGCTCTGGTCGCTGACCGGGACCTCTAACGCCACAAAGCGCGACCAGGCCTGGGGCGGTGTCAACACCTTGGTCGGGGCCGCCGGGATGCTCGCGACCGTGCCGTTTACCTGGGCTTTGAGCGGGGTCAACAACCAATGGGAGAACGACAAGCCCCAGATTCAGCAGGCACTGGATACCTTCGGTGCCATGGGGCCGGCATTTATTCACATGGATGAGGCTGGCACCAACCCGAACTGGGCCGTTGGTGCTGCCTCGTTCAATGTTGTCTCTACCGTCTTCACCGGGGGTGCCGGGGCCGGTGTGAAGGCTGGTTCCCTGGCGAGCAAGGCGGGTCTCACGGCTGAGAAGCTGAGTATCGCCACGATGGACAGTGCCCGGCTGGGGAAAGTTTCAGGCCTGTTGGGCAGTTCTGCCCAGGGGCTTTACAAAACGGGGACGGTCTTATCCAAGCCGGGTTCTTTGGTTTTGAAGGTCTCCGACATTGTCATGCCCCAGACGACGGCCAAGGCTCTTGATGCTTTGACCGGCTTTAAGGTCAATTCCTGGATGGCGGTATCGAAAGCGCCGGGGGCTGTTTGGGAGCATGCGGTTGTTCGCCCGCTGGAGGGCGCCTCTACGCTGCTGCGGGCCACTGACCAGGCGTTTCCGAGGGTTGCCGTTTCCCCTGGCGGTGCAGTGGGTCTTGGGCATGGATCAATGGGCAGGATGGCGGATGGTTTGGACTCTGCCGCCGCTAAAGTCCGGACGGACCACGTGCCGGTGGCTGCGAAGCTCCAGATGATTGCACCTGTTGAGTATTTCCCGAAACCTGGCCATATCGAGCAGACCATAGTGTTCAGGCATGGTGAAGCTAATTTTCCGGTCAGTAAGAGGGATCACTTCGCTGACCGTGGGGGGTTGAAGCCGAACACTGAGTATGTGATCGAGCACCGGACCAAGATGCATCAGGTGACCGGGTCCGCTGTGGATTCGATCGAGAAGTACTATACGGATGCCGCGGGCAAGGTGGTCCGGGTGGACACGTTTGCCGGTGTGCGTGGTGCGTGGTCGCCGGAGTTGAATAAGCCGGTGGCGAATGTGACGTATAACGTGGTGGCGAAGGTCGACGGCGGTTTGGAGAACACTTTCACGTACACGACGGATGCTTCCGGGCACGCCCAGGGCGTGTCGGGGAGGGTCACGTCGACCCTGGCGGGGGATATGAACCGGAATGCGTGGCAGCAGTTGCTGGCTGGGAAGCGTGTGGGTGGTCTGGGGTATGAGGGCGGGCATTCGGCGCCGTCGTTTCTGGGGGCTCCCGGGGAGCGGATCGGTTTGTTTGCGCAGCATCAGTTCCAGAACCGCGGCGCGGGGGCGCCGAATGTCAGTGATGGCGCGGCTTTCTACAAAGAAGAAGCGAAAATCATGGACGAGGTGAAGAGGCGTTTGGAGGCGGGGCGGCCGGTGGATTTGAACTGGTCGATGGACACGCCGTCCGGGGCGAAGCCCGGGTTGCCGGAGAGTTTTAAGCTGTCGTATGCCTTTGACGGAGACGACTTCGTTGACGTGCCGTTCAGTAACGTGCCGATGAAACGAGGTTAGAGAGTATGCGTGCGAGTGCCACGGTTGACGATCCGTTCATCAGGGCCGGGCTGGTTCGTCTTCAGCAGGAGGTCTTTGCGGAGGGCGGTCTTGGTTACGGTGCGGATGAAGTTGTCAGTACCAGTGTTGCGCGGCAGGGGATGGCTCAGCGTCGCGTTAGGATTCTGCGTGACGGGGCGTGGGGTGGGCGGGACTTTCACTTGGATTTCTCTCATGAGGCGATGGATGCCTGGGTGCTGGAGCTCAGGCGGCATTTGTATGTGGTCGGGGCTGGGACGTGGGTGACGTACCGGTTTCATGTGTTCCCCGCTGCTGATGGCCGGCTTGAGGTGTTCGATGAGGAGATTTTCCCGCTGGACCAGAATGGAAAACGGGTATGGAACTCTAGTCCGGCGGGGGCCGGTGACTTGCATGCGGAGTTGGTGGCTTTCCCCCGGACCGTGGATAACATTCCGGCGTGGATGTGGGAGGTGTTCCGGGCTGAGGGGGTGATGCCGCCTGTCTATAACCCTGTATTGAGGACGGTGGATTGGAAAAACAGGCGCCTGCCGGTTACGGAAGACGGCACCGATTTTTCGGTGGATGACATGGTTATTGATCCGTCGAAGGAGCCTGGGTTCTTTTCGAAGATCGGCAGGAAGCTGTTCGGGAGCTGAGCGCGGCAGGGTGCAGGGTACCGGGTGCCGCCGTCGTCGTCCTGTCATTTACGGGGCGGCGGACCCGAAGCTCCAGGTGATTGCACCTGTTGAGTATTTCCCGAGGCCGGGCCATGTTGAGCAGACCATAGTGTTCAGGCATGGTGACGCCAGTTCTCCGGTCAGTAAGAGGGATCACTTCGCTGACCGTGGGGGGTTGAAGCCGAACACCGAGTATGTGATCGAGCACCGGACCAAGATGCATCAGGTGACCGGGTCCGCTGTGGATTCGATCGAGAAGTACTATACGGATGCCGCGGGCAAGGTGGTCCGGGTGGACACGTTTGCCGGGGTGCGTGGTCGCCGGAGTTGAATAAGCCGGTGGCGAATGTGACGTATAACGTGGTGGCGAAGGTCGACGGCGGTTTGGAGAACACTTTCACGTACACGACGGATGCTTCCGGGCACGCCCAGGGCGTGTCGGGGAGGGTCACGTCGACCCTGGCGGGGGATATGAACCGGAATGCGTGGCAGCAGCTGCTGGCGGGGAAGCGTGTGGGTGGTCTGGGGTATGAGGGCGGGCATTCGGCGCCGTCGTTCCTGGGGGCTCCCGGGGAGCGGATCGGTTTGTTTGCGCAGCACCAGTTCCAGAACCGTGGTGCGGGGGCGCCGAATGGTGACGGGGCGGCTTTCTACAAAGAAGAAGCGAAAATCATGGACGAGGTGAAGAGGCGGTTGGAAGCGGGGCGGCCGGTGGATTTGAACTGGTCGATGGACACGCCGTTCGGGGCGAAGCCCGGGCTGCCGGACAGTTTTAAGCTTGTGTATTGGTTTGACGGACAAAAGGTGCGTGCCGTGCCGTTCCGTAACTTGCCGATGGAAGGTTAGAGGGCATGCGTGCGAGTGCCACGGTTGATGATCCGTTCATCAGGGCCGGGCTGGTTCGTCTGCAGCAGGAGGCCTTCGCGGAGGGCGGTCTTGGTTACGGTGCGGATGAAGTTGTCAGTACCAGTGTTCCGCGGCAGGTGATGGGTCAGCGCAGCGAGGACATTCTGCGCAATGGCGTGTGGGGGTATCGCAATGGCTTCTTGGATTTCTCTCATGAGGCGATGGATGCCTGGGTGCTGGAACTCAGGCGGCATTTGTATGTTGTCGGGGCTGGGACGTGGGTGACGTACCGGTTTCATGTGTTCCCCGCTGCTGATGGCCGGCTTGAGGTGTTCGATGAGGAGATTTTCCCGTTGGACGAGAGCGGGAAACCGGATTGGGCGTCGAGTCCTGCGACGGCAGGTGACTTGCATGGTGAGTTGGTGGCTTTCCCCCGGACCGTGGATAACATTCCGGCGTGGATGTGGGAGGTGTTCCGGGCTGAGGGGGTGATGCCGCCTGTCTATAACCCTGTATTGAGGACGGTGGATTGGAAAAACAGGCGCCTGCCGGTTACGGAAGACGGCACCGATTTTTCGGTGGATGACATGGTTATTGATCCGTCGAAGGAGCCCGGGTTCTTTTCGAAGATCGGCAGGAAGCTGTTCGGGAGCTGAGCGCGGCAGGGTGCAGGGTACCGGGTGCCGCCGTCGTCGTCCTGTCATTTACGGGGCGGCGGACCCGAAGCTCCAGGTGATTGCACCTGTTGAGTATTTCCCGAAACCGGGCCATATCGAGCAGACCATAGAGTTCAGGCATGGTGACGCCAGTTCTCCGGTCAGTAAGAAGGAGAACTTCGAGGAACACCTTCCGCGCATGGGCAACGGCCGTTGGTATCCCGGGGGAGAGCCCGCTGAGGCAGGGACGTGGGTGCAGCAGCTGTTGGCGTATCCGCGGACGGTGGATAACATTCCGGCGTGGATGTGGGCTGTTCTGCGTGCGGGCGAGGCGACTCCTCCTGTCTATAATCCTGAGTTCCTGAGTGTGGATTGGAATAACCGGCGGAGCCGGCGGTAATCGATCCGTCGTTGGAGCCTGGGTTCTTCGCGAAGATTGGGAAGAAGCTTTTCGGCGGGTAGCACCTGCCTGCCGAGGGCAGCGCGGGTAGCCGGGTTCCGCCGTCGTCGATGCCTTATCCAGGGGCGCATGGTCGCCGGAGCTGAAGGAACCCGTGTCGAACATGACGTATAACGTCATGGCGGAGGTCGACGGTGGTTTGGAGAACACGTTCACGTACACGAGTGAATATTCGCTCTTGAGGGGTCCATATGTGGTGCGGGTTAGCGCCGGGGTCCGAGCCCACGATTTGCGCTGGTCAGCGCCAGTGTTGGTGTGGTTGAGCGCCACCTGAAAAGCTCCTTCCACCGCGTGAGGGCCACGTGGTGGAAGGAGTACCGGTAATGGTACGGAAGATCAAGGCGAAGCTCGTCTTGCAGTTGCATAACCAGGGCCTGTCCGGCAGAGCGATCTCGCTTGCTCAGGGCATGTCCAGGCACAGCGTTCAGGCGGTGATCGATGCTGCGGATCAGCTCGGGCTCGGGTGGGACGATGTTGCGGAGAAGTCTGAGGGCGAGGTGTATCTGGCGCTGTTTCCCGGTCGCGGGGTGCGGGAGAGCGTGTTCGCGCAGCCGGACTGGGTCCAGGTGCATCGCGAGCTGGCCAGGGTTGGGGTGACGTTGAAGCTGCTGCACCAGGAGTATCTCGACGGGTGCAGTCGGGCCGGGCAAGCGGCGATGAGTTATGACCGGTTCTGCAGGCTTTACGGCGATTACGCCAACGTCACTGGCGCGTCGTCTCGGGTCGGCCATAAGGCCGGCCGCAGCGTCGAGGTCGACTGGTCCGGGCCGACGATGCAGCTCGTTGACCCGGCAACGGGAGAGGTCTCGAAGGTGTATTTGTTCGTCGCGTGCCTGCCGTTCAGCAGGTATGCGTTCGTGGAGGCGACGTTGGATATGCGGCAGGAGTCGTGGCTGCGCGCGCATGCGGCGATGTTCGCATTCTTCGGCGGCACGGTCCCGAGGCTCGTCCCCGACAACCTCAAGACCGGGGTGATCTCTCACCCGCGCGAGGGCGAAGTCGTCCTCAACGACGCTTATCGGGAGATGGCGGCGCATTATTCGGCGGCGGTACTACCGGGCCGGGTGCGGCACCCGAAAGACAAAGCCAGCGTAGAAAACACTGTCTCCCACGTCGCCACCTGGGTGATTGCGGGTCTGAGGCAGGAGCAGTTCACCAGCCTGGTGCAGCTGCGGGCCCGGGTTCGGGAGCAGATCGATGCCTACAACCGACAGCCGTTCCAGAAGCGGGAGGGCTCCCGGCTGAGCGTGTTCACGGCCGAGGAGAAGCCGCTGCTGCAACCGTTGCCGGCGGTGACTTTCGAGATCAGCACCTGGACATATGGGCGCAAAGTAGGCCGGAACGGACACGTGGTCTGGTCAAAAAACTTCTACTCCGTCCCGTTCACCCACATCGGCGCGCATGTTGATCTTCGCGTCACGGACACCATGCTCGAGATCTATCGGGGTGATGAGCGCCTGACCAGCCACCTGCTGCTGCCCGTGACGACGACGAACCAGTATCGGACGAACGAAGCCGACCTTCCCGAGGGGCACAGCTGGCAAGCCTGGGACCGGGCCCGGATCGACGCCTGGGCGTTACGGATGGGACCGGCGACCGGGACCGTGATCGAGAAGATCTTCGAGTCTGTCCGCATCGAGGAAGCCGGCTACGACCCGGCCCTGGCGGTGCTGCGTCTGTCTCGTAGGTTCTCACCAGCCCGGGTGGAAGCCGCATGCCAGCTCGCGCTGCGCGGTCCGATACGATCGCCCCGTTACGCCCACCTGCGGCCGATCCTGGACACCGGGCAGGACAAAACCGGGCACGTCGAGGAGCCTGATGACGAAGATGGCGGATACGTGCGCGGCAGCTCCTACTACGCAGGAGGGACCCGATGAGCCGCCTGGACACGGAAACCAAACGCAAGCTGCGGGAGATGAACGCGGGCGAGCTGCTGGAGGCCATAGATACCCAAGACGAGACGCTGAGCATCAGCCTGCCGTTCGAAGATCGTCTCCGGCTGGTCGTCGATGACGCCTACGCGTCGTTCACCCATGCCAAAGTCACCGGCCTGATCCGGCGGGCGGGGCTGCGCTACCCGAACGCTGACCTGCGCCGCATCGACCTCCTCGACGAGCGAGGTCTTGACCGGCCGCTGCTGAGCCAGCTCGGCACCTGCTCGTTCGTGGCCCGGCAGCAGAACGTTGTCTTCCAAGGGTTCACCGGGTCGGGGAAGTCCTACCTGGGGTGCGCGATGGCTAAACGCGCATGCGAACACCGCATCCGCGCGCATTACGTCCGCATGCCCGACCTCGAGGAAGCCTGGGTCGCCGCCCAAGACACCCCTGGCGGATCCGGCAAGTTCCTGCGCAAATATGCGGCATTCACCCTGCTGGTCATCGATGAGTGGCTGCTGGATCGGCCCACGGAATCGATGCGCACCATGCTGCTGGAACTGATGGAACGCCGCTACGGGGAGACGTCAACAGTGTTCTGCACCCAGTACTCGCAGAAGGACTGGCACCAGCGGCTCGGCTCCGGCGTTCACGCCGACGCGATCATGGACCGGATCATCCACAACACGATCTGGGTCGAGACAGGCAATTACAACATGCGCGAGCACACAGCACTCGCAACCGCCTAGCAACCGTCACGGAGAGCGTCAGCGGCGCCAGGCCCCGCGACCGCTGGCGCTCTCTCGCACGAACCCCGGCGCTGAACCGCACGAACAGGTGGCGCTCAAAGCTTCAAATACTCACACGAGGGATGCTTCCGGGCAGGCCCAGGCCCAGGGCGTGTCGGGTACGGTCACGTCGACGCTGGCGGGGGATATGAACCGGAACGCGTGGCAGCAGTTGCTCGCGGGGAAGCGTGTGGGGGGGTCTGGGGTATGAGGGCGGGCATTCGGCGCCGTCGTTTCTGGGGGCGCCCGGGGAACGGATCGGTTTGTTTGCCCAGCACCAGTTCCAGAACCGCGGCGCGGGGGCGCCCAATGGTGACGACGCGGCTTTCTACAAAGAAGAAGCGAAAATCATGGACGACATGAAGCGGCGGTTGGAGGCGGGGCGGCCGGTGGATTTGAACTGGTCCATGGGCACGCCGGCCGGGGCGAAGGGTCCGCTAACTTCGACGGCGCCATTCGCCCCGGCGGGCTGGATCACTCTGGCTGCGACGGGCCAGATGTCGCACGGCAGGGTCGGCAGAGGCTTGTGCGGGCAACGCGCTGAGCCGGCCGGAATCCGCCCCGACTTTGGGATAGCATTCATTTACCCTTCGCCGACGAGCGGCTTGAGGGTTTCTCTATGGGGGAGTCCTGTTTCATATGCGCGTCAAAAAAGTTCTCGCGGCCTCGCTGGCCACCGCCGCCCTTTTTCTCACCGTGTCAACGGTGCCCGCCAATGCTGCGCCGTCGCCGAAGTCTTACAAGAACTGCACGGAACTCAACCGGGTTTATCCGCATGGTGTTGGCAAGAAGGGTGCACGGGACAGGACCACCGGAAAAAGTGTTACGAACTTCACCGTGAATAACACCGTGTATGCCTACAATGACGGCGGCCCGAAGCGCTACCTTCGCGAGTACGACCTGGACCGCGACAACGACGGCATCGCCTGCGAGAAGCGCTGACAGGATCAGGGCTTGACTGGTTCCGACAAGCTCAACGAACGGGCGCGGGACCGATCAGCGGGCGGCGGGTTTCGACAGGCTCAACCAGCGGGCGGCGGGTTTCGACAGGTTCAACCACAGGGCGGCGGGTTTCGGCAGACTCAACCAGCGGGCGGCGGGTTTCGGCAGGCTCAACCACCGGGGCAGGCTCGGCCACAGAGTTCGTCCCGAGCCCCCGCACCGTCCAGCCTTGCGCTTGCCAGGCCGCAGCGTCCAGCACGTTCCGCGCGTCCAGCACCGTCCGGCGTCGTACCAGACCTCCCGCAACCGCCGGCGAAAGCGAGCGGTATTCGTCCCACTCGGTGAGCAGCAGGACCAGCTCGGCACCTTCCAGCGCACGGCGGGTGGAAGGCTCGAAGCGCAGCTGCGGGTAGCGCATCCAGGCGTTGTTGATGGCCTTCGGGTCCGTCACCGTCACGTGCGCGCCGGCCGCGGCCAGCTGCAGGGCAACGTCCAGGGCGGGGGAGTCGCGGATGTCGTCCGTGTCCGGCTTGAACGCCGCGCCCAGCACCGTCACCGTCCGGCCGCTCAGGAACCCGCGGCAGAGCTCCCGCGCGATCTCCACCGTCCGCAACCGCTGGCCCAGATTGATGGAATCCACCACGCCCATCCAGTCGTTCACCGAGCTGACATCCAGGGCAGCCGCCTGCGCCCGGAAACTCCGGACGTCCTTGGGCAGGCAGCCGCCGCCGAAGCCCAGCCCGGCGTGCAGGTACCTGTTGCCGATCCGCGGATCCAAGCCCATTGCCTCGCTCAACTCGGTCACGTCAGCCCCGGACGCGTCGCACAGCTCAGCCATCGCGTTGATGAAGCTCACCTTGGTGGCCAGGAACGCGTTCGACGCCGACTTGATCAGTTCCGCCGTGGCGAAGTTGCACACCAGCCGCGGGATCCCGGCGCCCAGCAGCGGCTCATACACCGCATCCAGCGCAGCCGTCACGCCCGCGCCCTCAGCAGAAGCCTTGCCCCCCGGCACCCCGTAGACCAGCCGGTCCGGCACCAGCGAATCCTTCACCGCGGTGCCCTGGCGCAGGAACTCCGGGTTCCAGCCGAGCAGCACATCCGGCCGCCGGGACAGGATCCCGCGGAGCATGTCCACCGTGCCCACGGGCACTGTTGACTTACCGACGACGGCGGCGCCCCGGCTCAGGTGCGGGAGGAGCGCCTTGGTGGCGGAGACCAGGAAGGTGAGGTCGGCGCCGTCGGACGTTTTGGACTGCGGGGTGCCCAAGCACAGGAAATGCACCTGCGCGCCGGCGGCGTCCCCGAAGTCGGTGGAGAACGTGAGCCGGCCGGTGGCGCGGCCGTCCTGCAGGAGTTCGTCCAGCCCGGGTTCATGGAACGGCGCGAAGCCGCGGCCCAGATGGTCCACCTTGTTGGCATCGACGTCGATGCCCACCACGGTGTGGCCCATGGATGCGAGGGTCGCAGCATGCACGGCACCGAGGTAGCCGCAGCCGATCACTGAAATCTTCATAGGGTGACTCCTTTTCGTTTTTCGAGGGCTTCGAACGTTTGGATTCCGGCAGGCTCAGGCACCGGATCCCGACGGGCCCGATCACCGAAGGCCACCGTCTTGTAATGCCGCACCAGCTCGGCGCTCAACGCCGGCCACGTCCGCCCCTGGACCGAAGCGTGGGCTGCCGCTGCGAACGCGCGCCGCTTGGCGTCGTCGCCCATCAGGTCCATCACATGCGCACGCAACCCGGCCAGATCGCCCGGTTCATACAGCCAGCCGGTGCGGGAGTTCTCCACCAGGTCCAGCGGCCCGCCGCGGCCCGTGGCCACCACCGGAACCCCGGACGCCATGGCCTCCTGGATGGTCTGGCAGAAGGTCTCGAACTCGCCGGGATGCACAAACAGGTCGAAGGACGCCACCGCCCGGGCCAGCTCCCCGCCGCCCAGGAAACCGGTGAAGACGGCCCCGGGAAGCGCAGCCTCCAGCGCCGCCCGCTGCGGCCCGTCGCCCACAATCACAAGCCTGGTGCCGGGCACGTCCGCCAGCACCGCCAGGTCCTCCACCTGCTTTTCAATCGCAAGCCGGCCCACGTAGCCGATGATCCGCTCACCGCCGGGGGCCACGGAAGTCCGCCAGCCGCCGTCGCGCTTTTCCGGGCTGAACCGCGCGGTGTCCACACCGCGGCGCCACATGTCCAGCCGCGGAATCCCGCGCCCGCGCAGCTGGTTGTGTGCGAACGTTGACGGCACCAGCGTCCGGGACGCCAGCAGGTGGATGTTCTCCACGCGGTTCCAGGCCCAGTTCTCCAGGAACGGCACCCCGTAGCGGGCGGCGTAGCTGGGTACCTCGGTCTGGTAAATGGCTATGGTGGGGATCCCCAACTGATGCGCGGCCTGCACAGCCCGCCAGCCGAGCACAAAGGGCGACGCAAGGTGAACCACGTCCGGTGCGTAATCGGCAAGGATTCTCTTGACCCGGTTCACACCGCCCAAAGCCACCCGCACGTTTGCATACCCGGCCAGCGGCACGGACGGGAGCCGGTGCACGAATGCACCGTGCACGACGCCAAGAACATCGGTGTCCTGGGTTGACGGTGCAATCACCAGCACCTCATCGCCCCGTTCCTGCAGATGCTCCAGCACCCGCAGGATGGAGTGCGTAACCCCGTTCATCAGCGGCAGGAACGATTCAGCAACAATTGCGATCCTCACCCCTCAACGGTGCGGGCGGCGGCTGACGTTGCGGGGGAATGGGCGTTACTGGGAGGGGAAGGTTTGGTTAACAGCGGGGCGGGCGGCGATGGAACATGACAGTTCGCACCGGAGCCATTGTTCCGTCGAGGATACGGGAGGACAATAACCGCTGTGGCGGACCCGCCACGGAAGATCAACTGTCGATGAGTCCGGGATCGGCCAGGATGGAGTGAACCATGGGCAGCTATGTGGACATTGACGGGCACCCGACGTGGGTCGACGACCGCAGCGGTCCCGGCGCACCGCTCCTGCTGTTGCACGGCGGACTGAGCAACAGTGACGCGCTGCTCAATAGCATTGGGCCAGGTCTCGCCGAGCGTTACCGCGTAGTCGCGTTCGATCGCCGTGGCCATGGCTATACCGCGGACACCGCTGCAGAGTTCCACTATGCGGACATGGCGACCGAAACCGTTCGGGTGCTCGAGCAGGTGGTTGGCGGCCCGGCCCATCTCGTGGGGTGGAGCGACGGTGGGATCGTTGCGCTCCTCGTCGCGCTCAAACGCCCCGATCTCGTGCACAAGCTTGTTGTCATTGGTACGAACTACCACTACGACGGCGTCGTGCCCGCGGAGATGGACCCGGAGTCGCCGCTTGCACAGGAACTGAGCAACGCATACATCCAACGATCGCCCGACGGAGCCGAGCATCTGGAGGCCGTCTTCAGCAAGAGTTTCACCATGTTTGGTTCGGAGCCGACGCTCACCACCGCCGACGTCGGGCAAATCACCCGACCGGCACTGGTCGTAGTTGGTGACGACGACGTGGTCGCATTCCCCCATACCTTCTCGCTGTACGAAGCTCTGCCCGAAGGCCAGCTCGCCGTCGTCCCCGGAGCTTCTCACGCGGTCCCAATTGAACAACCGGACGTCCTCACCGCACTCATCCTCAAGTTCCTGGACGCAGCCGAGCCGCCCCGCACGCTCATTCCCATACGCCGCGCGCGGCCTGCCATCGTCTAACGGGCCAATCGCGGGGCGGTCCCTCGCTACGTGGTCCTCGGGATGCGGTCCCCCCCGAGGCGGCCCTCGGCCGAGCAGCCAGCGGACCCGGAGGGATCCACGCAGACGGGCGAGGCTAGTCCTGCCGCAGGATCCGCTGGGCGTCGCGCTGGGCCTCCAGTTCCCCGGGCCCCAGCGTTGAGCCGCCCAGGAACCCGGCGCCGGCGATGATCCGCCGCAGTTCCGCCACGGTGCGCGGTGTGCTCACGCCCTGGTGCGCCATCGCGTGGCAGTTGGCGCAGAGCGGCACCAGGTCAGTGATCGGATCCAGCTGATAGCTGCTGCCGAGCTGTGAAGCCGGCACGATGTGGTGGACATGGATGAAGTCCTTGCCGATCTCCCCGTAGGCGATTTCGAAGGAGAACCCGCACGCTGCACAGCCGGGACCATGATGGGCGATGCATGCCCGCCGTGCCTCCGGGCTGCGTTCGTAGCGGTTCACCTCGACCCTGCTCACGGACTCTTCAGGGTACGTACCGGGCACAGGCTGCGTCGGGTCCGATACCGACGCCGGGCCCAACCTGCTCCAGAGTTCACGGATTTTCGCCTCATCGGACGGGCCGATGGTCAGCCCGGAGCCGTAGACCCCATCCCAGGGCTCCGCAGGCAGGGTATCTTCGAGGATCCCGAGAGGGAGCTGTTCGCCCAAGGGCAGGAGGGCATCGAACACTGCGCGGACCTGCATTGAGGTCTTTCCGGGCTCGGCCTGCTGCGGCGCGGCGTGCGGTTGTTCCGAGACAATGACGCCGTGGCCCAGCAGCCCGTTCCCTGCGCGGCCCTCCACGACGAGCCAGGCTTCTGCTCCGGAGGGTGTGTCCTGGAGGCTGCCCACGTTCCAGCTGGCTAGGAACTGGCCGGTTTCAGCTACCTGCTCTACCACGGCGGCATAGTTCCAGCAGTTCCAGCGGTCAGGGTCCCACCCCAGGATGATGGCTGTCATGGGCCCATTCTCGCAGGGTTCTGTTCCGGCTCCCGCAGGGTCTGACGGCATCTATGTTCTAGTTTTGAGAACATCCGGCAGTTCATCAACATAAACCGTCTGGGGCGGATCAAGGTAGATCACCAGCACGTCATCCCCTACCGCGAAAACGCTGGTCCTATCAAAGGGATGGGCGTGGAAGGCGCTTGTGCCGCCGTGGAACGGAAGCATGACTTCGCCAATGGTGCCGGGCCCGATGCGTCCGGTGACCCGGCCGATCTTGCCGGTGAGGCTCCGGTCAACATCTCTATGCATCGGGAGCTTTCGGCGGTGGTTTTGTTGCCTGCCTGCCGTTCTTGAGGGCGGAGGCGAGGGCCGGGAGGTAGTCGCCCGCCTGGGTCAGAATTCCGCCGATCATGCGGTTGATGCCTTCGCCGCCGTTCAGGACAGTCAGCTGCCCCACGTGGGCAAACGGCTCGGCTGCGGCCGCGATGATGGCCGGCATGTTCTCAGCCAGCTGCTGGGAAATGACAGCATCCTGATTGGTCCCGAGCGCTTCGGCGCGGGCTTTGATGCCCTCTGCCTCGGCCAGCGCCTTGGCCTTTACTGCGGAGGCGGTGGCATCGCCGCGTGCCTTTGTTGCTGCCGCCTCCGCTTCGCCGGTAACACGGGTGGCTCCGGCAGCGGCTGCCGCAGCAGTGGCGTTGGCCTGGGCCTGGAGTTCGGTGCGCCGGGCATTTGCCTGCGCTTCCAGTTCCGTTTGCCGGGCGCGTGCTTCGGCGGCGCTGATGTCGGCAGACTTTTGGCCCTCGGCGTCGGTGCGCTTTGCGTAGGCCTTGGCATCGGCGGGCTTGCGGACGGTGGTCTGGAGTTTTTGCTCCTCACGGTCCGCCTCAAGCTTGGCCACTTCAGTCTCCTGGACCACCACCTGCTGGCGGGCCGTTGCGTCGGCCAGGGGTCCGGCCTGGGCGGCATTCGCCTTTGCCCTTTCGGCATTGGCCTGCGCCACAGATTGCCTGATCGCAGAGAGGCTCTGCGCGTCGGCAATCAGGGCCGCCGCCTCGGCTTCCTTTTCCGCCGCTTCGCGGTTCCTTGTGGCCTCTGCGATGCGGGCCTCCATCTTGACCTGGGCAATATGCGGCTTGGCAATGTTTTGGATGTATCCGGTGGGATCCTGAAGGTCCTTGATTTGGAGCGAATCGACCACAAGGCCGAGCTTCTCCATTTCAACGCCGCTGGCGCTGCGGACCTGCGAAGCAAGTTTGTCGCGCTCACGGATGATTTCTTCAACCGTCATGCTGCCGATGATGGAGCGCAGGTGTCCTTCAAAAACGTTGTAGACCTGGCTCTCCATTTTGGGCTGCTGGCCGAGAAATCTTCGCGCTGCATTGGCGATGAAGGGGGCGGCGTCGCCGATTTTGTAAATGACGACGCCGTCCACGATCACCTGGATGCCCTGCGAAGTCACACAGGAAACCTTAAGCTCTGTTTCATTCAGCGTCAGGGCCAAGGTTCTGACAGTTTGGAGCCCGGGAAGCACCAGGGCGCCCTTGCCGGTGACGATCTTAAAGTCCATTCCGTCCCGGGTGTCCTGGCTTCCCCGGGTCAGGCCTGAAATTATGAGCGCTTCGTTGGGTTCGGCCACCTTCCACATCAGTTTTATTGCCAGCCTGATAACTCCAACAATGACCACCGCCCCGATTAAGGTGGCAATAAGCGGGATGAAAGCTGATAAGTCCGGCATGACCAGGTCCTTTCAATGTTGGAACAGGCGTAGCGGTGGAGACCCAAACGATGCAACTGCTGGAACACGGCCGGATTAAACGCAGGAATTACACGCCAAGCCAGCTGTTGTAAACAGTCTTATTGGCTCCCGGCGTGTAAGTCCAGCAATTGGGTGTCCTTCTTCCTCGCAGGGCGCGATCTTTCGCAAGTAAGTAAAAATATTCACAGGAGGACGGTTTCTGCTCCGGTGGGCCGCTTGGGCTGACAGCAAAAAGCTGGTGCAGCTGTCTGCGAGACCCGCAGAGCACCTGCACCAACCAGTAGGACGAATATTCAGACTGCTATGAATCTTCACTCATTCGCGGCTCCTAGTTCCCGGCTTCGATGGATCCGGGTTATTTCCTGTCCGTGGCTGACATCCGTGAGAACATCCAGCCTGCGGCAACCATCAGTACGCCCAGGATCATATGGGTCCAGTTGTCCGCAGTGTTCAGCGACAGGAAATTGGCCACCGAATCAACTCCGACACTGAGCCCGAAGATACTGAGGACGATGTACAGCGCACCAAAGCCCATAAGGAAGTTTCGTGCACCCATTTCCTTGCGGGACATAGCCCACCCGGCCGCACCGATGGCCAGCTGCACAATGTTGAGCAGCATGGACACCTGGAACAGGCCAAGGAACATGGCGTGCGAATCAGGCCCCAGGAACATCATTTCGCTGTACCGCGCGGTGACGCCCGGGATGAATCCGAGCACACCCACCACCATCAAGACGATACCTACACCCATGCCGACGTTCTGGACATCTGCCCGCCCAAAGTGAACGCCGTGCGCATGTGGGGATGCGGTAGTCATTTCTGCCTCCAACCACTGATTGCGGACATTCCAATTTTACGTCTGGTTTATCGAAAAAGCACCGGAATGCGCCGGTGCTCGGGCCTGTCGAAACCGGGATCTCGACGGGCCCGATCACCGGAGGATAAGGGGTTCTGCCCGGACTGAGAACCCCCGCGCTGCCGGACCGGAGCGCTACGGCGGCTGTGCACGGACAACCACGAACGGCGGTAATTGAGCCCTGCTGATTGTGCCTGTCGAAACCGAGGGACGCGGCCCGAACATGGCACCATGGAACACGATGAAACTGCGCGCTGATCAGACCGGAGAACGTGGCCTTCCCATGCCCTTGTGGCTGCAGGGAGCGCTCGAATCGGCCCAGGCCGCCATCATTTCCGCGCTGGTGGTGGTGGCGCCGGTTATCGCGGTGTGGGCCACAGCCGGTTTCCAGAACAGCCATTTCGACGTCCTGGCACGCCTCGCCGGCCAGGCCTGGCTCCTGATCCACGCTGTGCCGCTGGAGCTCGCCACCATCGGCGCCGGAGTTGCAGGTCAGAGCGCATCCGGCACACTTTCGCTCATCCCGCTGGGCCTCACGCTCATCCCGTTCCTCCTCGCCTGGCGTGCGGGCCGCCGCCTCGCCCGCGCCTCCTACACGGACCAGCTGTGGCAGGCGCTGCTCGGCTCCTGGGTCATCTACGCCGCGTTCGGAGCCGCCACGGGCTTCGTGTGCCGCACGTCGGACGTCGTTATTAACCTCTGGTTCGCCATGCTGATGCCGCTGGTCCCGTTTGCCCTGGGCATGGTGATCGGCGCCCGCCGCGAGGCGGGCTCCTGGAGCCGGCTGATCGGCGTCGACGCCGTTGACTGGATCGCCCGCACCAGCCAGCATTCGCGCTGGGCCGGCTCGTACCTTGCGTCCGCAGCGAAGGCGGGATTTGTGGCGCTGATGGCCGCGCTCGCGCTGTCCTGCGCCCTGCTCGCCGTTGATCTGTTGATCCACTGGAACCTGATAGTCGCCGTCTATGAAGGGCTCGACGCCGGGGCCATGGGAGGCGGCGTCCTCACCATTGCGCAGCTCGGCTTCCTGCCCAACCTCGCGATTTTTGCGCTCTCCTGGACATCCGGCTCCGGCTTCGCCCTGGGTGCCGGCTCGCAGGTTGGCCCGCTGGGTACAGCCGTGGGGCCGCTGCCGTCCATCCCGGTGTTTGCTGCCATTCCTTCCGGGCAGCTGGACTACGGGTTCGTGGCGCTGGTGGTGCCGGTGCTGGCCGGTCTGCTGGCTGGCTGGTGGTTCCTGCGCGAAGGCGAAAACCACTTTGACGAATGGCTTTCCATCAAGGTCCACGCCCGCTGGTTCACGGCTACGGCGTCCACCCTGGCACTCGGCGTGATGGCGGGCGTGGCCGCAGGAGCACTGGCCGGGGCGCTGGCATGGATGGCCCGTGGCTCGGCCGGAATCGGCCGGCTGACGGACATCGGCCCCGACCCTTTATGGACGGCAGCCTGGGTGGCAGCGGAAGTGGGCACCGGCGTCGTGATCGGTTACGCTGCCGGGCCGTGGCTGGAACGCCAGCAGGAACTTCACGAGGCGGACCTCGAAAACGCCTAGCATCGGTTTGGTGTCAGCGGAGCCCTCGTCTAGCGCAGCTGGAGGGGGAGCGAGTGTTCCAGCTGAACCCGGCAACCGGACATTGCCTGATTCGTGAGGGCAAAGCGGGAGCACTGCTGGAAGTCGCGGACCTGGTTGAAGAAAAAAGCCGATGTCAGCACCAGCAGCACCATCACCAGGGAGACCACCAGCCCGGAGATGGTCCCGAACAGCACGAGCCTGGACTCCTTGAGCCGGATCGTGCGGATCAGCACCATGACACCCAAGGCAACGCTGGCCGCGGTGAGAATGGCGCTCAGCCACAGGTAGTTAATGTCCAGCTGGAACACAAAGAACGCACCCAGCACCGCCACAATAAACACGCGGAACAGGTTATGGGTCTTGGACAGGGAGGTCTTGGCTGCCTCGCTGAGCGGTGTCTTGGTCCGCTGGGGCCCAGCCGGGTCCGGGGTGGTGTTCATGTTTTCCAGCCTACGCGAGCCTGCCCATAAGCTAGACCCATGCGCATAGTTGTCCTCGTTTCCGGTACCGGCTCCAACCTGCAGGCCGTCATCGACGCCGTGAACGAGGGCCAGCTGGACGTGGAGATCGCCGCCGTGGGGGCGGACCGGCCCGGCACATATGGTGTGAAGCGCTCGGCGGCCGCCGGATTCCCCACGTTTGTTGTTGATTTCAAGGCCTACGAGGACCGTGCCGACTGGAACGCCGCGCTGACCGAGGCCGTGGCCGCGTACAGCCCGGACGTGGTGGTTTCGTCCGGATTCATGCGGATCGTGAGCCCCGGCTTCATTGAAGCGTTCGACGGCAGATACCTCAACACCCACCCCGCCCTGCTGCCCGCGTTCCCCGGCGCCCACGGCGTCCGCGACGCCATGGCATACGGCGTGAAAGTCACGGGATGCACGGTCCACTGGGCCGACGCCGGCGTGGACACCGGGCCCATCATCGCCCAGGAAGCCGTGGTGATTGCTCCGGATGACACCGAGGACACCCTGCACGAACGCATCAAGGTGGTAGAGCGCCGCCTCCTGGTCTCCACCTTGGCTTCCCTCGCCGCCGAGCAGCCCAACTAACTCGCAATTGTTGTCGTTTTGGGCGCTCAAAACGACACCTACTGCCAGTCAGACGTGATTGGCGGATGCAGACCTGTGGATAACTCTCCACGCCGCCGTTGCGTTTGACACGATGGGGCGATGAGGACCCCACGACCCCTGCCGGAGCCACTGGATTCCGTCCCATTTACTTTCCGGGAAGCGTTGGCCGCCGGAGTCGGCCGACGCCGGTTGAGGCACCGCGCGCTGTCCGCTCCAAGCCGCGGCATCAGACAATCCGCAGTGCTGGCAGGCCCGGGCCAACCAAATGACGTTCCGCTTCAGTTCGCGGTCCGACCCTTCACCCTGGTCACGAAGTTCTCGGCTGCTTCGCACACCACCGCCTTTTTGCTCTGGTCATTTCCCGGTTTCCTGCCGCGAAGCAACGATCCGGGCATCCACATCTCACGCCCGGATACGATGGCAATTCCCCGCCGGACAGGCGTGGTTGGCCATGTGGGCCAATTCTTCGGCGACGAAATCACCAGCATCGACGGAATGCTGGTCACGAGCCGGATCCGCACCTGGCTGGACTGCGCTCGGAAGATGAGTGTGGACGAAATCACCGTGGTGGCGGACCATCTGCTGCGGATTCCGCGGCCGGACTTTGAAGGGCGGACGAAGCCCCACGCCACGCCCGTGCAACTTGCGGACATGCTCGACCGGCACAAGGGAACGCCCGGAATCCGGAAGGCCCGGCTGGCCCTCGAACAGGCACGCGTCGGTGCGGATTCAGCCCCTGAAACCCGGCTCCGGCTGTCTCTGGAAAGGGCGGGACTGCCTGAACCGGAACTCAACGTTCCCACCCAGCTGCGGGCCGGCGTCGTACGTCAACCCGATCTGGCCTTTCCCGAACACCGCGTTGCCGTGGAGTACGACGGCGAAGGGCATTCCGAGGGTGCGCAGATCGTCCGCGACATTGCGCGCGAAGAGGACTTCAGCCACGCCGGTTGGCTGCTGGTCCGGGTTTCGAAGCGGCACATGGGGAACGACGCGCGTTCGGCCGTCGCGAAGATCCGCACCGCGATGCTCAGCCGCGGCTGGTCGCCCAAGTAGCTCGCAGTAGGTGTCGTTATGAGGGCTCAAAACGACACCTACTGCGAGCTAGTTGGGCACAAAGAGGGTTACTCGAGCCTGCGCTGCCTGGTCTCGGGGGAGAGGAACGCCATCCACAGCACGGCCAGCAGCACCAGCCCGCCAGCAAGCGCGAAGGACGTAGCCAGGCCGAACTCCGGCCAGAAGTAGGAGGCAAACACCAGCGGCCCGAACCCTGCACCAAGCCGCGAGAACGTGGACGCCCAGCCGAAGCCCGTGCCGCGCAGCTCGGTGGGATAGAGCTCCGACACATACGCGTACAGGACCGGGATGGCGATCTGCACCACGAAGCCGAACACCAGCAGCCAGAACACGGCAGCCGTGGGGATGTCCACCACAAACGCCACAATCACCAGCGTCAGCGCGGACAGCGGACCCGTAATGGCCAGGATCCACTTGCGGCCCACGCGCTCCACCAGCAGTGCGGCCACCACCACACCAAGGAGTCCGACGGCGGCCATGGACGCCGTGGTGACGAACGCCTTGTACTCCTCGAAGCCCGCACCGATCAGGATCCGGGGCATCCACGTCAGCGCAAGGTAGTAGACCAGGAGGATGCTGAAGAACAGGGCCCAGGCCGCCGTCGTGATCTTCCAGTTGAACAGCCACACACGGCGCAGCTGCTGCCAGGCGCTGCCGGCAGAGAGGCGTGGAGCGGCCTGGGGATCGGGCAGGCTGTACGCGCGGGGCTCGGCGCCGGTGGCGAGGACAAGATCGTCGATCACCTTGGCGGCTTCCTCCCGGCGGCCCTTGCGGATGAGGAACAGCGGCGATTCGGGCACGCTCCGGCGCACCCAGAAAACGAGCAGCGCCGGCAGCACCATCACCAGCATGGTCAGGCGCCAGTCGGCGAACGCCGCCACGAGCCCGGCGGACACGAAACCGCAGAGGGCAGCGCCCACGGGCCACCAGCCGTCCATTGCGGTGAGCACCCTGCCGCGCTGCTTCCGCGGCGTGAACTCGCCCACCAGCGCATAGTCCACGGGGATACAGCCGCCCAGCCCGAAGCCGGCCATGAACCGGAACACGCAGAACCAGATGAAGTCGGGGGAGAAGGCGCCCAGCACTGTGAAGAGCGAGAAGATCAGGAGTGTGGCCGTGAACGCCTTTTTGCGGCCGATGGTGTCCGCGATGGTGCCCCACACGAAGGCGCCGATGGCCATGCCGATCAGGTTGGAGGTGCCCACCCAGGCCACCTCGCCGGCGGCCAGCTGCCAGTGCGTGGACAGCAGCGGAATGAGGATGCCGTTGAGCGTCACGTCCCAGGCGTCGAACATGAAGCCCAGCCCGCCGATCATGAAGATCCGTCCCTGGACCTTCCACCGCCACGGCAGTTCCTGGACCACCTGTTCGCCGCTGGGCACAGTGGTGTACGTATTCATCTCGGCCTCCTGAGAAAACTCTAACGCCCCGGGACGGTCCGAGCGGAGCGTCAGTGCCGGGCTTTGATCGCCTGCCGAAGAAAGCCGCCGGCCTGCTCCAGCGCAGCCGCAGCCTGACCCGGTGGAACGTCGGTCAGCAGCACCAGGATGGCCGCCTTCACCGAGCCGCCCACCGATTCCAAGGCCTCAGCGGCCGCTGCCGGATCCGCCCCTGTGGCCTGCTGCACGGTGCGCTGGGACCTCGCCCGCAGCTTCGCATTGGTGGCCTGCAGATCCACCATCAGGTTCCCGTAGGTCTTGCCCAGCTTCACCATGGAGAGCGTGCTGATCATGTTCAGCACCAGCTTCTGCGCCGTGCCGGACTTCAGCCGCGTGGACCCGGCCACAAACTCCGGCCCCACCGCCACCTCGATGGCCACCTTCGCCACATGCCCGATCGCCGAGCCCGGATTGCACGCCAGCGCCGCGGTAAACGCCCCCTGGCTGTTCGCCTGCTTCAGCGCGCCGATCACATACGGGGTCCGCCCGGACGCGGAAATACCGACGACGGCGTCTGCCGCGCTCACGCCGGCGTCGCGGATGTCCCGCGCGCCGGCCTCGAAATCATCTTCTGCGTTCTCCACGGCCTGCTCGACAGCCTTGCTGCCGCCGGCAATGATGCCCACCACCATCTCCGGCGGTGTTCCGAAGGTCGGCGGGCACTCGCTGGCGTCCAGCACGCCCATCCGGCCTGCCGTTCCCGCGCCGAGGTACAGCAGCCGGCCACCCGCGGCGAGCTTGGCCGTGACGGCATCCACGGTGCGGATGATGTTGGCACCCGCCAGCCCCACAGCCGCGGCCACGCCGGCGTCCTGCGCATTCATGGCCGCCACCAGCTCCGACGTGCTCATGGTGTCCAGCAGGCCCAGCTCGGGGTTCGAGGCCTCGGTGATCAGCCCGGCAAGTTCCGAGCGCAGCCCGGCGAGGTCGTCTTCGGGGAGGCCTGCGTTCATGGGGTGTTCAGTGTTGTCCGGCACGGTGGATGTACCTTTCCTGGAGAAGTTCGCGGCCGGTGGCGGCGAGGGAGGCGCCGGTCAGTCCATCGCCCTGCGCCGCCACCACCTCGATCCCGGCCCGGGTGAGTGATTCGGTCAGCAGACCGGCGAAGAACCCTGATTGCACCACGCCGCCAAGCAGGGCCACCCGAGGGAACGTGGTGGTTGCCGGGGGCCCGGCGTGCGTGCCGACCGCACGCGTCACCGTCACCGTCAGGATCCGGCAGGCTTCGTCGACGATCCCGCGTGCGACGGCGTCACCCGCCTCCGCTTCGGCCAGCACCTTGGGCGCGAAGCGGGCCATGGCACGCGACGGATTGGTCTGTGTGGCGAGCCAGCCGGGCAGATTTTCCGGTGACGGGTCCTGTCCGGGCAGCTCCACCAGCGCGGCGGCCTGGGCACTCAGCGAAGTGGCCCGGCCGCCGTCGTGCGCTTCAAGAACTGCCTGCAGGCCCTGCTGGCCGATCCACCGGCCGCTGCCGCGGTCACCCAGAAGCGGACCCCAGCCGTCCGCGCGGTGGAGGGTGCCCTCGCGGTCAAAACGGAACGCCACCGCGCCGGTCCCCACAATCAGCACGGTTCCCGGCTCGCGGTGGAGCGCTCCGAGGTGGGCCGCCGTCGCATCGGAGAGCACCGCCGCGGGGACTCCGAAGTACCCGGCCAGCAGCCGGGCAAGTTCCTTGGATTGCCCGGAGGAGGCTTCCACCCCGGCCACGGCGGCGCCGGCTCCGGTGAGCGGGCTGAAGTAGGGCTGCGGGCCGTCTCCCGGGATCCTGCCCGGAACGAGGCCGGGAGGCGCCGGTGGCTGCAGCCGGGCCGCGGTCTCCGTGATCAGCAGGAACGCTTCCGCGGCGCCATTGTGAATGCCCAGCCCCGGAAAGCCGGCGGAATCGGCGGCGGCCAGGACTTCAGAACGCCAGGTGCCGGCGGCCAGATCCACCACACCTTCGCGCAGCTCGACCCGGCAGCGGCTTTTGCCGATATCGGCCACGAGGACCATGGCATTGCTGTCCATGCCTTCACCATACTTCGCGCCGCAGACACCGGCACGGAAGCCCTGTGCTGCAGCCCGCCACGCTTCACACTCCCGCAGGCACGCGGGGCGGGCCCCGCAACGCGATAAACTGGCCGTATCCCCACCAACCGCGGCGCATTACCGCGAGATAAGACGGAGACTTTTGTGAGCTTCACGCAGCTTGACCGTGTTCCCATCCGCCGGGCCTTGATTTCGGTCTACGACAAAACCGGTCTGGAGGAGCTCGCCAAAGGCCTGCACGCAGCGGGGGTGAAGATTGTGTCCACCGGTTCCACCGCCAAGACCATCGCCGCGGCCGGCATCCCGGTAACCGAGGTCGAGGAAGTCACCGGCTCTCCCGAGATGCTGGACGGCCGCGTCAAGACCCTCCACCCGCGCGTGCACGGCGGCATCCTGGCCGACCGCCGCGTCCCGGCACACATGGAAACCCTGGCCGGCATGGAAATCGAGACCTTCGACCTCGTGGTGGTGAACCTCTACCCGTTTGTGGAGACCGTGAAGTCCGGCGCCGAGCAGGACGCCGTGGTTGAGCAGATCGACATCGGAGGCCCCGCCATGGTGCGCTCCGCCGCGAAGAACCACGCCGCCGTCGCCATTGTTGTTGACCCCGCCTTCTACGGCGAAGTGGTTGCCGCCGCCGCCGAGGGCGGTTTTGACCTGAAGACCCGGCGCAGGCTGGCCGCCAAGGCGTTCGCGCACACCGCCACGTATGACAACGCCGTTGCAACCTGGACCGCCAGCCAGTTCCTGGATGAAGACGGCGACGGCGTGATCGACTGGCCTGCCTACGCCGGCCTGGCGCTGGAGCGCTCCGAGGTCCTCCGCTACGGCGAAAACCCGCACCAGCAGGCCGCGCTGTACGTGGACAAGGCTGCCCCGGCCGGCATCGCGCAGGCGGACCAGCTGCACGGCAAGGCCATGAGCTACAACAACTTCGTGGACGCCGACGCCGCCCTCCGCGCCGCGTTCGACTTCGCCGGGCCTGCGGTGGCCATCATCAAGCACGCCAACCCGTGCGGTGTGGCCGTCGGTGCCGCTGGCTCCGCCGACCCCATCGCCGACGCCCACGCCAAGGCCCACGCCTGCGATCCCGTCTCCGCATTCGGCGGCGTGATTGCCGCCAACCGCACCGTCACTGCCGGCATGGCCCGCACCGTGGCGGAGATCTTCACCGAGGTGGTCATCGCGCCCGGCTTCGAGCCGGAAGCCGTGGAGATCCTCTCCAAAAAGAAGAACATCCGCCTGCTCACCCTGCCCGAGGGCTACGGCCGCTACCCGGCCGAAATCCGCCAGGTCTCCGGTGGCGTTCTGGTGCAGATCGCGGACAACGTGGATGCCGACGGCGATACCCCCGCCAACTGGACCCTCGCCGCCGGCAAAGCCGCAGACGAGGCAACCCTCGCGGACCTCGCCTTCGCCTGGACCGCCTGCCGCGCAGCCAAGTCCAACGCCATCCTGCTCGCCGTTGACGGGGCCGCCGTGGGTGTGGGCATGGGCCAGGTCAACCGCCTGGACTCCTGCAAGCTGGCCGTTGAACGCGCCAACACACTGGCGGGCGAAGAGAACGAGCGCGCCCGCGGCGCCGTAGCGGCGTCTGACGCGTTCTTCCCGTTTGCCGACGGCCTGCAGATCCTGCTCGACGCCGGCATCCGCGCCGTGGTCCAGCCCGGCGGTTCCGTCCGCGACGAGGAAGTCATCGCCGCGGCCAATGCGGCCGGCATCACCATGTACTTCACGGGTGCACGCCACTTCTTCCACTAGGCAACACACGAACGACGGCGGCTGCCCCCTGAGGGGACAGCCGCCGTCGTTGTTTATTCAGTTATTTTCCCTCAGACCCATGCCGGGTTTCCTGGCGGCAAGTTTCCTTGTCCGGTAACCGGATTTCACGGGGCCTGGCTTCTTTCAGCCGCTCGGGCGTCCAGTACTCGAGGATTTCCTCCGGGCGCTGGCTCGACTCACTGTGGCTGACTGGCTCATTGGCGGGTGAAACGTCCTTAGGATGCGGCCGCATTCGAATACGCCTGCTGGATGACTGAGCCCCAGTACGGGCCGTACATCACGGTAGACCGGCTGCCATATCCGTAGCTGTTGATGGAGTTCTGGTAGCCGTTGGAGCCGGTGCCGATGAACCACGGGCCGCCGGAGGAGCCGCCGGTCATGTCGCACTTGATGCCCTGGGCGTTGAACTGGGGGTTGTTGGGATCGTTGCTGGCAACCCCCGTGCAGCTCTTGAGCGACTCGCCGTTGAACGGTGTTGCAGCGGGGTAGCCATAGGACTTGTAGGTCAGGCCGCGCGCTGCGTTGAACTGGACACCCGAAGCGCCGACGACGTCGGCCAGGTTCTGTCCGCTGAGCGGGGAAACCACGGCGAAGCCGGTGTCGTACTGCATGTCGCCGGCGGAGCTCCACTGGGTGGTCGTGTACAGGGCCTTTGCTGCCCACTTGCCATACGGTGCCGCGCCGTTCAGGTATGCCGGCACGAACACGAAGTTGGTGGCGAAGGCACCAGGGCCCTCGTTGACGCAGTGGCCGGCGGTGGAGACGGTGCTCTTGTTGGTGGCGACCACCGAGTTGCCGGAGCACACATAGTTGCTGCCGCCCATGGAGAAGAAGACTTTTCCAATGTGGGAAACCGGGGTTTCGTCAGCGTGCAGGGTGGGCTTGGCCTGGCCGGCCTTGCCCGCGATCCTGGTGCTGGAACCCTTCTCTACGGTGCCGGCCTTGGAGCTGTTGCCGCGGTCCAGGGCCTTGTTGGCGAGAACGTCGCCGGGGATGGCGGTGCGCATGCGGTCCGCTGTCCAGTAGTCGGCCACGCCCGAGCTCTCGATTGTTGCGCTCGCAACCTGGGGTGTGTCCTTGTCCTGCGACGCTGCAGGGGTGGCAGTGGCGCCGCCGGCGGCACAAAGCGCCAGCAGGGCTGCCGCGGAAAGGCTCAACAGGCTGGTGGCCAGAGTCTTGGTGCTTGTCATTATTGTCCTACCTAATTGGGGTGGCGACGGACGTTGGTGGTGTCCGTTGAGTGACGAAACTGAACCTACCCAGATATGACAAATTTGTAAATAGTAGTGTCATATCGTGTATTTCACCGGAATCGTGGGCGTCCGTCCCTGCTTCCCATCAAATTTCTGCATGTCGTACTGGCGCAACGGGGGGCGTTTCGGGGTAATTTTCATTCATCAGCTATACGAATGTCTGACTGGGCTCCGGGCAATTACCGATTCGGGGCAATCGTCATGACTCCATTTGGGAAGTCCGGCAAACCTTCAGCACCGCTGCACGGCCGCCACCTCGCGGTCGAGGAAAAGGCCGCCAAACAGTCCGGGACCGCGGCTCAACAGGGTGCCAGCGCGTCCGTGGCCGCGACCAACCAGCTGCGCGATGTGGACCCGATCCTCTCCTTCACGGCCACGGAGCTACTGCGCAACCAGGACGCCAAGTACGTGTTGCTGTGGCCCAGCGATCTCCCGCACAAAGGGCGCTGACCACCGCTCCGTAGAGGAGCCTGGAGCACCGTCCGGTGCACTGACTACTGCACGACGACGTCCTGCCGCCTGGGCGCGCACCGCCGTCGTACGCTTTACTGCCCTTTTTGCAGCGGTCACGGAAAGTGTTTCAGGGCACAGCGTGGGGCTCATTCCGGCGTCCTCAGGTAAGTTAGACGTGGTGAAATAAGACCGGATTTCCACAAGAAGCAGACCTCCAGGGAGACGCCCAAGCATGTCCAAGATTATCTATACCCACACCGACGAAGCGCCGATGCTGGCCACATATTCGTTTTTGCCGATCGTTGAGGCCTTTGCTTCGACTGCAGGTGTGGAGGTGGAGACCCGCGACATCTCGCTTGCCGGCCGGATCATCGCCGGTTTCGGCGATTACCTCACTGAGGAGCAGCGGATCGGCGATGCCCTCTCTGAACTGGGCGAGCTGGCCAAGAGCCCGGACGCCAACATCATCAAACTGCCCAACATCAGCGCTTCCGTTCCCCAGCTGAAGTCCGCCATCGCTGAGCTCCAGGCCAAGGGCTATGAGCTCCCGGACTACCCGGACAACCCGTCCTCGGATATTGAGACGGGCGTCCGCTCGCGCTACGACAAGATCAAGGGCTCGGCCGTCAACCCGGTCCTGCGCGAAGGTAACTCTGACCGCCGCGCACCTCTTTCAGTGAAGAACTACGCCCGCCAGAACCCGCACTCCATGGGTGCCTGGTCGTCGGAGTCCAAGACCAACGTCGCCACCATGGGTACAGACGACTTCCGCTTCAACGAGAAGTCCGTGGTTATTGCTGCCGATGACACCATCTCAATCCAGCTGGTCCGCGAAGACGGCACGGTAAAGGTCCTGAAGAAGGCCTTCCCCGTGCTGGCCGGTGAAGTTGTGGACGGCACCGTGCTCCGTGCCGCGGCCCTGGACGAGTTCCTGGCCGCCCAGATAGTCCGTGCCAAGGAAGAGGGCGTGCTTTTCTCCGCACATCTGAAGGCAACCATGATGAAGGTCTCCGACCCCGTCATCTTCGGCCACGTGGTCAAGGCCTACTTCTCGGATCTCTTCGCGACATACGGCAAACAGCTCGCCGCTGCGGGTCTGAGCGCCAACAACGGGCTTGCTTCCATCGTGAACGGCCTCGAGGATCTTCCGGAGGACGTCCGCGAAGGCGTGCAGGCCGCCATCAAGAAGGGCCTCGAAGACGGCCCGGCGCTGGCCATGGTGGATTCGGACAAGGGCATCACCAGCCTGCACGCCCCCAGCGACATCATCGTTGACGCTTCCATGCCCGCCATGATCCGGACGTCCGGCAAGATGTGGGGCCCGGACGGCAAGGAAGCGGACACCCTCGCTGTGATCCCGGACAGCTGCTACGCCGGGGTCTACCAGACCGTGCTCGATGACTGCCGTGCCCACGGCGCCTTCGATCCCACCACCATGGGCACCGTACCCAACGTCGGCCTGATGGCGCAGGCGGCCGAGGAATACGGCAGCCACGACAAGACCTTCGAAATCCAGGCAGCCGGCACCGTCCAGGTCGTGGACAGCTCCGGCGCCGTGCTGATCCAGCACGAGGTGGCCCCCGGCGACATCTGGCGCGCCTGCCAGACCAAGGATCTGCCCATCCGCGACTGGGTCAAGCTGGCTGTCACCCGTGCCCGCGCCTCCAAGACCCCTGCCGTTTTCTGGCTGGATGAAGGCCGCGCACACGACGCCAGGCTGATCGCCAAGGTCAAGGAATACCTGCTGGACCACGATACCGAGGGCCTGCAGATCGAGATCATGACCCCGGAGGACGCAACTGCCTTCACGCTGGAGCGTATCCGCAAGGGCGAGGACACCATCTCGGTATCCGGCAACGTGCTCCGTGACTACCTCACGGACCTCTTCCCGATCCTTGAGCTCGGCACCAGCGCCAAGATGCTCTCCGTGGTTCCGCTGATGAACGGCGGCGGACTTTTCGAGACCGGTGCCGGCGGATCCGCCCCGAAGCACGTCCAGCAGCTTCTGAAGGAAAACCACCTCCGCTGGGACAGCCTGGGTGAATTCCTTGCCCTGGCCGTCAGCTTCGAGCACCTGGCCACCACCACGGGCAACGCCCGCGCCCAGGTCCTGGCCGACACCCTGGACCGCGCCACCGGAACGTTCCTGCTGGAGAACAAGTCCCCAAGCCGCAAGGCGGGGGAGCTGGACAACCGCGGAAGCCACTTCTACCTGGCGCAGTACTGGGCCCAGGAACTGGCCAGGCAGACTCAGGATGCCGAGCTGGCAGCCGCGTTCTCCGCCGTTGCCGAAGCGCTGAAGTCCAACGAGGAAGAGATCGTATCCGAGCTTGCCGCCGTGCAGGGCGCCCCGGCCGAGATCGGCGGCTATTTCCGCCCCGATGCGTCCAAGACTTCTGCGATCATGCGCCCCTCCGCCAAGCTGAACGAGGTTCTGGCCACGCTGAAGTAGTCCTCAGGATTTTCAGCCGGCCCATAGCCGGCGTACCGGGATCTCCTGGTGCGCCGGTTGTGCTTTAACGCCTGTGGCTGTTGCGGTTCAGAGCCAGTGGCAGGACGGATGTTCCGCATGCCCGGGCGCGGAGCGGAGTTGCTCGTGCCCTGAACCAGAGGAGAACGAGTGTCTGAAAATATGACCAGGGACCAGGCGCTCCTGGCGGGCCCGGACCAGGCGCACCTGACCACCGAGGACTTCCTCGCGGCCCTGGACGAGCACCTGAAAGAACGCCTGGGTTAATTCCCAACGGGGTAGCAGCACACGTCGTTTTGGGCGCTCAAAACAGCGTGTGCTGCTACCTGGATTTAGCCCTCACGGTCGTCCCGGAACAGAAGGACATAGACAGCCCAGATCGGCGGCCTCGTACGGAGTATCGTGAGCCGCATGGACAACGTCGTCGAGATTGCCGGGCTGGTCAAGAGCTTCGGTAGAACTTTGGCTCTGGACGGGCTGGATCTCGCCGTTGAACGTGGCGAAGTCCACGGGTTTCTGGGCCCCAACGGCGCCGGTAAAACCACCACGCTGCGCATCCTGCTGGGTCTTCTCAGGGCCTCCGGCGGGTCTGCCATTCTGCTCGGCGGCGACCCGTGGCGCGATGCCGCCACGCTGCACCGCAGGCTGGCCTATGTGCCGGGCGACGTCGTTCTGTGGCCGAATCTGACCGGCGGCGAGATCATCGATATTCTCGGCCGATTCCGCGGCGGCTTGAGCAAACGCCGCCGCGATGAGCTCATCGGGATCTTTGAGCTCGATCCGCGCAGGAAGGCGCACACGTACTCCAAGGGCAACAGGCAGAAAGTCGGCCTGGTGGCGGCATTGGCGTCGGACGCCGAACTGATGATCTTTGATGAACCGACGGTCGGGCTGGATCCGCTGATGGAAGCCGTCTTCAAGTCCCAGGTCCGCGCGGCACGTGATGAAGGCGGCTCCGTGCTGCTCTCCAGCCACATGCTGACCGAGGTCGAACAGCTCTGTGACCGTGTCAGCATCATCCGCTCCGGGCGCAATGTCGAGACCGGCACGCTGGCTGAGCTGCGTCATTTGGCCAGCAGCCGGGTCACCGCCGTGCTCGGCTCCGTCCCTGCGCAGCTGTCCGCGATGGCGGGCGTTTCGGACGTACGCGTGGATGGCCGGCGTGTGTCCTTCCATGCCGACGCCGAGGCCCTGGACGCCATCATGGGACTGCTGGCCCGGCATGAAATACGCTCACTCACGATCCAGCCACCCACTCTGGAGGAACTATTCCTGAGCCACTACGGCACGGACATCGGCGCGCCCGGCGCGCCCGGCGCATCGGCCGCGGGAGGACGCAGGAGCCGGGCGGCGTCATGACCCCATCGGTGGCCCGCGGGCAGGCAGCGGCTGCAGCCGCAGCGGATCGGGGTGCCGGCTCGTTCTTTGCCGGTACCTGGCAGTGTGCCAGGCTCATCCTGCGGCGGGATCGTCTCCGCCTTCCACTGTGGTACGGCCTCGTCTTTGTACTTGTGCTGATGGTTGCCGCCGTCATTCCGGCGGAGTTCCCGACGGAACAGGACCGGACCATCCTTGCCGGCCTGAGCAACACCAATCCGGCCGAACTGCTCTTTTTGGGCCGGGTTCACAGCGCCTCCGTCGGCGGTCTCACCGCTTGGCGTGTCACCGCATTCGGCATCATCGGTCTGGGCTTGGCCAGCCTGTTCACCGTCCTGCGCCATACCCGCAGGGACGAAGAAGAGGGGCTCCGCGAGCTCCTCGGGGGTGCGGTCCTAGGACGGTGCGCACCCCTTGCGGCCGCCAGCGCAGTGACCGCGGGCGCCAACCTGATGCTGGCGGCCGCCACCGGCGCGGCCCTGACTGGTTTGGGGTTGCCGGCCGCCGGGTCCTGGGCACTGGGGCTGCAGCTGGCCTCTTTTGGGTGGACAATGACGGCTGTCGCGGCTTTGGCGGCCCAGCTGAGCAGCGGCTCGCGGATGGCGGCCGGTATCGGCGGTGCGGTGCTGGGCCTGCTGTATGTGCTGCGCGGCCTCCCTGACATCGGCGGTCCGGACTGGCCTGGCTGGTTAAGCCCGTTTGGCTGGGCCGACGCTGTGCAGCCCTACGCCAGGGACCGGCTGACTCCGTTGCTGCCGGTCCTCCTCTTCCTGGTCATTTCCGTGGCGGCCGCTCTGGGTCTGGTGCTGCGCCGCGATGTCGGCGCCGGACTCCTCACGGACCGGCCCGGACCGGGAGAAGCGCAGGACTGGCTGGCCGGTCCCTTCACCGTTGCCCTGCGCCTGAACGCCGCCGCCCTGGCGGGCTGGGCCGCCGGCGCCGCCGCGGTCGGGCTGCTGATGGCCGGCACCGCCCAAGGGGCCGCAGCCCAAATTGCCGCGAGCCCCGTCCTGAAGAACATGATCAGCGGAGGCGAGCCGGTGTTCGCGTTTTACGCGCTGGTGACCGATGAAATGTGCCAGATCTTCAGCGTTTTTGGCATCTCCGTCATCCTGCGGCTGCGTAGCGAAGAAACCTGCGGACTGGCGGAATCGGTCCTCTCCACGCCCCTGCACCGGCTGCGCTGGGCCGGTGCAGGTCTGGCCGTCGCGGCCGGAGGCGCGGTCGTCGTTCTTGGCATCTTCGGTGCGACACTCGGTGCCGGCAGCTCCGCGATAACCGGCCACACCGGCGATTTCTGGGTGCTGCTCGGATCCGTTCTCACACGCCTGCCCGCGGTATGGGTCATGACAGCGCTGGCCGGCGCACTGTTCGGCCTGACACCAGGGCTGGCAGCTGTTGGAACGTACGCCGTGCTGATCTTCTTCTTCGTCCTGGACGTCATCATTGCGATGCTGCGCCTGGACACCGGACTACTGAAGATTTCCCCGTTCGTCCTGACCTCTTCCCTGCCCGCTGCCGCGTTCGACCCCGGGCCGCTCATCCTCCTCACGGTCGTGGCACTGGTCCTCGCCGTCATCGGGCTCTGGGGCTTCCGACGGCGGGACGTTACCTAGCGGCCGCCCAAACCGGAGGCACCGCCGAACTGCAATCCCAGCTGTGGCCCGTATCTATTCGTTGAACAGGGGCGACCACAGCCACCGTCGTCTCCGCTGCAGCCATTGGTGACAACGCGGGCCGCACCGACGACGTCGTCCCGGCAGGGACGAGATCCGCTCCAGCCGGACCCTCATCCGAAGGTACGGCGGCAAGTAGACGGCCCGGACGGGGCGGGCGCAACCCGCCCACACCAGACAACAACAAATCAGCCACTAAGGAACCCGAGGTGGACCTGGATCAAGCCGTCACGGTGGTCCTGAATGAGATTGACATAGACAACTAAGTGTGGCGACCAAAAGTCATAATCCAATGGAGAGGGCAGACGTCAGTGGCCCTTGCCTTTGCCGTCTTTGTTCTTACCGTTGTTGCCTTCGGCGGGCGCTTGAGCGGGAACTCCTTTGGCTTCGGCAGCGGCCCGAGCGGCTTCCGCAGCAGCGGCGGCCCCAGCGGCGACTCGCGCGGCTTCCTTCGCTGCCGTGAGGTCGGCCCGGACCGCGATCACTGCGCCCAGAATCTTCTGGTGCCGTTTGAAGGAAACCTGGCCGCTGGATGCGGCGGCGTTAAGGTCAGCGACAAGCGCGTCCAGTGACTTCAGTGCCGTGGCAGGATCGTTGCCGGCAGCGGCCCGGCTGACCGTGAGCACACGCTGCTGGAACTGTGTGGCGGCGTCGCTGCCCAGATCCGGTGCGGTAGCGCCGCACCCGGCAAGCACTGCTGCCAGTATGCAGCCGGCGATAGCAGTGCCCGGACGGCGCGGCCTGATGCCCTGTGCGGGAATCTGTTTCACCGTATTCATGGCTCCACGCTCTTTTGCAGTTCTGCCAGGTGATCGCCCAGAGTTCCGGCCACCGTGGGGTAAGGAACGACGTCGGGGGCTGACGGGGCGGTGACTGCCACTGCGATTGCGGCGGTCCCCGCGATCAGGGCAACGATAAACAGCACGGCGGCGAGCCATGCACGCTGGCCACCGCGGCGCAGCCGAACCAGCAACGGGACGCGCGGACGCCTGGCCGGCAACGCAGGCAGGACCCTGGTCCGTTCCTCCACAAGCACTCCGGGCGTTGACGCAGCTGACACCAGGGCCTGCCGCAGGGCGACTTCAACGTCTGCCGCCGTCGGTCTTTCCAAGGGCTCGGTGGCCGTCATGGAGCTAAGCAGTTTCGCCCACTCAGCCGGGACATCGTCAGGAAGTTCCGGCGCGCGGTGAAGCCGGGCCACGGCTGACTCGACGGCGCTGCCGGGGTACTCCACTTTTCCCTTGATGCATTCAACGAGCACAAGTCCCAGCGAATAGATGTCCGAGGCCGGCGACAGGGGAGAGCCCATGGCCTGTTCGGGGCTCAGATAGGCGGCTGTTCCCACCATGGTTCCGGTTGCGGTGAGGCGGGTGCCGTCCACGATTCTGGCGATGCCGAAATCCGTCAGCTTGGGGCGCAGAGGTTCACCCGGACGGACGTGGACCAGCAGGATGTTGGCCGGTTTGATGTCCCGGTGGATGATGCCCAGGTCATGAACATAAGCCAGGGCATCCGCAGTGCCGGCACCAATCACGGCCAGTTCGTCCAGCGGGACGCGGCTGTGCCTGAGCCGGGTGCGCAAGTCCTGCCCGTCCACCAGTTCCATGGTCAGGAAGGGCCGGGGCTCGTCCGGGATGCGCGTGTCAACGCCGGCGTCGAAAAGTGTCACCAGGCTGGGGTGGTTCAGCGTTGCCAGGAGCTCGATTTCAGCTTCCTGCCGCTTGAGTTCGTCGGCGTCAGGAGCCTGCGGTGCGAAAAGTTTCAGAGCCACGTCACGGCCAAGATTTTCATCGCGGGCCATGTAGACCGAGGACATTCCGCCACGGCCGATCACATCACCGAGCCGGTAGCGCCCTCCGAGTACATCAACACTCACCCCGATGGGTGAACCTTCCAACATGTCCCCGTCCCTCGTCCGCACTTGGTCGAAGTGCACTCCCAAGGATAGTGGGCTGCGCGGGAAGGCTCCACCCTTGCGGGCACACCGACGGCCCGGCCGCGAGCCCCTGGAGGAAGCTTCGCAGTCGAACCGCCGATGTAACAAGGAAATGTGCTGGGTGTTCCGCCTCAGCGGAAATTAATACCTCCTTCCCTAGTGGCTGGCCTGCAAGCGACAGGAGCCAGGTTGTCGATGGTCGGAAGAACGTCCGCCACAGACAACCGGGCTACTTGTGTGCCAAGGCCCGGGCCTTGCGTCCTGCGGCCAGAAAATGGAGGCCTGAAAGCAATAGGATCCCCGCGAGAGGAGCCCACTCAGAGTTGGCTCCCGTGGAAGCCAGGACGGGCGGGTTGACGACGGGCGGGTTCACGACGGTAGCCGTGGAGTCCCCCACGACCCCCACAGACGTTGCGCCCAGATTGATCGGCACTGTTACGGGTGCGACTACCTGGGTTCCGGAGGCGGTGCCGTCGGTTCCCGAAGTGGTGGCTGCCGGAGTTGCGGAGGGTGTGGTGGTTGTTGCTGTTGAGTCGCCGAGCAGGCCCAGTGATGTGGCGCCGAGGGTGATGGGGGCTGTTACGGGTGCGACGACCTGTGAGCCGGACAGAATGCCGTCCGAGCCGGAGGTGGTATCCGCTGCTGTTGCAGCGGTGGCGCCGAGGGCAAGTAGCACGCCGGCCAAGAGGGTGCCGAGCAGCCCCTTGCGAATAATTGTGTGCATTGCGACGTCTCCTGAGAAGTTGTTGTCGGGCGCTCAAGGCAGCCCGGTTGCCGTGTTCTGCGCCAAAAGGGCAGAGAGGACCGAACTAGTCAGGAGATGAGCCGGGATCGAGCGAGACCGGCGAAGGGGCATGCTGACGCGGTCCGCGGGCCGGGACGGCACCCGCCGGCGGAGCGGGGAAAAAGTCGCTTGATAGCAAGGCTGCGGGGCCTGATGAGCCCGAGGACTGCTGGCTGCTTCCGGAACCTGAACCAGGAGCGGCCGGGAGAAGGGCCTCGCCCAGCAAGGCGGTCAGCGCCCCGGCCCGTGATTCTCCGACATTGACGGGTCCGCTGGAGCCTGCTGCTGGAATGCTGACATGTTTGGCCGGCGCAGTGTCACTTGTGGTCGGCTGGCCAGCTGGATTCGCCGGCTCAACCGGGATCAGAGGGACGGTGACGTCAGGCGTAGACGGCACCACTACCGGCACGGTGCCGGGCAATGGAAGTGGAAGAGGCCTGGCCCCTGTCACCAGATCCTTAGCGGGCTGAAGGACGGGATCCAGAACGGGAACCGCAGCACCCACAGGGGTAAGAACAGCCGCCGCCACTCCGCCTGCAGCCTGGTCAGCCACCGCGGCAACAGGTGCAGCCACGGCCGTGACTGTGCGCGCGGGGACAATCTGATTCACCGCCGGAACGGCAGCAACCAGCTGATCCACCGAGCCAGCCGACCCACCAGGAGCCGGTTGGCGGAGCCCGGGTTTGGCAGGGGCAGGGGCCGAAGCAAGGCCGGGGACGGGGGCAACGGTGGCGCGAGGCGGGCTAGCTGCTGCCACAACGGGCGCCGTCAGGGAGCTGGCGGTGCTTCCAGGCGAAGTCACCGTGCCGCCGACTGACGACGTCGTGGAAACATAAGATGCGGGGCCGCCGAACAATGATCCGGAGTCGGGCGTATCGGCGTTTGCGGCCGGGGCGGAAAACGCCAGCCAGGCCAGCGCAGCGGCTCCTGCAAGCAGAACAGGCCGGAGGGGCCGAAGCGCACTCCACGCAGAATTAGATCCAGCCACGAGCAACACCCCCCAATTCACCGAAAAATCGACGATTGCCTAAAGCTTAAGACGATCCGGGTGGGGAGTCCAGAGATCTGGCAATAGATCCCTCGTTTCGACAAAGTCGCAGAGAGGCCCGCCGGGATGTTCAGCGGGCGTCGTTCGGGTAGCTGACCCCAAGCTGCGCCCTGACTCCGTCGAACAACCGCATGGTGTTGAGCGAGTCCTCCAGCGGCATGACCGGGCTTTCGCTGAGGCCCTGCTGGATGCAGCGGGTCACTTCGCGGAGCTCGTAGGCATAGCCGATTCCGACCACGCTGAACTGCTCCGTCCGAGGCTCATCACGGCCGATGCCCACCACGATCTCACGCGGATTGTTGACGGACCCGATGGTCTGCAGATAGCCCAGGCTGCCTGCCACGGTGGCCGTGCGCGGACCGTGAGCCAACAGCGAAGAGGTCAGCTGGACCTGGGCACCGTGATGGTAGCCGAGAGTCAACGCATTCTGGGCGTCCACGCCGTCGTCGTTAACATAGCCCGTGGCACTGACCGTTTGTGGGAATCCCAGGGTGCCAAGAGCCCACAGCAGCGGGTACACCGTCAGATCCAGCAGCGCTCCGCCGCCATCCTCACGCGCCCATATCCGTGCGGTGGGGGAGTACGGGGCAGGGAATCCGAGATCCGCGCTGACCCACTGAACGTCACCGAGCTCTCCCGAGGCTGCGATTTCGAAGGCACGCTGCATGCTCGGCAGGAACCGGCTCCAGACTGCCTCCATCAGGAAGAGCTTTTTGTCGCGGGCCAACGAAATGAGCTCGGAGGCTTCGCGGGCATTGATGGTGAATGCCTTTTCGCACAGTACGTGTTTTCCCGCATTGAGCGCAGCGAGCACGATTTCGTGGTGGTGGGCATGCGGGGTGGCAACATAGACAACGTCAACGGCATCATCGGCGAGCAACCGCTGGTAGCCGGGGACGCCGCCGTCGTCCCCGTATGCTTTCGCGAAACCATACTTTGCCGCGAATTCATCGGCGGAATCCTGCCGCCGCGAGCTGACGGCATGAAGCTCGGCGTCAGCAAGCAGCGCCAGGTCCTGCGACACTGCCTGGGCGATTCCCCCGGTGGCAATAACTCCCCAGCGCAGCGGGGTTCCGGTGGCGGAACGGGGGTCCTGATCGGACTGGCTGAAAAGCCATGGCTTGGCAATGTGCGGAGTCATGCCGACATCCTCTCATTTATGCCGGGTCCAGCCGGAAACCACGGACATATTTATTGCCCATCCTCATACCCAATATGTAGATACTACGTATAGTCTGGGGGTGCATCCTTCGCAGCAAGGGTCTGTGGGGAGATACCGGATGGAGCAGGATGAGAATTTTCAGACGCATCGTTATGCCTGTGGCGTGGTTGCTGGTGTTCGCCGTCGTCGCGGTGGCGCTGGTGAAGATAGCATTCGTGGACGGACTGACGCCGGAACCTGGCCAGGCCGGACCCGATGCCAAAGTAGCCATTCCGGTGGTCCAGGCAACACGGGCCACCGTGACCAACACGGTCCAGATCAAGGCCACCGTCCAGGACGACTCCGCTGTGGGCGTCCGGAGTACTGCGGCGGGCAAAGTGACGCACATTTTCCTCGAGCCGGGCGTGAAGGTGGGCCTCGGAGACCCGCTGTACCAGATCCAGACTGAAGTTCCGGCCGAGCCGGGGTCCGTTGAGGAACCGGCGCTGACGGCGGCCGGCCAGCCCGGCGGCCAGCCTGCCTCCCAGCCCGCCAAGCCGGTTTACGCGTACACCGATGTGCCGGCACCCGCCTCCGGAACGCTTGAAACCCTGACGGTGCTCATTAACCAGCAGGTAAGCGTCGGCGAGGCCACGGGCACGGTCAATCCCGGAACCTTCACCGTCTCCGGGCCGGTGGACGCATCGCAGCAGTACCGGCTGCTCGGCAAGCCCGGCTCTGCGCAGATATCCGTCGTCGGCGGGCCGGCACCCTTCCAATGCCCGTCCGTGGTGCTGAAAAACAATGCCAGCAATGACACCGCTGGCTCGCCCGGCGGAAGCTTGTCCGGTGGTCTGTCCGGTGGTCTGTCCGGCGGCGTGGGCCGCTCCGTGCCGTACGCGGCGGCTATTCCCGGCGGAGGCGGGGCACCCGAGCAGGGCGGCACGCCGACCGGAACGCTCAGCTGCGCCATTCCCTCCGGCGTGCAGGTCTTTGCCGGGCTGGGAGCCACCATGACAGTCACCGCAGGCCAGTCCAAGGACGTGGTCACCGTGCCGCTGACATCCGTTAAAGGCAGCGTCAAGGAAGGCCTTGTCTGGCTTGCCGCAGGGAGCGGAACTCCGGATGCGGGCACGGGCAAAAGTGGTACCGCGGCCGGCGACGGCGGCCGGCCCGGACAGCGCACGGTCCAGCTGGGCCTCAACGACGGCTCCGTAGTGGAAGTTGTGTCCGGACTGGCAGAGGGCGAGCAGATCCTGGAATTTGTCCCAGGCGCCGAAGCACCCGGACCGGGCGGACCCGACTTCGCCGGGCCGGGCTCCTACCCGGCGGGAGGCTAGCCCGTGGAAGAGCTCGTCCGGCTCACCGGCGTCACGCGTACCGTACGGCTGGCGGACGACCATGAACTGCATATTCTGCGGGGCGTGGATCTTGCCGTCCACAGCGGCGACCACACCGCCGTCGTGGGGCGTTCCGGCTGCGGCAAATCCACACTGTTGAATCTCCTGGGTCTGCTGGATGCGCCGAGCAGCGGTGAGCTGCGCTTCCTGGGAACCCCGGTGGAACAGCTGCGCGGCAACGCGCGGGCCCGCCTGCGCGGATCCACCGTGGGATTCGTGTTCCAGCAGTTCAACCTGCTGCCGGGCCGGAGCGCACTGGACAACGTCATCACCCCGCTGCTGTACGCCGATGGCCGTGACTTTTGGCGCCGGCGCCAGCTCGCCATGGACATGCTGGACAGGGTGGGCCTGGCACAGCGCGCCGACGCCCTGCCGAACATGCTGTCCGGCGGTGAACAGCAGCGGGTTGCCATCGCCCGGGCACTGGTCCGCCGGCCGCGGCTGATCCTGGCCGACGAACCTACCGGGGCGCTGGACGTGGACACCGGGCAGTCGGTGATGGCGCTGCTGGACACTGTTGCCACCGAATCAGGCGCTGCCCTGGTCACCATCACCCACGACGTCAACGTGGCTGCACTGGCCCGCGCCTGCTACCGGCTGGACACCGGCGTACTGACAGCCGCGGAAATCCCGACGGCGCAAATCCCGACGGCGGTGCCCTCATGACCGGCTTCGTTTCCGCAATGGTGGAGGCCTGGCAGGAACTGCGGATCAATAAGACCCGGATACTGCTTGCCCTGGTGGGTGTGGCATTGTCGGTCGCTGCGCTGACCTCCGTGGTGGGTGTCGGCAACCTGGCACGGGAGGGCATCAAAGCCAGCTCCGAACGCGATGGCGGCCGCTCCGCAACCCTTGGAATCGGTGTCTATGGACCGAGCCAGCCTGATCCGCAAAAGCTTGAGGCCGCCTACCAGGGAATCATCCAGCGCTACGGAATCACCTACTACTCCCGCGTGGCCCAGACACAGCAGGGCTTCCAGTTCCCGCGCGGCGTCCAGCAGGTCCAGCTGCAGGTGGTTGACCCCGGCTATGGGGTAATCCACCGCCTGGATGTCCGCCAGGGGTCATGGTTCGCGGCCGATGATGAACAGCGGCTGGCTCCCGCCGTCGTCGTCTCCGAAGGCTTCTACAATGCGGCAGGCCGGCCGAATCTGGCCACGCATCCCCAGGTGACGCTGCTCGGTGCGCAGGAGACAACAGCAGTGATGATCGGTGTGGTTCCTGACATGTTCCCGGAATCGCCGCCGTCGGCCTTTATGCTGACCGGGGCAGCCGAGCGCGCCGGCGTTCCCCGCTCCCAGGGCGGACAGTTCAAGTTCTGGGTGCAGGATGGCCAGGCGGATGCGCTCAAAGCAGCAATCCGTACCGACCTTCAGCTGCAGTTCCCGGGTATGCAGGCCCAGGCCGACCGCATGGACTATGCCAGCCAGGGCGATCCCTTCGCGATGGTGCAGCTGGCGGTCGGCGGGGTTGCGGGACTGGTGCTGCTGCTCGGTGCCGTGGGAATGCTCAATATCTCCATGGTCACTGTGCGCTACCGGGTGCGGGAGATCGGCATCCGGCGCAGTTTCGGAGCCACCTCCGGCCGGGTCTTTCTGGGGGTCATGATGGAGTCAGTGGTGGCGACGGCGGTGGCCGGCGTGGCCGGGGTCATGCTGGCGGTTGCGGTGGTGAAGAACCCCTGGATCGAGTCGAAGATCGCCCCCGGGCTCAGCGAGTATCCGGCCTTCCCCATCGAGGCAGCCATGCTGGGGCTGGGCGCAGCGGTGTTCGTCGGGGCGCTCGCCGGAGCGATTCCGGCGCTCGTTGCGGTGCGGGTCAAGGTGATTGACGCCATCCGGTTCTGAAATTCAGCACGAATTCCAGCCCAGGATCCTCACCGGCCCGTCCGCCGGCGCCAAAGGCGCGGGCAGAGCAAGGAGAAGCCCCGGCCACCCTTGCGGGGAGCCGGGGCTTCTCCTGGAAGCGTTCCCTGAACGGGGACTACTTGGTGATCGGTCCGAGTACCGGATCGTCCACGTAGGCCGTCTTCACGTTTTCCTTGGTCACAATGACCGGCTCCAGCAGGTAAGCCGGGACAACCTTGACCTTGTTGTTGTAGGACTTGTCGTCGTTGATCTCAGGCTTCTTGCCGGCCTGGATGTCCTTGACCATGGTTATCGCGTGCTCAACGAGCTTGCGGGTGTCCTTGTTGATGGTGGAGTACTGCTCGCCGGCCATGATGGACTTCACGGACTCGACTTCGGAGTCCTGCCCGGTGATGACCGGAAGCGGCTTGCCGGCTGCCTTGACGGAGGTCAGGACTGCACGGGCCAGAAGGTCATTCGGGGACAGCACACCGTCCAGGGACGCCGTCGTGTAGCTGCCGGCCAGGAGGGTATCGGCACGCCTCTGGGCGTTTTCACCCTTCCAAGCCTGGGTGACGGCCTGCTCGAACGACTTCTGGCCGGAAAGTACCTTGAGGGTACCGTCGTCGATCTTCGGCTGGAGGACGCTCATGGCGCCGTCGAAGAAGACCTTCGCGTTGGCGTCGTCAGGGGAGCCCGCGAACAGTTCGATGTTGTACGGGCCGGAAGGCTTCTTGGCCTTCATCCCGTCCAGCAATGCCTGCCCCTGGAGCTCGCCCACCTTGAAGTTGTCGTAGGCCACGTAGTAGTCCACGTTCTCGGTGTTCAGCAGCAGACGGTCATACGCGATGATGGTTGTCCCGGCGTCCTTGGCCTGCTTGAGCTGGGTACCCAGCTGGGCACCGTCGATTGCACCCACGATGATGACCTTGGCGCCCTTTGTGATCATGGCACTGATCTGGTTCTGCTGCTCCGAAACACCGCCGTTGGCGAACTGGACATCGGCCTTGAAGCCGGCACCCTTGAGTCCGTCGTTGAAGAGCTTCTCGGCCAGAACCCAGTTTTCGCTGGTCTTCTGGGGCAGCGCGACGCCGATCGAGGAGTCCTTGGGGAATGCCTCGCCGCCGCCTGTGGAACCACCGGTGGTCCCGGTGTCGCTGCGGCCGCAGGCCGTCAGCGCCAGTGCCGCAATGGCAGCGATTGCTGCTGCCTTTCCTGCTTTACCAATCATTCGCATTTGCTGGGTTCACTTTCTTTAGGGGTGAGGTGGTTCCGGGGAGTTGGAATAGCTCAGGATTCCCTGGAAATCGTTTCTTTGGTGGAAGTCACTTCGTCCGGCTGGAGGGGGTTGCTGGGGCGGCTGAAGTTGCTCATCATCATGCCGATGATCGACTTCTTGCCCTGGGTTTTGTTGTAGACATCGAAGGCCACGGCGATGAGCAGCACGAGGCCCTTGATGATCTGGGTAAGGTCGGCTCCGACGCCCATCAGCTGCAAGCCGTTGTTCAGGACGGCCATTACCAGGCCACCTACGATCGAGCCGATCACGGTGCCCACGCCTCCGGTCACCGCTGCGCCGCCGATGAACACGGCCGCGATGGCGTCCAGTTCCCAGCCGACGCCGTCGAACGGCCCGGATGCTGTGGAGCGGCCCACGAAGATCATGCCGGCCAGGCCGGCCAGGATGGACATGTTCATCATGACCAGGAAGTTGACCTTCTTGGACTGGACGCCGGACAGTTCCGCGGCGTGCCGGTTGCCACCCACGGCGTAGATGTGACGGCCCACAACGGTCTTGGATGAGATGAAGCCGTAGATCAGGACGAGCACGGCAAGGATCAGGCCCGGGACCGGGAAGGAGGTGCCCGGACGGCCGGTTGCGAACAGGTACGTAGCGTAAAGAATGGCGCCGGAGATCAGCACCAGCTTGGTCACCATGACCCAGCCTTCGGGAACCTCGGCGCCCAGCGCCTTGGCCTTGGCTCGGGACCGGAGTTCGCCGAAGACCACGAAGCCGACGGCCAGCAGGCCCAGCAGGAGCGTGAGGTTGTTGAAGCCCGTGTTCGGGCCCACTTCGGGCAGGTAGCCGGAACCGAGGAACTGGAAATCGGCCGGAACCGGGATGGTGTTGGACTTGCCCACGAACTGGTTGAAACCCCGGAACAGGAGCATGCCGGCCAGCGTCACGATGAAGGCCGGAATGCCCACATAGGCAGTCCAGAACCCTTGCCAGGCGCCGATCAGGGCTCCCAGCAGCAGCCCGAACAGCACGCCCGCATACCAGGGGATACCCCAGTCCCGGATCATCAGCGCCACGGAGACGCCCACGAACGCGGCGATCGAGCCCACCGAGAGGTCGATGTGGCCGGCGATGATCACCAGGACCATGCCGATGGCCAGGATCAGGATGTAGGAGTTGCCGTTGAAGAGGTTGATGACGTTGCCCGGAGTCAGCGTGCGGCTCTCGGTGAAGATCTGGAAGAAGACGATCAGTGCAACGAGGGCGAAGATCATGCCGAATTGGCGGGTGTTGCCGCCAAAAAGCTTCTTGAGCGCGTTCATTGTTTCAGTCCTTGTGTCTGGTTTCTGGAGGATTCCAGAGGGTCAGGCGGATTTTCTGGTGGAAGTCATGAGTTTCATGAGGCTTTCCTGGCTGGCTTCGTCCTTGTTCACAACGCCGGTGATGGCGCCTTCAAAGATGGTGTAGATGCGGTCCGAGAGTCCCAGCAGCTCGGGGAGTTCGGAGGAGATGACAACAACTCCCTTTCCCTGGTTGGCGAGCTGCTGGATGATGCCGTAGATCTCGTACTTGGCGCCCACGTCAATGCCGCGGGTGGGTTCGTCCAGGATCAGCAGGTCCGGATCCGTGAACATCCACTTGGCCAGGACAACCTTTTGCTGGTTGCCACCGGACAGCTTGGACACGCCCTCCTCCACCGACGGGGTTTTGGTCCGCAGCGACTTCCGGTACTGCTCGGCCACCATGAATTCCTGGTTGGTGTCCACCACGCTGTGGCGGCTGATTTTCTTCAGGTTGGCTGAAACCGTGGTGGTCTTGATGTCATCGAGCAGGTTCAGGCCCAGGGACTTGCGGTCCTCCGTGACATAGCCGAGGCCCGCGTCAATGGCCTGGCGGACGCTTTTGAGGGTGAGCTCCTTGCCGTCCTTGTATACGTGCCCGGAGATGAAGCGGCCGTAGGACCGGCCGAACACGGAACGCGCCAGCTCGGTGCGCCCGGCACCCATGAGCCCGGCGAAGCCGACGATCTCGCCGCGGCGGACGTGGAAGTTCGAGTTCTTGCAGACGAGCCGGTCCTGGATCTGCGGGTGTCCCACGTTCCAGTCCTTGATCTCGAAAAACACCTCGCCGATCTTGGGCTCGTGATCCGGGAAGCGTGATTCCAGGGTGCGTCCCACCATCCCCTTGATGATGCGGTCCTCGTCCACGCCGTCGGCCTTGACATCCAGCGTTTCAATCGCCTTGCCGTCACGGATGATGGTGATGGAATCGGCGATCTGCTCGATCTCATTCAGCTTGTGGGAAATGATGATGGACGTGATGCCCTTGCCCTTCAGGCCCAGGATCAGGTCCAGCAGGTGCTGGGAATCGGATTCGTTCAGGGCCGCGGTGGGCTCGTCGAGGATGAGGAGCTTCACGGACTTGTTCAGGGACTTGGCGATCTCAACAAGCTGCTGCTTGCCCACGCCGATTTCCTTGATGGGGGTGTCCGGATCTTCGCGCAGGCCGACCCGGGCCAGCAGCTCGGTGGAACGCGTCCGGGCCTGGGCCCAGTCGATAATCCCGCGTTTGGTGGGTTCGTTGCCCAGGAAGATGTTCTCCATGATGGAAAGCTCCGGAATAAGCGCGAGCTCCTGGTGGATGATCACGATCCCGGCGTGTTCGCTGGCGCGGATGTCCTTGAACTCCTGGACTCCGGACTGGAACACAATGTCGCCCGAGTAGCTCCCGAACGGGTAAACGCCGGAGAGCACCTTCATCAGCGTGGACTTGCCCGCGCCGTTTTCACCGCAGATCGCGTGGATCTCTCCGGCCTTCACCCGAAGGCTTACATCGGCCAAAGCTTTGACGCCGGGGAATTCCTTAGTGATAGAGCGCATCTCAAGGATGACCGGATCGCTGTGCGTGTTGAGGGACGTCATGTGCCCTTACGCCTCCAATGCATGACTTCGTTGTCTGACCCCGCAAACCGCAGGGCCGTCTGATGAAAAAGTAAACTGGATCACATGCCTTGTCGTCAAGTCTTTAACGCAACGGGCCGGTAACAAATAATTTCAGGAGCGCCGGATTCCGGCATGCTGGAAGACCAACGCGGCTGCGCCAAGAGCCTCGGCGCGGTCTCCGAGCGAGGACATTGTCAGCGTGGTGGTCTCGCCGATGACAGGTACGGCATGGCGTACCAGCCCCCGACGGACTGGGTCCAGGAGCAGGTCGCCAAGGCCTGCCAGCGGACCTCCAACCACAATGACCTCGGGGTTGATCAGGTTGGCCACGTTGCCCAATGCGCGTCCCACTGCCAAGCCCGCATCGTCCACAACGCGCAGCGTGGCCGAATCCCGCGCCAACGCCTTGCGCACGATGTCCCCGGGCGTCAGCGGTCTCGCCTCGCCGCGGCTGAGGAGCTCGATCATGGTGGTGGTTGATGCGATGGTCTCGAGGCAGCCCCGGTTGCCACAGCGGCAGATGAGACCGTGTTCATGAATAGTGGCGTGGCCTATTTCGCCGGTGATGCCCACGTTGCCGTAGTAGGGGGCGCCATTAAGGATCAGGCCGGCGCCGATGCCCGAGCCGATCTTGAGGAACATCAGATTGTTCACGCCGCTGTGCGGCCCCCACGTTACTTCGGACAGCGCCCCCAGATTGGCGTCGTTGTCAACAAAGACGGGGAAATTCAGGGTTTCCTCGAGGTGTTGGAGGATGTTGATTCCCACCCATTCGGGGAGGATGGCGCCCTGCGCCACGGTTCCGGTTCTGCGGTCGATCGGGCCTGGAATACCGACGCCGGCACCCACCACGGCGCTGCGTTCCACGCCGCTTTCCTCGAGCAGCCGGGCCAGCAGCACAACGGCGGCTCTGATGCCCTCTTCCGCATGGTGCCCCAGAGGCAGCAGGACGGATTCTTCAGCAATGATGTGATAACTCAGCGAGGCCAGCACCACCCGGAGGTGCCGGCGTCCGAAGTCGATGCCGACGGCGACGGCGCCGTTGCTGTTCAAACGGACGTTAAGTGCCCGGCGTCCGGAGCTGGTGATGGGCTCCGTAGAGGCGAGGCCGGCATCCTGCATGATCCTGACGATGTTGGATACTGTGGCGGTTGACAGGCCGGTCTGACGGGCCAGTTCAGCCTGGGTTGAGGGCCCGCCCAGGAGGCACTCGATAATCCGCTGCTGGTTGAGGTGTCTCAGCGCGGATTGGGAACCGGGGTTTTTGGGCTTGCTCCTCGTTGAGCGTGATGTTGCAGGCATGCAATGAAGCGTGCACCATGGCGCCCTTGTAGTCAAGAAGTTAACGCAATATTCACGGTGTCTGCTTAATCGTTCCAGCATTGCGCAGGCTGCCCGTCTTCCGGGTTGATACGCCCCGGATGATGTTCCGGCGGGTCCAAACGTCCTGCCTCTTCCGGGGGTCCGCTGACTACGCTTGAATTAAAGACAATCCAGGGGCGCGGATTACGGAAGCCCCCGAGTATTGAGGTGGTAATGATGCTGCTTGCCCTCATGCAGGCTAATGCCGTGGTGCTGGACGTCGATGCCAACGTGCGCACTATGGACGGGCATGCCAGGCGTGCGGCCGAAGCCGGCGCCGGGCTCCTGCTGACGCCGGAGCTGTTTCCAGTTGGTTACTCCCCGTTGAAGGTACGGCAGGGGCTCGATCCTGCCCGGCTGCCGGCGATCCGGGCATCCCTTGCCGGCATTGCCCGCCGCCATGGCGTGGGGATGGTGTACAGCCTGCCCGCGGTGACGGATGAAGGCGAATGGCAGATCACCGCGACGCTGCTCGATTCCCAGGGTGCCGAACTCCTGAACTATTCGAAAGTGCACCTCTTTGGCGGCGAAGAACGTGAGGCGTTCGGAGCCGCGCAGTCCGCTCCCCGGGTTGTGGACTTCGCTGGACTCAAGACGTCCTTGCTCATCTGCTACGACGTCGAGTTCCCTGAGGCGGTCCGCGCCGCGGCCGATCGCGGAGCCGAACTCCTGCTGGTACCCACCGCGCTGTCCAGCGGGTTCGGCTCCGTGCCACAGGTGCTGATCCGTGCCAGGGCGATGGAGAGCCAGGTGCACGTGGCTTACGCGAACCACTGCGGCAGCGAAGGTGCCTATGAATTCCTCGGCGGCAGCGTCATTGCCTCCCCTGACGGCACGCTGCTGGCTGCCGCCGGTGGCTCAGCAGAAATGCTGCTCGCCGAAATCAGCACCGATTCCGTCCGCGAGGCCAGGGCAGCCGTGCCGTATCTGCGCGAGCGCCGCCCGGAGCTCTACCGTTCCTGGGAGGACTGAACCAGTTCATCGGTGTATTGCAGGGCGATCCACAGTTCCGCACGGACCTGTGCCTGGTTCAGATCGGTGCCCAGGAGTTCCGCCAGAATGCCGATCTGGCGGCGGACGCTGTTCCGGTGCAGCCCCGTGACTTTGGCCGAGCCATCCCAGCTGCCGTTTTCGCCGAGCCAGGCGCGGAGAACTGCCAAGAGCGGATCACGGCGCTCCGGCTCGAGGGTCAGGACCGGTTCCAGCATCCGGGCCGCCAGCATGGTTCCTGCCTCACGGCCCAACAGCCCGGTGACAGACCAGGTGACTTCGCCAACCCGGGTGCTCGTGCCGGTGGTCTGCACACGTCCCCGCAATGACGTTGCCCGTTGGTACGCCGCAGGCAGCCCGGCAGGCTCCGTCGGGTCTCCGATCACCAGGCGCCAGCCCAGCCTTTCGACGTCGGCGAGCAGCGCATCGTCGATCTTCAGCCGTGTAATGGCTGTGAAGCCGTAATCGGTGATTTCCACCAGTTTCGTATCAAAAATCCTGCGCCATTGGAGCAGTTCCCGGACGGGACCCTCCCCGACGGACCGGTCCGGGGAATCAAGGTTGATTCCCTGGATAACGCGCATCGGCGCGGACCGGGTTGAGGACAGGCTCTGCGCCAGCAGGTCCCGGAAGACGTTGACCTGGCGGGTTCCCCCGGAGGCAAGGCTCTCCGGGTGGAGCAGCAGCGCGGCGGCCAGCTGGCTGGGTGCCAGGGAACCGCTGGTCCGCTGCCTGACAAGTAGCTCCAGCAGGCCGACCGCCGAGGACACTACATTGTTCTGCGCGGGGGTAAGCGCCGCATCTGCTCCCAGGACCAGGGCCCCGAGGTTCGCATCCCTGGTACTGCGCAGCGGGTGGCCGAACACCAGCGCGGATCCCGGCGACTCGAAGCTGTCCATTTCCACGCGGGGACCGCTGCCGGAAAGCAACCGCCCAAGCAGCGGTTGCAATGCGGACTGTTCGACGCCGGGATTGCCGCCGCGGGCGCGCACCCTTCCGTCTGCCCCCACCAGCAGGGCCCAGACCGGAACCTGCTGGACAAGCGCGGCCAGCAGTTCATGCTCAGGCCGCGGAGACAACACCGCCCGCATCAGCTGGCGGTTGGTCTCGGCCAATTGCCGGAAGACCCTGGCATTTCCGGACTCCAACAGCTGGGAAAACTCGAGTCCAATGGCGGCAAAGGGGACAGCTGGGGGAATCTCCACCAGCGTCAGATTGTGGCGACGGCAGGCCTCGAGAAGGGCATCCGGTACGGCGTCGTAGTACGGCTGGAGGCCAAAGCCGAGAGCCCCGACCTTGGCCTCCACCAACCGTTGCACATACGCATCCACTTTGGCATCCGTCCCGCCATCGCCGGCAAACGGCAGACCAGCGGTGAGCAGGAATTCCCCGTCCAGCAAATAGGGGGTGGGATCCTCCAGTTCGCTGGGCTCAACCCAGCGCAGCAGCCCGCCGCCGCTTCCGCCGTCGTGCAGTATTTTCAACTCCGGCGGCAGCTGGGCCAGAAATTGCTCCAGCGTGACGAAGCTGAGTCTTTCCGCTGCCGACTCAGGCGACATCGGAATCTCCGGTTTCCGGGCCCTGGTAATCCGGGCATTCGTAGGCCCGCGGCAGCCGGGGCGCAATCCGGTTGATGATTTCATCGCCGTGGCTGCCGATTGCGGAGCCCCACTTATCCGCGGTCGCCGCCCCGAAGCCGGGGTCGCCAAATAGCACAGCCGTGTCACTAACGGTTACGTCCATGAGGTCCGGGCCGAGATCCACCATGAACTGGTCCATGCAGACCTTCCCGATCACAGGAACCTTGCGGCCGCCTATCTGGACTACGCTTCTGCCGCTGATTCCCTTGGGGATGCCGTCTGCGTAGCCCAGCGGTATGAGTCCCAGGAATCGGGGCTCATAGGTGATGGCCTGGTGTTCGTAGCTGACGCCGGTGCCGGCGGGGACCTTCTTGATCATCACCAGCGGTGCAGTGAAGGAAAGAGCAGGGCGCAGGCCAAAATCAGCCGGTTCGAGGTGATCGGCCGGTGCAAGCCCATAAATGGCCAGCCCTGCCCGCACCATGTCGAAATGGAATTCGGGGCGCTCCAGAATGTTGGCTGAACTGGAAACGTGCCGCAGTTCCGGGTTCAGCCCGGCCTCCCGGGCTTCAGCGACGGCCAGCTCAAAGGCAGCTACAGCGGCCGCATTTCCGGGGTGGGCAGGAACGTCTGCCCAGGCCAGATGGGTCCAAACGCCCCTGACCACCACCGTGCCGGCCAGCTCGGCCTGCCTTGCCCGGGCCACCAGTTCCGGCCAGTCTTCGGCGCGCGCACCGCCTCTGCTCAGCCCGCTGTCCAGCTCCAGATGCACGTACGCGGGGTGGCTAAGGTCCTTTGAAATCCCCGCGAGGACCTCAAGCTGATCCAGGCTGCCGAGGGACACGTCGATGTCGAATTCCAACGCTTCCCGGATCACATCGCTTGTCTGGGATGCCAGATACAGCCAGGAAAGCACCGGCGATTCTATGCCGGCGCTGCGCAGTGCGATGGCCTCGGAAAGCTGCGCGGTGCCGAGCCAGTCTGCCCCGGAATCCAGTGCGGTCCGGGCTACGTCCAGTAGTCCATGGCCGTAGGCGTTGCCTTTGACCACCGCCATGAAGTGCGGAGCGGCGGAGCGCTTCCGGAGCGCTTTGACATTGTCTGAAATTGCAGACAGATCTACGTTGACCTGCCCGGAAAGTGTGCACTGGGGCCCGCTTGTCAGTTGTGCATTACGTCTCATGATTGAACATCATAGGACACTTTGCACAAGGTTGAGAGCCACATCACAGGCCTAAGCTGGTCTGGGGAAACCGAAAACTACTCATGAATGGACGTCGACGATGACTGTGCCTACCTTCACCGGCCAAAGGCCCGCCGGTGCCGTGACCAGGCCCGGCCTGGCATCCCAGCTGCTGCGCCGCAAGCCGATCGGCCAAATGGTCAGCGAGGCCGAAAACGGCAATGGCGGGCCTCGGCTCGTCCGGAGTTTTGGTGTTCTTCAGCTGACCATGATCAGCGTCGGAGCCACACTGGGCACCGGCATCCTGGTGATTCTCGGCGAGTCCGTGCCGCTGGCAGGCCCGGCCATCTGGATCTCCTTTGTCATCGCCGGCCTGGCCGCCCTGTTCTCCGCAGTGTCCTACGCGGAGATGGCCGGCCTGGTGCCCGTCGCCGGTTCCAGCTACTCCTACACATACGCCACCATGGGCGAGGGCATGGCCTGGATCTGCGGCTGGTGCCTGGTGCTGGAATACGCGGTGTCCGTTGCCGCGGTGGCTGTTGGCGCGGGCCAATACGTCAACGAGACGCTGGCCGCGTTCGGACAGTTTCTGCCTGACGCCGTCTCACAGCCACCGGGTGGCGGCGGGGTTGCGAATGTGCCGGCCATGGTCATCGTGGTCCTGGCCATGATGCTGCTCGTCCGGGGTGCCCGGGAGAGCGCCTGGATCAATACTGCGATCGTCATCATCAAGGTGGGCATCCTGCTCTTCTTCTGCGCTGTCGCCTTCACCGTATTCAACTCGGGCAATTTCGAACCGCTGATGCCGATGGGTGCAGCGGGCGTCTCGGCTGCCGCATCCCGGGTGTTCTTCTCCTTTATCGGATTCGACGCCGCCTCGACTGCGGGCGAGGAAGCCCGCAACCCCAAGCGTGACCTGCCCCGGGCCATCATGCTTTCCATGCTGATTGTTACCACCATCTACGTTCTGGTGGCGGTTGCCGCGATCGGAGCCCGCCCGTGGGGATGGTTTGACGGCACCGAGGCTGCACTGGTCCAGATTCTGAATGAGACCACGCACCAGCCCTGGATCGCCCTGGTGTTTTCTGTCGGGGCAGTCCTCGCCATTGCCAGCATCGTCCTGACCGTGCTTTACGGCCAGACCCGCATTCTGATGTCCATGTCCCGGGACGGCCTGATCCCGAAGATCTTCGGCCGCGTCTCCCGCAGGACCGGAACACCGGTTGCCGGAACGCTCATAGTGGGCACCGCCGTCGCACTCACCGCGGGACTTGTCCCGCTGGGGGCGCTGGCCGATGCCACCAGCATCGGCACACTGTTCGCCTTCGCACTGGTGAATGTGGCCGTCATCTACCTGCGGCGCAGCAGGCCCGACATGAAGCGCAGCTTCCGCGTCCCGCTGTATCCGCTGACACCCGTCCTCGGCACCCTGATGTGCGCCTATCTGATGGCCAACCTCGGCGTGGACACTTGGCTGGTTTTTGCAGTCTGGATGCTGGTGGGCCTTGCCGCCTACTTCGGCTATGGACGCCGCAACTCGCGGGTGGCCGCCCTGAGCGAGGAGGACTATCGTGAATTATCCACCAGGGCCGCCGGCCCGGAACCCGTGAAGGCAGAGCTTCCATGACCATCGCCACCGAATTGCCAGCCGGGGATCACGCCAGCACGGCGGCAACCGCACCAGCCGATGCAGCGGCGCCTATCACCATGCTTAACCCGGATTTCCCGTTCAGCTATGACCACTACCTCGCGCATCCTGCCGGCCTGGGATCGGTTCCGCCGGAGCTGTACGGCACCGAAGTGGCTGTGGTCGGTGCCGGGCTCTCCGGGCTCGTCACCGCTTACGAGCTCATGAAGATGGGTCTCCGCCCCGTGGTCTACGAGGCCGATCAGATCGGCGGGCGCCTGCGGACGGCCAGTTTCCCGTCCGCGCCGGATGTCATTGCCGATCTTGGCGGGATGCGGTTCCCGGTTTCCGGCAAGGCGTTTTACCACTATGTAGACCTGCTGGGCATCCAGACGCAGGAATTCCCCAACCCGTTGGCGCCATCCACATCCAGTACGGTCATCGAGTTGGCGGGCGAGAAGCATTATGCCACCACCTCCGCCGAGCTTCCGGAGTTCTACCGCGAAGTCGCCGAGGCCTGGAAGGCGGCCGTCAACGACGGCGCCAGCTTCAGCCAGATGCAGGAAGCAATCCGGGTCCGGGATACCGGCAGGATCAAGGAACTCTGGAATGAACTGCTGCCGCTTCTGGACGAGCAGTCGTTTTACGGCTTCATTGGGTCCAGCAAAGCGTTCAAGGAAGCCGGGTTTGCCCACCGGGAGGCCTTCGGCCAGGTGGGGTTCGGAACCGGCGGCTGGGACACGGACTTCCCCAATTCCATCCTGGAAATCCTGCGCGTGGTCTACACGGACGCGGACGACCAGCACCGGCTGATTACCGGCGGGGCGCAGCGGCTCCCTGAGGCACTCTGGCGGCACGCGCCGTCGGGCATGGCACACTGGCCGGCGGGAACCTCACTTGCCTCGCTGCATTCCGGTTCCCCGCGGGGAGCGGTGGACCGCATCAGCCGTGAAGGGAACGGCGATCTGCTGGTCCGCGAACGCTGGGGCCGCGAGGCTGCATACCCGGCCGTGGTGACCACGTGCCAGTCGTGGCTGCTGTCCACCCGAATCCATACGGAAGAGGCGTTGTTCCCTTCCGAGCTGTGGACGGCGATCGAGCGCTCCCACTACATGCAGTCGTCCAAGACGTTTGTCATGGTCGACCGGCCGTTCTGGAAGGACATCGACCCGGCAACCGGGCGCGAGGTCATGTCCATGACCCTCACGGACCGCCTGAACCGGGCAACCTATCTGCTCGATGACGGGCCGGACAAGCCTGCCGTCATCCTGTTGTCCTACACGTGGAATGACGATGCCCTCAAATGGCTGGCGCTGGATGCGGATGAACGCGTGGAGCTGATGCTGCATTCGCTCAGGCAGATCTACCCCGGCGTTGATATCGCCAGCCACATCATTGGCCAGCCCATCACGGTCTCGTGGGAAGCGGACCCCAACTTCATGGGGGCGTTCAAAGCCAATCTGCCCGGGCACTACAGGTATCAGCAGCGGCTCTTCACGCACTTCAAGCAGGACAAGCTGCCGGAGGGCCAGCGGGGCATCTTCCTGGCGGGCGACGACGTTTCCTTCACCGCCGGCTGGGCAGAGGGTGCCGTCACCACGGGGCTGAACGCGGTGTGGGGTGTAGTCAACCACCTCGGCGGCCGTACGGCGTCCGCGAATCCAGGGCCGGGTGACCTGCTGGATGAGCTGGGGCCCATCAGCCTCGACTGATCAGGAGGAATGCAGTTCCCGGTGCGCTCTGGCGAGTTCCTTGTAATGCGCGGCGTTGTGCTTAACGCCTTCGAATTCCTCGTCCGTGAGTGCCCGCCGGACCTTGGCGGGCACCCCGGCGACCAGCGAACGAGGCGGGATCACGGCGCCTTCCAGCACCACGGCTCCGGCCGCTATGAGGGAGCCGGCACCGATCACGGCACCGTTAAGGATGGTGGCGCTCATACCGATCAGGCAATCGTCCTCCACCGTGCAGCCGTGGACCACGGCGCTGTGACCGACACTGACGCGGGCGCCCACGGTGCACGGGAATCCCGGGTCAGCGTGCAGCACCACGTTGTCCTGCAGGTTGGTGCCGGCACCCACGGAGATGGCGGCGGTGTCGGCGCGGACCGAGACGCCATAGAAGGCACTCGAGTCTTCGGCCAGGGCGGCTTTGCCGATGATCGAGGCGGAGGGCGCTACGAACGCGGATTCGTGGACAGCCGGTGTGTCGCCGGCGAAGGAGTAGATAGGAGCCATGGCTCCAGCGTAGAACACGCCGCGGCCGCCCATGTAGGTAGCAGCACGTGCACTAGCCAGCGCTCAAAACGGCGTTTGCTGCTACCCAGTTGGGTTAGGAGGGCGTGCGAAGAATCAGAAACTGGTAGTGCTGGGTCCACTTTCCCGCTCCGGGTCCGGCTTCCTCTCCTGATCCTTCGGGCCACGTCACAAACGACTCCACCGTTCCGTGACTGCCGAAAACGCGCTGCACGGCGTCATCGCTTCTTCGGCTGAAAAATCTGCGGGGCTCAACCGCGTCTTCCGGGTTGAGGCACTCATCATCCTGCCCGGACCAGAGCCCAACGGCGACCGGCGCCCCGGGCACCGCCACACGCACAAGTTCGCTGACCACGCCGTCAATGTCTGCGTTGGGGATGTGCAGCAACGTGCTCATGGTCCACACTGCGTCGAACGAGCCTCCGGCGAACGGCAGATCCCGGCCGCTGGCCACGGAAGCTTCCAGGCCCTTCGCCCTCGCCATCCAGACGTGCTCCTCCGAAAGATCGACACCCGTGTAGTGGATCCCGGTCTGGACAAACTGAATCCCTTCAATGCCGGGGCCGCAACCGAGCTCGAACACGGAATGCCGGTGTTCGGCCTTCAGCATTGCAATGAATGATTCCTGCTGCGCCACACGCTGCGGAGTCATGGGCCTGGAACCACGCAACGAGGCCTGCCGGTCATAGAACGCCGCGAGATTCGCCTCGCTGCTCTCATCCGCTCCGTGCATCATGGCCTAGTTAAAAACGACGGTCCGGTTGCCGTCAAGGAGCACGCGGTGTTCTGCATGCCACTGCACAGCCTGGGCAAGGGTGCGGCCTTCGACGTCGCGGCCCATCTGGACGAACTGATCGGGTGTCCGGGCGTGGTCCACGCGGATGACTTCCTGTTCGATGATGGGCCCCTCGTCCAAAGCCGCCGTGACGTAGTGGGCGGTGGCGCCGATGAGCTTGACTCCGCGGGCGTGTGCCTGGTGGTAGGGCTTGGCGCCCTTGAAGGACGGCAGGAACGAATGGTGGATGTTGATGGCCTTGCCGGTGAGTTCGATGCAGAGCTCGTTGGAGATGATCTGCATGTAGCGCGCCAGGACAGTCAGCTCAATATGCTGCTCGGCCATGATGGCCCGGAGTGCGTCCTCGGCCTCAACCTTGGTGTCCGGGGTGACCGGGATGTGGTGGAACGGGATGCCGTAGAAGTCAGCCAGCCCGGCCAGATCCTGGTGGTTGGACACAATGGCGGGGATCTCGATCGGCAGGGTGCCGGAGCGCTGCAGGAACAGGAGATCGTTGAGGCAGTGCGCGGACTTGCTGGCCATCAGCAGTGTGCGGACCTTCTGGCCCACGGCGCTGAGGTTCCACTGCATGCCGAATGCCTCGGCCACCGGCTCAAGGGCGGACTGCAGCTCAAGCCGCGATGCCGCCGTCGTGGCTTCCACCCGCATGAAAAAGGTGCCGGTAGCCTGGCTGCCGTACTGCTGGGAATCCGTAATATTACAGCCGGCCACCAGCAGTGCTCCGGCCACAGCGTGCACGATTCCGGGGCGGTCCGGGCAGGAAAGGGTTACTACATACGCTTCGCTCAGCTGCTGTTCAGTCACGAAGAACAGCCTACCCGCGCCGCGGCGCCCGCTTTGGTAGTCTGGTGAGGTCGCAACTGGCGTCGGGTGGTTAACCACCAGGGAGCGGCAATCACGAAGACCACGGATCGTCCGCCTGGGCCGAGGGTCATGTTTTACCGGTACTCAACGGTGCGCAGACAGGTGCGTGCCACGATCTGGTGCTGTTCCGTCGCCGTCATCAAGGGGCGGTGTAACGTGTCAGCCGGTAACCTGACCAATAGCCGTGCCCGTTCCCTAGCCAGGAGTTTTTCGTGACTACTACCGCCACCACGTCAGCCGCAGTCAGCAACCAGTCGCTGGCTGAACTCGATCCCGAGATCGCCGCAGTACTGGACCAGGAGCTTGGCCGCCAGCGCGGCACCCTGGAAATGATCGCCTCAGAGAACTTCGCACCCCGTGCAGTGATGGAAGCCCAGGGCTCCGTCCTCACCAACAAGTACGCCGAAGGCTACCCCGGCCGCCGCTACTACGGCGGCTGCGAATACGTGGACATCGCCGAGCAGTTGGCAATCGACCGCGTCAAGGACCTGTTTGGTGCCGAGTACGCCAACGTCCAGCCGCATTCCGGTGCCCAGGCGAATGCAGCCGCGCTGTCCGCCATGATCATCCCCGGCGACAAGATCCTGGGCCTCTCCCTGGCCCACGGCGGCCATCTGACCCACGGCATGAAGCTCAACTTCTCCGGCAAGCTCTATGAGGTTGCCGCGTACCAGGTGGAGCAGGACAACTTCCGGGTGGACATGGACAAGCTGCGCGAGCAGGCCATCGCCGAAAAGCCGAAGGTCATCATCGCCGGCTGGTCCGCGTACCCGCGCCACCTCGACTTCGCCGCTTTCCGCTCCATCGCTGATGAAGTGGGCGCGCTGCTCTGGACCGACATGGCCCACTTCGCCGGACTCGTGGCGGCCGGGCTGCACCCGAGCCCGGTGCCGTACTCCGACGTCGTCACCTCCACGGTGCACAAGACCCTGGCAGGTCCGCGTTCCGGCGTGATCCTGGCCAAGCAGGAGTGGGCCAAAAAGATCAACTCCAACGTGTTCCCGGGCCAGCAGGGCGGGCCGCTGATGCACGTCATCGCAGCCAAGGCCGTGGCCTTCAAGATCGCAGGCACCGCGGAATTCAAGGAGCGCCAGGAGCGTGTCCTGGAAGGTGCCAAGATCATCGCGGACCGCCTCAACCAGTCCGATGTTGCCGGGGCCGGCGTCTCCGTCCTGACGGGCGGCACCGACGTTCACCTGGTGCTGGTCGACCTGCGGCACTCACAGCTGGACGGCCAGCAGGCCGAGGATCTCCTGCACTCCGTGGGCATCACCGTGAACCGCAACGCAGTGCCGTTCGACCCCCGCCCGCCGATGGTCACCTCAGGCCTGCGCATCGGTACGCCGGCTCTGGCCACCCGCGGCTTCGGCGCCGAGGAATTCACCGAGGTTGCGGACATCATCGCCACCGCGCTGAAGTCCGGCCCCGCCACAGACATCGAATCCCTTCAGTCCCGTGTGGACAAATTGGCAGCCGACTTCCCGCTGTACCCGCAGCACGAGCAGTGGTAGCAGCATGACCAGCGCCGACACTGCACGTACCGCACGGATTCTCGACGGCAAGGCCACCGCTGCCGCCATCAAGGCCGAACTGACCGGACGGGTGGCCGCACTCCGGGCCAAGGGCATCACCCCGGGGCTGGGCACCATCCTGGTGGGCTCCGATCCCGGAAGTACCTGGTACGTAGGCGGCAAGCACAAGGACTGCGCCGAGGTGGGCATCACGTCCATCCGCCGCGACCTGCCCGAGGACGCCACCCAGGACGAGCTCCTGGCCGTGGTCCGCGAGCTCAACGAGAACCCGGAATGCACCGGTTACATCGTCCAGCTTCCGCTGCCCAAGCACATCGACACGGACGTCATTCTGGAGGCCATGGACCCTGAAAAGGACGCCGACGGCCTGCACCCGATGAACCTGGGCCGGCTCGTGGCCAACGTCAGCGGACCCATGAAGTCCCCGCTGCCCTGCACCCCCAAAGGGTGCGTGGAGCTGCTGACCAGGCACGGGATCGACCTCAACGGCAAGCGCGTCCTCGTGGTGGGCCGCGGCGTCACCATCGGCCGTCCGGTGGGTCTCCTGCTCACCCGCAAGGACGTCAACGCCACGGTCATCCTGGCCCACACCGGCACGGTGGACCTGCCCGCCGAACTCCGGCAGGCCGACGTCGTGATTGCCGCGGCCGGCCAGCCGCACATGATCAAGGGGGAAGACCTCAAGCCGGGCGCCATAGTGCTCGACGTCGGTGTGAGCCGCGTGGACGACGGCAACGGCAAAGCGGTGGTCACCGGAGACGTGGACCCCGCTGCTGCGGACGTCGCCGCCTGGCTGTCCCCGAACCCGGGCGGTGTGGGTCCGATGACCCGCGCCATGCTGCTGGCCAACGTGGTGGAAACCGCAGAACGGCACGCCGGCATCGCCTAGATCATTCCGGTGGCCGAGCTTGCCGAGACCCGGTTTCGACAAGCTCGACCGCGGTCGACGGGAGCAATCACCGTTTCAGGGTGCCTACTTCAGCGGGAGTAGGCACCCTGCGCCGTTAAGCAGACGACGCGGGCCCCGCCCGCGGCTAGGCTCGGACTATGCACCGCCGTTTTCAGGGACCGCCCATCGCCGTCATCGTGATTGTGGTGGCCCTCATCCAGGTGATGGGAACGGTGTTCGCCTCCGCCAGGCAGCCCGACCACCGGCCGCTGGATCTCCTGGCCGTGGCCTTGCTGCTGCTGGGCCCGGCCGCGCTGTCCTTTCGCCGCCGCGCGCCGCTGCTGATGTTGCCCGTGGCGGTGGTCGCCACCGTGGTGTATCTGGCCCTGGGCTACTCGTTGGGCCCGGTATTTCTTTCGTTGGCGCTTGCCATTGTGTTCTCTTCGGCCGCCGGAAAGCGCTGGCAGACGTGGACGGCAGTGGGCGTCTGCGCGGCCGCGCTGCTGGCTGCATCCCTGCTCAACAGCGACGGCGCTTCCCTCATCCGCGCTTTTGCCGGCACATCCTGGCTCGTGATCCTGGTGCTGCTCGGCGAAGGGGTGCGGCTTCGGCATGAACGCGCGGCAGAACGCCGCAGGCAGCACGAGGCCGGCGAGCAGGCGGCGCGGGACGAATACCGGCTCACCCTGGCCCGGGACATCCACGATGTTGTGGCGCATTCGCTCTCCATGATCAATGTCCAGGCCTCCGTGGCGCTTCACCTGGGCAGCCAGGATCCGGAGCAGTACCGCCCGGCTCTTGAAGCCATCAAGACCGCGAGCAAGGAGTCGCTGGCCGAGGTCCGCCAACTGCTGGGTGTGCTCCGGGACGACGCCCCGTTGACACCCGCGGCCACACCCGGGCTGGCGCGTCTGCCGGAACTCGTGGAGAACACGCGGCGCGCCGGACTCGACGTTCAGCTGGACGTGAACGTCACCGGGCAGGTGGCGGGTGACGTTCAGCTGACGGTCTACCGGATCGTGCAGGAGGCACTGACCAATGTGGTGCGGCACGCCGGAGCGCGGAAGGCCGCCGTCGTGCTTGAAACAGTGCCCGACGCCAGCGGACAGCAGGTGAACCTGACATTGACGATTGACGACGACGGCGCTGGTTACGCCGGAGCGCCCGAGGGCAACGGTGTGAAGGGCATGCGCGAGCGCGCTGCCGCACGGGGAGGCGCCTTGGAGTTCGGGCCGCTGGATCCGGGCTGGCGGGTCAGGGCCGTCATCCCGCTGGCCGGCCCGGGAGCTGCAGCCGCGCAGGCCCCGCAAGCTGCGCAGGCCCCGGCAGGGGAGGAACCGCGATGATCCGCATACTGCTGGCTGACGATCAGACCCTCATCCGTGCTGGCTTCCGGGCCCTGTTGAACGCCGAACCGGACATGGACGTGGTGGCCGAATGCGGAAGCGGACGTGAGGCCGTGCGGCTGGCCGCCCGGGAGAAACCCGACGTTGTCCTGATGGATATCCGGATGCCCGACGGCGACGGACTCGCCGCAACAAGGCAGATCATGGCTGCCCCCGATCTTGCCGGCACCCGGGTGATCATTCTGACCACGTTTGAGCTGGACGAATACATCGCCGAGGCCGTCCGCGCGGGTGCGGCCGGCTTCCTGGTGAAGGACACAGAGCCGGAGGAACTGCTCCGGGCTGTGCGCGTGGTGCACGACGGCGACGCACTCCTCTCGCCATCGGTGACCCGCCGCATCATGGCACAGCTGGCGGTGCAGCAGCGGGCGGCCAGCCGGCCGGTGGCGCTGGACCAGATCACCGGACGTGAACGCGAGGTCCTGCAGCTGGTGGGCGAAGGGCTCAACAACGCCGAAATCGCTGAGCGGTTGTTCATCACTCCGCTGACGGCCAAAACCCATGTCTCCCGGATCATGACCAAGCTGTTGATCCGCGACCGCGTGCAGCTGGTGGTGCTCGCCTACGAATCGGGGTTGGTGCGGCCCGGCTGGGCTGGTTAGCGGCGCTGCGGGCAGTCTCCCCGGGGAGTAGCAGCCAGGCTACAAGTGACTCCCGACGGCGGACGCACCCTCAGGCTACACCGGCAAGGCTTGATGCAGAGCCGAAAAACGGCCCTCACCGAGAGTCTGGATTAATGACATGTTCACTTCACTGGCAACCACCGTCGCAACGCACGGCCCGTGGAACGGAGACGGATTTTCGCCCTGGTTCCTGTTGTTCCCGCTGTTCTGGATTCTGGTCATCGGGCTGTTCATCTTCATCGGGCGCCGCACGTGGCGCCGCAACCATGTCTGGGCAGCCGCCCGGGGCGGCGAAAGCGTGCTGCGCGAACGCTACGCACGCGGCGAAATCGACGAAACCGAGTACCGCCAGCGGCTTGACGTGCTGCGGAGCGGAGAGAAGTAGCAGCTCAGGCCCGGCCAATCCAGCTCCTGCACCCGTGCTGGCGACAGGAAATCAACACGGGACTATTAGCCCCGCGCCTTGGCCAGGTAAATCTCGATGCCAAGCCGGAAAACCCGGATTGGTTCCGGTGGGGGTTAACGGCGCACCGGACCGATACCGCCCGGCTGTCGGGGCCCTACTGTGGTTGCACGCTGGCTTTCTCCACCGAAAAGAGCCTGCCGTAGTTGAGGCACATGCTCACGTCTTCGTTGGCTGGAACACTCGCGCCATCCAGGACTACGGTGGTGCCGTCGGAGACTGAGGACCCGTCCGGGAGGGCGACTGATTCGCCCTTGAAAGTCGTGCCCTCGGGGAAGACCAGTGTTCTCGTGTCTCCGTCTTGAGCGCGCACGGTGATGCATCCGGCCCCGTCCGACAACAGACTGCCGGTGAGCCGGCCCTTAAACTCTGGAGCCGATGACGGCCCGGAATGGACTACGGCTTTCTTGCCCCCGGCACTGACCACCAGGTCGATCGGCATCTCCGGCGCGGCCTTGGGGGAGGCAGACTGAATCGGAGCTTCGCTCTGTGGCGTTGCCGTGCACGACGCCAGGGTAAGAGCAATGGCCGCCGCCACGCCAAATCTTGTACGGTACTTCATGGCTGGCCCCCACCTAGGCTGATCGGTTGGCCCAGCATAAGGGACCATCCCGAACTGCTCTAGGGCCTGGAGCAGGATTTAGCTAAACGGGAGCCATGGCAGCTCCGTTGACTGGCTGCCGGCTGAGATTCTGACGGCAGGGACCGCTGGCGGTGAGGAAACCTGTTCGTATCGCACACGTGGGGCCTCAGGCGGGGGGATGACATCTTCGTCACGTTCGAGTCGACCCGCGAGTCCGACATCGGCGACGCGTGGGCCTGCACGGCCACATGACGGAGGGCCAGCGACGACCTGCTCCGGTTCTGACCCCTAAAGAACTGGACACCGCCGTTAATGCCCTCCGTCAATTCCTCACCCCTCAGTATCACCGGCGCGAACAGCCACCCCACAGGCGGATTTCGCCCGGCGGCGATTGGGCAGTCCTACTTGTAGACGCGGACCCAGTCGACCTGCATCTGGGAGGGCTTGGTGGCGGAGCCGTCAGGGAACCAGTCGAGCTGCAATGTCTGGTGCATGCCGACCGAGGGCAGGTGCGCCGGGTTCGTGTCGGTGAAGGTCTTCACTCCGTCGACGTATCCGGTGATGCCGGCCGGGGTCCACTGCACCGAGTAGTTATGCCACTGCGTGGTATCAACCGGCCGCGCCGCTGTGGTTTGGAAATCCCGGCCGCCGCAGGCGTAATGCAGGAAGAACTTGATCTTGGCGGTCTCCGCGTTGCCCTCGGCATAGTCGATCTCGGCACAGTTCGGGGAAGCGTTGTTATTGGGCCAGAGGATCAGGACCGGGTGGTACTTCGGGTCCCGTGCACTGGTTTTCATACGCGTTTCCCAGCGACCGTACTTTTGCTGCGCGAACTTTGCCGACATGCCGCCAGTGGTGCCGGCTGAGTCACCGCGTACCGTGGCCACGCCATTGGCGACGGACCAGGCCGCGGGGCTGCGGACGCCCTTGCCCGCATGCCCTGCACCGTTGTAGACACCCCACTTTGTGCGGTCAGGTGCGCCGGTGTTGGAGAACTCGTCGCCGGCAAGGACCGGACCCCAGCCGAAGGCGGTGGCTGCCTGCGTGCCGTCGCCCGTCGTGGCGGCCGCTACATGGTTGGCAGCGGGTGCGACGGCCACCGGGGCTGCAGCAGCGGCGGCCGAAGTGCGGGCTGCGGCAGCCGGAGCCGTGCCCGGAGAGGTTGCTGCCGCTGCCAACGCTGCGGCGGTGGGGGCTGGGTCCGTGCCAGAAGCGGCCGGGACCGGCGCCGGGGTTGCCGCGGCTGAAGATGCCGGGGCTGCGGCGGCAGGGGCTGAGGCCGCCCGGCTTGCCGGGGATGGGGCTGACGCCCGGCCCGTCGGGGATGGCGCTGACGCCGCACGGTCTGCCGGGGATGGGGCCGACGCCCGTCCTGACGTGGGAGCGATGCTGCACCCGGTCAGGGACAAAGCGCCGATGGTAATTGCTATGGCTATTTTCTTCTTGAACAAGAGAGACCCCTTCGGGGTTAGGACTGGCGCAAACGACAGTCACAAATAGGGTGATTACGAATGCGGGACGCTTCTTTCGGTCCCCTTCACAGGGGCCGGAGCTACTACGGCTCCGCTCTGCGCATCCGGGCCTTGCGTTCAGGCATCCCGGCCCTGCGTACGGGCCAGGCCTTCAGGCCCAGCCGCCAACGTTACCTGATCGTTACCTTTGCCTGCAAACCGATGACTTCGGGGTGAGCCGGTGTCCAGGGCCAGGGTTACACCGTTCCGCATCCCGGTGGCAGGAGGCAGTAGACGCTTCACCCGCCGGCCTTTCGAAGGGCTTGTTCGCCGGCGGTGGAAGCGCCGCCAAGACCCGGCACTGGTTTGAGACAATGGATCCATGCAATCTGTGGGCAACTCCAAGTCTTCGTCCAATCCGGCATCGTCAAACCCGGCCAAGGGCGGATTCTCCATGTTCCGAATCGGCGGACTGGGCATGAGCGTTTTCATCGTCGCGTTCCTCGTGGCCGTCATCTTCGCGGCCAACCAGAACGACGTCGTGGGCTGGATCGTGGCCGTCATCGCGCTGTTCTGGCTGCTCCTCGCATCGTTTGTGGTGTTCAGCATCCAGAAGGCGGCCAAAAAAGCCGGCGCCAAACTGGCCCAGGCGCAGAATGCCTTCAACTCAGCAGCCGGCCGGGCGCCGTCGTCGGGCTCTGCGGATCACGGCGGCACCCGCCTGGTACGCGAACGCAGCGAAGCGGATGAAGTCCGCAACCTCAAGCTGGACCACTCCTTCAAGATCGTCCAGGTACAGGTGCGCGTTGTTGCCCAGGAACGTGCCAAGGGCGATGCCGCCGACCAGGACACCATCCGCAGGGCGCTGGAGACCATGGAGATCACTGCCACCAATGCCCGCGACTTGATCAAGTCCCCTGGTGGCGCCGGCGAGCCCGTCAGCGGAACCATCATCGACTAGAGTGGTGCGGGTGAGATCGGCATTGAAGAAGGACCACCTTCGCATCGCATCAGTCAACGTCAACGGCCTCCGTGCTGCCTACAAGAAGGGCATGGCGGCATGGCTTGAGCCCCGCGGGGTGGACATCCTGTGCCTCCAGGAAGTCAGGGCGCCGGACGCGATTGTCGGCGAACTCCTCGGGGAGGGCTGGCACATCCTCCATGCGGAAGCTGAAGCCAAGGGACGCGCCGGAGTGGCCATTGCCTCCCGCGAGAAGCCACTGGCCACGCGAAACGGCATTGGCGATGACTACTTCGCCACCACCGGGCGCTGGGTCGAGGCTGACTTCGCTGTGACCGACGCAGCCGGCAAGGATTCCCAGCTGACAGTGGTGAGCGCCTACGTCCATTCCGGCGAGGCGGACACCCCCAAGCAGGTGGACAAATACCGTTTCCTGGACGTCATGATCAACAGGCTTCCGGAGCTGGCCAAGCACAGTGACCATGCCTTGGTAGTGGGCGACCTGAATGTGGGTCATACGGAGCTGGATATCAAGAACTGGAAGGGCAACGTCAAACGTGCAGGATTCCTTCCGGGCGAGCGCGCGTACTTTGACCGCTTCTTCGGTGAGGAAATCGGCTGGAAGGACGTCCACAGGGGCCTGGCGGGTAGCGTCGACGGCCCTTACACGTGGTGGTCGCAGCGTGGCCAGGCCTTTGACAATGACACTGGCTGGCGCATCGATTACCACATGGCCACCCCGGCCCTCGCGGCAGCTGCAGTGTCGGCAACCGTTGACCGGGCGGCGTCATGGGACACGCGCTTCTCTGACCATGCACCGCTGGTAGTGGACTACCGGCTCTAAGCCCTGAAGGTTTTCACCGAATGACAATCCCCGCCGCAACTGAACGCAAAAAGCGCATCCTCTCCGGTGCCAAACCCACGGCCGACTCCCTTCACCTGGGCAATTACATCGGCGCCGTCCGCAACTGGGTGGACATGCAGGCAGAGTATGACGCCGTGTTCTTCATCCCGGACCTGCATGCCGTCACCGTCGAGTTTGAACCGGCGGAACTGGCCAGGCGGACACGGATCGTGGCGGCACAATACATTGCCGCGGGAATCGATCCGGAAAAGTGCACGTTCTTTGTGCAGTCCCACGTGCCGGAACATGCCGAGCTGGCCTGGGCACTGAACTGCATCACCGGTTTCGGCGAAGCGTCCCGCATGACGCAGTTCAAAGACAAGACCCAGAAGGCCGGAGCGGATGCCGCCACCGTCGGGTTGTTTGCGTACCCCACACTGATGGCTGCCGACATTCTGCTGTACCAGGCGGATCTGGTTCCCGTGGGCGAGGACCAGCGCCAGCACCTTGAAATGACGCGTAATCTGGCTCACCGGTTCAATGCCCGTTTCGGTAAGACCTTCACGGTGCCGGAAGCCACCATTTTGAAGTCCAGCGCCAAGATCTACGATCTCCAGAACCCTTCCGCCAAGATGTCCAAGACCGGTGAATCTCCCAACGGTGCCATCCAGCTGCTGGAGGACCCCAGGGTAGCAGCCAAGCGGATCAAATCAGCCGTGACTGACGCCGGCACGGAGATCCGCTTCGACGCGGAAGCCAAGCCCGGTATTTCCAACCTGCTCACCATCTACTCCACGCTGACGGGCACGTCGGTTGCGGATCTTGAGCAGCAATACGAGGGCAAGATGTACGGCCACCTGAAGGTGGATCTGGCCGACGTGCTGGTGGAGTTCATCACGCCTCTGCGTGACCGCACCAACGAGCTCATGGGCGATCCGGCCGAACTGGACCGGCTGCTGGCCCAGGGCGCCGAGCGGGCACGCGAAATCGCCTCCGTGACGCTCGCCCAGGCCTATGAGCGGATGGGCTTCCTGCCACCACTGCGCCGCACAGGAGCCCGCTAGTTCAATGTCGGCCACCAGCAGTGTCAGTGAAGGAATGAGCGTTGGCGTCATTCTGGGCTTCCCGCCTGCCATTGCCGAGGAACTGCAGCGGTGGCGGGCATCCTTTGGCGACCCCATGGCCGGAGTGATCCCCGCCCACATCACGCTGATCACCACAACCCCCACCAACGACTGGGAAGCCACCCGCTGCCATGTCCGCGACGTGGCCCGCCGGCAGGAGCCGTTTACGGTCACCATTGCCGGGACAGGATCGTTCAGGCCAGTCTCGCCGGTGGTGTTCATCAATGTCGAGGACGGCTTCGGGGCGTGCGTCAACCTGCATGAACAGCTGCAGGCAGGACCGCTGGAACGGGATCTGCCGTTCGCGTTCCACCCGCATGTCACCATTGCCCACGATGTCGCACCCGAGAGCCTTGACGAGGCGGAAACGGTGTTGAAGGACTACAGGGCAACGTTTCCGGTGGCTAGCATGGGACTTTACGAGCACGATACCGACGGTATCTGGCAGCTACGGGAAGAGCTGGACTTTGGCATCGAAACCGACAGCGAACGAGACTCACGCCGGGCTAAAAGATCCGATGGAGCCTCCGCTTCCCACTGATCGCGCCAGCCTGAAACGGGAAGTCATCCGGAAAAGGGTGGAGTGGGGCAAAGCCAGGCGGTCCGGTAACGGCCCGCTCGCGCGGCCCCTCGCGATGTTCCAATGGTTGCTGGCCAAGCTCAACGCATTCAGGCCCATGCGTGCCTGGCAGCACTACAGCCTCCAGCATGGCCCGCTGATGAGCGCCGGCATCGGCTTTAACATGTTCTTCTCCATCACAGGACTGTTGACCACCGGATTCTCCATTGCGGGGCTGGTGCTGCGGGGGCAGCCCGAGCTGCTGGACCGGATTATCGGCAATGTGTCCGCGAGTGCCCCCGGGCTGCTGAAAGTGAACGGCGGCGAAGGGCTGGTCGATCCGCAGGATCTCCTGAACCCCCAGGGACTGGGCTGGACAGCCGTTATTGCCGCCGCGGTCACCATCATCACGTCACTGGGCTGGATCGCCGGTCTGCGTGACGGCCTCCGAGGCGTGATGCGGCTCGGTCCGTTGAAAATGAATCCTGTGGTCCTGAAACTGCACGACGCCGGAACTCTGCTCCTGCTGGGAGTGGCCCTTGTGATCAGCTCCGGTGTGTCGCTGTTGTTCGGAACCGCATCAGGCTGGGTGATTGGACTCCTGCAGCTGGATCCTGCGCTAGCCGGCCCGGTGGCGGCAATAATCAAGATCGCAGTGCCGCTGCTGCTCAGCTGGGTAACGGCCGTGGTGATGTTCCGGCTGGCCGGAGGACTCAAGCTCTCACGCCGCGCATTCCTGGAAGGGACCATCCTGGCTGGAATCGGCACCACCGTCCTGCAGGTTTTCAGTACCGAGCTGCTGGCGGGTGCGGGGCGGAACCCCATCCTGGCGCCGTTCGCCATCATCATCGGGCTGCTGATCTGGTTCAACCTTGTCAGCCAGGTCTACCTCGTGGCCGCAGCGTGGTCCGCCATCCGCGAGGAGGACCTCAGCAACGCCCCTGAGGCCAGGAAGGCGGGCCGGGGCTCTCGCCAGATCCAGCCCGGTAAGACTCCCGCGGACCGTGACCGTCCCGCGGTTCCTATTGCCCGGCGTCGAGGTATTGGTCGGCCCAGGCAGAAATGATCTTGGCTGCGCGGGCGGCCTGACCCTTGCCGGTCAGCAGATGATCGCTGCCTTCGAGGGACACAAAGTTCCGCGGATGCCGTGCAGTCATGAAAATAGTGCTGGCGTTCTCGATCCCCACCGTGTTGTCGGTGGGGGAGTGCAGCAGCATCAGCGGCGTGTGCAGCCGGGTGATGCAGTCTGTGAGGTCGGCATTCTCCAGATCCTCCACAAAATGCTTGCGGATCTCCAATCGTTTGCCGCCCAGGTCCACTTCAGCGCTGCCTTCGCTGAGGATCTTATCCAGTGCCGCGTCGAAAACGTGGGCCACATGCTTCGGTGAGAACGGCGCGCCCACTGTGGCGACGGCGTCGAGCTCCGGGATCTGGTGCGCTGCCGCCAGCACGGCCGCGCCGCCGAACGAATGGCCCACCAGCAGCGAGATGGCCTTGCCCTCGGCGCGCATGAATTCTGCGGCCCGGACTGTGTCCGCCACCTTGTGGCTGAACGAGCCCTCGGACCAGAGCCCGGCGGAATCGCCCAGGCCTAGGTTGTCGAAGCGCAGCATGCCCACGCCGTTGTCCGCCAGCGCCTTGCACATCCGCGAAGCAGCAGGGCTGTCCTTGCCCAGGGTGAACCCGTGCGAGAACACACCCCAGCCCTTCATCGGTCCCCCGGGGATATCCAGGATGCCGGACAGCAGCTCGCCGGTGGTGCCTTCGAAACTGACCCGTTCGGAACGTGACATCGCACTCCCTTTCGCCTGGAGCTTGTGAAACTGTGGAAAACACGACGGCGCCACCCACCACAATGGTGAGCGGCGCCGTCGTCCGCGGTGAACTGGATTAGATCCTGCGGGAAAGAATTGCCTGTTTGACCTCGGCAATTGCCTGCGTCACCTGGATGCCGCGCGGGCATGCTTCGGTGCAGTTGAAGGTGGTGCGGCAACGCCACACACCTTCTTTGTCGTTCAGGATCTCCAGGCGCATGTCGCCGGCATCATCGCGGGAATCGAAGATGAAGCGGTGCGCGTTGACGATCGCCGCCGGGCCGAAGTACTGGCCGTCGGTCCAGAAAACCGGGCACGAGGACGTGCACGCGGCGCAGAGAATGCACTTGGTGGTGTCATCAAACCGTTCGCGGTCTTCGGCGGACTGCAGGCGTTCCTTGGTGGGTTCGTGGCCCCTGTTGATCAGGAACGGCATAACCTCGCGGAAAGACTGGAAGAAGGGTTCCATGTCCACAATCAGGTCCTTCTCCACCGGCAGGCCCTTGATGGGCTCAACGGTGATGGGCTTGGACGTGTCCAGGTCCTTGAGGAGGGTCTTGCAGGCGAGGCGGTTGCGGCCGTTGATGCGCATGGCATCGGAACCGCAGACGCCGTGGGCGCAGGAGCGGCGGAAGGAAACGGAGCCGTCGATCTCCCATTTGATCTTGTGCAAGGCATCCAGCACACGGTCGGTGCCGTACATGGTGACCTTGAATTCGTCCCAGGTGGACTCCTCGGAGACCTCCGGGTTGTAGCGGCGGACCCGCAGCGTGACATCAAAGGAGGGGATTTCTCCGCCGCCTCCGATGTGGGCAGGCAGTTCGATCTTGGAGACTGGCTCAGCAAGTTCAGCGGTCATTTTAGTACTTCCTCACCATCGGCTCGTAGCGCGTAAAGACAACCGGCTTGGTGCCAAGCCGGATCCCGGCGGTTGTTTCCGCGGTTCCCGCCGTCCCGTCCGCCGGTGCAAGGTCCTCTTTGTACGCCATGGAGTGCTTCATGAAGTTCTCGTCGTCACGGTCCGGGAAGTCCTCGCGGAAGTGGCCGCCGCGTGACTCTTCACGGTGCAGTGCCGCCACGGTCATGACCTTGGCGAGCTCCAGCAGGAAGCCCAGCTCAACAGCCTCGAGCAGGTCAAGGTTGAAGCGCTTTCCCTTGTCCTGGACGCTGATGCGCTGGTACCGCTCCTCGAAGGATGCGATGTCGGTCAGGACCTGGTTCAGCGTCTCAGCCGTGCGGAACACCTGCATGTTGGCATCCATGGTGTCCTGCAGTTCCTTGCGGATGGCAGCAACCTTCTCGGTGCCCTCCGAAGTCCGGACGTGTTCCAAAAGCTGCAGGGTATCGGCTTCCGGATCCGCCGGCAGATCAACGAACTCGGCTGTCTTGGAGTATTCGGCGGCTGCGATGCCGGCGCGCTTGCCGAACACGTTGATGTCCAGCAGCGAGTTGGTGCCCAGGCGGTTGGAACCGTGCACGGACACGCAGGCTACTTCACCGGCAGCGTAGAGGCCAGGGATCACGGTGTTGTTGTCCTGCAGCACTTCGGCGCTGATGGTGGTGGGGATGCCGCCCATGGCGTAGTGGGCCGTGGGGAAGACCGGAACCGGCTCCGTGTACGGCTCAACCCCTAGGTAGGTGCGGGCGAACTCGGTGATGTCCGGCAGCTTGGCGTCGATGTGGGCAGGCTCAAGGTGGGTCAGGTCAAGGAGCACATAGTCCTTGTTCGGGCCACAGCCGCGGCCCTCGCGGACTTCGTTGGCCATGGAGCGGGCCACGATGTCGCGTGGTGCCAGGTCCTTGATGGTGGGGGCGTACCGCTCCATGAAGCGCTCACCCTCGGAGTTGCGCAGGATGGCGCCTTCGCCACGTGCCGCCTCCGAAAGCAGGATGCCCAGGCCCGCGAGGCCTGTCGGATGGAACTGGAAGAACTCCATGTCCTCCAGGGGGATGCCGCGGCGGAACGCGATGCCCATGCCGTCGCCGGTCAGGGTGTGCGCGTTGGACGTGGTCTTGAAGACCTTGCCGGCACCGCCGGTGGCAAAGATGACTGACTTGGCCTGGAAGACGTGCAATTCTCCGGATGCCAGGTCGTAGGAGACCACACCGGCAACACGCTTCTGCTTGTACGGCGTGCCGTCCTCGCGGACAGCATCCTCTTCAACAGTCAGGAGGTCCAGGACGTAGTACTCGTTGTAGAACTCCACGTTGTGCTTGACGCAGTTCTGGTACAGCGTCTGCAGGATCATGTGGCCCGTGCGGTCAGCTGCGTAACATGCCCGGCGGACGGGGGCCTTGCCATGGTCCCGGGTGTGCCCGCCGAAACGGCGCTGGTCGATCCGGCCCTCGGGTGTGCGGTTGAACGGCAGACCCATCTTTTCGAGGTCCAGCACAGCGTCGATGGCCTCTTTGGCCATGACTTCAGCGGCGTCCTGGTCAACCAGGTAGTCGCCGCCCTTGATGGTGTCGAAGGTGTGCCATTCCCAGTTGTCTTCCTCGACGTTGGCCAATGCCGCACACATGCCGCCCTGCGCCGCACCGGTGTGAGAGCGGGTGGGGTAGAGCTTGGTCAGTACTGCTGTTCGCGCACGCTGACCGGATTCGATCGCGGCGCGCATGCCGGCGCCACCGGCACCGACGATGACGACGTCGTACTTATGGACCTGCATACCAGACGCTCTTTCTCTCAAAATTCGCTATGAAACAACGGGCCGGCGAAGCCTGCTCCGCAAAATCGCTGCCCGCACTACGCTGCAGACAAAAACAGAAAACCGCTACGGCGCGGGGCAGAAGCCGCCGGGCAGGGGAACGCCGTCCACCATGGGGCACGGGTTGAACGTGAAGATCACCAGGGTGCCCAGAACGATGATGACGGTGGTTGCGGCGTAGAGCACAATCTTGAGCCACAGCCGGGTGGAGTCCTTCTCGGCGTAGTCATTGATGATGGTGCGCACACCGTTGGTGCCGTGCAGCATGGCCAGCCACAGCATGGCAAGGTCCCAGAACTGCCAGAACGGGTCGGCCCACTTGCCGGCAACGAAGCCAAAGTCGATGGCGTGGATACCCTCGCCCACCATGAGGTTCACAAACAGGTGCCCGAAGATGAGGACAATGAGCACCACGCCGGACAGGCGCATAAACAGCCAGGCGAGCATTTCGAAGTTGCCCCTGGAGCTGCCGTGACGGCGGTACTTCGGCTCGATCTTCCCGCTGCGCGGGGACTGGATCTCAGTAGTAGTCATGACTTAGTGACCTCCGAAGGCGAGGGACAGGTGACGGATAGCGAAGGCCACCATGGTGACAATCCAGAGAGCGAGGACTGCCCAGAGCATCTGGCGCTGGTACTTCGCGCCCTTTTTCCAGAAATCGACGGCGATGATCCGCAGGCCGTTGAAGGCGTGGAACACAATCGCTGCGACCAGGCCCGTTTCACCCACGGCCATCAGCGGGTTCTGGTAGGTGCCGATCACCGCGGTGTAGGCATCGGGGGACACCCGCACAAGGGATGTGTCCAGCACATGGACCAACAAGAAGAAAAAGATCACAACACCTGTAATGCGGTGTCCAACCCAGGACCACATGCCTTCACGGCCGCGGTACAAGGTGCCAGCTGGTTTTGTCGGCACTGAATAAACCTCCCTGCAACACAGCGGCGCTGGCATGGGATCCACGCGGGGGGAACGCCTGCTGCGAGAGCACTCATAGCTCAGGCCTAAATCTAGGCTTCGCTCACAGCTTATTCAATTTAGGAGTTCCTTGGTGACGGCGCCCGGCGCGGTTTTTGGCCATTTTTGAGATCAAGGCCACATCCTGCGCGCCCAACTTGCACCCGGAATCCCCTCCGCGGTGATTCCCTGAAGCCGTCAGCTAAAGTAATCGTGATGAGTACAGACAAAATGACAAGCCAGGATTCCGCGCTGAGCCGCTTCATCGCGGTCATTCCGGCGGGCGGTGTGGGGACCCGCCTCTGGCCTCTGTCACGTGCAGCAGCTCCCAAGTTCCTTCATGACCTCACGGGTTCCGGCAGCACTTTGCTCCGCGCAACCTACGACCGGCTGGAGCCCCTTGCGGGCAACCGTGTCCTGGTGGTTACCGGCACGGCTCACCGCGCCGCCGTCTGCCGCCAACTGCCTGAGGTTCAGGACTCGGATCTGGTGCTTGAAAGCGAACCCAAGGATTCCGGCGCGGCCATTGGCCTCGCAGCCGCCATTCTTCACCAGCGGGACCCGGACATCATCATGGGATCCTTCGCCGCAGACCAGGTCATCAGCCCGGACAATCTGTTCCAGGAGGCAGTCCGCGAGGCCATTCACACGGCCGCCGCAGGGAAGATCGTAACCATCGGCATCAAGCCCACCCACCCCTCCACCGGATTCGGCTATATCCGTTCCGGCGAAAAGCTGAATATTCCGGGTGCGCCCAGCGCGCAGGCCGTGGTGGAATTCGTGGAGAAGCCGGATGAAGAAGTGGCGCAGCAGTACGTGGACAGCGGCGAGTATGTCTGGAATGCCGGCATGTTCGTGGCTCCGGTCTCCCTCATGCTCAAGCATCTGGAAGCCAACCAGCCCGAGCTCTTCGCGGGTCTGCAGGAGATCGCGGAGGCCTGGGACACTCCGGAACGCGATGAGGTCACTGCCCGCATTTGGCCCACACTGCCCAAAATCGCCATTGACTACGCAGTGGCAGAGCCGGCAGCGGCTGCCGGGGACGTCGCCGTCGTGCCTGGTACTTTCCGTTGGGACGACGTCGGGGACTTTGCTTCCGTAGGCCGGCTCAACAGCGCCAGGGAGGTGGACGACGTCACAGTCCTCGGCGAAGGCGCCCGCGTTTTCACTGAAAATGCCAGCGGGGTGGTGGTGTCCGATACCAAGCGTGTCATTGCCCTGATCGGCATCAAGGACGTGGTCATTGTGGACACTCCGGACGCGCTGCTTGTCACCACCAAGGAACACGCTCAGCGGGTCAAGGGTGCGGTTGACAGGCTCAAAGCCAGCGGCGATACCGACGTTCTCTAGGGCCGCAGGAGTACCGCACGCTTCATGCGCAGCCTGCTCTGAGAAAAGTCCGGAATCCGTAACGCGCCGGCAGCGATGCCGGTATTCTTTGCACGCTCGATAGAGTTATTCTGTGCGCAATTACACTACAGAAGCTCAGCCCACCGCTCTGGTGGGGCCGTGGCTCGAGCCGCTGCTGCCGGAACTGATCGATTTCCGCCGGGACCTGCACGCGCACCCTGAGCTGTCGTTCAAAGAGTTCCGCACCACCGACAAACTGGTGGAACGACTGCAAACCGCAGGGCTGGCCCCGCGCCGGCTTGAAGGCACGGGGCTGACGGTGGACATCGGCGAGGGTCCCATCGCCACCGCACTCCGCGGGGACATTGACGCGTTGCCTATTATCGAGGAGACCGGGCTTCCCTTCGCCTCCAAAAATCATGGCGTAACCCATGCCTGCGGCCATGACATCCACACCACCACCATGCTGGGTGTGGCCCTGATCCTGCAGAGCATGCATCAGGAATCACCCCTGCGCGGAAGGGTGCGCATCATTTTCCAGCCCGCAGAGGAAACCATGCCGGGCGGCGCTCTCTCCTGCATCGAACAGGGTGTCCTGGACGGTGTGCCGCGCATCCTGGCGCTGCACTGTGATCCGAGGATCGACGTCGGGCGCATCGGTACCCGCATCGGGGCCATCACCTCCGCCTCGGACACCATCAAGATCGAGCTGAGCGGCCGCGGTGGCCATACTTCGCGTCCGCACCTCACCGAGGACCTCGTGTTCGCGCTGGCCCAGATCGCTGTCAACGTTCCGGCAGTGTTGTCACGCCGTGTTGATGTGCGCAGCGGTGTTTCGGTGGTCTGGGGCCAGATCAACGCAGGCTCGGCGCCCAACGCCATTCCGGGGACCGGATACATGGCCGGCACCATGCGGTGCCTGGACCGCGATGCCTGGCACAGCGCCGGCGAACTGCTGGATGAAGTAGTGCGGCAGGTGGCGGAGCCCTATGGCGTTGACGTCCATCTTGAGCACACCAGGGGAGTGCCGCCGGTGGTGAACTCCGAGCACGAGACGGCCCTGATCGAAGCGGCCGCCCGTGCCGAAATCGGTGAAGGCGCCGTGGTGCTCACGCCCCAGTCCATGGGCGGCGAGGACTTCGCCTGGTTCCTGGCCGAACTTCCCGGAGCCATGATGCGCCTGGGCACCAAGACGCCGGGCGGCGAGGAATACGATCTCCACCGCGGCGACTACATCCTGGATGAGCGAGCCCTGGGTTTGGGCATCCAGGTGCTTACCGCCGCCGCCCTGCGCACCATCCGGGACCTCTGAACCCTCCCATTCCCTGGCGCAAACGGACACTTGAGGCCCTGATTTCGGAGTCCTGATCTCGGAGATTTCGCGGCCTCAGCTGCCCGTTATGCGCTCGTGTTTGACCAATGGAGTTGTGCACAATTGAATTGTGCGCTATCGTTTTAGACGTGACCGATGCCCCCAGACTGGACCGCCAGGTGTGCTTCGCCCTCTACTCGGCGTCGCGGGCGGCCACTGCCGTTTACCGGCCCATGCTCGACGCAATGGGCCTGACGTATCCTCAGTACCTCGTGATGCTGGTGCTGTGGGAAAACGAACCGCGCGGGGTCAAAGAGCTGGGCGATGAACTGGGCCTGGATTCCGGCACACTGTCACCGTTGCTCAAGCGGCTCGAGGCGCTGGGGCTCGTGGAGCGACGCCGGTCCGCCGAGGACGAGCGCAGGGTGGCCGTCCAACTGACTGACACAGGCCAGGCACTCAGCAGCAAAGCCACCGGGATCCCGCAGCACCTGGCTGATGCAGCAGGCCTTACGGCCGCGGAGCTTGACCAGCTCCGGGACACCCTGGGCAGGCTCACGGCCGCCCTCCACGACTCACACTGATCCCAATCCAACAGACTTCCAATCCAATAGAACGGACAGCACATGAAGACTCTTTACACTGCCGAGGCACTGGCCTCCGGCGAAGGCCGCGACGGCCACGCACGCACCAAAGACGGCAAACTCGACGTCGGTCTGGCCAGCCCGGTAGAGCTCGGCGGCAACGGCGAAGGAACCAACCCGGAGCAGCTTTTCGCCGCAGGGTACGCGGCCTGCTTTCATTCAGCCCTCCGGCTGGTGGGCCGCAAGCAACGTGCCGATCTGAGCGATTCCGCCGTGGCTGCCAAGATCCATTTCGGCGCCCTCGACAGCGGTGAAGGCTACGGCCTGGCGGCTGAGCTGGAGATTGCCCTGCCCGCCCTGGACCGGGAGACTGCGGAGGCGCTGATGGCGAAGGCCCACCGGATCTGCCCCTACTCCAACGCCACACGCGGCAACATGGACGTCGCCATCAACCTCGTGGAGTTCGCAGCATGAGCGACAACCAGGCAGTCCAGCTGCCGGCGTCAACCCGCGAAATCCGGCTCGCGTCGCGCCCCGTGGGCCGGCCGGTTCCGGAGAACTTCCGGTTGGCCGAGGCGCCGTTGCCGCAACTCCAGGACGGCCAGGTTCTGGTCCGCAACCTTTACCTCTCCGTTGACCCGTACATGCGGGGCCGGATGAATGATGTGAAGTCCTATTCAGCACCGTTTGCCCTGGATGCAGCGCTCGACGGCGGAGCGGTAGGTGAGGTGATCGCGTCCAGATCCGAAGGACGCAAGGTGGGGGACGCCGTCGTGCATCAACTCGGCTGGCGCGAATACACGGTAGTGGATGTCGGAGCAACCACACTGGCGCGCACGGATCTCGCTCCGGCGTCGGCGTTCCTCGGGGCGCTGGGCATGACCGGCCTGACAGCGTATGCCGGCCTCCTCAAGGTGGCCGAATTCAAGGCCGGGGATGCAGTCTTCGTCTCGGGCGCCGCCGGGGCCGTGGGTTCGCTGGTGGGGCAGATTGCCAGGGCCATGGGCGCTTCCCGGGTGATCGGGAGCGCCGGCACGCCGGAAAAAGTGGCCCGGCTGCTCGAGCTTGGCTTCGATGCCGCCTTCAACTACCACGACGGTCCCGTTCGGGATCAGCTGAAGGAAGCCGCCGGAGAGAACGGGATCGACGTCTACTTCGACAACGTCGGCGGGGACCACCTTGAGGCCGCCTTGTCGGTGCTGAACGTGGGCGGACACGTGGCCATGTGCGGTGCCATCTCGCAGTACAACTCCACCGAACCGCCCGCCGGTCCGCGGAACCTGATGGCAGCAATCGGCAAGCAGCTGACCCTCCGCGGATTCCTGGTGGGCGGCCAGCGGAAGCACGCTGCCGAATTCGCGGAAAAGATGTCGGCCTGGCTGGCGGACGGAACCATCAGCTACGACGAGACCATGGTGGACGGGCTGGAGAACGCTCCGCAGGCCTTTATGGATCTGCTGGACGGCGCCAACACCGGCAAGATGCTGGTGCGGATCTAAGCGGGACCATGCTGTCAGCAGCAGCAGCAGCGGGCGCCGTGTGACTTGGGGCGCCCGCTACTGCTTGGTAACAAGTTCTCAACAATCTTCAGGTCTCAGCCCGCATGTGGTACTGGACGTGTCGCAGGCCACTAAAGTATCTTGCATCAGTGCGCCTCGGCGCAGTGCTGCGAAACCATCAGTGAAAACAGAATTTCAGTGTAGAAACGGACACTCATTGAATCCCCGTCGTGGCGCCTATCTCTTTCTTCCTGGAGGAAAATTGAAGAACTCACTGCGTGCTAATCTCAAGCGCGGTTCAATGGCCGGCGTGGCCTCCGTTGGTGCCGCAGCGCTGCTGCTCACCGGCTGTGGAGCTGCCCCGGAAGCCGGTGGCCCGTCCGCCACGGCAAGTAACTACACCGGCTGCATTGTCTCCGACTCCGGGGGATTCGATGACCAGTCATTCAACCAGTCTTCCTACGAAGGCCTGAAGAAGGCCGAGACGGATCTGGGAATCAAGGTCAACCAGGTCGAGTCCAAGACCAACAACGATTTCGAGCCCAACCTGCGTGCCATGGTCACCGCCGGTTGCGACCTCACGGTAACGGTGGGCTTCCTGCTGGGCGACGCCACCAAAAAGCAGGCCACAGCCAACCCGGACAGCCACTTCGCCATCATTGACTTCGGCTACAAAACCCCCATCAGCAACGTCAAGCCCATCATCTACGACACCGCCCAGGCAGCTTTCCTGGCCGGCTACCTCGCAGCCGGCTCCACCAAGACCGGAACAGTGGCCACCTTCGGCGGGATCAAGATCCCCACGGTCACCATCTTCATGGACGGCTACGCGGACGGCGTGAAGTACTACAACGAGCAAAAGGGAAAGACCGTCAAGGTCCTTGGCTGGGACAAGGCCAAGCAGGACGGCAGCTTCACCGGCGACTTTGAAAAGCAGGACAAGGGCAAGCAGTTCACCCAGAACTTCCTGGACCAGGGTGCAGACATCGTGATGCCCGTTGCCGGTCCGGTTGGCAAGGGTGCCGGCGCGGCCCTGAAGGAAGCCAAGGCAGCAGGCAAGGACGTGAAGCTCATCTGGGTCGACTCCGACGGCTTCCTGACGGCTCCTGACTACAAGGACCTTATGCTCTCCTCTGTGATCAAGCAGATGGGCGAGGCCGTTGAGACCGTTGTGAAGGACGACAAGGACGGCAAGTTCTCCAACACGCCGTACGTCGGCACCCTCGCTAACGACGGAGTCAGCCTGGCCCCGTTCCACAGCCTCGAATCCCAGGTTCCGGCCGAGCTCAAGACGGAGCTGGACCAGATCAAGAAGGACATCGTTGACGGCAAGCTGAAGGTTGAGTCCGCAGCCAGCCCCAAGGCATAACTTCCCACGCCAAGCGCCACCACCCGGATGGTCATTGACTCGCCGGGCGGTGGCGCTTTTCGTTGCGGATGGTCCGCTCAACCAAGGACTGCAGGCACTAGGCTGGTGCTGCAGCCACATATCCCGCTCGGGTTCATTGCCGGGCGCTTCGAGATTGGTCAGAGTTTTGAAACTTGAACTCAAGGGGATCACCAAACGCTTCGGCTCCCTGGTGGCCAACGATCACATAGACGTGGTTGTTGAATCCGGACAGATCCACTGTCTGCTGGGCGAGAACGGTGCCGGAAAATCCACCCTGATGAATGTGCTGTATGGGCTGTACGAGCCCAGCGAGGGTGAAATCCTGGTCGACGGCAAGCCTGTCACCTTCCGCGGCCCCGGCGATGCCATGGCCGCGGGGATCGGCATGGTGCACCAGCATTTCATGCTGGTGCCGGTCTTCACCGTGGCCGAGAACGTGGCGCTGGGCGCCGAAACAACCAAAGCGGGCGGCTTCCTGAACCTGGACGACACCCGACGCAAGATCAAGGAGATTTCTGACAGATACGGGTTCGACGTCGACCCCGACGCCCTCGTGGAGGACCTCCCCGTGGGCGTCCAGCAGCGTGTGGAAATCATCAAAGCACTGGTGCGCAACGCCAAGGTGCTGATCCTGGATGAGCCCACTGCCGTGCTTACTCCGCAGGACACCGACGAACTGCTGGACATCATGCGTCAGCTGAAAAGCCACGGCACCTCGATTGTGTTCATTTCGCACAAACTCCGTGAAGTGAAGGCAGTGTCCGACACTATTACGGTCATCAGGCGCGGCAAGGTGGTGGGTACGGCGGACCCAGGCGCCTCGACCACTGAGCTGGCGTCCATGATGGTGGGCCGTGCGGTCAGCCTGACCCTGGACAAGGCCCCCGCCCAACCCCAGGAAACTACGTTCCAGGTCAAGGACCTCACCGTTATCGCACCAAGCGGCCAACATGTGGTGGACGGCATCAGCTTCGGCGTCGCCCGCGGTGAAATCCTTGCCGTGGCCGGTGTCCAGGGCAACGGCCAGACGGAGCTGACGGAGGCCATCCTGGGGCTGCAGGAACGCTGCCACGGCTCCATCCTCCTTGACGGGGAGGAACTCCTGGGCCGCAGCGTCAAGGAGGTGCTCAAGGCAGGCGTCGGCTTCGTTCCGGAGGACCGGACCGTCGACGGACTCATCGGCACCTTTTCCATTGCGGAGAACCTGGTGCTGGATCTGTACGATCAGCCGCCCTTTGCCAGGGGCATCAGCATGAGCCCCGCCAAAATCCTGGAGAATGCCAGGTCACGGATTGACGAATTCGACGTCCGTACACCCTCGGGCTCCTTGGCCGCAGGAACGCTGTCCGGCGGCAACCAGCAGAAAGTGGTGATGGCACGGGAGCTCTCCCGGCCGCTCCGTCTGTTCATTGCCTCCCAGCCCACCCGTGGTGTGGACGTGGGATCCATCGAGTTCCTGCACCAGCGCATCGTTGCCGAGCGGGACAACGGCACACCGGTCCTGATCGTGTCCACCGAGCTGGACGAGGTTATGGAACTGGCTGACCGCATTGCCGTGCTGTACAAAGGCAAACTGGTGGGCATAGTCCCGGCAGGGACGGGACGCGACGTCCTGGGCCTGATGATGGCAGGGCTGGCGCCCGAGGAAGCCCACACGGACCGTCCGGTGAAGATTCCCTCCTCCCCCGCCGAAGGAGGCGACAATGTCTGACAAGCAACCCCACAGGCACGCTGCCGAGCAGCCTGCCGAGAAACGCCACAAGAGCAAACCTGCTGCTGAAGAAATAGCTGCAGCAGCGTCCCTGGACACAGCCGGCGGAGCAATTGAGCCTTCAGCTGTCCCCATGTCGGCCCAGAGCGGCACCCTGCCCGGTGGCCCGGACACACTCCTGCGCAAGATCTTCACCGGCAGTGGCACGGTGTCCGTTCTGGCTGTGCTGCTGGCGCTGATACTCGGAGGATTGCTCATTGCCAGCACGGACAAGCAGGTGGGGGCCACGGCAAGTTACATCCTCGCCCGGCCCTCGGACTTCCTCTCAGCTGTATGGACCGCCGCCACCCGATCGTATGTGGCCCTGTTCCAGGGCTCGGTCTTCAACCCGCGCGGTGCCGGGCTGGCAGGCCAGTCTGCCCCGCTGATGGAAACCCTGACCATCGCCACCCCGCTGGTCACTGCAGGCCTTGGCGTTGCCCTTGCCTTCCGTGCGGGACTCTTCAACATCGGTGCGCAGGGCCAGATCATCATGGCCGGCATCCTGGCTGCCTGGGTGGGCTTCGCACTGCATCTCCCGGTAGGCCTGCACCTGCTGCTGGTTCTGGTGGCCGGCATCGTCGGCGGCGCCATCTGGGGGGGACTGGTGGGGCTTCTGAAGGCTCGGACCGGCGCCCATGAGGTCATCCTGACCATCATGTTCAACTACATCGCGTTGTACTTCCTCCGGTACCTGCTGGATACTCAAGCTTTCCAGCGGCCGGGGGAGTCCAATCCGATCTCCCCGATCCTGGATCCGAACGCCGTCTACCCACAGATCCTGGGTACGCAGTACCGGCTCCACCTCGGCTTCATCCTGGCCATCGCCGCCACGGTGCTGGTGTGGTGGCTGCTCAACCGCTCCACCGTGGGCTTCGAGTTCAGGGCCGTGGGAGCCAACCCCAAGGCCGCGCAGACGGCCGGCATCAACGTCTTCCGGTCCACCATCCTGGTGATGGCAATCGCCGGCGCCCTGGCAGGCCTGTCCGGTGTGGCCCAGGTTGCAGGAACCGAGAAGGTCCTGACCGACGGCGTTGCGGCAACCTACGGGTTCGACGCAATCACCGTGGCGCTGCTGGGACGCTCGACGCCGTGGGGGACTTTCGCAGCCGGCCTGCTGTTCGGCGCCTTCCGCGCCGGAGCCGTCCAGATGCAGATCCAGACCGGCACCCCGATCGACATCGTCTTGGTGGTCCAGTCGCTGATCGTCCTGTTCATCGCGGCTCCGCCGCTGGTCCGCGCAGTGTTCGGGCTGAATCCGCGCCGCAGGAAAACGGCAAAAGCCGGCACGTCCCACAAGGCCGCAACCACCGGAGGTGCCGCATGAGCGCAACAGCAACAGCCCCCCGGCCGGGGACCCCGCAGCCGGAAACTGAAAACGTCCCGGTCACGTCGGCAAAGCCGGTCACGTGGCAGACCCCCGTCCTGCTGGCGGGCCTTGGCATTGTGGCCTTCATCTTCTTCGGCCTGATGGGTCCCAACCAGACAGCCAGGTTCGGCATCTCCTCAGGCGGCGATTTCTTCCAGCTTCCGGCCCTCGAGGTACCGGCGTTCCTGGGCGGCATTGTCCTGTCCGTGATCATGCTCGGCCTGGCCGGCTACACCGTGTACCTCAAGACCAGGAGCCGGGCCGCCCCCGGCTGGCTGTCGATCGCCTTTATTGTGCTGTTTGTGGCCGCATTCCTGATCTGGGTTGTGGGCGGGGCCCGCACTCCCAGCATCTCGCTGGCTGGCCTGATTGCAGGCTCCGTGACATTGGCCGTGCCGCTGGTCTTCGGTTCCCTGTCCGGTGTGCTGTGTGAACGCGTGGGCGTGGTGAACATTGCCATCGAAGGCCAGCTCCTCGGCGGCGCCTTCACCGCGGCCATGGTGGCCTCCATGACCAAGAGTCCCTTCATCGGCCTGCTGGCCGCGGCTGCGGCGGGCGCTGTCGTCTCCATGGTGCTGGCACTCTTCAGCATCAAGTACCTCGTGAACCAGATCATTGTGGGCGTGGTGCTCAACGTGCTGGTTTCCGGTGTCACCGGCTTCCTGTTCAGCACCGTGATGCAGGCCAACAAAGAGCAGTTCAATTCGCCCGGCCGGCTGCCCATCATCGACATCCCGGTGCTCTCCAGCATCCCCGTGCTCGGGCCCATCCTGTTCAAGCAGTCCGTGGTGGGCTACCTCATGTACATTGCAGTGATCGTTGTATGGATCGGGCTGTTCAAGACCAAGTGGGGTCTCAGGGTCCGTGCAGTGGGCGAACACCCCCAGGCTGCGGACACCATGGGCATCAGGGTCAACGCCACACGGTTCTGGAACGTGACCCTGGGCGGCGCAATTGCCGGCATCGGCGGTTCCTTCTTCACGCTGGTGGCGATCGACAGCTTCACCAAGGAGATCTCCGGCGGGCGAGGCTTCATTGCCCTGGCTGCCCTGATCTTCGGACGCTGGAATCCGATCGGCGCCTTCTTCGCCGCGCTGCTGTTCGGCTTCGCGGACAATCTGCAGAGCATCGTGACCATCATCGGCACCCCGGTGCCCAGCCAGTTCATGGCCATGCTTCCGTATCTGGTGACGGTCCTGGCCGTGGCCGGACTGGTTGGCAGGTCCAGGCCGCCGGCGGCCAGCGGCATACCGTACGTCAAGGGCTGATGGAGGTGCCGGATGCCGAAGCCCCGTCCGTGCCGGACAACGCTGCCCCGGCAACAGGGGACGTCGACTGGCGTGCCCTGGCAGAAGCGGCGTACAGCGCCATGAAAAACGCCTACGCCCCGTATTCCAAGTTCCCGGTGGGGGCAGCCGCCCTCACCGCGGACGGCCGGATTGTCAGCGGCTGCAATGTGGAAAACGCCAGCTACGGCCTGACGCTGTGCGCGGAATGCGCCATGGTGGGCAATCTCCGGATGACCGGCGGCGGGCTGCTGCGTGCCTTCTACTGTGTGGACGAAGGCGGCAACGTTCTGATGCCGTGCGGGCGTTGCCGCCAGCTGCTGTATGAATTCCGGGCTCCCGGCATGGAGCTTATGACCACGCACGGAATCAAGACGATGGACCAGGTGCTCCCCGATGCATTTGGTCCCCAACACCTGGAGGAACCCCGGTGACAAGCACCACAAATAAAACCGAAGCGTTCGACGCCGTCGACATCATCCGCATCAAGCGGGACAAAGGCATGCTGAACCCCGAGCAGATCGATTGGACCATCGACGCCTACACGCGCGGTGTCATCGCCGACGAGCAGATGGCGGCCCTGAACATGGCCATCCTGCTCAACGGCATGGACCGGTCGGAAATATCCCGCTGGACCGCGGCCATGATCGCCTCCGGCGAGAGGATGGACTTTTCCAGCCTGCGGCGCCCCGACGGCAGTGTGAAGCCGACGAGCGACAAACACTCCACTGGTGGCGTGGGGGATAAGATCACGCTGCCGCTGGCGCCTCTGGTGGCTGTTTTCGGTGTGGCAGTCCCGCAGCTGTCCGGGCGCGGACTGGGCCACACAGGCGGAACACTGGACAAGTTGGAGTCCATCCCGGGTTGGCGCGCAGACCTGAGCAATGAGGAAATGATGGCCCAGCTGCAGGATGTCGGTGCAGTCATCTGCGCAGCCGGTGCCGGCCTGGCTCCGGCGGACAAGAAGCTTTATGCCCTCCGGGACGTTACGGGAACTGTGGAAGCGATTCCGCTGATTGCGTCCTCGATCATGAGCAAGAAAATCGCCGAAGGCACCGGCTCGCTGGTCCTGGACGTCAAGGTGGGCAGCGGCGCGTTCATGAAGGACGAGGCCCGTGCCCGGGAACTCGCAGAGACCATGGTGGCCCTGGGCAAGGATGCCGGCGTCAACACGGTGGCCCTGCTGACCAACATGAGCACTCCGCTGGGCCTCACGGCCGGAAACGCCATCGAGGTGGAGGAATCCGTGGAGGTGCTGGCCGGCGGGGGACCGGAGGACGTGGTGGAGCTCACAATCCGCCTGGCCGAGGAGATGCTCGCGTGCGCCGGAGTCCACGACGCCGATCCCGGGGCTGCCCTCAAGGATGGCCGCGCCATGGACGTCTGGAACCGCATGATCGAGGCACAGGGCGGAGATCCCCGGGCCACACTCCCTGTTGCCAGGGAGTCCGAGGTCATCTACGCCCCGGCAGACGGTGTCCTCGTGGAACTCGATGCCCTGTCCGTAGGTGTTGCTGCCTGGCGTCTCGGTGCCGGACGTGCCCGCAAGGAAGATGCCGTCCAGGCTGGCGCCGGCGTGCGGATGCATGCCAAACCAGGTGCCATGGTCAGGGCGGGCGAACAACTAATGACGCTTCTGACGGATACCCCGGAGAAGTTCGCCCGGGCAAAGGAAGCACTGAAGGACGCGGTGGTCATTGCTCCCGAGGGTTCCCGCCCGGCGCAGAAGCTCATCATCGACCGCATATCCTGAGCCAATGCAGGCGATCAACGACTTCATCCTGGCCGCCGCGGGGCAGCCCTGGGTGCTCTTCCTGGTTCTGGCCAGCTGCATCATTGATGGTTTCTTCCCGCCGATTCCCAGCGAATCCGTGGTGGTCGGCCTGGCGGCAGTTTCCGCAACGGCAGATGTCCCCAACCCGTGGCTGCTTATTCTCGTCGCGGCGCTGGGGGCCTTCTCGGGCGACAACATTGCCTACCTGATCGGCCGGCGGGTCGGGACCGGCAGGTGGCGCTGGATGCGGGGTCCCCGCATGCAGAAGGCGTTTGACTGGGCCGGCCGCGAACTCAGGAAACGGCCCGCGTCACTGATCCTGGTGGCGCGCTTTGTCCCGATCGGGCGGGTGGCAGTTAACCTCACGGCCGGGGCCACGGGTTATGCCCACATGCGGTTTGTTGGCCTGACGGTACTTTCCGCCAGCCTCTGGGCCGGGTATTCCGTGGGGATCGGGTTGTTCTTCGGGCAATGGTTTGAAAGCAATCACCTGCTCGGAGCGGCCATCGCGATTGTGTGTGCGATCGTGCTGGGAATCATCGTGGATCTTGTAATCAGCCGTCTGCGCGGGAGCGCCCCGGATCCCTCCGGCGACGAGATTACCGGACGCAAAATCTAGCGGCGTCTCAGCCCACGGGTGGACGCCCCAGGGGCTCGGATATCAGCCCGCGGGACGACGACGGGGGAACGCGCGCCAGCGTACCGTTGTTTTTGTGTTCCCCGGCTCAAGGCGTAGCGAACGACGCCTTGGCCGTGGGACACTGAAGAGCGATTTACATCACTTCCGTCTGCGTTATTTTTGTATGCAGCATTTCGTCTAGGAGCAACACCCGCGTGGAGTTTATTAATTTGGCCGTGCTCCATGCAGCTAGTCAGTGGTGGATCTACCCCGTTCTCCTGGTGTTCTTCTTTGTGGACGGCTTCGCGATGATCCTCCCGAGTGAGACGCTCATTGTGGCCCTGGCGGCGTTTTCCCGGAACAGCGGGGAGCCCAACCTCTGGATTCTTGGTATGACCGCCCTCATCGGCGCCATTGCCGGTGACAACATGGCATTCCTACTGGGCCGGAAAATCGGCCTCGAGCGCTGGAAATGGATGCGGCGGCCAAAAGTACAGAAGGTCTTCGGCTGGGCACGCTACGAACTGGAAAAGCGGGGCGCCGTACTCATATTCACGGCCCGGTACATCCCGTGGGGGCGCGTGGCAGTCAACTACGTCGCCGGCACCACGGGCTTTCCGCACCGCAGGTTTTTCCTGTTGGACGCCTTCGCCTGCGCCACCTGGGTGGTGTATTCCATCGGTATCGGCCTTCTGGCAAGCTCCTTCACATGGCTGCACGAGTACCCGCTGCTGAGCGCGGGCATCGCTGTGGTATTCGCCATTGTCCTCGGCATCATCATCGATCATCTTCTGCGCTGGTGGCATAAGCGGCTCGGCCGCCATGACGCCGCGCCCGCCACCGAAGGTGTCACGGAGCCGAAAGCCGCCTCTGACATCGCCGTCGCTGAAGCTGAATCCGGACGCTGAATTCACCCCGTAGGCGAACGGCTGGCATTGCACGCCCTGCGACCCTAAAGTTGGAACGTGACTGAGCCTATTCCTGACACTGCCCCTGCCCTCGACTTCGACCTGAAGAGCCTTCCCAAGGTGTCCCTTCACGACCATCTGGACGGAGGCCTGCGCCCGGCCACCATCATTGACCTGGCCGAGGCCGTCGGCCACACGCTGCCGTCCACCGATCCCGTTGCCCTGGGCGAATGGTTCCGCGAGTCGGCCGACTCCGGTTCGCTGGTCCGCTACCTCGAGACGTTTGACCACACCATCGCAGTGATGCAGACCAAGGAAGGTCTGCTCCGCGTGGCGAAGGAATTCGTTGAAGACCTCGCGGACGACGGTGTGGTGTACGGCGAGGTGCGATGGGCGCCGGAGCAGCACCTGCAAAAGGGCCTGACGCTTGACGAGGTTGTTGAGGCGATCCAGGAAGGCCTTGAAGCCGGCGTTGACGCCGTGGCCGAAACCGGCCGTGAGATCCAGGTGGGCCAGCTGATCACTGCCATGCGCCATGCCGACCGAGGCCAGGAGATTGCCGAACTCGCCGTCCGCCACCGCAACCGGGGCGCCGTGGGCTTTGACATCGCAGGCGCCGAGGACGGCTTCCTGCCGTCCCGTTTCAAGGAAGCATTCACCTACCTGGCCGAGAACAATTTCCCGGCCACGGTTCATGCCGGAGAGGCTGCCGGTCTGGAGAGCATCCAGTCCGCGCTCGTTGACGGCCGGGCCCTGCGCCTCGGCCACGGCGTCCGCATCGCCGAGGACATCACGGTGGACTTTGATGACGAGGACGCCGAGCCCGGCGATGATGACGGCATCGGCATGGTCACCCTGGGCGAGCTTGCCAGCTGGGTCCGGGACCGCGGCATCGCACTGGAAATCTGCCCCTCCTCCAACCTGCAGACCGGTGCAATTGCCTCGTTCGGAGAAGGCATCGAGAACCACCCGCTGGACATGCTGTACCAGCTCGGATTCAACGTCACCATCAACACGGACAACCGCCTGATGAGCGGTGTGACCCTGACGGACGAGTTCGAGCTCCTGGTTGAGACGTTCGACTACGATCTCGACGATCTGCTGGAGCTCACCCTCAACGCTGCCGAGGCATCCTTCCTTCCGCTGGAGGAAAAGGAAGCCCTGGTTGAGTACATCAACGACGCCTACTCAGGCCTTGGCTAAAGAGCAGCCTGCCGCAACCGATGGGCCCGCGGCGGACGGGCATGACCCGCTGCCGGGGCTGATCGGGACCATCGCGTCCCTCCGCGAGCACTGCCCGTGGATGGCGGCGCTGACCCATGGATCCCTCGTGGAGTATCTCCTCGAGGAGGCCCATGAGGTGGCGGAAACGATCGAAACCGGTGCCGACGACGCTGAGCTGAAAGGCGAGCTGGGGGATGTGCTGCTTCAGGTGGTGCTTCATGCCCGGCTCGCCGAAGAGCGCGGCACGTTCGGTTTCGACGACGTCGCGCGCGGCCTGACTGCCAAGATGGTCCGGCGTAACCCGCACGTCTTCCGGCCGGACGGCTCACTGCAGGATTCCTTCCCGGCCACCGTCGTGGAGATTGTGCGGAAGTGGGACGCCGTGAAGATGGCAGAAAAACCCGAACGGCAGGATCCCTTTGATGGAATCCCTGGAGCACTGCCGGCCCTGGCCAAAGCGCAAAAGTCCCTTGACCGGGCAGCGCGCGCCGGCCTGGCACATCCGGTGGTTGAGCCTGCTTCCCCGGTGGGGAGTGAAACCCGCGGGTCCGGGCGCGCCTTCTCAGAAGACGTCAGAACCCCCGACACCGAAGAGGAGCTCGGGGAGCTGCTGTTCGCCGTCGTCGGCTCCGCCCGGAGCAAGGGGTTCGACGCCGAACGCGCCCTCCGCGGGGCCGTCCGGCGGTACCAGGAGAGCTACCGCGCGCCATAATGACGTCCGGGGGCTGGATAGGTTTCCGTAACCGGCAACACTCTCGACTACGCTGGTACCCGACGAGGACGTCGAGTTTTTCCGCTACGTTTCCCAGCTGTCAGATCCCAAGCAGATCGCTTCACCATAAGGAGCATATTCATGGCGCTTATCGATGCCATCCACGCCCGCGAGATCCTCGATTCCCGCGGCAACCCGACCGTAGAAGTTGAAGTTCTGCTCTCCGATGGCCAGATTGGCCGCGCAGCAGTTCCCTCCGGTGCCTCCACCGGTGAACATGAGGCCGTTGAACTCCGCGACGGAGACAAGGGACGCTACCTTGGCAAGGGTGTCCAGAAAGCCGTTGACGCCGTCATCGACCAGATCGCCCCGGCCCTGATTGGCTTCGACGCCACGGACCAGCGCAGTATCGACCAGGCCATGATTGACCTGGACGGAACCCCCAACAAGAGCAAACTGGGCGCCAACGCCATCCTGGGTGTTTCCCTTGCCGTTGCCAATGCTGCGGCGGCTTCCGCGGACCTGCCGCTGTACAAGTACCTGGGCGGCCCGAACGCCCACGTGCTGCCCGTACCCCTCATGAACATCCTCAACGGCGGCTCGCACGCCGATTCAGACGTCGACATCCAGGAATTCATGGTTGTCCCGCTCGGTGCCGAGACGTTCTCCGAGGGTCTGCGCTGGGGCGTTGAGGTCTACCACGCACTCAAGGCTGTCCTACAGGAAAAGGGCCTGGCCACCGGCCTGGGCGACGAAGGCGGCTTCGCACCGAACCTGCCGTCCAACCGTGCAGCCCTGGACCTCATCCAGGAAGCCATCAAGAACGCCGGGTACACCCCGGGCACGGACATCGCCCTGGCGCTGGACGTTGCTTCTTCCGAGTTCTTCACGGACGGGGCCTACCAGTTTGAAGGCAAGGCACTGACCTCGGCCGAGATGAGCGCCTACTACGCCGAACTGGTTGCCGACTACCCGCTGGTTTCCATAGAGGATCCGCTGGATGAGAACGACTGGGACGGCTGGAAAACACTCACGGACGCCATCGGCGACAAAGTGCAGCTTGTCGGCGACGATCTTTTTGTCACCAACCCGGTCCGCCTGCAGCAGGGACTGGACACCAATACGGCCAACTCCCTGCTGGTGAAGGTCAACCAGATCGGTTCGCTGACCGAAACGCTCGACGCCGTTTCCCTTGCCCAGCGCGCCGGTTACACCACCATCACCTCGCACCGTTCAGGTGAAACCGAGGACACCACCATTGCTGACATCGCCGTTGCCACCAACGCGGGCCAGATCAAGACCGGTGCCCCGGCCCGCTCGGAGCGCGTTGCCAAGTACAACCAGCTGCTGCGCATCGAAGAGGAACTCGATGACGCTGCACGCTACGCCGGCCGCAGCGCCTTCCCGCGTTTCAAGGGCTAGTAGCCGCGTAAACAACTGACCGGTGGCTATGGTGGAAAGACCATAGCCACCGGTTTTTGTTGTTTTGAGTCCGTTCTTATTTGAGGCCTGCGCCAAGCGCCACATGTATCAGGAGTGTCATGGCTACCCGCCGTCCCAAAGTTCCGAGGGTTGCCCCAGCGTCCCGGCAGCCCAAGGAGGCCATCGATGACGCTGACGTCATCCGTGCCGATTTCGGCGGCCCAAAGGCAGGCGCGGCCGCTCAGCAGGCGCCAGAACCCGGCCCAAAACCGGCAGATCCCCGGGCCGGTGCACTGGCGGCCGCCAAGGCCGGAGCCGGGTCCAAGGCCGGAACTGCCGGCCGGCTGAGCGCGTCGGTCAAGGCAGGCGTGGCCGCCGGCAAGCAAGCGGCCAGACCGGGTGGCGGACAAAGTTCCGTCCGGGACGAAGAGAACCAGGATCCGGTACCGGCCAAGGCGTTCTCAGGCCGGATGCTGGCACTTGCCGTGGTGGTGATTGCCATCACCATCATGCTGGCGCCCACCGTCAAGATCTTCATCGACAAACGGGCCGAGATAGCGGCCCTGAACGCAGATATTGCCGCCAGCAAGGCAACGCAGGACGGCCTCAAGCAGCAGGTATCCCGCTGGCAGGATCCGAACTACGTGAAACAGCAGGCCCGCGACCGCATTAACATGGTTATGCCGGGTGAAACAGGCTACTGGGTGTTCGGCAGCGATCTGCCGGCAGGCACAGCCAGTGACCAGCCTGGTGCAGCAGCACAAAACCCCGCCGACTTGCCGTGGGTGGATTCCCTGTGGGAATCCATCAGGCGTTCGGCCACAGACTAGGAGCGGCGCCCGCCGCCGGACTGACCTCTCGGAAACGCAGGTCGGCCATACCCGGGCAGGAAGGATGGCCGCGCCAGTGGAAGAGAACACGGCAATTGCGCCGGAGGAGTCCCGCCAGCCCTCAGCACATGACCTGGAGGTCCTCAGCCGCCAGCTGGGACGTCCGGTCCGCGACGTCGTCGAGATCCCCGCCCGCTGCATCTGCGGAAATCCGCTGGTGGCGGCCACCGCGCCGCGCCTGAGCAACGGGACGCCGTTCCCCACCACGTTTTACCTCACGCATCCGGTGATCACCGCAGCGGTGTCCCGGCTGGAGGCAGCCGGTGTGATGAACGAGATGAACGAACGGCTCGAGGCCGACGCACCGCTTTCCGGCAGCTACCGGGCGGCCCACGAGGCTTATCTGGCGGCACGCGCCTCCATCGGGGAGCGTTGCGGGATCGGCGCCGTCCCCGAAATCGACGGCATCTCAGCCGGTGGCATGCCCACCCGCGTCAAGTGCCTGCACGTCCTGGTGGGCCATTCACTCGCTGCCGGCCCCGGGGTTAACCCGCTCGGTGATGAAGCCGTTGCCGGCATCAGCGAATGGTGGACCCGGAACCGCTGCTACTGCAACGGCGCCTGGGACACCGGCGGCGAAGCCCCTTCGCGGGACCTGAGCCGCCACGGCCCCCAGGGGCTTCCGGGTATTGTGGGCAGGCCGGCTCCGGTCCGTAAATCCGCCGGCAGCAGCGAGGCCGGCCAATGACCCGGGTCGCGGCGATCGACTGCGGCACCAACTCCATCCGTCTCCTGATCGCCGACGTTGACCGCAGCGGCGGGGGAGCACGCCTCACTGACGTCTGGCGCGAGATGCGCGTGGTCCGGCTCGGCCAGGGAGTGGACGCCACAGGCGAACTCGCTCCGGAGGCGCTCGAGCGGACGTTGGCGGCTACCGCGGACTATGCCGCGCTGATCCGCGAGCACGGCGCGAAGAAGATCCGCTTTGTGGCCACCTCGGCCAGCCGGGATGCCCGGAACCGGCAGGTATTTGTGGACGGCATCCGTGAGTTGCTGGGTGTTGAACCGGAAGTGATTTCGGGTGATGAGGAAGCAGCGTTGTCCTTCGCCGGTGCCAGCAGTGTCCTGCCGATCGCGGGGGAGGACCAGGTATTGGTGGTTGACCTCGGCGGCGGGAGCACGGAATTCGTGCTCGGCGGCGCCAGAGGCGTCGTCGCCGCGAAATCTGTCGACGTCGGGTGCGTCCGTCTGACCGAACGCCATCTGCGGAGCGACCCGCCGTCACCGGAGCAGATCGCTGCGGCGGAGGCCGACGTCGACGCCGCCATCACGCGTGCGGGCCTGGACGTTCCGCTGGAACGCGCCACCGCCGTCGTCGGGGTTGCGGGGTCAGTCACCACCATCGCAGCGCATGCGCTGCGGCTCCCCGAGTATTCCCCGGCAGCGATCCACGGCGCCGAGCTGTCCACCGGGGTGATCAGGGCGGCGTCCACCGAGCTGCTGGACATGACCAAAGAACAGCGTGCGGAACTGCCGTACATGCACCCGGGCCGGGTGGACGTGATCGGGGCGGGTGCCTTGGTGTGGCGGCGCATCCTGGACCGCATGGGTGAGATCACCGGCGGCAGGATCATTGCAGCAACCTCCAGCGAGCACGATATTCTGGACGGAATTGCCCTGAGCATCGGTTGACCGAGGCATCAGCCAACCCAGGCAACAGCCTACCGATTTCAGCCAACGAGTATTGGATCCCGAATGATCAGAGCAACAGCCCGGTTCCGCCGGACCGCCTCCGCTCTATTGGCGATGGTTCTTGCCGGTGGCAGCCTCGCCGGGATGCTCGTAGCGGCACCTGCCGCCCAGGCAGATTCGTGGCGGGACAAACAGTATTGGCTCAAGGAATCCGGAATCACCAAGGCGTGGGAAGTCTCCAAGGGCGCCAACGTCAAGGTTGCGGTGATTGACAGCGGCGTGGATGGCAGTCATCCGGATCTGAAAGGCGTTCTGGTGGGCGGGCACGATGCCTCCGGCGCCGGAACCGTTGACGGGAAGAAGAGCATAGGCGCCAAACCTGAACACGGAACCCTCGTGGCCACCATGCTGGCAGGCCGGGGCCACCAGCCCGCGGCTTCCACAGCCAATGCAAGTCCCAGCGGCAGCCCGTCCGCCAAAACGGGTCCGGACGGAATAATCGGTGTTGCACCGGAGGCCCAGATCCTGACCGTTTCGACGTGGCTCGGTTCGGCAAACCCCGGCGGCAAGAGTGATCAGGACCAGATTCCGGAGGCTGTCCGCTGGGCGGTGGACAACGGCGCCAAGGTAATCAACATTTCGCTGGGCAGTACCTCACCGGAGTGGCCGCAGAGCTGGGACGCCGCGTTCCTCTATGCCGAGCAGAAGGACGTCGTTATTGTTGCCGCGGCCGGTAACCGCGTCGGCGGCAACATCCAGGTGGGTGCACCGGCAACCATCCCGGGTGTGCTGACGGTGGCCGGCCTGGACCGGGACGGCGCGGCCAGCGTCGACTCCTCGTCGCAGGGTATCAGCATCGGCGTGGCGGCTCCTGCGGAAAACCTGATTGGGGGCCTGCCCAAAGGCGGCTACGCCGAATGGGCCGGTACTTCCGGCGCCACCCCGATCGTTTCGGGTGTCGCAGCGCTGATCCGTTCCAAGTGGCCGGAGATGAGTGCCAGCCAGGTCATCAACAGAATTGTCACCACTGCCAAAGACTCCGGGGCGCCGGGCAAGGATCCCATCTACGGGTTCGGAGTGCTGAACGCTGAGGCGGCTCTGAAGGATAGAGTCCCCGAGGCCAAGACCAACCCGCTCGGCTCGATCTCAGACTGGATCCGGGTCCACCGCCGCGGAGACCTCGCCGCGCCGGCACCGGTTCCCACCGCCCAGGTGCCCAGCGCTGTTCCCACCCTTCCGAACGCGACAGTTCCTGTGGCGGAACAGCCTTCTCAACTGGACAGTGCGCTGCCGGCTGCTGTGGTCATTGGCTTTGGCGCACTCTTTTTGGCGATTATTGCGGCCGCGGCGTTCCAGCTCCGCAGGGCCCACCGGAATCCACGGAGTGCGCCCGATGAGCCCGATACCGGAGTGCTTGACGCGGCGGATTCCGGCGGCAGAAGGTAGTTAGTGAAGATTTTCACAAACTACTGTATTCTTGACTCATGGCAACCACCCCAGAGCTCCAGGACCGTCCCCGGGTACTCGTCGTCGGCGGCGGATACGTCGGCCTGTACGTAGCACTCAAACTGCAGAAGAAGATCGCAAACGCCGGTGGCATCGTCACCCTCGTCGATCCACTGCCCTACATGACTTACCAGCCTTTCCTGCCGGAAGTTGCAGGCGGCAACATCGAGGCACGCCACGCGGTTGTTTCCCACCGCCAGCACCTCAAGCAGACTGAACTTATTCAGGGCCGCGTCACGTCGATCGACCACGCGAACCGCACCGCTGTTGTGGCTCCGGCCGATGGCGGAGACAACTTCGAGGTCCCGTACTTCGACGTCGTTGTGGCGGCCGGCGCCATCACCCGCACCTTCCCCATCAAGGGCCTTGCGGACAAGGGCATCGGTCTGAAGACCATTGAAGAGGCTGTTGCACTGCGCAACAAGGTCCTCGAACGCATCGAGGCCGGCTCCATCATGACCCATCCCGCGGAGCGCGCACGCGCCTTGACCTTCGTGGTCGTGGGCGGCGGCTTTGCCGGCATCGAATGCATCACCGAAATGGAAGACCTGGCACGCGCCGCCGTCAAGAACAACCCGCGCGTCAAGCAAGAGGAAATCCGCTTCGTCCTGGTTGAGGCCATGGGCCGGATCATGCCCGAGGTCACCGAGAAGCAGGCCGAATGGGTTGTGGAGCACCTCCGCAGCCGCGGTGTCGAGGTTCTGCTGAACACATCACTGGACAACGCCGAGGGTTCCCTCAAGCTCATTAACCTGCCGGACAAGTCGCTGGCGCAGGATTTCGAAGCCGATACCCTCGTGTGGACTGCCGGTGTGCAGGCCAATCCGATGGTCCGCTCCACGGACTTCCCGCTGGATGAGCGTGGCCGTGTCCGCGCCCTGCCTGACCTCCGCATCGCCGGTGACGAAGGCATAGTCGAGAACGCCTGGGCTGCCGGCGACGTCGCTGCCGTTCCCGATCTCTCAGGCGGCGGTGTGGGCGGATTCTGTGTCCCCAACGCACAGCACGCTCTCCGCCAGTCCAAGCTCCTTGCGAAGAACCTCTGGGCCTCCCGCTGGGACAAGCCGCTGAAGGACTACAAGCACAAGAACCTTGGTGCTGTTGCCGGATTCGGTGAGTGGAAGGGTGTTGCCAACATCATGGGCATCAAGCTCAAGGGCGGGCTCGCCTGGATGGCCCACCGTGGCTACCATGGCCTGGCCATGCCCACGGTTGAGCGCAAGGTCCGCGTCATCTTCGGCTGGATCCTGAGCCTCATCATGGGCCGCGACACCACGCAGCTTATCGACCTCGACAACCCCCGCGGCGCATTCGTCATGGCAGCGTCCCCGGCGCCCAGGCCGGCCGCCGCCCCTGCCCCGGCTGCAGCCCCTGCTGCTGAGAAGCCTGTTCTTGAGAAGCCTGCTCTTGAGAAGCCTGTTCTTGAGAAGCCTGCCAAGGCTGGCGACACGGCAAAGACTGACGCTGCAATGGCTGATGCCGTGAAGGCTGAATCAAAGGAAAGCGTTGCGTCTGACTCCAAGTAGTCTGCAGTAACTTACGACGGCGGCCGTTCCCCTTCAGGGGAACGGCCGCCTTTGTGTTGGCAGGGGGGGCCAGCCTTCGGAGCCGCCCAGCAGGCCGATATCCGGCTCTGCGCCCCCGGAACCGGTTCTGCGGACGGAAGCTCCACCGCCCAGTCCACCACGGCGTGGTGGCCATGGGGCTCGACTGCAGTTTCGAGCAGCCGGGCTTGATGTGCGCGCATGCCTCGAGCCTAGACTGGCTCAATGAACGGTGAAAAGAACGTCCAGGCACTACTGGCCTCAATGCATCCCGTCCTCCGCGAAGGAGACTATGTCTATGTCCTGTGGCCGCACGGCATGCCGCTGGTGGCAGGAATCGAAGCGGCAGTCAGGGAGGCCGAGGGGCTGACCGTTGTCCTTCCCCGGGCGGAGGCAGACAGCCTCGGCCTGCCCTACGACTTCGTGGCGGCGTGGATCACCCTGCAGATCCACTCGGAATTGGAAGCTGCGGGGCTCACAGCTGCGGTCAGCACGGCCCTGACCGACGGCAGGATCAGCTGCAACGTGCTGGCCGGCTTCCACCACGACCACCTGCTGGTCCCCGTGGCGGATGCCCCGCGGGCGCTGGAGATCCTCGCCGAGCTGGCATCGGTGAGCGCACAGCAGCCACAACCGGAGCTGGTCCTGCGCAACGAGACCCCTGCGGACCGCGAACGCATCCTGGCGCTGACCGCCGAGGCATTTGCTGTATCCCCGGTCACGGGGCTCCGCGTCGACGGCGAGCCAATTGAGGTGGAGTTGCTGCGGCAGCTTTTCGAGTGTGAAGAGTACCTGCCGGAGTTCAGCATGGTGGCAGAGCTCGACGGCGAAATAGTGGGTCATGTGATCAGCACCAGGGGTTGGGTGGGGGACCTGGAGTTGCTGGGGCTCGGGCCTCTTGGCGTGACACCAAGGCTGCAGCGGCACGGCATTGGCTCGGCGCTGGTCAAGGAGAGCGTTGCGCGCGCCAACGCGGCGGGGGAACGCGGCATTGCCCTGCTGGGCAGCACCGAATATTATTCGCGCTTCGGCTTTGTCCCCTCCACATCCCTGGGTATCGAGCCGCCGGAGCGGATATGGGGCGATCAATTCCAGTTACTGCCCCTAGCAGTCTGGCGGGGAGGTATCCACGGAACGTTCCGGTACGCCGGACCGCTCGCCCGGATGTGACGGGATATCATTGACCGGGCGCCCCAGTAGCCCAATTGGCAGAGGCAGCGGACTTAAAATCCGCGTGTTGCGAGTTCGAGTCTCGCCTGGGGCACTTTTCCCCCGTCCCCAGGGCCTCCGAAACGGAGCCGGGCTCCCGGCAGATTTCCCATATGCAACGAGTGTTATAAGGATGTGACCTTAGTCACTTATGTTCCGGGCGGATTTGCATTAGCTTGAAGTTAAATCAGGAACACCTGATCATTCGCATCAAAGGCCGTTCGCACCTTTCGATCGAGGAGACTCTAAATGATTGCACTCCCCCAGGCGGCGCCCCGTATCGCTAAGCTCACAGCGCTTAGCATCGGCGTCGCCCTTCTGGCTACGGCTTGTGGTGGCAGCTCTACCCCAACGTCGACAGGATCCGCTTCCGCCAAGGCCGCAGGCATCTCTTGCCCGGCACCCAGCGCCGGAGCCGGAGCCGGAGCCAGCCAGGCCGCAACCACCGGACCTGTCCCTGCTGCAACCACTACCACCGAGACTGCCCTGAAGATTGGATCGCTCCTGCCGACAACGGGGTCGCTGGCGTTCCTCGGGCCGCCCGAAATCGCCGGCGTCAACCTTGGCATCAAGGAAGTCAACGATGCCGGCGGCGTGCTCGGCAAGCCTGTCGAGGTCATCCACCGCGACTCCGGTGACACGAAGACAGACATCGCCACGCAGTCCACCACGGCACTGCTCGGCCAGGGCGTCGGCGCAATCGTGGGTGCAGCTTCTTCTGGCGTCTCCAAGACCGTGATCAACCAGATCACCGGTGCCGGAGTCGTCCAGTTCTCGCCGGCAAACACCTCGCCGGACTTCACTGCCTGGGATGACAAGGGTCTCTACTGGCGCACCGCCCCCTCGGATGTGCTCCAGGGCAAGGTCCTCGGAAACTACATGGCTACCTGTGGGGCCCAGACTGTTGGCATGATCGTATTGAACGACGCTTACGGAACCGGCCTTGCGAAGAACGTGAAGGCCGCGTTTGAAGCAGCCGGCGGTAAGGTCGTTGCAGAGGAACTCTTCAACGAGGGCGATTCCCAGTTCAGCAGCCAGGTGGACAAGGTCATCGCAGCCAAGCCGGATGCCATTGCCCTGATCACCTTTGACCAGGCCAAGAGCATTGTTCCGCTGATGACGGGCAAGGGAGTCAAGCCGACTCAGATGTTCATGGTTGATGGCAACACCTCGGATTACAGTAAGGACTTCAAGGCAGGCACCCTGAAGGGCGCCCAGGGCACCATCCCGGGCACCTTCGCCAAGGACGCCTTCAAGAAGTCGCTGTTGGCCATTGATCCCGCACTGAAGGATTACAGCTACGCAGGCGAGTCCTACGACGCTGTTAACCTGATCGCGCTGGCCTCTGAGGCTGCCAAGAGCACCAAGGGCGTAGACATCGCCGCAAAGCTCAAGGAAGTTTCTGAGACAGGCGAGAAGTGCAGCACCTTCCCGTCCTGCGTCACGTTGCTCCGCAACGGCAAGGACATCGACTACGACGGCCAGTCCGGTCCGGTGACCTTCTCCGATGCGGGTGACCCCACAGAGGCCTACATCGGCATCTATGAGTACCAGGATGACAACACGTACAAGCCCCTCAAGGAAGAATTCGGCAAGCTGTAAGCCGCTTCCTCCTCCTGACACACAGAAAGCCCCCGTCCAGTCCGGAAGGGGGCTTTCTGTGTGCCTGCTGGCGGCCGGGCGTCACGCACAGCAGGCTTTTGACTCAAGCCCGGGCGCCCGGCGGCGGGAATCCGGCCCAGTGCCCCAGCGGCCGGTAGTAAAGACTGCGGCGCGTGACGCCGTCGTCGTTCCCTCTGGAGGCGCCCGGGGGGATCACCTGGACACGAAGGGCCGCCACCGGATGGTGACGGCCCTTCTGGCTGGGTTACTGCCCCGGAGGAAGGATCCGGGTCAGGCTTCGTCGGCCAGGGTGCCCAGATACAGGTGGATGACCTTGGGATCCCTCATGAGTTCCCGGCCCGTGCCTGTGTACGCATCCTTGCCCTGGTCGAGCACATAGGCGCGGTCACAGATCTGCAGGCAGCGGCGCGCGTTCTGCTCCACCATGATGACGGATACGCCGGCCCGGTTGATCTCATGAACCCGCAGGAAGGTCTCGTCCTGCCTGACGGGGGAGAGACCGGCGGAGGGCTCATCGAGCAGCAGAACGGCCGGCTCCATCATGAGGGCCCGGCCCATGGCCACCATCTGGCGTTCCCCACCGGAGAGCGAGCCCGCCCGCTGGGCGCGCCGCTTGCCGAGTTCCGGGAACAGGCTCGTGACGAAGTCGAACCGCTCGGAAAAGTCCTTGGGCCGCTGGAACATGCCCATCTGCAGGTTTTCCTCGATGGTCAAGGTGGCAAACACGTTGTTGTTCTGCGGGACAAAGCCCACACCCCTGCTGACGAGCTTGTTCGCCTTCAGGCCGGTGATGTCCTGACCGCGGACGACAACCGAGCCCGAGTGGACCTTGACCAGGCCGAACATCGCCTTCAACAGCGTGGACTTGCCGGCTCCGTTGGGGCCGATGATGCCGATCAACTCACCCGTGCGGGCTTCGATACTGCAGCCGTTGAGGATGTTGACGCCCGGAAGGTATCCGGCCACCAGATCGGTGACCTTGACGACCGACTCGTCAGCGGGTGCGGGCAGTGCGGCGGGCGCCGCACTGGTGGCGCTCATTCTGTTTCCTTCTCTTTGCGGCTCGGTTCTTCGTCGCTGTGCTTGCCGCGGCCCATCCCGTTGTCTCCTCGGCCGGTAGCGCCGGGCTTGTCCAGGCTTGTCACCCCGGGGCCCTGCTCCTCCCACTCAGGCGCAAGAACGTCGACGGCGATGATGCCGGCATTCTCGGTGCCGACAATCGATTCCTCATCGGCCACCAGTTCCGCGGCCAGCTCCTTGATGCCCTGCGAGTCGCCAAGATCCACCTCGTGGTGGGCCCCCAGGTAGGCGTCAATCACGGCCGGGTTCTTCATGACGTCGGCGGGTGGCCCCTCGGCCACGATCCTGCCCTCGGCCATCACCACGACCCAGTCGGCGATGTGGCGGACCATGTTCATGTCGTGCTCGACGAACAGCACGGTCATACCCTCGGCCTTGAGGTTCTTGATGTGGTCCAGCAGGGACTGCATCAGTGCAGGGTTGACGCCTGCCATCGGCTCATCGAGCATGACCAGTTTGGGCCGGACCATGAGGGAACGGGCCATCTCGAGCAGCTTGCGCTGGCCACCGGAGAGGGACGCAGCGTAGTCGTCCTTCTTGGCGTCCAGCTTGAACTTCTCCAGCAGCACGTTGGCCTCGGCCGTGATCTCTTTTTCGCGGCCGCCCCAGATTCCCTTGAACAGGGCCTTGGACAGCCGCTCACCCGACTGGTGGGACGCGCCCAGCCGCATGTTTTCCATGACGGTGAGCTTGCCCATGACCTTGGTGAGCTGGAAGGTGCGCACCATGCCCATGCGGGCAACCTTGTAGGAGGAGACGCCGGCAATGCTGTTGCCCTCGAACTGCCACTTGCCCGAGTTCGGAATATCGAAACCCGTGAGCAGGTTGAACAGGGTGGTCTTGCCGGCACCGTTCGGGCCGATCAAAGCCGTGATCTTGTGCCGCGGGATCTCCAGGTAGTCGACGTCGACGGCGTTGATGCCGCCGAAGTTGCGGGTGACGTTTTCCGCCACCACGATGGGATCACGCTTCTTGCAGCCGGGCGCAGTCTCGCCGGCGGCAATCGGGCGGGTATCCGTCATGTAATCGATCTTTTCTTCTGTTGACTTTTCGCTCATGCGAACGCCAGCTCCTTCTTGTTGCCGAAGACGCCCTGGGGCCTGAAGATCATCAGCAGCATCAGCGCGACGCCCACCAGGATGAAACGAAGCTGCCCGGCCTGGACGGTGTTCAGCCAGGTGACGGCGCCGGACTCGATTAGGCCGGACAGGATGCCTTGCGTGAGTGACAGCACGACCCAGAAGATCATGGCGCCCACGACCGGTCCCAGCACCGTGCCGAGACCGCCGAGCAGCAGGACCGTGTAGAGGAAGAACGTCAGCTCGGTGCCGTAGTTCGCCGGCTGGACAGCGCCGCGGGGGAGTGTGAAGACCATGCCCGCCAGGGCGCCGAGGACGCCACCGATGATCAGGGCCTGCATCTTGTACGAGTACACGTTCTTGCCGAGCGAGCGGACGGCGTTTTCGTCCTCGCGGATACCCTTGAGGACGCGGCCCCAGGGGCTGCGCATCAGCAGCCACATGAGGGTGCAGCAGACGATGACGAGTCCCCAGCCGACAACGCGGATGAAGAAGTCCCTGTTGTTCATGCCCAGATACGAGCCTTCAGGGAACGGATTCATGGAGTAGAACCCGCCCTCGAAGGCGGCGAGGCCGTTGGCCGAACCGGTCACGGAGGTCAGCTGGTTTGTGGTGACGATGTAGCGGACGATTTCCGCTGCCGCGATCGTGACGATGGCCAGGTAATCGGCCCGGAGCCGGAGGGTTGGAATACCCAGGAGCATGGCGAAGATCGCTGAACAGATAATGGCGATGAGTAGGCCGAGGAAGAACGGGACCTTGAAGGTCAGCGTGGAGATGGCGAAGCCGTAGGCGCCCACCGCCATGAAGCCGGCCTGGCCGAAGTTGAGCAGGCCCGAGTAGCCGAAGTGGACTGCAAGGCCGAGAGCGGCAAGGGCGTAGGCCGCCGTCGTCGGGCTGAACAATTCAGCGGCTGCGCTTGAAAGTATGAATCCGAAGTTCATGGCTGCCTCCTAACCCACACGCTCGCGACGGCCCAAAATGCCCTGAGGCCGGAACAAGAGGACAACAATCATGATGAACAGCGCTCCCACATATTTGAGGTCGGCGGCGAGGCCGAACACGGTGGTCAGCTCCACGAAGATGCCGACGATGACGGATCCGATCAGGGCACCGAAGACCGTGCCGAGGCCGCCCAGGGTGACACCGGCGAAGATGAGCAGCAGGATCTGCGAGCCCATGTCGAAGGCGACGCCGGGACGGTAGTACGCCCAGAGGATGCCGCCGAGGGAGGCCAGCATGCCGCCGACGACCCAGACGATCCGGATGACGGAGTCGACGTCGATCCCGGAGGCCGCAGCCAGGGCCGGGTTGTCGGCCACCGCGCGGGTGGCCTTGCCCAGCCGGGTCTTCAGCAGGACGATGCCGATCAGGGCGATGACGACCGCACTGATGCCCAGCGACCAGAGGTTGTTGGGGGAGATGGAGACCGGGCCGATCTGGATTTCCGCGCTCTGGGCGAAAGGCAGTTGCTGGGTGGCGCCGCCGAAGTAGAACTGGATGATGTAGCGGACCGCCAGGGCCAGGCCAATGCTGACGATCATCATGGGAACCAGGCCGGTCCCGCGGCGCCGCAGCGGCTTCCATAGTCCGGCGTCCTGGACGTAGCCAAACAGCCCGCCGCCCAACAAAGCCAGGAGGATGGCCAACCAGAAAGGCAGGTTCATGGCGCTGAATCCGAACATCAGAACCGCGCCGAGGGTCACCATTTCACCGTGTGCGAAGTTGGTGAGGCCGGTGGTTCCGAAGATCAGGGACAGGCCGACCGATGCAAGCGCCAGCAGGAGACCGAAGCTCAAGCCTGCCACCAGACGGTTGAGCAGGTTCTGCCCGAAGTCCTGCTGCTGCACCACGATGCCCTTGCCGAAGGCGAAAATAACCGAGAGGTTTGAAGTCTGGCTGAACGTGACGTTGCGGGGGTTCTCCTGGCCGTCGGCGAGTTTGACCCCTTCCGGCAGCGTGGACTCGTCCAGCTCCACTTCATAGGTTCCCTGGACCGGGACGCCAATGGTCCAAGCGCCGTTGGCACTCGATTTGGCGGTCCCGGTGAAGTCGCCGCTTTTGGCGGTGACGGTGACATCAGCCAGGGGGGCGCGGTCGTCGCCGCGCAGGAAGCCGTTGATGCTGTTCTGGAACGTGGTTGACGACGGGGATGGTGTCGGCGAGGGGGTTGTGGCCTGTGATGCCGGAGCGAGGACAAGCAGAATTGCCACCGTGGTGGCGAAAATAGCCCCCACAGTTTTCAGCAATCCGCCAAGCCGCCGGGGCGGCAGGCCTCTAGTTGTGCTTCTCAAATTGAAAACCTCCACATGGGGGTGGTCTGGGTTGCGCCATTGCAACCGCTGCGAACGGAGAGAGTGACGAATGATGGTGCGTAATGCGATGCGAGATACATGGATTCCTGTGATATTCGTCACCCTGCTTGGCCTATGTTACAGCCCGCGACGGGCAAAAATTGCAGGTAGAACCGGCCCGTAGATCGCGATCGGATAACAACCGTGAAGCCGCCGCCATCCGTTGCTTCAGGCTAACTAAAGTAAACTTTTGTTGATTCCGAGTATTCCTAAACAATCGTTCAGGAAATGACGCGCAGAACCGGGCCCACAATGGTGCGATTCATGTCACAGTTGCGTTGCGGGCCCACGCCAGGGGAACTTTACCTGCCCGTGAAGCGTGGAAATTGGTACCGTGAAGTATACGGATCACCACTCACCCCCTTTATCTGGAGGACACCCGCAATGGCACTTGGCGGAAACCCGATCTTCAACGGAAAAAACTTCCGTGGAGCCACCCAGGCACCGCCTGTCCCGCAGGGCCAGTATCAGAACCAGTACGGCCAGACGCCTGGCCGCGCGCCGGGGCAGGTCAGGGATGCGCAGGGCGGCTGGATGTCCCAGCAGCAGAACATGACGCATGACCAGCTGCAGCAGATGTACAACCAGCCTGCAGCAGGGCCAGCCGACACCGGCCGGATGACCTATGACGACGTCATCGTCAAGACCGCCACGTGCCTCGCCGTGCTGATGGTAGGCGCAGCCGTCACCCTCTTCGTAAGCCTGCCGCTGGCATCCGTGCTGATGCTCGTCGGCGCACTCGGCGGCTTTGTGCTTGCACTGGTCAACACGTTCAAGAAGCAGCCATCGCCGGCACTGATCCTTGCCTACGCCGGGCTCGAAGGGCTGTTCCTTGGCGGCCTGACGCGCATCCTCGACGGTATGTACCCGGGCGTCGGGCTCCAGGCTGTCATCGGAACCCTGTCCGTTTTCGCTGTCACGCTGTTGCTGTTCAAGAGCGGCAAGGTGCGTGCCACCCCGAGGGCCATGCGCTTCTTCATGATCGCCACCATCGGCTACGCGGTCTTTGCGCTGATCAACATGGTGATGATGTGGACGGGAGCCGTACAGGAGCCGTTCGGCCTCAGGACCAGCTTTGAGATTTTTGGAATCCCGCTGGGAGTCTTCATCGGCATTCTCGCCATCGGTCTGGCTGCATTCTCGCTGATCATGGACTTCACCAGCATCGAAGCCGGTGTCAGGAGCGGAGCCCCGCAGCGGTTCTCCTGGACCGCAGCTTTCGGCCTCACCGTCACGCTGGTCTGGCTCTACGTGGAGATCATCCGCCTGCTGGCCATTCTCCGCGGCGATGACTAACGGCAACGCCGGCTAACGTCGTCGTGATCTGACGACAGAAGAGGGTCCTGCCGAACGGCAGGACCCTCTTCTGTGCGGGGTTTGTCCAGATAAGGAAGCCGGGACGTCAGCGGAGGCGTTCCAGAACCACTGCCATGCCCTGGCCTCCGCCCACGCAAAGCGTAGCCAGACCCAGGCTGCCGTCCGTCTCACGGAGCCCGTTCAGCAGCGTGGTGCTCATGCGGGCGCCGGTCATTCCGAACGGATGGCCCAGCGCAATGGCGCCACCGTGGACGTTGAGTTTGCCGTGATCGATCCCGAGTTCCCGCGCACTCGCCACCACCTGGACGGCGAAGGCCTCGTTGAGCTCCACAAGGTCGATGTCCCCGATGCCCAGACCGGCCAGGGCCAGCGCGCGCCTGGTGGCCTCGACCGGCCCCATTCCCATCAGCTCGGGGGAGAGGGCGCTGACGCCGGTGGACACAATCCTGGCCAACGGCTCCAGTCCCAGCTCCCGCGCGCGGGTATCGCTCATGATCACCACGGCGGCGGCACCGTCGTTGAGCGGGCAGGCGTTCCCCGCCGTGACGGTTCCCGCACGGCGGAACACCGGCTGCAGGGTGCTGACGGATTCGAGGGTGACACCGGCGCGCGGCGAGTCGTCCCGGTCCGCCACAGTCCCGTCCCGTCGCGCGTAGGGCGTGATCTCGCGGGCGAAGAAACCCGAAGCGATGGCGGCCTCGGCCCGGTTCTGGCTCAGTACTGCCCAGGCGTCCTGTTCGGCGCGGCTGATGCCGTAGGTGGTGGCAACATTTTCCGCGGTCTGGCCCATGGCGGTGTAGATGTCCGGCATCCGGCCGCCCAGCCGCGGATCGGTCCAGGGAGTGTTGGACTCTGCACGGGCAACCGTGCGCTTCGCGGCAGCATCAAAGCGCGGGTTGTGGTTGCCGGCGTCGGTTTCTCCCGCGCCGGCCCAGTTCTGGTACCGAGACACCGCCTCCACCCCGGCAGCCACGAACGCGTGGCCTTCACCCGCCTTGATCGCGTGGAAGGCCATGCGGATGGCCTGCAGGCTTGACGCGCAGAAGCGGTTGACTACGGCGCCGGGAACGTTGTCCAGTCCGGCGAGGATGGTGACTACCCGTGCCATGTTGGAGCCGGCCTCCCCGCTGGGTTCGGCACAGCCCAGGTAGAGGTCATCAAGCCCCGGCCCGTCGTCGCCACGGGGATCGAAGGCAGGCACTTTCGCCAGCGCGGCGGTGACCATGGCAGCGGCCAGATCGTCCGCCCGTTCGTCCTTGAGCGACCCCTTGAAGGCTCGCCCGATTGGGCTGCGGGCAGTGGAAACTATGACGGCTTCTGACATACGCCCAGCCTACGCCGGAGCTATGCCAGCCGCATCGCCCCGGCCGCCGGAGTAACGGTGAAAATGTCCGGAGCCATGAATCCCGCATCGGAAAAAGCGCGGACGACGGCGCTGCGCACCTGTTGCTCTGCCGCCGCCGGGGTGAGCGCAATAGCTGCGCCGCCGAAGCCGCCGCCAGTCATCCGGGCCCCGATGGCGCCGTTGGCCCGGGAGGTATCAACGGCGAGATCCAGTTCGGGGCAGGAGATCTCGAAGTCGTCGCGCATGGAGACATGGCTGGCGTCGAGCATGGCGCCGATCGACGCTGGGCCTTCACCGGTCAGCAGCTCTACGGTCTGCAGTACGCGGTCGTTTTCGGTGACAACATGCTTCACGCGTCGGAACGTCACTTCGTCCAGAAGCCCGCTGGCTTCCTCAAGATCGCCCACCTCAACGTCGCGCAGCGCTTTGACACCCAGGACCTCGGCACCGAGCTCGCAGGACGCACGGCGGGAGGCGTAGCCGCCGTCGGCATGGGAGTGGGAGACCTTGGTATCAATGACCAGCATGACCAGGCCGGCGGGTTCCGCCTCGAACGGCACCAGTCGCACGCTTTGGTCCCGGCAGTCCAGGAATACGGCGTTGCCCTTCGATCCCCGGAGTGAGGCCGACTGGTCCATGATGCCGGTGGGGGCGCCCACAAAGTCGTTTTCCGCCAGCTGCGTGGCCGTGACCATTTCTTCAGGCTCGAGCCCGGCAGCTGTGAGCTCGTTCACTGCCGAGATGACGGCGCATTCGATCGCATGCGAGGAGGAGAGCCCTGCGCCCAGGGGGACATTGGAATCCAGCAGGAGGTCCATGCCCGGGACTTCGATGCCGCGCTGCTGGAGAGCCCAGATAACGCCCAGGGGATACTTGGTCCACCCTTTGGCGGTGGTGGGGTCCAGCGAGGTGGTGTCCGCCGTAGTCATGCCCTGATCACCGAAGGTGGAGAGCAGCCTGACCATTGAGTCCTGGCGTACGCCGATGGCTACACGGGCCGTTTTGTCGATGGCGAACGGCAGCACAAATCCTTCGTTGTAGTCTGTGTGCTCGCCGATCAGGTTGACGCGGCCCGGAGCCTGCCAGACGCCGTCTGGAGTCCGGCCGAAGGCGGCCTCGAACCGCTCGGTGAGCTGGGCGGGGTCGAGCGGGGATGTCTTCGCGGCGCTCACGCGTGGGCTCCTGAGGATGCGGCCGGCACTGCGGAGGAGGTGGGCGCAGATGCCGTCACGGCCACTGTGCGGAGCCGGTCGGCGACGAGCTCCGGTGTGGTGTCGTTGATAAAGGCGCCCATGGCGGCTTCCGAACCCGCAAGGAACTTGAGCTTGTCGGCGGCACGGCGTGGCGATGTCAGCTGCAGGTGGAGGTAGCCGGCGGGCCGCAGCAGGGCGTCCAGCGGAGCCTGGTGCCAGGCCGAAATGTACGGCGTGGGTGTGGGATAGAGGGCGTCAAGCCGTTTGAGCAGATCCAGGTACACGTGCGCCAGCTCATCCTTCTCCTCGCCGCTCAGGGCAGCAAGGTCAGGAACCTGCCGGTGCGGCACCAGATGGATTTCCAGGGGCCAGCGTGCGGCGAACGGGACGTAGGCGCTGAAGTTCTCGCCTTCCATCACCATCCTGCTGCCGTCTTCCCGCTCAGCGTGCAGCAGCGAGCCTGTGAGTGTCTGCCGGCCATCGCCGGCGTCAAAGAATTTCCGGGCGGCGTTGCCCAGGACTTCTGCCCTCGGGGTGACGTAGGGGTAGGCATAGATCTGGCCGTGCGGGTGATGCAGGGTGACGCCGATGTCCGCCCCGCGGTTTTCAAAAGGAAACACCTGTTTGATGCCGGGAAGGGCGCTCAGCGCCTCGGTCCGGTGGGCCCAGGCCTCAACCACCGTGCGCGCGCGGACTTCGCTCAGCCCGCTGAATGATCCGGTGTGCTCCGGTGTGAATGCCACCACTTCGCACCGCCCGAAGGCCGGCCCGGTGGTCCCCCATCCAGGGTTCTCCGGGACCGGGCCGAGCGCCGGGCCCAGCGATGGAAACCGGTTCTCAAAAGCAACGACGTCGTAATCCGCCGCCGGGATTTCGGAGGCATTGTTGGCAGTGGTGGGGCAAATGGGGCACTGATCGGCCGGCGGCAGGTGGGTCCGGCTTTGGCGGTGAGCTGCCACGGCAACCCACTCGCGGGTGAGGGCATCAAACCTGACTTCGCCCGGTTCCCCGCGTGGCGGCAGTTCCCGGTGGTCGGTTGTTGACGCGGCCGGGCGGGGTTTCTCTGTTCCGGCGTCGTCAAAATAAAGCAGCTCCCGGCCGTCGGCAAGGTTGGTGCTGGTGATATTCGTCATGCGTTGGTTCCTTTGAGAGCTGTGGCCGGGAGCGTGCGCCGGTCGGGAAGTGGCGTGTTGAGCGGGGCGGATGGTGCCTCCGGGTCCGGAGGTATGGCAACAATCCTCAGGTCCGGAACAGCGAGCCGGAGCTTGCGGGCGGTTGATTCCCCGGCAGGCCCGGCGCTGATCCTGTCATCCGTGATCAGTGTGCTGACGGCAGTGAGCGGTGCAATGCGGGCGAGGCCAACAAGTCCGGACTTGGTGGAATCGGCGAGCACTATGAGCTTGTCCGAGCTGCTGATCATGGCTGAGTTGATCTCGGCTTCGAGCAGGTTGGGCGAGGTAATGCCGGCCAGCGGGTCCATTCCGTGGACGCCCATAAAGCACACATCAGCGTGCAGGCTTCTGAGCGCCCGCGCCGCGAGGGGACCCACCAGCGCTTCGGATGGCGTCCGTTCCCCGCCGAGGATCAGGGTCCGGACGGGATCGCCCGGGCCTAGAGGCGCCGCGGTGAGTGCATTGGCCACCATGATCGAATTCGTGGCAACCGTCAGGTCCATGGTGCGGGGGAGTATCCGGGCCAACTCGAACGTTGTTGTCCCACCGGAAATCAGCAGCGTCATGCCAGGCCGCAGGAGGTTCAGGGCCTCCCTGGCGATGGCGGATTTGGCGGCAAGCTCCTGTGTGGATTTGCTGACGAAAGCGGGTTCCAGCGCGCTGAAGCTGCCCGCCCGGGCCGCACCCCCGTGCACCCGCAGAAGCTGGCCCCCGGCGTCAAGGATGTCGATGTCGCGGCGGACCGTCATTTCAGAGACATCGAGAAGCGCGGCCAGTGCCGCGACGCGGACGGTGCCGGCGGAGTCGAGTTCCTGGAGAATCAGGTGCTGCCGTTGAGCTGCCAGCATGTCGTTCCTCCTGTCGCATGTCCATCTACTGGGGTGATGATGCAATTCTCGCACAATTCGATCAAAAACAAATACTTTCTAACAAAAGTTAACAAGGTATCTTCCGGCGGCTGCGTAATTTTCCCGCGGCCCCGCCATGACGGGCCCTGCGGCGGGATGTACCGTAGTGCCCATGGATCCCAGCACAACCCCGCCCAGACCTGGCATCGGCGAGTCCCCTCTTGATGAAGCGCCGAGGCGTTATGCGTCCGGGCGCCAATACGAGCTGAGGCGGGGCGACGCCCTGGCGGTAGTCACGGAGCTTGCTGCAGGCCTGCGGCTCTACAGCCGCGGCGGCGTCGAGTTGACCGAGACCTACGGCGATGCCGAGATTCCGCCTGGCGCAACCGGGATCACGCTGGCGCCGTGGGCCAACAGGGTGGAAGACGGCGTCTGGTACCTGAACGGCAAGAAGCAACAGCTGGACATTACCGAGGCTTCGCGCAACAACGCCAGCCATGGGCTGCTGCGGAACGCGTCCTACGGCCTTATTGCGGAATCGGAATTTTCCGTGACGCTCGAGGCCCCTGTTTTCCCTCAGCACGGATACCCGTTTCTGGTGCGGCACCGGGTGCAGTATTCCCTCGCCGAGGATCTGGGCCTGGCGGTCCGGCAGACGCTTATCAATGATTCGCAGGAGACAGCCCCTTTTGTCCTGGGCGCGCACCCATACCTGCAGCTGGGCGGCACGGCCATCGAGGATCTGGCACTCACGGTGCAGGCAGCTGTCAGGCTGGTGGCTGATGAACGACTGATTCCCCGCAGCTCCGAACCCGTCAGCGGTGACACGGATCTGCGAAATGGCCAGCGCGTTGGTGACCTCGATGTGGATGTTGCGCTCACGGGGTTAACGTTCGACGGCGGGGTGGCCCGCCATACTCTGAAGGCGGCGGACGGGCGCAGCGTGAGCCTGTGGCAAGACGAAACATGTCCGTACGTGCATGTATTCGTCACCAGGACATTTCCCGGCAAGTCCAGGGCGGTGGCCATCGAGCCGATGACGGGCCCGGCCAACGCCTTCAATTCCGGCGACGGACTGAGGTGGCTGCCCCCTGGAGAGTCCTTCACCATGGCCTGGGGCATCAGTGCATCGCTGGATGGCCAACCGTAGCTCCGTGCTCCCACCGCATTTCACCGGGGATATGCCTCCCGTTTCCCATCGGGGCGCGGCTGGGGAAGTATTAGGCTATGACGCCAGATGAGGACGCCACATCATCAGACCATCCCGCCTCTCCACTGACCGGCAACGGCCAGGCAAATGCCCAGAGCCAGGGCGTTGCCCAGGGAGTTGCGCCTGCCGCAAGCGCGACCGGTTCAAAGGTGTGGACCGACGCGGAGCTTGACCAGGACATTCCCTACGGCGTGCGCATCGCGGCGTCCTGGGCATGGCGCCTCGGGCTGATTCTGCTGGTCGTGGCAGCGCTGATCTGGCTCATGAGCCGCATCAGCTTCCTGATTATTCCGGTCATGGTGGCAGCACTGCTGGCCGGCCTGTTGAGCCCGGTGGTGAAGTGGCTCAAGTCAGTCCGGCTGCCCACCGGTGCCGCGGTGGCTGTAACGGTTCTCGCATTTCTTGGTCTGATAGCCGGCTCCCTGGCGCTGGTCGGCAGGCAGCTGGCTTCGGGCTTTGGCGAATTGTGGACACAGGCGCTCGCGGGTGTCCAGCAGGTCCAGACCTGGCTGGCAGACGGCCCCCTGCACCTGACAGCGGATCAGATCGACAAGTACCTCCAGGAAGCCACCGCAGCGCTGCAGAACAACAGCAGCAGCATCCTCAGCGGTGCCCTCTCGTTCGGCAGCACTGCCGGACACTTCGCGGCCGGGCTGGTTCTTGCCCTGTTCATCCTGATCTTCTTCCTGCTCGAAGGCGACAGGATCTGGTCCTTTCTGGTCAGCCTCCTGCCCAGGAAAGCGCGCCCGGCCGCTTACGGGGCAGGCCGGCGCGGCTGGACCTCCATGGTCAGCTACGTCCGGATCCAGATGTTCGTAGCGTTCGTGGATGCCGTGGGGATTGGTGTTGGGGCGGCCATCATCGGCGTCCCGCTGGCTCTGCCACTTGGCGTACTGGTGTTTATTGGTTCCTTCATCCCGGTTGTGGGTGCGCTCGTAACCGGTGCCATCGCCGTCCTGCTGGCGCTCGTGGCAAACGGCCCGGTCAATGCCCTCATCATGCTGGCGATTGTGCTTGCCGTCCAGCAACTGGAAAGCCACATTCTGCAGCCTCTGGTCATGGGCAAAGCCGTATCCCTGCATCCGGTGGCCGTCATCCTCTCCGTTGCTGCGGGTTCGTACCTTGCGGGTATCCCCGGAGCGCTGTTTTCGGTGCCGATCCTCGCCGTAGCAAACTCGGCGATTCGCTACATTGCTGGCAGAACGTGGGAACATGATCAGGGGCTGGCGACCATCGGAGCACGTGAAATCGATGGCCCCGGAGACGACGCCAGCGCCAAGGAAACCCGTCTGCCGGACACGGGAGCCACATCCGCCAAAGGAGAATAGTTCGTGAATAACCCTGAGAGTCTGCCTGTCACGCTGGACGATGTCCTGGAGGCACAGACCCTGCTCGAAGGGATTATTACGCGGACCCCGGTGGAGTCTTCGCGCGCTTTGGGCGCCATGGTGGGCGGCGAGGTTTTTTTCAAATGCGAGAACCTCCAGCGGGCCGGATCGTTTAAGGTCCGCGGTGCATACGTGCGGATGGCCCGCCTCTCTGACGAAGAGAAAAAGCGTGGAGTTGTGGCGGCCTCGGCCGGCAACCACGCGCAGGGGGTCGCCGTAGCCGCCAAGAGCCTGGGCATCACCGCCCGGATCTATATGCCGCTGGGCGTGGCGCTTCCCAAGCTTGCTGCCACCCGCAGCCACGGCGCCGAGGTAATCCTTCACGGCCACAACGTTGACGAAGCACTCGCCGAAGCCCAGCGCTACGCCAATGAGACCGGGGCTGTTTTTGTACACCCCTTCGACAACGTGGATGTGGTGGCGGGCCAGGGCACTGTGGGGCTGGAAATCCTGGAACAGATTCCACATGTGGACACCATCCTGATGGGCGTCGGCGGAGGTGGCCTGCTGGCCGGTGTGGCCGTGGCCATCAAGGCCCGGGCCAAGGAACTCGGCCGCGAGATCCGCATCATCGGGGTCCAGGCCGAAAACGCGGCCGCCTACCCGCCGTCGCTCGCCGCCGATGCGCTGGTGCCCCTCAAGAAGGTTTCCACCATGGCCGACGGCATCGCCGTGGGGCGTCCTGGCCAGTTGCCCTTCAGTATCATCCGCGAACTGGTGGATGACGTTGTCACCGTCAGCGAGGACTCGCTGGCACGGGCACTGATCTTCCTGCTGGAACGCGCCAAGCTGGTGGTGGAGCCTGCCGGAGCAGTTGGCGTTGCCGCTCTGATGGACGGCAAGATCGAGAATCCCGGAACCACCGCCGTTATTCTTTCCGGCGGCAACATCGATCCCATGCTGATGCTCAAGGTCATCCAGCGGGGGCTGTCCGCAGCCGGCCGCTACATGACCGTGCGTATGATGCTTGATGACCGTCCGGGTTCGCTGGCCACCATAGCCCGCATCATCGCGGAAAACGACGCCAACGTCACAGGCCTGGACCACACAAGGGTGGGCGGGTCCATCAGCATGGGCGACGTCTCCATCACCGTCAACCTGGAAACCAAGGGCCACGAGCACTGCGAACAGGTGCTGGGTGCGCTTCGTGCTGAAGGTTTCCAGCCGATCGTGGTCCACTAGGAGCCAGAATGCTGGAATCATCCGGGGGACAGGGACAGGCCGCCAGGGACACCACGGCCTCGCGGGCCAAGGGCGGACTGCTGGTGGTGGGCTCGTTTGTGCTACTGCTGTTTGTCATCGAGCTGGTCAACGTGCTCACCCTCCACTCGCTGAACAGGACGTTCGGCCTGCGTCCGCGCAGCCTGGACGGCTTTCTGGACATCTTTACGTTCCCGCTGCTGCACGCCAACCTCAACCACCTGCTTTCGAACACCCTGCCGCTGATCGTCTTCGGTTTCCTGGTGTTCCTGTCCGGGCTCCGGGTCTTTATCACCGCCTTGGCCTCCAGCTGGCTGGGTTCCGGGCTCGTGGTCTGGCTGATCGGCGGCGGCATCACGGTGGGCGCATCAGGGCTTGTCTTCGGGTTGTTCGCGTTCCTGCTGGTCCGTGGCTTCTTCAACCGCAGCTGGTGGCAGATCCTGCTCTCCATTGTGCTGTTTATGGTCTACGGCGGCATTCTTTTCGGTGTGCTTCCTACCCTGGCCGGTTTCGTTTCGTGGCAGGCCCACCTCGGCGGTGCCGTGGGCGGCGTCTTCGCCGCAGTGCTGCTCCGGCCCCGGGGGAGCAAAACGCCGGCCGCCCCGTAAACGGGACGGCCGGCGTCGGACAATAATTCCTGTGTTGCTGCCTAGGCGGCGTAGGGCTTGGCGGAGAGGATCTCCACCGTGATTTCCTTGCCGTTCGGGGCGGTGTAGCTGAGCTGGTCGCCCTCTTTATGACTTACGATGGCGGCGCCCAGCGGAGACTTCTCGCTGAAGACGTCAAGATCGGAGTCGCCGGCGATTTCGCGGGATCCGAGCAGGAAGGTCACTTTGTCGCCGGCGATCCTGGCCACTACGATCATTCCCGCTTCCACGATGCCGTCATCAGCCGGGGCAGCACCGACCTGGGCATCACGAAGCAACGCGGTGAGCTGGCGGATGCGGGCTTCGATCTTGCCCTGCTCCTCCTTGGCGGCGTGGTAGCCGCCGTTCTCCTTGAGGTCGCCCTCCTGACGCGCAGCTTCGATCTTCTGAACGATTTCCGCCCGGCCCGGGCCGGAAAGGTGGTCCAGTTCTGCCTTCAGGCGGTCAAAAGCTTCCTGGGTAAGCCAGGCTGCAGGCGCGCTGTTGGTGGTAGACACGGACATCTCCTCTTGTGGGTCAAACAATCTGGTCAAACAAATAAAGACCCCGCCACGGTGGCCACTTGTGGAGCTCAGTAACCAACTCAGCGGGGTAAAGGTATTGATCCATTGTAGTCAATCCTGTGGATAAACCCAACAACGAAGCGGTGTGGGTCACATGCAGCTATTTGGCGGTGTCCGGAATCCAGCAGTTGTCCACCACGCCGGAGACGGAGAGGGATTCGGTGCGGAGTACCTCGCGCCGGGCCGTGGTGCGGCCGCCGTCGGCAGTCTGCTCCGGCCGGCCGGGCGGAATGTCCACAACTTTCCAGCCCACCACAGCGAATTTGGAGTCAAGCGCCTTAACCGCACACTTCACGGCGGTGCCGGGTTCCCGGGTGACCTGGAAATCGACCTCGACCTGCGTGGCATCAGTGGTGCTGTAGCCGATGTCCTTGAACGTGACGGAGTCCGTGGCGGCAGATGTGGAAACCCACGCCATAAAGCCGATTCCGGCAACCAGTGCAACGATTCCGACGGTGCGTTTGGTTTTCCCTTGCAGCGCACGCTTTTGGCCGCCGTAGCGATTGGCTAGGCTGGTGTCTGCTGGCAGGGAAGCGGCCGGCTGATCCTCGGAAGTCACCAGTCCAGTTTAGTGTGGTTCGGGAAGGTAATTTTCCGCGCCCTGGAATCCGACAGTAGAAAGAGGAGCCGTCCCAGATGACAGCGTCCACCAGCCCGTCAACTCCGCTACGCCTGCTGGCCGTCCACGCCCATCCCGACGACGAATCGAGCAAGGGCGCGGCCACGATGGCCATGTATGCCACTGCCGGCGTGGAAGTCATGGTTGCTACCTGCACCGATGGTTCCCGGGGCGACATCCAGAATCCGGCGATGGAAACAGAGCCGCACCCCAAGAGGGACATGGCAGGCGCCCGGCGGCTCGAGATGAACCTGGCTGCCAAGGTGCTCGGTGTGAAGCAGCGGTGGCTGGGATTTGTTGATTCCGGGCTGCCGGAAGGGGACCCGCTGCCTGCGCTGCCTGCCGGTTCCTTTGCCGTCCAGCCGCTGGAGCGTGCCGCCGCGCCGCTGGTGCGGCTGGTCCGGGACTTCAAGCCGCAGGTAATAGTCAGCTACGACGAGAACGGCGGGTACCCGCATCCGGACCACATCATGGCGCACCGGGTGGCCGTTGAAGCATTCGAGGCGGCAGGGGATCCTGACCGCTACCCGGGTACGGGCGAAGCATGGGAGCCCAGCAAGCTTTACTACGACCGTGCCTTCAGCCCTGACCGCTTCAGGGCCCTTCACTTCGCGCTGGAGGAAGCGGGCCTGCAATCTCCCTATGCTGAGCGGCTTGCTGCGTGGCTTGAGACAGATGCCGAAGGGCACACCCCGCCACCGGCCACGCACCAGACCACAACCCAGGTGGACTGCGGCGATTATTTCGAGGCCCGCGACGACGCACTCCGGGCGCACCGCACCCAGGTGGACCCGCTGGGGTTCTTCTTTGCTGTCTCTCCGGAAATGCAGCGGCGTGCCTGGCCCTGGGAGGACTACACGCTGATCCACTCCAGGGTGCCTGCCGAACTGCCGGAGAAGGACCTCTTCGCCGGGCTAAGATAGAGGCAGCAGGCAAATTCTATGCCGTGTAGAAGAAGATTGCCCTGAAGTTGATAGACCTGTAGAAGATTGCCGCGCAGAAGTTTGCCGGCAATGCCTGAACGGCCGTCCTGAACGCCCCACACGCCGGCCCGCAAGCTCCCATAGAAGGTTTGAACCGTGCATCATTTGCTCCTCGCCCTGGCAACCACGCCTACCCCCAACCCCACACCGTCACTGCGCCCCGGCGTTTCCCAGGACCAGGTGACTCCCGGGTTGCTGGGCTTTCTGCTAACGGCGTTTATCGTGGTGCTTACCGCACTGCTGATCGTGGACATGGTGCGCCGAATCCGGCGGGTGCGGTACCGCGCCCAGGTTGAAGAAGAGCGCATGGCCGCGGCAGAAGCCGCCGACATGGAAGCCGAGGATGCCGCAAACGGTGCCGTTGATCCCGAACCCGAACCGAATGCTGTAGGGCCAGACGCCCTCGCACCTGATCCCGACGTGCCCACGGAATCCAACGGCGATGCAGGCCGCCCAGAACGCTGACACCGGTTCCCAGGGGGGCCGGCCCGGAGCCGAAAACGCGCTGGGCCACGAGCCCTCTGCCTACCTGCGTCAACATGCGCACAATCCCGTCCACTGGCGGCCCTTCGGCGACGAAGCCTTCGCTTTCGCGGCGACACGTGACGTCCCCGTATTTCTCTCGATCGGTTATGCGGCGTGCCACTGGTGCCACGTCATGGCCCACGAATCCTTTGAAGACCAGGAAACCGCTGACTATCTGAACGCCCATTTCGTGGCAGTCAAGGTGGACCGGGAGGAACGCCCCGATGTCGATTCCGTGTACATGGCCGCCACGCAGGCCATCAGCGGCGAGGGCGGCTGGCCCATGTCCGTTTTCCTCACTCCTGACGGGCAGGCGTTCCATGCCGGGACGTACTTTCCGCCGGCCCCGATGCCCGGCCGGCCGTCGTTCCGTCAGGTTCTCGAGGCAGTCCAGGACGCCTGGCTGGGACGCCGGAACGCCGTCGAACAAAATGCGCGCTCGCTTGCGCAGGGCATGGCGGAGGCGCAGCTTTCCGCTGCGGTGATGCTGACGGGCCCGCCGCCGCTGATTGACGACGGACTGCTCCCGGAGGCCGTGCAGTCGCTGGCGCGTTCGGAGGATGACGACGGCGGCTTCGGCGCCGCCCCCAAGTTCCCGCCGTCGGCGGTGCTTGAGTTCCTGATCCGCCACGCCGCAGTTACGTCGGACACAGCGGACGCGGCCCGGGACATGGCAGGACGCACGCTCGCGGCGATGTCGCGCTCGGCGCTTTTCGACCAGCTCGACGGCGGCTTTGCCCGGTATTCCGTCACCCGTGACTGGTCCGTTCCGCACTTCGAGAAAATGTTGTACGACAACGCCCAGCTGTTGCGCGTCTACCTCCACTGGGTGCGACTCGGCGGCAATGAGGTGTACCCGGCCGCGGAGGCCGCTGAGATGGCGGGCCGGACTGCTGACTGGATGCTGGACTCGCTGGGCCTCCCGGCATCGGCATCTCCGGAAGACGACGAGGGCTACGCCAGCGGGGGCGTCGTCAGCGACGATGTTGTGGCCCTGGCGTCATCGCTGGATGCTGACTCCGTGGTGGACGGCGAACATCACGAGGGGGCAACGTACCTCTGGACCGTGGCCGAACTGGAGGAGCTGCTGGGCAGTGACCGGGGCGCCGCCGTCGCACGCCTGATGAACGTGGCTGCAGAGGGAACGGTCTCCCGGTTCGGCTCGCCGCCGCATCCGGCCCGGGTCTTCGACGCCGGAGAATCTGCCCTGTGGGCCGTGGCAAGGCCCCTGCTGCTGGCCGCGCGGTCCGCGCGCGTCCAGCCTGCACGGGACAACAAGGTGGTGGCCGGGTGGAACGGGCTGGCCGTGGCGGCCCTGGCCGAAGCAGGTGCCCTCCTGCAGCGGCCGGAGCTGGTAGTGGCGGCCGAGAGGATAGCTGCCTACCTTGAACGGGTCCACTGGAGCGCGGCAACGGCGGACACAGACGGCCAGCTGCGGCGGGTTTCGCATGCGGGCACAGCACGCGGGATCGGCGGGCTGCTGGAGGACTACGCATTCTGCGCCGAGGGATTGTTTGCGCTTTATTCAGTGACGGGCAGGGTGCACTGGTACGGACTCGCGGAAGATCTGGTGAATGCCGCCGTCCGGAGATTCGTGGTTGACGGCCGGCTGGTGGATTCCGCCGGTGAGTCAGGGCAGGTGCTGAATGCCCAGGGCCGGCAGCCAGGGCTCGATCCCTTCGACAACGCCACACCAAGCGGTGCTGCAGCTTTCGCGGGCGTTCTGCTCAGCTATTCGGCGCTGTCCGGATCATCGGACCACCGGATCATGGCCGGCAACATCCTCGCGCTTCTGCCGCCGATCGCAGGCAGGGCACCCCGCGTTGCGGGCTGGCTACTGGCCACGGCGCAGGCCGCGCTGGCAGGCCCGGTCGAAGCCGCCGTCGTGGGACCTGACAGTCCCGGGAGGACCGCACTCCATCGGGCGCTGCTCACGTCCGGCAGTCCGGGGCTGGTGATCGCGGTGGGGCACGACGGCGGGACGTCAGGACAGTCGTCGCCGGTACCGCTGCTGCACGGCAGGCCGGCGGCCGCAGACGGTTCCCCGCTCGCATACCTTTGCCGGGATATGGTGTGCGGGCGTCCCGTGGGCACCGTGCCTGAGCTGCTGGAGCGACTGGTTTCAATGGCGGGATGAATCAGCCCCATTCGGCCGGGCACCCTGGCATGACGAAGCGGCCCTTCGGGCTGCGATCTTCGACTGCGACTGCCCGGGTTCAGCTCAGTCCAGGACAGCGATGGCAATCGCGGCGAAGTGGGCTGCGAAGGCGAGCACGGTGAACGCGTGGAACAGCTCATGGAAGCCGAAATGCTCGTAACTGAAGTTCGGCTTCTTGAGGGCGTAGAACACTGCGCCGGCAATGTAAAGGCCGCCGCCCACGCAGATCAGGATGGCGGCCGGAAGGCTGGCCGCGAAGAACTCCGGCAGGTAGAAGAGCGAACCGCAACCCAGGGCGATGTAGATGGGCACATAGAGCCACCGGGGCGCATGTGTCCACAGGAGCCGGAAGAGCACGCCGAGGATGGCCCCGGACCAGATGATCCAGAGCAGCAGCACAGCATTGGGGCGCTCCAGGAGCGACCAGGCCAAGGGTGTGTAACTGCCGGCGATCACCAGCATGATGTTGGTGTGGTCCAGGCGTTTGAGGACAATCTTGACGCCGGGGGACCAGTTCCCGCGATGGTAGACGGCGCTCACGCCGAACAGCAGGACGCCGGTCAGTGCGTAGATGGCGGAGGTGATTTTGCGGTCCGCCGTCGGCGCCAGAACAACCAGCACGACTCCCGCTGCCAGGGCAAGCGGGGCGGTCACTGTGTGGATCCAGCCGCGCCACATCGGTTTGATCATGAGGAGTTCGGCGATCCGCACCGCGGCGTCGTCCACAGCGCTCGGCAGCGGCTCTCCGGCCGGTCCGGGACGGGGCTCCGGGGTGTTCCTGTTCATGCCCCCAGAATAACCTACGCATCAGTAAGTTACCCACGGGTAACATTCTGATGCGGGCAAAATTCTGTCCGGGTGCGCATCCTGCCGCGTTCCGGACGGTAGCCTAGGATTTGCACTCCCCGCCGTACATCAAGGAAGCCAGGTGAATCCCCGGATGGAAATGCCCGGATTCCTCTATGGCTTCTACGAGCGCAAGCTCCTCCGTTCGCTGGAGGCGGACCGCATCCCCAAACATATCGGCGTGATGGTGGACGGCAACCGGCGCTGGGCCAAGCAGTTCAACGCACCCACCAGTCAGGGCCACCAGGCCGGTGCGGACAAAATCCATGAGTTCCTTGGCTGGTGCCAGGAACTTGGCGTCAAAGTGGTGACGCTTTACATGCTCTCCACAGACAATATGAGCCGCTCTGGCGAAGAGCTGGACCTCCTGATGGGAATCATCGCCAACACACTGGACCGTCTGGACGGGGACGCGGACATCTCGGTGCATGCCATGGGTGCTCCGGAGCTCCTTCCGGACTATCTCGCAGACCGGCTGAACAAGCTGACTGCCCGCACCCCGGCGCACGAGAAAATCCATGTCAACGTGGCCGTGGGATACGGTGGCCGCCGTGAAATCGTTGACGCCGTGCGTGAGCTCCTGCACGACGCCGTGGCCCGGAACGTGGACATCGGCCAGCTGGCCGACGACCTCTGTGTGGATGATATTTCCCGGTTCCTGTACACGCGCGGCCAGCCCGATCCGGACCTCGTGATCCGCACCTCCGGCGAACAGAGGCTGTCAGGCTTCCTGATGTGGCAGAGCGCCTACAGCGAGTTCTATTTCTGCGAAGCGCTGTGGCCGGCCTTCCGGAAAGTGGACTTCCTCCGCGCCCTGCGCGACTACGCCGGCAGGCAGCGGCGCTTCGGTTCGTAGATGTGCGCGGAGGTGAACTCCGGTTCATCGGGAATTCACGCCGTCGCAATAAGAATCGCCGACGGATAACACGGGAAATTACCTCCGGCGGATTTACGTTATACCCATCAGCAGGCAAACCGCCGGCTGATCGGGGAGGCCAGTACATGGAGCGGATGTTCGCACCGGTGGTATGGGAGGCCGCGCCCGGCCTCCAGGCCGAGCCGCCTCACCAATACTAATTCCGGGCGTGCGCCCCGGGACTGGAGTCGATGTGGCTATTTCTGAACAACTGCCCGAAGTCATTTCCGACCAGGGAGAGAAAGCTACCTCTCGCGCCAAGCGAGCTACCTCAAAGACCGGTGCAGCGAAGAAAGACGCTGCAGCCGGTCTTGCTGTTTCCGGAGCCAAACCCGGAAAGGACACCGCCGTCCGGAGCTACGTGATTGACACTTCGGTGCTGCTCTCGGACCCCCACGCCCTGCTGCGCTTCGCAGAGCACGAGGTCATTGTGCCGATCGTTGTCATCACCGAGCTTGAAGCCAAGCGCCATGACCCCGAGCTGGGCTACTTTGCCCGCAAGGCGCTGAGGCTCCTTGACGATCTGCGGATCAAGCACGGCGGCCTGAACCGGCCCCTTCCGATAGGCAACGACGGCGGCACCCTGCAGGTGGAGATGAACCACATCTCCGCGGAGGTGCTTCCGGCAGGCTTCCGGGGCGGTGACAACGACAGCCGCATCCTGGCCGTCGCCAAGAACCTCTCCAACGAGGGCCGCGACGTCACCGTGGTGTCCAAGGACCTGCCCATGCGCGTCAAAGCCTCGGCCATGGGGCTGCTGGCCGATGAGTACCGCAATGAACTGGTCCAGGATTCCGGCTGGACTGGCATCGCCGAAGTGGACGCCAGCGACGAGGAAATCTCGACGCTGTACGGCCATGAGCCAGTCTTTATCCCGGCCGCCGCCGAGATGCCGGTCAACACCGGCCTGGTGCTGCTCTCCAACAGGGGATCAGCGCTTGGCCGGGTCGGTGCGGACAAGCAGGTACGGCTGGTCAAAGGCGACCGCGACGTCTTCGGGCTGCACGGGCGCTCCGCGGAACAACGGTTGGCCATCGACATGCTGATGGATCCCGCCGTCGGAATCGTGTCCATCGGCGGACGCGCCGGCACCGGAAAGTCCGCGCTCGCCCTGTGCGCCGGCCTGGAAGCCGTGCTGGAGCGCCGCGAACATCGGAAAGTGATCGTGTTCCGGCCCCTCTACGCAGTGGGCGGCCAAGAGCTCGGCTATCTGCCCGGTTCCGAGTCCGAGAAGATGAACCCCTGGGCGCAGGCAGTCTTCGATACCCTCGGAGCTCTGGTCAGTCAGGAAGTGGTGGAGGAAGTGATGGACCGCGGCATGCTGGAAGTCATGCCGCTGACCCACATCCGCGGCCGCTCCCTGCACGACGCCTTTGTGATCGTGGACGAGGCCCAGTCACTGGAGAAAAACGTCCTGCTCACTGTGATGAGCCGCATCGGACAGAACTCGAAGATCGTCCTTACCCATGACGTCGCCCAGCGCGATAACCTCCGCGTGGGTCGGCACGACGGTGTTGCCGCCGTCGTCGAAACCCTCAAAGGACACCCGCTCTTCGGCCATATCACCCTCACCCGCTCCGAGCGCTCGCCGATCGCGGCGCTGGTGACGGAACTGCTTGAAGGGGCAGAGATCTAACCCAAACCGCTGGTTGAGCTTGTCGAAACCTGGATCTCGACAAGCTCGATCACCGGAGCACCCTTCAGAGCCCCAGATATTTGGCGGTGGGTTCGTGGCCTTCCACGTTCAGGGTCCAGTCGGGGCGTTTGAACGATTCCGGGGTGAGTCGGACGTTCTGCACGTCGTTTGCCTTGCCGCCCCAGGACATTCGGGTGACGCCATTGAGGTCGTAGCCGAGCGAGCGGGAGACTCCAAGGGATTTTTCATTCCACGCGGCGGCTTCGGATTCCGCAACTTCCGCTTTGAGCCAGTCAAAGGCATAAAGCGCGACGGCGGCACGCATCTCCTTGCCAAAGCCCCGGCCGTGGACGGACTGCTTGAGCCACGAGCCCGTGGTGACCGTTTTCAGCGTGGCGAAATCCTTTGCTTCGACGTCCTGGCATCCGAGGAACTCGCCGTTGTGCCAGATTCCCAGCAATACTGTCCAGGATTCCGGCGACACGCCTGCCCTGCAGCGCCAGTACCACTGCGCCATGTTGGGGCCCAGGACATCCGGCGGAAATTCGTTCCATGGTGTGCTGAAGGGGCTCCGTCCCGGTTCACTGACGCCGGAAAGCGCCGCTTCCACGGCCGCAGGGATATCCTCGTCGCGGATTGGCCTCAGCACCAGCCGGGGTGTGGTCAGTGAGAGTCCGAAGAGGGGCCAGATGGTGGATAGCTCAGTCATCCCGGAAGCTTACCGACCCGAGGGGCCCCGAGCCAGTCAAAGGGCCATGACCGCAATCCGATGCCGACGACGGTGGCTCGCGATCACAGCGCTCAGGCGGGATTCGGCCGGAGCGGCCATTGGATGTGATCGCGTACGTCCGTGAGATTCATGGACTTCTCAACGAACAGATCATCCAGCATGTATTCGTCCACTGCCAGAATACGCAGCCAGTGGCCCTGCCCGGAGGTTGTGCCGTCCAATGACTCGCTGGCCACACACACACCCGTTCCGGCGTCGATCCGCACCATGGTCCGTCCGGGCTGGCACAGCGGGGCTGAAGGATCCGCTGCGCTGTAACCGGGGTTCGGCGTGACAATCGCCTCCAGAGACGGACGGCCCTCATGATCCACTTCCAGCACCGGGCCCAGATCCACGGCATTCGCGTTCGGGAACTCCATGGGAACTGGCGCGTTTCCGGCCAGTTCCACCGGATCAAGCGCGGCAGCGAAGCGGCCGTTCCCGAACGAAGGTTCGCCGTACGCCGCTTCCGGACGGCGCCGGACCAGTCCGCCGTCGTCGTACACGGGAGTGACCAGATGCGCGGGCAAGAGCCACGACCGCCGGGTGGCGCTGACATACAGGCCGTCGCGGGAGTCATTGATGCCGGTGGTGCTGTGCAGCAGCTTACCGTCGGCGGTTTCGAGGCGCAGGGCGCCGGGGCGTCGCAACCACGCGCGGACCGCCCCCGGCCCGCTGCCCGGGCGTTCCTGGTATTCAAAGCGCAGGGACTGCCACTTCCAGGGCGAGGAACGGCACAGGTTCCTGAACGTCGTAGCCAGCTCTGCAGGCGTGATGGCCTCGCCGTGTTCCGGCCGGCGGTTTGCGTCCCAGATCCCCATATCCACAGTTTACGCGCGGGTCCAGCTGCGGGCCGGATAAATCCAGTAGCATCCGAGAGTGATCCGACGACTTGGCGAACTCTGGGAAGGCACCCCGCTGGCCTTTTGGCTGGCGCTGGCTGCGTGCGCATACTTTGCGGTGACGGCGGTGCGTCTCACCGTTGTTGACGTGCGACACCATCTGCTGCCCAACCGCATCGTTTTCCCGTCCTATGCCGTGGCTGGTGCGCTCCTGCTGGGAGCTGCAGGGACCGTTTGGGTGTCCGGTTCCGCTGCACTTGAAGCAGCGCCCGACGGCGGGGCGCAGCTTCTGGGGGTTCCGGGACTGCGGGTTCCGGCAGGGGGCGCGGTGCTGTGGGTCTTCTACTTTGTCCTGCGGCTGGTGTATCCGCCGGGGATGGGATTCGGCGATGTGAAGCTGGCGGGGGTGCTTGGCCTGTATCTGGGGTACCTGGGCTGGGCGCACGTGTTTGCGGGAACATTCGCCGCGTTTCTGTTCGGCGGGCTGTGGAGCGTGGCGCTGCTCGCCGCCCGGCGGGGAACGCTCAAATCGGCCATACCCTTCGGCCCGTTTATGCTGGCCGGCACTGCTGCGGCGATGCTGGTGTTGCCGGCCTGAACACGGCGCCCCGCCACGGGCACCGCTGGCGCTGAAGCCGAAACGGAACAGGACTGTGCTTCCCTGCGGACGATTCCCGGCGCAGAATAGACGAACGGCACCTGCCGATCCAGCTCCGTATTCTTTCGATGGGGGCTCCAATGACTGACCGTAGCCGGCTGCTGAGGCTCCTCACTCTTTCGCTGTTTGCGGTAGCGCTGGGAGGTTGCAGCGGAATACCGGCCCCGCCCGAGCCATCTGATGCGCCTCAGGATTCCAGCGGCGCGGCGATCCCACAGCCCGCCACATCGTCCCTGCAGGGTCCGGTATGCGCGGGCGGGCCGTTCGGATGCCGTACGTACAGCTCAGTCAGCGGCCGTGATTCGTCCGGGGAACTCGCGTGGCTGCAGACGCAGCCGCTCGTGGTGTCAACGGCCTTCGTGAACGGAACCTGGGCTGTTGGCGTCAAGACCCCCTGCAACGGCCTGAGTGTGGAGGTGGACGTTAGAAAGGACAAGCTGATCCCCGGTGAGATTAGTGCTAAGCCCAAGGGCTGCCTTGGGCCGGCAAGCGGCTACCAAAACTGGGCCTGCGCGCTTTTCAAGCAAACGGTCACCTGGAGACTGGTTGCCCGGTCTCTGGTCCTGCGGAACAGCCATGGCACCGTGGAATTCCAGGATTCTGGGCCGAATCCCAATTACTAGACCAGGCATCCGGCGGCCCAGCGGAAGCAGCGGGCGCCGGGTGTCAGGGCGCGCGGGTAAGTCAGTTCCTCTCACGCATGGCACGGATTGCCTTTGCGGCGAGAGCGGCAGCCGTGGCCAGGCAGGCGCACCCGCCGGTGACAGCCAGCCAGCCGCCGTCGGCGACGAGCAGGGCAACCCCAAGCAGCGCCAGCAGTACCGCACCCAGACCCCATCGGACGGCCGGGCTGGTGGTGTTGTTATCAGACTCGACGCTCATAGCTACAGCCTATGCCCGGAAAAATCCGCCTTGGACGCGGAAGGCGCCGCAACCCCCAAGGTTGCGGCGTCTTCCCGCAGATGACCAGATGCCCGGGGTCAGCGGGGATGGTTGGCCAATCCGCCGTCGTCGTTCTTCACAGCGTCAGTAGCCGCATCAGCAGCGGCCGCGCCAGGAATTGCCACCCCCGCGCCTTCCGGAGTCGCAACGGACTCAGCCACGGCGGTGCGCCGAGCCTTGGCCTGGCGCTCGGCTTCAAGGCGCTCAGCCTCTTCGCCGCCCACAGCCTCGCCGCGTGCCACCATGCCGGCGGTATCGGAGAGCGGGATCTGCTTCAGTGTCAGGGCAAGGATCAGTGCTATGCCCAGGAAAGACAGCAGATACCAGAACACAGGTGCCAGGGAATCGGCATAGGCGTTCACAATCGCGTCCTTGAGCTGTTCCGGCAGCTGGCTCAGGGCCTTCGGGTCAAGTGTCTTGGTGGACTGTGAGGCCTGATCAGCCGATGCGCCTGCGCCAGTGAATGCCTTGGTCAGGGACTCGGCCAGGCGGGACGTGAAGATGGAGCCGAAGACGGCGACACCCAGTGATGCGCCGACTTCGCGGAAGTAGTTGTTGGTGCTGGTTGCGGTACCGATCTGCTCAGCCGGAACGGAGTTCTGCACCACCAGGACGATGACCTGCATGATCGAGCCCAGGCCGGCACCAAACACAAACAGCTGGACGCAGATGATCCAGACAGGGGTGTCCGCGGTCAGTGTGGTGAGGCCTGTGATGTGGCTGACGGCTGCCCCTCCGGTTTTTGTCGGTGCCCGGACTTACTCTGATTCGGTCCAGTCCACCGCTGGCAGGAGTTGGCTCCGGGACGTCCCGGGAGCTGGAAATGGGGAAGAATGACTGATTCAGCGCTGACACACGTGTATGTCCTGCTGGACCGATCCGGGTCCATGCTCAGCATCGTTGAGGACACCGTGGGAGGCTTTGCCGCTTTCGTCAAAGACCAGCAGTCCGTGGCCGGGCGTTGCCGCCTGTCCCTGGCGCAGTTCGATGACAGCTACGAGCAGGTCTATGCATCTGTGGACATCCAGGATGTTCCTCCGCTTCTACTGATTCCGCGGGGCTCGACAGCCCTGCATGATGCAATGGTGAGGCTTATCGGAGACGCCGGTGCAGAGCTGGCCGCACTTTCGGAACGCGATCGCCCGGGAACGGTGCTCGTGGCGGTCTTGACCGACGGCCACGAAAATTCATCGCACGAGGCCACCGGAGCTGTTGTCAAGGCACTTGTGGAGCGGCAACAGTCCCAGTGGGGTTGGCAGTTCACCTATCTGGGTGCCAACCAGGACGCGGTCCTGACCGCGCAGGGCCTTGGGATCCGGGCAGAAGATGCCCTCACCTACGGAAGCGCGCATGTTGAGGCTGCCTTCACCGTCCAGTCGGCCAAAACCCGCAGACTCCGGGAGGCCAGACTTGGGGGCGCCACAATTGCAGAGGCTGCAGTGCAGGCGGCATTTACGCAGGATGAACGCGATACTGCGGGGATGTAGCCTGCGGGTTTCGATGCCGGCCTTTGGCTGCGCTTAACTCAAACGGCGGCCGGCACCTTTCCTTCGAAAGGTGCCGGCCGCCGGCTGATGTTCGCTTGAGCTCTGTGGCTTATGCCTCGTGGATCCTATGCCTTGTGCGGCGGGCGTGTCATGGACATAACGTCCAGGGCGGTGTCCAGCTGCTCTTCGGTCAGTTCGCCGCGCTCCAGGAAGCCCATGGCAACCACGGTTTCGCGGATGGTCAGGCCCTCGGCCACTGCCTTCTTGGCGATCTTCGCGGCGTTCTCGTAGCCGATGTACTTGTTCAGCGGCGTAACGATGGAAGGTGAAGCCTCGGCCAGGAAGCGGGCGCGCTCCACATTGGCGGTGATGCCGTCGATCATCTTGTCGGCCATCACACGGCTCGTGTTGGACAGCAGGCGCACGGACTCGAGCAGGTTGGCGGCCATCACCGGGATACCGACGTTAAGTTCAAATGCGCCATTCGTGCCGGACCAGGCGATGGCGGTGTCGTTGCCGATCACCTGGGCGCACACCATGATGGACGCTTCGCAGATCACGGGATTGACCTTGCCCGGCATGATCGAGGAGCCCGGCTGCAGGTCCGGAATCGAGATTTCGCCCAGGCCGGTGTTGGGGCCCGAACCCATCCAGCGCAGGTCATTGTTGATCTTCATGAAGGAGATGGCAATGTTTCGCAGCTGGCTGGAGGCCTCGATCAGGCCGTCGCGGTTGGCCTGGGCCTCGAAGTGGTCGCGGGCCTCCGTCAGCGGCAGGCCGGTGTCTGCTGCGAGGAGCTCGATAACGCGCTCCGGGAATCCCGCCGGGGTGTTGATGCCGGTGCCTACCGCGGTGCCGCCGAGCGGAACCTCGGCAACGCGGGGGAGGGCGGCATTGATGCGCTCCACGCCGTAGCGGACCTGCGCTGCGTAACCGCCGAACTCCTGGCCCAGGGTCACCGGGGTGGCGTCCATCAGGTGCGTGCGGCCGGACTTCACAACGTCCTTGAACTCAACGGCTTTGCGTTCCAGCGACTCCGCCAGGTAGCCAAGTGCCGGGATGAGGTCATTGATCAACGCGGAGGTGGCGGCGACGTGGACGGAGGTGGGAAACACATCGTTGGAGGACTGCGAGGCGTTGACGTGGTCGTTCGGGTGGACCACCTTGTCGCTGCCGGCGGCCTTGAGCGCGCGCGTTGCAAGTTCTGCCAGCACCTCATTGGTGTTCATGTTCGAGGACGTGCCGGAGCCGGTCTGGAAAACATCGATGGGGAAGTCGCCGTCGTACTTGCCCGTTGCTACCTCATCGGCAGCGTCAGCGATCGCCTGGGCCAGCTCGCCGTCGAGCACTCCCAGTTCTGCGTTGGCCTGCGCAGCGGCCTTCTTGACCCGTGCAAGGGCCTCGATGTGCGCACGCTCCAGGGTCTTTCCGGAGATGGGGAAGTTTTCAACTGCACGCTGCGTCTGCGCACGGTACAGGGCGTTCACGGGGACGCGGACTTCGCCCATCGTGTCATGTTCAATGCGGAACTCTTCGGTGTGCAACTCTTCTGTGGAAGTCATGGGGCTAGCTTATTGGGCGGCGCCGCTTCCCCGAAAACCGTGGACGGCTTGCTACACGCCACGCGGCGGGCCCGTGGAGCCGCCGCCTAGAGTTCGCCGATGCCGGAAACCACTTCCGCACGGCCTTGCGCCAGGCTGTACGACAGGCCGATCACGGCGGCCCGGCCGTTTTCGATTGCGGCGGAAATCACACGCGAGCTGTCCACGAGGCGCTGCGAGGTCTGCTTGACGTGTTCCACCACCATGTCGTTGACCTCGTGCTGGTCGTTGCGCAGCGACGCAAGCACAGACGGCGTGATGCGTTCCACGAGGTCGCGCATGAAGCCGATAGGCATCAGCCCGGTTTCCACGGCGGTCTTGGTGGCGCTGACGGCGCCGCAGCTGTCATGGCCCAGCACCACAATCAGCGGTACGCCAAGCTCACTGATGCTGTATTCGAGCGAGCCCAGCACGGCGTCGTCGATCACCTGGCCTGCAGTTCGCACAACAAAGGCATCCCCGAGGCCGAGGTCGAAAATGATCTCGGCGGCGAGCCGGGAGTCCGAGCAGCCGAAGATCACCGCAAAAGGATGCTGGTCCTCCAGCAGCGAGGACCGTCGCGAGGCGTCCTGGTTGGGGTGCGAGGATTCGCCGGCAACAAAGCGATCGTTGCCTTCGCGCATGCGGCGCCAAGCCAGCGCGGGAGTCAGATAAGTGGCCACGACCTTACCTTACGGTGTGGGGGTGGCTGAGGGTGAAACGGTGACTGCAGGGTTGCCGTCAAGAGACTTTACGACGGCGGAGGCCAGAGCCGTGAACTCTTCCAGCTGCGCCGTGCCGGTCAGGACAACGGTGGTGCCGCGATAGTGCAGCACCATGCTTTTCTCGCCGTTTCCGGTGTCGCGCAACTCCCAGTCCTTGCCGCCGGCGCTGCGTGTACCAGTGACCGGGGCGTTGTTGGTCTGCTGCAGAAGCCAGGTGGGGTTGCCCTGCCGCGTCTGGACAAGACCGATGAAGGATTCCTTGGGCGTCAGGTATCCGACTTCCCAGGTGGCGACGCCACTGGCTGCGCCTGACTTCCACCGTGCGTAATTGGAACTGAATGTGTCGCCGATGTCCGGGGCCACCGGTGTGAATCCCGCCACATCCGTGGCGTTTTTTGCCACCGCGCCGACGTTGATGTCCGGACGGAAGCCGTCTGTCTTCGGAGCGGGGTTCATCAGGACGATCGGCAGGAAGGCCGCGATGCTCACCACGAGGGCAATAATCATCCCGATCACGGAGGCATTGGCCCTTTTCGCAGCGGCGGCGGGGATTACCGGCCTGACCGCTGCCGGGTCAGAGACGGCGTCGGCTGGCCTGGCGGCGGTTGCACCATGCGTGGGGGTGGTCTTTTCCTGCATTTCACTCACCCCTCTATAGTCGCCTATGTGAAGGCTGATCTCACATTCTGCACCCGTCGCCGGTGAGGAAGTGGTGCGTTTCACGTGTTGGTCATCCCGTGACCAGCTAAGGGCGCCCCGACTATGATCAGTACCAGAGGAATCACCGCGGCCGCCCGAATCCGGCGGAGCGGGTTCAATGATCGCCACTCGAAGAAGAGGTTCACGTGTCACCAGCGTCCATGACCCAGAAGTATTCAACTCTTTCCCCCTCTCTTGCCGTCGGAATTGACGAGCCTGACCGCAACCTTGCACTGGAACTGGTCCGTGTCACCGAGGCCGCGGCCATTGCCGGCGGGCACTGGGTTGGCTTCGGCGACAAGAACAAAGCAGACGGCGCCGCAGTTGACGCCATGCGTTCATTCCTTCACACGGTCCACTTCAACGGCGTTGTGGTCATCGGCGAAGGCGAGAAGGACGAAGCGCCCATGCTATTCAACGGCGAGCACGTCGGGGACGGCACAGGTCCTGAGTGTGACGTCGCCGTCGATCCCATCGACGGTACCCGCCTGGCCGCCCTCGGCATCAACAACGCCCTGGCCGTCCTGGCCGTAGCCGAACGCGGCTCCATGTTTGACCCCTCAGCCGTGTTCTACATGGAGAAGCTCGTCACCGGGCCCGAAGCTGCGGACATGGTGGACCTGCGTTTGCCCGTCAAGCAGAACCTGCACCTCATCGCCAAGGCCAAGGGCGTCAAGGTCAACCAGCTGAACGTCATGATCCTGGATCGCGACCGTCACCGCCCGCTCGTGGAGGAAATCCGCGAAGCCGGCGCCCGCACCAAGTTCATCATGGATGGCGATGTCGCCGGCGCCATCGCTGCTGCCCGCTCCGGTACTGGCGTCGATGCGCTGATGGGCATCGGCGGAACGCCGGAAGGCATCGTTGCGGCCTGCGCCATCAAATCCCTCGGCGGCGTCATCCAGGGCCGGCTCTGGCCTACCAGCGATGACGAGAAGCAGAAAGCGATAGACGCCGGCCACGACCTCGACCGTGTGCTGTCCACCAATGACCTCGTCTCCAGCGACAACTGTTATTTCGCCGCCACCGGCATCACCGACGGCGACCTCCTCAGGGGCGTGCGCTACTCCAAGGACAAGGTCCTGACACAGTCGATCGTCATGCGGTCCAAGTCCGGCACGATCCGCTTTGTGGACGGCGAGCACCAGGCCAGCAAGTGGGAAGGCTACGCCCGCAAGAACTAGTCTCGCGGATACGCGCCCAAAGGGCGCCGCGATCGCTTTGCGGCTATCTCCTCGTTCCTCGTCGATTTGATGCCGCTCTCGCGATGTGGCGCCCTTTTTGGCGCCCGCGGAAAGTCTTCCGTCGGGCTGTTGAAAAACGTTTTAGCCGCGCCTTCTGCGCCCGCAGGCGTTTGGGGGTTAGGGGCGGCGGAGCGCCTTTATCGTTTCTCGGAGCTTCCGCGCCAGTTGGTAGGCGGCGTAACGCGGTTTGTTGACGGGCAGGTCCCACGTTCCGGGGTAGGCGATTTCGCGCCCGCCGAAGGACTTCTTGAACGCCGTGAATCCGGCCCACTTATGGCCGGGCTGGTTCTCCGGTGCCACACCCCAGAGGTCCACGTGCTTGAGGCCTTTGTCCTTGGCATCGGCCATCAGCGTCACCAGCAAGGGGATACCGGCGCTGAGCTTCCGGTGGGTATCGTCCAAAGCAGCATGGGCGTAGGTCCGGGTGTCTGCGGAATCGTAGGCAAGAGCCGCGGCGATCGGGGACTCCTCCAGCTCGGCCACGAAAAGTGTGGCAGCGCCGGCGGGCATGAGCGACGTGGCTACCTGGGTAAGGTAGTCGTCGCTCTGGGGCTTGAAACCGTTGCGCGCCGCCGTCAGGTGGAGGAACTCCAGCAGGATGCCGATTTCGCTGGGATCCTGCGAGGAGCGAAAGGTGACACCCTTTTTGTGGATATTCCGGTAGAGATTCCGGTTGACGGGCTTCATGCCGGCCAGGACTTCTTTGAATTCAGGCCCCAGGTCAACAATCCGGCTCAGCTCGGGCTGCTGGTTAACGGGGGCAGGCTGCAATCCCCGGCCCCGGAGGGCGTCCGGAGCCCCGGCCGTCTCCAGACCCACGGGCTCGATCCGCACGAAGACAGCGCCGCATGAGGTGGCCACGTCCACCAAAGCTGCCAGCGCGCCGTCGAACGCCTCCAGCGAAGAAGCCGCAGGGCCGTAGGGTGAGTAGAGGACTTTGCCGGCTGGGTTCTTTTCCTCCACCGCGAGGAAGCTCCACCCCGGACCGGAGCGCTGGTGAACGGTACGGCCAAGGGACGCCTGGAAATCTGCCCAGGCCTGCGTCTGAAGAAAGTACTCCACCGGATCAGGCTTTCATTGATGTGGTGACAGCGAACGCTATTGCGGTTTCCGCAGCCCCGGAGACTGGGTGGACGTTCACGGGTGCCTCGGCGGCCGGCAGGAACGCGCTGCCCCCGCGGTCAAGCTGCAGATCGGCCTTGGGGGAATCCAGATAGACCGAACCCGCCACCACAATTATCACGGCGGCTCCGGACTGTGCGAGCGGTACCGGTGCGCCGTCGGGCTCCAGCTCCACACGCTGCAACTGGAATTCGCGGAACGGCGGCTGGTACAGCTCCTGGCCCAGGCCGGAAATCTCCGCGCCGAGCATGGGAACGCCCACGGACTCGAACTCGATGGTTTTGAGCAGCTCGGGAATGTCCACGAACTTCGGCGTCAGGCCGCCCCTCAGCACGTTGTCCGAGGACGCCATGACCTCCACCCCCAGGCCCTGCAGGTAGGCGTGGACGTTGCCTGCCGGGAGGTATACGGCCTCGCCGGGGGCCAGCGAGATTCTGTTCAGGAGCAGCGAAATCAGCACGCCTGGATCGCCGGGGTACTCGCCGTTGAGGTTGACGACCGTGGAAAGTTCGGCCTGGTACGGCGCCATGGGAGCGCCGGAGATCAGAGCCGCTGCGACCATTGCAGTCGCGTGGGAAACGGCTTCGCCGCCAGCTATCAGGCGCTCGAATGCCTTCCTGAGCCCGGTGCTCTCCTCGGGGGCTGAGAGGTCATCCAGCAGGTCCACGACCAGCGGCGGGATTTCCGTTTCCACGAGGTCGAAGCAGGCGGCCACGTGGAGGAAGATCTTCCGCGAAGTGGCCGCCGGGCGGAAGCCGCACAGGGCCTCGAACGGAGTCAGCGCAAAAATCATCTCCGGCTTGTGGTTGTTATCCCGGTAGTTCCTAGTGGACGCGTCAGGGGCAAGGCCCTCGGCATTCTCGCGGGCAAAGCCGGCTCTGGCCTGCTCAAGGCTGGGGTGCACCTGCAGCGACAGCGGCTGCGCCGCGGCCAGGACCTTGGTCAGGAACGGAAGCCTGGGGCCGAATTCAGCCACTGCCGCTTCGCCGAGAAAGTGCTCCGGATCCTCCGCGATCAGTGCGTCCAGCGCCACGGTTGAGCCATCGGCGCGGCGTGCGACTGAAGGCGAGTCAGGATGGGCGCCTATCCAGAGCTCAGCCTCCGGTCCGCCCGACTCCGCCCTGCCCAACAGAGCCGCGATCGCCGTCGTCGATCCCCAGGCGTAGGGGCGGAGGACGTTTTCAATTTCGTACACAGCCGGGTGTCCTTGTCTTGTGCTCAGGTAACTTCTGCTCAGAATCTAGGTTCAGGTTACGACGGTGCCGGGTTACAGCGGGGCGCACTGGCCGTTGGTGGCCACAAGATCCCGGATTGCCTGCTCGTTTCCCTCGCTCTTGAGCTGGTTCAGCATCGCTTCGGTGATCGGCTGGCCGTCGGGCGTTGTGGTCACCGGGGTGAAGTCCGATGACGGCGACGGCGACGGCGTCTGCTGCGCGAATGGCGCCACGGGAAGCTGGCGGGCCGCCATGACATGCACGCCGGCTGACGCCGGCTGGCTGAGGATCTGGTCCGCAGCTCCCGCCGCAGGGGAGGACTGCGCTGCGAGCAGCTGGCTGACCCGCTCGTGGATCACATCGAAATCCGGAACGGTGGAGAACGACGCATCGAAGTCGGGCGGGCCGATGGTGAGCCGGCTGACTGACTGGCCCTTGGCCTTCATGGCGAGGTCCACAAAGCTCCCCAGCTGGCCGGAGGAGATATTTGATTCGACCACTTTGGTGCCGGCGTTGGCGATGTCTTCGAACTTTGCCAGCAAGGTTGCGGGATCCAGCTGCTTGAGCATGGCCTGCTGCACGCACTGCTGCCTCTGGATGCGGGCATAATCATCCACGAATTCACGTGAACGGCCGTACCAGAGGGCGTGGTACCCGTCCAGCTTCTGGTCGCCGGCCGGAATCCAGCCGAGCGGCATGCCGTGAATTCCATTGGCTTCGTCGACCATGTCGCCGCTGATCGGTACCCAGCCGCCGGCTTTGATCCTTATTCCGCCCATGGCATCGATGAGTTTGGCGAATCCGTCCATGTCCACCAGCACGTAGGCCTGGACCGTGATGGCGAGCGTCCCGGACACGGCTTCAAGCGTTGCCTGCGCCCCCGGATCGGCGACGCCCGGGTAGAGGTCCTTGTGCTCGTTGGTGACCTCGGTGTTGATGGCATTGATCAGGCATTCGTCGCCGCAGTTGTACCCATCCGGATAAACCTGGCGCATCGGGGAGCCTTCGCTGAACTGCGCGTTCTGCAGATTGCGGGGTACGGAGATGATGGCAGTCTGCCCGGTGGCTGCATCGACGCTGAGCACCGAGAGGCTGTCCGGGCGCCGGCCGGTTCGGTCCGCACCGGCATCGCCGCCCATCATCAGAAAGTTGTAGCGCCCGTCCACTGGGTCGATCGCAGGCCCGTTGGCGTTGAAGATGCTGCCGATGGCATTTCGGCTGACGTTAAGCAGATAGGCGGTGTAGCCGAGTGAACCGCTGCTCAGCACCATGGCGAGGACCAGTGCGCCGCCCACGACGGGGCGCATGCGTGGAGCCAGCAGCATCGGGCGGATCAGCCGGAAGGTGTTGACAAACACGGCGGCCCAGCCGATTGCGAGGGCTATCAGGATGATGATGATCAGCAATGATGCGAACGGGTTGGCGATGATGTTGATCAGCAGCGAACGGTTGGCGAACAACAACACCAAAGCGAGGATGACCAGCACCCAGACGGTGAGTGTGACTCTCAGCGCTGCCCGGCCGAACTTCCGGTCGCCGGCCACGATCTGGGCGCTTCCGGGCACAAAAAGCGTCATAAGAAGCAGCACGAAGGCGCGTTTGGTCCGGACCGGGGCGGCGGCGCCCGCCGGGTGGCGGACCGGATCCGTCAAAGCGGTCCCGGACGATGGCTGGCGTGATTGGCTCTTGGACATGTCCCGATCCCTAATGGCTTCCCCGGAGTGCCACGTTGCCGTCGGAGAAGACTTCGCTTACCTTCTGGCGCAGATTGGCACCCTTGCGGGTGGCGACGTCGTTGAGCTCCTGGGCGAATTCGACGAGGTCGGACCGGAGACCGGCTGCGAGATCGTCTGTTCCGGAGGCCAGGATCCGCACGGCAAGGAGACCGGCGTTGCGTGCGCCTGCAATCGAAACCGTGGCCACAGGGACCCCCGCCGGCATCTGCACGATAGACAGCAGGGAGTCCATGCCGTCCAGCGTCTTCAGCGGCACCGGCACGCCAATGACTGGCAGGGGAGTGACCGAGGCGAGCATTCCGGGCAGATGGGCCGCACCGCCCGCGCCCGCAATGATGACGCGGAGCCCGCGTTCGTGGGCTGTCTGGCCGTACCGGATCATTTCTATGGGCATACGGTGGGCGGAGACGACGTCGGCCTCAAAGGGTATGCCGAATTCCGCCAGGGCATCGGCTGCTGCTTCCATCACCGGCCAGTCCGAATCCGATCCCATGACCAGACCGACGATGGGGCGGGCAACTGCCCCGGTATCTGTAGCTGACAATTCGGCGCTCATGCGTTCTCCTCGGAAATTCCTGGTGCTGTTTCAACGGGAATCCGGCCGTCACGGATGATGCTGGCCACCCTGGTTGCCCGTCGCCGGACTGATTCGACGTCGGCAGCAGATTCACCCACCAGATTGACGTGGCCGATTTTCCTGCCCGGCCTGACGGACTTTCCGTAGCAGTGGATTTTCGCGGCGGGTTCACTGGCCAGGGCGGTGGGGTAGGCGGAGAACAGATCCTGGTTGTCGCCGCCCAGGAAGTTCTTCATCACCACGAGGGGGCCCAGCACATCCGTGGCACCGAGCGGGAGGTTGAGGACGGCCCGGAGATGCTGTTCGAACTGGCTGGTGACCGACCCGTCCTGGGTCCAGTGTCCGGTGTTGTGCGGACGCATTGCGAGTTCGTTGATGAGGAACCCGGCGCCCACACCGGGCGTTTCGAAAAGCTCCACGGCCATGACACCGGTCACGCCCAGCTCATTCGCGATCCGCAGGGCAGCGTCTTCGGCGGCAGCGGCAACTTCCAGCGGAATGTCCTGCGCCGGGGCGATTACTTCGTCGCAGATCCCGTCCACCTGGATGGTGTGGACCACGGGCCAGGCACGGGATTCACCGTCCGGGGTGCGGGCCACCAGAGCTGACAGTTCCCTGCTGAAATCGACTTTGGCTTCAGCCAGCAAGGGGCTCATGGCCTGAAACCAGTCAGCGGTGTCGGCAGCGTCTTCGGCCGAGTCCACAATCCGCACGCCCTTGCCGTCGTAGCCGCCCCGGGGCATCTTCAATACAACAGGCCAGCCTGTCTCATCGCCAAAGGTGATCAGTTCCGCTATGCCGGATACGGACGCCCACGCGGGGTTCGGCAGTTCAAGGTTGTCGATCGCCGCACGCATCACCAGTTTGTCCTGCGCATTTACGAGGGCGTCCGGACCGGGCTGGACGTTCACTCCGGCAGCCTGGAGCGCCCGCAGGTGTCCGGTGGGGACATGCTCGTGGTCGAATGTCATAACATCAAGACCCTTGGCGAACTCGAGCAGCGCGTCCAGATCTTTGTAGTCGCCGATGGGCGAGGTGGCTACGGCAGAAACGGCAGAAACGTCCTCGCTTTCAGCCAGGACGCGGAGTTCAAAGCCAAGGGCAGTGGCGGCTGGGGCCATCATGCGCGCGAGCTGGCCGCCGCCAACCACGCCGATTACAGGAAAAGTCACATGTGCCAGCCTACAGAAGAGGTGGCAGGTTACCGGCTTTCGCTGTTCGGCGGGCGCGCGCTGGCTTCAATTTTGAGCGGCGGCCCGCCTCATCTGTCCGTCAGTGGGCCAGCTCCTAGGAATGGGGGCTAAAATGGTGCTTTGGCCCAGTGGCCCACAGTTCAGACGGCCATGGAGGGTCATGTTTAACACACTTGCAGAGCGTATCCGGGGGCTTGCCTCGCTTTTTTGGCGCGAGGTAGCCAAGTTCGGGGCTGTGGGCGGTGTGGCGTTCGTCATTGACAACGGCCTGACGTATTACCTGATGCATGGTCCCATGACGGACAGCAATGCCAAGGCCCGGCTCGTCGGTGCCACCATCGCCACGATTTTTTCCTGGATCGCCAACCGGTTGTGGACCTTCCGCCACCGCCGCCAGGACAACGTGATGCGCGAATTCCTGATGTTCGTCCTCATCAACGGCATCGGTATCGGAATATCCACTGGCCTGACCGCGGCAGCCCAGTACGGGCTCAATATCCAAAACAAGAACCTGCTCTTTGGCGCTGGTGTGGTGGGCATCCTGGTGGCAACGGTGGTCAGGTTCTTCGCGTACCGATTCCTGGTTTTCAACAAGGAGCTGGATGCAGAGCCGGAATTCTCACACGACCACGAACTCATCGAGCTGCACCACAACGCGAAGCTGGCAGCTCATGTGCCGGAGGCGGCAGCCCAGGATCCGGAACTGCCGCGGAAGTAGCCGCGCCTTTATATACAGAACGCCCGACGCCGGCCCTTCCGTTTGGTGTGGTCTTTCAGTTCCCGTCGATCCGCTCGGCCGCGAGCAGATTTTCTGTCAGCTCGACGTCGGGGTGCGCCAGCACCACTGATCCGTCGCTTATCCAAGCCCCGATTGAATTGGCCAGGGCAGCTTCCAGACCTTCGGAGGCGCGCACCAAGAGGCGGACTCCGTTGCCGTGGCCCACGGCGAATCCGTCAATCAGGCTGCTGTGCAGGTGGGTGACGCCGTCCAGGGCCCGGACCGCGCACTCAGTATCAGCGGGCTCGCCGTGCACCATGAATACATCGCCGTGGGAGCGGACCTCCGTGGCGTAATCAACCACACCACGGGGCAGCTCGCCTGGCCAGCGCATCGCCAGAGCCGGCAGCGGGACCGCTATGACGGCGTCGAAACTTCCTTCTGCATGGTCCGGATCAGATGTCACCAGCAGATCAGCGGCGCCGCCGTCGAGCACCACTTCCATCCCGAGCTGCCAGGCGGCAAGGGCCCAGATCAGCGATTTCCAGTGGGCCGGCAGGTCCAGCCGGAGGCGCATCCCGGGCTCGGCGTCCAGTTCGTCCTGGAGGAGATTGCTGGTCTTGGCCACCCAGTTGTCCAACACCCGGCCGGAAAGTTCCACGCGCTCGGCGTCGGGACCGTACCAGGTCAGCCGGGGTGACGTTGAGTGGCCGGAGCGCAGGGTTGTCATCAATTGGATCGCCGGGATGCTCATGGCTTCATCTTGCCACGCTCCTGCGTGCAGTGAGGCGGGCCGGTACCGCTGTGATTTCCAACACAGTCATTTAGTAACTTCACTTGCGTTATCTTCGCGTTACCTGTACTTTTCCCGGCAATCCGCTGAATCCATCCAGAAAAGATCAGCCCCCTGTCAAATCTGGGGTGCGTTGCATCCGGCCCGGAAAACTTCCCCGGGCGTGGCGTGACGCCGGATCATCGTTGCGGTTGATTATTATCCCGCCACGGCTTGACTCACCACTACTTACACGCGTGTAATTAGTTATCGAAAGCCACTGCGCAGATATCGGCACACAACCGAGTGTCAAAGTATCCAGGCAAGGGCTGAAACATCAGGAGGGACGCCAATGGGGCAAGCTGAGCGTATCCATGAAGATGCCGTCGTGGCCGTACAGGCAACGGCAAAATACCGTTCACGCGGGGTGCCAGGCGATTGGTATGTTGATCCGGCCGATCCGGACGCCGCGGAACGTTATAACCAGAACACCAAAGAATCACTGCAGGACCAGGCCACCGCATTCCTGGCGGCCCATGAAGCACTCCTCGGGGGCAGCCCTGAGCAGGACAACGAGCTGCTCGATCCACCCATGGAGCTGCGGACACTGACTTCAGGTGCTACTTCCCAGCCAGCGTGGATCGGACTTCCTTTCGAGCAGGACTTCGATGATGAAGGCGAACTCGGATGGCAGACCGACGCACTCTGTGCACAGACGGACCCGGAGGCTTTTTTCCCGGAAAAGGGCGGTTCCACACGGGACGCCAAAAAGGTCTGCGGTGCCTGCAATGTGCGCTCCCAGTGCCTGGAATACGCTTTGGCGAACGATGAACGCTTTGGTATTTGGGGAGGCCTCTCCGAGCGCGAGCGCCGTCGGCTGAGGAAGCGAGCGGTCTAATTCTTCAGGAAGTGCACGTCACCGCCGTTGTGGTTGCCCATGACGGAGGGGACTATCTCCCCAGGACCCTGGCTGCGGTGGCGGATCAGAACCGGCCGGTGGACGCCTTTATCGGGGTGGACACCGGTTCGCGGGATGACTCCGCCGCCCTCCTTGAAAGGGCGTTCGGCACAGCCAACGTCACAGGCTTCAGTAACACCAAAAGCGGGATGGGCGGAGCAGTCAGGGCAGGGCTTGCCGCGCTGGCCCCTTGGAAGCCGGAAACGTCCCGCGCGGCCTCGGAATGGATCTGGCTTCTTCATGACGACGCAGCACCTGCGCCCGAAGCCTTGGCTGAGCTGCTTAACGCCGTCGAACGCGCACCGTCCGTCACGGTTGCCGGCTGTAAACAGCTGGATTGGGATGCCGGGCGGCGGCTGATCGACGTCGGCCTGTCCACGAGCCGTTGGGCAGAACGGCTCACCCTTATTGACGCCGATGAGCTCGACCAGGGTCAGTACGACGGCCGGAGCGATGCCTTCGCTGTGAATTCCGCCGGAATGCTGGTCCGGCGTGACGTGTGGGAGCAGCTCAAGGGCTTTGACCCTGCGCTCCCCGGCACCGGCGACGACGTCGACTTCTGTTGGCGCAACCGCTTGGCCGGACACCGGGTGGTGGTGGTGCCCGGCGCGCGGATGTTCCATGTGGCGCCCAGGCCGCATGGCCTTGGCACCCCTTCCGCCGCACGCAAGGCCCAGGTCCACCTGCGGCTGAAGCACGCACCGCTGTGGAAGGTCCCTTTCCACGCTGTGGGTGCTTTACTCGGAAGCATTTTCAAACTGGTCTTCAGCATCGCGGTTAAGGATCCCGGGCACGGCTTCTCACAACTTCTGGCAACGTTCGCCGCACTGGGACGCCCTCGAGCGGTGGTACGGGGGATACGGACCGCAGCCGGCACCCGCAAGATCCGCCGATCGGTGATCAACGGCCTGCAGACGCCACGGCGCGAGGTCTGGAATCATCGGCGTTCGCTCATGGAAGCGCTGGGTTCAGATGCTTCGCCGCGGGACAGCAGCGAAAATGGTCCGCTCGCGGATCAGCCCAGCGGCGATTCAACCGACGACTTCGCGGCACTGACCACCGCTGAACGCGGGTGGGTGGGTAATGGCGCCCTCTTTGCCGTTATCCTCACGGCGGCGGCTTCACTGGTAGGCCTGTTCGGCCTCTTCCGGGCCGATGCCGTGTCCGGCGGTGCCCTGCTGCCGGTCTCTACGTCCATGAGTGAAATCTGGCATCATGCATCCAGCTGGTGGATCGGCCTTGGAGCTGGTCTGCCCGGCAGGGGAGACCCCTTCGGGTATCTCCTCTGGCTGCTTGGGCTGTTCGGCGGGGGCGACGCCAACGGCGCCATGACCTGGCTCCTGCTGCTGGCCATGCCGTTGTCCGGGCTAGGGGCCTGGTTTGCATCCGGCGCGGTGACGTCCCGGCGCCGGTTCAGGATGGTGGCAGCCCTCATCTGGGCCGGAGCACCGGCCCTGCAAATTGCCCTGAACCAGGGACGGGCCGGGGCGCTCGTGGCCCACATGGTGATGCCGCTGCTGGTCCTCGCCCTGTTGCGGGCCACGGGCACCGCGATCGGTCACGGCCGGTTCACGGCGCCCACGCCGGGCGAACGGCGTTTCACCGAAAAAGCTCCTGCGAAGCCCGGAGTCAACGGGATGCCGTCGTGGACCGCAGCCGCTGCGGCCGGACTTGCTCTGGCAATTGTCACAGCGGCGGCGCCGTCACTGCTGCTGCCGGCCGTTGTTGTCATCGTTTTGTGCGGGCTGATGCCGGGAAAGCGGGGGCGCACGGTGTGGTGGGCGCTGTTACCCACCGCCGCGCTGTTCATTCCCTTCGGGTTCTCGGTCCTGGAGCGTCCACGCGCGCTGTTGGCGGATCCCGGCGTGCCACTGGGCTTTGACGCGGCACCGCTGTGGCAGCAGATCCTTGGCCAGCCGCTTCTCTTTGATGCAGGTGGAGGTGTGGCAGGGCTTCCGGTCTTTTCCGGGCAGGCCGTTCCGTGGGCGCTGCTGCTGGCACTCCTGGTGGGCGTGCCCGTGCTGCTGCTTGCCATTGCGGCGCTCTTCGTCCCTGGTAAGAGGACTCGGGTGTCCCGCGCGTTGTTGGTAGCCGCACTGATCATGATGGCCGGCGGGTGGCTGGCTGGACATGTTGCCACTGGCATGAATGCAGACACCCTGGTGACTCCCTTTACCGGGCCAACCGTCTCAGCGGCCGCATTTGCCCTGCTGGGAGCGGCCATGATCGGCGCCGAGAGCCTCCTCGGATTCGCCGAAAAGCTGACGGGCGCCACCACAAAACGCAAGATCCTGCTTCGCTCGGCATCGGTTCTGGTTATGCTGCTTCTTCTCGCGGGACCGCTGGCCGGACTCACCGCGTGGGCCGCGCAGAATCTGCTCCAGCCGTCCGCAGGGGCCCCGGCTGCCAATGACGGACACGCCCTGGGCACGGCCAGATTGATCCAGGCGAGCAACCCCAGAACCCTTCCGGCTACGGCGATCGACCGCGGCGTAGGGCCTGAACAGACCCGCACGTTATTGATCAGTACCGGAGAAGACGGAGCCTTCGACGCCGCCCTGATGCGAGGAGCGGGGACAACTCTGGACAGCCTGTCCACCGTCGCCGCTGCCCGCAACATCTTGGGTCAGCCCGGCAAGGAAACGGTCAGGGACGACGACGACGTCACTACGGCCATACGCAGTGCGGTGGCCACCGTGGTAGCGGGCCGCGGCGTGGATCCACGACCCGAGCTGGAGCGCCTGGGCGCCGGATTTATTGTCCTCAGGGCGTCGGACACTGCAGCGCAGCTGACGGCCAGCCGTATGGATGCGGTGCCCGGACTCGTTGCGGTAGGACAGACAGATGTCGGTTGGCTGTGGCGGATCACTCCGCTGAACCAGCCCGTCCTTAATCCGGCGGACGTTGCGCACCGGGTTCGGATTGTTGACGGAAAGGGCGCCGCGATTGCTCTCCTGCCGTCGGGGCTCGACGACGTCGACACTTCAGTTCCGAAGGGCCCGGAAGGCCGCCTGATAGTGCTGGCAGAGCGCTCCGATCCGGGCTGGAGCGCCTGGTTTGACGGGCGGAAACTGACGTCCACAACGTCCGGCTGGGCGCAGGCGTTTACCCTGCCGCCGGACGCCGGGCAGCTGACCATCCGCTACGAAAACCCATGGGCGCTGTGGACCGGCATGGCGCAGATAGCTGTCATCGGCCTCACCGTGCTGCTGGCCATCCCTATGCCGGCCCGCCGCCCCAATACCGGCCTCTCCAGGGACGAAGGCTCGTTGCGTAAGGAACACCAGAATGCATAAGGACAAGAACGACGGCGTGACACCGCCGGAGCCTTCAAAGTCACCGGAGGTACCGGGCAGTCGGGCAGCGCCAGAGCTGCCCGGGGCACCGGAGGCACCCCAGGTACCCCAGGTACCGCAGATGCCTGAGGTGCCTGAGGTGCCTGAGGTGCCTGGGGTACCGCAGATGCCTGAGGTACCCCAGGTGCCTGAGGTGCCTGAGGTGCCTGTCACGGCGAAACCGGCAAGGAGAGCATCGCGTGGCGGTCTTCTGGCAGGCCTGGTTTCCGCAGTTGTGATTGTTGCCGCCGGAGGAGGGGTGGTGGCAGCCGCTTCGTTGGGTCCGCAGCCGGCCGGGAGCCGCCCGCTCGAGGCTCCGCTGGCGGCTGTACCGGCAGGGAGCACCGTTGGCGTCTGCCCGGGCCCGGCCAGGCTCCTCGAAGGCGCCCCGGTTGGCACTGATCCGCAGTTCAGTCCCGAGTCTGCGACGGCGCAGACCGCGGTCAGCGCCGCCGTTGTCAGCGCCGCCGGTGGTGTGCTTCCCGGCAGCAGACTTTCTGCGCTGGACGGCAAAACCGCCGTCGAAATTGCAAAGAAACCCGTTACGCCAACTCCGGGCGAAGGGGCGGGCCAGCTGGTGGCCGGCATTGTTCCGCAACGCTTTGTTGACGCCGCCAGTGTGCTGAGCGCGGACGCGCTCGGCAACCAGCAGGCATCTGCGGGGGCAGTGGTGAGCTACACAGCCACGGACGGGGATCTCCAGGGTTCAGCCACCGCTGCATGCCAGCAGCCTTCGAATGATCTCTGGCTGGTGGGCGCCAATACGGCCCTGGGACGTACTTCGGTGCTCAATCTCAGCAACGCCTCCAGCACTCCCGCTACAGTAAGCCTCGAGCTCTATGGCAAAGGGGGGCAGATCCAGGCTCCGGGCAGCCGCGGGCTTCTGGTTGCTCCGGGCACAACACGGTCCGTCATCCTGGCAGGTCTTGCCCCCGGCGAAGAGCAGCTGAGCGTGCATGCCCGCAGTGCCGGTGGACCGGTGTCCGCCGTAATCCAGCAAAGCGTCCTCAGGGGGCTCATACCCGGAGGGGTGGATTTCATCTCTCCCGGAACGTCTCCGGCATCACGCCAGGTGATGACCGGCGTCGACATCCAGGATCCTGCCGCCGTCGAAGAAGTCCTGGCCGAGCCGGGGTTCGCAGATGCGGGGCCCGCACTTCAGCTCACGGTTCCCGGACCCTCGGACGCAGTCGTGGAGATCAAACTGTTCGGCCGGGACGGCCAGAAGGCGCTTCCTGCGGGCGGCGTTGTCACAGCCAAAGCCGGTTCGGTGACTGAGGTGTCCCTTGCCGGCATCCCTGCGGGCCACTACACCGTGGCGACGAGTTCGGATGTATCGTTCGTCGCCGCAACGCGGGTTACCCGCGGGCTCAAGTCCGATCAGGGCTCCGACTTCGCGTGGTCCCCGTCCGGGGCCAGATTGGGCAGCCAGCACGTGGTGCCACTGCCCCACGGCGGCGACAGGATTCTGGTGTTCGGTGCGCTGGAGGACCGTGGCACAATCACCTACACCCCCATTACCGCAGACGGAAAAATCAGAACCGCGGCAACGGCCGACATAGCCGGCGACACTACCTCGTCCATCAACGTCCCGGACAAGGTGGGGGGTTCCGCCGTGGTGGGGTATGTGGTTTCTGCCACGGGTGGCGCTGCCTACGGTGCGCTGTTGCTCCAGAGGGACGGCCGGGATGATGTGTCCACAGTGGCTGTGGCGCCGGGCGCCTCGGGGCAGGAAAAAATAGCGGTCACGCTGGGGTACTAGCCGGATCCGGCCCGGGCACAGCGGGGGAACGGGCTAGTACCGGCGGCGGTAAACGGGGTCCAGGGTTTCCGGTGCCACTCCAAGCATCTCGGCCGTGTGCTCAACCACAACATCGTGAACAAGATCCTGCAGTTCCTCCCGGCTGCCGCAGGCCTGTTCCACCACCCGGCGGTAAAGAGTGATAACCGGTCCTTCATCTTCGGTGGGCGGCGCGTACCTTCCCATGGGCGCGGTTGAGGAGTCAGCCACGAGTTGTTCCAGACCAGGCGGGATCTCATCCACGGCGAAGCGGACGCCGTCCAGCGGCTTCCCCCAGATGTCGTGAAGCCGCTGCGCGGAGTCCACCACCATGTCGTCGAAACGCTCGGATCGCGTCCGGTAGCCGGGCAGAGTGGGGAGCGTCAGTTCGCCGCGCAGGCCACGGCCATGACGGTTCCTGCGACGCAGCGCGAAGCTCTTTCCTGCGGGGCCGGAGCCGGCGTCGCCCGGTGCGGCGTCGGGATCAGCCAACCGGACCGTAAAAGCCGGATCTTGGTGCGATGACTGCATATATCGACTGTAAACCAGCCGAATGATTTACGCGACATAATCGGCACCGGCCTGAGGTGTCGTGGCGCGGCAGGATGCAATGCGGGAAAATGATGCAATCTGGGAGTAGTCTGTGATGTCGTGGGTGCTATTCGTCAATGTTCAAGGTCAGCCTGCCGCCAGTCCGCGGTGGCCACTTTGACGTACGTGTATGCCGACTCCACCGCCGTTCTGGGGCCGCTGGCCACCTATGCCGAGCCGCATTGTTACGATTTGTGCGAACAGCATGCCGGCTCCCTGACCGTCCCGCGTGGCTGGGAAGTGCTGCGGCTGGCCATGCCGGCCAACCCGCCGCAACCCGGACCCGATGATCTCCTGGCGCTGGCCAATGCGGTCCGTGAAGCGGCGTCGCGCCCGGCGTCACCCGGCCCGTCCCAGACCCACCGGAATGCTCACCCCGCGCTCGAAGCCCCTGCCGGCGTGGAAGGTGCCCGCCGCGGTCATCTCCGTGTCCTGCGCGAACCGTCCTGAAGCGCAACTGGCGGTAGGCTGGAAGCTGCAAATCAGTCAGCCACCGGCGCCCGCGCGCCCATCAGGGAGCATCCACCATGCCAAAGATCAGTCCTGAACTGTTGTCCGTCCTGCGGTGCCCGGTCACCGGATCGCCGCTGGTCCAGGAAGGCGAGGAACTCGTCACGACGGCGGCCGCTGAGTCCGGTGACAAGCTGCGGTATGCCATAGAGGACGGTATCCCCCTGCTCCTTCCGCCCGAGCTGTTGCCGGCTGCAAACGCCGCCCGTTCGGACCAGCATGATGCTCCCCTTCCCGCCGCCGAACCCGTTCTCCCCGCCGAAACCGGTTTCCCCGCCGAAACCGTTTAGGCGACACAAGCCGCCACAACGTCCGCAGACGCTACACCGCCGGAAACAGCAAAGGATCCACATGACTCTCGACTTCAAAGTTGCCGACATCTCACTGGCTGAGGCCGGCCGGCACCAGATCCGCCTGGCTGAGCATGAGATGCCCGGACTGATGTCCCTCCGTGAGGAGTTCGGCGCCAGCCAGCCGCTGAAGGGCGCGCGCATTGCCGGTTCGCTGCACATGACAGTCCAGACCGCCGTGCTGATCGAAACGCTCACGGCTCTTGGAGCAGAGGTCCGCTGGGCTTCCTGCAACATCTTCTCCACCCAGGACGAAGCAGCCGCCGCGGTAGTCGTAGGCAACGGCACCGTGGAGGATCCGCAGGGTGTACCGGTATTTGCCTGGAAAGGCGAGACGCTCGAGGAATACTGGTGGACGGCGGAGCAGATCCTGACCTGGCCTGGCGCCGGGGCCAACCCTGAGCTTGGCCCGAACATGATCCTCGACGACGGCGGGGACGCCACAATGCTGGTGCACCGCGGCGTTGAATTCGAAGCTGCCGGTGCGGTTCCCTCCGCCAGCCCGGACGACGCCGAGGAATTCGTCATTTTCCTCGATGTGCTCAGCAAGGCCCTTGCCGGGGACCCGCAGAAGTGGACCAGGCTCGCAGCAGGAATCCATGGAGTCAGCGAAGAGACCACCACAGGTGTGCACCGGCTGTACCAGCTCGCAGAGCAAGGCAAGCTCCTGTTCCCGGCGATCAATGTCAACGACTCCGTGACCAAGAGCAAGTTCGACAACAAATACGGCATCCGCCACTCCCTGCCGGACGGACTGAACCGGGCAACTGACGTGCTCATGGGCGGCAAGGTTGCGGTTGTCTGCGGTTACGGGGACGTCGGCAAGGGGGCTGCGGAAGCACTCCGCGGCCAGGGCTCACGGGTGATCGTCACCGAGATCGATCCCATCTGTGCGCTGCAGGCGGCCATGGACGGCTACCAGGTGGCCAAGCTGGAGTCGGTACTGGCACTGGGTGATATTTTCATCACCACCACGGGAAACAAAGACATCATCATGGCCGATCACATGGCGGGCATGAAGAACAAGGCGATCGTTGGCAATATCGGCCACTTCGACAACGAGATCGATATGGCGGGGCTGGCGAAACTTCCGGGCATCACCAAGGTCGAGATCAAACCGCAGGTCCATGAGTGGGTCTTTGAGGCGGCTGACGCCGATGGGTCTTCCGCGCGGTCCATCATTGTCCTCTCCGAGGGCCGCCTGCTCAATCTCGGCAACGCCACCGGCCACCCTTCCTTCGTGATGAGCAATTCCTTCGCGAACCAGACAATTGCGCAGATTGAGCTGTTCACCAAGAAGGACCAGCCTGAGGGCGAGCGTGAATACGAAAACCAGGTCTATGTGCTGCCCAAGATCCTCGACGAGAAGGTGGCGCGGCTTCACCTCAGCGCCCTGGGCGTGGAGCTGACAGAGCTGTCCAAGGACCAGGCTGAGTACCTGGACGTTGATGTTGCCGGCCCGTATAAGCCGGAACACTACCGTTACTAGCAACACGCCCACCAGCAACGCGCCGCGGCCGGGGTCCGGTGGGTTTTCACCGGAATTTCCAAGCAAGAGAGCCTAGAATCAGCTCATGAAGTCTGTGGCAGCACCGCACCGCCGGGGTAACGGCAGGAAAATAGCGCTCCTGGCTGCGGTCTGCCTCCTGGCCGCCGGCGGTGGCGTTTTCGCCGCTGTCGCGCCGGAATTCGCTCACGCGTCGCTGGATTCCGAAGCCGGATCACCGGTGCGTTCGGCCCCGGGTCTGGCGGAACCGGTAGTGGCGCCGGTGAAGTTGGTCGCGTTGCCGGCCGACGGCGCCAAGCAGGTAAATCCCGCGTCCCCGGTCACACTCAAGGCGGCCAACGGCAGGATCCAACGCGTGGCGCTCACCACCAGCACGGGCGATGCAGTGGACGGCATCCTGGGCGCAGACGGAAGTAGCTGGTCGGCTACCGGCCCCCTGAAGTTCAACACGGACTACAGCTACACCTACGTGGTACAGGATGCAGTGGGCCGGGAGGCCAGCACCACGCGCAACTTCAGCACCGCGTCAACAGCCAATGAGGCGGATGCTGCCATCTATCCGCTGGACGGCATGAAGGTGGGCGTGGCCCAGCCGCTCCAGATCATCTTCAGCGAACCGGTGGTGAACCGTGATGCCGTGGAAAAGGCCATCCGGATCACGTCCACGTCCGGACAGACCGGCGCCTTCCATTGGTTCACGGACACGATGGTCCGCTACCGGCCGAAAGATTTCTGGGCGGCCAACTCAACGGTCACCATGGACATGAAGCTATTCGGCGTGGACCTGGGTAGAGGCCAGATCGGCAACTTCAACAAAAAAGTCACCGTTCATATCGGCGACAAGAAAGTGGCCGTTGCCGATGCCACCGCGCACACGTTCTCGGTCAGCATCAATGACAGGCCAGCCGGCAGTTGGCCCGTAACCATGGGTGACGAGCGTTTTCCCTCCGCCCGGGGATATCTGGTCCTGATGGAGAAACACCGCTACGACCACTTTGTGGCCGCCAGCATAGGCCTTAAGCCAGGCGACCCCGCCAACTACGGCGAACTCGACGTCGAATATGCCACCCGGCTTACTCCAAGCGGTGAATACATCCACCAGGCGCTGGACTCAGCGCTGCCATACATCGGCAATACCAATGTCTCGCACGGCTGCATCGGAATGACAGCGGACCGGGCCGCGTGGGTGTTCAACAACATGACCGCCGGGGACGTTGTCCAGGTGGTGAATACCAAGGGCGAGTTCGCAAACTTTGACGACGGCTATGGCGACTGGAACATTCCGTGGGCCAAGTACGCGAATTAACGCCGTCTCCAGTTGTGCTGGTCCGGAGGAGGGCGGAGAACCCGTTAAGGGCACCGTCAGCGCGGACGGACCACCCTCGATCCGCTGGAATTCAACACCCACTAGCCGATCGAGATCGTTTTCAGCGAGCCTGTCCTGAACAAGGAAGCCATGGAGAAGGCTGTCAAAGTCACAGCATCTTCCGCCCAGGCACTCGCCTGGCGATGGTATTCAGACCAGCGCGTGCGCATCCGTCCGCAAGAGTTCTGGGCATCCAACAGCCAGATCACGGTGGATCTGAAGCTCTTCGGGCTGGACTTCGGCAACAAGATGATCGGCAACTCCAATGCCAGGACCACCTTCAAGGTGGGTCCGCAGCGGGTGGCCGTGGTGGACGATATCACCAAGACCATGAATGTGTACTTTGACGGGAAGCTGGTCAGGACCGCCCCCGTGACGCTGGGTGATGCCGATTGGCTCTCGCCCACGGGCTGCGCCGTCATCATGGAGCAGGAGCGCAATTCCAAGTTCAATGCCGGCAGCATAGGCCTCAAACCGGGGGACAAGGGCTACTTACTACCCGCCGTTGACCGTCGAGTACGCCAACAGGCTGACTTCCTCCGGCGTCTACGTCCACCAGGCGCTGGAGTCGGCGTGGGGTGCAGTAGGCAGGGTCAACGTGTCGCACGGCACCGTAGGCCTGCTGCAGGCAGATGCCGCCTGGTTCTTCAGCAACATGAAAACAGGCGATCTTGTCCAGACCCTCAACGCCGTCAGGCGAAGCCTCAGGACTCGAACGGTAACCGGTGCAGGCGCTCTCCCACGCCGGTGCTGCGCTCCCTGGCACGGAGCAGCCTGCAGAGCTCACGGTGACGCCGCTCTGCCATGACGGCAGCCAGATAGTCGACGGGGGTGGTTCCTGGCGGTGGCGGCGGTGCAACGTTCCTTGCCACCTCGGTGGCAAGGCTGGCGGCCATTCCACTGCGGGACAGCGGCGACATCCGGCCCGCCTGCCTGATGAACTGCGTAGCTCTGCGCGCAGTGGCATCCGGTATCCGCCCGATGTCTGCGGACTTCACCCAGCCAGCCAGATGGGGTGGAATGAAGGCGAGTATCGCCTTTTCAACGGGCACCCTGCTGCGAAGTGAGTAGGTTCCGGCCACGATATCCCCGAGCCTCCGGGACTTGTCGTTGAACAACGCCACGCCAATCGCCAGGCCACCGAAGGTCAGGTAGATCTCCAGAAAGCCAGTCAGGCCGCGGATGACGGCATGGCGGAAGCGGATGGCGCCGCCGTCGTCGCGCACAATCCGCAGCCCGGCGGCAAGTTTTCCCAGAGACAGTCCGCGGGTCAGAGTTTCCACGGCTACGGGGACTATTACAAAGCAGAACACCACACTGACCAGCACCAGCGTGCGCGAAGCCGCTTCGTCGAGCTCCTGGCTGGCCGTTGCCACGGCGAACAGGAGCAGAAGCAGCAGGAGGACGTTCACGGCAACATCCAGCAACAGGCCCAGGGCCCGCGTGGCAAACGATGCGGGTCGCAGCTCCAGGACAACCGCCTCACCGGTGATGATTGAATTCAATGCCGGGTTCCCATCCCTTGCGCGCGATTCTCCGGACGCTCAAAGTCTAATCCGCGGGACGCTAGGCTGGAGCCGTGGATATGGATGCCTTCTCCGCCGTCAACGGGGATAAGTGGTCGAGGCTGCACTTGCTTGCGCACAAGCGGCGCCTCAACGGTGCGGAGGCTGACGAACTCCTGCGTCTGTACCAGACCACCTCGGCGCACCTGTCGCTGCTGCGCTCCCTAGCCCCCGAAAGTGGACTCTCGGCGTCACTGTCAGCCACACTGGCGCAAGCCCGTACCCGGTTCACCGGGGCGAGATCCAACGTCATGGAAGATCTCGCCCGGTTCTTTGTTATTGCACTTCCGGCGGCGCTTTACCGGTTGCGCTGGCTGACGCTCGCCTGTGGAACTGTATTCTGCCTGGTCGCCGGCGCCTACGCGCTGTGGATCGGCACGTCCCCGGAGGCACTAAGGGCCCTGGCGTCCGACGCCACTATCAAGCAGTACGTCGAAGAGGATTTTGTTGACTACTACTCGGAGAATCCTGCCGCTTCATTCGCCGGCGCAGTCTGGACCAACAACGCCTGGATCAGTGCGCAGGCGGTAGCACTGGGCATCACCGGGATCTGGGTGCCGGTGATCCTTTTCAGCAACGCCCAGGGTGTGGGAATCGCTGCGGGCATCTTCGCCGCAGCGGGGCAGCCAGAGGTATTTTTCAGCTACATCCTGCCGCACGGGCTGATGGAGCTGACAGCAGTATTCATCGCCAGCGCGGCTGGTCTCCGGATCTTCTGGGCCATGGTGTCGCCGGGCCCACGCACCAGGGGGCGGGCTGTGGCGGAAGAAGGCCGGTCGCTCATCACCGTAGCGCTGGGCCTGGTGCTGGTGCTGTTCGTCTCCGGGCTGGTGGAAGGCTTTGTGACGCCAAGCCCGCTTCCGGTGTGGGCAAAGATCAGTATTGGTGCCGCGGTTCTCGGGGCTTACTGGGTCTATGTCCTGGTGTGGGGCAGGCGTGCCTACGTGGCGGGTTCCCGCGGCGACCTCGGCAGCCAGGATGCCGGATACGGCGAAATTGCCGCCTGAATCCGGCCGGGACGGGGTGGCATCTCGCGGTGCCGGAGTGCCGGACGGTAGGCTCGTCAAGAGATATGTAGCGTTGCCGGGTCCAGACCAGGGAGCGCGGACGCCTACGGAAGTGAAGCTGCAGTGAACGACAATAGTCTGACCCCTTCGAAACCCCTGGAGCCGCAGCCGGATCCGGCCGCGGCTTCCGCGGCAGATTCCGACGAAGCAACCTTCGATTGGATGAAGCCCGCCGCCGGCAACACCCCCGCAGCCAGGCCGCAGTCCGAGACCCGGAAGTCCCGGGCCCCGGAGCCTGACGGTTCACCGCAGCCCGGCAGCCGCGCCGACCGCAAGGCCGCGGAAGCCGCCGTCGAACCTTCCACACCACGCGATGAGCCGCTCTTCAGCGAGCCGCTGCCCACCTCCGCCTTGCAGGTCCGCCCTCCGAAGGAGGATGTGGAACGCCGGAATGCTGAGCGGGAGAATGCTGCGAACGCGAAGCCTATGGCCCCCCGCGTCATGCAGGTTCTTCTGGCGGTCTTCTACCCCGTGATCCTGCTGGTCGTGGCAGCCCGCGCGGTCACAAGCCCGCTGTTCCTCTGGGTGGAATACAACCGGCCGGGCTTCCCGGGCGACGGCTACGGCTTCAGCGCCGATGACCGCATGACCTATGGCTCCTATGCCGTGGACTATCTCAGCAACTGGTCCGGCCCGCGGTATTTGGGCGAACTCGTCAATCACAGCGGCGAAAAACTGTTCAAAGACGGCGAAGTCAGCCACATGGCGGACGTCAAACTGGTCATTCTGTCCTCCTTCGCAACCGGTGTATTGCTGGTCCTGCTGAGCATGGTGGCCATCATCTTCCTGCGCCGCCGGAGCACCGGGGGGGTCCGCAGGGGCCTTTTCGCCGGCTCCATTGTGACCCTCGTGATCATCCTGGGACTTGGCACGCTGGCCGTGCTGGGCTGGGAACAGTTCTTCACCGAGTTCCACCGGATCTTCTTCGCCAACGGCTCATGGACGTTCTCCCTTGAGGACACGCTAATCCGCCTGTTCCCCGGCCAGTTCTGGATAGACGCGGGGATTGTCATCGGGGCACTTGTACTGGTCGCCTCGCTGGTCACCCTGGTGCTGACCTGGCCCACACGCAGGCGCCGCGGACTTGTCAAGGACAAGGCAGACTCTGCGCCGGACATTGACCGCGCTGGCGCCCCGGATGCAGACAACGCCGGCGGTTCGTCCAGCCAGACGGCAGAGAAGGCAGTTCAGCCGTAGAGGCTGGTGAATTCCGCGTCCAGAACGGTAAAGCGTCGGATTGTCTCGGCCCTGGAAACCAGCGTGATTGCCTGGACAGCCGAGCCCTGGATCGCAGCAGCCACGGGCAGTGTTGTCGAGGGCTTTGGAATGCAGCGGAGGTTCAGCAATCCTGCCCTAGATCCAGGACGGCATCCACATTCTGACGCGCCAGTCCTGGTACGAGATGATTTCGGCAGTCCAGACCGGGTAGAAGAAGGCCGAGAGAAGTATGGCCCCGGCCACGAAAAGTGCAACCAGGTAGAGCCCCGAACGCCTGCGCCAGGGGGCGTCCGTCCTGCGGCCCAGCACGAGCCCCAGGCAATACGCGAGGGCCAGGACCAGGAAGGGCTCGAACGAGATCGCGTAAAAGAAAAAAGTGGTCCGTTCCGGAAACAGGAACCACGGTAGGTATCCTGCTCCCACGGCGGCAAGCACAGCACCGGCCCGCCAGTCGCGGCGTCCTGCCCACCAGAACAGCAGGATGACAAGGGACACGGCCGCCGTCCACCAGATCAGCGGATTTCCCACGGAAAGAATGGCAGAGGTGCAGCTGGAGATGTCGCAGCCTGCGCTTCCTTCCTTGGGGGACTCGTAGAAGAAGGAGGTTGGCCGGCCCATGACCAGCCAGCTCCAGGCGCTTGCCTCATACGGGTGGTCGGAGCTGAGGCCCTGATGGAATTTGTACGCCTCAAGGTGGTAGTGGGCCAGGGATCGCACGGCGTTGGGCAGCCAGCCCCACTCTGCGGACGGATTGGTTTCCGCCCAGCGCCGGTAATAGGCGTCCTGTGAGCGGAACCAGCCTGTCCAGGTGGCCGCATAGACCAGCGCGGCGACCGGAACGATGCTGATGAACGCCGGCAGTCCGTCCCTGATAATGCCGGCGCTTATCCAGCCGCGGATGCCGGCGATCCGGCGCGCGCTGAGATCCCACAACACGGTCATCAGGCCGAAGCCGGCGAGGAAAAACAGCGCCGACCATTTGGTGCCGACGGCGAGGCCGAGACAGACTGCGGCTGCCAGGCGCCACCAGCGGATCCCCAGCCAGGGTCCGGACAGCAGCCGGAGCGCGGCAGGCCGGCCGTCCGGCGATGCCGCTGCCAGCTTGCCGAGCCTGTGCGCGAGACGGCGGCGGCCGTCGTCGCGGTCCATCAGAAGGGCGCCGAAAGCGGCAAGGACCCAGAACATCAGAAAAATATCCAGGAGGGACGTCCGCGACATCACCAGGTGATGGCCGTCTACGGCGAGCAGAAGGCCCGCGGCGGCGCCCAGCGTCAGGGACCGGAACAGTTTTTGCGCTATCAACGCGGTCAGCAGGATGGAAAGCGTGCCCGTCAGGGCGGCGCCGAAGCGCCAGCCGAACGGATTGTCCGCGCCGAACAGCCACATACCGCCCGCGATCATCCACTTGCCCACGGGCGGGTGGACCACATACTCGGGAGTGTCCAGCAGTATTCCCGGACTACCGGAATTGAAGGAATCGTTCGCTTTGTCCGGCCAATTCCGCTCATACCCGCTCATCAGGAACGAATAGCCGTCCTTGACGTAGTAAGTCTCGTCGAAGACCAGGCTGTGCGGGGAGTCAAGGCGGACAAAGCGGAGCACACCCCCGATGACGGCAGTCATAACGGGGATCAGCCAGAACCACAGCCGCAGCGACGGCGGGTAGTCCCGCCAGGAGCGGATCCCGCCGATCAGGCGCTCCTTCAGCGCGTCGGCGGAGAATGCCTCTTCCGGGCGGCTGATCCAGTCGTGGCCTTCCAGATTGCGTCCGTCCATGCTGGCGGTCGATGCCACCGAAGTGGCTGATCCGGCCTCGACGGGCCGCACGGAGGTCTGCGTCACGTGCCCATGCTACCTTTTGCCGCTGGCAGAGCCCGCCAGCAGTAGGCTGGTCCTGTGGACCATGAACCAAGTACCTCCCCGACCAACAGCCCTGAAGATGAGACCCGGACCGGTGTGGCAGCTCTCTCAGCGCCGGCGGCGGGAGGGCCTGGCCGCATTGTGCTTGCCGCGACACCCATCGGAAACGCGGGGGACGCGTCAGCACGGCTGATCGAACTGCTGGCCACGGCGGATATCGTCGCCGCTGAGGACACCCGGCGGCTGCACCGGCTGGTGCAGAACCTGGGCGTCACCGTGGGCGGCAGGGTCATCAGTTATCACGAACACAACGAGGCAACTAAAACGGCTGAACTGCTGGATCATGTACGGGCGGGGAAGACCCTTGTTATGGTGACCGACGCCGGTATGCCGGCGGTCTCGGACCCGGGCTTCCGCCTCGTGGAGGGGGCCGTCGCCGCCGGCCTGACAGTGACGGCGGTGCCTGGCCCGTCCGCAGTCCTGACGGCCCTTGCCCTTTCCGGGCTGCCCACAGACCGTTTCTGCTTCGAGGGGTTCCTGCCGCGCAAGGCCGGTGAACGCGCATCACGCCTTGCAGACCTGGATACGGAACGCCGCACCATGGTGTTCTTCGAGGCTCCGCACCGGCTCGAATCCATGTTGCGGGCGCTCCGCGAACGGTTCGGTCCTGAACGCCGGGTTGCCGTGTGCCGTGAGCTGACCAAGACCTATGAGGAAGTCATCCGCGGAAACCTGCGCGAGCTCCTGGAGTGGGCGGAGACCAACGAAGTCCGCGGCGAGATCGCAGTGGTGGTGGGCGGTGCCCCGGAACAGGCTCCCGGGACTCCAGAGGATCACGTGGCGGCCGTCAATGAACTGATCGCACAGGGGATCCGGCTCAAGGAAGCGGTGGCTGCGGTCGCTGAGGACGTCCGGGTCAGCAAACGTGAACTCTATTCGGCAGTGCTCGCCGCGAGGTAAGCGGCGGTATGTTTACGACCGGCGAGGTGCTTGTGCAGCTGCACAGCAAAACGTCGCAGCTGTAGTGCGCGCATTCGTAGACACCCTTTGGAGACAGGCAGTAGCGTGGCTTTAAACCAGCTGAGCACCAAGCACGGCTGAAACCCACCCTGAACCGAATTGCTGACGAGGGAGTCACCGTGTCTGTAACTGCACAGTCCACTGTTACCGCAGAGCGTGAAAGCGAGCTGCTGGCCTCCGTCCCCACGGGGCTGCTCATCAATGGCCAGTGGCGTCCGGCCGCGTCCGGGAAGACCTTTGATGTTGAGGATCCCTCGACGGGCAAGGTGCTGTTGAGCATTGCCGATGCCTCCGCCGAGGACGGCGCCGCGGCCCTTGATGCCGCGGCCGCCGCCCAGGACTCGTGGGCGAAGGTACCGCCGCGTGAGCGCGGGGAGATCCTGCGCCGCGCCTTCGAACTCGTCACCGAACGCGCCGAGGACTTCGCGCTGCTGATGACCCTGGAGATGGGCAAGCCGCTGGCCGAGGCCCGCGGAGAAGTCGCCTATGGTGCCGAGTTCCTCCGCTGGTTCTCCGAGGAGGCCGTGCGCGCCTTCGGCCGCTACTCCGTCTCTCCGGACGGGAAATCCCGGCTGTTGGTGACCAAGAAGCCCGTGGGCCCGTGCCTGCTGATCACGCCCTGGAACTTCCCGCTTGCCATGGCCACCCGCAAGGTCGCCCCCGCCGTCGCTGCCGGCTGCACCATGGTGCTCAAGCCCGCCAACCTCACGCCCCTGACCTCGCAGCTGTTCGCCGCCGTGATGCAGGAAGCCGGGCTGCCGGCCGGGGTCCTGAACGTCATCCCGACCACGAGCGCCGGCGCAACCACGGGCCCCCTGATCAAGGACACCCGGCTGCGGAAGCTCTCCTTCACCGGCTCCACCGAAGTGGGCCGCCGCCTGCTCGCCGACGCCTCCGAAACAGTGCTGCGGACCTCCATGGAGCTCGGCGGCAACGCACCGTTCGTGGTGTTCGAGGACGCCGACGTCGACGCCGCCGTCGCCGGGGCCATGATCGCGAAGCTGCGGAACATGGGCGAGGCCTGCACCGCAGCGAACCGCTTCCTGGTCCACGAGTCCGTCGCGGACGAGTTTGCGGAGAAGTTTGCCGCGAAGATGGCCGCCATGACCACCGCGCGCGGCACTGAGCCCGAGTCGAAGGTGGGCCCGCTGATCGATGCCAAGAGCCGGGACAAGGTCCACGAGCTCGTCACCGACGCAGTCTCCGCCGGTGCCGTCGCCGTCGTCGGCGGCGCCCCGGTGGACGGACCGGGCTACTTCTACCAGCCCACCATCCTCAAGGGCGTCACCGAGGGCACCCGGATCCTGTCAGAGGAAATCTTCGGACCGGTCGCGCCGATCATCACCTTCGGCACCGAGGACGAGGCCGTCCGGCTGGCCAACAACACCGAGTACGGTCTGGTGGCGTACGTCTTCACCAAGGACCTGAGCCGCGGCATCCGGATGGGTGAGCGGCTCGAGACCGGCATGCTCGGCCTGAACGCCGGCGTCATCTCCAACGCCGCGGCACCGTTCGGCGGCGTCAAGCAGTCCGGGCTGGGACGCGAAGGCGGACTCGAAGGCATCGAGGAATACCTTTACACCCAGTACATCGGCATCGCCGATCCCTACGCTAACTAGCTGAAACCGGCTAGTTTTCACGCACCCGGCGGAGGCCGTCGCGGGTTCTGTTCCAGGAACGCGCGACGGCCCGGGCAACCCTCACGGCAACCCGGCCTGCAGCCCTGAACGGGGCCGAAAGCGTCCGGCTCCAGCGGCCCATGACCGACGGCGGCAGCCAGTCAGCGCGCAGTCGTGCGGCTAGCCTGGAGTTGTCCCGCAGCGCCTGCCTCACCAACGTGATCCGCGCAGCCACTGAACGGTTCGCGGCAGACATTTGTGTGGTTGCGCCCGGGGCAGATCCCTCCGGCGGGCCGTATTGCTGGCGTTCAAAGTCGCCAGTGAGCGAAATGACGGACTGGTGTCCGGCGTCGTCCATTCCTCCGGGTTCGCCGAGCGCCGCAGAGCCGCGGAGGCGTGCGGAAAAACCGCGTGGCGTTTCGCTGGGCCGGGGGGACAACCCATAGTCCGTGGCCAGGTCCTGTAGCTCGCACCAAGCGAGCGGTGCGGCGTCAGCAGCGCTTGCCCCCTTGGCGGGTTCCCTGAGCCTGCGGGCGCGGAGGCTGCTGCGAAAAAGCCGAGGGGATGCGGCGAGCAGCGCCAGCAGGACCAGACCACCGGAACCGTAGAGCCACGGCATCATCTGGCTGCCGGCGTCGGAGGAACCACCGGTTCCTGGCAACGGCGCCAGCCCATTGCCCGGTGCCGGGGTTGCCGAAGCGCCGTCTGTGGGGAGGAGGTCGTTGTTGTTTTCGTTGGTGCTGGCCCCGCCCGGGATGGTTGTCGCCGTTGCATAGTCAGGAACGACGCCCCGTGACGGTGTGGGCTCGAACGGCACCCACCCCAGCCCCTGGAAGTAGAGTTCGGGCCAGGCATGGGCGTCCCGGGAATCGACCTCGTACTCCGGCAAGGCTCCCTGCCCCGCAACCGAGACGGTAGCGCCGGTCAGGCGGCCCGGGGCATATCCCACGGCGATCCGGCTGGGGATGCCTTCAAGCCGCGCCATGACTGCCATGGCCGATGCATAGTGGATGCAGTAGCCGCTCTTCTGTGCCAGGAAATCCGCCAGCACTGACAGCCCGCTGCCGTCGTAGCCGCCCTGGACGGGCGACTGCAGGGAATATGTGAATTCCGGGGAGCGCAGGTAGTTCTGGATGGCCATGGCCTTGGCATAGGAGGTTCTGCCCCCATTGGCCACGGAGTCAGCCGTAGTCCTGACAATTTCAGGCACATTCGACGGCGGCCTGATGAATTCATCCGAAATGCCTCGCACGGGAGCGGACGATTGGGCCAGAAGCTCAGGGGTCAGCTTCGGCACGGTGGACAGCACCAGATACTGCTGATCCGTGGAATTGGTGTCAGTACCCTTGATGCTCAGCGTGGCCGGATCCCAGCTCCATCTGCCGCTCAACCCGTTCACAGCGTCCGGCGCATAGGGCACAGGCAGATAAGGACTGGTGAAGTTCCCGGTATTCACTGCCGTGACCTGGCGGATCTGCTCATCCGCGAGTACTTCGTGCCCGGTGTCCATCCGCCCGGCTCCGGCCCGGCGTATGGTTTCCCGGTCATCCGGAGCCCAGGAATCGCCGTCGAAGCGGTCCACAGTGACGGAGCGAAGGTAGAGCGGATTGGTGGCATTGGTGGCGTAGGTGATCCGGCCGTCGCCGGAAGGAGAGCGGAGACTGTTGCCGAGGCTGATCATCGGATTCAGCCCGTTGGATGCGCCCCAGGGATTGAGCCGGGAGCCCTGCGGAAAAGTACCTTGTTCAAATCCCGGTATGGCCAGCGGCAGCAGCAGGGTGGCGACGAGCGCAACGCTGCCGGTCATGGCGGCCCGCCTGGCCTGGCCAGGATTCCTGGCGGTGTCCGCAGGCGTCCGCGAGTCCGGTGAATACCACTGGCTGCATGCCAGGATCGAGAGATACCCGGCCGCAGCCGCGATGAAGCCCCAAATGCCCACGCTTTGTGGTTTGACCATGGCAGGAACCACCAGCACTGCCAGCAGCCCCAGACCGCTGGTAGCCGGCATCCCAAGAGGGAGCGCCAGGGCATCCACGAGGATCGCCACGAGACCAAGTACTGCGCAAGTGACCAGAACGATGCCTGCGTTCGGAGCCACCGGTGCGCTTTCGGACAGCACAGTTTCGCTTGCCCGCCGCATGTACTGCCCGAGCTGGTCCATGGTGGCTCCGGATGGAATGAATCCGGCGATGCTGCCACGGCGGAAAAACGTGAAAGTCAGGATGAAAAACAGGGATGCAAAGCCGGCAAGAGTGACCAGTATTGGCTGCGCCCGGAGTCCGCGCAATGCCGCCATGGCCAGACACACAACACAAACGGTGGTGAGGGCCGGCAGGTACCAGGCCCAGCCCCTCATGACGCCGTTGAGCGACAGCGCCGCACCGCAAACAGCGAGTGCCACGGCGGCAGCCATGATCCACGGAAAGAGACCCGCCCGGCCCTGCCGGGGGGTCGCGCCTTTGCCAGGGGCCGGAATCACCGGCGTTCCGGTGTGTGCAGAGCGGTGCGGGGTGAGGGTCACCGGGCCACCCCCGCACCGCGCCGGACGTCTGCCGCAGCCGTCAAAACGGCGGCGTCGCCCTCGTCAAAGTACGTCCAGGCAGCGGGTAGCGACGTGGAGGAATCCACGGCCACGGCCCGCCAGCCGCCCGTCCTCAGCGCCTCGAGGACATCGTGGCATTCAGCGGGCTTGTCCGAGACCACCATGGCGAACGCGTTGGCGCCGAACCCGGCGGCAGGTGCCAGGGCCCGTGCCTCGGCGAGCGAGATCCTGCCCAGCACAGCCAGTACCGGGCCCCGGAGCCGATGAGCCGACAGCTTGTCCATCAGATGATCGGCAAACGGCTTGGGGCCTGTTTCCAGGGCGCCGGCGTGGTCCCGCCCCCCGCTGTCCTGGTCCCGGCGCACGTGGTGCGGCCCTGAGAGCTGGATGGCGGCAAGGCTTTCAGCAATCGACTGGAGGCCGCCGGCGCCGTTGTACTCCTCAGACTCAGGTTCGGGGGCCGACGGGGAGTGGAGGAACGCGGGGGCCCCACCAATGTCCAGGAACCGCAAGGAATAATTACGCTCGGACAAATGCGCGCTGATGGACATGGCGGCCACGACCGCCCACTCGAACGTTTCGCTGCTGATGAGCTCGTGGCCGTCCTCGGCTCCGTTACCGCCGAAGACCGATCCGAAGCCGTTGGAAAAAGCCACAAACCGCTGGTCCAGGAGAATGGTGGCTTCCGGTGTGGTGACCGATTCCTCCTGCCTCACCATGAGTGCTCCATGCCGGGCTGTGGCCGCCCAGTGAACCCGGCGCATGGGGTCACCATGCCGGTACTCGCGGGTCATCACATCGTCATCGCTTGGATTCGCCCGGATCCGCGTCGCTGTGATGCCGTCGTTTCCGCGGGCGCCGGCCAGGCCTGTAACCGGAAGCTCGAGGGCGGCCGGTGTCACTGTCAGGGTGTCGCCGTCGTCAATCGAATGCCGGTGAAGGGAAAGGCCGAAGGCGTCGGTGAACTCGGCTGTGACCGGCCCGATGATGAACTGCCCGCGCTTGCCGGACCTGAGGTGGTACTCGTACCGGCTGGTGCCTCCCCTGGCTGACTTTGCCGGGAAACGGAACGCGGGCGACTCACCGAACCTCGGCGGAAGCTGCTCTTCCATAGTGACGCGCCCGGCATCGGCGCTAGTCCGGGCGACAGCCAGTCGGACCGTGGTGGTGGACGAAGTCTCCACCGTTGACGGACTAAATTCGCGGTAGACCCTGAACCGCGGTTTGAGAAGCCTGATTCCTGCCAGCGAAACCAGTGGCAGGACTAGCAGCAGTATCCCGAGGGTGAGCAGGTCACGCCGCCCCATGACCTGGGCACACAACAGAGAGATGATGCCTGCTGCCAGCAGCCCCCAGCCCCGCTTGCTGAAGACGTGTCCCGGGAGTCTGTCAAGCAGTGCCACGGCGGGGGTCCCTGCCTAGCGGCCTTGACGCTGTCCGGCGGCCGGCGCCCTGCCGGCAGCCTGCCCAGCGGTTCGGGTGGAGGCGTTGGACATATCCTGGCTGATCGGCAGTTTGGCAAGAATCCCGCGGATGACGCTGTGCGGGGTTTCTCCGGTGCTGGCGGCCTTTCGGTCCAGGATGATGCGGTGGGCCAGCACCGATTCTGCAACATTCACAACGTCATCGGGGAGAACGAAGTCCCTGCCCTCGAGCGCGGCGGTAGCCTTCGCCGCCCGGAGCAGCTGGAGCATGGAACGCGGGCTGGCACCGAGCCGAAGCATAGCGCTCTCCCGGGTGGCCCGGCCAACGGACACTGTGTATTCCTTGACCGCCTGCGACACATAGACCTGCTGGACAGTGGCGATCATTGCCGCGACATCAGCGGAGGTCGCCACAGCGGAGACTCCGAGGAGCGGCGAGGTGGCCTGATGCGTCTCAAGCATCTCGATCTCGGAATCCTTGTCCGGATAACCCATGGAGATCCGGGCCATAAAGCGGTCCCGCTGCGCCTCCGGCAGCGGGTACGTGCCTTCCATCTCGATCGGATTCTGGGTTGCCACCACCATAAACGGCTCATCCAGCTTGTAGGAGTCACCGTCCACAGTGACCTGATGCTCTTCCATACACTCCAGCAACGCCGACTGCGTTTTGGCCGAGGCACGGTTGATTTCATCACCGATGACGATGTTGGCGAACACGGCACCGGGACGGAACTCGAACAGCCTCGAAGACTGGTTGTAGATGGAGACACCCGTGACGTCGGAGGGCAGGAGATCGGGGGTGAACTGGATCCGGCTTACCGAACAGTCGATGGTCCGCGCGAGTGTCTTGGCCAGAAGAGTCTTGCCGACCCCGGGGACATCTTCGAGGAGGAGATGGCCCTGGGCGAGCAGAACCGTCAGCGCAAGTTTGGCGGCTTCGGCTTTCCCGTCGATGACGGTATTTATCGCATCGAGGATGCGCTCGCTCGCGGCGCGGAAGGCATCCGCATCCATGGCGGCAGGCTTGTGTCCGTTGAACGGGTGCGAGTCAGGGACTGCGGCCGCAGTGAAGCTTTGCCCGGCGGGGGGTGCTTCGTCTACCGTGGTGTGTCGGTGGGAGTCCATCGGCAGCCTTTCAGCCCTGGGTGGTGCCTGAGACGGGACGGCAAGGTCTGCCCGCGCCCGTCGTTGGGCGTTCGCATGTGTTCGTACCAGACTACTAACACAACTGCCATTGCTGACAGAGAGTTCCGGGAATTGCTGGGAACCTGCCGGAGCTAGGCTAGACGGATGTGCAATTCGCTGACCCCAGTGCCCTACAGAGCGTCCGGAAGCGACGGATCCGGGAAGCAGGGGTATCCGCCCGCGCCGGAGCCGCTCCCGGTGCCCGTGATGGACAACCACACCCACCTGGACTTCGCCGGCCTGGATTCCGAACGGGCGCAGGTAGGCGTTACCGCCGCCCTGGACGCGGCTGAAGCGGTAGGTGTGCAGGGTGCAGTGCAGGTTGGCTGCGACCTCGAATCGTCGCGGTTTACCGTCCGGGCCGTGGATCTTGATGCGCGGCTCCTTGGTGCAGTCGCGATTCATCCGAATGACGCCCCGGACTATGCGCGGAGAGGCGAACTGGAGAAAGCGCTCACGGAGATCGAGCGGCTTGCCGGTCATCCCAGAATCCGCGCCATTGGCGAGACGGGCCTGGATTTTTTCCGGACGGAGGGGGAGGGCCTGGCACACCAACGGTATTCGTTCCGCCGGCACATCGACATCGCCAAACGCCTGGATCTGACGCTGCAGATCCATGACCGCGACGCCCACGACGACGTACTTCAGGTTCTCCGGGAAGAGAGAGCGCCGGAGCGCGTGGTCTTCCACTGTTTCTCGGGCGACGAGGAACTCGCCCGGATCTGCAACAGCGAAGGCTGGTACATGTCCTTTGCGGGCACCCTGACCTTCAAGAATGCAGCCAATCTGCGTGCGGCACTTGCCATTGCGGAGCCGGAGCTGGTGCTGGTTGAAACTGACGCGCCGTTTCTCACCCCCCATCCGTACAGGGGGCGCCCGAATGCCAGTTACCTGGTTCCCTATACGGTCCGGGCCATGGCCGAATTGACAGGAACTGACCTGGCAGGCCTCTGCGGGCAGATCAGCGAAAATACGGTGCGGTCGTACGGATCCTGGGACTGAAGCGGCAGAATCACCCCGCGGTCCCGCCGATACCAAGTATGTAAATTTCTTGGCCGCTTTATAACGCTTCGGTTACAGTGGAAAACTATTAGCCGGGGTCGGGGAAGGCCAACGGATAATTTCGCTCCGTATTGCAGCAGGCAGTTCACACATGTCCTGCAACGTGAGTGTGGCGGCGCACATATCTTCTGCAAACCTCCGGGCAAGCCCGGGGCCGCCTCTCCGGGTGTTGTTTGCGTTGGATGGTCCTGTGCGTTTTTCCCCGTGCCCGGACGGTCCAAAAGTTACGGGCAATCGTGGTCAACTTCTTCACATCGGACGGCAAGTTCAGTTTTCTGAAGGTCGGCGCCCAGCTGGTCGTGCTCTCGGCACTCGTGCTGGGGCTAGTCGCCTTCGTCGGAAACAACAAGACAATCACTCTGAATATCGACGGCAAAGTGAGCTCCGTCCAGACCTTCGGCGGAACTGTTGGCCAGGTGGTCAAGAGCGCCAAGCTGGAACTGCAGCCCGCGGACCGGGTATCGCCGTCCGTGGACGCCCGCGTTGAGAACGGCTCCGTGATCAACGTCAACATGGCCAAGGCCGTGAAGGTCAGCCTGGACGGTGCGGAGAAGACGGTCAGCACCACGGCCCAGGACGTGGCCGGGCTGGTGACCGAGCTGGGAGTGGCAAGCGCCTCCGCAGTTTCCGTCCCCAAGGAAGCCCAGCTTTCCGTCGCCGGATCCTTCGTGTCCATCTCGACGCCGAAGACCGTCAGCATTCTTGCCGACGGCAAGGCGTCCAGGACCACCACAACGGCGAGCGACGTTGCGCAGGTGATCAAGGACAAAGGCATCTCGCTGGGCGCGAGCGACCGCATCTCACAGCCGGGAAATGCCCAGGTGGTGAACAACATGGTGATCAAGGTCTCGCGAGTGGCTGGCAAGGCCGCAGGCACCAGCGAAGTGATTCCGTTTGAAACCCTGACCACGGAGAGCCAGACGTTGTTCAAGGGCGAACAGAAAGTCACCCAGGCCGGCGTGCAGGGCAAGGTTGCAAAGAAGTTCAAGCTGGTACTGGTAGACGGCCGTGAAGCCTCCCGGACACTGGTTTCCGAGTCGGTATCGCTGCAGCCCGTGACGGAAAAGATCACCGTGGGAACCAAAGAAAAACCTGCGGCCCAGGCGGCCAACACCGGCGCCGCCGCTCCGGCCATGATGAATGTGGCCATGTGGGACAAGATCGCCCAGTGCGAATCGACTGGCAACTGGTCCATCAACTCAGGTAACGGCTACTACGGTGGACTGCAGTTCGATATCCAGACCTGGCTCGGCTCCGGGGGCGGCGCTTATGCACCCAATGCCAGCCTGGCCAGCAAGGCCCAGCAGATCGACGTCGCCAACCGAATCTACGCCCAGCGTGGCCTCCAGCCCTGGGGTTGTGGTTGGGCCGCGAGCAGCTAGGGCACCATCGCAACCGTCTTTCCGAAGCAGTTGACCACAGCTGAGGTAGGCGGTTTGGGCCGGGTCCGGATTTTCCGGGCCCGGCTTTTGCTTTGCCCCGCAGCCGGGAGCCCTGCATCCGGTGGCCCAGGATGCCCCGAACAGGCGGGATAGGATACCTAGGTGACTGAACCGACTCCCGCCGCGCCCGGTACGGCGCCCGCACCGCTGTTCGGTGCTTCCGACATCCGCAGGCTGGCGGAGGAGATCGGCGTCCGTCCCACCAAGACGCTCGGTCAGAACTTCGTCATTGACGGCAACACCATCCGCAGGATTGTTTCCGTGGCCGGAATCGGCCCCGACGAGACCGTGCTGGAGGTCGGGCCCGGCCTCGGCTCCCTGACGCTGGGACTGCTGGACGCAGCGAAGGCGGTTGTCGCCGTCGAAATTGATCCGGTGCTGGCTGCCAAGCTGCCGGAAACCATCCGCGCGTGGCGTCCCGACGCCGTCGGGGATTTCCATCTGGTGCTGGCCGACGCCATGAGGGTCACGGAGCTCCCTGTGGAGCCCACCGCCATCGTTGCGAATCTGCCGTACAACGTGGCTGTTCCTGTGGTGCTCCATCTCCTGCAGCACTTCCCGAGCCTCCGGCACGGGCTGGTGATGGTGCAGGACGAGGTGGCTGACAGGCTCGCGGCCGGGCCGGGTTCAAAAACCTACGGGGTGCCCTCAGTCAAGGCAGCCTGGTACAGCAGCATGCGCAAGGCCGGTGTGATCGGAATGAACGTGTTCTGGCCGGCGCCCAAGATCAACTCCGGGCTGGTGGCCTTCACCCGCCGCGAACCGCCAGTCACCAGCGCCACCCGTGAACAGGTCTTTGCCGTTATCGACGCGGCCTTCGCGCAGCGCCGCAAGACGCTGCGCGCCGCGCTCGCCGGCTGGGCAGGAAGCGCCGCAGAAGCCGAACGTTGCCTCCTGGCCGCAGGCATAGACCCCACGGCCAGGGGCGAAGTGATTGACATTGCGGCCTTCGCGAAGATCGCCGAAGCGCGCGAGGCAGGGGCGGCTTGAGCATCACCCGCGGGCAGCCATCCGCTGCGCGGATCTGCACCGCGGCGGCGGTCCATGCTTGGATCAGCGGCGTGCCATGCCATAGCTTGTACTCATGAACGCAGTGAGAGGGCGATTTGCAGCCAGGACTGTCCGGGTCAAAGCTCCGGGCAAGGTAAACGTCTCGCTCGATGTGGGGCCGCTGCGACCGGACGGCTACCATTCCGTGGCCAGTGTGTACCTGGCGGTGTCCCTTTATGAGGAAGTGGCAGCCACCAGCACCGAGACGGGCGGCATCACCATCAGCATCAGCCCGTCGAGCACACTGGACCTGGACGGCGTGGACATCCCGCTGGACGGGAACAATCTCGCGTACAAGGCCGCCGCCATCATGGCTGACGTTTCCGAACATTCCACCGGCGTGCACCTGGAAATCACCAAACGCGTACCCGTAGCCGGCGGAATGGGCGGCGGCTCGGCGGATGCCGCCGCCACCCTGCTCGCGTGCGACGCCCTGTGGAACAGCGGATTGTCCCGGGACGAGCTCGCCCACCTGGCCGCTGAACTCGGGGCAGACGTGCCGTTTTCGCTGCTCGGCGGAACGGCCGTTGGCCTGGGCATCGGGGATGAACTCTCGCCTGCCCTGGCCAAGGCCCAGACGGACTGGGTTCTGGTCGCAGCAGATTTCGGGCTGCCGACCCCTGCAGTGTTCCGGGCCTTGGACCGCCTCCGCGACGCAGAAGGCGTGGAGGCCGCCGAACCCACCGCCGTCGATCCGAAGATTCTCAAGGCTCTGCGCAGCGGCGATGCGGATGCCCTGAGCCGTGTGCTGGTCAATGACCTCCAGCGGGCCTCAATAGAGCTGGCGCCCAGTCTCCGCGATACGCTCGGGTTGGGTGAATCGCGGGGAGCCATCGCCGGCATCGTTTCCGGATCCGGACCCACGGTGGCATTGCTGACGCACAATCCCGAGGCGGCCGAAGGGCTGGCAGAGGATCTCCGGCACCACGGCCTGAACGCCATGGCCGTTCACGGCCCGGTGCACGGTGCGCGCATCATCTCCGATACCCTCCTTTAAGAGCTTTACACCCGTATTTGAAGAAAGCAGTTCCCTTTGGCACACCTTCTTGGCGGCGAGAACCTGATGGTCTCGTACGCAACCCGCACCGTCCTTGACGGCGTCACCCTCGGACTTGAGGAGGGCGACCGGATCGGCATGGTGGGCAGGAACGGTGACGGGAAGTCGACGCTGATGCGGTTGCTGTCGTTGCGTGCCACCCCGGATTCGGGCAGGGTGACCAAGCGCGGCGACGTCAATGTGGGCTACCTGGACCAGAGCGACGTGCTCGACGGCGACCTCACCGTCGGCGCCGCCATCGTCGGTGACCAGGCGGACTATGAGTGGGCCCGCAACCCCCAGATCCGCGAGGTCATGGGCGGGCTCGTGTCCGACGTCGACTGGCACGCCAACGTCCATGCCCTCTCCGGCGGGCAGAAGCGGCGTGTTGCGCTGGCCAAGCTCCTCATTGAGGATCACGACGTCATCATGCTTGACGAGCCCACCAACCACCTCGACGTCGAAGGCGTGGCCTGGCTGTCCCGGCACCTTAAGACCCGCTGGCGGGCCAACCAGGGCGCGTTCCTGGTGGTCACCCACGACCGCTGGTTCCTCGATGAGGTCTGCACCAAGACCTGGGAGGTCCACGACGGCATCGTGGACCCGTTCGACGGCGGCTATGCGGCGTACGTGCTGGCGCGCGCCGAGCGCGACCGGAGCGCAAATGTCGTTGAAAGCAAGCGCCAGCAGCTCGTGAAGAAGGAACTCGCCTGGCTGCGCCGCGGTGCCCCTGCCCGCACGGCCAAGCCCAAGTTCCGGATTGAAGCCGCCAATGAGCTGATCGCCGATGTTCCGGAGCCCCGGGATTCCATGGCCCTGAGCAAGATGGCCACCGCGCGGCTGGGCAAGGATGTTCTGGACCTGGAAAACGTCTCGCTGGACTTCCTGGGCGGCGACCCCGGGCAGAAACTCTTCGACAACATCACATTGCGGCTGGCTCCCGGCGAGCGGCTCGGGCTGGTGGGTGTGAACGGCGCAGGCAAGACCACCCTGCTGAAGCTCCTGAACGGTGAGATCAAGCCCAGTTCCGGCAAGGTCAAGCGCGGCAAGACCGTGGTCACCGCTGTCCTGACGCAGGAAGTCAAAGAGCTCGACGACGTCGCCGACCTTCGTGTTATCGAGGTCATCGAGCGCGAAAAACGGTCGTTCAATGTGGGCGGCAAGGAATTCACGGCCGGCCAGCTGGTGGAGCAGCTCGGGTTCACCAACCAGAAGCAGTGGACGCCCGTCAAGGATCTCTCGGGTGGGGAACGCCGGCGCCTGCAGCTCCTGCGCCTGCTGGTGGGGGAGCCCAACGTGCTGATGCTGGATGAACCCACCAACGACCTCGACACGGACACGCTCGCGGCCGTGGAGGACGTCCTGGACGGCTGGCCAGGCACCCTGGTTGTGGTCAGCCACGACCGCTACCTGCTTGAACGCGTGACCGACCACCAGATGGCTCTGCTCGGCGACGCCAAGATCCGCGCCTTGCCCCGCGGAGTTGACCAGTACCTGGAACTGCGCGAGGCGACCATGGCCGGCTCCACCATCACGGGCGGCGGAAGCCCTGTCACAGCCTTAAGCCCGGGGACAGCCGCGGCAACGTCAGGCGCCTCGGAAGCGGAGAAGCGGGACGCCCGCAAGGCCAAGAACAGGATCGAGCGCCAGCTGGGCAAGCTGACGCAGCAAGAAGAAAAGATCCACGCGCAGATGACCGCCGGGGCAGGAGACGCCTCCGCGGGCAAACAGCTCGCGGAGCTCAACAAAAAGCTCAAGGACCTCGCCGGAGAACGCGAAGCCCTGGAACTCGAATGGCTGGGCGCACTGGAGGTCCTGGGGGAGTAGCTCGCGCTTGCCGGCTAGTCCTCGCCGCGCAGCTCGGGTTCCTTTTTCAGTCCTGTCAGCCCGTTCCACGCCAGGTTCACCAGGTGTGCAGCCACATCCCGTTTGTCGGGCTGCCGGCTGTCCTGCCACCACTGGCCGGTCATGGCCACCATGCCCACGAGCATCTGCGCGTACATGGCGCCGTCGGCTGCGCTGAAGCCGCGGCGGGCGAACTCATCGGACAGAATGTGCTCCACCCGGGCAGCGACGTGCGAGAGCAGGGTGGAAAAGGCGCCTTCAGGCTGTGACGGCGGGGCATCACGCATGAGGATCCGGAAGCCGTCCGTCCGCTCCTCAATGTAGGTCAGGAGCGCAAGCGCGGCGCGTTCCACCAGGACCCGGGGCTTGGCCTCTTCGGTCAGTGCAGCGTTGATGGAGGCCAGCAGAATCCTGAACTCGAATTCCACCACCTGCGTGTAGAGGCCTTCCTTGGAACCGAAGTGTTCGTAAATCACCGGTTTGGAGACGCCCGCGGAAGCGGCGATTTCCTCGATGGTGGTGCCATCCAGGCCGCGGACGGCGAAGAGCGTACGGCCCACTTCGATGAGCTGTGAGCGTCGCTGCGGCCCGGTCATCCGTGAGCGTGGAATATGGCCCGGTTCCCTTACCGGCCTGCCGTTCCGGCTGCCCGGCCTATCGGATAATCCTGCATTCTTGCTCACGGTTCCATCATGCCTTATGTCAAGCACCCGGCCATGTCGCAGGAGCAACACTGTTCGTGGCAGAATTGATACTCGTGCCGTGGGCTCCACGCCCGGGCATGGTCCGCCCTGGTGTAATGGCAGCACCCCGGCCTTTGGAGCCGTGGAGTATAGGTTCGAATCCTATGGGCGGAACTGCTGTGAATGGTGTCCAGTAGGATGAAGACGATGCTGCATCCGGACTGCCGGTCCGGACAGCATCGCGCACAGTCCACCGCGCAACCGAACAAGGAGAGCCTGTACGTGAGCCCCGAGAATACCGGCCCAGCCGCCGTTATCGTTTTAGCTGCAGGCGCCGGTACCCGGATGAAATCCCGTACCCCCAAGATCCTCCACGAAATCGGTGGTCGCTCCATGGTGGGGCATGCCTTGCTGGCCGCCCGGGCCATCAGCCCCCGGCAGCTTGCCTTGGTGGTGCGGCACGAGCGTGATCTTGTCGCAGCGCACCTCACGCAGCTCGATCCTGGGGCATTGATTGTCGACCAGGACGAGGTTCCCGGGACCGGCCGGGCAGTGGAAGCGGCGCTTGAGGCCCTCGATTCCCCGGAACCGCTCACCGGAACAGTGGTTGTGACCTACGGTGATGTGCCCTTGCTGACCGGGGGGATGCTCGCTGAGCTGGTTGCTGCTCACGAAGCCGATGGCAACGCCGTCACTGTCCTTACAGCGGTGCTCGACGACGCCGCCGGTTACGGCCGTATCCTTCGCGCCGAAGACGGAACGGTGACCGGGATCCGGGAGCACAAGGACGCTTCCGAGGCAGAGCGCGAAATCCGCGAGATCAACTCGGGCATCTATGCCTTTGATGCGGCAGTCCTGCGCGATGCTCTGGTCCACGTCACCACAGATAACTCGCAGGGCGAAAAATACCTCACTGATGTGCTGGGTCTGGCGCGGGAGGCCGGCGGCCGGGTTGCCGCCGTCGCCACCGCGGACCGCTGGCAGGTGGAGGGCGCCAACGACCGCGTCCAGCTGTCCGCCCTCGGTGCCGAACACAACCGCCGCACCGTTGAGGCCTGGATGCGCGCCGGGGTCACCGTGGTGGATCCCGCCACCACCTGGATCGATTCCACCGTCACCCTGCAGGAAGACGTCCGTATCCTTCCCAACACCCAGCTGCACGGCAACACCACAGTGGCGAGGGACGCCGTCGTCGGCCCTGACACCACTCTGACCGATGTCAGCATTGGTGAGGGCGCCAAGGTGACCCGGACGCACGGAACAGGGGCCACAATCGGTGCCAACGCCAGTGTCGGCCCTTTCACGTACCTTCGCCCCGGCACTGTGCTCGGCGAGACCGGCAAAATCGGCGCATTCTACGAAACCAAAAACGTAACGATCGGCCGCGGTTCCAAACTCTCCCACCTTGGCTATGCAGGTGACGCCGAAATCGGCGAGGACACCAACATCGGCTGCGGCAACATCACTGCCAATTACGACGGCGAGAAAAAGCACCGCACGGTGATCGGCTCGGGCGTCCGCACAGGTTCCAACACGGTCTTCGTTGCACCGGTCACGGTGGGGGACGGTGCCTACAGCGGCGCCGGCGCCGTGATCCGCAAGGACGTGCCGGCAGGCGCCCTGGCAGTGTCGCTGGCAGCCCAGCGCAACACTGAAGGCTGGGTTGTCAAGAACCGGCCCGGCACAGAGTCGGCCAGACTGGCGGAAGCCGCCACCAACGAATCCTCAAGAACCCCCGCAACTACAGAAGAGGTCAAGTAACAATGGCTGAAATTACGGCGCGCGGCGAAAAGAAGCTGGTGCTCGCCGCTGGGCGTGCACACCCCGAGCTTGCCCGGGAAATCGCCAAAGAGCTGGGAACTGAGTTGCTGCCGGTGGACGCATACGATTTCGCCAACGGTGAGATCTACGTCCGCGCAGGCGAAAGCGTCCGTGGAACGGATTGCTTCGTTATCCAGGCACACCCGGCACCGCTGAACAACTGGCTCATGGAGCAGCTGATCATGATCGATTCGCTGAAGCGGGCCTCTGCCAAGCGGATCACCGTGGTATCGCCGTTCTACCCGTACGCCCGGCAGGACAAAAAGGGCCGGGGCCGCGAGCCCATCTCGGCCCGTCTCGTGGCCGACCTCTACAAGACCGCCGGCGCGGACCGCATCATGAGCGTTGACCTGCACACCTCGCAGATCCAGGGATTCTTTGACGGCCCCGTGGACCACCTCATGGCCATCCCGCTGCTGGCGGACTATATCCGGACCCGGGTGGACGCCGAGAACATCACGGTGGTTTCCCCTGACACCGGCCGTGTCCGCGTCGCCGAGCAGTGGGCCGAGCGCCTCGGCGGTGCGCCGCTGGCATTTGTCCACAAGAGCCGCGACCTCACGGTGCCCAACCAGGCCATTTCCAAGACCGTGGTGGGCCAGATCGAAGGACGCACCTGCGTCCTCATCGACGACATGATCGACACCGGCGGAACCATCTCCGGCGCCGTCCAGGTCCTGAAGAACGCCGGAGCCAAGGACGTCATCATTGCGGCCACCCACGCAGTCTTCTCGGACCCCGCCGGCAAGCGGCTGTCCGAGTCCGGGGCGCGCGAAGTGGTGGTCACCAACACCCTGCCCATCCCGGCGGACAAGCGCTTCCCGCAACTGACGGTGCTGTCCATCGCACCGCTCATTGCGCGCGCCATCCGTGAAGTGTTCGACGACGGTTCGGTCACCAGCCTGTTCGACGGCAACGCCTGATTCCGGTGATCGTGCCCGTCTAGGCCCTGGTTTCGACAAGCTCAACCACAGGGTGTTGGGCCCGTTTACTGAAAACGGGCCCAACACTGGTAAGCTTCTTGACGATACCTTGGCGAGGGAGAGCACCTCCGGGAAACCGGACTGCATGTCTCCGTTATCGACTGGGTCTGAATCTCCTTCTTGAAGGGCCGTCATCCGGCCGCCCCGCGTTGAAGGTCGTGAACAGACCTCCGCCCTTGCTGAACACCGTTTAGTACTCAAGGAGAAACACATGGCTGAGCAGAAGTTTGCCGCAGAACTGCGCACCGAATTCGGCAAGGGCTACGCCCGCCGCGCCCGCATGAACGGCCAGATCCCGGCTGTCATCTACGGCCACGGCGCAGAGCCCATCCACGTTGCCCTTCCGGCCCGTTCCATCACCCTGGCCGTCCGCGCTGCCAACGCCCTTCTGACACTGGACATCGACGGCGAAGAGTACCTTGCCCTGGTCAAGGACATCCAGCGCGATCCGATCAAGCAGATCATCGAGCACATGGATCTCCTGACCGTCATTAAGGGCGAGAAGGTTACCGTGGACATCCCCGTACACGTCGTTGGCGAGCTTGCTCCCGGAAACGTCTTCAACCAGGAGCTCACGGTGATCTCCCTCGAGGCAGAGGCCACTCACCTGCCCAACGCCATCGAGATCGACATCGAAGGCCGCACCGCCGGCCAGCACATCCACGCTTCGGATCTCGTGCTGCCCAAGGGTTCTGTCCTGCTTGCCGACGCTGACGCCCTGGTGGTTCACATCTCCGAGGCCAACGAGTCTGCAGAAGATGAAGAAGCAGCCGCGGCTTCCAACGGGACGGCTGCAGCCGAGTAACAACTGTTCACTGCGTTGCCGTGGCCGGGTCCCCTTCGGGGCCCGGCCACGGCCGTTTCAGCGCACCCTGGCCGTCCGTAGCATTGCGCCCGAGCCGCCTCGGATCACGACGGCGGCTGCCCCACCTTAGGATTGATCCATGACTGACACCTGGCTGATCGTAGGCCTTGGGAACCCCGGAGCCGAGTACACCCGCAACCGGCACAACGTCGGCCAGATGGTGCTGGACGGGCTGGCCACCCGCATCGGCGGAAGCTTCAAGGCGCATAAGACCCGCGCACAGGTCCTCGAAGGCCGGCTGGGCATCGGTGGTCCACGCGTTATCCTGGCCAAGCCCATGTGCTACATGAACGTCTCCGGCGGCCCGGTCTCGGCTTTGGCGAAGTTCTACGGCATCGATCCGTCCCGGATAGTCGCCGTTCACGATGAGATCGATATCCCTTTCAACACGGTGAAACTGAAGACCGGCGGCGGCGAAGGCGGCCACAATGGACTTCGCGACATGTCCAAGGCCCTGGCCACGAAGGACTATCTCCGGGTCAGGGTTGGCGTGGGCCGGCCGCCTGGGCGAATGGAGACTGCGGACTATGTTCTCCGGGACTTCGCCACCTCCGAGAAAAAGGACCTGCCCTTCCTGCTGGACGACGCCGCAGACGCCGTTGAGATCCTGGTCAGGGAGGGCCTGCTTCCCGCCCAGCAGAGGTTTCATCCGGCCAAAGTCTGAGCTTGCGGGTTGAACAGGAGACCCGTCCGACTTCCACGGATGGAGCGGAGCGGAGGACCGGAATAATTGTGAAACGTTTCTCCCTGTCTTACTGTCGCTGGCAGGGAGTAGTCTTCTCCTAGGCGGGGGAGGCGGCGTTGCCTTAATCCGTCCACGGGGACGTAAGGACGAAGCATGTCAATCGAGCCACTCAGCTGGGGACGTGGGTCTACGGGGAGCACGCTGGCAGGGCCGACGCGCTTCACCGGCAGTGCTGAGCCTCAACGATGGTCGGTGCCGGCGCGAAGCGCAGACCTTGACGCCATACGGAACGCCCTTACCGATCCGGATTCCCTGGGAGTTGTTATTTCCGGCGCCCGCGGTGTTGGCAAATCGTCGCTGGCCCGTACCGCAGTTTCAGATCTTGGCCCGGATGTCTGGGCGCTCCAGCTGCGCAACACACTGGCCGGATCACGGACGCCGTACGGTTGCCTCGCCTTCCTGCTCGCCAGACTCCCGCAGGCGGCAATGGGATCGCCAACCGCCATTCTGCAGGGAATAACCTCCCTCATCCGCAGCGATGCTGCCGGCCGGGACTGCGTGATCACCCTGGACAGCGCCGGCAGTATCGACGACATGAGCGCGGGTGTCCTGCTCAATATCCTGCTCACCAGGACCGCCCGGATCATCGCAATTGCTCCTGGGACCAGCGACTTACCGGCAGACTTCCATTGGCTGCTGACGGAGCGCCGCCTGACCGAGGTCCGGCTGGACAACCTTAATGAGCTTCAAACCCGGCAAGTGCTGCTCACTCTGCTCGGGCACAGGGTATCCGCATCGCTGGTGAGTACTTACCACGGGATCGTGGGAGGAAATCCGTTGCTGCTCAAGGCCTTGGTGACGGAACAGCAGTTGTCCGGAAATCTGGTCCTTTCGGATTCGGTGTGGACGTTGCGGGACAAAGTGGTTCTGGACGGTGCCACCGGCCTGGACGATATTGTCAGGTCCCGCTGGTCCCGTGAAACCACGGACTCCCGTGAAGTCATTGAAATGCTCTCATGCGCCAGGAGCGTTTCGCTTGCCCGGCTGACCGCTATATTTGGCACCGATACCATCGCCGATATGGAGGACGCCGGACTGCTGGCGGTGGGGGACTCAGACGCACGTTGGGTCTCGCTGCGCGAGCAGTACCTCGGCGAGGTGGTCCATTCCTGGCTCAGCATTGCCAGGCGGCGTGAACTCCGCAGCCAGCTACTGGGCGGTGTGGAACCGGAGCTGTCCAAAATGACGGTGGAGGAGCTTATGGGCTTCGCCGCATGGACGCACGAATGCCAGGCCGAGCTGAGCCCATCGATGGCATTGGCGGCGGCTGAAGCTGCCGTCCATCTGTTCGATCCCCGCTTCGCCCTCAGATACGCGGAAAGCCTGAAGAGAACCGATATTGAGTGGGTGGCCGGGCAACGGCAGAAGGCCGCCGCTTACCTGTTGCTGGACCTGCCGTTGCAGGCAATGGCAGCTCTCGATGACATCTCCCAGCCACAGCTGGATCAGCTCGGCTCAGAGGACTTCGCCCAGGTTGTAGCCGCCAAGTGTGAGGTCATGGTGTGGCTGCCTGAGCTCAGCGGCAAAGTGCCGGGCCTGCTCACGCAAGCGCGTAGGCGTCTCGGTGTGGACGCCGGGGTGGCACCGCCCTGGCCGGAACCACTGGGCGCGGCCGCCAACCGCATCACTCTTAGCGAGTTTGAATATAAATCGTTCATCGGGGATTATGCCTCGATGATTCCCGCTCTGGAGCAGGCGGCGGATCCGCGGCTGAACGATGATCTCTGGTTCCGCATGAACTCGTCGATCATCCTGATGAGTGCGCTGTCTGTTACGGGCCGGGAGACGGACGCCCTGCAGCTGATGAGGCTGCTGGGGGGCCAGCTCTCGGATGCGGGACAGATAGTGGGCCTGCGGGAGAGATTCAGGTGGCAGGCATTCAACGTCCTGCTGCATGCCGGCCAATGGCGTCGGTGCATAGACCTGGTCAGCCCGCCGAAGGGTAGGGAAACCCACCGCCTGCCCTACCGGAGCGCGGCAACTGAGCTGGCCACCGGCCTGGCATACGTCTATTCCGGTCGGGGAGCTGTGGCCCTGGACTCGCTGTTGTCCGCGGTGGCCCAGCTTGAGCTCCGGCCGGTCCTGAACATTCTGCAGACCGCCTACGCCGCAACGGCTTTCGCTTACGCCCAGATCGGCAATGCCGGCCAGTCACGGAAGTACCTCGACAAGCTGCATTCATCGCGTGGGCCCACCGCCTTCGGCTCCAGGACCATCATCGAATTCTGTGCGGATATGGCGTGCAGATGGCTCGGAGATGCCGATGCCGTCAAGAGACTGCTGGCTTCCGCACGTCAGGACATCGCCCACGGACGCTATACCAAGGCAGGGATCAGCCTGCTGGGAGCCACCGTCAACGGAACTGACGAAGACTTCCGGCTGCTCGAGGAGGTTGCAGCTCACCGCCAGGGCGCGCTGGCCGAACTCTCCGGACTAATAGGCAGGGGCAGCCGCACCAAAGGCGCCAAAGTCCTCCTCACAGCCGGCGCATTGGCAGCAACGCTGGAACTCGATGCCGTGGAAGCCCGGTGTATGGCACTGGCAGTCGATTTCGCACGGCAGGCAGGCGATTCCGTGTCTGCCCGCGCGGCACAGGCACGATTGGATGACCTGGCATCCACCCTTTCGAGCCTGCCGATCGTTCCCAGCAGCGGCAGCCCGCTGTTAACAGCGAGAGAGCGGCAGATTGCCCGGCTTGCCGGGCGGGGTGCCTCCAACCGCGACATCGCCTTGGAGATGGGTGTCTCCGTCCGGACTGTGGAGGGCCATCTGTACCAGGTCTTCACGAAGCTCGGCGTCACGTCCAGGGGTGATCTGCCTGGACTCGTCTAACGGTCACAGTCCGAGACCCGGCCCGGTGCACAGGCAGCTCACAGGACGGCGTGATTCGCTGGACCGTGTCTGCCACATCATCCGCAGCCGCACCAGCCGTGCCGTGTTCCTGATGGCGGGGCCCGGCATCGGCAAGTCGATGCTGGCCGACGCCGTCACGGAACGGCTTTCCGCCGACATGACCGTCCTACGGATTCACGGCAGTTCCTCCCTGTCGTCGGTCCCGTACGGTGTGCTGGCGCCCTACACTTCGGGACTTTCGGCCGAGGAATCGGTGTCGCCTGTGGCCGTCCTCAGGTCTGTGTGGACATACTTCCAGCAGCTGAAGTCAGGCAAGGATGCCCCCATGCTCCTGGTGGTGGACGACGCCCACCACCTGGACGAATCCACGGCAAGCATTGTGGTGGACATGATCTCGGCCGGATGGGCCAGTGTGCTGGCTGCCGGCCGGCCGCGTCCCGGTCTTCCGCAGTCTCTCAACCAGTTGTGGTACGACGGCCTCGCCGAACGGATCGATCTGCTGCCCCTTGACCGGGATCAGGCCGCCGAAATGATGGCGCATGTCCTGGATGGGACGGTGCCGATGTGGACGGTCCAATGCCTTTGGTCCGCGTCGGGTGGAAATCCCCTGCTTCTGGACTGCCTTCTTGACGACGCCATTGCCGGGGGAGTGCTGGTCAAACGGAACGGAATCTGGCTGCTGCTCGGGCACCTTCCGGCTGACGGAGCCAGGCTTGCCGGCGTCGTCTCAAAGGACCTTCTCCGCAGGACATCGGAGGAGCAGGACGCATTGAAACTCATTGCACTGGCCGAACCCGTGAACCGGAGCATGATCGAGGAAGTATGCGGGGCCGCCGTCGTACGGTCGCTGCTGGACCAGCAGGTGATAACGGAGCATACCGGCGTTCCGTCCGAGCTTCGGCTGTGGCACTCCTTAATCGGAGAAGCCATACGGCGGCACGTGTCCATTTCGCGGAGCCTCCAGCTGCGCCAGAAACTCAGTAATCACCCGGATGCCCAGCCAGCCAGTCCCGAGGGACAGCTGAGGTGGGTTGAGTGGTCGCTTGAATGTGGCCTGGACGTCCCCGATCCGGAGCTGCTGCGTGCAGCGTCCCTTGCCCTGGCGATGTTCAGTAACACCAGCACCCGGAACCTTGCATCCCACATTAGTGATCCAGCACTCTTGCCCCACGCACAAGTAGTTATCGGCCGTGCCCTGTTCAACGCCGGAGACTACGGGGAGGCCGCACGCCTGCTGGATGCGTGTTGGCTGCAGCTGGAAGCGCACCCGGACGCCGCCCATATTCTGATGCTGAGGGCTTCGGCTCACCTGGCCCTGGGTCAGTCAGCGGAACTGCTTCGGGAAGAGTCGCGGGACCAGCATTCTGCGACGGCCGGCAACGCTGTCGACGGCGTTGCAGGCATCCCGTGGCAGGACAGAATACACGCGCTGCTGGACCTCGCCGCTGCCGGCGACCACGCGGGAATCCAACAAATAATCCGCGAGCTGGAAAGCGAAACAAGTGGACCCAGTGGCGCAGCTGCGCACACCATAGCGCTGGCCCTGTTGGCCCAGACCCTCGCCGCCTCAGGATGTGCGGAACAAGGAGTTACCGCGGCAATAGCTGCGGCAGCCGAGCTCCCGGGTCTGCAGGACGGACCCTATTTCTTCAACGAATTCGTCCTCGTCCGGCTGGTCATGGCATACCTCGGCATAGGGGACTGGACATCCGCAGAGCGGGAACTGGCCGGCTACAGCGCCCAGCAGACACAGGGCGCCACCACGTTCGGCGGCAGCATCGAGGTCCTTCGCGGGCTTGCCCTCCTGCGACAGGGCAGGATGGAACGTGCTTACCAGATACTGCTTCCTGCCACGGAGGCACTCCGTGTGAATGATCCGCTTCAACAGTTCCAGCTAAGTGCCGCCCTCGGATTCTACGCAGCCGCCCGGCTGGGGGATACGGACCAGGCGAAGCGGTTGGAAATGGACTACGAAGCAGCCCGGAACGCCGGCGGACCCGGTGAACTCCTGGAAGCGGCCTATGCGGCGGCAGCGTCAGAGTACTTGGACCGTGACGGGAAAGGGCTTGCCGAACTGCACGCCCTGGCCACAACCGATGGTGTGGTCATCAGATCTGCGACATTGCTGGAATGTCTGACGCTATGCTCTGATCTCGGCGACCACTCGGTGATGCCGCTCATCAGTACGCTGGCTGAAACAGTTGAGGGCCAACGGGCGGCGGGATGGCGGTCCCTGGCCCAGGCATGGGAATCAGGGGATGCCGATTTCCTGATGGGCACGGCTTCGGAGCTGGAGGAGTCCGGATTGGTCAATCTCGCACGGGAAGCCTACGCCAAAGCAGGAGCCCTGCTGGAGACTTCGGGGGAACGCCGGCGAGCCAGGCAAGCCGTGGCACTCCGGGAGAAATGTGACCACGAATTGGGTGAGCGGTTCAGGGAGAGTCCGTTCATTGATGCTCCGGCCATGGTCCATCTGACGCGCCGGGAGCAGGATATCGTGGAGCTGGCCGTAAAAGGCCTGACCGACAAGGAGATCGCCCAGCAACTCATGGTTTCGGTCCGGACCGTTGAAGGTCATCTGTACCGAAGCTACGTCAAGCTGGGAGTGCGCCGGCGTGATGAGCTCTCCCAGGTGCTCCCTAAGCCCTAGCGCTGCCAATTCTCACCAGAGCTCTTCCGGCGTGTTGCGGAGGCGAACACTGTGCGCCGGTACCAAGCAAGTGGTGCGGATACGAATCCGGGTATCGCCTGCCCGCACCCCGTAGTCGTTTCCCAGGAAAACGAGTACTCGCTACTCGTGCCGTGTCCCCCTCCACACGATTAACTGAGAGAGGCAACACAAACGGCTCCGAAAGATGGCCGCAAACGTTCCGCCAATGCAGTGCAGGCCTCGAATATGAAGATCTTCCGGTCCGAAAGGACCGGGTTCAGACGGGGCCGGCGACGTCAGAGTCTTCTGAGACCGAGGCTCTCCCCCCAGCCGTCGCCGGCCCTCAAATTTCCGGAGTTGACTCCTGACCGCCGTGGCGGCTTCCCTCATGTGGAAAGCCGCCATCGCCGTGTTGTGGGACAATTGAGTGTCTTCGATTGGCACCTCAAGGAGTTCCCATTGGCCCTAATATCAACGCCAACCACGCTGGAGCGCGCGCTGCCGGCCATGGACAACGCCGAGGTGCTGCGGATCAGAAATGACTTCCCGGTACTGGATCAGCTGGTCAACGGCCGTCGCCTTGTGTACCTGGACTCCGGCGCCACGTCGCAGAATCCGCTCAGCGTGATCGAGGCCGAGCAGGAGTTCTACGAGCAGCGCAACGCCGCTGTTCACCGCGGTGCCCATCATCTTGCGGTTGAAGCCACCGAGGTATTTGAGGATGCCCGCCAGACTGTGGCCGACTTTATCGGCGCGGACTATGAGGAAACCGTGTGGACCTCCAATGCCACGGAAGGCCTCAACCTGATCAGCTATGCGCTGTCCAACGCAGCTCTGTGGGCGAGCCAGGGCAGGGGGGACCCACGGCTGAAGGACCTTGCCGTGGGCCCGGGCGACGAAATCGTGGTCACCGAAATGGAGCACCACGCCAATCTCATCCCCTGGCAGGAACTGGCATTCAGGACCGGGGCAACTCTCCGGTACATTCCCATTGACGACTCCGGCGCGCTGCAGCTGGAACGGGCCAAGGAGATCGTGGGGGACCGCACCAAGGTACTTGCGTTCACCCACGCCTCCAACGTCCTGGGCATCATCAACCCAGTGCAGGAACTCGTGGCCCTCGCCAAGGGGGCAGGTGCACTCGTTGTACTGGACGCGTGCCAGTCCGCGCCGCACCTGGCCCTGGACGTCAAGTCACTCGGCGTCGACTTCGCTGTGTTCTCCGGCCACAAGATGCTCGCCCCCACCGGGATCGGCGTGCTGTATGGCAAGAAGGAACTCCTCGACGTTCTTCCGCCGTTCCTGACCGGTGGCTCCATGATCACCACCGTGACCATGGACAGGGCCGAGTACCTGCCGGCTCCGCAGCGCTTTGAGGCCGGCACCCAGCGTATCTCCCAGGCTGTTGCCCTCGCCGCGGCCGTCAACTACCTGACCGAGACCGGCATTGACCGCGTCCACGCCTGGGAATCCGAGCTTGGCCAGCGGATGGTGGCCGGGTTGGAAGGCATCGACGGCGTCCGGGTGCTGGGACCGGTCTCTGGCCAGGAGCGGATCGGGCTGGCGGCCTTTGACATGGCCGGAGTACACGCTCATGACGTCGGACAGTACCTGGATTCACGTGGCATCGCCGTCCGTGTGGGTCACCACTGCGCCCAGCCGCTGCACCGGCGCCTTGGACTGACAGCCACCACCCGCGCCAGCGCATACTTGTACAACACCACCGACGACGTAGATGAGTTTCTGGACGCCGTTTCCGGAGTCCGCGCCTACTTCCAGGCCTAGCGCCGGGATTCAAGAAACAGGTACCTGAGCATGAGTCTCGACCAGCTATACCAGCAGATCATCCTGGATCACTCCAAGGTCCGCCATGGAAGCGGACTGTCCACCACGGTTGCGCCGGACGGCGCTACCACCGGCCAGTCGCACCAGCTCAACCCCGTCTGCGGCGACGAAGTCACACTCCGCGTTGCCGTGGACCATGGCAAAGTCGCCCAGATCTCGTGGGACGGGGCAGGCTGCTCAATCTCCATGGCATCCGCCTCCGTGCTGAGCGAGATGGCCGAGGGAATGTCCGTGGCGGAGCTCCACGAGGTGATCGGCAACTTCAGGGAAGTATTGCGGTCGCGCGGAAAAATCCATGCCGACCCCGAAATCCTCGGTGATGCCGCCGCGTTCGAAGGCGTGGCCCGTTATGCAGCCCGGGTGAAGTGCGCCATGATCTCGTGGGTCGCCGCAGAGGATGCCCTGAACCAGGCGGCCTGAGCCGCCTCAGCCCTTCCGGGTATGGTCGAAAACGTCCGGGACGCCGTCGCCGTCGTCGTCGCGGGTTTCTTCCAGCTCCACCCGGCGGTAGTGCCGGTTCCGTGCACGGAGCACGACGGCGGCGAGCAGCGCCGCGAGCAGGGAACCGGCCAGGATGGCCACCTTCGCGTGGTCGTCATGCGCTGAACCGGCGCCGAAACTCAGCTCGGCAATGAGCAGGGATACGGTGAAGCCCACCCCTGCCAGCACGGCGAGGCCCGCCACATCGATCCAGGCCAGGCCGTCGTCGAGTTTTGCCTTGGTGGTTTTGGTGATCAGGTAGGTGGCGCCGAACACGCCGATGGCCTTGCCGGCAACCAGCGCGGCAACAATCCCCACGGCCACCGGGTCGGCGAAGGCCGAACTCAGCCCCGCCACACCGCCCAGGGCTACCCCGGCGGAAAAGAACGCAAACACGGGAACGGCAAATCCGGCTGACAGCGGCCGGAGCCTGTGTTCGATGCTTTCGGCCATGCCATGATCGGGCTCACCGGGTCTCATGGCTGCCTGCTCTTTTCTGGACGCGAGGACCGGCACCGCGAAGCCGAGCAGCACCCCCGCCACGGTGGCATGGATTCCGGACGCGTGCACCAGTGCCCAGGTGGCAGCTGCCAGCGGAACCAGCAAGTACCAGCTGCGGATCCGCTTTTGCACGAGGAAGGTAAAGAGCGCCAGCGGCACCAGGGCAGCCAGCAGCAGCAGCGGCTGCAGGTCTGTGGAGTAGAAGAAAGCGATGATGCCGATCGCCAAGAGGTCATCAACAACGGCGAGGGTCAGCAGGAACGTTCTCAGCGCTGCCGGCAGATGGGTGTTGATCACTGCCAGCACCGCCAGGGCAAAAGCGATGTCGGTGGCCGTGGGGATTGCCCAGCCCCTCAGCGCTTCCGGTCCGGCTGTCAGGTTGACGAGGGCGTAGATGATGGCCGGAACAGCCACACCGCCGATTGCCGCGGCGACGGGAACCACGGCCTTGGAGAACTTCCTGAGCTCGCCTGACACGAATTCACGCTTGAGTTCCAGGCCGGCAATGAAGAAGAAGACGGCCAGCAGACCGTCGGACGCCCAGTGTCCCAGGCTGAGCTGGAGATGCCAGGGTTCGTAGCCCACTTTGAGTTCACGGAGGTCGAAGTAGCTGTCCGCAACGGGGGAGTTTGCCCAGATCAGGGCTACCACGGTGGCCGCCAGCAGGAGGGCGCCACCCACGGTCTCCAGCCTCAGGATCTCGGAGATCCTGAGGTATTCCGGGTAAGTGGAACGGCTGAAGACCTTGGCGGCGCGGGCCGGAAGGGAATGGCGGCTGGTCAATGTGGCTCCTGGTGTTTAAGGGGTCGGCAAAATCATTGCCGACCAGACTTCCCGGCGCACCTTTGAAACAGCTTAGCTGAGCAGACCCGCTATGCCGATTGCCGCCGTCGCCGCGCCCAGCACCATGGAGATGCTGACCAGGACCACATGGACCGTGAGGAATTTGGTGGCCTTCCCTGCGGCGTCGCGGGCGCGGGAATCCTTCATGACCCGCCGCAGGAACCGGGGCCACACCACAAGGGACCAGATGCCGGCAATGATCAGGACCCAGGATGCGAAGGCCGGAAGCCCCATGGCGTTAGTGGCTTTCCAGCCAGGCCCGTGCCTGCTGTGACTGGATGTTCAGCGCCTTGCTCACCATGGGCTCCGCGGCTTCTGCGATCTTGCCGCCAAGGAACGGCACGGAGGATGTGACCTTTCCTTCAAGCTCAACACGGGTGCTGGCGCCGTCGGCCACAAGCCGTTGCTCAGCGGTGACGTCGATCGGCGCACCGGAGATCTTGAGTGTGATCCTGCTGTGACGGGAGCCGTCCGTGGCGGGTGCGTCCCAGTTTTCCACCTGTGTCACGGTGAGCCGTTCGCCCACGAACTTCCGGGCAATCTCGGGCAGGCGCGTGGTGGGGAGTGTGCGGACCGATGTGGTGCTGAAGGCTCCGGCAACATCGCCGGCCACGGCAAACGACTCCAGGGTGCCGCCCACCAGCTCACTGGTATGGCGCTGGAAATCCTCATCGACGAATACAGCTGCGACGCTGTCAACGGTGTGGGGAAGGGTTGTTGATGCACTCAGTGCCATGGATCCTCCATTGTTGGGGTCAAACACGCTTTTTGCTCCCCACATCCTACGGGTTCCCGGGGGCTCTTCCGCACTCCCACTGCCGTGCGGTAGCCGGCGAGGCTGCCGGCGGCCAAGGGCGGGGGTAGGCTGGGAGCACCCGGGATTCTCACGAATTTCGGGCTTTCGTGTTGCCTGCTTTCGCTTGAATACCTCAGGAGCTTCTGCCATGAGCCTCAACGGCCCGTCCCATAGCGGTCCCTCACTTGACGGCCTGCGCCGCGTTCTCGGCGCGGACAAGTCCTTCGCCCGTGTGCAGGCAGAGGCGGGCAGGGGCTTTGACATCCGCAGCGAGGACTACCAGATCAGCGCCCCAACCGGCCTACGTGCCGTCCTGCTGGCCGAGATGGCAGACGGACTGACGGCTTTCGCCACGGGAGATGACGGAAAACTGACGGCCGACGGCGACGCGCCTGCTGTTGCTGCGCCGGCAGTTGTACTTGCCGTCACCGCTACGGGACGCGAGGCAGAGGACCTGACCGCCGCGCTGCGTGCCTACCTGCCGGCGGGCTGTGTGGCTGAGTTCCCCAGCTGGGAGACACTTCCCCACGAACGGCTCTCGCCGCGCTCGGACACGGTTGGCAGGCGGCTGTCCGTCCTTCGCCGATTGGCGCACCCGGAGTCTTCCGCGGCGGGTCCCCTGCGCGTGGTGGTGGCCCCCGTGCGCGCGGTGGTCCAGCCGATTGTGGCCGGGCTCGGCGAGCTGGTGCCGGTCACGTTGAAGGTGGGGCAGGAAATCCCCTTCACCGACGTTGTGCGGAGCCTTGCGGACGCTGCCTACGCCCGGGTGGACATGGTGACGCACCGCGGTGAGTTCGCCGTCCGCGGCGGCATCCTGGACGTTTTCCCGCCGACTGAGGACCACCCCGTCCGTGTTGAGTTCTTCGGCGACGAGGTGGACCAGATGCGCTGGTTCGCCGTTGCCGACCAGCGCTCGCTGGCCTCGCCCGGCATCCACCACCCCACCGAGCTGCACGCCCCGCCGTGCCGGGAAATCCTGATCACGCCGTCCGTGATGTCGCGTGCCGCCACGCTCAAGACCCAGTTGCCGGCTGCGGCGGACATGCTGGAGAAGATCGCCGGCGGCATCGCCGTGGAAGGCATGGAATCCCTGGCGCCGGTGCTGGTGGACTCCATGGTGCCGTTTGTGGAACAGCTGCCGCCGGGGTCCATTTCCGTGGTGATCGAACCCGAGAAGGTGCGGGCCCGCGCCCATGACCTCGCCGCCACGAATGAGGAATTCCTGGAAGCGGCGTGGTCAACAGCCTCCGACGGCGGCATGGCGCCTCTGGCGCTGAACACTGATTTGCTCTCCCAGGCATCCGCGGATCTGCACTCGGCAAGCTTCCGCTCGCTCTCGGATACCCGTACCTCAGCACTCGGGCACAGCGTGTCCTGGTGGTCCATCACTTCGCTGGCCACGGATGAGGAGCTGCTGCCGGACATCGATGTCCTGAACCTCCATGCACGGGAGCCCCGTGGCTATCAGGGCGATGTTGCCGAGATGCTGGAGTTCATCGGCTCCCATGTGAGGGACCAGTGGCGCATCGTGGTGGTCACCGAGGGCCCGGGCCCGGCACAGCGGCTGGCCGAACTCTTCCATGATGCCGATATCCCGTGCGCCAGGGTGGACTCTCTGGACAACGAGCCCCAGGCGGGCATCATCGAGGTGACCACCGCCGCCGTCGGACGCGGTTTCGTCCTGGACGGGCTCAAGGTGGGACTCCTCACGGAAGCCGATCTGCTGGGGCGGACTTCTGCCGGTTCAACCAAGGACATGCGCCGCATGCCGTCCAAGCGGCGGAACGCCGTGGACCCGCTGCAGCTGCATGCCGGCGACCACGTGGTCCACGAACAGCACGGCATCGGCCGGTTTGTTGAGCTTATCCAGCGCAAGGTGGCAGGCGGAGGGGACGGTGTGCGCGAGTACCTCGTGCTGGAATACGCCTCGTCCAAGCGTGGCGCTCCGGGCGACCGGCTGTTCGTGCCGACGGACCAGCTGGACCAGGTGACGCGGTACGCGGGAGGGGATGCCCCCGCGCTCAGCAAGATGGGCGGCTCGGACTGGTCCAGCACCAAGTCCAAGGCGCGCAAGGCCGTCAAGGAGATCGCCGGCGAGCTGATCCGGCTGTATTCGGCCCGGATGGCTTCCAGGGGCTATGCCTTCGGCCCGGATACCCCGTGGCAGCGCGAGCTGGAGGAAGCGTTCCCGTATGTGGAGACCCCGGACCAGCTGACCACCATCAACGAGGTCAAGGCGGACATGGAGCGGGAGATCCCCATGGACCGGCTGGTCTCCGGCGATGTTGGCTACGGCAAGACCGAAATTGCCGTCCGGGCGGCATTCAAGGCCGTCCAGGACGGCAAACAGGTGGCGGTGCTGGTGCCCACCACCCTGCTGGCCCAGCAGCACTACGAGACGTTTACGGAGCGGTTTTCCGGCTTCCCCCTTCAGGTGAAACCGCTGTCCCGCTTCCAGAACGCCAAGGAAACCAAGGAAACCGTGGAAGGCGTCAAGAACGGTTCCGTCGATGTGGTGATCGGCACCCACCGGCTGCTGTCCAAGGACTTTGCGTTCAAGGACCTCGGCCTGGTGATTGTGGACGAGGAGCAGCGCTTCGGTGTTGAGCACAAGGAGGCGCTGAAGAAGATGCGCACCAACGTGGACGTCCTGGCCATGAGCGCCACCCCGATTCCACGCACCCTGGAGATGTCGCTGACGGGAATCCGCGAAACCTCCACGCTGGCCACGCCGCCGGAGGAACGCCACCCGGTCCTCACCTACGTCGGCCCCTACACGGACAAGCAGACCTCCGCCGCCATCCGACGCGAGCTGATGCGCGAGGGCCAGGTGTTCTTTGTGCACAACCGGGTATCCTCCATTGACCGGACCGCGGCGAAGATCCGCGAGCTGGTGCCTGAGGCGCGGGTTGAGGTGGCGCACGGCCAGATGTCCGAGAGCCGGCTGGAACAGGTCATCGTCGACTTCTGGGAGAAGCGCTTCGACGTCCTGGTGTGCACCACCATCATCGAAACCGGCCTGGACATCTCCAACGCCAACACGCTCATTGTGGACGGGGCGGACAAATACGGGCTTTCGCAGCTGCACCAGCTGCGCGGGCGCGTGGGCCGTGGCCGCGAACGCGCCTACGCCTACTTCCTGTACCCCTCGGAGAAGCCGCTGGGCGAGGTGGCGCTGGAACGGCTCAAGGCGGTCGCCGCCCACAACGAGCTCGGCGCGGGTTTGCAGCTGGCCATGAAGGACCTCGAAATCCGTGGCGCCGGCAACCTGCTGGGCGGAGAGCAGTCCGGCCACATCCAGGGTGTGGGCTTCGATCTGTATATCCGGCTGGTGGGCGAGGCCGTGGCCGACTTCCGCGGCGAAGCCGAGGAGAAGGCAGCCGAGATGAAGATCGAGCTGCCCGTCAACGCGCACCTTCCGCACGACTACGTACCCGGTGAACGGCTGCGCCTGGAGGCGTACCGCAAACTCGCAGCGGCGATCACCCACGAGGCCATTGATGAGGTCCTGGCCGAACTGGTGGACCGCTACGGCGAACCTCCGCTGCCGGCAAAAAACCTGATCTCCGTGGCGCGTTTCCGGGTGGGCGCACGCGAGGCCGGGCTCTCCGATGTGGCGCTGCAGGGCAACTTCATCAAGTTCTCACCCGCGCAGCTGCCCGAGTCCAAACTCATGCGCCTCACCAGGATGTACCCCGGTTCGCAGTCCAAGCCGGCCCTGGACGCGGTGCTTATCCCGAAGCCTAAGACAGCACGGATCGGCGGCCGGGACTTGCAGGATGCCGAGATCCTGGAATGGGCCAACGGCGTTATTGCCGCGATCTTTTCCGATGCGCCGCTGACGGTGGCTTAAGCCGTGATGGGAGGACATCACGCTGCGTCGGGAGCCGCGGCGTGGGTGGCCGTTGCCTCGACGGGGCCATATGCACTCGGCTGGTATCCGCTGGACGCCACCGGCATCCTGATCGGCGGTATGGCGACGGCGGGAACGGCGCTGGTGTGCGACTGGGACCACCGCTCCAGCACGGTGGCGCACTCGCTGCCGCCGCTGTCCAACGTGATCGCCGTGGGCATTGAAAATGCCAGCGGCGGCCACCGCCAGGGCACACACTCGCTGCTGGGCGCGGCCGGTTTTGTCGTGCTCGCGGGCATGGCTGCCCAGTTTCAGGTCAGCACGCCGTGGGGCCTGCTGTCCGTAGGTGCAGGACTGCTGTGCATGTTCATGATCAACATCGCCGCCAAGGCCTTGAAGCTCTTTCCGAAGTCTGGCTGGATCACCAACTGGATCTTCGGTCTCACCATGGCCGGACTGGTGACCTGGTTCGCGCCGCATCAGTGGACCTGGCTGCCCATGTCCATGATGGTCGGCGTGGTGGTCCATATAGTCGGAGACCTCGTGACCACAGGGGGAGTGCCGCTCCTGTGGCCGATCGTGATCAAGCCCCCGAAATTCCTGCGGAAGCTGCCGCTACTCAAGGATATCTGGAAGGCCAACGGTGCCCTGTCCATTCCCATCCTGGGACGGGCCGGCTCCCGCCGCGAGTGGCTCGTGCTGATTCCGGTCAGCGCTTACGCCATGGTGGGGATGTGGCTGGCCGGCTGGAACATGGCCCACGAACGCTGGACCTGGGTGGCGTCGGCCCTTCAGACCCGATAACAGCACACGACGACGCGACGCGGCTTGGTCGCCCAGCGCACCGGCGGCCGGGCAGTGTTAAAAGCAATGGCCCCGGACCAGATGCCCGGGGCCATTTCATTTGAAGGCTGAAGTCTTAGCTCTCGCCGGCGGTATCCGAGCGGCCAAGAATGGTCTGCGGGATCCAGAACGCCAGAGCGAAGAGGACAAGGCACACGGCCATGGGCCAGGCGTTGTCAAGCGACAGGAAGGACAGCGAGTAGAGCGATCCGAGGAACAGGGCCATCAATACGACGAACAGCAGGACGCTGGTGCCGAGCTTGTTCTCGTTCTCAGGGGTCTGGATCTCGGAAGTCTGGACAACGGTGTTCTCGGACATGCTTTTCTCCTCCGCCCCGCGGGGCTCAAACTGTGGCGGCTGCCGGATCAGATCAGTACGCGGACGAACCCTGTTCGCCCTTGACGATGGCAATTCCGGAGCTGGCACCAATACGTGTTGCACCTGCAGCAATCATAGCCTGTGCGTCGGCAAGCGAACGCACCCCGCCGGAGGCTTTGACGCCAAGATCCGGACCCACCGTGCGGCGCATCAGGGCAACATCCTCGGCTGTTGCGCCGCCGCCGTTGAAGCCCGTGGAGGTCTTGACGAAGTCCGCCCCGGCCTCCACCGAAGCCTCGCACGTCAGGACCTTCTGCGCGTCACTCAGCAGCGATGTCTCAATGATTACCTTCAGGATGGCTCCGCCTGCATGGACGGCCTCCGCAACCGCTTTGATGTCATCCACAAGCGCGCCCTTATCGTCCGCACGGGCCGCAGCGATGTTGATGACCATATCGATTTCATCGGCACCGTCCAGAACGGCACCGCGGGCTTCAAACGCCTTCACATCGCTGGGGGTTGCCCCCATGGGGAAACCAATCACGGAACAGGTCAGCACGCCTGAACCCTTGAGGGCCTTCTTGACGGTCTTGACCCAGACCGGGTTGACGCATACGGACTTGAAGCTGTACTCGGCGGCCTCTGCGCATACCTTGAGGATCTCCGCTTCGCTGGCCTCTGGCTTGAGCAGCGTGTGGTCGATGTAGGAGGCAATGTTCCCAGCTGCCGGGGTCCCTGCAGCGCCTCCCGAACTACTAGCGTCGGGTGTGGCTTCGTTGCTCATGATGGTCCTCTCCGTGGGCCTCGTGGGGCTGGCGACGCCGCGTTCTTCGTGGCTCCTCAGATGACCATCTTGCCACAACGGGCGGTCTGAAAAGCCGGGATATCCGGCTGCCGGCCCTACGCGGCGAGAGGTAGCCGCACGGCCCGAGCCGCCGTCATCAGCTGCGCGGCACAGACGCCCGCCGCGGACCCGGCTGCAACCAGCAGACCCAGCCTCACGCCGTCGAACGCGGCCGCATCCCCGATGGCCCAGATGCCGGGGACCGACGTACCGAAGTCCCGGCTGATGACGATGCCGCCGTTGGGTGCCGTCTTCACACCGGCGCTCGCGGCCAGGCTGTCGCGGGCGATGCGTTCTTCCGCCAGGATCACCAGATCGCCGTTCATCCTGCTGCCGTCCTCGAACAGAATCCCGGCAGCTGATAATACCGGGCCTGCGGTGGGAACAATCGCGGCCGGCCGGGCGGTGGTGCGGATGGGCCGCACGCCCCTGGCCCGAAGCACAGCCTCCGCCTGGCCGGCCGCGCCGGTGCCCACCAGGATTCCCAGCGGGCGCCTGCCCAGCACGCGCGTGGCTTCCTTGACGGCTTCACCGATCTTGGCGGCGTCGTCAATGGTGGAGTAGCTCAGGCAACAGCTGGCGCCGTCAACGGGGGAACCCGCGGGCGCTGATCCGGTGGCGATCACCAGCTGGTCGTAGCTGAATTCCATGCCGTCAGCCGTGGTCACCCGGCGGTTGACGGCGTCGATAAAGCTGGCAGGCTGCCCGAACCGCATTGACACCCGGGGCAGCGCGGCCAGTTCCAGCAGATCCGACGGGGCGTCGTCACGGTTGCTCAGCACGGTGATGCTGCCGGCGAACTGCGCACGGGCCAGTTGGCCCACCAGAGCCTGTGCGGCCGGACCGGCGCCGGCAATGACAATGCGCAGTGACGAGTCGGTTGAGGTGGACGGTGGGTTGGACAAGGAGTTGGACGGTGCCGGAGCGGACATGTGCGGGCCCTTTCGCTGATCAGGCCATGTGCGCGGGCCTGGAGTTGCTTGATGGACTCAGCGTAGGCCTCCGGCTTTTCCGGCTTGTTTCCCTGTCATTGCCGGAATATCGCCACTCGTTCGCCAATTTTTACCGGCTGGTAACAAAGGCACCCAGGGACAGGGACACCGGAGCCGCGTCAGACCCGCAGCCGGTAGCCGCGTTTGACCACGGTTTCGACAAGGCTGCCGTCCGGCAGGGAGGACCGCAGCCGGCTGACCGTCATGTCCAGGGCATGGACCGAGCCACGCAGTTCCAGGAGCTCCGAAAGGGACTCGCGGGACAGCACCGCCCCGCCGGCACCGAGGAGTGCGCGCAACAGGAGCAGGGGAGCTGGAGCGAGCTCCACAGACTCGCCGTCTATCCGCAGGCAGCGTCCGCGGAGCTCCACGCTGCCCGATCTGGTTTCCAGCCGGCGGACGTGATTCAGGGCCAGATGTTCGCAGACCAGCCTGATGAGGGCGCCCATCCGGAACCGTTCCGGAACGAGCGGTGAGAGTCCGGCGTCAATCAGCGGCTGGGCCGTGATGGGACCCACCACGGCCGTGGTGACGTTGGTCTTGAGGCTCGCCACGAGTTGCGTGTAGAGCCCCATTTCGTGGGCCGTGCTCCACATGGCATCCACAGCGGGGGCACTTGTGAAGGTCAGAACATCCAGGTTGCCGCTGCAGGCGGCCTCGATCAGCCGGGGGAGAAGATCCTCGCCGTCGGGCTTCACCCAGCGGTAGGGCGTAACCGTCAGGACCGTGGCGCCGGACATCCGCAGGCGTTCGAGTTGGCGGACATCGGTGTAGCCGTGCAGCTGGACGGCAACCGTTTTGCCTCGAACTCCTTCCGCGAGCAGCATGTCCACCAGTGTTGCCGTGGTTTCGTCGCTGCTGATCCCGACGTCGGCAAGGCCGGCCGCGCGGACGGCACCCCGGGCCTTCGGCCCCCGGACGAACATCCGGCAGGCTCCCAGGGTTTCCAACAGTTCTTCGCCGATGCCGAACGAGTCTGCGGCCTCACACCAGCGGCGCATGCCATAGGCGGTGGTGGCGATGCAGAGGTCCGGACGGGCGGCGATGATGGCCTTGGTGTCCTCGATGAGACCGATGTCCTCCTGGACCGGGGCGATTTTCAGCGCCGGCGCGTGAAGGACCTCGGCGCCGCGGCGCTCCAGGGCTTCGATCAGGTCTCTCGAACGCCGGTGCGACGTCACTCCGATCCGGAAACCCTCCAGCGGCGAATCGGCGGTCTCCGGCGGCTGTGCCTCCTGGTTGACAGGATCCTGCGCAGCACCGGAGTCCTTGACGGGCAGGTATTCGGCCGGGGCAATGGCGTTCATGGCGTTCATTGTTCCTTTCACGCGCCCAGCAGCGAGGCCGCCAGCCTGTCAAGATCGGCTGCGGCCTCGGCATGCCCGCGGTTGGCCTCAGCCACCCGCACCACCTCGCCGATGACCAGCACAGCCGGATTGGTGCACCCGGCAGCCGCGGTGACGATGGTCCCGAGCTCGGCAATAGTGGTGCGCTGTCCGGGCCGGTAGCCGCGTTCCACCACCGCCATGGGCATGTCGGCGCGCATTCCGGCCTTCCGAAGGCCCGCCGCCAGCTGATGAAGTGTCCCGATTCCCATGAGAACCACGATAGTCCCGCCCAGACCGGCAAGGTGGGTGTGTTCCTTTTCGGTCAGCGGCGCATGCCCGGAAACCACGGTGAACATGTGGCTCACTTCGCGGTGGGTTACCGGGATGCCGGCAGCGGCCGGGACGGAGATGGCGCTGGTGACGCCGGAGATGACACGGACGGGTACGCCAGCAGCCACGCAGGCGGCAACCTCTTCGCCGCCGCGGCCGAACACATAGGGGTCACCGCCCTTGAGCCGCACCACGTTCTTGCCGTCCAGCGCGGCCTCCACCATGAGCTTCTCAATGGCGGACTGGCTGACCGGGTGGTGGCCGGGGCGCTTGCCCACGTCCACCAGCTCGGCCGAACTCAGGGACGGCAGCTCCTGGTACGGGGCCAGGCGGTCGTAGAACACGACGTCGGCGTCCCGCAGCGCCCTGACGGCAGCCACGGTCAGCAGCTCGGTGGTTCCCGGTCCGCCACCCACCAGGGTGACGTGGCCGGTGGGTCCCGCAGCTGGTTCGACCGCGACGGGGATGCCGTTTTCGCGGCACCGTTCCAGCAACGGCTCCCAGCCGGGCTGGCCGTCATCCACTGCGGCCACCAGGAACGGGCGTTCCGGCAGCGGGCCGTCGTGCCGCGCACCCTGTGGGGTGCTGAGGCGGGAGACCACGGCGCCGGCCGCCTGATGGCGGCGGACGGCCTGGCGGGCAGCGTGGTCCGAACCGGTGACCAGGACTTCGCGGCCGCTGAGATCAATACTGAGCTGCATGGCTATACCTCATTTTCAACAGCGGAATCCGGGGTGGACGGACGGACCGGGATGGAGGCTCCGATCAGCACTTTGCCTTTTTCTTCAGAAGTGGCCGGACGGATCTGGCCCCGCTCCGGGACGAAGGAAATGGAATCGTCCTTCTGGTCCGGTGCATTGACGAACGAGCGGAACCGGCGAAGGCGTTCCGGGTCCTTGAGCGTTGCGGCCCATTCGTCCTCGTAGGTGTCCACGTGCTTTTCCATGGCGGCTTCGAGTTCCTCGGCGATGCCCAGGGAGTCCTTCACCACCACGTCCTCAACGTGCTTCAGGCCGCCGTCGAGCTCTTCCTGCCAGCGCGCGGTGCGCTGCAGGCGGTCCGCGGTGCGGATGTAGTACATCAGGTAGCGGTCGATGTACTTCAGCAGGGTCTGATCGTCCAGGTCCTGGGCCAGCAGCTGGGCGTGTGCCGGCTGGAAGCCGCCGTTGCCGCCCACATACAGGTTCCAGCCCTTGTCCGTGGCGATCACGCCCACGTCCTTGCCGCGGGCCTCGGCGCATTCACGGGCACAGCCGGAGACGCCCATCTTGAGTTTGTGCGGGCTGCGCAGCCCGCGGTAGCGGAGCTCCAGGTTGATGGCCATGGCCACGGCATCCTGGACGCCGAAGCGGCACCAGGTGGAACCGACACAGGACTTCACGGTGCGCAGGCTCTTGCCATACGCCTGGCCCGATTCGAAGCCTTCCTCCACCAGTTCCTTCCAGATTTCCGGAAGCTGTTCCAGCCGGGCACCGAACATGTCGATCCGCTGGCCACCGGTGATCTTCGTGTAGAGGCCGTATTTTTCGGCGACCGCGGCAATCACGCCCAGTTTCTTCGGCGTGATCTCACCGCCGGCGATCCGCGGGACCACTGAGTAGGTGCCGTCCTTCTGCATGTTTGCCAAGGCGCGGTCGTTGGTGTCCTGAAGGGTGCCGCGGCCGGCGTCGAGCACGTAGGCGCTGTTCTGGCTGGCCAGGATGGAGGCGATGGTGGGCTTGCAGATATCGCAGCCGGCGCCGGTGCCGTACTTGGCCATGATTTCCTCGAAGGACGTCAGGCCCAGCACGCGGATGGCATCGAAGAGTTCCTGCCGGGAGAGGCTGATGTGTTCGCAGAGAGCCTTGGATACGGTGATTCCGGACTTGGTCAGCTCGCCTTCCAGGAGTTTCTTCAGCATGGGGACGCAGGATCCGCACTGGGTTCCTGCACGGGTGCAGCCCTTGAGCTCGCCGAGTTCCTGCACCGGCTCGCTGCCATCGCAGGCGCCGCAGCCGTTGATGGCGTCGCGGATACTGCCTGCCGCCACGTTGTTGCAGGAACACAGGATGGCGTCATCCGGAAGCTCGGTGTCGGGGGCGTCACCGCCGCCGGCCGCGGTCAGGTAAGCGCCGGGTTCGGCGCTGAGCTCGCGGCCCAGGATGGGGCGCAGCGTCATGTAGGGGGAAGCATCGCCCACGAAGACGCCGCCCAGGAGCGTCTTGGCATCATCGGTGGTGACGATCTTCTGGTAAACGCCCCGGGCGGGGTCGGCGTAGACGATTTCAAGGGAGTGCTCGGTCTTGGCGAAGGCGTCGCCGAAGCTGGCAACGTCTACGCCGGACAGTTTGAGCTTGGTGGCGGTGTCGAAGCCCGGGAACGTTGCCCCGCCGCCGTGCAGGCGGTCGGCCACAATCTCGGCCATGGTGTTGGCCGGCGCAACCAGGCCAAGGCACATGCCGCCGAAGTTGGCCACCTCGCCGATTGCCCAGATGCCGGTGACCTTCGTTTCACAGGCGTCGGAAATAACCACACCGCCGCGGGGGCCGAGATCAAAGAGTGCTTCCTCGCCTTCGGCCGCGCGGAAGAGTTCATCGCGAGGCTTGACGCCGATTGCCACAATCACCAGGTCGGCGGGGATGGTGCGGCCGTCAGCCATCAGCACACCGGTGACCTGGCCGTCGTCGTCGGAAAGGACCTCGGACGGGAACACCCCGCCATGGACCTCAAAGCCCTTGGATTCGATGAGGCGGCCCAGGGCCTGCCCGGCGCCTTCGTCCAGCTGGGTGTTCATGAGCCAGGGCGAGCCGTTGATGACGATGGGGGTTGCGCCGAGCTGCTCGGTGCCGGCAGCGGACTCGAGGCCCAGCAGCCCGCCGCCTATGGTGACGGCGTTGACCTTGCGTCCGAGTTTTTCCGTCAGTCCTGCGATGGCCCTGTTGATGGACCAGACATCTTCGAGGGTGCGGTAAACGTGGGTGAGTTCGGCCCCGGGGATGGGGAGCCGGGCGGCGTCTGAGCCGGTGGCCACCACTAGATGGTCGTACTCGTAGCTGTTGCCCGCGGCCGTCTCCACGGTCTTGCCGGCGGCATTGATCTTGACCACGCGCTCGCCGGTCTTCAACGTGAGGGCGCTGTGGTCCCACATGGATGCGTTTCCAAGAGTGAGATCAACGGCGTTGTCGGTGAGCGCCTTGCTGAGCGCAACGCGGTCATAAGGAAGGTGTGCTTCCTCCGTCAGGACAGTGACCTGCCAGCCTTCGAGGCCGCGGGTGTGCATGGCGTCGGCGAAGCGGTGGGCTGCCGGACCGCCGCCGGCGACGACGATGCGGCGCTGGTTCTCTGTGGTTGAAGACTGTGAGGTCACTGGTGGGCCTTTCGCATGGGCCGCAGACGGTGCTCTGCAGCTTGTCCATTCAGACTAGGCAACTGCAGTTTCGCTTCAGTTTCCCTTTTGTTTCGTGAACTTAACTTCTGCATCACGAACACGTTTCCGGACAGGTGAGTTCTCTTTTACGCGCCGGACACATTGACTGCACGCCCTTGTAACACCTGCGCCCTAGCTTGGTTCTATGGCCGCACAGGTGGCCCAAGCAGGCACAGGGAGAGGAGCCGACATGACGGCAACACTGGAACTTGAGGAACTGGCCACCGGATTCGGCACGGCCTGGCACCGCGTCTGCGCCGTGGATGCACTGGAACTTGCCTGGGGTGAGGCGGCGCTCATTGCCGGCCGCCAGGTGGCACTATTCCGCACCGCACCCGGTGAGGTCTTCGCCGTGGCCCATGAGGATCCGGCCACCGGAGCCAACGTGATGGCCCGCGGCATCATCGGCTCACGCGGCACCCGCCCCACCATCGCGTCGCCCCTCCACAAAGAGGTCTACGACCTCGAAACAGGGCAGTGCTTTGGAACGCCGGAACTCACACTGGCCACGTTCAGCACCCGGGTTGAAGCCGGCTACGTGGAGGTTGAGCTCTAAAACCCGCAGTAACCGCCGGGGCGAGAACCCACGGGCCCTACAGCCGAGGGCCTACAGACCCAGGGCCTCGCGGACGTCGCCCAGCACCAGATCAAGGGCGGCACGCGCAGCCTGCCGGGCTTCGGGGAGTTCCGCGGCGGATCCCACGCTGCGGATCACCTCGAGGTAGCACTTGAGCTTGGGTTCGGTGCCGCTGGGGCGGATGATGACCCGGCTGGCATCCCTTGTCAGGTACAGCAGGCCGTCGGTCGGCGGCAGCTGCCCGCTGCCTTCTGCCAGATCGATGAAGGATTCGACGGCGGATCCGCCAAACGATTCCGGCGGGTTGACGCGCAGACGGTCCATCATGGCATCCAGCAGGCCCAGGTCCCCGACCCGGATGCTCAGCTGATCGCTCGCGTGCAGGCCGTGGACCAGGTAGAGCTCGTCCAGGGTGTCGAAGATGGTCTTGCCGTGCGCCTTGGCGGCTGCAGCCAGCTCTGCGATCAGGACGGCCGCGGAAATACCGTCCTTGTCCCGCACCAGCTCAGGCGCCACGCAGTAGCCCAGGGCTTCCTCATAGCCGTAGAGCAGCCCGGGGACACGGGAAATCCATTTGAAACCCGTCAGGGTTTCCTCGTGCGCAAGTCCGGCAGCAGCTGCGATGCGTGACAGCAGCCGTGAGGACACAATTGAATTGGCGAACACGCCGTCGGGCGTTTCCTCCCCGCCGGCGGCAAGCCGTGCCACAACGTGGGCGCCCAGCAGCGCCCCCACCTCATCGCCGCGGAGCATCCGCCACGCGCCGGTGTCCGGATCCTTCGCTGCCACGGCGGCACGGTCGGCATCCGGATCGTTGGCCAGCACAATGTCGGCGTCAACGCGGACAGCCGTTTCCAGCGCCAGGTCCAGGGCTCCGGGTTCTTCCGGGTTGGGGAAGTTCACGGTGGGGAAGTCCGGGTCCGGCTCTGCCTGCTCGGCCACCAGCGTGACGTCGGTGAATCCTGCCGCCGTCAGGACGGACACCGCCGTTTCCCCACCCACGCCGTGCATGGGCGTCAACACGATTTTGAGATCGCGGGCAGGGAAATGCGCGGGCACAGCCAATGCTGCCGTTGAGTTTTCGTAGTCCCTGGCAATGCTCTGCTCAAGCACTGTCCAGCCATCCGCTGCCAGGCTGATGGAATCCAGAGTGCCCACCCCGTCGATTTTGGCTGCGATCCGCGCATCGTAGGGTGCCACGATCTGCGCGCCGCGGCCGCTTTCCTCCACGGCGTGACGGCCGAGGTAGACCTTGTACCCGTTGTCCTGCGGAGGGTTGTGGCTGGCTGTGACCATTACGCCGCCGTCGCATTCCAGCGCCCGGACCGCGTAGGCCAGCAGGGGAGTGGGCAGCGCCTGCGGCATCAGGAACGTTTCGATCCCGGCGGCGGTGAAGATCGCCGCTGTTTCCTCGGCAAAAATATCGGAGTTGTAGCGGGCGTCATAGCCGACGACGGCGCGGGGCCTGGTCCCGGGGGAAACCTCACCCACGGCGCCGGTCAGGAAGTCAGCCAGGCCCGCGGCGGCGCGGCGCACCACGACGCGGTTCATGCGGCTCGGGCCGGGTCCCAGCGCAGCGCGCAGCCCGGCCGTGCCGAACTGCAGCGTGCCGCTGAAGCTGTCCCCCAGTTCCTGGCGCGCGGCCGGAACACCGTTCACTGACAGCCGGATCAGCTCCGTCAACGAGGCGGAAGTTGCGGGATCAGGGTCCTGAGCGGCCCATTCGCGGGCGTCGCTGTACAGCTGAAAATCGGCATCGGAAGACGTCATAGGAACAAAACTAGCGCCAAAGCGGCGCGAAGCCTTGCCCGACAAGCAATCGATCCGGTCACAGTTCGGACATTGAATGCTGCGTCCGTGCGGCGGCCGGCAGCGGGACGGGATTCTCCGGAAGTCCTTGACAGCATTTTTTCTGGACAAGTATTGTCGCGAATATGAAGATGAATCAGGGTGTCGAGTGGGCGCTGCACAGCTGCGTCAATATGTCCTGGGCACCAGTGGGTGAGGCGGTCAGCAGTGCGCGCCTGGCCGAGTTCTATAAATTGCCGGCGGCCTATCTCAACAAGCAGCTGCAGGCGCTGGTGCGGGCAGGAATACTGTCCTCGGTCTCCGGACCCAGGGGTGGTTTCCAGCTTGCCAGGAAGGCGGACAGGATCTCCGTCCTGGATGTGGTGCTGGCCATCGAAGGCACCGAGGTGGCCTTCCGGTGCGAGGGCATCCTGAAGAACGGTCCGGGCGGCGATATGGACGAGGATTACGCGCGCACGTGCCTGATTTCGCAGACCATGCGCCACGCTGAACTCGCGTGGCGCACCGAGCTGTCGCGGCAGACGGTGGCCGGGATTGCCCATACGATTGAACGCCGCTTCCCGGAGGCCAAAGGCAGCACGGTCAAACAGCTCATGGGGGTCCGGCTCTGATTTCCAGCTAAGAGCAACGCGGGGTCACTTACGGCCCATCTCGGGCATCGGAATGGGCCGTAAGTGACCCCGCGTTGGACTAAAGTCTGGCGATGATTTCCGCAAGCAGCTTGGAGATTCGAGGGCCGGCAGACTGGCCGGCTTCGAGCACTTCCTGGTGGCTCAACGGTACCGGGCTGATGCCGGCGGCCAGGTTGGTTACCAGCGAAATGCCGAATACTTCCATACCCGCGTGGCGTCCGGCGATGGCCTCCAGCGCCGTGGACATGCCGACAAGATCGGCGCCGATCCGCTTGGCGTACTGCACCTCGGCCGGGGTTTCATAGTGCGGGCCGGTGAACTGGGCATAGACGCCTTCCTCCAGGGACGGGTCCACTTCGCGTGCCAGGCCGCGGATGCGTGACGAGTACAGGTCTGTCAGGTCAACGAACGTTGCGCCTTCGAGCGGGGAGGCCGCGGTGAGGTTGATGTGATCGCTGATCAGCACCGGGGTGCCCGGAGTCCAGGCTTCATTGAGGCCGCCACAGCCGTTGGTGACCACCAGGGTTTTGCAGCCTGCAGCCGCGGCGGTGCGCACGCCGTGGACAACCGCGCGGACGCCTTTTCCTTCGTAGTAGTGGGTGCGTGCGCCGAGAACGAGTGCGCGCTTGCCTTGCTTGGTCAGCACCGAACGGATGGTGCCAACGTGGCCCTCCACTGCCGGGGCGTGGAAGCCCGGAACCTCGGACGCTGTCAGGGTTGCGGTGGTTTCGCCGATCAGGTCAGCAGCCTCGCCCCAACCGGAGCCGAGCACCAGGGCAACATCGTGGGATTCGACGCCGGTCTCGGCCGCAATGAAGTCGGCGGCTGCACGTGCGGCCTCGAAGGGATCAGTGTTCAGAAGTTCTGTATTACTCACTGGTACAAGTTATCGTGCCCGTGCCGTCCTGCACAGCGCAAAGTGAGTCCAAAGTCATGGCAAAACCGGCCCGGATGCAGGGCAGCCGTATTGGTGGTGCAGTCACCGATAAGCGAGAATGGTTGATTGTGACTACGCATCCTGATTTCAGCTCACCCCGCATCGCGATCCTCGGCGGAGGCCCGGGCGGATATGAAGCCGCTATGGTTGCCGCTTCCCTGGGGGCGCAGGTCACCATCATCGAACGCGCCGGCCTCGGAGGCTCCGCGGTGCTGACCGACGTCGTACCCTCCAAAACGCTGATCGCGACGGCGGATCTGATGACCCGCGTCGGTGAGGCGGGAGAGCTGGGCGTCAAGTTCGACGTCGATGGCGGTGACTTCGTACCGGTGATGCGTGCGGACCTCAAGCACATCAATGACAGGCTGCTGGGGCTTGCCCGTCAGCAATCCAATGACATCCAAATGGGCCTCGAAAACCAGCGGGTCCGGATCCTCATCGGCTCTGGCAAGATGTTGGACAACCACACCATCGAGGTTCTGACGGCCGACGGCACCGAGACCGTCGAGGCTGACGCGATCCTCCTGGCGGTCGGCGCCCACCCGCGCGAACTGCCCACCGCGAGGCCGGACGGCGTCCGCATCCTGAACTGGGCCCAGATTTACGACCTCGATGAACTGCCGGAAGACCTGATCGTGGTGGGTTCCGGCGTCACCGGGGCCGAGTTCGCCTCCGCCTACAACGGCCTGGGCGCCAAGGTCACCCTCATCTCCAGCCGCGACCGAGTGCTGCCCGGCTCCGACACGGACGCCGCCCAGGTGCTGGAAGAGGTCTTCGAGCGCCGCGGCGTCACCGTGCTGTCCCGCGCACGGGCCGAAGCCGTTGAACGCACGGACGACGGCGTGGTGGTCACCCTGGGCGACGGCACGAAGGTCACCGGCAGCCACTGCCTGGTCTGCGTCGGGTCCATCCCCAACACTGACGGGATCGGGCTGGAGGAGGCCGGAGTGGCGCTCACCGAGAGCGGCCACATCAAGGTGGACGGCGTCTCGCGCACCACCACTTCGAACATCTACGCTGCCGGCGACTGCACCGGCGTCCTCGCCCTCGCATCCGTTGCGGCGATGCAGGGCCGGATCGCCGTGGCGCACTTCATGGGAGACGGCGTCATGCCGCTCAAGCTACACCAGGTGGCCTCCAACATCTTCACTTCGCCGGAGATCGCCTCGGTGGGCGTCTCCGAAGCGGAGATCGAGTCCGGCAAGTACCAGGGCGACGTGGTCAAGCTGTCGCTGCGCAGCAACGCCCGCGCCAAGATGCGCAACCACAAGGACGGCTTCGTCAAGATCTTCGCCCGCAAGGGTTCGGGCACGGTGATCGGCGGAGTGGTGGTGGGCCCGAACGCGTCCGAGTTGATCTTCGCGATCGCCATTGCCGTCACCCATAAACTGCACGTCGACGACGTCGCCAGCACATTCACGGTGTACCCGTCGCTGAGCGGTTCCATCTCCGAGGCCGCGCGGCGCCTGCACGTCCACATGTGAGGCTTCCTGATCTTCCGGAACCGCTTGTCCTGTTCATCCGCGCGTGAGAAATGGTCCGTGCGCAGACGTCGGTTGTCCCGACTGCGGCAGACAATCCCGTCCGTGTGTTTACGCTGTCAAAAACCATCTCGGCGGCGTTTTGACTTGTCTTGATTCCGGTGACGGGTTCTGACTGTGATGGGCCCGGCCTGAGTGGTATTGGCGGCTGTCATTTTTTAGCCCTCGATGGCGTTGCTCATCTTAGACGCTCTCGTTCCGCCGTTCGACGTCGCCGGCCGCGACGTTGGCGATTGCTTGGACTGCGAGGGCCTTAGCAACGGTTTCGTTGACGCGCACTTTCAGGACCAGTTTCAGCGGTCTTCATGTTGGCCCTGGTTTTGCGGGCGGTCGGCATCGCGGGGATTCCGATCTGGGTCAGCTGGTGGATCGCTTCGGCCTGGTCCGGGTTCTACCGTCGACGTTGGGTTGGTCGGTTGTGTCGTCGGTTGCGCCGACGGTGGGTTGGTCGGTTGTGTCGTCGGTTGTGCCGACGGTGGGTTGGTCGGTTGTGTCGTCGGTTGTGCCGACGGTGGGTTGGTCGGTTGTGTCGTCGGTTGTGCCGACGGTGGGTTGGTCGGTTGTGTCGTCCGTTGTGCCGACGGTGGCATGGTCGGTGCCGGGCCGGTTCCAGGGGACGATTTCGGGGTGAGCGGCCCTACGCTGGGGCGGCTGAACGGGAGGGAAGCATCCGCAGGGGCGCTGATGGCCGCAGCACCTGCACCTGCAGCGCCGAATGCTGACGTAACGGCGACACTCACGTCCTCGGGTGCCGGCGCGGCCGTGGCGCTCACGCCGTCGGAAATCAGCGGCTGAGCCGCCAGACCCAAGCTGAGCAGAATTCCGGCGGTGGCGGTGAGGACGACGGCTTTTTGGCTGCCGGACCCGCTGACGAATGATGTGCCTCGCAAATGCCTGAAGGCAGGCCGTTCGTTAACGTGGGCTTCCCGGCGGCGGCCATGCTGCGTGGCAGGCCGTTCGTCAACGGGGGCTTCCCGGCGGCGGCCATGCTGCGTGGCAGGCCGTTCGTCAACGGGGGCTTCCCGACGGCGGCCATGCTGCGTGGCAGGCCGTTCGTCAACGGGGGCTTCCCGACGACGGCCACGCTGCGGCTGGTTAGATTGAGACGACATGCAAGAACCTCTCTCTCGATGCCTGCGAGGTTAGCTGCTGGGTTCGGGTGAGAGACATCCGGTCGCAGTGCCGGACCTGGTCCGGTAACTGCGGGCTTAACCCCAAGGGTTTTCCATGAAATCCCGCATTTGGTTCCCCGCCTCTGCCTGAGGTGAACGGAACCGGGGCAGCGGCAGAGTTCGGCATGATGCCCCGGTGTGCCCGTGAACTCACGGGGGCACGACTACGAAAGAGTACCGTAGGGGACGGGGAAAGTCACATTTTAATAACGATGAATGGTCTGGTCCGCCGCAGTATCAGGACGGATCGGGAAGCAGGGGCCGGCAGCGCACGCGGTGGTGCTCACGCTGCCGGAGCCCCGGCGCCGAAGTCTTGCCCAGGCGACCAAAACCTCCGCTGAGAGCCTTACCTTGACCATGCCCCCTAGACCGGCCCCAAACGCGGTGCCCGAACGCGACGGCGCGGCAAGGGGGTATCTGGCTCGCAGGCATACGGCTCGGTGCCGGAACGGCGATGGTTCACACATCGTGGCCACGCATATGCGCGCAGCCGTCCAAGCGACCGTGGCTGTCAGCTTCGTTGGCGGTTAATTCGCAGTCTGGAATGGCGGTTCTTGTTGGCGTTCATGCCGCGACTGCTCCACAAGAGATGGCAGTTGGTCCGTGGCGTATGGTCCGGAACCGCCGATTTTGACTGCGAAATTGGCACTCCCAACCAGCAGTCCCAGGTCAAGGAATGAAGTGCAGCCGGAGCAGTCCCAGCCATGTCTATGGCGTCATATTTGTGGGAATGTATAGAGGACTAGCCGCCCGCAATGTCCCGCAGGGTCTGCAGGTGTCCAGTCCAGGCCTCGCGTCCGTCCGCGGTCAAGCTCGCCGACGTTCGCGGCATTTTCCCGGCGAAACTCTTCTTAATCTTCACGTAGCCGGCTTTTTCCAATACGGACAGTTGCTTGCTGAGTACGGAATCGCTGACCTGGATGGCGTCGCGGAGGTCCTTGAAGTCCAGAGATTCCGCACCAGCCAGTGCTGCCATGATGGAAAAGCGGACCGGTGCGTGGATGAGCTCATTGAGCTTGTGACGGGGATGATCCGGGGCAGTGCTCATGCGCGCAGTTCGCGGAAGGCTGCGGCCAGGCCGACGCCGCCCAAGACGATGGCGGCGGGTATATAGAACCACAGGTTGCCGTCGCGGAAGAGGCTGACTCCCACGCCCAGCGCAACCCCGTACAGGACGAAGTAGGCGACCAGGGATGTCAGGAACCGCTTCGTGTACCCGGCTTTGGTCGACCTCTGGAACATGGGCCAGATGCTTGCAGTCGCGGCGGCCCAAACGCCCACAGACGTGGCCAGCAGCGGCGCGCCGTACCCGGTGTGTGAAACGAGTTGCATTCCGATCATCAGCATGGAACCCAGGATCGCCAGGCTGGTGAAGATCATGGCCACGGGCCAAGCCGCAGCGTTGGTCGATGTGGCGCCGATCGAATCGGCTCTGGCCAGAAGCGCTTGCGCCTGTGCTGGCGACGGGCTGGCCGTTGTCTCGTCCATGAAGGGGCCTCTCACTGTTGGTGGTTGATTCCATGAGTATAGGAAAGTACTTTCCATTTCGTCAAGTACTTTCCTAATGCGCAGAATTGCGTCGCCGCCCGTATCGAACAATGGGTGGTGCTGCTTTCCGTTTCCGGGCTTACCTCCTGTTCGGCTGGCCCTCCCGTGGGATGGTGTCTCTCAACCCTCGACCGGCTGGCAATGCAAATTGACGCCGACAACATGCGTCCCGAAAATGACCGATATCTTTAGTCCTGCTGCGCCCGTCCGTCATGTAGCCCACGAGGGTTTGGGGATCCGGTTGCTTCGTTGTGGATGGGTTAGCGTCTTGTCCGTCCATGAGGCAACTGACGGGAGCGGCGATGCGGGTAACGAAGGTATTGGATCCGGCAAGCGATGCGGTGTCTTTCACGCTGATCGGCGTGACCGGCGTGGTGGAACCGGCGGAGCGGTATCTGCGTTATTTGGCCGAGACCGAGCGGTCACCGAACACGATCAAGGCCCATGCCCACGATTTGAAGGACTGGTTCGTTTTCCTGGACGAATTCGGACACGACTGGAAGTCGGTGAAGCTCGAAGACGTCGGAGCGTTCATCCGATGGCTGCGGCGTCCACCGGACATGCGTGGCCAGGTCTTTTCAGTTCTTCCGGCCATTGGGCACCATTGCGGCGAGGCAACGGTGAACCGCAAGCTTTCAACCGTGTCCATCTTCTATCAGCATGCCGCCCGCCACGGCCTTGACCTTGGCGAGCTGATCACCTGCTGGGACCCCTCCGCCCGCCAGGGAGGATGGAAACCCTTCCTGCACCACATCAGCAAGGGAACCGCCAAGCAGCGGAGGACGGTGAAGCTTCCGACCACTGCCAGGATTCCCCGCCTCCTGGCCCCGAACGATGTCCAAAGCATTCTGGATTCGTGCGAACACCTCCGGGACCGACTGCTCTTCGCACTCCTCCATGACGCCGGCATCCGGATCGGTGAAGCCCTGGGCCTCCGGCATGAGGACATCGCCGTCGCCGAACGGGAAATCACCATAAGCCGGCGGGACAACATCAACGGTGCACGCGCGAAATCGCCCCATTCGCGCACGGTTCCGGTCACCGCGGAACTGATCCGTTTGTATGCCGACTATCTTGATGCTGAGTACGGTGACCTGGATTGCGACTACGTCTTCGTCAACCTGTGGGGCCGGCCCTACGGGCGGGCAATGACTTACGCCGCAGTGCACGATCTCGTGCGGCGGCTCCGGCACCAGACGGGCATCGGGTTCGAGCCGCACTGGTTCCGGCACACCTATGCCACCCGGATGCTGCGCGAGAAAGTCCCAATAGAGGTCGTCTCCAAACTGTTGGGCCACGCCAGCCTCACGACTACGGTCAAAACGTACGCCCATATCTCCAGCGATGATGCCCGCCGCGCACTGGCCGATGCGGGCTGGTTCGCCACCAGGACGGTGACGATATGACTACCCTGCATCCCGTGCCCACACGAAACGACCCGGCAACGACCCCCGGCGCGGACAGCAGCATCGACCAGCCGCCGCTCCGGACGAGGCCCATGGGGAAGGCCGGGGCGGGCGCCGCGCCGTGGGAGAACGAGTATCCCAAGGATGTCTGGCATGCCAGGTCCCTCGGTATCGCCGCCCGCAGCCACGTAACCGTCCACTTCGAAAACATCACCCGGCCCTGGTTGAAGCAGCTGGCCAAGCGCTGGGCCCGCTGGCGGCTGACGACCGGATTGACGGTTGAGTCCGCGGTACTGGGAACCAAGGCCGTGGAGAACTTCAACGCCTTTCTGGATTCAACGAGGATCTCGGTCACCGGCACCGCCGACATTGACAGGGAGGTAATCGAAGGGTTCCTGGCATACCTGCACACCCACAGCGCCGGGACGGTTTCGCACCGGACCCGGATCGGCCAGTTCAACACCTTCCTGCTCACCATGCGCCGGCACGGATGGGTCACCGATCTGCCCAGCACCGCCCAGATCTACACCGAGGACTATCCCAAAGAGACAGCCCGGCAACCCCGGGCACTGAGCGAACACGTCATGGCCCAGCTGGAACACCCGGCAAATCTCGCCAAAATGGCCAGCCCGCATCACCGGCTGATCACCTTGATTCTGATCCGGTGCGGGCTGCGGATCAGCGACACCGTGGCCCTGCGGCAGGACTGCATCACCCGGGACAAGGACGGCGCCCCGTATGTGCGGTATCTGAACCACAAGATGAAGCGCGAGGCGCTCGTACCCATCGATGAGGAACTTGAACGGGCCATCGCCGAGCAAATCAGCTACGTCAACGGCACGGGCAACTCCGGGACACATCTGCTTTTCGCCCATGACCGGGTGGACGTTTACGGCGCCGGACACATCAGCGCAAACTCATACAGCACCGCCCTTCGACGATGGGTCAGGCACTGCGATGTCACCGACGACAACGGCAACCCGGCTGTCGTAAGCCCGCACCGTTTCCGTCACACCCTCGGCACGAGACTGATTAACCTCGATGTCCCGCAGGAGGTCGTACGCCGGATCCTGGACCACGACTCCCACCAGATGACCGCGCACTACGCCAGACTCAGCGATACAAGCATCCGACGGCACTGGGAAGCCGCCCGGAAAGTCAACGCATCCGGCAGCGTCGTCGAACTCGATCCGGACGGGCCGCTCGCCGAGGCCGCCTGGGCCAAACAGCGCCTCGGCCGAGCCACCCAGGCGCTCCCCAACGGCTACTGCGGTCTCCCGGTGCAGAAGACCTGCCCGCACGCCAACGCCTGCCTGACCTGCCCCATGTTCATCACCACGGCCGACTTCCTCCCGCAACACCGCGAACACCGGACCCAGGTCGTACAGATCATCTCCGCCGCCGAAGCCCGCGGCCAACAGCGGCTGGCGGAAATGAACACCCGGGTGCTGACCAACCTGGACCGCATCATTGAAACACTCGACAACGAAACGCATGCAGGTCCCAACCACGTCCAGGAGGAGGACAACCGTGCGGGCAGATAACAGCCGCCACATCCGGCTGGCCGCGGAGCGCCGGCACGAGCTCACCCGTTCCAAAGCCGTGGCGGCGCTGCGTGAACTACAGAAAAAGGGCGCCCCCGTCACCTTCGACGCGGTAGCTGCTACCGCCGGAGTATCGAGGTCCTGGCTCTACACCCAGGCCGACCTGCGCGCGGACATCATCGGACTGCGCGACGACCGCCCACAACAACCCAGAGCAAGCCGAAGCAGCGCCAGCACGGAGTCCCTCCGCGCCCGCCTCAACGCGTCTCTGGAACGGAACCGCGAGCTGTCCGCAGAGATCGAGCACCTAAGGCACCAACTGGCCCTCGCATTGGGACACTCGCGGCGACGGAACGCCGGCGGCCCCCACGGAGCAGGTGGCCGGGCCTAGGGTTCGGGGTGAAATCCTTCATCGCGGGCGTTGAAAGGATCCCGGCTATTTCGGAATTGCGCCACTTGCTCATCTTTCCTCACCTTCCGGTTGATAAAGATCGTTGCGACGCCGCCAAGCGCTCCAGCCCCCACGAGGAAGAGAATCCCAAGCCATCCCAGCAGTTGGTACGACGCCCAGCACATTACCAAGTAGCCAACTGCCCCTATGACGCGCTTCGTCCACTTGCTCATGCCTCATCCTATGGCCGAGGTACTCCACAGACCCCGGGCAATATCAGCGTTGCTTGCAGGCGATATGCTCGGGCATCGCCGGCCCGGCAATCGAGTCCGCTTCCAAGGTAAGGAGCATCTCGAGTCGATCACGATTCCCGGTCTGCTCGTAAGCGTGCAGAGCGACATCAAAGTACGTCTTAGACACTGTCCGTAGCGCGTACGCCCCGACATCTAGGCACTGAATGATGAGGACTAAAGATATCGGTCGTTTCCACTACAAACAAACCGGTTCGTTTGTCAGTTTCCGAAGTCGTCTGCACGGGCTGCCCTGAAAGTACGGGAGTTGTGCAGGCCGCTATGGACACTTGGTGTCCGAAGTCCCCTGCACAGAAGCATTACGCCGACATCCAGCTCACTAAACGCAACCGTAGTACCGGAGCTCGCTGGTCCGTGCCGGCGCTGTGGATCCCATCGACGGCCCTTCCGATTTTTTCGGGAGTGCACCTCAGGCGGCGGTTGCCGCCTGGAAGTGTTTTTCGATGAGGCCCTTGATGTCGGAGTGGCAGCCGCCGCAGCCGGTTCCGGCGCGGGTGGCCTTGGAAACCTCCGAAACCGAAGAGCACCCGTCAACCACGGCAGCGGCAATTTTGACGCCGCTGACTCCCGCGCAACGGCACACCGTGCTCTCAGGATCCTGCGCAACGGCACGAGCACCCGGCTGGTCCGGACCGTCCAGGCGCAGCAACAGCGAACGGTCCGCGGGGAGCTCGGCGCCGCGCTCGAACAACTGCACCAGCTCCGCCGCCGTCCGCGGCATCCCGACAGTGACCAGGCCTTCCAGCACCCCGCCGCGGGTAGTCATTTTGACGTAGCGGCCGTGCTCCGGGTCGGCCCACTGGGCGATCTGGAGCCGGGGACGGCCGTTTACTGCTCCGGCCATCAAAGCTTCTTCATCCCATGGTTCTGCGGTGTTGTCTCCGGCCACGGCCATGTTCATGCCGCGGGCCTTGAGGACGATCACGCCGGGCTTCTCGGCTTCAAGCGCCGGCAGCGAGTCAGCCTCCGGTGAAGCCTCAGCCAACAAAGTGAGGTACTCGCCGAGCCATTCGGCCTGCCGCCACCCCGGGCCCACAAGCCCGGAGGGGCCGCGCGCCGTGCGGCACTCGACGCACTCCGGATCCGGGCAACGGACCTCGGCGCAGTCGCCGATGGCAAAGATATGCGGTTCGTGGTGGGCGCGCAGCCGGTGGTCCACCAGGATGCCCGTCGCGGTGGACAGCCCGCAGCCAGCGGCCAATTCGGTCCGGGGGCGGACGCCGCAGGACAGCACCAGCAGGTCGCCGTCGATCGCGCAACCGTCGTCGAGAAGCAGTGCCGAGAAGCCGCCGTCGGACGCATTGTGCTCCACACCGGTGGAGCGGGCGTTGCCGGCCATGCGCACGCCGCAGTTGCGCAGGCTAGCCGCGAGCACGGCGCCCCCGCCGCGGTCGATGTTCCGGCCCAGCGGGTGCGGTCCGTTGTGGACGACGGTCACGGTGGCGCCTTCCTCTGCTGCGGCCAGGGCCGTTTCAAGTCCAAGCACACCGCCGCCCAGCACCACCACGCGCTTGCCGCCGGAAACGGCACGGCGGAGGACCTCGGCGTCGCGCAGGTCCCGCAAAGCGGTCACACCGGCAGGCAGCACGGGTGCGGCCGGGTCCGGGTTTAGGCCCGTGAGGTTGGGGATCACCGGACGGGAGCCGGTGGCAAACACGAGCCGGTCGTACCCGGGGGAGGTGCCGTCTGTGAGGACAACCTGCTGCCTGGCGCGGTCCACCCGGCGCACCCGGACGCCCAGCCGGACGTCCACGCCGTCGGCTATTAGTGCAGCGGCATCGGACAACGCCAAAGCCGCCGGAGTGGTGCGTCCCACGCCGACGTCGGCCACCAGCACGCGGTTGTACGCGGCGTCAGTCTCCTCGCCGATCACGGTCAGGTGAGCCAGCCCGTCGCGCACGGCCGGCAGCAGCTCGTCCACCAGCCTTGCGGCCACCGGGCCGAAACCGACAACAACAATCCGCTCACTCATGAGGCCTCCTGGGCTTGAAGAACGCCGGTCCGGGACAGAGTGGACTCGGAATCAGCGGTGGCCGGCCGTACCCACACCCGGCTGGTCTTGAACTCGGGCATCCCGGAAATGGGGTCCGTGGCTGCCTCGGTGAGGCGGTTGGCGCTCTCCAGCTCCGGGAAATGGAACGGCAGGAACACGGTCTCGGGCCGGATATCGGTGCTCAGCTCGGCGCGGCACGTCACTTCGCCGCGTTCGTTGGACACCGAAACAAAGTCCCCGTCAGCGATTCCCTTGGCGGCCGCTGCGGCCGGGTGGATCTGCAGCCTGGCCTCAGGCTGGGAAGACATTAGTTCCGACACCCGGCGGGTCTGGGCGCCGGACTGGTAGTGCTCCATCAGGCGGCCGGTGATAAGCGTCATCGGCTTTGCCCCGATGCTTTCCGCGAAAGCAGAAGAAGTCCGACGGCGGCGGGGGACCACCGCTGTGAAGGCGGCCCTGCCGTCGGAGTGCGCAAAGCGGTCCAGGAACAGCCGGGGCGTGCCCGTGCTGCCGGCGGGGTACGGCCAGTACGCAGCCTCGCCCCGGTCCAGCATCGCGTAGTCGATGCCCGAGTAGTCCGCCAATCCTCCGGAAGAAGCCAGCCGCAGCTCCTCGAATACCGTTTCCGGATCGTCGCTGAAGGTGGAGGGTGCGTCCAGCGCTTCGGCGAGGCGGGTCATGATCCACAGCTCACTGCGTACGCCCGGCGGCGGGGCCAGGGCGCGGCGCCTGCGGAGCACGCGTCCCTCGAGGTTGGTCATGGTGCCCTCTTCCTCGGCCCACTGGGCGACAGGAAGCACCAGATCAGCCTCGCCGGCTGTCTCGGACATGAAGAAATCGCAGACCACCAGGAAGTCCAGGCTGCGCAGCCCTTCAATGACCGATCCGGCGTCGGGGGCGGAAACTGCCACATTGGCGCCGTGCACAAAGAGGCAACGGACGCCGTCGGGCTGTCCCATCGACTTGAGAAGCTCGACGGCGGGGACCCCGGGACCGGGGATCAGCGACTCCGGCACGCCCCACACCGTGGCCATATGGGCCCGGGCCGCGGGGTCTGTGATCTTGCGGTAGCCCGGGAGCTGGTCGGCCTTCTGGCCGTGTTCGCGGCCGCCCTGGCCGTTGCCCTGGCCGGTGAGCGTGCCGTAGCCGCTGCGCACCGAGCCCGGCAGGCCCAGCAGCAGGCTCAGGTTGATGGCGGCGGTGGCGGTGTCCGTTCCGTCCACGTGTTGTTCCACGCCGCGGCCCGTGAGGATGTAGGTTCCGCCCTTCGTGGCGCCGTCGGCCAGCCTGCGGGCCGTCTCGCGGATCAGCTCTGCGGGTACACCCGTGAGGGACTGCACGCGTTCCGGCCAGAAAGCGTTGACGCTGCGGACCAGGGCGTCGTATCCGCTGGTGCGCGCCTGAATGAAGTCCGTGTCGGCCAGGCCCTCATGGATCACCACGTGGGACAGGCCCAGCAGGAGGGCGAGGTCGGTGCCCGGCAGGGGCTGGAGGTGGATGCCGCCGCCGTCGGACGTAAACGCCGCCGTGGCGGAACGGCGGGGATCCACCACAATCAGCCCGCCGGGGTCGCGCGCTCCCTGGAGATGCTGCACGAACGGGGGCATGGTCTCGGCGACGTTGGAGCCGAGCATCATGATGGTACTGGCGGCGTCGAGGTCCTCCAGCGGGAACGGCAGGCCGCGGTCCAGACCGAACGCGCGCATGCCGGCTGCGGCCGCGGAGGACATGCAGAACCGGCCGTTGTAGTCGATCCGGGACGTGCCGAGGGCCAGACGGGCGAACTTGCCCAGCTGGTAGGCCTTCTCATTGGTCAGGCCGCCGCCGCCGAATACCCCCACGGCGTCCGCACCGAAGCGGGCTCGGGTTTCCTTGACCGCTGCCGTGATGAGCTTCAGGGCGTCATCCCAGCTGACGGGGCGGTGGACGCCGTCGGACCCCTTCAACATGGGTTCGGTGACGCGTCCCGGGTGGCTCAGGAGGGACGCTGACGTCCAGCCCTTGCGGCACAGCCCGCCGCGGTTGGTGGGAAAGTCCCTTCCGCTGACTTCCAGGACGGGTGGAGCCGGCACGGGCTCTGACCCCGGCTGGACAGCCGGGGTCAGAGCCGCTGGGGACTTGAGCGTCATGGCGCACTGCAGAGCGCAGTAAGGGCAGTGCGTGTCGGCGCCTTTGGTCATGTTAGACGTGTCCCATCGCGTTTCGGTTTGCGTTGCGGATGTAGCAGGCCCAGCAGACAACCAGCATCAGGACGTATGCCCCGACGAAGCCGTAGAACGCCGGAGTATAGGATCCGGTTGCAGTGTTGGAGGCGTTCAGCACCTGCGGGATAACGAACCCGCCGTAGGCGCCGATTGCCGAGATAAGGCCGAGCGCCGAGGATGCCAGGCGCTGGGTGGCCACCGTGCTGGCGCCGGAGCGTGCTGCCCGGCTGGAGGTGGCGAAGATGACCGGGATCATCCGGTAGGTGGCACCGTTTCCGAAGCCGCTGGCGGTGAAGAGGAACAGGAACAGGACCAGGAAGAGCCAGAAGTTCTTCAGGGGGAGGGTCCAGATCATGGTCAGGGTGATGGCGGCCATGGAGGCGAACGCGGCGACGGTCATGCGCGCTCCGCCCATCCGGTCCGCCATGCGTCCGCCGTAGGGGCGGGCCAGGGAACCGACCAGGGGGCCAAGGAAGGCCAGCGACAGGGCCACGGTGCCCACCCCGATGGAGGAGAAAGCGGGGAAGTAGTCCTTGATGAGCTTGGGGAAGACTCCGGCGAAGCCGATGAACGAACCGAAGGTGCCGATGTACAGCAGCGCCATGATCCAAAGGTGCGGTTCCTTCAGCGCGGCGAGGGAGCCGGCCACGTCACCCCTGGCGCTGGTGAGGTTGTCCATGTATTTGTAGGCGCCGAACGCTGCGAGCAGGATGAGCGGGACCCACATGAGACCTGCCATGGGCAGGTTTACCGCGCCGGCAGCCAGGAGGGTGATGGCAATGGGAACCGCAAGCTGTGCGACGGCGGCACCGAGGTTACCGCCGGCGGCGTTCAGGCCCAGGGCCCAGCCCTTTTCGCGGGCCGGGTAGAAGAAGGTGATGTTGGCCATGGAGCTGGCGAAGTTGCCGCCGCCGAAGCCGGCCAGGGCTGCCACGAACAGCATGACGCCGAACGGTGTCTCCGGGTTCGAGACACACATGGCCAGGCCCACCGAGGGAATGAGGAGCAGCATGGCTGAAACGATGGTCCAGTTGCGTCCGCCGAAGCGGGGGACCATGAACGTGTAGGGGATGCGCAGGGTGGCACCCACGAGGCTGGGCATGGAGATCAGCCAGAAGATGTCCGAGGTGCTGAATTTGAATCCTGCTGAGGGCAGCTGGACCACCACGATGGACCACAGCTGCCAGACGACGAAGCCGAGGAATTCGGCAAAGATGGACCAGTACAGGTTGCGCTTGGCAATGGAGCGGCCTTTGGACTCCCACTGCTCCTTGTTCTCGGCATCCCAGTTGGCGATCCATCGGCCAGGGCGGATTTCAAGGGCGGGGGCATCAACGGTGCGGGTGGTGCCGGGCTGTGCGCCGGACGAAGTGGCAACACTTCCGTGCCACGGCTCGGCGTCAAGTTCCGGGGAAATGCCGGATCCGGCATCTGCGGTGCGGTCAACAGTCACGGTGTACCTCCTTTGGGGGATGTTGTCCTCTAAAGGTAGGGAAGGCGCGTTTCGTGGACAGTCGCGCTTTGTTAACGTGCTGTGAAGTTTGCCTATCGGCGCCTTTGTGACGGTGTGAGACCGGAGCGGCGGTTCCGGTCCTGAGACAACCAAGAGTGTCCGAATGGTGGACATTTTGTCCATTCAATGGACGGACGGAACTAATATCGAACTCTAGGTATTTCCAAGCCGGGCCGTTTCCACCAGTGCCCGTCCGGTCCTCATGAAAGCGTTCCTACATGTCATCCACTGCAACCTCAACGGAGCATGGGTCAGTCAAGCCGGTGAACTCCAAGGGCAAAGTGATCTTTGCCAGCCTCATCGGAACGACGATCGAGTTCTATGACTTCTACATCTACGCCACAGCGTCGGTGCTCGTCTTCCCGAAGCTGTTCTTCCCGCAGGCAACGGACATCAACGCACTGTTGAGCTCCTTTGCCATCTTTGGTGTGGCGTTTGTGGCCAGGCCCATAGGATCTGTCCTCTTCGGCCACTTCGGCGACAAATTCGGCCGCAAGGGCACTTTGGTGGCCTCACTGCTCACAATGGGTCTTGCCACGTTCGTTATCGGGCTGTTGCCCACCGCATCAGTCCCGGGATGGGCAGTCTTCGCGCCCCTCATGCTGGTGGTCCTCCGCTTCGCGCAGGGCCTCGCCCTCGGTGGCGAATGGTCAGGAGCGGCCCTCCTGGCCACGGAAAATGCACCCGAGGGCAAACGGGCCATCTACGGCACGTTCCCGCAGCTTGGCGCACCGATCGGCTTCATTCTGGCAAACCTGCTGTTCATCTGGCTGAACTTCGCCGTGACGCCGGAGGAATTCCTCGCATGGGGCTGGCGTGTCCCGTTCCTGCTCAGCGCCATCCTGGTGATTGTGGGACTTTATGTGCGGCTGAAGCTCGTGGAGAGCCTGTCTTTCCAGAAGGTGCTCAAAGAGGACAAGGTTGCAAAGATGCCATTTGCGGCCACATTCAAGGGTCACTGGCGCACCGTCGTGGCTGGCACATTCATCATGTTTGCAACGTACGTCCTGTTCTACGTCATGACCTCCTTCACACTGACGTACGGCACCAAGCCTGCCAGTGTGGAAGCGGCGCAGGCGGCAGCCACCAAGGCAGGGAAGCCCATGTCAGCTGCGGAAATCGCCGACTTCGTTCCCGGTCTGGGCGTTGCGCGGGGCGACTTCCTTTGGATGCTGATTTTAGGCGTTGTGTTCTTCGGCATCTTCACCCTTGTGTCGGGACCTCTGGCGGAGAAATGGGGCCGCCGGAAGTTCCTGTTGGCCGTCACCGCAGGGATCTTTGTGTTCGGACTGCTGTGGTTCACCATGTTCGGTCCGGGCCAGATCGCAGCAATCGTCGGTCTCATTGTCGGCTTCACGCTGATGGGCCTGACATTCGGGCCCATGGCCGCGATCCTGCCGGAACTGTTTCCGGCAAATGTCCGCTACACCGGTTCCGCCGTGGCGTACAACCTGTCCAGCGTGATCGGCGCCGCCCCGGCGTCGTTCATTGCTATTGCGCTGTGGCAGGTCGGCGACGGCAGCACCTGGCTGGTGGGCGTATACATGGCTGCAGCCGCGGTCCTGACGTTCATCGCACTGTGGATCACGCGGGAAACCAAGGACACGGACTACGAGAACAATGTAGCCTGACGTTCCACCTGTTACCGCCGGAAATGCCCGGTGTGTCCACCAGACACACCGGGCATTTCTGCGTCCGTCGGCTACTCGGAGCCGTTGACGGCGTGCCTCGCCTGGGGCTGGGCAGCTGTATCGGCATGACGATGCACCAGCTTCCAGAATCCGTCTTCGCGCCGGAATATGCTGGTGACCCGCAGCGCGAATTCGTCCACGGAATCGCGGCCGTCCACTTTGGCCCTGAAGTGTTCCGTCTCCACCAGATACGCGGTGTCCCGAGCTGCGTAAGACGCCAGAGTCTCGAAGCCGAGCATTTCGCCGTCACGATAGTGCAACGCCGCCTGCTCGAGCCTGGACTCAACCTGCGCCCAACCCCGGGCTATACCGCCAAACGGATTTGCCAGGGTGGCGTCGGCCAGACGGGAGTAAAGCTCCTTCACCGGCTCAGGATTTCCCCTGGTTATCTCCGGCACGGCGCGGTGGTACCGCTCCACCTCTTCTTCAAAACTCGGTGCAATCAAAGCTGTTCCTCCGGCGTCTGGTCCTCGATAGTGGCAATCACTGCGCCGGCCGAAACAGTCTCCCCGGCCTTCGCGCCCAGCCCGGTGATGGTGCCGGCGCGGTGCGCGGTGAGCGGCTGTTCCATCTTCATCGCCTCAAGCACGACCACGAGATCGCCTTCGGCCACCACGTCACCGTCTGCTACGGCCACCTTGACGATGGTGCCCTGCATGGGGGACGTGAGGGCGTTGCCGCTCGCAGCAGCCGCAACGCCGCCGGAGCGGGAGCGCTTTTTGGACTTTGCCGGCTTTCCGCCTCCGTTACCGGAGGGAAAGCCGATGGATCCGAGGGACGCGGGCAATACCACCTCAAGGCGCTTGCCGCCCACCTCGACCACGACGCGGTGGCGATCGCCAGAGTCCTCGGCACCGCTGCCATTGGGGGTCCAAGCCGGAATATCGTTCACGAATTCGGTCTCGATCCAGCGCGTGTGGATGCTGAACGGTCCCTCAGCCGGCGCAAAGGCAGGATCGGTGACCACCGCGAGGTCGAACGGGATGACGGTGGGGATGCCTTCCACCACCATCTCCTCGAGTGCACGCCGGGCACGCTGGAGAGCCTGCCGACGGCTGGCACCGGTGACGATCAGCTTGGACAGCATGGAGTCGAAGTTGCCGCTGATCACATCGCCCTGCTCTACCCCGGAATCGATCCGGACGCCGGGTCCCGTGGGGTTCTTGATCAAGCTGATGGTGCCCGGAGCCGGCATGAAGTTGCGGCCCGGGTCTTCGCCGGTGATCCGGAATTCGAAGGAGTGCCCACGGACCTCGGGGTCGCCGTAACCGAGCTCTTCACCGCAGGCCAGCCGGAACTGCTCACGGACAAGGTCGATGCCCGTGACTTCCTCGGAGACACAGTGCTCCACCTGAAGGCGCGTGTTGACCTCGAGGAAGGAAATGGTGCCGTCCTGACCCACCAGGAATTCGCAGGTTCCGGCACCAAGGTAGCCGGCTTCTTTCAGAATGGCTTTGGAGGATTCGTACAAGCGGCGGTTCTGGTCTTCGGTGAGGAAGGGGGCGGGTGCTTCCTCCACCAGTTTCTGGTTGCGGCGCTGCAGCGAGCAGTCGCGCGTGGAGATCACCACCACGTTGCCATGGGCGTCGGCCAGGCATTGGGTTTCCACATGCCGTGGCGCATCCAGGAAGCGCTCAATGAAACATTCCCCTCGGCCAAACGATGCGGTGGCTTCACGGACAGCGGACTCGAAAAGCTCGGGGATTTCCTCGCGGGTGCGGGCCACCTTGATGCCGCGGCCACCGCCGCCAAAGGCAGCCTTGATGGCTATAGGCAGTCCGAACTTGTCCACAAACTCAAGGATTTCCTCTGCCGATTCGACCGGGTCGGCGGTGCCGGGAACCAGCGGGGCGCCCACTTTTTCGGCGATGTGGCGGGCCTGGACTTTGTCGCCCAAAGCCGAAATGGCCTCGGGGGAGGGCCCGATCCAGATGATGCCGGCCTCGATCACCTTGGCCGCAAACTGGGCGTTTTCCGCCAGGAAACCGTAGCCGGGGTGGATGGCATCGGCGCCGGACTGGCGGGCCACCTCAATCAGCTTGTCCATCACGAGGTAGGACTCGGCAGCCGTGTTGCCGCCCAAGGCATAGGCCTCGTCCGCGAGCCGGACATGCAGGGCATCGCGGTCAGGATCGGCGTAGACAGCCACGGAGGCAATGCCTTCATCGCGCGCCGCACGGATGATGCGGACTGCGATCTCACCGCGGTTGGCGATCAGCACCTTCGTGAGGTTCGACTGCACTGGACTTGCGGACTGCTCCGAATTTGCTGACAAGGCGACTCCTTCTTTCCTTCAGGGAGCCTAGCGCGATTTTGAGGGTTCCGCCGATATTACTTGCGGATTCCGCGCGTAACGCGCCCATCCTTTGTAGGGAAGCTACAACTGGCCCCGAAATCGGCGCCTTTCCGCTATGCCCAGAGTTCCGTGATCCTGACGTCAGCCCGGGACAGCAGGTTCCTCAGGGTGGAGACGGAAAGCCCGACGACGGCGTGCGGATCACCGTCAACCTTCCGGATAAATGCCCCGCCCAGGCCGTCAATGGTGAAGGAGCCGGCGCAGTGCAGCGGCTCACCGGTGGCAATGTAGGCGTCTATCTCGGCGGGATCCATCTCCATAAAATGGACCTCGGCGGAGGCGACCGCGCCGACGGTGGCGCCCGATCCGACGACGCCCGTACCGCCGTCGGCCGCTGTATCCCTGCAGTCCACCAGCCAGTGGCCGGTGTGCAGGACCCCGCTGTTGCCGCTCATACGGAGCATACGTTCACGCGCGACGCCGGCCGTGTACGGCTTGCCGTGTGCCTCGCCGTCGAACTCAAACACCGAGTCGCAGCCGATCACCAGGGCGCCGGCCGCTCCCGGCATCGATGCCACGGCCTCGGCCTTGGCGCGGGCCAGCAGGAGTGCGGTGTCGTGCGGATCGGTGACGCCGTAACGCGCCTGGACGGCGTCCTCGTCCACCTCCGACACAAGGACCTCGTGCCGGATCCCGGCGTCGGTCAGGAGTTTGGTGCGGGCGGGGGACTGGGAGGCGAGAATCAGGCGGGTCACGGCTCCAGCCTAGTTGACTGCCGGCTCCGGATCCCTGGTTTCGGTGGCCGGTTCGGCGGTGATCCGGCGGAGTTTCGAGCCCTCCACGTCAACGTCCGGCACGATGCGGTCCAGCCATCCGGGGAGCCACCAGGCCTTGCCGCCGAGCAGGTACATCACAGCCGGGACAATGGTCATGCGGACCACAAACGCATCCACCAGAACACCGAAAGCCATGGCAAAACCGAGCGGGCGGACCATGGTCAGGTGGCTGAAGATGAAGCCGGCAAACACACTGACCATGATGATCGCCGCAGCGGTGACCACAGCGGCCGCATGGCTGAAGCCGGTCCGTACCGCGTGCTTGGCTGATTCACCGTGCATATGGGACTCGCGCATGCCGGAGGTGATGAACACCTGGTAGTCCATGGCAAGCCCGAAAAGCACACCGATCAGGATGATGGGCAGGAAGCTCAGCACCGCGCCGGGGTTGGCAACGTCAAATACTGTACCCAGCCAGCCCCACTGGTAGACGGCCACTACGGCACCGAACGCCGCGGCGAGGGACAGCAGGAAGCCGCCCGTGGCCAGCAGGGGCACCACGATGGAACGGAACACCAGCAACAGCAGGAGCAGGGAAAGCCCGACGACGATTGCCAGGTAGTGAGGCAGGGCGTCACCCAGTTTGGTGGAGACATCCACGTTGCCGGCGGTCTGGCCGGTGAGGCCGATGCCCACTCCCGTGGCGTCCCTGATCTCAGCGTTCCTGGCGCGGAGCTCGGACACCACCTGCACAGTGCTGGCACTGGCCGGGCCCTCCTTCGGGATGACCTGGAAGACGGCCGTGCGGCGGTCATCGCTGAGTGCCACCGGCACGGCGGCGGTGACGTTGTCCACGCCCCGCAGGATGTCCGCGACGTCGAACTGCCTGGCCTGCGCGTCAGCCTCGCTGAGGCCTGCGGGGAACTCGCCCACCACCACGATGGGTCCGGTCGTGCCCTCGCCGAAGCTCCTGCCCGTGACGTCATAGGCTTTGTACGCCTGCGAATCAACGGGTTCCGAACCGCCGTCGGGCAGTGCGAGCCGCAGCTGGCTGGCCGGCAGTGCCAGGACGCCGAGCAGAACGACGCCGGCGAGCAGCGCGGCCACCGGATGCCGGGTCACGAATCCGCCCCAGCCGTGGCTGCTGCGGTGCTCTTCGTTCGCCTGGTCCGCTGCCTCGTGGCCCGGGGCAGTATTGTGCGCTTCGGCCTTCGCCCAGGCCCGCCTGGAGATCATTTTCCGGCCCACCAGCGACAGTACTGCGGGCGTAAGCGTCAATGCGACGACGACGGCGACAGCCACTGTTGCTGCAGCCGAAAGTCCCAGCAGGGCCAGGAACGGCAACCCCGGAACCACCAGGGCTGCCAGGGCGATGATAACGGTGAGGCCGGCGAAGAGCACGGCGTTGCCGGAGGTGCCGGTGGCCACGGCCACCGATTCTTCAGCGTCCATCCCGGCCAGGAGCTGGGTGCGGTGCCGGTTGACAATAAACAGCGAGTAGTCGATTCCCACGGCCAGGCCCAGCATCAGGGCAAGCATGGGGGAGATGGAACTCATGTCAATCACACCGGTCAAAGCGAACGTTCCGCCCACACCGGCGGCTACGCCCACCAGTGCCATCAGGAGGGGCAGCCCGGCGGCAATCAGGGTGCCCAGCATACACGGCCACGGCGTTGCCGATCAGTCCCACGGTGCCCAGCGGCGCAATGCGGATGATCCACCAGAGCACCTTCTGGATGACCGCCAGCGCGGAGGCATTGAGGTTCAGGAACGGCTCCGCGGCCTTGCCCACCTTGAGCGCGGCAACGCCGACGGCGATTGCGATCACCAGGATCTGGAGCACATTGAAGCTCACGGAGGTAGTGACAACGCCGGACTCGGCCACGGTGGAGCTTGCCCCGAGGCCCAGGAAGTTCTTGGGGAGCAGACCGGTCAGGAACGCCCACCAGTCACCGGTCTTGCCGGCGTACGCTGCTTCTTCTGAGATGCCGGTGTTGGCGCCCGGCTGAAGCAGCACACCAAGGCCGATGCCGATCAGCACGGCGATCAGCGAGGTGATGGCGAACCATAGCAGCGTGTTCCAGGCCAGCCTGGCGGCGTTGGAGACCTGGCGGAGGTTGGAGATGGAGCTGACCACGGCCGTGAAAATCAGGGGAACAACGGCGGTCTGCAGCAGCGATACGTAGCTCGAGCCGATGGTCTGTAGCGTGGCCCCCAGGGCATTGGGGGTTGCCTTGGTGCTGCCGGTGTATTTGGCCAGCAGGCCGAGAGTCAGACCAACGAGGAGGGCGGCAATGATCTGGAAGCCAAAGGAACCGGCCCATTTTGGCAGCTGGAAGCCGGACTTCTCAGGAGATTCAGGGGTACGGGTTTGAGTGCTCACCTGTCGACGGTAGGAGCTGGAGAATACTGCTTCCAGTCGGTGTTGAGAAATGTTATGCCGACCTCGATTCGCAGCAGCTCCGGATTCCCCGAAAACAGCCGTCGCTAAGCCATTCTGTGAAGATATTCCCAACGCCGCTGTGGCGAAAAGTCTCTTGTGAGCGGAGGATGGCGGCCATGGCACCGCTGAACGCGACTACGCCAGCAGCGCGCGCTTAAGCGTATCGAGTCCGACGGAACCGATGTTGAGGGCCTTGGTGTGGAATGCCTTGAGCTCGAAGCCCGGCCGGGCGTCGAGTTCGGTGCGGATCTGTTCCCACAGACGCTGCCCGACTTTGTAGGAGGGGGCCTGCCCCGGCCAGCCAAGGTAGCGGGTGAATTCGAACTTGAGCTGGCCTTCACTGATGGGCAAGTTGGCGCGGAGGAACTCCAGGCCCTTTTCTGCGGTCCAGGTGCCTGAGCCCCAACGCTCCGGAACTTGCAGTTCAAGGTGGACGCCGATGTCGAACACGACGCGGGCTGCGCGCATGCGCTGCATATCCAGCATGCCCATGTGATCGCCGGGATCCTTCAGGTAGCCGAGTTCCTGCATCAGTTTTTCGGCGTACAGTGCCCAGCCTTCACCGTGGCCGGAGGTCCAGCAGACGTTGCGGCGCCAGTTGTTCAGGAGCTCGCGGCGGTAGGTTGCGGTGGCAACCTGGAGGTGGTGGCCGGGCACGCCTTCATGGAAAACGGTGGTGGTTTCCGCCCAGGTGGTGAAGGTGTCCTCGCCCGCTGGTACGGACCACCACATACGGCCGGGGCGGCTGAAATCGTCGGAGGGGCCGGTGTAGTAGATCCCGCCCTCGTCCGTCGGGGCGATACGGCACTCCAGCGTCTTCATGATGTCCGGGATGTCGAAGTGCACGCCGGCGAGCTCTGCAACGGCCTTGTCCGAGAGCTCCTGCATCCAGGTCTTCAGCGCATCCGTGCCCTTCAGCTGGCGTGCGGGATCGTTGTTGAGGATTTCCTTGGCTTCCTTGACCGAGGCGCCTTGCCGGATTTCGGCGGCAACCCGCTCCTGCTCGGCAATGAGCCGGTTGAGTTCCCGGACGCCCCAGGCGTAGGTCTCCTCGAGGTCAACGGCCGCGCCGAGGAATGCCCGCGATGCCAGGGCGTAGCGCTCACGCCCCACAGCGTCCTTCTTCGGCGCTGCTGGAAGGAGCTCGGATTCCAGGAAGGATGCCAGCGCGGCGTAGGCACTGCGTGCTGCGGCAGCGCCGGCGTCGAGCCTTTCCTGCAGTTCCGCAGGAAGCGGGCCCTCAGCAGTCTTGGCAGCGGCCGCGAGCCTGGCGAAAAAGCCGTCTTCGGCCGCGTACTTTCCGGCCTGTTCGATCACGATAGCCACCTGGCGGGCGGCGGACACGTTGCCGGCTTCCTTGGCTGATCGCAGCGATTCAATGTAGCCGTCGATCGCGCCGGGAACGTTATGCGCGCGGCCGGCGATGTGCTCCCAGTGCTCCGCCGTGCCCGTGGGCATGAGGTCGAAGATGGCTCGGATCTCCTGCGCAGGGGATGCAATGTTGTTCAGCTCTGCCGCGTCCCATCCCGATTCGTGGATTTCCAGCTGCAGGCCCAGTCGCTCGCGCATGGCGTCCAGCGTTACGGCATCCACCTCGTCGTCGGGCTGAAGTCCGTCAAGAGCAGCCAGGGTTTCCCTGGCGGCGTCAGCAAACCCGGCAAGTCCGGCAGGCGAGTGGTCCTGATATTCGGTCTCGTGGCCCGGCAGTCCCAGCGTGGTTGCGAAGCTTGGATTGAGTCGGATGAGGGTGTCCGTATAGGCGTCGGCGACGGCGTCGATTGCGGTCCGGGGGCGCACGGAGGCTGGGGTTTGGATAGTCACCCAACGAGACTAACGGGGCACGCCCGGTTATGAAAGACTCACTGAACTTCTGGGTGTGTCAGCAGGGTCACGACCGTTAATTCCAGTGCGGGATTTCCGTTTGGAACCCACATCGGCAGTGCAGGGTCTTTGTGCCGAGGTAGCCCTTTGGCGCGCCGCCGGTTGGCACACCTGCGTAAATGGTGCGTTGCTTGGGGTTCCCGCTCTCCATCGCTTCGCCGCAATGGATGTATTCGCCTCCGAACTCAAGAATTCCCGGCCCGCTTTGTCTACGATTAAGGATCGCGGCGGCCCGCGGAACAGATGTGGCGTGGGCATAGAAACCGTCACATTCGATACAGGTGTATGAGACGTCCACAGCATCCGGAGCCAGCGGCGAGAGGGGCTCGACGGTCTCGATCATGAGGTAGACGTCAGTCCCGCAGGTCGTGCACCAGAGACGCTGGACCAGCGGGGGCCGGGGCCCGGCCGGGCCATGAGGGGGCGCGAAGATTGTCACCTGCGGTGCTCCTCCGGCTTTTTCGCTCGGAGACAGGAAGTTGTCCGCGAACGCATCCGTGACGTCTGCTGGATTATGTCAACGTCGGCGGACCGCCTAGGCATACCACTGCCAGCCCCGGGGAGTCCAACCCTCCGGTACGGTGCTGGCATCGTACTTTCCGCAGCGGGTGCACGTGTAACTCACATAGGGAGGCCGCTGGCCACCTCTGTTTCCTTCGTTCCTGGCCGGTACATATGATTCAAAATTCAGGTATGCATCCGTGGCACAGTCCGCGCAGGAGGGCGTCAGCGGCGGCTGGGCGGGGATGTCATGATGGCCGGTCTTCCGGCGTCGTTCCGGGCTTGTCAGAGTCACGCTGATCCCACGCTTTCCTCATCGACCTGCGGATGCCGGCATGGAGGCGATCGCATCCGCGCCGGCGATGCGCCCGCCCCGAGGCTGGTCGGTAGGCGAGCAAATTGGCATTTTGGTCCGCAGGAACGGGCCAGATTCTGTTGTCAGCGCCGGCGACTGATCCCAGCGCTCAAGTGATTCACATCACTATACTGCGAAAACGGCCATTTCGCGGGTTTACGCCAAAAGTGATAGTGAACTTTCGGATGAACGGCGGCGGTGCCGACAGCTGCCGCCAAGCCCCGGAACCCTGCGATTCGCCCTAGCCGCTGCGCCTCCAGGCGCCGGGACCAGGCGTCGGGGCGAGCCGCAGCTGCTGCCGCCGGACCCAGTGCCGGACGCTGGGCTTCGTCTGGTTGGCCGTTTCGGCAGTCCCCAGAGAAAGTACGACGGCGGTCAGTGCCGCCAGTTCTTCCGGCGTCGGATTTCCTTTGACAACGGAGAGAAAGGCTTCCGCCTCAGGGGTTTCAGAGGGCTTCCCGGCCTCACTCACAGCGGGATATTTCCGTGCTTTTTGGCGGGGAGGCTGGCACGCTTTTCACGCAGGGCGCGCAGTCCCTTGATGATCTGCAGCCGGGTGTCAGACGGTGCGATGACCGCGTCCAGATAGCCGAGTTCGGCTGCCTGGTAGGGATTGAGCAGCTCTTCCTCGTACTGCTTGATGACCTCTGCACGCCGGGCTTCGAGATCGCCGCCGGCCTCGGCAACGGCTGCCAGGTCACGGCGATAGAGGATGTTCACAGCACCCTGGGCGCCCATCACGCCGATCTGCGCCGTGGGCCAGGCCAGGTTCAGGTCCGCGCCGAGCTTCTTGGAGCCCATGACGATGTACGCTCCGCCATAGGCCTTGCGCGTGATCACGGTCAGCATGGGCACGGTGGCTTCTGCGTAGGCATACAGCAGCTTGGCGCCGCGGCGGATAATGCCCTGGAATTCCTGGTCCTTGCCCGGCAGGAAGCCGGGGACGTCCACCAGGGTAATGATGGGGACATTGAAAGCATCGCAATGCCGGACAAACCGGGCTGCCTTTTCCGAGGCCGAGATGTCCAGTGTGCCGGCGAACTGCATGGGCTGGTTGGCCACAATGCCTACAGTGTGGCCTTCAACGCGGCCATAGCCGATCATCACGTTGGGTGCGTAGAGGGACTGCATTTCAAGGAAGTGGGCGTCGTCCAGGATCTGCTCAATGACCTTGCGCATGTCATAGGGCTGGTTGGCGGAGTCCGGGATCAGTGAGTCCAGGGCAAGGTCGTCGTCGTCGATCTCCAACTCCTGCTGGTGCTCCAGCACGGGCGCCTCGGAGAGATTGTTGGACGGCAGGAAGTCCAGCAGCTCACGGACGAATTCAATGGCATCGGCTTCGTCAGTCGCCAGGTACGTGGAGGTGCCGGTGGTGGCATTGTGCTGGCGCGCCCCGCCCAGCGTCTCCATGTCCACGTCCTCCCCGGTGACAGTCTTGATAACGTCCGGTCCTGTGATGAACATGTGGGAGGTTTTGTCCACCATCACCACGTAGTCGGTCAGCGCGGGGGAGTAGGCCGCGCCGCCGGCGCAGGGGCCCATGATGAGGGAGATCTGCGGGACCACACCGGAGGAGTGCACGTTGTTCCGGAAGATGTCCGCGAACATGGCCAGCGAGGCGACGCCTTCCTGGATGCGGGCACCGCCGCCATCGTTGATTCCAACCATGGGGCAGCCGTTGCGGAGCGCGAATTCCTGCACCTTGACGATCTTCTCGCCATTGACCTGGCTCAGCGAGCCGCCGTAGACGCTGAAATCCTGGCTGTAGACAGCCACAAGACGGCCGTCAACCGTTCCATAGCCGGACACCACGCCGTCGCCCAGCGGTTTTTTCTTCTCCATGCCGAACACCGTGGAGCGGTGGACGGCCAGGGCGTCGAACTCAATGAACGATCCGGCGTCCACCAGCAGGTCGATGCGTTCGCGGGCGGTGTTTTTGCCGCGGGCATGTTGTTTTTCAATCGCCTCCGGTCCGGAGGGTTGCTCGGCACGGGCCTGGCGGTCGCGGAAATCGGCAATCTTTCCCGCTGTCGTTGTCAGATCGTGGCTCATCAAGTGTCTCCGGCTCTGTAGCAGATTGGTGCTCTAGCTGATTTTCAGTGGCCCACGGGTTGTGCAGGGATTAAGTAGCATCCGCACAAAAACCGGGCCCTGATGGCTAGTCTAATGACGCCAAAGGCGCGAACCGCTGTAGAAAACCTACAAGTTTCGGCAGGCGTGCCGCCACTTCCTGCATGTTACCCGCCGGTAACATAAGTCCGCTAGAGTGTCCTTATGACTTCAAGCAACGATGCTTCGGGCGCCGCCGCCGCGCCGTATCAGGCCGCCGGTTCCCTCGAGGGCCGCACCATTCTGATGTCCGGAGGCAGCCGGGGCATCGGCCTGGCCATTGCTATCCGCGCAGCGCGCGACGGTGCCAACATTGTGCTCATGGCCAAGACCGGCCAGCCGCACGCCAAGCTCGAAGGCACCGTCTACAGCGCCGCCGAACAGCTGGAAGCCGCAGGCGGCCAGGCCTTGCCGATTGTCGGCGATGTCCGCAAGGACGGCGACGTCGCCGGGGCCGTTGCCGCCGCCGTCGAACGGTTCGGCGGGATTGACGTCGTTATCAACAATGCGTCGGCGATCGATCTGTCGCGCACAGACGCCGTGGATATGAAACGCTACGACCTGATGCAGGACATCAACGTCCGCGGCACGTTCCTGCTGTCCAAGCTCGCCCTTCCGGCCCTCCGCAAATCTGCCAACGGTCATATCCTGACCCTCTCCCCGCCGCTGAACCTGGACCCCAAGTGGGCCGGGATGCATCTGGCTTACACCATGGCCAAGTACGGCATGAGCCTCACCACGCTGGGACTTGCCGAAGAGCTGAAGGCCGACGGCGTCAGCGTCAACTCGCTGTGGCCCTGCACCCTGATCGATACCGCAGCCATCCGCAACATGCCCGGCGGGGAGATGATTGTGCGGGCCGCCCGCGGGCCCCGGATCATGGCGGACGCCGCCCATGCCGTGCTCACCTGCAGCAATCTGGCGCAGGGCGCCGGTGCGAAGAGCGGAAACTTTTATACCGACGAGCAGGTGCTGGCCGCAGCCGGTGTCACCGACTTCAGGCCTTACAGCCTGGGTGCGGCCGAGGACCAGCTGGTTCCCGACATATTCCTCTGACCACGGGATCCGCCCGGCGCAGGATTCCGCGGGGGCAGGATTCAGCGGCGGCCATGGGGAGGGCAACTCGATAGGATTCAACTATGGATGCCGCACAAACACCCGCGAATGAAGCACCGGACCGCGAACCCCTCGACCGCGAAGCGCTCGCCGGCCAGGAGTTCCTGTCCGCGAACGGTATTTCACGGCTCACCGTGGTGGAATCCACCGGTTCCACAAACGCCGATCTGTTGCGGGCAGTCACTGTGGAACCCGCTGCCTGGCGTGACCTGGCAGTCCTGACGGCCGAGCACCAGACTGCTGCGCGCGGCCGGCTGGACCGGCAGTGGGAAGCCCCTGCCCGGAGCTCGGTGTCTGTCTCGATCGTGCTCCGGCCGGTTAACGCCGAGGGCCGGCCCCTCCCCACTCAGACCTATTCGTGGCTGTCGTTGCTGGCAGCGCTGGCCCTCCGCGAGACCCTCCTGGAGACGGCAGGAATCCCCGCCGACATCAAGTGGCCCAACGATGTCCTGGTCCGTGGCAGGAAAATCGCCGGAATCCTCGCCCAGCTGGGGCCGATGGGGGACGGATCAGTGCCGCCCGTGGTGTTAGGCACCGGGCTCAACGTCACAGTGACCTCCGCAGAGCTGCCCGTTCCAACCGCTACGTCAGTCCAGCTGGAAGAACCGGCCACCGTTGACCGAACGCTTCTGCTCAAGAGCTATCTCTCCCGTTTTGCCGCGCTGTACCGGAGTTTTTGCAACGCCGACGGCGATCCCACAGCCGGAATGGCAGGCGGACCCTCACTCCACAAGAGGGTAGAAGCCGTTATGGTGACGCTGGGCAAGCAGGTGCGCGCCCAGCTGCCCGGGGATCACGAGATCATCGGGCATGCTTCCCGGCTCGATGAGTACGGCTCGCTCCTGGTGGTTGACTCCGCGTCGCGGGAACACGTAGTGACTGCAGGTGACGTTGTTCATTTGAGGCCCTGGACGCCCCCAGGCAAGGGCAACGAAAGCGGCTATGCGTAAAGACCTCCTGCCGGGGGAGCAGGTCATTGTCGTCACCCGGCCGCAGCCCAGGAAGCTGATACTCCCGGCGGCGGCATTTATCCTGGCCCCTGCGTTTGCCGCGTTCGCCATTGCCTGGATCATCCGGGGAGAGCCTGCTCGGCTGCTCCCGGTGGTTACCGGGGAATGGACATTCTGGCTGGTCGCGGCGTGCGTCTTGGCTGCCGCATGGGTACTGTGTGGATATTGCCTGCCTCGGCTGCTCAAATGGCATGGCACCCGCTACATACTGACCAGCCGGAGGATTGTTGCCCGCTACGGCGTGCTGCGGCGCAGGGACCAGCAGGTATCGCTGGCATCGTTGCGTAACGTGGTGGTCAGCCAGTCGCTGCTTCAACGCATATTGCGTTCTGGGAATATATCCTTGGAAGCCTGGCATCAGGGCAGCACCGTGGTGCCTGACGTTCCGGAGGTCGCCACGTTCCGTAACTACTTACTTGACGCAATCGATGATCTCCCGGATGGTGAGGTTTTTGACGCCGACGAAATATCGGAAGCGCTGCCATGGGACTTGAGAGAAGGTGGAAGAGATGAACGCTGAGCAACCGGACCAGGAGCCTGCCGGCGTGACTGGTGCCGTCTCCCCTCCCACCGGCACCCTCTCCTCGGAAAGGATGGCCGCCAAAGCCCTCGAAACCCGTCTTCTGGGCGGTGAACGCAAGCTCCGCCGCCGTGAGGTGGCGGCCGGGGCCGGCCTGTCACTCCTGTCCGCCCGCAAACTCTGGCGCGCCCTTGGCTTTCCGAACCTCGGCGACGAAGACGTCGCCTTCACCGAGCGGGACCAGGCCGCGCTGTCTACGGTGGTTGACCTGGTGCGTTCCGGAAAGCTCACCGAAGAGGCGGCCATTTCCGTGACCCGCTCCATCGGTCAGATGACGGACCGCATGGTGGTCTGGCAGATCGAGGCGCTGGTTGAGGACATGGTCCATGAGCAGGGTGTCACCGATGCAGTGGCCCGCAAACGGCTGGTGAACGACCTCCCCGCGCTGGTGGACGCGCTTGAGGAAATGCTGGTCTATTCGTGGCGCCGGCAGCTGAACGCCGGTGTCCAGCGGCTTGCCCTCCGGGCAGAAGCAGGTCTGCAGGCCAGCGAAGAGGGACGTGAAGGGGACGAAGACGATGCCCCGCTGCCCCTGGCGCGGGCCGTGGGCTTCGCCGACCTCGTCTCCTATACCAGTCTGTCCAGACGGATGAATGAAAAGACCCTGGCCAGGCTGGTCCAGCGCTTCGAGAATAAGTGTGCCGAGATCATTTCCGTAGGCGGCGGACGCCTCGTGAAGACCGTGGGCGACGAAGTCCTCTACATCGCCGAAACCCCGGCGGCCGGCGCGGAGATCTCGCTCGCCCTTGCGCAGGCATTTACCGAGGATGAAATCCTGCCGGAGGCCCGTGTGGCCATGGTGTGGGGCAGGATCCTGTCCCGGCTGGGCGACATTTACGGCCCCACTGTGAATCTCGCCGCACGGCTGACAACGCTGGCTGATCCGGGAAGCGTGCTCGTGGATTCAATGACCGCGGCAGCACTCAACCAGGACGAGCGTTTTGTGCTCATTCCGCAAGAGCCTGAGAATGTCCGCGGCTTCGGCGAAATCCATCCTGTGGTGCTCGCCCGGGGAAGCGGCCGGGGCCTGATCCTGGACTGATTTCCGTCGGATCCTGCGGATGCGGGCGAGTCCGGCTGGTTTCTCCAGTTGATGGTCAAACACGATATAGTCAGACGTATCTGGCGGCATCCGGCCAGCGTCCGGCCGCGCCCGGCGAGTCCTATTTGGGGGAACACTGGCAATGAGAATTCCTGGCACCGCGCGTTCCAAGGGCCTGGACGTCCGACGGGCCCGCCGCCCGCGCTGGCTCGGCGGCACTGCGCTCCTCGCAGCCTGTACGGTTCTGGCCGCCGCCGCAGTCATTTATCCGGGGTTTAAGACCACTGAGGTGGAGTTGAACGACGGTGGTGTGTGGGTTGTGAGTAAGTCCAGGAATGCTGTGGGCCGGTTGAATTATCCGTCGCGTGTTCTTGATGGTGCGGTGACTCCGGCGGGTTCGGCTTTTGACGTTCTTCAGAGTGCGGGGGATGTGTTTGTTGATGATGAGGTTGGTTCGACGTTGAATCAGGTGTCTGCGCCGAATATGCGGTTGGGCGGGGAGAAGCAGCTGCCGGGTTCGGCGGAGGTGAGTTTCGGCTCGAAGGTCTTGTCGGTGACGGATCCGGGGCAGGGCAAGGTGTGGGCGTTGTCGCCGTCCACGGTGAATGGTTTTGATGAGGAAGCCAGTGAGCCGGTTTTTGTGGGGTCCCGGGGTCTGGTGTCGGCGGTGGGTGCTGATGACCGGATCTTTTCTGCTGATCCGGAGACCGGGCAGGTGACTGTTACGGCGGTGGATGCCGATGGTGGGGCGGTGTCCTCGGAGTCGGAGACGTGGGATGGGCTTAAGGGTGCCGGTGATCTGCAGCTTGCTGTGGTGGGGGATGAGCCGGTGGTTCTGGATGCTGCGGGTGGGGGGTTGTTTTTGCCTGGCGGGCGGCGCCTGCAGCTGGACAACGCGCGTGATGCGAAGTTGCAGCAGAGCAGCCCGGCTTCTGATGTGGTGGCCATTGCCACTCAGAAGGCTTTGTTGAAGCAGCCGTTGGATGGTTCGCCGGCGAAGACTGTGGTGTTTGGTGGTGAGGGTGTTCCGGCGGCGCCGGTGCAGCTGGGTGGGTGTATTCATGCGGCGTGGTCGGGGGCGAACAGGTATGTCCGGGATTGTGTCAATGATGCTGAGGATAAGAATGTTGCTGTGCCCAAGGCCAGTGCGGCGCCGAGTTATGTGTTCCGGGTTAACCGGGATCTGGTGGTTCTCAATGATGTGAATTCGGGCAATGTGTGGCTGGTGAACCAGAACATGCAGCTCGTCAACAACTGGGACGACGTCATCCCGCCCAAGAACGAATCCGATGAGCAGGACGAGGATTCAGCGGACAACAACACCGTCAACGTCCTGCCGGACCGCACCAAACCCAACCGGCCGCCGGAAACCAAACCGGACACCATTGGCGTCCGCCCTGGCCGGGCCACCGTCCTGAGCGTGCTGGACAATGACTCCGATCCTGACGGCGACGTCCTCACGGCCTCCGTCGGCAACCGGGGCCCCGAATCCGGCAGCCTTGAGAACATCTACGGCGGAACAGCCTTCCAGATCACGGTCCCGTCAGATGCACGGTCCGGCAGCGAAACCTTTGACTACAACGCCGCGGACGGGCGCGGGCTCTCTGCCACCGGAAAAATCACCCTGAATGTTGTTGGCCCGGACGAGAACAAGCCGCCGGCCTTCAAACGCGGTGACTCCACCACCATGCTGGTGGAGCAGGGAAGAACAGTCAGCCTGAACATTCTCACGGACTGGAGCGACCCCGACGGCGATGACCTCGTGCTGATGGATGCCAAAGCCGACAACGATCAGGACCATGTAAAGGTCCGCCGCGACGGCTTGCTGACTTTCCAGGACTCCGGGGCAACGGCCGGCAAGAAGGAGGTCACAGTGACCATCTGGGACGGGCGGGCAACCGTCACCGGAAAGGTGGTGGTGAACGTCCAGCCGCCGGGTGCGCTGGCGCCGGTGGTCAACGCCGATCACGTCACCGCCGTCGTCGGGCAGGATCTGGTGATCGCCCCCTTGACGAACGACGTCGATCCCAACGGCGGCGCGCTGCGTCTGGCCCAGGTGGAGGCCAACGGGCCGGCAGAGCTTGGCCCGGTGTCGGACGGCGGAGCGTTCAATTTCCGCAGTTCCACCGCAGGGCCTGTCTACCTGAGTTATATTGCGAGCAATGGCCCGCAAAGCAGCCAGGGCCTGATCCGCGTAGATGTTGAATCCGGAAAGGACACCGGAAATCCCGTGGCTGTCCATGATGTTGCCCTGATGCCGGTGGGCGGCAGCGTGCTGCTGGATCCGCTTGCCAACGACTCCGATCCTTCGGGAGGAGTACTGGTGCTCCAGTCGGTCAAACTGCCTGAGAACTCCACCGCTTCGGTCAGCATCATTGACCACAGCGTCCTGCGCATCACCGATGTTGTAGGGACCAAAGATCCGTTCCTCTTCCACTACAGCATGTCCAACGGCAAGAAGTCTGCCACCGGGAGCGTCTCCGTTGTCCCGGTCCCGGCTCCCGCTGTCGTCGAAGCACCACAGCCGAAACCGGACGAAGTAAACGTCCGCGTCAACGATGTGGTGACTATTCCGGTATTGGAGAATGACACTCATCCGCAGGGCGAAAAGCTAACTGTGGACCCCGTCCTGCCGCAGGCAGTGCCCGCAGAGGACGGCAGGAGCTTCGTGTCGGAGAACACCGTCCGTTTTATGGCCGGGCCCCAGCCGAAAACTGTCCGCGCCATCTACAACGCCGTGGATCCGCAGGGCCAGAAGAGCGCCGCAGCCGTCACCATTCACATCCTGCCGCTCGAAGGCGCCGAGAACTCACGTCCCCAGCCCCGGAACGTGACGGCACGTGTGGTTGCCGCCGGATCCGTGCGCATCCCCGTTCCGCTGGACGGAATTGATCCCGACGGCGACTCGGTCCAGCTGACGGGAATCGACGGTACGCCCAATATGGGCACCGCGACGGTCGGAAGTAACTTCATTGATTTCACCGCCGCCGGCGACGGCGCCGGGACGGATATGTTCCGGTATAAGGTGGTGGACCGCCAGGGTGCCGTGAACACCGGTAGCGTCACTGTGGGCATCGCGCCCAGGAATGAGGCCAACCAAAAGCCCACACCGGTGGATGACGAGGTGAACGTCCGCCCGGGACGCCAGATTGCCGTGGATGCGACGGGCAACGACACCGACCCCGACGGCGACCTGATCCGTATCCTTGCCGACGGCATCGAAGCCGATGCCGCGCTTAAGGCCACCGTCAGTAAGCAGAGCGGACGCATCATCCTACTCGCGCCCGGGGCTGAGGGCACAGTAAACGTCCGTTACACCATCGCCGATGACCGGGACGCGTCCGCGCAGGCCGCCATCAAGGTGCTGGTGGACAGCAACGTTCCGCTGCAGGCCCCGACCGCCCGCGATGACAGGGTGACGTCCGCCCAGACGCTCGGCAAGACTGCGGTTGATGTTCCCGTATTGAAGAACGATGAAGATCGCGACGGCGTGGGGGAGAACCTCAAAGTCACCAGCGAAGCCGAAACGGCGCGGCCGGGTACCGATGGAAACATGATTGTCGAGCTGACTGAGAAGCCCCAGCTGATCCCGTACACCGTGGAAGACGTCGACGGGCAAAAGTCCACCGCCGTCATCTGGGTGCCGGGGGCCGGCCAGCAGGTTCCCGCGCTGGCCAAAGACGAGGTCCTTGAGGTCATTGCCGGACACTCAGTCATGGCGGACCTGAATGAGTGGGTGAAGGTCCGTGAAGGTCGCAAGCCGCGCCTGACACAGACCGACCGCGTCAAGTTGATCGGTGATGACGGCGGCGATTCTGTTGCCGGCAACGGAACCGCGGTCAAGTATACGGCCGGCGTGCATTACGTTGGCCCGGGTTCGATCAGCTTCGAGGTGACCGACGGTTCCGGTCCGGATGATCCCGCCGGGCTGAAGTCCACATTGAGCATCCGCACCATGGTGCTGCCTGATCCGAACCGCAATAACCCGCCAACGCTGCTCGGCGGCACGGTGGACGTGCCCAAGGGGGACTCCGCCAGTGCCGAGCTCGGCAAACTCACGGCCGATCCTGACCGTGACGACGTCGGGAACATGAAATACGAGATCGTCGGCGGGAACCCGACCGGTTTCAACGCCACCATCGAAGGCAGGTCCCTGAAGGTCTCTGCCAATGACAGCAGCGCCGCCGGTACCGCCGGCGCCATCCAGGTCAAGGCCAAGGACCCCCGCGGGCTCGAGGCTACTGCAACATTCCAGTTGGCCGTCACAGCGTCCAACCGGCCAAAACCGGTAGCGAACGACGACCTCGAACCCAACGCGGCGGCAGGCAAGCCGGTCACCGTCAAGGTCCTGGCCAACGATTCGAATCCATTCCCTGAATCGGCACTGAAAATCATTGCCACGTCTGCGGAAACCGGGCAGGGCAGCGCCGCAGCGAGCGGCGATTCAGTCACCGTTACACCCGCCGCAGGCTTTACCGGCACCATGATTTTTTCCTACACGGTGGCGGACAAAACCGACGACCCTTCGCGGTACGCCACCGCCCGCATCCGCCTGACCGTCAGGGACAAGCCCCTGGCGCCCAACGCGCCGCAAGCGCAGAGCGTGGGGGACCGCACTGCGCTCCTCAATTGGTCAGCACCCGCCGACCGAGGATCAGCCATCACCAAGTACACGGTGTATGGCGAGGGCTATAGGCAGGACTGTCCGGCCAACGCCTGCACCCTGAACGGCCTGACCAACAACGCCAAGTACCAGTTCCAGGTCACGGCGACCAACGAATTTGGCGAATCCGAGCGTTCACCCGCCTCTGCCGAGGTCCGCCCGGACGTAAAGCCGGACACTCCGCTGCCCCCGGAACTGAAGTTCGGCGACAAGCAGCTGGCCGTAACCTGGGTGGCTCCGGCCAGCAAGGGTTCCCCGGCCAAGTCCTATGATCTTGAGATCTCGCCGGCTCCGGCCGGCCAGAATGCCCAGGTCCAAAAGCTGACGTCGGTGAGTTACGTGTGGAAGGGCCTCAGGAACGGCGTGGCCTACAAGATGCGGGTGCTGGCCCGCAACGATGCCAAGGATCCGTCCGAATGGAGTCCCTACTCTGCTGCGGAAGTTCCCGCCGCTGTGCCGGTTACGCCGGCAGCCCCTTCGGTCGCGGGCGCCGGGTCCGTGGGGCCCCAGAGCCAGCTCAAGGTCAGCTGGACACCTCCCAACAATAACGGCGACACCATTTCGCCCTACACGCTGACCACCCTGCGTGCAGGAGCTGTCGTAGCCACCCAGAAGATCCCGTACGGCACATCACAGAATGTCACGGTGGCCAACTCGGAGGCAGATTACCGCTTCACAGTCTCTGCCACCAATAAGGCAGGAACCAGCGGTACCAGCGCAGCGTCCGCACCCATCAGGGCGGCCGGAAAGCCGGGCTCTGTCAACAGTGGAACAGCGAAGGCGACCGGCAGCAGCGGGCAGCTGGCCGTGACATTTACCCAGCTCACCCAGGCGCAGCGCAACGGTTCGCAGTCCGACGAGATCCGATACAGCTACCGCACGTCCAGCGGACAGACCGGGAGTATCGCGGCAGGCGGAGGTAATATCAGCGGGCTCCCGAACGGTACCAACGTGACGATCAATATCATCGCCACGTCCATAAAGAACAACACCGCAGGCGATGCCAAGGCGATCGACTCGGCGGATCCCTACGGGCCGCCCAACGCGCCAAACGTTGCCGGCGGAAAGTCTGCGTCGGGTGATGGCGAAGTGCATTGGACCTGGAATAATCCGGCAAACAATGGCCGTGCGATACAGCGCTTCGAAGTCAGTTACGACGGCGGCGGCTGGATCAACGTTGGCTTGGCCAACCGGTATGACCGTTCCGGGGGTGGCTGGGACAAGGGGCACACACTGCGGGTCCGGGCTTTCACGGTGGTCTATGGCTCCGCCGGCAGTGCTTCTTCCACGACCGGAAACGATCCGACTCCGCCACCTCCGGCATCGCAGATGCAGGTGGACGCTGCGAGTACCCGGACCTGTCCCGGTAAACCCGGAGTGAGTGATCAGTACAATCCCGGACCGCCCAAGACCTGCGGCTCAGGCTGGGTGGAACGGTCCTGGGGCAAGCTCAACATTGACTGCACCAAGGACATCTACGGCAACGGCACCCCGTGGTACCGGCTTGCCGAGCGGAAGACCGGCTGGTACGTAAAGTCCACAACCGTGGACCTCTACGGACCAAGGCCCGGCGGCTGCTGACGCAAGTGCAATCACTTAGACTAATCGCTGGATGAAGCCGACGAACAGGCCCGCAGTCACACCCAAACAGGGAAACACCCAAAACGGAAGAGGATCCACCCCATGACAATGACGACTGAGCAGGCTGCCTGGTTCTCAGGAACATTTGAAAAGCTCGTTGCCAACGTCGGCCAGGCGGTGCTCGGCAAGGCCCACGTCATCCGGCTGACCTTCACCGCCATGCTTGCCGAAGGCCACGTGCTGTTCGAGGACGCCCCCGGCACCGGCAAAACATCGCTGGCCCGCTCGCTGGCGGCCACGGTGCAGGGCTCCAACAACCGCATCCAGTTCACCCCCGACCTCCTGCCTTCGGACGTCACAGGTGTGACCATTTATGATCAGAAAACGCAGAAGTTCGAGTTCCACAAGGGGCCCATCTTCAACAACATCGTTCTGGCTGACGAAATCAACCGTGCATCGCCGAAAACCCAGTCCGCCTTGCTTGAGGTGATGGAGGAATCACGCGTCACTGTTGACGGCGTCACCTACGAGGCCGGACGCCCGTTTATGGTGATGGCAACCCAGAACCCGATTGAGCAGGCAGGAACCTACCGGCTGCCTGAGGCCCAGCTGGACCGCTTTCTGATCAAGACCTCCATCGGCTACCCGGACCACGCTTCCACCGTGCAGATCCTCGGCGGTGCCAACATCAAGGACCGTTCCAAGGAACTGTCCCCCGTCATCACCACCCAGGCACTCGCGGACATGGCGGATCTTGCCGCCACGGCACACGTTGACACCGCCGTGCTTGAATACATTTCACGGCTCTGTGAGGAAACCCGCAACGCCCCGGAAACGCGGCTCGGGGTCTCCGTCCGCGGCGCACTTGCCATGGTCCGGGCAGCCAAGGTCTGGGCCGCAAGCCAGGGACGCAACTTCGTCCTGCCGGACGACGTCAAGGACCTTGCCGCCGTGGTCTGGACGCACCGCTTTGTGATGGACCCGGAGGCTGAATTCTCCGGCGCCACGCCAGAAGCCGTGCTCAACCGGGTGATGACCGACGTCGCCGCGCCACAGCAGCGCGCCGCGGTCTGACGGACTCCCCGCCCTCACCGGCAAGCTAAATCACCAGCGCGAACAAAGGCCCATATATGTCCAGCAACACTCCGTTGACCCGGCTTGCTGAACGACTGAGGCAGCCCTTTTTGCGGGATGGCAGGCCCACCCGCCTCCACCCCTTAGCAGTCTGGGCGGAGGCCGGCAGCACTGCCGGCGCGGCCCTGGCGCCTGCCTGGCGCGCAGTTCGCGGCCTGTGGCTCCGCTCTGTGTGGCCGGTGCTGTCCGTCGTCAGTGTCCTGGGCTGGTCCGTCCTCGGCGCCTCCATTCTGCTGTGGTCCGCCGGCCAGGCATACGGCTGGCAAGAGGCCAAGGCCGCTGCCATGGCCGCGTTTGTGCTGTTCCTCATTGCGGTCGGGTTCATCCTCGGCAGGTCCTCATACGGCGTGCTGCTCGACCTGGCCAGGACGCGGGTGGCTGTGGGTGACAGCGCCGTAGGAAGCATTGCAGTTTCCAACACCTCAGCACGGCCGCTGATGCCGGCCACCCTCGAACTTCCGGTGGGCTCCGCAACGGCGGTCTTCCACCTGCCGCGGATGAAGCCGCAGCAGGTCCACGAGGACCTCTTTACGATTCCTACGGCCAGGCGGGCCGTCATCGTGGTGGGCCCCGTCCGTTCCGTCCGCGCCGATCCGCTTCTTCTGTTGCGCCGGCAGGTCCTGTGGACCGAGCCGGAGGACCTGTACGTCCACCCCAAAACGGTGGCACTGGCCGGATCCGCGGCCGGCTTCATTCGTGACCTTGAGGGCATGCCCACTGCTGACCTTTCCAGCGCGGACGTGTCCTTCCACGCCCTGCGTGACTACGTGCCGGGCGATGACCGCCGACACATCCACTGGAAGACCACCGCCAGGACCAACAAGCTGATGGTGCGCCAGTTCGAAGAAACACGCCGTGCACACCTGGCAATCTCACTGTCAATCAACACGGACGAATATTCTTCCGAGCACGAGTTCGAGATGGCCATCTCGGCTGCCGCCTCCATTGGCCGCCAGGCCATTCGCGAACAACGTGAACTGGACGTCCTGACCCAGAAGGGACCCCTCCGCTGCGAAACCGGCCGCAACATGCTGGACGAAATGACCAGGATCGTTGGAGCCCCGATGCGCAAGACCGCCGTCGACCTTGCGCGGACGCTGGCCGACACGGTTCCCAACGCGTCTGTGGTTTTCTTCGTGGTGGGTAGCAACGTCACCCCCACACAACTTCGATCAGCGTCTGCTTCGGTGCCGCCGGGTGTCCGTTGCCTCGCAGTGCGGATGCAGGCGGGCGCCGCACCGGCCCGGGCGAACATCGCGGATCTGACCGTGCTGACCCTGGGCGATCTGTCCGATCTGGCCATTGTCCTGAGAAAGGCGGCCGCATGAGCTCTGCAACCGGCCTCCGCCCACGCCGGCAGCAGCCGAAAGCCGCGCAGTCCGGCTTCGCGGACGGCCACCAGGCCTGGCACTTCGCGCTCGACGCCGGTGCACTTACAGCGTTGCTCGGGCTGGGTGTCCTGGGATTCAGCCTCAGTTTCGGCGGTGACGCTTCCTACCTGATCGCCGGTTTCGGCGGCATCCTCCTTGGCCTTGCGATCGCGGCCTGCAACGTGTATTTCTCGCTTGGGCTGCTGATCACCACCGCCATGGCGCTGGGAGCCTACCTGATCTTCGGGACAGCACTGGCAGTGCCGGATGCAGCCATTGCCGGATTCATCCCCGGCCTTGACTCGCTGCGGACGCTATTGCTGGGCATCGTCTTTGCATGGAAGGACATGCTCACAGTAGGGGTGCCGGTGGGAACCGCGGGCGGCGTGCTTATTGTGCCGTTCCTCAGCTCGCTCATCACGGCACTGCTTGCCGGCCTGCTGATCTGGCGCCTGAAGAGTCCCTATTGGCCGCTGCTCCCGGTGCTGGTTCTGTTCGTCACGGGCATTGCGTTCAGCACAAACGCCGGATTCCTCACCGTGGGGCGGGGCATTGCCCTGACGGTGGTGGCCATCGCCTGGGCAACGTTCCGCCGGGACGCGCTTCGCCGCAGCGACGCCCGCAAGGTGTCCGTCAACCGGCCTCAGAGCGATGCCGCCACGGCGAACCGCGCGAAAATCCGCCGCCTTGCCACCGCTGCCGCCGTTATTGCGGCCAGCGTGGGGATCACGGCCGTGGCGTCGCCGCTGCTGACCACAAGTGATGACCGGAAGGTTCTTCGCAACGCCATCGTGCCCCCGTTCGATCCCAAGGACTACATCACACCGCTGGCGAGCTTCCGCAACTTCGTCAAGGACAAAAAGGACGACAACCTCTTTCTCGTCGAGGGGCTGCCCAAGGACGCGAGAGTCCGGCTGGCAGCACTCGACGCCTTCAACGGCACCAACTACAACATGGATCCGAACGGTTCCGGCAACTTCAGTAAGGTGGGTGATGCCAAATCGATCAATACGCTTGCCGACTCCGCGGGCATCGTGCCCACAAACGACTACACGCTTGACATCACGATCGAGGATTACCAAGGCTACTTCCTACCCGGCGGCCGGAAGACCACGGGCATCAGTTTCGGCCAGAACACTTCCGGTGCAGCTTCCGGGCTGTACTTCAACCCGGGAACCGATACCGCAGTCACCACAAAGGGCCTGTCCGGCGGAGACTCCTACAGCATCCAGGTTGCAGATCCTGCCAAGCTCGAACACGGCCAGCTGACCCAGTACGACTTCGCCAAGGTGACCCTGCCTGAAGCTGCCGAAGTTCCGCCGGTGGTGGGCTCGCAGGCCAACGATCTCTCTGCCGGCGCTCCCACCGCGATTGACCGCGTGAGGCAGATCGAGGCGCATTTCCAGAAGAAGGGGGCTTTCAGTAACGGGCTGGTCACTGAAGGGCAGCTGCCGAGTGTTTCCGGGCACGGATCATCACGCATCCGGAACCTGCTGACAGCCAAGCAGATGCTGGGCGACGACGAACAGTACGCTGTGGCCATGTCACTGATGCTGTGCCACCTGGGAATCCCGTCGCGGGTGGTGATGGGTTTCTACCCGGACCCCACGAGCCCGGAAAACGGGGCGGGTGAATTGCAGATCACGGGCAAAAACGTCCATGCCTGGGTGGAAGTGGCTTTCGACAGGGTTGGCTGGGTTTCCTTCGATCCCACACCGCCCAAGGACAACATCCCCATCCCGCCGGACCCTGAAAACAAGTCCAAGCCCAAACCCCAGGTCCTTCAGCCGCCGCCGCCGCCCCAGGAACCGGCGGACCTGCCGCCGGATTCCTCACCGGACGCGTTGGACGCGGATCAGAAGAAAAACAACCCGTGGCTGTTCTGGGGGCCGCTCCTCAGCGCCATCGGCATCGCACTGATCCCCCTCGGGATTCTGGCCCTGCCGTTGCTGCTCATCGCCCTGCTCAAGTCGCGGCGACGGAAAGCGCGCTTTGTGGACGGGCACCCGGCCCAGCGTGTGGGCGGAGGCTGGAACGAAGTGCTCAGCCTCGCCACCGACATGGGTGCCGGAGTGGACACCCGTGCCACGCGGCGTGAGAGCGCGGAGGTGGTTGCTGACGCGTTCCCGGAAACCCAGGCCACAACTACCATGCTGGCGAACCGGGCTGACGCCTCTATTTTCGGGGCCGGCCAGCCGAGCGAAGCGGAAGTGCAGGAGTACTGGACCATTGTGGACAGTTCGCTGAAGGAAATGACGGGAACTGCCGGATTCTGGCGCCGCCAGCAGGCGCGGTTCTCGCCCCGCTCCCTGCTTGCCGACGGCCGCAACGCGCTCAAGCTGCGCGGGACCCGCACCGTCCCGCCAGGAAGAACCACACGGAACCATGAGCGTTGACGCCGAGCGCTGCCAGCGCTGCCAGCAGCTGATCCGTCCGGGGGCGACTTTCTGCACCGCGTGTGGCGCCCCCCTCACTAACCGGGCGGCGCGAAGCATGCGCAACGTTGACCATGCGCAGAATGCCCTGATGGAACAGGCCGCGGCGCACGGAACCCAGATTCCCGGTAATATCCCGGTAATGCAGACGGATCCGGCCGCGACAGGTCAAGGGAGCGCCGATTCCGGCGCCGGCGACCCGGGTCACAGCTACCCCGGTCAAAGCCAGGCGGGCCACGGGCCTGCTGGGCGTGGTCAACGGGGAGGAACTCGAATGGCAGCCAATTCAGGGCTGGTTCCCGCAGCCGCAGGCAGACGCCTCGGTGCAGCAGTACTGGACTGGCTGGGGCCCCTTGTCGTCCTGGTGGCTATGTTTGCCGTCGGCTTCGCCGGCGTCACCCGCACCCGGAGCGGGGGCTTCATCGTTTATGACACGGGATCGCTGGTTCTCTTCGGCGGCATCGCCATCGGGCTGGTGCTGATCTACATGTCTGTCATTATGGGTCTGGAAGGCCGGTCCGGCAACACCATCGGGAACCAGCTCATGGGCATCCGCAGCGCGGACAATGACGGCTATGCGCCGGGCGCAGGCGGGGTTTTTGTACGCGGGATCGTAACCGGAGGGGGCATTCTGCTGGCCGTCATCGCCGCCATCTTTGTGGTCATTTTCAAATGGTTCGATCCTGCTCTATTCATTTTGGGACCGTTGGTGGTCATCGGCGCCGCGTGGGCTGTCGTGGTGGTGCTCTCCAATTCCTGGGATAAAAATGCCAAGCTGAGGGGCTGGCACGACGCCGCAGCCAAAACCCTGGTTTTCGATGTCAAGGCCGGCCGCAATCCCATAGCCACAGGTGGCATCCAGGGCCCGTACAGCTTCGCGCCGCTGGATCTTCCTCCTATACAGCAGGTTTCCTCTCCGGTCGCCGCCACACAGTCGCCGGCCGCCGCTCAGCAGTCAACTCCGCAGCCGCAACCAATCCCGAAGCCACAGGCCGTCCAGCCGCCGCAGGCAATCCCGCAGCCGCAGGCCCACCTGGACGATGACCACGACCGCACGCAGATGAGGGGCGGCGCCCAACAGCCTGCTCCGCTGGCTGTGCTGCGGATCAGGCTCGACGACGGACGGGACTTCCGGCTGGACCGGAACGTTCTCATCGGCCGGAATCCGAACGGTCACCCGGGGGAGCAGCAGGCGCAGTTGTTTGCAGTTGTGGATCCGGGCCGCTCCATCTCCAAAACGCACCTCCATCTCCTGACGGATGGCGCCGGAGTCTGGGTCACGGACCGGAATTCCACCAACGGCAGCGCTGTCACCACACCGGACGGCGTCCGCACGCCCCTGCGTGCCGGCGTGCCGGCGTTCGTCAGCCCAGGTTCCACCGTCCACTTCGGTGACCGCAACTTCCACTTAGGACAGGCATGAATTCCCAGCCCGCCGCTTCCTCTCCCACCACCGGCCGCGAGCCGGGACTCAGTCTGAGCTACGGCTATGGCACGGACCGAGGACTGCGACGGGAACTGAACGAGGACTCATTTATTGCCTCTGACCCGGTGTTTGCGGTGGCTGACGGCATGGGCGGCCATGAAGCGGGCGAAATTGCCAGCGGGATGTGCGTCCGTGCTCTGGCCGGAATGCCGCAGCTTGCCACGGGCGAGCGGACGGCCACGGCAGCTGTCCTTCAGCAGTATCTGATCCAGGCCGACGACAGCATCCGCAGGGCCGCCGGCGCACGGGCCGGCACCACACTCACCGGTGTGGTGGTGGTTGAACAGATGGGCATGCCGTATTGGCTGGTGATGAACATCGGAGATTCGCGGACGTACCGGCTGAGCCAGGGCCAGTTTGCGCAGGTCAGCGTGGACCACTCCGAAGTCCAGGAACTTGTGGACGCCGGCGAGATCACCCCGGAACAGGCTGCGGTCCACCCCCGCCGGCATGTGGTCACACGGGCACTGGGCACCGGCGACGAGACCGAGGCCGATTACTGGCTTCTGCCGGTGGAGGAAGGCGACCGGATCCTGGTCTGTTCGGACGGTCTCAACGCAGAACTCACTGATGACCACATGTTCCGCATCCTCAGCACAGTGGGCCACCCGCAGGACGCGGTGGATGCGCTGATCCAGGCGGCACTCCGCAACGGAGGCAGAGACAACGTCACTGTGATTGTGATTGACGCCAAGAACGTGATGAACGACGCCGGCGTTGCCACCACCGCACCGCGCGCCTCCTCTTCTGCTGAGGACGAGGGCACACTTCCGCGCACGGAAGTTCCGGATTTCCAGGACCTTGACTCCTCTGCCGCTGGCCCCGACGGGACAGATGCGGCAGAGAGCGACGAACCCGAATCAGGTTCCGCCGAAAGCGAGGACTCCGGTCATGGTCGCCAGTAACTACATTTCCGGCTCCTGGCTTGGAATTGTCCGATCACGGACTGCCGTGGTGCTGCGGGCGGATACTACGCCTGCCCTGGTGCAATCGCTCTGGGAGCTTCTGGAAACCGGGCCTGAAGTCCATGAAGTGCTCCATGCCGTGACCAGGAGTTTCGGGGTGTCGCTGGCAAAGGTCCCGCCGTTCGGAATCGTTGATTTCCAGGACTCGCTGGGTGTTTTCCTGCGCGGCGACATCGATCTGACGGTGCAGTTGCCCACTGGCCCGGTGGAGCTCAACGGCCGCGACGTTACGACCTGGACCGAACGGTGGCTCTTGGCCCCGGAGTGGTACAGCCTGACTGTGCCGGGCGAGGCCACCGGCAGTGTGGAGCTTCCGCTGAGTGAGGGGGTGGTGCTGCTCCAGGGGCTGAGGGTGGCCGTTGCGGGCGCCGGGAATGGTGCCCGCGGCCGTCCTTCCCCTGCGTCAGCTGAAGCAGGTGCCACGCCGGAAGCCGCCGCGGCCGTTTTCGCCGCCCCCTCACCTGCCCCCGCACCTGCAATCGCCCCTGGGCCTGCAACCATGGCAGCGTCCGCTGCGCTGCCGTCACAACCGCCTCCTGCTGTTGTGCCGCCGTCGAAAATTACCGGTACGGAGGATCCGCAGGAAGCAGAGGATCCACCGGAATCAGCCAGCGCAGGTACCGCAGGATCCGGGGACGGTTCCGCACCTGAACCTTCGGCCGAGGAAGTGCCCGCTGAAGTTTCAACGGCTGCCGGTTCGGACGGCACTGTCACGGATGAACCGGCCACGGATGAACCGGTCGCGGAAAGCACCGAGCACGGCGCCTCCGCAGAGACAGTGATGGGCGTCAGCGACGACGACGCCCATCCGGACTTGGGCCGGCCAGCCCGCGCAGCTGTTCCGGCCAACGAGCATACGGGGACGTACGACCACCTGTGGGAAAAAACCGTAGTGCGCAGCATCGAGGACGCCGCTGTGCGTGATGAACCCGAAAACGGCGGCGGGCACGGCTCCGCCGGACAGCAGCCTGTTGCTGGAGAAGCCGGAGAGGCCGGCTCCGCCGGATCTGACAGCGACGGCCCCGATCCGGGTCGGGCGTCGGAAGACGCCGGCGCATCCTTGCCGCAGACACCTCCCCTCCCCGTTCAGGAAGCCGCCGCGCGGCCCCCGGCCAGCGTAGAGCTGATCGACTCGGTTCCCTGGCATTCAGGCGGGGATAACCCGCCCCGGCCAGGGACGCCGTCGTCCTTCAACGCCACTCCGGCCACTCCGGCCCCTCCGGTGGCGGGACTTCCCATGCCCCGCCGGCAGAACCAGCCCGGACGGCCAGTCGACAACGACGGCGACCACGACGGCCAGACCATCATGAAAAGCGATCTGGCCGGCACGGCCGCCCATCAGGCACGGCTCCCGGCTCCGGATTCGGAGGCAGCCTGCCCGCTGGTTCTGGCCCGGGTATGTGCCCAGGGCCATGCCAACCCGTCCACGAATTCACGGTGCTTCAGCTGCCGGATGCCATTGCCGGCCGACGCAGTGCAGGTTCCGCGGCCCCGGCTGGGGCGGGTGCGCCTGTCCACCGGCGAGGTTGTGGATCTTGACCAGTCTCTGGTGATCGGACGGCAGCCGTCGGTGTCCAGGGTCCAGGGCGGTGTGATGCCCAGGCTCGTCCAGGTGGCGAGCCCCAGCGGCGACATTTCGCGCTCGCACGTGGAGGTACGCCTTGAGGGGTGGCACGTGATGCTGTGCGATCTGAAGGCAACCAACGGCACAGTCCTGGTCCGGGAAGGCCAGCAGCCCCGTCGCCTGGCGCAAAATGAAATGGCGATCCTCCTGGACGGCGATATTGCGGAACTGGGCGATGACATTTCGCTGCGTTTTGAGGAGATCCTTTGAGCTCCAAGCGCCCAGTTGCGCCGCCGCCGCATATACCTGGCTTTAGCTACATCAGCCTGCTGGGCTCCGGCGGGTTCTCCGACGTCTACCTTTACGAACAGGACCGTCCGCGCCGAAAAGTGGCCGTTAAGGTTCTGCTTTCGGACCTGAAGACCGAGGGTGCCCGGCGCCGCTTCGAGTCCGAAGCCAACCTGATGGCCCAGCTGTCCTCCCACCCGTATATCGTGACCATCTTCGAAGCCGAAGTCACTGAGGGCGGCCACTCCTACCTCGCCATGGAATACTGCTCGCGCCCGAGCCTGGACGTCCGGTACCGCCGGCAGCGCTTCAGCGTGGATGAAGTCCTGGCCGTCGGCATCCAGGTGGCGTCCGCCGTCGAAACCGCCCACCGGGCCGGCATCGCGCACCGCGACATCAAACCGGCCAACATCCTGGTCACCGACTACAACCGCCCTGCCCTGACTGATTTCGGCATTTCCGGAACCCTGGGCAGCGACGCCGATGAAGACGCCGGGATGTCCATCCCGTGGTCACCGCCTGAACAGTTCCGCGACGGAAACGTTGACGGCGTCATGGTGGACGTGTGGGCTCTCGGCGCGACGCTCTACACCCTGCTGGCCGGCCGCTCACCGTTCGTCATGCCTGGCGCAGATAACTCCCAACGCGAGCTGATATCCCGGATCACCGGCATGCCCGTTCCGAGGCTGGGCCGCGCAGACGTTCCCGAGTCGCTCGAGCTGACGCTTTCGACGGCGATGGCGAAGTCCGCGGCGTCCAGATATTCCTCCGCCCACGCCTTTGCCCTTGCCCTGCAGCGGATTCAGGCCGAGCTGAACCTTTCGGTGACTCCCTTTGAGGTGCTCGAAGAGCAGCACCACGACGAAAGCCACCCCGACGACGGCTGTGAAGAGACCCGTGTCCGGAGCATCGCCTCCATCGATCCGGAAAGCACCGGCAGCGCGCCGACCTTTCCCGCGAGAACGCGTCCACTGGCTGGCCAACCGGCACCGGCCGCCTCCCCCCGCGCCCCGCAACGGTCCCAGGTCTCTGCGCCACGGCTTTTCGGCGGACAGGTTCCCGGGAGTCCCGGGCGAAGCAATGAAGCAAACGCAGGTCAAGGAGATGACTGGGCGCAGGCCACCATGCTGCGCAGCAGGGGCGGCACGGCTGCACCGGAAACGGCCAACGAGGATGCGACCATTCAGCATTCCGGCCCGGCGCCAACCGATCTCAACGTGCAGGCAGGGCTGCGCGCCCCGTCGGGGCAGGATCCGGATCTTGCGGCCACCGTCAACCGTCCGGCTCTTCCGGGGGAGTGCGAGGAGGAACTTCCCGCCGACCACGGGAAGCGCAACCTGTGGATGGCCATTTCCGGCGGCGCACTGCTGGTCCTCGCCGTGATCGTGGGAGTTGTGGTGGCAACCTCCGCCCCTGAACCGAAGGTCCTGCCATCGGATGTGATCAGCAAGGCACCGGCCGACGCGCTGGACAACGGCACCGTGCCGGACGTGACGAAACTGGTCGGAGTTGCGGGGTCTTCGGGCAGGGTGCGGTTCAGCTGGACCAATCCGCAACCGAAGGACGGCGACACGTACAAGTGGCGGGTGAAAACGGTCAGGGGCGGCGGGGACTACGCACCGGCGTCCGCTCCGCAGGCGGATGTCAGCGCCAACCCGGACGAGGCTACCTGCATTCAGGTGATCATCGTCAGATCCGATGGTTCGGCCTCTCCGGAAGGGGAGGATTCCATCGAGTGTGTGGACGCGAAATAACCCACGCAAGTGAAAGCAATCATTGCCCTAAGAGGAGGCACGGAAAATGGGGGATCTAGCAGTAGATTTCTGTGGCGAGTGGTACGAACCATCGGATGAGGACGTCTTCAGCATCGGGCGGGAGGGCGATCTTGAAGTGGATGACAATCCGTACCTCCACCGCCGGTTCCTGCACATCGCCCGCTACGACGGCATCTGGTGGCTCAGCAATGTGGGCAGCATGCTGTCGGCGACCGTGGCTGACGGTTCCGGCGGTATGCAGGCCTGGCTTTCGCCGGGCGCCAGAATACCGCTGGTGTTCAGCCACACCAACATCGTCTTCACCGCCGGGCCAACCACCTACGAGTTTGCGGTCCATCTGAAGACGCCGTCTTTCCGCCAGGAGGCCCGCGACGACGACAGCAACGGTGAGACCACCATTGGCCCGGTGGTATTCACGGACTCCCAGAAGGCATTGATCGTTGCGCTGTCCGAGCCCATGCTGCGCCGCGACGGCACCGGTTTCAGCGCCATTCCGTCTTCGGCAGCGGCCGCGAAGTCCCTGGGGTGGGCTCTTACCCGATTCAACAGAAAGCTGGACAACGTGTGCGACAAGCTGGACCGGGTTGGCGTGGTGGGCCTCCGGGGCGGTGGCGGAAAGCTCGCCACGAACAGGCGCGCGAGACTCGTGGAACATTCCGTGACGTCCCATCTGGTGACTGCCGATGACCTGTACCTGCTCGAAAAGATGAGAGGGGTCGAGGAAGGGTGAGAATCCGACTGACCCTGCGCCGGGACCCGGGCGAAGCCAAAGATCTCGCCGTGACCGTTGACGGCCGGGCAACCGTGGCAGACATCGCCACACAGCTCTGGGCAGCTGACCCGGAACGGCGGGGCACGCCGGCACCGGCCAACCTCTCGCTCAGCATTGACGAGGCCTTTGTGGCCGGCGGCATGAAGGGCAACATCCTGACCCGTACGGACAATCTGCTGGAATCAGGCCTCAGGCCTGGTTCCATTGTTTCGTTGACCCGGGTCAGCGAGCACTTCGCGGCACCCGGAGCCAACCGAGGACCCGCGGCAGCCACCCTGCGGATTCTCTCCGGACCCGACGTCGGCCAGGAATTTTCGCTGCCATCCGGCACCAGCTACATCGGCCGGGACCGGGACGTGGACGTCAGGCTTTCGGATCCGATGACCTCCAAGCGGCACGCCCGAATCACGGTGGGCGAGACCGTGGAGATCGTGGACACAAACTCTGCCAACGGCCTCCTGATGGACGGATTCCCGGTCACCCGGGCCACACTGGACTCCTCGGACACCGTGACGTTGGGCGACACCACGGTCACGGTGGTGCCGCTGGCCCGCAACCAGGCGGCAGCACCGACGTCGCCCCTGGTCGATTTCAACCGCTCGCCGCGGGTGGTTCCCCGGTTCGAGCCCGGAAAGCGCGTGGTGCCGGCCGGACCCAAGCGGCAGGATCATCAGCCGTTCCCCTACATCATGCTGATTGTGCCGTTGCTGATGGGCGGCATTGTGTTCGCCTTTACAAGCAACCTCCTTTCGGTGGTGTTCATGATGATGATGCCGCTGTTCATTGTGGGCCATTACATGGATCACAAGATGCAAGGCAAGCGCGAGCGCAAGGGGCAGCTGAAGCAATTCCGCGAATCCATGGCGGCGTTCAGGCAGGACATCACCGAACTGCAGCATGTGGAGCGCGCCGTCCGGCTCCAGGAGGCGCCGTCTGTCAGCGACACGGTGGACGCGATCTACAAACTGGGGCCGCTGCTGTGGACGCACCGGCCCGAGCACACCGGTTTCCTGGGGCTGAGGTTCGGACTCGGCACAGCGCCGACGCGCATTCCCCTTGAAGAGTCCAACAGCAACGACACCGAAGCGGAATACACGCGGGAAATCCAGGACTGCCTGAAGCAGTTCCAGGAGCTCGAGGGTGTGCCCGTTGTCTCGCAGCTGCGGACGGCAGGCTCGTTCGGCCTGGCAGGTTCCCGCGGGCTCGTTGATGACGTGGCCCGCGGCGTGGTGCTCCAGTTGGTGGGCCTTCACTCGCCTGCCGAAGTTGTGGTGGCCGCCATTACTTCCGCCCGGTCGAAAGAGCGCTGGAACTGGCTCCAGTGGCTTCCCCATGTTGGCTCCGGCCATAGTCCGCTCAGCGGTGACCACCTGGCGGCAGGCTCCGCCAGCGGCTCAACACTGCTGGCGCGGCTTGAAGACCTGGTAGATACCCGTGAGTCCGCGGTCAAAGCGTCCCATCCGGCACCGCGGCCCGGAATCCATCCGGATAAAGCGGAAGTGCCCGGACCCGTGTTGCCTGCCGTGCTGGTCATCGTGGAGGACGACGCCCCGGTGGACCGCGGGCGGCTCACCAAACTGGTGGAGCGGGGACCGGACTCGGGAGTCCACGTGATGTGGGTGGCTACGAGTGTGCAGGCGCTTCCGGCGGCATGCCGCGATTTCATGGCGGTCGACGGCGATCACGGCACCACTACGGGCCACGTCCGGCTGGGGCGACACACCTACCCGGTGAGCTGTGAGAGTCTCGACGCTGAACTGGCCGCCCAACTGGCCCGCATGCTGGCGCCGGTGGTGGATGTCGGCAAGCCGGTGGATGATGACTCCGACCTCCCGCGTGCCGTGTCCTATGCCACCCTCATCGGCAAGGATTTCATGGACAGCCCGCAGGCTGTTGCGGACCGCTGGAAAGAGAACAACTCTGTCCGCTCCACCGCCGTCGCGAACCGGAAGGACAACGGCACCCTGCGTGCGCTCGTTGGTTCCAAGGGCATCGAGCCGCTGTATCTGGACCTGAAAAACGAGGGCCCACACGCGCTGGTGGGCGGTACCACCGGTGCCGGAAAGTCCGAGTTCCTGCAGTCCTGGGTGATGGGCATGGCCGCGGCCTACAGCCCGGACCGGGTGAGCTTCCTGTTTGTGGACTACAAGGGCGGGGCAGCCTTCGCCGACTGCCTGCACCTGCCCCACACCGTGGGTCTGGTCACGGACCTGTCGCAGCACCTGGTCCGCCGCGCCCTGACCTCGCTCCGTGCTGAGCTGCACTTCCGGGAGCACCTGCTGAACCGGAAGAAAGCCAAGGATCTTCTGGGCCTGCAGCGTGAGGCCGACCCCGAGGCACCGCCGTACCTGATCATCGTTGTGGACGAGTTCGCGGCCCTGGCCACCGAGGTCCCGGAATTCGTGGACGGTGTTGTGGACGTTGCCGCCCGGGGCCGGTCACTGGGCCTGCATCTGATCCTGGCCACGCAGCGGCCGGCCGGTGTCATCAAGGAAAGCCTGCGGGCCAACACCAACCTCCGGGTGGCCTTGCGGATGGCCGATGAAGACGACTCGAGCGACATCCTCGGGGTGCCGGATGCGGCCTACTTTGATCCGTCGATTCCAGGCCGTGGAGCAGCCAAAACAGGCCCCGGCCGGATCCAAGGCTTCCAGACCGGCTACGCCGGCGGCTGGACCACGGAAAAACCCCAGCGGCCGCAGATCGACATCGTGGAGATGGCCTTCGCCTCGGGCCCGAGCTGGCATGCTCCGGCGCCTGAGAACAAAGTGAAGGAAGAACCGGCAGGTCCAAACGACATCGCCCGGATGACTGCCAACATCATCAGGGCCGCTACAATGCTCTCGATCGAACCGCCACGGAAACCATGGCTGAACGAACTGGCCACGACCTACGATTTCTCCAAGCTGCCCAACCCGCGCTCCGATGAACGGCTCCTTCTGGGGGTCGCGGACGACCCCGCACACCAGGACCAGCCCACGGTCTTCTACGAACCGGACAAAGTCGGCAACATGGCCATCTACGGAACGGGAGGCTCCGGGAAATCGGCTGCACTTCGCGGAATTGCCATTGCGGCGGCGGTCACGCCCCGCGGTGGTCCGGTGCACGTGTATGGAATCGACTGTGGTTCCTCGGGCCTGAAAATGCTAGACGAGCTGCCGCACGTGGGAGAGATTATCAACGGCGACGACGTCGAAAGGGTGGGGCGGCTCCTGCGCTGGCTGCGCGAGGTGGCCGACGACCGTTCCGCGCGGTTTGCCCAGGTCAGGGCTTCCACCATTGTGGAATACCGGAAGCTGGCCAACCGGCCGGAAGAAAAACGAATATTCGTCCTGGTGGACGGCATGTCAGCCTTCCGTGAAGCCTACGAATACAGCCGCCTGTCGGCCCTGTGGGATATCTTCCTGCAACTCGCCACGGACGGGCGTCCCCTTGGCATCCACCTGGTAGTCACCGGTGACCGCCCCAACTCTGTCCCGGCGTCGTTACTGGCCTCCATCCAGCGGCGGCTGGTGCTGCGCCTGTCCTCCGAGGACGATTACATGTCCATGGACGTCCCCAAAGACATCCTGGGCCAGAGCTCACCTCCAGGACGCGGGCTCCTGGGCAGCCATGAGGTGCAGATTGCAGTCCTGGGCGGCAACTCCAACCTCGCGCTGCAGGCCCGTGAAGTCCACAAGCTGAGCGAAGCCATGCTGCGCCAGGGTGTGGAAAAGGCCCCGCGGATCGAGCGGCTGCCGGACCAGGTGGCCCTGGATATTCTTCCCCCGGGCAGCATGGATCTCCCGGTCATCGGCGTGGACGACGAAACACTCCAGCCGGCCGACATCATGGCAAAGGGCCCATTGCTGCTGGCGGGACCGCCGGGCGCCGGACGAACCGTGGCCTTGGTGACCATGGCCTACGCGCTCCGCCGCTCCAACCCGGACACAAAACTGATCTACCTCGGCTCGCGCCGGTCCGCTGTGGCGTCCCTTCGGATCTGGACCCGCTCCATAGCGGGTCCGGACGACGTCGAGGAAGCCATCGACGAGCTGGTCGACCACTCCTCGGCGAACCCGGGCAAGCTGGGCATCTTCATTGAGGGCCTGACTGAATTCACCGACACCGGTGCGGAGTCCGGGGTGGAACGCCTGGTGACAACGTCCATCAAGGCTGACCAATGGGTGATCGGTGAGTCCGAGACCTCCACCTGGTCCTCGGCATGGTCACTCGCACAACCGTTCAAATCGGGGCGCCGGGGCCTCCTGATCAACCCGGGCGATATTGACGGCGACAGCCTCTTGAACACCTCACTGGGACGGATCAGTACCGACTTCATCCCGGGCCGCGGCTACATTGTGGGTCGTGGGAAGGTCCGGAAGCTGCAGATCGCTCTCCCCCCGGAAAACCGGAACTGAGCATCCTTCGGTGACACCATGGCGGACCCCGAAAGCGCCTGTTGGGTGAAGATGGGCAGTGCATGGGGAGCGGTGCCCATCGACAGAGTTTCGGCGCCGGGATAGTTTTTAGGTGATGGATCTTCCGGATGAGCCGGGGGCCGCTGGGGATGCCGATCTGGATCGGATCCGTAAATTTGAAGGAGAAAACCAATGGCTATTTGGGGTGCCGACATTGCTCAGCTCAAGAACCTGGGTACCAAGCTTCAGGCAGGTTCGTCTGAGATCGAAAAGCAGAAGTCCACGCTGACCAAGGTGCTCGAGGGCACTGACTGGAAGGGCCCGGACGCCGATAAGTTCCGCAGCGAATGGTCGGGCCAGCATGTTGCGGCTCTGGCCAAGGTTGCCCAGGCCTTGCAGGAAGCAGGCAAGCAGGCCGCCAGGAACGCCTCCGAGCAGGAGACCGCTTCCCGCTAGCGAATGCGGCTTCACGGCAGGGCCCGGACGCAGCAAAGCGTCCGGGCCCTGCCGAATTTCACCGGTGACCGGGTCTGGGCCTCCGTACGCCGCTAAACCGCCTCTTTCCGGGCTTGCCCGAAATCTGTCCGAACAATGTCCGGAGTGTAAGGCAAGATAGGTCTGTGAGCACAGCACCCGGCCCCGCAGACAAATCAGCCCCCGGTATTGAGCCGGAGGATGTCCCGTCCGAATCCCTCCGAGACGAATACGAGAATCTGGCAGATCGTGTCCGTACCTACCGGTTCGCGTATTACCAGGATGACTCGCCGGTTGTTTCCGACGCCGAGTTCGATGAACTGTTCCGGCGGCTGGAGGAACTGGAGGCGCTGCACCCGGAACTGGTGGCGAACGATTCGCCAACCCAGGAGGTAGGGGGCGAAGTCTCGGCGGCGTTTGCCGCCGTCGAGCATCTTCAGAGAATGTACAGCCTCGAGGACGTGTTCTCCCTCGAAGAGCTGGAAGCCTGGCTCACCAAGGCGGAAGCCAGTGTGGGCAAGCTCGGCGGAACCACAGCGGCGCCGGCCTGGCTGACGGAACTCAAGATTGATGGCCTTGCCGTCAACCTGCTCTACCGGGATGGAAAACTGGTCCGTGCCGCCACGCGAGGGGACGGCACCACCGGCGAGGACATCACGCACAACGTACTGACCATCAAGGAAATCCCGCAGGAGCTCTGCGGCAGCGGCTTCCCCGCCGAGATGGAGGTCCGCGGCGAAGTGTTCATCCCTTCCAAGGCTTTTGCCGAGTTCAACGAGGCACTGATTGAGGCAGGCAAAGCGCCGCTCGCCAACCCGCGTAACGCCGCCGCAGGCTCCCTCCGGCAGAAGGACCCGGCAGAAACAGCCAAGCGTCCGCTCCGGATGTTCGTCCACGGAATCGGTGCCCGTGAAGGGCTCGAAACCACCAGCCAGTCGGAAACCTACGCGCTGCTCGCGCAGTGGGGACTGCCCATCAGCCCATACTTTGAGGTCCTGGGCGGGCTGAAGGACGTTCTGGAGTTCATTGCGCGGTACGGCGAGCAGCGGCACAGCATTCTGCACGAGATCGACGGCATCGTGATCAAGATCGATGACTTCGCCACCCAGCGCGCCCTCGGCTACACCTCCCGTGTGCCGCGCTGGGCTGTCGCCTACAAGTATCCGCCCGAGGAGGTCCACACCAAGCTGCTGGACATCGCCGTCAATGTGGGGCGCACGGGACGAGTTACGCCCTACGGGATCATGGCTCCCATCAAGGTGGCCGGGTCCACCGTGGAAATGGCCACCCTCCACAATCAGGATGTGGTCAAGGCCAAGGGCGTGAAAATCGGCGACATCGTTATCCTCCGCAAGGCGGGGGACGTCATTCCGGAGATTGTCGGTCCGGTGCTCGCACTGCGGGGCCAGCAGAATCCGCCGGTCCGTGACTTTGTGATGCCGTCCGAGTGCCCTTCCTGCGGAACACCGCTGGCTCCCGCGAAAGAGGGCGACGTAGACATCCGCTGCCCTAATACCCGCTCCTGCCCGGCGCAGCTCAGCCAGCGTGTGGCGCACCTCGCCGGCCGGGGTGCCTTTGACATTGAAGCCTTGGGAGACGAAGCCGCTTTTGCCCTGACCCAGCCGGCCGAACCGGAGGCCCCTCCGCTGACCACCGAGGCGCGTCTTTTTGACCTGGTTCCAGAGGACCTTGCCGCCGTGCGGATCCGGCGCGAAAAGCGGTCCAGGGGTGTGGCCACCGGCGAGTTTGAACTCGTGCCCTACTTCTTCAGCAAAGCAACGGCGAAGGCCCCGTCCAAACCGACCAGCAACACCGGCAAGCTCTTCAACGAACTGGAGAAAGCAAAGACCCAGCCGCTCTGGCGCGTGCTTGTGGCCCTTTCCATCCGGCATGTGGGTCCCCGGGCCTCACGCGCACTGGCCACGGCGTTCGGCACCATGGACGCAATCCGCGAGGCGTCGGAGGAAGAACTCGCCAGTGTGGACGGCGTCGGCCCCACCATCGCCGCCGCGCTCAAGGAATGGTTCGCAGAAGACTGGCACCGGGAAATCGTTGACAGCTGGGCGGCCGCCGGTGTGCGGATGGCCGATGAGCGGGACGAATCAACCCCACGGACTTTGGCAGGGCTGACGATCGTTGTCACCGGCTCGCTGCCCAATTTCAGCCGCGACGAGGCAAAGGAAGCAATCCTCATCCGCGGAGGAAAGGCAGCCGGTTCGGTATCGAAGAACACCAGCTACGTGGTGGCCGGCGAAAGCGCGGGTACCAAACTGGACAGGGCCGAACAGCTCGGCGTTCCGGTCCTGGACGAGGACGGATTCCGCGAACTCCTGACCAACGGTCCGGCCGCGGCACCGGATGAAGCTGCTGAACCGGAAGGTGACTCCGAATGAGCCCGGATGCGCAGGCCCTGCCGGATCCAGCCGAGCTTCTTGCCGTTGCCAAACAGGCGGCTGCGGCCGGGGCTGCAGTGCTTTCCACCAGAAACGGTGCCGCGCTCGACGTCAGCAACAAGGGCGCAGCGGGGGACTGGGTGACGGCCTTTGACCTTGCCGCCGAGAACGCCGTCCGCGATGTCATCACACATGCCCGTCCGAACGACGCCATTACGGGCGAGGAACACGGCACCACGCGGCCGGAAACCCCCAGCGGTTACCGCTGGTCCATCGATCCGCTCGACGGCACTACCAATTTCATCCGCAATATCGTCTACTACGGCACCTCAGTGGCAGTGGCCGATTCCGACGGAGTCTGGTTGGCCGGCGTCGTCAACGCCCCTGCTTTGGGCCGCGTGTATTACGCGGTCCGTGGCCACGGTGCGTGGCTCGAGGAGCGGGGCCAGCTGGCACAGCTCAACGGACCGGTGCCCGGCCGCAAGGGGCAGATTCTCGCGACCGGGTTCAGCTACGATCCCGGTGTCCGCGCCGAGCAGGCCTCCCTTTTAGGTGGGCTCATGGACGGCTTCGCTGATGTCCGGCGGCTGGGATCGGCCGCTCTGGACCTGTGCCTTGTGGCAGACGGGACGCACGATGCCTACGGGGAACGCGGCCTGAATGAGCACGATTTCTCCGCCGGCGCGCTGATCGCGGAAGAAGCCGGCTGCTGGGTCCGCAGGCCCAGGCTCACCAGCCCTCTCGCCGGCGGGCCATCGGATGACGAACGGCTGGCAGCCTGGACCTGCGCCGGGACGTTGGAGCTGTCCGGCAAGTTTCCGCTCTGAGCAGTCCGCTGAGACCGCACGCTGAACCGCGCCCTGCAATCTCAGGCCCGGAGGCCGGCTGCAAGTCCAGTGGCATCCGAGTAGCGGTTGACCGGCCGCTCCAGCCCATAGTGGCCGCGAAGGGTCTCGGCCGTGTAGCCGTTCCGGAACAGGCCGCGGCGTCGAAGGATCGGCACCACCTGGTCCACAAACGTCTCCAGGCCTGAGGGCAGCACCGCGGGCATGATGTTGAAGCCATCTGCGGCGCCGTTGTCGAACCAGAGCTGGATGGCGTCGGCCACCTGTTCAGGAGTGCCGGAGAAGGTCCGGTGCCCGCGGCCTCCGCCCAGCCTGCCAATGAGCTCACGCACTGTCAGTTTCTCGCGGCGGGCGAGTTCCACGATGAGCGTGTAGCGGCTCTTGGCGCCCTGGACGGAGTCCTCATCCGGGAGCGCAACCGGCAGCTGACGGTCCAGCGGCAGGTCTTCGGGGCTCACCCGGAGTGTCCGGGCGAGCTCGATCCGGGCGTACTCCGGCCGGATAAGCTCATCGAGCTCCCGTTCCAGCTGCTTGGCTTCTGCTTCGGTGGGAGCAATGACAGGCACAATCCCGGGAAGGATCCTGATGCCCTTCGGATCCCTGCCCAGGCAGCCGTGCGGGCCTTCAGGTCGCTGTAGAAGGCCTGCCCATCCTCCAACGTCTGCTGCGCCGTGAAGACAGCCTCGGCATAGCGCGCCGCCAGTCCCTTGCCGTTCTCCGAAGACCCGGCCTGGACAATCAGCGGATGGCCCTGGGATGACCGGGGAACATTCAGGGGTCCGCGAACCCGGAAATGCGTGCCAACGTGGTGGATCGGGCGGACCTTTCCGGCGTCAGCCCAGACACCCGACTCCTTGTCCGCCACCACGGCGTCGTCATCCCAGCTGTCCCACAGCTTTCCTGCCACCTCAAGGAATTCCGCCGCCCGCTCGTAGCGACTGGCGTGGGCCGGTTGGTCCTCCATACCGAAGTTCCGGGCGGCCTCGGGCCCTGCGGTGGTCACTACATTCCAGCCGGCCCGGCCACCGCTGACGAAGTCCACGGACGCGAAGCGCCGAGCCAGGTTAAACGGATCGTTGTACGTCGTTGACGCGGTGGCGATCAGCCCGATCCTGTCCGTCGCGGCCGCGATGGCGGTCAGCAGGACTGTAGGTTCCAGCTTGCCGGCCGGCCGCCGGCCGCCGGCCCACATCCCCGAAAATCACCGGGGAGTCGGCAAAGAAAATGGAATCGAAAGTGCCGCGTTCGGCGATCCGGGCCAGATTGACATAGTGGCTGATCTCCGTGCCGGCGCGTGGGTTGCTTTCCGGAAGCCGCCACGACGCTTCGTGGTGTCCGGTGCTCATCAGAAAAGCGTTCAGGTGCAGGGTGCGCTGGGGCGTGGCCATGGGGTGTTCCTGTCGTTTGGGGCTGGTGTTGGAGCCAATCAATCACAGCGCCGCGGTGCCTGCCAGCATCCAGGACGCGGGGCGCAACGGCAGGAAACCGTGGGCAACAGCGGGCAATTCGGGGCAATGGTTCGCAACACGGCGGCCCGGGTTCGCAACACGCGGTCACGGGCTTGCGGGCTGATAGTTCAGTCACGGAAAGTACCATTTCGGCACCCGGGTTCCAGCACCGCCATTACCATGAACAGGTGCAGCCGCAGATACTCATACGTCCAGCCGTCGAGGCAGATTACGACGCCGTAGCCCGGATTACCCGGGACGCCTACCTAGCCGCGGGCTACTTTGAGAGCGCTGACCACCCCTACATGCAGCAGATCCAGAATGTTGCGCAGCGGGCGGGCAAGGCTACCGTCTGGGTGGCCGAACGCGACGGGCAGATTGTTGGTTCCGTGACTCTGGCTGTGGCCGGGGAACCGTACGCGGACATTGCTTTGGCTGATGAACTTGAGTTCCGCATGCTGGTGGTTGATCCGGCCGTGCAGCGCAGCGGGGCAGGGAAAGCGCTGGTGCATGCGATTATCGAGCACGCCAAGTCCAGCCAAGGCATCAAGGCCGTGGCGCTGACCACCGGCGCAACGTGGGAAAGCGCGCATGGCCTTTACCGGAAGACCGGCTTCCAGCGGGTCCCTGAGCGTGACTGGTTTGTGCCGGACACCGACATAAAGCTGCTGGTTTACCGGCTGGACGTCTAGCCGCCACAAAGTGGCGCCGAATCGCAGCCCTTGAATCACAGCCGCTAAATCGCGGATTTCAGGGCCTCAAGTGCTCGTTCGCGCTGGAAGTCCGGGGTGTGCGGGCTGCGGTGGGAGCCCGTAGCGGTGTTCCGGACGGCCGGTTGTTCCGTAGCGCAGCTGGATGTCTACGGCGCCGTCATCGGCGAGCGAGGACAGGTACCGCTGCGCAGTGGCCCGGGAAACCCCAACCCGCCCGGCGACCTCCGCCGCTGAATACTGTTCGCCGGGCAGCAGCGACTCCAGCACCGCGGCCTCGGTGGCGGACCGCGGTTTTACGGACGATGTGACGTCGCCCGGAATGAGCGCGCGCTTGGCCCGTTCCACCGTCTCCTGGACCGCGGCTCCTGGCTGCGCCAGGATGCGGCGGTAGCGGGCATATGAACGCAGTTGCCGGGACAGGGAGTCGGCAGTAAACGGCTTCAGCAGATAGCCGAGTGCTCCGCGCCGGAACGCCACCCTCAACGACGCGGCGTCCGAGGCCGCGCTCAGGATCATGGTGTCCACATCCAGCTGAAGCAGCAGGTCCAGCCCCGAGGCGTCCGGCAGGTAGACGTCCAGCAGCACCAGATCAGGGCGCAGGCTGTGGATGGCCTGCAGCGCCTGCGACGCCGATCCCACAGGTGCCAGCGACATAAACCCCGCCACAGAATCCACATAAGCCGCATGCAGCTTCGCCACGTGGAAGTCATCGTCCACAATCAGCACTCTGAAATCGTCAGACATCGTTGTCCCTTCCTGGTAAGTCTCCGCTTGAGGCCACAGAATTTCCGGCAGTGGTCCCGGGCAGCGTGGCCATGAATACGGCTCCCGGACCGCCCGCGGTTCCGGCTTCCAGAACCTTGACGTCGCCGCCCCTGCGGCGGGCGAGCTGCCGGGCAAGCGCCAGCCCGAGTCCCTGGCCGGCGCCCGTACGGACGGGGCCTGCCGACGTCGTAAATCCTTCGGCAAAAACTGTCTCCGGCCCTGTGGAATCCGCAAGCCCATCGCCGGAATCGGCGACGACGATGTGAAGCGTGCCGCCGTCGGCTCCCGGTTCGTCCAGCAGCTCCAGTTCCACCCAGCGGTCCGCTGAGGTGCCGGCGACGGCGGCGTTGACGGCGTTGTCGATCAGGTTGCCCAGCACGGTGGTGACGTCCTGCGGTTCCGTGACCTGGCCTCGGACCAATGTTTCCGGTCCAATCCGCAGGGCCACCCCGCGTTCGTCAGCCTCCACTCCTTTGGCCCCCACAAACGCCTGCAAATAGGGATCCTGAAGGAGCTCGGCCTGGTCCACCGGGAACTTCAGCGGGCCGGTGGCCGCAAGCCGGGCCAGATAATCGCGGGCCTGCTGGTGCTGGCCCATACTCATAAACCCTGCGATGGTGTGGAGCTGGTTGGCAAATTCGTGGCGCTGGGCGCGGAGTGCTGTGGACATGGTTCCCACGGCGTCGAGCTGGCGGGTGAGGTGCTGCAGTTCGGTGCGGTCGCGGAGCATGATCACCCAGCCAAGATCCTCCTGCCGGTGGAGTGCCTTTCGGGCGCTTGCCACGAGCACCTGCCCTCCGGCCACCAGCTCCAGCGCGTCTGCCTCGCCGGCATCGGGGCGGGTGAGTGACTTGAGTTGTTCCGGTACGGGTGCCTGGGCCCACGGCATTCCGGCCAGGTCAGCCTGCCCCAGCAGACGTTGGGCTGCCGCATTGAACACGCTGATCCTGCCGTCCGCAGCCACACCGATCACGCCGTCGTCCACGCCCTGGAGTACGGCAACCTGGTCATGGACCAGGGTGCTGATTTCCTCGGGTTCCAGGCCAAGGGTTAGGCGCTGAAGCCTGCGCCGCAGCAGGAACGAAGCCAGGACTCCGGCCAAGAGTGCGCCTGCTGCCGTCAGGAGGATCGGCCCGATATCGCGGGACAGGCTCTGGCCCACGGTCTCCATGGAATACCCCACGCTGACTTCGCCCACCACGGTGCCGGAATCCGGCCCATAGACCGGGACCTTGGCGCCGGCGGACGGCCCCAGCGTGCCGGTATTCCGGGTGGTGAGCTCCTGGCCCGCCAAGGCCCCGGAGGGATCGGTGCTGACTTTTTCTCCCAGCCGTTCCGCGTCCGGGTGGGCCAGCCGCAGCCCCGTTTCGTCCGTGATGACAACAAACAGTGCGCCGGTCCGTGCCCGAGCTCCTTCCGCCGCCGCCATCAGCGGGCCGGTTACGAGCTCGGACGCCGGGGGAGTGCCCGGCTCTTTGCTGATGGCCTGGACATCGTCCCGGACTGAAGGATCAGAGGCCACGGTTCTGGCCAGAGTCAGTGCCTGGTTTTCCGCTTCGCGTCCCAGCCTGTCGTAAGTCAGCCAGGCATGGACCGCGCCGCTCAGCAGCACCACCAGCAGGACCACGGCCAGCTGCAGGAGCAGCGTCTGAGTGGAGAACCGCAGCGGCAGCCGGGGTGCGGGGCTCTTCATGGTCCTCCTGGTCTGCAGTCGCAGTGATGGACACGGTAGGGACGGTCGAAGTCCGTGCAAAAGTCCGGGCAAAAGTCCGGGCAAAAGTCCTGGTGAGCTAAATGAGCAAAATGCTCCCAATAAGCAGTATGCCAATCAATTGAGCCAAAGGCACTGCCGTGACGGACGCCACTCTAACGTCTGTAGTGCGCATCACACCGTTGTGGTGCCATTCACAAAAGAAGGAGCCGGCCGTGCTGGTACTACTCGGGTTCGCCATGATTGCGGTATTCATGGTGCTTATCATGACGAAGAGGTTGACGCCCGTGCTGGCGCTGATCGTCGTTCCAACCATCTTCGGGCTGTTCGCCGGCGCCGGGCTGGGCATCGGTGACATGGTTCTGGAATCGATGAAGTCCATGACCTCCACCGCCGCCCTCCTCATGTTCGCCATCATCTACTTCGGCCTGATGATCGACGTCGGGCTCTTTGATCCACTGGTGCGGTTCATCCTGCGCAAGCTCGGCAACGACCCCGCCAAGGTTGTCCTGGGCACCGCCATCCTGGCCGCGGCGGTTTCCCTGGACGGCGACGGTTCCACCACGTTCATCCTCACCACCGCTGCCATGCTGCCCGTGTACCTGCGGCTGAAGATGAGCCCCGTTGTGCTCACCTGCGTAGCGGGTCTGGCCAACGGCACCATGAACATCCTGCCCTGGGGCGGCCCCACCGCCCGCGCCGCCTCCGCCCTGAAAATCAGCGTGTCCGAGGTCTTTGTCCCCATGATCCCGTCCCTGATAGCAGGCCTGGTCATCGTGTTTGTCTTCGCGTGGCTCCTGGGTCTGCAGGAGCGCAACCGTCTCCGTACCGTCGCCCCCGAGATCTGGGGTGAGCGTTCTGCCGAGAAGTTCGACGGCGGCGCGCCGGCTGGCGGCGGCACCGGCCGCTTCGGTTTCGGACGCAAGGGTTCCCGCCCCACCGGCGGAAGTACCGCCGTCGGGAGTTCTGCCGTTGCAGTCCTGGACCGGCCGGAAACGCTCGCGGACAACGGTCACACCGCCATGGCTGACACGGCCCTGGACCCCAACCGCAAGACCCTCCGCCCCAAACTGCAGTGGTTCAACCTGGGGCTCACCTTGGCCGTGATGGTCATGCTCGTGGCGGACCTGGTTCCCCTTCCGTTTGTATTCATGGTGGGATCCGCAATCGCCCTGCTGGTTAACTTCCCCAAGGTGAAGGACCAGAGCGCGCAGCTCATTGCGCACGCTCCGTCGATCGTGGCCGTGGTCAGCATGGTCATGGCAGCAGCGGTTTTGACCGGTGTTCTCAACGGCACGGGAATGGTCAAGGACATGTCCGCCTGGCTCGTGGCCATCATCCCCGCGGACATGGGTCCTTTCATGGCAATCATCACCGGCATCCTGAGCATCCCCATGACGTTCTTCATGAGCAACGACGCCTTCTACTTCGGCGTGCTTCCGGTCCTCAGCGAGACCGCGGGCCACTACGGCATCAGCGCCGCCGAGATGGCGCGGGCCTCCATCACGGGCCAGCCGTTCCACCTGCAGAGCCCGCTGGTGCCCGCCATCCTTCTGCTGGTCTCGCTCGCCAAGGTGGATCTGGGTGACCACCACAAGAAGGTCCTGTGGCGCACAGCAGTGGTTTCCCTCGTGATGCTCGGCGTGGGGGTGCTGACGGGAGCCATCGGTATCGGCTAACCTGAAGCTGCCGGCGGCTATGCTGCGGGCCCGAGGTGCCCGTCTGACGCCCGCTGGGGGTCGTCAGGCGGGCACTGACGTTTGCCACGTAGACTATGGGGAAACCAACTACATTGCAGGGGAGATCCATGGCTGCGATCAACCGTGACGACGTCGCGCATCTCGCGCGGCTCGCTCACATCGAGATGAGTGCCGAAGAGCTGGACAGGATGGCCGGCGAACTCGCCGTCATCGTTGATTCGGTCAAATCCGTCAGTGAAGCCGCCGGTGACGACGTCCCGGCCACGTCCCACCCCATCCCGCTGCGCAACGTGTTCCGCGAGGACATAGTGGGCCACACATTGACGGCCGAACAGGCTCTGTCCGGCGCTCCGGATTCCGATGAGAACCGCTTCAAGGTCCCGGCAATCCTGGATGAGGGCTAGAACATGACTGAAACCAACAGCGAACTGATCCGTTCCTCCGCCGCCGCTCTGGCCGGCAAGCTGGCTGCCCGTGAAGTCTCCGCCGTCGAGGTCACGCAGGCGCACCTGGACCGCATCGCCGCCGTCGACGGCAAGGTCCATGCGTTCCTGCACGTCAACACGGACGAGGCGCTCGCCGTCGCCGCCGAGGTGGACGCGATCCGCGCCGCCGGCGGTGCCGCTGCCGAGGAGCTCCACGCCCTCGCCGGCGTGCCGATTGCCGTCAAGGACCTCATCGTCACGATCGGCCAGCCCACCACGGCGGGATCGAAGATCCTCGAAGGCTGGCACAGCCCCTACGACGCCACGGTGGTCAAGCGCCTCCGCGCCGCGAAGATGCCGATCCTGGGCAAGACCAACCTGGACGAATTCGCGATGGGCTCCTCCACCGAGCACTCCGCCTTCGGTCCCACCCACAACCCGTGGGACCTGGACCGCATCCCGGGCGGCTCGGGCGGGGGCTCGGCTGCCGCCGTCGCCGCCTTCGAAGCGCCCCTGGCCCTGGGCACCGACACCGGCGGATCCATCCGCCAGCCCGGCGCCGTCACCGGAACCGTGGGCGTCAAGCCCACCTACGGCGGGGTTTCCCGCTACGGCGCCATCGCCATGGCCTCGTCACTGGACCAGATAGGCCCGGTATCCCGTACGGTGCTGGACTCTGCGCTCCTGCACCAGGTCATCGGCGGGCACGATCCTTTCGACTCGACGTCCCTGACCGACCCGCTGGCGGATCTTGTGGCCGCCGCGAGCCTCGGCAACGTGGACGGCATGAAGATCGGCATCATCAAGGAACTCCACGGCGAGGGTTACCAGGCCGGGGTAGAGAACCGCTTCAACGAGTCGCTGGAGCTGCTCAAGCAGGCCGGGGCCGAAATCGTTGAGGTTTCCTGCCCCAACTTCAAGTACGCGCTCGGCGCCTACTACCTGATCATGCCGTCGGAAGCCTCTTCAAACCTGGCAAAGTTCGACGGCGTCCGGTATGGCCTGCGTGTTCTGCCGGAAGACGCTCCCCTGACGATCGAACGCGTCATGGCAGCCACGCGCGCCGCCGGCTTCGGAGACGAAGTCAAGCGTCGCATCATCCTCGGCACCTACGCGCTGAGCGCCGGCTACTACGACGCCTACTATGGCTCAGCGCAGAAGGTCCGCACCCTGATCCAGCGTGACTTCGACGCCGCATTCGCCAAGGCAGATGTTCTGATCTCGCCGACAGCTCCCACCACTGCCTTCAAGCTGGGGGAGAAGCTGAACGATCCGCTGGCCATGTACCTCAACGATGTTGCCACCATTCCGGCCAACATGGCTGGAGTCCCCGGCCTGTCCCTGCCTGGCGGTCTGGCTGACGAGGACGGGTTGCCGGTGGGTATCCAGCTCCTGGCCCCGGCCCGCGAGGATGCCCGGCTGTACCGCGTGGGCGCCGTCCTTGAGTCGCTGCTGGAAGCGAAGTGGGGCGGTCCCATTCTGGACAGCGCACCTTCCCTGACGGAGCTCGTGAAGAGCCACGGAGGTTCAAACTGATGTCTGATGCAACCCTGAGCTTCGAAGAGGCCATGGAGAAGTACGATCCCGTTCTGGGGTTTGAGGTCCACGTTGAGCTCAATACCAAATCCAAGATGTTCTCCTCGGCCCCCAACGTCTTCGGCGACGAGCCCAACACCAACGTCAACGAGGTGGACCTCGGCATGCCTGGCGTCCTCCCGGTGGTGAACAAAACGGCCATTGAGTCTTCCATCAAGATCGGCCTGGCGCTGAACTGCAAGATCGCCGAATCCTGTACTTTTGCCCGGAAGCAGTACTTCTACCCGGACACCCCCAAGAACTTCCAGACCTCCCAGTACGAGGACCCGATTGCGTATGACGGGTACCTCGACATCGAGCTCTCGGATGGCACCGTGTTCCGCGTCGAAATCGAGCGTGCGCACATGGAAGAGGACGCCGGAAAGCTGACCCACATGGGTGGCTCCGCCGGCCGCATCCAGGGCGCGGACTTCTCGCTGGTGGACTACAACCGGTCAGGAGTTCCGCTCGTGGAAATCGTCACCAAGCCGATTGAAGGGGCCGGTTCGCGTGCCCCCGAGCTCGCCAAGGCCTACGTGGCAGCCGTCCGCGAGATCGTGAAGAACCTCGGCGTGTCCGACGCCAAGATGGAGCGCGGAAACGTCCGCTGCGACGCCAACGTGTCGCTGCGCCCGCACGGCCGCGAACGCTTCGGCATCCGCTCGGAAACCAAGAACGTGAACTCGCTGCGCGCCGTCGAACACGCCGTCCGCTACGAGATCCAGCGGCACGCCGCCGTCCTGGACTCCGGCGAGCCGGTGATCCAGGAAACCCGCCACTGGCACCAGGACACCCGCACGACGACGTCGGGCCGGGCAAAGTCCGACGCCGATGACTACCGCTACTTCCCGGAGCCGGATCTCGTCCCCATTGTGGCATCGCGCGAGTGGGTGGAGGAGCTCCGCGCCACGTTGCCCGAGCCGCCTGCCGAACGCCGCAAGCGCCTGCAGAGCGACTGGGCCTACTCGGACCTGGAGTTTCGCGATGTGGTCAACGCCGGCGTGATGGACGAGATCGAAGAAACCATTGCCGCGGGGGCCACCGCTTCGGTTGCCCGGAAGTGGTGGATGGGCGAGATCGTGGGCCGCGCCAAGAATGCGGACGTGGATCCCGGACAGCTTGGTGTTGAGCCGCAGACCATCGTTGAGCTGAGCAGGATGGTTGAAGACGGCAGGATCAACAATAAGATGGCCACCGAAGTCCTGGACGGTGTACTCGCCGGCGAGGGCACCCCTGCGGAGATCGTCGAGAAGCGCGGACTGGCCGTGGTTTCCGACGACGGCCCTCTGCTGGAAGCCATCGATGCGGCTCTGGCTGCGCAGCCTGACGTCGCCGAAAAGATCCGCGGCGGCAAGATCCAGGCCATCGGCGCGATAGTTGGCGGTGTGATGAAAGCCACGCGTGGCCAGGCTGATGCCGGTCGTGTCCGCGAGCTGATCCTTGCGAAGCTCGGCGTCGAAGGCTGACGCACCCGCTGTATCCAACTGGGTCGCAGCACATGCCGTTTTGAGGGCGGCGAAACGGCATTATCTGCGACCCAGCCGGGCATCATCGTTTCTGACTCCCGCCGTACACTGGGATTCAGGATGCCGTTGCCCCATCGCAGTCCTGCCGGTGCTGTGAAAGGACCGCCATGACACGTCGTGAGCCCGTGAAAATGCGCAAGGCACTGCTCGCCGGTGCACTAGTGGCCGCCCTGACGGTTACCGGTGCGGCCGTGGTCTGGGCCGCGAGCGACCCCGCCCTCGCCGCCCACCGCCTCACTATCCTCCACGGGGCCGTCCACTGAAAACGGCCACGGAAACGGCGACGTCCACGACAAGTCAAGGGTGCGCCCGGACAAGAGCCAGCGGACACGCCTGCTGCACAGCGAAAGTGTGTTCAAAAAGAGCGATGGCACGTTCGAGACACTTGTGACACAGCAGGGCACTGTGGACGCCATCAGTGATTCGGCCATCTCGGTCAAAAGCGAAGACGGTTTCAGCCAGAGTTACGCGCTTAACGCAGACACAAAAATAGTCAAGGTTCCCGGCCCCGCTGCGAACAGCAAGCCGTCAATGGGCGACGACGGCAAGCGGCGTAGGCCCGCGGACATTACCGCTGCCGAGATCGCAACGGGCGGCACCGTGCGGATTCTCGGCGTCAGGAACGGCTCCGACGTGGCGGCGCGCCAATTGATTGACGGGCCTCTATCCGAGCCGGGCGTGGGGTTCGGCCATGGGCGGGGCCTGGGTCACGGTCAGAGCCTCGGATTGGGACGCACCCCGGCCAAGGGCACCAAGGACTGACGCACCGAGCGCCCTATGCACCGAGCACCCCCGAGCACCAACCCCACCCCGGGCACCCGTTGGGCTTTAACCGCGCCAAGAACGGGGAGCGAACGCCTCGACCACATGACGAAACATGATGTTTACGTCGGCTTCCAATCATGTTCTTGCAAATGAGACCCCCATCACTTACGCTTTGTTAAACGGTTAACGAACGTGGTTTACATCACATGGCCCAAAAGACCAGTGCTTTGGACTGTGGCCGCATCAAACGAGGAGAGAGCATGAACTCGACGACGGAGGAGGTGCCGGCGCTCCCGGCGCCGGACCGCGTCCAGGCTTCGGCCGGAACCGGCACCACGCCATCCCCGAAGGCCCGCCGGTCACGGAAGTCAGGGCCGCAGACGGCATCGCCGGTACACCCACTTCAGAAGAAGAAGAGTTTCAAGAGCCGCCTGCGCAGCGACAAGCAGATGCTGCTGATGATGGTGCCTGGCATCCTGTTCCTGCTGCTGTTCTTCTACATCCCCATCATCGGGAATGTCATCGCGTTCCAGGACTACCAGCCGTACCTGGGCATCGGGGACAGCCTCTGGGTGGGCTGGCAGAACTTCTCGGATCTGTTTATCAACCCGGACTTCGTCCAGGCGTTCTGGAACACGCTCTACCTGGCTGCCTGGCAGCTGGTGTTCCTCTTCCCGGTGCCGCTGATCCTGGCCCTCATTGTGGATTCACTGACGAGTCCGCGCATCCGCAAGGTCTTCCAGAGCATTGCCTACCTGCCGCACTTCCTGTCCTGGGTGCTGGTCATCGCGTTCTTCCAGCAGATGCTCGGCGGGGCAGGGTTCATCAACAACTCGCTGCGCCACCTCGGCGTGGACGCCATCCCATTCATGACCAATCCGGACACCTTCCCTGTGCTGGTGGTTGTCCAGATGATCTGGAAGGACGCCGGCTGGGCCATGATCATCTTCCTGGCAGCCATTGCCAGCATTGACGCTTCGCTCTACGAGGCTGCCGCAGCCGACGGCGCCGGCCGCTGGCGCAGGGTCTGGCACATCACGCTGCCCGGACTGCGCCCCGTGATCGTCCTGCTGCTGATCCTGCGGATCGGTGACATCCTTTCCGTTGGCTTTGAACAGTTCATCCTCCAGCGCGATGCCGTGGGGGCAGGTGCAGCCGAAGTCCTTGACACATTCACGTACTACACCGGCGTTGTCGGGGGCGGCTGGAGCTCAGGTGCAGCGGCCGGCCTGGCCAAGGGCGTGGTCAGCCTGTTGCTTATCTGGGGAGCCAACAAACTGGCCCACAAGTTCGGTGAAGACGGAATTTTTGCGAAGAAGGTCGGCTAGCCGGATCCGGCCGCCGCAAAAGGAGACCCACATGGCAACAACACTGTTTACCAAGAAAGCTTCCGGGCTGAGCTACGATTCCAAACGGCCCGTCTGGAAAGAGAAACCCTCACCGCTCTACCAGAGCATAAAAGCGCTGGTTCTGGTGCTCTTCAGCATCTCCATCCTGGCTCCCATGCTGCTGGTGGTGTCCACCTCGCTCGCCGACAACGAGCAGCTCGTGGCCGCAGGCGGCTTCGTGATGTGGCCGGAGCGGCCAACGCTCGAGGCCTACCAGACCATCTTCCGTGGCCCCATGGTCCTGCAGTCGCTCGGAGTGAGCCTCTTCATCACAGCGGTCGGCACGCTGCTGGCGCTGTTCGTGACCATCACCATGGCCTACGCCACCAGCCGCTCGGTCCTGTTCGGCCGGCCTGTCATCCTGGCCATCCTGTTCACCCTGTTGTTCGCCCCCGGACTCATCCCTTCCTTCCTCATGATCCGTGAGCTCAACCTGCTGGACTCGCTGTGGTCACTGATCCTGCCCGGCGCCTTCGGGGCCTTCAACTTTGTGGTGATGCGCTCCTTCTTCATGAACATTCCGGGCGAACTGATCGAAAGCGCCCGGATTGACGGAGCCAGCGACTGGCAGATCCTGTGGAAGATCGTGCTTCCGCTTTCCAAGGCCGTGGTTGCCGTGGTGGGCCTGTTCTATGCCGTGGGCTTCTGGAACTCATTCTTCAACGCCCTCCTGTACATCAACGACCACAGCAAATGGCCCATCCAGCTGCTCCTGCGCAACTTTGTTGTCCAGGGCAGCGGTGCGGCCGACCAGCTGGGAATAACCACCACACCGCCGCCACAGTCCATCCAGATGGCAGTGGTTGTTGTGGCACTGGTCCCCATCCTCATGGTGTACCCGTTCCTGCAGAAGCACTTTGCAAAGGGCGTTATCACCGGCGCAGTCAAGGGCTAGCCCCCCCCCCAACCCTGAACCCATCGCACCTCACTACCAAACTCCCCAAGAAAAACTAGAAAGGTCCACGCCATGACGAGTACTACCTCCGGACAGACTGGATTCAGCCGACGCGGCTTCCTTGGCCTTGCAGGCCTGGCCGTCACCACTGCCGGCCTGGCCGCCTGTGGCACCGGCGGAGGTGGCTCAGGCAGCGGAGGCGCCGCTGCCTCATCTGCCGTGAAGCTCCCCACGTACAAGGAATTCACCGGCTTCACCGCCGACATTCCCGGCAATGAAAAGGGTCTGCAGGCAGCATTCTTCAAGCTCCCCGAGGCCATGCAGTCCGTCAAGGCTGCGCCGCTCAAGGGCAAGGTCACCGGCCTCACCGAGACTTTTGACACGATGAGCCCGGCCATGAAGGACAACCACTTCTGGCAGCGACTCAATGCCAAGCTCGGCGGCGAGCTGGAGCTGCAGATTGCCGAGGACATCGGAGACGGCTACCCGGCAAAGTTTGCCACCGTCCTTGCCAGCAACGATCTCCCCGACATGATGTGGGTTCCGCCGAACCAGGGGATCCCGAACATCGGTCCCATGCTTGAGGCCAAGTTCCAGGACCTGACCAAGTACCTTTCGGGCGATGCCGTGCTGGAGTATCCCAACCTGGCCGCGCTGAAGCCGGATTCCTGGAAGACCGCCGTCGTCAACGGCAAGATCTGGGGAGCTCCCATCCCCAGCACCCCGTTCGGTCAGGTAATGACCGGCCGAAGCGATATTTGGGACGCAGTAGGCGGCTTCAACGCAGCCAATGCCGACGAATTCCTGGAAAAAGCCAAGGAACTGACACGCCCGGGCGAGCAGAAATATGCGCTGGAACCCGCCTACACCAACATGCTGCACATGGTGACCGAGTGGTTTGGCGCCCCCAACAGCTGGGCCGTCAACAAGGACCGCACCCTGACCCACCTCTTCGAGACGGACCAGTATGCTGCCGGCATCGAGTTCACCGCGAAGATGTTTGCGGCCGGGGTGTTCTACCCGGACAGCAAGGCATCTGACATCAAAACGCGGGTGGCCAACGGAAGTGTTGCTGCTCAGGTCATTGTGGGTCCGCACGACATCAGGGGCTACCGGGCCCTCAACAAGTCCACCCGGTTCGATGTCCTGGTTCCGTTCAGCGCTGACGGCAAGATCAAGCCCACCTATGACATGGGCTACGGCACCGTCGGCTTCACACCGTTCAAGAAAGCCGAAGAAGGCAAGATCCGCGAACTTCTCGCACTGATCAACTACCTTTCGGCACCGTTCGGCACCGCGGAGTACATGCAGAAGAACTACGGCGAAGCGGGCCAGGACTACACCCTGAACGGCGAAGGCAACCCCGTGCTCAGCGAGTCCGGGTCCACCAACGTCCCAGGCCTCGCATCGGCGCTGAACATCATGTCCAGTCCGGAGAACGTCGTCTTCAACCCGGGCTTCGACGACGACACGAAGTACGTCAACGAGCAGGAGAAGAAGCTGCTCGAGCTTGCCTGGCGCAACCCGACCAACGGCAGCTACTCGGACACCAACGCGAAGGTGGGTGCAAAGCTCACCAAGCAGCTTCGCGACAAGGTGGTTGACATCATTACCGGCCGCGAGAAGATCGACGCCCTCAAGGACGCAGTCAAGCGCTGGCAGTCCGAGGGCGGCAATAAGATGCGTGAAGAATACCAGGCCGCATTGCCCGCGGGCGTGCCGGTCTTCAACTCATAGAATGACGGTTGTGCGGCGGGGCCAGTGGCACCGCCGCACAACCCGACATCCAGCAGCCAGCCGGCCCCGGTCGAAGGACTGCTGCCGGGTCCACAAGGGGGATTGATGACGGTGACAAATCGCACGGCACTTCGTCCGACCATCAGGATGGTCGCCGCGGAAGCCGGGGTGTCCACAGCAACTGTTTCCTATGTGCTGTCCGGCCGGCGCGGTGAATCCGGTCCGGGCGTCTCGGACGCCACTGTCAGCCGGGTCAGAACCGCTGCGGACCGGTTGGGGTACAAGCCCAACCAGGCCGCCCGCGCCATGCGGACCGGGCGCACCAACACCGTGATCCTGTCCCTGACCATGCTTTCGGACCCGTGGGCTCTTGCCGTGATTGAAGCTGTCCAGCGGGCGGCGGCTCCCTTGGGCATCACGCCCATGATTCTTGCCGACGCCGACTGGGCCAAGGTCCTCCAGAGCCACAGTGCCGATGCAGTCTTTGTGGATGCTGTCCAGGGGGACGACGAACAGGCACTCGTTAAATTGGCGGGCCGGGGGACCAAGCTGCTGGTGTTCCACGAGTCAATGGAGCCTGAGGGCTTTGACGTCATCCGGTCCGTTGCGGGACCCGGCTGTGAACTTGCCATGGGACACCTCTTGGCCAGCCACAGGAAAATAGCGTGCCTAACGGCCACGAGTGCCCTGCAGGGTCCGCGGTTCAAGGCATACCTGGACGCTCACAGAACGGCCGGGCTGCCTCTCCGGGACGACTACGTGGGGACTTTTGACGGAACATCCGCCGGCGCCTATGCAACCACCATCAGGTTGCTGTCGCTGGATGATCGGCCAACGGCCATCTATGCCACCACCGACTATGCGGCCGTCAGCGCCATCAATGCGGCGCACCGCATGGGTCTGGCTGTTGGCACGGACATCGACATCATCGGTGTGGGCAACACGGTGGAAGGGGAACGGATGACACCCTCCCTGAGTACCGTGGGCCCGGTTGACTTCTTTGACAGCCTGGCACGGCGGCTGATGGACCGCGCGCTGGGAGCCGATGAGAATCCCGGCGTCCTGGACTTCCCGTGGGAGCTGTTCGTCCGCGAATCGGCTCCGCTGAAACCGAAACACCCCGAAATTCAATAAGTTTCATGCGCCGGCGTTCCTGGGAATCCAGGCGCATCCGGGGACGCATGTTGGCCCCGAGGGGCTGCAACCAAGCAGGAGGAATCGTTTAGTAATGGGAACTGTTGACATGAAGGTCGGCCTGGTCGGATTCGGCCTGCGGGCAAGTCTGTGGAAGCACGTCCACAAGCCGGGCCATGGTTCTGCGGTGACTATTGTGTGCGATACCAGCGAACGCGGCCGGGCGGATGCCGCGGAAAAGATCCCCACGGCCAGGGTCACGGCTGATCTCAACGATCTGCTCACCAGCGGCATCGATGCGGTCATGGTCCTGACACCGGACAACAAGCACGCCCTGGTGGCCGTGGACACACTCAAGGCCGGTATTGCCACGTTCTGCGAAAAACCGCTTGACGTCACACTGGAGGCTGCGGACCTGATCCTGCAGACCGCCTATGAAACCGGAACACGGCTGTACGTGGGGCACAACATGCGCCATATGCCGGTGGTGGTGCAGATGCGCGAGCTGATTGAAGACGGCGTGATCGGAGATGTCAAAGCAGTCTGGTGCCGGCACTTTGTAGGCAACGGCGGCGACTATTACTTCAAGGACTGGCATTCCGAGCGCAAAAATGTCACGTCGCTCCTGCTCCAGAAGGGTGCCCACGACATCGACGTCATCCACTGGCTGGCGAACGGTTACACCAGGCGGGTGTCCGCCGTCGGGGATCTTGCCGTCTACGGCGACGTCAAGGACCGCCGGGACAACACCGGCCGGCGCATGGGTGACTGGTTCTCGCTGGAGAACTGGCCTCCCACGGAACAGACCGAGCTCAGCCCGGTGATCGACGTGGAGGACATCTCCATGATGCAGATGGTGCTGGACAACGGCGTGTTGGCGTCCTACCAGCAGTGCCACTTCACACCCGACTACTGGCGGAACTACACGGTGATCGGCACCAAAGGCCGGATCGAAAACTTCGGCGACGGCCCGGGCGACAAGATCAACGTCTGGACGTCCCGGACAGCCACCGGTTTCGCGGAGCCGGACCAGGTGATCGAGATTCTCGACGGCGAAGGCGGCCACGGCGGCGCCGATCCACTCCTGATCGCAGAGTTCCTGGAGTTCGCCTCACATGGCGGACAGACCCAGACCAGCCCCATCGCAGCCCGCCAGTCGGTGGCCGCGGGTGTGCTGGCCACCCAGTCCCTCCGCGGAGACGGTTCTGCCCGCGAAGTTCCCGCGTTGCCGGCGGAGCTGGAGGAGTACTTCAACGCGGGTCAGCCGGCCCGGAGTGAACAGGCGGTCTGAACGGAGTCCGGTGGTTGAGCCTGCCGACCCCCGCCGGGATCTCGGCAGGCTCGATCACCGGCGGCAGGCTCGATCACCGGGGACGGGCTCGATCACCCGATACAAGCCCGGTCATGATGGTCTGCAGCGCATCGCAGACCATCATGACCGAGGTCCGTTTAAGGTTCTCCGGCCGCGCCAGAATGTCGATCCGCCTGCGCGTACTGATGCCCTGCAGCGGCCGCAGCACAATGCCGGGGTTCAGCACCGGCCGCGCTGTGTGCCTCGGCAGCAGCCCGATCACACCGCCGGCGGCCACGAGCGCCGCCACTGTCGAGTAGTCATTGATCCGGTGGACAATGTTCAGTTCCCTGCTGGAAACGGCGGCGACGGCGGACAACACGTCAGCGGGGGAGTATCCGGTGTGGCTGGTCACCCATGGTTCGCCGACGACGTCGTCCGCCGTCAGCGCCTGCTGGCCTGCCAGCCGGTGCCCGGCAGGCAGCGCCACATCCAGCGGCTCATGTGCCAGCGGGATCACTGCCACGCGTTCCGCCGGCCACCGGGGGCTGTGGTCCATCCGGTGCGCCAGGACCAGATCATAGCGGGCCGTGAGTGCCGGAAAGTCCTGCTGTGCCACATCTTCGTCGGACAGCAGGACCTTCGGCTTGCCCGGCGCATCCAGGAGCCGCGCCAGCGGCGCAAAGAGTGCCTGGCCGGCACTGTGGAACCCGCTGACTGTTACCGGACCCACGGGGGAGCCGTGATAGGCGCCGATCGCCATTCTGGCATCAGCCATGGCACTGACGACGGCGGCACCCGCGTCAGCGAGCACCTGTCCGGCTTCGGTCAGCACGAGGTTCCGGCCCTCCTTGCGGGTGAGCGGAACCTCGACGCTCTTTTGCAGCAGTGCCAGCTGCTGCGAGACCGCGGAGGGCGTGACCAGCAGCGTTTCGGCAACAGCCTTGACGCTGCCCAGGGCGCCGAGTTCGCGGAGCATCTCCAGCTGATGGATTTCCATGTCTCAGATTCTATGCCTTAGTAAAACCTAAATCGTCGATTGAGAAATTCCCGGTTGTGCTAATGCTTTTTAGTCGCTCTAATGAAGTGAGTCATCCCACAGCCCCGGTGGCGCAAGCTGCCCGCGGCTCCAAGAGTAAGGAAGCCCATGAAGGCTCTGTACAAGGCCGGCGCGCATGCCGGGTTTGAGCTGGTTGACCGCCCCGAGCCCGAAACCGGCCCCGGCGACGTCAAGATCCGTGTGATGACCACCGGCATCTGCGGCACGGACCTGCACATCCAGTCCTGGGACGCCTGGGCGCAGAGCATCATCGCGGCACCGCTTATTGCCGGCCACGAGTTCTACGGCGAAGTGGTGGAGACCGGCGAGGACGTGATGGACGTCAGGGTGGGCGACCGCGTTTCCGGCGAAGGCCATATCGTCTGCGGGATCTGCCGCAACTGCCGCGCCGGGCGCAAGCAGATGTGCATCAACACCGTCAGCGTCGGCGTCCAGCGTGACGGGGCGTTTGCTGAGTACGTGGTCATTCCCGAGACCAACGTGTGGGTCCATCAGGATCCGTCCGTGACGCCGGAACTCGGCGCCATCTTCGATCCCTTCGGCAACGCCGTCCACACAGCCCTGAGCTTTCCGCTGGTAGGCGAGGATGTGCTGATCACCGGTGCCGGCCCCATCGGACTGATGGCAATCGCCGTCGCCCGCCACGCGGGTGCACGCAAGATCGCCATCACGGACGTTTCGGCGCCCCGGCTGGAACTGGCCAGTCAACTGGGCGTGGACCTGGCCATCGACGTCTCCAAGATGCGGATCAAGGATGCGCAGCGCGAACTCGGCATGCGCGAAGGCTTCGATATCGGCATGGAGATGTCCGGCCACCCAACAGCCCTGCCGGAAATGATCGAGAACATGAACCACGGCGGCAGGATTGCCATGCTTGGCCTGCCGAGCCAGTCCATCAACATCGACTGGGGCAAGGTGGTCACGCATATGCTGACCATGAAGGGTATTTACGGCCGGGAAATGTTCGAAACCTGGTACGCCATGAGCGCCATGCTGTCCTCCAACCCGGCACTGCATGCGAACATTTCCGCCGTGGTGACGGACAAGCTTCCCGCAACCGAATGGGAAAAGGGCTTCGAAATCGCCCGCGCCGGCGTCGGCGGCAAGGTCGTCCTCGACTGGACAGAAATCTAAGGAGAGCTATGTACACCGCAATCAAGGACCAGCTGCAGGCCGAGCTGGACGAGATCCGCACCGCCGGACTCTTCAAGACCGAGCGCAGCATCAACTCTGCGCAGTCCAGCCACATCAACGCCGGCCAGATCGGCGGGGCCGGCACCAACGTCCTGAATTTCTGCGCCAACAACTACCTTGGCCTGGCCGATCACCCGGAGATCATCGCCGCGGCAAAGTCCGCCATGGACGAGCGCGGTTTCGGCATGGCCAGCGTACGGTTCATCTGCGGCACCCAGGATCTGCACCTGGAACTGGAGGCCCGTGTCGCCAGGTTCCTCGGCACCGAGGACACCATCCTGTTCTCCAGCTGCTTCGACGCCAACGGCGGTGTTTTCGAATCCCTTTTCGGCCCGGAAGATGCCATCATCTCCGATGCCCTGAACCACGCCTCCATCATCGACGGCATCCGGCTCTGCAAGGCACAGCGGTTCCGCTATGCCAACCAGGACATGTCGGACCTCGAAGCGAAACTGATTGCTGCAAAGGGTGCGCGCCGCAAGATCATCGTCACGGACGGCGTGTTCTCCATGGACGGCTATCTGGCGCCGCTGGAAGCCATCTGCGATCTCGCGGAAAAGCACGATGCCCTGGTAATGGTGGATGACTCCCATGCCGTGGGCTTTATGGGCGCCACCGGCGCCGGCACGCCGGAACACGCAGGTGTCAGCCACCGCGTGGACATTTACACCGGTACGTTCGGCAAGGCCCTGGGTGGCGCGTCCGGCGGCTACGTTTCCGGCCGCAGCGAAGTGGTGGCCATGCTCCGCCAGAAGGCCCGCCCGTACCTTTTCTCCAACTCGCTGGCACCGGCAATCGTGGCGGCAACCCTGAAGGCACTGGACCTCGTGGAGACGTCCGGTGAGCTCCGCAGCAGGCTCTTCGAGAACGCCGCGCTTTTCCGCAGCCGCATGACGGAAGAGGGCTTTGAGCTGCTCGACGGCGAGCATGCCATAGTCCCCGTGATGTTCGGCGATGCCGTGATGGCCGCCAAGGTCGCAGACGAAATGCTGCACAACGGCGTTTTTGTCACGGCCTTCAGCTTCCCGGTAGTGCCGCGCGGGGCAGCCCGCATCCGGGTCCAGCTGTCCGCCGCCCACAGCCCGGACGACGTCGAGGCGTGCGTGCAGGCGTTCGTCAAGAGCCGTGACGCCGTGGCCGCCTGACGGCAGCCGGCAAAAGCCTGACGGCGGCCGGCAGTCGGGAAAGCCTGCCGCCGTCTGCAAGGATAGGGGCATGGCTGCGAATTATGATGTGGTGATCGTGGGCGGAGGCATTGCCGGGCTGTCCCTGGCCTCCGCACTTGCGGGAAAATGCACCGTTGCGCTCGTCGAAGCCGAGCAGGAGCTGGCGTACCACACGTCCTCACGCTCTGCCCGCCAGCTGATCCCGAGCTACGGACCTGCCGTGGTGCAGGAACTCACGGTCCGCACACTTGAGTTAATTGCCGCAAGAGACGCTCTGTTGCCCCAACCTGTCCTTTCGCCACGCAGCTTCATGCTGATCGGAGATGAGGACGCGGTCCGGGCAGAAGCAAGTGGCCACATGCGCGGGATCACGCATGCTGAGGCTCTGCAGTTCTGCCCCGCACTGGAACCAGGCTCCTTCACGGCGGCCGGTCTGGATGAGGGTTCGTTCGCGTGCAATGCGCCTGTACTGCTCGAGGACCACCGACAACAGGCAGCGGCCGCGGGCGTCGACATCATCACCGGTGCACGCGTCCACTCGGCCCAGCGGCTAGGCAGTGGTTGGCGGCTCGGTGCCGGCCAGGAGGCGTTCGAGGGGGGCGTGATGGTCAATGCCGCCGGCGCCTGGGCAGACGAGCTCGCCGTTATCAGCGGCGTGGAGAAGCTCGGGCTTCAGCCGTACCGCCGCACGGCGGCCATTGTCGACGTCGAGCATCCGCTCCCCGAAGGCACGCCCATGGTGGCGGCAGCTGACGGCTCTTTCTATTTCCGCCGCGACGGCGGCAACGTGCTGATTTCCCCGTCGGAAACGGTTCCCAGCGGTCCGGAGGATGCGCAGCCGTTCGCCGGCGATGTGGACCGGCTCATCGCGCGGCTCAACGCCCTGACCACCCTGGGAATCCGCGGCGTCCGCAAGGCGTGGACCGGTTTGCGTACGGAAGCGGCCGACGGCGTCCCGGTAGCGGGGTTCGACGCCGAGGCCCCCGGTTTCTTCTGGCTCGCCGGCCAGGGCGGCTACGGTTTCCAGACGTCCTCCGCCATGGCCGAACTGGCCGCCGCTCAGATCCTGGCCGGATCCGGGAGCAGTCCGGTATCCCGGACGGCGGAGTTGCTGGCCGCCACGCGCTGGTCCATCCGGCGCTGAACAATGGTCATATGAGCACACTTATCACCAACATCGGCGAACTGATGACCCAGGACCTTAATCACCGGGTCCTGAAGGACGCGGCCGTGGTGATCGAAGGCGAGCGGATCTCCTGGATCGGCACGGCAGCAGACGCGCCGGCGGCAGATGACGCCGTTGATGCCGGCGGGCGCGCCGTACTGCCAGGCTGGGTCGACTCCCACACACACCTCATCTTTGCCGGCGACAGGACCGCCGAATTCGAGGCCCGGATGGCCGGGGAGAGCTACAGTGCCGGCGGAATCGCCGTCACCACCGGGGCTACCCGGAGCACGTCGGATTTTGATCTCACCAGGCTGGCCATGGGCCGGGTTGCCGAGGCGGTCTCGCAGGGGACCACCTATCTGGAAACCAAGACCGGTTACGGCCTGGACGTTGAGCATGAGGCGCGCAGCGCACGGATTGCCTCCACGGTTGCTGACGAGGTGACCTATCTTGGGGCGCACCTTGTCCCGGCGGGCGCCGATCCGGACGAGTACACGGACCTTGTATGCGGGCCCATGCTTGAGGCAGTCCGTCCCTATGTGCGCTGGGCGGACGTGTTCTGCGAAGAGGGCGCGTTCACCGCTGAGCAGTCCCGTCGGGTGTTGCAGGCCTGCAGGGACGCCGGGCTGGGGCTGCGGGTGCATGGCAACCAGCTGGGAGAAGGAGCCGGGGTGCAGCTGGCCGTGGAATTCGGTGCGGCCAGCGTGGACCATGTGAACTACCTGTCCGCCGCGGACGTCGATGCCCTCGCGTCCAGCTGGTCTTCCTGGGACGCGGCATCCGGTTCCGGCATGCGCGGAACGGTGGCCACGTGCCTTCCGGCGTGCGACCTCTCCACGCGTCAGCAGCTGGCCGCAGGCCGCGAACTGCTCGACGCCGGCGTCCAGCTGGCCCTGGCATCGAACTGCAACCCAGGGACCTCGTACACGAGCTCCATGGCTTTCTGCGTCACCACCGCGGTCCTCCAGATGCGGCTCAGTGTCCACGAAGCCGTCCGGGCAGCGACCTACGGCGGCGCGCTGGCGCTGCACCGGGAATCCGGGAACGACGTCGACGGCGAACGCGCGGTGGGGTCCGTCGCCGTCGGACACCGGGCTGACCTGCATATTCTCAATGCACCGTCAGCCACACATCTTGCGTACCGTCCGGGGATCCCGCTCACCCATGCGGTGTGGCGGGCAGGGATCCGCGCCCGGTAAGTGTCCGGTCGAGATACGACCTGACTGGAAAAGGGCCCTCTCCGTGCGGAGGGGGCCCTTTTCCAGTCAGCTACTCAGGGGCTGCACAGAAACTTCGCGTCTGCCCAGTCGCCCCAGTCGTCGCCGGCGTCGTCACCATTCCTGTCTGCGATGAGCTGCACGTTCTGTTTTCCGGTGATGTTCACATTTACCGGAAGCGCTACAGAATCGGCACTGAGCACAGCACTGCGGAAGAGCTCCACACCGTCACCCTTCACGATGAACACCACGGATCCGTGCAGGCCCTTGGTGAGTTTGGTGTCATCAACACCAACGATCGCCTGGAGGGACTGGCACCTGGTCACGGTGGCGATCGTGACATCGGCATCCGCGTGGACGCCGATGCCCTTGGCGTAGGTCACACCGTCGAGCTTCAGCGCAGGGCCGTCACCGGCGTTCTGCTCGCCGTTTGCCTGGTCGCGTTCCGCCGGACCCCAGCCGTTCGTGGAGCTTGCCCACGGCAGGTCGGAGGCGAACACGGTGCCGGACAGAGCAGCCGGCGGCGCATCAACACGGGTGCCGGAGCACGTGAACCTGGCGTCCGCCCAATCAGCGTGGTCGTTGAAGTTCTGCGCACCGGCGTCGGCGAACAGATCCACGTACTGTGCACCGGTGACGTCTGCATCAATCTGAAAGGTAGTGGTGGAGGCACCCATCACGGGACTCTGCTTGACCATCTTGTTGTCAGCCTTGACCACAAAGGCCACTGAGCTGTTCGGGCCCGTCTGTGCGTCATCGATGCCAACGGATGCGGTGAATCTGGTGCAGTAGCCGCCCAGGAAGTACCGGACGGTTGACGGGGCGTGCGCGCCCAGGCCCTTGGTGAAGGTGACGCCGTTCAGTGTGAGTGGCTTGCCGTCGCCGGCGCCCTGCTCACCGTTCGACCGGTCCTTTTCGACCGGGCCCCAGCCGTTCGTGGCACTGACCCACGGGTGGTCGCTGGCGAACACCGTCGCCTGCGGAGGACGTGGAAGCGTGCGGACCTGCGTCATGGCGGAAACGGTACGCGGTCCCACAGGAGCCGACGTCGTGGTGTACGTTCCGGTCAAGCCGATGTCGAAGCTGCCGTCAGCACTGGCCGGTGCCGTCACCTTCCATCTGGTGGTCAGAGAACCGCCAGCCGGGAGAGTAGCCGCAGTGGCGGCGTCTGCCGCGGCGGCCGTCCAGCCTTCCGGCAAGGCGAGCCTGACCTCGACGTTGCTGATTGCGGCCGGTTCGGTGGACGTCAGCACCGTGGTGAAATCAGTGGCCCGGTCCTGCTGGATGACGGGTGTGGCCAGGGTTCCCGTCAGCGTAGCGCAGGCCGGGATTTCAGTGGATTCACCAAGGTCTTCAACCAGGACGTTGTCCAGGGTGAAGTCCGAGCCCTCGCTGGAGCCCGTCCGCTGCAGGCCCACGAAGTAGTCGCCGCAGTAACCGGCAGTGAACTGCTGCTCAAAGCGTGCTGTACCAGTCTGTTTGCCAAGCGTCTGCGACTGGGTGGTGGTGGGTCCGGACGTGGTGTCGTATCCGCTGACCCAGCTGTACTCGTTGGCCTTGGAGTTCTGGTAATCGAACGAGACCTTGTACTTGCGGCCTGACGCGAGCGGAACAGTAGCGTCCGTGGTGCGGTACACCAGTCCGGGGCCGCCGTCGGGCGCCTGATTTTCGTCATGCGCGATCAGGGACCAGGTTCCGCCCAGCACCTCATCGATGACATTCGTGTTCCACCCCTTCTGGGTGAAGGGCTGGTTGCGTTCGGTGAGGTGGGTGCGGGGGTCCGTGGAGCCGCCTGCGTTTCCCTTGACGAACGGGCCCCAGCCTTGGTCCACATTCTCGAAGTCTTCGCTGAGGACGCCTGTTGTCGGGACCCACTTGGTTTCAACTGCGCGGAAGTCATCCGCACGGACCTTGGCCGTACCCTCGCCTGCCGTCAGCGTGATCTTGGGCTTGGCGCCATTCCTGGGAACGTCGATCAGAGTGCGCACACGCTGGAAATTGGTGTCCGTCTTTTCATCACCGGCCACGTAGTTGATGGCTGAAGAGTTATCGATTGTGATGCTCTGGGTCTTGCCTCCGGGCACCTCCACCTTGAGCGTCGCGGCACGGGTCCGCCCCGGTTCAACCTCGACAAAGGCGCTGACGGAGTAGGTGCCTGCCTTGAACGGAAGAAGTTCCTGGGAAATTGAGGAGGCTCCGGCGCCCAGTTCGGCGTAGCGGCGGCCGAGGCTGTCACGGACGATCCCGGCGTCGCCGGACGTCGTCCACTTTTTCAGGTCCGCGGCATTGAAGCCTGGGTCCTTGATCCGGGTGCCTTCGCCGAAGGAGGCGTCAGCGGGAATGCTGACAGTCGCAGCGTTCGCCACCAGGACATATGGCTGTGCGGGGTCGGAAACCAGGGTGATTCCACCGTTGACTACCGGAATATCGGCTACCTTGACGCGGCCGGTGTCCGTCAGCTTGAACTGCTGCACGCTGGTGGCACCGGCAAAGGCATCGGTCAGCTTCCAAGTGGTGCTGCCGCCGTCAGGGTTGTAGTGGTAGAGCTTGTCCAGTGAGCCGCCTTCGGCGGAAGCCCACGGAAGCAGGTACTTTCCGCCCTTGAGCACGGAAGCGCCGTTGACGGTGATGTCGCGTGCGGCCGCCGTGTTGCCAGTGACGGCTACGCCGTCTGCGAGGTCGATCCGGTCAGCGGTCCACTTGGTGATTTCGTGGTGCTGCAGGAACTTGGCCGGCAGGTTGGAGGTCCAGATGTTCTTCGAGAAGGCGTTGAAGTCGTTCTGGCCGGTCCAGCCTTCGAACTCCACGATGTGGGAGACTCCCAGCCTGGCGTCCGGGTTCCAGACATCGGACTGGGTGTTGTTGATGAAGCGCAGGATCTGCGAATTAACGCCCTTGTTGGCGCTTCCGCCGTAGCTTTCATCGTTCGCCCAATGCGACCAGGTGTTGTTGCGGCTGAGGTGGTCGGCCCACTCGGAGCCCACGCGGAAACCGTTCTTGACCAGTTCGTCCTGAATGGTCTCGGCGAGCCATCCGTATTCGTAGTAGACATCAACGTAGGCGAAGTCCAGGTTGTCGTCCGTGGCATCGGCAAGTTCCTTGATGCGCTGGGCGAGCTTGCCGGAGATGATGTCCTGGTGCTGATTGATCTTGTAAGACTGGTCCAGCCAATTCCAGCCGAGCGCTTTGTTCGCGGTCAGCAGATCCTCGGCGAAGGATTTTGCCTCGGGGTAGATCTCCGTGGCGTTGATGTGGACGCCGAACCTGGCATTCCATTCCTTGCCGGCTGAGACCAGTCGGTTGAGATCCTTGAGGCCGCCGGCGCGGGTATTGAAATTGTTGCCGTAGTCGGTATTGGCCGAGTCATGACCCTCCGAGGTATAGCCCTTGAGCATGGCTACCTGGCCCAGGCCGTCTGTTGCCTGGGAAATCCGCTTAACGTCGTCCAGCGTGCGCAGGAACGGGTGTGTGGCCTGCGAGGCGAAGTTGAACGGAATGTGGGTGATGACGTTGTCCGGTGTCTGGCCACCCTTGTAGGCCCTGACCTCGATGGTCCGCATGGCGATCGCGGCGTCCTGCCAGTCCACCACGGAATCGGCGTTGGCATCCGGGGTGATGGCCACGCGGGTCCAGGGCAGTTCCTCGGTTTTATTGGATCCGTCCACGCGGTACAGCCATTGTCCGCTGGCCACACCCATCTGCACGCCGCCACTGCCGTTGCTGACGGCCTGGTGCCAGAAGCGTCCCTGGTCCTTGTAACCGGCTCCGGAGGAGGTGTCATAGAGGGAGTTGGACTCGAAGGCGGCCCCCAGCTTCGCTGTGTTGGCGAGTGCGTAGGCGGAGCCCTTAGCCGCGGCGTCCACCGGCGTGGTGGCAGTGACGGGTGTAAAGATGTCTCCTGTCTTGGCCCGGTCCACCGACAGGTTGGCGGTGGAAACCTGCGCGCCCGGTTCAGCGGAGGAGACAGTGGCGAGGTTCAACTTGGGGAGTTGCAGGGTCTTGACCTGGTTGGCCGGGGCGTCATTGATTTTGGTGACGTTGAAGGTCACCACGCTGTTGTCCGCGGAGAGGCGGGCATCCAGCGTGATCCCGCCCATGCCCGGAACCGTCAGGACGTAGTCGACGGCGGTCTCGCCGGACTTGCTGGACGTCACGGTCACGGGCTGTTCAGTCCCGTTGATGGTGATGGTGTTCAGCTGCTCGGCGGTGCCGGACAGGCTGGACTGTGTTGCTACGTCTGTGTAGCGGATGACCTGGGGGAAGGACTTTGAGACCAGTACAGAGATGTTTCCGGAGGTGATGGTCTCTGTTCCAGCCGGGGACAGGACGTCGGCGTGCGCCGGGGTGGTTGCCATGAGTGCGAGTGATGAGGTTGCCAGGACGCAGGCCAGGCTGAGGCTTGTGAGGCGCGCTGGTAGCGGGATGCGGGGCATCAATGCTCCTTGTTGATTGTTTCCGATAAGATTCGATCAGTTTGGTGCGGTTCTGTTCTAGAGTGTCCCACCTCACCACAATCTGACAAGAGCTAACCGAATAATGACTCAAACTCACAAAAGCGAACATCCAGGACGGCGGGGCCGTTGCCCCATTGCTTCCGGGCGATTTTCGGCGTAGGCGCGATGGAAAAATCAGAAGTGATTCTTGTGCGATTGATGTTGCTCGTTTAGTCTTAGTATTAGTCAAAAAACGTCACCAGCTATGCCGGAACTGCGCGCTGCAGCCGGGAAGGCACTGTTTCACCGCTTAAGGAGCACAAAACCTATGACTGACGCCACGCTTGGAGCGTTCATGGATGAAGAACTGACGTCCCAGCCCGAGGTCTGGACGCGAGCCATCGCCCAGGCCAAGGCCGAGGACCTCCTTCCTGCCGATGGCCAGCGTGTCGCCGTCATCGGCTGCGGGACCTCCTGGTTTATGGCCCAGAGCTACGCCGCTGCCCGCGAGACCGCAGGCAAAGGGCTGACGGATGCGTTTGCCGCATCCGAGGCGTTCCTGAACAGCAACAGTGACGCCCGTGACTACGGCGTTGTGGTTGCCATCACCCGTTCGGGCACCACCACCGAGGTACTCGGCCTGCTGGCCGATCTCAGGGGCAAGGTGCGCACCGTGGCGCTGATCGGCGACGTCGAATCCCCGATCGTCGGCCTGGCCGACGCCATCATCGGCCTGCCGTACGCCGACGAGAAGTCGGTGGTGCAGACCCGCTTTGCGACGTCCGCGCTGGCCTACCTCCTGACCAGCCTCGACATCGACCTCAGCCAGGCGGTTGAAGATGCCCGGACGGCAGTGACCGCAGATGTCCCGCAGGAACTGCTTGACGCCGAGCAGTTCACGTTCCTGGGCCGCGGCTGGACCGTCGGGCTGGCGCACGAAGCCGGGCTGAAGATGCGCGAGGCAGTGCAGGGCTGGACCGAGTCCTACCCGGCCATGGAATACCGTCATGGCCCTATCTCCATTGCCGCTCCCGGCCGGGTCACCTGGCTCTTCGGCGAGCAGCCGGAGGGACTCGACGCCGATGTTGCGCAGACCGGCGCCCTGTACATCAACACGGACAAGCACCCGCTGGCTGAACTTGCCCGCGTCCACAAGGTCACGCTGGAGCGCGCCCGGGTCCGCGGTCTCAACCCGGACCTTCCCCGCAACCTCACCCGTTCCGTCATCCTCGACGCCACGGTCTAGGCACAGCTTGATGTCACACGCCCCCACACCACGCCGACCAGTCTCCCTCGGTCCGGCACCCGCCGCTGTGATGGCGTTCGACGTCGGCGGAACAGACATGAAAGCCGGAATCGTTGATGCGTCCGGCGCCATCCGCGGCCTCAGGCGCGTTGCAACCCCACTCTCAGGGAACAGGACAGCGGAAGCCGTGCTGGACTGCGTGGCCGGACTCGCCGCAGATCTGGCAGGCGAGTTTCCGGATATTCACGTCGCGGCAGCCGGCCTGATGGTGCCGGGTCTTGTTGACTCTGCGGCCGGGACCGGTATTTTCTCGGCAAACCTCGGGTGGCGGAACTATCCCTTCACCCTCGAGGCCGAGCGGCGCCTTGGGGTGCCGGTGGCTTTCGGGCACGACGTCGGATCAGCCGGCAGCGCCGAGCTCCGTCTCGGTGCGGCCAAAGGGTTCAGCGACGTGGTGGTGATGATTCTCGGGACGGGGATCGCAGGCGCCGTGTTCTCCGGTGGCCGGCCCGTGGCTGCCGGCGGCTACGCCGGCGAGCTGGGGCACGCCCTGGTGCCGGATCCGTCCGGCAAAGGCACAGCCATCCTGGAATCCGTGGGTTCCGCCGGTGCCATTGCCCAGCGGTACACAGCGTTGACAGGTACTGAAGTGAATGGCGCCAGGGGTGTGCTGAGGCTTGCCCTGGCACATGATGCCACCGCGCAGCAGATCTGGATGGATGCCATCGAGGCCTTGGCATTCAGCATTGCCCAGTGTGTCAACATCATCGGCACCGAGGCTGTGGTGGTTGGCGGCGGGCTCTCGGAAGCCGGCGAGGAACTCCTGGCGCCCCTGCGCCGGCGCGTGGATGAACTTCTGACCTTCCACCGGCGCCCGCAGATCCTGAAGGCGCAGCTGGGACAGAATGCGGGCCTGATTGGCGCTGCATTGCAGGCCCGGATGCTGCTGACACCGGCGGGAGTCTCCACATGAGGCGTGTCATTACCGTCACGCCGAATCCCGCAGTCGACGTCACTTATCAGGTTGACGGCATTACCCCCGGCGGAAGCCACCGGGTGGAAACGCCGCTGGTCCGGGCCGGCGGCAAAGGACTGAATGTCGCCAGGGTGGCCCACCAGCTGGGGAACCCCGTCCTGGCCATCGTCCCTGCCGGTGGTGTTTCCGGTGCGGCGTTCGCCGCCGAGCTTGAAGCCAGCGGTGTGCCCCATCGTCTGATCCGGGCGCAGGCTGAGACCCGCCGGAGCATCGCGCTGGTGGATACCGTCAGCGGGGATACGTCCATTTTTAATGAACGTGGTCTGCCGCTGCAACCGGCTGAATGGCAGGCCCTGGCTGCCGCCGTCGTGGAAAGCCTCAGCGGGGATGATGGCCACCCGGCCGGTGTACTGGTGGGGTCCGGCAGCCTTCCGGCCGGCGCACCCCGGGACTTCTACCCGGCATTGGTGAAACTGGCGCACGACGCCGGAGTCCCGGCAATTATCGATACCTCCGGTCCCGGGATTGTCGCCGCTGCGAAGGCCGGAGCAGATCTTCTTAAGCCAAACAATCATGAACTGATCGAGGCAGTGGGGGAGCAGGACCTGGTTGCGGCCGCCCTCAAGCTCATTTCCCTTGGCGCCAAGCGGGTTCTGGTCAGCGCCGGTCCCGACGGCATGCTGGCATTTGATGCCGCCGCACCAGGCCATTACTGGCAAGCACGGCTACCGGAGGCCCTCTGCGGCAACCCCACCGGCGCCGGAGATGCGGCAGTCTCGGCCGCCGCCGTCGCACTTGCCAACGGCATTACTGACCTCGAGCAGATCCTCCGGGCGGCCACCTCCTGGTCCGCTGCAGCCGTGCTGATGCCCGGTGCAGGGGAGATCTCGCCCCGCCACACAGAACTTGCCGATCAGCTGATCGTCACCCACAAGGAGATTCCATGACCCTGGTCAACACCCGTGATCTGATGGACAGTGCTGCGGAACGCGGCGCCGGCCAGGGCGCCTTCAATATAGTCCACCTGGAGACCCTGGAGGGGCTGGTGGCCGGTGCCGAGGCGGCCGGGCTGCCGGTGATCCTGCAGATCTCCGAGAACTGCGCCGCTTTCCACGGCGGTCTGGAGCCCCTGGCGCTCGCCTCGCTGGCGGTCGCCAGGCAGGCCGCCGTTCCGGTGTCCCTGCATCTGGACCACGCCGAGTCCGAAGAGCTGGCCCTCCAGGCCGTTGATCTGGGCTTCGGGTCCGTCATGTACGACGGCGCCCACCTGGCCTATGAACTGAATGTCGCCGCTACCCGGCGAGTGACGGAATATGCACACAGCAGGGGCGTCTATGTCGAGGCCGAGCTGGGCAAAGTCGGCGGCAAGAACGGCGCCCATGCTCCGGGCGTCCGAACAGATCCCGATGAGGCCGCTGCATTCGTGGCAGCCACCGGAGTGGACGCGCTGGCCGTGGCCGTGGGCTCTTCCCACGCCATGACGGAACGAAGCGCAGCCCTGGACCTGGGGCTCATCACCCGGTTGAAGTCGGCACTTGGCGTGCCGCTCGTGTTGCACGGTTCATCGGGGGTCCCGGATGAGTCGATTGTGGCTGCCATCGGGTCGGGGATGACTAAGATCAATGTATCCACCCACCTGAATGGGTTCTTCACGCGCGCGGTCCGGGACTACCTGGTTGCGAATCCTTCAGTGGTGGATTCCCGGAAGTACATCAAGGCAGGCCGGGATGCCCTGGCGCCCGAGGTGTCACGGTTGCTGACGCTTTTTGCGAAGGCCATTTAATTCGACTCTTGAGAGGTTAGTGATGACGCGCACCGATCGACTGACTGCGATCCTGGATCTGCTGGCGGAGTCCGGGCAGGTTGACGTGGAGGACATTGTCACGCAACTCGGCGTGTCGCCTGCCACGGCGCGACGCGATCTGGACAGCCTTGCCAAGCAGCGGCTGCTCAGCCGGACCAGGGGTGGAGCAACCACAGGTTCGGTCGCCTACGACCTCCCTGGCCGCTATAACCGGGACGATCACGCCGAAGCGAAACAGCAGATCGCGCTGGCCGCCTCTGCGCTGATCCAGCCGGGGGCAGTGATCGGCCTCAGCGGCGGCACCACCAGCACTGCCTTGGCGCAGGTTTTGTCAACCCGCGCTGATCTGAACACGCACTCCAACCGCGCCACGTTGACGGTGGTCACCAATGCCATCAATATTGCGTCCCAGCTTGCTGTCCGGCCCAATATCAAGATCATGGTGACCGGTGGCATCCTGAACCCGCGATCCTACGAGCTGGTGGGGCCGTACACGGACATCATCATGCAGAAGGTCGCGCTGGACATCGCCTTCATCGGGGTAAACGGCATCGATCCTGCGTTTGGCCCTACCATCACGGACGAGGGGGAGGCCTCCGTCAACGCGCTGATGGCCCGCCGTGCCGCCGTGTCCTATGTGTTGGCGGACTCTTCCAAAGTGGGGCGGCGCGCGTTCGCCACCATGGCGGGTTACCGGTTCAGCAAGCTGATCACCGACTCCGGCATTTCAGACACGGACAAGGCTGCGTTCGAGGCCAACGGCACCGAAGTCATTGTGGCGCCGCCGGCACAGGAATCCTGATCCTCTTTCCGGCCGGACTCCTCACCAGATCATATGAGGAGCGTTCAGCACTGACTCGTTGACGCTTCGCTCCACCCACTGGCTGAACGGCTTGTCCAGCTCATACTTGCCGTGGTCCGTGCGCAGCAGCGTGCGGACCTCTGCGTTGTCCGGGTTATTCAGCGACTCGAAGTACTCAACGGACCAGTGGAACCAGCGCATGCAGAACAGCCGCATGGTCAGACCATGTGTCACCAGCAATGTGTTGGGCGCGTAGCTGGGCCTGGACCAGTGCCTGTAGAGGGTTTCCATAAACGAGGAAATGCGGTCGTAGACGTCTGAGCCCGACTCGCCCTCGCGGAACCGGTAGAAGAAGTGCCCATAGGCATTCCTCAGTTCCTTCTGGTCTTCGATTTCCCCGGTGATCTGGAAATTCGCCCAGTCCTGTTCGCGGAGCCGGGGCTCTTCGACCACCCGTTCAATAAGCGCGCCCAGGTCGAGTGCTTCCAGGGTCTGGTACGCCCGCAGATACGGAGACACATAAACGCAGACCTGGCGGCCATCGAGCTGGCGCCGGATCTGCTCCCCGGCTGCCTTGGCCTGCTCGAGGCCCTTCGGCGTCAGCGGTATCCGGTAGTCCGGCACCCGGTTGTAGATGGAGGTGTCGGCATTGGCCGCGGACTGGCCATGCCGGATCATGATGATTTTCCCGGGCGCACTCATAACCACCAAGCATAGGCCCGGCCCGAAAGAAGCAGGGCAACAGGAAAGAACCAGAAACTAAAGGCAAGATAGGAACATGTTGGTTCCTGCCCGCCGTCGTCTGCGGATTGAAGTCTGGATTGTCCTCGGACTGTCCCTCGGCCAGTCCGCTGTCTACTCCGTGGTGCAGCTCCTGGACAAGGTGACCCGGGCACCCCTTGCCCAGGGCACCTCCACGCTTAACCGTTCGCAGAGCACCCGCGAATACTTCGATCTCACCTATCAGCTGCTGGACATAGTCTTCGCGCTGGTGCCGGTGCTGCTGGTGATCTACTTCCTGACGGATCATGTCCGGACACCCAATGACGGGCGGACGAGCGGCTCGGCATTCCGGAAACTGGGCTTCAACTTCGCCAGGCCCGGTGTGGATCTGCTGCAGGGTCTGGGCCTTGCGGCACTGATCGGCATTCCCTCCCTGGGACTCTACGCAGGAGGCCGGGCGCTGGGCATCACCACAGCGATCATCCCCAGTGCGCTGGACTCCTACTGGTGGACTGTTCCTGTGCTGATACTGTCCGCGATACGGCACGGCGTCGTGGAGGAAGTCATTGTGGTGGGCTATCTGCTGGACCGGCTGGGCAAATTCGGCTGGAGCATGCCGCTGGCCATATTTGCCAGCTCCATGCTGAGGGGCAGCTATCACCTGTACCAGGGCTTCGGGCCGTTCATCGGGAACGCCGTGATGGGGGTGGTCTTCGCCTGGATCTATGCAAAGACCGGCCGTGTCATGCCGCTGGTGATTGCCCATGCGGTGCTGGACATCGTGGCATTCGTCGGCTTCAGCCTCTTCGGCAAGGCAGTCGGGCTTGGCTAGTGCACGCCGCCGCCACGGTAGGAACGGTCAGGCTTGTCGTATCGGGTCGCCGGCTCCCGCCGTTGTTTGAAAGTTTGAGAGACCGCCCGACGACGTTGCGGCGCTTATGCGCTTCCTGGTCTAGTACTACAGTCGCGTTTATTGGGTGTGTCCGCGGGCCTTGTAATGGCAGCGTCGGGCTCGGTGTTGGTGTTTTCGTCGCCAGGTTGAGTGTTCCAGGACGTGTTTCGGGCTGGTGGTGCGGTGCCAGACGAGGCGGACGAGCAGCCGCCTGATTTCGGGCAGTGAGAGCCGGATCAGTTCGCCGTCTGCGGCGGCAGGGCCCCTTTTTTGGAGCGGATCACGGTCAGGAAGGCCTGGGCGAACATGGAGAGGGTGATGTGCCGGTACCAGCCGGTGTATTGGCGGACCTGGTAGTGGTCCAGCCCGGTTTCGCCTTTGGAGGTTTGGAAGGTTTCCTCGATCGCCCAGCGGGCGCCGGCGATCCGCACCAGTTCGGCGAGGGAGACCCGGTTGGGGCCGTGGCAGATGTAGTAGGCCAGGTCGGTGGGGTCTTTCAGGGAGCGGCGGGCCAGCAGCCAGTGTTCTCCGGTTTCGGCGGGTCCGTTGATGCGGGTCCGTGCCCAGGAGTATCGACGCTCGCCCTTGGTTCCTGCCCCGGCGGTGCGGGTCCGCCAGGCGTTGCCGCGCAGGGAAGCGATTAGTTTATCCGCGCGCCATTGCTCGCCGATCCCTGCGGTGGGGGCGATGATGTTTTGGTTCATGGGAACGGCCAGCACGTAGTGCAGACCTCGGGCTTCCAGGCGGCGGCGCAGCCCCGTGTGCTGTCCGTAGACAGCGTCCCCGGTGGCCCAGCGGGCCGGGATCCCGGCATCCAGGGCGCGGTCGATCATGTCCGCGGCGAGCACCGGTTTCGTGGCGAATTCCCTGGTTTTGGGGATCCCGGCCCGGGTGCATCTTTCCCGGTCATCGGCCCAGGTTTTGGGCAGGTAAAGTTCCCGGTCCAGCAGGGTGCGCCCGGCCGGGGCGGAGTACGTCAGAAACACCCCGATCTGGCAGTTCTCCACCCGCCCGGCAGTGCCTGAATACTGGCGTGCGACCCCGGCCGATTCGGCGCCCTTCTTGAGGAATCCGGTCTCGTCGATGATCAGGATCCCGCCGGGATCGCCCAGGTGGCGATTGACGTAGGTGAACAAATCATCCCGCACAACCTCCGGGTCCCAGTCAGTGGTCGAGAGCAGGCGCTGCATGCCATCCGGGGTGCCGTGCCCGGCGCGTTCAGACAGGGTCCAGGAATTTTTCCGTTCCTCATCCGAAAGCAGCCCGCGCACATACCCAACAGCATTCCGCCGCGGTTCAGACCGGACAAACCGCGGCCCAATAAGATCGCCGATTTCCTCCAGACCTTCGGCCCACTCTTCTACCTCCGCCACACAAATATCATCACTCACCACCAACGATTAACAGGCCACGACCGGAAAGTCCGATTAAACCGCCGCGACCGCCTAAATTAAACGCGACTGTAGTACTAGGCCCGCCGGCGTCCGCCGTTGCCGGGTGTGCCAGCGGCGGACTTCCGCGTGCAGATTCGGACAATGCACGCCTTGTCACGGCGCCTTGTGAAAACGCAAAATGCGAAGACCCGCTTGTCAAGCAATTGCTTCCCCCCAAATCTGGGGGACCTCAGGGGTGAGCGCGGGGCCGGATGGCAGTCGGCGACCTTCAACGGTTTCGTCAATCCTCTGCTCAGAATCTGAGGTTCCGCGGACTGTGACACAAATTTACTTCGGCTGTAACCACACAAAGGCCGCCGTGACGCGCTGCCCGACCCTTCCGTAGAATCGCTCATTCTCTGGATATCCGGGCCCGGTGAGGACCTGCGGGAGACGTCGTAGGCCCGTGATGACTTCATCCATCCGTTGAATGGCAGCCTGGTGCTCCCTTCCGAGACGTCGGTGAGCCCTGATGCCGCCGGGAAGCGGTCATTGGGCGGTACGTCGGGCGCAAGGTTTTTCCAGTTTCTGTTGGCTATCTTTGGGACGCGTACTGGGAACGGGTATAGGTACGCGCCGGCGGGCGACTACCGATCGCCGGCGTGATGCGGTCTTAGCGAGAGGCACAGAGTCATGTCCAGAGAAATGAAGTACACGCGTTTGGCAGCCGCCGTCCTTGCGGGCGCGGTGGGGGTTGTTATGGTGCCGTTGGGTGCGGTGCCGGCGGCCGCGGCGGCGATTAATGATCCGCCCGTGGCGCCGCACAGTATCATTGTCTTTCCGGTCAGGGACTTTGTCTCGGCTGCAGGTTACGCGACCGGTGACCGGCCTACGGTTCAGATCGTCCGCGGCGGCGCCGTGGTGGGGACTGCAACGAATGTGGTTCCCCAAGACGACCCGGCGACCCCCGGGTTCGACGGGTTCGTGGAAGTAAACCACCCCGGAGGCGCGTGTTGGGAGGGAGTCACTCCGGATATCCGGCCCGGTGACGTTGCACGCATCCTGACGGCGCCCGGCATCGGGGACCAGACCAGCACAGCGAATGTCACCGTCACGCAGCCGGCAACGAAAGTCAACGCGTCCACGGTGGTGATGAAGGGAACGGCGATCGCCGCTGGCGGAGGCCAGATACCGGCTTCCCAGCTCGAGGCCAGGGTGGTCGCCGGCAGGCAGTCATTTGTCATCAACGGAAAGCGCACCATCCGTGCCGCGGCGGGCGGCGGTGACGGCACCTTGGCCTACGACGGGCCCGGGCTGACGTCGTGGACGGCCACCTTTACCGGACTCGGCCAGGTCAGCACCGTGGACGGCACGAGCGACGCCGACAGGGCGGTCGCCAACGAGAGCAGGGCTTTGTGGCTGGGAACAGACCCGGCGACCACCGCCGAGGCAACGATCTTCGAGTTCGGACAGTTCGCCGGCCCCGGAGCACCATGCACCGCGCCGTTGGCGAACGGCCCCTCGGCTCCGGACATGACTGCAGCCACTGACACGGGCAGCTCAAGCACGGATAACCTCACCGCGAACCGCTCCCCGGTCTTTACCGGTGCGACCGCCCTCACCACTTCCACAGGAGTGAACCTGTATGTGGACGGGGCGCTGCGGGGCACCGCCACCGTGGGTGCCGGGGGAACATACTCGGTGGCTCCGGATCTTCCCTTGGCCAGCGGGGCTCACAGCGTAACAGCCAGCGAATTCGCTACGGGAGTGCCCGAGACGATGTCCACCGGTACCCTTCGGGTCACCGTTGACATCGCCGGGCCGACCGCCAGGCCGGGCACTCCGGCAGCAGGCACCACCGCCGTCAGCCAGACCAGCAACGTCACGGCGACCTTCAGTGAAAACGTCACAGGCGTTTCGTCCGCAACGTTTACCCTGAAGAACGCAGCAGGGGCTGCGGTCGCATCGGCGGTGAGTTACAACGCCACCACCCGGGTGGCAACCCTCAACCCAGGGGTAACCCTGGCAGCGGACACCAGATACACCGCCACGGTGAGCGCCGGGATTAAGGACACCGCGGGCAACCCCCTCACTGCTAGCAGCTGGAGCTTCACCACCGGGCCGCGGCCAACCGTGGGCACGAAGTCACCGGCTCCAGGCGCTGTCGGGGTCAGCCGGGTGGCCAATGTGACGGCAGCCCTCAGCGAGAAGGTGACCGGTGTAACCAGTGGTACGTTCGCCCTGAGGAACGCCGCCACCGGCAGCGTGATCAGCGCGGTGGTCAGCTACAACGCCACCACGCGGGTGGCAACCCTCAACCCAGGGCTAACGCTCACCGCGCGCACCAAGTACACCGCGGGCCTCAGCGGCGGCATCAAGGACGCCGCGGGGAACAGTCTGCTCTGGACTTCCTGGAGCTTCACCACCGGACCATGAGCGACCGCGGAGCGGGCGGGCACCTCCCCGCCCGCTCTGCGGACATCACCGACGAAGCATCCGGTTCCCCGCGATAAAGGGCCCGGGGCTTTCGGCTGTACCAGCCGGGCCGGGCGTCAGCCGGGCTGATCGTTAAGGGGATTCGGCCGCCATCGGTGGGTGGCGTCATTGGCACCCGCTGATGGCGGCCGAAGTTCAGGTGGACACAGAGACCGGTGAAGCGAGGGTCAGATGGTGACCGCTCCGGATGCGGTTTCGAAGGTGACTGACAGGATGCCGGGCGTGCCGTGTGGAGCCAGCCAGTTCACGGCGACGTCCTCAAGCGGCTTCTCGACAGGTTCGCCCAGCCATTCGGTGACCCGCTCTGCTGAGCCGGCGATGGTGAGGCTGGACATCTTGACGTTGCTCTCGTAGGCGTTGGACGGATGAAGGTCCGGATCGCCTTCCCACTTGAGCATGTAGGGGACCTGCGGATCGGCAATGAGCCCAAGGATGCCGATCTGCTTCCAGACCAGTTCGCGCCCATCCGGGAACTTGCGATTGCCGTTGACGGCGGCGCGGCCCAGGCGGTCTTCGAACGGGGCGAGGTCGTCAACTTCGACGCACCATCCCATCCAGCCGCCGCCGGCTGCCGAGCGTGCCCGGACAGCCTGGCCGAAGGGTGCCTTGTCAGAAGCCGGGTGGTCCAGGACCTCCACAACCTCCAGATATTTGTGCCCGGCGAGCGGGATAATCATGTTCCTGGTACCAAATCGGGGATGGACACCACCCTTGACGGCTTCGACGCCGAGGGCGGTCGAAATACGGTCGGTGGTGGCAGCCAGGCCATCGTGTTCACAGGCGTAAGAGACGTGATCCATGCGCATGCCATCATCTTGACACTTTGTGATGGAGCTCTCAGCTAAGGCATCCCTAACCGTCATGGGATGTCCATTAAAGACCCTCATCCGACAGCCGTATCGCCGGTCACTGCGTTCCTGATTGCCCAAAGGCACCGGTGCCGCGGTGGCGTTCCACCTTGCCGGCGGCGCGGAAGCAGGGTGAGGCTCTCCGTGGGCCTCGAGCACATCCATGACGTCCTTGCTGATCTCGAGGCGGGCTTCCGCGCCGCCAGGGGCGTCTGAGCGGCAGCTGCAACGGCTGATCTGCAGCGGCTGTCCGGGTGCCTGACGGGCATCCGGACAGCGGGGAGTCATAAAGGTGTCACAATCTTCGCCATTGGGACTCCGCATTTCGTAGACTTGCCTCAGGTCATGAGTGCCAGCGACAGCCCCGGCTTGCTGGCCGGCAACCCTCCTTCTGCGGCGGGGTGCCCCGGGTGAAGACCTGGCCTGCCGGTCAGCTGACGGCGGGCAAGCGCGTAGAAAAGGTCCTCACATGACGATTGCCGTCGCCCGCACCGCCGTACCTGAAAACGGAAAGGCTGCCTTATCCGACATCGGAAACAATGACCGGATTCCCGCCGTTCCCGATCATCCGGCCAACGCCAACGCCAACGCCGACTCCAATCCCAAAGCAACTGCCGCGTCCTGCACTCCTGCTGTCGGAACGGTGCCGGACGGCATGGTCCGGTACCTGGGAATCGGCGGCCTTGAGCTGGAAGCCGGCGGGTTCCTGCCGGATGTAACCCTTGCCTACGAAACGTGGGGAACGCTCAACGCGGATGCTTCAAACGCGGTGCTCGTCCAACACGCCCTGACCGGCAGCACCCACGTGACAAAGGGGGCATCGGACGAAGCCGGCTGGTGGGAGCAGTTGGCCGGTCCCGGCGCCCCGGTGGACACGGACAGGTTCTTTGTTGTCTCCATCAACATTGTGGGCGGCTGCTACGGATCCACCGGGCCGTCGTCGGCTGCTCCGGATGGAAAGCCCTGGGGTTCCCGGTTCCCGCTGGTCACCCTCCGGGACACCACCGTGGCCGAGGGGCGGCTGGCTGACCAGCTCGGCATCGGCAGCTGGTTCGCTGTCCTGGGCGGCTCCATGGGCGGTGCGCGCGCACTTGAATGGGCGCTCACCTACCCGGACCGCGTGCAGCGCTGCGCGGTGATCTCGATAGGTGCCAGCAGCACCGCCGAACAGATTGCCTATGCCCAGGCACAGACGCTCGCCATCCGGCAGGACACCAACTTCAACGGCGGCGACTACTACGGAGGTTCCTTGCCCGAGGACGGACTGGCTCTGGCCCGCCGCATTGCGCACATCACCTACCGCTCGGCCCAGGAGCTCGATTTCCGGTTCGGCCGGAACGCGCAGGCCGCGGAATCGCCCTTGCGGGCGGCGTCACTGGGGGAGCGCGGCCGGTACCAGGTTGAGAGCTACCTGGACCATCAGGGCAACAAGCTGGTCCAACGGTTTGATGCGAACAGTTATGTCGCCATCACGGAGGCGCTGATGAGCCACGACGTGTGCCGTGGCCGCGGTCCGCTCAAGGAGACTCTCTCACAGGCAACGGCCGAGTTTTTTGTGGCCGCAGTTGATACTGACAGGCTGTACTTCCCTGCCCAGTCCCAGGAATTGGCGGATGCGCTGCCCGGAGACGTTGAGGTGCACGTGATCCAGGCACCTATCGGCCATGACGGGTTCCTGACGGAAATCGGCCAGCTCAATGACCAGCTGCGGAACAGCTTCTTCGCATAGAGCTGCGGCGCCGCACCTTCAGGGTTCAGCCCTTCATGATCTCCGCACGCTGGGCCATGTAGTCTTCCATGGCGAGTTCACCGTTGCTGTATTTCGTGTCCAGTTCAGCCAGTTTGCGCGCGCGGAAACCCTGCGGTTCCGACGGCGGCGGCGGCGTGGCCGGGGCGGCCGGCTGCTGAGGCTCCTGTTGTTGCGGCGGCAGGGGCTGATTCGGCTGGAACTCCTGATACGGCTGGAACTCCTGGTTGGGCTGATTCTGCGGCAGGGGCTGCTGGCCGCCGATCTGCCGGAAGCCGCCGCCGAGATAGTCCTGCTGCGTGTAACCGTCCCGGGGCTGGTTGCTCTGCGGACCGGAGGACCCAGGCGGGAACTGGTCCGGGTACCGGCCGGAAAAACTCTGGTCCTGGTTCCGGCGCTGGACGGATTTCCGGTACATCCGCATCCCCATCGGAATCAGGAATGACAAAACGATGATCCAGAAAAACAGGTTGTTCACAGGGCCGCGCCTCTCAGAAGTGTCCTTCCAGCTTAACCCCCATGGTCACAGCCGGACGGCCGGCATTTCCAGAAAAAGGCTGTAGCGGTCGACAGCCTGCTCCAGGGCTTGCCCGGCGGCGGGATCGAGTGAGCCAGCCGTGCGGACGTCCAGTTCGCAGCGCCCGCGGGAGAATGCATGCCGCCAGGTACGGATCATGCGGCCATCGAGAAGCACCACGTGCATGGGGGCCTGTTCCACAGGGAAGGCGGGGACGCTGCCGCCCAGGTAGTGCCTCGATTCCGAGTAGCGCATAACGAATTCGTCGTAACACTGGATCAGATCGATCCGGGATCCGGGATCCGTCAGCCCCATCAGGTTCAGCGCGGTGGCCAGCACGGAAATAGAATCCGACGCCGACAATCACCGTGGTTTCCAGCGCTCCCGGATCTGCTTCAAGGGTCAGCTTTACTCCCGATCGGATATCCGCCATGGTCAGGCCGGACCAGTCCGCGCAGTCCTTGATGGTGGCAGGACCACGGCTGACAAAGTACCGCAGCGCCAGTTCGGCAAGCGACTCTGCCCGGGACCTCAGTGCAGCCGGCGCGGCGGGGACGCGCTCGTCGAACAGTGCATAGGTCTGCTTGAGGGCCCCCGGCGCTCCGCACGGGGGCGCCGGGGACGAGCACCCCACCGATTTCCGCGTTCATGATCAGGTAAGCCAGTTCCAGACCCTTGGCCAGAAACCCTGCACGCTGCAGTTCAGTTGCCAGCTCGTCGCGGGTCAGATGGTTCCCGCCGGTCCCGGCCGCGGCGAGCACCGTGTTGCCCTTCTCAGCTACTTCGGTATCTATTCCGGTGCGGCGGTACATCCCGCGGTTGCCCTGGTGCAAACGCGGGCCCGAAAGCGACATTAGCCAGCGCAGATCATCGCGGTGCACAAAATGCCACGTGGGCCGCAGGATATGGGTGGGCAGGATCCGGCCGTCTGCCACAGCCTGCTCCACCTCAGCGGCGGTAGCTGACGTGGTCCGCTGGGCCAGCGACCAGCGGGCATACTGGAACTCCTGGGCCTGGACGGCAAGCAGGTTCTTAACGGCCATGGCCGGGGCGTCCGCATGCGGGCCACGGAGCTGCTGTCTGCTCAGCCTGAGCCGCACCACCCCGTCAGCGTCCATGCCGATTCCTGCCTCCGCCCTCAACACAGGTATGGCCGGCTACTTCCGGCTGGAGTCCCCGGACCCCAGCGGTCCCTCGCCGGATCCCATCGGGACACCGGGTCCGAAGACGGGCCCCGGCATCGGACGCTTGGCAGTGATGCCATCGCCTGATGAACGGTGGCGCAGCCGCCGGACAACCCACGGGACGAAGTATTCGCGTGCCCACACCAGATCGCCGGTGCGCGCTTGGCGCCAGCTTTGCGGGGGCAGCGGCTTGGGCATGAGTGGTTCCAGAGTGTGGTGGACGTTGAGGGAATCCAGCACCATGGCCGCGATGGTGTGATGGCCGAGCGGCGAGAAGTGAAGGCGGTCCACGTCCCACATCTGGGGATCGTTGAGCTGCCTCAGCGACCACATGTCTGCGATGACGGCGTCATGACGCGCAGCAACCGTCCGCAGGTTCTCGTTGTAGATGGCCACTTTGCTGCGGAAGCGCCCCAGAACCGAGGAACCGACGTCCGGGCCGTTGAACAGGACCACTGTTGCCCCGCCCATGGCCAGAATCTGGACCACCGAGTCGAGTTTCTCGGCCAGGGCATCGGGATCCCCGCCGGGGCGGATGAGATCGTTTCCGCCAGCGGAGAGCGTGACCAGATCCGGCTTCAGCGCCAGACAAGGGGCCAGCTGCTGGTCAACGATCTGCTGGAGGAGCCGGCCGCGGACCGCCAGATTGGCATACGCGAAGTCGCTGGAGCCACGGCTGAGTTCCTCGGCCACGCGGTCCGCCCAACCACGGTGTCCGCCAGGGTTCTGTGGCTCAGGATCTCCGATTCCTTCGGTGAAGGAATCACCCAGCGCCACGTAACGGCTCCAGGGATGGCTTCCCGCAATGTCAGGCGGATTCTGCATGGCTTTTATTTCACTCACGTTCTTATCCTGCCTCCTGAGTCTCAAGCTACGCCACCGTAGGTTGTTACCGTCGGGTAACTGTAAGAATGGAAGCATGACTGAAGCCGAAGTATTTCCTGCCCCCGTCGTTTCGTGGTCCAAGACCGAGGACTCCCGGGCCGGCAAACCCCTGTTGGTGGTGCTCCATGGCTATGGCGCAAACGAGCTGGATCTCCTGAGCCTCGCTGACATGCTTCCCGACGACTTCGCAGTGGCGTCCGTCCGCGCCCCCATCGCCATGGGCCCCGGCTTCACCTGGTTCCCGCTGACCGGCTCTGTCGACTATTCGCTCGACGCCGTCAAGACCGCCTCCGGGTACGTGCTGGACTGGCTGGACAGCGTCAAGGCCAACCACCCTTCGGTGACCCTGCTCGGTTTCTCGATGGGAATGGCCATGGCCACGACGCTGCTGAGGCAGCGCCCCGCAGATTTTGCCGCCGTCGTCGGGCTTTCAGGTTTTGCGGTCGACGCCGGTGCGGACGCCAGCTTCCGCGACGGCGAACTGGACGGTACAGTGCCGCTTTTCTGGGGCCGGGACCAGCAGGATCCTGTCATTACGCCGGACAAGATCGATTTCACGATCGGCTGGGTGCGGAAGCACGTCAAGCTGACAAAAGTGCTCTACACCGGGATGTGGCACGGTATCAACCAGCAGGAAATCGGCCACGTGTCCGAATTTCTGACCCACGAGGTGCTCAACTAGTAGCTCGGGACGGCAAAACGCCCGAAGGGAAGGCGGCCGCGTCAGCCAGCGTCCGTCTGCTTGGAAGGGGCGGGGGCGCTGATCCGGACGGTGCGGCCGCCCACCGTGATGGTGTCGCCGTCGTGCAGCTGGCGCCCACGGCGGTCGTCGATCTCGCCGTTGACTTTGACAAGGCCGCCCTTGATCAGTTCCGCAGCCTCCACACCGTCTTCCACCAGGCTGGCAAGCTTCAGGAGCTGACCCAGCCGGATCATGTCGTCGCGGAGGGTGATCTCTTCAATTTCCTGGTTGCTCATGTAAGCAATATTGCCTGACGTAGAGTGAACCCAATGACCCACTCACCCCGGCTTCCACTAATCGCCGGCCTGCCCATGGCGATTGGTGCCGGCCTGGCCATCCCCGTCCAAGGCCGGATCAACGGCGCCCTTGGTGCCCGGCTTGACGACGGAATTGCCGCCGCGGTAGTGAGCTTCAGCATCGGACTGGTGGTTATGATCATCATCTCCCTCGTGCTTCCAAAGGGGCGCGCCGGGCTCGCCAGGATCCTTCCTGCCGTACGGGAACGGGCTTTTCCGCCTGTCTATGTGATGGCCGGCGCGATCGGGGCCCTCTTTGTTTTTGCGCAGTCATTCACCGTCGGGCTCCTTGGCATCGCCCTGTTCACGGTTGCCACGGTTACCGGCCAGACTGTCAGCGGGCTTCTGGTGGACCGGCTGGGAATCGGGCCGGCCGGCAAGAAGCGGGTCACCGGCATCAGGGTGATCGGCTGCGTACTCACCATTGCCGCCGTGGCGTGGGCTGTGTCACCGCGATTCGGCACGGCAGGCGGTCCGGGCAGCACCGGTGAGCCGGGACAATGGCTGCTGCCGGTGCTGCTTCCCGTCCTGGCAGGATTTCTGATGAGTTTCCAGCAGGCCATGAACGGGACCGCCACCGTGCACTACGGCACTCCCATCGCCGCCACCCTTGTGAACTTCATAGCCGGCACAACAATCCTGTGGATCGCTTGGGGCATCAAGGCGGTGACCATGGGCCCGGCCAATCCGCTGCCCGGTGAATGGTGGTATTACCTGGGAGGGCCCATGGGCTGTGTGTTCATCGGTCTGGGCGCCCTTCTGGTCCGAAGCCTGGGTGTACTGGTGACAGGTCTGGGCATGATCGCCGGCCAGCTGCTGGGTTCACTGGGACTTGATCTGCTGTTCCCCGCGCCGGGCACGGTAGTGGCGCTGACTACAGTTCTGGGCACGGTGCTTACGCTAGGCGCCATTGTGCTGGCCACCTTGCCCTGGCCGCGGGGCGCCTTCAGGAGGCAGCGGCCGGTAGGCTAGGAGGCGCAGCTTCCTGCACAGCATTTCCTTCACACCGCCCCGCCCGGCAACCGGCCGGGTACCCGGGTCAAAACCGCGGACCGCACCCAGCGGCCTTGTAGAAATTGGAGTCACCATGGCAGCAAAATCCGTTCTCGACCAGGTCATTTCCCTCTCCAAACGGAGGGGCTTCGTGTTCCAGGCCGGTGAAATCTACGGTGGCTCCCGCTCTGCCTGGGACTACGGGCCCCTTGGCGCGGAGTTGAAGGAAAACATCAAACGCCAGTGGTGGCAGTCAGTGGTCCGCGGCCGTGAAGACGTGGTGGGCCTGGACTCCTCGGTGATCCTGCCCCGCCAGGTATGGGAAGCCTCCGGCCACGTGGACGTTTTCTCCGATCCGCTCGTGGAGTGCCTCTCCTGCCACAAGCGCTACCGTGCAGATCACCTCGAGGAAGAGTACGAGGAAAAGAAGGGCCGTCCGGCTGAGAACGGACTGAAGGACATCGCGTGCGCCAACTGCGGCACCCGCGGCGAATGGACTGAGCCGCAGGAATTCTCCGGGCTGCTCAAGACCTACCTCGGACCGGTGGCAAACGAAGAAGGCATGCATTACCTGCGCCCGGAAACGGCCCAGGGCATCTTTGTGAACTTCAGCAATGTGCTGACCACCTCCCGCAAGAAGCCGCCGTTCGGCATCGGCCAGATCGGCAAGTCCTTCCGCAACGAGATCACGCCCGGAAACTTCATTTTCCGCACCCGAGAATTCGAACAGATGGAGATGGAATTCTTCGTTGAGCCCGGCACTGATGAGCAGTGGCACGAGTACTGGATGAAGGAGCGGATGGACTGGTACACCGGCCTCGGCCTCAAGGCAGACAACCTGCGCTTCTTCGAGCACCCGCTGGACAAGCTCAGCCACTACTCCAAGGGAACTACGGACATCGAGTACCGCTTCGGTTTCCAGGGCTCAGAGTGGGGCGAGCTGGAAGGCATCGCCAACCGCACTGACTTCGATCTCAACACCCACGCCAAGGCGTCCGGTACGGACCTGAGCTACTTCAACCAGGCCACCAACGAGCGCTACACGCCGTACGTGATCGAACCCGCCGCCGGCCTGACCCGGTCGTTCATGGCGTTCCTGATCGATGCCTACACCGAGGACGAGGCCCCCAACGCCAAGGGCGGCGTGGATGTCCGCACCGTGCTGAAGCTTGACCCGCGCCTGGCTCCGGTCAAGGCAGCCGTCCTTCCGCTCAGCCGTAACGAGGACCTGTCGCCGAAAGCCAAGGCCCTCGGCGCCCAGCTGCGGAAGAACTGGAACATCGACTTCGACGACGCCGGTGCAATCGGCCGCCGTTACCGCCGCCAGGATGAAATCGGCACGCCGTTCTGTATCACGGTGGACTTCGAAACCCTCGAGGACCAGGCCGTCACCATCCGTGAGCGCGACACCATGAGCCAGGAACGCGTCTCCCTGGACAAGGTGGAGGGCTACCTGGCCGCCCGCCTGATCGGCGCCTAGGCATGGCGATCGAGTACCGTGAATGGCGTGAGGGAGACGACCTCGCGCTGCTGGAAATCTGGGGAGACCCGGAAACGCTCCAGGCCGGTCAGTTCCGCAGCGCTCTGGCACTGTCGGCTTCCGGCGAAAACGGAACGCCCTGGCGCCGCTGCATCGTCGCCGAGGACGTGGTGGGCGGGATCGGCATTCCGGTTGCTGCCGGTGTGGTGTACGAGGCATCCCTGCATCCGGAACGCCTCTGGGCTTATGTCGAAGTGGACCGGGACCACCGCCGCTCCGGCGTCGGCGCCACGCTCCTGACCATGCTTCGCCGCGAAGCGGAACAGTCGCCGTCGGGAGCCGGCAGGCTGCGGGCGAAAGTTCAGGCCGGTAGCCCGGGTGCTGCATTCGCGGAAGCCTTTGGCCTGAAGCCCATCCAGGGTTCCCGGCTGATCGTGGTTGATCCGGGAGCGCTGAGTCTCCCGGTCTTCCCGTCAAACAACGACGGCGGACGGCCGGCGAACGATGAGGACGCAGGTTCAGATGTGGTGATGGACCTTGCCACCGGTTCGGTTGAACTCACGGATGTGGTGGGGCGCTATTACAGTGCGATCCACGAGTGGGACTCCCCGGGGGTCCTGTCCGTGCGGCAAGTGCAGAAGCAGTTCCTGGACGAGCTCACGGGCGCGCACGGTGCGATTGTGCTGCGTGCCGAGCCGGAGTCAGCATTTGGAACGAGTGTGGCTCCCAGCAAAAAGGGCCGCATCCGTGCCTTCGCGGTGAGCTATGCGCATCCGGCACAGGGAGCTTCTGGTCAGGCCGAGGCCACGGACGCCACTGACGTGTTTCTTGGCCACGAGCCTGCTCTGGACCCTGCTGATGCCGCGGAAGCGGTGCGTGACCTGCTGGCGCTGATCGCGTATCAGCACCCGGTGATGCTGGAACTGGACGATTCGATGTCAGCGCTGCGCTCCGTCGTCGGACCTCTGCTGGAAAACGGCAAGGCCCGGAAAACAGGCCCGGAGACGCTGATCGTCTCCGACTGACCCCTTTACCCGAGTGGGTAGCAGCACACGTCGTTTTGCGGCGTCATATCAACGTCTGCTGCTACTCAGTTGGGGTCCCTGTTTTTGCCTCGTAGAGGGTGCCAGCCCTGGTGGTGCGCGTGACCACGCCCGGGAAGTTCAGCCGCCGGCATCAGGTCGTTTGGGTGACCCCTCGTGAATTTCCTCCTGCGTCCGTTCTCGTACGCGAAACCTACATACTCACTGGACTTCTGCGGGGGGACCCAACCACCAGTGTTTTCACAAGGTCCGCAGCCCACAGTGGTCGCGCGGGGGGAATCCCATAGCGAAGCTGACCCCACACGGCCAGGAGCCCCCCGTGATCAAACGTCAATCTGGGGAACGACGTACACGGGATGATGACCGGTGGCCGCAGGGCTGCCTTTCGTCCCAACGCGAAGGAGGCGCAGACTGATGTCCGAGGAATCTGCAAACACAGGCGGAATATCCCGCCGCACGCTCTTGCGGTTGGGGGCAGCCGGGGGAGCCGGAGCCGCACTGGTGGCCGCGCAGGGGTGGGCCGGCCCGCTGCTCGCCCAGAGGGGCCTGCTCTCGTTCGACGGCGCGTTCGCCGCTTCGTCGACAGCGCTTGGTGATCTGTTGTTTTACAAGGAGGCGTTCCCGACGAGCCCGTTGATCATGACGCCGTTCCGGGACCGGCTTCCGATCCCCAAGGCGCTGGCCCCGGTGCCGAAGTCGGAGTTCAGCGCGTGGGCGAAGCCGCCCGGTCCGGGCTACGACCAGCAGAACTCGCTGCTCAACGAGCGGCATCAGATATGGTGTCCTGTGCCCGGGGGTCCGGACCCGATCGTCTACAAGATCGACTTGCTGCTGCGGGGGCATGCGTTCACCACGTCGAAAGTGATGCCCATCAACACATTAGGGCATCCGACGGTCTCGTTTGATGCGAACGGCAAAACGATCGCCGCGGGCACGGCGCGGACTTTGCCCCTCAGCACCATTTACGGCTTCAACGGCACCTTCCCCGGGCCAATGATCAATGCCGAGTACGGCAAACCAGTGCTCGTCCGCTTCGCGAACCATCTGGACGAAAACCCGCTCAATCTCGACCGCCAGGACTTCGGATCCCCGGACTGGTCCTCACTGATTCACCTGCACAACGGGCACACCGCACCGGAGAGCGACGGCAACCCGCACTATTCGATGATGTACGGTCCCAAGCGCATGGGTTACCTGCCGCAAATGTTCGTCGACAACCTGTACCTGAACTGGCCGGCCGGGGGCGACGACCGCGAGAAGCAGAGCTTCTTCTGGTTCCACGACCACCGGATGGACCACACCGGCTCCAACGTCTACAAGGGCCTGGTGGGCCTGTACCCCATCTACGACCCGAAAAACGGTCTGGACATGGGAGACGAGCGCCGGGGCTACCGGCTTCCCGGAGTCCGCAAAGACAACTCGGACGGGTCCTTCGACGTCGAGTACGACGTCCCGCTGGCGTTCTACGACACACGCCTGGACGACGGAGTGACCGTGCACCAGGACGTCCACGACGGGCTGGGTGAATTCCCGGCCGCCAACAACCCTGCCAAGCACCCCAAGTGGTGGGGCAAGACGTTCTACAGGCACTTCCCCAACCACGGCTTCGTGGGCGACATCTTCACCGTCAACGGCACGGCGAACCCGGTGTTGGAGGTGAAGCGGCGCAAGTACCGCTTCCGGTTCCTGGACGCGTCGGTCTCGAGGATCTACGAGTTCAAACTGATGAGCTCGACGCAGGGCCCGAAGTCGGCGGCGTCGCTCGGCTACATAGGTGACGAGCTCGAGGGCCAGTACCGCATCCCCGACGCCCAGCAGTGCATGCGGTTCACCCAGATCGCCTCGGACGGCGGGCTCCTGCCGTTCCCGATCAAGCGGGACTCGTTCGAACTCTGGCCGGCCAAGAGGCGCGAAGTCATCGTCGATTTCACGCGGTACCAGGACGGCACGCCCACCACCAAGGGCGATGTCATCTACCTCACCAACGTCATGAAGATGCCCAACGGGCGGATGTGGTCCAACTCCTCGCGCTTCCTCCCGGATCCGGCCTACAAGGTGCCGGTGCTCAAGATCGTGATCGGCGACGACGCGCCGGACGACAGCCGGATCCCGACGGCCATGCGTCCGCTTCCAACGCTGCCCGGCAACTGGAAGAACCTGCTGGACAACCGCCTGATATTCGAGGTGGAGCGCGGCAGCCTGGGCGGCGAGATCGAGTGGCTCATCAACGGCCAGCCCTTTGAACCCTACACAGTGGCGACGAGCCTGAAGAACAAGGCAGGCCGCACGCCGCTGGCCCAGCAAAAGAAGGGCAGTTTCAACCTCTGGGAGATCCGCAACGGCGGCGGCGGCTGGGTCCATCCGTTCCACCTGCACATGGAGGAGCACCGCACCGTCATGCGGAACAACAAGGACGTGACCGGCGGGGGGGATCGCTCGCATCCGGACGACGTCTCGCGGGAGGATCTGGTGGCGCTCGACCCGGGTGAGTCGGTGATCGTCTACCGCGGCTTCCGGGACTTCGTCGGGCCGTATGTGGCGCACTGCCACAACCTGGCCCACGAGGACCACGCCATGATGTTCGGCTGGGAGATCACACCGTGACGGCCGTCCGCCTCCACCTGTGAACCAAACCGGCCGGGGTTTGCCACACCAGGCAGGCCCCGGCTCCGACAAAGGATATGAGAGGTAGCGGGAGATGATCGAGAAGACCAGGCTCCGCAACTCAATCAACAATCGCGGCGCGATCCGGGGCGGCCCGGCCGTCCCATGGTTGACTGTTGTATCGCTGGCGGCCGTGATGGCCTACGCTGACGGCTTCTGGATGATGTCGCTGCGGGGTGCCGTCGGGGCCATTGAACGCACACAGGAGCCATTCGCGGGCTGGCTGCGCGAGTCCACCGCCGCCCTCCCGGTGTTCGTTTTGGCTGTACTCGCGGCGCTCACGCTGGCGCTGCGCTGGTTCGGGCCCGTGCTCTCCAGAGCGCGGACCGTCGTGGCGACGGGGCTGCTGATCGTTGCGGCGGGCACGCTGGTCGGCATCGCAGAGGTTGCGGCCAGCTCCGCATGGGACTACCAGCTGCAGCTTCAGCTGATGGACTCGATGCACCACGGCGGTTCGGCAACCGTTCTGCCGGCCCTGGGTGAGGCATCCCTCGGGCTGCAGCTTGCTTCGGTGGGCTATGGCAGCGCGCTGGTTCTCGTCACCAACCTCGTGGTGACCGGGTGGATGGTGGCGATCCGCGGCGGCCGGCTGGACGTCAGCCAGGCACGACGGCGAACGGCTCGCAGCGGCCGAATTGGCCACGGACGGCTGTTTCTGGCTGCCGCGCTGTTCGGCAGCGCTGCCGTCCACGCGGCCGTCGTACCCGAGCATCTGAGCGAGTGGGGCGCGGCCGGTGCCTTCTTCCTTGTTCTCGCCGCAGCACAGCTTGCCCTTGGCCTCTTGTTGCTCATTCGGCCCCGACCCGGCCTGCTGCTGGCCATCGCTGCAGTCTCGATCGTTCCGCTAGCGCTGTGGTTGTACTCCCGCACCGTCGGACTGCCTTTCGGGCCCGCCGCCGGCGTACCCGAAACGGTCGGTGTGCCGGATTGTGCTGCCGGCGCCCTTGAGCTGGGCACGCTGCTGGTCGCCGTCATCGTACTCCGCCGCAGTGGCCGGCTCCCCGGACGCCCACCGGCGTCAGCCCACATCCGCTCACTCTCGGTGGTTGCGGTGATCGCCGTCAGCGTCATAGGTCTCGCCGGAACCGGCCCAGCCTGGTTCGACAACCCGGGAAGCTCCTTGGACGAGTCGGTGGAGGTCTCCCATCATTGAGGCACGCGGGGCCGGCCCCGCGCTAAACCGAAAATCCCGGAGATCATCCGGCCGCGGTGCCAGCTGGGTGGATCCGCAGGCTTGGGACTCCGACGGCGGCCTTTGGCAGCGTCGTCGGCGTCCAGCCGCTGGCGTTGATCTGGTCGACTCAACATACTCCCGGTAACGGGGGGCGTCCGGCCGCGCCTTTTTCGGAGAGCGGCTTTCCGGTCTTGCCAGCCAGGGCAGTCCAGGACAGGCCGGGCAGGAACTCAGGCCGCGGAGACGGGCTCACAGAACCAACGGGATGAGGGCTGATGCGGGGAGGAGGCGGCTAAGCCCCGGATCCTGGCGCAGCTCAGCGCCGGTCCTCTCAGCGAAGGCCTGCATCAGGAAACCCGTAGCCAGTGTGTGCCAGAGGCGGACCCGCCGGAACATAAAGTGCCCTGCACCTCGTAGCGAAACGTATTGCAGCGATTTGGCCTCCGCGGCAGCACGCCGGGCGAAGTTCAATGACTCCGCCGGGCTGGTCCAGCGGTCGTTTGCGCCATGCACCAGCAGGACTTTCCGGCCGGCCACCCGTGCGGCGGGTGTTTCGCCGCTGAGCCACGGAGCCAGGGCCACCACGGCGTCCACCAGGGGGTCGTCGGCCGCGCAGACGGCGGTCAGGCCTCCCATGGAATGGCCCAGCAGATAAACCGGAACACCCGGGTGCTCCCGGTGGACCTGTTCCAGGGCCCAGCGCGCATCCTGGAGCGGCGACATGTCCTCACCGTTCCAGCCGCGCACCCGGTTGCGCAGGGACCACACAGCAAGCCCGTGGGTCTTGCCGGCCCGGTGCAGATGCCTTGCGAACGGGACCATTCTGGCTGGACTGAGGTGCTGGGCCTGCACGGGCTCGAAGCTGTGGGACTGGCCGCCGTGCAGCACCAGGGCCACGCCCAGAGTGGGACCAGAGGCTTGCCGCACCGTCAGCACGGGGTTGTGGGCGACGTCCGGCCCGGAGTCAACGGCACCGGCCGCCCCGGGCGCAACACCTTTGCCTTCGCCTGTTCTGCGGTTGGTCACGCGTGCATCCTCCAGACTCACTGATGGTCCATTCATCAACCCTATGGTGCCGGACGTAGAGTTCAAGGCATGAGGTCAAACAACTGATGGGTTCCGGACACTCCCACGGTCATACAGAGCATTCGGCGCCGACGGTACAGGCGATTGCTGCCCGCCGAAGGGCCAACTGGATCCTGGCGGCAGTGCTGGTCCCGCTGACATTGCTTACCCTCGCAGCCATGGCCATGATGTGGCCCTCGGGCAGCAAAGAGGGCATGACCCTTGCGAGTCCCTACTCGACGGCGCCGGGCGTCACCTTCGACACCGGCAAGATCCAGAGCGTGGTGGTGGAGAGCTGCACGCCGGCCACCGCCCCTGCCGAGACCGGGCAGGACAGGCCAAAGGGCTCGGACTGCACTTTCGCGTTCACCCAACCGGATAAGGGCGGCAGCACGGTCAAGGTGGTCATCAACCCGGACATTACCAAGTCCCATGGCGTCAAACAGGGGGACAACATCCGGTACCTGAATCTCTCCAATGTCCAGGGCGCTTCGTCAGGGCAGGGCGCACCGGCCTACGTCTTTGTGGATTTCGTCAGGACCCTGCCCATTATTTTTCTGGCGATCCTGTACGCCGTGGTGGTGATCGCGGTGGCCCGCTGGCGCGGATTCCGCGCTCTGATCGGCCTCATCGGTGCGTACTTTGTGCTGGTGAGCTTCATGCTGCCGGGTCTCGTGGAAGGGAAACCGCCGCTGCTGCTGGCAATGGTGGGTTCCACGGTGATCATGATCGGGGTCCTGTACTTTGCCCATGGTTTCTCGGCCCGGACGTCCACCGCCTTGCTGGGAACCATGTTCGGACTGGGCATCACCTCGCTCCTGGCCGCGTGGGCCACTGATGCCGCGAACCTGGCCGGGGTAGGCAACCACGAGGCCTCCACGCTGGTGAACATTTCGGGCAACATCTCGATCTCCGGCATCATCCTGTGCGGCCTCATCATTTCCGGCCTGGGCGTCCTCAACGACGTCACCATCACGCAGTCCTCCGCCGTGTGGGAGCTCTACGAGCTGGCACCCAACACGAGCGCCCGCAGGCTTTTCGCTTCGGCGATGAGGATCGGCCGTGACCACATTGCCTCCACGGTGTACACCATTGCCTTTGCCTATGCGGGGGCCGCCCTGCCCATTCTGATCATCGTGATGCTGTACGACCGCCCGCTCGGAGATGCCCTCACAAGCGCCGAGCTGTCCGAGGAAGTCGTCAGGACTCTCGTCGGATCTGTCGGCCTGGTGCTCGCGATCCCGGTCACCACCCTGATTGCGGTCCTCGTGGTCAAAGCCACGGGCATCCGGGCCGCAGCTGTCGCTGCAGGCAGCGCCCCGGATCAGGAACGGATCACCGTTGACCCGGACGACGTCGGCGACACCGGTGCGCTCGCAGCGGCAGTTGCCGTGACTTCCGGGAAAGAGCTGGCACAGGAAGGGCGGACGCCGGAACCGGACTCCGGGCGCGGACGCCGGGCGGACAGAGGCTGACAGGCCGGCAGCCCGATTTGCCCGGATTTGAGACAATGGACGGGTGACTGTTGTAGCAACCCCGCCCGCCCCCAAGCTGGAGCTTCCCCCTCTGAAGCTGGGCCCCATCACGGTGGATACCCCCGTGGTCCTGGCGCCCATGGCCGGCATCACCAACTCCGCCTTCCGCAGGCTTTGCCGTGAATACGGCGGCGGCCTCTATGTGGCCGAGATGGTCACGTCCCGCGCCCTGGTTGAACGCACTCCGGAATCGCTGCGCATCATTTCCCATGACGACGACGAAAAAGTCCGCTCTGTCCAGCTCTACGGCGTGGATCCGGTCACCGTTGGCCAGGCCGTCCGCATGCTGGTGGACGAGGACCGAGCAGACCACATCGACCTTAACTTCGGCTGCCCGGTCCCCAAAGTGACCCGCCGCGGCGGGGGTGCAGCCCTGCCCTGGAAGATCGATCTGTTCACGTCGATTGTCCGGACGGCCGTCCGCGAAGCGTCCAAGGGCAACGTGCCGCTGACCATCAAGATGCGCAAAGGCATCGACGAGGACCACCTGACGTACCTCGACGCCGGCCGTATCGCCCGCGATTCCGGTGTTGCCGCCGTCGCGCTTCACGGCCGTACCGCGGCGCAGTTCTATTCCGGCCAGGCGGACTGGTCCGCCATCGCCCGGCTCCGTGAGGCCCTGCCGGATATTCCGGTGCTGGGCAACGGGGACATCTGGTCCGCCGAAGATGCCGTCCGGATGGTCCGCGAGACCGGTGTGGACGGCGTGGTGGTGGGCCGTGGGTGCCAGGGGCGTCCGTGGCTCTTCGGCGATCTGATGGCAGCCTTCGAAGGAAGCGATGTACGGCACAAGCCGGCCCTGCGCCAGGTGGCTGAGGGTGTCTACCGCCACGCCCAGCTGATGATTGAGACGTTTGGCGATGAAAACAAGGCCCTCCGGGAAATCCGCAAGCACATGGCCTGGTACTTCAAGGGCTATGTGGTGGGCAGCGAACTGCGTACCAGACTCGCCATGGTGACCACGCTCGAGGTGCTGCGCGAGACCCTGGACCAGCTGGATCTCGAGTCGCCGTACCCGGGCGTAGACGCAGAGGGTCCACGTGGCCGTGCGGGTTCACCCAAGCAGCCTGCCCTCCCCAAGGACTGGCTCCTGGACCGCGCCATGGACGCTGACCAGTCACGCGACATCTCGGCTGCAGAGCTGGACGTTTCAGGTGGCTGAGACCAGGACAGCCGCTCCGGTGCTCCCCGGTTACGATGCCCGTGACTCTGCCCGCTGGGTGGAGGAACCGGTCAAGAGCAACTACCGCTCCGACTTCGAACGTGACCGCGCCCGGGTGCTGCATTCCTCGGCCCTGCGCCGGCTCGGCGCCAAAACCCAGGTGGTTGCCCCGGACACCGACGACTTCGTGCGGACCCGGCTCACGCACAGCCTCGAGGTGGCACAGGTGGGCCGCGAGCTTGGACGCGCGCTCGGCTGCGATCCCGATGTTGTGGACACCGCATGCCTCAGCCACGACCTCGGACACCCGCCGTTCGGCCACAACGGCGAATCGGCCCTGAACGAGGTGGCGCACGGGATCGGCGGCTTCGAAGGCAACGCCCAGACCCTCCGGCTGCTGACCCGGCTGGAGCCCAAGGTGCTGGATTCCGTAGGGCGGCCGGCGGGCCTGAACCTGACACGCGCGAGCCTTGACGCCGCGGCAAAGTACCCGTGGTCGGCGCTGGACGCACCTGTGATCCATGGGCAGCGCACCAGCAAATTCGGCACTTATGAAGACGATCTGCCCATCTTCAACTGGATCCGGGAAGATGCTCCGGTGCGCCGGTCCTGCCTGGAGGCGCAGGTCATGGACCTCGCGGATGATATCTCCTACTCTGTGCACGATGTTGAGGACGCCATTGTGGCCGGCCACTTCCAGCTGCGCTGGATGGACAACCCGGACCACCGTGCGCGTGTGGTGGGCTATGCCAAGCAGTGGTACCTGCCGCACAATGACCCGGCTGCAATTGACGCAGCGCTGGCCCGGCTCGAGGCGACAGACGTGTGGGTCCGTGAGGCCGACGGCAGCCGCAAGTCCATGGCCGCGCTCAAGGACATGACCAGCCAGTTCATTGGTCGCTTCTGCCAGAGCGCGCTGGAGACCACACGAGCCGTCTACGGGCCGGAAAACCTGACGCGCTACAACGCCGAGCTGATGGTCCCGGATGAAACCGTGATGGAAATCGCCGTGATGAAAGGCCTGGCCACCACGTTTGTGATGACCACCGATCACCGGCAGCCCATATACGAACGCCAGCGGGAAGTCCTGCACGCCTTGGTCACTGCGCTCAGTGCCACGGGGGACCGGAACCTGGAACCGATGTTCGCCGCTGACTGGCGGGACGCAGCCGACGACGGCGCACGGCTCCGCGTGGTGGTGGACCAGGTGGCATCCCTGACGGACGGCTCCGCCCTGGCCATGTACGAACGGCTCGTCGGCAGCCTGCCGTCGCTGTGGTGACGTTGACCGCAGACGGCCTGCCGCCGTCGTCCGCCCCTCAATTCATGTCTGACCCGGGTATTAGGATGGCACTGTGGCTGGGCTGATCAAACGTGAAGATATCGACGAAGTACGCCAGCGCACGGACATCAAGGAAGTGGTTGACGGCTACGTCACGCTTAAGGGCGCCGGGCTGGGAACGTTCAAGGGCCTGTGCCCCTTTCACGACGAGCGCTCGCCGTCGTTTACCGTCCGCCCCCAGGTGGGCAGGTACCACTGCTTCGGCTGCGGCGAGGATGGCGACGTTATTGCCTTTGTGCAGAAGCTGGACCACACCACCTTCCACGAGGCCGTGGAAAAACTGGCGGCCCGGATCGGCTTCGAACTGCGCTATGAGGACGGCGGCACCGGCCCTAACCGCGAGGAAGTCGGGAAGCGCCAGCGCCTCCTGGACGCCCACAAGATTGCCGATGAATTCTTCCGCGCCCAGCTGCTGACAGCCGACGCAGCGGAGGGCCGCAAATTTCTGCAGGGCCGCGGGTTCGACCGGGCGGCGGCGGACCAGTTCGGCGTCGGCTATGCCCCGCAGGGCTGGGACGCCCTGCTCAAGCACCTCCGCGGCCGCGGTTTCACTGACCCCGAGCTTAAGCTGACGGGGATGTTTTCTGAGGGGAACCGTGGCATCTACGACCGCTTCAGGGGCCGTCTGATCTGGCCCATCCGGGACATCGCCGGCGATACCATCGGCTTCGGCGCGCGCAAGCTCTATGAGGAGGATCAGGGCCCCAAATACCTGAACACGCCCGAAACCACGCTGTACAAGAAGTCCCAGGTGCTTTATGGGATCGACCTCGCCAAGCGCAGCATCGCCAAGGAACGCCAGCTGGTGGTGGTGGAGGGGTACACGGATGTCATGGCCTGCCATCTCGCGGGAATCCCGACGGCGGTGGCCACCTGCGGCACGGCCTTCGGTACTGAACACATCAAGATCGCCCGCCGGCTGCTGTCCGACGACGGCACCGGGGGAGAGGTCATCTTCACCTTCGACGGCGACGCAGCCGGACAGAAGGCGGCGCTGCGGGCTTTTGAAGAGGACCAGCGCTTCGTGGCGCAGACCTACGTCGCTGTGGAGCCGGGCGGCTCTGACCCGTGTGAGCTGCGGCAGGCCAAGGGTGACGAAGCAGTGCGTGACCTCATCAACACCCGGCGCCCGCTGTTTGAATTCGCCATCCGCGCGGCCCTGAAGCGCCACAACCTGGACACCGTCGAAGGGCGCGTTGCCGCGCTCCGGGAATCGGCTCCGGTAGTGGCACAGATCCGCGACGCCGGCATCAGGCCCGCCTATGCCCGCGAACTGGCGGGCTGGCTCGGAATGGCCATTGAAGATGTCAGCCGGGCTGTTGGTGCGGCCGCCAAGCGGCTCGCCCAGCCGGCTGCCCAAGCCGCCGGCGCTCCGGGAGCCCCGGCGCAGGGCGGAGGGCCAGGCGTTGCCTTGTTGCCGCCGTCGGGAGTTGTCCCGTCCTACAACCGTCCGGACCCTCGCGACCCTGTGGCTTCAATGGAGCGGCAGGCGCTGGAAGTCGCGCTGCAGGAGCCTGCAATGCTCGAGGGCGAGACCTGGGAGCGTTTCACCGCCGCCCGCTTCTCCACGCCCGCCTATCAGGCCGTCCACGACGCCATCAGGGCTGCTGGACTCGGCAATGCCGGTGATCCTGTGCGCTGGGTGGAGCAGCTGCTCCAGGAGGTACCGGAGCCGCTCCGGCTGCTGGTTTCGGAGCTGGCTGTGGTGCCTTTGCCGGCCAGCACGGCAGAAGGCGTACAAAAGTACTGCAGGGACATCCTGGCCCGTCTCTTCGAACTGCAGATCACCAGGGTCAAGGCGGACAAGATGGGCCAGCTGCAGCGACTGGACTCCTCGGCTGGCCCAGAGGACTTCCAGCGGCTCAACCGGGAGCTCATGCTGCTGGAGATGGAGCGGCGTTCACTGCGTTCTGACTCCTGAACAGGGCTGACCGCTGCGGCTGGGCAGTCAATTTCGTTTCCCGGCCAGGTGTTTGCTAGGCTTATATCCGCTTCATTCCTCCTTAGCTCAATTGGCAGAGCATTCGACTGTTAATCGAAGGGTTGCTGGTTCAAGTCCAGCAGGAGGAGCGCGCAGTCCCCGTTCCGGTCACCGGGACGGGGACGTTTTCATACCCGGCGGGGGTATTTTCTTCCTGGCCAACCGCCGATTTCCCATAGCGGCAAAACCTTTGCTAGTGTCATAGCTGCTTCATTCCTCCTTAGCTCAATTGGCAGAGCATTCGACTGTTAATCGAAGGGTTGCTGGTTCAAGTCCAGCAGGAGGAGCTTGGCTCCGGAATCCCCGTCCTCCACGTGAGGGCGGGGATTTTTCGCTGTCACAGCCTGAGGTCCGAGCAGTTCAGCGAGTGAAATCCCAAACCACGCTGAGATTATTCCTAGATCATCAAGAGTGAATGGCACTTTGCCGTTCAGACGCAGGGACGCCGAGCTTGGGGTCAGCTTGCCACCGGGAAACCGCAGTGGGACGAGGAGCGGGCCGTGTAACCCTGTTGTAACCCCCGGCGGCATTTACTTGTGATGCGGGTCACCGCATGGTCTAGGCGCCAAGCATCGGGAGTGACCCACTGTCAGTCGCCGGGGTCCGGCGGGATGACCGGTACACGGACCGTGGCGTCAGCGGCGCACGGGACAGCCGGCCCGAATTCGACAAGGCCCTGGAGGCTTTGTACGAGGGCGACACTTTGGTCATGACCACCTTGGACCGTCCAGGCAGGTCCACGGCCAACATGCTCGGGCTCTTCGCTGACCTGCGGGCGAGGGGCATCAACCTGCGCGTGCTGAACCTGGGTGGCGGGAACGTGGACACCGGCACCCCCATGGGCGGCATGGTGTTCACCGTCATGGCGGGCCCTGGCCCAGATGGAACTTGAAATCAAACGCCAACGCATCAACGACAGCGTGACCAAATCGTCGGGCCGCAGGCAAAGACCTCGGCGGACGCCGGCCCCAGTTCACCGACAGTCAAATCAGGAATGCCCGCCCGCTCATCGATGGCGGCCAGCTGGCCAAACAGGTAGCCAAGGACCTGGGAATGTCACGGGCCACCCTGTACCGGCGAATCGCGGGGGTCGCAGCGCAACAGTGGATCAGCTCCCAAGCTGAACGACCCGCACGACCCCCGTTACCCCCAGCACAAGTTAGTAAGTCACCCGCGCCCGGGTGGCCTGGGCACCGAAAGATGTACGAATGCTGGGACGGTCTGGCCACGCGGCACCGGACCCCGCAGCCGGCGGCGCAGCGGACGCCGGCATGGGTGCCTGGAGCGAGGCGGCGGGCGCGGCTTTGCGCCGGGTTACATCCAGTGTGGACAGCCCTGAGCGGTTCCAGGGGCTCCGCCTGACCACAATGGGCATAAACCGGCGTCCTCAACGATGCCCGGACGGTCCTGCATCAGGTGCAACTTGGGGCTGATCCCGCTTCAATCCCGCGGGCGAGGGTTTCCGGCGCTGGCGGGCCGCAGCTTCCCGATCAGCTGGTCAATGACCCCTGCATCGTCGATGGTGGACGGGATCACGTACTCTTCGCCGTCGGCGATCTGCCTCATGGTCTTGCGGAGCATCTTCCCTGACCTGGTCTTGGGCAGTGCGTCCACGACGGTGACGTTCTTGAAGTCGGCCACGGCGCCGATGTCCCGCCTAACGAGTGCGATCAGCTCCTGGACCAGTACCGGTTCTGCTACCTCTACGCCGGATTTCAGGACCACGTATCCGCTGGGATGTTGGCCTTTCAACGGATCGAACACACCAATGACCACACACTCTGCGACTGCAGGGTGCTGCCCGATGACTTGTTCCATGGATCCGGTGGACAGCCGGTGGCCGGCGACATTGATGATGTCATCGGTCCGCCCCATCACGAAGAGGTACCCGTCTTCATCCTGGTATCCGGAGTCACCTGTGGCGTAGTAGCCATCGAACGCCTTCAGGTACGAGGAGATGTAACGGTCATCGTCCCGCCAGAGTGTAGTCAGGGTGCCTGGTGGCAAGGGAAGCCCAAGCACAATATTGCCCTCTTCCCCGGTATTCACGGCCCTACCGGCCCCATCCACGATGGCGAGCTGGAAGCCGGGCATCGGCACGCTCGGCGAGCCGGCCTTGATCGGCAGCTCATCGAGTCCCCGCGGGTTGGCGCAGATCGCCCAGCCAGTTTCGGTCTGCCACCAGTGGTCCACCACCGGGACGCCCAGGACCCGGGAGGCCCAGCGGAAGGTGTCCGTGTCGAGCCGCTCGCCGGCGGCAAAGAGCGTGCGCAGGCTGGAAATGTCGTACCGTTCCAGCAGTGTCGCCTCGGGGTCCGCCTTCCGGATGGCCCGCAGCGCGGTGGGCGCCGTGAACAGGACATTGACTTTGTGGTCCTGGATCACCCTCCAGAACGCCCCGGCATCCGGGGTGCCCACCGGCTTTCCCTCGTAAAGGACAGTGGTGGCGCCGGCCAGCAGCGGCCCGTACACGATGTAGGAGTGCCCCACCACCCAGCCGACGTCCGAGGCAGTCCACATGACGTCCCCCGGACCGACGTCGTAAATGTTTTCCATGCTCCAGCCGAGGGCCACGGCATGGCCGCCGTTGTCCCGGACAACTCCCTTTGGAGCTCCGGTGGTTCCCGAGGTGTAGAGGATGTAGAGCGGATCAGTCGAGCTGACCTCGACGGGACCGGCGGGCTCGGCGGCGGCCATCTCCGTGTCCCAGTCCATCCAGCCGGGGTGGTCCGCGGCTGCCGAGGCGAAGCCCTCCCGCCCCTTCACCAGAACGGGGGTGTCCGGCACCCCGGCCAGCTCGAGGGCTTCCGCCACCGCGGGGAGGTACTCGACGCGGCGGGACGGCTCGATGCCGCCGGAGGCCGTGACCACCGCGGCGGGTGCGGCGTCCCGGATGCGGGCGGCGAGTTCCTTGGGCGCAAAGCCGCCGAAGACAACCGAGTGCACGGCACCGAGCCGGGCGGTCGCCAGCATGGCGATGGCGGCTTCGGGGATCATCGGCATGTAGATCACCACGCGGTCGCCCTTGCCCACACCGTGGCCGCGCAGGACCCCCGCAAACCGGGCCACGAGCTCCGTGAGTTCCGCGTAGCTGAAGCGCTGCTGCGAACCCAGCATGGCGGAGTCGTAGATCAGGGCGTCCTGCCCGCCCCGCCCGGCCAGCACATGGCGGTCCAGGGCGTTATAGGAGGTGTTGAGGACGCCGTCGGGGAACCAGCCGTACAGCGGTGCCCGGCTGGCATCGATTCCCTGCCGGGGCGGCGTTGACCACGAGAGCATGTTCGCGGCTTCCAGCCAGAAGTCCGCGGGCTGTTCCAGGCTGCGTTCGTAACTGTCCCGGTAGCTGTTGGTGAGCATGAGTGCTTCCTTGTCCACGTCGTTGTGATGTTGCCCATGCTAGCCCTGCGTTGGATCCGGAGACAAGGGTTTTGTATACATACATTGCCAAATTCCTTCATTTGAGAGCAAATACTGTGATTTTCCGTTATTTGTGTATACAGTGATTCTGCTGAACCAACGAAGGAGGCCTGATGCGCGCTGGCGAAAGAGCCTATGCCGCACTGCGGGAGGACATCATCGAATGGCGCCTCCTCCCCGGAGCTGTACTGGCCGAGGTGGAGCAGTCCGAGCGGCTCGGTGTATCACGCACGCCCCTTCGGGAGGCGCTGGGCCGACTCACCGCCGAGGGACTGACGACGGCGGCGGGCGGCCGCGGCGTCGTCGTCACCGATATCTCGCTGGAGGATATTGACGAACTTTTCGAACTCCGCGAAACACTCGAAGGAAAGGCAGCAGCACTGGCCGCCGAGCGCGGTGACGCCGCTACATTCCTGCAGCTGCAGCGGGAGCTCCTGGAGGCGCCTGCGCTGATCAGCGGCGCGGATCCCGCCACCCAGGAGTACTACGAACTGGTGGGGCGCCTGGACTCGGCAATCGACGCCGCGATCTCCAATTCCTACCTCGTCCAGGCGATGCGCAGCCTGCGCGTGCATCTGGTGCGCGTCCGCAGGCTTGCGTCCGACGACGCCGGGCGGCTGACCGCCGCCGCGGCCGAGCACGCCGCCATTGCCGAAGCGATCGCCGCAGGCAACCCGCGCCTCGCGGAAGCCGCCACCACGCTCCACCTGCACCGCAGTCTTTCCCACGTCAAAGCCACGCACATACCTCACTAAAAGGAGCAGCACCATGGTTAAGGAACACCACGTCCGCGTTTACAAGAGCGAGGAAAACCTGCCCCGCGAGGATCAGCTCGCCTACAAGATCGCCAAGGTCGCCGCGGATCCCGTGGCCGTCACGGACGAGGTCACCGACATGGTGATCAACCGGGTCATCGACAACGCCTCGGTGGCCATCGCCTCGCTGAACCGCGGGCCGATCATCGCTTCCCGCGCCCAGGCCCTGACCCACGGTCCCACGTCCGGAGGCAACGGTTCGAAGGTCTTCGGCATCGAGGAGCGCGTCGCCCCTGAATGGGCCGCCTGGGCCAACGGCGTCGCGGTCCGCGAACTCGACTACCACGACACCTTCCTCGCGGCTGACTACTCCCACCCGGGAGACAACATTCCGCCGGTCCTCGCCGTGGCCCAGCACGTGGGCTCCAGCGGCCAGGACCTGATCCGCGGCATCGCCACCGGGTACGAGATCCAGGTCAACCTGGTCAAGGCCATCTGCCTGCACAAGCACAAGATCGACCACGTGGCCCACCTCGGCCCCTCCGCCGCCGCCGGCATCGGCACCCTGCTGGGCCTCGACGTCGAGACGATCTTCCAGTCCGTCGGCCAGGCGCTGCACACGACCACTGCCACGCGGCAGTCCCGCAAGGGCGAGATCTCCACCTGGAAAGCCCACGCCCCGGCGTTCGCGGGCAAGATGGCCGTCGAGGCCGCGGACCGCTCCATGCGCGGCCAGACCTCCCCGGTTCCGATCTATGAGGGCGAAGACGGCTTCATCGCCTGGATGCTCGACGGACCGGATGCCTCCTACACAGTGCCGCTGCCCGAAGCCGGCGAAGCCAAGCGCGCCATCCTGGACACCTACACCAAGGAACACTCCGCCGAATACCAGGCCCAGGCGTGGATCGACCTCGCCCGGAAGCTCCACGGCGAACACCCCGAGGTGACCGACCCCGCCAACGTCGAGTCAGTGCTGATCAAGACGAGCCACCACACCCACTATGTGATCGGCTCCGGCGCCAACGACCCGCAGAAATACAGCCCCACGGCCAGCCGCGAAACGCTGGACCACTCCATCCCGTACATCTTCACGGTCGCCCTGCAGGACGGCGCCTGGCACCACGTCGATTCCTACGCCGCCGAGCGTGCCGGCCGTCCCGACACCGTGGAACTGTGGCAGAAGGTCACCACCGTGGAGGACCCGGAGTGGACGCGCCGCTACCACTCCCTCGACATCGCCGAGAAGGCCTTCGGCGGCTCCGTGGAGATCACGCTCAAGGACGGCACGGTCGTCACCGACCAGATCGCCGTCGCGGACGCCCACCCGCTGGGCGCCCGGCCGTTCGCCCGGGAACAGTACGTGAACAAGTTCCGCACCCTCGCGGCCGGCCTCGTGGCCGAAGCGGAAATCGAACGCTTCCTCGCCGCTGCTGAGCGGCTCCCCAAGCTGGCCGCCGGCGAACTGGACCAGCTCAATATCCGGGCCGCCGACGGCGTGATCGACCTCGCGGCCGCACCGAAGGGACTTTTCTGATGCTGTACTCAAAGACCACGCCGGAGCAGAAGCGGATCCGCCTTCGGGAACTGTTGGCCTCCGGCACCATCGCGCAGTTCCCGGGGGCGTTCAACCCGCTCTCGGCACGGCTGATCGAGGAGAAGGGCTTCTCCGGGGTCTACATTTCCGGAGCCGTGCTGGCCAACGATCTGGGCCTGCCGGACATCGGGCTGACCACGCTGACCGAGGTGGCCACCCGTGCCGGCCAGATCGCCCGGATGACCGATCTGCCCTGCATCGTCGACGCCGACACGGGCTTCGGCGAGCCGATGAACGTGGCCCGCTCGGTCCAGGAACTCGAGAACGCGGGCCTGGCCGGCTGCCACATCGAGGACCAGTTCAACCCCAAGCGCTGCGGCCATCTGGACGGTAAGAACGTGGTGGACCTCGACACCGCCACCAAGCGGATCCGCGCCGCGGCCGACGCGCGGCGTGACCCCAACTTCCTGATCATGGCGCGGACGGACATCCGCGCGGTGGACGGGCTCGAAGCCACGCAGGAGCGCGCCAGGGCGCTCGTGGAGGCAGGTGCGGACGCCATCTTCCCGGAGGCCATGAAGGACCTCAGCGAATTCCAGGCGATCCGCGACGCCGTCGACGTGCCGATCCTGGCCAACATGACCGAATTCGGCCAGAGCGCCCTGTTCACGGTGGACGAGCTGGCCGGCGTCGGGGTCAACATGGTCATCTATCCGGTGACCCTGCTCCGTAGTGCCATGGGCGCCGCGGAGCGAACCCTGGAATCGATCAAGGCCGACGGAACCCAGGAGGCACAGGTAGAGCACATGCTGACCCGTGCGCGGCTCTATGACCTCGTTGACTACGAGGCCTACAACCGCTTTGACACCGGGGTCTTCAATTTCCGGATACCCGGTACGGACGGCCCCTCAGCGGGTGCTGACCAGCAGATTACCTCGCGATGAATATCGACGTGTACCAGAGAACTTTCAACGGTTAAGGAGCGAGCATGAGCACCAACATACTTCAGATTCATAAAGGACTGGCCGGCGTCGTCGTGGACACGACCCGCATATCCAAGGTCAACCCGGACACCAACTCCCTGCTCTACCGCGGCTACCCCGTCCAGGAACTGGCCGCATGCTGCAGTTTCGAAGAGGTTGCCTACCTGCTCTGGCACGGTGAACTTCCCACCGAGGCCGAGACGGCAGAGTTCTCCGCTCGCGAGCGGGCAGGACGGGCACTGGACCCGGCAGTGAGGTTGGTAATCGATTCGCTGCCAACCACCGCCCATCCCATGGACGTGTGCCGAACCGCGGCCAGTGTTATCGGAGGACGGCATCCACTGGCCGAGGATTCCTCGCCGCAAGCGAACCTCGCCAAAGCGAAGGACCTGTTCGCCGTATTCCCTGCCGTGGTTGCCTATGACCAGCGCAGGCGGCGCGGTCAGGACCTTGTGGAACCACGGGACGACCTGGGCTATTCAGCAAACTTCCTCTGGATGGCCTTCGGCGAAGAGGCCGCTCCAGAGGTAGTCGACGCGTTCAACGTCTCCATGATCCTATACGCCGAACACTCCTTCAACGCCTCCACATTCACCGCCCGTGTCATCACCTCCACGCTCTCTGACCTGCATTCGGCCGTGACAGGCGCCATCGGCGCTTTGAAGGGGCCACTGCACGGCGGCGCCAACGAGGCCGTCATGCATACATTCCAGGAGATCGGACTCGAGGGCCCGGACATCGCAGCGCGTGCCCATGCGTGGCTGGAGGACGCACTCGCCACCAAAAAGAAGATCATGGGCTTCGGACACCGCGTCTACAAGCACGGCGACTCCAGGGTGCCCACCATGAAGGCGGCCCTGGACAAAATGATTGCCCATTACGGCCGCCCAGACATGGGTGAGCTGTATGCGGCGCTGGAATCGGCCATGGGCGCGAAGAAAAACATCAAGCCCAATCTGGATTACCCCGCCGGACCGGCATACCACCTGATGGGCTTCGACACCCAAACGTTCACACCGATTTTCGTCGCCAGCCGCATCACCGGCTGGACAGCCCACATCATGGAACAGCTCGAAGCCAACTCCCTCATCCGCCCGCTCAGCGCGTACAACGGCGTCGACGAGCGGCACGTCCCCTAGGCCCCGGGAGCGGCCAAAGCCACCCGCCCAGGGCCGCTGCCTCCACGAAGCCCTCACCTCCGATGACTCGGAATCCGGAGCCATCCAGGGCTCCGGACCCCGGAAAATACCCGCCGGCCGGATCTCCCGCATTCCATCGCAACAGGAAGCCCGATCGCCGGGCGCGGGGGATCGAGCCGGATGCGGTGCCCGGCAGGGTGCCACGGAACCTACCGTGGCACCCTGCCTCAATCACGAACACGCGCTTGATGCTGGAACCGAAAGCAGATTGACGCTCAGCTCCAACAACGGCACGACGAAGGGTTTTACGATGACGAGAATGCTGATTATCGGTCCGCCCGGATCCGGCAAGGGCACCCAGGCCGAACGAATCTCCGGACGTCTTGGGGTCGTGGCGATCTCCACCGGAGACATCTTCCGCGACAACGTCAGATGGCGGACGCCGCTTGGCGTTGAGGCCGGGAAGTACATGGACAACGGCGACTTCGTCCCGGACAGCGTCACCAATTCCATGGTGCGTGACCGTCTGCAGCAGCAGGATGCCCGGGAGGGTTTCCTGCTGGACGGCTACCCGCGCACCGCCGGGCAGGTGGATGAACTGGACGGCATCCTGGCCGGCGAAGGGCAGGAACTCGCGCTCGTCCTCCAGCTGACCGCCGACGATGAAGAGCTCGTCCGCCGCCTCCTGGGCCGGGCCAAGGACTCCGGCCGCAGCGATGACAATGAAAAAGTCATCCAACACCGGCTGGACCTCTACCATGGGCAGACCGAGGCCATCGTCGCCCGCTATGCCGAACGCGGCATACTGGCCAAAGTGGACGGCACCGGGGACATCGACGAGGTCACCGACCGCGTGATGGGCGCCATCGAAACAGCCAGGGCCGCGTCGGTCAACTGAGCAGGCCAGCCGCCCGCAGCATCCTGATGGGATCGGGATAGAGTCCCAGCGTGCCGATCCATGAGCAGAACATTGACGGCATCGTGCTGGGGCGCATTGAGACGCCCGACGACATTGCCAAGGTCGTCTCCTTTCTTGGGGTTTAACCTGCAGGGGAACAGTGGTTGGCGCTAAGCGCTAGGGATTGGCTTTAGGTTGGTGGTGTGCCAGTTGAGTTCCTGAGTGATGATCAAGTATCGGTGTACGGGCAGTTCGCGGGTCCGGTTTCTCGGGCTGAGTTGGAACGGTTCTTCTTCCTCGATGACCGGGATCTGGAGTTGGTTGGTCGCCGTCGTGGCGCGGGTAACCGGCTGGGTTTCGGGGTGCAATATCAGCGTGCGCGCAGACGCCGCGCGATGCCCGATACATTTACTGAGTCCCCGACCCGACATTCCAGACACGGTTCGCGCTGGTGGAGAATGCGTTCATGACAAATGATGATCCCCGCCCGGTCTACTTCCTCTCGGACAGTACGGGCATCACCGCAGAAACGCTCGGCAATACCTTGCTGACGCAGTTCCCTGCCAGCAATTTTGACCGCACTACGATCCCCTTCATCATGACTGTCGAACAAGCGCAGGCCGTCGTGAACATCATCGATGATCTGGCCGCCCAGGGCCTGGCACCGATCGTCTTTTCAACCGCGGTTGGAAGCGACATCCGCAATACCCTGGCCATGTGCAAGGCAACCATCGTGGATCTTATCGGGACGCATGTCGGACAGCTGGAGCGGGCCCTTGGCGCCCGGGCCAGCGGGGAACCGGGCCGGGCGCACGGCCTGGGCAACGCGGCGCGCTACCAATCCCGGATGGCCGCCGTCGAATATGCCATGGAGCATGATGACGGCCAGAGCCTGCGTGCGCTGGAAAAGGCGCAAATCATCCTGGTGGCACCCTCCCGCTGCGGCAAAACGCCCACCACCATGTATCTGGCGCTGCAGCATGGTATCTTCGCCGCGAACTTCCCGCTGGTGGACGAAGATTTCGAAAGGGAGGGGCTCCCCAAGCCGCTGAGGCCGTTCGTTGGGAAGTGCTTTGGCCTCACATCCAATCCCCTCCGCCTGAGCCAGGTCCGCACTGAGCGCCGTCGCGGCTCGCCGTACGCGTCGCTGCGGCAGTGCGGATTTGAGCTGCGCAGCGCCGAGCGTTTGTATGTGTCCCATGGGATTCCCTACCTGAATTCGGCCAGTGTGTCTGTGGAGGAAATGGCTGCCACCATCCTGCAGCGGATGAAGTTCAAGCATTAGGGAAAAGTTTCACAAATACCATGTGGCGTACGTCATGTGGAAAGACTGGCGGAGACCTGTCACTGTGGACAGGGCCTCCGTCCAAGCGGTGATCGCCGCACACGGAGGCAGCGCCGCGCATGCCACCATTTGCAAAGGAGCAGTGACAATGACGACAGACATCCTGTGGTTCTCAGAACTCGGACTCAAGGACCTTGATCGGGTGGGCGGTAAGAACGCCTCCCTCGGTGAGATGGTGCAGAACCTGACCTCCGCCGGCGTCCGGGTACCGGACGGTTTCGCCACGACAGCAGACGCCTATCGCGGGTTCCTGGCGGATTCCGGTCTGGATCAGAAGATTGCCGACAGGCTGGTCGGCCTGGATACCGATGACGTGACCGCCCTGGCCGCCGCGGGCCAGGAGATCCGGACCCTGATGCGCGAGACGCCCTTCCTGCCGGACTTTGAAGCTCAGGTCCGCACCTCCTACCAGAAGCTGGTGGACAAGCACGGGGGCTCGGCGGACCTTTCCTGGGCGGTCCGTTCCAGCGCGACGGCGGAGGATCTTCCTGATGCCTCCTTCGCCGGGCAGCAGGAAACCTTCCTGAACGTCCGGGGCATCGAGAACATCCTGCTGGCCATCAAGGATGTGTTCGCGTCCCTCTACAATGACCGGGCCATCGCCTACCGGGTGCACCACAAATTCGAGCACGCAGAGGTGGCACTCTCGGCGGGAATCCAGCGTATGGTGCGTTCCGACGTCGGGGCTTCCGGCGTCATGTTCACCATGGACACCGAATCCGGGTTCCAGGACGCTGTGTTCGTCACGTCCTCCTACGGTCTCGGTGAGGCCGTGGTCCAGGGTGCTGTCAACCCGGATGAGTTCTACGTGTACAAGCCCGCGCTGCAGGCGGGCCGCCCCGCCATCCTCAAGCGCGGGCTGGGCGAGAAGGCGCTCCAGATGACGTACACGGCCAGCCGTGAAATCGGCCGTACTATCGACTTTGTGCCGGTAGAGGCTTCATTGCGGAGCCGCTTCAGCATCACGGACGACGACGTCGCGCAGCTCGCCCGCCACGCCGTGGCGATCGAGACCCACTACGGTCGCCCCATGGACATCGAGTGGGGTAAGGACGGGATCGACGGCGGCCTGTACATTCTGCAGGCGCGCCCGGAAACCGTGCAGTCCCGCAGACCCGCCGGCCAGCTGAGCCGTTTCCGCCTGAACGGGACCGGCCGGGTGCTGTCCGAGGGCCGCGCGATCGGCCAGCGTATCGGCGCCGGGCGCGTCCGGATCCTCACGGCCATTGACCAGATGGCCGGCTTCGAAACCGGCGACGTCCTTGTCGCTGACATGACCGACCCGGATTGGGAACCGATCATGAAGCGTGCCTCCGCCATCGTGACCAACCGCGGCGGACGTACCTGCCACGCGGCGATCATCGCCCGGGAACTGGGGATTCCCGCCGTCGTCGGCACCGGGGACGTCACGGACATCCTGTCCGACGGCACCGAGGTGACGGTCTCGTGCGCCGAGGGCGAGACCGGTCTGATCTACGAAGGACTTCTGGACTTCAGCGTCGAAGAAACCGAGATCACCCAGCTCCCCGAGGCCCCGGTCAAGGTCATGATGAATGTCGGCACCCCGGAGCAGGCGTTCACTTTCGCGCAGCTGCCCAACCACGGTGTGGGCCTGGCACGGCTGGAGTTCATCATCAACCGCCAGATCGGCATCCACCCCAAGGCGCTGCTGAACCCGGACGACCAGCCGGCGGACGTGGCCGCGCAAATCAGGGATCGGATTGCCGCCTACGACGGCCCGCGCGACTACTACATCAAGCGCCTGGCCGAAGGGGTGGCAACCATCGCCGCGGCGTTCGCACCCGAGCCGGTGATTGTCCGCATGTCCGACTTCAAGTCCAACGAGTACGCGAACCTGCTCGGCGGGCCCGCCTACGAGCCGCACGAAGAGAACCCGATGCTCGGCTTCCGCGGCGCCTCCCGATACCTGGAGCCGTCCTTCCGGGACTGCTTCGACCTCGAGTGCGAGGCCCTCTCCTTTGTCCGCAATGAGATGGGGCTGACCAACGTCAAACTGATGATCCCCTTTGTGCGCACCCTCGACGAGGCCCGCGGCGTCATCGATCTGCTCGCGGAGAACGGACTGCGCCGCGGCGAGAACGGCCTTGAGGTCATCATGATGTGCGAGCTGCCGTCCAACGCGCTGCTGGCCGACGAATTCCTGGACCACTTCGACGGGTTCTCCATCGGCTCCAATGACATGACTCAGCTGACCCTCGGCCTGGACCGGGACTCCGCCATCGTCGCCGGCAGCTTCGACGAACGCGACCCCGCGGTCAAGAAGCTGCTGAGCATGGCCATCAAGGCCTGCAAGGCCCGCGGCAAATACGTGGGGATCTGCGGCCAGGGCCCCAGCGACCATCCGGACTTCGCCGAGTGGCTGGTGGGCGAAGGCATCGATTCCGTCTCACTGAACCCCGACACCGTGGTGGACACCTGGCTCCGCCTCGCCGGTGCATCAGCCGGCAATGGGATGAAGGGAATGCATACCCCTGCGGTCACGACTTAGGGCCGAAGCCCGGCCCGCTTCTGCCGCTGTGCCGCCACGAGCCCAGCCGAGGGTGGATTGATGTATGTGGTGGACCGGTTGGGGGTCACCGGATCGATGGCAGCAGCATGCTCTTCAGGGGGCTGACGTTGAGACGGCGCCTGCCGAAGTCTCGCTTTCCGCCTTGCCGGGAATCCACAACGATCTGATTGTGGGCATGATCCATCAGCTGGGCTCCGAGCAGCAGCGCCTCGATTGGCTGCCCGGATTGACCGTTTCAAGAAGGTTGGAGCGTTTGCTCTGACTGAGCCGGAGCACGGCTACGACATCGACGGCGGGCTGAAGACAACCGCCACACGGGACGGTGATCATCGCTACGAAAGTCATTCCACCGACGTCCATGGCGGATCCAGATATGCTTTCGCCGGATGAATCGGGGGAGGAGTTGGGGGCCGCGTCGTCCTCCAGACGGGCTGCGGCAACGGAGATCAAGGCGTAAGCAAGGGCGTAGGAACGGATCAAAACGGACCAACAATCGAAGGGTTGCTGGTTCAAGTCCAGCAGGAGGAGCTGACAGGTCCCGTGGCCGGCGAACAGCCGGCTGCGGGACTTTTTTATGCGCTGCCTCCTTGAAGCGACGCCGGGCTGGAGCCGCGGCTCAGACGAAGTCCATCTCCACCTGCAGGAACCGCTCTGCTTCGGCCACAGCCGCCTGGAAGGCTTCCTCCTCGGTGGGGGACTGCCTGGGTTCACGTGGGTGCCACTCGTGGGGTGCTGAGTGTACCCGGGTGAAGCCGCTGTCCGGCGGGGCGTAGAAGATGCCGAAGCGCTGTACCGGCCATTCGGGGGATGTCTCGGGAGCCACTAGCAGCGCTGCGTTGAACGCGGGGTTGAACCATTGGGCAATGGGGCGCCGGCGATCCTCGGTGAATAGGCCGGCCGCGTAGAGTGCGGCGGACTGGGTGCTGGTCTGCGTGCACAGGCGATCCCACCACAGAGGCAGAATGCCGGCGTCGTACCGCTGCCACGTGGCCGGAAGAGGCGGAGGATTCTGCCAGCTGGGCACATTCCAACTTTATCGCGCCCACATGTCCGGGCGACAGGGCCCGCTACGGCCGATTCCACGGACCCGGGTTGAGCCGGTACAGCAGGGCGGAGCCGGCTAGGGCACCCAGAATGATGCAGATGGCCGTGTTTCCGACGGCGCGGCCGGCAAAATAGCCGACGACGGCGCCAATCACCGCTCCGAGGAACAGCCCCCGGCGGTTTCGGTTCGGTCTCGTAGTCATGCGCCCAGACTAGTCATGTGGCCGGCCTAGTGGATGGACGGGACGGTCTTTGGCCGCACCACGAGCCACAAAGCCGCTACGGCCAGCAGGATGCAGACCGCCTGCACTGCGCCCATTGGGGTGGGGGAGCCCACGCCCAGCCAGCCCACCACGGGTGAGACGAGGCCCGCCATCATGAATGTTGCTGCCCCAAGCAGTGAGGCTGCCGTGCCTGCCTGTGCGCCGTGATTGGCCAGTGCAAGCACCTGGACACAAGGGAACGTGAACCCGGTACCCAGGATGTAGAACCAGAGCGGCACCATGACGCCCCAGAGCCCGAAGCCCAGCTGGTCGAAGATGACGATGAGCACGGCCATCACGAACATCCAGGCCGTGGAGCAGGCAAGAATCCATTGCGGGGGAACACGCCTTATGAGCCGGGAGCTCGTCTGTACCCCGGCCACGATGCCCAGCGAATTGACGCCGAACAGCAGGCCGTACTGCTGGGGCGAGAACCCGTAGACGTCCTGGAAGAGGAATGGCGATGCCGAGAGGTAGGTGAACAGCCCGGCGAAGTTCATGCCGCCCAGCAGGAGAAGGCCCACAAAGACCCGGTCCGCGAACAGCAGTTGGTAGCGCTGGCCCGCCGTCAGGCCGGACTTCCCGCGCTTGTCACGGGGGAGCGTTTCCCGGACCAGGAAGATCGCGGCGATGATTACGGCCGTGCCGTAGGACGCCAGGAAAACAAAGATCCCTGGCCACGGCATGACCAGCAGGAGTTGGGAACCGATGACCGGGGCCAGAATGGGCGCCAGCCCGTTGACCAGGGCCATCCGGGAGAACATCCGCACCATGGCATAGCCGCTGAAGAGGTCGCGGACCATGGCCATGGCCACTACGCCGCCGCCGGCGGCACCCATGCCCATCAGGACCCTGAACAGCCCCAGTGTGGCAATGTCCGTGGAAAGCGCAGCCCCCACTGATGCTGCAATGTGCACGGCGGTGGCCAGGATCAGGGGGAGCCGCCGTCCGAACTTGTCGCTGAATGGACCCACCACCAGCTGGCCAAGGGCAAAACCGATGGTGGTTCCGGTCAGCGTCAGTTGGACGGCCGCCTCGGAGACCCCGAGGCTCGTTTCCAGTGCGGGGAACGCCGGCAGGTAGAGATCGACGGTGAACGGGCCCAGCGCGGTCAGTGCGCCAAGCAGGAGGATGTAAAGAAGCTTCTGACGGCGGCTCAGGGAATCGCCCGGATTCGTGGGAATGCTCACAGGGATCAATCCTAGGGCCCACAGATCATACTTTTACATCGTTGGAGGTGCCGCCGCGCAGTATTACCAGAAGTCCGGCCGGTACCTGAATGATAGTTTTGTCAGCGGGGGCTGTGCGAAGCAACACAGGCCCTGAATCCAGCGGAAGTCGAATCGACCATGGAACCAGTTAGGCGGAACCGATGAGTGGACGGCACAGCGGACGGATAAGTCCGGGACTGCGCATTTCTGCGCTGCCCAAAACACTTGGCCTCATTTTCCGGCTGGCCCCGCGCCAGCTAAATGATGAGATCGCGCTGGCCAAGTTCGAGATCAAGCGCAAGGGCATTCAGCTCGGCGTCGCCGCCGCCTTCTTCGCCGTTGCCCTGGCCTTTCTTGCTTTTCTTCTCATCGGACTGATAGTTGCCGCCATCATGGGACTGGCCACCGTCATGCCGGCGTGGCTTGCCGCGCTGCTGGTGTGCGGCGTGTTTCTGCTCATTGCTGTGATAGGCGCCCTGATTGGCCTGCGCAAGTTCAAGAAGGCCATGCCGCTGGTGCCGGAGGAAACCATCCGCGGACTCAAGCATGACCTCGGCATCGCCAAGGAGGGCTCGGCCTACAACGCCGCGCTCCTCGATCCCAGCACAGCCCAAGCCAAGGCTGCAAAGGCGGCCAAAGCCGAGGCAGCAGCCAAGGCCAAGGCGGAAAGGGCGGAAAAGGCCGCGGCAAAGTCCAATGAGGTCCCGGCCCCCACGGAGGCTGAACTCCGCCGCCGACTGGTTCAGAGGCGCCAACACCTCACCGGAGTACGGGACAATCTCGGGCAGGAACTCGACGTCAAAACGCAGGCACAGGCCCTGCTTGGAGCGGCCCAGGACCGTCTGAGGGGCGGCAAGGATCTCCTGATGGACGGCAAGGACAAGGCCGGAGAAAGGCTCGCCGCCTTCAGCGCCTCTTCCCCGTCCGCGTCGGGCGGCACGTCACAGGCCACAGTGGTGCCTCTGGACGCGCGGTGGAAACCGCTGCTGGCCCTGGCAGCATCAACTGCGGTTCTGCTGGTCCTGTTGCGCAAACTGTTCAAGAGTTAGGCACTGCCCTGAGCCCAAACACGTTGCCGGAAACGGAAAGGGGGACCGGATGAGATTCATCGGCGCCGGTTCCCGGCCCGGCCAGCCGCAGATCGATCACGATCTGATCTTCACCGTCCCCAACTTCCTCACCGTTTTGAGGTTTTTGGGCGTTCCGCTGTTCGTCTGGCTGGTGCTGGCCCGGGAGGAATACGGGTACGGGGTGCTGGTGCTCGCAATTATGGGCGGCACCGACTGGATCGACGGCTACGTGGCGCGCCGCTTTAACCAGACATCCAAGCTGGGCCGTGTCATGGACCCGATAGCGGACCGGCTGGCGCTGATAGCGGTTGCCGTCACCCTGGTGATTGCCGGTGTTGTGCAGTGGTGGTACCTGGCCGCACTTGTGGTGCCTGATGCCGTCCTGTTGGCGATGTCGCTCTTCTTCTTCCGCAGCCATCCCGATTTGCCTGTGAGCCGGATCGGGAAGACCCGCACGGGACTGCTGCTGCTGGGCACTCCGCTGCTGGTGCTCTCCAAACTGCCAATTCCGCTGGCGGAGGTCTGTTTTTTCGTTGCCTGGATCGTGCTGGGTCTGGGCCTGATAGGCCACTGGATCGCTGCCTACAACTACTTCTGGGCCATTCTCAGGAAGGGCAGAAATCAGACAGCCGACGACGGCGGAGCCGCCTGATGGTCTGGCTGGCGGTTCTTCTGGCGGTGCTTGGCGCTTTTTTCCTGGCGTTCGGCGCGCAGCGCCAGGGGAGCGCAGTAAAAGCCGATACCGGCGGACTTGCGTTGAGCTCCAAAGGATTCCTTCGGCTCCTGCGGAATCCGCGCTGGGTTTTTGGTCTCCTGCTGCTGTGCGCCGGAATGGTGATGAATGCCATCGCGCTGGTCTCCGCACCGCTCACGGTGGTGCAGCCCATCGGCGCGATTGCCTTGGTCATCACCACCATCGTCAACGCCAAAGACCAGGGGCTGAGCATCAACCGGGCCACGGTGGTTGCCATTTCAGCCTGCGTCACAGGTTCTGCGCTCTTCGTCCTTTTGGCTGTGAACGTTACTCAGGAAAACCATCACGTCAGTTCCTATGACGAACTGACCATCGTGCTGCTCCTGGCTCTGGCGGTGGGAATTTTCGGGACGTTGGCGGTGATGTTCAAACACCGGATGAGCGCCTTCGTTTACATCCTGGGCGCCGGCGTTCTTTTCGGCTTTGTTGCCGTGCTCACGCGGATCATCGGCAAGCACCTGCTGGATCCGAACGGGCAGGCCCTGCTGAACGTCCAGTGGTACTCCGTTGTGGCCATCTCGGCAGCCGGCGGACTGGGATCCTGGTTCGTCCAGAGTGCCTACTCGGGCGGCCCTCCTGACCTCGTGATCGCCGGACTCACTGTGATTGACCCCATTGTGGGCATTGCCATCGGGATCGCCATCTTGGGCGAACTGCGTCCGGACGTCCACGCCGTGTTGGCGATTGCCATGGCTACGGCGGCATCCCTTGCTATCGTGGGGGTGATCGCCCTTTCCAGGCACCATCCCGAGGTCACCAAGCGCAAGAAGGAAGCGCGGAAGGCTGCGGGCAGGGCGTCCCATTAGCCGATTTTCACTTTGAGGCCCGGCGCAATATGCCAGCGGCCATCCGGTACCGGCAGCAGCAGCTGTCAGCACCGTGACCACCAGGAGCACCCCACGTGACCACGCCCGCTAACCAGCGACCACTGACCATCCTGATTGCTGCGGACACCTACCCGCCCCACATCAACGGAGCCGCCATGTTCGGCTACCGGCTGGCCAAGGGCATGAGAGCCCGCGGGCATAACGTCAACGTCCTGGCGTGCCGGGCGGACAACGGCAAGGCCTTTACGGAGTTCCGCTCCGAGGCCACCGTGCACCGGCTCCGTTCGCACGGGGTGTTTACGCACGAGTACTTCCGGATCTGCTTCCCGTGGGAAATCAAGAAGGACATCAGCCTCCTCTTCGACCGCATCAAGCCGGACGTTGTGCACATCCAGAGCCACTACATGATCGGCGAGCAGGTCCTGTACGAGGCCGTGAAGCGTGGCATCAGGGTTGTGGCCACTAACCACTTCATGCCGGAAAACCTGAACCCTTTCCTGCCGTTCCCGCAGTGGTTCAAGGATATTGTGGGCCGGATCTCCTGGAAGGACATGGGCAAGGTCATGGGCCAGGCAGATGTTGTGACAACACCGACGCCCCTGGCCGCCAAAGCAATGCACCAGCATGCCTTCCTGCGCAAGGTGCTGCCGCTCTCCAACGGGATCGATGCCTCGGCATATGAGCGGCGGGCTGGCGAGGTCATAGACCGCCATGTCAAACCCACGGTGATGTTTGCCGGCCGTTTGGCTGAAGAGAAGCATGTGGATGTGCTGATCAATGCCGTTGCCAGGACACCCGCAGAGCTGAACGTCCACCTGGAAATCGTAGGCGGCGGGGAGGTGCGTCCTGCCCTCGAGGCGCAGGTTGCATGCCTGGGGCTTCAGGACCGCGTGAGGTTCCTTGGCCTGGCGAGCGATGAGGACCTGAGGGAGGCCTACATCAAGGCGGATTTGTTCTGCATGCCGGGAACCGCCGAGCTGCAGTCACTGGTCACTCTGGAAGCCATGTCTGCATCCACGCCGGTGGTGCTCGCCGACGCCATGGCGCTGCCGCACCTCGTGCGCGACGGCGAAAACGGCTACCTGTTTATACCAAACGACAGCAATGACCTCGCCTCCAAGATAACGCGGATCCTTCAACTGCCTGCCGCCGATCTGGCCGCCATGGGAGAAGCAAGCCGGCGGATGGTGGAACCCCACAGCATCGAAAGGACCCTCCAGACGTTCGAGGACCTGTACCGTGGCGCCAGCTACGACGACATGGTGGTCTGAACGGCCGTCGGGCGACGCAGGGACCAGATCCATGCGAATTGGCACGCCTCTGGCGATTACTATTGCTAGAGTGTTTTTGCCCCGCAACGGAATGGCTCCGGTTTGAGCCGGTCCGGGCAGGGCGCACGGGGCTATAGCTCAGCTGGTTAGAGCGCGGGACTCATAATCCTAAGGTCCTCGGTTCAAGTCCGAGTAGCCCTACCGTTCCAAGCAGGATCGTGGAGGAGCCGTGGCTGACGTTTCGAACGTCGGCTGCGGCTCTTTCCATGTTCGGGCCCTCTGTCCGTGGCTCGGCAGTTGCAGCCTCCGGACGGACTGCGGTATGTTACCCATGAGTAACTTACCGCCGGCCCTATGCCGGGACCTCTTGGTCACTGCTGATCACATGCGAAGGAACATCATGTCCAAAGCTGCTATCGACATCAATAGCCTTCCCTACGCCGACGGCGACTTCTTCGCCTTCGAGCAACTGCTCAGCCAGAAGGAGAAGGACAGGCTGGCGGAGATCCGCGCGTTCCTTGCCCGCGAGGTCAAGCCCATTGCGGTTGACTGCTGGAACCGTGGCGAATTCCCCATGGACCTCATTCCCAAACTGGCAGAAATTGACCTGGTCAGCCCCGTGAAGCGCCAGGGCTACTCCAACCTCTTTGCCGGACTGGTCCACGCCGAGGTCACCCGGGCGGATACGTCGATCGCCACCTTCATGGGTGTTCACGACGGACTGTTCACCGGCTCCATCGAGGCTCTCGCTTCGCAGGAACAGCAGGATGCCTGGCTGCCGGACATCTATTCGCTCAAGAAGATCGGCGCGTTCGGCCTCACCGAGCCGCTGGGGGGATCTGACGTTGCCGGCGGAACGCGCACCACCGCCCAGCGCGACGGAAACCACTGGATCCTGAACGGAGCCAAGCGCTGGATCGGCAATGCCACGTTCTCGGACTGGGTTGTTATTTACGCGCGGGACCTCGCAGACAACCAGGTCAAGGGTTTCCTGGTGGACACCAAACTGGCCGGCTTCAGTGCCACCAAGATCGAAAACAAGATTTCGCTGCGCACCGTACAGAACGCCGACATCACGCTCGAAAACGTGGTGGTTCCGGACTTCTTCAAACTGGCCAATGCCAACAGCTTCCGAGACGCCAATAAGGTCCTCAAGGTCACGCGCCTCGCCGTTGCCTGGCAGGCCGTCGGCCAGCAGCTCGCCGCTTTTGACGTCGCCCGCCGCTATGCCGTGGATCGTCACCAGTTCGGGCGCCCTCTGGCCTCCTTCCAGTTGGTGCAGAGCCAGCTGGTCCAGATGCTGGGCAATGCCGTCAGCTCCATGGGCATGATGGTGCGGCTGTCGCAGCTGGAGGACCTCGGGCAGGCCAAGGATGAACAGTCGGCACTGGCCAAGGCGTTCACCACCGCCCGCATGCGGGAGAGTGTGGCCATGGGCCGCAGCCTCCTTGGCGGCAACGGGATCGTGACCGACTTCGAAATGGCGAAGATCTTCTCGGATGCGGAGGCCATTTACTCCTACGAGGGCACTCACGAGGTCAACACGCTGGTGACCGGCCGGGCCATCACCGGGATCTCGGCGATCGTCTAGTCTGGTCCTGAAGCCGCCTCGAGCGGAAGCAGGATGGACGGCCGCAGGTCCAGCACGAACTGCAGCGGATTGACGTACTCATCGCCGCGGCGGACACCCCAGTGGACGCATGCCGGTACGGCGCAATGCCCGGCTATCAGTGTGCCGATCTCCTGGCCCCTGGCAACAACCGTCCCGGCTGTAAGGCTGCTGTGCACTGGCTCGAAACTGCTGCGCAGGCCGTTGCCGTGGTCGATCGTGATCACGGGCCGGTCCACCACTACCCCCACGAAGCTCACGGTGCCGGACTCCGGAGCGGTGACCGCGGCGCCGTCGTGCGCTGCCCAAAGGTCCACGCCGCGGTGGCCGCTCATCCAGGGCTTGTCCGGAGGGTCGAACGGGCGAAGCACTTCGGGTCTGGGCGAGAGCGGCCAGCTCCACGGCGCCCGGGCGTCGGTGGTCTCTGCCGCGGCAGGCAAGGCCGCGGAGCCCTGCGGCATGCTGCTCGACGCATGGGCAGTCGGGGCTGCGGCGGCGGTAGCCAGCAGCAGCGCGGATAGCAGGGCGGAAACTTTCATTCCCCCAGCCTCGCCCCGCAGCACGGCGTTCGAAAGTGGCGTGTGCACCTATGTGGAAAACCTCCGGGACGTGCCTGGGTCCGGTCCGTCAGGGCGGGGGCCCTGTAGTACACTTGGTGGAGCAGTTTGCTGTGCCCTCAACGTATTCCGGGTCATCGGATTCACGTCAGCACGTCTCATTCAGAGGTGCGGGGGAGCAGCAGCTGACTACGCGTATCCAGCCCTCCAACTTTGAAGCCATGCGGCTTCCTGCTGAGGAGGATTGTGCCTCTTGCGGTCCGGACCGGAAACAGTCCTGATGAGAAGTGCAATGGATGCCAGGAGCTGTGCCCGCCTGGGCGCGGCTAAGTAACCGTCAACTATTGGCAGGGTAAGAGAGCCATGGGCTCTCTCATGAATGACCTGCCGGAAGGAGCGTCGGCATATGCCCGTCGTAACTATGCGCCAGCTGCTTGACAGCGGCGTCCACTTTGGACACCAGACCCGTCGTTGGAACCCGAAGATGAAGCGATTCATCTTTACGGAGCGCAACGGCATCTACATCATTGACCTGCAGCAGTCGCTGTCCTACATCGACCGCGCCTTCGAGTTCGTCAAGGCCACCGTTGCACACGGCGGCACTGTCTTGTTCGTCGGCACCAAGAAGCAGGCACAGGAATCAATCGCTGAGCAGGCTACCCGCGTGGGCCAGCCGTACGTCAACCAGCGCTGGCTCGGCGGTATGCTGACCAACTTCCAAACGGTCTCCAAGCGCATCCAGCGTATGAAGGAACTCGAAGAGATCGACTTCGACGACGTCGCCGGCTCGGCTTACACCAAGAAGGAACTGCTGCTCCTTCGCCGCGAACTCACCAAGCTGGAAACCAACCTCGGTGGTATCCGCAACCTCACCAAGGCGCCCTCCGTGCTGTGGATCGTTGACACCAAGAAGGAACACCTTGCTGTTGACGAAGCCAAGAAGCTGAACATCCCGGTTGTTGCCATCCTGGACACCAACTGCGATCCGGACGAGGTTGACTTCCCGATCCCGGGCAACGACGACGCCATCCGCTCCGTGAACCTGCTGACCCGCGTTGTTGCTGACGCCGTTGCAGAGGGCCTCATCGCCCGCAACCAGCGTGCAACCGGCACCACGGAAGCTCCGGAAGAACCCCTGGCCGAGTGGGAGCGCGAGCTTCTCGAGGGCAGCAAGTCTGAAGATGCACCGGCTGCTCCCGCCGCAGAGGCGGCTCCGGTCGCTGAAGCACCGGCTGCTGACGAAGCTCCGGTTGCAGAGGAAGCACCGGCTGCTGCCGAGGCTCCCCTTGCAGAGGAAGCACCGGCTGCTGCCGAGGCTCCCGTCGCAGACGCAGAAAAGTAAAGAAGAGTAAATCCGGACTTCCCCGGCGCTGTCCGCAGCATCGGGGTTACTGACAGGATGGCGGCTCACCCGGTGGGCTGCCGTCCTGTCAGTCCGTACACCACATAAATTTCTAGACAGAGGGGTTCACATGGCGAACTACACTGCCGCTGATATCAAGGCTCTGCGCGAGCGCACCGGCGCCGGCATGATGGATGTCAAGAAGGCTCTTGACGAAGCCAACGGTGACGCCGAGAAGGCCATCGAGATCATCCGCATCAAGGGCCTGAAGGGCGCTACAAAGCGTGAAGGCCGCTCCACCGCTGAAGGTCTGGTTGCTGCCAAGGTCAACGCCGGTGTTGGCGTAATGATCGAGGTCAATTGCGAGACCGACTTCGTTGCCAAGGCTGACAAGTTCATCCAGCTCGCCGACAAGGTCCTGGCTGTAGCTGTCGAGTCCGGTGCCGCCGATCTCGAGACCCTGCTGGCCACCGAGGTTGACGGCAAGCCGCTGTCCGAGGTTGTTATCGAAGAGGGCGCTGTTCTCGGGGAAAAGGTTGTTGTCCGCCGTATTTCCCGCATCGAGGGCGGCACTGTTGACGCTTACCTGCACAAGACATCCAAGGATCTCCCGGCCCAGGTTGGCGTGCTGTTTGCTGTTGACGGCGAGGGCGAAGCCGCTGCCACCGCTGCCCACGACGTTGCAGTCCACGTCGCAGCAATGGCTCCGAACTACCTGACCCGCGAAGACGTTCCGGCCGAGCTGGTTGCGTCCGAGCGCCGCATCGCCGAGGAGACCGCCAAGGCTGAAGGCAAGCCCGAGGCCGCCATGACCAAGATCGTTGAAGGACGCGTAACGGGCTTCTTCAAGGGCGAGGTTCTGGTTGACCAGGCATTCGCCAAGGATGCCAAGAAGTCCGTGGCGCAGATCCTCTCAGAGGCAGGCGTCAAGGCAACCGCGTTCACGCGTTTCCGCGTCGGTTCCTAGCCGCACACGCAAAGGGGTGGTCACTTCGGTGGCCGCCCCTTTTGCATGCACTGTCGCATGCGCCGGCCAGGGCAAAAATGAGACCTTTGGCCGCCCAGCACGATAACCTAGCTCAGAGTTCACCAACGGGAAGGCACCATGGAATCCGTCAACACTTCAGTCCAGTCAGAGAAGAGCAGGCGCCGCGTTCTCCTGAAGCTGTCCGGCGAGGTCTTCGGTGGAGGGAAACTGGGCGTTGACCCGGATACTGTCCGCGGCGTCGCCAAGCAGATCGCAGCGGCGGTCACCGAGGTCGAGGTGGCGATCGTCGTCGGCGGCGGTAATTTCTTCCGTGGGGCCGAACTTTCCCAGAGCGGCATGGACCGTTCCCGGGCGGACTACATGGGCATGCTTGGCACCGTGATGAACTGCCTGGCACTGCAGGACTTCCTGGAGCAGGCAGGGGTGGAAACCCGCGTCCAGAGCGCCATCACCATGGGGCAGGTGGCAGAGGCCTACATTCCGCGCCGTGCCATCCGGCACATGGAGAAGGGCCGTGTTGTGATCTTCGGCGCAGGCGCCGGGCTCCCGTACTTTTCCACCGACACCGTTGCCGCCCAGCGTGCGCTGGAAGTCCACGCCGACGTTGTGCTGATGGCCAAGAGCGGTGTTGACGGTGTCTATACTGCGGATCCCAAGAAGGACCCCGCGGCGGAAAAGCTGGACGTCCTCAGTTACGACGACGCACTGCGCCGTGACATCCGGGTGATGGACCAGACGGCAATGACCATGTGCAAGGACAACAAGCTCTCCATGGTGGTCTTCGGGATGGAGGGTGAAGGAAACGTCACCCGCGCCATACTCGGTGAAAAGCTGGGCACCCTGGTCACCCCGTAGCAACGGCTAGGATGTTTTGAGGACAGTTCCGCCCCTCGGGTGGAACCAAGATTGTGCAATGCCCCGGCGTGCCGGGATGCACCAATTTCTGAGGAGAGATCGTGATCGAAGAAACCTTGCTCGAGGCCGGGGACAAGATGGACAAGGCAGTTGAGGTAGCCAAGGAAGACTTCGCCTCGATCCGTACGGGCCGGGCAACGCCGGGCCTGTACAACAAGGTGACTGTGGAGTACTACGGTACGCCCACCCCGTTGCAGCAGCTCGCCTCGTTCGCGGTTCCGGACGCCCGCACCATCCTGATCACGCCCTATGACAAGACGGCGCTGCGCGACATCGAACGTGCCCTGAGCGATTCCGAAGTCGGGGCCAACCCGTCCAACGACGGCAACGTTATCCGGATCACCATCCCGGACCTGACCCAGGAACGCCGCAAGGAATACGTCAAGATCGTCAAGACCAAGGGCGAAGACGCCAAGATCTCCATCCGCAACATCCGCCGCAAGGCTAAGGAAACGCTGGACAAGCTGGTCAAGGACGGCGACGCCGGCGAGGACGAAGGCAACCGGGGCGAAAAAGAACTCGACGCAATGACCAAGCAGCACGTTGACGGAATCGACGAGCTGCTTAAGCGCAAGGAAGCAGAGCTGCTCGAAGTCTGATGAGCCAGGCACAGCAGGCCCCCGGACCGCGGGCACGGAAGCGGGGCAAGCCGCCTCGCAGCAACCCCACCCCCAAGGCGGGAAGAAACCTTCCGGCGGCGATCGCCGTCGGGCTTGCCATGCTCTTTGCCGTGTTGGGCGGTCTGCTTTTTCTCCCGCTAGGCTTCGTCGCAGTAACCACCGCATTCGCGATATTCGGCGTCTGGGAGATCTTCCGGGCGCTTGAGGCAAATGGCACCCGGCTGCCTGTCATTCCCGTAATGACAGGGACCATAGCCATGCCGTTCGCGGCATACTTCGGCGGACTTGAAAGCCTGCTGTTCGCAATGCTGCTGAGCAGCATTGCGGTGCTGCTGTGGCGTTCCATAGAAAGCGCTTCAGGTTCCGCGCGCAGCATCTTCGCGGGCGTTTTTACACTGGCGTGGGTTCCGTTCCTGATCAGCTTCGCGGCGCTGCCCCTTCACGCGGCCGGCGGCCCGACTCCCCTTGGCCTCTGGCCCAGAGGTACGGTGCCGGAAGGCGCGTGGCAGATTGTGGTGATGCTGCTGCTGGTGGTCTCCAACGACACGTTCGGTTACCTCGTTGGGGCGTCGCTGGGCAAACATCCCATGGCCCCCAAGATCAGCCCCAAAAAATCATGGGAAGGGTTCGGCGGATCGATTGCCGGCGCCATGGTGATCGGCATCCTGGCGAGCATCTTCCTGCTGGGCAAGCCCTGGTGGGTCGGTGCGATCCTGGCTGTGGGCATGGTGGCCGCGGCTACGGCCGGGGACCTGGCCGAGTCCATGGTCAAGCGCGAACTCGGTATTAAGGACATGAGCAGCATCCTGCCCGGACACGGAGGGGTGATGGACCGGCTGGATTCGATCGTTTTTGCATCCCCCGTGGCTTTTGTCCTGTACGCCCTGTTGGCCGGAGCCTGACACAACGCCTCGCCGTACCCCCGGCCCGCGCCATAGAATGGTGCGAACAAGACCCAGCTGAAGAGCATTAAAGGAAACATAGTGACAGTGGATATTCAACGGCAGATTCCCGCGTCCTTTGAGCGCGTGCAGCGGAACGAATACGGTTACAACGCCAAGCAGGTGGATCAGTTCCTTCAGCGGTCCCGGGTTTCGCTGGAAACGCCGAAGGCCGCCGTCCACGTCATCAGGAGTGCCGATGTCAGGGCCGTGTCCTTTGACCCGGTCAAGGGAGGGTATTCCGCGGCAGCGGTGGACGCTGCCCTGGACCGGCTGGAAGATGCCTTTGCCCGGCGCGAGCGGGACGAACTCATCGCCGCGAGCGGTGAAGAGACCTGGCTGCGCGAGATCGGAAAACTCTCCGGCATTCTGCGCGGCCGGCTGCACCGGCCCGACGGGGAACGGTTCCGCCGCCCGTCGAAGGGCAAGTCGCGGAGCTACAACACCTTGGACGTCGACAACCTCTGCGTGGACCTGATCGGGTATCTGGAAGACGACAAACCCCTCAGCGTCGACAACGTCCGCCGTGCAGTATTCCGCCCGGCAGTGGGCAAGAACGGCTACGAAGAGACCCAGGTTGATGCCTTCCTGGACCGCGTTGTTGAACTGATGGCAGCCATCGACTGAGTCCCGGTCACAAGGTAGGCGCAGCAGGCCTCAGGCTCCCCTCTCTGGACATACCGTCATTCTCCAGCCGAGAACGTCCGGCGCGGGGCCCGTTCTGCCTTAGCGTTCCGTCGCCAGTGGTCTTTCCGGGGTGTGGAGTCTTGTCATGACCCTGGTGATGGTCCGCGGTACCCGGTCGTTGGTGGCGAGCGAAACCAGGATCATCACGGTGAACGCAGCCGGAACGGTCCAGGCTGCAGGCTGCGCCAGCCAAAACGGCGTACCGGCGGCTCCGAAGAGCGCCCCGGCCACCATGGCGCCGCCGCAGAGCCCACCGCCGGTGATCATGCCGGCGATCGCTCCCGTGTCCGTAAGTCCCCGCCACCAGATCCCCAGCAGGAGCACCGGGCAGAGGGTGGATGCCGTGAAGGCGAATACCAGCCCTACGCTTTCGGCCAGGGCCAGGGAATCCGTCATGAAGGCGAAGCCCAGCGGAACCATTGCCGAGATGACGGCTGCGAGCCGGAAACCACGGATGCTGCCGCCCAGCACGTCCTGGCTGATGACACCGGCCAGCGATACCACCAGGCCGGAGGTGGTGGACAGGAAGGCCGCGAACGCACCGGCCACCACAAGGGCGGACAGCAGGTCACCCGCTGTTCCTCCGATCAGGCGCCCGGGCAGAAGCAGGACCACGGCATCAGCCTGCCCCGTCTGGGCCAGCTCCGGCGCGAACATACGTCCGGTCATGCCGTAGGCGGTGGGAAACAGATAGAACACGGAGAGCAGACCAAGCACAATCAGCGTGGTGCGCCGGGCCGACTGGCCGTCGGGGTTGGTGTAGAACCGCACCAGGACATGGGGGAGTCCCAGCGTTCCGAACAGGAGAGCAACCAGCAACGAGATGTTCTGGTACGCCCCCGCCGGCGCGAGGCTGGTGGGATTGGTGGCCGGTTCGGCCACGGCGGGGGAGCCTGCACCTGCCAGCGCGAAGGCAATGAAAAGTATGGGCACGGCGAGGGCCGTGAGCTTGAGCCAGTACTGGAAAGCCTGCACAAAGGTGATGGAGCGCATGCCGCCCGACACCACTGTCAGGCACACCACAACAACAACCGCCACAGACCCAACCCAGGCGGGCAGGCCGGTGGTAATCCGGATGGTGAGGGCCGCCCCATGAAGCTGCGGGACAATGTACAGCCAGCCGACCGCAACCACCACCAGGCTTGTGACCCGCCGGACAGGCCTGGAGTCCAGCCGGGCCTCGGTAAAGTCCGGGATGGTATAGGCGCCGGACCGCCGCAGCGGGGCGGCCACAAAAAGCAGCAGCATCAGATAGCCGGCCGTGTAACCCACAGGGAACCACAGGGCATCCGTGCCGGACAGCAGGATCAGCCCGGCCACGCCCAGGAAGCTGGCCGCTGACAGGTACTCGCCGCCAATTGCCGAGGCATTCCACCAGGGCCTGACGGTCCGCGAGGCCACATAGAAGTCACCCGTGGTCCGCGAAATCCGCAGCCCGTAGAAACCGATCACGGCGGTTGCCAGCGAGACGCCGACAAAGGCTGCGATACCTACTGCGGGATTCACAGGAACATCATTTGTCCTCCGCCAGGTCCCGGTAGCGGGCCTCGTTTCTGGTGGCGGTACGGACATACAGCCACGCGCTGATCCCGATCACCGGGTAGATCCCGATGCCCAGCAGGAGCCAGTCAAAGGGGATGCCGGCCACGCGGGATTCAGCTAGGCCGGGGACCGCGGCAAGCATCAAAGGAAATGCACAGACAATCACCAGAAAGCCACCGGCCACCACAAGAGCCAGCCGCAGCTGAGTGCGGATGAGAGAGCGTACAAACACCTGACCCACCTCGGATTCCTCAGCCGCCTCGCGCGAATCCCCGGCCGGTCTGGCCACGGAACGCGGGCCCCTCACCCGGACGCGCGTCATGCCTGAGGCCGGATCCGGGTGGTTTCCAGCTTCTCCCTGACAGAGGGCAAGTGACGCCGGCTGATGGGGAGCTCGGCGCCGGCCACGGTCACGCTGGGCCGGGCAGCAGCCAGTTTCATGTGACTCACATGCTTCAGCGCAATGAGGTAGGAGCGGTGAGTCCGGATGAACCCTGCCTCGGCCCACTGCTGTTCAAGATCTGCCAGAGGCACCCGGATGAGGTAGCTGGCGTCTGCTGTGTGGAGGCGCGCATAGTCTCCTTGCGCCTGAACGTACGTGACGTCGTCGCGCCTGATCATTTTGGTGGTGCCGCCCAGATCCACGGTGATCATCTCCGGGGCCACACCGCCGTCGCGGATCAAGTCGCTGATCCTTCCGACGGAACGCGCCAGGCGTTCTGCGCGCACGGGCTTCAACAGGTAGTCAACGGCCGCCAGCTCGAAGGCCTCCAGCGCGCAGTCCTCGTCCGCCGTCACAAACACCACAGCCGGTGGGTTGCTGCTGCGCGAAATAACCCTGGCGATGTCCAGTCCGGAAACTGCCGGCATATGGATGTCGAGGAATACTGCGTCCACGGACTCGGCTTCCAGCGCCCGCAGTGCTTCTGAACCGGACGAGGCGCGGTGGATGATGCCGATCCGGTCGTCCTTGCCCAGCAGGAAGGCGAGTTCTTCAATGGCCGGCAGCTCGTCGTCAGCGACGAGGACGTTAATCATAGTTCTAGATTAGCTTCCGCAGGCGGCGGCCGGCAGGAAACGGAAGTCAGCAGGAAAACTGCGGCTTTCGGCCAGCGCCCGGGTGTCAGGCATCGTGGCTCGGCTGGGATTTGGGCACACGCATGGTGATGAGGGTTCCTTCACCGGGAGCGGTCTCGATCACCAGGCCATGTTCGTCGCCGTACACCTGGCGGAGCCGGGCATCCACATTCCGCAGGCCCACATGGTCTCCGTCGCTGTGTCCGGCCAGCATGGACCGCAGCTGCTCCGGATCCATCCCCACGCCGTCGTCCTCTATGGTGACTTCGGCGAAGGCCCCGGAACCGTTGGCGGTGATGGTGATGTGGCCGGGTCCTTCCTTGGCTTCGAGCCCGTGCCTGACTGCGTTCTCCACAAGCGGCTGCAGGCTCAGGAACGGGATCACGGTGCTCAGCACCTCCGGGGCGATCCGCAGGCTGACCTGCACCCGCTCGCCGAACCGTGCGCGTTCGAGGAGCAGGTAGCGGTCGATGCAGCGCAGTTCCTCGGCAAGGGTGGTGAAGTCACCGTGGCGCCGGAACGAGTACCTGGTGAAGTCGGCGAACTCCACCACCAGCTCGCGTGCCCGCTCCGGATCGGTGTTGATAAAGGAAGCGATCGCATTGAGCGAGTTGTAGATGAAATGCGGGCTTATCTGGGCGCGCAGTGCCCGCACTTCAGCCTCCATCAGCAGGGTGCGGGACGCATCGAGCTCGGCAAGTTCCACCTGGGTTGCCACCCAGTCAGCCACCTCGCCCGTTGCGCGGACCAGGCCGGCGCCTGCGGCCGGGGCAAAGGCGGCCACTACGCCCACCACTCTGGCTCCTGCCCGGATCGGGGCGATAACGGCGGCGGGCTGGACGGCTTGGCCGCCGCGTTCCGCCCCGCCGTTCAATGCGCGCGGCTGAATGTCACCGGCATGGATCACCGTGGTCCGCCCTCCTGCGAGTACGTCCGCCGCGAGCCCCATCAGCAACGGTTTGAGTTCCTCCGACCCCCCGTCCCACGCCAGCACTCCGGAGGTGTCCGTAATGGCAAGGGCATCGCAGCCCAGCAGGTTACGCAGCTGCCGGCTGGCCTTGGCTGCGCCTGAAGGGTTCAGGCCGGTGCGCAGATGCTGTCCGGCTCTCGACGCCGCGTGCAGCGTGTTGTACGTGGCGCGCTCGGCGTCTGTGCCCAGCTCGCGGAAGGAGCGGAGCACCTTGAGGCCCACGGCGACGACGACGGCGATCGCCATGGCGATGACAGCCACGGCGGCGGCGGTAAACAGGGGAGAGTCCGGCATGGTGCCAGCGTATCGCGGGTGCCGTTTGTCGCAGCATCCGGACCGCTGAGCGACGGGGTACGCAAGAACTCTGGATAGTAAGCGGCACCGGGGGTCATAGTGATTGTAGTCACATTGGCAGGGGGCTGTTCAGCCGGTGTGGACCAGGCAAGTCTCAATGAGGAGGAATGATGGGTAATGATGCCCAAACTCCGGACGCTGCGGCGTCCGTTGACTTCGTGGAAGTCCAATCGACGGAGCGGTTCCAGGAACTGCGCAAACGTCATCGCAGCTTTGTCTTTCCGATGGCCATTGCATTCCTGCTCTGGTACTTCGCCTACGTCCTGCTGGCCGACTACGCGGTCGGTTTCATGTCAACCAAGGTCTGGGGCAACATCAACGTCGGACTGATCCTGGGCCTGCTGCAGTTCGTGTCCACGTTCGCCATCACCGGCTGGTACGTCAGCTACTCGAACCGGAAGCTTGACCCCATCGCCGCCGAGATCCGCCAGGAAATCGAAGGCCACGAGTTCGACAAACACGGCAATCCACTAAGCGGGGCGGCACAATGACACTCATGGTTCCCGCAGTGAACGTTGCGGATCTCAAGGACACCACCCTGCTGAACATGGGCATCTTCGCCCTGTTCGTTGCAATCACCATGGTGATTGTGATCAAGGCCAGCCGCAACAACAAGACGGCGGCCGACTACTACGCCGCCGGGCGGTCCTTCACGGGCCCCCAGAACGGCACAGCCATCGCCGGCGACTACCTCTCGGCGGCCTCGTTCCTGGGCATCACCGGGGCCATCGCCATCAACGGGTACGACGGCTTCATGTACTCCATCGGATTCCTCGTCGCCTGGCTGGTGGCCCTGCTGCTCGTCGCCGAGCTGCTCCGCAACACGGGCAAGTTCACCATGGCCGACGTCCTGTCCTTCCGCCTCAAGCAGCGACCGGTGCGGATCGCGGCAGCCATTTCCACCCTGGCCGTCTGCTTCTTCTACCTGCTGGCGCAGATGGCCGGCGCAGGGAGCCTGATCTCCCTGCTCCTGGGTATCAGCGACTGGGGCGGGCAGGCGCTGGTGATCATCGTCGTCGGCGCCCTGATGATCATGTACGTCCTGATCGGCGGAATGAAGGGCACCACCTGGGTCCAGATCATCAAGGCCATGCTGCTCATTGCAGGTGCCGCGGTCATGACTTTCTGGGTCCTGGCGATCTACGGCTTCAACCTCTCCGACCTGCTGGGGGGCGCTGTGGAAACCTCAAAGAACCCCAACATGCTCAACCCGGGCCTGCAGTACGGCAAAACCGAGACCTCCAAGCTGGACTTCATGTCCCTGGGCCTGGCACTGGTGCTCGGCACCGCCGCCCTGCCGCACGTGCTGATGCGCTTCTACACGGTCCCCACGGCCAAGGAAGCCCGCAAGTCCGTGGTGTGGTCCATCTGGCTGATCGGCATCTTCTACATCTTCACCCTGGTCCTGGGTTACGGCGCGGCGGCGCTGGTGGGTGCTGACACCATCAAGGCGGCTCCGGGCGGGGTCAACTCCGCTGCACCGCTGCTCGCCTTCCACCTCGGCGGGCCGCTGTTGCTGGGCTTCATCTCGGCCGTGGCGTTCGCCACCATCCTTGCAGTGGTGGCTGGTCTCACCATCACGGCCGCTGCCTCCTTTGCCCATGACATCTACGCCAGCGTTATCTCCAAGGGCAAGGCCGACGCCGAAACTGAGGTCAAGGTTGCCCGGCGCACCGTTGTGGTGATCGGCCTGCTCGCCATTGTCGGCGGCATCTTCGCCAACGGCCAGAACGTGGCGTTCCTTGTGGCGCTGGCCTTCGCGGTGGCGGCGTCCGCCAACCTGCCCACCATCGTCTACTCGCTGTTCTGGCGCCGGTTCACCACCCAGGGCGCGGTGTGGAGCATGTATGGCGGACTGGGCTCGGCAATCCTGCTGATCGCGCTGTCTCCAGTGGTTTCAGGGGCCAAAACGTCCATGATCCCGGGAGCAAACTTCGCGATCTTCCCGCTGAGCAACCCGGGAATTGTGTCCATTCCGCTGGCCTTCTTCCTTGGCTGGCTGGGCACCGTGCTGGACAAGAATAAGGAGAACAGCGCCAAGCAGGCCGAAATGGAGGTCCGATCGCTGACCGGTGTAGGAGCCGAGAAGGCCGTCAACCACTGACTTTGACCAGCCCAAGGCATTCAACGTAAACGAAGTTTCACTCAGAGGAAGGAGCCGCCGCGCGGATGCGCAGCGGCTCCTTCCTCTGGTTCCCCAGGTCGTCTGGTTGTGCAGGGCCTCTGGTTCCGCGCGTCAACAGTCAGTGCTGGTGGTGGGAACCCTTTGGAAGTTCAACGCCGTGTCCGCCGTGCGGAACAGCGTACTGTCCCGCCGTCGATGCGGAAAGTCCCGGCGTCGCAACGGACGCCACCACCACGGCGCCGGTGAACGCTGCGATCAAAAGCCTGCCTGGCTTGGGGCCAGCCGGGGTGGGCAAACCGCCGTCGTGATTCCGGCTGCGGTCCTGCCGTTGCAGCCACGCAGCGGAGGCAACGATCATCAGGGTCAGCAGGAGTGCCGCGAGCTGGCTGATGCTGAGGCTGGACGGCCCGGGCGAGCGGGCCGTCGCAATGGCCACAATATGGGTTCCGGCAGCGGCCAGGAGCAGGGCCATCGCCAGCCGGGGAAGCGGAAACGTGCCGCCGCGGAGCGCGGTCACTGTCCAGACGATGAGCGCAATGCCCCAAAGCCCGGCGGCTGCAGCGACCGGGATCTGCCATTGAACGGCGGCCCTGGCCGGTTCCACGAGCAGGCTTGAGGCAATGGCCAGATTCACTGATGCCGCCCCGAACCCCGCGAAACCGGCGAAAAGCCGCACCGCGTCAGCTGACTGGCCGTCCCTGATCCGGCTGGCCATAACTGCCTAGGCTCGGGCCGCGGCAGGAGACCTGTCCAGGGACAGGCCGACACCGAGCAAAAGCACCGCGCTGGCGAGGTGCAGGACGTTGTCCGCACCGTTGAGCGCGATGATGTTCAGGGGTGAGCTGAGCAGGAACAGGCCCACCAATCCAACCAGTAGGTACACGGCGCCGACGCTCGCGTTGACTGTCCGGGCCTGCTGGGTGTTCTTCAGGCCGGCATAGAGCAAGGCCGCGCCGATGGCGAGGTGAATGATGTTGTGCAGGGGATTGACTTCAAAAATGATCAGATTGCGGCCTTCGGTGGCAAAGAAGCCGATGCCCGAGGTGACGACGAATCCGAGGAGACCCACAAGCAGATAAACGGCGCCGAAGACGGTGGCGATGAGGCGGTTCGGTGAGGTGCGCATTGTCCGAATCCTTCCGGTGAGGCGGGGATAACGTATCCCGGCCGGACTGTGGAGTCCCGGCTGGGACTCTCAGGAAGCAATTCGGACCATGCGGTTGTCCGGATGGGTGGAGTGCCGGCCGTCAGGCCTTGGGCTTGAGTTTGATGTTGATCATCTTGAGTTCGTCGGTCCCGGCGAAGCGGTAGGCGAGCTCCACTTCTTTGCCGTCGCAGGTGATGAGGCCGGCCACGTCGGCGGCATTTGTGCCGTTCTCGGAGCTGACCTTGAGGTCGTCATAAGATGGCTTGCAGGATGCATCCATTTCAAGGCTTTTGACGCCGGCTGCGAAGTCCGCCTTGGAGAGCTGCTCCTGAAGCTTGGGATCCAGGAAGTCGTCGTAGGCTTTGTCGGTATCACCGGAGATCACCAGTTTCGTGAAATCATCGGCGAGGCCCCGGGCCTGGTTGGTGGCGCCACCGACCACGTTCAGAAGCACAATGACCCCCACAATCACCAGCAGCAGAACGCCGCCCACAATTCCCAGAATGATCCAGAGCCCCTTGCGGTTCTTGACGGGAGGCCAGCCGGGGAGGCCGAAGGGCCCGGGCGCCGCATGCTGTCCGGGGGCTGCGTACTGCCCCGGTGCTTGGTACTGGCCGGGTACACCCTGCTGGCTTGAGTCCGGCTGGCCGGGCTGCTGCGGTTCCTGAGGATTGCTCAAGATTAAGCCTTTCCGGCAGCCTGCATTGCCCGCTGCCTGATTGCTGGGGGCCACTGTCCGGCGCCACATCGATCAACTGGGAACAGCCTATAACCCAACCCTCGTACCGAGGCATTCTGCGTCTGCCGCCGTCGGATTTCAGTCTGGCGCGGAGCCGCGGTCCAGAAGCGGCTGGATGCGGAACGGAATGAGTTCTCCCATGGCCAGGGCCGTATCCGTTCGGTCCACACCATCGCAGGCCAGAATTTTCCCGTTGATCCGGAACAGGTCCTCGGCGTCCAGCGCCACTACGCGTAGGAGGAGATCCGCCGAGCCTGTCAGGCCATACCCTTCGAGGATTTCCGGCACGCCGGCAAGTTCCTCGGCCAGCTGGCCAAGCTTCTGTTGCTGCACGTGCACGGAGATAAAGGCCATCAGCGGGTAGCCCAGTGACGCCGGATTGATGCGGCGTTCGAAGGAAAGAAAGACGTGCTTTTTCTCCAGCTGCGCCATCCGGGCCTGGACCGTATTCCGGGACAGCCCCAGTTTTTGAGCCAATGCCACAACTGTTCGGCGGGGGTCGCGCGCCAACGCTGAAAGGAGCCGTGTGTCTGTGCCATCCAAAGCTTGCATAATGCGCAAGGCTAGCACGGCGCGGCGTCGTCAAACAGTGCATACTGCTCAGTTTTTGCGGCGGTGGTTGTACCCATTGGGCATTGTGAGTAGGGTCACAATTATCCGGGGCGACGGCGCCCGGGAGGCCTGAACGAGGCGGGATCACGAGTCCTTCCCGGGCAGGTCAAACGACGTAAGAAGGTTGCGGGCAATCGTGTTTACAGACGAGTTGGGTAAGGGCGGAACAAACGCCGGAGGCCCGGGCAACAGCGCAGGACCACATGGCGGGGCGGCCCAGAACCTGGTCCAGCTGATCACCCCCGAGGGGGAACGGATCAGCCATCCGGAATATGACATCTGGGTCCAGGACGTTACTGATGAGCAGCTGTGCTCCCTCTACGAGGACATGGTGGCCATCCGGCGGATCGATACGGAGGCCACCGCACTGCAGCGGCAGGGCGAGCTTGCACTCTGGCCGCCGCTGCTGGGCCAGGAAGCATCCCAGATCGGCTCCGGCCGGGCACTGCGTGAGGATGACTTCGTCTTTTCCAGCTACCGTGAAAACGGTGTGGCGTACTGCCGCGGCGTGGACCTGACGGACATCGTCCGGGTCTGGCGCGGGAACGCCTCCTCAGGCTGGGATCCGTACACCATAAATATGGCAACGCCGCAGATCATCATCGGCGCCCAGACGCTGCATGCCACCGGTTACGCCATGGGGATCCAGAATGACGGAGCCGATTCCGTGGCCGTGACCTATTTCGGTGACGGGGCAACCAGCGAGGGAGACGTCAACGAGGCCATGGTTTTCGCCGCCAGTTTCCAGGCGCCCGTTGTCTTTTTCTGCCAGAACAACCAGTGGGCCATCTCCGAGCCGGTGCGGCTGCAGTCACACATCCAGATTGCCGACAGGGCAATGGGCTTCGGCATCCCCAGCATGCGGGTGGATGGCAACGACGTCCTGGCCGTGCTGGCAGCCACCCGTGTGGCATTGGACAGGGCGCGCCACGGCGGCGGCCCCACCTTTATCGAGGCCGTTACTTACCGCATGGGCCCCCATACCACCGCTGATGACCCCACGCGCTACCGGGACGCCAACGAGCTCGAAGACTGGGCTGCCAAGGACCCCATTGCCCGGGTCAAGGCCCTGCTGGACCGGAAGGGCCTGCTGAGCGAAGACTTCGAGGCGCACGTGCAGGCAAAGGCCGACGCCGTTGCCCGCGAAATGCGCGCAGGCTGCATCAACATGCCCGAGCCGGAGCCGCTGGACATCTTCAAGCACGTCTACAGCACACCGAACTCCTGGCTGGACCGCCAGCAGGACCATTACTCCCGTTACCTGGCTTCCTTCGGCGATCCCGCGGAAGCCACTTCAGAAGAAGGTGCACGCTGATGACGCAGATGACCTTTGCCCGTGCCATCAATTCCGGTCTGCGCAAGTCCCTCGAAAACGACCCCAAGGTGATTCTGATGGGCGAGGACATCGGCGCCCTGGGCGGTGTCTTCCGGGTCACTGACGGCTTACAGAAGGATTTCGGAGAGCACCGCGTGGTGGACACGCCCCTCGCGGAGGCCGCCATCATGGGCACCGCCGTGGGCCTTGCCTACCGCGGGTACCGTCCGGTGGTGGAGATCCAGTTCGACGGCTTCATCTACCCTGCTTTTGACCAGATTGTGTGCCAGGTGGCCAAGCTCCACTACCGCACGCAGGGTGCCGTGAAGATGCCCATCACCATCAGAGTCCCCTTTGGCGGCGGCATCGGTTCCCCGGAACACCACTCCGAATCCCCGGAGGCCTACTTCACGCACACCTCGGGCCTGCGGGTGATCAGCGTTTCCAACCCGCAGGACGCGCACACCATGATCCAGCAGGCCATCGCCTCCGATGATCCCGTGCTCTACTTCGAACCCAAGCGCCGCTATCACGACAAAGGCGAGGTGGACGAGTCTCTGGACCTCAGCACCGCGCTGTCGATGGAAAAGGCCCGCGTAGTCACCGAGGGAACCGATGTCACGCTCGTGGCGTACGGACCCCTGGTCAAGACCGCCCGGGACGCCGCGATGGCCGCAGCTGATGAGGGTATTTCCGTGGAAGTCATCGACCTGCGCTCGCTGGCGCCGGTGGACTTCACGACGGTGGAGGCTTCCGTACGGAAGACCGGGCGGCTGGTGATCACCCATGAAGCCGGGCAGTCCGGCGGCCTTGGTGCAGAAGTTGCGGCCAGCATCACGGAGCGCTGCTTCTACCACCTCGAAACCGCCCCGGTCCGGGTGACCGGCTTTGACATCCCGTACCCGTATTCCAAGCTCGAAATGCACCATCTGCCGGGCCTGGACAGGATCCTGGACGGTGTGGACCGCGCCCTTGGCCGGCCGAACTCACTCAGCGGGCTGGAAGGATGACCGCCACCATGATCAAGGAATTCAGACTTCCGGACCTCGGCGAAGGCCTCACCGAATCCGAAATTCTCAGCTGGAAAGTGGGAGTGGGGGACACCGTCACGCTGAACCAGATCATCGCCGAGGTGGAGACCGCCAAAGCGGTGGTGGAGCTGCCGTCGCCGTTCGCCGGCGTGATCACCGCACTCCACGAGCAGCCCGGCACAGTTGTCGAGGTCGGCAAACCTATCGTTTCGTTTGAAGTAGAGGGCGACGACGGTGCGTCACCCGGTGCTGGAGGCCCGGCTGAGGAAGCTACCGCCAAGCGCGAGCCCAACCTCGTGGGGTACGGCGCCGTCGTCGAAGGTTCCGGACGCCCCGCCCGTCGGACCCGCAACGTTGCGGCCCCGGCCGAAACCCCGGTGATAGAGCCCGCCGGAACCCCGGTGGCTGAGGCTGTCGAAACCAGGCCGCCCGAAGCCACGCCCGTCCAAAAGCCATCGGCGGAACGCCCTCGGTCCACTCCTCCGGTGCGCAAACTGGCCAAGGACCTCGGCGTGGATCTGGTGGCCATCTCCGGAAGCGGAGCCGCTGGACTGATTACCCGCGAGGACGTGCGGAATTTTGTGGGCGGGGGTGACCTGCCGGCCGCAGCCCATAACCTGGCACCAACTACGGCCGCCGACGCACACGGCGCTGCCGGATCCGGAAGTCAGGCTGAACGTGAGGTGCGTACCCCCATCAAGGGCGTACGCAAGTTCACCGCTGCGGCCATGGTTTCCAGCGCGTTCACGGCCCCCCACGTCACGGAGTTCCTGACGATCGACGTCACACCCACCATGGAGCTGCTGGCCAGGCTCAAAACCAGCCGTGCCTTCGCCGGCTACAGGCTGACGCCGCTGACCCTGGTTGCCAAGGCGGCGCTCATTGCGCTGCGCCGCAATCCGTCCCTGAACTCCAAGTGGGACGAAGCCCGTCAGGAGATTGTGCAGTTCAACTATGTAAACCTCGGCATAGCCGCGGCCACGCCCCGCGGCCTGACGGTCCCGAACATCAAGGACGCCGAACAGCTGTCGCTGATGCAGCTGTCCACCGCCCTGACCGCACTCACCGAAACGGCGAGGGCCGGGAAGACAACGCCGGAGGACCTCTCCGGCGGCACCATCTCCATCACAAACATCGGCGTGTTCGGAATCGACGCGGGAACTCCCATCCTTAATCCGGGTGAGGCCTCGATTCTGGCCATGGGCGCTGTGCGGAAGACTCCGTGGGAGTACCAGGACGAGGTAGCACTGCGCCAGGTCATGACGCTCAGCCTGTCCTTCGACCACCGGCTGGTGGACGGCGAGCAGGGCTCCCGGTTCCTGGCGGATCTCGGCGCCATCCTGGCTGAGCCCGGCATGGTGCTGGCAATGATCTAGGCTCCGCACGAACGGCCCCCGCCCGCATAACCGTTGCCAGCCAGCAACGCTCATGCGGGCGAGGGCAGCTCTTGTGTTCCGGGCGCGTTTGGCTGCGACTCAGCTACCCGGAGGCGGGGCCGTAGGGAACAGTCAATGCGGCCAGCGCCATCTGCTCCAGCAGCGGCCGGGCGGACTTGACGCCCATTCTCCGCCCATGGCTCCTGACCGAGTGCGGCGTGGAGTTGATGAGTCCGAAGCTCGCGTGTGCCCTCATCCGGAGCTCGGCAGGATCCGTCTCCGTATGCAGCCTGGCGAGGACATCCACCCAGAGCTCCACGTAATTGCGCTGGAGGGTGCGGACTTCAGCCTGGTCGTCGTCGGTCAGATTGCTGAAATCCCGGTCCTGGACGCGGATCACGTCCGGATTGCTCAGGGCGAAGTCCACATGGAACTGCACCAGCAGGGCCAGGGCAGCGGCAGGGTCCTGCGCATCCGCCACAACCCGGCTTCCGCCGTCGAGCAGATCCTGGCTTACAGTCAGAAGCAGCGCCCCCAGAACTGCCTGCTTGCCGGGGAAGTGCCGGTACACAGCCGGTCCGCTGACGCCGGCGGCAGCTCCCAGATCCTCGAGCGACACACGGTTGAAACCGTTGGCGGCAAAAAGCGCGGCGGCGGCTGACAGCAGGGCCTGGCGGCGGTTCTCCTTGGCCTGGCTGCGCTGCGTCGAATGGCCGCGTTGCTTGGCTTGGGCCTGCCGCGTTTCCTCGCCGCGCTGGGTGGTCGGCACATTTCCTCCTTGGCACAGCAAAGTCTGACTATGCGCGCCTGTGTTGGACATCACAGTTAATAGAGACTAACCTAAATCTCAGTTACACGTTACTAACCGAAGCGGCCCGGACGGCCAGGAACGGAAGCAGTCAATGGAGACACTAGCCAGCCAGGTGGACACCACAGGTGCCGCCTTTTCCGCGAACAGCCAGGCGCAGCTCGCGCTTGCCGGCGAACTTCGCGAAAGGCTTGCGGCGGCTGCCCTCGGCGGGCCGGAGAAATCGCGAGAACGCCACGTGGCCCGGGGGAAGCTCCTCCCGCGCGAGCGCATCGACCAGCTGTTGGATGACGGCAGCCCGTTCCTCGAGATCGCGCCACTAGCAGCCAACGGCATGTACAACGGTGATTCGCCGGGCGCCGGTGTGATTGCGGGCATCGGGCTGGTCCACGGACGTCATGTGCTGGTGATCTCCAACGATGCCACGGTCAAGGGCGGCACATACTATCCCATGACGGTGAAGAAGCACCTGCGCGCCCAGGAAATCGCCTTGGAAAACAAGCTTCCGTGTATCTATCTGGTGGATTCCGGCGGAGCCTTCCTGCCCAGGCAGGACGAGGTCTTTCCGGACAAGGAGCACTTCGGCCGGATCTTCTTTAACCAGGCAAAGATGTCCGCAGCCAGGATTCCGCAGATCGCCTCGGTGATGGGTTCGTGCACCGCCGGCGGCGCCTACGTTCCCGCAATGAGCGATGAAACCGTGATCGTCCGGAACCAGGGCACCATTTTCCTCGGTGGCCCGCCCCTGGTGAAGGCTGCCATCGGCGAGATTGTCACCGCGGAGGAGCTCGGCGGCGGCGACGTCCACTCGAAGATCTCCGGTGTTACCGACCACCTGGCCGAGAACGACGAACACGCCCTCCAGATTGTCCGTGACATCTTCTCCACCCTGCCCCGGCCGGCCGGCCCCGCCTGGGACGTGGACACAACCGTCGAACCTGTTGCTGACGTAAGTGAGCTCTACGGCGCGGTGCCCACGGACGTTAACGCGCAGTACGACGTCCGTGAGGTCATCGCACGTCTGGTGGACGGCAGCCGGTTCCACGAATTCAAGAAGTACTACGGCACCACCCTGGTGACCGGTTTCGCCAGGCTGCACGGCCATCCTGTGGGCATCGTGGCAAACAACGGCGTACTTTTCAGCGAGTCCTCGCTTAAGGGGGCCCACTTCATCGAACTGTGCGACCAGCGCGGAATTCCGTTGGTCTTCCTGCAGAACCTGTCGGGTTTCATGGTCGGCAAGGACTATGAGCAGGGCGGCATCGCCAAGAATGGCGCCAAGATGGTCACCGCAGTGGCCACGGCCCGTGTTCCCAAGTTGACCGTGGTGATCGGCGGCTCGTTCGGTGCCGGAAACTACTCCATGTGCGGCCGCGCCTACTCGCCCCGCTTCCTGTGGATGTGGCCCGCGAGCCGGATCTCGGTCATGGGCGGCAACCAGGCCTCAAGCGTGCTCGCAACCGTCAAACGGGACCAGTATGAGGCGCGCGGCGAGGAATGGTCGCTCGAGGATGAAGAAGCATTCAAGGCGCCCATCAAACAGCAGTACGAGGACCAGGGAAGCCCCTACTATTCCACCGCCCGGCTCTGGGACGACGGCGTGATTGACCCCGCGGACACCCGCACTGTGCTGGGGCTTGCACTCGACGTCGTCTCCCGCGCCCCCATGCCGGAGACCTCCTTCGGCCTCTTCCGGATGTGAGCCAGCTATGACCACTCATGAGATTCACGACGGACCCACGATGTTCCACACCGTGCTGGTCGCCAACCGCGGCGAGATTGCCTGCCGCGTCATCCGCACCCTGCGTGCCATGGGTGTCCGTTCCGTCGCTGTCTTCAGCGACGCCGACGCCGGAGCCCGGCATGTGCGGGAGGCCGACCTCGCGGTCCGGATCGGCCCGGCGGCCGCCGCCGAAAGCTATCTGAAGATCGAGGCGATCATCCAGGCCTGCCGCGACACCGGCGCCGAGGCCGTGCACCCTGGCTACGGCTTCCTGAGCGAGAACGTCGACTTCGCCCGCGCCCTGGACGAGGCCGGCATCACCTTCATCGGCCCCGGCGTCGAATCCCTGAACGTCATGGGCGACAAAATCCGTTCGAAGAACCACGTGATGGGCTACGGCGTCCCCGTGGTCCCGGGCATGGCCGAGCCCGGTCTCACGGACCGGCAGCTGATCGACGCCGCGGCAGGAGTTGGGTTTCCGCTGCTGATCAAGCCGTCCGCGGGCGGCGGAGGCAAGGGCATGCACGTGGTGGAACAGCCGGACGAGCTGGAGGCCACCCTGGCCACCGCCAGACGGGTTGCCGAGAGTGCATTTGGGGACGACACCCTGTTCCTGGAACGCCTGGTGCCCACGCCCCGCCACATCGAGGTTCAGGTGCTTGCCGACAACTACGGCAACGTCATCCACCTGGGCGAGCGCGAGTGCTCTCTGCAGCGCCGCCACCAGAAGGTCATCGAGGAGGCGCCGTCCTCGCTCCTGGACGCACTCAACGACGGCGGGGCCACACGGGCACGCATCGGCGAGGCCGCCTGCAACGCCGCGCGCAGCGTCAACTACAGCGGTGCCGGAACCGTGGAATTCCTGGTTTCGGACAACGCACCGGATGAGTTCTTCTTTATGGAAATGAACACCCGCCTGCAGGTGGAGCACCCCGTCACCGAAATGGTCACCGGGGTGGACCTCGTTGAATGGCAGGTGCGCATTGCGGCAGGTGAGCCGCTCACCCTGACGCAGGCTGACGTCGTGCTTAACGGACACTCGGTGGAGGCGCGCGTCTACGCGGAGATCCCGGAACGGAACTTCATGCCGTCCACCGGAACCGTGCTGCTGCTGGACGAGCTGCCTGCCGGTGACACGCACGGCAGCGTGCGGGTGGATTCGTCGCTCATGGAGGGATTGGAGATTTCGTCCAGCTACGATCCCATGATTTCCAAGGTCATTGCGTGGGGGGAGGACCGCAAGGCCGCCCTGGACACACTTGATGAGGCGCTCGCCGGGTACACCGTGCTGGGCGTGGACACCAACGTTGAGTATCTGCGGCTCCTGATCAACGACTCCGACGTCCGGGCCGGACGCCTGGATACCACCATGATCGAGCGCAAAATGCCGGACTTCACGTTCCGGCACATCGGCGACGCCGAGCTGATCGCTGCGGCCATGTTCGTGCGGGAGCTGGAGGCCGACGGCGGCTCCCGGACTTCCGGTGGCGGGCCAGGTGGCGGTCCGGGTGGCGGCGCGGCGGTTGCCGGTCCGGGTGGCGGCGCGGCGGTTGCCGGTCCGGGTGGCGGCGCGGCGGTTGCCGGTCCGGGTGGCGGCGCGGCGGTTGCCGGTCCGGCCGTTGCAGGTCCCTGGCACCGGACTGACGGTTGGCGGCTTGGACTGCGTGCACCGTGGCGCATCAGCCTGGGCACCTCCGCCGGGGAGTTCGCCACCGTGTCCCTCACGGCCGGTCCGGCCGGTCACGCGACGGCGCGGGTGGGTGCGGGTCCCGAGCGGAAAGCGTCACTGGAGATCCTCAGCGAGGACTATGCGGTGTTGACGCTCGACGGCGGGGCGCTCGGTTACTCGATCGCCGCAGACTGGACTGCAGGAGCAGCAGGCATGTCCACGTGCTCCGGGGCTTCGGGGGAGCGGCCGACGGAACTGTTCCTCGGCAACGATGGCTGGTCCTGCCGGCTGGAAGTCCTCACCCGGGAATCCCGGCTTACCCGGGTGTTGTCCGCCATCCAGCGCGAGGACGGCGCAGCCGATCCGGAAGTCCGCTCACCCATGCCCGGAACCGTGGTTTCCGTGTCGGTCCACAATGGCGACACCGTGGGAGCGGGCCAGGTACTCCTCGCCGTGGAAGCCATGAAGATGGAACATCAGCTGGTGGCCGAGGTTGCGGGCACCGTGCACATTACCGTCAAGACCGGCGACCTGGTCAAGGCAGATCAGGTGCTCGCCACCATTCACTCGGACCACTCCGACGACACTCATTCCGACGAAACAAGAATTGAAGACTCGACTATTGGAGTCTCCAGCAATCAAGAAAAGGGAGCCTAGGCATGGCTGATTTTGAGCTCAGTGAGGAATACCAGGACCTCAGCGACACCGTCCGCGCATTTGCAGATGAAGTAGTGGCCCCGGTCTCTGCAAAGCACGATGAGGAGCACAGCTTCCCGTATGAGGTGGTGTCCCAGATGGCGGACATGGGCCTCTTCGGATTGCCGTTCCCGGAGGAATTCGGCGGAATGGGCGGCGACTATTTCGCCCTGGCACTTGCCCTGGAGCAGCTGGGCCGCGTGGACCAGTCCGTGGCCATTACCTTGGAAGCCGGCGTTTCGCTCGGTGCCATGCCCGTCCACCGGTTCGGCACTGAGGAGCAGAAGCAGGAGTGGCTGCCGCTGCTGGCATCAGGAAAGGCGCTCGCAGGCTTCGGCCTGACGGAGCCGGAGGCCGGTTCCGATGCCGGCGGCACCAAAACCACCGGCAAACGTGTGGGTGGTGAGTGGATCATCAACGGCAACAAGGAGTTCATCACCAACTCCGGCACGGACATCACGCGCCTCGTGACGGTCACCGCGGTAACCGGTCTGCACGAGCGCAAAGACGGCAGCATCAAGAAGGAAATCTCCACCATCCTGGTACCCACCGACACGCCCGGCTTCAAGGCTGAGAAGCCGTACAACAAGGTGGGCTGGAATGCTTCGGACACGCACCCGCTGACGCTCAAGGACGTGCACGTGCCGGAGGCCAACCTGCTCGGCAAAGAGGGACGCGGCTACGCCAACTTCCTGTCCATCCTGGACGAAGGCCGCATCGCCATCGCGGCCCTCGCCACCGGCGCAGCCCAGGGGTGCGTTGATCTGTCCGTGAAGTATGCCAAAGAGCGCAGCGCGTTCGGCCACCACATCGGCAAGTACCAGGCCATCTCCTTCAAGATCGCGCGCATGCAGACCCGGGCGCACACCGCCCGGCTGGCCTACTACGACGCCGCCGCCCGGATGCTGGCCGGAAAGCCGTTCAAGACCCAGGCGGCCATGGCTAAGATGGTCGCAGGCGAGGCAGCCATGGACAACGCGCGGGACGCCACCCAGGTGTTCGGCGGCTATGGCTTCATCAACGAATTCACCGTGGCGCGCCACTACCGCGACTCCAAGATCCTTGAAGTCGGTGAGGGCACCACGGAGGTCCAGCTGATGCTGATCGCCCGCGAACTCGGACTGTAGCCGGACCCGGTGGTCGAGCTTGTCGAGACCCCTGAAAGGATCAACGATGATTGACAAGGTTGTTGCCACCGCGGCGGAGGCGGTTGCGGACATCCACGACGGCGCGTCAATTGCCGTCGGAGGCTTCGGGCTCTGCGGAATCCCCGTGGCTCTCATCGAGGCCCTTCACCGGCTCGGCACCAAGGAACTGGAAACCGTCAGCAACAACTGCGGCGTGGACGACTGGGGCCTGGGCATCCTGCTCAAGGACGGCCGGATCCGGCGCACCATCAGTTCCTACGTCGGTGAAAACAAGGAGTTCGCCCGGCAGTACCTGTCCGGCGAACTCGAGGTGGTGCTCACGCCGCAGGGCACGCTGGCGGAGAAACTCCGCGCCGGCGGTGCCGGCATCCCCGCGTTTTTTACGCCTGCCGGTGTGGGTACCCAGGTGTCCGACGGCGGCCTGCCGCAGAAGTACGACGCCGACGGAAACATCGCGATTGCCTCGGAGCCGAAAGAAGTGCGCAACTTCGGGGGCGCCGACTACGTCCTGGAAGAATCACTGACGCCGGACTTCGGCCTGGTGCATGCGTGGAAGGGCGACCGTCACGGAAACCTTGTCTTCCACGCCACAGCCATGAACTTCAACCCTTTGTGCGCCATGGCCGGGAAGGTCACCATCGCCGAGGTGGAAGAGCTGGTACAGCCCGGCGAGATGGACCCGGAACACATCCACACACCCGGCATCTTCGTCCAGCGGGTTGTCGTCGCGCCCCGGATTGAGAAGCGCATCGAAAAGAGGACGGTCGCGCTCTCTGCAGCGTCCGCATCCGGCAGCACCGACAAGGCAGGAGCATAGCCATGGATCCGAACAGCTCGCAGGGGGCACCTCCCCGTCCTGAAGCCGTCCGTCCAGAATACCGGCGTGCCGCCGTCGCGCACCCGGACAGCAAGGGCTGGACGCGCAATGAACTGGCCGCCCGCGTGGCACAGGAACTCAGCAACGGGCAGTACGTCAACCTCGGCATCGGGATGCCCACGCTGATCCCCAATTACATCCCCGCCGGTGTGGAAGTGGTCCTGCATTCAGAAAACGGCATCCTGGGCGTCGGCCCCTACCCGGGCGAGGATGAGGTCGATGCAGATCTGATCAACGCGGGCAAGGAAACGGTCACCGCCAACCCGGGCGCCGCGTTCTTCGATTCCGCCGCCTCCTTCGGCATGATCCGCGGCGGGCATGTGGACGTGGCCGTGCTCGGCGCCATGGAGGTCGCCGCCAACGGGGACCTGGCCAACTGGATGATTCCGGGCAAGATGGTCAAGGGAATGGGCGGTGCCATGGACCTGGTCTTCGGAGCCAAGAAAGTTATTGTGATGATGGAGCACGTGGACCGGAACGGCAAACCGAAGATCGTGGAACAGTGCACACTGCCGCTGACGGGAAAGGCGTGCGTGGACCGCATCATCACCGACCTCGCCGTGATTGACGTGGTCGCCGGAAGCGGACAGACCAGGCTGGTGCTGCGTGAGCTGGCACCCAACGTGTCCGTTGAGGACGTCGCCGCGGCCACCGGCGCCGAGCTCTTCGAGGAAGACCAGGAATTGACCGTATGACGGCGAACCCTCCGCAGCACCGGGTCATCGAACAGCGAGGGCTCTACTTCGAGGAACTCGAAGAAGGCGTGGTCTACGCGCACCGCCCGGGCCGGACGGTCACGGAGACGGACAACGTCCTCTTCACCACCATGACCATGAACACGCAGGCGCTGCACCTGGACGCTGCCTGGAGCGCAGGGCAGCCGTTCGGACAGCGGCTGATGAACTCGATGTTTACCCTCGCCACCGTCGTCGGGCAGTCCGTTCCGCAGCTTACCCAGGGCACCATCATCGCGCAGCTGGGCCTGACGGATGTTTCCTTCCCCAGCCCGCTGTATCACGGCGATACCCTCTACACGGAGACTGTCATCACCGAAAAGCGGCTCTCCGCGTCGCGTCCCGGCCAGGGGGTCGTCACCATGAGTCACACCGGCAGGAACCAGGACGGCAAGGTGGTGGCACTGGCCACCAGGACCTGCCTGATGTGGACACGCGAGGCGCATATCGACGCTCAAAGGGGGACAATCGAAGCATGACTTTTGTGATGGGTCCCGCCCTGCTCTTCTGCCCGGCCGACCGCCCCGAACGCTTCCAGAAAGCGGCTGAAAGGGCCGATGCCGTCATCCTTGACTTGGAGGACGCCGTGGCGCCGGCGGACAAACAGCGCGCCCGCGGTGCCATTCTGGCGCAGCTGGGAGCCATGGGTGAGGTCCCCGAGCTGGATCCCAGCCGGACCATCGTTCGTGTCAATCCGGCGGGTACCGAGGAGTTCGAGAAGGACCTGCATTGCCTGGCGCACACGCCGTACCGCACCGTGATGCTGGCCAAAGCGGAGAACGCCGCGCAGCTGAGTGCGCTGGAAGGCTTCAAAGTGGTGGCTCTCTGCGAAACAGCTGCCGGCATTCTCAACGCACCCGCCATTGCCGCGGAACCGAACGTCGTGGCGCTGATGTGGGGAGCCGAGGATCTGCTGGCCTCGCTGGGCGGTACTTCCAGCAGGAAGGACGACGGCGGTTACCGCGCGGTGGCGCTGCACGCACGCTCGTCCGTGCTGCTGGCGGCCGGAGCCTTCGGCAAAGAGGCCATCGATTCCGTCTACGTGAGCATTCCGGATCTCGAAGGGCTGGCCGTTGAATGCCGGGACGCCGTGGCCTCGGGCTTTGGCTCCAAGGCGTGCATCCACCCCAACCAGGTGGCCGTGGTGCGGGACGCATACGCGCCGTCCGAAGCCGATGTCGCTGCCGCCACTGAACTGCTGGATGCCGCAGCTGCAGCCGGCACCGGCGTGTTCCAGTTCAACGGAAGAATGATTGATGGGCCCATCCTCAAGCACGCCGAAGCGACGCTGCGGAGAGCCGCCCTCACCGCCTGAGGATTCTGCTCAGTCCTCCGGCGGGAGAGACAGCGCGGGGATGGCCTCGTAAAGCGGAGTCCGGATCCAGCGCTGCCGGGATTCCCGGTACTCGGCGCGGGTGGCGAAGCGGTACAGGTAACTGCGGGCGCGCACCCAGTGCGGGCGCCCGCCGTCGAACGGGTCATGGCGCAACAGGCGCAGCGTGGGCCGGTCCGCCTCCAGCAGCCGGCCCAGGAACGCGTAGAACCACTCCTCGTGCACGGTGCGCAGCGGCAGGAACCACATGAGCCAGTCCAGCCGCAGGTGGTAGGGGGCCCACTGGTCCGGTAGCCGGTGCACCTCGCCGGGCTTTCCCTTGAAGCCGTACTCGCGCCAGTCCGCGTCGTCGTCGGGCTCTTCGTCCAGGGTCCCTTCCACCACGATCTCGATCCGCAGCCTCGTAACGGTGCCGAAGGCCCCGTAGGTGTTGACCAGCTGCCAGCGGTTGAAACTGGCGTTCATGAGCTGCCGGGAGGAAAACAGGTTGCGGACCGGCCGGTAGCTGAGCACCAGGAGCAGTAGTGTCACGGCCAGGACGACGGCGAGCCACCACACCGGGCTTGGTCCGGCCCCGGACGTCGCCGGTGAGGGCCAGTCCGGCGGGATTACCGGCAGCACGGCTTGCGCCACGGGATCACTGACCGCCGAGAAGGCCAGGACGATCGCCATCCAGTTAAGCCAGGCGAAGTTGCCGCTCGCCACCAGCCACAGCTGGGTGAAGATGATGATGCCGGCCGCCGCGCTCGCCACTGGCTGCGGGGCAAACAGGGCGAACGGCACCACCAGCTGGGCGAAATGGTTGCCGAGGACCTCCATCCGATGTAGGGGCTTCGGGAGCAGATGAGCCTGGCGGCTGAGCGGGCCGGGCATCGGCTGGGTCTCGTGGTGGTAGTACAGAGCCGTCAGGTCCCGCCATTCGCTGCCGCCGCGGATCTTGATCATCCCGGCGCCGAACTCCAGGCGGAAGAGCAGCCAGGCCAGCAGAATCAGGACGGTCCGGGGCGGGGGAGTCTGGTCCGAACCCAGGAAGGCCACCGTGAAACCAGCCTCGAGCAGCAGCATCTCCCAGCCGAAGCCGTAGAAGGTTTGTCCCACGTTGACGATGGACATGTACAGCAGCCAGAGTGCCAGGAAGGCGATGAGCGGAAGCCAGGGCGGCCCCAGCTGGGGCAGTCCCGCAACGAGTGTGGCCGCAATGGCCAGACTGGTCCAGCACACGGCCCGCAGCAGGCGATCCGAGTAGCGCCAGCGGAACAGGCTGGGCCGGCGCAGCCTGCTGAACCCCTCCACATAGGCCGGGACAGGGAGCAGTCCGCGCTCGCCGAGGAGCGCGGGAAACTGGTTCAGGCTGGAGAGGAACGCAATGAAGTAGAGCGCGGCGACGCCACGCTGCAGCACCTGCCGGGCAAACTCATACTCCGGCGCGTCGAACCAGGCAGCCCAGTCCACACAGTCCACGGTACGCCGTCCGTGCCCCGCCAGCGTCCCCAACTGGCTCGCAGTTGTTGTCGTTTTGGGCGCTCAGAACGACAACAACTGCGAGTTAGTTGAGAGGGTCCGGGGCGAACGGAGCCTCCAGGCCGAAATGCTCGCGCAGGGCCAGGCGCGCGGCGAACCAGCCATTCATTCCGTGCACTGCCGGTCCGGGCGGAGTGGCCGCCGAGCAGATGTAGACGCCGTCCAGCGGAGTGCGCCAGGGCGACGGCGCGAGGACCGGACGTTTGGCCAGTTGCCACAGGCTCAGGGCGCCGCCGTAGATGTCACCGCCCACGCAGTTGGCGTTGTACCCGGCCAGCCCGGCGGCGGAACGGGCCGCGGATCCGAGCACCAGCCCGCTGAAGCCCGGCGCATACCGCTCGACCTCGGCCGTCACGAGCTCGGTCGGATCCAGCTCCGACCCCGCAGGCACGTGGATGTAGGCCCAGAGCACGTGGTGCCCGGCCGGAGCCCGGGTGGGGTCCAGCACGCTCGGCTGTGTGAGGAGCACATAGGGGTGCCGGGGGACGGTGCCGCGGGCCACGGAATTCTCTGCCGCCGCGATCTCCGCCCTGGTTCCGCCCAAGTGCACGGTGGCTGCCTTCCGCACGTCCGCATTCGTCCATGGCACGGGACCCGAAAGCGCAAAATCCACTTTCGCCACCCCGGCCCCGTAGCGGTAGCTGCGCAGGGACCGTGCGTACCGGGCAGGGAGGTCTGCGGTGAGCAGCAGGTTCGGCGACGTGTCCAGGAGTGTCACGCGGCTCGGCGGCAACTGGGCGAGGGACGCCACCGGCGCATCGGTCTGCACCGTGCCGCCATGGGCTTCGAGCTCTGCCAGGAGGGCGTCAGCAATGGCCTGCGAACCGCCGGCCGGGAAACCCCAGCCCCCGGCATGTCCGTGCGCGGCCAGGAGCAGCCCGGCTCCGGCCGAGGCCAGCGAAGGCTGCCGGCCCGCTGCATGGGCCACCGAGCCGCTGAGAAGTGCCGGCGCTGTCCGCTCCCGGAAGCGCGCATTCCACAGCGGCGTTCCCTGCTCCAGGCAGGCCTTGGCGAAGCCGAAGGCGGCGGTCGGATCCCCGGGCACGCGGAGGAGGGCCGAGCCCGTGAAGTCCACAACGCCGTCGAGCCTTTCCACCAGCGGTTCCAGCAGCGAGTACCAGGCCTTGCCGTCGCGGCCCAGCCCCTCGGCCGTCCGGTCCAGGCTGCGCCAGGCCACACCGGCCGTTCCGTCAAGAAACGGATGGGCGTAGGAAATCTCGGGCGTGATCCATTCGATGCGGTCCAGCAGGCCGAAGGCCCGGAAAAACGGCGACGCGACGGCGGCCGGGTGCACCGCGGAGCACACATCGTGCCGGTACCCAGGCAGGGTGAGTTCGTCGGTGCGCAATCCTCCGCCGGCGTGCGGCGCGGACTCGAGGACGCGCACGCTGAGCCCGGCCTTGGCAGCCGTGACTGCGGCGGCCAGGCCGTTGGGCCCGGTGCCCACCACCGTGACATCGATCATCGGTTACGGTGGTGACGGGAGCGTTCCATGGCCCCAATTCTGCCCCGGCGCCGCGACGTGCGCCAGCCCGGCCGCCGCGGTTGCCGGTCCCGCCCGGAACGGCCTCCGGCGCTAGAATCGAAGGATGTTTGCCCTGGTGCTCATCGCGGTGGTTGCGGGCGCACTGGCGCAACGGCTCGCCGGGCTGGGCTTCGGATTGCTGGTATCGCCGGTCCTGGTGGTTTTACTGGGGCCGTTCGACGGTGTGATGATCATCAACCTCTGCGGTGCCGCTTCGTCCCTGCTGATCCTGTCCAGGGTGTGGCGGCACGTTGACTGGCGGCGTTACACCGGTCTCGCTCTTTCGGCCCTGACCGGAGTGGTGCCCGGTGCGTGGCTGGCCAGCCAGGCACCGGAGGCGCCGCTGGAGATCTGCATCGGCGTGCTCCTGATCATCGCCCTGCTGGCGTCGCAGCGGCTGAAGCGCAGCTCATGGCGGGCCACGGGCAGGATTCCGATGGTATCGCTGGGGTTTTCAAGCGGGCTCATGAATGCTGCGGCGGGCGTGGGAGGCCCGGCAATCACCGCATATGCCATTGCCACCCGCTGGGACCAGAAGAGCTTCGGCGCCACGCTGCAGCCCTACTTCATCACCACCGGCCTTTCATCGCTGGCTGGCAAGTACCTGTTTTCCGGCGGGCACCTTCCGGCACTGGAGGCCTGGCAGTGGCTGGGCATCCTGGCCGCCATGGTGCTCGGGATCGTGGCGGGTGATCTCCTCTCGGGCCGGATTCAGCCCCGCGTCATCCGCGGGATTGTCATCGCGATTGCCTACACGGGTGCGGTGTCCACCCTGACCAAGGGCGTGCTGGAGCTGGCGTTCGGCTGAGCCCCCACCGCCGCCAAGGGTCCCTGCCACGCGTTCCTGCCACCCGTCCCGGCGGGGCCCGCGTTGCGGGATACTTAAGCCATGCAGACTTCGGGCACCGCCGGCGATTCGGCTACAGGGCAGCCACGCAGAATCGTTCTCCTCGGATCCACCGGTTCCATCGGCACCCAGGCGATTGACGTCGTCGACGGCGCCCCGCACCTTTTCGAGGTGGTGGCACTTAGTGCCGGCGGCGGCAACCTTGATCTCATGGCCCGGCAGGCCGTCCACACAAAGGCCAGAGCGGTGGGCATCGCCAAGGGCGATCCGCGCAGGCTTCAGGAACTGATAGACGACGCCGCCGTGGCGGCCGGGGTGGAAAACTACCGTCCGGAGATCATCACCGGCCCGGACGCCTCCACCCGGATCGCCGGAATCGACGCCGATGTGGTGCTCAACGGCATCACAGGCTCCATCGGCCTGGCGCCCACGCTTGCCGCGCTCAAATCCGGCGCAACCCTCGCGCTCGCCAACAAGGAGTCGCTGATTGTTGGCGGGTCACTGGTCAAGGCCGCCGCCCGGGAAGGCCAGATCGTGCCGGTCGATTCCGAGCACTCGGCCATTGCCCAGTGCTTGCGCTCCGGCTCCGCGGACGAGGTGGACAAACTCATCCTCACCGCTTCCGGCGGGCCATTCCGCGGCCGGACGCGTGAGCAGCTCCACAACGTTTCGCCGCAGGAAGCACTGGCCCACCCCACCTGGGACATGGGCCTGATGGTCACCACCAACTCGGCCAGCCTGGTCAACAAAGGCCTTGAAGTCATTGAGGCGCACCTGCTGTTCGACATCCCGCTGGACAGGATTGACGTTGTGGTCCATCCGCAGTCCGTGGTCCACTCCATGGTGCAGTTTGTGGATGGCTCCATCATCGCCCAGGCATCACCCCCGGACATGCGGCTCCCCATAGCGCTCGGCCTGGGCTGGCCGGAGCGTGTCCCCAAAGCAGTCACACCCTGCGACTGGACCAAGGCCACCAGCTGGACCTTTGAACCGCTGGACGTCAAGGCATTTCCCGCGGTGGAGCTGGCCAAGGACTCGGCCAAGCAGGGGAGCACCTTCCCGGCGGTGTTCAACGCAGCAAACGAGGAGGCAGTGGTCGCCTTCCACGAGGGCCGCATCCGCTTCACGGACATTGTGGATACCATCGAAGCCGTACTCAGCGAACATTCAGGATCCTCCGGGCTGACGGTTGAGTCCGTACTGGATGCTGAGAAGTGGGCACGTGCGCGCACCCACGAACGTTTAGCAGTGAGCAGTCTCTAGGAAGCAGCAGATCGAAGCATGAGTCCCGTCATTCTCTTTATCCTCGGTGTCGTCTTTGTGGCGATCGGCATCGCGGTCTCCATCGCGCTGCATGAAGTGGGGCATCTGCTCCCGGCCAAGCTGTTCAAGGTGCGTGTCACCAAGTACATGATCGGCTTCGGGCCCACGCTGTGGTCCACCAAAAAGGGCGAGACCGAATACGGCTTCAAGGCCATTCCGCTGGGCGGCTATGTGTCCATGATCGGCATGTACCCGCCCAACAAGGAAGACGGCACGGTACGCCCCTCCAGTACCGGCATGTTCCAGACCCTCGCCACGGAGGCCCGGTCCATGGCCCATGAGGATGTGGGCCCGGGGGATGAAAACCGGGTCTTCTACCGGCTCCCCGTCTGGAAGAAAATCATCATCATGCTGGGCGGCCCGGCCATGAACCTGCTGATCGGCGTTGCCCTCACCGCAGTTCTCCTGATGGGTTTCGGTATTGCCACGCCGACGACGACCATCGCCGATGTCTCGAAGTGCCAGGTTGCGGCCGGGGAGACGGTCGATCCGGATTCTGCGGATTGCAAGCCCACGCCGGCCGCCGCCGCCGAACTGAAGCCCAACGACGTCATCACCGCCTTCGATGGCAAGGCTGTGACCGACTGGAACGAGCTGACGGGCTGGATCCGCGCCTCGGCGGGCAAACAGGTGGGCATCACCGTGGAACGCGACGGTGCGCCCGTGACCGCCACGGTCACCCCGGTACTGTCCGCACGGCCTGTCATCGGAGTTGACGGCCGGCAGGAAAAGGACGACGCCGGCAATCTCAAGTACCAGGACGTCGGCTTTTTGGGCATCGGTGCGCAGACAGCGCTGGTGGCTCAGCCAGCCTCGTCCGTGCTGCCCATGTCCGGCGAAAACATCAAGCAGGTGGCCGGCGTCGTCTTCAATCTTCCGGCGAGGGTTGCAGGGGTTGCGAAGGCGGCCTTCAGCGAAGAGCCACGCGATCCCAACGGTCCCATCAGCGTGGTGGGTGTGGGCCGGGTGGCCGGCGAGGTCGCTGCGATGGAGGAAGTGCCGGTCCAGTCCCGATTGGGCGTCCTGGTGGGCTTGTTGGCCGGCCTCAACTTCGCCCTCGCCATCTTCAACCTGATCCCGCTGCTGCCGCTCGACGGCGGTCATGTGGCTGGCGCGCTGTATGAAGGCGCCCGACGGCGAGTGTCGAAGCTCTTTGGCAAACCTGACCCGGGCGCCTTCGATATAGCCAAGCTGCTGCCGCTCACCTACGTGGTAGCGGCGCTACTGATAGGGATGAGTGCGCTCCTGATCTACGCGGACATCGTTAAGCCGGTGAATCTCTTCGGTTAGACAGTCATGTTCGGCTGATACAGCAAACTCAGTTCATTTCGGCTGATATTTAATAATCAGCTAAAAATGATTGATTTATCATTCTTAGCCGGTTATGGTTGAGTCATGTACGTCATGACCATCGACCAGCGCGGCAGCAGCACCGATATGGACCGTGTGCCTGCCATCCTGGCCGAGCTGCGCGGGCTCACGGCGGCGCGGTTTGAGCGCTCGGTGGGTGACGAAGTCCAGGGTGTGGTGCCGGACGCGGCAGACGTCGTGGAGATCGCCCTGCATGCCCTCCGGAGCGGCCGATGGTATGTCGGAATCGGGATCGGTGCAGTGGACACACCGCCCGCCGCGAGTCCCCGCGAAGGGTCCGGGGCCGCTTTTGTGGCCGCCCGGCAGGCTGTGGACCAGGCAAAGGCCGCTGCGGGCCACGTTCCCGTTTCCGTGGTTTCAGGAGCTGTCCTAAGAGGGGCGGTTGCATCCCCGCAAGCCGCGGAAGGAGCAACGGCGTGCGCCAACGCCGAAGCGGTGCTCCGCCTGATAGGCCGCCTGGTCCAGGACCGGACCAAAGCCCAATGGACGGTTGTTGACATGATTCGCACCGTGCAGCAAGGCCGGGCAGGCAGGCATGGCACGCAGAAACAGGCGGCTCGGGAACTCGGAATCACGGAACAGTCGGTGAGCCGCGCCGTCCGCAGGTCCGGCTGGCAGGAAGAATGGGCGGCAAGGCCGGCTGCCGGGATGCTGCTGGCCACCGCCCACAAACTGGTCGTCAGCCCCGGCGAACCGGACACAAGGAATCAAGGAGACAGGTGAACGCACTCTGGATCACACTGGCCCTGCTGATGGCAGGATTCGCCGGCTGGCCTGTTACCGCGCTCGTGTTCAGGCTGGCCCGCACCATTGATGACAAAGCTGATGACAAAGCGGATGCGGGAACGGCTGATTCCGGCAATGCCGATGACCCCTCTGCGGATGTCACGGTGGACGGCGAGATCACGGCAGCGGCGCCGGACCAGGGCTCGAACGTTGCCGCCCAGCGAATCCTGCGCGGGGGCGCAATCATCGGCGTGCTGGAGCGCCTCGCCGTGTGCGTGGCCATTCTGACCGGGCAGCCCGTGGCCATCGCCTATGTGGTTGCCATCAAGGGGCTCGGCCGGTTCGCTGAGCTGAAAGAGACGCCCGTTGCCGCGGAGCGGTTCATCATCGGGACCCTGGCCTCCATGCTGTGGGCGGCCGGCGTTGCCGCAACGGCGAAGGTGCTGTTCCTGAGCTGACACCGGATGGGTGCTTGGGCCGGCATGGCGATAGTGTATCCGTATGACTGTTTTTGCTGTTGAGTACGTGTACGACGCCGAGTCCGCGGATGCGCGGGATGCCAACCGCCCAGCCCACCGGGAGTGGCTGGGTGGGCTGGCCGAAGAGGGCGTGCTCCTGTCCAGCGGCCCGTATGGCGATGGCGCCGGTGCGCTGCTGATCTTCAAGGCCCCGGACGAATCCGCCCTGGGTGAAGTTCTCCAGCGGGACCCTTTCGCCGCAGCCAAGGGCATTGCCGGGATCCGCATCACCGAATGGAATCCGATCATCGGGCTGTTGGCAGGCCACGCAGCCTAGTCCGTCCCGAACATCGTCCGGATGGAACATAATCCGCCCGGAACAACAGTCCTACAACTCTAGGAGTCCACGTGACCTCGGTCAGCCTGGGAATGCCGTCAGCACCGCCGCCCGTACTTGCCCCCCGCCGTAAGACCCGCCAGATCAAGGTGGGTTCCGTGGGTGTGGGCTCCGATTCGCCCATCAGCGTGCAGTCGATGACCACCACCCCCACGACGGACATCAATGCCACGTTGCAGCAGATCGCTGAACTGACGGCCACCGGCTGTGACATCGTACGGGTGGCCTGCCCAACAGCGGATGACGCCGAAGCGCTGCCCATCATCGCCAGGAAGTCCCAGATTCCGGTCATCGCGGACATCCACTTCCAGCCGAAGTACGTTTTCGCCGCCATCGAAGCAGGCTGTGCTGCGGTGCGGGTGAACCCTGGCAACATCCGCAAGTTCGATGACCAGATCAAGGAAATCGCCAAGGCCGCCAAGGACCACGGCACCTCAATCCGCATAGGCGTGAACGCGGGCTCCCTCGAACCGGGCATCATGAAGAAATACGGCAAGGCCACTCCGGAAGCACTGGTGGAATCCGCCGTATGGGAAGCCTCCCTCTTTGAGGAGCACGGCTTCCATGACTTCAAGATTTCGGTCAAGCACAATGACCCCGTCATCATGGTTGCGGCGTACGAGATGCTCGCGGAAAAAGGCGACTGGCCGCTCCACCTCGGTGTAACCGAGGCAGGGCCCGCCTTTCAAGGCACCATCAAGTCGGCAACCGCATTCGGCGCGTTGCTGGCCAAGGGCATCGGCGACACCATCCGCGTCTCACTCTCCGCTCCGCCGGTGGAGGAGATCAAGGTGGGCAACCAGATCCTGCAGTCACTGAACCTGCGCCCCCGCAAACTGGAAATCGTCTCATGCCCCTCCTGCGGGCGCGCCCAGGTGGATGTCTACACGCTGGCGGAGCAGGTCACGGCTGGCCTTGAAGGGATGGAGATCCCGCTGCGCGTTGCCGTTATGGGCTGTGTGGTGAACGGCCCGGGTGAGGCCCGCGAAGCCGACCTCGGTGTTGCCTCCGGAAACGGCAAGGGCCAGATATTTGTGCGGGGCGAAGTCATCAAGACTGTTCCCGAGGACCAGATTGTTGAGACACTGATCGAGGAAGCCATGCGTATCGCCGAAGAGATGGGGGAGGCCGATGGCGAAGATGCTGTCAAGGGTAGCCCCGTGGTTAGCGTCTCATAAGGACGGTGTTGCGCCCGCGGGCATCTCCCTCCGGGCGCTCGGAGGCAATGACACGGCCGCACTCCGGGAACTGGCCCAGCGGGATCCGGTAGCCAACGTTTTTATCCTGGCGCACCTTCAGGCTGCGGGTACGGCTGCGCCCACCACCGGCGGGGCCAGTGTGCTCGGAATTTTCGACGACGGCACTCTGGTCGGTGCCTGCTGGGCGGGAGCCAATCTGGTGCCCGTACAGCTGGAGCCGGAGTTCGCCGGACTGGTTGCGGCGGCGGCGCACCGGTCCGGCCGCCGCTACGCTTCGATCTTCGGTCCGGCAGAGCCCGTGCTGGCCCTGCACCGGCAGCTTGAAGCGCTGGGCCACTCCGCGCACGAGGTCCGGTCCGATCAACCGCTGATGACTGTTGCCGGACCGCCCGCAATCGAGCCCAACCGGCAGCTCGGACTCGGTCACTATGCCGACTTTGACCTCATCCTTCCCGCCTGTGCGGCCATGTTCGAAGAGGAAGTCGGCTATTCGCCGTTCCTCGGCGGCAAGGAGTTCTACAGCCGGCGGGTGGCCGGGCTGATCAGGCAGGGACACTCACTGGTGCACCTGAACGCGGACGACGAAGTGGTGTTCAAAGCCGAGCTCGGTGCCGTGACCCCGCAAGTGACCCAGGTCCAGGGCGTCTGGATGAACCCGTCGTACCGCGGCCTCGGACTAAGCGCGGGGTACATGGCCGCCGTGGTGGAGCTGGCCCAGAAAATTGCTCCCATCACCAGCCTGTACGTGAACGACTACAACTCCCGGGCACGCGCCGCATACGAGCGCGTGGGATTCCGTGAAGTCGGCACCTTCGCCACTGTGCTCTTTTGAGACCTATTCGCTTGCGCTTTCCGGCGGCTGAAGCTCCCCGGTCAGGTAGCGCTGGATAGTCGGGGCAATCAGCCTCACCACTTCCTCCTGCGAGGCTGAGGCGAGCGGTTCCAGCCGGATGACGTAGCGCACCAGCATCAGACCCACCATCTGGCTGGCCACGAGGTTGCTGCGCATTGAAATCTCCGCAGCCGTTCCCGGGACACCGGTCATGATCCTGGACAGGATGGTCCTCGTGACCATCTCACGCAGAAGTGTTGTTTTGGCCTTGGAACTGATGGTTCCGCGGATAAACGCCACCATGCCGTGCTGGGCGGGGCTTTCCCACAGCCGCATAACCGCGCGGATAATCGCTTCGGCCCGGTGCCGGGGATCGTGGCCGTCAACGCCCGCAAGGACCTCCGCCGGGTCCGCGGGCAGGGCAACGCTGAGGGCGAAGAGCTCGTCCTTGCCCTCGAAAAAGTGGTGGATCATGGCAGGGTCGACCTCTGCTTCTCGTGCGATCTGCCGGAGGCTGGTGCCGTCGAACCCGTGCTCGGCGAAGAGGCGGCGTGCGGTGTCCAGGATTTTCTCCCGCGAACCGGTGGTGCCGGACCGGCGTCCACGGCGGCCGGAAGGCAGCCCTGCGCTCACGCCGTCCGCCTGCGCAGTGTCAGCGATGCCAGCACCAGCACCCCCAGGACAATGGCTGCCATGATGCCGGCATCCATCCACAGCGTCTCGGTGGCTTCGCTGTTGCCGGCAATTTCCTGCAGGGCATCCACCGAGAAGGTCAGCGGCAGCACGTTGGAGATGGCTTCGAGGCCTTCGTTCATCCTGTCCCGGGCAACAAACAGCCCGCACAGGAGGATCTGCGGCACCACCACAACCGGCATGAACTGCACGGCCTGGAACTCGGTCCGGGCAAAGGCGGAGCAGAGTAGACCCAGCGCCACGCCCAGCACAGCGTTAATAACGGCGATCATGACCACCAGCCCGGGGCTGCCCTGGATGTCCAGCCCGAATATCCAGTAGGCAACGGCCGTGGCCACGAGGGATTGCAGCGTGGCCATTATGGAAAAGGCCAGGCCGTAGCCGAAGAGCAGATCGGCCTTGTGGATGGGAGTGGTCAACAACCGCTCCAGCGTGCCTGATGTACGCTCCCGGAGCATGGTGATTGAAGTGACCAGGAACATCACCACAAACGGGAAGATTGCCAGCATCATCAGGCCCACGCGGTCAAAAGTCCGCGGCACACCGGGCGGCAGTGTTTCATTCTCGTAGAGGAAATAGACGGCGGTCAGCAACAGCGCGGGAACCACCAGAATGAGGCCGATGCTGCGGTGGTCATGGCGCAGCTGGTCCAGCACCCGGCCGGTACTGGCGAGCATCATTCGTGGATTCATCACGCCACCTGGCTTTCGGGGGTTGCCGCCGGCGATTCGTTCTGGATGATGTGCAGGAACGCTTTCTCCAGGTCTTCGCTCCCGCCGCGCCGGCTGAGTTCCGCAGGGGTCAGTTGCGCCAGGAGCCGGCCGTCCCTCAGGAGCAGAAGCGAGGCGCAGTGGCTCGCTTCCTCCATGACGTGGCTGGACACAAGCAGCGTCGTCCCGGAATCGGCCATCGTCTGGAACCGGTTCCACAGATCGGCGCGGAGCACCGGGTCCAGCCCCACAGTCGGCTCGTCCAGAATGAGGAGCCCGGGATGGGAGACCAGCGCGCAGGCGAGGGATACGCGGCTGAATTGCCCGCCGGACAGATCGGCAGTTTTCTGCCGCGCGAGGTTTTCAAGTCCGACGGCGGCGATCGCCTCCGCGGCGTCGCTGCGGTTTTTGCCGTGCATCGCCCCGAAATATCTGACGTTGGCTTCAACGCTGAGATCGGTGTAGACGCTGGGGGCCTGGGTGACATATCCGACGTCGTGCCTGAGCGTTGGATGGCCGGCCGGCCGGCCCAGTACCTGGACCGTTCCGGAGGTGAGGCGCTGGACACCAACAATCGCACGCATCAGGGTGGTTTTGCCGCTCCCTGATGGTCCCAGAAGTCCGGTGATCTGCCCTGCCGGAATGGTGAAGTCCAGCCCCCGCAGGATGGCGGTCCTGCCCCTCGTGATGTGCAGCTTCCTGACATCTACGGCGGACCCGGTGGGCAGCGGACCCGGCCCTGCGGTTGCTTCATGCGACATGATTTCCTCCGTTTGAACGGCCGGTTTTAAATTCACCAACTGATGAATTAAAAGTAGGCCCGGAGCCCGTTGACGTCAACGGAGCGCGTTGACTCATCAAAGATGCCCGCGTAGCTGCTATCGAAGAATCATTTGGTAATGCCCGCGAAGCGGTGTGTCTGCCGGGGCGGCGCCTGCCGGCCCGGCACGCTGAGCCATGGAGCTATCGATGAGTGAACGTAAGGCCGTCACGAAGACCATCGCCATCCGGTATGCGCGGTCTGACCGGGCCGCCAAGAAACTTATTCTGGACGAACTCTGTGCCACGACGGCGTGGCATCGGGACCATGCGAGGAAGGCCCTGCGCGGGGCTCTGGTGCTCAGACAGGTCAAGCCGCGCCCTGCCCGTCCGCCCCTTTACGGCGAGGCGGTGATCGAGGCCCTGCGGTTCTGCTGGGCTGTCCAGGGCACCCCGTGCGGGCGGTTGCTGGCGGCGGCGCTGCCTGATCTGGTGCCGCGACTGCGCCGGTTCAGGGAGCTTCAGATTGATGACGGGACGGCTGCGCAGTTGCTCAGGATCGCCCCGGCCACCATCGACCGGCGGCTCAAGGCGGACCGGGTGAAACTGGATCCGCGGGGCCGGTCCCATACCAAGCCCGGAACGCTGTTGAAGGACTCCATTCCGATGCGGACCTGGGCCGAGTGGGACGACGCGGTGCCCGGGTTTGTGGAGATTGATCTGGTCGGCCACGAGGGCGGGAAAAGCCAGGGGGAATTCTGCTTCACCCTTGACATCACCGACATCGCGACCGGCTGGACCGAAACACGGTCGGTGAAGAACAAGGCCCAGAAATGGGTATTCGCCGCGATCAGGGAAGCCACCGCGGCGTTCCCGTTTCCGATCCTTGGCATCGACTCGGACAACGGCTCCGAGTTCATTAACTGGGAGCTGTACCGCTGGTGCGAACAGGAGAAACTGACCTTCACCCGGTCCCGGTCCGGGAACAAGAATGACGGGGCCCACGTGGAGCAGAAGAACTGGCACATCGTCCGGCAGACCGTCGGCTACCGCCGTTACGACACCGCCGGCGAGCTGGAGTTGCTGAACCGGATCTGGGCGTTGCAGCGGCTGCTGAGCAATCATTTCGGGCCCCAGCAAAAACTCGTCGCGAAGGTCCGGACCGGTGCGAAGATCAGCAAGAAGTACGACCTGCCCGCGACCCCGTTCCAACGCGTCCTGGCCGATAAAGTCACAGTCGGCCAGAGCGTGCAGACCCGGCTGAAGCGGGAAAACAAACCCTTGAATCCGGCCGCGATCCAACGTCAGGTCCAGGCCCTCTGCGCTGAACTGCGGACCCTGGCCAACGCGAAACAAGACCCAAAACCCCAGCCGGCCATCCGGGCAAAATCAAATGATTCCACGAATCAATCCAGCCGGGCATCTTGACATGATTCCTCGGGCGGAGGAAATGATTCCCGGCCCCTTGTAAAGGTGATAGATATCACATAGGTTCGATCTAGCCGCGTCGCTGGGGCGTGGGCGGTCTCAGAGAGGAATGACCCATGGCTGTAAGTGTTGACCTTGCCAAGGCACTGGACAAAGAATACGAGGACAAATCCTTGAGTGAAATCCTGAACGCATCGCCGTCTGCATTAGCCGGTGTTACCGATGCGAAAGCGAAGGCACTCAAGGACGTTCTCGGAATCGACACCGTCCGTGAACTCGGCAGCAACAAGTACTTTGCAGTCGCTGGGGTTTTGGTTGCGCTGGAGGGTAAGACCAAGTAGCAGTTCCCCCCTCAGAAGTAGTGGCCTGAGAGGCCACAGGGCCACGCCCATGCAGGATGACCAGCCGGAAACGGCCAGGGGCTTCCTCCAGTTGCGGCGTGGCTCTTCTGCGTCCAGGCCGGGATTCCGCGCAGGAACGGGAGGGAATCAGGCTGGAAATCGGGCCTTCGGCTGGGCGGTAGATTAGTACCCAGACGATTTTCCCTGCTCTGCTTCACAACCAGCTCTTCCTCAGAAACGGATACTGACCCGTGGTCCTTAGACTTTCCAAGCTGTTCCTGCGCACCCTGCGTGAAGATCCCGCCGACGCCGAGGTGGCCAGCCACCGGCTTCTGGTCCGCGCCGGCTACATCCGCCGCGCCGCACCGGGCATCTACACCTGGCTGCCGCTTGGGCTGAGTGTCCTGCGCAAGGTGGAGACGGTCATCCGCGAGGAAATGGCGGCAATCGGTGCCCAGGAAGTGCACTTCCCGGCGCTGCTGCCCAAGGAACCCTACGAGGTCACCAACCGCTGGACCGAATATGGCGACGGTATCTTCAGGCTCAAGGACCGCAAGGGCGGGGACTACCTGCTGGCCCCCACGCACGAGGAAATGTTCACCCTGCTGGTCAAGGACCTCTACTCGTCCTACAAGGACCTGCCGCTGAGCATCTACCAGATCCAGAACAAGTACCGGGACGAGGCGCGTCCGCGTGCAGGGTTGTTGCGCGGCCGCGAGTTCATCATGAAGGATTCATACTCCTTCGACGTGGATGACGCCGGCCTGGACGCAAGCTATGCCGCCCACCGCGGCGCGTACCTGAAGATTTTCGAACGACTGGGCCTTGAAGTGATTCCTGTGGCGGCCACTGCCGGTGCCATGGGCGGTTCCAAGAGCGAGGAATTCCTGCACCCCACGGAAATCGGCGAGGACACCTTTGTGCGCTCGGCCGGCGGTTATGCGGCGAACGTCGAAGCAGTCACCACCGTGGTTCCCGCGGATATCGACTTCACGGATGCGCCGCCAGCCGAGGTCCGGGACACCCCGGACACCCCCACCATCGAGACTCTGGTGGACGCGGCCAACCAGCTTGCGCCGCGCAGCGGGGCCGACGGCGGTGCCTGGACTGCCGCTGACACGCTCAAGAATGTTGTCCTTGCCGTCACGCTGCCCACGGGTGAGCGCCAGATTGTGGTGATCGGACTGCCCGGTGACCGCGGTGTTGACCTCAAGCGGGTCGAAGCCAACATCGGTCCGTTCCTGACCATCGGCGGCGAGATCACGCTGGAGGCCGCCAACGAGGAGGACCTCAGGAAGCACCCGCTGATCGTTAAGGGCTACCTCGGCCCCGGACTCTCCCTGGATGCCCCGCTCCTCGGCGCCGAGGCCGGGTCCAGGCTGCTGTACCTGGTGGATCCCCGCGTTGTCAGCGGCAGCGCCTGGGTGACAGGTGCCAACGAGGCCGGCAAACACGTATTCGGGCTCGTTGCGGGCCGAGACTTCGGCTGGGACGGGGTCATTGAAAGCACCGAGGTCCGCGCCGGCGATCTGGCCCCTGACGGTTCCGGTCCGCTCGAAACCGCACGCGGCATCGAGATGGGCCACATCTTCCAGCTGGGCCGTAAATATGCCGAGGCCCTGGAGTTGAAGGTACTGGACCGGAACGGCAAGCAGGTTGTGGTAACCATGGGTTCCTACGGCGTGGGAGTGACCCGGGCTGTAGCCGCCCTGGCCGAATCCAACCACGATGACAAGGGCCTGGTGTGGCCCCGGGCGGTGGCTCCGGCAGATGTCCACGTAGTGGCTGTGGGCCGCGGTGAGGAAATCTTCGAAACCGCGGAGAAGCTGGCACTGGAACTCGAAGCTGCCGGCCTCGAGGTCATTTACGACGACCGTCCCAAGGTATCCCCGGGCGTAAAGTTCGGCGACGCGGAACTGGTGGGCGTGCCCACCATCCTGGCCGTGGGCCGCGGGCTGGTGGACGGTGAGGTGGAGATCAAGGACCGACGCAGCGGCGAGGCGGAAAACGTGGCCGTGGACAAGGCAGTTGACTATGTAGTCAACGCTGTCCGCGGCAACTGATCCGCAGTAGTCGGCAGGTGTGATCTCAGGATTCGAGTCGATCCAGCCCACCACACTCATTCTGATTGTGGTGGCTGGATTTGCTGCAGGCTGGGTGGATGCCGTGGTGGGCGGCGGGGGACTCATCCAGCTTCCCGCGATGCTCCTGGTGCCTGGCATTACGCCCGTGCAGGCTCTGGCCACCAACAAGATGGGTTCCATTTTCGGGACCACCACCAGCGCGGTTACTTACTACAACCGTGTCAAACCTGATATGCGAACTGCCATTCCCATGGCTGTCATCGCACTGGCGGGAAGCTTTGGCGGCGCTCTGCTTGCAGCCAGCCTGCCTGCGAACGTGTTCAAACCGGTTATCGTGGCCGCGCTGATCGCCGTCGCGCTTTTTACGGCCTTCAAACCGGACGTCGGCGAACTTACTGTGCTTCGTCACGACGGCCGCACCCACTACGTGGTGGCCTGCATGATCGGGGCCGTGATCGGTTTCTACGACGGGCTGATCGGACCAGGTACGGGCTCGTTCCTCATCATCGCGCTGGTGTCAGCCATGGGCTACGCCTTCCTGGAAGCCAGCGCCAAGGCGAAAATCGTCAACATGGCGACCAACGCCGGCGCCCTGCTGTTTTTCCTGCCGCATGGCTCGTTGCTTTGGGGTGTTGGGCTGGTCCTGGGATTGGCGAACATGGCCGGCGGCTATCTGGGGGCACGGACGGCAGTAAAGCAGGGGAGCCGGTTTGTGCGGACCGTGTTCCTTGTGGTGGTGGGCGCTTTGATCATCAAACTCGGCTACGACGTCTGGGCGGAAAATTTCGCGTAGAAATTTCGCCTGAATCTCTGGTCCAGAGGCCGGCAGCTTCCGCGATTCAACCAAGATTCACCGGATTTCAACCCTTGCCCCTTTGGAACCGGCGTGGATCAGCACCACACGCGGGCTCATGCCCCGAGTCCAAGCAGCTCTCGCAGTCCGGGTTGGCCAGGCGTAGCATGCTGCCATGTCAACAGGCGCAGATCCGTATGCGGAGGCACTGGCGGCTGCGGCGCGCCATGCCACCGAATGGTTGGCCAGCCAGCCCACCCGGCACGTTGGCCCGCGGATGGCGGCGCGCGAACTGGCCGCCGATTTTGGCGGTCCGCTCCAGTCCGAGGGCATGGCCGCGGCCGACGTGGTGGAATATCTGGCGCTGAAATCCGAGCCGGGGCTGATGGCCATGCCGTCCGGCCGCTTTTTCGGCTGGGTCATTGGCGGCACACTGCCTGCGGCCCTGGCAGCGGATTGGCTCGTCAGCGCCTGGGACCAGAACGCTGGGCTCCGCTACGCCACGCCGGCCATGGCTGCCGTCGAGGAGGAGGCGGGCCACTGGCTGCTGACGCTTCTGGGGCTGCCGGAGGAGTCCGACGTCGGCTTCGTTACGGGCGCAACCATGGCTAACTTCACGGGTATGGCGGCTGCCCGCTGGCGGCTCATGACGGATGCCGGCTGGGACCTGGACCGTGACGGGTTGTCCGGGGCTCCGCGAATCCGTTGTTTTGTGGGCCAGGAACGTCACGACACCATTGATCTGGGGTTGCGCTACCTGGGGCTGGGGCAACCCACAGCGGTTCCGGCCGACCGGCAGGGAAGGATCATCCCGGGCGAACTGGAACGGCTGCTGGCCGAAGGGACGGGCCCGGCGCTCGTCTGTCTTCAGGCGGGCAACCTGCATTCCGGTGCCTTCGATCCGTTCACCGAGTCCATTGGAGTTGCCCGTCATCATGGCGCCTGGGTGCACGTTGACGGAGCCTTCGGTCTTTGGGCCGCAGCATCCCCGGAACTGGCGGCGTTGACTCTGGGTATGGAGCTGGCAGATTCGTGGGGAACCGATGCCCACAAAACCCTCAATGTCCCGTACGACTGCGGCATTGCGGTGGTGAAGGACACCATGGCGCTGCGCAGCGCGATGGGACTCAGCACCAGCTATCTCATCCATGACGCCGACGGCCCCGCGGATCCCTTCGAGAAGGTGCCGGAACTGTCCCGGCGAGCCAGGGGGGTTCCGGTATGGGCCGCCCTGAAATCGCTCGGGACCAACGGCGTGGCCGGCCAGATCCGCCAGCTGGCGTCGAGTGCGGCTGAAATCGCTGCCCGGTTGTCACGGATCGACGGCATCGAGGTGCTCAATGAGGTGGGCTACACCCAGGTATCGCTGGCCTTCGGCGATGACGCCACCACCCGCGAGGTGACCGCGCGCATCATCGACGACGGCCAGGTGTGGATGTCCGGGTCACGTTGGCAGGGCCGCGATGTGCTGCGGATCTCGGTCAGCAACTGGAGCACGGACGCGGACGACGTCGACACCGCGGTTGAGGCGGTCAGCGCCGCCTTTGCCCGTGTCCGGGCTGGTTGAGGGCGGTTGAGGGGCCCGGTGGCGGCCGGTTGACCAGCGGCAGAGATCAACGGAGGAGACCGGCGGCCGCGCCTGCCGGCTATGCGCCCGCTGCCGCCCCCTGCTCGGGTAGCTCGTGCGGATCCGGGAGCCCGTCCAGTGTCCTGCCCGCGAGGGTACTTGCCACCCACAGCGAACGCGCCAGGTCACCGCCGTGATGCGGCTTCGATGCGTAACGGAGGGCGTTCTCCACTTCGCGGGCGATGCTCCATTGCCGGGCAACTTCAGGATCCAGCCCGGCGGACCGGCTGAAGTCCCGGCAGCGTTCGAGCAAACCCGACCGGGGGTCTGCCCGGGAAAGGTCGGCGATCCGGTTCCACAGCAGCGGCGCTACCCCGAACTCGGCTTCGCCGATCATGGGCTGAGGGTCGATGGCCGCAAAATCGCCCGGTCCAGGCGTCTCCGGCGCTCCGGGTCTGGCCAGGATGTTCAGGAAATGAAGGTCCGTATTCACCAGCACGTCCCGCCCCGAGCGGCGGCTCACGGCCCCGCGGGTCTGGCAGACTTCGAGCGCGGCTTCAAGCAGCCAGCGTGGAAACGGGCGGCCGAGTTGCTCCCAGTCGGCCGGCAGATCATCGCTCCACTGCTCGGCCCGGGCGGCCACATGGTCAAACTCCTGCCATTGCGGCCGGTCATCAGGGACCACGCACAGCTGGCGCATCAGGCCACCCCACACGGTGACGGCAATGTCCATAGGGGCGTTCTGGAGCGACCGCCCGGCGTTTAGGCGCTCCATCAGCATGGCGCACGTCCCGGCGTCGGACTCCAGCAGGCGGACAGCACCGTGGCCGTCCCACAACGTCAGTGCATGCCGCTCAACCCGGGCTTCATCATGGGGGAAGGCAACTTTCAGGGCTGCCGCCGTTCCTGCACGGTGCACGGGCACCACTATTCCGCCGTGACCATTCCACGGAAACGCGCCCTCGGACAGATCGATCCCGAGCTGCCAATGTTCCAGCCGGCCCCGGATCAGCTCCGGCAATGAGGCCAGCCACGCCCGCCCGGCGCTGTTGCCGCTGTAGCGGCGGGTGAGGTCGGGAGGAATGGGAACGTCAGTTCGCTGGATCATCAGACAATGCCGCTGGCGCCGAGCAGGTTTCCGATGGTGAACGTGGCCGCAAGAGCCAGCGCGCCCCCCAGAACCACCCGCACTGCCGCCCGTGACCTTGAGCCTCCGCCGATCCAAGCGCCCAGTGCACCGGTCAGAGCAAGCGCCACCAGCACGGCGCCGAAGGTCAAAGGAACGCGGATATTTTCCGGCGGCAGCAGGATGGCCAGCAGCGGCAGCACGGCGCCCAGCGTAAACGCCACGGCGGAGGCGAACGCTGCGTGCCACGGGCTGACAATATCGGCTTCGTCAATGTTCAGTTCGGCAGACAGATGGGCAGCCAGGGCATCGTGCGCCGTGAGTTCTTCGGCAACAGTCTGCGCTGTTTCCGCGCTGAGCCCCTTGCTCCGGTAGATCGCTGCCAGCTCTGCGAGCTCTTCTTCGGGTTCCTCTGCGAGCTCGCGGCGTTCCTTTTCGATCAGGGCCTTCTGGCTGTCGCTCTGGCTGCTGACAGAGACATATTCGCCGAGCGCCATGGAGACGGCTCCGCCTACCAGCCCGGCCGCACCGGCAGCGAGGATGGCGCCGGGATCCGGGGTGGCGCCGGCAACGCCCACCACGATGGCGGCAACGGAGACGATTCCGTCATTGGCGCCCAGGACACCGGCGCGCAGCCAGTTGAGGCGGTGGGCAACGTCGTTGCCGTGCGGTTCGTTCTCGTGCCGGCCATCGGGCAGAAGCCCGCTGCGGTCCATTGAATCGTCCGAAGAGTCCATGGCTTCAGCAAACCACCACTCGACGCGGCCTGCCAGTAAAGCGCGGCTAAGGCGCCGGCGGGTTCGAGGCGTTTACCGTGGCCGAAGCATTGTTTTCCGGCAGCGGCGGCAGCTGTGCGGTGTCCAGGACGACGCCCGGAACCGGTCCGGGGTCTGCTCCCCACTGGACTGCCCGCTGCGCCGCGTTGAGTAGCCCGGAGATGGCCCAGGTCCGGGTGGATCCTTCACTCAAAGCCACGAGATCGCCATACACAGGCAAGGTGCCGCTTTCCAGGCTGCCCAGCCCCGTCGCTGGCGCGGCCAGAAAAAGGTCGCCCAGGGTGTAGCCCGGTTCACGCGGAGGGATGGCCACACAATGCACCCGGCTCTGGGCCTCTGCCTCATCCACCATGTTTTCGTGCCTGGCCAAAAGTCCGGATGCCGAGGCCGCGGCGGCACCGTCGAGCCTGGTAAGCGCCACCTGGTACCCGTACACGGTTTCCACCTCGGTCTTCACCGCCACAGACAACGCGGCTTCCAGTGATGCGCCGGCAGGAGCCGGCGCCGGCGCCGGGCAGGATCCGGCCACCGCGGGAATATCGCGTACCGGGGCCGCCGGTGCCGGTATCCCGGACGCGGCGGCGAGTGCCGCGGCCTGGACCAGCTGCGCAGCACCGATGGCGGCGAGCAGGCGTGCCATCCCGCCGTCGGCCGTTTCCGCATCAGCCAGGCGCTGGCCGCCACTGGTAGCCAGCGCCGCCACCAGCCCGGATGCCGACGGCGGAACGGGAACCGTTTCATTGGAAGCGTGGGCGCCTGACGCGGCGACGCGATCGGGCCGGGGAGTGTCTGTTTCGCCGGGAAGAATCAAGGCCCGGGCCTGGGTTGTCAGCAAAGTCACAGTCCGGGCAAAGTGCAGCCGCTCCGCTCCGGACGCGGAGTCCATCAACTGCCTCCCCGCCACACGCAGGCCCATCGTTTCGGTGAATGCCGCGGCGCGCGCCTGCTCTGAAAAGGGCGGTACGGCGGGGCTGGGAGCCTCCCGGGGGATAAGCGCAACCCCCAGACTGACAACGAGCACGGCGATGAAAAGGAGGGTGGAGTACCGGAAATAGCGGCCCGGCCGGCGGTTTTCCCTGCTGTCGTCATTCACAACACACCATGTTGCCATGACGGCTCCAAAGTCCGTGCACCACGGCGGCCGGAAAATCGCTAGGCTAGTACACACAACATCATCTAGCGGGAGGCGGCCGGCATCGTGAGCAATGCAGAAGCCACGGCTTCATCAGACCGGACCGGAACGGGAAAGGCTGAAGCCACACCCGTTTACAATCCTGAGGCCACGCGCCTGCGGGCGTTGCTTGAGCCGGCAGTACTGGCCAACCGCCTGTACCTCGAGGATGTCACCATCAACGCAGGGTCCCACCGGGTGGTCCACATAGTGGTGGACCTGCCCCAGGAGGAAACCGGGGGCGTGAACCTTGATGTCATCGCAAACATCTCGCGGGAGCTTTCGGAGGTCCTTGACAACGATCCGGCAGACGACGGCCGGCCGTATGATCTCGAGGTCTCCTCGCCCGGCGTCGGGCGCCCGCTGACCGAGATCCGGCACTGGCACCGCGCCCGTGGCCGCATGGTCAAGGTCAGCGTCATCCAGGGTGAGAACATCACCGGCAGAATCCAGTCGGTCGATGACACCGGAGTGGATCTGATCCCGGAAATTGCCGTGAAAAAAGGTATGAAGCCCAAACAGGGCGAACCTGTAAGACTTCCTTTCGACAGGATCCGTAATGGAAAAGTCGAAATTGAGTTCAGCCACCTCGACGAGGCTGGTCTGGAAAATGAGCACAATGGACCTTCTGAGGAGGCCTAATGGATATTGACATGAGCGCACTGAGACTCCTGGAGCGTGAGCGCGAAATCCCGCTGGATCTCCTGATTCCCACCATCGAGCAGGCACTGCTGGTGGCGTACCACAAGTCACCGGGCGCCTTCGAAAAGGCCCGCGCGGAGCTGGACCGCAAGAGCGGTCACGTGACCATCTGGGCAGTCGAGATCGACGACGACGGGGAGCCTATCGGCGAGTTCGAGGACACCCCGGCCGGCTTTGGACGCATTGCGGCCAGCACCGCCCGCCAGATCATTCTTCAGCGCCTGCGCGATGTCGAGGACGACAACGTTCTGGGCGAGTTCAAGGGCCGCGAGGGCGAACTCGTTGCCGGCCAGATCCAGCAGGGCAATAACCCGCACATGATCCAGGTCAATCTGGGTACGGTGGAGGCCCTTCTTCCGCCGCCCGAGCAGGTTCCCGGCGAGAAGTACACGCACGGCAACCGCCTCCGCGCCTTTGTGATTGACGTGCACCGGGGTACCAAGGGGCCGTCCATCACCCTCTCCCGGTCGCACCCCGGGCTGGTCAGGAAACTCTTCGAGCTGGAGGTCCCTGAGATCGCGGACCACTCTGTGGAGATTGTTGCCCTGGCACGTGAGGCAGGACACCGCACCAAGATGGCCGTCAAGGCGAACATCGCCGGCATCAACGCCAAGGGCGCGTGCATTGGCGAAATGGGTTCCCGCGTGCGGGCAGTCATGACTGAACTGAACGACGAAAAAATCGACATCGTCGACTTCAGCGAGGACCCGGCCACCTTCATTGCCAGCGCGCTGTCTCCGTCGCGTGTGAACTCCGTCACCATTACGGACGAATCCACCCGCTCCGCCCGCGTAGTGGTGCCCGACTACCAGCTGTCCCTGGCCATCGGCAAAGAAGGACAGAACGCCCGCCTTGCTGCCAAACTGACCGGATGGCGGATCGACATCGTCTCGGACGCCGCCGCACCGCGCGAAAACTAGACCGCGTCTGCAGGCTGCCGGCTGGCCTCCAGCCCGGCGCAGTGCCCTTCAGTTACCGGTCCCCGGTGCCTGAGGGGCTAGAATAGACATGACCGCGCCTAACGGCCGGTATTTGTGCGCCCTAAGCGTGCCCGAAGCGTTGCCATGCGGCGCGGGGCCGTGCAGGGCCGGCAGATATGTACTGGCAGGAAGATACTCACAGTGGCAGAAGTGCTTCACAGCGAGAATCAGCCGCAGCGTACCTGCATCGGATGCCGGAAAAAGGGCCCGCGGTCTGAGTTACTCCGGCTCGTCGCCGAAGGCAGCGGTTCAACCGCTGTCCTGGTGGATGAACGACGCCGGATGGCTGGCAGAGGTGCATGGCTGCACCTCCGCGAATCGTGCCTGGCACTGGCGGTCAAGCGGCGAGCTTTCGGAAGGGCCCTCAACGGCGCATCCGGAACTGCCGACATCGAACGCCGGATAGCGGCAGGCACGAATGCTGCGGACACCCCGGTGGCTGCAGCACCAACCGTCCAACCTGAAAGCGGGTCAGAAATCTGATGGAAACCCGATGAGTTCCCACCGATGAGTGCGCAACGATGACAACTTTGTTGCGCTCAGCAATGGGCCTTTCAGCTGCATCCGCGGCGAGGGCCCGCATTAAGAAGTAGACGGTTCGTGCCTGGCTCGGTGCGGACCGAGACAGGAGAAATGTGGCCAAGGTCCGCGTACATGAGCTTGCAAAAGAGCTCGGTATTACTTCCAAAGATGCAGTGACCAAACTGCAGGAACTGGGCGAATTCGTTCGCTCCGCCTCTTCAACCATTGAGGCCCCCGTTGTGAGGAAACTCCGCAACGCTTACCCAAACGCTGCCGCTTCGAAGACCGAAGCGCCCGCAGCCGCGCCCAAGGCGCCGGCTCAGCCCGCAGAATCACGTCCCGCGCCTGCCCCGGCACCGGGTCCCGCAGCACCGGCAGTGCCTAAAACCCAGGCAGCCCAGACCGAAGCTCCCGCCCCCAAAGCAGAGGCTCCGGCCGCCCCCGTTGCACCGTCAGCACCTGCTGCCGCTGCGCCCCCGGCCCCGTCCACCGGCGCCAAGCCGGGCGCACGCCCGGCTCCGAAGGCCGAAGCTCCCGCAGCGCCGGCCCGCCAGGGCGGTTCTGCCCCTCGTCCGGGCGGTCCCCGTCCCGGCAACAACCCTTTCGCCACTTCGCAGGGCATGCCCCGCGGCCGTGGTGACGGAGAACGTCCCCCGCGTCCGGGCAACAACCCGTTCGCTCCTTCCCAGGGCATGCCCCGTCCGGGCGGAGGCCGTCCCGACGGCGAACGTCCCGGCGGTCCGCGTCCCGCAGCAGGTACCGGTGGCCCGCGTCCCGGTGCTCCCCGCACGGCCGGTGCACCAGGCAGTACCCGTCCCGGTGCCCCGCGTACCGGCGGCGCTCCGGGTGGCGCAGGCCGTCCGGCAGGTGCCGGCGGAAACCGGCCCACTCCCGGCATGATGCCAAACCGCACCGAGCGTCCCGCCCCGGCTGGTGCCGGCGGACGTCCCGGTGGCGGCGGCCGCGGTGCGGGCGGTCCAGGCCGTCCGGGTGGCGCGCCAGGAACCGGCGCTCCCGGTACCGGCGGCGGCGGCGCCCCGGCCGGCGGTGGCTTCGGCAAGGGTGGCCGCGGTCGCGGCGGTACCCAGGGTGCCTTCGGCAAGGGCGGTGCAGGCCGCGGCAAGCAGCGCAAGTCGAAGCGTGCCAAGCGCCAGGAACTCGAGCAGATGAGTGCTCCGTCGCTGGGTGGCGTAAGTGTGCCCCGCGGCGACGGCAACACCGTAGTCCGGCTTCGCCGGGGCTCGTCAATCACGGACTTCGCCGACAAGATCGAGGCGAACCCCGCCGCACTGGTTACCGTCCTCTTCCACCTCGGCGAAATGGCTACGGCCACCCAGTCGCTGGATGAAGAGACGTTCGCCCTGCTTGGCGAGGAGCTGGGCTACAAGCTGCAGGTCGTATCGCCGGAGGACGAGGAGCGCGAGCTGCTCAGCACCTTCGACATCGACTTTGACGCCGAGCTTGAGGCCGAAGGCGACGAAGACCTCGAGGCGCGTCCTCCGGTTGTCACGGTCATGGGTCACGTTGACCACGGTAAGACCCGTCTGCTGGATGCCATCCGTAACTCGGATGTTATGGCTGACGAGCACGGTGGCATCACGCAGCACATCGGTGCGTACCAGATTGTTCACGAGCACGAAGGCACCGATCGCCGGATCACCTTCATTGACACCCCCGGCCACGAGGCGTTCACCGCCATGCGTGCCCGTGGTGCCAAGGTCACCGACATCGCCATCCTGGTGGTCGCAGCGGACGACGGCGTTATGCCGCAGACCGTTGAAGCCCTCAACCACGCGCAGGCAGCAAACGTGCCGATCGTTGTGGCTGTGAACAAGATCGACAAGGAAGGGGCCAACCCTGAGAAGGTGCGTGGCCAGCTGACCGAGTATGGACTGGTTCCGGAAGAATACGGTGGCGACACCATGTTCGTTGAGGTTTCTGCCCGCCAGAACCTGAACATCGAGGAGTTGCTTGAGGCTGTTCTGCTCACCGCAGATGCTGCCCTGGACATGCGCGCCAACCCGAACAAGGACGCCCGCGGTATTGCGATTGAAGCCAACCTGGATAAGGGCCGCGGTTCCGTGGCCACCGTTCTGGTGCAGTCGGGTACTTTGAAGGTCGGCGACACCATCGTGGCAGGCACGGCCCACGGCCGCGTCCGTGCGATGTTCGACGATGACGGCAGCGCCCTGACCGAGGCGGGCCCGTCCCGCCCCGTGCAGGTACTGGGTCTGTCCAACGTCCCGCGCGCCGGTGACACCTTCTTCGTGACCGCTGACGAGCGTACCGCCCGCCAGATCGCCGAGAAGCGTGAAACTGCGGACCGCAACGCCGCCCTGGCCAAGCGCCGCAAGCGCATCAGCCTGGAAGACTTCGACCAGGCCGTCGCCGAAGGCAAGATCGACACCCTCAACCTCATCCTCAAGGGTGACGTGTCCGGTGCCGTGGAAGCCCTCGAGGACGCGCTGCTCAAGATCGACGTCGGCGAAGGTGTCCAGCTCCGCATCATCCACCGCGGTGTCGGTGCGATCACGCAGAATGACGTCAACCTGGCTACGGTGGACAGCGCCGTTATCATCGGCTTCAACGTCAAGCCCGCCGAGCGTGTTGCCGAACTGGCAGACCGCGAAGGCGTGGACATGCGCTTCTACTCCGTCATCTACGCAGCAATTGATGACATCGAGCTGGCCCTTAAGGGCATGCTCAAGCCGGAGTACGAAGAAGTCCAGCTTGGCACCGCCGAGGTCCGCGAAGTCTTCCGCTCGTCCAAGTTCGGAAACATCGCCGGTTCCATCGTCCGCTCGGGTGTTATCCGACGCAACACGAAGGCACGCATCACCCGCGACGGCAAGACCATCGGTGACAACCTCACCGTTGAGACGCTCAAGCGCTTCAAGGACGACGCCACTGAGGTCCGGACGGACTTCGAGTGCGGTATCGGTCTTGGCTCGTTCAACGACATCACCGAAGGCGACATCATTGAGACCTTCGAGATGCGCGAAAAGCCGCGCGTCTAGTTGTTCTAGCGTTAGAGGTGCGGGGCCGTTGGATTTTTTCCGGCGGCCCCGCCCCTTCGCCGGACGGTTTTCGATCTACGATCGCAAACCGCCCGGCTCCGACAGGCCCGATGCCACTCCCTGGCCGCCGGAAAAAACCCAACGCGAGTCCGTCGTGGACTCGCCTCAGAGCGTGGCTAAGTTTTCTATATTTCAGGAGGATGTCATGGCTGATCCCGCACGGGCTGCCAAGTTGGCGCAGCGGATCAAGGTTGTTGTTGCGGAGGCACTGGGCCGGAAGGTCAAGGATCCGCGGCTTGAGGGCATTACTGTTACTGATGCCCGCGTCACCAATGATCTGCAGCATGCCACCATTTACTACACGGTGTTCGGCGACCAGCTGGTCCAGGACGAAGCCGCCAAGGGCCTGGAGAAGGCAAGGGGCGTGTTGCGGCAGGAAGTGGGGCGCAACGTCACCGTGCGCCTGACTCCTACCCTTGAATTTGTGGCGGATCAGATCCCTGTGGTGGCCTCAAACCTGGAGGAGCTGCTCCGGGCCGCCAAGAAGCGCGACGCCGAGGTTGCAGCTCTCGCCGAGGGTGCCAAGCACGCCGGCGACGCCGACCCTTACAAGAGCGATGTTCCCGAGGACGTGGAAATCGACGAGGACGACTTCGACGAAGAGGATGTTGACCTCAGCGCCGGCACCGACCTCGACGAAGACAGCAACAAGTAGTAATTCCCTGAAAAGCAGTGAAGGGCCGGAACCGGAAACGGGACCGGCCCTTCTGCTGTTTTCGCCGCCGTGCATCGCTAGGATCAGAGCATGACGGTGTCAACTGAATCCACAGGTCCCGAAGGTTATCTTGAGCGAGCAGTGCAGCTGGCGCTACGGAACGTGGCCGACGGCGGCGGACCGTTCGGTGCGCTGGTGGTCACCGCTGACGGGCGGATGCACGGGGGAGTCAACCGAGTGACCCGGGACAACGATCCCACGGCCCATGCTGAAGTCGTGGCCATCCGGACGGCAGCCGCGGAATCCCGAAATTTCGATCTGAGCGGTGCCGTGCTCTACGCAAGCTGCGAACCCTGCCCGCTTTGCCTCGCAGCCGCCCTCTGGGCGCGCATTGACCGCGTCTATTTTGCGGCGGACCGCCACGGAGCCGCCGCCGCAGGCTTCGACGACGCCGTCTTCTACGAGTACTTCGACGGTAGCCGGCCGGAACTTCTGCCTGTCAGCCAAACTGCCATTCCGACGTCGGATGCTCCTTTTGAGGCGTGGCGGGACAACACGGAACGCACCGAGTACTGAAGCCTGCCGACTTCGGAAACGGGCCGCTCCTAAGCCCGTTTCGGCAACCTGCCCACGCCTGCGAGCAGCTCGGCCTGACCGCCGCACAATGCAATCCGGATCCATCCCTCGCCGATGGAACCGAAGGCCGTGCCCGGGGCAAAGGCAACACCTGAGCCTGCCAGGAATCGCCGGGTCCACCCCCGGACGTCGCCGTCACTGACGTGGGACACGTCGGCCCAGAGGTAGAACGCCCCCTGTGCGCTCAGGAACGGGATGCCGTAGGACGTGAGGATGGCGGCGGCCGCATCCCTGTTGGCGCGGTAGTGCGCATGGGCGTGGGCCACGTAGTCCTGCGGGCCGGTCAGTGCTGCGAGCGCGGCATATTGGGATGGCGAGGCAACGCACGAAACGATGGATTCCATCACATTGTTCATCTTCTGTTCGAGCCCGGGCGGACACAGCAGTGCGCCGATCCGCAGCCCTGTGAGCCCGTAGGTTTTGGACAGGGTCAGCGACGTGAATACCCTGGCCTCGCCGGGAACATCACTGTCGAACCGCGCCGGACTCACATGCGGGACATCGTAGGTGAAGGCCTCGTAGCATTCGTCCGAGATGATCCAGAGATCGTGCCTGCGGGCCAGTTCCACCAGCTGGCGGGTCAGCTGTTCGCCGAGCACGGCGCCGAGGGGGTTCGACGGCGAATTGAGCATCAGTACCCGTGTCCGGGGTGTGATGAGGACTTCCACATCTTCAATCCTGGGCTGGAAATCATGCTCCGGATAAAGCGGATACTCCACGGGTACGGCGTGCAGGAGCCGGCTGGTCATGGCAAAGGTGGGGTAGCCCGGGTTCGGTATCAGGATTTCGTCACCCGGAGCCAGCAGCAGGCTCATGGCAAAATGCAGGCCCTGCTGGGCACCGTCCACGACGTAAACGCGGTCGGCTCCGACCGCCGTTCCGGTCTGCTCGCGGAATCTTGCCGCGAAGGCCTCACGGAGGACAGGGATTCCGGCATTCGGTGTGTAGTTGGTTTCGTCGCGGTCCAGGCAGGCCATACCGGCCTCCAATACGTGGCGGGGGAGCGCGAAGCCTGGCTCGCCGATACTCAGCACAACGGCACCGGGTGTGCGCCAGGCTGCCTCGGTGATCTCTCGGATCTGGTTGGCGGGTACATCGCGGATATGTGCGGCAAGCTCAGGCATGACAGCCATCCTAGCCGCCGCCTTACAGACGGCCCACGACGGGCGGCGGGAGCATGGGACGGCGCAGATATACTGGGAAGCGTGCTTTCTGGACTGGTAATAGTGGACAAACCGCAGGGATGGACCAGCCACGATGTGGTTGGACGGATGCGGCGGCTCGCCGGTACCCGGAAAGTGGGGCACGCAGGAACACTGGATCCCATGGCCACCGGTGTCCTGGTGGTGGGCATCAATAAGGCCACCCGGCTGCTGACGTACATCGTCGGCACCTCCAAGACCTACACGGCAACCATCCGGCTGGGCGAGTCCACAGTTACCGACGACGCCGAAGGCGACGTCATCAGCAGCACCAGCGCGGCCGCCGTCGCTGATGAGGCGATCCTTGCCGGCATCGCCGCACTGACGGGGGAAATCCAACAGGTGCCCAGCAGCGTCAGCGCGATTAAAGTCAACGGTGAAAGAGCCTACGCCCGCGTCCGTTCCGGCGAAGAGGTCAGGCTCGCCGCACGTCCGGTAACCATCCATCGCTTCGAGGTCCACGGGGTCCGCCGCGAGCGCGATGGTGAGGTGCTGGATGTTGATGTCACGGTGGAATGTTCTTCCGGCACCTATATCCGGGCCCTTGCCCGTGATCTGGGCGATGCTCTGGGCGTTGGCGGACACCTGACGGCACTGCGCAGAACCCAGGTTGGCCCGTATTCCCTGGACCAGGCAAGAACGCTCGAGCAGCTGGCCGACGAGCTGGACGTTCTGGAGATGTCACTGGCGGCGCGCGCCCTGATGCCCAACCGCGAGCTGAGCGAAGAGGAAACCACGGAAATCTCGTTCGGACGGCGGATCGCAGCCGGTGCGGCTGCCGGAACTCCTGATGCCGCCACCGCGGACAATCCAGCTGCAGCGTTTGCGCCCGATGGCAGCCTGGTTGCCCTGCTGGCGGATTCCGGCAGTTTCGCCAAGCCTGTGCTGGTGTTTGCGCCGGACAACGAAAAACGCCAGGGGAAGTAGCTTTGGACGCGTATTTTTACATCATTCTGGCCGTGGGGCTGCTGTCAACAGTCATCTGTCTCGTCGCAGGAATCCTCAAGAAAGCACCGAACGATTTCACCATTCTGTCCGTGGCCGCCGTCGAACTGGCACTGCTCGTCTACCTTGTGGGCTCCATCGTCCGGGTCGCCGCAGGCGAAGGGATCGCCGGTGAAGCCTGGGAATTCTGGGGCTACCTGGTTACCGCACTGATGCTGCCGGTGGCCGCCGTGTACTGGTCCATCCTCGAACGGACCCGCTGGAGCAACTTTGTCCTTGCCGCCGTGGGCGTGACCGCACTGGTGATGGCCGCCCGAATGAACCAGATCTGGTACTGAAGTGGAAGAAGCACACATCGTGACTGCACTGCCCTCCGAAAAGTCCCCGGGTCAGTCCCCCGACACCCGGAACACGGGTCCTGGCCGCCTCCTGATTGCCGTCTACGCAGTGTTTGCCATTTCGGCCACGGCCCGGGCGGGCTACCAGATCCTGACGAAATTCTCGGAAGCGCCCCTCGCCTACCTGCTGTCGGCCTTCGCCGCCCTGGTGTACGTGGTGGCCACTGTGTCGCTGGCGAAGCCCGGGCGGACCTGGTTCAAGGTGTCCGTGTCCGCAGTGCTTGTTGAACTGATCGGTGTGCTGGTGGTGGGTGCGCTGAGCGTCTTTGACTCCGTCCGGTTCCCTCACGAGACAGTCTGGTCGCTGTTCGGCCGCGGCTACGCCTTCATCCCACTGCTTTTGCCCATCCTTGGGCTCATCTGGCTTTACCGCAGGCGCCCGGTACCAGTCAGGGCATGAATCCGCCCGAACTGCAGGACGAGCGCGTACTCCTGCGGGCCCCCGTGCATCGTAGCCCGGACTCCGGCCAGCGGAAGACCGGGCTGCCGGTACCCGGACCACGCCGTCCGTGGCCCCCGGTGATTGCGGGTAATGTTAGAGAGTTCCGGCGCCCGGCACGGCGTGCGGACGAGTCATTGGCAGGCAGTAAAAGGCGAGGTTGATGGTCCACATCTGGAATGATCCGTCCGAGGTCCCAGCGGACTTTGGTCCATCCGTTGTCACTTTCGGCAACTTCGACGGTGTCCACCGCGGCCATCAGCAGGTGCTCTCGCAACTCATCCGGACGGCCCGCGTCAACGGTGCCAGGACCGTCGCGGTGACCTTTGACCCCCACCCCGCACAGGTTCACCGGCCCGCGTCCGCTCCCGAACTGATCATGGGCCTGCAGGACAAGCTGGATGCCCTGGGCCAGCTGGGTCTGGACGCGGTACTGGTCATGAAGTATTCGCTGAACCTGGCCAGCCTGACCCCCGAGGAATTCGTGGGGCGGGTACTGGTGGAAAGCCTGCACGCAAGCCACGTGGTGATCGGGCACGACGCCCGCTTCGGCCGCGGCAACACGGGCGATCTTGCCACCATGCAGGCTTTGGGCCAGCAGTTCGGTTTCGAGGTCCAGGTCATCAGCGAGTTCGGCTCTGAAGGCTTCCCGCTTCACAACGACGGCGGCACGGACCGCCGCTGCTCCTCCACCTGGGTGCGCGAGGCCCTGCAGGATGGCGACGTCGCCACGGCAGCTGCCGTGCTCGGCCGTCCGCACCGGATGCGGGGCGAAGTGGTGCACGGGGCATCGCGTGGCCGTGCGCTGGGGTTCCCCACCGCCAACCTGGCACCCAGTGCGAGCGGGCTCATTCCCGCGGACGGCATTTACGCCGGCTGGCTGGTGGACCAGGCCGGCACACGCTGGCCGGCGGCCATTTCGGTAGGGTCGAATCCCACCTTCGACGGCGTCAGCAGGCATGTGGAGGCCCATGTCATCGACCGGCCGCATGAGCCCGTGGAGGACTTCGATCTGTACGGCCAGACAGTAGTCGTGGAATTCGTGGCCAGGCTGCGCGGCATGGTGGCATACCGTGGGCCTGAGGCTCTGGTGGACCAGATGCGCCTGGACGTTGTCCAGACCCATGGCATCCTGACCCGCCGCTGATTCAGCAGCACACAGTCATTGGCAAGGAAGGCAACACTGTGACAGTAGAAAAGAACACCAGAAAACTGGACAAGGGGATCGTCCGCGATTTCAGTTCCCGGATGAGCTACGCGTCGTACCTCCAGCTGCCCACGTTGCTCAGCGCCCAGCAGCCCGTCAGCGAACCCGAGCACCATGACGAACTGCTGTTCATCATTCAGCACCAGACCACCGAACTGTGGCTCAAGCTGGTGCTGCACGAACTCCGGAGCGCGGCGGACAAACTGCGTGCGGACGAACTCGGCTCGGCCCTCAAAGCCATAGCCAGGGTCAAGCACATCCAGAAGACTTTGACCGAGCAATGGTCGGTTCTGGCCACACTGACGCCCACCGAGTACTCGCAGTTCCGTGGTTTCCTGGGGAACTCCTCGGGTTTCCAGTCGAGCCAGTACCGGGCAGTGGAATTCGTTCTGGGCAACAAGAACCGCAAGATGCTCCCCGTGTTCGAATCCGATCCCGAGGCCCACGCACTGCTTCAGCAGGTGCTCGCGGCGCCCAGCATCTACGACGAATTCCTGGCCTACCTGGCGCGGCAGGGCTTCGACGTCCCGGCGTCCGTGCTGAACCGTGACGTAACGAGGGCGCACGAGTTCATGCCGGAGCTGGTGCCGCTCTTCAAACACATCTATGAAAACGCCGCCGACAACTGGGGCGCCTACGAGGCCTGCGAAGAGCTCGTGGATCTCGAGGATAATTTCCAGCTGTGGCGCTTCCGCCACCTCCGCACAGTGCAGCGGACCATCGGCATGAAAACAGGAACCGGCGGCTCCAGCGGCGCAGCTTTCCTCCAGAAGGCACTCGAACTGACGTTCTTCCCCGAGCTGTTTGCCGTCCGGACGGAGATCGGCCAGTGAGCATTGAAACCTTCGACGGCGACGCCCTCCGGCAGCGGGCAGCCCAGCTTGACGCCGAGGACCCGCTGGCCCGGTACCGGGCGCTTTTCGTCGGCACGGACACGGAGCTGTCCTATCTGGACGGCAATTCACTGGGCCGTCCGCTCAGGCGAACTGCGGAGGATGTCACCGAATTCATCCACTCCGGCTGGGGCGGCCGCCTGATCCGTGGCTGGGATGAGGAATGGCTGGCCATGCCGCAGGCCATCGGCGACCAGCTGGGACGTTCCGTACTGGGTGCTGCCGCGGGGCAGACCATCATCGCCGATTCCACAACGGTGGTGCTCTACAAAATAATCCGGGCGGCACTGGCTGCCGTGACCGACCCTGCCCGGACCGAAATCGTGCTGGACACAGACAATTTTCCTACCGACCGCTACCTTGTTGAAGGGATCGCCCGGGAGGAAGGCCTCACCCTGCGCTGGATCGACGCCGATCCGTCCGCCGGGGTGACCGCAGAACAGATGCGGGCAGCAGCAGGGCCGGCCACCGCCGTCGTGGTTCTCAGTCATGTGGCCTACCGCTCGGGGTACCTCGCGGATCTACCGGCCATCACCGCCGCCGCGCACAACGCCGGGGCACTGGTGGTGTGGGACCTGTGCCATTCTGCCGGTTCCGTGGAGCTGGAACTGGACACCTGGGAGGTAGATTTCGCCGCCGGATGCACATACAAATACCTCAACGGCGGACCGGGCTCACCCGCCTTCGCCTACGTCAACAGGCGGCATCTTCCGGGCCTGCGGCAGCCCGTCTGGGGCTGGATGGGGCGGAAGGACGCCTTTGAAATGGCGGCCGGCTACGAACCTGCCCCGGGTATCCGTGGATTCCTCAGCGGCACCCCGGCCATTTTCGGCATGCTCGCGATGCGCGGGACCCTGGATCTGCTCGAAGAAGCCGGCATGTCGGCCGTCCGGGAGAAATCACGGAAGCTCACCGCATTTGCCCTGGAACTGCACGACGCCTGGCTGGCGCCCGCCGGGGTGGAGCTCGCAACACCACGCGATCCTGAGCGCAGGGGAAGCCACATCACCGTTGACCATCCGTCATTCCGCGGGGTCACCGCCGCGTTGTGGGACCAGGACGTCATCCCGGATTTCCGGGCACCCCACGGCATCAGGATCGGGCTGTCGCCGCTGAGCACCGGCTTTGCGGAACTCCACCAGGGCATGTCCGCAATCCGCGGGCAGCTGCAGGCTTGACCCAGTGTCATAGGCCGTGTTTCGACAAGATTGCAGCAAGGCCGGTAAACTAAACGTTGGATCCGGCTGCAGTCCGTGGCGGCTGGTTCTTGTTGTGTGTTGGACTTCCTGGATTTACCCTCGGAATCCGGCGCCTGCATACCCGGCAGTGAGTTACTGACTCGGGCCACACGGCACATCTCTAGGAGTTATTGTGGCACTTGAAGCCGCTGTAAAGCAGTCCATCATCAAGGATTTCGCAACGTCCGAGGCCGACACCGGTTCACCGGAGGTCCAGGTTGCAGTCCTTACTCAGCGGATCAAGGATCTGACTGAGCACATGAAGGTGCACAAGCACGATTACCACACCCAGCGCGGTCTGCTGGCCATGGTGGGCCGTCGCAAGCGCATGCTCACCTACCTCAAGAACACTGACATTGCACGCTACCGTGCGCTCATCGAGCGCCTCGGCCTGCGTCGCTAGTTAGACACAAGGGGCGGCCCCTTCCCTTCCGGATCGGGCCGCCTTCTTCACACGAAAACTAAACAGGAGGATCAACCGCATCGCGCATTCGCGGTCCTCGGTAGTGATCCCCGGGAGCGGCTTCAACGAATGAAGTGCGGCCCGTGGGTCTCGATCGATGACCGGGTGTAGTACAGGCCAGCAGATGCTGGACTGGGTTGATGCGGCTGGACTTCCGTAAATCAAGAAACGGAGGTGACTCTCTTGGAGGGTCCCGAAATCCAGTTCTCAGAAGCCGTCATTGACAATGGCCGCTTCGGCAAGCGTGTAATCCGCTTCGAAACAGGCCGTCTTGCCAAGCAGGCGGCCGGCGCAGCAATGGTGTACATCGACGAAGACACCGCGCTGCTGTCCGCAACCACCGCAGGCAAGCACCCGCGCGAAGGTTTCGACTTCTTCCCGCTGACGGTCGACGTCGAAGAGCGCATGTATGCCGCGGGCCGTATCCCGGGCTCGTTCTTCCGCCGAGAAGGACGCCCGTCCACCGAGGCCATCCTGGCCTGCCGCCTGATGGACCGCCCGCTGCGTCCGGCCTTCGTCAAGGGCCTGCGCAACGAGGTCCAGATCGTGGTCACGGTTCTGGCCATCAACCCGGACGAGCTGTACGACGTTGTGGCAATCAACGCTTCGTCCATGTCCACCCAGCTTTCCGGTCTTCCGTTCTCCGGCCCGATCGGCGGCGTCCGCGTTGCCCTGATCGCTGACGAGCACGGTTCGCAGTGGGTTGCCTTCCCGAAGCACTCCCAGCTCGAGAACGCCGTGTTCAACATGGTCGTTGCCGGCAGGACTGTGTCGGGAGCCGACGGTGACGACGTCGCCATCATGATGGTTGAAGCCGAAGCAACGGACAACTCCTGGAACCTCATCAAGGAACAGGGCGCCACCGCCCCGACCGAAGAGGTTGTCTCCGAGGGCCTCGAGGCTGCCAAGCCGTTCATCAAGGCACTGTGCGAGGCACAGGCCGACCTGGCCGCACGCGCTGCCAAGCCCACCGTTGAATTCCCGGTCTTCCTTGACTACCAGGACGACGTCTTCGCTGCTGTTGAGTCCGCTGCCGCGGACAAGCTGGCAGCTGTCTTCCAGATCGCTGACAAGCAGGACCGCGACATCGCTTCGGACGAACTGAAGGACGAAGTCACCGGTTCACTGGCCGGCCAGTTCGAAGGCCGCGAGAAGGAACTGTCCGCAGCATTCCGCTCGGTCACCAAGCAGGTTGTGCGCCAGCGTATCCTCAAGGACCAGATCCGCATCGACGGCCGTGGCCTGACGGACATCCGCCAGCTCACTGCCGAGGTTGAGGTTCTGCCCCGCGTTCACGGCTCGGCCATCTTCGAGCGCGGCGAGACCCAGATCATGGGTGTCACCACGCTGAACATGCTCAAGATGGAACAGCAGATCGACTCGCTGTCTCCGGTGACGCGCAAGCGCTACATGCACAACTACAACTTCCCGCCGTACTCCACCGGCGAGACCGGCCGCGTCGGTTCCCCGAAGCGCCGCGAAATCGGCCACGGCGCACTCGCAGAGCGCGCCATCATGCCGGTGCTGCCGTCCCGCGAGGAGTTCCCCTACGCGATCCGCCAGGTGTCTGAGGCTCTCAGCTCCAACGGTTCGACGTCGATGGGTTCCGTCTGTGCTTCCACGCTGTCCCTGCTCAATGCAGGTGTGCCGCTGAAGGCGGCCGTCGCCGGTATCGCCATGGGCCTGGTTTCCGACCAGGTTGACGGCCAGACCCGCTACGCTGCCCTGACCGATATCCTCGGCGCCGAAGATGCGTTCGGCGACATGGACTTCAAGGTTGCCGGTACCGCCGAATTCGTCACGGCCATCCAGCTGGACACCAAGCTCGACGGCATCCCGGCCTCCGTCCTGGCGGCCGCCCTGAAGCAGGCCCGCGAAGCCCGCCTGCACATCCTGGACGTCCTGAACTCCGCGATCGACACCCCGGACGAGCTCTCCGAGTTCGCGCCGCGCGTCATCGCGGTCAAGATCCCGGTAGACAAGATCGGCGAGGTCATCGGCCCGAAGGGCAAGATGATCAACCAGATCCAGGAAGACACCGGCGCCGACATCTCCATCGAGGACGACGGCACGGTCTACATCGGCGCCACGAACGGCCCGTCTGCCGACGCAGCACGGTCCGCGATCAACGCCATCGCCAACCCGCAGATCCCGGAAATCGGCGAGCGCTACCTGGGCACGGTCGTCAAGACCACCGCCTTCGGCGCCTTCATTTCCCTGACCCCGGGCAAGGACGGCCTGCTGCACATCTCCGAGCTGCGCAAGCTCGCCAGCGGCAAGCGCGTGGACAACGTCGATGACGTCCTCTCCGTTGGCCAGAAGATCCAGGTGGAAATCACCAAGATCGATGACCGCGGAAAGCTGTCCCTGTCTCCCGTGGTTGCCGAGGAAGAAGGCGCCGGCGAGACCGAACGCGTTCACGCCTCGGCTCCTGCCGAGGGCGCTGACATCTCCGAGTAGTCAGCACTCACGCAACAAAGCGGCGGGGCC